>WKFK01000008.1 GCA_014872815.1 Paracoccaceae bacterium
CGAGCGTGGCGAAGATGCGATCCAGAACTACCGCAAAGGCGACATGGTTTCGGCCGTTGTCTCCGAAGTGGACGTTGAAAAAGAGCGTATCTCCCTGTCCATCAAAGCACTCGGCGGCGACAAGTTCGCGGACGCAGTGGGCGGCGTGAAGCGCGGCTCCATCGTGACCGTAGAAGTGACCGCAATCGAAGACGGTGGCATCGAAGTGGAATACGAAGGCATGAAGTCCTTCATCCGCCGCTCCGACCTATCCCGCGACCGTGCAGAGCAGCGCCCAGAGCGTTTCTCCACCGGCGACAAGATCGACGTGCGCGTCACCAACATCGACAGCAAGACCCGTCGTCTGGGTCTGTCGATCAAGGCACGCGAGATCGCAGAAGAGAAAGAAGCCGTGGAACAGTACGGTTCTTCCGACTCCGGTGCGTCCCTCGGCGATATCTTGGGCGCAGCGCTGAAGTCCGGCGACGAGTAAGATCACCCGATCTTTCGATTAAGAATTGGAGAACCCCGCCAGCGATGGCGGGGTTTTTCTTTTTGGCTTAGTAGAGTCGCTCGGCCTGTTGCGTCAGCGCCTTCATGGCAGCGCGGTAGGGCGCAGGGCCAAAGCTGATGCGGGCTACACCGGTTGTCGCCAGTGGCGCCACGTCTGCGGTGACATCAAGGCACATGGCGTTCACAGGCAAGGAAACTTCCGAACAGATGATGCGGATCAGTTCCAGATCGGCCAAGCCGGGAATGAAGAAACCGCTGGCGCCTGCTTCGGCATAAGCTTTGCCGCGGGTGATGGCGGCGTCGACGTGTTGGCCGTGATCTTCTGGTTTGGATTGCAAAAACAGATCGGTACGGGCGTTGATGAAGAGCGGCACATCGTGCGCGTCGGCCTCAGCGCGAATGGCGGCGATGCGCGTGGATTGCGTCTCGATGTCATGCAGGCCGCTGCCTTGCACCATGCGGTCCTCAAAGTTGATGCCAATAACACCTGCGGCCAATACACCCGCGATGTTTCTGCGCAGTGCGTCTGGCTCAACTGCATAGCCACCTTCAAAATCGAGCGAGACCGGCACGTCACAAGTTGCGGTGATGCGGGTGGCGATGTTCAGGAGAGTGTCCAGCGGCAGGGCTTCGCCGTCCGCATAGCCTTGGGCTGCGGCTACGGACCAACTGCCGGTTGCGAGCGCAGGGGCACCGCCTTTGGCTATGGCTGCGCCACTGCCCGCGTCCCAGCAGTTGTAAAGCACAAGGGGCGTGCCGGGTTGGTGCAGCGCGGCAAAGGCACGGGCGCGGTCAGCTTGGGTCATGGACAGGTCCTTTTTGGTATTGGCGTTCGATTTCGATGAGCTTCTGTTTTCGCCAGAGACCGCCGCCGTAGCCGGTGAGCGCACCGTCTGCGCCAAGCACGCGGTGGCAGGGCACCAGCAAGGCAATCTGGTTGGCGCCATTCGCGCGGGCCACAGCGCGGGTGGCCGAGGGGCGGCCAATGGTTCTGGCAAGTTCAGAGTAGGTGCGGGTTTCCCCGGCCGGGATGTCGCAGAGTGCGTGCCAGACTTCTTTGGTGAAGGCCGAACCGTGGAAAGCCAGGGGTGTGTTAAAGCTTGCGTTTTGACCTGCGAAGAAGGCGGTCAGTTCCGCCTCGACCTGATCGGTGGGGCTATAGCGGCCGAGACCTAGGTCGCCTTTGGCAAATTCACGCAGGCGGGCCAACTCGCGTGGTAGGGCTTTGCGTTCGACAAACTCCAGCAAATGCAGATGCGAGGCGCTGGAGACGGCGATCAAGTCACCCAAGGGGGAGGAGATCCAATCCGCGCGCAAAAGCCCGCCTTTGCGAAGATCCGCTGGGGCACAGCCCAACAGACGGGCAAAAGCTGATCGGAAAGCAGAGGGGCTGTCAAAACTGGCACTCATCTGCGCGTCGATGACTTTGTCGCCTTGGCTGAGCACTTCGAAGCCCTCACGCAGGCGGCGTTGGCGGGCCATTTCGAGGAAGGTCATGCCAAACTGGCGTTTGAACGACCGGCGCACGGTCGAGAGGTCAAAGCCCATTTGGGCGATGTGGCGTTCCGACCAGCGGATGTCCGGGTGCTCGTCCAGCGCGGCCAGAAGTGCGGCGATGGCGGGGTCGGCTTCGGCGGCGGGGGACATGGGATGGCAGCGCTTGCAGGCGCGGTAGCCGGCTTCGATGCATTCGCCGATGGAGGCGAAGAAGGTGCAGTTTTCCGACTTGGGTTTACGGGCGGGGCAGGTCAGGCGGCAGAACACACCAGTGGACGACACGCAGACATAGGCGCGTCCGTCATAGGCTGGGTCCCGTGCGAGCAGGGCTATGTAGAGTGCGTCGTGGTTGGGCAAATCAAACATCATAACGGCACCCTAGCAGCGACAAACAGCGCTGCAGCCGAAAATCGGGCGTGTATTTCAGAAAGCACAAAAAAGGCCGGGCAAATGCCCGGCCTTCGTTGTGTGGTCTTGTTGACTTACCGACCGCGGATGCGGGGATCGAGCGCGTCGCGCAGACCGTCACCGAGGTAGTTCACCGACAGCACGGTCAGAGAGATCGCCAGACCGGGCCAGAATACGCGTTCCGGGTAGTCTTGCAGGTACTGCACCGCGTCATTCAGCAGACGGCCCCAGGTCGGGAAGTCTGGCGGGAAGCCAAGACCCAGGAAGGACAGCGCCGATTCGGTGATGATCGCGTTGGCGATGCCCAGGGTGGCCGACACCATGATGGGCGACAGCACGTTGGGCAGGATGTGCCGCGTGATCATGTTCTTGTTGGAGGTCCCGATGGAACGGGCAGCCAGCACAAACTCACGCTCTTTCAGCGCCAGCACATCGCCGCGCACGATCCGCGCGGTGGGCATCCAGGAGGTGATGCCGATGGCGATCACGATCAGGATGAAGATGCCGCGCTCTGGACCCACGGCCGCAGACAGCGGTTCGCGGAAGAGCATCATCATCACCAGCAGCAACGGCAGAATCGGCAGGGCCAGGAACAGGTCGGTCAGGCGCATCAGCGGGCCGTCGAGTTTCTTGAAGAACCCGGCGATGATGCCCACAAAACTGCCCAGACCCAGTGCCAATAGCATGGCGGTCAGGCCCACTGCGATGGAGGTCTGGCCCCCGGCCATCATCCGGGCCAGCAAGTCACGGCCCAATTGGTCTGTGCCAAACGGGTGTGCCAAGCTTGGACCCTGGTTGCGCGAGCGGATGTCGATGTAGGTGGCGTCATAGGGCCACAGCAGTGGACCTAGAAAAACCCCGAACACGATGATCAGGAAGATGATGCCCCCCAGAAGCGCGCCTTTGTGCGCTTTGAACTGGTGCCAAACATCGTACCACTGACTGCGTGGTGGGGCGGCTGGCTCGGTGTTGGTGGTATCAGTCATAGCGGATCCTCGGATCAAGAATGCCGTAGAGCACGTCTGCGATCAGGTTGAAGAAGACGATCAGGAAAGCGAACATAAAGGTCAGCGTCTGCACGGTTGGCAGGTCGTTGGCCTGAATGGCTCCGATCAGCTGGGCGCCGATGCCGTTCACGGAGAAGACCTGCTCGGTGATGATCGCGCCGCCGAAGATGGCAGGCAGACCCAGAGCAATCACGGTCACAACTGGGATCATCGAGTTGCGCAGCACGTGCACCATCACAACCACACGCTCACTCAGGCCCTTAGCACGCGCGGTGCGTACATAGTCCTGGTTGAGGTTGTCCAGCATCGAGGCCCGCATGTAGCGGCTGATCTGGGCGGTGGTTTGCAGGGCAAGCACCATCACAGGCATGATCATCTGGCGCAGCTGATACACAAAGCTGTCCCAATCCACGACCTCATGGGTGGTGTCGTAGATGAAAGGGAACCAGCCGAGGTTCACCGAGAACAGAACAATGACCAGTGGGCCGGTGAAGAACGGCGGAATGGAGTAGCCGATCATGGTGATGAAGGTACCGGCCTGATCGAAGATCGAATACTGCTTGTACGCAGAGTAGATGCCGATGGGCAGGGCGATCAGGATGCCGACGATGTAGGACATGCCCACAACCCACAGGGTTTGTGGCAGGCGTTCCACAACCACGTCCATCACAGGGCCGCGGTGCTGCCAGCTGATGATGCGCAGCTTGCCTTCGGAGAAGGTGGTGCCAAACATGTGGTCAAACAGGACCTGGGGTTCTACCCAGAAGAACTGGACCAACCATTTGTAAAAGCGGATGTAGCCGGGTTCGCCAAGGCCAAGGGCCAGGCGCATTTTTTCTTTGACCTCTGGCGGAACGGTCAAGGGGACTTGTGCCATCGGATCGCCCGGCGCGAGCTCGAGCAAAAGGAAGATGACAAGTGAGATAAAGAGCAACGTCGGGATCGCGAGGATCAGACGGCGTATGGTGAAGGTCAGCATGGAGGCGCCTTTATGCGTCGTTTTTGTTGTTTAGCCCCGCGCAGCGACCTTACTGTGCGGGGCTCAATAGAGTTGGGGCGAGCTTTGAAGCTCGCCCCGCATCGATGAATTACTTCACACGATGCCAGTCTGCAATATTCCACAGCTCGGAGTCCCAAACGTTCAGGACAACGCCGCCCAGAGTGTTGGAGTGTGCCGAGACGCGGCCACGGTGTACCAGAGGCACGATGGTGTAGCTCTCGTTGGTCAGCATGTCGTTCATCTTCTTGGCGATCTCACCGCGCTTCTCGATGTCACCGGTACGGGCCAGTTCGTCGATCAGAGCGTCATATGCTGGATCACAGAAGCGGTTGATGTTCTCACCCTGCCACTGGGATGATGGCTTTGGCTCGCCGCCACAACGGTACGCTGCGAGGTACTGCTGAGGGTCGGTGCCGTTGAAGGTGTTCGCATACATTTCAACGTCTGCGTAGAACTTCTGGAAGGTGTCAGGGGAACCTGGGTCACCACCGAAGAATACGGACGCGGACAGGTTGCGCAGTTCGGTTTCAACACCGATCTCGCTCCACCACTGTTTGATCAGCGCTTGGAAGTCCTGACGCACGGCGTTTGTGGAGGTCTGGTACAGGATGGACAGTTTCACGCCGTCTTTGGCGCGGATGCCGTCGCCGCCTTTGACCCAGCCAGCTTCATCCAGCAGCGCGTTTGCGCCTGCGATGTCCTGTTTGAAGCAATCGGTGTTGGCAGAGGCGTAGTTTGCCGGCACAGGTACCAGGTCACAGGTCACTTTACCTGCTTTACCGTAACCGATTTCAACCAGCAGTTCGCGGTCGATCGCCATGGACAGCGCTTTACGCACGTTGATGTCAGACAGGAATGGATGTGGGTGAGCAACAGTCGAACGCTCGCCTTCCGGAAGGTCGGAGGACGGGTTGGTCATGTTCATTTCCAGGCGCTCAACCAGCGGGCCGAAGCCTGCGATCGCTTTACCTTTGCCGCCTTCTTCCATCTTCGCGATGACGTCTGGTGCCAGCTGCAGGTTCCATGCGTAGTCAAATTCGCCGGTTTCCAGAACCGCACGGCCTGCACCGGTTGCGTCTCCGCCACCTTTGAAGGTCACAGTTGCGAACGCTGGCTTGGAGGCGTCACGGTAGTTCGGGTTGGCTTCGTACTGGATCACGTCGTTGGTCTTGAACTCAGTCACAACGAATGGGCCGGTGCCGATTGGGCCAAAGTTCTCAGCAGTACACTCTGGTGCTTTTGCGCCGGTGCAGTTCTCGAACTGAGCTTTCTGGATGATCGGCGATTGACCGCCAACAAATGGGCCATATGGGTTTGGCTTAGGCTGGTTGAAGGTCACTTTGACGGTTTTCTCGTCCAGTGCTTCGATGTTTTCAACGCCATCAAAGAATGCTGCCTGAGCACAGCCACCTTCTGGGTGCATGCAGTATTCGCCGGTGAAGACAACGTCGGCGGAGGTCACTGCGGTGCCATCAGACCAAACCATGCCGTCTGCGATGGTCCAGGTGATGGAGGTCAGGTCCTCAGACACGCCGCCGTTTGCAACGGTTGGGATCTCTGCTGCCAGGTAAGGTACCATTTTGCCGGTTTCGTCGTAACGTGCCAGCGGCTCCAGGGTGAGGGAGGCGGATTCAACGTCCTTGGTACCGGAAGACAGGTACGGGTTCAGGATGGATGGCGCCTGCCAATAAATAATGTTCACGTGGCCGTCCGAACCGCGCTCTGCCATGGCCGCTGGGGCCATCACAAATGCTGCTGCGGCGCCAAGCATCAAAGTCTTTGCTTTCATGTCTCACTCCATGTTGGTGCACGCATGCCGCGTGCCTTGTGGGCGGATTGGCTCCACCCGGTTTTTGATGATCTGAAAAAGGCGCAAATGAACCCATTTGCGGTTTCACAATGTGAAAAAGTCATACTCCCCTCAGACTGCGGGCATCACAGACCAGTGAGGGTAAAATTGCAAGGGGCCAAATTGAATAAATGTTCATTCAGGGCCTGAATCAGGCCTGTCTTGGTTTGACCATTGCATTTTGGGGCGGTAGCTTCGCCGCGAGGGACAACAAAAAACAAAAGTTAAGGGGAGTCACCTTCATGTTGGACAACGCCATTGCGTCGATTGAGAACCTGCGTGTCGAGTTCCAGACCAAAGATGGGCCTGTGGTGGGTGTGGAGGATGTCTCCTTCAAGGTGAACCCCGGCGAAACCGTTTGTATCGTTGGGGAATCTGGGTCGGGTAAGTCGGTGTCGTCACTTTCGCTGATGCGTCTTGTGGAGTTTGGCGGTGGCGACATCGCGGGCGGAAAGCTCCTGTTTGACCGCAAAGAAGCGGACGATGTGGATCTGTCCAAGGCCGATCAGGACCTGATGCGCACGATTCGCGGCAATGAGATCGGCATGATCTTCCAAGAGCCGATGACCGCGCTGAACCCAGTGTTCACCGTAGGGCGTCAGTTGACCGAAGGACTGCGTTTGCACAAAAAACTGTCAAAAGCGGATGCCGAAGCGCGCGCGCTCGAGCTTTTGCGTCAGGTGCGTATCCCTGAGCCGGAGCGCCGCCTGAAACAGTATCCACATGAACTGTCCGGCGGGATGCGCCAACGTGTTGTGATCGCGATGGCCATGGCCTGTGAGCCACGCCTACTGATCGCGGACGAACCAACCACCGCGCTCGACGTGACCATTCAGGCGGAAATTCTTGCCTTGATGGACCGTCTGAAGCGTGAAACTGGCACTGCCGTCATGTTTATCACCCACGATATGGCGGTTGTGGCCCAGATGGCTGACCGCGTTGTGGTGATGTTCCGGGGCAATAAGGTGGAAGAGGGCACCGTCGAAGAAATCTTCGAAAACCCAACGCACGATTACACCAAGGCGCTGCTGGCGGCGGTGCCAAAGCTCGGAGAGATGCGCGGCACCGATGTGCCATCCCCGATGAAGCTGTTTGGCGACACCACCCATAATACCGACCCGATCCCGGGCACCGATGAAGTGATCCTTGAGGTGAAGAACCTCGTGACCCGCTTCCCGGTGAAAGGCGGTCTGATGCGCCGCACCGTGGCCAACGTGCATGCAGTTGAGGATGTGTCCTTCACCGTGAACAAGGGCCAGACCCTGTCGCTGGTGGGTGAATCCGGGTGTGGTAAGTCCACCGCTGGCCGGTCGCTTTTGCGTTTGGTAGAGCCAACCAGCGGTCATGTGACCTTTGACGGTCAGGACGTGATTGGTCTGAGTGCCAAGGAAATGCACTCTGCGCGTCAGCAGATGCAGATGATCTTCCAGGACCCGTTTGCCTCGCTGAACCCGCAGATGATGTTGCAGGATCAAGTGTCCGAGCCGATGCGCAATTATGGAACCCATTCCGGTGCCGAGCTGCAGAAACGTGTCGAAATGCTTTTTGACCGTGTGGAGCTGCCACGCAGCTTCATGCGCCGCTATCCGCATGAGATGTCCGGTGGTCAGCGTCAGCGGATCGCGATTGCTCGTGCTCTTGCCTTGAACCCGAAGCTGATTGTGGCGGACGAGGCGGTGTCGGCATTGGACGTGTCGGTACAGGCGCAGGTGCTGAACCTGATGATGGAATTGCAGGCAGAGATGGGCATTTCTTATGTGTTCATCAGCCACGACATGGCGGTTGTCGAACGTGTGAGCCACCATGTGGGTGTGATGTATCTGGGTCGGATTGTGGAGATTGGTCCACGTCGGGCGGTGTTTGAGAACCCGCAGCACCCTTACACACAGGCGCTCATGAAAGCGGTGCCTATTGCCGATCCGCGTCAGCGCAAGTCTGAGAAAGACCTGAACTTCAAGCCGATCCCGTCGCCGATCCACCCTGTGGGCTATGAGGCGGCACCGTCGGAGTACAAGGAAGTGGCACCAGGCCACAAGGTTCTGATCACCGACAGCGGGTACTAACCCGATGGCGGAGCGTCTGAGCCCGCGGGCCATCTTGGACAAGCTGGTGTCGTTTCCGACTGTGTCGAGCGACACCAACCTGCCACTGATCGAATGGGTGCAAGACTATCTTACGTCCCACGGGATCGAGAGCCATCAGCATCCGCATGAGACCGACCCGGCCAAGGCTGGCTTGGTCGCGCATGTTGGGCCTGATATTGAGGGGGCGATTGTGCTGTCGGGCCACACCGATGTGGTGCCCGTTGAGGGGCAACCTTGGTCCACCGATCCGTTTGAAGTGGTTGAGAAAGACGGCAAGCTTTTTGGGCGCGGCACCTGTGACATGAAAGGCTTTGACGCTTTGGCAGTTTGGGCCATTGTCGAAGGGCACTACAGTGACCTCAAGCGTCCGCTGCAATTGGCGCTCTCTTACGACGAAGAGATCGGCTGTACCGGCGCGGCTCCCCTGATTGAGACCATGAACAAGCACTTCCCCAAAGGGTCGGCCACGATTGTGGGCGAGCCGTCGATGATGGGGGCCGTGACCGGCCACAAGGGCGGGCAAGGCTTTAACGTGCATGTGCGCGGTTTTGAGGTGCACAGCTCGCTGATGCACACCGGCGTGAACGCGATCATGTATGGCGCGAAGCTGATTGAGTGGGCCAACGAGATGAATGCTGAAAACCGCGCCAAAGAGGCGGGGCCGGTGGCGGCCACCTTTGAGCCCTCCTGGACCACGGTCCATGTGGGCATGATCGAAGGTGGCACGGCGCACAACATCACGGCGCTGGATTGTCACTTTGGTCTCGATTTCCGCATTGTGCCGGATGAGAGCCGGGATGACTGGATTGCCCGTTTCAAAGCCAAAGTGGCCGAGGTCGAGGCGGAGATGCAGGCCGTTGTGCCGGAGAGCCATATTGCCCTGCAGGAGAAGTTCTACGTGCCTGGTCTGATGCCGGAAGAGGCGGGCGAGGCCGAAGCTTTGGTACGGCAGCTGACGGGAGACAACGCATCGCGTGTGGTCAGCTACGGCACAGAGGGCGGTCATTTCCAAGACGCAGGCTATTCAACCGTGATCTGCGGCCCAGGTGACATTGCCCAGGCGCACCAGCCGGATGAGTTCCTGTCAGTGGCGCAGTTTGAAGCCGGAAAAGGCTTTATGCAGAAGCTGATTGTCGCCTGTTCTTGAGGCCTTTCCAAACGGCGACGAAATTGACCGAAATGAACGGTTAATGCCTGTCAAATTTTAACCATGGCTCCAGAAACCCGCCGATTACCCCATTCGGAGGGCTTGGCGGGTTAAAAACCTGTTGATAACGTCTAAGGCAATCTCAGGTGTTGGAGTGCCATGCGTCATAGTCTTCCGATAGTTCCACAGTTTTATGTGACCGCCCCGCAGCCATGCCCGTATCTGGACGGTCGAATGGAGCGTAAGCTGTTCACGGCGCTGCAAGGGGATAACGCGACGGCTCTGAATGACGCGCTGTCACAGCAGGGCTTTCGTCGCTCGCAAAATGTGCTTTATCGGCCGTCCTGTACGGACTGCAACGCCTGCATGTCCGCGCGGATTGATGTCTCCAAGTTCACCGCCACCAAAAGCCAGCGTCGAGCCGCCCGCCGCAATGCACACCTGCAACGCCGCGCGACCTCTCCATGGGCCACGGAAGAACAGTTTGACCTGTTCCGCCGCTATCTGGACAGCCGGCATTCTGATGGCGGCATGGCAGACATGGATGTGTTTGAATTTGCTGCGATGATCGAGGAAACGCCGATCCGCAGCCGCGTGGTTGAGTATTCCGATCAGGACAGCGAACAGTTGATTGGCGTTTGTCTGACTGATGTGCTCGAAGACGGCGTGAGCATGGTCTATTCCTTTTATGATCCGGAGATGAGCCGCACGTCTTTGGGCACTTTCCTGATCCTGGATCACATCGAAATCGCCCGTGAGGCGGGGCTGCCCTATGTCTATTTGGGCTACTGGGTGCCGGGCAGTCAGAAGATGGATTACAAAGCCAAGTTCTCTGGGCTGGAGGTCTTTGTCGGCGGCAAGTGGCAAGAGATGAGTGATGCGGAGAGCTTTTCCGAAGAGCACCATCCGCTGTCGTCTCCGCCCATTGCCGAGCAAGTCGCGAATATCGCGTTGCCAGAGGTGCGTGGGCACAAGGTTTGAGAGCGTCTCAATAAGTTGGGCTGAACGTTGAAGCACATTAAAAACGCGACACCGGAGGGTGCCGCGTTTTCTATTTGTATCCCTCTGTCAAGAAACGACAGAGCTATTGCCGCCGGTGGCGACTTAGTTGGTGGCGCTCATCCCCATGGCGCGTTTGGACATCAACTCAATCGCATTACCTGCGGCGCGGGTATATGGCGGCCAGAACATGCTTTCTTCAAAGAAGTCCGGATTGGCTTCGATCAGTGGGTTGGTATCGACCAGTGAGGAAGATGCAACCATGCCCAGGCCTTCCACCACCCGGGTCTGAACCTCTTTGCCGATGAAGTAGTTGGCAAAGATTTCCGCCGCTTCCAGCTTGTCGCCTTCCAGATGCTTTGCGAAGTTGATTGTGTCGAGCCACACTGTGTTGCCTTCTTCAAAAGGCACCAGCCCCCAGTTGCCGCCCTCAGCTATGGCCGCGGACGCGCCGACCCCATAAGAGGCTACCAGATCATATTCGCCGGTGAAGGGCGGAGAGGCGCTCCAGAAGTTGCCGACCTGACCGTAGAGCGCATTCACGGTCTGTTGTAACTCGCTGTCCGGGGCGGCGAGCGCCCCCAAGGCGGCGCGGTCGCCAGAGACGTCGTTCACCTCAAAAGCGGAGCGGCCAAGCGCCAGAAGCGCCAGGGATACGTTTGGATGCACCTGACCGTCGGTTAGGGACAGGCGCCCTTTCCATTCCGGCTCCAACATCGCCTTCACAGAGGTGGGCATGTCCTCAACCGTGTCGAGGTTGGCCCAGATGCCATAGGCGCCGCCACCCCATGGAATGTAGAGGTGCTCATCGCCTTTCATGCCCATTGGAATGTCGGTCAGCGCCTTGGACAGGTGCTGATAGTTCTCCAAACGGGGCGAGTTGACGTTGATTGGCTGCAGCATATTGGCAGAGGGGCTGCCTTCCATGTTGATGTAGTTCAGCGTCAAAAAGGAGACATCGACGTCGCCGGAACGCAGCATGTCAAACATCTGACGCGGGCCTTCCGCGACGGTTTCCAGCAGGTTGACCTGCACGTCGTAGCCTTGCTCTTTGAGAAGGGCGTTTACCGCTGTAATCTCAGCCTCAGTAACGTAGCCATCCCAGGTAAAGATATTGAGCTGTTCAGTGGCGTGCGCCATGCTTGTGCTTGCCGCCAGAATACTTCCGATTAATGCGTGTTTCATCTAGACACCCCAGTTGTTGAAAACAGTGTTTGCGACGAACGAGTTAAGTGACCTCGATCGACTTGGCGCCAGATTGTGCGGCAACCTCTAACAACTTATGAATGAGGGCGAGGTGATCGGTGCTGTTCTGGGGTGAAAGCAGCGCAAAGTTAAAAGGCACTTAATTTCAATTGTGTACAGTCTCGCGCGCACAAAAAAAAACGCGGCGCCCGGGGGCACCGCGTTCTCACATACCGCCGAGGCGGTGGTGTGATTATTCTTCGGCTGCGGCCTCTTCGCCTTCAGCCTCGCCGTCTTCGTCATCGCCAGCAGAACGCAGGCCGGATGGCGCGGACAGGTTCGCGATCACAAAGTCACGGTCGATGGTAGGCTTTGCACCTTCAGGCAGGTCGATCTGGCTGATGGTGATGGTGTCGCCGATGTCTTTGCCGGTCAGATCCACAACCAGACGCTCAGGAATGTCGCCTGCGGTTACGTTCAGCTCAACTTCTGGACGTACTACAGTCAGAACGCCGCCCTTCTTGATGCCTGGTGCCGCTTCTTCGTTCTCAAAGTCAACGTGGATGAACAGGTTGATTTTGGAAGTGCGACGCAGACGCAGCAGGTCGATGTGTGTTGGCAGGTCTTTTACGGTGTCACGCTGAACGCCGCGGCAGATCACGCGCACGTCTTCTTGACCTTCCACTTTCAGGTTGAACAGTGTGGACAGGAAGCGACCGTCTTTCAGTTTCTTGAACAGAACGTTGAAAGGGATCTGGATTGCCAGCGGCTCTGCTTCGCCACCGTATACAACACCAGGAACGAAGCCGTCACGACGTGCTTGACGAGCGGCGCCCTTGCCTGTCCCCGTACGTGCTTCGGCGATAAGATCAGGAATTTGACCAGCCATTTTGAATTCTCCATATACATAGGCAGGGATCCTCCAAGGCTGTATCCCCGCGTGAAGACGCGCCTATAGCGCGGATTTGTCAGAATGCAAAGGGGATTCGCGCGTCAAGTGCTGTGAAATTCGCGCAAAACACCGCCTGCTGCGATAACCTTGTCATAAAGCGCAAAATCGGCGGGTCTTGCTGCCCGGAATGCGGCCTCCACTTCGCGGGACAAGGGGGCTTCTACCGGCGGTGATACGTTTTTTTGGCGGGGCAGGACATCTTCGCCAAATCGCTCTTTGAGAAAAGCCTGCAAAAGGTCTTGGCGCTCATAGGCAAAGAGATGATCGACCGGAACTTCGCCAACGCCCAGAGACAAGAACGACGCCTGCGAGCCAATACCGGCGGCCTTGGAGGGCCTGGGGCTGATGGCATCCAGCAGGAAGGCGTCAAAGCTGACGCCGCCGTGGCAGGTTGGGTTGTTGCGATCCATGCGCTCCGGGCTGCGGTATTTGTACCAGCTGCGCGCGTGGTCAATTGGGTCACGCACCACAGCCAGACGCTCCGGTGTGATGCCGTAGGTCTCTTTTAGAAATGGGGCGAGCTTGGCGTGGTATTTGCCGATGGTCATGTGTTTCACCCGTTTGGTGAACACCACGTCGGCACGTTTGCGTAAGGCCAGTTCATAGGCTGTAGAGCCGGTTTTGGGCACCGACAGAAATGCCAAATTTGGTTTGAAAAAGACCAACATACGCGTGATACCTCTTGCCCAGTTTGTTTATGGCGCGCCGGGCAAGAGCTTGTCAAAGCGATTGGTTAGGCCTGCCAGCGGCCTTCGAAGTTTTCGGGCACCAGCAGGACATCGCGGTCCAACTCATCGATTGTGCGGCGGCCGCAGAGCGCCATGGAGACATCAAGTTCTTTATGGATCACTTCTAGCGCCTTGGTCACGCCAGCCTCGCCCATGGCCCCTAGGCCGTAGATGAACGCACGGCCGATGTAGGTGCCCTTGGCGCCCAGAGCCAGCGCCTTCAATACGTCCTGACCGGAGCGAATGCCACTGTCCAGATGCACTTCCACGTCATCGCCAACGGCTTCCATGATAGAGGGCAGGGCGCGGATCGCGCTGAGGGCACCGTCAAGTTGGCGGCCACCGTGGTTGGAGACCACAATCGCGTCCGCACCCACCTTGAGGGCCATTTTGGCGTCATCGGCGTCCAGAATGCCTTTCAGAATGACCTTGCCGCCCCATTTTTCTTTGATCTTTGCGACTTTGTCCCAATCCAGTGTGAGGTCAAAGCTCTCCGCGGTCCAAGCGCCAAGATCGGCGGTGTCTGTGATGCCGTCCACATGGCCGACGATATTGCCAAAGTTGCGCCGCTTTGCGCCAAGCATTTCAATGCCCCAACGCCACTTGGTCATCAAATTGGCAATGGTGGAAGGGGTCAGCTTGGGAGGCGCGGACAAGCCGTTTTTCAAGTCTTTGTGGCGCTGTCCCAGAATTTGGAGGTCCAGAGTAATCACCAGTGCCGAACACTTGGCGTCTTTGGCCCGTTGGATCAGGCGGTCGACAAAGTCTTCGTCGGTCATGGTGTAGAGCTGAAACCAGAACGGTTTGGTGGTGGCTTCTGCGACTTCCTCAATCGAGTTGATCGACATCGTGGACAATGTGAAAGGCACGCCAAACTTTTCGGCGGCGCGGGCGGCTTTGATCTCCCCGTCGGCGCATTGCATGCCCGTAAGTCCCACGGGCGCAAGCGCCACCGGCATGGCCACGTCCTGTCCGATCATCTGGCTGGCTGTGGACCGGCCGGACATGTCAACGGCCACCCGCTGACGCAGATAAATGTCGGCAAAATCCGACGTGTTTTCGACAAAGGTTTTCTCCGTCCAACTACCGGTCTCAGCATAGTCGTAAAACATCCGGGGCGCGCGGCGTTGATAGAGGCGTTTGAGGTCCTCAATGCAGGTGATTACGGGCATAAACTCACTCTCGGGTCGCTTTTTGGTAAATGTTCTTTACCAATGGGGCGAGTTGTGCGCAATCTCTTTTGCATTTTAAGGATGTGTTTACTGTTTGTGCTCATTCTGTTCCTATTGTGGTTGTATGAGTGACGCGGAGGTCCGCATGAAAGGCATTGTTTTTGTCGAATTGATCCGCATGGCCGAGTCTGTGATGGGCGAAGAGGCGGTGGATGACATTCTGGATCAAGTGGATTTGGAGAGTGATGGCGCGTTCAGCGCGGTTGGCAATTATCCTTGCCGCGAACTTTTGAAAATAGTGGATGCCGTGGGCGCAGAGCTCGGCGCGTCTGCGGAAACGTTGCATCGGCAGTTCGGCCATTGGATGTTTGGCCGCTTTGTGGACGGCTATCCGGTTTTTTTTGAAGGCAAGAACAATGGCTTTGAGATGCTTGAATCCATCGAAAACGAAGTGCATGTGGAGGTGCGCAAGCTTTATCCAGAGGTTGAGTTGCCGACTTTCGCAACGGAGAGGTTGGCAGACGGGCGGTTCAAAATGCGCTATTCCAGCGAGCGTCCGCTGCATCATTTCTGCCATGGTTTGATAGAGGCCTGCCTGCAGTATTTCAAAGAGGATGTATCTCTTGAGATGACGGAACGCCAAGAGGGCGCGAAGTTTTACGCTGATTTTGTGATGCAGAAAGCGGCCTGATGTTTTTACGTGACGCCATAGCCCCCCCAACAGATGCCGTATCGCGGCGGCGGTATATGCGCGAACGTAATGCTCGGGAGGAGGCCGAGGCACTGCTGGAAGGTAAGAGCCGAGAGCTTTACGAAGCCAATCAGCGGCTACAAAAACTTTTGAGCACGTTGGAGCAGGCGGTGCATGAGCGCACGCGCGAACTGGATGAAGCCCGTGTGGCGGCAGAATCTGCCAATGAGGCCAAATCAGTGTTTCTGGCGTCAATGAGCCACGAAATCCGCACGCCGCTTAATGGCATTCTTGGCATGGCTCAGGCGCTGGAGGACAGCGGGTTACGCGACGAACAAAGCAAGCTTGTGTCTATTCTAAGCGACAGCGGGCGCTTGTTGCTGGCGATCATCAATGACGTGCTTGATCTTTCAAAGATTGAAGCTGGTAAGCTTGAGTTTGAGATCATCCCCTATCAGCTCACGGATCTGGTAGACAGCATGCGCCACCACTATCTGTTCAGCGCCGAAGAGAAAGGGCTCTCATTTCATACATCGATTTCGCAATCGGCCCAGGGCTTGATCAAAACCGATCCGCTGCGCCTACAGCAGGTGGTTGGCAATTTGTTGTCCAACGCAATTAAGTTCACAGAAACGGGGTCTGTCTCATTGACGGTGGATCTAAAGCCTCTGTCCAGAGGCAAAGCCGTTTTGAGTTTGCGCGTTCAGGATACGGGGCCGGGGATTCCCAAAGCGCAGCAATTTCGGCTGTTTGAAAGATTCAATCAAGCCAACGCCAGTGTCACGCGTATGCACGGTGGCACCGGGCTTGGTTTGGCAATTTCACGTCACATTTGCGAACTGATGGGCGGCGAAATTTCCCTGCGTTCGCAGCCGGGGCAGGGCGCAGAGTTTCATGCCAAGGTTCTTGTCGAGTTGTCAGATGATGCACCGGTGGAGGCGGAAAAAAGATCGCTGGAAGACGCAGGAGATAGCCTATTTGGTCTGCGGGTTTTGGCCGCAGAGGATAATCGCACCAACCAGATTGTGTTGAAGCACATGTTGAAGAAGGCTGGTCTGACATTGGACATTGTCGACAATGGCGAAGAGGCCGTTCAGGCATGGCAGGGCACGCGCTACGATATGGTGCTAATGGATATTAACATGCCAGTCATGGATGGCATTGAGGCGACGCGACGTATTCGGGAAATCGAAAGCCGCGAGATGCAAGAGCCGACGCCGATCCTCGCGGTGAGCGCGAATGCCATGGTGCATCAGGTTGCCGGGTACCTGTCGGAGGGTATGAGCGGACATGTGGCGAAGCCGATAAGTCGTGACAGCTTGGTGCGCGCGATGTCTTCGGCTTTGCAGGCGCGTACGCGCTGCCCGGAGTAAGGTCGCTCCTTAGTGCCTGACAATTGTTTGGTGTTGAGGGCGCGGCGTGACCCCTGACCTCAATAAAAGCGTTGGCGCGCAGGCGGTTTGGCCAACTGCCCGCACCCCGTCCTTTTGAGGTGGTGAAATCAGGCGCGGTGGGCGCCGTCTGCCAAGGACTTCACAAAGGCCAGCACCTCATCCACGGGCTTGCCTGCTGCGACCTGGCTTACAATGGCAGAACCGACCACAGCGCCATCAGCAACGGACGCGATGTTTTGCGCCTTCTCCGGCGTGTTGATGCCAAAGCCGACAATAACGGGCAGGTCGGTGCTGGCTTTGATGCGGGCCACTTCTGGCCCCACATTTGTCGCTTCCGCCTCGGCGGAGCCGGTGATGCCCGTGATTGACACGTAATAGACAAAGCCGGAGGTGTTTTGCAGCACTTTAGGCAGACGTTTGTCATCTGTGGTTGGCGTGGCCAGGCGGATGAAGTTCATACCTGCTGTCTGCGCCGGGATGCAGAGCTCATCGTCTTCTTCCGGCGGCAGGTCAACCACGATAAGCCCGTCAATGCCCGCTGCCTTAGCATCCTTTAGGAACATGTCCACGCCGCGCGAATAGATCGGGTTGTAATAACCCATCAGCACAATCGGGGTTGTGTCATCGGTCTTGCGGAATTCAGCAGCCAGATCGAGGGTCTTCTGCAAGGTCATGCCGCCGTCCAATGCGCGCTGACCTGCGAGTTGAATGGTTGGTCCGTCCGCCATCGGATCGGTGAAGGGCAGGCCCAGTTCGATGATGTCGACACCGGCGCCAGGCAAGCCTTTCACAATCTCAAGGGAGGTGGCGTAGTCGGGATCTCCGGCCATCACATAGGCCACAAATGCCTTTTTTCCCTGCGCGTTAAGGTCGGCGAATTTGGCGTCGATACGAGTCATGAAGATCCCTCAGAGTTTTCTAGCAGCAGATGTGCCCAAAACTTTGGTGGAAATCAATGCTTCGGAGGCGCGATGCTATGTAGATGCACGACAAAGGCGCGTTTTGTGGACCAGGCCAAAGCACTTTGTTTTGCTGATGCGGACGAACACACAGCTTGCGCCGCGCCGCAACACCCAATAAGAGCAGCACAAACCAGACACAGGAGACCGGACATGGGTTTCAAAATGGGCATCGTTGGCTTGCCAAACGTTGGCAAATCCACGCTCTTTAACGCGCTGACCAAAACTGCAGCGGCGCAGGCGGCGAATTTCCCGTTCTGCACCATCGAGCCCAATGTGGGCGAAGTGGGCGTGCCGGACGCACGTCTGGACAAGCTCGCGGCGATTGCGCAGTCCAAGCAGATCATCCCAACCCGCATGACCTTTGTGGACATCGCCGGTCTGGTGAAAGGTGCGTCCAAGGGCGAAGGTCTGGGCAACCAGTTTCTGGCCAACATTCGCGAAACTGACGCTATTGCCCATGTGCTGCGCTGTTTTGAAGATGGCGACGTCACGCACGTGGATGGTCGGGTTGATCCTGTCGCGGATGCCGAAACTATCGAAACCGAGTTGATGTTGGCCGATCTGGAAAGCATCGAGAAACGTCTTCAGGGTATCGTGCGCAAAGTACGTGGCGGTGACAAGGAGGCGGTTCAGCAAGAACGCCTGCTGAAAGCGGCACAAGAGATGCTGGAAGACGGCAAACCCGCGCGTTTGGTCGAAGTGGACGAGGAAGATGCCAAGGCCTGGAAACTGCTGCAGCTTTTGAGCACAAAGCCTGTTTTGTACGTCTGCAACGTGGGCGAGTCCGAGGCTGCGGAAGGCAATGAACACTCCGCGGCCGTGGCCGAGATGGCTGCTAAGCAGGGCAACAGCCACGTGATCATCTCTGCACAGATCGAAGAAGAGATAAGCCAGCTGGAAGATGAAGAAGCCGAAATGTTCCTCGGTGAGATGGGCTTGGAAGAAGCTGGTTTGGACCGGTTGATCCGCGCGGGCTACGAACTCTTACATCTGGAAACCTACTTCACTGTTGGGCCGAAAGAGGCGCGCGCCTGGACCATCCGTAAAGGCACAATGGCGCCACAGGCGGCCGGTGTGATCCACGGCGATTTTGAAAAAGGCTTCATCCGCGCCGAAACCATTGCCTATGACGACTATATCGCCTGCAACGGTGAAAGCGGGGCCAAGGAAGCGGGCAAGATGCGTGCCGAAGGCAAGGGATATGAGGTGCAGGACGGAGACGTGATGCACTTCTTGTTTAACACCTAACGCGTTTCCAAACGTCCGAAATAGATAAGCCCGCTGTGAAAACGGCGGGTTTTTGTTTTGTCTTGGTTAAGGCAAAGCTAAGAGCGGCGTATTGCGAGTGGTCTTTGTTGCGGGACGCTGAAGAAATGACTCTTGCTGGAGCGGTTTGCTCCAAATTCGAGCGCGTTTAACGCCACACCTCATGGTTGGGTGGTTAAAAAACCGACATCATCCAGATTTGTCGCTTAACTTTTGGGCGTAATTGGCGATTTTGCCGATTGCTGCAGTGCGGAAATTTGCCCTGAGACCGTCCGTGACAAAAGGTGTGGGCACCAACCGAACGACAGGACGTCTGGGAAACGGGGGGTGTGTGACGACCGACGAATTGGACCTCGACACGGCCGCCACACGGTTTGCAACACGAAGTTGCGGGGATCAGGTAACGGAAGCACGCCTCTGGGCGCAAGGCTTTCTGTGGCCGCCCCGCGAGGAGAAAAGAATGACCTTTCTGAAATCCACGCTCGCAGGATCTCTGGTATTTGCGTCTCTCGCTGGCTCTGCCATGGCCGACGAAGACACCATCAAAGTGGGTGTATTGCATTCGCTTTCCGGTACGATGGCCATCTCTGAAACCACGCTGAAAGACACCATGCTGATGCTGATCGACCAGCAGAACGCCAAAGGCGGCCTGCTGGGTAAGCAGCTGGAAGCGGTTGTTGTGGATCCGGCGTCTGACTGGCCACTGTTCGCGGAAAAAGCGCGTGAACTACTGACCGTGCACGAAGTTGACGTGATCTTTGGCAACTGGACCTCTGTGTCGCGGAAGTCCGTCCTTCCTGTGATCGAAGAGCTGAACGGTCTGCTGTTCTACCCTGTCCAGTACGAGGGGGAAGAAAGCTCTAAAAACGTATTCTATACCGGTGCGGCGCCAAACCAGCAGGCGATCCCGGCAACTGACTACTTCCTGGACGAGCTGGGTGTTGAGAAGTTTGCACTCTTGGGCACCGACTATGTGTACCCACGTACCACCAACAACATCCTTGAGTCCTATCTGAAAGACAAAGGCATCGCCGACGGCGACATCTTTGTGAACTACACCCCATTTGGCCATTCTGACTGGTCCAAGATTGTGGCGGATGTGGTTGCGTTGGGTGCGGACGGTAAAAAGGTTGGCGTGATCTCCACCATCAACGGCGACGCGAACATCGGCTTCTACAAAGAGCTGGCGGCGGCCGGTATTTCTGCCGACGACATTCCTGTCGTGGCCTTCTCCGTGGGTGAAGAAGAGCTGGCTGGTCTGGACACATCCAACCTCGTGGGCCACTTGGCGGCGTGGAACTACTTCCAGTCTGCGGACTCTGATGTGAACGCGGAATTCGTGGAAACATGGAAAGCCACCATGGGTGAAGAGCGTGTGACCAACGACCCGATGGAAGCCCATTACATCGGCTTCAACATGTGGGTGAACGCGGCGACCGAAGCGGGCTCCACCGAAGTGGACGCGGTGCGTGCCAAAATGTACGGTCAGGAATTTCCAAACCTGACAGGCGGTACTGCCGTGATGCTGCCAAACCACCACTTGGCAAAGCCGGTTCTGATTGGCGAAATTCAGGAAGACGGTCAGTTTGACATCATTTCCCAGACCGCTGAAGTGCCAGGCGATGCATGGACAGACTTCCTGCCGGAATCCGCTGTTCTGATGTCGGACTGGAAAGATCTGGACTGCGGTATGTACAACACCGAGACCAAAACCTGCGTGCAAACGCTGTCCAACTACTAAGTTGAGACCTTTTGGGGAGCGCCCCAAGTGGCGCCCCCTTACTAAACTCGCGGACCTCCTCACATGAGACAGATCTTTTTGGCAGGCCTTGCCCTCTTGGCCGCTTGCCTGATTTCGCCCGAACGGAGCTTGGCGCAAGGCGCTAAAATCCAGCCCATACTGCAAGACCATCAGGCGCTGATTGTGAAAAGTTCGCGCAAGACCATCGGCCCGGCGATTGATGCTGTGGCCAGTTCCGGGCTGCCCCAAGCGCAGGCTGTTTTGGAGGTCTGGGCCGCCAAAAACATGTGGCAGCGCAAGGAAGACGGGCTGTTCTTCATTGGTGAAAAGATTGACAGCAAGACGTACTTACTCACCGATTTTGACAGCGGCGCAGTGGTGGGGGAGTTTGCCAAGAAAGATCTGAAACAACTCAAACCCAACAGCGGCATCCGTGCGCTGATTGGGACGGCGTTGGTGCAGTTTCAACTGAGCGATCCAGATATCGAGGCTCGCAAGGCCGCGCTTTTGTCCATCGAAAGAGACCCGGAGGCCAGCCTGCTCGCCCCTCTGCGTGCGTCCATCGAAGGAGAACCAGATGCGGCGCTGAAGACGCAAAAACAACGGCTCGAACGGCTTTTGACCATTGGCTATGACACAGACGAGGCTGCGCGACTGACAGCGATTTCTGACATGTCTGGTGATCTCGGAGTAGACGTCCGCGCCACGCTGAACCCACTTTTGACCACCACGCGTGAGGTTGCCACGGGCACGGTGCCAGACGGTGTGAACGTTGCGCAGGTCTTGCAGCCTGGCGAAGGCGCTTTTGACACGATTACCGCCTATGACTTGCTTGCCAACAAAGGGCTTGCTCCGGCGCGTGTGACCTCTGATGACATCCGCTTGGCTTTGGGGGCGCACATAGAAGGGGGCAGTGTTGGCGGCGTTTCAATTGCACAGCTCAACACGGAAGCGGCCCGCCTAAAAGCCTACGCGGCTTTGGCTGCTGAAAAGACTGTGCCTGCATATGTCGGCGGCGATGCGATTGAGGCTGCTGTGAAGGCACATGTGTTTTTTGACGTTTATGTTGAGCCTTCCAAAGCCGTGACGGATGCCGCCGCAAAGGCGCTTAAGGACATCGAGCTTAAAGTCGGCCTCAATCAGACGCTCGATCTGACGCTGGATGCTTTGTCGCTTGCCTCAATCTACTTCCTGGCTGCAATTGGTCTTGCCATCACCTTTGGGGTGATGGGCGTGATCAATATGGCGCATGGCGAGTTCATCATGATGGGCGCCTACACAGGTTATGTGGTGCAACAGATCATCCCCGATCACACCGTATCAATCATTGTCGCGATCCCAACGGCCTTTGCCGTGACTTTTGCCGCCGGTGTCGCCATGGAGCGCCTTGTGATCCGCTGGCTTCAGGCGCGTCCTTTGGAGACACTCCTGGCGACCTTCGGGATTTCCATTGCGCTGCAGCAGTTGGCCAAAAACATCTTTGGCACGCAGGCGCGTCCACTGACCGCTCCGGGCTGGCTCGACGGTGCCTGGGTGATGAATGACGTTGTGTCGATCTCCTACATCCGCATCGCGATCTTCCTCCTCGCGCTGATCTTCCTCGGGGTCTTCCTCTACATCATGAAACGCACACGCCTGGGGCTTGAGACCCGCGCAGTCACGCAGAACCCGCGTATGGCGGCGTCTATGGGTATCAACCCGGACAAGGTGAACATGCTGACCTTTGGTCTTGGGTCTGGCATCGCGGGCATCGCGGGCGTGGCCATTGGGCTCTTTGCCAAAGTGACCTCGGAATTGGGCAGCGACTATATCGTGCAGAGCTTTATGACCGTGGTGGTTGGCGGTGTCGGCAACATCTGGGGCACGCTTGCGGGCGCTGCGATGATTGGTTTCCTGCAGAAGGGCATCGAGTGGATGAACCCATCCAACACGCTGGCCGCGCAGACCTACATGATCATCTTCATCATCATCTTCATCCAATTCCGGCCGCGGGGCATCATCGCCCTCAAAGGCCGCGCGGCGGGAGATTAAGCCATGCAGTTTTTTTCCAAGGGCAGCCCCCGGACCGCACGGGGCGCGTCCAAGCAGCTGAGCACTTTGAAGTGCCAAGCCTCTATCAAACAACACAATACTTGCTACGAAGCCCCCGCCCCGTGGGGGGGCGGTACGGGGGCTGGCCGACCTTGTGGTCGGCAGGTGCAGATTGCAGGAGGATCTTCCGATGCAGCGTAGTTTCATCGCCAAGAACCCTTCGGTTCTGGTCTTCCTTGCGATCCTCGCGCTCTTCACCCTGCTGGTCACGGTCATGTCCGAAGGCTTCGGCGTGGGTGGTATCTCTACCAGCTTTATCAAGACGCTGGGCAAAACGCTCTGCCTTTGCCTGATCGCGCTCGCGATGGACGTGATCTGGGGCTACACGGGTATTCTCAGCCTCGGTCATTTCGCCTTTTTCGGGCTTGGCGGCTATATGATCGGCATGTGGCTCATGTATGAGCGCACGCGCCTGATTGTGGTAGACAGTCTCGCGCAGGCGGAGATCCCGCCAACCGACGGCGAAGTGATCAATGCCATTGGCAATCAGATCTTCGGCGTGGTGGGCAGCAGCGAGTTCCCTGTGATTTGGGCCTTTGCCGACAGTTTGGTGATCCAGCTCATCCTGGTAGTGCTGGTCCCGGGCCTGCTGGCCTTGGTCTTTGGCTGGTTGGCCTTCCGCAGCCGGGTGACCGGCGTGTATCTGTCGATCCTGACTCAAGCCATGACCCTCGCTCTGGCGCTCTATCTGTTTCAAAACGACAGCGGCTTGCGTGGTAACAACGGATTGTCCGGTTTGCAGAACCTGCCGGGGGTGACAGCGAGCCAGGACTTTGTGTCCCTCTGGTTCTTCTGGGCGTCTGCGGCGGCGTTGGGTGGGGGCTATGTGCTCTGCGCGTGGCTCGTAAGCGGCAAGTTTGGCTCAGTGCTACGGGCCATTCGAGACAATGAGGCCCGCGTGCGCTTCCTTGGCTATTCGGTGGAGATGTACAAGCTGGTGATCTTCACGCTTACGGCTTGTATCGCCGCCATCGCAGGCGCGCTGTACTACCCGCAGGCAGGCATCATAAACCCAGCCGAAATTGCGCCCATCGCATCAATTTACCTTGCGGTCTGGGTCGCCATCGGTGGGCGCGGGCGGCTTTATGGTGCGGTCATCGGTGCGGCTTTCGTCAGCCTGCTTTCTACATGGTTCACCGGTGGGCAGGCGCCTAACATCAACCTCGGTTTCTACACAATCAAATGGGTCGACTGGTGGCTCGTGCTGCTGGGTCTGTCCTTTGTGCTGGTCACGCTCTTTGCCCCCAAAGGCATCGGCGGGTTGATTGATCTGTACACCGAACGCCGCAGTCCCAGTCGACATGGCGCCGATTTGGGGCCGAATGACGGTGCCTTGCGCGAACAGGAGGCCAGCCAATGAACACGCTTCTCGAAGTATCCGGTGTGTCGGTGACGTTTGATGGCTTCCGCGCAATTAACAACCTGTCCTTCCAGATTGGCCAAGCGGAAATGCGCGCCGTGATCGGACCCAACGGGGCCGGCAAGACCACCTTTATGGATATCGTGACCGGCAAGACCAAGCCGGACGAGGGGCGGGTGATCTGGGGCGAGAGCTCCATGAACCTGTTGCGCATGAATGAGGCCAAGATCGCGCAGGCGGGCATTGGGCGGAAGTTCCAGAAGCCAACGGTGTTTGAGGACCAGTCGGTGCAGGAAAACCTGCTGATGGCGCTCAAGAACAATCGCGGCTGGCTGGCGGTGCTGCGGTATCGGCCCACCCAGGAAGACTTGTCGAAGGTGGACGCTCTGGCCGAGCAAATCGGTCTTAAGGATGAACTGGCCCGTAAATCGGGTGAGTTGAGTCATGGGCAGAAACAGTGGTTGGAAATCGGCATGCTACTAGCCCAAGAGCCGCGCCTCTTGCTGGTGGATGAACCAGCTGCGGGCATGACCCCGGCGGAGCGGGAACACACCACCGACATTCTCGTGGAAGCGGCCAAGACCCGCGCCGTTGTGGTGGTGGAGCACGATATGGAATTTGTGCGGCGTCTGAATTGCAAAGTCACGGTGCTGCACGAAGGGGCTGTGCTGGCCGAAGGCAGCCTCGACCACGTCACCTCCGATCAAAATGTGATCGACGTGTATCTGGAGCGCTAAGATGCTGAAACTTGAAGATATCACGCTGCACTATGGCCACTCCCAGATCCTCAACGGCATCTCGATGGAAGCCAAACAGGGCGAAGTCACTTGCGTGATGGGCACCAATGGGGTGGGCAAAACCAGCCTGATCAAATCCATATCCGGCACGCATCCGCGTTCGGGAGGGACGTTGACTCTCGATGGCGAAACCCTGCCGCCGCTGCCCGCGCAATCTCTGGCGCATAAGGGCGTCGCCTATGTGCCGCAGGGGCGCGAGATTTTCCCTTTGTTGACCGTGCGCGAGAACATGGAGACCGGCTTCAACTGCCTGCCCAATGGGGAACGGGCCGTGCCGGAGGAAATATTTGAGCTCTTCCCGGTACTCAAAGAAATGCAAGGACGTCGGGGAGGAGACCTCTCAGGCGGGCAACAACAGCAATTGGCGATTGCGCGCGCGTTGATCACACGGCCTAAACTGCTTCTGTTGGATGAACCCACGGAAGGTATTCAGCCCAACATCATCCAGCAGATTGGTGAGGTCATCAAACTGCTGCGCGACAAAGGCGACATGGCAATTGTGCTGGTTGAGCAATTCTTTGAGTTTGCCTACGGGCTGGCGGACCAATTTGTGGTGTTGCGGCGTGGTGAAGTATTGTTGGAGGGGCGCAAGGGGGCCATCGACAAAGACGAATTGCTTGCGAGCGTGTCTGTTTAACGGGCAGGGCGCTACTTGAGCGCCCGTGCCAAGAATGCTTGTGTGTCCGGATGTTGTGGCGTGTCAAACACAGCGCTGGGCGCGCCTTCCTCCACGACTTTACCATCTTTGAGGAAGCAAACCTTGTCCGCGGCTTCACGTGCAAATCCCATTTCATGGGTCGCCAACACCATGGTCATGCCGCTGTCTTTGAGCAAACGCAGCACGTCCAGTACCTCGCCCACCAACTGTGGGTCCAGCGCTGAGGTGATCTCGTCAAACAGCATTACTTCGGGCTTCATTGCCAAAGCGCGCACAATGGCAACCCGCTGCTGCTGACCGCCGGAGAGCTGATCCGGATAGTGATCCATGCGGTCGGCAAGGCCAAAGCGCTCAAACAGCTCGGTGATCTCCGGACGCAATGCGGCGCGAGACTTTTTGTAGACCCGCCGAGGTGCGAGCATGACGTTTTCCGCCGCGGTCATATGCGGGAAGAGATTGTAGCTCTGAAACACCATGCCAATGCGGCGGCGCACTGGTTGCGGGTCCAGACCGGGCAGGGAGATGTCTTCGCCATCAAGCAGGATTTCCCCGTCTTCAATGGTCTCCAACAGGTTGATGCATCGCAGCAAGGTGGATTTGCCCGCCCCGGACGCGCCGATGAGGCAGACCATCTCGCCTTCTTCGACCTCAAGGTCGATGCCATCGCACACGGTGTTGTCGCCAAAACGTTTCTCAACCGCTTTCAGGGTGATCTTCGCCATCAGCTGCGCTCCCGGTTTTGCTTGGCCAGGAGGTAGTCGGCATAGCGGGTGGCCGGAATGGTCACCGCAAGGAAGATCACAGCGGCGCCTACGTAAGGCGTGAAGTTTGCGAGCAGTGACTTGAACACACCGGCTTGGCGGAAGATTTCCACGGGGCCAATGAAGCTCAGCAGCGCCACGTCTTTTTGCAGCGCGATGAACATGTTCATTTGCGCCGGGATCACGCGGCGGATGGCCTGTGGCAGGATTACAAAGCGCATGCTGTCTGCGTCCGACAATCCAAGCGAAGCGGCAGCCGCGCGTTGGCTGGCGTGCACGCTTTCGATGCCGGAGCGGAAGATTTCTGCCACATAGGCCGAA
This sequence comes from Paracoccaceae bacterium, assembly GCA_014872815.1. Lineage (GTDB taxonomy): Bacteria > Pseudomonadota > Alphaproteobacteria > Rhodobacterales > Rhodobacteraceae > Shimia. The sequence continues at coordinate 26,563 of WKFK01000008.1, forward strand.
TAGGTCAGAATCAGCGCCAAGGAGCCCCAGATGTAGGGAGAATTCCATGGGCGGGGCAGGCCGAGGCCGGGAATGCCAAAGCCAATCAGATAAACGGTCAGCACCACAGGCACGCCGCGGAAGATGTCAGTGTAGGCCGCACCCAGAATACGCAGAGGAAACAGTGCCGGGTTGCGTGTGTCGCGCGCGAGAGCCACCAGCAGGCCAAGAATGACAATGGCGGGCGCGCTCCACAAAAAGATCGCCACATCGAGCTTGAAAGCCTCAAGCAGCTTCGGGAAGGTTTTGGCAAAAACCTCCCAGTTGAAAAAACTGGCTTTGACACGGTCCCATCCCGGTGCCATCGGCACAAGGATCACAACGGCCAAAAATACCGCCAACGTGCTGCCGCCAGCGATCAGCATAGAGCGGCGGCGCAGGCGGTCTTCGTAAATCTGGCGGCGGGTTTTGCCCGCCGCGGTGGTCTTTGTCATAGTCTTAGATCAACTTATTTGATCAGCGGCACACCGGTGGTTTCCTGAAGCCATTCCGCCTCAATCGCAGCCAGTTTCCCGCTTTCTGTTAGCGCTGCGATAGCCTCATCGACACAGGCTTTCAAGGCGTTGCCTTCTTCCAGCAGCAGACCAAAGCGATCCGGGTTGTCGGTGCGGTCCGCCGGGAATTGGCCAATAACAGAGGAGCCTTCGACAACAACGGCGCTTAGGTACAGCGCGGTGGGCAGATCAAACAGCGCCGCATCGATCTGGCCAGCCTGCATGGCGGCGGTCACATCTGCGTTGTCCCCATAGAGCAGCGGCATATCATCTGGCCCGATGGTGTCCATTAGCACCGGCACGGCGGTGGTGCCGCCCATCGCGCCCCATTTTAAGGCTTTGAGCGCGTCCACGGTGGCGGCGGTGTCTTTGGCCTCAGCAGATGCCAGGATCGCCATTGGTGCCGCGTAGTAAGGGGCAGAGAAGTCGACCATCTTCTCGCGCTCTTCGGTGATCGAGAACTGCTGGAGGTTGAAGTCGAAGTCTTTTGGTCCCGGCTGGATCGCCTGATCAAAGGAGGAGCGCACCCAGGTCACTTTGTCTGCGCCAAAGCCCATTTCCTCGGCCACGGCGTAGGCGACAGCTGCCTCAAAGCCCTTGCCGCTTTCTGGCGCGTCATCCATGACCCACGGGTAATATGCTGGGTTGCCAGTGGCGATGGTGAGTGTGCCTGCGGTCAAGGTTTTGCCATCGGCGCAATGGTCTGCAGCGAAGGCAACGGATGTGGTCAAAGCGGTGAGTGCAGTGGCAGCAATAACTTTGTGAAGCACGGTGAATTTTCCCTATTGAACTGTTTGGTCAAAACATGAGGGGGAAGGCGCGCGTTGTCCAGAAGACTCTGTGAGGATGCCGCGCGGAATGACCGGTCAGATAAATGCAGTCGGTTTCTGCGCCAATCGATTGCGAAGATTGTAGATACGAAATCTGCCAGAGTAGCAGTGAGGTGGTCGTTTTAGGCCCAAGATCTCTGGGCAACCTTTCTGCTGTTGAGAGCTTGCATCCGTTCTCTATGTCGAAGCGTCCTACACCGGCTCTTTTGGGCTTTCAGATCGAAAGCGCAGATGGCGAGAGCAGAACCCTTGTAACTCTTTTGGATAGTGCGCCCCTGTCAATGAATTTGGCTGGCCTTTTCCAGCCACTCCGCGTCCCAAAGCAGATCACGCTAACCCTAAGAGGCCATCGGGTATACCTTTGATACCCCAGAATTCGGCAAGGCATCGATACTCTTTTTTCAAAGGGAGTTAGGCAATGCACCGTTCACAATTTGGGCCACTTTTCACTATTGCAGCTGCTGTGCTGTCAGGCGCCGCTTGGGCAGCCGAAAAGGAATTATACGATGATCCGCCGCCTGACGATGCCACCTTTGTTCGGTGGATTGAAGAAGGGGCTGCCCCGACAATTTTGGGCGTTTCGATGCCAGGCGATTACAGCGGCGTTTATCATCCGGTCTCTGCCGCACGTACCCAAGGCGCTCAGTCAGGGGCGTTTTACACGGCCGCGACAGATGCAACTGGGCAGCTGGTGATAATTCGGGAGCCGGATCGGCACGACAGGTCAAAGGTTCTTTTGACGCTATTAAACGTTTCCAACAGCCCTGTGCGCTTGGTCCTTGTGGGCCACAACGCTGACGTCATCGGCAACACCGCCGTAAACGACGCGGGCGGCCGGGCCGTTAATCCAGTCGCCGCGACGCTGGCGGTCGTCTCTGACACTGGCGCTGAATTGGGGGTCTTTGAGGTCCAGCTACGTCGGGGGCAAAACCTCACATTTGTGGCGCGTCCCGACGGCGCTGCCCTCATAGAAAACCGGTTTGGTCCGAATATCGAAGGGTGACAGAGATGGTTTTCTCGACCCCAATATTTGTGTTCGGTTTTCTGCCGTGCTTCCTTGGTGCCTACTATGTGCTGCCAAAGGCCTTTCGGAACTGGCTGATCTTACTGGCCTCCACGCTGTTTTATGCCTGGTGGCGTGCCGACGCTCTCATCGTTCTCTATGCGATCGCCGGAGGCAGTTATCTGGCCGGCTATGTGGCGACACAAACCAAAAGCTCCAAAGTCAAAACATGGGCGGTCAGGCTCGGCGTGTCTTTCAATCTCGCCATACTGGGGTGGTTCAAATACACAACGTTTCTACTGGGCAATCTCAACACGGCGCTGGGTGGGGAGGCTCTCGTTGTGCCGGAGATTATCTTGCCAATTGGCCTCTCCTTTCTGGCCTTTCAATCCATCAGCTACGTGATTGACGTGGCCCGTGGAGACGCGCCAGCGGCCAAAAAACTCTCTGACTTCCTCGCGTTCTCCTCCTTGTTCCCGCAACTGATCGCGGGACCGGTTCTGCGCTACAAAGATCTGGCGCATCAGTTCGAACACCGCATGCATTCTCTGTCGCTGTTCTCTCGCGGGTTGCGCAGATTTCTTCAGGGGCTGGCAATGAAGCTGCTTGTGGCGGACAGCGTCGCGCCACTAGCCGATCGGATGTTTGCTTTGTCTGACCCGACCATGACTGAGGCTTGGCTTGGCGCGGCTGCCTATTCTATCCAGCTGCTCTTTGATTTCGCGGGCTATTCGGCCATGGCGATTGGTTTGGGCCTGATGATTGGGTTCCACTTCCCGGAAAACTTCAACGCCCCTTATGTCAGTCGCTCGATCACCGAATTCTGGCGCCGCTGGCACATCAGCCTGTCCAGCTGGTTGCGCGACTACCTCTATGTTCCGTTGGGTGGAAATCGGCGCGGTAAGCTCAAAACATATCGCAACCTGCTTCTGACGATGGTTCTGGGGGGCATCTGGCACGGCGCAAACTGGACTTTTGTGATCTGGGGTATGTGGCACGGTGGCCTGATGGCGATTGAACGGGCATTGGGCGCAAAACACCGGGAAACGGTATGGCCAAAGGCGATTGCGTGGCCGCTGACCATGGTGTGTGTCCTGCTTGGTTGGGTTGTGTTCCGTGCGGAGACGCTTGCGGACGCCGGGGCGATGTACGCGGGCATGGTTGGGCTGCATGGTGTCGTAATGCGCCCAGAGCTGATCACGCTCACCACTGCCACGGAGCTGTTTTTCCTGGCCTTGGGCGCCACGATTTCCATCGCGCCGCGCCTGCCGAGGCCTAGCCTGTCAATGTCGCCCGCGCTGCAATCCGCCCTGTTGTCGATCCTATGTTTCGTCGCGCTGCAGGCGCGCACCAACAGCCCTTTCCTCTATTTCCAGTTCTAAGGAGCAGACACATGTACGCCTCGTTAGACAGCCTGTCTACTCTCGGAATCGCCGCCCTTATGGCAGGCCTTTCGATCACCGCCTTTTCGAACACCGACCCCGGCAACCTGTCGACCGGATGGGCAAACGGAACCTACCAGCGTGGCTATGAGGACCGTTTTGAAACCTCGGTTCCTGCTCATGAAAGCGCGGTGGCGCTTTGGGCCGCGGTCAAATGGGGAATGTTTCAGGAACCTGCGACAGGCGCGGTAGCGGGGCGGGGTGGATGGCTTTTTACAGCTGAGGAATTTGCCGAGCCACGTGACACCCGTGATTTCGCACAAGAATTGGAAAGGATCTCCACCACACTGGCCGCTGATGAAATAGCGTTGGTTCCCGTGGTTGTACCGGACAAGGCGCGCATGCAGGCGCACCGGCTCAAACGCGGGCGCTCCGCCGGGTTTGAGCGCCGCTATGACTGGGCTTTGGCACAGATCCGGGACGCTGGGCTCGTTGCCATTGACCTGCGCGAGGCGCTTGGATTTGCGGACAGCTATATGCGTACGGACACGCACTGGAGCCCGGAAGGGGCGCGAATGAGCGCGACGGCCATTGCCAAGGCTCTCGGCGATTTCGACATTCCAATGGCGGAGGTCGACACAAATCAAACGGGCGCCAAGGCGTTTGATGGCGACCTTCTCTCCTTTGTTGCAACGGGCCGCTATCGCGACCTTGTTGGGCCGGAACCGGAGCGCATCAAAACGTTTGAAACCAGCGTTGCAACAACAGGCGGCCTGTTTGGAGCCGCGGACATCCCCGTGGCTCTGGTTGGCACAAGTTTCTCTGCCAAAGCCGACTTTCACTTCGAAGGCTTCCTGAAGCAAGCACTGCAGTCTGACGTGCTGAACCTCAGCCAGGTCGGGCAGGGTCCCTTCGTTCCCATGGATGCGTTCTTAAAGGAGCGCGCCACACTTTCGTCTCTCCCATCTGTCGTGGTTTGGGAGATCCCTGAACGCTTTTTGACCAGCCGGAGGCAGCTCCCATGAAATTTCACATCCCTTTGATCGCAAGCCTGATGATGGCTTCTACTGCGCAGGCCGCGCCTTATTGCACACAGTTGTTGAACAAGGAGAGCTTGCCGAAGAAATACGCAAAACTTGCACCTGTTTACAGTGACGAGGCGAGCGGTTGGATTTTCGCGCAGAACCAATTGAGAGACCGCTACGATATGAAGGCGCCCTCTCTCAATTTGGTTCAAGCGATTGTAGGCGAGTTTGCCAAACGCGATGTGCCACTGGCCATAGTGATCGCCCCGCCTCGGCCTGTGATCGCTGGACAAGACACGCTTGACGCCACGATGGAACAACAGGTCTACAACGTCGCCAAAGCGCAATCTTCCTTCGACACACTGATCTCGCAGCTGGCCGACACCGGTGCTATCGTGCCCAATCTCGCGGACGTGGCTCTCAGTGACCGGAGCATCCGTGACGAATTTTACTACCGGCGCGATACGCATTGGACCACCGTCGGAAGTGCGGTGAGCGCACTTGCCGTGGCGAACGCTGTGAATGCGACCATGCCTGAGTTGTTCCCAAACGACGCGACCCTGGCATTTGCGGACCTCGCGGCTTCAGGTTCCATCGAGGAAAAAGGCTCTCTGACAAAAGTGGTGTCGAAAGCCTGCGGCACCGCCCTGACGCCAGAGACATCCGTCACATTCGATCTGTCGCGACAAGGCAGCCTGCTGGGGGACGCGCCGGAGGGGCCATCCATCGCCCTGCTCGGGAGCAGTTTTTCCAATCGCTATAAGCGGGACCATTATCGCTTTGCAGACGCGCTCGCCCGCGCTTTTGATGCGGATGTGGAAAACTTCTCCGTCTCCGGAGGCGGGCCGATTGGTGCGATAGAGCCCTATGTCTTGTCCGGCGCACTGGATCGCAAAGACCATGATTTGGTGATCTGGGAGCTGCCCTATACCGAAAGTTTCAACTCGCCGTCGTTCCTGCGACAGCTGCTCGGCGCTCTGAGTGAAAGCCGCCCTGCGATCACAACCGTTGATTTGCCCGCTCAAGCGAAGTCGACTGTGGTCAAAATTGCTGATGGAGCCGTGACGTCCGGCATCGAGATTGTTGCTGAGGACGTGGCAAAGCAGAGCTTCAAACTAGAGGTGCGCTTTGACAATGGATCAAATGCCAAAGTCTATCTGGGACGCCGCAACGCGGTGCCAATCGACATGCGTGTCGACAGTTTGAGAACCAGCTTATCCCACTTCGGAGAAAGAACGCCTGTGGAAATCGTTATCTCGCCCCAAAAAGGCGCACGTATCAGACATGTCACTGTGTTTTGACTGAAACCCTGTGATGTGAGGCATGTCCCACTGAGGTATGTGAGGAAACGGGTCGGGGGCTTTGTCTAGGTTTGCTTTTGGTGAAAGTCCTTTCCGTGAGCCAGCGGCAAAATGTCTGTCCCAAGTCGCAGCGGTGGGCTTTTGTGGGGGACAGCTTTGGACCCGTCCTCTCCACTATCAGGCAGCCGATCGACACTTCCGAAATTTTGGGGCGCGTTGTTTTCTGAGCTGAACCCACTGCCAAATATGTATGTGTATTTATAGCATCTTCGCGCTAAGGCGGCCCAAGCTTCAGTTATAGGCACTTGATGTCAGCCGCTTGCGCTCCCGTCAGAGGCAATTGCGGGGGCGGTTTCATGGCTATAAGTCAGAAAATTTGGACCAGATGGCAAACGGAAAGTTATTGGTGCCGAAACCCTGGGGCCGACATCGTCGTTCTGGCACACCGATATGGGCCTCATCATGGGAAGCCCCACGAGCGCAGCATTTTCGCCGATCAACACAACATGCCCCAGTTTTGGTATCGCAGAGAGCGGAATGAACTGGTTCGGCGGCAACAGGAAAAGCACGGGACGATCATCGCTCACACCAAAGCTCCGGAAACGAGTGCGTTCCAGTGGGCCTTAGCCGCAGCTTAACTTGGATGCTAGGAATACTGCGGTCACAACGTGCCTACACTTCGGCCGATGCGCAGAAACAGCGACCAGGTGATTGGAAATTGTGCCAGTAGGTAATGGCGGAGACGAAGGGATTCGAACCCTCGATACCGTTTCCGGTATACTCCCTTAGCAGGGGAGCGCCTTCGACCACTCGGCCACGTCTCCGCGGACCCGTATATTGGGCGTATCTCTCGGACACAAGGCCCAAAAATTACGAAATTGAGTTTTTTGACCCCCTGAGTTGCACACGGCTTTTAGCCGTCGCAGTGCAACCAAATGCGTGAGGCTTTGAGGCGGTTGAGGGACAACGCTTATCTGTCTGGCGCGCACTTTCGGTGAGTGCTCAGTACAATGATGAGAATGCCTGTTCGCAGGGCAGGCGGACCAGCTCGAGGCGACTGTCAAAAAAGTGAGTAAGTAATCCAATTGCCACAGGGTGTTACAGTTTTCTGGTTCGGCACGTGATCCGCTTTGCAAGGTCGGGCGTAATGGGAGTATGGTAAGTGCAACACTTGATATCCCTCGCGCCAAAACGGTAGCCCCGAAAGCGCGTCGCAACGAAAGGCAGCGTGTGTCGCAAGCCAAAGCCGCGCCCTCACAGGAAACCCTGTGGATGATCGCCGTGCGTGATCACCGCGACAAGGCTGCTTTTGCATCGTTGTTTGATCATTTCGCGCCACGCTTGAAAGGGTTTGTGATGCGTAATGGGACCTCTGCCGCGCAGGCAGAGGAAATTGTGCAGGATGTGATGCTGACATTATGGCGTAAGGCCCACATGTTCGATCCGCATCGCGCACAGGTTTCAGCCTGGGTTTATCAAATTGTCCGCAACCGTCAGATCGATGTCGCCCGCAAGGAAAATAGGCCGATGCCTGAGGCTCTGAAAGAGGAGCCCGAGGCCGAGCCGGATGCGACACAGATTGTAGCGATTGAACAGGAAACAGGACAATTGCGTGCCGCACTTGCCAAGCTGCGTCCGGAGCAGCGTGAGGTGATCGAAAAGGCTTATTTGGGCGAGTTGACACACCAAGAGATCAGCACCCAGACCGGCTTGCCGCTTGGCACCATCAAATCACGCATACGTCTAGGTCTTCAGCGCCTTCGACATGAACTGAAAGATCTCTCGGAATGAGCCAGCCTATGCCCGCAATTACTCATCATATCCCAGAGCCCATGATGGCCGCTTATGCCGCAGGCACCTTGCCGAACGCGTTCTCGCTTGTGGTTGCCACGCAGGTCTCTATGTCATCTGAGGCCCGCGCTGCCCTTCAGGCCCATGAAGCTGTGGGCGGTATTGTTTTGGAAGACAGTGGCGCTGTTGCTGTATCGGACAACATGAAGTCCGACCTGCTGTCAATGCTCGACGATCCTGTGCCGACAGAGCCGGTGTATACACGCAGCGGTGTGTATCCTGCACCGGTGATGGAAGCGCTCAAGGGGCGCGAGCCCCGTTGGAAAACGCTTGGCATGGGGGTCAAGCAAGACATTCTGTCCGAGGACGAATATGGCTCTGTGCGTCTGCTGTACATTCCGCCGGAACAGGCTGTGCCGGACCATGGACATAATGGACTAGAGATGACTCTTGTTTTGCAAGGCAGCTTTAGTGACGAAACCGGCCGGTTTGGCGTTGGTGACGTGGAAGTGGCGGACGAAACGCTGGAACACACGCCTATCGCCGGAGCAGGGGAGCCTTGCATCTGCCTTGCGGCGACAGATGCGCGATTGAAGTTCAATGCATTTGTGCCGAGGTTGCTGCAGCCGCTGTTCAGGATCTGAGCGCCATCACAAATTTGCAAGCCGCCCAATTTGGGCGGCTTTTTTATGCGCTGTCACTTTCCGCGATAAATGAGCAGGTCTGGAAGGAATTGCAGGCTTTTCATCACCCAGGAAAATGGGCGTGGGAAATCGGTGCGGAACCGTGTTGACCGCATAGCCTGCACCACCCGATCCGCGGCGTCTTCAGCAGTCATGAGCATCGGCATGGCAAAGCTGTTTTTCTCGGTCAGGCGGGTCTTAATGAAGCCAGGGTTGATCAAGCGCACCACCACACCGGTGTCTTTCAGGTCATGCCGCATGGTTTCTGCCAAGCTCACCAAGGCGGCTTTGCTGGCGCCGTATCCTATGGCTTTGGGTAGGCCGCGATAGCCGGCCAAAGACCCGATCAAGGTGATGTCGCCATGGCCTTGTGCGACAAATTTGGGGAGCACTTCTCCCAAAACCCGCAGCGCGCCCATGAAATTCACATCTGCCATGCGCAAAGCGGCAGCGCTGTCCCATTCGGTGGCTGGCATGGGATCATAGGCGCCCGCATTGTAGATCACGCCGTCGATCCGTCCCAAGGATTTGGCCGCGGCGCGCACCGCGTCGGAGTCTGTCACATCCAAAATAAGCACGCGTGTGCCAGGCTGGGCAGAGCAGAGGCTAGCCAAACGTTCGCCATTGCGCGCGGAGACGATCACTTGCGCACCTTCTTCACTCAGAAGCTCGGCGACGGCCCGTCCAAGCCCTTCACTGGCGCCGATCAACCAATATGTTTTGCCTGCAAAATCTATCATTCGCCTGGTGTCACAGTTGGGGTGTTTTCGGTCAGAAAGGTGTCCGGCGCCGGTTGTTTCTTGAGAAACGGCGCTTTCTTGGCCCACAAAATAACCGCTTGCCAGTGGATCAATGCGACCACACGCGCGGCGCCAAAGGGGCGACGCAGCGCGGCCCACAACAGACTGCCACTGCGCGCAGGTTTTCGTGGTCCGGCCAAGGTTGCGATCACACCCTGATCACCATTTTCATAGGCGATCCGGATGCGCACCAATTCCGGTGTGAACGCAAAATTAAAGCGATACCGTCCCTCGACCTTTTGAAACGGAGACACGTGCATAAGCTTGTCTGCGGTCAGGCGATCAGATGGCACAATCGGCCGAAAGTCGTCATGCGCGCAGAAATAACAGTGCCGGTCGCCAAAGGTGTTGTTGACCTCCGCCACAAAGGCGCAAGGTTCTCCGTCAATCACCGCGACCCAAAAGCTCACGGGGTTGAAGTGAAACCACAGAAAGCTGGGTTGGGTGAGTAAAAGCAGTTGCGCGTCTTCGACCGGGAAACCTCGTTCCAACAAAACGTCCCGAAACCAATCCACGCCGTTGCCGTGATCGCGTGCGCCCCCGTGGCGGCGGTCCCAAAGCGACCAAAGGTTAAACCCGTTTCGCGAGAGCACTGCCGGCAATTTGCCCGGATTGTCGAGATCGACAACAACAAAATCCACGCCATATTGAAAGGCGTTTTTTAGGCTGCCTCGGCGAGCATGCATTGTCTTTGCTTGAATGTGGTCCAAAGTCATAACGCTATTACGCCCGTCAAACTGATTTGGTTCACCCTCTTCATGCAACACATATGGTTTTTTGAAAGAGTGAACCAATCAAATTGGCGCACCGTATCCCATTTCAAACGATCAGAAAAAGAGGACCACCATGTTTGATCAGGGCATCGGCAGCCGCCGAAAGATCGCCATCGTTGGCGCTGGGATTTCCGGCATGTCGGCGGCATATTATCTGTCTGAACAGCATGAAGTGACCCTCATCGAAGCCGCGCCGCGTCTGGGGGGACATGCGCGCACGGTTGTCGCGGGCAAAAACGGCGATCAACCAGTCGATACGGGTTTTATCGTCTTCAACTATGCCACGTATCCTTATTTGACACGCCTGTTTGAAGAACTCGATGTCCCGGTGGCCAAAAGCGAAATGAGCTTTGGTGCGTCGATCAACGACGGCTGGTTGGAATATGGTCTCAACAACCTCAAAGCCATCACGGCGCAGAAGCGTAATCTGATGCGTCCGAAGTTTTACGGCATGATCCGCGATATTCTGAAATTTGGCAAATATGCGGAGACGGCGGCCAGCACCGATGACATCACCATTGGGGAATTGGTAGAACAGCTCAAACTCGGCACGTGGTTCCGCGACAACTACATGATGCCGATGTGTGGGGCGATCTGGTCGACGCCGATTGCTGACATAGACCAATTTCCGGCCAAGTCTCTGGTCCAGTTCTTTAAAAACCACGCCTTGTTGGCTGGCAGCACGCCGCACCAGTGGTGGACTGTGGACGGTGGTAGCATTGAGTATGTCCGTCGGCTTGAGGCCGCGATGATAGGACGGGGCGTCACTATTCGTACCCAAGCGCCGGTCACAAGTGTGAAGCGCGGGATGCTAGAGGGGCGCGGCACACCAAGTGTCATCGTGACGACAGAAGGTGCCGAGGCGCAGGAATTTGATGATGTCATCTTTGCCTGCCACTCAGATCAGACCCTGGCAATCCTCGGAGAGGAGGCCACCAAGTCAGAGCGTGCGGCCTTGTCTGCGATCCGCTATCAGCCGAACCGTGCGGTGCTGCACCGCGATGACAGCGTGATGCCCAAAGCACGCGATTGCTGGTCCAGTTGGTCATATCGGTCCCAAAACGGCGCCATTGGCCTGAGCTATTGGATGAACCGTCTACAGAATATCGATGAGAGTGATCCGTTGTTTGTCACCTTGAACCCAACCTCGGAAATCCCTGAGGACCTAGTGTATGACGATGTGACCTTCGCGCATCCGGTGTTCGATAAGACAGCCATCAAGGCTCAAAAAGACATCGCTGAAATGCAGGGCCAAAACCGCACTTGGTTTGCGGGTGCCTACAACCGTCATGGTTTCCACGAGGACGGCATTGCCAGCGCTATGGCCGTTGTGGATTTGATCAGCGCGCAACAGGTCGCCGGTACTGCGAAGGCGCCCCAGACCGCCGCTGCGGCAAACGGATCGTGGTTGCGCGACGCGAGCTGATCGTGTCCCCGACCAAACATGATAAGTATGGCTACCCTCGGGTGAGCCTCTACGCCTTGATGCTCGCTGCGGCGGGCATTCCGCTCTATATCCATTTGCCGCGTTTTGCCTCGGTGGAGCTGGGCATTGGATTGGCCGCGCTCGGCAGCTTGCTGCTGGCATTACGCGTGGTTGATCTGGTTCAAGATCCACTGATTGGCTGGGCCATCGACCGCTTTCCCAAGGCGCAAAACCTCTTTGCGTTAAGCGCCGCTGTGGGATTGGCGGTTGGTTTTCCGCTGCTGTTTTCGGTCACGGGGCAGGGCGGACTGCTGCGCCTGACAGCGGTGCTCATTTTGCTATTTTCGGCCTACAGCCTTGGCATGATCCTGCTCTATGCCCGCAGTGCCACCTTGGCCAAATCCCCAACCGCCCCGGATCTGATGCGTTTGGCCGCATGGCGTGAAGGAGGCATGCTCACCGGCGTGATCCTAGCGGCGATGCTACCAGCGCTTCTGGTGGGCATGGGGGCCGCCGGCGAAGGCTACGGTGCCTTTGGCTGGGCGCTTGGCGGCGTGGCTGTGGTGGCCGCGGTGATCAGCTATCCGATCTGGCAACGCCCGGCGATCAAAGGGAACAAACCTTCGTTGCAAGGGCTAGCACAAGCAGGCGCGCTCAAGCTCTTGCTGCTGGCGCTGGTCAACAGCTTACCGGTTGCGATTACCTCAACGCTCTTCCTGTTCTTTGTGGAGGACCGCCTGATGCTCGCAGGTCAAGCCGGCCCGCTTCTGGTGCTGTTTTTCCTTTCGGCAGGGCTCAGCGTGCCACTTTGGACACGACTGGCCAACCGCGTAGGCGGTCGAGCCGCTCTTTTGATTGCCATGCCGTTGGCAATCGGCAGCTTTGTCGGCGCGGCCTTTCTGGCGCCGGGCCAACTGGCGGGCTTTGCGGTGATCTGTTTGGCGTCCGGCGCCGCTTTGGGAGCGGATATGGTGATCCTTCCTGCGCTCTTCTCCGTATCCCTCACAAATGCAGGGCTCAACGCAGCGTTGGCCTTTGGCGTTTGGTCCTTTGCTGGAAAACTGGCCCTTGCTCTGGCGGCGTTCTTTGTATTGCCGCTGTTGCAGGCCGCCGGGTTCCAACCGGGAGAGACCAATGCGCCACAAGCGCTGACAATGCTCACCATTGCTTACGCCGTGGTGCCCTGTGTGTTGAAACTTTTTGCGTTGGCCCTTGTGCTGACTTTGCCCACCAAGGAGGCAGTGGCATGAAACTGTTCACCCTTTTCCTGATGATGACCCTCGCGCTGGTCTATGTGAAATCGCGGCTGTTTAGCTTCCGCGCGCAGACCGCATCAGACTATGCAGGCCTCGGTCCAGCGATTTCCCTACGCGAACACCTGAATGGAGAAATCCTCTCTGAAGGCCTGATCTACGGTCCCAACGGGCGTGTGACCAACAGCTTTGTTGCCAAAATGGTGGGCCAATGGGATGGCAACAAAGGCACGTTGAGCGAGGCGTTTACCTATTCCAACGGCAAACAACAGAACCGCAAATGGTTCCTGACCATGGGCAACGACAATCGCTTTACGGCCACGGCAGATGACATTGTCGGGGAGGCCACCGGCGAAGTGTCTGGCGCAACAATCCGCATGGATTACACCATTGTGCTGCCTGAAGACTCCGGCGGGCACACACTGAATGTCACCGATTGGCTCTATCTGACCGAAAGCGGCGTGATCATGAACCGCTCCGAGATGCGCAAGTTTGGCCTGAAGGTGGCGGAACTTGTCGCCACCATGCGACCGCAATAACGCGCTTAACCCTTCTTGGCACCGATCTTCGGCTCGGTGCCGGTCCGCAGTCGGGCGATGTTCTCGTGGTGGCGGGCGAAGACAATCACCGCCAAAAGAACGGCCAGAACAACCGCGCTGCCATAGCCCAGGACCAGCATCCAGACTGCGCCCGATGCTGCCGCCACCAAAGCGGAAAGCGACGAAATCCGGCTCACTGCCGCTGTCGCCAACCACGTCAAGCAGCAGGCAATGCCTACGGGCCAAGCCAGTGCCAGCATCAGGCCCAGGAAGGTCGCAACCCCTTTTCCACCTTTGAATTTCAACCACACCGGATAGCAGTGCCCCAGGAAGGCCATCAGACCCGCGACCTGTGCGGCATCCTCGCCAGCCATGGCCCGCGCGATCAGCACGGCCACCGCGCCTTTGCCACCATCCAGGATCAGGGTCAGCGCCGCCGCCTTCTTGCTGCCGGTCCGCAGCACGTTGGTGGCCCCAATGTTGCCCGAGCCAATTTCGCGCAGATTGCCCAGACCCATGACCTTGGACAAAACCATGCCAAACGGGATCGATCCCAGCACATAGCCAACAACCGCCCAGAGCATCAGGGCAGGCAACGCAGTTTCCAAGACGGGCATCAATCTCTCCGGTAAACGGCCGCACCGGCCACGTAAGTTGCCAGCACTTTACCCTGCAGGCGGGCGCCGTCAAACGGCGTGTTTTTGGATTTGGACTTCAGCTTGAAGCGGTCCAGCACAAACGGTGCATCCGCGTCAAACAGAACCAGATCCGCAGGCGCACCCGCCTCCAACCGGCCACTCTCAAGCCCCAGACGTTTGGCCGGGTTCAGCGCCATGGCGCGGAACAACTCCGGCAGGGTCAAGTCGCCGTTGTGATAAAGCCGCAGCGCCGCAGGCAGCAGGGTTTCCAGCCCAACGGCACCAGAGGCCGCTTCCTCAAACGGCAGCCGCTTGCTTTCCTCATCCTGCGGCTTGTGCATCGACGAAATTGTGTCAATCAACCCGGATTTCACCGCGTCTATCAACGCCAAGCGGTCCTCCTCCGCGCGCAGTGGCGGCTTGATTTTGAAAAACGTCCGATAATCCGCCACATCCAACTCATTCAGTGTCAGGTGGTGGATCGAGGTGCCTGCCGTCACGTCCAGCCCGTTCTTCTTGGCGCGTTCCAGCGCGGGCAGGGCACGGGCCGCCGTGATCTGATCAGCGTGATACTTTGCCCCGGTCATCTCCACCAGCGCCATGTCGCGGTCCAGCCCCATACGCTCGGCCATTGGCGACACCGCAGGCAGACCGCGCAGCGCCGCAAACTTGCCCGCCGTGGCCGCCGCACCTTTGGACAGGCCTGGGTCCTGCGGATGCGCAATCACCAACGCGCCGCAGGAGCGGGCATAGCTCAACGCACGGGACAACACCTTGGGGTCTGTCACCACGTTGTCGCAGTCGGTAAAGGCCACGGCACCGGCATCCAGCAGGAAGCCGATCTCGGTCATCTCTTTGCCGTCGCGGCCCTTGGTCAGCGCCGCCATCGGCAGAACATTCACCGGCGCCGCCTCATTGGCGCGGCGCTCGACAAATTCCAGCACCTCAGGCGTGTCAATCGCGGGCAACGTGTCGGGGCGCGTGACCATGGTGGTGACCCCACCTGCCGCCGCCGCCGCGCCCGCAGATTTGTAACTCTCCTTGTGGCGCTCACCTGGCTCACAGACCTTCACGCCAATATCGACAATCCCCGGCGCCAAACATTTGCCACCGCAATCAACAACCTCATCCGCCTGTGGCGCGGCCTCATAGCCCACCTCTGCGATGACGCCATCGGCCACCAATACCCATCCAAGGGCGTCGCTGTCCTTGGCCGGATCGATCAAACGGGCGTTTGTGAAGAGCGTGCTCATTGGTGATCTCCTTGAGCCGACGCGCGGCTGTTTTTATTGAGAGGTCGATAGGTCAAGACGTGGCCCCGTTCATTGTGCGCTCAATCGCGGCCATGGTGGCCTGTGGGTTCGCTTGGTATTTGATCAGGTGCTTGTCGCCATTTTTTGTGATCACCTGCACAAAGCTGCCCAGTTTGTTCAGTTCGGCAATGTTGGTGAGCGCAATCGCACGACCACCGGGACCAAGCAGCCGTTGGTTGGTCAAATCCCAGCGCACGGCCAATTCATCAGACATCAGGTACCCCGCGCGGACCACAACGGCGGCCAAGCCGCCCACGGCACCGGTCCAGACATAGGGATTGCCTACGGCCCAGAGGATGCCCATGCCGGCAGCCATGGCACCGGCAGCGATCCAGGCGTTGGTGCGGACATAGCTGCTGCGTTCGCCTTGAAAACTCTTCAACACGGTCTCGCCGTCCAAAAGCTCTGCGGTGGGTGTCAAAAGATCAGGCATCACAAAATCCAAAACAGCAGCACGCCAAGAACGAGCGCAACAAGGGGCAGGGCCACAAGGGCCAGTAAAAGTGTCAAATGCGGGTTGGAGGACGGGGCAGGGGGCGTTTGGCCACCGGTGGGCGCAGGGCCCTTGGCGCTGGCGTCGGGCAGCGGTTCAAAATGCACCGGCGCGCCATCTTCCTTGTAGGTGCCGATCCAGCGCAGCGGCGCTTTGGGAGACAGTGTTTGCGCCACGCCGTCAAAGGCTGCCGACAGCACAACAAGCACCCAGCCCTTTTGTGCCGCCAGTCGCGCGGCGTCTTCGTCCACGTCCTTTTGGGCAATGCCCAGCCCTTCAACCATGTAGCCGGTCAGGCCAAGCTCTTCGAGGTCACTCACTGGGAACAGCTCGATGAAGTCTTCATCCAGATAGGTGAAGCCTAGTGCATCCTTCAAAGGCCAGGACAGCAGCGTGCCATCTGCGCCAGTCTCCTGTGCGCGGAAGGCTTCCATGTCTTCAGGCGGCAGGTCAACGGCAAACAGCCGCACCAAGCCACGTTCTGAAGAGGAGACCTGCACGCGCCTTAGCCCCCGATCCAGATCATCAGGCCCACAAAGGCAAACATCACCAGTAGCGCCACAGTGGCGACCATGCCGGACATGCGCGGATCTTTGGGATCTTCGCTCATGCCATCACCTCTGTCTGGCGGGAAGCGCGCAGGTTGCGCGCCAAAAGGTCCATCGCGGCCATCCGCACGGCCACGCCCATCTCCACCTGTTCCTGAATGACCGAGCGGTTGATGTCGTCGGCAATCTCGCCGTCAATCTCCACGCCGCGGTTCATCGGGCCGGGGTGCATCACAATCGCATCGTCTTTGGCATGGGCCAGTTTGGCGGCGTCCAGGCCATAGCGGTGATAATACTCACGCTCCGACGGGATAAACCCGCCGTCCATGCGCTCTTTCTGAAGACGCAGCATCATCACCACGTCCACATCTTTGAGGCCTTCTTCCATGTCCTCATAAATCTCTGCGCCAAACTCGGCGAAGTTGCCGGGCACCAGAGTGGGTGGCCCAATCAGGCGCACGCGGTTTTCCATCTTTCCCAGCAGGATCAGGTTGGAGCGCGCCACGCGGCTGTGCGCGATGTCGCCACAGATCGCGATGTTCAAGCGGTGCAATCGGCCCTTGGCGCGGCGTATGGTCAGCGCATCAAGCAGCGCCTGTGTTGGGTGCTCATGTCGACCATCTCCGGCGTTCAGCACCGCGCAATTCACTTTCTGCGCCAAAAGGTCTACCGCACCGGAATGCGGGTGCCGCACGACCAGCAGATCAGGGTGCATCGCGTTCAGCGTCATCGCTGTATCAATCAGCGTCTCGCCCTTTTTGATCGAGCTCGCCTGCATCGCCATGTTCATCACATCGGCCCCCAGACGCTTGCCGGCGATTTCAAAACTCGCCTGCGTGCGGGTGGAGTTCTCAAAGAACATGTTGATCTGCGTGAGGCCAGCGAGTGCATCGGAATGCTTCTGCGCGCGGCGGTTCTGATCGACGTATTGATCCGCGAGGTCCAGCACGGTGGTGATCTCTTCGGGCCGCAATGGCTCGATCCCCAAAAGATGCTTGTGGTCAAAGTGCATGTGCTGCTCCTTTTGCCGAGATTGCGCCGCTTATAAGTAGGCGCGCGAGGCGGGGCAAGCGTCCGTCTGGGAGATTGGAAAGGATGCGCCCTTTTGTCTGTCGCGCTGCCGGTCTACTCTGCGGCCATGGAATCGGCATTGGACTATCATACGGCGCGCGCCTTGCTGGAATGGCATGTGGAACTCGGCGCCACCGAAGCCATTCTGGACGCGCCTCTGGACCGCTACGACGTCCCCAAAGAAGACCCCAAGAAAAAAGCCGCTGCGGTCACGCCGGAGGCGACTGCAGCGCCGGTGCGCAAGCCGAAGGTCGATCCTGTGGCGGAGGCTGAAAAGGCCGCAAAAGCCGCAGGAGATTTGGCCGCGCTGGAGCAGGCTTTGGCGCAGTTTGAACATTGCACCCTCAAACGCGGCGCGCGCAAAATGGTCTTTGCAGACGGCAATCCTGCCGCGCGCGTGATGGTGCTTGGCGATGCGCCGGATCGGGACGAGGACCGCGAAGGTAAGCCCTACATGGGCCGCGCGGGCGCCTTGTTTGACAATATGTTTGCCGCGCTGGACATGGGCCGTGATGTACCGCTGAGCAAAGATGCAGTCTATGTTGTGCCGGTTGTACCTTGGCGCGCGCAACGAGGCGGCGAAGTGCCACCCGCTGTACTGGCCATGATGCGCCCCTTTGTGGAGCGCCATGTGCAACTGGTCGCGCCCGATTTTATTGTGGTGATGGGCAACGCCGCCCTGGAATGCGTCACCGGCAAACGCGGCATCAGCCGCGCCCGTGGCGAGTGGCTGGCTTACTTTGACAAACCTGTGCTCCCGATGATGAGCCCCGCGGACCTGTTGCGCCGTCCGGCGTATAAACGAGAGACTTGGGCGGACCTACTCAGCCTGAAAGCCAAATTGGACGCGACCACATGAAAATCCTCGCCTTCTCCGACCTGCACCGCGCGGCCCCGGCGGCCCGCCGCCTTGTCGAGATGAGCCAAGACGCCGATCTGGTGATCGCGGCGGGGGATTTCACAAACCACCGCATAGACCTGCCCGGAGCTTTAGAGCTCATCGCGGGCATGACCGCGCCGATAATCATGGTGCCGGGCAACAACGAAAGCGAGGATGAACTGCGCGCCGCCGCGCCCAGCAACGCCACGGTCCTACACGGCGAGGCGACAACTTTCGAAGGCCTCAATATCTACGGCCTTGGCTATGCCGTGCCTGTCACGCCTTTCAAAGACTGGTCCTGTGACCTCGACGAGCCAACCGCCGCCAAAATGCTGGCAGTTTGCGAAACTGCCGACATCCTGATCAGCCACTCACCACCCAAAGGCCATGTGGATGTGACCTCCACCGGCCTGTCGCTGGGCTCCACTGCGGTGCTTGAGGCAATTGAGCGCATTGCGCCGCCCTTGGTCCTATGTGGTCATATCCACGATTGTTGGGGCCAGTCGTCTCAGGTTGGCCCGTCCAAAGTTGTGAACCTCGGCCCCACCGGCACGTGGTTTGACATCGCCCCATCCGCCTAGGAGACCGCCATGGGCCGCATCGACGAAAGCAAAACCTTCATCCCTGTGAAGATCGCCATTCTGACAGTGAGTGACAGCCGCGACCTCAGCCAGGATCGTTCTGGCGACACGTTGGTGGCCCGGCTGGAAGAAGCTGGGCACGTTTTGGCCGACCGCACCATCCTCAAAGACGAGCGCGCTGAGATCGTAGACCAACTGCGCACATGGTGTGCCGATGAGGCCATCGATGTGATCATTTCCACTGGCGGCACGGGCCTCACCGGACGTGACGTGACGGTGGAGGCGCACCGCGACGTCTATGAAAAAGAGATCGAGGCCTTTGGCACAGTCTTCACCATGGTGTCGATGCAGAAAATCGGCACCTCCGCCGTGCAGTCCCGTGCCACGGGCGGCGTGTCCAACGGTACCTATCTCTTTGCGCTGCCCGGCAGCCCCGGCGCCTGCAAAGACGCTTGGGATGAGATCCTGAAGTACCAGCTCGACTACCGCCACATACCCTGCAACTTTGTGGAAATTATGCCCCGTCTGGATGAGCACCTGAAGCGGTCCAAGTAACCGCTCATCCGCCAAACTTTTTGACAAAAAATGTGACGGAACGTTTGCACCCGTCCGTATCACCTATGCGTGCCTTGGATTTTGGTCCGGGCAGACGCATCATGGACTAGACCACCGACGCTGGGAGGCGAGGCAGATGAGATTTTTGCGGCAAAGTCTGACGGGGCTGTTTTTGCTCTCCGCCACTGTGGCTTTGATCCTCTATGCGGGCAGCCTTGTGTTTAACGCGGTGGAGGAGCGTATGGCCAAGGACAGCAAAGGCCCGCCCGCGCGCGAACGAGTCTTCACAGTAAATGTGAAAACCGCCCAACCCGGCGCAGAAACGCCGGAGTTGGTTGCATTTGGTGAGGTGCAAAGCCGCCGCTCACTGGAAGTCCGCGCCGCCGCCGCGGGCACGGTGATTTTCCTGTCCGAGAATTTTGAAGATGGTGCCAATGTCTCGGCGGGCGAAGTGCTCGCGAAGATTGACCCCACCAAAGCCCGCTATGCTTTGGACCGCATCGCCGCCGACCTTCTGGACGCAGAAGCGGAACAGCGCGATGCCGACCGCACGCTGATCCTAGCGCAGGACGAACTAAAATCCGCCGAAGCTCAGCTCGGGCTGCGTAAAAAAGCTTTTGATCGCCAAATCGACCTGCAAGAACGTGGCGTTGGTACCGCCGCAGCTGTTGAAGTGGCAGAGTTGGCGCAGGCCGCCGCGCGTCAGTCTGTCCTCTCCAACCGCCGCGCTTTGGCACAGGCCGAGGCCCGTGTGGATCAGGCCAAAACCCGTCTGGATCGCACCAAAATCCTACTAGCAGAAGCGCAGAAAGATCTGGATGACACCGTCATCACCGCCGATTTCTCTGGCACGCTGTCGGAAGTGAACATTGTGCAGGGTGGCTTGGTGTCCATGAACGAGCGCTTGGCGACCTTAATCGATGCGCAAGCGCTCGAAGTTGCTTTTCGGGTTTCCACCACTCAATACGCACGCTTGTTGGATGACGCCAACAACCTGCACCGCGCCGAGGTCAAAGTCGCCATGGACGTGCTGGGTGCAGACCTGACGGCTACCGGCGTGATCACCCGAGATGCCGCCGCCGTGGGCGAAGGCCAAACCGGACGCGTGCTCTATGCCCGCCTTGATGGCCCGCGCGGCCTGAAGCCCGGCGATTTTGTCACCGTGCGCGTGCGCGAGCCCGAGTTGGAAGATGTCGTGCGTCTGCCCGCCACCGCGATCAACGCCGCCCATGAGGTGTTGGTTGTAGGTGAGGGCAACCGTCTGACGACACAGAAAGTCCGGCTCGTGCGCCGCCAAGGCGATGATGTGCTGGTGCGTGGACGTGGCTTGGCGGGGCAACAGGTTGTGTCGCGTCGCACACCGCTTTTGGGCGAAGGCATCGCCGTGAAGCCGTTGACCGGTGAGGAAAAGATTCCCGACGCGCCCGCCATGGTGGCTCTGAGCGACGAGGAACGCGCAAAGTTTGTCGCCGCTATTGAGGCCAACGGGCGCATTCCCTCCGATGCCAAACAGCGCATGTTACAAGCGCTGAGCCAGCCAGAGGTGCCGGCGCGCATGGTGGAACGCCTGCGCAGCCGGATGGGGGGCTAAGCCATGCGGGAGATTGGCGACCGCGCCAGCGGCATTCTGAGCTACTTCACCCGCCACGCCACTGCCGCCAACTTGCTTCTGGTGGTGCTGATTATCGCAGGCATCGCCGCCATGCCGCGTATGCGGGCGCAGTTCTTTCCGGATGTGATTATTGACAACGTCACCGTGTCCATAGCTTGGGAGGGAGCAGGGGCCGAAGACGTGGACGCGGCGATTGTGCAGGTTATGGAACCGGCCCTTTTGGCTGTTGAGGGTGTCGAAAGCACCGCGTCCCGCTCCACCGAAGGCAACGCCCGTATTACGCTGGACTTTGAACCTGGCTGGGACATGGCCCGCGCCACCGACGATGTGCAGGTGGCGGTGGATGCCGTAAACACCTTACCGGAAGAAGCCGAAGACCCGACGGTCCGGCGCGGCGCATGGCGGGATCGGGTCACAGATGTGGTCATCACCGGCCCTGTGGACAGTGACCAGATCGCCCGTTTCGCTGATGAATTTGTCACGCGGCTTTATGCCGAGGGCGTCACCCGCACCACCATTCGCGGCCTAGCGGAACGCCAAACCATTGTTGAAGTCTCTTCTGTGGACTTGATCACCCATGACATCTCGATGGAGCAAATCGCGCAGGCCGTGGCGCAAGAGGTCAATGCAGATCCGGCTGGTGATGTGACCGGCGCCTTTGCCCGCGTGCGCACAGGGGTGGAGAAACGCGCGCCGGATGAGATTGCTGGCATTGTTCTGCGTTCCAACTCCGACGGTACCAAGCTGACCGTTGATGATGTCGCCACCGTGCGTGTTGAGGGTGTGGACCGCAATCGCACCTATTTTGTCGGCGAGGATCCGGCGATGTCGATCCGCGTTGACCGCACCGATGCCGGCGACGCCATTGCCATGCAAAGCGTAGTAGAAGAAGTGGCTGCAGAGATGCAGGCGACCCTGCCTCAAGGTGTGAAGCTCGAACTGATCCGCACCCGCGCCGAGGCCATCACCGGTCGTCTCAACCTGCTGATCGACAACGGGTTGATGGGGCTGGCGCTGGTGATTGTCTTGCTGTTCCTGTTTTTGAACGCCCGCACGGCTTTCTGGGTGGCCGCAGGCATTCCAACGGCGATGTTTGCCGCTGTGGCGCTGATGTATGCCGCAGGGCTCACGATCAACATGATCTCGCTCTTTGGCCTGATCATCACGCTTGGCATTGTGGTGGACGATGCCATCGTGGTGGGGGAGCACGCCGACGCCCGCGCGCGCCGCCTGAATGAGCCGCCTTTTGTTGCTGCTGAAAACGCCGCGAAAAGGATGTCGCTGCCGGTCTTCTCCTCAACCATCACGACCGTGATCGCCTTCTTCGGTCTGACCGCCATTGGCGGGCGTTTTGGCGACCTCATTGCCGACATCCCCTTCACGGTGATCGTGGTGCTTTTGGCCTCTCTGGTGGAATGCTTCCTGATCCTGCCGCACCACATGGCGCACGCGATCAAGAACTCCGCCAAGGAGCATTGGTACGACGTGCCTTCGAGGGTTGTGAACCGCGGCTTCCGCTGGGTGCGTGAAACCCTGTTCCGCCCCTTCATGCGCTTTGTGATCTGGGCGCGCTACCCTGTACTGGCCATCGCGGTAGTCGCTCTGGCCACGCAAGCCGCCTTGTTCATTGGCGGCGACGTGAAGTGGCGCTTCTTCAACGCACCGGAACGGGGCTCGGTGACCGGCAACTTCGCCATGCTGCCAAGCGCCACCCGCGCTGATAGCCTTGCGATGATGAAGGAGATGCAACGCGCCACAGAGGAGCTGGGCCGCGAATATGAAGAGCGCCATGGCCGCAATCCATTGGATTATGTGATTGCCGAAATCGGCGGCAATTCCGGCCGCTCTTTGCCCGGCTCCGAAAGCCTAGACCCAGACCTCTTGGGCGGCATTGCCATTGAACTCATCGACGCCGACCTGCGCCCCTATTCCAGTTTTGCCTTTGTTGGCGAGCTGCAAGACCGCGTCGCGCGCCACCCCTTGGTGGAAACCGTCAGCTTCCGAGGCTGGCGCTCTGGTCCAGGTGGCGATGCACTCGACGTGCAATTCTACGGCGCCGACAGCGAGACATTGAAATCCGCCAGTGAGGCGCTCAAAACCTCTCTTGAGCAATTTGGCGAGGTTTCCGCCGTCGAAGACAACCTCAGCTACGACAAAGAAGAGCTGATCCTCGAGCTGACCCCGCAAGGCCGTGCGCTGGGCTTCTCGATTGACGCGCTGGGCCGCGTGTTGCGCCACCGCCTCAACGGCATCGAAGCCGCCACGTATCCGGATGGCCCGCGCAGCGCCGCCATCCGCATTGAATTGCCCGAAGGGGAACTCACCGCTGACTTTCTAGAAGGCAGCCTGATGCGCACCCCCAACGGCGCTTATGTGCCGCTCGCCGATGTGGTGACCGTGCAAAGCCGCACCGGCTTCTCCACCGTGCGTCGCGAAAACGGGGTGCGTTTGATCTCTGTGACCGGTGATATTTCCGAAGATGATCCCGCCCGCGCCGAAGCCATTCTCGAACAACTGCGGGCCGACATCCTGCCGACCATTGCCAGCGAAAAGCAGGTGGAATGGCGACTTGCAGGTTTGGCGGAGCAAGAAGATGAGTTTCTGAATGACGCCCGCTCTGGGCTTATCCTTTGTCTGGCTGGTATCTACCTGGTGCTGGCCTGGGTGTTCTCCAGTTGGACGCGCCCGATGGTGGTTATGGCGATCATCCCCTTTGGGCTTGTTGGCACCATCTACGGCCACTGGTGGCATGACGTGCCACTGTCGATGTTCACCGTAGTGGGCCTTTTGGGCATGACCGGCATCATCATCAACGACAGCATCGTGTTGATCACCACCATCGACGACTATGCCAAAGACCGTGGTGTGATCCCCTCGATCATCGACGGTGCGGCGGACCGCTTGCGCCCGGTGTTTCTGACCACCGCAACCACCGTGTTGGGCCTTGCCCCTCTGCTGTTTGAGCGCAGTGCGCAGGCGCAGTTTCTCAAGCCCACGGTGATCACACTGGTCTACGGGCTAGGCTTTGGCATGTTCCTGGTGCTGCTGGTGGTGCCGGCTTTGGTGGCCATTCAGTACGATGTCACCCGTCAGATGCAGGCCCTGCGCCGCGCGCCGCGCGCCAAAGGCATCCGCGCCGGTGTGGCGCTTTGTGCTGCCGTCATTGCCACGTGGCTTGTGGCAACCTTCGGCTGGGTGCTGTTTAACGGTGAAATTCACCCGCTTCTGACTCAAGTTGGCCTGTCAGCAGAAAGCTTCAACAGCGTATTCCGCGCACTGCTGCTTTTCCTGGTTGGCGCGTGGTTGATCTCTTTTGGAGGGTACCTGGTGGGGGTGGCGTGGATAATGCTGCGTGGTCGCAGCAAATCGGCCTCAGCCTGAACAGCCGATAATGTCCACAGCGTGATTGGTCCCCAGAACGGTGAACCGCAAAT
The DNA here is from genome assembly GCA_014872815.1 of Paracoccaceae bacterium. Taxonomy (GTDB): domain Bacteria; phylum Pseudomonadota; class Alphaproteobacteria; order Rhodobacterales; family Rhodobacteraceae; genus Shimia. The sequence continues at coordinate 51,027 of WKFK01000008.1, forward strand.
CGGAGCGGTTCACCATGAAGGAACTGGCGTCCACATGCATCATCTCGGTTTCGGCCACTAAGGCACCGCCCTGACGTTTGGTGGTGCCTTCCGCCACCCAGACATGCGGATCGGCGGTTTCCACCACGGCCACTTCCGCGCCACCTGCGCTGGGCATGTGAATTGTGGCCGTCAGCGCCACACCGTTTGAGGTCGGCGATAGTTTGCAGGTCACTTTGCCAACGCCCGCCTCGCGGGCTGTCAAAGGCTGATCCACCAGCGCCGCGGTGATCTCCGCATCGCGTGCACCACTGGGCGGCAGCTCGGCTTTTACTTTCAGGCGTTGGGGCACACAAATGTCGCGGCACACGCCAATGTCCAAAGTGGCTTTCAACCGCACCGGTTTGCCCGCATCTTTGGGCGCAATCCGCACCGGCAGCACCAGTTCATCACTGTAGCCAATCGAGCGCATGCCATTTTGGTTGAACACCTCCGGCGTGGGCCATGCCAGCGCGACGCTGCCCATATTGCGCGACCCGTTCCAGGTGATCTGCGGTGGGATGCCCGCATCCCCCGGCGCGCGCCAATAGGTTTTCCAGCCGGGGTTCAAGGTGATCTTCACCGCAGCCATGTGGGTGCCCTCCGCATCGCGCCAGCCGGGCAAGACCTCGGCCTGCACCACCTGATCAAAGGACTGCGCAGTGGCGGCAGTCGGCATCAGGGCAGGGGCCATCAGCGCCGCAAGCGCCAGCGAGGAGAGGAGGGGACGTGTCTTCATGTCCCACACATGGGCCAAACTGCGTTAAAATCCAACTCACAATCCGATCAGAAAACCGCGAGCGAGTGAAACAGTTTGCTTACCTCTTGCGTCTACCCTTGAGGCAACACATGTTGAAAGAAGACGTCGACATGCAACGTATGAGGTCCCCTTGGACAGGTCACAAGACACTGACACACAAATGGATTTAACCGGACAGCTGCTCATCGCCATGCCAGGCATGAGTGATCCGCGCTTTGCGCATTCGGTGGTGTTCCTTTGTGCGCATTCCTCAGATGGCGCCATGGGGTTGATCGTGAATAAGGCGATCGACGGGGTGAAACTCTCGGACCTGTTTGAGCAGCTCTCGATCAAGCCGAAATCCCCTGAGTCGGCCTCGTCGCTGCATTTTGGCGGTCCGGTGGAAACCGGGCGTGGCTTTGTGCTGCACTCGCCGGAATACAAATCTGACCTCTCCAACCTCGAAGTTGGCGCGACCTTTGCGCTTACCACAACGCAAGACATTCTTGACGACATGGCCCAGGATTTGGGCCCGCATAAGGCGCTCACCTTGCTGGGCTACAGCGGCTGGGGACCAGGGCAGCTGGAAAACGAGATCAGCGACAACGGCTGGCTGATCGCGGATGCCACCGACCAGATTGTTTTTGACACCAAGAACTCGGACAAATGGGCCGAGGCGCTCAAAAGCATTGGGGTGGACCCGCTGACGCTTAGCTCTGCTGCAGGACACGCCTAAGTGCTCGTCTTTTCTTAAGTATCCCGGGGCGCGGCCGCGCGGCGCAGCCGGTCATTGATCGCCCGTCCAAGGCCGTGATCCGGAATAGGCGACACCGCGATTGGCGCATCGCCATCGGCGTCCAGCGCGTGCAGATGGTGGAACAGGTTTGCGGCGGCTTCGGTCAAATCGCCCGAAACGCTGAGGTTCAAAATCGCCCCATCAACTTTTCCAAAGCCCAACAGGCGCTCACCTTCTGCAATCTCGACCGCGTTCAGGCGCACCGACGCGCCTGGCGCGTAATGGGACAGCATTTGCCCCGGCGCTGTGAGCGGGTCCGCTTCCGAGCGGATCACAACCGGACGTCCTAAAGCCGCCTCGATGGCCTCCTGCGGCAAGCCTCCGGGGCGCAGCAAAGTGGGCTCGTCAAACAGGCCCAGGATGGTGCTTTCCACGCCAACCCCGCAGTCTCCGCCATCCAAGACGGCTTCGATCCGACCAGACAGCCCATTGATCACATGCTGCGCGCGGGTGGGGCTGATTTTGCCTGAGGGATTGGCCGACGGGGCCGCCACAGGTCCATCAAAGGTGGTCAGCAAAGCCTGCGCCACGCTGTGTTCCGGCACGCGGATGGCCAAGGTGGGCAGGTTGGCGGTCACCAGCGGGGACAACCCAGAATCATCTCGCAGGGGCAGCACAAGGGTAAGTGGCCCGGGCCAAAAGGCCGCTGCCAAACGGTCTGCCAAATCACTCCATTTGACGTAGCGTTTTGCCGCAGCCACATCCGCCACATGCACAATCAACGGATTGAAAGTGGGGCGATTTTTGGCCTCGAAAATCCGCGCCACGGCTCTGTCCTGATGTGCATCTGCCCCAAGCCCGTATACGGTTTCTGTTGGAAATGACACCAATCCACCGTCGCGCAAAACCGATGCTGCACGTGCAAAGCCAGAGGCATCTGGGGAGAGGATTTCTGTGTCCACGGTGCGCTCCTGTGACGCTGCGTTTTACTGTGATCGGTTCAACAAGCCCCTTATCGTAAGGCCCAAAGCTGCATACAAGCAGCCGCACCTAATGCCAAGCCTGCCGGAGAGACAGATGCCCTTTCGCGCCCCAGTAACCGATATTCAGTTCCTTTTTGACCACGTGGTGGATTTTGCAAAAGTCACCTCCACCGAGCGCTTTGCCGATGCGGACCACGACACCACCGAGGCAATCCTGCTGGAAGCGGGCAAAATGGTTGAAGAGGTCATGGCGCCCGTCAATCGTAACGGCGATCTGACCCCGGCGGTTCTGGAAAACGGCGTTGTGCGCACCTCTCCTGGCTTTGCTGAGGCTTATAAAGCCATTGCCGAAGGTGGCTGGATCTCCACCTCTGCTTCGCCGGAATATGGGGGCATGGGCCTGCCTCACACCATCACCACTGCCGTGAACGAGATGATGGCCGCAGGCTGTCTGTCCCTGCAACTCAACCCACTTATGACCCAAGGCCAGATCGAAGCATTGGAGCACCACGCCTCTGAGCAAATCAAAGCAACCTATCTGGAAAAGCTAATCACCGGTGAATGGGCAGGCACCATGAACCTGACTGAGCCTGCAGCAGGGTCCGACGTGGGCGCGCTGCGGTCCAAAGCGGAACCAAACGGTGACGGCTCCTACGCGGTGACGGGGCAGAAAATCTACATCAGCTGGGGCGACAACGACTTCACCGGCAACGTCTGTCATCTGGTGCTCGCCCGTCTGCCTGACGGTGTGCCTGGCACCAAAGGCATCAGCCTCTTTATTGTCCCCAAGTACATCCCGGATGAAAACGGCAACTCCGGCGTGGCCAACACCCTAGGCGTTGTGAGCCTCGAGCACAAAATGGGCTTGCACGGGTCTCCAACCGCGGTCATGCAGTTTGACGGCGCCAAAGGCTGGCTTGTGGGCGATGCCCATGACGGCATGAAGTGCATGTTCACCATGATGAACAACGCCCGCCTCGGTGTGGGTGGTCAGGGCGTGGGCGCCGCAGAAGGCGCCTACCAGAAAGCCCTCGAATATGCGATGGAGCGCAAACAGGGCCGCACCCCGGTTGAGGGCTCTGGCACCATTGTGGACCACGCCGATGTGCGCCGCATGCTGGCTGGTATGAAGGCTGACATCTTTGCCGCCCGTGCCATCGAAATGGCCTGCGCTGTGGCCATCGACATGGGCACTGCCACCGGTGACAAAGACTGGAAAGCCCGCGCGGCCTTCCTGACCCCGATTGCCAAGGCCTTTGGCACGGATGTGGGCATCAAAGTGTCGGAAGATGGTGTGCAGGTCCACGGCGGCATGGGCTTCATCGAGGAAACCGGGGCCGCGCAGTATTCCCGCGATGTCCGCGTCACGGCGATCTACGAAGGCACCAACGGTATTCAGTCCATGGACCTCGTGGCGCGTAAATTGATGGACGGGGGCGACGCCGCCTACGCGCTGCTTGATGAAATCGAAGATTGCGCCGAAAAAGTCCGCGAAAGTATGTCCGACCTAGCAGAGCCGCTGTGGCAAGCCACCGAGACCCTGCGCGAAGCCACGGAATGGATGGTGGCGCAAGGCAACATGAACGACCGCTTTGCCGGCTCCGTGCCTTTCCTGCGTGGCTTTGCCCGTGTGCTGGGCGGCTATTTCCACCTGCGCGCCGCCATTGCCGAAGGCGGCAACGGCCCACGCACACGGTTGGCCCGTTTCTACATGCAGCGCTTGCTGCCGGAACACGCCGGAGTGTTGGTGCACGCGATGCAGGGCGCAGATGACCTCTACGCCATCACCCCAGAAGATCTGGGCGCAGCCTGATGAAAGACGGCGCGGCGGGCATTCGCTATCCCTGGGATATCCCTCCGGCGGAGGGGGAGGCCATCGAAGTGGCCGAAGGCGTACTTTGGATGCGCCTGCCGTTGCCGATGAAGCTCGACCACGTCAACATCTACGCGTTGGATGAGGGTGACAGCTGGACCATTGTCGACACCGGTTTTGACAGCAAACGCGGCCGGGCCATTTGGGAAACCCTTATGTCCGGACCGCTGGGCGGCAAACCGATTTCGCGCGTTGTGGTCACCCACCACCATCCTGACCACGTAGGTCTCGCCGGTTGGTTCCAGACAGAGCACGGCGCGAGCCTCTGGACCACGCGCACCGCGTGGCTCTTTGCCCGCATGCTGCAACTGGACGAGCAGGCCGTGCCACGTCAGGAAACGTTGGATTTCTATCGCGCCTGCGGCATGGACGAAGAGATTTACAACCAACGCGCCAGCGAGCGGCCCTTCAACTTTGCCGACGTGGTTGCGCCGATGCCTTTGGGGTTCAAGCGCATCAAGCAGGATGACGTGATCGAGATGGGCGACCGCAAATGGACCGTCCACATTGGTAACGGACATGCACCTGAACACGCGACTTTCTGGTCTCAAGATGACAATCTCGTGCTGTCGGGGGATCAAATTCTGCCGTCGATCAGCTCCAACATCGGCGTTTACGCCACCGAACCCGAGGCCGACCCTGTGGCCGACTGGCTCGAAGCCTGTGAACGCCTCAAGCAATATGCCCGCGACGATCAGCTGATCCTTGGTGGTCACAAACTGCCCTTCACCGGCGCACCGCTGCGCATGAAGCAGTTGATTGAAAACCACCACGGCGCGCTCAAGCGTCTGCTGGAGCATCTCGACACGCCCCAAACTGCCGCGGAATGCTTCCTGCCGTTGTTCAAACGCCAGATAGACGGCGGTGCCTATGGACTTGCTTTGGTTGAAGCCCTTGCACATCTCAACCATCTTTACCAAGTTGGCGCTGCAAGCCGCACCACGCGCGAAGACGGCGCGTATCTGTGGCAACGAATAGACTGACAGGCGCGAACACTTATGACTGACGAGATCAAAACCACCGCGGAAGCCATCGAAGCGGAGGCTTTGCCTCGCTTGTACGAAGTGCATTCTGACCCCGACGCGGAGACCGTGGCGGTGCCGGAAGACATTGCCAAGCAGCCGGTGAAAAAGAAAAGCGCGGCGGAATGGGCCTACGAACGCCTGATCCTTTACATCCAGAACTTTGAAAAGCAGCTGGACAACGAGCACGAAGTGGCGATGGGCTTTGTTGGTGGCGAAGCCGGTGTATTGCGCATCGAAGGCATGGGCTTTTTTGACCCCGACATTGTGACCTTTTACGGCACTGACAGCAGCGGTATCAAAACTCAGTTGGTGCAGCATGTCAGCCAACTCAATGTCATGCTGCGTGCCTTGCCCAAACAGAAAGACTCCGGCGAGGCGCCGTCTCGAATTGGTTTCCGTTTGGCCGAGGGTCTTAAGAAGGACAGCGCTTAAAACTGCGATCCGGTCCTGCGACACCTGAGTGGGTGACAGGGCCAGATGAATCAGCTATCCAGCGCATTAAGCAGACAGGAAGGAACACTCCCATGGCCGAACACAAGCACGGTTCTATGAACATTGAAGCCCAGGAAAAAGCATTCACAGGCTTCATCAAAGCATCCACCTATGTGTCTATTGCGGCGATTGTCGTACTCATCTTCCTGGCGTTGTTTAACAGCTGATCACGTTGGGCGGGGGTGCCCTTTTATGACAGTTTTGGTGCGCGTTTTGGCGCTTTTGGCGCTGGTGGCCTCTCTATCGGCATGTTCTATACGGAACCCGGCGTCCAGCAATTCGCCGGACTCCGCTGTGGAGGCCGCGCGCTATGTGCATGACGGCCCCAAACGGTTAACGCTGTACACCATGATCTCCAACGATAGCGGCTCTGGCGCGCACACCTCGTTGATGATCAATGGCAGCCAACGTGTGGCGTTTGATCCAGCGGGTTCCTTCCGCAAAGAGGGCGCAATCGTAGCCAAGAACGATGTGGTCTACGGTATGACGCCGTACATGGAAGATCAATACACCCGCTTTCATGCGCGGGAGACCTACCATGTGGTGGTGCAGTCCATCGATGTGAACCCGCAAGTGGCTGAGATGGCGCTGCGTGGCGCGCAATCCCTTGGACCGGTGACCGAGGCGCAGTGCGCCAAGTCCACGTCCGCTTTGCTCAAGACCTTGCCAGGATTTGAGGACGCGCCACAGTCCTACTATCCGCGCAAGCTGATGGACTACTTTGCGGACAAAGGCGCGACTTATGATCGTCTGTTTGAGTATGACGACGACGACAAGTCCAAGGTGCTCGCCGCCTTTGTGCCGGAATACGAACGCCAGTGATATCTTGGAAATGATGCACAGAAGCGCCCTCCGGGGCGCTTTTTTGTGCGTTAATCGCCACCGTCGCAATACAGACGTAATACCGACGCAATACCGACGTGGATTTTAGAGGAAATACAGGCCCAGAAACAACGTCGCCGCGCCTCCGAAAATCGCCGCCAAAACGTTCTTGGTGATATAGCCAACTCCCAGCGTCACAGCGGCAGCTGCCAGTCGCGCCGGGTCCGGTTGCCCTTCGGTTGCCGCAGGCCACAGCACGAGCGGCGCCACCAAGCCCGGCAGCACGGCCACAGCTGTATAGCGCAGATGGCGCAGCACCCATTCGGGCATTTGGCGGTCGCCAATCACGCCCAAAAACAGGAAGCGCAGCCCAAAGCTACCCAGTCCCATGGCGACAATGATCACCCAGATGGTTGTGCTCTCGCTCATGCCATGTCCTTGTTTTCGGTGCGCAATTCCACAAAGGCACCGGTCATCATGCCGGCAATCCCCGCCACGATCAGACCGAGGTTCCAGGGCAGAAAGGCAAAGAGCAGCGCGCAGACGACTGACACCACCGCCGCCGCAACATGCGCCTTGGTGCGCAACATTGGACCAATCATCGCCAGGAACGTGATGGGTACCGCAAAATCGAGCGCAAAGCTGTCCGGAATGGACTGCCCCACCAAGGCCCCGACCAGCGTGGCAAGGTACCAATTTGGCAAAACCGGCGCGATAACTCCCGCAAAATAGGAGGTTTTCTGCGCCAATGTCATCTCAGGCCGCTTTTCATATTCCATGACCGAGAGAGCGTAGCTTTGGTCCACCAGACTGTAGGCCACCAATGCCCGCCGCCACACTGGCAAAGGCCCAAGATGCGTTGTCATCGAGGCCGAATACATCGCCATGCGCAGGTTTACCGCCAGTGCTGAAGCGATCACCACAATGGTCGGCGCATTGTCCGCCATAAGCTGCAAAGCCGTGAACTGCGCTGCCCCTGCGATCACCACAATCGAGAAGCTCATCACCTGCACCAAAGGCAGTCCGGCCTCGGTGGCCACAACGCCAAACAACATGCCAAAAGGCCCGACCACGAGCACAAACGGCAATCCGTCCCGGAAGCCGCGCCAGAAGGTCGATCTATCCCAATATGACGCCATAATAGCCTCGCTGAAATCTACTTTTGTCGGGGTAGCGAGTTGGCTGAAGCTGCGCAAGCGTTGTGAACGCAAGGTCGCAGCAAAGTTTTTGATGGTGGCAATGCAAAAAAATCATCACTAGGTTGCCCGTTAACCAACGGAGGACACTCATGGCAGACGCGCCGGACCTGGCACAATATCTGATTGCCCCTGATCCCAAAGCGCCACGCTTGACTTGCGCTGTGACCGGCGTAGATCACCTCGGGCAAGAAACAGAAATTTCCGTTGTAGAAGAACGGCCTCTGACGATTTACCTCAATAGTCAGGAAATCGTGACAGCCATGACCATTAGCGACTATCCGGAGTATCTGGCGGTTGGATTTCTGCGCAATCAGGGCATGTTGCGAGACGGCGACGTCGTCACGCGTGTGGATTATGACGACGAACTCGAAGTGGTTGTGGTGCGTACTGAAACCGAAACCAATCACGAAGAAAAACTCAAGAAAAAGACCCGCACATCGGGCTGTGCTGTCGGCACCGTTTTTGGTGACATGATGGAGGGTTTGGAGGGCGTTGAGTTGCCGCAGACGCAGGTCAAAACCAGCGACCTCTATGCCCTTGCCAACACCATCAACCGAACGCCTTCTCTGTATCTGGAGGCTGGCGCCATACACGGCACTGTGCTTTGCCAAGGCGCGCGTCCCTTGGTCTATATGGAGGACGTTGGGCGCCACAATGCGGTCGACAAAATCTCCGGCTGGATGTTCCAGCATGGCGAAACGGCGGCAGACAAGATGCTCTACACAACCGGTCGGTTGACGTCGGAAATGGTGATCAAATGCGCCTTGATGGGCATTCCTGTTTTGGCCTCTCGCTCTGGCTTCACCGCTTGGGGGGTGGAGATCGCGCGCCAAGTGGGGCTCACCGTGATTGGCCGGATGCGTGGACAGCGTTTTGTCTGCCTCAGCGGAGAAGACCGGTTGCTACGCGATGTTGATCCAGCAAGTGTGCCAGACGAAGGTAAGAAGCACGCGCGCAAAGGGGGATATGGTCGATGAAACAACCCCTTGGCGTGATTTTGGCCGGAGGCCAGGCCACCCGCATGGGCGGTGGAGATAAGGGCCGCTTGTCCTTAGGTGGCAAACCCATTTTGCAGCACGTGATCGACCGTTTGGAGCCACAGGTGGCTGGCATGGCGCTCAACGCCAACGGCGATCCTGCGCGGTTTGCAGATTTGGATATGCCCGTCATTCCGGACTCTCTGGCGGAGTTTCCTGGGCCTTTGGCAGGGGTGTTGGCCGGTCTGGATTGGGCGGCAGAGCAGGGGGCAGACGCGATTGTGACGGCCGCAGCCGACACGCCCTTCTTCCCCTGTGACTTGGTGCCACAACTCTTGCTGGCTGCTGAAACCAACCCCCATCCGCTCGCCTTGGCCGCCTCGGGAGAGCCGGGCGGTAAGTTATGGCGGCAGCCGACCTTTGGCCTCTGGCCTGTGGCTTTGCGGGAGGATCTGCGTGCTGCCCTGGAAGGAGGCCTGCGGAAAGTTGTGATCTGGACGGACAAACATGATGCAGGTCAAGCCGCCTTTGTGCAAAGCGGGATAGATCCTTTCTTTAATGTGAATACACCGGAAGACCTTGAAGAGGCGCGCCGGATTGCTGGAGAGATTGAATAACAATGCAAATCTATGGCGTTGTCGGGTGGAAGAATTCGGGCAAAACTGGGTTGATGGAACGTTTGGTGACCGAAATTACTGGGCGCGGCTTTAGTGTGTCCACAGTCAAACATGCGCACCACAGCTTTGACGTGGATCACCCAGGTAAGGACAGCCACCGCCATCGGGTGGCTGGAGCGCGGGAAGTCCTGTTAGCCAGCAAAAGCCGCTGGGCATTGATGCATGAGTTGCGCGATGAGGCGGAACCAACGCTTGAGGAACTGCTCACCAAGCTCTCAGATGTCGATCTGGTGTTGGTGGAAGGCTATAAGCGGGATGCCCATCTAAAGGTCGAAGCCCACCGTCAGGAAACCGGCAACGCGCTGATTTCGCCAGAAGATCCGACCATTCGCGCAATTGCCAGCGATGTGGCGCTGGAAAACGATAAACCGGTTTTTGACTTGAACGATACAAAGGCAATTGCTGATTTTATTCTATCCGACTTGGGGATGACCGCATCATCCGCCGGTTAGGAGGCCCGTATGTCCAAGCAAAATGAACTGGTGCCGCCACCCCTGAAAAACGATTGTTTTTCCTTGCCAGCGGACACGCATTGGACGCCTGTGTCTGAAGCCTTGGCGCTTCTAAAAGAGCGCCTTCACGTCTGTGTTGGCACGGAAACTGTCCCGCTTTTTGCGGCCTTGGGCCGGGTCGTGGCGGAGGATGTCGTGGCGCAGCGCTCCAATCCGCCACAGCCGAACTCTGCGGTGGATGGCTACGGGCTGCGCCATTCCGATATCATCGAAGGGCCGCAAATGCTGCCGTTGGTGGCGGGGCGCTCTGCTGCGGGCGACCCGTTTGAAGGGGAGCTGCCTTCTGGTCATGCCGTGCGCATTCTCACAGGGGCGACCGTGCCCGAGGGCGTGGACACTGTGATCTTGCAGGAGGATGTGACCACCGATGGCACGGCGATTGCCTTTCGTGGTCCGCTTAAAAAGGGCAGTAACACTAGGAAGGCAGGAGAGGACGTTGAGGGTGGCGGGCTTATCCTTGCAAAAGGCCGGCGTGTCACGCCTGCCGACCTCGCCTTGGCGGCCGCAACGGGCGTGTCACAGCTTTTGGTGTTCAAGCGTTTGCGTGTGGCGGTGGTTTCGACCGGAGATGAACTCGCGGAACCGGGGCAGGAGGCTCGGGCCGATCAGATTTTTGACGCAAACCGCCCTATGTTGCTGGCGATGATTGCCAAATTTGGTTTTGAGCCCATTGATATGGGGCGTGCACCGGATGAGCGCGAGGGCCTAAAGAAATTCTTGGATAAGGCTGCAGGTTCCGCGGACATGATCCTGACCTCCGGCGGGGCCTCTGCGGGTGATGAGGACCACATGTCCGCACTACTCAATGAGACCGGATCAATGACGCTTTGGCGACTGGCAATTAAGCCAGGCCGTCCATTGGCATTGGGCATGTGGGCTGGCGTACCAGTCTTTGGACTGCCTGGGAATCCTGTTGCTGCAAAGGTGTGCACGCTGATTTTTGCCAAACCTGCTATGGACGCCCTGGGCGGTTCAGGGTGGCAGGAGCCTGTGGCTTTGCGGGTGCCTGCGGCCTTTAGCAAGTCCAAGAAAGCAGGTCGGCGAGAATACCTTCGTGCGCGCTTGCGACATGGGCGGGCGGAGGTCTTCAAATCTGAAGGGTCCGGACGGATCAGCGGATTGAGCTGGGCTGAAGGGCTGGTGGAGTTACCAGACGAAGCCATGGACGTACAGGAGGGCTCCCAGGTGCTTTACTACCCTTATTCGGCCTTCGGTCTGTAAGTGCTAAGAAGGCGCTTACTTGAGCGCCTTTTCATCTAGTCGAAGATGCCGGCCACGCGGCCTAGCAGCATAAACGCGCGGGCGGTGCGTGTTTCCGAGAGGGCCGCAATGTCGGCGTCGGAAGCCGTTTCTTCAAACTCGACAAAACATTTATCGAAGCGGCGCAAGAAGTGATGGGCCGCATCGCGGAAGATCGGGTCTTGCTTCATGCGGCCTGCCGCCAACGCCAGCGAGCTACGATCACGGACACCGCCTAGCGCTGCAATTGGCTTCCCGCGCTCCCCACCTGCAAAACGACGCCAAATTTCCGGGCGCGCCAAGTCAGGGCGAAGATCGTCCATGTAGATGCCGTCTTGGCTTAGAAGCGTCAGAACATCCTGACTGGCTTGAATAAGCTGCGCGGATTGACGATCCCTGAGCGCCTTGCGCAAAGCCGCAAAACCTTCAACGTCATCCGCGTTTTCCGGAAAATTTAGGGCCTGGATGAAGTCGGACCTTGGCAGAGGCGGGGAAAGCTCTTCGGCTGGAGTGCCCAATGCCAGAGTCCCCTGATCCGCCAAATCTTCCTTTTCCGGTTCCGCGTCTTGTGGCTTGCGAATGCCGCTCTCTCGCTCGCGGCTAGAGGAAAAGGTCGCCAATGCTGTTTCTGTCTTGCGCGTTGCTGCTGCAATTTCGTCGAGCTTCTTGGCAACAGATGGCTCCACACCCTGTTGCGCCTGAACACCTTGTGCCTGGTTTACGTAAGTGCGGCGCATGGCGTCAATCGCTGCCTGCAAGCGCGCGCTTTCTTCACGCATGACACGAGAAGAACGCGCCGCGGTAGCCGCCACCCAGATCATCGCGACCGGCATAAAGACTGCCAGCAGGGTCATCAGGAATTGCAGACTGCTGTTTCCGTCCACTGGGTTGTGCTCCAGCACCAAGAAAAACACCACTGATCCAACCAGCCAAATGAAACTCAGGCCAACCGCAATCAATTCGATTGAGGAGACCTTAGGGCCTGATGGTTTGTCGTAAATCCCCAACGGGGTTGGTTGGGAATCGGTGTCATCGGTCATGCGGGGCCGCATCTTAACTATCTGGTTCACTGATAAGAAATACTGAGTACTTCGTAGCTTTTTTCGCCGCCTGGAGTACGTACTTCGACGCTATCGCCTTCTTCTTTCCCGATGAGGGCGCGGGCAATTGGAGATTTGATGTTGAGCAAACCTTTTTCGACGTTGGCTTCATGCTCGCCAACGATCTGCCAGGTCTTTTCCTCGTCTGTGTCCTCGTCCACCAAAGTAACGGTAGCGCCAAATTTGATTGCGCCGGAAAGCGTTGCCGGATCGATGACCTCCGCCAAGCCGATCACGGCCTCAAGTTCCTTGACGCGACCTTCGATAAAACCCTGTTTTTCACGTGCAGAATGGTACTCTGCATTTTCTTTCAGGTCGCCAAGCTCGCGCGCAGAGGCAATCGCCTCGATGATCGCGGGGCGTTCCACCGTTTTCAACTGCTTCAATTCCGCTTCAAGCGCCGAATGCCCGGCGCGGGTCATTGGTATTTTTTCCATGGGTGCGGTCCCGTTGGTCATTGGCCGCCTAAAAGGCCAGGCGGCGGGTCTGTTTATATACTAGCACGGCAGAGTGCCCTGAGACCTCTTTCAAATGCAAGAGGGGGAAGCAATGCAAGGAGAAATATGCTGCGTTGCTGCAAAAATGCGCGCTTGGGGCGAAATGTCGTGGGGTTCTGATTGACGGATTGATTATAGTCGCGCTAGCAGGTGCGAAAGATTATTACCCAGCGATCCAAAAGGGGAAGCCAATGTCGGAAATCGAACGCGAAGCCATGGAGTATGACGTTGTTATCGTCGGCGCAGGCCCAGCAGGTTTGTCAGCTGCGATCCGTTTGAAACAACTGGATTCTGATCTCGATGTTGTTGTTCTTGAAAAAGGCTCTGAGGTCGGCGCGCATATTCTTTCCGGTGCTGTTTTGGACCCTTGTGGCTTGGACGCTCTGATTCCCGATTGGAAGGCGAAAGGTGCGCCGCTGAACACACCAGTGAAAGAAGACAATTTCTACATGTTGGGCGAGGCGGGCGAAATTCGCATTCCGAACTTCCCAATGCCCCCTCTTATGAACAATCACGGCAACTACATCGTCTCCATGGGCAATGTTTGCCGTTGGATGGCTGAGCAAGCCGAAGAACTTGGCGTGGAAATCTTCCCGGGCATGGCATGTTCCGAGCTGGTTTATGGCGAAAACGGCGAAGTTAAAGGTGTTGTAGCTGGTGTCTTCGGATTGGAAGAAGACGGCTCTTATGGCCCAAACACCGAGCCTGGCATGGAGCTGCACGGCAAATATGTCTTCTTGTCTGAGGGCGTGCGCGGGTCTCTGTCCAAAGAGGTGATCGCCAAATACAATTTGCAGGATGGTAAAGAGCCACAGAAGTTTGGCGTCGGCATGAAAGAGATCTGGGAGATCGATCCTGCCAAGCACAACCTGGGCGAAGTAACGCACACTATGGGCTGGCCTTTGGGCAAAAACGCAGGTGGTGGTTCTTTCATCTATCACTTGGAAAACAACCAAGTGTATGTCGGCTTTGTGGTGCACTTGAACTACAAGAATCCGCACCTTTTCCCCTACATGGAGTTTCAGCGGTTCAAACATCACCCGATGGTTGCTGAATTGCTTAAAGGCGGCAAACGTGTGGCCTACGGCGCGCGCGCAATCTCTGAAGGCGGCTACCAATCTATGCCTAAAATGGTGGCTCCTGGTGTAGCTTTGTTGGGCTGCTCCGTGGGTATGGTCAACGTGCCGCGTATCAAGGGCAACCACAACGCGATGCTGTCTGGCATCCACGCGGCAGAAGCTGCGTTCGTAGCAATCAAAAATGGTCAATCGGGCGACGAGCTTGATGGGTATGAAGCGCTAGTGCGTACGGGGCCAATCGCTAAGGATCTAAAGAAAGTCCGCAATGTGAAGCCGATCTGGTCCAAGTGGGGTCTAACAGCGTCTTTGATGCTCGGCGGTTTGGATATGTGGACGAACACGCTCGGTTTTTCTCTCTTTGGTACGGTGAAGCACGGAAAAAGTGATGCGGAAGCAACCGAGGAAGCCAGCAAACACAAACCGATTGATTACCCAAAGCCGGACGGCAAGCTGTCATTTGATCGCCTGACCAACGTCAGCTTCTCGATGACCAACCACGAAGAAAGCCAGCCATGTCATCTGCGTCTTGCCGATGACAGTGTGCCTGTGGCGGTGAACTTGCCGAAGTTTGCTGAGCCTGCACAGCGGTATTGCCCGGCAGGCGTGTATGAAGTTGTTGAAGAGGAAGGCAAAGATCCACGCTTTGTCGTGAACTTCCAAAACTGTGTGCACTGCAAGACATGCGACATCAAAGATCCAAGTCAGAACATCACTTGGGTCACGCCGCAAGGTGGCGACGGGCCGAACTACCCAAACATGTGATCTAACACGCGGAAATTTTATCAAAATATGGGGCGGCCAAAGGGTCGCCCCATTGCGTGTTGGCTGCCCCCCGACTACCTTTGCTGGGAAGTCAGAGCATGGGAGTCTCACGTGGCCGGTCAATTTCTCAAAACAGTGGCGATTTCCGCGCTCTTGGCAACCACCTCTCTGCCCGTGCTGGCGGACGGTATGGCTGGGGCCTATTTGGCCGCACGTCAAGCCAGCTATGGTTCTGATTATGCCGCTGCCGCGCGCTACTACAGCGATGCGTTGACCCAAGATCCGAGCAACCCGGTGTTGCAAGAAAATGCGGTGTTGGCTTTCATTTCGCTTGGTCAGATAGATCGGGCGATGCCAGTTGCACGCAAAATGGATGCGGATGGTCATCAAAGCCAGTTGGCGGAGATGGCGATCACTGCCGGGCTGGTTGAAGATAAGAATTTTGGGGAATTGGCCGAGCGTTTAGACACCGTTGGGGTTGGTCCATTGGTGGATGGCCTGATGAAAGCCTGGGCGCAGATCGGTCGCGGTGCGATGTCGGAGGCTCTTGATGCCTTTGATCAAGTGTCAAAGGAGCAGGGGCTCGGAGGTTTTGCGGCCTATCACAAAGCTTTGGCGCTGGCGTCGGTGGGTGACTTTGAAGGGGCGTATGCCATTTTTCTCGAAGGCGCCATGAACGGCATGCAATCGACACGGCGCGGTGTCGTCAGCGAAGTGGAGATCCTTTCGCAACTTGAGCGAAACGAAGATGCGATTAAGCGTTTGGATGACGCTTTCGGCTCGGATCTTGACCCAGAGTTGCGTTTGCTTCGCGATCGTCTGGTCGCGGGAGATGTGCTTCCCTTTACGCAGGTGGAATCTGCGACCGACGGCATTGCGGAGGTCTACTTCTCAATTGCCAACGCTTTGAGAAATGAAGCAAATGCAGATTACACATTGCTGTATGCGCGGCTTGCGGAGTTTTTGCGCCCAGATCATACCGAAGCCTTGCTATTGACTGCTGAATTGCTTGAAACGCTTGGACGATTTGAACTTGCGTCGCAAACCTATCAAAAGGTGCCTGCGGACGATCCTTCGTTCCATGCCGCAGAACTTGGCCGGGCTGAAGCGCTGCGAGAGGCTGGCAAAATTGAGGCGGCTCTCGAAGTGCTGGAGTCTCTGTCGCGCAGCCAGCCTAACCTCCCATATGTTCATACAGCTCTTGGGGATCTACGGCGTCAGGAGAAAGACTTTGAGGGTGCGATCGCATCTTATGACACCGCTATAGGCTTGTATGAGCAGCTGGAAATGCGGCAGTGGTTTTTGTTTTATGCCCGCGCGATAAGCCATGAGCGGCTTGATAATTGGGAAGCCGCAGAGGCAGATTTTCGCAAAGCTTTGGAGCTAAATCCAGAACAACCACAGGTATTGAACTATCTTGGCTATTCTTTGGTCGAAAAACAGATCAAGCTGGATGAAGCGTTGGATATGATTGAGCGGGCGGTCGCTGCGCGCCCGGACAGCGGGTATATTGTTGACAGCCTAGGGTGGGTTTTGTTCCGTCTTGGTCGCTATGAAGAGGCTGTTGGGCATATGGAACGCGCGACCGAGTTGATGCCTGTTGATCCTGTGGTGACTGACCACTTGGGGGATGTTTATTGGGCGGTTGGTCGCAAACTTGAGGCCCAATTCCAGTGGCGTAGAGCGTTGAGTTTTGTTGACGAGGAAACGGCGGAAGAGGCAAAGCCAGACCGTATACGGCGCAAACTTGAAGTGGGCCTAGACGTGGTGCTGGAAGAGGAAGGCGCAGAGCCTTTAGCGGCGACTGATGGCAATTGAGGCTTTTGCGCCCGCCAAGATCAACCTGACCCTGCATGTGACCGGACAACGGGATGACGGTTATCACCTGTTGGATTCGCTGGTCATGCTATCCGACGTGGGCGACAAGGTGACTGTGGAGAGGGCGGCTGAGACCAGTTTGACCGTGGTTGGCCCTATGGCCACAGGTGTTCCTACTGACCGGAGCAATTTGGTTGTCCGTGCAGCAGACCTCTTGGGCGTCACTGCAAAGATCACACTGGAAAAATCGCTGCCGGCGATGGCGGGGATTGGCGGCGGATCCTCGGATGGGGCGGCCACAATACGGGCGTTATGCGCTTTATATGGCCTTCCAATTCCACGTGCAGATGCACTTGCTGCTCTGGGAGCGGATGTTCCGGTGTGCATGGAGCCGGAACTCGTACGAATGCAGGGGATTGGTAACGAGATTGACCATCTCGACACGCCGCCGGATTGGCCAATGATCCTCGTGAACCCTCGGGTGTCTGTGTCCACGCCAGAAGTGTTTTCTTCGATGTGTGTGCGGGACAATCCTTTGATGACAGAGCCGTTTCCAGACTGGAGCGACTTTGATGGCACTGTCGCGTGGCTGTCGGAACAGCGCAATGACATGCAGGGGGCTGCAATTGAGTTGCAACCCGTGATTGGCCAAGTGTTGGCAGAGCTGAGCCAAACCGAAGGCTGCGCCTTGGCGCGGATGTCCGGGTCGGGGGCGACGTGTTTCGCGATCTACAAGACCGCACCCGAGCGGGACGCGGCTTTGCGGGGTTTGCGCCGCCAGCATCCAGACTGGTGGTCTGTGGCAACCCAACGGGTTGGGGCGCGGTTCGCTTAGTTCAGGCGGGCGACAACGTAGTCGGCGATGTCAGACAACAGCCCCCGGATTTCGTGGTCCGGAAGTTTTTTGACTGCGTCCTTGGCTTTTTCTGCCCACGCCAAAGCATCGTCGCGGGTGCGCGACAAGGTGTTGTATTTGTCCATCAGAGCCAACGCATGATCTAGGTCGCCGTCTTCCTGGTGGCCTTTTTCAATTGTGCGTTCCCAGAAGCTGCGTTCTTCGTCTGAGGCTTGCGCAACAGCTTTGATCACCGGCAGCGTTAACTTTCTTTCGCGGAAATCGTCGCCCACGTTTTTGCCGGTTTGGGCTGAGTCGCCCTGGTAGTCGAGCAGGTCGTCTGCGATCTGGAAGGCGATGCCGAGGGCGTCGCCGTAGTCAAACAGGGCCTGCACATCTTCCGCTGAGGCGCCTGCAATCACGCCGCCGACTTCGGTTGCGGCGGAGAACAGCGCGGCGGTCTTTCCTCGTACCACCTGAAGGTAAATGTCCTCGTTGGTGGAGAGGTCTGTGGCGGCGGTGAGCTGCAACACTTCGCCTTCCGCGATGGTGGCGGAAGCGTTGGACAGGATGCGCAACACGTCGATGTTGTTGGTTTCTGTCATCAACTGGAAGCTGCGCGAGAACAGGTAATCGCCCACCAGAACCGAGCTTTTGTTGTCCCACAGAAGGTTGGCGGTCGGGCGGCCACGGCGTTGTTCACTTTCGTCGACCACATCGTCGTGCAGCAAGGTTGCAGTGTGAATGAACTCTACCGTCGCAGCCAGATGTACATGGTAGGGGCCGTCGTAGCCGCAGAGTTTGGCAGCTGCCAAAGTCAGCATCGGACGCAGGCGTTTGCCGCCAGCGCCAACCAAATGCGCGGTGACTTCGGGGATGCGCGGCGCGTGTTTGGAGGCCATGCGCTCTTCGATCAGCGTGTTCACCGCATCCAAATCATCGCGCAGCAGAACTGCGAGGGCTTCGTGCGGCTTGCTGGCTGCGTGATCGAGACTCATTTTGGACTTCCTGTCGTGAGGGGTCGACATTGGCCGCTCCCTAACCTTAGATCGTTATTATGAAAGAGCTTTTGCGCAGCACAGATCCGACCACCATCGCCTTTGCCACAGCCCTGCTTCAGGGAGAGGGTATAGACTGCTTTGAAATGGACGTAAATATGAGCGTCCTGGAGGGCAGCATTGGCATATTGCCGCGCCGTTTGATGGTGCGATCCCAAGATTTGCAACAAGCAGAACGGGTTATGCTGGATAACGAGATTGCATTGGGGCGGTCACGGTGAGCGCGGCGCTGACGCAGAACGATTTTTTGAACGGACGCGTTACTCTGTGGCAACCTAAGGATGGGTATCGCGCTGGGGTTGATCCGGTCTTGTTGGCCGCGACGATTCCGGCAAAGCCCGGTCAGCGGATATTGGAGCTGGGCAGCGGGGCAGGAGCGGCGTTTCTGTGCCTGGCTGCGCGGGTGCCCGACCTGACGGTACATGCGGTCGAGTTGCAGCCGGACTATGCGGCGCTGGCGCATCGTAATGCCAAGGAAAACGGGGCGGATGCGACCATCTGGGAGGCGGATTTGGCAGCTTTGCCTGCTGAGTTGCGGCAGATGCAGTTTGACCATGTTCTGGCCAATCCACCGTATTTTGACCGTACCGCCAGCACGGCGGCGCAGGACGCGGGGCGCGATGTGGCGATGGGGGAAGATACGCCGTTGCGACGTTGGATTGAGGTGGCCGCAAAACGCCTTGGGCCAAAAGGCACAGCGACTTTCATTCATCGCGCAGAGCGGCTGCCGGATTTGCTTTCGGGCATGCAGGATGTGCTTGGCTCACTGCAGGTGCTGCCGTTACAGGCGCGGGCTGGACGGGATGCCAATCTGGTGCTGGTGCGCGGGGTCAAAGGTGGTCGAGCCGCGTTTCGCCTGCATGCGCCTGTGCGCCTGCATGAGGGCGACAAACATACGCAGGATGGCGAGAGCTACACGGCGCAGGTCCGTGCGGTTTTGCGCGATGGTGCGGCGCTGCCTTTTCCCTAGTTCGTTACCGCAACGCTCGGGTCAGTAAGGCTGTCCGATTCGGTGAAAAACCACGTCGGTATCACGTCGGTTTTACGACAGTGTCGGCGGAAATTCTCCAGTGTTAAGAATATGTCACAAGTCGCACGTGACAGGCGACAAAAACTATGCTGCACTGGTTTCACTACATATTGTTTGCATAGGAGAACATGATGAGCGTAAGCGCACACCTCGAAGAGCTGAAACGCAAACACGAAGCCCTCTCTGAGCAAGTCGAACAAGAACAGCGCGCCCCTGGCAGCAGTGATCTTGACGTCGCTGAACTCAAGAAAAAGAAACTCCGCCTCAAAGAGGAAATCACGCGATTATCCGCGTAACCTCTAGCCAGATTTCAAGCTGGCGCGCGCGGCAAGGACCGCGCCGCCAGTGATCAGCAAAGCCGCCGCGCCCAAGTGTATCGTGGGCTCGGCAAACCCAGTCCCCACCAGAGCCAAAGTTGACAGCAACGGGGCCGCATAAGAGGCGGTTCCTAAGAGTTGGATATCACCGCGCTTTACCCCCACATCCCAGACATAAAACGCCAGTCCAACAGGGCCGAGGCCGAGGGCGAGGACCGACACCCAGGTGAGCGTGTCGGCGGGCCAGACGGTGTCTTCAAGTGTGAGGTGCAAGAAGGTGGAGAGCACGGCGGTGGCCAGGCAGAAAACTACGACCGACACCGTGGGAATGTCGCCGAGGCGGCGGGAGAGCACAGAATAGCTGGACCACGTGACGGCGCAGGCCAGCGCTAGCCCATAGCCGGGCAGATGAGCCGGGTTGAAGCCGAGACCGCCGCCACCAATGATCAGGGCAGCGCCCAAGAAGCCAAGACAGGCACCGAACAGGTGGCCAGCGCGCAGGCGTTCACCGGGCAACAGGCCGGACATCAATACAATCAGAAGGGGCCATAGGTAGGCGATGAGCCCGGCCTCGGCCGCAGGCGCGAGGCGCAGGGCGGAGAAATAGAGCGCATGGTAGCCAAACAGGCTGAAACTACCAAAGAGGTAGACCTTGAAGGGGATGTTGCGCAGGGCGCGCCACTCGCCTGTAGTGATGGCCCAAACAACTCCCAGCGTGCCGCCGATGGTGAAACACAGTGCGTTGAGCATAAGCGGCGGTGTTGGGGCGCTGCCAACCGTGAAGAGGGCGAGCAGAGCCCAGAGCAGCACAGCAATAAAGCCAACTGCGGTTGCTTTGCTGCGGGTCATGCGGGGGGAATCTCCTCGATCGGCGTGATGATCAAGTTCTCTGTCACTTCGGCGGTTTTGTCTATCTCTGCCATCATCCATTCGCGCAAAGCGGCGATGTGGGGGCGGTCCTGCGTGCCATCGCGGCAGAGGAAGCGAAAACGGGCCTGGAGCCAGATAGCGTGTTTGTAAGGCGCGACAAGGCGGCCTTCGTGGATGTCTTTCACCACCAGGGCGCGGCGGCCGAGGGCGATGCCGGCGCCAGCCAGGGCGGCATCGATGCTGTGGTCGGCACCGGTGAAGCGCGGGCCATGGGATGTGTCGATGTCGAGCTGCATCAGGCGGCACCAGGCGGCCCAGTCCGCGCGGGGGCGCAGGAAGTCGATGGATTCATCGTGTATGAGCGTGGCGTTTTTTAGGCTGTCCGGCGTGGGAAAACGTTCGGCCATTTCAGGCGTCATCACCGGGGTGACCCATTCGCGGGCCATCGGGTAGGTCCAGAGGCCGGGCTCGTCTTTCAGAAGGCCAAAGCGGACGGCGACGTCGACTTCGTCGCGGTTGAAGTCGAGGTTGCGCAGGGTGGCGGAGAAGCGCAGGTCGATTTCCGGATGGGCACGGGCAAACTCATAAAAGCGTGGCGCCAGCCATTTGGCGGTGAAGGCGGGGCCTGCGGTCACCATGAGCGTGGCGTCATCCATCTGGCGCTGGGCGGCGCGCCAGGCGGAGGATAGGGTTTGGAAACCTTCCTGAATGCCAGGGGCGAGGGTCTCGCCGATTTCGGTCAGAGCCACAGCGCGGTTCAGGCGGTGGAACAGCGGCGCACCGAGGTGCTCTTCAAGCGATTTGATCTGATAGCTGAGCGCGGCGGGCGTGACGTGCAGCTCGTCAGCGGCTTTGGCAAAGGACATATGGCGTTGTGCGGCATCAAAGGCACGCAGGGCGGTGAGAGGGGGGAGGCGATCGGACATAGTCAGTTAAATACATCTTAAGTGAAGCTAGGGAAAGTCTCGTTTGTCTCGAAGATATGTTGGCGCCATATTGGGGTCAGTTAAGTTTTCCATCGTCAAACAGAAGAGAGGCTATCATGATCGAGACCGCTATCACCGCCCGCACTCAGCAAGCCTACCAGGATGCGCATGCCGCCCGCAGCGCTGCCTTTGTTGGGTTTTTCAAAGCTCTGTTTGGTGGCAAATCCGTTCCGCTGAACCATGGTGTTCTTACGGAACCGTCCCGCTGCGCCTAAGGCTGGCACTTACGGGGCAAAAGAGAAGGGCCGGTCAGATGACCGGCCCTTTTGGTGTGTGGGGTGTGTGGATCACACGAAGAACTGACCGCCGTTGGCGGAGATGGTCGAGCCGTTGATGAAGCCAGCGTCGTCAGAGGCGAGGAAGGTCACGCAGCGCGCGATTTCTTCTGGTTCACCGAGACGTCCGGCTGGGATCTGGCCAATGATCGACTCGCGGACTTTCTCCGGCACGGCCATCACCATCTCGGTGGCGATGTAGCCAGGGCAGATGGCGTTGGCGGTGATGCCCGCGCGGGCGCCTTCCTGAGCCAGGGATTTCACGATGCCAAGGTCGCCGGCTTTGGTGGCGGCGTAGTTGACCTGGGCAAATTGACCCTTCTGACCGTTGATCGAAGAGATCACGATGATACGGCCAAATTTGCGCTCGCGCATGCCGGCCCAGACAGGGTGCACGGTGTTGAACACGCCGGTCAGGTTGGTGTCGACCACTTCGTGCCACTGCTCCGGGGTCATTTTGTGGAAGGGGGCGTCACGAGTGATGCCAGCGTTGGCCACAATCACGTCGATCGGGCCGAGATCCGCTTCGACCTGTGCCAGACCTGCTTTGGAGGCCTCATAGTCGGCCACATTCCATTTGTAGGTCTTGATACCGGTGGCTTCAGTGAAGGCGGCGGCCTTCTCGTCGTTGCCTGCATAGGTTGCCGCAACTTCATAGCCTTCGGCCTTCAGTGCTTTTGAGATGGCTTCACCGATACCGCGGCTGCCGCCGGTGACGAGTGCTACTCTTGCCATGATGGTCCTCCAAGTGAGTAAATGTGTTGGTAACTCTGTTACGTTTTTAAATCATGTTGCGCAACATAATTACGCGATGAATTGCCGCACTGCAGATATTTCTTGCTGCTTGTGCGAAAAATGACCTCCCAGTACAAAAAAGAGGCGCCCAATGGACGCCCCTCTTATTCTCAAACGCATAGGGGCGTTGCGTCAAGGACGCTCAAGGCACATGGCCACACCCATGCCGCCGCCGATGCAGAGGGTTGCGAGACCTTTTTTGGCGTCGCGACGCTTCATTTCAAACAGCAGCGTGTTCAGGATACGCGCGCCAGACGCGCCAATTGGGTGACCAATGGCGATAGCGCCGCCGTTCACGTTTACGATCTCGGGGTTCCAGCCCATGTCCTTGTTCACGGCGCAAGCCTGTGCAGCAAAGGCTTCGTTGGCTTCCACCAAATCCAGCTCTTCCGCGGACCAGCCTGCTTTGTCCAGCGCCTTGCGGGAAGCGTAGATCGGGCCAACACCCATGATGGACGGGTCCAGACCGGCGGTGGCGTAAGACGCGATGCGAGCCAGAGGCTCGATGCCGCGCTTTTCCGCTTCGTCTGCGGTCATCAGCAGGGCGCCAGCTGCGCCGTCGTTGATGCCGGAGGCGTTGGCCGCGGTGACGGTGCCGCCATCGCGAACGAAGGCCGGGCGCAGTTTCTGCATGGCTTCGATGGTGGCGCCGTGGCGGATGTATTCGTCGGCGTCCACAACGATGTCACCCTTGCGGGTCTTTACGGTGAACGGCACGATCTCGTCGGCAAATTTGCCAGCTTTCTGAGCGGCTTCGGCTTTATTCTGGGAGGCGACGGCGAACTCGTCCTGGGCTTCGCGGCTGATCTGCCACTTCTCAGCCACGTTCTCTGCGGTTTGGCCCATGTGGTAGCCATTGAACGCATCCCACAGACCGTCGCGGATCATGGAGTCGATGTATTTCACGTCGCCCATTTTGGTGCCTGCACGCAGGTGCGCCACGTGGGGGGAGAGCGACATGTTTTCCTGCCCGCCTGCAGCTACGATGGCGGCGTCACCCAGTTGGATGTGCTGTGCAGCCAGAGCCACGGCGCGCAGGCCGGAGCCACACACTTGGTTGATGCCCCAGGCGGCGCTTTCGATTGGCAGGCCGGCGTTGACGTGCGCCTGACGGGCCGGGTTTTGACCTTGGCCACCGGTCAGAACCTGACCGAGAATGGTTTCAGACACATCCGCCTTTTCAATGCCGGCACGCTCTACCAGTGCGTTAAGCACGGTGGCGCCGAGATCATGTGCGGGGGTGTTGGCGAAGGAGCCGCTGAAGCTACCGACGGCGGTCCGAGCCGCGGAAGCAATCACTACGTTGGTCATATGCAAATCCTCTACAAAATGCTGGGCGAAGCATGTGCGGGACCGCCCCCCTCAGGCAACCCGCAAAACTCCGTTTCCGTAGCGTCAATAGCGCATTTGCCGCACTGCGGCAACGGTCAGGCTGTCACAGGGCAAAAGTCGCATGGCGAGATTGCGCTGATGACGGGTCGGTGCGGTTTTGCAGAGTAAGTGTGGCGGTGGATTTAGGCCGCGTTGGATTTCCGTTGTTTCCACGGTGGGGAAATGGTTGGTGCACCAAAGGCAAAGCCTTGCAGGCAGTCAAAGCCCAGGTCGGCCATCATTTGGGCGTCCGCCGGGCTTTCGATGCGGCTTGCCACGGAATGCATGTCGAACCGCTCACAGATTGCCGCAACGGCGGAGGCGATCACCTGATTGCTGCCGTCTTGGGAAATGTTGCGGCTGAAGCTGCCGTCCAGTTTGATGATGTCGAAATCAAAGTCGCGGAAGACGGTCAACGTGGTTAGGCCGGCGCCGTAATCATCCAGCGCGAAGGACATGCCTTTGATCTGCAGTTCTTCCATAAACCCCTGTACGATCTCAGGGACTTGCACCACAGATTTTTCCGAGATTTCAAAAATCAGTCGCTCTGGTATGGTGGCGGCGCGGGTCAGGCCACGCTGCAGGCAATCCATCCACGGTGCATAGCCAATAGAGCGGGCCGACATGTTGATCGACAAACGCAATCCCGGCTGTTCGGCCAGAGCTTGAAGGCCGAGCTCCAGCGCCAAGACGTCAAGTTGTCGCCCCAGTTCGCTGTCTTCGACCGCGCCCATGAAGTCTTTCGCAGGAATGATACGACCGGTTTCATCCAGAACCCGCACAAGGCCCTCATAGAACGCCGGACGTTTTGTGTTGGAGGCTTGAACAACCGGTTGATAGGCAAGCAGAACCTGTTTGTGCGCGATGGCTTCGCGCACCATGTCCAGCGTCGAAGAGTCTCTGGTGTCCAACGCATAGGCAAGCGGGCTGCGATGTTCTCGCGCCGCACCGGCTTTGTTCTTTTTCTTTGGGCGATCCATGGCAGGCTTCCCGTCATCCCATTTGGCAGCGTGTCTATTTAACGCCACATACATGAAGCATGTCTTAAATTGCCGCTTGCGAGGCCTGTGGGGCAAGGCCGTTTTAGCCCTGTTTTTATATAACTTGAGGTGAGTTTTGGCTCTTTGAGGCCGTCGTGCGTGCCCTGTTATTACGTGATGAAACGGTGCGGTTTGGCGGTTAGTTGGTCTTATGGATCACGCGGCATGCCTGCCGTGCAGGGCTGGACAGCAGAGGCAACAGTGCTTCCTGAGTGTCGCGCAGGGCCTTGTTCGCCGCTTTTGCACAGCGTCTGAGGGCTTGTTCCTGAGCCACTTGTGTGGAGGCTTCCGCCCATGAATATCCAACGGCACCGCTGTCAGAGATGGCAAAAGCGCCAGACCGTTTTTTGTTTTGAAGCTTGAGGTACTCGCGAAACTCTTTGTTGGCAGAATGAGACAGCGTGATCTTAAAGGCCGCAGGGTTATAATCCTTTGGTACACTGCGGGCGTACAGCACGCAGTAGTCCGGATTGCGAGATTTCTTGTGGCAGAGCGTTTGGGCATAAGCCTCGGCTAGCCAGGGAGAGTTGGCGTTGGAATAGACGCCAGCAAGACGTTCCGGGCGATTGACGTAGATGGCGCCGAAGTAATCGGATTTGCGTTTGAATTGTCGAAACGCGCCGCGGGCATCGCCTCGCAGATCAAAGGTTTTGACCATCTCGACTTTGGTCCGGTTGCTTTGTTTCGCAACCTCCTGTGCTGCTGCGGGCAGAGATAGGGAAAAACTGGCAAACAGAACCAAGGCGTGGCGGATCATTTTTGTCTCTTTGTAGTCGCCACGCAGTGGGCCGTTTGGGTGATCAGCTGTCGTCCTGACCGATCACAGCCAGCAGGATAGCACGGGCATTCTCGCTGGACCAGTCTGCATCCCCTTGTAAACGTGCGATTTCACGGCCTTCCCGATCCATGATGATGGTGGCAGGCAGGCCGAAGACGGCCATTTCCCGTGCAACGGCCTGTTTGGGGTCGCGGTGCAGCGGGAGATTTGTAACATCAATTTCGTTAAAGAACTTCTGCATGGCGGGCACCATATTTCGCCCGGTGGCCAAGGTTACGACTTCAAAGTCGTCACCGCCGAGTTCGGTCTGGAGCGCTGACAGCATGGGCATCTCGTGTCGGCAGGGCGCGCACCACGTGGCCCAGAAGTTCAAGAGAACAACTTTGCCTTCATAATCACCTAAGGTGGCTTCGCCGCCGTCCTGGGTGATGAAGCTCTGTTGCGAGACTTCTTTGGGGGCAGAATGGAAATTTAGTTTGCGCATATCGCCGTCGCGCATGTCTTCGAGTGCGGAATAGTCGCGGATTTCGGCCTCCGCCGAAGGGTTCATGGCAACAAAGGACAGGGCGGCAATTGCGATTGCTGCCAAGCCTGTATAAACCAGCGCGGACCCATTTACTTTCATTTTCCCTCCAAAAGGGCTTCTCATGACCAAAGATACCTCAAACCAGATGTGGGGTGGCCGTTTTGCCGCCGGACCGGACGCCATTATGGAAGCGATCAACGCGTCTATTGGCTACGATCAACGAATGGCGGCTCAGGACATTGCTGGCTCTCGGGCCCATGCGGCGATGCTCGCCAAGACAGGCATCCTGACAGATAGCGACGCAGAAGCCATTCGGGAAGGGCTTCTCACGGTGTTGTCAGAGATCGAGGGGGGCACGTTCCAATTCTCAACTGCGCTGGAAGACATTCACATGAATGTGGAGGCGCGGCTGAAAGAGATCATTGGGGAGCCTGCGGGGCGTTTGCACACGGGTCGGAGCCGAAATGATCAGGTTGCGACCGATTTCAAACTTTGGGTGCGGGATCAGATTGATGCGGCCATTGCGGGGATCGAAGCGCTGATCCGTGCGTTTGTGTCGCAGGCAGAGGTGGGCGCGGATTGGGTGATGCCGGGCTTTACCCATCTGCAGACCGCGCAGCCGGTGACATGGGGCCACCATATGATGGCCTATGTAGAGATGTTTGGCCGTGACTTGTCACGTTTCAAAGACGCGCGGGAGCGGATGAATGAATCGCCACTCGGCGCGGCGGCGCTGGCAGGGACGTCTTTCCCGATTGACCGTGAGATGACCGCCAAGGCGCTGGGTTTTGACCGTCCGGCGGCCAACTCTCTGGACGCGGTGGCGGACCGCGACTTCGCGCTGGAGTTCCTGTCGGCCTCCAGTATTTGCGCAATGCACTTGAGCCGCTTTGCCGAGGAGCTGGTGATCTGGTCCTCCGCGCAGTTCCGCTTTGTCACACTGTCGGATCGCTTCTCCACCGGCAGTTCGATCATGCCACAGAAGAAGAACCCGGATGCCGCAGAGCTGATCCGCGCGAAGATTGGTCGTATTTTTGGTGCCAATACCGCGCTTCTGATGGTCATGAAAGGCTTGCCGCTGACCTACTCCAAAGACATGCAGGAAGACAAAGAGCAGGTCTTTGATGCGGCGGATAACTTGATGCTGGCATTGGCGGCGATGGAAGGCATGGTCAAAGACATGACCGCCAACCAAGACAGTCTAGAAGCGGCAGCGGGCAGTGGCTTCTCCACCGCAACCGATCTGGCCGACTGGCTGGTGCGGGCGCTGAACATGCCGTTCCGCGATGCACACCACGTGACAGGCTCGCTGGTGGCGATGGCGGAAAGCAAGGAGTGTGACCTGCCAGATCTGACGTTGGAAGACATGCAATCCGTGCATGCTGCAATCACAGAAGATGTGTTTGGTGTGTTGGGTGTGCACAATTCTGTGTCCTCTCGCATGTCTTATGGTGGCACCGCGCCCACCCGTGTGCGTGAACAAATCGCCGCTTGGAAAGCCAAGCTGGACAGCTAAGCCCAATGGGGAGGCGACGTGGTCGCGCGGCGTTTCCCCTTTTCATTTCCTGACGTTTTTCCGTAAGATGGACGAGTCGATGGCTTTTGCGCTGGGGGCGTATTGGCTTAGATCGATGCTGTTGCCACGGGAGATCCCTTATGTTTCGCGTTATTTTTGCCTGTGTGAGTTTGGCGTTTGTCTCCGCTTGTGGCGTGGATGGAGAGCCATGGACACCTCGTGCCAACGCCAATATCGGGATTGGCTCTGACGGAGTGTACACATCCGGTAGTGTAGGGGTAACCAACGGCACCGTGAGCATCTCTATTGGCGGTGGGTGTCGCTGGTATGGCTGCTAAGGGTTTAGCCCCTTGAAAGCCCGTCCTTAATCAGGACATTCTGATCCGAAGCAAAGGCGGCGCCGTACCTGTGGTGCCGCTTACTTTTTGGGATTGGGGAACACATGTCACCTTTGCGCTGGGTATTTCTTGGATTGGCCATTTGGGGCGCGATCCATCCGATGATGTATTTCGGTCCGTGGATTGCTGAGAATGGCTTTGACTTGCAGGCCATGGTGGCGCTGTGGAAAGCCAACGATGCAGTGACCGGCATTTACTGGGATCTCGTTATCTCCGCCATCACCCTCACGGTGTGGGTGCTGGTTGAGGTTTGGGTGCGGCGCAATTGGATTGCGCTTTTAGCGATTCCGGCAACTTGGATGATTGGGGTGAGCTGTGGCTTGCCGCTTTATCTGTTCCTGCGGGCAAAACCGGTCAAGTAAGTCTGCCGAGGAGCATTGATCGGCGCTGCGCCGCGGCGTATGAGAGAGACCGAACGACGCTAGCGGCACTCAGGAGACGGCACTATGGATCATTTTCTTTATCGCGACGGGGAGTTGTTTGCCGAAGATGTGCCGGTGAAGGAAATTGCTGCGCAGGTTGGCACGCCGTTTTACTGCTACTCCACCGCGACCTTTGAGCGCCATTTCCGCCTGTTTGATGAGGCGTTGGAAGGCACCGATCATTTGGTGTGTTACGCCATGAAGGCAGCCTCCAACCAAGCGATCCTGAAAACCCTTGCGGCGCTGGGCGCGGGCATGGATGTGGTGTCGGGTGGCGAATATGCGCGCGCCAAGGCTGCAGGTGTGCCGGGTGACAGGATTGTCTTCTCCGGCGTTGGTAAAACTCAGGACGAGATCGAGCTGGCTCTGACTGGCGGAATCCGCCAGTTCAACGTGGAAAGCGAGCCGGAAATGGCAGCCATAAGTGCTGTGGCGAGCCGTTTGGGCGTTGAAGCCCCCATCACCATTCGGGTGAACCCGGATGTGGATGCCAAAACCCACGCCAAAATTGCGACTGGCAAGTCCGAGAACAAATTTGGCATCCCGATCAGCCGTGCCAAAGAAGTTTACGCGTTGGCGGCGTCCTTGCCGGGCCTGAAAGTCATTGGCATCGATGTGCACATCGGTAGCCAGTTGACCCAATTGGCGCCGTTTGAGGCTGCTTACAAGAAGGTGGCAGAGCTGACCGAGCAATTGCGGGCGGAAGGGCATGACATCAAGCGGCTGGACCTGGGCGGTGGACTGGGCATTCCCTATGAGCGCTCCAACACTGCGCCACCATTGCCGGTGGAATATGGCGCGATGGTCAAGCGCGTGCTGGGCCACCTGAATTGTGAGATCGAGATTGAGCCGGGGCGCTTGATTGCGGGCAATGCGGGGATCATGGTGTGCAAAGTGATCTATGTGAAATCCGGCGAAGACCGGGAGTTCCTGATTGTGGATGGGGCGATGAACGACCTGATCCGTCCGGCCATGTATGAAGCGCACCACGATATTGTGCCGGTCATCGAAGCTGAACCGGGGCAGGAGCCTGCGCAATATGACATTGTGGGGCCGGTCTGTGAATCGGGCGACACCTTTGCCAAGGGGCGCAACATGGCGCAGTTGAGCGATGGTGATCTGATCGCCTTCCGCAGCGCAGGGGCCTATGGCGCGGTGATGTCGAGTGAATACAACACGCGACCCCTGATCCCAGAGGTTCTGGTGAAGGACGATCAATTTGCGGTTATCCGCCGACGTCCAACCTATGAAGAGATGATAAACCGCGATAGCATTCCCGAGTGGCTGGACGAGACCAGCGACTAAGAGCCAACCGATAGGAGCGCCGTGACCCGTCAAAGCCCTTCAGATGCAGCCTTGTTGCACCTTCGGTGGGTCATTGGCCTGACCCGGTTGGGTCTGTTTGCAGAATCATTCACACGCGCGTTTTGGCCGGTGTGGACCATCGCCTTTGTGGTGCTGGCCGCACTGATGGTTGTGCTGCAGGATCATCTGCCGTTGGAAATGATCTGGATTTGCGGCTTTTTGGCTGCGGCGGGGATTGTTGTATTTCTGGTGCGCGGGGCGAGGCAGTTGGTGCTGCCGTCCCGTGACATGGCGATTGCGCGGTTGGATGCGACATTGCCCGGACGGCCGATAGCGGCGCTGCGGGATGCGCCGGCGGTTGGCAAGGATGATGCTGCCTCGCAGGCGCTGTGGGCGGCTCACCAGAAACGCATGGCGGCGCGCACCAAAGGCGCCAAGGCGGTGCAGCCGGATTTGCGGATTTCCCGGTTGGATCCATTTGGGCTGCGCTACACGGCTATTCTTTTGCTGATGATGGCGTTTTTTGTTGGCTCGTTTTCCAATCTGGCGTCGGTGCGAGAGTTGGGACCGGGCGGTGGCGCTGCTTTGGCGAGTGGGCCGACCTGGGAGGGCTGGATTGAGCCGCCAGGTTACACGGGCAAGCCTGCGCTTTATTTGAACGATCAGCCTGAGGGCAAGCTTGTGTTGCCAGAGGGCAGTCGGGTTTTGTTGCGTCTCTATGGTGAGGTGGGCGCGTTGACTGTGGCAGAGACGGTGTCCGGCCGTGTGGGCGCAGTTGAGAGCGCGGCAGAGCCGGAACAGAGCTTTGATGTGCGCCAAACTGGGGATTTGGAGATCGCCGGGCCGGGCGGAGCTGCCTGGAACATTGTGATGCAGGACGACCGCGCGCCGAAAGTGATTTTGAGCGGGCAGGTGGAGGCCTCTGGCCGGGGCGAGATGACCCTGCCGTTTCATGCGTCGGATGATTATGGCGTAGTCGGGGGCACAGCAGTTGTAGAACTGGATCTGGACGGCGTGTCCCGACAGTATGGCTTGCGGGTCGATCCCGAACCTCGTGAGGCGGTGGTGGTCGAATTGCCGTTGCCGATTTCTGGCGATCGGGCGTCGTTTGAGGAAACCTTGATTGAGGACTTTTCCGAGCATCCTTGGGCGCATTTGCCGGTGAAGGTCACCTTGACCGTCGAGGATGACGCTGGCTTGGAAGGGCAAACCGGAGATCTGCGGTTCACGTTGCCTGCGCGGCGGTTCTTTGACCCGTTGGCGGCGGCAGTGATCGAGTTGCGGCGCGATTTGCTGTGGTCGCGGGAGAATGGCAAACGGGTCGCGCAGTTGATGCGGGCGGTGTCGCACCGGCCAGAGGATGGTGTGTTTCGGCGGGAGACGGATTATCTGCGGTTCCGGACCATTCTGCGGCGGTTGGAAGTGAACGTGACGCATGGGTTGTCCGAAGAAAAGCGTGATGAGCTGGCTGAGGCGCTGTGGCAATTGGCGCTAGATTTGGAAGATGGCGATTTAGGCAGCGCGGCGGAACGATTGCGCCAAGCGCAGGAGCGGTTGTCTGAAGCTATGAAGAATGGCGCCAGTGATGCGGAAATTGCGCGTCTGATGCAGGAATTGCGCGAGGCCACTGAGGACTACATGCGCGAGTTGGCGCGGCGGCAGCAGCAGGATGGCGAACAGGGCGAAAACCAGCAGAGTGCTGAGAACTCCATGCAGATGGATCAGAACGATCTGCAACGGATGATGGACCGCATTCAGGAACTGATGGAGCAGGGCCGAATGGCGGAGGCGCAGCAGGCGCTGGAAGAGCTGCAGCGGCTGATGGAGAATATGCGGGTCACGCAAGGGCAGGGGCAACAAAATCAAGGCGAGCAGGCCATGGAGGGGTTGGCCGAAACACTGCGCAATCAGCAGGGTCTGTCTGATGAGGCCTTCCGGGAACTACAGGAGCAGTTCAACCCCAATGCCCAAAGCGGTCAATCTCAGGAAAATCAAGGGTATAGTGGTGGCGAAGGTCGGGGTCAGGCGCACGATGGCACTGGCGGCGAAGGTCAGGGCGAGGGAGAAGGCGACGGTGAGACGGGCCAATCCAATGGCGATCAAGAAGGCCAACAAGGCGCGTTAGAGGATCGACAGCGGGCGTTGCGTCAGGAGTTGAATCGACAGATGCAGAACTTGCCGGGGCAGGGCACGCCAGAGGGCGACGCCGCGCGGGAAGCGCTTGGCAATGCTGAAGGGGCCATGGAGGGCGCAGAGGACGCGCTGCGGCAGGATGATCTCGCGACGGCGATTGATCGCCAAGCTGAAGCCATGGACGCCTTACGTGAAGGGCTTCGCAACCTTGGTGAAGCCATGGCGCAGCAGCAACAACAAGGGCAGCAAGGCACAGCCGAGGCGCAGGGACAGGCGCAGGATCCGCTTGGACGAAGTCAAGGCAATCGCGGGGCTGCGGGTACCGATGAAGGCTTGCTGCAGGGCGAGGATGTGTACCGTCAAGCGCGCCGCTTGTTGGATGAAATCCGCCGCCGTGCAGGGGAGGCAGAGCGCTCGGAAGCAGAGCGCAACTATCTGGAGCGCCTGCTAGAGCGGTTTTAGGCGCGCTACAGGGCGGTCTGTTACGACTGTCCTGTGATCTCGTTCAGTTTCAAGAACAGGTTGGTCACCTGATCGTCCAGCCAGATGCGTGCGCCGTTCGCCGAGGTCATGAAACCATCGATATAAGGGGCTGCCTGTGGATAGGATTGGCTAAGGTTCTCATGGGAACTGTAGACAAAGACGGCCGCCCCAGCGAGTAGGAGTACCAGTGCAAAACCAAGGCGGAAGCCGCGCGCGCGGCTGGCGCTTGTGTTGGCCTTTTGGCCTAGGTCCGGATTGCGTGGCGTGTCACCTGAGGTCCGCAAGGTCGAGTTGATTTCCTCGATATCCGGCAACAGATCTCTGCGCGTGTCTTTTGCACTGCGGACGGTTGCAGCAACTGCGGCGGCGGTTGCCGCATCGTCTTCGCCACGTAGGCGGCGGAGACGATCAGAAGCCTCGCTGGCACGTTTTTCTACAGAAGCCGGTTTTTCCTGGCCTTGATCGAGGCCGAGATCCCCCTGGGTTTCAAGGCTTTGAGTTTGCTCTGCTGCACGGGCGCGGGTCTCATATTCTACTTCTTCTCGCAGAATGTCTTTGACGGAGTCATCCAATCCACGCGGTTTTGGCGCTTCGGTCAAAGGTTCTTCCGAGACGGCTTCTTCGGTCTCAACTTCCACGGCGCGTTCCGGTTCAATCACCGGTTCGAATTCAAGATCGGGATCCGGAGCTTCGTCTAGACCCGTATCGCCTTGGTTTGGTTCCTGTGTGTCAGACGGATCATCCGCGCCCGTTCCGTCCTCTTCAGGGGCTACTTCGAAGCTTTCTTCCGAGGTTTCAGCGGTTTCGCCCCAGTCTTCTTCGGTTTCCAGATCCCAGTCTTCGCCACCTAGGTCCAAGTCATC
The DNA here is from genome assembly GCA_014872815.1 of Paracoccaceae bacterium. Lineage (GTDB taxonomy): Bacteria > Pseudomonadota > Alphaproteobacteria > Rhodobacterales > Rhodobacteraceae > Shimia. The sequence continues at coordinate 84,576 of WKFK01000008.1, forward strand.
CGGGTTCTGTTCTTCGTCTGCATCTTCAAAGAAGTCATCACTTGGCTCAGCGTCAGCCTCAATCGAGAGTTCTGGAGGTTCAACTTCCTCAAAAACTTCTTCCGCGGGCGCATCGGTGCCCTGCGGTGCATGTTCGGCAGTGGCACTTGCGATGACATCGGCAGCAGTTTCTTCAACGGGCTCTTCTGCCTGCATATCTGGGTGCACTTGGAACCACGTATTGCCGCAGTTGGAACATTGCACGTCCCGCCCACCGGTCGGAATGATGTCGTCAGGCACTTCATATTGTGCCCCGCAATTTGGGCAAGTCAGCCGCATACCCGTCCCCTGCTGTCGAAGTTCTTGCTTTTGTTGAGGAACCATATTCGCAAACATCGATTGTTGAAAGTGCAAAGGCGGCGCGGAACAGATTGCAACCCAGGCGATGCTCGTGCACAACAATCGGGACAAATGAGGTCTCAAGTGATCGAACTAGACAATATTGCGTATAGCTACGGCGGCGGTGAGTTGCTCAGCGAGGTGTCCTTTAAGCTGGCACCCGGGTCTTTCCATTTTTTGACCGGGCCATCGGGCTCCGGAAAAACCACGTTTTTGAAGCTGTGTTACGGTGCGTTGACGCCAACGGCGGGTCGGGTTCAACTCTTTGGGAAAGATGTCCGGGAAATGGATCGGGACGATCACGCCATGACGCGCCGCCAGATTGGTGTGGTGCATCAGGACTGCCAGTTTTTGGATCACCTTCCGGTGCGCGAAAATGTGGCATTGCCGCTGACTGTGTCCGGAAAGGACTCGTTGGAGCAGCATTCCAACTTGAAGGAACTGTTGACCTGGGTTGGATTGGGACACCGCGCCAGCGCCTTGCCACCAGAGTTGTCCGGCGGGGAGCGTCAGCGCGCGGCCTTGGCGCGCGCTGTGATCATGTCCCCTGATGTGGTTTTGGCGGATGAACCAACAGGCAATGTCGATTGGGAAATGTCGCAACGATTGCTACAGCTCTTGGTGGAGCTGAACAAGATGGGCAAAACCATCCTGATCGCGACCCATGACATGAACCTGATCCGCGCAGCCAAACATCATGTGCAAGCTCGTGTGCTTCGCATTTCCGGACGTAAATTACAGCTGGCGGGGGCGGACCTATGAGCAAAGGTCTGCAACTTTCTAAGTTGATTATGGGGGACGCGCAGGCAGACCGTGTGGTTCCGCCGACAGGGTTTACCGCACGACTGACATTGTTTGCTGCCGGTGCCATGGCGTTTTTGACGGTGTTTGCTTTGGCTTTGTCTCTGGCGTCTGGTCGTTTGGCGGCACGGTGGGGGGAAGAGCTGGCGCAAAGCTCGACCTTGCGGATATCCGCGCCTGACGAGCAGATGGCGGCGCAGACAGCGGCTGCGTTGACTGTGCTTGAGAGCACGCCTGGGATCGCTTCGGCGCGGGCTTTGAGTGTTGAGGAGCAGCGTAACCTTTTGGCACCTTGGTTTGGGCCGGACCTGCCGCTGGACAGTCTGCCGATCCCGCAATTGATTGAGATTGTTGAGACCGAAGAGGGGTACGACGGTGCAGGGTTGAGACTGCGGTTGCAGGCCGAGGTGCCTGGGGCGGTGTTGGATGATCATAACCGTTGGCGGCGTCCTCTTGAACGTGCGGCTGGGCGTTTGCGCCTGCTGGGTTGGGTGTCGATCGGCCTGATTGGCGCGGCGACGGCGGCGATGATCACCTTGGCGGCCAACGCTGCACTGGCGGCCAACGCACAGGTGATTTCGGTGCTGCGTCTGATTGGTGCGCAAGACAGTTACATCGCGCGCGCCTTTGTGCGGCGCTTCACCTTGCGTGCCTTGTCTGGGGCCGCGATTGGGACTGCCCTTGGCGCCCTGGCTGTGTTTCTGTTGCCGTCGGCACAAGACAGCGGTGGCTTTCTGACGGGGCTTGGGTTCCAAGGCATCGGCTGGGCGTTATTGGCATTGATCCCGCCACTGGCTGGCGTGGTGGCGTATCTGGCTACCGGCGCGGCGGCGCGACGTACACTAGGGGAGTTGACCTGATGCGCTTGGCGTTTCAATGGGTGATGTCCATCATCTATGTGGTTCAGAATGCGATCGTGATGCTGGCGATGGGGATTGTGTTTTTCCCTTGGGCGTTGCTGTCCTCTAAAGGGGCCATGGCGGCGTGCAACACCTACGCCACCTGGGCAATCTGGTCGGCACGTTGGCTTGTGGGCATTCGATCTGAGGTTCGTGGCAAAGTGCCGAGCGGGGCGGTGTTGGTGCCTGCAAAGCACCAGTCGTTTCTCGATATCATGATGATCTTTAAAGCGGTGCCGCAGCCGCGGTTCATCATGAAGTATGAGCTGCTGTTCACGCCGATTATCGGGGTGTACGCGTGGCGTTTGGGCTGTGTGCCCGTGCGCCGTGGCAAGCGGGGCGCAGCGATCAAGGCGATGCTGGCGGATGTGGAGAGCGGTCGGGTGCCGCCTGGCCAGTTGGTGATCTATCCGCAGGGTACACGGGTGCCTGTTGGCGCGCATGTGCCCTATAAAGTTGGGCCTTATGTGCTCTATAAAGAGACCGGTCAGACAGCGGTGCCGGTGGCGACCAATGCCGGGATGTTCTGGCCCAAGGGCACGATGCTGCGCAAGCCGGGCTTGGCTGTGGTCGAGTTCCTCGAGCCAATTGAGCAGGGCGCGGACCAAAAAGAGTTCATGGCGCGGTTGGAAGAGGTGATTGAAACCCGGTCCAATGCGTTGATGGTTGAGGCGGGATTTGATCCGGATGCAGTACGTCAGTGACCTTGCGGAGCTAAAGGACCTTTACGGCGAACCTGCGTCGGCGTCGGTCAACAAAGTGGCGCGGCAAATGACGCCGCTTTACCGCAGGTGGATCATGGCGTCCCGGTTCTGTGTGGTGTCGACTGTTGGCCCTGAGGGCACGGATGGCAGCCCGCGTGGGGATGATGGCCCTGTGGTGCGTGAGTTGGATGAACACACGCTGGCGATGCCGGATTGGCGCGGCAACAATCGGATCGATACGCTGCGCAACATCGTGGCGGATGGGCGCATATCGCTGATGTTCATGGTGCCGGGGGCGGGCAATGTGGTGCGTGTGAATGGTGATGCCAAGGTGACCACAGACGCCGCGCTGTGCGAGAGTTTTGAGGTGCAGGGCAAGCACCCACGTGCGGTGATTGTGATCAAGATCGGCGAGATTTACACGCAATGCGCGCGGGCGGTGATCCGCGCCGGGTTATGGACCTCAGGGGATGAAAGCGCCGACTTGCCTACAGTGGGGCAGATTTTGGCCGAGCAGACTGATGGCGCCGAGGGTGGCACGGCTTATGATGACGGCTGGGCCGCGCGAGCGGCCAAAACCATGTGGTAGACGCAGTCTGCGCGGTTGAGAAATGGCCGCCTGCAAAGGGTCGCGGACGGCTGTGTAGGTCATTTGGCCCGATCTGGAATAATCCAAGCGAAGTCCGATAAAGCAATGCCTTCAAAACACGCATTGTCGGGTGTCAGCAGTGTCAAAAGCCCCGGGCAAGCGGCGTTTTGATAGCTGGTGTGCGGTGTGGCACTTGGGCTGGACGGGTATCCTGCTCGTACATGACAATTGCGACAGTTTGTGGCGATGGGATGTATCACACCCTCGATGTAGGGATTGACAGCGATGTCCAAATTGCCCTCGCCATCTACTGGAAAATCGTAAGAGTCCGTCAGAAGATACTGATCCCATGGGCCTTCGGCTTTGAGATCTTTGGGCCGGTCTTTGGCGTATTTGCCGTGGTTGGGTGTTGGCGACCACCAGACACTTTGGAAAGACCAGCTGGGGATTTCTTTGGTCACCACATGCATGGCCACAGTGGCGAGGTAATCGCCGACTTTGAAAGGCTCGTCATAAAGCCACAAGCTGGCCGCCGTGATGATGGCTTTGTCGGCCTCCGTAAACATGTCCCAATCGTACTGCGTCACCTTGTGGTGATAGAAGTTTTGCAAATCAACGACGCGGGCGTGCCGCTTTTGCGGAGGGATGTTGGCCCCTTCGGGCGTTTGCAGACCATAAAGATAGTCGACCAAAACATCAGACTTGCCTTGACTGCCGCTTGGGTCGATGGCCACTAGCGTGTTCCAGACTTCATAACCCGCGTAGCCAGAGAACCAGTCTGGCAAGTTATTCTGCCACACAGGCAGAGGTGTCAGGCCATCCGCGCGCACCGGCCAATACATATGTTTGGTGGACACGTAGCTGAGCGGCAGGTCGACATTTTCTCCAGCGGCCTGAAGTGCCGCCAATTTGTCTTTCAGATAAAGTTCATCGGCGCGGATCGCATCATACCCGCCTTGCGACAGGCTTTCCGTGGCAATCATGATGTCGCCGTTAGACTGAAAGAAAAGGCCGTCATTGATGGAGTATCCGTCGTCGCCTTTGGTCACTGCATTGGGGAATGTGTCAATCACATAGGTTGGTACTGGATACTTTGGCGAGGGGGTGTTCACGTTTGGAACGTTGCCTGTGGACACAGGCAGGGGCGTGGCGCCAGCGGTGGCATGCGCGGGCGGCAGGCCGCGGTGTGGCGTTACTGGCGGCGGGTTTTTCGCTTCAAATGCATCAAAAGTAGTGCGCCAGCTGAGCCATAGAGGCCATGTTGGATCACTCTCCAGCGGCTGCATGATCCCCGCCCAGAGGCGCCAGCCGTGTTCCCGGACAGCCGCGCGATCCTGGGCATCGACGGCTTTCTGTAGCGCTTCATTGTCTGGACGATAGCCATATTCTGGGGAAATAGGTTGATAGGGCGGGCGTGTATCTTCTGCCGAGACTGGCGCAGCAAGTGTGGTGGTGAGAGCGATGGCGAGACATGGATTGAGTGCTAGAGACCTCATGGAAATACTGCCTTTTGATTGGGTAAATTCGCGAAAGGTGTAAAAAGTGAAATGTCTTTTTCGTTGAATTATACCCGATCTGATCACGTTTTAATAGAGTTTGGCAGCCCGTTGCGGTGTCGCAAGAACTCTGGAGGTGATCAGCCGTTCCTTGGTTCTGGATTAGCTACAAAAAAAGGGCGCCCTTAGAGGCGCCCTTTGTCGTTATAAGATAGACAGCTTAGCTGTGGATTGCACCGTCGCCACAGGCGAGCGCGGCTTCGCGGACCGCTTCGGAGTAGGTTGGGTGCGCGTGGCAGGTCAGGGCGATGTCCTGAGCCGATGCACCAAATTCCATGGCCACGCAGAGTTCGTGGATCATGTCGCCAGCCGCTGGTCCGATGATCGCCGCGCCAAGCACGCGGTCGGTCTCTTTGTCGACGATGATTTTCACAAAGCCTTCGCCCTGGTGGACGGCTTTGGCGCGGGCGTTGCCCATGAACATAAACTTGCCAACCTTGATCTTGCGACCTTCAGCTTTCAGGGCGGCCTCGGTGGCACCGACGGTGGCAACCTCTGGGGTGGTATAAACCACACCCGGGATCACGCCGTAGTTCACGTGGCCATGTTTCCCGGCCAGAACCTCGGCCACCGCCATGCCTTCGTCTTCGGCTTTGTGGGCCAGCATTGGGCCTTCGATCACGTCGCCGATGGCGTAGATGCCCGGTACGTTGGTGGCCCATTTGCCGTCCACGGCGATCTGGCCGCGTTCGGTCATTTTCACGCCAAGCGCGTCAAGGCCGAGACCTTCGGCGAAAGGCTTACGGCCGGTGGCAACCAGCACCACATCTGCGTCCACAACCTCTTCATCGCCGCCTTTCTTAGGCTGATAGCGCACTTTGGCTTTGGTTTTGGTGGCGTCCACGCCCTGCACAGCCGCGCCCATGATGAACTTAAGGCCTTGTTTTTCAAGGATACGCTTGAATGTGCGCTGTACATCTGCGTCCATGCCGGGGCAGACCGCGTCCATGTATTCGACAACGGTCACTTCCGCGCCGAGGCGGGCGTAAACGGAGCCCAGTTCGAGGCCAATCACACCAGCGCCGATCACGGTCATTTTCTTTGGCACTTTTGGCAGGTCCAGTGCGCCGGTGCTGTCGACCACGATGCCTTTGTCGTTGTCGACTTCAACACCTGGCAGGGAAGACGGCACAGAGCCCGACGCGATCACGATGTTCTTGGCTTCGTGAGTTTCATCGCCCACTTTGACCTGACCGGCGGCTGGGATAGAGGCCCAACCTTTGAGCCAATCGATCTTGTTCTTCTTCATCAGGAACTCGATGCCCCCGGTGTTTTGTCCAACAACATCAGTCTTATACGCCTTCATCTGGTCCCAATCGACAGACGGGCTTTTGCCCTTCAGTCCCATGTCGGCGAAGTTGTGCTCGGCCTCATGCAGCATGTGGGTCGCATGCAGCAGCGCCTTGGACGGGATGCAGCCCACGTTGAGGCAGGTGCCGCCCAGCGTTTCGCGGCCTTCCACGATCGCGGTCTTGAGACCCAGCTGTGCGCAGCGGATTGCAGAGACGTAGCCGCCAGGGCCTGCGCCGATGATGATGACGTCATATTGAGCCATAGGTGTGTTTCCTTGGTCTGTTTGGGGCGGTATGCCCCGTCTTGTGGGGACACTCTTACGATCAAGAGTTGGATTTGGGTGTTTTTATTCGGGTTTCAATAATTGATCAGGGCGTTAAGGGTGTTGTCTCAGTCCATATGCATGGCGGAAGGCGCTCTGTCAAAATTTGCGACGTGTGTTTGCCTGTGTAGCCGCGTGAGCCGGGCATTGCGCGTCTCTCCAATAGGGGCAGTTTGGACGGTTTTTGCATGTCTGCATAGCGTCGGTATCGCGTCTGTATCGCGGAGGTGGGGTTAAGTCGCATGAGCACCAAAGAGAAGAGATAAAACAGCGGCGACAAATGCCACCACCGAGACAAGCGCTAACACGCCATTTAACGGGATAATCCAAGAGTTCCAAAATCGGGACCAGCGAGTTTCAGGAGCACTTGCCGTAAACGTATATGAGATTACGAGTGCCATCAGCACTGAGGTTATTCCAGCTAAGAAAAGTGCGATTGACAGCTTTATTGAAGCGACGCCAATTTGCACCTGTGTTTGTGCCGAAGCGTTTCCTAAATACGTAAGCAGTGCCAGTATCCCACCGCCATTTAGCAGCACGATTGTTCTCATAAAAGCCAACCCAAGTGTGTTGGCCTGCTCCAATCGAGAGATTTCTCCGCTTTCGCTGGACATCAAGCCTTCTCCGCACGTGACACGTGTGGCTCGGGCAGCGCACGCCCCTCCCCACGGGAGGGCGCTTCACGCCCACCCAGGGTCGTGCGCTGCCCTCTGTGAGGAAGGTCGGCCATCAGATCAGAGATCCATCAGCAGGCGGCGTGGGTCTTCCAGCGCTTCTTTAACCCGCACGAGGAAGGTCACAGCGCCTTTGCCGTCCACGATGCGGTGATCGTAGGACAGGGCCAGATACATCATTGGACGGATCACAACCTGACCGTTGATTGCCATTGGACGGTCCTGAATTTTGTGCATGCCGAGGATACCGGACTGCGGTGGGTTCAGGATTGGGGAGGACATCAGGGAGCCATAAACACCACCGTTGGAGATGGTGAAAGTGCCGCCCTGCATTTCCGCCATGGAAAGCTTGCCGTCACGGGCGCGCTTGCCTTTCTCGGAAATGGCTTTCTCGATGTCTGCAAAGGACATGGCGTCCGCGTCACGGATCACTGGCACAACCAGACCCTGCGGCGTGCCGGCGGCCACACCCATGTGTACGTAGTTTTTGTACACGATGTCGGTGCCGTCGATTTCTGCGTTCACCTCTGGCACTTCTTTCAGCGCGTGCACACAGGCTTTGGTGAAGAAGGACATGAAGCCGAGACGCACGCCGTGCTTCTTCTCGAACTGGTCTTTGTACTGGCTGCGCAGCGCCATCACCTCGGTCATGTCGACCTCGTTGTAGGTGGTCAGCATGGCGGCAGTGTTCTGGCTGTCTTTCAGACGACGGGCGATGGTTTGACGCATCTTGGTCATCTTCACGCGCTCTTCGCGCGCTGCGTCATCAGCCGCAACCGGTGCACGTGGGGCGGCGGCCGGGGCTGGCGCTGCTGCGGCTGGAGCTGCCGGTGCCAGTGCGGCTTTCAGCACGTCTTCTTTCATGATGCGCCCGTCGCGGCCTGTGCCGGTTACAGAAGCGGCGTCGATGCCTTTTTCCGCCATCAGCTTGTTGGCGGATGGGGCGTTTTCCACGTCTGCGGACCCGGCAGGTGCGGCGGCAGCAGCTGGAGCTGCGGCAGGGGCGGCAGCTGCGGAGGCAGATGCGCCACCGATCACGGCCAGTTTGGCGCTTGCGTCCACGGTAGTGCCTTCCGGCGCAATGATTTCGGAGAGCACACCAGCGGCAGGCGCAGGCACCTCAACGGAGACCTTGTCGGTTTCCAGCTCACAGAGCATCTCGTCCTGTGCAACGGTGTCACCCACGGCTTTGAACCAAGTGGAGACGGTGGCCTCGGTCACGGATTCACCGAGGGTTGGGACCATCACGTCCACCGCGTCGCCACCACCGGCAGCAGGAGCTGCGGCGACAGGTGCCGCGGCAGCGGCTGGCGCAGGGGCTGCGCCTTCGCCTGCGGTGATCATTGCCAGCAGGGCATCAACGCCCACAGTGTCGCCTTCGGCAGCGACGATTTCACCCAGAACGCCTGCGGCAGGGGCGGGCACTTCGACGGTGACTTTGTCGGTTTCCAGCTCGCAGAGCATTTCGTCTATGGCAACCGCATCACCCGGTTTTTTGAACCAGGTGGCAACGGTGGCTTCGGTGACGGATTCGCCAAGGGTAGGGACTCGAACTTCGGTCATGGATCAATTTCCTTCCATGGAGAGCGCGGCATCTACCAGCGCTTCTTGTTGGGCTTTGTGTTGGCTTGCCAGTCCGGTGGCAGGGGAGGCGGAGGCCGGGCGGCCTGCATATACCGGACGGGTGTGTTTGGCTTTGATGCGGGTCAGGGCCCATTCGATGTTGGGCTCGATGAAGGACCACGCGCCTTGGTTCTTGGGCTCTTCCTGACACCAGACCATCTCGGCATCTTTGAAGCGCTCAAGCTCCTTGATCAGCGAGTGGGCTGGGAACGGATAGTATTGCTCAATCCGCATCAGGTAGATGTCGTCGATGCCACGGGCGTCACGCTCTTCGAGCAGGTCGTAGTAGACTTTGCCGGAGCACATCACGACGCGTTTGACGTCCTTGTCCTTCTTCAGCTCGGTGTCGGAGTTGCCTTTTTCGGCATCATCCCACAGCACGCGGTGGAAGGAGGACCCATCGGTGAAGTCCTCAGCCTCAGAGATCGCCAGTTTGTGGCGCAGCAGAGACTTCGGCGTCATCAGGATCAGCGGCTTGCGGAAGGTGCGGTGCAGCTGACGGCGCAGGATGTGGAAGTAGTTCGCGGGTGTCGTACAGTTTGCAACGATCCAGTTGTCCCCACCACACATCTGCAGGAAGCGTTCCAGGCGGGCAGAGGAGTGCTCTGGGCCTTGGCCTTCGAAACCATGTGGCAGCAGTACGGTCAGACCGGACATCCGCAGCCACTTGCTTTCACCGGAGCTGATGAACTGGTCAAACATGATCTGTGCGCCGTTGGCGAAGTCACCAAACTGGGCTTCCCATAGGGTCAGCGCGTTTGGTTCTGCCAGCGAGTAGCCGTATTCAAACCCCAGAACCGCATATTCAGACAGCGCGGAGTCGATGACTTCGTACTGGCTCTGTCCGGCGCGGATGTTGTTGAGCGGGTAGTAGCGCTCTTCGGTGTCCTGATTGATGATGCCGGAGTGACGCTGGGAGAAAGTGCCGCGGGTGGCGTCCTGACCTGCGAGACGTACCGGGTAGCCTTCGGTCAGCAGAGAGCCAAAGGCCATAGCTTCGGCGGTGGCCCAATCAAAGCCTTTGCCGCTTTCAAACATCTTGCCTCGGGTGTCCAAGAGACGGCCCACGGTTTTGTGCACTGGGAAGCCTTCAGGCACGGAGGACAGGGACTTGCCGATTTCCGCCATGGTTTCTGGCTTGATCGAGGTCTGGCCGCGTTCGTAGTCTTCGCCTCGTTTGTCCAGATGGGACCAGCGGCCGTCCAGCCAATCCGCCTTGTTGGGCTTATACTCTTTGCCGGTCTCGAACTCTTCGTTCAGATGGGCCTGGAAAGAGGCTTTCATGTCCTCGATTTCGCCCTCTGGGATGAGGCCGTCTTTTACCAGACGCTCAGTGTAGAGCGTCAGCGTGGTTTTGTGCTTCTTGATGCGCTTGTACATCACCGGGTTGGTGAACATGGGCTCGTCGCCCTCGTTGTGACCAAAGCGGCGGTAGCAGAACATGTCGATGACGACATCTTTCTGGAACTTCTGACGGAATTCCGTTGCCACTTTTGCCGCGTGTACAACCGCCTCTGGATCGTCGCCGTTCACGTGGAAAATCGGTGCTTCCACAACCAGCGCGTTGTCGGTTGGGTATGGCGAGGAGCGGGAGAAGTGCGGTGCGGTGGTGAAGCCGATCTGGTTGTTCACCACGATGTGCATGGTGCCGCCGGTCTTGTGACCTTTCAGGCCAGACAGCGCAAAACATTCCGCTACAACACCTTGGCCCGCAAAGGCCGCATCGCCGTGCAGCAGGATCGGCATCACGGCGGTGCGCTCATCATCGTTAAGCTGGTCCTGCTTGGCGCGGACCTTGCCCAGCACAACCGGGTTCACCGCCTCAAGGTGGGAGGGGTTCGCCGTCAATGACAGGTGCACTTGGTTGCCGTCAAACTCGCGATCCGAGCTGGCACCGAGGTGGTATTTCACGTCACCGGAGCCGTCGACGTCCTCAGGTTTAAAGCTGCCGCCCTGGAATTCGTTGAAGATCGCGCGGTAAGGCTTGGCCATCACGTTGGCCAGAACCGACAAGCGGCCACGGTGGGGCATGCCGATCACGATCTCTTTCAGGCCGAGGTTGCCGCCGCGTTTGATCACCTGCTCCATGGCGGGGATCAGGCTTTCGCCACCGTCCAGACCAAAGCGCTTGGTGCCCATGTATTTCACGTGCAGGAATTTCTCAAAGCCTTCGGCTTCGACCAGTTTGTTCAGGATCGCTTTGCGGCCCTCGCGGGTGAAGCGGATTTCCTTGTCGTACCCTTCGATGCGCTCTTTCAGCCAGCTCGCTTCTTCAGGGTTGGAGATGTGCATGTATTGCAGCGCGAAGGTGCCACAGTAGGTGCGCTTCACGATGTCCATGATCTGGCGCATCGTGGCGATGTCCAGACCCAGCACTTTGTCGATGAAGATCGGGCGATCCATGTCGGCTTCGGTGAAGCCGTAGGACTTTGGATCAAGCTCCGGATGTGGGGTCTGGTCGCGCATGCCCAGAGGGTCGATGTCCGCAATCAGGTGGCCGCGAATACGGTAAGCGCGGATCAGCATCAGGGCGCGGATGGAATCCAGCACCGCGCGCTTGATGGCTTCGTCAGAGACCTCAACGCCGGATGCGGCGGCTTTCTCTTTGATCTTTTTGCCAGCGGCCTTGGCTTCGGCCGGTTCCGCCCATTCGCCGGTTAGGGAAGAAGTCAGGTCATCATTGGGCTGTGGCGGCCAGTCGGTTCGTGCCCAAGAGGGGCCAGCGGCCTCTGCTTTTACGTCCAGCTCCGCATCGCCGAGCTGACGGAAGAACTCCTGCCAGACTTCGTCAACCGCATTGGGGTCGGCGGCGTAGCGGGCGTACATCTGTTCGAGGTATTCCGCATTGTGCCCCTGCATAAAGGAGGAGGCGTGGAAGATGTCGTTTGGCGACTGTTCGGTCATGATGGCACCTCATGAAGGATGGGACCGGTTTTTGGTTGGCCCCGTGCAGGGCTGGTTTGGGGTAGATGAACGCGGGAATGTTTCAAAAGACTTAGCGCTGGTTGCGCGGAAACATAGTTTTTCACGTTCACCTTTCAGTTATAGGCCCGGCGGCAACGCCAAGCAGCGCCAGAACCTCCCCATGGGAGGGCGTTTGCACGTCCTCCCAGGTTCGGGCGTTGCCCAATGGTGATATGCCGGGCGGCAAGCATTTAGCCGATCGCTTTGAGCACAGCTTCGCCGAGGCCGGCTGGGCTGTCTGCTACGACGATGCCAGCTTCCTGCATCGCGGCGATCTTGTCTTCGGCACCACCTTTGCCACCGGCAACAATCGCACCGGCGTGGCCCATGCGGCGGCCGGGAGGCGCTGTGCGGCCTGCGATGAAGCCAGCGGTCGGCTTCCAGCGGCCTTTTTTGCGCTCGTTGGCGAGGAATTCTGCGGCTTCTTCTTCCGCGGAACCACCGATCTCACCGATCATGATGATGGACTGGGTCTCGTCATCGGACAGGAACATGTCCAGCACGTCGATGTGCTCGGTGCCTTTGATGGGGTCGCCGCCGATGCCCACTGCGGTGGACTGGCCCAGACCGATGTCGGCGGTTTGCTTAACCGCTTCATAGGTCAGCGTGCCGGAGCGGGACACAACGCCCACGGAGCCACGCTTGTGGATGTGGCCCGGCATGATGCCGATTTTGCAAGCGTCAGGGGTGATCACACCTGGGCAGTTCGGACCGATCAGGCGGGAGGCAGAGCCTTCCAACGCGCGCTGTACCTTCATCATGTCCAGCACAGGAATGCCTTCGGTGATGCAGATGATCAGTTCCATTTCCGCATCGATGGCCTCGAGGATCGAGTCCGCTGCGAAGGGCGGAGGCACATAGATCACGGAAGCGTTGGCTTCGGTTTTGGCTTTGGCGTCGTGTACCGAGTCAAAGACCGGCAGGCCGAGGTGTTCCATGCCACCTTTGCCCGGGGTCACGCCGCCGACCATTTTGGTGCCATATGCGATGGCTTGTTCAGAGTGGAAGGTGCCCTGAGAGCCGGTGAAGCCCTGACAGATAACCTTGGTGTTTTCATCTACGAGAATGGCCATGGGTGTTATCCTTTCACCGCTTTGACGATTTTTTCAGCGCCGTCGGACAGGTTGTCCGCCGCGATCACATCAAGACCAGAGGTGTTGATGATCTCTTTGCCGGCTTCTACGTTGGTGCCTTCGAGGCGCACAACCAGTGGAACCTGCAGGCCAACTTCTTTCACCGCGGCCACAACGCCCTCTGCGATCACATCACAGCGCATGATGCCGCCGAAGATGTTCACGAGGATGCCTTTGACGTTTGGATCAGAGGTGATGATCTTGAACGCTTCGGTCACTTTCTCTTTGGTTGCACCGCCGCCCACGTCGAGGAAGTTGGCAGGCTCTGCACCGTAGAGTTTGATGATGTCCATGGTGGCCATCGCGAGACCCGCGCCATTCACCATGCAGCCGATTTCACCGTCCAGAGCGATGTAGTTCAGGTCGTATTTGGACGCCTCAAGCTCTTTTGGATCTTCTTCGGTTTCATCGCGCAGCTCGGCCACGTCTGGGTGGCGGTACACGGCGTTGCCGTCAAAGCCAACTTTGGCGTCCAGCACTTTGAGCTTGCCGCCCGGCATGACGATCAGCGGGTTGATCTCCAGCTGCTCCATGTCTTTTTCCATGAAGGCTTTGTAGAGAATGCCCATCAGCTTTACGCATTCTTTCACCTGTGCGCCTTTCAGGCCCAGGGAGAAGGCAACGCGACGGCCATGGTATGGCTGGTAGCCGGTGGCCGGATCGACGGAGAAGGACAGGATCTTCTCAGGAGTGGCTTCGGCCACCTCTTCGATGTCCATGCCGCCTTCGGTGGAGCACACGAAGGACACGCGGGAAGTCTGACGGTCGACCAGCAGAGCCAGATACAGCTCACGCTCAATGTCGGAGCCATCTTCGATGTAGATGCGGTTGACCTGTTTGCCCGCTGGGCCGGTCTGGTGGGTCACAAGGGTGCGGCCCAGCATCTTTTTGGCTTCCTCGGCGGCTTCTTCGACCGATTTGGCGAGGCGGACACCGCCTTTTTCACCAGCGTCGGCTTCTTTGAAAGAGCCTTTGCCGCGCCCACCTGCGTGGATCTGCGCCTTAACAACCCAAAGCGGGCCATCAAGTTCGCCAGCGGCGGTTTTTGCGTCTTCTGCTTTTAGAACGGCGCGGCCTTCGGACACTGGAGCGCCGTAGGAGCGAAGCAGGGCTTTCGCCTGATATTCGTGGATGTTCATGGAACTGTCCCATCTTGCTGCGATTGGAGCGGTTTTGGCACAGTCCGATGGAGCCGATAAGCAAATTCGACAGGAATGGTGGATTTTTTCTTATTTGTGATCACAGTCTGAAATTGTGTGATCACAAAAATGGAGGCCTCGGCGGAAAGTCGCACAGATTAAATAAATTGCTAATGAAATAAGGAGATGCGCGCGCGACTCGGATTGCAGTGCAGCGTTACCGCCAACGGGTTTGGTGTCGGCGCCCCATGTGGTGAGGCGCCGTTCTACTTATTTAAGGGGACGGGGATTGCAGCAGGAAGGCGTGTTCGTTCACGCCAAACCCGCCGCCGTCAAACATCTTGTGAGAGATGGTATAGCGGCTGCCGCTGATGGTTGTCGTGGCTTGGCCGTTGGTGTGTTGCAGCCCGAGTGCGGTGAAGAAGGCCGATTGTGCCTCTTTTGCTGAGACCGACTGGGACACAACGCTCGTGGTGGCGCATTCAAAGACGTAGGCGCTTTCGATGTTGACCTGAAGCGACGTTGTTGCCGTGTCGGTCCACTCCGAGGCGTAGACTTGATTTGCGCTGGGGCGCTCCACGTCGAGGCCGCTCGCTGCTGCGACACGTGCAATGGCGGCGACATCTGGGGCCTGCTGCAGGCAGGCGGATTGGAATAAGGCGATTGGGCGACTTAGGTCCGTGGTGCTGTCGGCAGAGCCAAACACCGCTTCGCCAATATCCGCCGCGCTGATGCCGGTGCCCTCGAGCATGGCATCCACGCTCCCGACAGCCGCCAGCATCTGGCCTGGAGTGGCGGGGACGTGGTTGGGTCCATAGGTCACCGGGTGTTGGCTTTGCGGACCTGAGCGTACATTGGGTGTGCTGGATGGATTGCCGCAGGCTGCGAGTAGAAGTGCGCCACTTAGACTGGCGACGACATATGAAGAAAGACGCATGTATATTTCCCAAAATCTTGGCATCGGGGCCCGGGGGAGGGCGATGCTTTGGGAGGATGGTGCAATCAAAGATGGAAAACGGCAAGGGGTAATGCACGTCTGTTGATCCGTTTGCCGAGGAAACGGAGAGCTAAGACCTGCACGTTTGCCTTAGTTGCCGTAGATCGACGCGGTTTGCGGTATGGTTTGCGGTCCGGTGCGTATTTCCCAGGAGTTATCGGGAATATTGGACTCTGTGCCCCCACACGCCGCGAGTAGCAGGCTGCAGAGCAAAGTCATCGGAAGTGCTTTGGTCTTGGTCATAGGTTGTCCCCCCTTTCGGTATGCGCGTGACGCAGGGTTCGCGCATTCATCTTCGGTTAACCATAGCGCTTCAGGTGTAAAACTCCAGTCATGCAAAGAAAAAGGCCCGCAAAACTGCGGGCCTTTCGAAAATTGAAGCTGTCTGTGCTTATGCCAGCGAGCTGTCGATGCCTTTGCAGGCGTCCACCAGGCCTTTGACAGCGTTCACGGAGGTGTCGAACATTTCCTGCTCTTCTTTGTTGAGCTTGATGTTCACAACTTTCTCAACACCACCGGCGCCGATCACGGTCGGCACGCCAACGTACATGTCTTTCACGCCCAGGTCGCCGTCACAGTATGCGGCACATGGCAGAACGCGTTTCTGGTCTTTCAGGTAGGCTTCGGCCATTTCGATGGCGGAAGCAGCAGGTGCGTAGAAGGCGGAGCCGGTCTTCAGCAGGCCAACGATTTCTGCGCCGCCGTCACGGGTGCGCTGAACCATCGCGTCCAGTTTCTCCTGTGTGGTCCAGCCCATCTCGATCAGGTCTGGCAGAGGGATACCGGCAACGGTGGAGTAGCGCACGGATGGAACCATGGTGTCGCCGTGGCCGCCCAGAACAAAGGCAGTTACGTCGCGCATGGACACGTTGAATTCTTCGGCCAGGAAGTGACGGAAGCGTGCGGAATCCAGAACACCCGCCATGCCGCAGACTTTGTGCGTTGGAAGGCCAGAGAATTTCTGCAGCGCCCACACCATCGCGTCCAGCGGGTTGGTGATGCAGATCACGAACGCGTCTGGTGCGTTGTCGCGGATGCCTTCGCCCACTGACTTCATTACTTTCAGGTTGATGCCCAGCAGGTCATCGCGGCTCATGCCTGGCTTACGGGCCACACCTGCGGTCACGATGCAGACGTCTGCGCCTGCGATCGCGGAGTAGTCGGAGGAGCCGGACATTGCGGCGTCGATTTTCTCGACCGGGCCGGATTCTGCGATGTCGAGCGCCTTGCCCTGTGGCAGGCCGTCAGCGATGTCAAAAAGTACAACGTCACCAAGTTCTTTGATTGCAGCGAGGTGGGCGAGCGTGCCGCCGATGTTACCTGCGCCGATGAGGGCGATCTTTGGTCGTGCCATGGGATCTATCTCCGGTCCGGTTGATTATCGCGGGTGGCTTAAGTCGAAATTGGCGTTGGCGCAAGTGTCTGGCGTTTTGATTGGGCCAACTGACGCATGTGTGACGGGCGGAGCAGGCGGCAAAACACCGCGCAAATCAGCGCGTTTGGTGTGCTTGATTTGGCTTCATGCCTGTGAGTAGATGTTAGCAAGAATTCACAGGCATCTTTGAGGACTACAAAAAAATGAAAACAACCATGAAAACCCTGATGGCGCTGACGTTGGTGGCTATGACTGTGTCGGCATGTGGCGGTGGTGGCAACAGCACCACGACCGTTCAAACGGTGACCATTGGCGAGCAGTTGGCTTCGCTGGAAAAAGCCTATGCCGAGGGGCTGGTGACCGAAAAAGAATACAAGCAACAGCGCAAGAAGATTCTTGACGGTGAGTAAGTACTTCTACGCTGCTTTGCAGCATGCGGTGCTGCAAAAAGCATCAGGCGCACCCTGCGGTGCGCCTGTTTTTGTATGACTGATTCTCTGATTTTTTGGCTGCTGGCGCCGGTTGCAGTGATGTTTGCCGGGGTTTCAAAGGCCGGCTTCGGCTCCGGAGCGGCTTTTGCGAGCGCGGTGGTATTGGCGGTGATCCTGCCGCCAGCGCAGGCGTTAGGTTTGATGCTGCCCCTCTTAATGCTGATCGATTTGGCAACCTTGCGCCCTTACTGGCACAAATGGAGTTGGCCGGATGCGCGGGTGTTGATTCTGGGAGGGTTGCCAGGTGTTGTTGGTGGGGTTGCGCTGTTTCGCGTGGCCAACGAAGATGTTTTGAGGCTTCTCATTGGTGCGGTATCGTTGGGATTTGTGCTTTGGCAATTGTGGCCCCGAGCGGTGGCACAGCAAAAAATGCCGGTTTGGGCAGGGCTTCTAGCTGGTGCCGTGGCTGGGTTCACCAGTTTTGTCAGCCACGCGGGCGGACCGCCAGCTGCGGTGTATCTGTTGTCTCGGGGATTGAGTAAATCGGCCTATCAGGCCACCACTGTGTTGGTGTTCTGGGCCATTAATATTGCGAAGTTTGTGCCCTATGCGTTTCTCGGGGTGTTTACCTTCGAGACCCTGCGCGCGGGTGCCATTTTGGCACCGTTCGCGCTGCTTGGAGCCTGGGTGGGTGTTAAATTGCATCACGCCGTTTCGGAGCGGGTCTTTTTTGCGTTGACCTATGCGCTCTTGACGATCACCGGCGTGAAGCTGATTTTTGACGCGCTTTTCTAAAGGCGTATGGCATCAGGCGTCATCACCTTTGGCTGGCAGAGCTTCGGCAAGCTTTTCATAGGCTTGGCCGGTTGCCATTAGGCAGGTGGAGCCATTTGGCATGGTGACGGTGATGGTCCAGCTGCCGGAATCTTCCGAAGCAAAAATCTCCACCATGGCGCCCTGCGTGCCAAGACCAAGCGCCTGACGGGATTCCCCGTACTTCTGGGCCAGACGTTCCACCACAAGGTCGCGGGTGGCGCAATGTTGCAGGTTCTGTGCCTGGGCGATTGAGGTGGCGCAGATCGAAAGGCCAAGACCGGCCGTCAGGGTCAAAAAAGTCCGTTTCATGTGGTTTCCTCTCATAAAGAAGGCATGTGCGCGCCTTTTGCACGCCATGGATTTCAAAGCTCTCGCCTCTTCTTATGATCGCGGCCCTTTTGAACCGTCTTTGCGTTCCTCCCACAGGAAGCGATGGGATGAGTGTGCGCAGGTCCGGGCTTAAAAATGGTTAACGTAACGAATTAATTGTTTCGCCCTTCGCAACAGAGTGGCGGAGTCATTGAAAACGCAGGTTTCTTTTTTCTGCGATGCGGCAAAATTGAGCTTGAATTTTTCTGAGAAAAATGCACCTCTCTGCGCAACATAATTGCGGAGAGAGTGTCATGGAGCAGCGCGCACGCCCATTTAGGTCGGTTTTGTACATCCCGGGTTCCAAAGACCGGGCTTTGGAAAAGGCACGGGGACTGCCGGTGGACGCGATCATTTTTGATCTGGAAGATGCTGTCGCGCCGGATGAGAAGGTTAATGCGCGCACAACTTTGGCGGCGGCACTGACCGAGGGCGGTTATGGCAACCGCATGCGGATTGTGCGGATCAATGGGCTGGACACGCAATGGGGCGAAGCGGATGCAAAAGCCGCCGCAGGTATGGACTGCGATGCGGTGCTGTTGCCCAAGGTTGAGACGACGGCGCAGCTGGATGCGCTGGCCGCATTGATTGGCGACAAGCCGATTTGGGCGATGATGGAAACACCGCGTGGGATGTTGAATGCTGCAGAAATTGCGGCGCATCCTCAACTGACCGGCTTTGTGATGGGCACCAACGACCTCGCCAAGGAACTGCAAACCCGCTTCCGCCCGGACCGTTTGCCGATGATGGCGGGGCTTGGTCTGTGCCTTCTGGCCGCCAAGGCCGAGGGTATTGTGATTGTCGACGGCGTCTACAACGCGTTCAAAGATGCGGATGGACTAAGGGTGGAATGTGATCAGGGCCGCGACATGGGCTTTGATGGCAAAACTCTGATCCACCCGGCGCAGGTGGATGTGGCCAATGCGGCCTTTGCGCCAAGCGACGCGGAGATCGATTTGGCAAAACGGCAGATCGCGGCATTTGAAGAATGCGAAGCCAGCGGGCAGGGCGTGGCCGTGGTGGATGGCAAGATTGTTGAAAACCTGCACGTTGTCACCGCACGTGAAATTTTGGCGAAGGCAGATGCAATCGCCGCGCTGGAAGGTTAACTCTTACCCCACAACCAAACAAACGTTGAGGACGCAAATGGTTCGAAAATACCCTGCCGCACCTTCGGTGCTCTCGGGACATTTCCGAAACTGTTTTTGTTGAAGCGTTCCTCAACGTTTTTATCCAGCGAGGGAGCGAGATGACATTATTGGTTCTTGGGGTGGTTTTGTGGGCTGCCGCCCATCTGTTTAAACGAGTCCTGCCGGACGTACGCGCCGGCATGGGCGACAAAGGCCGCGGGCCAGTGGCTTTGGCGTTGCTGGCGTCGGTGGTCCTGATGATTTTTGGCTTCCGCATGGCGCCGCACATCGACGTCTGGTATCCGGAAAGCTTCCTGCGTCACATCAACAACCTGTTGGTGCTGATTGCGATCTTCCTGATGAGCCCGGCGCCGCGCAAAGGCAAATTGTTCAACAACATGCGTCATCCGCAGTTGACCGGCTTTGGTCTCTGGGCGTTTGCGCACCTGTTGGTGAATGGCGATGTGGCCTCGCTGATCCTGTTTGGCGGTTTGTTGCTTTGGGCCGTGATGGAGGTCGTGGTGATCAACCGCGCAGAGCCTGACTGGACGCCCACAGAAACCGGCAGCATTGCCAAAGACGGCATGTTCCTTGTGGCTTCCCTTGTGTTAATGGCGGCAATCGGCTGGGTGCACGCCTGGCTCGGCTACCCGGTATTTGGAGGCTAACAGCATGAAACTTTATCGTTTTCTATCTGAAGAAGACACATCGGCGTTTTGTCACAAGGTGACGGATGCCCTCAACAAGGGGTGGGAGCTGCATGGCTCGCCAACACAGACCTTCTGTCAGGCCACCGGCGTAATGCGCTGTGGTCAGGCGGTCGTGAAGGAAGTGGAAGGCACCTATACCCCGGAGACCAAACTGGGAGAACACTGATGGCCAAGACCAATCCGGGCCGGTTTTTTGAAGACTACACGCTGGGTCAAGTGATTGAGCATGCGGTGCCGCGCACCGTGGGGGCAGGGGAACGGGCGCTGTACCATGCGCTTTATCCTGCACGCCATGCTCTGTACTCAAGTGACGAGTTTGCGCGGGCTTCTGGCCTGCCGCAGTCGCCGCTCGATGATCTGGCAGCGTTTCACGTGGTCTTTGGCAAAACGGTTCCGGATGTGTCGCTCAACGCGGTGGCGAACCTCGGCTATGCCGAGGGGCGCTGGCTTAAACCTGTCTATGCCGGGGACACGTTGCGCAGCACGTCTGAAGTGATTGGTCTGAAACAAAACTCCAACGGCAAAACCGGTGTGGTTTATGTGCGCACACGCGGCATGAACCAGCGTGATGAAGTTGTCATGGAGTATGTGCGCTGGGTCATGGTGCGCAAACGCGACGTGGATGCCCCGGCGCCAGAGACGGTGGTGCCGGAGCTGTCCAAAGTGATTGATCCTGCCGATCTGGTGATCCCGGAGGGGTTGGATTTCACGAGCTATGATTTTGCTCAGGCGGGTGAATCTCATCGCTGGGGTGACTATAAGGTTGGCGAGACGATTGATCACGTCGACGGTGTGACGCTGGAAGAAGCCGAGCATATGATGGCGACACGGTTGTGGCAGAACACAGCCAAAGTGCATTTTGATGCCACCTTCCGCCCTGATGGTCAGCGCCTGATCTATGGGGGGCACATTATTTCACTGGCGCGGGCTTTGTCTTTCAACGGGCTGGCCAATGCGCAGATGATTGTCGGCCTGAACGGTGGCGCGCATGCCAATCCGGCGTTCTCCGGTCTCACCGTAAAGGCGTGGTCTGAGGTGTTGGACAAGGCAGAAACCTCAGCACCGGGTGTGGGGGCGATCCGGCTGCGGCTGGTCGCGACAAAAGGCGGTGAGCCGTTTGCGCTGAAAGGCGAGGATGGAAAGTACCAACCGGACGTGCTGCTTGACCTTGACTACTGGGCGTTGATCCCGATGTGATCGGTCTCATGTTGAGACTTCTTTGCACCGCCGCCGCACTTGCTCTGGCCTGTCCTGCACAGGCCGAGCTTTCCTTTGACACCACGAGCGATGACACGATCGCTTATGTCGAGAGCAATCTGCTTGGGATTTTTTATCACGAGCTTGGTCACGCGCTGATCGACATCCTTGGTTTGCCAATCTTTGGGCAAGAGGAAGATGCGGCGGATGTGCTGTCGATCTTTCTGATCGACGCGTTTTATGAAGAAGAGAGCGCGGTGCAGCTGGCCTATGATGCGGCCTTTGGCTTCCTTGGCGAGGCCGAGGCCAATTCTGAGATTGCTTTCTGGGATGTGCACGGGCCGGATTTGCAACGCTATTACAATACGGTGTGTCTGTTCTATGGGGCCAATCCCGAAGAGCGAGAGGATGTTGCGCAGGATCTCGGGTTGCCGGAAGAGCGCGCCGATTATTGTCCGGATGAATACGATCAGGCGGCGCAGAGCTGGGGCGCGGCGCTGGATGAGATTGTACACGACAGTGGCGGTAAGACGCTGACACTTGGTGATTTTGAGGTCGACAGCGACGGTGGCGCGCTGACGGCGGATGTAGTGCGTGCGGAAGTGGATGCGCTCAATCAGGAATTCCGCCTGCCGGAGGATTTGCTGATTTCGGTGATCCCCTGTGGCGAGGCCAACGCCTATTACGATCCACAGCGGGTTGAGATTGTCATGTGCACCGAGTTTGCCGACGCGCTGGTGGAGATGGTGCCGGATATTTGAGCCACACAAGGACGTGAGAGGATTATTGCGTGACCTGCGCTAAGGTGGCGGTATGATCCTTCGGCTGTGCATTTTGCTTGTATTTTTCTGTCAGGCGCCCGCCGCGCGCGCCTGCGACCTAGCGCTATTGTTGGCGGTGGACGTGTCTGGCAGCGTCGATGCAACGGAATACGATATTCAGATGAGCGGGCTGTCTGCTGGACTGCGTGATGGTATTGTCGTGGAAGCCCTGATCAAGGCGGAAGCTGCGGTGGCTGTGATGCAGTGGACCGGGGCGGACCGTCAGGTGATGTCGGTGCCTTGGATGCGGGTGCGCAATGGGGCAGAGGCGGCGGCTTTGGCGGCGGCAGTGGATGCTGCACCGCGTGGATGGCGACGATATTCAACGGCCATTGGAGATGCATTGACACGGGCTGCGCAGGAGTTTGAGGCAGGCCCTAAATGCCGCCGGATGGTTTTGGATGTGTCCGGGGATGGGCCGTCGAATGAAGGCTCTGCGCCAGAAGAGGGGCGCAAACGGCTGGGGCGCATGGGGGTGACGGTCAACGGACTGGTGATCGAGACGGATGAAGAGGACCTCACCGGATACTACTGGGAAAATGTGATCACAGGCCCGGGCGCCTTCGTGGTCACGGCCAATGGGTTTGAAGAATACCCCAAACGGATTCGGCAAAAGCTGGTCCGAGAGGTGGCGCAGCAGTTGTCCAGCTTGCAGTAAACAGATCTGCTGACTTCGAATTTGTGAGCGCAAACACAACGCAGTCTGCTGCGCTTTGCAGATTCACCGCGAATACTTCACATTTTTCCGACAAAAAGAGTCCCATTAGAGTTCGTGATCACATTCGAAAAGGTGTGATCACAAAAAACTAAAAATCCACAGCATTGCGCCAAAAAACCGCGGCATTTAGGGTATCGTAACCGTGACAAGATGCAAAAAAGCGGTAAAACGATCTCAGCTAACCGGAAAGGAGCCAATATGGCCGATGTCAATCGGGGCAACCGCCCGCTTTCGCCTCATTTGAGTATTTACCGTCCGCAGATGACCTCTGGGTCGTCCATCATGGTTCGCATTAGTGGGCTCGGCGTGCTGGGTGTGGCCCTCTTCGTTGTGTGGTGGCTTGTTGCTGCTGCAACTTCCGAGAGTGCTTTCGCTGGCATCAACGGCTTTATGCAGAGCTGGTTTGGTGGGCTGATGCTGACCGCGGCAACCTGGGGGCTGTGGTACCACACGCTGGGCCGCCTGCGTCACGTGATCTGGGATCTGGGCTACTGCTTTGACGTTCAAACGTCTGAGCGCATGGGCCTCGGCATGTTTATCGGCGCAACCGTGCTGACCATCATCACCGTGATTGTGGTGTAAGGAGAGACAGGATGCGATATCTGACTGACCGCAAACGCGCGATGGGCCTCGGCTCTGGGCGTTCTGGAACAGAAGCTCATTGGCAAATGCTGGTGCGCTCCGTGATCATGGGCGTTCTGGCGCCACTCTTCATCTTCACTGTCGGTTTTGGCCTTGGTGGATCCTATGAGGAAGTGCTCGCCTACTTCGGCCGTCCATTCCCGGCCATTGTAACGGGCCTTGGTCTCGTTGTGGGCCTCGTGCAGCTGATGAATGAAGCGCAGGAAGCGATTGAAGACTATGTGCATGGCACAGCAGGCAAACTGCTGCTGGTCGCAAACAAGGCGTTTTGCTTTGCGTTGATCGCGGCAAGCCTGTTTGCGCTTGTGAAGCTCGCCCTGTGACCCCTGCGTAAGGATCTAAGAAGATGACTGCAGCATATGAATATGAAACCCACGAATACGATGTCGTGGTTGTTGGCGCCGGCGGCGCCGGTCTGCGCGCGACGCTGGGCATGGCAGAACAAGGCCTGCGCACCGCGTGTGTGACCAAAGTTTTCCCAACCCGCTCGCACACTGTTGCGGCGCAGGGGGGGATCGCAGCGTCCCTGTCCAACATGGGCCCGGATAACTGGCAGTGGCACATGTATGACACTGTGAAGGGCTCTGACTGGCTGGGTGACACCGATGCGATGGAATACCTCGCTCGTGAAGCGCCAAAGGCAGTGTATGAGCTGGAGCACTACGGTGTGCCCTTCTCCCGGACGGAAGAAGGCAAAATCTACCAGCGTCCGTTTGGTGGTCACACCACCGAATTTGGTGAAGGCCCAGCGGTGCAGCGGACCTGTGCCGCAGCGGACCGGACTGGTCACGCGATCCTGCACACGCTCTATGGTCAGTCGGTCAAAAACAACGCTGAGTTCTACATCGAGTATTTTGCGCTTGATCTGATCATGTCTGAGGACGGTCAGTGTCAGGGGGTGGTGTGCTGGAAGTTGGACGACGGCACCATGCACGTCTTCAACGCGAAGATGGTTGTGCTGGCGACCGGTGGATATGGCCGGGCATACTTCTCTGCAACTTCTGCGCACACCTGCACGGGTGACGGTGGCGGTATGGTGGCCCGTGCGGGTCTGCCTCTGCAGGACATGGAGTTTGTTCAGTTCCACCCAACCGGCATCTACGGCTCTGGCTGTCTGATCACGGAAGGTGCGCGTGGTGAAGGGGGGTACCTGACCAACTCCGAGGGCGAACGCTTTATGGAGCGTTATGCGCCGCAATACAAAGACCTCGCGCCACGGGATTACGTGTCCCGGTCCATGACCATGGAAATCCGTGAAGGCCGTGGTGTGGGTGAGAATGGCGATCACATTCACCTGAACCTCAACCACTTGCCAGCCGACGCGCTTGCCGAACGTTTGCCCGGTATTTCTGAATCTGCGAAGATTTTCGCGGGTGTAGATGTGACCAAAGAGCCGATCCCGGTTCTGCCAACCGTGCACTACAACATGGGCGGTATCCCAACCAACTATTGGGGTGAGGTGCTGAACCCAACCGCGGAAGATCCAACGGCCGTTGTGCCGGGTCTTATGGCTGTGGGTGAGGCGGGCTGTGCCTCTGTGCATGGTGCGAACCGTCTAGGCTCCAACTCCTTGATCGACCTCGTGGTGTTTGGCCGAGCGTCGGCGATCCGCGCCGGTAAGGTTGTGGATGCGGAGGCGCCGAACCCTGTGCTGAACCAAGCGTCTGTTGATAGCGCGTTTGATCGTTTCGACAATCTGCGCAACGCCAAAGGTGGCGCGCCAACAGCGGAGCTGCGCCTTGAGATGCAGCGCACCATGCAGGCGGATGCAGCGGTGTTCCGGACCGACAAGACGCTGAAAGAAGGCGTTGAGAAGATGACGGATATCGCAGCGAAGATCGATGATCTGCACGTGACCGACACCTCTCTGGTTTGGAACAGTGACCTGATGGAAACGCTGGAACTGACCAACCTGATGCCAAACGCATTGGCGACGATCCACGGAGCGGAAGCCCGTAAGGAAAGCCGTGGCGCGCACGCGCATGAGGACTATTCCGAGCGTGATGACGAGAACTGGCGTGTGCACACTGTCAGCCGTGTAGATGGCAACAAGGTGGACTTAAGCTACCGTCCGGTGATCAAAGATCCTCTGACGACAGAGGACAAGGGCGGCATCAGCCTGAAGAAGATCGCGCCGAAAGCGCGTACGTTCTAATGCAGGGTCGGGTTCTGACAGCCTGTGCCATTTTCGCTTTGGTATTGTCCGCTTGCGGAGTGGACAAACCTGTCTATTCGCCCGAAGCGGCGAAACAGGTGAGCAAAGCGTGTATTGAGCAAGTCAATGCTGTTGGAACCTACTCCTTCCGTCAGGGGCAACATGGCACCAACCTGGAAACGCGCCTGCCGCGCGCAACGCCGATCACAGGTGGGCCGGTTGAGCTGCAAGGGACACAACAAGGCGCGGATGCGATCAACGCTTGTATTAAGCTGAAGGCCCAGCGGAATGCGGCTGTACAGTCGTCCGCAGGCACGATCATTGATCAGCAGACGTACGATCCGTCGTCCACTTCGGGCGGGACCGCTGCCGCAACTGCAACTGTTGCTAGCACTTCGTCGACCGTTCCGCGCCGTACCGCAACAACCTCATTTGGCTGTCCGAAATATGCCGATGTTCTGCACGGGGGTAAGCTGTATTGCACCCGTTGAATTCGGCATATTGGCTGACAATTGTGCGTCAGGAGGGGCTCTGATGTCCTCACGTCGCGTGATTGTGCATATCGGTGCCCAGAAGACCGGCTCCACCTCGCTGCACCGCTTTCTGGCGCGCAACCGGGATGCTCTGGCGGAGCGGCTGGATATTCGTGTGCCATCCAAAGGCTCCCTGACTCGGGAGTTGGGGCGGACCTGCACGCTGTACAGCATGCGGCCTGCGAAACACGAGGCGGACCTTGTCGCGCTGATAACGCAAGTGCGCGATGAACTGGAAGGCGATGATCGGGTCTGCGTCATCAGCCACGAGAACATCTGTGGTGCGATGATGGGACGTTCGGACGTGCGGGAGGCGTTCCCGCGCCTGTCAGACATTCTGCGCTTGTTTGAGCAGCATCTGGCGCCGTTTTTGCCGGACTATGTGCTGTACACCCGCGAGATGCAGGGCTGGAAGCGCAGCGTGCACAATCAGGCCGTGAAGTCTGATGGCTATGCGGGCACGCTGGAGGATTTCCTGACAGAAACCGCAGACAGCCGGGGCTGGGGCGCTGTTCAGGCTGAGATGGAACGACTGGTGGGTAAAGGTCGTGTGCGTGTGTTTGCGCTGGAAGACGAAACTACGCCAGAACGTCCGGGGCGACAGCTGTTGCGTTTTGCCGGACTGACCGATGCCGAGATTAACACGTTGGAGCCGCTGGCCGGGCGATCCAATCAGAGCCTCAATCCCGGGGCCTTAGAGTTTATGCGCCAGCTCAATGAGTTGGCGCTCGCGCAGCCCGCCCGCAAGCAGGTGGCCGAGCTGATTAAGAACAATCAAACGCTTTTTGCCGATGGTCCGATGCCATCACAGAAAGCCTGAACAGGAACGAAGGTATGCGCATTGCGCGCGCCCACGTATAGGAAGGAAAGACCATGGTCGAATTTGCCCTCCCCAAAAACAGCCGGATTGTGACCGGCAAGACCTGGCCAAAGCCAGAAGGTGCGACCAACGTGCGCAAGTTCCAGATTTATCGCTGGAACCCGGACGACGGTAAGAACCCGCAGATCGACACATATTTCCTGGATATGGACAAATGTGGCCCGATGGTGCTGGACGCGCTGATCAAGATCAAAAACGAGATTGATCCAACGCTGACCTTCCGCCGCTCTTGCCGAGAAGGCATCTGTGGGTCCTGTGCGATGAACGTAGACGGGATCAACACGCTGGCCTGTATCTATGGTCTGGACGAGATCAAAGGCGACGTGAAAATCTACCCACTGCCGCATATGTCGGTGGTGAAAGACCTGATCCCGGATCTGACCCACTTCTATGCGCAGCACGCGTCGATCATGCCGTGGTTGGAAACCAAGACGAACCGTCCGGCCAAAGAGTGGCGCCAGTCGATCGAAGACCGCAAAAAGCTGGATGGACTGTATGAGTGTGTGATGTGTGCATCTTGCTCTACATCCTGCCCAAGCTACTGGTGGAACGGCGACAAATACCTCGGCCCAGCCGCTTTGCTTCACGCATACCGCTGGATCATTGACAGCCGTGATGAAGCCACTGGCGAGCGTTTGGACGAGCTGGAAGATCCGTTCAAGCTGTACCGCTGCCATACCATCATGAACTGTGCCAAGACCTGCCCCAAAGGTTTGAACCCGGCAAAGGCGATTGGTGAGATCAAGAAGATGCTGATCGAACGTCACGTCTAAAGCGACGTTTCAGAGATTTTGAAAGCCCGTCTGTTTCAGGCGGGCTTTTGTTTTGGGCAAAAATGTATCCCTCCGCATACATTTGCAATTTTTGCATAACGTGGTTGCAGGATCGGTGGTTTACGGGCGCGTAATCCAACTTAAATTGACGGGCGAGGGAGGACACCGGATTTACATGGAGTACCCCAATGTCCGCGTCGAAAAACGAGAGCCCTGAAGATTTTGCCGTCCGCGCGCAGGAAGTTCTGGATCAGGCCTATGGCTACTACACCCAGCCGCCGCGCGTCGCAGAGGTGAAACCGTCTAGCGAAACCTACTATGAGTATGTGAAGGCTGCCTAAGTCCCATGTGCTTGAGATGAGGAGCGCTCCGAGTTTTCGGGGCGCTTTTTGTTTGCTGTAAGGCGCTGACGTTAGGTCTGGCTTGTTGCTGTGGGGTGGCTGCGGCTAGCCTTTCCTGAAACAGGGGAGGATGAGCCATGAGCGATGTGATCATCGTGGGCGGCGGCTTGGCAGGGCTTGTGGCGGCCAATGAGGCGGCCAGCCGGGGGCGCAAGGTGCTGCTGCTGGATCAGGAAGGTGAACAGAGCCTAGGAGGTCAGGCGTTCTGGTCATTGGGCGGGTTGTTCATGGTGGATACGCCCGAGCAACGTCGTATGGGCATCAAGGACAGCGCGGATTTGGCGCTTAAAGATTGGATGGGCTCGGCGCAGTTTGATCGGCCTGAAGATGCCAATCCGCGGAAGGTGGCGGAAGCCTATCTGGAATTTGCATCAGGCGAGATGCGTAGCTGGCTGCAAAGCATCGGCATGCGCTGGTTCCCTATTGTGGGATGGGCGGAGCGCGGCGGTGAGATGGCGCATGGGCATGGCAATTCCGTACCACGGTTTCACATCACCTGGGGCACAGGGCCGGGCGTGGTTGCGCCATTTGAGCGGTTGGTTCGGGAACATGCTTCTGGCGGCCGAGTTGAAATGGCGTTCCGGCGCAAAGTCACTGATTTGATTGTGGAAAATGGCGTCGTGAAAGGCGTGCGCGGACACATTCTTTCCGAGGATGGTGCCGTGCGCGGGAAGTCGACCTCTCGCGAGGTTGTTGGAGACTTTGACCATCGCGCAGAGGCGGTGGTCATCACATCTGGCGGGATTGGTGGGGACCATGACATGGTGCGACGCTATTGGCCGGAAGAGCGGCTGGGAAGGGCGCCGAAACGCATGGTGGCCGGGGTGCCGGATTACGTGGATGGGCAGATGCAGCGGGTGGCCGAAGGGGCCGGTGCTGGCATCATCAATGGTGATCGCATGTGGCATTACACTGAAGGATTGGCGAACTGGGACCCGATCTGGCCCAACCATGGCATTCGCATTTTGCCGGGGCCAAGTTCGATGTGGTTTGACGCATTGGGCGACCGCATGGAGGCGCCGTATCTGCCGGGGTTTGACAGTTTAGGCACGCTTAAGCGGATACTGTCGACGGGGCATGAGCACAGCTGGTTCATCCTGACCCAGAAGATCATCGAGAAAGAGTTTGCCTTGTCCGGCTCCGAGCAGAACCCGGACCTCACCTCAGGCAAGTGGTCAGAGGTGATTAAGCGTCGCTTGATGAACAAGGGCGCACCGGGGCCGGTGGAGGCGTTTAAGGAACATGGTGAGGACTTTGTTGTGGCCAACTCGTTGGAGGAGTTGGTTGCCGGCATGAACAAGATCACGCCGGATGTGCCTGTCACCCTTGAGAAAATCCGATCTCAGATCGAAGCGAGGGATGCGCAGATTGACAATGAGTATTGCAAGGACGCGCAGGTAACGTCCATTCGCGGGGCGCGGAACTATCGGGGAGACCGGTTGATCCGCACGGCTAAGCCGCATCGGATTTTGGACCCGAGGAATGGTCCGTTGATTGCAGTGCGTTTGAACATCCTGACGCGGAAGTCCCTTGGCGGGTTGCATACGGATGTCACTGGGCAGGTGCTACGGCCAGATGGCAGTGCGTTTGAGGGTCTTTTTGCAGCAGGTGAGGTCGCTGGCTTTGGCGGTGGTGGGTATCACGGCTACAACGCCTTGGAAGGCACCTTCCTGGGCGGCTGTATCTTCTCCGGAAGGGCAGCGGGACGGAGCGTGTAGATCGGTTTCCGATCTGTGGTATCCTTCTGACATTGTTAAAAAGTTGGGAGGATACGTTATGAAAAAACTTATGGCTGCTTTGGTAATTTTTCTGAGTTCTCAGGCCTTTGCAGGGGAAACACCGTCACCTGAAGGGGCGAAAGTGTATTTCATCAACCTCAGTGATGGCGATTCCGTAGAGGCGCCGTTTGTGGTGCATTTTGGCCTGTCCGGTATGGGGGTTGCGCCTGCTGGGACGGAGAAAGAGAACACCGGCCATCACCATATTTTCATCAACCGCCCGCCGCTTGGCGAGGGGGCAGAAGATGCGGAGTTGATGGAGAACGGTGTGCCAACAGACGACAACCACCGGCACTTTGGCGGTGGTCAGACCGAGGTGACGCTGGATTTGCCGGCCGGCACGCACACGTTGCAGCTGGTTCTGGGTGACGAATTTCACGTGCCGCACACCCCGCCTGTCGTGTCTGAGGTGATCACCATCACTGTGAAATAACACGGTTTTTTGCATTGCAAGACCGTCTGGTCGGGGGCAGGATCAGGGCATGACTGACATGCCTTTGCCCCCCGCCGATGCAGATGACCGCCGCGCCATAAAGCCGGTGATCTGCTACCCAAATGAGACACTACCGAAGGCGCCTATGGCGCTTTATCAGGCGGCGCGCGCGACTGCCACAAAGGTGGATGAGGTGCTGATACCGGCGCGGGATGCGCGGTGTTTTGAGGTGCCTGCAGGGCAGTTTTTCCGGATTTCATCTGTGGAAGGACCGCAGGTTGGGGATCTGAATCTGTGGAACTCCAAAGACCTGAGTGAGCGGTTTTTCTCTGGGAAAACAAGGGCTTTGCACGGAACGCACATCACCACTGGGGAACGGATGTGGACCAGCTTCCCAACCTTGCGGCCTATGGCGACCATCGTGGAGGATACGTTGGGGTGGTACGGTATCGACGCGTATGGCGGGTCGGTGCACGACGTGATTGGCACGCGCTGTGATCCCTATACCGGCAACCTGTTGGCGGGGGATCACTATCACTATTGCTGTCACTCCAATTTGACACGGGCTTTGGCGGCGCACACGGGGATGTCGCTGCAGGAGGCTGAGCCCTATGTGCATGATGTTCTTAATGTTTTCATGTGCACCGGCTTCACGCGAGACACCGGGCAGTACTTCATGAAGGCCAGTCCGGTGCGGCCAGGGGACTATCTGGAGTTCTTTGCCGAAATTGATCTATTGGGCGCGCTGAGTGCTTGTCCGGGGGGGGATTGTTCCAGCGAGCACAGCTCGGATACAGCCGTATGTTACCCGATGCTGGTGGAGGTGTTTGCGCCGGAAAAAGGCGCATTGGGTGACTGGAAATCGCCTGCGATCAATGGCTATGACAGGAGCCATGGCGTGGCCGGTTAACCAGTCAAAACCACGTCGGTATTGCGTCGGTATTACGTCTGTATCGCGGAGGTGCAGGGCTTTGGTCGCTCCCACGCGTTAACGCTTTTCGCTGAACGGATCAGGCATCCAGTTCTGCGTCCCAGTAGAGGTAGTCCATCCAACTGTCGTGCAGGAAGTTGGGCGGGAATTTGCGCCCGATGTTGCGCAACTCCTCTGCACCGGGCTGGCGCGGCGGTTGGCGCAGGCTCATACGGGCCTGACGGAGGCTCTTGGAACCTTTCCTGAGATTACACGGCGAGCAGGCCGCAACCACGTTCTCCCAACTCGTGATCCCGCCTGCGGCGCGAGGGATAACGTGGTCAAAGGTGAGATCGCCACGTGCGCCGCAATACTGGCAGCTAAATCCGTCTCGCAGAAAAAGATTAAAGCGCGTGAAGGCCACGCGCTTTTGCGGTTTTACGTAGTCTTTGAGCACCACAACGGAAGGGATCCGTATTTCGGTAGATGGGCTACGGACCACATGATCATACTCCGCCACAATATCGACCCGTTCCATGTAGGCCGCTTTGACGGCGTCCTGCCAGGGCCACAGCGACAAAGGGTAGTAGGAAAGGGGGCGATAATCCGCATTGAGCACCAACGCCGGGTGTTGTTTCAACCCGCCAGGTTGTCGCGTGAATTCCGTCCTAAAGTCGCCGTCCATAAGGGTACTCCCTCGCTGCGTTCGTGCCGCAGTGGCACGAGGCCTATAACCACTATATCTCGTGTCTCAACTCTGGCAAGCCTCACAATATGTGGGATGTGCATTTGTGATGAGGCAAA
This sequence comes from Paracoccaceae bacterium, assembly GCA_014872815.1. Classification (GTDB taxonomy): domain Bacteria; phylum Pseudomonadota; class Alphaproteobacteria; order Rhodobacterales; family Rhodobacteraceae; genus Shimia. The sequence goes on from WKFK01000008.1 coordinate 116,524, forward strand.
TGCAGGGTTTCATAGATGGGTGACGGATTTGTGACGCCGGGCGCCTAAAACGCAGTCACCCCACCTGTTTTACGGGCGGGGTGCGTTCTTGGTTCAGGCTTGGGAAGGTGGCGTTACCAGAACTTTAGGCCTGACATGTCAAAGGTCTTTGACAGAGTAACAGCCACACGGGGATCATCTTGCGCAATCATGCTACCGATGCCATGGCGGCCAATGGCGTTGGTGACCTGCGCATCGACCGAAAAGCCTGAGCGGCCAAAGTGATAGCGGGCGCCGGCGGCCCATGTCGTTTCATCCCCATCACGTGCAATTGGCGTCGCTTCTGCCATAAGTTCCAGGCCATTTCCGAAGGTGTATCCCACCCCTAGGCCTAAGCCGACAAGTTCTTTGCTTCCCCATGCAGCAACTTTTGGGCTTGCTGTGAAGGAGAAGCCGTTGCGGGTTTTGTAGTTGGCGGTCAGATCGGTAAAGAAAACGCCTACCTTTTGAGAGGAAGAACTGATTTGACGTCCGTAGAGCATGCGGCCGGCAAGCGAGAAAGGATTGCCGTTGTTTTGATCCATCAGGCGCAGCTTCGGGCCCAACATGTAGCGTACGTTGGTGGTCGGCACCAAACTGGCGTCGGCGGTTGTGTTGTCTGAGAACTGTTCAAAGATGAATTGGAGCTCGATGTCGCGATCGGGGCTGAAGTTGATGGAGGCACCGGCGTTGTTGTCGCTGCCGTACCAAAGATCCGTCCGCATCAGACCAGGGTCCAGTGTTGCGGCGGACGCGAGGGTGAAACCATCCTGTTGTGCGTTGAGTTGCGCCTGTGTCGCGGGCAGAGACAAGGTGCGGTAGCTTTCGTCGTGCTTGTCTCCCGGGGTGTAGATCAAGCGACCGCCCACCATCAAGTGATCGCCATCGGGCCAGAACGCCCACGTGCTGGTGCCGGGAGAGATGCCAAATCCATTTGTCACATAGCCCTCGAAGGCAATGCGTGGGGTTACGTTGTAGCGTCCACCGGCGGACCAGACAGGTTGAGTCACCCATTCGCCATTGCTGGCGATGGTGTTCGGGCTACCGACTGAGGATTCCACGGTGCCAAATAGCGACAGTCGGGGGTGGGCCTTGTAGGACACACCGGCGCCCATGGTGACCATGTTGCCGTAGAATTGTCCGCCATCGATTGTATCCGGACCCAAGGCGATGCCGGGCGTGAAGTGCAGTTGCAGTTTTGGATTGATGGTGTAGGAGATCGGCATTTTTAGTGCGCCGATGACCACGTTGGATTGCGGACGGAACCAGTTTCCCCAAAGGTCCGTTTGCATGTTGGTGAAAAGTTCGGCGGAGCCCAGGGCGGCGATTGCCCAGCGGTCATCCTTGTAGATCTGGTACTTGCCCCAAAGAGCGATCTGGTTGGTTTCAAGCTGAGGAATGTTTTCCGGGCCGACTCCCGGGAAGCCGTCGATTGGTCCTCCCACCGGGTCGATGTAGTTTTGCAGCTCGAATCCGAGATTGAAACGGTCGGAGAATGCGTAGACCGCGCCGCCGTGGTAATTTTGGTTGCCGGTGCCGGCGCGATCTCCGGGGCTGGTTTGACGCGCGCCAACCGTCAGTTCCAACGTGCCCTCGGGATACATGTTGCCGGTTTCAAGCGACACGATCCGGGTTGGGCCATTGTCGAGCGGGTTAACGCTTTGGGCCAGCGCGGCAGGGGCGGGAAGCAAGGCCGTCGCGCAGAGCAACCCCGCTAAACGGCGTCTTGCGCGCGGTTTTTCCGTTGTCGAAAGGTTCGGCTTGGGTCTGTCAGCATGCAACACGGCAAAATCCAATACTTAAAATCTTAATATTTCATACCGCAGAGGGATGATGGCGCAAAATGCTTTTGCGCCATCATGATCTAGAAAGCTGCGAAATTGCGCGGGTCGTGGCCTTATAGGCCCAGTTTGTCTCGCATGAAGGCGAGCGCGACGCTTAGTCCGTCCGGCGCGATACCGTGGGCGGTGCCTTTCATGATGTGAGCATAGACATCGGTGAAACCGGCTTCTTGCAGGGCTTCGGCAGCTTGAGGCAGGGATTGTGGCGGCACTACATCGTCTTGATCGCCGTGCACCAGCAGGATCGCCGGTTTACTGATCGCTTCGTCCTTGAGCAGGTCCGGTTGCAGCAGGCGGCCAGAGAAAGCGACGATGCCGGCCAGTTCGTCTTCGCGGCGGGGCGCCACATGCAGGCTCATCATGGTGCCTTGGGAGAAGCCAAAGAGCACAACCTGTTCCGGCAGTAGGTCTTCATCGACCATGACGGCGTCGAGGAAGGCGTTGAGGTCTTCGACGGCAGCCATCATGCCCCGTTCGCTTTCCTCTTCCGATGAGCCATCGATCCAAGGGATCGGGAACCATTGGCGGCCCATGGGCATCCCGGGGATTTCTTCAGGGGCATCGGGGGCGAGGAAGAGGGTGTCTGGCAAGTGCTCGGCCAGCGGATCGGCCAGCCCCATCAAGTCAGCGCCATTGGCGCCATAGCCATGCAGGAAAATCACCGCAGAGCGGGTTTCGCCGGAAACCGGTTCCTTGCGTTGAGCTTGCAATACACGTGTCATGGAAGGGCCCCTTGTCTGTGGTGGCTGCGGATGCAGCGGTTGGGGGCGTGTGTGGCATGTCAGGCGGCCTGTCGCAAGATATGCGTGGCCGCCTGTCAGGATGTGTTGCCGATCAGGCGAAAGCGGCTTCGAGCGCGATTTCGACCATGTCGCCAAAGGTTTTTTCACGGTCCTCAGAGGGCAGAGCCTCGCCGGTCAGAAGATGGTCAGACACGGTGAGGACGGCCAGAGCGCGGCGACCGTGGCGCGCGGCGAGGTTGTAGAGCTCGGCGGCTTCCATTTCGACGCCCAGGATGCCGTGGCGCACCATTTGCTCGTTCAGGTCCGGACGTTCGTCATAGAAGACGTCGGAGCTGTAGATGCCGCCGACGTGGGTGGCGGTGCCTTTGGCTTCGGCCGCGTCGGCCGCGGCGCGCAGGAGGCCGTAGTCGGCGCAAGGGGCGAAGTTCATTTCTTTGAAGATGCCGCGGGACGGGGTGGAAAGGGTGGTTGCGGTCATCGCAACGATCACGTCGCGCACCTTGACGCTGTCCTGCATGCCGCCACAGGACCCAATGCGGATCAGCGTTTTGGCACCGTAGTCTTTGATCAGCTCGTTCACGTAGATCGAGAGCGAAGGCATGCCCATGCCGGAGCCATGGATGGTGACGCGGTTGCCTTTCCACATGCCGGTGAAGCCGAGCATGCCGCGGACTTCGTTCACCAATTTTACATCTGTGAGGAAGGTCTCCGCCGCCCATTTGGCGCGGTAGGGATCGCCTGGCAGAAGTACGGTTTCTGCGATGTCTCCGGGTTGGGCTCCGATATGTACGGTCATGGCAATTCCTTTTTATTCTTCTATGGGCGGAGTTAGGTGCCCTTTGGGCAAACGTATAAGAGTCAATCTGATGATAAAAATTGTAGCGTGGTACAAGTGGAAAATCTGAAAAACATCTGCTTAGAAAAGCAAAAGCCGAAGTGGCGGCGTGGGGCACACTTCGGCTTTCTTTGGATCTCGTCTGGAGTGGATTAGATTTCCATAGTGTCCGGAGAGATGCCTGCAGCCAAAGCTTCGTCAAACCACTTGGGCTTGCGGCCTTTGCCGGTCCAAGTTTTTGTTTTGTCCTCTGGGTGTGCGTATTTTGGAACGCCTTTCATCAGGCCTCCGCGCTTTTTACCTGAGACACTTGCAAGTTCTTCCAGAGAGAAGCCGAATTTTTCAGCGGCTTCTTCAATCGCTTTAAGCGCATCCGTTTTGCGTTGCGCCTCTCTCTTCTCCAGTTGGATATCGATCTGCGCCCGCAGATCAATCAACTCTTCGCGGCTCAACTCTTCCAACTTCATATCCGATTTCCCATCGATTTTTTGCACGAACCGGAGTTTCATCGTGTTTAGATCGCACATGCAAGGTTGAAGACTATGTTTTAGTTTATGGAGTATGATTTTACAATTTTGGGTTGCTGTGTGTTTCTTATCTACCCGTTTTTGTGAGGTTTTTCCCCTATCGTAAACTTACTACCGGGACGAATGCAGGATCATTGTGCCGCCACAGATGAGGGATTCGCCAAGGTAACGATGTCTCCCATAATGGTGTTCAATTCGAAGTCTTTAGGGGTATAGACGCGAGATACGCCCATTGCGCGCAAACGCTCTGCGTCATCGTCCGGAATAATGCCGCCGACAATCACTGGGATGTCCCCCAAGCCGACGTCCCGCATGCGTTGCATCAGGTCTTCGACCAAGGGGATATGAGAACCTGAAAGGATCGAGAGGCCGACCACATGGGCTTGGTCCTCGATTGCTTTGGAAACGATTTCTTCCGGCGTGAGGCGGATGCCGTCGTAGGTGATGTCCATGCCGCAGTCACGGGCGCGGAAGGCGATTTGCTCTGCACCGTTGGAGTGGCCATCAAGTCCCGGTTTCCCAATAACAAATTTCAAGCGGCGACCCAATTTGTCCGACACGGCGTCCACCGCGTTACGCAGATCGTCCAGACCTTCGGTTTTGTTGGACGGGGCGCCGGAGACACCGGTAGGTCCACGGTATTCGCCATGTACAACGCGCATTTGTGCGGCCCATTCGCCGGTTGTAACACCCGCCTTGGCCGCCGCGATGGAGGCCGGCATGACATTGTCTCCATTGGCTGCTGCCGCACGCAGATTAGCAAGGGCTTTTTCCACGGCGGCACTGTCCCGTTGGTTACGCCATTCGGCAAGGCGGGAAATTTGTTCCTGCTCCACGGCCGGGTCCACCACCATGATGCCACCGTCGCCGGTCATAAGCGGGGAGGCTTCGCCCTTTTGGAATTTGTTCACGCCAACCACGACTGTGTCGCCTGCCTCGATGCGGTTGAGGCGCTCGGCGTTGCTATCAACAAGGCGTGATTTCATATAATCAATTGCGCCAATAGCACCGCCCATGCTTTCCAAATTGACCAATTCTCGACGCGCGCCTTCTTTTAGCTCTTCGACTTTGGAATCGACTGCCGGGTTTCCATCAAACAGGTCGTCGTATTCGAGAAGATCGGTTTCAAAGGCCATGATTTGCTGCATACGCATGGACCATTGCTGATCCCAAGGGCGCGGCAAACCCAGCGCTTCGTTCCAGGCGGGCAATTGCACGGCGCGGGCACGGGCTTTTTTGGACAGGGTCACGGCCAGCATTTCAATAAGAATACGGTAGACGTTATTCTCCGGCTGCTGTTCGGTCAGGCCCAAGGAGTTGACCTGCACACCGTAGCGGAAGCGGCGGGACTTGGGGTCGGTCACGCCATAGCGCTCTACAAGGATTTCATCCCAGAGGTCCACAAAGGCGCGCATTTTGCACATCTCAGTGACAAAACGGATGCCCGCGTTCACGAAGAAGGAGATACGGCCACAAAGGCGCGGGAAGTCTTCTGCGGCCACACGTGGTTTGAGCGCGTCGAGCACAGCAATGGCGGTGGCAAGTGCAAAGGAAAGCTCTTGCTCCGGTGTCGCCCCGGCTTCCTGCAGGTGATAGGAACAGACGTTCATCGGGTTCCATTTGGGCACGTTGGTGTAGCAGTATTCTGCCACATCTGCGATCATTTTCAGGCTGGGCTCCGGCGGGCAAATATAGGTGCCGCGGCTGAGGTATTCCTTGATCAGATCGTTTTGCACCGTGCCTTGCAGCTTGGACACATCGGCGCCTTGCTCTTCTGCCGTGGCGATGTAGAGCGCGAGCAACCAAGGCGCGGTGGCGTTGATCGTCATGGAGGTGTTCATCTGCTCCAGCGGGATCTGGTCAAACAGGGTGCGCATGTCACCCAGGTGACAGACAGGCACGCCCACTTTGCCAACTTCGCCGCGCGCCAGAATGTGGTCGCTGTCATAGCCGGTTTGGGTGGGGAGATCGAAAGCCACCGACAGGCCGGTTTGGCCTTTTTCCAAGTTGGACCGATAGAGTGCGTTGGAGGCTGTGGCGGTGGAATGGCCAGCATAGGTTCGAATCAACCATGGACGATCCTTGGCAGGCTTATCGGCGGGCTGGTTTTGCTGCGTCTGCGACATGTTTCATTCCTCTGCTGGGGGTCGCAATGCGACCTAGCAACAATATTTCGTTTTAGCGTATGCATGCGAAACATCGTTTGCAAGTCAATTCGCTGCGTTGCGGCAAAATCCCTGCGTCACCGCTGAAACACAGGCGGCGAGAGTTGTCTGAAGTCTATTGCGCCTTAGAGCAAGCTGTAGTCAGAGTCATGGGATGACGTCGACGGTTGAGCTTCCTCTTTGGCTGTTTGTGCTGATCCTGCTGTTTGCAGTGGTCACGGCTGCCAGTCACCTGCTGTTTCCTTCTGTGCGCTGGTTTTTCCGGCGTCGCATGGAGCGTGTTGTGTCGCGGCTGAACGAGCGGTTGGATCGGCCCATTGAGCCGTTCAAGCTTGCGCAGCGTCATGATATGATCCAACAGCTGATCTATCAGCCTGATGTGACGAAAGCGGTGTCTGAGCACGCGGCGGAGGAGGGCATCCCGGAGGCGGTCGCCTTTGAAACCGCCAAGCGTTATGCGGGGGAGATTGTGCCTTCGTTTTCGGCGACCATGTATTTTGGCGTAGCGATCAAGATCGCGCGGTTTCTGAGCCGGGCGTTTTATCGCGTACGCCTGACGCATGTGGATGAAGCGGCGCTGGATGCGATCCCGCAGGAGAGCACGATCGTTTATGTGATCAACCACAAAAGCAATATGGACTACGTGTTGGTGACCTATCTGGCAGCGCGGCGTGGAGCGTTGTCCTATGCGGTGGGCGAATGGGCGCGGGTCTGGCCGCTCAGCCGTTTGATCCGGGCGATGGGGGCGTATTTTATTAGGCGCAAGTCGCGCAATGATCTGTACCGTCGGGTGTTGGCAGCCTATGTGCGATTGGCGACAGAGGCGGGTGTGGCGCAGGCGATGTTCCCGGAGGGGCGGTTGTCGCTGACCGGAGCGCCGCAGGATCCGAAGTTGGGCCTGATCAAATACATCACCGACGCCTATCAGCCCGATGGGCGCGACGTGGTCTTTGTGCCGGTGGCGATCAACTATGACCGTGTTTTGGAAGATCGCATTCTGTTGGAGTCGGCTGCGCGCGGCGGGAAGGGGTTCCGCGCGCGGATTTCGGTGATTGTGGGGTTTTTCTTCAAGCAGTTGTTGTTGCGGCTGCGTGGCAAGGTGCATCGCTTTGGCAATGCCACGGTGCGTTTTGGCGAGCCGGTGTCACTGACCGCGTTTTCTGAAGGCATCACAGGGGATTTGGCCGAGCCACTGGGGGTGGAGCTGATGCGGCGCATCAACGGGGTGGTGCCCATCCTGCCGGTGCCGTTAATGGCGTATGTTTTTGAGCAGGCCGCGGGACCTCTGTCGCGCAAAGAGGTGCAAGAGGCCTTTGACGCGCGGCTCGCTGCGTTGCCGCAGAATCGGGCGCGATTTATGCGCGAGGCGCCAGAGGAGGCCATTGAAAGCGCGCTCAAGACCTTGGTCGGGCGGCGGGTGCTGTTGGAAAATGACGGAACGTTTTCTGTGAGCAAAGCGCAGGTGGAGATTTTGAGGTTTTACGCCAATTCCATAAGGCATTTGCTTGAGTGATTATGCGTGCGCAGCAATCCATGCTGCGACTGCTGGGTCATAAAATTACAAAAAACACCTCAAGAAGGTTGCAATGTTACCCTGTCGTCAATATCACGGTGGCAGGAGCGCGATTCTGCATCGCGGCGAAACGACCAATCAGGAGGCGAAGATGGCTCTGGATACTGAAAACGGCATTGCGACCTACGACGCACCACAGAAAGATCTCTACGAAGTGGGCGAAATGCCTCCGATGGGGCATGTCCCTAAACAGATGTACGCGTGGGCGATCCGCCGCGAGCGTCAGGGCGAGCCTAACAAGGCGATGCTTCAGGAAGTTGTGGATGTGCCCACGCTGGACAGCCACGAAGTGCTGGTTTTGGTGATGGCCGCGGGCGTGAACTACAACGGTGTTTGGGCCGGTCTCGGTGTGCCGATCTCCATGTTCGACGTGCACAAGCAGCCGTATCACATTGCCGGTTCTGATGCGTCCGGCATCGTTTGGGCCGTGGGTGACAAGGTAAAGCGCTGGAAAGTGGGCGACGAAGTTGTGATCCACTGCAACCAGGATGATGGCGACGATGAGCACTGCAACGGTGGCGACCCGATGTTCTCTGACAGCCAGCGCATCTGGGGCTATGAAACCCCTGACGGATCTTTCTCTCAGTTCACCCGAGTGCAGGCGCAGCAGTTGATGCCACGTCCGAAGCACCTGACCTGGGAAGAGAGCGCGTGCTACACACTGACACTGGCGACCGCCTACCGGATGCTGTTTGGCCACGAGCCACATGATCTGAAGCCGGGCCAAAATGTTCTGGTATGGGGCGCGTCCGGTGGTCTGGGTTCTTATGCAATCCAGCTGATCAACACCGCCGGTGCCAATGCGATTGGGGTGATTTCGGACGAGAGCAAGCGTGACTTTGTCATGGGGCTTGGCGCGAAAGGTGTGATCAACCGCAACGACTTCAACTGCTGGGGTCAGCTGCCGACTGTGAACACGCCGGAGTACAATGACTGGCTGAAAGAGGCGCGCAAGTTTGGTAAGGCGATCTGGGAGATCACCGGCAAAGGCGTGAACGTGGACATGGTGTTTGAACACCCAGGTCAGGCGACCTTCCCTGTGTCCACTTTGGTGGTGAAAAAGGGCGGCATGGTTGTGATCTGCGCCGGTACCTCCGGGTTCAACTGTACCTTTGACGTGCGGTACATGTGGATGCACCAGAAGCGCCTGCAGGGCTCCCACTTTGCCCACCTGAAGCAGGCTGCGGCCGCCAACCAGTTGATGGTGGAGCGTCGTCTGGACCCCTGTATGTCTGAAGTGTTCCCTTGGGCGGAGCTGCCGGATGCGCATATGAAGATGCTGCGCAACGAACACAAGCCGGGCAACATGTCGGTGCTGGTACAGGCGCCGAAGACCGGCCTTCGCACACTGGAAGATGTGCTCGACGCGGGCAAGTAAGCCTTAGAATTTGGTCAAACGGTTTTCCCCCGTTTTCCTCCTCAGCCCCCGGAACCATTTGGTTTCGGGGGTCTTTTTTGTTTGGTGTACCTTGATTTTTCAATCGTTTTCACGGTGATATGTGTTTTGCGTAGAGCGCTCTTGTCTTTGGAGAAGTCCTGGCAAGGGCATTTCCACGTGCAATAGAGGTATGGGTTTGGCGGTTATGGTTTTCGTTCTATTTGTCACCGCAGTTGGCTTTGTTCTGGGCAAAAAGCTCGCGCCACGCGTTCAAATCTCCATTCCTGTTTTCTATGCCGTTCTCGCGGTGATTTGGGTGGGCGTGTCCGCATACTTTTTTTGGTATTATGAAGACGCGCCAAAAAATTGGTTTCCCGGCGGCGCGCCGGTTCTGCTCGAATTGATGTGGATGTTTGGGGTGGCTGTTTTGGTGGGGTGCTTGTGGCCCAAAACAGGGCGTTTTGTTGGTGCCTCGGTCTTTCCACACTGGGGGCACAGGGTGGTTTTGGTCTCTCTGGCGGTGTGTGTCGTATATATGTTTACCAGCCTCGACGAGGTCGTGTCGCTTGGTCTTTCAGCGGCGGAAGTACGGTTGGTCACGTCCATTTTCGTGGTTTTTGGTGGGCCAGTTATTGCACTAAGTACGTGGTGGTTCGTGCGCGGAGGGTCGATGAGGCTTGGCCTGTCAATGAGCGCTGGCCTTGCTCTCTTGGTTGTACTGGTCGTGGCTTGCACCATTGTGTTCTACTCTGGATGGGAGATGGTGATAGGCCTCCTTGCGGCCTTGGCTTTGGGCGCATTTTTTGTTGCCATTTTGGTCGGCATGTACATCGCGTTGCTTGTTCTTACTTGGTCGAAGAACTCAACAACTTGAGTCCAATTGCGTCGAAACCCGCTGGCCCCCAATCGCTGCCCGCTATAGGGTCGCGCCATGAGCAGTACCTCCATCACATTCAGCCACGATCAGGCCGAGGCCTTTGACAATATCTCCGCCCTGCTGAAGAGGCTGGGGGTGGATTTGGACGAGGGCCTTTTGACGCCCGCGACCGAAGGCAGGCAGGCGATTGCTGCGGTGACCGGTAAGGCCGGGTCGGGCAAGACGTTGTTACTGTCGGAGATGGTGAAAGCGTTGGAAGGCGCAGGGGTGGATATTGTCTCCGGCGACTATGAAGGCAAGCGCAAGAAGGATCACCGGACGCTGGCCATTCTGGCGCCGACCAACAAGGCGGCGAGTGTGCTGCGGATGCGTGGTGTGCCGGCGACGACCATTCACCGGATCATCTACACGCCAGTCTATGATCCCGAGTATGAGAAGATCGCGGAATGGCTGGCGGACAATGGTGAGCGGCCAGAGATTGAGGGGCTGACAGATGAGGCGCTGGATCGGGCGGCGGAGTTTTATAAGCAGCACAAGTCCATCCCGGGGGCTTTGGCGGCGGCTGGGCTGCGGGGCAGTGACTTTATCACCGGCTGGAAGCGGCGGGATGATCCGCTGGACATCGGGTTTATCGATGAAAGCTCGATGCTGGATGACAAGCAGTTTGATGATTTGAAAGAGATTTTCAGCACGTTGGTGCTGTTTGGCGATCCGGCCCAGTTGGCGCCGGTGAACCAGTCGGGCGCGATGGTGTTTGATAAGCTGCCTGCGCCTGCGGTCTACAATCTGGAGCGCATTCACCGCCAAGACGCCGACAACCCGATTTTGGATTTGGCCCATGCGCTGGCTGATCCGCAGCTGGAGTTCCATGACTTTGAGCGCATGGTCGAGGACACCGCGCGCAAGGATGATCGGGTGCAGTTTGCCCAGCGGGTGGAAGTTGACTTGATGGCGCGCTCGCCGGTTTTGGTGTGGCGCAATGCGACGCGTATTCGGCTGATCAACGCGTTTCGCATGGTGCATGGCGCGCCGGAGGATGAGCTGCTGGAAGGCGAGCCGCTGATCTGTGATGGGATTGAGCTGCCGATGAAGCATCGTAAGAAGCGGCTCGATCTGGAAGCTCGGGGCCTGATCAAGGGCGCGCAGGTGATTTATCTGGGGCCTGGGCGCAAGCCGGGATTTTCGCGGCTGCACGTCATGGGGGCGGAAGATCCGCGTGTGTCTGCCGCCTCGATTGTGAAGATCGAGATGCCGGATGAGGAAGAGCCGTTTATTCCCTATGCGGCGCGCATGGGAGCGACGTTCCTGCATGGCGCGGCGGTGACCATTCACAAGGCGCAGGGCTCTCAGTGGGAGAACGTGCAGGTGTTTGCACCGGACCTTTATGTGGCGGCGCGGATGAACCGCAGTGAGGCGGGGCAGCCGTTGTGGAAGCGGCTGGCTTATGTGGCGATTACGCGGGCCAGTGAACGGCTGCATTGGGTGGTGCGCAATCGGCTGGCCAAGCCGTCGGGTCCGCTAGACGTGAGTGATTTGACAGTGGCGCCTGCGCCGCTGGAGTTGATGGCGCAGGAGGAGAGCGCATGAAAAGCATCATTGTGACCGGCGCGAGCCAAGGGATTGGTAGGGCGACAGCGGTGGCCTTTCTTGAAGCCGGTTGGCGGGTTGGCGTGCTGGCACGTAGCGAAGAGAAGCTGCAAGCGATCGCCGATGAGTATGTGAACGCTGTGCCGCTGGTGGCGGATGTGACCGATGCGGCGGCGATGGAGAGCGCCTTTGCGCGGTTTGTGGCGCGCGCCGAACGGCTGGATGCGCTGTTCAACAATGCGGGTATGTTTGGGCCTGCGGGGTCAATTGACGAGATCGATTTGGGCGGCTTTGACCAGGTGCTGGATGTGAATGTGCGGGGCATGTTTATTGCCGCCAAGCTGGCCTATGCGCAGATGCGCCGTCAGGTGCCACAGGGCGGGCGTATCATCAACAACGGATCGTTGTCGGCGCATGTGCCGCGTGAAGGCTCGGTGTGCTACACGCTCACCAAGCATGCGGTGACGGGGCTGACACGCACCTTGTCGCTGGACGGTCGGCCGTATGACATTGCCTGTGGTCAGATCGACATTGGCAATGCTGAGACCGATATGGTGGCGGGGTTGAATGCGGCGCTGGTCGCTGATGGCAAAGCGCCCAATGCCACGATGGATGTGCAGGATGCGGCCCGGTCGGTGCTGCATATGGCGGAGATGCCGCTGAATGCCAACGTGCAGTTCATGACGGTCATGGCGACCAAAATGCCTTACATCGGGCGCGGTTAGGCGCTTCCCAAAAAGGGAAAGCCCTCGACCGGGGGAGGTCGAGGGCGAATGATTTGGTGCTAAAAAGCGGGATGTGAAAAGGTATTTTGGTAGTCAGAATTTGCGTCGTCGTTATCCAATGAGGCCGCCGTCTGTGCGACGTACCGCAAAAACACCAGACCGTGGCACGGAGGTGCCGCCATCCGGGAAGTGGGAGTTGCCTTTTTCGCCCGGGTGCTGAATGCCGACAAACATGGTGCGGCGGTCCGGGGACCAGCAAACTCCGGTGACTTCGCATTCTTTGGGGCCAACCAGGAAGCGGCGGATTTCACCGGTGACGGTGTCGCCCGCAAGCATCTGGTTGTTGCCCATGCCCGCAAAGTCGCCTTCGTTAGAGTATTTGCCGTCGGTCTGGATCCACAACAGGCCGGTGCTGTCAAAGGCCATGCCATCCGGTGAATTGAACATATTTCCGGCATTGATGTTCTCGCTGCCTGCATATGCATCATCATGCACATCTGGGTTGCCGGCCAGCGCGAAGAGGTTCCAGCTAAAGCCATTTGCGCTGTGGTCTTCGTTGTCGGGCATCCAGCGGGCGATCTGGCCGTAGTGGTTTTCGACACGTGGGTTTGGCCCGTTGGCCGAGGTGTCATCGCCGCCAGCATTTGGCTTTTTGCCCCGGTTCTTGTTGTTGGTGAGCGCAACAAAGGCTTCTGCCTTGGTTGGGTTCACCGCCACCCATTCTGGGCGGTCCATCGTGGTTGCGCCAACTTTGGACGCAGCCTGACGGGTATGGATGCGGATTTCCGCGTCGGACATGCCGGTGGTTTCCGGCGTCAGAGCCAGCCACTCGCCGCGCATGTCATCGTTGAATTTAGCAACAAAAAGGTCGCCATTTTCCAAAAGATCGCTGTTGTCGCCGGTCGCAGAGTAGGTGCCATGGGAGACAAACCGGTAGAGGAACTCGCCGCGCTCATCGTCGCCGAGGTAGACAACTGCTTTGCCATTGGCCGCTAGGACCACAGCGGCGTTTTCGTGTTTGAAACGGCCCAGAGCTGTGCGTTTCTTGGGCGTGGAGGTTGGATCAAATGGATCAATTTCGACCACATAGCCCGCGCGGTTTGGCTCATTCGGGTTTTTGGAGACGTCAAAGCGCGCGTCCACTTTGGCCCAGCCGTAGCCCCAGTCCTTGGAGGACACGCCGTAGCGCTTCAATTCGGCGGAGACTTCGTGGGCTTCATCTTCGGCAGAGAAGTAGCCGTTGAAGTTTTCTTCACAAGTCAGGTAGGTGCCCCACGGCGTTTCACCGTTGCCGCAGTTGTTCCAGGTGCCTTTGGTGGTGGTGCCGGTCGGATCTGCCTCGGTTTTCAGCAAGTCGTGGCCGGCTGCTGGGCCGGTCAGCTCCATATCGGTTTGCGGTGTGATGCGACGGTTCAGGTCACTGTCGACCACAACTTGCCACTTACCAGCATCGTCGCGGGCCACTTCGAAAACCGACACGCCATGGGCGTTCATGCCTTTTTGCACGTCGTCGTCAGACACCCATTTGCCATCGGGGTTGTTGCCCCAGAGGATTTTACGGTTGGTGTATTCGTTGTTGATCGCCATGACGGTGCGGCCGTCTTTGGTGAAGATCGACATGCCGTCGTTGTTGTCGCCAAAGGCGCGGGCCTGAGATGCGGCGGTGCCGCGGGTGGCCTCGTCAAAGGCAGGGGCGTCGGAGAAAAGCGGATCGCCCCAGGTCACAACCTGTTCCCACTCAAAGCCCTCTGGCACAGTGATTGTGTCCTCAGTGTTGGCCGCAACCTGAGTAAAGCCAAAACGGTCCTCTGCGGCCACCGCCTCGCGAGTCAGCGCGGTGGTGCCGACCAGGAAAGAGCCGAGGCCAAAGGTCATCACACCGCCCAAGAAGCCACGACGGGACAACGCGGTTTCCACGATGCGGTCAAAGTCGGTTTCTTCCGCGCGGGGCGAGATCAACTCGTCAATTTCGTCAAAGGACAGATCGTCGGTGTGGATATCAGAGGACATTCCTGGCTCCGTGGGCTTGGATCGATGGTTGATGCCAAGGCTAGGAGGCCGTCGATTCAGATTCGTGACAAGCTGTTTGCAGTTTTGTGACGCTGGTCGGCGTTAGGCTGCTTCTGAAAGGAGCGCGTCCAGTTTCAAAGGCCGGCTGTACATTTGCAGGCTGCCATCGTCGTGGCGCGGCCACTCGGCGGTGTGGCGGTCACGATAGAGTTCGACGCCATTGCCGTCTGGATCGTTGAAGTAGATGGCTTCGGAAACGCCATGGTCTGAGGCGCCCAGAACGGGATAGCCTGCGTCAATGACCCGTTGTACAGCGGTTGCGAGGTCGGCGCGGGATTTGTAGAGGATCGCGGTGTGAAACAGGCCGGTGTGGTGTTCTGGTGCGGGGCCGCTGCCTTTGCTGCGCCATGTGTTGAGGCCGATGTGATGGTGGTAGCCGTCTGAGCCGAGGAAGGCGGCGTCGTTGCCAAGGCGGGTTTGGACTTCGAAACCCAACACGTCAGAGTAAAACGCGATGGCGCGATCCAGATCCGCCACTTTCAGATGCACGTGTCCGATACGGGCGGAGGGGGCGTAAGATGCGGTCATGAGGTGTCTCCTTGGTTGACACCAAAATAGGAGGGTGGCTGCGCGCGGAAAACTTGCGAATTGGCGCGACATATGTGCGCAGATGCATAGTTTAAGGTCTTTGAGGCGCGGGGTTCACTCTGTCTGAGGTTGTATTTCAGGCTGCGATTGTAAGATTGGATCCAGAAATCAAAAAAGGACGAAAAAATGGCTGTTGAGGTGCCAACACTTGAGACAGAGCGATTGATCCTGCGGGGGCATAGAGTGACGGATTTTGAGGCCAGCCTTGAGATGTGGTCTGAGCCTTCTGTGGTGGCGCATATCACAGGGGTGCCTTCCACACCTGAGCAAACATGGGCACGGTTGCTGCGGTATATCGGGCATTGGCAGGCGCTGGGCTATGGGTATTGGGTGATAGAGAGCAAGGCAGAGGGGGTGTTTGTTGGAGAAGCCGGTTTGGCAGATTATCAACGAGATACAACACCCAGTGTGCGCGGTAAGCCGGAAGCAGGCTGGGCGTTGATACCTTCCGCACAGGGCAAAGGGTTGGCGACGGAGGCCGTGGCGGCGGTTTTGCGCTGGGCAGATGACAATCTGGCCCAAGAGTTTTCGGCGGCCAGCGCCATTTTTGATCCCGCCAATCAGGCCTCAATGCGGGTTGCGGAGAAGGTCGGGTTTGGAGCGCCGGTGATGGGCACCTATGGCGAAGTGGAATCGCTGTTTATGGAGCGGCCTTTGGGCAAGTCTGCTTGAAGGGAACAAAAAAGCCCCGCCGATGGCGGGGCTGATTTTTGTTCAGTGTGGTGCCTTTAGGCGCCAACCATACCGACAATCTCGTAGGTCTTTTTCAAGATTGGCGCGGCGATTTCGCGGGCCTGACCTGCACCGTGGGCGAGGATCTTGTCGATCTCGTCCTGGTGTTCCATCAAGCGGGCCATTTCCGTGCTGATTGGGGAGAGCTTTTCTACGGCGAGTTCGGACAGCATGGGCTTGAACTCAGAGAACTGCTTGCCGCCAACATCGGCCAGAACCTGATCCACGGTCAGACCGGAGAGGCCTGCGTAGATGTTCACCAGGTTGCGCGCCTCTGGGCGGTCTTCCAGACCTTTGGCCTCTGACGGCAGCGCCTCCGGGTCGGTTTTGGCCTTGCGGATTTTCTTGGCGATGGTGTCCGCGTCGTCGGTCATGTTGATGCGGGAGGCATCGGACGGATCGGATTTTGACATCTTTTTGGAGCCGTCGCGCAGAGACATCACACGCGTGGCTGCGCCCTCGATCACCGGCTCGGTGATTGGGAAGAAGTCGACGCCGTAGTCGTGGTTGAATTTGGTGGCGACATCACGTGTCAGCTCAAGGTGCTGTTTCTGATCCTCGCCCACAGGCACGTGGGTGGCGTGGTAGATCAGAATGTCTGCGGCCATCAGGGCCGGGTAAGCAAACAGGCCCAGCGACGCGTTTTGCGAATTCTTACCAGCTTTGTCTTTCCATTGGGTCATGCGCTGCATCCAGCCCATGCGGGCGACGCAGTTGAAGATCCATGCCAGCTGCGCGTGTTCCGGCGCGGCGGATTGGTTGAACAAGATCGACTTTTCCGGGTCGATGCCTGCGGCAATGAAGCCGGCGCAGAGTTCGCGGGTGGCGCGTTGCAGTTTGGCTGGGTCTTGCCAGACTGTGATGGCATGCAGGTCAACCATGCAGAACACGGTCTCGTGGGTGCCGGCCTCTTGCATGTCGACAAAGCGCTTCATCGCGCCGAGGTAATTGCCCAGCGTCAGACCGCCCGAGGGTTGAATCCCGGAAAAGACGCGTGGGGTAAAGGTGGAGGACGTTTGGACCGCCTCGTTCATTGGAAATACTCCATCTGGATTTGTTAGCCTGCTTGGCTTATCTCCGAGGCCAAACACCGTCAAGCCGGACCGGCACGCAGGGCGGGGAAGGAGTACAGGCATGTCGCACCCAGATGATCAGAGCCCCGTGAACCCGTTGCCACCGGTGGTGACGGCGTTGTTCTTGCTATTGGTCGGCGTGGAAGCGGCCTTGTGGCTGGGCTCCAAGGGCATTGTTGGGGGACCAACGGCGGTGGGGTGGCGGCTGGACGCCATTCAACGCTATGCCTTTGCACCGGATATTTTTGATTGGATGGTTGCCAATGGGGTGTATCCGCCGGAGCATATGCTCCGCTTCGTGAGCTATCTGTTTGTGCATTACAACTTCACCCATGCGCTGTTTGGGGGCGTGTTGCTCTTGGCGATGGGAAAAATGGTGGGCGAGGTGTTCTCCGGCTGGGCGACTTTGGCGATCTTTGTGCTGTCTGGTGTGGTTGGCGCGCTGGGCTATACGCTTCTGCTGGATGTGTCCGCGCCGTTGTTGGGCAGCTATCCGGGGGTCTACGGCCTGATTGGGGCGTTCACGTTCCTGATCTGGACAAGCTTGGGCGAAGTCGGGGCCCCACAGGCGCGGGCGTTTTCGCTGATTGGCATGTTGGTGGCCATTCAGTTGGGCTTCAGCCTGATTTTTGGGGGTAATCCGGATTGGGTGGCCGATGTGATCGGCTTTGGCACAGGGTTCTTGATGTCCTTTGCCCTGATCCCGGGAGGGTGGCAGCGGATCCGCGAAAAGATCCGCCGCCAGTGATACCACCGCTTAGGCGGCGTCTTCTTGTGAAGGCGTTTCAGCTTCATTGGCGCTGCGTACCGCAAAGGCCAGCGCGATGGCGCTGATGCCGTTGGATAGCAGTTCAATGGCGAGCAACACACCCAGCAGCACGGCTGCGGATTGTGGGAAGTTGTTGAGCACCATCAGGCCCAAAATCACCGAGACCAAGCCGGACAAGAGCAAAGCCCAGCGGGCGCTGCCTTCGAAGTTGGAAAAGCCAAACACGCCTTTGAACACGCCGGAGACCAGGAAAAGAATGCCTGCGGCGAAGGTCAGCGACAGAAGGCCCTGAAGCGGCTGCGCGATGATGTGCACACCGATGACCAAGGCCAGAAGGCCGAGGATCACACCGGCAATTTTTGCACCTGTTGAAGGCGCGCTGAAAGCGGCAAAGGTTTGAAATGCGCCAAGGAAAAGGAAGCTCCAGCCTGCAAAGACTGTGGCGGTTACCGAGGCGGCGAACGGGTTGGCCAGCGCCAGAATACCCAAGATCACGGCCAGAACGCCGACGATCATCATAACGATCCAATTATTCATGTCTCACTCCCGAGATTAAAGAATGCCTAAGGTTAACGGCACATTAGGGGCGTGGAGCAACAGGTTTCTGAGTCTATGTGTCGGTTTGTGCCCGCTCAACCACGGCGGGCAGCGGCCTTTAACTCGCTTGGGACATAGGCGCCGATCAGGCGGCCAACGGCAAAATACACACCCGTTCCGATCATCAAAAGGATGAGCAAAGCCACGTAGCGCCAACCGGGCAGACCGAACCAAGGCACCAGAATGACCCATGTCAGCCAGAGCGCACCGCCCATGGCCGCAGCGGCGAGGCAGATGCGCCAGAGACGCTTGCGCAGGCGGGTGTCAAACTTTGCCACTTGGCCGTAGCCGCGCGCGCCAAAGCCCAGTTGTGCCACCATGATCCAAGCCGAAACTGTGGCGGCAATGGCCGGGGCCATCCACTGGATGTAGGGGGCCAGACCAAACGCCAGCGCGGCATTCACCACCATGGCCCAGACGGCAAAGTGGAACGGGCGTTTGGTGTCTTCGCGGGCGAAATACAGCGGTTGCAGCAGCTTCTGCAGCACAAAGGCGGGCAGGCCAAGCGCGTAGATCGCTAGGGCCACGGAAATGGCGGCGACGTCGTCGGAACCGGTGGCCCCGCGTTCATACAGCACGGAGACAATCGGCAGCGGGATCACAAGGAAGGCGACCGCGCAGGGGATTGTCAGGAACATTGCAAACTCGCTGGCGCGCGAAAATGCGTTTTGGGCGCCTGTTGTATCGTCGGCCTTCAGGCGGCGGGAGAGATCGGGCAGAAGGACGATGCCGATGGCGATGCCGATCACCCCCAGAGGGAGTTGATACAGGCGGTCAGCAGCATAAAGCCAGCTGACAGCGCCTTCGGTGTTGGAGGCGACGATCTGACCGACCACAAGGTTGATCTGCATGACGCCCGAGGCCAGCGCGGCGGGCACTGCTACACGCACCATGCGCGCCATGTCCGGTGTCCACTTTGGCAACTGTAGCTTAATGCGCAGGCCGGCTTTGCGGCTGGCAATCCAAACAAGACCAAGTTGCGCCACCCCAGCAAGGGGAATGGTCCAGATCAGCCAAGTGATGACAGGGCCGCCGGATAGGTGGCCGAGGATCAACGCAGGGATAATCAAGATGTTGAGTAACACCGGTGCCGCGGCAGCGGCGGCAAACCGGCCGGTGGCATTGAGCACGCCAGAAAACAGCGCCGCCAAGGACATAAAGAAGATGTAGGGGAAGACGATGCGACCGTATCCGACGGTCAAATCAAACCGCGCGTCCCCGACAAATCCTTCAGCGGTGAGCCAGACCAGCGCGGGCATGAAGATCATGCCTAGCGCGGTGAGGGTCATCACGGCGGCGAACAGCAGGCTCAGGGCCTCGCTGGCGAAATGTTCTGCGTCCTCCTCGCCCTCCAGCTTTTTGGAGAACATCGGCACAAAAGCAGCGTTGAACGCGCCTTCGGCAAAAAAGCGGCGGAACATATTGGGCAGTCGAAAGGCGGCGACAAAGGCGTCCAGCAAGGGGCCCGGGCCAATGAAACTCAGCAACAGGATTTCGCGGACAAAGCCCAGCACGCGGCTCAGCAGCGTCCAGAAGCCAACGGTCAGAAAGCCACGCATCAGGCGGATGGGCTTCATGCGCTGGCCCTTTCAGCACCTTGCTGGATCGCCTCGCGCAGTTTCTTTTCGAGCGTCTTTTGTTTGCCTTCGGCGTGGAACTTCAGACCAAACATGTCTTTGACGTAGAAGGTGTCGACCACCTGTTCGCCAAAGGTCGCGATCACAGCTGAGGCGATGTACACATTGCTATTGGCCAAGGTGCGCGTGAGATCAAACAGCAGGCCGGGACGGTCGCGGGTGTCGACCTCAATGATTGTGTAGATCTCGGACCCTTCGTTATCGAACAGGATCGTGGTTGGCACCTTAAAGGCGCGCTCGCGTTTCTTGATCACGTCGCGGGATTTGATGGCCTCGGTGGTGACCACTTCACCTTTGAGGGTTTTCTCGATCATCTGCCGCAGACGTGGCAGGCGGCCGGCCTCATAAGGTTTGTCTTCCGCATCCTGAATCCAGAAGGCTGCGGTGGCGTAGCCGTCTTTGGAGGTGAAGGTGCGGGCGTCGACGATGTTGGCACCCACCAAGGCCAGCGCGCCACACATGCGGGAGAAGATGCCGGGGTGATCGGCCATAGCAAAACAGACGCGGGTGGCGTCGCGGTCTTCGTCTGGATGCAGGTCGATGCGGACTTCGTTGTCCGGAATATCGCGTAGCAGTTCCGCAAACACTTTATGGGCAGTGATGTGTAGGCCTTGCCAATACGGCTCATAGTGGCGGGCGGTCTCTTTTTTGAGGTCTTTGCTAGGCCAATCGGCCAGTTCCTCACGCAGGAGTTTCTTGGCCTTGGTACCGCGGTTTTCGCGGGTGATGGCTTCCATGCCGTCCTCAAGCACCAGTTTGGTTTGACCATAAAGCGCGCGCAGAAGGACAGCTTTCCAGTTGTTCCAAGTGTCCGGTCCCACGCCGCGAATGTCACACACGGTCAGAATGGTCAGCAGGTTCAGCCGATCCACGGTTTTCACGGCTTTGGCAAAGTCGCGCACAGTGCGCGGGTCGGCGATGTCGCGCTTTTGCGCGGTGTCTGACATGAGCAGATGATAGCGCACCAGCCATTCCACGGTTTCGCTGTCGGCCTTATTGAGGCCCAGGTTCGGCGCAACCTTGCGGGCGATTTGCGCGCCGAGCACCGAGTGGTCAATGTCGCGACCTTTGCCGATGTCGTGCAGCAGCATGGCGACCATCAGAACTTTGCGGTTGATACCGCCGGATGCGAGGATTTCGGAGCTGAGCGGCAGCTCGTCCTTCAGGTCCTCACGTTCGATGTCGGTGAAGTTGGAGATCACCTGAATGGTGTGTTCGTCCACCGTGTAGGAGTGATACATGTTGAACTGCATCATCGCCACGATGGGCTCAAATTCCGGAATAAAGGCTGAGAGCACGCCAAGTTCGTTCATGCGGCGCAGGGCCCGTTCCGGGTTGCCGTGCTTCAGAAGCAAGTCGAGGAACAGGCGGCGAGCTTCTTTATTGGCGCGCAGCTCATCATCAATCAGATGTAGGTTGGCGGTGACCAGACGCATGGCGTCCGGGTGGATCAACATGCCGGTGCGCAAGCCTTCTTCGAACAGGCGCAGAAGGTTGAGCGGGTCTGCCAGGAAGGTCTTTTCATCCGCCACATCCAAGCGGTTGTGCACCATTTTGTAGCCCGGTTTCATGCGTGGGCGACGGCGGAATATGCGCTCCAGAAGCGGTTCAGCTTTGGCATGGTTGGCCTCCAGCTTTGTCAGCAAGATGCGGGTCAAATCCCCCACGGCGGTGACTTGGCGGAAGAACTCTTGCATGAAGTGTTCCACCGCGCGGCGGCCACCTTTGTCGGTGTAGCCCATCTGATCGGCGATCTCGACCTGCACATCGAAAGTCAGTTGCTCCATTGGGCGCCCGGCTGTGAGGTGTAGGTGACCACGCACCGCCCACAGGAAGTTTTCGGCGGCAATAAACCGTTCCAGTTCATCCTGAAGCAGCACGTCTTTCTCAACCAATTCAGAGACATCGGAGACGTGGTAGACGTATTTGGCAATCCAGAAGAGAGACTGCAAATCGCGCAGGCCGCCTTTGCCCTCTTTGACATTGGGCTCTACCACGTAACGCTGGCCCTGCTTTTTATGGCGCTCATCGCGTTCGTTGAGTTTTGCCTCAATGAACTCTTGCTCGGTGCCTTTGAACAGTTCCTCCTCAAGACGGGTGTTGAGCTCTTCTTCCAAAGGCTCATGGCCGCGCAAGAAGCGGTTTTCCAATAGCGCCGTGCGGATGGTGAAATCTTCGCGCCCCAAACGCAGGCAATCCTTCACAGTGCGCGAGCTGTGTCCGACCTTTAGGCGTAGGTCCCACAGCAGGTAGAGCATGGACTCAATCACGCTCTCCGCCCATGGGGTGATTTTGTAGGGCGTCAGGAAAAGCAGGTCGACGTCGGACTGTGGTGCCATTTCGCCACGGCCGTAGCCGCCTACGGCAAACAGCGCAATACGTTCCGCCTCGGTTGGGGTTGCCAGCGGGTAAAAACGGACGGTGGCAACGTAGAAGGCGCAGCTGACCAAGCAGTCGGTGAGCCACGTATACGAGCGTGTCATAGCGCGCGCAGCAATGGGTTGCTCACGGAAAGCGGCCGCGATTTGGGCCATGGCGGCCTTCCGGCGGGCCATTAGTACTGGCACGATTTCCTTGCGCAAGTCGCTTTCCTTGCCTTCCTTCTTCAGGATTTCAGCAAGTTCAGCGGCCACTTCGGCGCGGTTGAAAATCTCGTCAGCAGAGCAGATCAGCCCCGCGCTGGGCGGGGCTGGAAAGATGTCGCCAGCGTTAGCTGCCAGCGCCTCCAAATCGGGTTGGGGCAGGGTCAATGATTACCACCTTCTTGTCGCGGATCGTGGCCACGGCCAGCCCGCGTTCGTTTGTGCCGTCGGTGCGCAGGCGGAAGATGCCGTTCACACCCTGAAAGCCCGCGCCTTGTGTCAATGCGCCTGTTGTCAGTGCATCAGATTTGCCTTGTTTGACCAGCGCGCCGATTGCCGCAATCCCATCGTAGGCCAGGCCGCCAATGGAATGGGGCAGGCCACCGTAGGCTTGGGCATAGCGGGTTTGGAACTGGTTGGTCAGTGTTGGGTCCGGCATCGCGTACCAGCCGCCCTGCACACCCGGCAATTCTAGGGTTTGCGCCGGGATGTCCCAACGGGTCAGACCCATGTACTGTGTGGTGGCTGGGCTGAGGCCCGCTTCTGGCAGGAGTTGGGTCAGCAGGGGGAGGGCGCCGGATGTGTTCGCGGTCAAGAACAGTGTCTGAGCGTTGTTTTGCTCTGCGTTCAGCTTGATCTGGCTGACAGCGGCAATCACGCCTTCCTGCGAAAACTCATACCCAACCGCACCGGCGTTGCCGGCGCCATTGCGGGTGATGGCGTTGGCGATGGCGGTGTTGCCCAAGAGGCCAGCCGAGTTGTTGGCGTGCACTGTCATGATGTTGCCTTTGCCCTGACCTTTGGCAAACGCCACGAGGCGATCGGCAGTGTTGTCGAAGGTTGGCCCGAGCACAAACAGGTTGCCGCCTGCAATGGTGGTATTGTTTGAGAAAGACAGCACATTCACGTTGCGGCCAGCGACGGCGGTCGCTGCGGCGTTGGCGGCTTCGCCAAATACAGGGCCCAGAATGATTTTTGCACCTTCATCAACAGCCTGAACCGCTGCTGCTTGCGCCGTGGTGGGGTTGCCCGCTGTGGCGTAGACGCGCAGGTCAATCTTAACGCCGCCTAAGTCTGCGATGGCCAGTTTGGCCGCGTTTTCAAGGCTTTGGGCCAGAAGCGCGTCGCCGGAGTTGCTGGAGCCTTTTGGAACGAGCAGCGCCACAGGCACAGGCGCGGAGGCATCAATTTTCGGGCCGGAGCTTCCGGTGGTTTCTACGCAAGAGACCAGCGCCAGTGTGGACAGGCCTGCGACCGCCCCTTTCACAAAGCGTTGGGCGGGTTTAAGAAAAGACAACATAGGTAAGCTCCACTCCCGTTGGGGTCACGCCCGTGATTGAGGTCCGGCCGCGTTGGTGCCGAATAATAAACGAGTGAAAAGGCGGGTCCAGACATGAATCACCAGACCGTGAAATTGCAGCCGGGTTTGTACTTTGTCGCCACACCCATTGGCAGTGCGCGGGACATCACCTTGCGGGCCTTGGATATTCTGGCGAGTGCCGATGTGATTGCGGCCGAAGACACACGGTCGATGAAGAAACTCCTTGAAATACACGGGGTGCCGCTGAACGGTCGGCCTGTTCTGGCCTATCACGATCACTCTGGTGAAGGGGCGCGGGGCAAGCTTTTGGGCTATCTGGAGGCCGGGAAAACCGTGGCCTATGCGTCAGAAGCCGGTACGCCGTTGATTGCCGATCCGGGCTATCACTTGTCGGTTGCCGCTGCGGAAGTCGGGCATTTGGTGACCAGCGCGCCGGGGCCAAGTGCAATCATCACCGCATTGTCGCTGGCTGGGCTGCCGACGGATTCGTTTTTCTTTGCTGGGTTTCTGCCGAATGCCAAAAAGGCGCGATACACGGCTTTGGAGGCGGTGCGGGAAGTCCCGGGCACGCTGGTGTTTTACGAATCGCCCAAGCGGGTGGCGGCTATGGTAGCGGATGCGGCAGAGGTGCTGGGCGGTGAGCGGAAAGCGGCTGTTGCGCGCGAACTGACCAAGAAGTTTGAGGAAGTGATCCGTGGATCGCTAAACGAATTGGCGGCAGAGTTGCCGGAGCGTACAATCAAGGGTGAGATTGTTGTGTTGATCGACCGACAGCGTGGAGAGGCGGCCAGCGAGGATGACATCGAAGGGGCTCTCAAAGAGGCGCTGGAGACCTTGTCGGTGCGTGATGCCTCGGACGCGATTGCCAAAGCCTATGGCATCAACCGGCGCAAAGTGTACCAATTGGCCTTGAAGTTGCAGAAGGCGGGGTAGGCCGCCGGAGGTTAGGCATAGGTTTGGTATGAGTGACAGGCGCAGGGAAGACACCGGGCGCAGCAATTATTTGGCCGGGCAGGCCGCCGAGGAGGCGGTGTTGCGCGACTATGAGGCGCGGGGCCTGACACTGGCGAAGGCGCGGTGGCGTGGCAAGGCCGGCGAAGTAGATCTGATCTTGCGGGATGGCGACGAGTTGGTGTTTGTTGAGGTCAAACACAGCCGCAGCTTCGAGGGCGCAGCGGCGCGGTTGCTGCCCAAACAAGTTGAGCGGCTGATGCGCGCGGCAGAAGAGTTTGCCGGTGGGGAACCCAAGGGCCTGCTGACCGAGATGCGGTTTG
This sequence comes from Paracoccaceae bacterium, assembly GCA_014872815.1. GTDB lineage: Bacteria > Pseudomonadota > Alphaproteobacteria > Rhodobacterales > Rhodobacteraceae > Shimia. The sequence continues at coordinate 141,436 of WKFK01000008.1, forward strand.
ATGTGGCCTTGGTGAATGGGCAGGGCGAGGTTCACATCCTTGAGAACGCGCTTTGGTAAGATCATGCGCCCCATTGCAAGCGGGGGTGGCATGGGCCATGTAAGTGTGGACTTATTATCAGGGTGCGCACATGAAAATCGCCTTTCAAATGGATCCGATCACCTCGGTTGACATCAATGCTGACAGCTCTTTCCGTATTGCCGAAGAAGCGCAGGCGCGGGGGCACGAGCTGTTTTACTACTCTCCGGATCATCTGGCCTACGAAGAAGGCGAGATCACTGCGCGGGGCCATTCCATGGTGGTGCGGCGTGAGCAGGGAAACCATGTGGACTTGGGGCCGTTTGAACGGGTGAACCTGAAGGGTTTTGACGTGGTCTGGCTGCGCCAGGATCCACCGTTTGACATGCACTACATCACCAGCACGCATTTGCTGGATCGGCTGTCGCCGGACACGCTGGTGGTCAATGATCCGTTTTGGGTGCGGAACTATCCAGAGAAACTGTTGGTGCTGGATTTTCCGGATCTGACGCCGCCCACCACCATTGCGCGCGACCTGAAAACCATCAAGGAATTCAAAGCCAGGCATGGCGATGTGATCCTAAAGCCTTTGTATGGCAACGGTGGCGCAGGTGTGTTCCGGCTCGATGCCAATGACCGCAATCTGACCTCGCTGCACGAGCTGTTTACGGGCTTCAGCCGCGAGCCGCTGATTGTTCAGAAGTTTTTGCCGGATGTGAGCAACGGCGACAAACGGGTGATCCTTGTGAACGGGGAGCCTGTGGGCGCGATCAACCGTGTGCCGGCGGCAGGCGAAACCCGCTCCAACATGCATGTGGGCGGACGTCCGGAGAAGATTGGGCTGACTGAGCGTGACTTGGAAATCTGTGCCGCGATTGGGCCGCTGCTGCGGGAGAAGGGGCAGATTTTTGTCGGGATCGATGTCATCGGCGACTACCTGACAGAGATCAACGTCACCTCGCCAACCGGCATTCAGGAGTTGGAGCGATTTGACGGGGTGAACATCGCCGAAAAAATCTGGGAAGCGATTGAAGGCAAACTGGCCTAAATCTCTTGAGATGTGGTGAGGCGGAAGCTGATGGCTTCTGCCAGATGGGGGCGACGGATTTGGTCGGCGCCCTCTAGGTCTGTGATGGTGCGGGCCACACGCAACACACGGTGATATCCGCGTGCCGTGAGGCCAAAGCGTTCGGCCACTTGGGACAGCAGGGCGCGGCCTTCGGCGTCTGGCGTGGCGATCTCTTCCAAAGCTTGGCCGTGGGCGTCGGCGTTCACGCGGATGCCGTCGTTGTTTGCGAACCTCTCTGTTTGGAGCGCGCGGGCGGCGGCGACGCGATGGGCCACTTGTTCCGAGGTGTCGCCATCGTTGGGCAGGTCAAGGTCGCGAAAGGCCACTGGCGGGACTTCGATGCGTAAATCCATGCGGTCCATGAGGGGACCGGAGAGGCGTCCAAGGTAGTCTTGCCCACAGTCCGGCACGCGGGCGCAGGCTTGGGCGGGGTCATACATGTGACCGCAGCGGCAGGGGTTTGCGGCGGCGATCAACATGAACTTGCAGGGATACGTGACGTGCGCGTTGGCGCGGGCGATCATGACTTGGCCGGTTTCAATGGGTTGGCGCAGGGTTTCGAGTACGGGGCGGGAAAATTCCGGCATTTCGTCCATGAACAACACACCATTGTGGGCGAGAGAGATTTCACCGGGCTGCGCTCGTCGACCACCGCCTACTATGGCGGCCATGGACGCAGAATGATGCGGTTCCCTAAACGGGCGCGCGCGGGAGATGCCGCCTTGCTCCAATATGCCCGCAACCGAATGGATCATCGAGGTTTCCAGCGCTTCGGCAGGGCTCATGGGCGGCAGGATCGTGGGTAAACGTGCGGCCAGCATGGATTTGCCGGAACCTGGAGAGCCGACCATAAATAGATGATGACGTCCGGCCGCGGCGATTTCCAAGGCGCGTTTGGCGCGTTCTTGGCCTTTCACATCACGCAAATCGAGGGAGCTGCTTTCGCCCTGCACTTCGCCGGGTTGCGACGGCGCGAGCGGCGATTGGCCGGTGTAGTGGCGGACCACATCCGCCAAAGAGGCCGCGCCAATCACTTGGGTGGCGGCGACCCAGGCGGCTTCGGGGCTGCTGACTGCGGGGCAGAGCAACATGCGGTCTTCTTCTGCCGCGCTCATGGCGGCCGGTAAAGCGCCGGTGACGCCGACAAGGGAGCCGTCGAGTGACAATTCGCCAAGGCTCACGGTGCTTTCGGAGGCGTCCTCTGGGATGATTCCGAGAGCCGCAAGCAAGGCGACGGCGATGGGCAGATCAAAATGGCTGCCTTCTTTGGGCAGATCGGCTGGCGACAGGTTGATGGTGATGCGTTTGGAGGGCAGGGCAATGGCCATTGCAGCGAGCGCAGCGCGGATGCGGTCGCGCGCTTCCGAAACGGCTTTGTCCGGCAGGCCGACGATGGAGAAAGCGGGAAGGCCGGGCGCAAGGGCGCATTGCACCTCAACCTGATGCGCCTCAACCCCTTCAAAGGCCACGGTATACGCCCGTGCAACCATGGCAAAACCCTCGCCACACAACAGATTAACAAACGTTAACTATTTGTAGCGAGGGTTGGTTAGCGAATGGTTAATGCGCCTATTGCAGCGCTATGAATGCGGGCCAGGCCTCCGGATCGGCCACGGTTTTGTCGCGGCAGAAGGCGTTGCACATGCCAAAGATGCGCCCGTTGAGTTCCATCAGGTGCGTGGAGGGCTTGCCGGAGTAGGGGCAATTTGCGTTCTCTGGCGTGCCGTCGCCCAAGGCCTTCGCTGCGAGGGGCTTGGGGCCGGGCCACGGGCGAGTTTGATAGTCTTTTGCGTACCACGGCAGGGTTGCGCCATGCGCCATGCCCATTGCGCGCCAGCGGCGGAATGCTGGGTCGGCCAAGTGGGTGTCGACATAGGTTTGTGCTACGTCGCCTACGGGTAGGTTGTAGCCTGCTATGCGAGCAGCAACCGGAGCGTAGAACACATCCGCGACGCTGTAGGCGCCACAGAGCCATGGGCCGTCCGCGCCGTAGGTGGCACGGGCGTGTTCCCAAATAGTTTCAAGGCGTTGGATGTCCTTGAGAAGGTCTTCAGATGGGCTGCTGTCTGCATAGGACAGGCGCAGGTTCATGGGGCAGTCGTTGCGCAGAGTGAAAAAGCCGGAGTGCATTTCCGCAGCCAGATTGCGCGCTGTGGCGCGCGCGCCGGGGTCACTGGGCCAGAGACCCGCATCCGGGTGGCGGGTGGCGAGTTCTTCAGCGATGGCGAGGCTGTCAGACAGGACCGCGCCTTCGGGTGTTTTCACGGCTGGCACGGTGCGCGCTGGGGCGATTTTGGTGAGCTGCTCCGCCACAGATTTGTCGGAGAAGTCCACCAAAGTGGTGTTGCGGGTGATGCCGAACTTTTCAAAGAGAAGCCAGCCGCGCAGCGACCAGGAGGAATAGGCGTAATCGCCAATGTATAAATCGTAGGTCATGACAGTAGAGTAGCACGTCATAACTCATCACGATATTAAAACATTTTGACATAATTGATCACGGAACGTGATTGATCGGGTGTGCTGTCCAGCCGGTGTCGTCAATTTTGATTGAGGTGACCGAGAGGTTGTCGATGCGGTGGGCAAAAACCTCCTCGGCGGTCAGCTGCTCGGCGCGCTGGATTTGCGTCAGGATCACGCCAAAGTGCACAACCACGATCAGTTTGGCACCGCGATGCGCGTCAATCAAGCGATCAATGGCGCCATCCACGCGGGAAGTGACCTCGTTCCAGCTTTCGCCATTGGGGGGGCGCACGTCGCCTGGGGTTTCCCAGTAAGCGCGGATGCGGTCAGGGTCAGTGGCTTCGATTTCGGCGAAGGCTTTGAGTTCCCAGTCTCCAAAGTGGATTTCGCGCAAGGCGGCATCGTGTTCCAAGCGGCGACGATCGCGTTGGATGGCATCCGCCGTGGCGACACAGCGTTGTAGGTCGGAACTGATCACAATGCCGTCAGAAGGGAGGTGGTCTGCAAGCCGGGCGACCTGAGCAGTGTCAGACAGATCCGCGGGCAGGTCGGACCAGCCCACCATGGTTTTGGCGTGGGTCGGGCCATGGCGCACAAGGTGCAATTCGGTCATGGCAGGTCTCCTTTTAGCACCATTGGCAATCCGGCCACCACGAGCACCGCCAGATCGGACTGTTGCGCGATGGCCTGATTGAGGGCGCCTTGCGCGTCGCGGAAACGACGGGCGAGGGCATTTTCTGGCACGACGTCGAGGCCAACTTCGTTTGAGACTACCACCACATGGGCCGGGCAGGCCTGCAATGCGTCGAGCAGTTTGGCTTGTTCCGCCGCCAGGTCATTCTCCGCAAGCATTTGATTGGACAGCCACATTGTGGCGCAGTCCAGAAGGACAATTGCGTCTTCGGGGAGGTCACGCAGCACTTCAGAGGTGTCGAGTGGTGCCTCGATTGTGTGCCAGTCCGGGCCGCGTTGTCGCAGATGCTTTTGCACCTTTTGGCGCATTTCATCGTCAAAGGTTTGGGCGGTGGCGATGTAAAAGCGTGGTTGCGGGGCAGCCATGACCAGCTTTTCAGCAAAGGCCGATTTGCCGGAGGCGGCGCCTCCCAAAATCAGGCTGAGTTTTGGCAACATGATTGTATCCTTTGCGCGTTGGCGGGCACCCTGCGGTATTCATGCAGGCGGGGCAAGCGGGAATGATACCTGCGACGCAAGGTGGGCTTGCATCTCCGCATAGCGCGCGGTTTGGTGGCGGTATGAAACAGACGATCGCAGCTTTTTCTTTTTCGGTCCTCGCAACCGCAGGCTTTGCGCAGGGTGTGTCTTACGATCTGTTCCGCGATGCGGATGTGGTGTTCCTCGGCGAAGTACACGACAACCCGGTGCATCACGACAATCAGGCGCAGGCGATTTTGGCGATTGGGCCAAAGGCGGTGGTGTTTGAGATGTTGGTGCCGGAGCAGGCCGCAAAGGTGACGCCTGATTTGTTGGATGATGCGCGCGCGTTAGAGGCGGCGTTGGGCTGGAATGACAGCGGTTGGCCCGATTTTTCGATGTACTATCCAGTGTTTGCCGTGCTGGGGGATGCCAAGGTCTATGGCGCGCAGGTGCCACGTGAGGCCGCCGGAATTGCCTTTAAAGGTGGTGATTTGAGCGCGGCTTTGGAAGGCGCAGGGGCTGAATTTGGTCTGACCTTGCCGCTGCCGCAGGAACAGCAGGAAGAACGAGAAGCTCTGCAAATGGCGGCGCATTGTGATGCGCTGCCTGAGGAGATGTTACCAGGCATGGTGATGGCGCAGCGGCTGCGGGATGCGCGGTTAGCGCAGGCGGTGACAGAGGCCTTGGATGAAACCGGCGGGCCTGTCGCGGTGATCACGGGCAATGGACATGCCCGCATCGATTGGGGCGCGCCGGTTTTGTTGCCAAAGGTGATTGCCTCCATGTCCTTTGGCCAGCTTGAGGCGGAACCGCAGAGTGACCCGCCCTACGATCTTTGGATTGTGACGGAGGCTGCGGAGCGGGACGATCCTTGCGCGGCGTTCAAATAAGCGTGCTTGCCCCTTTGGCCTATGCGGCCTAGGTTTGGGCACCTTAGCGTGAAAGAGGTCTGCTAAATGCTGACGGACAAACGAATTCTCCTGATCATCGCCGGTGGAATCGCGGCCTATAAGTCCTTGGAGCTGATCCGTAGGTTGCGAGAGCGCGGCGCTTGGGTGACGCCGGTGCTGACCCGTGCAGCGGAAGAGTTTGTGACGCCTTTGTCCGTGTCGTCGTTGGCGGGAGAGAAGGTCTATCGCGATTTGTTTGACCTGACCGATGAAGCGGAGATGGGGCACATCCAGTTGTCACGCTCTGCGGATTTGATTGTGGTGGCGCCGGGCACGGCGGATTTGATGGCGAAGATGGCCCACGGCATGGCCAATGATATGGCCTCAACACTGTTGTTGGCGACGGATACGCCGGTGCTGGTGGCGCCAGCGATGAACGTGCGCATGTGGGATCATCCGGCAACACAACGCAATCTGGCGCAGTTGAAAGCGGATGGCGTTAGTTTTGTTGGCCCCAATGAGGGCGATATGGCCTGTGGCGAATTTGGGCCGGGGCGTATGTCTGAGCCGATGGAAATTGTGCAGGCCATTCAAGGCGCTCTGTCGGAAGGTCCACTGCAAGGACAACGGGTTCTGGTGACGTCCGGGCCGACACATGAGCCGATAGACCCTGTGCGCTATATCGCGAACCGCTCGTCAGGAGCGCAGGGCACGGCGATTGCGAACGCACTGGTCAAACTGGGCGCAGATGTGGTGTTTGTTACGGGACCGGCGGACGCCGTGCGGCCGACGGGGGCGCAGGTGGTTGAGGTGCAGACGGCGGCGGAAATGCTGAAAGCTGTGCAGGGTGCACTGCCCGTGGATGCGGCGATCTTCTGTGCCGCTGTGGCTGACTGGCGGGTGGCAAGTGCTTCTGACAGCAAGATAAAAAAGACCAGGGGCGGCTTGCCCACCTTGGAGTTTGCCGAAAACCCAGACATCCTGGCGACCGTGAGCCATATGGGGACGGGGCGACCGGGATTGGTGGTGGGTTTTGCGGCCGAGACCGATGATGTGATCGAAAATGCCACCGCGAAACGTATCCGAAAAGGATGTGATTGGATTGTTGCGAACGACGTGAGCCCGGCAACGGGGATCATGGGGGGCAGTGAAAACGCCGTGACGTTGATTTCGGATGCGGGATCAGAGGCTTGGCCGCGCATGGGCAAGGATGATGTGGCGGAAAAACTGACTGCGAAGATTGCGGAAACGCTGACGAAGTGACGCGCTTATGCGCGGCCTCCGGCGGGGATATTTAGGGACAGTGAAGACATGGCTGTGGTGCCAATAAAGCTAAAATGGCTCGAAGATGCGGACCGGGAGGTTGCCTTGCCGTCCTATGAAACGGCGGGGGCTGCCGGTGCGGATGTGCGAGCAAATTTCCCGCCAGATCAACGGGATGGCGTGATTTTGGCGCCAGGTGCGCGGGCATTGGTGCCAACCGGACTATCACTGGAGATTCCGCAAGGCTATGAAGTGCAGATGCGGCCGCGCTCCGGGCTGGCACTGAAACATGGCATTACCTTGCCCAATAGTCCGGGAACGATTGACAGTGACTACCGCGGGCCCCTTGGCGTGATTGTGCTGAACACAGGGCAGGAGCCGTTTGAGATCAGCCATGGTATGCGCATTGCGCAGATGGTTGTGGCGCCGGTTGTGGTGGCAGAGTTTCAATTGGATCAAGAGCTTAGCGAAACCAGTCGCGGGACGGGCGGGTTTGGCTCCACCGGAGTAAGCTGATGCTTCTGGTGTTGATCATGGCCGCGGGGCTTTGGGGCATCGGCATGGTGATGGGCGCACCAAAATCGGCGCGATGGACCATGATCGGGCTGCTGTATCTGGCTGTTGTGGGTGTGCAGGCGGTGTTTCCGCCGGAGCATCAATTGGTGATCGCGACCGGTGGTAGTCTGGCGATGTGGTTGATGATTGGCGGAACGGTTGCGATTGTTCTGGCCTACTCAAGCATGGTGCAAAAACTGCGCCAGAAAGCGGATGCAAAGGCCGCTGGCGAGGCGCAGGAAAACGCGGCGCAAGAGCTGTTTTCCGAGACTGAATTGAACCGCTATGCACGGCATATTGTGCTGCGCGAGTTGGGCGGGTTGGGGCAGAAAAAGCTGAAAGATGCCAAAGTGTTGGTTGTTGGGGCTGGTGGGCTTGGATCGCCGGTTTTGCTGTATCTAGCGGCGGCTGGCGTGGGGCGTATTGGGGTGGTGGACGATGATGTGGTCGATAACTCCAATTTGCAGCGTCAGGTGATCCACCAAGATGAGGCGATTGGCACGCCGAAGGTGCTGTCGGCGGCGGAGGCGATGACGGCGCAGAACCCGTTTGTGACGGTGGTGCCATACCCGCGCCGGCTGACCGAAGAGGATGCGGCGGAGATCATTGGCGAATATGATCTGGTGCTGGATGGCACAGACAATTTTGACACACGCTACTTGGTGAATGAGGTCTGTGTGGCGCAGGGCAAGCCTTTGATTTCCGGCGCCTTGTCGCAATGGGAAGGGCAGTTGAGTGTGTTTGACCCCGCCAATGGAGCCCCTTGTTATCAGTGTATTTTCCCTGAGGCACCTGCGCCGGGCATGGCGCCCAGCTGCTCGGAAGCCGGTGTGGTTGGGCCACTGCCGGGCGTGGTCGGCACGATGATGGCGGCGGAAGCCGTGAAAGTGATTACCGGTGCCGGGGCAGCCTTGCGCGGTGAGATGATGATTTATGACGCGCTGTGGGGAGAGACCCGCAAGATTGGTCTAAAGCCGCGCTCGGATTGCCCGACCTGCGGGCGCCAGAAGGGCTGATTTTCACGTCGGTATTGCGTCGGTATCACGTCTGTATTGCGACGGTGGCGATAGCTGCACATGCACGGCAAATCTGTGCAGTTACGCACGGATTGGTGAGGTGGATTGCACCTCCTGGGAGCCCTGCCTAGGGTGGGCGCAAAGGAGATTCATCTGATGACAAATCCGCTGCTGTCCGTGTGGGACACCCCGTTTAAGCTCGCCCCGTTTGATAAGATTTCTGACGCCGATTTTGCGCCTGCCTTTGAGGAGGCTTTGGCCGCGCATAAGGCAGAAATCGAGGCGATTGCCGCGAGTGCCGAGGCACCTAGCTTTGCCAACACAATTGAAGCCATGGAAGTGGCTGGAGAAGGGCTCGACAAAGTGCTGTCCGTCTTTTTCTCGGTCGCCGGAGCGGACAGTAATCCGGCACGTGAAGAGTTGCAGCGGGACTTCTCCCCCAAACTGGCGGCGCACTCGGCGGAGATTTCGGCGAACAAAGCGTTGTTTGGCCGGATCAAGACGATTTGGGATGCGCGGGACACTTTGGACCTGACGGAAGAGCAGCAGCGGGTGTTGATGTTGACGCATCGTGGATTTGTGCGCGGAGGGGCGGCGCTGGAAGGCGATGTGGATGCGCGTATGAAAGAGATCAAAAGCCGGTTGGCTGTGTTGGGCACAGAGTTCACGCAGAACCTTCTGGCGGATGAACGCGAGTGGTTCATGCCCTTGGCCGAAGAAGATCTCGGAGGGTTGCCAGAGTTTGCTGTGGATGCGGCTCGAGCGGCAGGGGAAGAGAAGGGTGCAGAGGGGCCGGTTGTGACTCTGTCGCGCTCGATCATTGTGCCGTTCTTGCAGTTTTCGCCGCGTCGCGACCTGCGGGAGAAGGCATTTGAGGCGTGGGCAGCACGTGGGGCGAACGGAGGCGAAACCGACAACCGCGCCATTGCGGGGGAGATCCTGGCACTGCGAGAGGAGCGGGCGAAGTTGCTGGGATATGCCAGTTTTGCAGATTACAAACTGGAAACCGAGATGGCCAAGACGCCTGACGCGGTGCGCGGGTTGTTGATGGATGTCTGGGAGCCAGCCAAGGCGCGGGCGGAGGCGGATGCCGCCGTGCTGACCGAGATGATGCATGCGGATGGGATCAACGGCGATCTGGCACCGTGGGATTGGCGCTACTACGCGGAGAAGCGGCGCAAGGCGGAGCACGATCTGGATGAGGCGGCGCTCAAACCTTACCTGCAGCTTGATCGGATGATCGAGGCCAGCTTTGCGTGTGCGACCAAGCTGTTTGGATTGCAATTCAAGGCGTTGGATGTGCCGCTGTATCATGAGGATTGCCGCGCTTGGGAAGTGACACGCGACGGCGATCATGTGGCGGTGTTCATTGGCGACTATTTTGCGCGGGGCGGGAAACGCTCTGGTGCGTGGTGTTCGGCGATGCGGGGGCAGGCGAAATTCCCGGAGGTGCAGGGGCCTGTTGTTATTAATGTCTGCAATTTTGCAAAGGGCGATCCGGCGTTGCTCAGCTATGACGATGCACGCACGCTGTTTCACGAGTTTGGCCATGCGTTGCATCAGATGCTGTCCAATGTGACCTATGAGAGCATTTCGGGCACCTCTGTGGCGCGGGACTTTGTCGAGTTGCCAAGTCAGCTGTATGAGCACTGGCTGGAGGTGCCTGAGGTGTTGGCGGAGTATGCCACCCATGCGGAGACCGGTGAGCCGATGCCACAGGCGATGTTGGAGAAGGTGCTGGGTGCGGCGAACTTTGATCAGGGCTTTGCCACGGTGGAATATGTCGCTTCTGCGCTGGTCGATCTGGCGTTCCATGAAGGTGCCGCGCCAAGCGATCCGATGGCGAAACAGGCGGAGGTTCTGGCGGAGCTGGGCATGCCTGCGGCGATCACCATGCGCCACGCCACGCCGCATTTTGCCCATGTGTTTGCCGGGGACGGCTATAGCTCTGGCTACTACAGCTACATGTGGTCGGAGGTGATGGATGCGGACGCGTTTGAAGCCTTTGAGGAGGCGGGGGACGCGTTTGATCCGGAGACGGCCAAGGCCCTGGAGCAGCATATCCTGTCGACCGGCGGATCGGTGGAAGCCGATGAGCTCTATAAGCGGTTCCGCGGGCGTTTGCCGGGCGTTGAAGCGCTTTTGAAAGGGCGCGGCTTGGCGGCCTAAAGCGCACTTCAGTTGAAAGAGAAAACACCCGCAGGCGGAGGAGCCCTGCGGGTGTTTTTGTGTGTTTAGCCGATCACGTCGTGGCCGCGGTTTTGCATGCAGCGGATCAGAACGTTGCGGCGTTCGTCATTCACTTTTGAAGCGTTTTCGGCTGCGCCAATGGCGCCGCCGGTGATTGCGCCAACCACGGCACCTTCCCATTCATCATCTGCCTCGATGGCGCCTACGCCTGCGCCAATCACCGCGCCAATCGCGGCGCTTTCGGCGCCTGCGCCGTTGGTGAAGGAGGCCGCCTGTGCGTGGCAGGCGTTGTAATCGCTGTCAAAATTGGCGTTGCGGGTGCCGTCCACTGTCAGGGGGCGATCCACTGGCGCGGTGCAGGCAGCCAAAGACAGGGCGGCAATCAGGCTAAGCATCAATGTGTTGTGTGTCATTTGGGTTGATCCTTTTCAAAATGAGTCCGTCTTGGGATGGCGGCTATTTAAGAAGGTCTGATTTTCATTTCAAGGCAAAAGTTTTATGTTTTACGTAAAAACTTGCATGAGAAACATAATTCGATTACTGAGAGGCAACAACTTTTGGAGCAAAATCATGAAGCTAGTGGCCCGTCTCGCCATGCTGATCACGCTGGTCTATTTCACCTTTGGTTGGGCGGTGTTGTGGATATCCGCCTTCCTGGGCACAGGCGAAATGCTCGCCGATGCCTTTGATTTGCCGCTGGATATGCCGGTGCCGCCGATGTGGGCGATTCTGGTTGGTATGGGCATGATGTGGCCCGCCCTAATCAGTTTGGGCGTCGGGTTCTGGGCGTTGGACCGCATCCTGCTTTTGAAAAATCCGCAGGATTTTGCGCAGATGGGAAAACACCTCAGGCTGTGCGCCTACGCGTTTTTGGCGTTTTGGCTGCTCAATGCACTGAATGTGTCGATGCAGCCGGTGGTGTTGAGCGCCCATTTGGCCCCGGAGTTGCGCCCGGAGTTTGTACTGATCGACATCGATATTGATGTGGTATTCCTGGTGCTTGGGGTGGTGTTTTTTGCGATCAGCCGGTCGCTCAATCAGGCGCAAGAAATTGCTGACGAGAACAGCCAGTTCCTGTAGGAGGCCCTATGCCCATACGCATCAACCTCGATCTGGAACTGGTGAAACGCAAGATGACTTCGCGCGAATTGGCGCAGGCCATTGGATTGACCGAGACCAACCTCAGCCTGCTGAAGTCCGGCAAGGTGAAAGGCATACGCTTCAATACGCTGGAGGCGATTTGTGCCCACCTGGGATGTCAGCCCGGCGATATTCTGGAGTATGTGCCGGAAGAGGAGTAGGGCAATACAAAGGGCGCCGCAGGATTGCGGGCGCCCTTCTAATTAGGTGTTGCTGTATTTGATCAGATCGTCTGGTCGTAGTCGCCAACACCAGGCTCGGTGCGGATCACGGCGTCGATCTCGGCAAAGATCTGGCGCATTTCGGCGTCGCTTTCGTTGCTTTCGATCACCACCACCAAGTTTGGCGTGTTGGAAGACGCGCGCACAAGGCCCCAGCTGCCGTTGTCCAGGATCACGCGGGCGCCATTGACGGTCACCACTTCGCTGATCGCGCGACCGGCGATTTTTTCACCTGCGTCGTGCATGGCAGTGAGCTTGGCCACGATACGCTCAAGAATGTCGTATTTCTCGGTGTCCGCCGCATAGGGCGACATCGTCGGGGTGGACCAGGTTTTGGGCAGGGCCTTGCGCATGTCCGACATTTTCATGTCCGGGTTGCGGTCGAGCATTTTGCAGATTTCCACAGCCACGCGCATGCCGCAGTCGTAGCCACGACCCACGTCGCCTGCGAGAAAGTAATGGCCGGATTTCTCAAAGCCAGCCAGCGCGCCAAGTTCGTGTACGCGGCGTTTCATATGGCTGTGGCCGGTTTTCCAGTAGTCAGTTTTGGCGCCGGTGGCCAAGAGATCTGGGTCGGCTGCATAAAGCCCGGTGGATTTTACGTCGGCCACAAAAGTGGCGTTGGGGTAGAGCTTGCCAAGGTCCTTGGCCATGATCACGCCAACCTTATCGGCAAAGATTTCTTCGCCCTCGTCATCCACCACACCGCAGCGGTCGCCGTCACCGTCAAAGCCAAGCGCGAGGTCCGCGCCGGAGGCCTTCACGCTGTCGGACATGTCGTGCAGCATTTCCATGGCTTCGGGGTTGGGGTTGTAGTTCGGGAAGGTGTAGTCCAGCCGGTTGTGGCTATCGACCACTTCCACGCCCATACGTTTGAAGATTTCCGGGGCAAAAGCGGCGGCGGTGCCGTTGCCGGTGGCGCAGACCACTTTCAGAGGGCGGGACATTTTGAAGTCACCAACCAGATCGTCGATGTAGGCTTCGCGCACACCATCGATGACCTCGTGTTTGCCACCGTCATGCGCGTCAAAGTCGCCATTGAGGACGATGTCGCGCAGTTCGGCCATTTCGTCCGGGCCATGCGTGAGCGGCTTTTCAAAGCCCATTTTCACGCCGGTCCAGCCATTGGGGTTGTGGGACGCGGTGACCATGGCGACGGCAGGGGCATCAAGATGGAATTGGGCAAAATAGGCCATAGGAGACAGGGCCGGGCCGATGTCTTTCACGTGGATGCCGGCCTTCATCAGGCCAACAATCAACGCCATTTTGATCGAGACGGAATAGTCACGGTAGTCGTTGCCGACGGCAATCACCGGCTCAATGCCACGGCGTTGCATTTGGGTGCCAAGGCCAAAGCCAAGCGCAGTCATGCCGGGGAGGTTGATTGCCTCAGGAAACTGCCAGCGGGCGTCATATTCGCGGAAGCCGGTTGGGGCAATCATCGGGTCGCGCAGGAATTCCCAGGTGTTTGGGCGCACTTCAGGCAATGGTTTTTTCATGGCAAGGTCTCAGTTGTTTCAAAAGAGGTGTCTAAATTACTATTGGATTGGCTTTCGCGAGAGCATCAAATTGCATCAGCGTGTCAAGCAAAGCGGGCATTTGGTCGAGCGGGATCATATTTGGGCCATCAGACGGCGCATTGTCCGGATCTTGGTGCGTTTCAATAAAGACGGCGGCGGTGCCAATGCTGACTGCGGCGCGGGCCATCACAGGCGCAAATTCGCGTTGGCCGCCGGAGCTGCCGCCCTGACCGCCGGGCTGTTGCACCGAATGGGTAGCGTCCATCACCACCGGGTAGCCGGTTTTGGCCATTTGCGGCAGGGAGCGCATGTCCGCCACAAGGGTATTGTAGCCAAAAGAGGTGCCGCGCTCAGTCAGCAGGATGTTGGTGTTTCCGGTGCTTTCGATCTTGGTGACGATGTTGCCCATCTCCCAAGGCGCCAGGAATTGGCCCTTCTTCACGTTCACCGCCGCGCCGGTTTTACCTGCGGCGAGAAGCATGTCGGTCTGACGGCAGAGGAAGGCGGGGATTTGCAGGATGTCGACGGCTTCAGCGGCCAAAGCGCATTGCTCTTCGGTGTGCACGTCGGTCAGCACCGGCACGTCAAAGTCCTTGCGGATGCCGTCCAGAACCGAGAGGCCCGCGTCCAAGCCTAGGCCGCGAATACCGGTGAGCGAGGTGCGGTTGGCCTTGTCGTAGCTGGCTTTGAACACATATTGCGCCCCTGCCGCCGCACAGGCTTCTTTCATGGTGCCTGCGATCATTTCGGCGTGGTCTTTGCTCTCCAATTGGCAAGGGCCAGCAATGACCGTCAAAGGAAGGTCGTTGCCGATGGTGAGAGCACCAACATTTACATGTTTCATTACGAAGACACCTGTTCTCTGAGGATGGACGCGGTTAGCGAGATCATCAGATAGATGCCCGAAAAGATGAGGAAGGCCAAGATCGTGTTTTCAAAGCTGCGCGGGTAGGACGGGTCCTGCGCGGAGACCGGATCCACCGAGGTGGTCAGGTAGCGCACCTGACGGTTGGCTTCCAACTCGGTCTGCTTGAGCGTTTGCAGAGATGTCTGCATTTGCAGGTCTGCGGTGGCAAGGTCTGCCTGCGCGATTTGAATTTGCGAGGTTTTGGCGGCCAAGGATTGTTCGCCTGCGGTGGCTTCTGTCATGCGGGCGCGCTGTTGCGCCAAAGCTGCCTCAAGGCGGCGGACGTCGCCGCGCACACCTTCGACTCGTGCTTTGTTGGGGCGCGCGTTGTCTTCCAAAGCGGCCAGTTGCAGCTGTTTCTCTTGCAGCTGGATTTCCAAATTGGTGATTTGTTGGCGCAGGGAGGCGATCACGCCTTCCGGGTCAAGCACGGTGTTTTCTTGCAGGCGGACCAGTTCAGCCTGAGCGTCACGGCGTTCCTGTTTGGCGGTTTCCAAGCTCTTGCGGGCGTCGCGCAGTTGGTCTTCGCGTTTGCGCTGCGAGAGGTCATCAACCCGTTGTTCCGCATAAGAAATAAGCGCCTTGGAGAACTCTGTCGCCACCTCTGGATCCGCCGCGCTAACTTCCATGCGAATGGAGCCTTCGGTGGGGTCATAGCCGATTTTCACGAACTTTTTGTAGACCTTGTAGGCCTGTTCGTTGGACGGATCGGCGGTCAATCGTTGGATGGCGTCAATGTTGGGATCGGAGAAGTGGTCTTTGAAACCGGCATCACGGTCCAGCCGGATCATCGCGTCCTTACTGGTGAGGTAGTCCTGTACTGCAATTGCGTCCTGATTGGAGTTGAGCTGTGCGGGCAAGAGGCCACCCAAGGCACCGCCAGCACCGGCGGAGTCCGCCTGCTGCACCAGGAAGGCGGATTTGGTGGAGTACATCGGCGTTGCGACGGAATAGAAGTACCACCCCGCAAAGGCCGTTGGCAGGAAGACAAAGGCCGACAGCCGCGCGAGCAGCAAAAGCAGGCGGCGACGGCGACGGCGGGCGATGTCTTTTTGAATTTCGCCGATTTCCAGCGCCCGCATTTCTGCCGGGGACATGGTTTCCGTTGAGGGGAGCGTGCTTTTGCCCATCGGCATGGTTTGTGGCAGCTGTACCTTGCCCGCTTCGGCCGGTTTCTTGTTGGCTTTGTCCGACGGCATCAGGTCCAGCATGTTGGTGCGCTGAAACGGATCGATGCCCGCCTCCCGCAACACGCGGACCGCGTCATAGTCGGAGGTGGCGGCCAGACCTTGTTTTTGTGCCATACGCCGGGCCATGCGCAGTTGGCGCCCAGTCAGGCCTTCGCGTTTGATGGCGTCAATCGCGGCTTCGGCCCCTTGGGGTGTGGGCTGCGCCGTGTTGGCGGGCGCAGCGCCCGTTGGCGGTGTTGGCTGTGCCGGGGTGGCCATGTTTACGGCGCGCGGCGCGGCCTGCGCAGCCGGTTGAGCAGAAGGTTGCGGCGCTGCTTCCCCCGGTTGGGCGGGCGGCGTTTCGCTGCGGCGGACGCGGAATTTTTTAGCCTTGGGTTTGGTAGTCATAGAGCTGTTTGGCCTCTTCCAAGGTGTCGAACATATACAGTTTGCCATTGAGCAGCACAGCGGCCGATCTTGCAAATTTTTCCAGCACTTGCGGCTGGTGTGACACAATCACAATTGTGGTGGTGCGCAGGCGTTCTCGCAGCACTTCACCGGCTTTTTTGTTGAACTCCACATCGGTGGAGGAGGGCATGCCCTCGTCGATCAGGTAGATGTCGAAATCCAGTGCGAGCATCAGCGCAAAAGTGAAGCGCGAGCGCATACCGGACGAATAGGTTCCGAGCGGCTGCTCGAAATACTCGCCAAGATTACAAAGCCAGCGGCAGAAGGCTTCGACATAGTCCGGGTCCAGCCCGTAGAGGCGCGCGATGTAGCGACTGTTTTCCACGGCGTTGTGTTTGTTGACCACGCCGCCCATAAAGCCCAGCGGGAAAGAAATCCGGCAATCGCGGCGGATCACGCCTTCGTCCGGCTTTTCCAAGCCCGCCATCATGTTGATCAGCGTGGTTTTGCCGGTGCCGTTTGGGGCGAGGATGCCAAGAGAGTTCCCCAATTCGACACGAAAGGAGACGCGCTCAAGGATGACCTTGCGCTGCGTGCCGGTCCAGAAGGACTTACTCACATTGTCGAACTCGAGCATTACCTGCTCCCGAAACTGCTCTCATGTGCCATTATAGCACGATACTTCACACCAAAGTGGTTAACGCTCTGACGGCGTTTGTCCCAATATGTCGGATTCGCCGGGCACATAGCAACTGTCTGTGGCTGGAAAGGGGCGAGAAATATTGAAAATTCTCTCTGAAACCGGAAGTGGCGGGAAGAATTGGGGAAATTTGATGTTTTCGGTTGCGTTGTTAAGCATCGACATGAAAACCACCGATGCGTTGCGCGCACCGGTGGTTTGGCTGTTTGGGGGCAGGAATTTGGTTAAGCGACCGCTTGCCAGACGGTCCCCGCGATCAGCGCGCCGGTCAGGGCGAAGCCGAGATAGGCGGCAAAGATACGCGGTTTCACCAAGGCCCAGACCGCGATGGCGGCGGGGATGCAGCTGACGCCGCCGGCGATCACAAAGGACATGGCCGCGCCGTTGGACATGCCTTGTTCCATCAAGCCGCTGATGAAGCCCACGGCGGCAAATCCGTTGAGGTAGGCCGGCATGCCAATCAAAGCCGCGAGCAGGATGGTGCCAAAGCCTTCGCCACCGAGGAACTGACCCACCCAAGCCGTGGTGTCATAGACGATCATCAGAGCTTCGAACATGTAGGCGATCAGTAGCCATTTCACGAGGAACAGAGCGTTTTCCAGCCAAGTCTCGCGGAAGACAGTGCGGCGGTCCGCGTTGCCCCAGAACTTCCAGACTGGCTTTTCAGAGAACGGCGCTTTGGTGCCGCAGCAGCCGCCAACCTGAGGTTTTTCGCGGAGAGGGTCGGCAAAGACCGCGCTTTTGGAGAAGGTCATGGTCAGAAAGCCGCCCATCATGCCGATGCTCACCGCTGCGACGGTTTTGGCGACGGCGAAGTCCCAACCAAGCTCGCCCCAAGTGATTGTAAACATGGCGGGATCCATCAGAGGCGATGCCAGCCAGAAGGCCATAACTGCCCCCAATGGTGCGCCTACAGCTAGCAAGGCCGCGATGAAGGGAATGACTTCACAGGAGCAGAAGGGCGAGAGACCGCCCATGAAGGCTGCGAGGATGATCATGCGCACCTGGTTGCCCTGAAAAGCTTTGGCGATCAGGTTTTCGGCACCGCTGGCCTTCACATAGGCGACCAGCGTGATGGCGATGATGATGAAGATACCGGTGTGGCTCATCGCGCCAAAGACGATCTCTGACGCGGGCAGGAATTTCTCAGGGGCCACTGCCAGGAGGACCAGCGGGATCAGCACCACCGTCAGCCAGGCTTTGTCCAGTTTGGCCCATCGAGATCGCCAGGGGGCGGGGGCGTTTTGAGTTGTATCAGCCATGGTCGTGGTCCTTGTGTGGGCTGTCGCTGTCGGCGCAGCATTCGCGGAGCAGGAAGCTCGAGAGATCGCGGACGGCGTCATAGGCAACCGCCGCGCAGATGATGGAGCGCCCTTGTTTTTCCTGAGTCACCAGCCCGGCTTGGGCGAGGATCTTCATGTGGTGGGTCAAGGTGGAGCCGGTCACGCCAGTGCGTTTGCCAAGCTCCCCGATGGAGAGGCCCTCATGGCCAGCGCGCACCAAGCAGCGCAGAACCGAGAGCCGTTGTTCCGATCCAAGCGCCGCAAAGGTGGAGGCGGCCACTTCGAGGGAGATATCTGTGGGGTCACTGTGTTTCATATTTCTAAAAATATCGAAACAAATGAGTCGCGCAAGTCTTATTTCGAACATTGTAGAAATAAATTTGGGCGGCTATCAGGGGGCATGTCATTGCGCCAGGAAATACAGGGCTGCCAGATCTGTGCAGACCGGTTTGCCGCCACCGCGACAGGCCATGCTCCACGACCTGTGGTGTGGTTTGAGGCAAGGCCCAAACTGTTGATTGTCGGGCAGGCGCCGGGCGCGCGGGTGCATGAGAGCGGTCAGCCGTTTACCGATCCCAGCGGAGACCGTCTGCGGGATTGGATGGGCGTGGACGAGGCTGTTTTTTATGACACATCCCGCGTGGCGATTGTGCCGATGGCGTTCTGTTTTCCCGGCTACAACGCGGCAGGCAGCGACCTTCCGCCGCCGCCGATCTGCGCCAAAACCTGGCGGGGGCGGGTGATAGATATGCTGGGAGAGGTGCCACTGACGCTTGTCGTGGGTGGCTATGCGCAAAAGTGGCATCTCGGCACCAAAGCAGGGGTGACGGATACGGTTGAGGGATGGCGCGACCATGCGCCTGCGGTCTTCCCCTTGCCACATCCGTCCTGGCGCAATACGGCATGGATCAAGAAGAATCCCTGGTTTGAGGCTGAGCTGTTGCCTGCGCTGCAAACCCGCATCAAGGAGGTGCTGACATGAGCGATTTGACCCCATTGGACAAGGCCCATGCGGCGATGGAAGCGGCCCCTGAAGATGACGCCGCGCGTCTGCGATTTTATGAGCGTTTGGCGGACGCGGAGCTGTTTTTGCTGCTGGAAAAAGAGCCGGAGAATGAGCGCATTACTCCGGAGATTTTTGAAACCTCGGATGCGAGTTTTGTGCTGGTGTTTGATACTGAAGACCGGTTGGCACAGTTTGTGGGACGCGTCGCACCTTATGCCGGGCTCTCCGGGCGGGTGATTGCCAACATGCTGGCGGGGCAGGGTATTGGGCTTGCGGTCAATCCTGAGGTGGCGCCGTCCTCGATCCTGATCCCCAACGAGGCGCTGGGCTGGCTGGCGGACACGCTGGACCATGCGCCGGATGAGGTGGAAGCCAAGGTGGAGAGCTTTGAACCGCCTGCAGGACTGCCGGAAGTGCTGATCACGGCGCTGGATGCCAAGCTGAGCACGGCGGGGGGGCTTGCCAAAATGGCCTATCTCGTGGGCACGACCTACGAGAGCGGCAGCCGCTCACACATGCTGGGCTTTGTCGATGTGGTGCCGGGCGCGGATGGGGCGCTGGCCAAAGCCGTGAACGAAGCACTGACCTTCTCGGGCATCGAAGCAGGTGCATTGGACGTGGGCTTCTTTGCCGCCAGTGATTCTGTGGCGGCGCAGTTGGCGCGGGTGGGCCTGCGGTTTGATCTGCCGGAGCCGCCAAAGGCCGAAGATCACGTGCCTGTCACGCCCGGCAGTGATCCGGACAAACCGCCGATCCTGCGCTGACCCCGGTCTTCTCATTCCAGAAAATCCCGGGGTGAATGGCGCAGCCTGCTGCGACAGAGGGGCTGGCCCCTAATACCCCGCGCTGCGGTCGACGACATGCACAAAGGGTTCGCTCGCCTCGCCGCGACGCACGTTTTCGGCGACCACCTCGCTTGATGTTTTCACGCGGGTTTCTGACGCAATGTGGGGCGTAACTGTGACATTGGGGTGCGCCCAGTATGGATGCTCTTTGGGCAGCGGTTCCACGCGGAACACATCCAAAGTGGCGTGCGCGATGTGGCCTGTATTGAGCGCGGCCAGCAGGGCGTCGTCATCAATCAGCGGCCCGCGACCCGGGTTCACGATCATCGCGCCTTTGGGCATCCACGACAGGCGCTCCGCGTTGAGCAGGTTTTCTGTCGCAGGGGTTTTGGGCAAAAGCAAAACAAGAATGTCGGCGCGCGCAAGGGCGGTTTTTAACCCGTCATCGCCATGCAGGCAGGTGACGCCGGAAATATCTTTTGCGCGGCGGCTCCAGCCGGCAACGTCAAAGCCCAGATCACGCAGGGCTTCGGCGCAGGCGCTGCCCAACTCGCCCAAGCCCATGATGGTCACACGGCGATCTTGTGCGAGTGGCGGCACATGCGGGGTCCAGTCGCCGTTTTGGCCAAGAATATTGCGGTCCATGCCAAGGTGGTGGCGCATGACGTGGCCCACCACCCATTCTTTCATGCCTTGGGTCATGCCGGGATCGACCATCCGGCAGAGCGGCATGGTCAGGGTTTTGTTGCCGACAATGCTTTCCACGCCGGCCCAGAGGTTCAACACCGCTTTGCAGCGCGTGTAGGGCGTGAAGTCCTGTACCGCGCTGTTGGGGGCATAGACGATGTAGTCGACGTCTTCGGGGGCGAATTGGGTTTGCACGTTGGCATCCAATTCGGCGGCCTTGAAGGCTTCGTTGAGCGGGGCTTCATATTCGGCCCAGCGCTCTGGCTTGGCGGCAAAGAGGACGTTGATCATGTGGCAAACACTCCGGACATGTCGGCAAAGCCTTTGATTTCGATGGGGTTCCCAAAGGGGTCGTTGAAAAACATGGTGCTTTGTTCACCTGGCTCTCCAGCAAAGCGGGTGAAGGGTTTGAGGACAAACTCCAGCCCCGCCTCGGTAAGGCGTTGCGCGAGGGCATCCCACTCGGCTTTGGGCAGGATCACACCGAGGTGGGGCATAGGCACCATGTGGTCGCCCACCTTGCCGGTGGCGGCGGTGGCAAAGGGCTCGCCAATGTGCAGGGAGAGCTGGTGCCCAAAGAAGTTGTAGTCCACCCAGGTGTCGGTGCTGCGGCCTTCGGTGCAGCCCAGAAGGTCGCCGTAAAAGGCGCGGGCCTGATCGAGGTCGCGGACGTTGTAGGCGAGGTGAAAGATGGTCATACGCGGCTCCTTGTCGTTGGCGACAAGGGGCCACAGATGCTCGGTAGATGCAAGGTGGCGCAGGTGTTAACGCGGACGGTGCACGTGGGCCGATTGCACGAGGCCAAAGCCGACCATCAGAACCAACATGGCGGAGCCGCCGTAGCTGACCAAAGGCAGAGGCACGCCGACCACAGGGGCAAGCCCCATGACCATGGACATGTTCACTGCAAAGAACAGGAAGAACGCACCTGCGATGCCGAGGATCAATAGCGACGAATAGCGGTCTTTGTTGGAAATCGCAGAGGCGATGCAGAACACCACGATAAGGGCGTAGAGCGACAGCAGGGAGACCGCGCCGACGTAGCCAAATTCTTCGGCCAAAGTTGTGAAGATGAAGTCGGTGTGCTTTTCCGGCAGGAAGTTCAGGCGGCTTTGGGTGCCTTGCATAAAGCCGCGTCCGGTCCAGCCACCAGAGCCAAGGGCAATTTTGGATTGGGTGATGTGGTAGCCCGCGCCCAGCGGATCAGAGGACGGATCTAGAAAGGTGTCGATGCGGCGGTATTGGTAGTTTTTCAATAGCTGCCAGTCCGTGCCGCGCGATTGGAACACGGCCACCACCAGCCCCACAACCATGCTGATCACAGCGGCGAAATAGCCCCAATGCACACCGGCGAGGAACATCACAATCGCGCCGCCGGTGAGCAGCAGGATTGAGGTGCCAAGGTCCGGCTGGCGCAGGACCAGCATGGTTGGGATGATGATCAGAAGGACGGGGATCAGCACCCAGAGCGGCTTGCTGGTTTTCTCGGTGGGCAGCCAGTCGTAATAGGCGGCGAGGCTCATCACGAGGGTGATTTTCATCAGCTCGGAGGGTTGCAGGCGCATAAAGCCCAAGTCGATCCAGCGTTGGGCGCCCATGCCGACGCTGCCCATGACCTCGACCAGCACCAACAGAACCAGCGTGACCAGATAGGCAAAGCCCGAGATTGACCGCCAGAACCAGATCGGCACCATGGCGACAAACAACATGACAAACACCCCAAGGGCGTAGCGCTTCATTTGCGGCTCGGCCCAGGGGCGGAAGGAGCCGCCTGCCACGGAGTACAACATCAGGAAGCCAACGCCAGCCACGGCGGTGATCAGCAGCAGCAGCGCCCAGTTGAGGTGCAACACTTTGCGCAGCCCGGTGGGCACATGTTTGACGTTATATTCAAGATAACTCATCTGCGCCTCATGCCCGGTTGCGGCGCGTGATTTCGCGGCCTGGTACCAGTTTCTCCAGCTCTTCCTGCTGTTTCTCGATGCTGTTGCGGTCTTTGGTGGGGTAAGCGGACAGAGGCGGTGTGCCGCCGTAGAGCGCCTGAAGCGTGATGTCGCGGCCAATCGGCGTGGCGGCTTTGGAGCCACTGCCGTGTTCCACCACCACGGCCACTGCGATCTTCGGGTTGTCAAACGGGGCGTAGTTCACAAACAGGCCGTGGTCGCGGCGGTTCCAGGGCAGGTCTTCGTTGCGAGTCACACCGCGGGCACGCTCGGCGGCTGTGATGTTGCGGACCTGAGAGGTGCCGGTTTTGCCCGCCATGCGGTACTCATCTGCAATGATGCGTTTGCTATAAGCCGTGCCTCGGCGGTGGTTGGAGACCGCATACATGCCGCGTTGCACCTCGGCGAGGTGGGTGGGGCTGATGTCTAGAGGGGGCGCTTCGGCGATAGGCTGTTCCACGCCGTTGATGGATTTCACCAGACGGGGCGGTACGGCCTTGCCGGTGGCAAGACGCGCGGTCATCACGGCGAGTTGCAGCGGAGAGGCGAGCACAAAGCCCTGACCAATCGAGGCATTGGCGGTATCCCCCACCACCCAGTCTTCGCCGCGCACGGAGTTTTTCCACTCTCGAGAAGGGTTCAGGCCGCGGGCCACGCCGGAGAGCGGCAGATCAAACTTTTCGCCAATCCCAAATCTCGCCGCCACTTCGGACATCTTGTCGATGCCAACTTGCAGGGCGATGTCGTAGAAATAGACGTCGCAACTTTCTCGCAGGGCCTGCACGAGGTTCATCTGGCCGTGCCCTCCGCGTTTCCAGCAGTGGAAGCGGCGGTTGGAGATTTCCATGTGGCCGGGGCAATAGACGGTGTCGTCAAAGCCGATGATACCTTCTTCCAGAGCCGCCAGGGCGGTGATCATCTTGAAGGTGGAGCCGGGCGGATAGGTGCCTTGAACGGATTTGGCTGCAAGGGGGCGGTGGTCGTCTCCCGTCAACTCGCCATAATCTGCAACCGAGATGCCCTCGACAAAGAGGTTAGGATCAAACGTTGGGGCGGAGGCGACCGCAAGCAGGTCACCGGTTTCGCAGTCCATCACCACGGCGGCCGCGCTTTCCTCGCCCAAGCGGGCTTGTGCGTAGGATTGCAGGCTTTGGTCAATGGTGAGCTGGATGTCGTCGCCTTGCTCGCCTTCGCGTCGGTCGAGCTCGCGCATAATGCGGCCGACGGCGTTGACCTCGACCCGTTTGGTGCCCGCCACGCCTCGCAGATCGTCTTCCATGCGGCCCTCAAGGCCCACTTTTCCAATCTGAAAGCGCGGAATGCGCAGCAGTTGGTCGGGGTTGTCGATCTTGGAGAGATCGTAATCAGAAACCGGGCCGACGTAACCCAATACGTGCGCCAAATCACCCCGCAGCGGGTAGTAGCGTGACAGGCCCACTTCCGGCGTGATGCCAGGCAGAGACGGGGTGTTGACGGCCACGCGGGAGAGTTCGTCCCAGCTGACCCGATCGGCAATGGTGACCGGCAGGAAGGGCGGCGAGCGGCGCATTTCGGTGACCGCGCGGTCCAGCTCGTTGGGGTCGAGTTCTACCAAGGTTGCCAGTTTGTCGATTACGGCGTCGACATCGCCTGCGTCCTCAGGCACCAGCGTGACGCGGTAAGACGGTTCGTTGCGGGCCAGCACAATGCCGTTGCGATCAAAGATTTCGCCGCGGGCTGGTGGGATCAGGCGGATGTTGATGCGGTTTTCTTCGGCCAGCAGTCGGTATTGATCCGCTTGGTCCAGCTGCAAGTGGCGCATGCGGAAGCCGAGGCCGGTCATGAAGGCCAGCATGGTCCCGCCAAGCAAGAGCGCGCGGCGCGAGAGGCGTCCGTGAACTTCGGTGACTTCGGTGGGGGATTTGGCGCGCATCAGTTGGCCCCCAAGGCGTCATGGGCTGTGGCGCGACGCACGCCAAACAGCAGGTGAGACAGCAAGACAACGCCGGGGTAGATGGCGATGTTCATGATGGTTTGCATGAGCATCAGGCCAAGGGATGGCAAGGGCAGCAGGAAAATGGTGCCGATCAAGCGATATCCGAGCGTGATGAGAACCATGAGCACAGCCGCCGTGAGCCATTCCGTGGCAAAGGTGGCGTCGCGCAACCTGAGGGCGCGGTTGCGTTGGACTTCGCAGGCAAACACCATGATGGCAGCGGCCAGTCCCGGCGGACGCAACAACAGGAAGTCGGCCAGAAGAAAGACGCCAGCGATCAGCAGCGGCGGGGTGTAGTCCGGTTGGCGCACCGCCCATGCGAGGGCCAGAACCACCATGAACTCCGGGCCTGCCCAGCGGCGCGGGGTGGTTTCCAACGGCAGAAGCTGCGCAAAGATCAGGAGCAGGCACAGGAGTGCAAAGACAAGCCGCATCAACCACTTATTGGACAGTGCTGCGTCAGCCATCGGTGGTCTCCGAGAAGGCTTCGGGGCTGTCGGGCGCAATCACGGTGCCGGGGTTGTCGAGGCGTTCCTGACCGTGGTGGCGCAAGACGCGCAGGAACTCGAGGCGCTCATAGTCGGCGGCGAGGCGTACGCGCAACCGGCCAGAGGGGTCCACCGCAACCTGACCGATCAGCAGTCCGCCGGGGAAGACGCCACCGTCACCGGAGGTCACAACCCGGTCGCCGGGGCGCACAAGGTCCGGGGTTTCGAGGAAGTCCACGTGCGGGGCCACGGAGTTGTCCCCCACGATCAGAGCGGTCTGGCCGGAGGGCTGGATTCGCGCCGGGATGCGGCTGGAGCTGTCGGTCAGTAACATCACACGCGAGCTGGATTGCCCGACGCCGGAGATGCGGCCCACGAGCCCAATGCCGTCCATGGCGGCCCAACCGTCGATGATGCCATCGCGCGCGCCGATGTTGAGCAGCACGGACTGGCGAAAGGGGGAGCCGCTGTCGGCCAATACCACGCCAGTCACATAGGTTAGGCGGGGATCAAGGCGCACGTTGTTGAGATCAAGAAGACGCGCGTTTTCCTGTTCCAATTGCAGGGCCGCTTCTTTCCAGGCTTTCATGTCCTGGAGCTCACGACGCAGTTCGCGGTTCTGTTCCACGATGCGCGCATAGCTTTGGAAGTTGCGCATGATGTTCACTGCGCCAGTGACAGGGGCCATGGCCCAGTCAAAGTTGGGCACCACCGCATCGGTGATTTGCGCGCGGAAGCGTTCGACGCGCGGGCTGTCGATGCGCCAGATCAGAAAGACGCCCAGCAGGAGCAGGATCAGCACACCCAGAAACAGCCGCCGTAGCGGTGCGGAGAAATCCTCGCTCTGGGTGCGATCTTTGGCCAAGGTGCCTCCGGATCAGTAGGGGTGGGCGTTATGCTACACCGCCGGACGGCTGACGCCAAACCGGCGCGTGATCAAGCCGGGTTAGCTGTCGTAGTCAATCGCGTGGCGCAGTTGCTTTTCATACTCCAGCGCTTTGCCAGTGCCCATAGCCACGCAGTTCAAGCTTTCGTCCGCGATGGACACGGCCAGACCGGTTTGCTCGCGCAGGGCCAGGTCGAGCTCGCCCAACAGCGCGCCGCCGCCGGTCAGCATGACACCGCGATCTACGATGTCGGCCGCCAGATCCGGTGGGGTGGCTTCTAGTGCGGTCATCACCGCTTCGCAGATTTGCTGCACCGGTTCGGCCAGCGCTTCGGCGACTTGGGCCTGAGAGATTTCGGTTTCTTTTGGCACACCGTTCAGCAGGTCGCGGCCGCGGATTTGCATGGAGGCGCCACGACCGTCGTCGGGCATACGGGCGGTGCCGATAGAGGTTTTGATGCGCTCGGCGGTGGACTCGCCCACCAGCAGGTTTTGCTGACGGCGCAGGTAGTTGATGATGGCTTCGTCCATACGGTCGCCACCGACACGCACGGAACGCGCGTAGACGATATCCCCCAAAGACAGAACGGCCACTTCGGTGGTGCCGCCGCCGATGTCCACAACCATGTTGCCGGTTGGGTCGGTGATGGGCATGCCAGCGCCAATGGCGGCTGCGATCGGTTCGGCCACGAGACCTGCGCGGCGCGCGCCAGCGGACAACACCGACTGACGGATCGCACGTTTTTCAACGGGGGTCGCGCCATGTGGCACGCAGACAATGATCTTGGGTTTGGAGAATGTGGAGCGCTTGTGCACCTTACGGATGAAGTGTTTGATCATCTCTTCGGCGGTGTCGAAGTCGGCGATCACACCGTCGCGCATGGGGCGGATGGCTTCGATGCTGCCCGGCGTCCGACCCAGCATCAGCTTGGCGTCTTCGCCCACGGCCAGCACTTTTTTCACGCCGTCTTTGACGTGATAGGCCACCACGGAAGGTTCGCTGAGAATAACACCTTTACCTTTTACGTAGACCAGCGTGTTTGCGGTCCCGAGGTCGATGGCCATGTCGGATGTAAACAGGCCGCCCAAATTTCCCAGCATATGATTTTGTTCCCCAGAAATTCCCAAAGCCCGCGACTCTCCTCAAGCCCGGGCGGCCCTCTTATAGGAACTCAAAAGCCATTGTGAAAGACCTGCGATCACTCAAAGGCGACATTCCGCCGCGTGGGGTGGCCGCATGTCAGCCACCCGGGTGTGATTGCCTGATTAGAAGGCGAATTTGAGCATGCCGACGACACCTTCGTCGTTGCCGTCGCGGCCGTGGTAGCGCATGTCGAAAGAGATGTTATCCGTGAAGGCGTATTCCGCGCCAACGTCCCAGTAATAGTCGCTGGCCGCGCCGTCATCGACGCCGTAGCGCGCCGAGGCGCGCCATCGGTCACCAATGTCGTAGCCGACCTGTGCGTAGCGGTTGTAGTTTTTGTTGCTCCAATCGTAAGCGGCGTAGCCTTTCACATACATGGCGTTGTCAAAGGTGTAGGTGAGGCCCACGGCGGCTTCGCTGCGGTCATAGCCCGCGTCGTCGTAGGATTTTCTTACTAGGCCTAGATCGTAGGCGAAGTGTTGACCGACATTGGAGCGATACCCCGTGTAAAGATCGTATTGCCATTTGTCGTCGGTGCCGAGGTCGACATTGGAGCCCCAGGCGCCTAAATAGAACCCGCTATTTTCAACCTCGACCCAGGGTTGAATGGCAAAGCCGTCAGATTGGGACACACCGGAATCGATGTAGTCTGACGTCATGTCCGCACCGTAGGACCAGTTCCAGCCCTGTGCGGCGGCGCCGGTGGCAAAGGCAAAAGGGGCACAAAGCGCGGCGGCGCAGAGGGATGTGCGATAGTTCATGGGGCTTTCCTCTCATGCGTGAGTGGTGTTTTTGTGGGACTTGTCAGTCTCTCGACCCATGTGGCGGTCTCTCACAAGGCTTTGAAGTGGGGCGCAAAAAGCCGCTTAGACTTGGGCAGGAAATTGCAAAATCTGACGATTTTGGTGGGCCGAAAACTGCCGTCTGGGCTTTGGCGCGCGGGCAGGCTATTGAAAGCGGATGCTGAGTTACCAACACATCTTCCACGCCGGCAATCTGGCCGATGTTCAGAAACACGCGCTTTTGGCCGTGATGCTGGACTATATGGGGCAAAAGCCCAAGCCGATGAGCTATCTGGAAACACACGCGGCGCGCGGAGTGTATCAGCTGGACGATGCGGCCGCTGTGAAAACCGGCGAAGCCGAGGCTGGGATCGGCAAAGTGGCCGGTTGGTTTTCAGACGATCACCCGTACAAGCGGGCTTTGATGGCGGTGCAAGAGCGGCATGGGGATATGGCCTATCCCGGCTCCCCGGCGATTGCGCAGGCGTTGTTGCGGAGTGACGACAGTATGCAGCTCTGTGAGTTGCACCCGCAGGAAGCGACAGCGTTGCGGGAGGCCATGCGTGGCAGCGGCGCGAAGGTGCATCAGAAAGACGGGTTTGAGACCGTGATGGGGATTTGCCCGCCAACGCCGCGCCGTGGTGTGCTGCTGATTGATCCGAGTTACGAGATCAAGAGTGACTACAAGACTTTGCCGGGCTGGATTGCCAATGTGCACCGCAAGTGGAACGTGGGTGTGATTGCGCTGTGGTATCCAATCCTGCGTGACGGCACCCACAAACCGATGCTTAAAGCGCTTGCCGCCAAAGATTTCCCCAAGGTCCTGCGCCATGAGGTGGCGTTTCCTCCTGCAAAAGAGGGCCATCGTATGATAGGCTCGGGCATGTTTATCCTCAACGCGCCTTACGGCTTGGAGGAGGAAGCCGCGCGGTTGACCCGGAAGTTTGCGGCGTTGAGCACGACTCTTTAGGTTAGGTAAACCTGTCTTTCGGCCATTTCCGGCGCATGTCGTCTACATTTGATTTGACTTGCAGGCCGTTCTTGGCAAAGCTCCTGATATTGCACCCAGATTCCTGTTTTTCGGCCTGTTTTCGAGAAGTCATATCTTGCGTGCATCTTTTTGATCAGGGAGTTTGACGCGATGGTTTTTGAACCGTTTAAGACCGTCAGAACGTTCACGGCAGCGACCGTGTTTCTGACGTCCATGGCCACTGGGCTCATGGCGCAAGACAAACCGAATATTTTGGTGATCTGGGGGGATGATATTGGTCAGTCTAATATCTCTGCTTACACCATGGGTATGATGGGCTATCAAACGCCTAACATCGACCGCGTGGCCAATGAAGGCATGATTTTCACCGACTATTATGGTGAGCAATCTTGTACCGCGGGTCGTTCGTCTTTCATCACGGGCCAATCGGTGTTCCGCACCGGACTGTCCAAAGTGGGAATGCCGGGCGCACCGGAAGGCATGCAGGTGGAGGATCCAACCATTGCGGGTCTGCTGAAAGCGGAAGGCTATGTCACTGGGCAGTTTGGTAAAAACCACTTGGGTGACCGCGATGAAATGCTGCCAACCAACCACGGTTTTGACGAGTTTTTTGGCAACCTCTACCACCTGAACGCAGAAGAAGAGCCAGAGAACGAGGATTACCCTCAGGATCCTGAGTTCCGTGAGCGGTTTGGCCCGCGCGGTGTGATCAAGTCGTCCGCGGATGGCACAATCGAAGACACCGGTCCGCTGACCAAGAAGCGGATGGAGACCGTGGATGAAGAGACCGTTGCGGCGGCGATTGACTTCATCAAGCGTTCCAACGAGCAGGGGCAACCGTTCTTTGTTTGGTGGAGCGGCACGCGGATGCACTTCCGCACCCACGTCAAAGACGAGATGCGCCTGAAGGCGGATGAGATCGCTGGCAAACATATGGATGAGTACCAGGCAGGCATGATCGAACATGACATGCATGTTGGTCAGCTTCTGGATGTGCTGGACGAGCTTGGCATCGCCGACAATACCATTGTGCACTATTCCACCGACAACGGGCCGCATATGAACAGCTGGCCTGATGCGGCGATGACCCCGTTCCGTGGTGAGAAGAACACCAACTGGGAAGGCGGTTGGCGGGTGCCATCCATGGTGCGTTGGCCGGGCAACATTGAAGCCGGATCGATTTCCAATGAGATCATGCACCACATGGATTGGTTGCCAACTTATCTGGCGGCGGCTGGCAATGCGGACATTAAGGAACAATTGAAGGCTGGTGGTGTTCAGGCGATTGGTCGTGAATACAAAGTGCATCTGGATGGCTACAACTTCCTGCCGTACCTGACAGGCGAAACGGAAGAGACCCCGCGCCGGGAGATCTTCTACTTCTCTGATGATGGCGACCTGACCGCACTGCGCTACAACGACTGGAAGGTGATCTTCCTGGAGCACCGCTATCCGCAGACCCTGCGGGCTTGGGCGGAGCCTTGGACAGAGCTGCGTATCCCGCTGTTGTTCAACCTGCGTCGTGACCCCTATGAGCGCTCCAACATCACGTCCAACACCTATTGGGATTGGTATCTGGATCGCGTCTATCTGCTGTTGCCAGCGGCCGGGTATGTGAGCGAGTTCCTTGCAACATTTGAGGAATTCCCACCACGTCAGAAGCCAGGCAGCTTCACCATTGGCGATGCCAAGGACAAGATCTTCAGCCAGATTGGCTCCAAGTAAGAGTCTCAACGAGAATTCCCCTTCCGGCCCGCTGTGGCCGGGAGGGTTGTTTTTGGTCTGGGGTACGGCCCCGCTGCATTTTGGATGGTCCCATGACTTTGTTGACTTCGTTTAAAACAACTTGTTTGTCTTTGGCTTTGTTAGGTGCAGCCAATGTTGGTTTGGCCGATCCGTTGCCGTCTTGGCGGGGGGCTTCCAAGGACCGGATTATCGCGTTTGTCGAAGCGGTGTCTGAGGTTGGTGGCGCGGACTATGTGACGCCTGCGGATCGGATTGCGGTGTTTGACAATGACGGTACGCTTTGGGCCGAGCAGCCGATGTATTTCCAACTGTTTTTTGCGCTCGATCGCGTGGCCAAGATTGGGGCGGAAGATCCGTCCAAGCTGACCAGCGATGTGCTGAAAGCGGCGGCTGCGGGCGACATGGGCGGTGTTTTGGCCGGTGGCAAAGAGGGTCTGATTGAGATTTTGGCGCTGTCCCATGCTAATCAGAGCTTGGAAGAGTTTTCTGCCGATGTGGCGGCGTGGGTTGTGGAGGCAAAGCACCCGACCACGGGGCTTGGCTATGATGAGATGACTTATCAGCCGATGGTGGAGTTGCTGCGGTATCTGCGGGATGAAGAGTTTAAGACCTATATTGTGTCCGGCGGTGGCATCGATTTTATGCGGGTCTTTGCGGAGGACGTTTATGGAATCCCGCCAGAACAAATCATTGGGTCGTCGCTGACGTCCACTTATGAAGTGATCGATGGCGTGCCGACGATCATCAAGAATGACACGTTGTTCTTCAACGATGACAAAGGCGGCAAGCCAGTTGGCATCTCGCACCACATTGGCAAAAGGCCGATCATGGCGGTAGGCAACTCTGACGGCGACTTTGAGATGCTGGAATACACCACGGCGGGCGATGGCGCGCGGCTGGGGGTTTATATCCACCACACTGATGGCGAGCGCGAATGGGCTTATGACCGGGAGGGGCACATTGGCGTGCTCAATCGCGGGTTAGATGAGGCCGAGGACCGCGGCTGGGTGCTGGTGGATATGAAAAACGAGTGGACGCGGATTTTCACCGGCGAGGCGGAGTGATGGCAGCACTGGATGAGATCAATGCGCTGCGCGGCCGTATGGGCGAGAGCATCATTGGCCAGCGCGATGTGATTGACCGGCTGCTGATTGGCTTGTTGGCCAATGGCAACCTGCTGCTTGAAGGGCTGCCGGGCTTGGCGAAGACCCGCGCGGTGAAGGCTTTGGCGAAGAACCTGGAGTGTGACTACTCGCGCATTCAGTTCACGCCGGACCTGTTGCCAGCGGATGTGACCGGCACGGAGATGTATGTGCAGGGCGCGGCTGATGGGAAGCAGTTCCGGTTTCAGCCGGGGCCGATTTTTGCCAACGTCGTGTTGGCCGATGAGATCAACCGGGCGCCTGCGAAGGTGCAGGCAGCGCTGTTGGAAGCGATGGAAGAGCGGCAGGTGACGGTGGCCGGGACCACGCACCAGATGGAGCCGTTGTTCATGGTGCTGGCGACGCAGAACCCGGTGGAGCAAGAGGGGACTTATCCGCTGCCGGAAGCGCAGATGGACCGGTTCCTGATGCATGTGAACATCCTCTATCCACCTCTGGAAGATGAGATTGAAGTGATCCGGCTGGTGCGCGGTGAAGAACAGGCGCAATTGCGGGAGCAGGCAGCGGAGAAGGCGGCAAAAGCGCCGCGTGAACCGATTTCGCAAGACGTTGTGTTCCAAGCGCGGCGTGAGATCGCGGCTCTGCATTGTGCGGAAGCGATGGAGGTCTACATGGCCACGATTGTGCAGGCCACACGCACGCCATCGGCGTTTGGCGAGAACCTGGCCAAATGGATTGAGCTGGGCGGTAGCCCAAGGGCTTCACTGGCGCTGGATCGGTGCTCAAGGGCCCATGCCTGGATGAAGGGGCGCGACTATGTCGACCCCGAAGACATTCAGGCGATTGCGCCGGATGTGCTGCGTCACCGGTTGGCCTTGAGCTATGAGGCGCAGGGCAGCGGCGTGTCCGCCGATGACGTTGTGGCCGAATTGCTGACCTTGGTGGCGGTGCCGTAAGCGGAGGACGCCATGCGAAACCGTGCAGCTTTGTCGCGTGCCGGGGTGGCCCCGGATCACTCGCCTTCTGAGGTGGCGGATGATCCGCGCATTCACGTGAGCTTGCAAGGGCTGCGGGCGTTGGAGGTGGCAGCACAAGCGATTTCCTTTTTGCCAAAACAGCCCGCGCGGTCGGCGTTACAGGGGCGGCATCGCTCGCGCATTCGCGGGCGCGGTTTGGATTTTGAAGAGCTGCGGGATTATCTGCCGGGCGATGATGTGCGCGCGATTGACTGGAAGGTCACGGCGCGGGCGGGGTCTCCTTATGTGCGGGTTTACAACGAGGAGCGGGATCGCTCGACCTTGATTGTGGTCGATCAGCGCATGTCGATGTTTTATGGCACGGTACACAACACCAAAGCGGTAACAGCGGCGGAATGCGCGGCGATTGTGGCGCATCGGGTCGCCAAACAGGGTGACCGTGTGGGTGGTGTGGTGTTTGGGGATGCCGACATAGACGAGCTGCGCCCTGGACGGGGACGGGCGGCGGTGACGCGGTTTTTGACCTCTCTAGAAACGGCCAATCATCGGCTCACGGCGGATGCGCCAAAGGTGCCCCCGATGCCGTTTAACGATGTGCTGGCTGCGGTGGCACGGCTTGCAACGCGGGATCATCTGGTGATTGTGATCAGTGATTTTGACGCTTGTGATGACGAGACAGAGCGACGGTTGGGCGCAATTGCGTTGCATAATGATGTGGTGCTTGGGCTGGTTGGGGACCCCAGCGCCGAAGTGGTTCCAGAGACCGGCGCGGTGACGGCCTCGGATGGTCAGAAGCAAACCTTGTTGGATTTTCAGGCGGATGAAGTCCGGGCTGGATTGGCGCAGGTGACCGGATCACGGCGGGGACAGGTGGCCGCGTGGCAAAAGCGGATGCGCCTGTCGGTGCTGCCGTTAACGACCGCTGAAGACACGCTGGCGCAGGTGGTACGGTTGTTGGGAGGGCGGGGGCGATGAGCGAGGAAGCTGCCGCAGCCGTGGACAATGACAGTCTCGTTGGGCTGATCAATCAGCTTGCCGAAGTACCGGACCCGGCGCCGGTGTCGATGGTGCCACAGACGGCCGGGTGGCTGGTGTTGGCAGGGATTGTCTTGGCTGTTGCAGCTTGGCGCGGCTGGCGTATGTGGCAGCATTATCGGGCCAATGCTTATAGGCGGGCGGCGTTGAAGGCTTTGGAGCGGGCCGCAGACGATCCGGTGGCTGTCTCGGGCATTTTGAAACGCGCGGCGATGGTGGCCTATGGGCGGCGGCGCGTGGCTGGGTTGAGTGGTCAGGCCTGGGTGGCGTTTTTGGCGGAGACCGGCGCGGGAGAGTTTGGGGATACTACTTTGGCGCGCGCGGCCTATCAGAGAGTTCCGGCGGCTGCTGATCCGCAGTTGCTGGCGGCGGCCCGGACTTGGATCACCTCGCACAAGACACCGGAGGCGGCGGATGTTTGAGCTGAGCCATCCTTGGGTGCTGTTGCTGCTCCCTTTGCCGCTGATCTGGCGGCGGGTGGTGCCGCCGTTTCGCCAACGCCAGGATGCGCTGCGGGTGCCGTTTTTTGATCAGATCGCGGAGGCCGCCGGGCTGACCGTGCAGGACGGCGCTGCGATTGTGGCTCATAAGCGGCGGGCGCTGATTGGCGGCGGCCTGATGTGGGGGCTGCTGGTGTTGGCCTTGGTGGGGCCGGTGCGGCTGGGACCACCTCAGGAGATCTCCAAGGCGACGCGGGATGTGATCCTGGCGATTGACATATCCGGCAGCATGGACACGCGGGACTTTCCCGGTGCGGACGGCAAGCC
The DNA here is from genome assembly GCA_014872815.1 of Paracoccaceae bacterium. GTDB lineage: Bacteria > Pseudomonadota > Alphaproteobacteria > Rhodobacterales > Rhodobacteraceae > Shimia. Next base: position 175,715 of record WKFK01000008.1, read on the forward strand.
TGTGCAACGGCTGGCGGCGGTACAAGAGGTGGTTGAGGCCTTTCTTGCGGATCGCTCCGGCGACCGCGTGGCACTGATTGTATTTGGCACGCGGGCTTATGTGCAGGCGCCTTTGACCGAAGATTTGGACACGGTGCGGGCGTTGTTGGCGCAGACCGAGGTGGGCATGGCTGGGCCGCACACGGCGTTGGGCGACTCCATTGGGTTGGCGATCAACACGTTCGAGGCCAGCGAAATTGAAGAGCGGCTGTTGATCCTGCTGTCGGATGGCAACGACACGGCGAGCCGGATGAGCCCGGTGAATGCGGCCGAGATTGCGCGGGACAAAGGCGTACACATGTTTGCGATCGGTGTCGGGGACCCGGAGGCCAGCGGCGAGGATCGGCTGGATATGGCGTTGCTGAGCACCTTGGCGCAACGCACTGGGGGGGATGCGTATTTTGCTGCGGATGCGGCGGCGTTGGATAGCATCTACGATGAGATTGACGCGCTGAACCCGCAGGAGGTCGAGACGTTAAGTTGGCGGCCACAACAGGACTTGGCGCATTGGCCTTTGATGGCGGCGCTGGCGATAGGGTTGATCTTGCTGATGTCGCTTTGGCTGCGAGATCACGGGAAGGCGCGGGCATGAGTTTGGACCTGTCGCTATTCTTGGAGGCGTTCCACTTCCTGCGGCCTTGGCTGCTTGTGTTGGCCATACCGGTGCTTGTGACCTGGTGGCGGTTGCGTCAGAGGCGTGGCGCAACGGGCGGCAATGATGGCTGGCTCGCGCCGCATTTGGCCGAGGCGCTGACGGTGCCAGGGAACTCGGCAGGGCGGGTGCAGCCGATTGATGTGATCTCTCTGGTGCTTTTGTTGTTGGTGGCTGCCGTGTCGGGGCCAAGCTGGACCCGTGCGCCGACACCCTTTGCGGCGCAGACCGCACCGCTGGTGGTGGTGATGCAGGTCACGCCGTCGATGGAACAAACCGATGTGGCGCCGGAACGGTTGGCACGGGCGCGGCAGAAGACGATGGATTTGCTTGCCTTACGTAGCGGCGCACGCACAGCGTTGGTGGCCTTTGCAGGTTCTGCGCATGTGGTGGTGCCGATGAGTGAAGATCCTGGGGTGATGCAGCCGTATCTGGAAGGGCTGACTACGGCGGTGATGCCGGTTGAGGGGCAGGACATTCAGGCCGGATTTGCCACGGCGCAGGCCTTGCTGGCACGGGAAGGCGCGCCGGGGGGCGTGGTGTTTATGGTTGATGAGTTGTCGGCCAGTGCGGCGGCGGAACTGGCGGCGGCTTGGGGTAATGCAGGTTCTGGTGAGGAGGGGGCTGCGGTTTCTGAGACTGTGGCTTCGATGAGTTTCCTGTTCATGCTGCCTGAAGGCACGACCTTGCCGCAGGTGCCGGACGGGGCATCGGCAACGCGTGTGACGCCGGACAACGGCGACGTGGCGGAGGTGGAGCGCTCGCTGGCCTCGGCCTATCGGCGGGCGCAATTGGAAGACGAGGCGCAGCCGTGGGAGGATCGCGGCGCGTGGTTGGCCTGGCCGGCGTTGGCTTTGATGCTGCTGTGGTTTCGGCGCGGGATGGCGGTGCGTTGGGCGGGGCAGGCGGTCTTGGTGCTTTGGCTTATGCAACCGGGGCAGGCGCAGGCGGAGGGCTGGCGCGATTGGTTTTTGACGCCGGATCAGCAGGGCTGGCGGGCGTTTGAGCGCAAGGACTACGCCGATGCTGCGGAGGCGTTTGAAGACCCGTATTTGCGCGGTGTGGCGCTCTATCGCAGTGGGCAATATGAGACGGCGGCGCAGGAGATGGCGCGGCTGGGCACGGCGGAGGCGGCGTTTTTACAGGGCATGGCACATCTGAAGTCCCGCAGCTATCGCGATGGGGTGCGGGCGTTTGAAAGGGCGTTGGAGATTGACCCAGAGCACAAGGCCGCGCAGCGGAACCTGCCGATTTCTAAAGCTATTGTGGAGTATGTGGAGACCACGCGAGAGCAATCTGACACGGGTGAGGACACCGGCATTGGCGCAGACGATGTGGTGTTTGACAATGAAAGCGGGCGCGGGGAAGACACGCAGATTGAGGTGCCGCAGGAAGATGCGCCCGCGCATTTGTCGACCGAGCAGTGGATGCGCACGGTGGACACGCGCACGGAGGATTTCCTGAAGCAGCGTTTCAGGCTGGAAGCGGCACGGGGGGAGCAGCCATGAGATGGGGCTTTGCCTTTGTGCTCTGGGTGGTGAGCGTTGTGGCGGTTTGGGCCCAAGATGTGCAGCCCAAGCTTGAAGTGACGTTTGAGGAAAGCGAAACCGTGCCGGGACAGCCGCTGACGCTGCGGCTGACGGTGTTGGTGCCAACTTTCATGCCGGATCCGCCGGTGTGGCCAGATTTTGAGACCCCCAATCTGATGGTGCGGCTGCCATCCAAGGCGAGTTCGCCGACCAGCAAAAGCATTGGCGGGGAGACGTGGTCAGGGATTTCGCGACGCTATCAGATCACGCCGGTGGTGCCGGGGACGTTTGAGATCCCGGCGGGCGAAGTGAAAGTACGGTATCGGGCGCTTGAGGGCAGCGACGTTTTGGAAGCAGCGTTGCCAGTGCCTGCGCAGACAGTGACGGGTGTTGTGCCGGAGGGCGCGGAAGGGATGGACCCGTTTGTGGCCGCCGAGAAGCTGACACTGACGCAAACTGTTGAGGGAGAGACCACGGGGCTGGGCGCCGGTGCAAGCTTTACCCGCGTGCTTGAGGTGCAGATCGAAGGTGTGTCGCCGATGTTCTTGCCATCTGTCACGCCGGAAGAAGGGTTAGCGGGGCTGCGGGCTTATCCAGAAAGCCCGGTGGCCGAGGAGACCGAAAACCGCGGTGTGGTGAGTGGCGCGCGTGTTGAGAAGACGGTTTATGTGGTGGAAGGCGGCGCGGCCGGCGCGCTGCCTGAGGTGCGTTTGCAGTGGTTCAATCTGAAGAGCGGCAAAGTGGAAGAGGCCGTGGCTGAGGCCGTCGAGGTGCAAGCGGATGCGCCGATTTTGGCACCGAGTGCAGAGCCGTTGGATGTTGAAAAGGTCGTGCGCTGGGGCGCGGCTTTGGTGGCGCTGTTACTTGCTGCATGGGCTTTTGTGCGCTGGGGGCTGCCGGTTTTGCGAAGGACTTGGGGCAGAGCGCAGGAGCGGCGGTTGCAGAGTGCGGGCTATGCCTACGGATTGCTGAAACAGGCGATGCAGAAACGGGATCTGAGTCTCTCCAAACAGGCCTATTTGCGTTGGGCGCGGAAGGTGCCGCTTGCCGGACAAGAGACTGAGAAAGCGATTGAAGAAGCCTTCTTGCAGATTGGCGCGGCGCGGTTTGGCACTGGCCGCGTGACCGAGGAAGCGCAGGCTTGGGCGAACCTCAAAACACTCTGCCATAGAAAACACCGCGAAACCCGCTATCGTCGCGACACGAAGACTCCGGATTTGCCACCGCTCAATCCGGTCTCCACGCATCAGAACTGAAAGACAGCTGTATGACATTTAAGACTTTTTTTGGCATGGCCCTGGCGTGTGTGATGCTGGGTACTGCCGGAGGTGCGCAGACGCCACATGGCGCTGGCGTGCCGGACTATGTTGGCTCAGAGGCCTGTCGGGATTGTCATTCAGACGCCTATGACGCGTGGAAAACCTCGCACCATGGCGAGGCCTGGCGGATGCCCGGTGAGGACAGTTTTGTTGGGGCTTTTGAAGGTGAAAGCTTTGAACATGACGGTATGCGTGCGACCTTTGACAGAGATGGCGACGCCTATGTGGTGACGGTGCGCGAGAAGGATGGCGTGGAAGCGCGTTATGAGATGCATTCCGTGGGTGGGGTGCACCCGCTTGAACATCCTATCCTGTCGACTGGCAAGGGGCGGCTGCAGAGCTTTGATGTGGTCTGGGATGTGGAGCAGCAGAGGTGGTATCACCTTTATCCAGATCAGGATTTGCCGCCCGAAGATGCGTTTCACTGGACCGGTGTTTACAAGAATTGGAACAGCCGCTGTGCCGAATGCCACGCCACGGGGTTTGAGAAGAATTACGACTTTCAGACAAAGCGATACGCCAGCCAGCAGGTTGAGATTGGCGTGGGCTGTGAGGCGTGTCATGGGCCGGGGGCGGCACATTTGACCATTGTTGAGGGGGCCAAGCCGGAGGGCTTTGCGGTGGCGTTGGATGACTGGGGCTTTACGGCGACGATGTCGGAGCCTGTCGCTGCAATGGAACAATGCGCGGGTTGCCATGCGCGGCGCGAGGGGTTTGGCAACGGCAATCCGCTGCCGGGAGCGGCTTTTGCGGACAACTACAACCTCGCGATGCTGCGGCCGGGGTTATACCATGCGGACGGGCAGATTTTGGATGAGGTTTATGTTTACGGCTCCTTCCTGCAGTCCAAGATGTCCCAAAAGGGAGTGACCTGCGCCAATTGCCATGAGCCGCATTCGGCAGAGGTTGTGGCCGAAGGCAACGCGGTCTGTACGCAGTGTCACTCGCCAGCAGGTAACCCAGAGTTCGAAAGCCTGCGCTTGGCGGACTACGAGGATGTTGCGCACACCAACCACCCCGTGGGCACCGAGGCAGCGCAATGTGTGAGCTGTCATATGGTGGACAAGGTCTACATGGGCACCGATCCGCGGCGTGACCACAGCTTCCGCGTGCCGCGTCCCGATCTCAGTGACGCGCTGGACAGCCCGAATGCCTGCATCACCTGTCATGACGACAAAACGAACGAGTGGGCGGCAGGTAATGTGCGCGCGTGGTTCCCCGACGGACGTTGGCAGGAGCCGCATTACGGCGAGGTTCTTGCGAAAGGGCGCGCCGATCCGCGGGCCGCGGCGGGGGAGTTGATGGGGTTGGCGCAGGATGAGACGCAGCCGAATTTGGTACGCGCGACGGCCTTGTGGCTCCTGGGGCCGGGGGCGACAACGCTGGATCTGGAGGAACTGGGCGCGTTTTTGCAAAATGACGACCCGCTAATCCGGGTGGGAGCGTTGAATGCACTGCGTGCCCGCGCAGTGGTCGCCACGGCGCCGTATTTGCTGCAAGGGTTGAATGACGAGGTGCGGGCGGTGCGTCTTGCCGCAGCGCGGGCGATCATGAGCCAGCGGCCGGATCGCTTGCCGGACAACCTGCGGGCGGAGTTGGGGCAAGCCTATCGCGAATTTGGCACGGTGATGCAGAACCAGATGGATTTTGCCGAGGCGCATTTGCAGGTTGCTGGCTATTCAATGGTATCGGGCAACATTCCGTCGGCCATCGCAGCCTTGTCAGAGGCGGTTCGGCTCAATCCGCAGACCCCACAGGCCTGGAGCAGTCTGATCCGCATGACGGCGCAGGTCGAGGGGCGGCAGGCGGCGCAAAAGCGTATGCGGCAGGCGTTAGCCTACAATCCTGATGATCCGGAATTGCAGCAGTTGGCGGAGCAATTCTGACCCCGCCTGCGGCATCTGCGCCCAAACAGCCCAAAACTTGGAATTTTTCTAAGGTATTTTGGGTATGCGCCGGTTGTTTTAGGGAGGGCGGATGCTTATCAGTCTGAGGCAACGAATGGGAGGGCGCCGATGAACGACGGCAGTATTCTGGCAATAATTGCCATTTTACCTTTCCTTGGCGCATTGGCGCCGGGGGTTTTGATCCGAGCGGGGCGCAACGCCTGTGCCTCATTTACCGCCGTTCCGACAGTCTTAGCGTTGTTATTATTGGCCACTCAAGCCCCAGCGGTGATGCGGGGAGAGGTTGTCAGCACGAGTTTTGAGTGGCTGCCGCAGTTGGGGCTTTCGGCGAGCTTCTTCCTGGACGGTCTGGGATTGCTGTTTGCGGGTATGATCCTTGGGGTTGGCCTGCTGATCATTCTGTATGCGCGGTTCTACCTTTCGGCTAAGGACCCGATGGGACAGTTCTACACCTATTTGCTGCTCTTCCAAGGCGCGATGCTGGGCATTGTTCTGTCTGACAACATCCTGCTTTTGCTGATCTTCTGGGAGTTGACCAGCCTGTCATCCTTCCTGTTGATTGGCTATTGGAAGCATCTGCCAGAAGGCCGTCAGGGCGCGCGTATGGCGCTGACCGTGACCGGCGCAGGTGGCTTGGCGATGATTGGTGGCATGCTGATCCTCGGCAATATCGTGGGCAGCTACAACCTGACCGACATTCTGGCACAGGGCGATGTGATCAAGGCGAGCGAATGGTATATGCCCGCGCTGATCCTGATCCTGATTGGGGCGTTTACGAAGTCCGCCCAGTTCCCGTTCCACTTCTGGCTGCCGCATGCGATGGCCGCGCCCACTCCGGTGTCAGCCTACCTGCATTCTGCGACCATGGTGAAAGCGGGGGTGTTTTTGATGGCGCGGATGTGGCCTGTTCTGGCGGGCACGGACCCTTGGTTCTACATCGTGGCGACAACTGGCCTGATCACGATGGTTTTGGGCGCGGTGATTGCGCTGTTCAAAGATGATCTGAAAGGCCTGTTGGCCTTTTCCACCGTGAGCCATTTGGGCCTGCTGACCATGTTGTTGGGCTTTGGCACCAAGGCTGCGGTGATTGCTGCGGTGTTCCACATCATCAACCATCTGACCTTTAAAGCGGCGCTGTTTATGACCGCCGGCATTGTCGATCACGAGGCGCATACCCGAGACATTAAGCGGCTGGGCGGCTTGGCGAAGCTGATGCCGATCACGGCGATCATAGGTACCATCACGGCGCTGTCGATGGCGGGCACCATTCCGCTCAATGGGTTCATTTCCAAAGAGATGATGCTCGAAGAGGCGGTCCACACAGTGTGGTACAACAACCCTTGGATTGTGCCGGTCTTGGCGACCTTGGGCAGCTGTTTCTCTGTTGCCTATTCCTTCCGGTTTATTGTCCATGTGTTTGGCGGACCAGTGCGCGATGACTATCCGGCCACGCCACATGATCCGCCTTTTGGGCTTTATGCAGCGCCTGCGTTGCTGACGGTGCTTGTGGTCGCTATTGGCGCGATGCCGTTTTTGGCAGAGCCATTGGTGAAAGTGGCGGCTGATGCGGTGACTGGCGAAGCGACAAAACCATATTTGAAACTGTGGCACGGGGTGACACTGGCGCTGTGGATGTCTGTGATTGCCTTTGTGGTCGGCGGGGTTTTGCTCGCCCTGCATGGCAAGCTGGATGCGATCTGGCTGCGCGCGCGGCGTCCAGAAGCCAAAGCGATCTTTGATGCGATCATGGAAAGCTGCGTGGCCTTGGCCAAAGCCTTTGCCCGCGGCACCCATAATGGCGTGATGAGCCGCTATCTCGCGTTGTTGGTGGTGGCCGCAGTTGGGGTGGGCGCACATGCCTATTTCATCGGTGGTATCAGCGCGCCAACGCGGGAGATTTTGCCGGTGCCACCGCTGGTCTGGATCGGCTGGATGTCGTTGATTGTTGCAACCTTGTTGGTCGTTACGCAGCACCGCCGTCGCTTCCGCTCTTTGGTGTTTATCTCGATCATCGGTTTGATGATTTCGGGCGGGTTTGTGTACCTGTCCGCGCCCGACCTCGCGCTGACGCAGATTTCGGTTGAGACCGTGACGATCATGCTGCTGCTTCTGGCGCTCTACTTCCTGCCAAAAGACACGCCAGCGGAAAGCAGCAATGGCAAGCGCCTGCGCGATGCGGTTGTGGCGATCGCCGGAGGCGGCGCCGTCGCGGCTTTGGCGATGGCCTTCTTGACCCGGGATGTGGACAGCATTTCCGCCTATCACCTCGCCAACTCCTACAAAGGCGGCGGTGGCACCAACGTGGTGAACGTGATCCTCGTGGATTTCCGGGGCTACGATACCTACGGCGAGATCATCGTTCTGGGCATTGCAGGCCTGACGATCTTTGCGCTGATGGACGCGCTGTTGCGGGGACCCGCGGCGAAGCGTTTGCGTGATCGGGCGTTCTCGCCAGATCGGTCGCGGGACCGTCACCCGCTGATGATGGTTGTGGCGACCCGCGCCATGCTGCCGATCGCGGTGATGGTGGGGCTTTATATCTTCCTGCGCGGCCATAACCAGCCCGGTGGCGGCTTTGTCGCTGGTTTGGTGATCTCCATTGCCTTGTTGATGCAATATATGGCCTCAGGCTTTGCTTGGGCGCAGTTGCGACAGCGGATGGAATACCATTCGATGATTGGTTGGGGCGTGATCATTGCCGGGTTGACCGGCGTAGGTGCGTGGCTTGCGGGCAAGCCGTTTTTGACCAGCGCCTTCGGGTATCTGCATTTCCCCCCCATTGAAGAATTTGAGTGGGCCACGGCAATGGCGTTTGACTTGGGCGTCTTCCTCGCGGTTTTGGGCGCGGTGATGCTGATGCTTTATAGCCTGTCGCGGATCGCCCGATTTGCCGGGGAAACCATCAACGTGACCCCAATGGATCACGATCCGTCTCAAGCACCGGAAGATGGCGCAGGCGCGCAAGACATGAAGGAGGGTCAATGACATGGAGATGATTGTTGCCAGTGCCATTGGCGTGCTGACGGCAGGGGGGATTTACCTGATCCTGCGCCTGCGGGCCTTTCCTGTGATCCTCGGGATGGCCTTGCTGTCTTATGCGGTGAACGTGTTCCTGTTTGCCACGGGGCGTTTGGCGGTGAACGCCCCACCTGTGCTGAACAAATATGCCGATGTCAGCTATTCTGATCCGTTGCCGCAGGCCTTGGTGCTGACCGCAATTGTGATCAGCTTTGGCATGACAGCCGTTTTGGTGATGATCGCGCTAGGTGCCTATCTTGAGGCGGACAGCGATGAGATCAACCTGACCGAGGCGGACGACGACGCGAGTACCAGGGAAGGGCAGGGCGCATGAACCACTGGATAATTGCTCCTGTTGTGTTGCCAGCGCTGCTGGCGCCGGTGATCGCCTTTGTGATGCGCCACGACATCAAGCTGGCGCGCTATGCGTCAGTGGCGGGTGCTGTGGCATTGGCTACGATTTCGTTGGGTCTTCTGGCGATTGTCGCGGATGGAGAGACCCACGTATACTATCTCGGCGACTGGCCCGCGCCTTTTGGCATTGTGCTGGTGCTGGATCGGTTGTCAGCAATGATGGTGTTATTGACGTCAGTTTTGGCGTTGATTGTGCTGTGGCACGCGATTGCGACTGAGTGGGACAATCGTGGACGACACTTCCACGCGCTGTTCCAATTCCAACTGATGGGTGTTTGCGGCGCCTTCCTGACCGGTGACGCGTTCAACTTGTTTGTGTTCTTCGAAGTGTTGCTGATTGCCTCCTACGGTTTGATGATCCACGGTGGTGGCAAGGTCCGGCTGAAGGCGGGTTTGCAATATGTGGTGATGAACCTCGCAGGCTCAACGCTGTTCCTGTTTGCGCTTGGCGCGCTGTATGCGTCGACCGGTACGCTGAACCTCGCGGATCTGGCCGTGAAAGTGCGGGAGCTTCCCGTGGAAGAAGCGGCCGTTTTGCGGGTGTCAGCTGTGTTGTTGCTGATGGTGTTTGCCATCAAGGCGGCGTTGTTCCCGGTGCAGTTCTGGCTGCCTGCGACCTATGCCAATGCACCTGCACCTGTGGCAGCGTTGTTTGCGATTATGACCAAAGTGGGCGCCTACGCGATCATCCGCTTTTACACGCTGGTGTTTGGGCCTGATGTGGCCGCCGTCGATGGGTTGATCGGTAACTGGGTGATGCCAGCGGCGGTGATCACTTTGGCTGTGGGCGCAATCGGCGTATTGGGCGCACGGCGTCTGATGCCGATGCTGTCTTTTGCCGTGGTTGGGTCGATGGGCACGCTGTTGTTGGCTGTCGCCGCGTTTACGCCGGAGGCGATTGGCGCGGGGCTGTATTACCTGCTGCACTCGACCTTTGCGGCGGCGGCGCTGTTCCTGCTGGCGGATTTGGTGGTGGCACGGCGGGGCAGCGATGCTTTGTCAGCGCAACCGCCAATTTACCAGAACGGCCTGTTTGCGGCGTTCTTCTTTGTTGGGGCGATCGGCGTCACGGGGATGCCGCCATTGAGCGGGTTCCTTGGCAAGCTGCTGGTGCTTGATGGTGTGCGCGACATGCCGTGGATGGCCACCGCTTGGGCGGCGATCCTGATTGGTTCCTTGGTGACCATCGTAGGCTTTGCGCGTGCTGGCAGCGTGGTGTTCTGGAAAGCCACAGCCTTGGCCGATCCTGAGGCGGAAGCGCCGTCCGACGCGGCACCTGTGGGTTTGAACGCATTGACCGGCGTGAGTTTGTCTTTGGCAGCATTGGTGTTGTTGGCGGCATTTGCCGGGCCAGTGATGGGTTATCTGGAGCAGACATCGGCGCAGTTGTTTGATGTGTCGGCCTATGTCGACGCTGTGCTTGGGCAGAATGGGGAGGATCTGAAATGAGGAAACTTCTACCACACCCTATTTTGAGCCTGACGCTTTTGGTGATTTGGCTGATGCTGGTCAACAAAGTGACGGTGGGCAACCTGCTTCTGGGGGCGATCTTTGGGGTGATTGTGCCCGTTTTGACCGCGCCCTATTGGCCGGGCCGTCCGCGCATCAAGAACTACTTCAAAGTTGTTGAATACGTGCTGGTGGTTCTTTGGGATATTGTGGTGGCCAATTTTCAGGTGGCCGCCATCATCCTGTTCAAACGGGATCGGGACATCGACTCCAAGTGGGTGACCGTGCCGTTGGAAGTCACCTCACCTGAGGCAATCACCATTCTGGCAGGGACCATCACGATGACGCCAGGCACAGTGTCCGCCATGCTATCTGCGGACGGCAGCGCCGTTTTGGTGCATTGCCTGAACTGCGAGGATCCGGAGGCTGTGCGCGACGAGATCAAGAACCGCTATGAGCGCCGGTTGAAGGAGATTTTCGCATGATTGCAATGGCTCTGAGTTTTGGTTTTGCCTGTTTTGGGCTTGGTGTGTTGCTGTGCGTCTACCGGATCGCCAAAGGTCCTACGGCTGCCGATCGCATCTTGGCGCTGGACACAATTGTGATCAACGTGATCGCGCTCTTGATCCTTTATGGCATGCACAAGGGGACGGCGATCTACTACGAAGCCTCTATGCTGGTGGCGATGGTTGGTTTTGTGTCCACGGTTGCCTACTGCCGCTTTGTGCTGCGCGGCGACATCATCGAGTAAGGGAGAGACAGATGTTTGTAGAAATTCTTGTGTCCTTCTTCATCGTGCTGGCTGGGGTGTTTGGCCTTGTGGGCAGCTTTGGGATGCTCAAGCTCAAAGACACCATGCAACGGCTGCACGCCCCCACCAAGGCGACCACGCTTGGGGTTGGTGGTGTGTTGATTGCCTCGATGCTGTACTTTCTGCTGGTGAAAGGCACTTTGTCGTTTCATGAGTTGTTGATTACGATCTTCCTGTTTTTGACCGCGCCGGTGAGTGCGCATTTTGTCGCCAAGACGTATATTCAAGCGAAGATGAAGCCAGAGGAATTGCCGGGGTCTGAGGGGGAGTTTGGCTGGGCGATCTATGATGATCCGCCAACCTACTATGACAACGACTGATCATTGCGAAGCTTTGAAGGTTCTGAAAAACGCGCCCCACGTCGGCGCGTTTTTGCTTTTTTGCCAGATGCTTGGCATTTGTGGTTAACACGTTCTTGCCGCATGGGGCGGGCCATGTTTCTATGGCGTGAATTGTCATGCGATCACCGCCGTTTTCATTTGGCCTTGATCTGCAAGCTATTGGGATAAGACACCATGAAGTTTCAGATTTTCACCCCACTTTCAGCTGCCATGCTTTCCGTCAGCTTATTGGCGACCACTGCAGTGGCGCAGGATGCGCCCGCCCCGAAAGTTGCCATTGCAGCCGCCTACACTGACGAGTTGGTGGATGAAGTGATCTTCATCGGTAAAGGCGAAGCCGTGGACAAGGTGGACCTCGTGGCCCGCGTGAGTGGCTTTGTGGAGAAGATCCACGGGCAGGACGGCGATGAGGTGGCTGAGGGCGATCTGTTGTTTGAAATCGAGCCGGAGGTTTATCAGGCAGCGGTGGATGCGCGGCATGCGGATCTGGCACAAGCCGAAGCCAACCTGCGTCTGACCGAAGTCGAGTTGGTGCGGAAAACCGAACTGTTTGAGCGTGATGTGGGCACAGAAGCAGACCGTGATGTGGCCGTGGCCAACAACGAAGTCGCCAAAGCGCAGGTGGAAATCGCCAAAGCTGCCATCGCCCAGGCGCAATTGGACTTGGACTACACCAAAATCCATGCTCCGTTTGACGGGCGGATCGGCCGGTCCAACGTCAGTGTGGGCGAGTTGGTTGGCCCGACCTCCACATACCTGATCAACATCGTGCGCACTGCGCCGATCTTTGTGGAGTTTTCTCTGACTGAGAAACAGCTGGTGGAGGTGATGGAACATCATGAAGCCGAGCTTCAAGAGCTGTCTGATAAAGACAAGGCGCCAAAGGTTTATGCGATCCTGCCCAATGGCGAAGAACTGGATGAAATTGGGCAAGTGGTCTTTGTCGATAACCGGATCAACCCGGCAACCGGCACGATCACTCTTCGGGCGGAATTTGCAAATGAACGTGGCTTGTTGCTGGACGGGGCATTCCTGAATATTCGCATTGCAAGCGCGGCGCCAAGCCAGGTTTTGATGATCCCGCAGGCTGCTGTTCAGCGTGACCAGCGCGGGGACTTTGTGCTGGTCGTTGGCCAACAGCAAAACGTGGAGCAGCGTTACGTGACGCTCGGTCGTCAGGTGGAAACCGCCGTGGTGGTTGAAGACGGTATGCGTGAAGGCGAGTCCGTGATTGTCGAAGGCCTCCAGCGTGTGCGCCCCGGTGTGACCGTTGATGCGGTGCTGGCCGGTCAGCCGACAGAGGAGCAGTAACCCGTGTTTTCAGCGATCTTCATCCGGCGCCCGAAAACGGCGTTCGTGATTTCTCTGGTGCTCTCCATCATGGGGTTCATCGGGTATAACGCGCTCCCCGTGGAGCAATTCCCAGACATCACGCCCCCTGTGGTGACGGTGTCGGCCAACTACACCGGAGCCAACTCTGAAACGGTGGAGAATACTGTGGCCGCGCCTATTGAGGCGCAGGTGAACGGGGTGGACGACATGATCTATATGTCGTCTGACAGTACAGATACCGGCTCCTACAACCTGTCTGTGACTTTTGAGGTGGGCACCGACCCGGACATTGCCTCGGTAAACGTGCAAAACCGCGTGGCGCAGGCGACGTCCTCCCTGCCAACCGAGGTGACCAACAGCGGGGTGGTGACGCAGAAGTCCTCCACCAACATGCTGATGATTGTCACGTTGGTGTCGCCCAACAGCACCTATGACGAGGTGTTTCTGTCCAACTACGCTTCGATCAACCTGCGCGACGCGCTGGCGCGTGTGAAAGGCGTCGGTAAAGCGGACGTGATGACCAACTTTGAATACTCCATGCGGATGTGGATGGATCCGGACCGTATGGCAGGGTTGGGGCTCACACCGGGGGATTTGGTTGCCGCCATTCGCGAGCAGAACCTTGAGGTCTCCGCCGGTCAGATTGGGACGCCGCCAATCCCCACTGGGCAGCAGTTCCAATATACGATCAAATCCAAAGGCCGTCTGACCACGGTGAAGGAGTTTGAAGAGATCGTGCTGCGGACCGGTGAGGCGGGCAGCATTGTGCGGATGAAGGACGTTGCGCGGGTCGAACTTGGCGCGAACTACTACAACGCGTCCGGTCGTGCCGATGGCAACCCTGCGACCGTTCTGGCGATCTATCAGGCGCCGGGTGAAAACGCTCTGGCGGTGGCCGAGGCTGTGAAGGCCGAGGTTGAACGCCTGTCAAGCGCCTTTCCGGATGATGTGGAATACGACATTCCTTACGATAGTACGCTGTTTGTAGAGCAGTCGCTGAGCGACGTGGTGTCTACCCTGATCCTGACGTTTATCCTCGTGATCTCGGTGGTGTTTATCTTCCTTGGCAATGTGCGTGCGACGGTCATTCCGGCGGTCGCCATTCCGGTGTCTTTGATTGGTGCCTTTGCCTTCTTGTTGTTGTTCGGCATGTCGCTGAACACAATCTCGCTGTTTGCCTTGGTACTTGCGATCGGGATCGTGGTGGATGACGCGATTGTTGTGGTGGAAAACGTCGAGCGCATCATTGCCGAAGAGGGGTTGTCCGCGGCCGACGCTACGCGCAAGGCGATGGGGCAGATCACCGGACCGGTGATTGCCACCACGCTTGTGTTGCTGGCGGTGTTTGTGCCGGTGACCTTTATGCCCGGCATCACCGGGAGGCTCTACACGCAGTTTGCTGTGACCATTTCCACCGCTGTGGTGATCTCGTCGATCAACGCGCTGACGCTGTCTCCGGCGTTGTGCTCGCTGATCCTGAGGCCACGTGATCCGGGTGGTCCAAAGGGGCTGATGGCGACGTTTGAGAAAGGCGTGGATGGTGCGCGTGGTGTGTATGTGGGCGTTGTACGCCGATTTGTGCGCATTCCGATCCTCGCATTGGTGATCATTGGCGCGATGATGGCGGGCTCTGGCACGTTGATCAAATCCATTCCGGCAGGCTTCATTCCGCTGGAAGACAACGGCACGCTCTTTGTTGACGTACAACTGCCGGATGCGGCCTCGCTCGAGCGGACGGAAAAAGTCACCGCACGTTTGAACGAGCAGTTGATGGAAATCCCAGGCGTGGCCGGCTCCGTGCTTGTAAACGGCTTTAGTTTGCTGAACGGGTCCGGGTCCAACGGGGCTATGATTATTCTGAACCTGGATCCTTGGGATGATCGCCAGACTGACGAGCTGAGCGCGGATGGGATCTTGGCCAAGGTCTATGGCCTTGCCAATCAAGAGATTTCCGCAAGCGTGATCGCCTTTAACCCACCGCCGATTTCCGGCCTTGGCATGAGCGCGGGCGTGGAGATGAAGGTGCAGCAGACCGGTGGGGGCACCGCGCAGGACTTGGCGGCAGCCGTTGGCTCGCTGGTTTATGCGGCCAACCAACGGGAAGAGATGGCGCAGAGTTACTCGACGTTCCGTGCCAACGTGCCAAAGGTTTATGTCGATCTGGATCGAGAAAAGGCGAAGTCGCTAAACGTGTCGATTGCCGACGTCTTCACCACGTTGCAGGGCTATATGGGGTCGATTTATGTGAACGACTTCAACCTGTTTGGTCGGGTCTATCGTGTGATGATCCAAGCAGACGGCGAGTTCCGCTCACAAGTTGAGGACATCAACGCGCTTTATGTGCGCTCTCAAAGCGGCGAGATGGTGCCCATGGGCACGCTTGTGACCGTGCGCAATGAGCTCGGCCCTGTGGCGCTGAACCGCTACAATATGTTCCGCTCCGCCACAGTGACCGGTGTGCCAAAAGAGGGCCTGTCGACCGGGGATGCGATCCGCGTATTGGAGGAGGAAGCCGTGAATGCACTTCCTCCGGGATATTCTTTTGAATGGACCGGGACAGCGCAGCAGCAGCAGGCCGCAGGCGGTCTAGTGGTGCTGATCCTGATTATGGCGGTGGTCTTTGGTTATCTGTTCCTTGTGGCGCAGTATGAGAGCTGGACCATGCCGGTGGGCATTTTGCTCTCGGTCACCGTGGCGCTGTTTGGGGCGCTGGCGGCGGTGCTTGTGTCCGGCGGGGATGTGAACCTCTACACCCAGATCGGTATGATCATGCTGATTGGTCTGGCCTCCAAAAACGCCATTCTCATCGTGGAATTTGCGATGGAGCGGCGGGCTGCGGGGCTGAGCATCAAGGAGGCCGCAATCGAGGCGGCAAGCCAGCGTTTCCGCGCGGTGATGATGACGGCGCTGTCGTTCCTGTTGGGCGTGGTCCCGCTGCTGGTCGCCAATGGCGCCGGTGCGGCCAGCCAGAAGGCCATCGGTGTGGCTGTGTTTGGCGGCATGTTGGCGGCGACCGTGATTGGCGTGGTGATTGTGCCGATCCTCTACGTGCTGCTGCAAGGTATGCGGGAGTGGGTCAAGGGCACCAACAAGAAGGCGGAGCCTACTGAGGCTGCGTAAGGTGTTGAGAAAGAAAGAGAAGGGCTGGAGGAAACTCCGGCCCTTTTTGTTTGGATGAAAGCTCGGTAGCCTTCGGGAATGACACGGTTGCTTTTGGTTTTTGTGCTCGCGGTGTCCGCTCTTTCTGCGTTCGCAGAAGAGCGGCCGCGGGGGCTTATGTGGAACCGTTCCGGGTTGCCCGCGACGATCCCGTTGCAAATCAAAACCAATGCCGGTGCGGATCACATTCTCTTACTTCATGATACATCTAGCGGAGAAGCGGTTCTGGCGGCCTATATTCGTGGCGGCGCCTTTTTCCGAGTCTTGGTTCCGCCGGGGCGATTTGAACTATCGTTTGGCTCAGGGGAAATATGGCGCGGTGAGGTCGACGTGTTCGGCCCTGAGACACAATGGTTTGTGCTGGAGCCTGCGTTGGAGTTTCAGTCTGCAGCAGCGCGCCGGGAAGGGCATCTGGTTGATTTGCGGGATCTTACGCAGGTCGCGATCCGAGGGCTCGCTGATTGCCAAAGATGGGAACTTGATCCGGATAGTTTGCGTCTGCCGAAACTGGAGTATCCGGCGCCACATGATCGACCGCAGCGATCTGAGTCTTGGCAAGCGCCGCAATACACGGTGCGGTCGAAAATTTGTGATTGAGCGCGTTGATTTCAATGGAAAAAATTCGCATGGACACGTATTGGATGATGCAGTACGCCGGGCATCATGTTTAACGCTAGCGTGTCATACTTGGATAGCCCAAAGTTAGAAGAGCTTCTCGAATTAGACGAGAGAGTGCTTTGGTCAGGTGCCCCGGATTACGGACGTAAGCTTTTTGAGTTGCGGCAAAATGAAAAGATTGTGGCGATTTGTATCGCGGTTGGTGCCGTCGCAATGCTTTTGGCTCTGCCGTTCGTACCACAGGGGGGCGGAAACTTGACACGCGCCGCCTGGGTTTTTCTTACTGTCATCGCCATGCTGGTTTGCCTTTGGGTGGCCAATGCGTTGGATCGGAAGTTGTTGCTCTCCAATTTGGCGTACTTTGTGACGGATCGCAGGGCCATTATTATTCGAGCGCAGAAAGGCCTGTTCCGCAACGGTGATGTATATGTTGTCTCGTGTCGCCATTCCGTCGAATTTCCTTACTCAATCCGCAAAAATCACCCTTACGCGTCGCTTCGTGTGGGAACGCTTTTTGACAAAGATAGGAAACGGAACGCATTGCCTGATCAAAGGTTTGATGAGCGGGCGAGGTTGCGTTCATTGGCTCCGAGTACTTGGACCACTACTCCTGTGGAGTTCGAGAATGTGCGCGAGGCTGACTATTTACATGCGCTCATCCGGTCTGCAGCACAAAAGAGAGAGGCGACTTAGGCGTGCCTCAGGTGAATGCAGGTGCCAAAAAGGCCGGAGAAAATCCCCGGCCCTCTAGCGTTTTGTCTTGTGATTACAGCTGGATGCGGAAGCGGGCGAAGCCGTCTGGGCCTTCGCCTGCGGCTTCGATGGAGACGCCTTCGACGCTGTCGCTGTAGTCCGCCGCCTTGGGGCCGGTGTCAAACAGCACAGAGGTGCCTGGCAGCGGTGCGAAGGTCCAGTTGGCATCGGCGCGGGGGCTGATGGTGCCTTTTTCCACGATGTAGCGCACGATCACGTCGCGGTTGGTGTCCGGGCCTTCAAACACAATGGTGTCACCCATGGCGCCCGGGAAATTGCCGCCGCCACCCGCGCGGTAGTTGTTGGTGGCGATGATGAATTCCGCATTCATGTCCAAGGGCTTGCCGTCAAACATCAAGTTGGTGATGCGGTTGGCATCTGCGTTGATCAGGTTGCCTTTGGGGTCAAACTTGGACGGCTGGGACAGGTCGATTTCGTAGGTCACGCCGTCCATCACGTCAAAGTTGTAAGACGGGAATTCCGGGTTCAGCAGCACCTGATCGGCTTTGCCTGCGTCCACCTGATTGAAGATGCCTGCAGAACGTTCCAGCCAGTCTTTGACCTCCTGACCTGTCACGCGCACGGCGCGGACGGTGTTGGGGTAGAGGTATAGGTCGGAGACGTTTTTGATTGCCACGTCGCCTTTGGCCACGTCGGTGTAATACTCCGGACCACCACGGCCACCGGCTTTGAATGGGGCGGCGGCGGAGAGGATGGGCAGGCCTTCGTGTTCGGTGCCTTTCATCATCTGTTCGATATACCAAAGCTGCGCGATGGAGACGATTTGAACGGACGGGTCATCCGCCACCAGTGCGAAGTAGCTGTGCAGTGGGGCGTCGGTTTTGCCCACGGCGCGGCGCACGTAAGCCAAAGTCTCGTCATGCTCTGTCTGAACGCTGTCCAGAACGTTCTGCTGGCTCTCCACCAATGCAGTGATCGAGCGGTCCTCGTTGCGCTTGGAGATTGGACGCGCTTCGGTGCTGTGCGAGACGATTTTCCATTCGTTTCCAGAGCGTTCCAGCATCAGGTCGATGAGACCCATGTGCGAGCCCCAGAAGCCGCCCATGGCCGCTGGCTTGCCCATGATCGTGCCGTTTGCAACGTCCACGCCTGGCATGCCGTCATAGGCGGAGGATGGGAACACACGGTGGTGGTGGCCGGTCAGAACGGCGTCGATGCCCTCAACCGCGGCGAGCGGCACGGAGGCGTTTTCCATGCCGTCTGTGTGGTCTGCCGCGCCGATACCGGAGTGGCTGAGCGCGATGATGATGTCGGCGCCTTCCTCTTTCATCTGTGGCACGAAGGCCTTGGCGGTCTCAACAATGTCGCGCGCCTGCACGTTGCCTTCGAGATGGCGGCGATCCCAGTTCATGACTTGGGGAGGGGTAAAGCCAATCACGCCAACCTTAATTTTGTGTTTCTCACCCGCACCGTCGGTGAGTTCACGCTCCAGAATGGAGTAGGGTTTGAACAGGGTTTTGTCTTCGCGCGCGGTGCCACCTTGCTCCAAAGAGATGTTGGAAAGCACGGTTTCGAAGTCTGCACCGGCCATGGATTTCATCAGGAAATCAATGCCGTAGTTGAATTCGTGGTTCCCAATTGTGGCGGCGTCGTAGCCCACCGCGTTCATCGCGGTGATGATCGGGTGCATGTCGCCTTCTTTCATGCCGCGCTCATAGGCGATGTAATCGCCCATCGGATTGCCCTGCAGGAAATCCCCGTTGTCGATCAGCATCGAGTTGGTGGCCTCGTCGCGGATGTTTTTGATCAGTGAGGCGGTGCGGGCGAGGCCTACGGTGTCGCGCGGTTTGTCGGCGTAATAGTCATAGGGGAAGACGTGCACGTGCAGGTCCGTGGTCTCCATAATCCGCAGATGTGCTTGATTTTGCGCAGCATTTGCCGAGAAGGGGTGCAGGGCGATGAAGCCTGCGGTGGAGGCCAGGAAGTGGCGGCGGGACAGGGTAAATTGGGCCATTTTGGTGCTCTCTGTTGTAATAGATATTGCCCGTATGGCTGGGGCCAAAGCGGGTTTGTTTTGGGAATAATGCAGTGAGTGTAACAGTGATTTGACCGAGTGGACAAATTTTTGCGACGTGGGCAGATGTCGGCGCATTAACCGTCGTCCTTGGAGATCAAAATCACGTCGGTATTACGTCGGTATCGCGACTGTTTTGCGGAGGTGCGTTTTGGGGCGCTTAGGCGTTAATGCAACGGGCGTTGCGGTCCCACAAAGAGGCCCCGGATCAGGTCCGGGGCGCGCGATTTACTTTTTTGGGGGCGGTTAGGAGTTGCCGTTGCCGGTGAACCGCGCGGCATCCGCAGCGGCGCGGCGGATGGCGTTGGATTTGTGCACGGTCTCCATGTATTCGGCCTCCGGGTCGCTGTCATAGACAACGCCGCCGCCGGCCTGAATGTAGAGCTTTTGGTCTTTCACAATCGCGGTGCGCAGCGCGATGCAGATGTCCATGTCACCGCCGGAGCTGAAGTAGCCCACGCCGCCGCCGTAGATGCCGCGTTTTTCGGGTTCCAACTCGTCGATGATTTCCATCGCGCGCACTTTGGGCGCGCCGGAAACAGTGCCTGCTGGCATACCGGCAAAGAAGGCATCGAGCGCGTCTTTGTCTTCCGCCAACTCGCCGACCACGTTGGAGACGATGTGCATCACGTGGCTGTAGCGTTCGATGATGAACTTCTCGGTTGGGCGTACGGTGCCGATCTTGGCGACACGGCCGGTATCATTCCGTCCAAGATCCAAGAGCATGAGGTGCTCGGCGAGCTCTTTCTTGTCCGCCAGCAGATCCTCTTCGAGCGCTTTGTCCTCTTCTGGCGTGGCGCCACGGGGGCGGGTGCCTGCAATCGGCCGGATGGTGACTTCGTCGCCGAAGACCCGCACGAGGATTTCCGGGCTGGCGCCGACAACCTGAAACCCGCCGAAGTTGAAGTAGAACATAAACGGTGACGGGTTGGTGCGGCGCAGAGAGCGGTAGAGCGCAAACGGGGGCTGCGGGAAGTCCTGCGTCCAGCGTTGGGCTGGCACCACCTGAAAGATGTCGCCGGCCTTGATGTACTCCTTGGCCTTCTCCACGGCGGCCATGTAGCCCTCTTTGGTGAAGTTGGAGACGGGGGGCGACACTTCGTACGCCTCACCCAGATCACGGGCGGCCTGTGGCATGGCGCGTTCGAGATCGCGCACGGCGTCCATCACGCGCTCGGCCGCCTGCGCATAGGCGGCGCGGGCGGATTGGCCATCACTGACCCACGCGGGGGAGACCACGGTGACTTCGCCTTTCACGCCATCAAGTACGGCCACCACGGAGGGGCGCAGCATGCAGGCATCGGGCAGGCCGAGCGGGTCCGGGTTGATGTTGGGCAGATGCTCCACCAGACGGATCATGTCGTAGCCGAGATAGCCAAACAGACCGGCGGAAGCCTGTGGCAGGTCTTCGGGCAGGTCGATTTTGCTTTCGGCAATCAAAGCGCGCAGGTTGGTCAGCGGGTCGCCATCTTGCGGTGTGAAGCCGTCGGGATCAAACCGCGCGGTGCGGTTGATGCGGCTTTCCGTGCCGTGAGTTTGCCAGATCAGATCGGGCTTCATGCCAATGATGGAATACCGTCCACGCACTTCGCCACCGGTCACAGACTCCAGCATGAAGGCGTCCTTGTGGGCGCCTGTGAGCTTGAGCATGAGCGACACCGGGGTGTCGAGGTCGGCGGCGAGCCGCGTGTACACTACCTGATTTTCACCAGCCTCATAGGCTTTGGCAAAATCTTCAAACGAGGGAGTCAGGTCCACCTTGGCGGCCTTTCTTTACTGGAAGTTTGCGTGCACCGCGTTCAGTGCCTGCTGATTGATCTGGGTTGGGTACATGCCCTGGAGCGCCTGCGCGTAGGCGGCGAAGACGTCTTGAGAGATGCCGCTGGAGAGCTGTGCCGTGATTGCGGCCTTGAGCGCGGTGACTTCCGGGTCGTCGGTTTCCGGATCGGTGATAGCGTTCAGACGCACCACAACCAGACCGTCCGGGCTGTCCAGCGTGCGCAGCTCACCCACTTCCATCTCAAAGATTTCGGAGAGGAATTCAGCAGGCGTGCCCGGTACAAAGGCGGCGCGGTCCATGTCGACCTCTTCGTTGGCGGTGAAGCCAAAGGAGGTGAAGCTGGTGCCGTCGTTCAGGCGTGGCTTGAGCGTTTCGATCAGAGCTTTGAGGGCTTCGGTGGTGCGCTGAGCGGTGATTTGTGCCGCGGCGTCCTCTGCTACATCTGCCAGTGGGGCTGGCTGGCTTGGGGTTTCGCCTTCCAGACGCAGGGCAAAGATGCCGCCGTCTTCAAGCACTTCGATCTGTGGGAAATCTTCGGCGGTCACGGTGGAGGCCACTTCGCGGAAGCCTTCGTAGCCGGCGAGATCATCCTCAGACAGCGGGTGCCAGTTGAGGGTGCCAAGTTCCATGTCGGTTTCGGCCACCAGTTCTTCCAGTGTTGCGCCACCGGCGAGCAGGTCGTCGATGTTGCCGATTTGGGTGTCGATCAGGCGGCGGGCGCGGTCTGCGGCGAGTTCCTCGCGCAGCATGTCCTTGGCCTCTTCAAAGGTCGTGGTCTGCGCGGACAGGATGCCGTTGACGCGGAACAGAGCCGGACCGAGGTCCGATTGGGCCGGGCCTGCGATGCCATTTGCGGGTGTCAGGAACACCGCTTCACCCGCTTCGCCAAGCTCAGCTTTGGTGACGTCGCCCAGATCTACGTCGGCCAGAGAGAGGCCCCGGCCTTCGACAAGGCTGGTGAAGGTGGCGGTGCCAGCTGCGATTTGATCCATCGCGGCCTGTGCGGCAGCCTCATCAGCAAAGGCCAGACGCTCAACCAGACGGCGCTCTGGGCGGTTAAACTCGCTGTCGCGCTCTTCATAGAGGTTTTGCAAGGCAGTTTCGTCTACCTCGACCTGATCAATGATCATTTCAGGCGACAGCCAGGCGTAGGTGATCTGGCGGGTGGCGGGCAGCATGAAGCGGTCTTGGTTTTCGGTGTAGTAGGCTTCGATCTCGGCCTCGGTTGGCGCGGCGACCGGGCGGGTCAGGTTGTCCGCGGTCAGTTTGGACCAGGTGAAGTCACGCTCTTCGGCGACAAATTTGATCACGGTGTCGGCGTAGATGTCTGGCATGACCAGACCGGAGACCACCGCCCCCTGCAGAAGGGAGCGGACGGTGTCTTCTCGCACGCTGTCTTCAAACTCGGATTCGTTCATGCCCGCTTGGTCGATGGCAAAGCTGTAGGCGTCGCGATCAAAGGACCCATCCAGACCTTGGAAGGACGGGATGTTCATCAGCTCCTGACGCAGGTTTTCATCGCCGATGGAGATGCCGAGGCGCTCGTTTTCTGCGTCCATGGAGCGGGTGGTGGAGAGGCGGGAGAGCACCATGCGGTCGATGCCGAATGCCTGTGCCTGAACAAATGGCAGCGATTGGCCTGTTTGCGCCTCAAGCGCGCGCAGTTCTTCTTGCAGGGCGCGGGCGTAGTCATCTACGGAGATGTCTTTGTCGCCTACGGTGCCCACGGTGCGCACGGTGCCGGTGAGGCTGGTCGCGCCGAAACCGCCCAAGCCCAGAATGAGCAAGCCCATGAGAATCCAGACCGCTGTTTTAGAGGTTTTGCTCTGCGCCATGTCCGATGTCCGCCCTGTAATCGTTCAAGTTTCTTCTGCGAAGGTCTACGCGGTTGGGGCAGGGGGGGCAAGCATGATTGGCCTGTCCCGCCTGTGTTGTGGTTGCGTCAGGCTTTGACCGTGGCGAGACGGGCAAAAAGGTCACCAATTCCAGTGCGGTCAACGTTGGCAAAGGCGACGCGCAGGGTGTCTTTGCCCGCCTGATCGCCCTCAGGTGTGAACATAGTGCCGGGCAGGGTGAGAATGCCGTGGCTTTGCACAAGTTGTTGTGCCAGTTGGTCAGACGCTAGCGCGAAGGGATGCTTCATATAAGCGAAGTAAGCGCCTGCGCCCTGCAGCTCCCAGCCCTGGTTGGTGAGTTGCGGCAGGTTGTCGGCGATCGCGGCGCGCCGGTCGAGGATTTCGGCGCGTTCACCTGCGAGCCATTGGCTGAGGTTTTGCATGCCCCAAAGCGCGGCGTGCTGGCCGAGCTGGTTGGGGCAGATGGTGACGGTGTCGAGGAATTTTTCTGCTTCGGCCAGCAATTCCACGCTGCCAACCATGGCGCCGACACGGTGGCCGGTGAGACGGTAGGCTTTGGAGAAGGAATAGAGCTGCACCAATGTGTCCTGCCAGTCCGGATCGCCAAAGAGGTCATGTGGCGCGCCGGTGCGGCTGTCAAAATCGCGGTAGGTTTCATCCACGATCAGGCGGATGCCGCGGGATTTGGCAAGTTCATACATAGCGCGCACCAGTTCTGCCGGATACTCGACGCCGCCGGGGTTGTTGGGGGTGACCAGCACAATGGCGCGGGTGCGCTCGGTGATCAGGGCGGCGGCGTGCTCCGGATCGGGCAATAGCTGCGCGTCGGTGGGCAGCGGCACGGCGGTGACGCCCTGCATGTCGAGCCACATTTTGTGATTGAAATACCACGGCGTTGGCAGGATGACCTCGTCCCCTTCGCCCGCGATGGCGGTGAGGGTGGCGCAGAAGGCTTGGTTGCAGCCGGAGGTGATGGCGACCTGCGCGGGGGCGATCTCTCCTGCGTAGGCGGCGGACCATTGCGCGGCCACCTCGGCGCGCAGCTCGGGCAGGCCCAGCACGGGGCCATAGAGGTGGGCCTCTGGTTTGTTGAGCGCGGTGTCTGCGATGTGTTGCAGCAAGGGTTCCGGTGGGGCGGCGACAGGGGCGGCTTGGCTGACGTTGATCAGCGGACGTTCCGGTGGAAAGGTCACACCTTCGAGCCAGCGGCGGGCTTCCATCACGGGCGGGGCAAAGGTGGCGGCGGTGCGGGTGAGGGTCATCAGGTCACTCTCTCAGGCAAGGGCAGGCAAAAGAAAACCGCAGCGAGGGGCCTCGCTGCGGTCCGAATTGGGCGGTTTGTGATGTGGGCAGGCCCACCAACCGGTGCGATCAATCGGTGCCGCGGTAAGGCTCGACGTATTGCAACGCCATGTCCCATGGGAAGAAAATCCAGGTGTCTTGGCTCACACCGGTGATGAAAGTGTCGACCATCGGCTCGCCTGCTGGCTTGGCATAAACGGTTGCGAAGTGGGCCTTTGGGTACATCTGGCGCACCAGTTCGAGGGTTTTGCCGGAATCCACCAGATCGTCGATGATCAGGATGCCTTCGCCGTCGCCCATCAGCTCCGCATCCGGGCTTTTGAGAACTTGCGCCTCGCGCTGTTTGTCTTGTTTGCCGCCGCCGGAGTAGTAGGATTTCACGGAGATGGTATCGACGGTGCGGATGTCGAGTTCGCGGCTGACGATCATGGCAGGCGCCATGCCGCCACGGGTGATGGCCACGACAGCTTTCCATGCGCCATCATCCGGGCCTTTGCCGTCCAGACGCCATGCCAGCGCGCGGCTGTCGCGGTGGATTTGATCCCAGCTGATGTGGAAGCCTTTTTCGTGTGGCAAACGCTCGCTCATATGGACTCACCCCTTTGTCGCAGATTTGGGCTGTTCTAGCAGACGGAGAGAGCGGCGCAAACTGTTTGCGTACCTACCAAGCGGTGACCAGGTATGTGTCACCGTCCACGGCAATCAGAGGCGGACGGCCGGTGGCCGCAAAGGCGTGATAGGCGGGGGCAAGTTGCTGCCAGAAGTCGTGCCATTGGTGGTCGGATGCCGCCGCCATACGCTCCGGCGTGGGGCGGAACGGGAAGGCGTGTACAGGCACAGAGGATTGGCCGCCATTCAGGGCGGCTTCGACGGCGACGTAGATCTCTTCAATCGCGGGGTCAGTCATGGCGTAGCAGCCCACAGAGACGCAGTCGCCGTGCACCATCAGGAAGCTGCCGGTGCGGTTGTGGCTGCGGTCAAATTGATTGGGAAAGCCCAGATTGAAAGACAGGTGGTAGCTGCTGTTTGGGTTCAGGGCGGATTTGGCGACCGTATAGAAACCCTCAGGCGATTGGCGGTCGCCCTCTTTGAGCTTGGGGCCGAGGGCGCCGGAGTGGTTGCAGATCGGATAGGTTTTGAAGAGGGCGTAGGTGTCATTGGGTGTTTGCACCCAGAGTTCCAGTTCGCGTTCTTCTTTGAAAATTCGGATGTAGACCGGCGTGCCGAGGGCGGTGTTGTGGCTGGAAAAGCCCGCGTTCAACACAGGTGTTTGTCGGGCGCGCACGACGGCGATGTCATCCCGCGGCCAGAGGGCGTCTTTGATGGGAGGCGGAATGTATTGGGGGCGGGAGAGTGCGAAGATGCCCAAGGCGCTCACAATGCAGAGCAAAAACAGGAATGCCTTGAGGAGTTTGCGCATGAGCAGAGCGCGGCCTAGGTGGCCGCGATCTTGACACCCAGAGCCGCCAGAAGGCCGCCAAAGACGCGGTCGATCAGGTGCTTCAGGCCGATGTAGATTTTGCGGGTGCGGTCCAGAGAGAACAGCCGTGCCACGGAGGTGTTCCAGAGGAACTCCCCGAGGAAGATGCAGACCAACAGCAGTGCCAGCGCTAGCGGAGTGGCGTCGGTGGGTACGGTGCCGACAAAGACCGCGCCAAAGAAGACGGCGGGCTTGGGGTTGGCGAGCTGTGTCCAGATGCCGAGGCGCAGAGCGGCCAGAGGCGTCATGGCCGCGACGTCGGCGCCGGTGTCTTCCAATGGTTCATCCGCCGCGCGCCACATCTTGAAGGCGGTCCAGATGAGGAAGGCCGCGCCGCCGATTTTCAGGGCTGTCAGCAGGAAAGGTGCGTATTCGAATAAAAGCGCGAGGCCAAAGAGGGCAGAAGCGGCCCAGAAGACCGCGCCAAGGCCGATGCCGACCGATAAGGCTGCACCGGTCTTGAGACCTTGTTGCAACCCCACACGCGCGGCCATGAGTACGGCGGGGCCGGGGCTGACGGCGGCCATCAGACAGAGAGAGACAGCGGCGATAAAGGCAGCGAGGCTCATTTTCGACCCACCACCGCGTCGATGTCCGGTGCGTCCACGGCTTTCATGCCAACGATGTGGTAGCCCGCGTCGACGTGCAGGTTTTCACCGGTCACACCGCTGCCCAGATCAGACAGCAGATAGAGCGCGGAGTTGCCCACGTCCTCGATGCTGACATTGCGGCGCAGGGGAGAGTTCAACTCGTTCCACTTCATGATGTAGCGGAAATCGCCGATGCCGGAGGCTGCCAGCGTTTTGATGGGGCCTGCAGAGATCGCGTTGACGCGGATGCCGTCTTTGCCGAGGTCTTCAGCGAGGTATTTGACGGAGGCTTCCAGCGCAGCTTTGGCAACGCCCATCACGTTGTAGTGTGGCATGACCTGTTCCGCACCGTAATAGGTGAGGGTCAGGGCAGAGCCGCCGTCTTTCATCAGTTTCTCCGCGCGCTGCATCACGGCGGTGAAAGAGTAGACGGAGATGTCCATGGTCATCAGGAAGTTGTCTTTAGAAGTGTCGACATATCGGCCGCGCAGCTCGTTTTTATCCGAAAAGCCAATGGCGTGCACGATGAAGTCGATTTTGCCCCATTTCTTTTCGATCTCAGCAAAAGCTGCGTCGATGGAGGCGGCATCAGAGACATCGCAATCAATCAGCGTGTCAACGTTAAGTTGCTCTGCCAGCGGGACCACGCGTTTCTTGAAAGCGTCGCCCATATAAGAGAAGGCCAGCTCAGCACCGGCGTCGGCACAGGCCTTGGCGATGCCCCAGGCAATAGACTTGTCGTTGGCAAGTCCCATAATCAGGCCACGTTTGCCTGCCATGAGTTGATTTGACATCCGGTGCACTCCGTCCCACTTGGTTATGCGTGACGTTTAGGCGATTGACCCTGTCGCATCAAGGTCTTCGCCAGCGTGGAATATGTCTAGCCTGAGAGGCTGGATGATGCATTTGGAGGCAGTGATGAGCGAGAGAACTGGGATTTTTGCGGGGGACGACCCGTTTGAAATTGCGCGGGCGTGGTTGGCGGAGGCCGAGAAGAGTGAGCCCAATGACCCCAATGCCATAGCACTGTCTACGGTGGATGCGGATGGCATGCCGAATTCGCGCATGGTGCTGCTCAAAGACATCGAGGATGCGGCGTTTGTGTTCTACACAAATTACGGCAGTGCCAAGGCGCAGGAATTGGATGGCGCGGGCAAGGCGTCCTTTGTGCTGCACTCCAAAACGTTGCGCCGCCAAATTCGGGTCAGAGGACACGTTAAACGCGAGGACGGCCCGCAGGCGGATGCATATTTTGAGTCGCGCAGTTTGAAGAGCAAGCTGGGCGCATGGGCCTCAGAACAGTCTCAGCCGCTCAATTCGCGGACAGATTTGATGGCAAAAGTGGCAAAAATGACAGCCACGCATGGCACCCACCCAAAACGCCCGCCTTTTTGGGGCGGATATCGGCTTATTCCCACGGAAATCGAATTTTGGGCGGATGGGGCGTTTCGGTTACATGACCGTTTCCGCTGGACCAGAGAAGCCCCTGAAAAACAGTGGGAAATTCAGCGTCTTAACCCTTAATTAGTTAAAAACTTTAGGGGCAAGCGCATGAAAAGCATGGAAATTTTGCGCTTGCCGAAGTCGTCTTGATGCAGCACAGTCACGCAGATCATGGGGATGATACAAACTAAGGTTGAGGCATTGAGTACTCTAGAGAATGACGTCACGCAGGTGATGGGCGTGGTGAAATGGTTCGATCCGGTCAAAGGATTCGGATTTATTGTGTCTGACGACGGCGGGCCGGATATTTTGTTGCATGCAAATGTGCTGCGCAATTTTGGTCAAAGCTCTGTTGCAGACGGGTCTGTGATTGATGTGGCTGTGCAAGTGACGCAGCGCGGGGCGCAGGCCGTTGAAGTGTTCAAAATTGAAGCACCAGAAACCGAAGCACCGGTGGCGCTGTCTGATTTTGAAGGCATGGACCTCGAAGACATTCGCGCGACGCCGCTGGAGCCGGCGCGGGTGAAGTGGTTTGACAAGGGCAAGGGCTTTGGGTTTGCCAATGTGTTTGGCAATTCGGAAGACATTTTCCTGCACATCGAAGTGCTGCGCCGGTCTGGTCTGTCAGACCTGCAGCCCGGCGAGGCCTTGGCGCTGCGTGTGATCGACGGTAAACGTGGTCGCATGGCAACTGAGGTATTGGCGTGGGAAAACGCGGTTTTGGAAAACGACTAACACTGTCTGGCGCAGGTCGCGCGATCTGCGCCGGATTTATGGGATTTGTGGCGGGGAGCATGATGTCCCTGCCTGCCCAGGCAGAAGACGCCTGCAGAGAAGACAGCGTTTTGATACGCGGTGACTTTGGACAGGCGCGATTCTCCGTAGAAGTGGCCGATACAGAAGCCGAACGGGCGGTGGGGCTGATGAATCGCCCTCACATGCCCAGCAGCGCCGGCATGCTCTTTATATATGAGACAACACGGCCTGCGTCTTTCTGGATGCGGGACACGCTGATTCCCCTCGATATGCTGTTTGCCGATGAGCATGGCGTCATCCAACATGTCCATAGCAACGCAATTCCACTGGATGAAACGCCGATTTTTGGCGGCGATGCAGTGCGCTATGTGCTTGAAATAAATGGTGGTTTGGCAGAGGCTATGGGGATTTCCGTGGGCAGCGAAATGCGCCACAAAAATTTTTTACAAGAAATTGCAAACTGGCGTTGTTAGGGGGTTTTCATTCCCGAACAGTGGGGGTAAACCCTGCCTCACAAGTCGGGGCGTAGCGCAGTCTGGTAGCGCACCTGTTTTGGGTACAGGGGGTCGCAAGTTCGAATCTTGCCGTCCCGACCATGTTTCCTCCTAGAGGAAAGAAAAAAGACGCAGTCGCAAGACTGCGTCTTTTTCTTTGTCACGAGCTCTCAAACCCCTTCAATGACAGGCCTTCAAAAAAACCATTGCCTGCTGTCCTGTTCTGGTTGACGGTCTTTGCAGTAGAACGCTGGGAGGACATTGTGGCTTTGCAAATTTTGACTGCGCCGCTGGTTGAAGACATTGGAAGCATGAATGCTAACTTCGACGAGATGCCGGAGTATATTGCCAATTTGTGGGATGTGGATTTTCAGAACGCGCGTCACATCGCACCTTATCTGGATAAAACAGACACGACCCTAACGGTGCCACGCGGTCTGAACCGGCTTCCGGTGGGGCAGACCCGTTTGCGGGTCAGCCGGCTGGTCTTTGAGGAAGGTGGGGCGCTGGTGATTCCGCCGGTATCCACGTCGTTTAACAAATTTGTCTTGCAGGCTGATGAGACCGAGATCCGAGGACCAAGCGCGGTTTATTCCTGGGGTATGCAAGGTGACAAAGGCGCGACAGGAAGCGCAGGTGGTCGCGGGCGAGGTGGACGTGAGGACGGCGAAAGAGGTCAAGCGGGTGCTGTCGGTGGGCAGGGGTCGCAGGCCGCGGAGCTAGACCTCGACTTTGGGCTGGTGACCTACACTGGGGCACCGCCTAGTCAGCCTTTGCCAATTGATCCCGCAGACGCAGTATTTACGGTCAGCACCAGCGCTGGCCCTGGCGGGCCTGGGGGGGATGGCGGGCGTGGAGGTCCGGGGGAGGATGCCAGCTGTGTTGGCAGTGGGGCAGGAAATGGCGGGCGCGGCGGCGACGGCGGGCGTGGCGGGCCGTCCACTGATGGCAACATTGTGCGTGTCCGAATGCGGTTTTCAGAGCCTGTAGAGCTCGGATACTACCTTTTCCGGAGTCTTGGATCACGTATCGCACCAGGAGGCTTTTGGGGAAGAGGCGGACGTGGTGGTGCCGGTCGAGATTGCGGCATCTGGCGTCGTGGCCCCGGTCGTCAAGGGCCAGACGGGAGCTGGGGTCCTTCTGGAGAGAAAGGTCAGGATGGTCCAGTGTTCTTGGACATAACCGGCGCATAGCGGTGAGGTGAGTTGGGCATAAAGAGGGGTGTGGAGCCTTATCAACCCAACAAAAAAGGCGCCCATGGGGCGCCTTTCTCATCTCGGAACTGTCGCTCGCTTAAAGCAGGGCCAGATCTACGGCGCTTTCGCGGCCGTCACGGCCAGCTTGCAGCTCGTAGCTGACTTTCTGGTTGTCTGCGAGACCGGTCAGGCCGGAACGCTCTACTGCAGAAATGTGTACAAATACGTCTTTGCCGCCTTCATCAGGTGCAATGAAGCCGAAGCCTTTGGTGGTGTTGAACCATTTGACGGTGCCAGTTGCCATCGTCGTTTCTCCATGTGTTGTGTCGTCCGCGTCATGCGACAACCCGGCGGGTATCTTGATCGAAAGCTGAGCCGGTTAGGAGCAGGGGGGTCGAAAATAGAAACTGCGCACCCCCCATGTGATGGCTGTCGAGTGAGAAAACAAGGGTAAAATACGAAAAGACCGACTAAGGTGCGAAGGTTTCGCAAAAATTTCATATATTTGGCGCGCCCTGGAATGGTTGGGAGGGGGGCTGCCTGCGCCTGAAAGTATGGGAGAACTTTGCACGGTGATGAAGGATTGGGCGGTGTGCACGATCAGAAGCGTATGGCGGCAAGGATCGTGTTTTTGACCAAGTGGAAAAATTTTTTATTGATTGGTCAAAAAACCTGTGCAAGCCTGAGCGGGTAGCCAACAAGGTGTATGGGGAGGTCCTATGTCCAACACACCGTTCAGCGACGGCATCCAAGCGGGGCGTTTAGACTCTGCGGAATTGGCCGAGAATTTTGGGGATTTGCACCCTCGTTTTGACGATCACGAAGCCCTGGTGGCGGCGGATCGTTGCTATTTCTGTCACGATGCGCCGTGTATGACGGCTTGTCCGACGGAGATTGATATTCCTCTGTTCATTCGTCAGATCGCGACTGGCACGCCGGAAGCCGCGGCCAAGACGATCTTTGATCAGAACATTCTGGGCGGGATGTGCGCCCGGGTGTGCCCAACCGAAACCCTCTGTGAGCAGGTTTGTGTGCGCGAAACCGCCGAAGGCAACCCGGTCGAGATTGGCCGGTTGCAGCGCTATGCCACCGACAAGCTGGTGGATGCGGGTCTGCACCCTTTTGGCCGAGCCGACAGCACCGGCAAGAAAGTTGCGGTGGTGGGCGCCGGTCCAGCGGGTCTGTCCGCGGCGCACCGTCTGGCGATGCATGGGCATGATGTCACTGTTTACGATGCGCGGGCGAAAGCGGGCGGTCTGAACGAGTTTGGCATTGCGGCCTATAAATCGGTTGAGAGCTTTGCTGAGCGCGAGGTTGAGTGGCTGCTGAAAATCGGTGGCATCACGGTTGAGACCGGTAAGAAGCTGGGCGACGGGCTGTCATTGGACGGTCTGAAGGCGGAGTTTGACGCGGTGTTCCTTGGCATCGGTCTGGGTGGCGTGAACGCGCTGGGCGTGGACGGAGAGGGCAAGGATGGCGTGGATGATGCGGTGGACTTCATCGCAGAGTTGCGTCAGGCGGATGACCTGAGCAAAATGGCGATTGGCCGGGATGTTGTGGTGATTGGCGGCGGCATGACCGCTGTGGATGCCGCTGTGCAAGCGAAGCTCTTGGGCGCGCTGAACGTCAGCCTTGTGTATCGCCGCGGCAAAGACCGGATGAACGCGTCGGAGTTTGAACAGGATCTGGCGGCGTCCAAAGGCGTGCGGATCATCACCAATGCGTCACCCAAGGCGGTGATCGGCAATGGTGCGGTGCGTGAGATCGAGTTCGAATACACCGACAATGATCTGAAACCGACCGGACAGACCATTCGTCTGGCGGCGGATCAGGTCTTCAAAGCTATCGGCCAGACATTGGAAGGCGAGGGCCTGCCAGCGCTGGAGTGGGGCAAGATCAAAGTGGATGACAACGGGCGCACGTCCGTGGAGGGCATCTGGGCCGGTGGCGACTGTGCCACGGGCGGCGATGATCTGACCGTGACTGCGGTGGCTGAGGGTCGTGACGCGGCCGAAGACATTCACGCCAAACTGTCGGCGTAAGGGGAGATAAGCATATGGCCAATCTCGAAAGTGAATTTGTAGGGATCAAATCCCCCAACCCGTTCTGGCTCGCCTCGGCACCGCCAACGGATAAGGAATACAACGTGCGCCGCGCCTTTGAAGCGGGCTGGGGCGGCGTTGTGTGGAAAACCCTGGGTGCGGAAGGTCCTCCCGTCGTCAATGTGAACGGCCCGCGCTACGGGGCGATCCACGGCGCGGATCGGCGGTTGCTTGGCTTGAACAACATCGAGCTGATCACCGATCGTCCGCTTGAGGTAAACCTTGAGGAAATGACACGGGTGAAGCGGGATTATCCGGATCACGCGCTCATTGCCTCGGTGATGGTGCCGTGTGAGGAGGATGAGTGGAAGCGCATCCTGCCGATGATCGCAGAGACCGGCTGTGACGGGTTTGAGCTGAACTTTGGCTGTCCGCATGGTATGGCCGAGCGCGGCATGGGTTCCGCAGTGGGGCAGGTGCCGGACTACATCGAAATGGTCTCGCGCTGGTGTAAGGAAGCCACCGACCTGCCGGTGATTGTGAAGTTGACGCCCAACATCACCAACATTCTGTATCCTGCTGAGGCTGCGCTGCGCGGTGGGGCGGATGCTGTGAGCCTGATCAACACCATCAACTCGATCACTTCGGTGAACCTCGATGTGATGAGCCCGGAGCCGATGATTGATGGCAAAGGCACCCATGGCGGCTATTGCGGCCCGGCGGTAAAGCCGATTGCGCTCAACATGGTCGCAGAGATTGCGCGCAACCCTGAGACGGCGAAGCTGCCGATTTCCGGTATCGGTGGCGTGACCACATGGCGCGATGCGGCGGAGTTCATGGCGCTGGGCGCTGGCAACGTACAGGTTTGTACCGCGGCGATGACCTATGGCTTCAAAATTGTGCAGGAGATGATCTCGGGTCTGTCCCAGTGGATGGACGAGAAAGGCTACACCTCCACCGCCGATTTTGTCGGTATGGCGACGCCAAACGTCACCGACTGGCAGTATCTGAACCTGAACCACGTCACCAAAGCGGTGATCAATCAGGATGATTGTATCAAATGTGGCCGGTGTTATGCGGCGTGTGAGGATACCTCTCACCAAGCGATTGAGATGTCTGAGGACCGTGTGTTCACCGTGAAAGACGATGAATGCGTGGCCTGTAACCTCTGCGTCAACGTGTGTCCGGTGGAGAACTGTATCACCATGCGCACGCTGGAGCCCGGCGAGATGGATGAGCGGACCAACACACCAGTGGAGGCCGAGTACGGCAACTGGACCGCGCATCCAAACAACCCGATGTCCACGGCAGCGGAGTAAGTTTCACACAGGGCCATCTGGCCCAACATCAGGGATCTTCCGACCTGAAACTGACCGTCGCGGTGTCCCCCGCGACGGTTTTTTGTTTGTGTGAGCCAAATGCGCGAATTTTGTGTATAAGTGAGAGATTACAAAGTGATTTTTGAGAGTTGATTATGAATGAAATGATTCCGCTTATGAGAGCTGTTGAAAACCAAGTCGATTTGTTGATGTCCATGGCGACATTTGGTTTTGGCGGCGTACTGTTTGTTTTTCTGAGAACTGGGGGGCTTGTTGATGATACCGGCGCAATCGCCAAGTTTAAATTGTTGGGGTTCCTGTCAACGCCAATCATATTGTTTTTCCTTTCTCTATTTGCAGGATTGATGGCCGTCTCCCAAATCCAGGGGTTCTTTCAAGAGGTGGCATTGAATGGCGAGGCATTCCGAAAATTTGGGTCATCCCCGCAAGCGCTTTATGATGCACAGTACAAAGTAATGCTTGGCGCAACGATGGTGGTGCAAATGGGGTTGGCAGTTATTGGCTATGCCGCTTTTTTGATTTGGTTCTTTGTGAATATGTACAATCACAATAAGCAACAGAAAGGTTGAGTTTATGCGGTATTCTATTTGGTTTTCTCTTTTGTCTTGTTGCTTGATGGGCGGCGCGGTGCATGCCGATCCTGATCAGCGCGTTGAAGACATATATGCCCAGCCTTTTTGGGTAGAGGCCGGCACGCTTAAGTGGTTTTCGGAGCACGCCAGCGAAGCGACGGAAGTCGATGACCAAAACCTCATGCGGGTCATGAAGGACGTTGGACGTTTGGATGAAAAGCGTGTTTTGATTGTGCCTCGTGTGGTTCTAGATGAACAAAGCTATAAGGACATCTGGGACAAGAACGGTGCAGGAAAAGACGATCTTGTCATGTTCCTGAGCAACGAAGAGCGAGAAGGCAGTTGGAATTTTGCGTTTGGCCAATCGGGCGCTTACGATTTTGACGCGTTGAGTCAGGCCATGATGGCGCAAGATGGTAGCGCGATGGAGTACGATAGTGTTGAGGCAGCGCGTGCCGGATTGGGATACTCTGGGTTTGTTGCTGCTGGGTTGTTGTCAATGCAGCCGGACGGGCCTGAAATCGTAAATGGCATAGAGGGTTTAGGGGGTATCATTGTGGACGGGACCGACCAATGGTGCATGCCACCTTGGATAAAGTGTAAGTAAAGCACGGCGCGGATTAAGGCGTCAGCAGTTTGCGATACATCTGATCAAGGAAAGTGTCGGCACCGTCGAGCACGTTGGTGTCGCCGTCCGTCAGAACCTGCACTTGGGCGTCAAAGTCGGCGTAGTGCTGGGTGGTGGCCCAGATCGAAAACATCAGATGGCGCGGGTCCACATCGGCCAGTTTGCCTTGGGCGATCCATGTGCGAATGAGCGCGGTCTTCTTGTCGACCAGCGGCTTGAGGTCGCTTTCCAGATGGGGCTCCATCCGCGGCGCGCCTTGCAGGATTTCATTGGCAAAGAGCCGGCTTTCGCGCGGGAATTCACGGCTCATTTCCAATTTGCGGTGTACGTATCCGAGGATTTCTTCCAGCGGTTCGCCGTCCGGGTCCATATGATCCAGCGGGTCGAGCCAGGTTTCCATCAGTTGGTTGAGCAGGGTGACATGGATGTCTTCTTTGCCGCCAAAATAGTAGAGGATATTGGGCTTGGAGAGACCAGCCTCTTCGGCGATCAGGTCGAGCGTGGCGCCGCGATAGCCGTGGCGGGAAAACACTTCGAGAGCGGCGTCCAGAATGCGCTTGCGGTTGCGTTGCTGAATGCGGCTGGGTTTGCGCGTCGATGCCTCGGCCATAGGTAACGTTCCGTATTTCTTTGTCTTTTAGGCTAATGCAGCCAAAGGCGTGGGTCTACAGGGATTTCGGATAGGAATGCCTTACTTTATGGCGCCAATCCCGCGCAGGATGATGGATTTGATGTTGGACTTGGCCGCTTCCCATTGTTTGTCATCCAGCGGGGTGCCGCCGTTGAGCGTGTCGATCTGGTGGCCGAAGTCGGCATAGTGCTGTGTGGTGGCCCAGAGCATGTAGAGCAAGTGACGCGGATCAATCGGGGCCATGCGTCCTTCGGCGATCCAGCGCTCGATGACCTCGATTCGTCCGTTGGTCCACTCGGTGAGGGTGGTCTCCAGATAATCCTGTATAACCGGCGCACCATGCATGACCTCGCTTGCCCAGACTTTGGAGCCATCCGCATGGCGGCGGGAGATCTCCATTTTGGCGTCAATGTAGGCGCCGATGCCTTCCTCTGGCCCTTCGGCCTGATCAAAAATATCCGCCGCCTGAAGCCAGATTTGGAAGATGTTTTGCACCACCTGCCGATAGAGCAACTCCTTGGTAGGAAAGTAATAATGCAGGTTCGCCTTAGGCAGCCCGGCGACGTCGGCAATGAGCTGCATGGTGGCGCCGCCAAAGCCAGCCTCAGCGAAGACTTTTTCTGCTGCTGACAAAATGAGCGCCTCGGCCTCTTGGCGGCGCATTTTTTTGCTGGTCGCTTTGGGGGATGCCGCTGTGGTCTCTGCCATCAAAAATGCCCTGATAAAAAATCTTGACCGGTTGGTCAGGGTGTGCTCGTCTGAATTTGACCATACGGTCAGGATGGCCGTGAGATCAAGAGCCCCACCAGCAAGGGCAGCCCAATTGGGCGCAAGCCCGGGCCAGATAATAGGGAGTAGATGCTATGGGTGCACCGGGTGAGAACCTTAAGGTGAACGCGGATCGGCTGTGGGACAGCCTGATGGAGATGGCCAAGATTGGCCCCGGTATCGCCGGTGGCAACAATCGCCAGACATTGACCGATGAAGATGCGGAAGGCCGCGCGCTGTTCCAATCGTGGTGTGAGGACGCGGGCATGACCATGGGTGTGGACACGATGGGCAATATGTTTGCCACCCGTCCGGGCGAGGACCCAGACGCACTGCCCGTCTATATGGGTAGCCATTTGGACACGCAGCCAACCGGCGGCAAGTATGACGGCGTGCTGGGAGTGCTTGGCGGGCTGGAAGTTGTGCGCTCGATGAATGATCTGGGCATCAAGACCAAACACCCGATTGTGGTCACCAACTGGACCAATGAAGAGGGCACGCGCTATGCGCCGGCGATGCTGGCTTCCGGTGTGTTCACCGGGCGGCATACGCAGGACTGGGCCTATGACCGCGTCGATGCGGAAGGCAAAAAGTTTGGCGATGAGCTGAAGCGGATTGGCTGGGTTGGCGACGAAGAGGTTGGCGCGCGCAAGATGCATGCGATGTTTGAGTTGCACATCGAGCAGGGGCCTATTCTGGAGGCAGAAGGCAAAGACATCGGGGTTGTGACCCACGGTCAGGGCCTGCGCTGGATTGAATGTACGGTGACCGGCAAGGAGAGCCACACCGGCTCCACACCGATGCGGATGCGCAAGAACGCGGGGCGTGGCTTGGCGCGGATCACCGAGCTGGTGCATGAGATTGCGATGAAACATCAACCCAACGCCGTGGGCGCGATTGGCCATGTGGATGTCTATCCCAACTCGCGCAACATCATTCCGGGCAAGGTGGTCTTTACCATCGATTTCCGCAGCCACCTGCAAGAAGTGATTGACGCGATGCTGGCGGAGTTTGCCGAAAAGGCACCGAAGCTCTGTGAAGAGATCGAAGTTGGGCTGGACTGGGAGATTGTCGGTCAGTTTGATCCGCCCGCTTTTGATGAGGCTTGTGTGGGCGCGGTGCGCGAAGCGGCGGAGCGGCTGGGCTATAGCCACATGGATATTGTCTCTGGCGCCGGGCATGATGCCTGCTGGATCAACGATGTGGCGCCGACGGCGATGATCATGTGTCCTTGTGTGGACGGGCTGTCACACAATGAGGCGGAAGAGATTTCCAAAGAGTGGGCCTCGGCAGGCACGGATGTGATGCTGCACGCGGTGCTCGAGACGGCGGAAGTTGTGGAATAATTGGCAAGGCCGGGGGCACTGTCCCCCGGACACAGACATAGGTGGGGGCAGCCCCCACACCCCCGGGATAGATTGGGCCAAATGAAGCCGAGGTCGGGGCAACCTGCGCAAAAGTGCAGAGACATCAGGGAGCGAAGATATGGCGACAAAAGTCATTAAGAACGGCACCGTTGTGACCGCAGATCTGTCTTATGAGGCGGATGTGCTGATTGAGAACGGGCAGATCATTGAGATTGGCAAAGGCCTCAAAGGCGACGAGACGCTGGATGCGACCGGCTGTTACGTGATGCCGGGCGGGATTGACCCGCATGTGCACCTCGAAATGCCGTTTATGGGCACCTATTCCAGCGATGATTTTGAGAGCGGCACGCGGGCCGGGCTGGCGGGTGGCACCACGATGGTGGTGGATTTCTGTCTGCCGAACCAAGGTGAGAGCCTGCTGGACGCGATCAAGCGATGGGACAACAAATCGACCCGCGCGAACTGTGACTACTCCTTCCACATGGCGGTGACCTGGTGGGGCGAGCAGGTTTTCAACGACATGAAGACGGTCATTGAGCAGCGCGGGATCAACACGTTTAAGCACTTCCTCGCCTATAAAGGCGCGTTGATGGTGAATGACGATGAGCTGTTTGCCTCGTTCAACCGTCTGGCGGAGCTGGGCGGGATTGCCATGGTGCATGCCGAAAACGGTGATGTGGTCGCAGAAATGACCGCGAAGCTGCTGGCCGAGGGCAACACCGGGCCGGAGGCGCATGCATACTCGCGGCCCAGCCAGGTTGAGGGGGAAGCCACCAACCGTGCGATCATGATTGCCGACATGGCGGGTGTGCCGCTTTACGTGGTGCACACCTCTTGTGAAGAGGCGCATGAAGCCATTCGTCGCGCCCGTATGCAGGGCAAACGCGTGTGGGGTGAACCGCTGATCCAGCACCTGACGCTGGATGAGAGCGAGTATTTCAACCCGGATTGGGACCATGCTGCGCGACGTGTGATGTCGCCTCCGTTCCGCAACCAGAAACATCAGGATAGCCTGTGGGCTGGTCTGCAGTCTGGTTCCTTGAGCGTGGTGGCAACCGATCACTGTGCCTTCACCACCGAGCAGAAACGCTTTGGCCTCAAGGACTTCAGCCAAATTCCTAATGGAACTGGCGGGCTTGAGGATCGGATGCCGATGCTGTGGACCCATGGTGTGAACACCGGGCGGTTGACGATGAATGAGTTTGTCGCCGTGACCTCCACCAACATCGCGAAAATCCTGAATTGCTACCCGAAGAAGGGTGCGGTTCTGGTGGGCGCGGATGCGGACCTTGTGGTCTGGGATCCGGAGAAATCCAAGACGATTTCGGCCAGCAGCCAGCAGTCGGCGATCGACTACAATGTGTTTGAAGGCCATGAGGTCAAAGGCTTGCCACGCTTTACGCTGACGCGCGGTCAAGTGGCAGTGCATGACGGTGAGATCCGCACGCAGGAAGGCCATGGCAAGTTTGTGGAGCGCGAAGCCAACACCACGGTGAACAAGGCGCTGTCCACGTGGAAAGAGCTGACCTCGCCGCAGCCTGTGCGGCGCTCCGGCATTCCGGCGACGGGTGTGTAAGCCGTGCAGTGTGAGTGCGGGTGCGGTGGACAGACCAAGGGCGGGGATTTCCTGCCCGGTCACGACCAAAAGCTTCGTGCTGAAATTGAGCGAGTTGCTGGCGGGCTGCTGAAGGTCAAAAGCTTGGTCGAAGAAGCGCGGCAAGTAAAAATCAAGTGTGAAAGCTCCGATACTTGAAATGGTATGAAACATATCACCGAGTTGGACCGGCCTGTGGCCGGGCCGCCCCCGACCGCCCCCCATGGGCGGGGGCTTTCGCCCCCCCCCGCGGACGGGGGCTGAGCGCGGACGGTGAGCGTGGCGCGTCAGTCTGGCACCAAATCCTCAAGCTCGGGCAGGAGGCGCACGCTTTCTTGTTCGTGCGGGTCGGTGCGGGCGATGACGGCAACGGCCTCGACCTCGCCTGTGTTGATCGGCAAGTGCGGCACGCCGGCGGGGATGTAGACCAGATCGCCTGGATCGGTGGACATAAAATGCTCAAGTTGCTCGCCCCAATACATCACCGCATTGCCTTCCATCACATAGATCGCCGTTTCATGGCTTTCGTGCAGATGAGCTTTGGCGCGGCCGCCGGGCGGGATGCGCAGGAGGTGCATGCAGATGCCCTGCGATCCGGTGGTTTCGCGGGCAATGCCTTGGAAATAACTAAACCCTTGTTTGCCTTCGTACGTCTCGTCAAGGCGCAGCTTTTGGCATTTGGTGGGCATGGAGGCGGACATGGGAGCTCCTTCAAGCAATGGGCACAAACAATAAGACTATCAGAGAAGTGGAGAGCGGTGTGTCAAGCGTGATCAGCGCCAAGAACCTGAGCCTGACGTTTCAGACCAACGATGGGCCGGTGCATGCGCTCAAGGATGTGAACCTTGAGATCAACAAGGGAGACTTTGTTTCCTTCATCGGGCCGTCAGGCTGTGGCAAGACTACATTCCTGCGCTGTATGGCCGATTTGGAACAGCCCACGGCGGGGGAGATCACCGTCAATGGCGTCAGCCCGGCGGAGGCGCGCAAGGCCCGCGCCTATGGCTACGTGTTCCAGCACGCGGGGCTGTACCCGTGGCGCACAATTGGCGGCAATATTCGCCTGCCGTTGGAGATCATGGGCGTTGATAAGGCGGAGCAGGACAAATCCGTGAAAGAGGTGCTGGAGCTGGTGCATCTGGAAGGGTTTGAGAAGAAATACCCCTGGCAGCTGTCGGGCGGGATGCAACAGCGGGCCAGTATTGCCCGAGCGCTGGCGTTTCATGCCGATATTCTGTTGATGGATGAGCCGTTTGGCGCGTTGGATGAGATCGTGCGCGATCACCTCAATGAGCAGCTTTTGGAGCTCTGGGCGCGGACCAACAAGACCATTGGCTTTGTGACGCACTCTATTCCGGAAGCGGTGTATCTGAGCACAAAGATTGTGGTGATGAGCCCGCGTCCGGGGCGGATTCATGATGTGATTGAAAGCACATTGCCCAAAGAGCGGCCCCTGGACATTCGCGACAGTCCAGAATTCATCGAGATTTCGCATCGCGTGCGGGATGGTCTGCGGGCGGGGCATGAAAATGACTGAGCGGGCCGTGAGACGGGCGGTGGAGGCGGATGTGCCAGCGATGGCGCGGATCGTCTGTGACTGGGAGGCGGCCACCGAGTGGATGGACTCGCCTTATGGTCCCGAAGAGATTGCCGGGTTTATCCGCGAGGCGATGCCGGAGCGGGAGATTTGGGTCGCTGGGGAGCCAATTGAAGGCTACCTGTCGTTTGATCCAAGCGTGTCACGAGTGGGCGGGCTGTATTGCCGCACAACCGGCGCTGGCGTGGGTAAGGCGTTGATGGATCGTGCCAAAGCTGGACGGGACTACGTTTGGCTGACAACGCATGAGCCAAATGAGCGGGCGCAGAAGTTCTACAAACGCGAAGGGTTTGAAGAGGTTAGTCGGCATGAGGCAGAGCCGCCAAATACGGTGCGCGAAGTGCGGATGGAGTGGCGGGCATGAGAAACCTTGTTCCAATTCTGACCGTGCTGGCCGCGATCGTGGCGATCTGGTGGCTGGCGGTTGCGCCAATGAACATTCGCCCGGCGCTGGATATCGCAGAGCGCGGCGGCGCAGTGGTGGTGCCGGAAGGCTCAGTAGAGCGTCGGGACGTTTCTGTGTGGAAGCTGATGCTGGATAACCGCGAACATGTGGCCGTGGGATATGACCTTAAGCGGCCGCGCTTGCCCACGCCAACGCAGGTAGGCGAGGAGTTCTGGAAAACCACTGGTGCTATGGTGGCGAAGGGACGGGCCTGGTCCAAACGGTCGTTGATTTATCATGCCTGGGTGACGTTGCAGTCCACGCTCTGGGGGTTCTTGCTGGGAACCACGGTGGGCATCGTCGGCGCGGTTGCGATTGTTTACAGTCGCGTGATGGATCGCAGCGTGATGCCCTGGGCGATCATCAGTCAGACCGTGCCGATTGTGGCGCTGGCGCCGATGATCATTGTGGTGTCCAACCAAGTTGGCATTGAGGGGCGCGGGGTGCCCAAGGCGATCATCTCTGCCTACCTCTGTTTCTTCCCGGTTCTGGTGTCGATGGTGAAAGGGCTGCGGTCTCCGACGGAGCAGCAGCTTGATCTGCTAAAGACCTATAGTGCCAGTGGTTTGCAGAGTTTCCTTAAGCTGCGTTTGCCAGCGAGTGTGCCGTATTTGTTCACCGCACTGAAGATCGGGATCGCGGCGGCCTTGGTGGGCACGATTGTTGGCGAGTTGCCGACCGGTGCCATCAGCGGGCTGGGCGCACGTATCCTGATTGGGGACCAGTTTGGCACGCCTTTGGCAATTTGGTCAGCCTTGATCTGTGCCGCCATTCTTGCGGGCATATTGGTCACGGTCATTGATATCATGCAGCGCGTCACCTTGCGCAAAATGGGGTTCGTCTCATGAGTTGGATCATCGGAATATTGGTGTTTTGGGCGCTGGCGTGGGCCGCAAATGTGCGGCTGGTGCATTCGGCTTACGCGGACACGACCGCCGTGCGCATTGCAGTCCCTGTGCTGTTTGGGATCACCATTTTGGTGCTGTGGGAAGGCTTGGTGCGTGGATTTGGCGTGAGCCAAGTTATCCTGCCGCCGCCCAGCCAGGTCCTGGTTGTCTTTGCACAGTCGACCGATCTGCTTTGGGTGGACTTTGTGCAGACCGTGCTCAAGGGTGCGCTGCGGGGCTTCTTGATTGGGGCCTGTGCGGCTTTTGTGGTGGCCTTGCTGATTGACCGCAGTGCGTTTCTTACGCGGGGTTTGCTGCCGATTGGCAATTTTGTCGCCGCTTTGCCGATTGTGGGGGTGGCCCCCATTCTGGTGAACTGGTTTGGGTTTGACTGGCAATCCAAGGCCGCGGTGGTTGTGGTCATGGTGTTCTTCCCCATTCTGGTGAACACGGTGCAAGGGTTGCGTGAAACCGATGCGATGCAGCGGGATTTGATGCGCACCTATGCGGCCGGATATCTCCAGACCTTGTTGAAATTGCGCATTCCTGCGGCGATGCCGTTCATTTTCAACGGTCTGAAAATTGCCACCACCTTGGCACTGATCGGGGCGATTGTAGCGGAGTACTTCGGCTCACCAACGCGGGGCATGGGGTTCCGGATTTCCACCGGTGTGGGCAGCCTGTCCATTGATCTGGTGTGGGCCGAGATTTTTGTCTCAGCGCTCGTGGGCAGCGCCTTTTACGGGGTGGTGGCCTGGATTGAGAAACGGGTGACCTTCTGGCACCCATCCCAGAGAAAATCGCGATGAGGAGGAGGTAACTTCCTTTTCCATCTCGTCAGAGGATGTGCCATCCTGTGCGCGATTGATGGAAAGTTAGGCAAAGGCCAATTTGAATGAATTCATAGCGATCCCAAAGGGTTCTGCTTTGTGACAGGCACCACGGAGATGGTGCATCAATAAACAAAAGCCAAATACCAACAAGGAGAAAGCCAAAATGAAAACAATGATGAAAGCTCTGACTGTTGCGGCGCTGGGCGTGTCCGCCAGCATTGCACAGGCTGCGGATGAGGTGACGCTTCAACTGAAGTGGGTCACGCAGGCGCAGTTTGCGGGCTACTATGTGGCGCTGGAAAACGGGTTTTACACGGAAGAAGACCTGGACGTGACCATCAAGCCGGGTGGCCCGGATATTGCGCCGACGCAGGTCTTGGCCGGTGGCGGTGCAGATGTGACGGTTGAGTGGATGCCAGCGGCGCTTGCGGCCCGCGAAAAAGGCCTGCCGATGGTCAATATTGCGCAGCCGTTCAAGTCCTCCGGCATGATGCTGACCTGCCGTAAGGACGCCGGTGTGACCTCCACCGACGACTTT
Organism: Paracoccaceae bacterium; assembly: GCA_014872815.1. Lineage (GTDB taxonomy): Bacteria > Pseudomonadota > Alphaproteobacteria > Rhodobacterales > Rhodobacteraceae > Shimia. The sequence goes on from WKFK01000008.1 coordinate 219,230, forward strand.
GCTGGCAAAACGCTGGGCGTTTGGTTCTTCGGCAACGAATTCCCCTTCCTGAGCTGGATGTCGCAGTTGAAGCTGGGTACCGACGGTGGCGATGCGGGTGTTGAAGTGCTCAAGCAGGGCTTCAACGTAGATCCGATCCTGAACGGTCAGGCGGCCTGTGTGTCGACCATGACCTACAACGAGTACTGGCAGGTGATTGACGCTGGCTTGACGCCAGATGATCTCACAACCTTCAAGTACGAAGATCAGGGTGTGGCGACGCTGGAAGACGGTCTCTACGTGCTGGAAGAAAAGCTGGCGGACCCTGCCTTTGAAGACAAAATGGTGCGCTTTGTGCGCGCGTCCATGAAAGGCTGGAAGTGGGCTGAAGAGAACCCAGAAGAAGCGGCGATGATTGTGCTGGAGTATGACGAAACCGGTGCACAGACCGAAGAGCATCAGGTGCGCATGATGGGCGAGATTGCCAAGCTCACCGCAGGTTCCAATGGCGCTTTGCTGGAAGCCGACTATCAGCGTACCGTGGACAGCCTGATGTCTGGTGGATCTGATCCAGTGATCACCAAGATGCCAGAGGGCGCCTGGACACACGCGATCACCGACAAAGCGCTGAACTAAGTTCGGTTTTGAGTGGCTAAAAAGGCCGGGTTTTGCCCGGCCTTTTTTCTGTGGCATAGGGTTTCAATTTCACGGTCCTTCACATATATAGATTGCGGAATGTGAAGGCGGAGAAGTCTCATGAGCGGCAAAAAACTGACCTGTTTTGACTGTGGCCAAGTGAACCGCGTACCCTATGACAAGCTGGGCGAGGGGCCGAAGTGCGGCACCTGCGGCGCAGGCTTGATGACTGGTAAGGTGGCAGAGGCTGATCTGGCGACGTTTGAAAAAGCTGTGCGCACGGATGATGTGCCGCTTGTGGTGGATTTCTGGGCGCCGTGGTGTGGTCCGTGTCGGCAGATGGCACCGCAGTTTCAGGCGGCAGCGCAAGAATTTAAGGGGGCGGTGCGGCTGGTGAAGCTCAATACGGAGGCTCATCCAAATGCCGGTCGCAAATACCGTATTGCCGGAATCCCGACCATGGCGGCTTACACCAACGGCAAAGAGCGGGCGCGGCAGTCCGGCGCGATGCCAAAGTCGGCGATTGTGAACTGGGTCAAGGCGTCCGTCTAAGCCCGTTCAGTAGGTAGCGCGGGAGTTGGGCAAGCACGTTGCGGGCTAGTTCCGGATACTCCACCTCACCGGCGAGCAGACGCATGTACATCGTGCGTACCGTGCCTGAGCGACGGAAAGATCCGATCAGGGATTTGTGCCAGCGTGGCGCAAAAATGATGCGGCGCAAGATGCGGGCGATGCGCAGGTTGCGGTGTATCTCTTTGAGATGGGTTTTATACAGATCCAGAGCGGTGTGGGGCGCGGCAGCTTTGATGGCTTCGCAGGCAGCCTGTGCCGCGAGCTGGCCGCTCTTCATCGCAAAGGCAATGCCTTCTCCGGTGATCGGATCAACAAGCCCGGCGGCATCTCCTGCGAGCAAGATATGGGCGCGGCCCGGGGTTGGGCGGAAATCGCCAAAGGGGAGGTGATGGCCTTTGATTTTGGCAACCTCAGACGGCAGCCCGAGCGCGCGCATGTAGCGCTGCATCTGTTGCTTCATATCCGGATTGGGGTCCCGCAATCCCCCCACGCCAATGGTGGTGGAGCTGTGTTTGGGAAAGGACCAGCCATAGCCCCATTTGGCGGCGGCGAAATCAATGCGCAGCGGCTGTTTGTCCGGGTCTTGGATTGATACCGGCGCTTCGATTTCTAGGCCAAACCCGATGGTTTTGGTGTCAAAAGACTTGCCAAAGAGGTGCTTGGCGACCAGGGAATTCACCCCGTCGGCACCGATGATCACTGCGGCCGTTAAGGTCGTCCCGTCGCGTAATTTTACCGCTGTATCAGTGAGTTCTGCGATCGCCTGTCCTGTAAAGTCCTCCACCCCGGCATCAAGCGCGTGGGTGTACATGGCGGCGTCCAGATCCAGCCGCATTGTCAAATGCAGGGGCGGGATGTCCTTGAGCACTGCCAGCTCGCGCCCGTCATGCCAGAACGCCATTTCGTCGCGGGTTACGGCGTGGCTCAAGTCGACGTCTTGGCCAAAAATTTCGTGGTAGTAGGTCCGGCTGCGCTCGGTGAAAAGGCCACCGCAGAGTTTTGAACGCGGGAAGGTGGCTTTGTCGATCAGCGCCACGGAGCAGCCCTGCTTCGCCGCCCAGGTCGCGGCCGCGCTGCCGGCGGGGCCGGCGCCAATTACAATGATGTCAAACTGGGTCATCTGCGCGTCCTTCTGGGGCGGGTTTCTACCAGCTTTTCGCGGCGGCGCCAGAGCGTTAGGGTGAGGAAAGCCAAGAAAGGACGCGCCATGAGTGACGAGAAACAACCAGACGGAGAAGCAACCCTGCGGGTGCTGGCGATGCCGTCAGATGTGAACATCAATGGCGACATTTTTGGCGGCTGGGTGTTGAGCCAGATGGATATTGCCAGCGGCATCGTCGCCGCCCAACGCGCCAAGGGGCGGGTGACCACGGTGGCGGTGGATGCGATGCAGTTTATTCGGCCGGTGCAGGTGGGTGACGTGCTCTGTGTCTGGGCCTGGGTAGAGCGCGTGGGGCGCAGTTCGATGGGGGTCAAGATTGAGGCCTGGGCGGTGCGGCACCGGCGGGGTGTTTCCGAGAAAGTGACCGAGGCGGTGTTCACCTATGTGGCAATTGATGAGGATGGCAAGCCGCGGCCGGTGCCAGCGGAAGACGCGGCCTGGCCGCCGCGCTGAACCGAGCCGAATATCACGTCGGTATTGCGTCGGTATCACGTCTGTATTGCGGAGGTGCGTTTTAAGCATCGCGCAACGGCGGCGGGCGGTGGCGTTTGATGAGGCTAACCTTTGAAGGGCAGGCTGTGTCCTGAGGAGGCGCAGGATGTCTAAGGAGCAGAAAGAGAGCGTGCCGCTGGTGCTTGAGGCACGCAAAGGCAGCAAGGCACAGCGCATGGCGCGCGAGGCGTTGGCGCGCAACCTGTTGGTGTTGACGTCCGAAACCTGGGTGACGGAAGCGCTCAAAGAAGCGGTGCCGGAGGCGTGGCACACGCTCGAGCAGGATCTGGATGTAGCGGAGCCGAAGGAGAAGGTGACGCTGTATCTCGAGCGTTCGGTGGCGAAGTTTTACCGCGCCATGGGGCAGGGCTATCAGGCGCGCATCAATCGCTTGCTGGCGACCTGGGCGCAGATGAAGATTGCGGAAGAGGTGCAACTGGACGCGCATTTGGCGGCACGGTTACGGGATTAGGGGCGCTGCCCCGTCACAGCAGGCTGTGACTCCCCGGGATATTTAAAGAATGAGAAGGCGTTAGGCCTTGTAGAGGCCAAACGCGTCCTGTTCTGCAAAGCGGCCGCGCAGAGCGGTGAGCGTCAGGCTGATGAGGCCGGTGCAGAGCGGGAAGCCCAGAGAGAAGCTCAGGTAGGTGGAGAGCGCGGTCCAGGCCGTGGCGTCTTGGAACATCATCTGAATGCCGCCAAGCAGGATGCCTGCGATGCTGCCAGCAAAGATGAGGATGAGGGCCATGTCTGCGTCTCCGGTTGATGTCGTTAACCATTACTAGGGTGAAATGGGGCGCAAATGTGGCACGGGTGGGGCTTTGCTGTGCGGAATGTGTAAACTTGGCTTTGGACAGGGTCTAGGGCGCACTAAGGCACGAAAAATGCCGCCCAAAGCAGGCGGCATTTTGGTGTGCCGGGGGCGTCTGTTTAGGCGGCGGAGCCTGCTGGCGCTTCTTCGCCCGTCAGCGGATCGGGGCCATAGCGGTTTTCGCCCTGGGTGCCCGGTACAACCATCAAAGCGATGTAAAAGATAAGGCCAGCATAGGGGATGAGGCCAAGCAAGACGGCCCAGCCGGTCCAGCCAAAGTCACGGCAGCGCTGGCTCGCCACGGCCCATGAGGAGATCATGAGGGGCAGGACCAGGACAAAGAGGACAATCCCAAGCCCACCGGTGGCCGCGGAGAGGGCCACGATGATCGCGCTGACCACCAGCATCAGGATAAAGATAGTAAGGGTATAAATGATGTAGCTTTTGCGGTTCCGGCGGCCGGAAAAAGTGAAGATATCTTCAAAGGCGGGTTTGGACATAATCGCTCCTAAAATTGTGTGTTGCGACTATAAGGCGAGTTTTGTTCTGGTCAAAACATCCATGAGATGGCGAGGGTTTGACGCGATCTGGTGTTGAAAAGGAGTCACAGGGGCGTGTTTGGGCTGTTGGATTGGCGGTGGCGGTTGGTGACGTAGTTTATGAGGGCAGTGAGCAAGGCGGTGAGGGTGGCCCCTGTGGCGATCCAGCCGAAGTACCAGAGCTTTCCGGCGAATTGATCCTCGGCATAGGAGGCGGCGAATTGGGTTTGGCCGTATTTGGCGGTGGCGAAGGCCAGCGCAGTTGCGATGGCTAAGGTGATGGTGAGTGGGATCGGGCGCAGTTTGAGGCCCGCGAGGGTGGCGAGGATCAGGCCGATGGGGGCGCCGATCAGGAGGGTCCTTTGGCTCCACCATGGGTGCGCGCCGAGGGGGCGGGCGATGTCCTGTGCGATGATCACGGCCATGACGAGCGCGGCGATGAGGGCCGGGAGGATCAGGGCGGGGAGCAGGTGGCGCATGGGGTGGTCCTCGTGAGTGGTGGTTTAGCGAGGATGGGGGCGTGGGGTGGGGATTTGAAGAGGTGTTACAGAGGGATGGCGGGGGTGTGATGTTTGTTACTGGTGGGGGTGGCAGTTAGCGAATTGTTAACCATGCTAGAACAGAGTGGAGGTATGTCCCGATACATTCGTCCCAAGGTGCCCGGCGCGACGGTGTTTTTCACCGTCAATTTGGCTGAACGCGGTGGTGATTTGTTGGTGCGGCGCATTCATGCGCTTCGAGAGGCTGTATTCAAGACACATGCGGAGCGGCGATTTTACATTGATGCTTGGGTGGTGATGCCCGACCACATGCATGCGGTTTGGACGTTGCCGCCGGGCGACAGCGATTATTCTAGGCGATGGCAGGTGATCAAGGCGCGGTTTTCACGATCCGTCCCGAAGGGCGTTCAGCGGGGTAGCCATGTGGCACGACGGGAGCGTGCGGTGTGGCAGCGGCGGTTTTGGGAGCACCACATCCGGGATGCGGACAGCTATGCAGCGGCGATACGCTATTGCCATTTGAACCCGGTGAAACATGGGTATGTTCAGCGCGCCGAGGCATGGCCGTATTCGTCGGTGCATCGCGACATTGCGGCTAGACGATGGCCGTAGGGTGCGCATTTATTGCGCACCGTTGGGGCGCTTGTTTCAGGGGAAATGGTGCGCAGCGAATGCGCACCCTACGAAGGGGTGGGTTAATTCAAAACAGCGCTTAGCCTTTGTTCGTCTAGGTATTTGGCAAACCCTAGAACTCGTTCATTAACCTTCGGATTGTTCATCAACTCAAGCGCTGCGACTTCTCCCAAAACAGAAAATGCTGCCTCGAGAGCGATGTCTCCATCGGTTGCCACTGCTTCTCGAGTTTGTACAAGGCATCGGTTTGTTAACAATTGTTCTACCAACGCTGCGACTTTTTTATCTGAAGGAACCTGAGTCTCTTGGTGCGGTGTAACAACGTAATTCACATCTGGATGTTGAGCGTATGCTAATACGATCCATTGCAATAGGTCGATACGGTCTTGGCCGGTCGTTTGCTTGACTAAGCAATCAGACAGTTTGTCTGTAGCTGAACCTGCAAAAGAAACTGTTGCTGAGGTCAAAAGCAGAGCAACGACGAGAAGGAAGCGCATTGTAAATTCCAGTTTCATTGGGGGCGATGGAAATACGCTTACATGCGATTGGTCGGATTGCAATCTTGACAAGTGCTTCGTCGGCCTTGGTGGAAAGATTGCAGGGCAGGACGCGTAAACCCGTTTTGCGGGCTTTGGTTGCCAAAGTTAGAGTTGGTCAAAAGAAAACACCCACGCCGAGCGCGGGTGTTTTTTGTTTTGGTCACTCAGCGTTTGTGTGCCGTCTCACCGGGGCGCGTAGGGGTTATTGGCTGCGCCAAAACCCTGCCACGCGCTGTAAGTGTTTGACGGGGTCAAGCACTTACCGTGTAAACTTCTTATGCTTCAGACGCTTGGGCTCCAAGGCATCAGGCCCAAGGCGACGTTTCTTGTCTTCTTCGTAGTCCTCAAAGTTGCCTTCGAACCATTCCACATGGGCGTCGCCTTCGAAGGCGAGGATGTGGGTACAGATGCGGTCGAGGAAGAAGCGGTCGTGGGAGATGACCACGGCGCAGCCTGCGAAATCAACCAAGGCGTCTTCGAGCGCGCGGAGGGTTTCCACGTCCAGGTCGTTGGTGGGTTCGTCGAGCAGCAGGACGTTGCCGCCTTCTTTCAAGAGGCGCGCCATGTGCACGCGGTTGCGTTCCCCACCGGAGAGCAGGTTCAGCGGTTTCTGTTGATCGCCGCCTTTGAAGTTGAAGGACGAGCAATAGGCGCGGGAGTTCACTTGGGCATCACCCAGTTCGATGATTTCCGCGCCGCCGGAGATGGCTTCCCAGACGGTGTCTTTGTCGTTCAGGTCATCGCGGGACTGATCCACATAGGACAGCTTCACGGTGTCGCCGTATTCGACGGTGCCCTCATCAGGCTGTTCCTGACCGGTGAGCATTTTGAAAAGCGTGGATTTACCGGCGCCGTTGGGGCCGATCACGCCGACAATGCCGCCCGGGGGCAGGGAGAACTCGAGGTTTTCGATCAGCTGCTTGTCGCCAAAGTGCTTGGACAGGCCGTTGACCTCGATCACCTTGGAGCCCAGGCGCGGACCGTTAGGAATGACGATCTGCGCGCGGGTGATTTTCTCGCGCTCGGACTGGTTGGCCAGCTCGTTATAGGCGGCGATACGGGCTTTGGACTTGGCCTGACGGGCTTTTTGACCCTGACGCATCCATTCGAGTTCGCGCTCCAGCGTTTTCTGTTTGGATTTGTCCTCGCGGGCTTCCTGTTCCAGACGTTTGGCTTTCTGCTCCAGCCATGCGGAGTAGTTGCCCTCGTATGGGATGCCGCGGCCACGGTCGAGTTCGAGAATCCAGCCGGTGATGTCATCGAGGAAGTAGCGGTCGTGGGTGACGCAGAGGATGGTGCCTTTGTAGTCGATCAGGTGCTGTTGCAGCCAGGCGATGGTTTCCGCGTCGAGGTGGTTGGTGGGTTCGTCGAGCAGCAGCATGTCAGGCGCTTCGAGCAGCAGCTTGCAGAGCGCGACGCGGCGTTTCTCACCCCCGGAGAGATCGGCGATGTTGGCGTCATCCGGTGGGCAACGCAGGGCCTCCATGGAGATGTCGACCTGGCTGTCCAGATCCCAGAGGTTCTGGGCGTCGATGTCATCCTGCAGCTTGGCCATTTCCTCGGCGGTTTCGTCGCTGTAGTTCATTGCCAGTTCGTTGTAGCGGTCCAGAATGGCCTTTTTCTCGGCCACGCCCAGCATGACGTTTTCACGCACAGTGAGGCTTTCATCGAGCTGAGGCTCCTGCGGCAGGTAGCCCACTTTGGCGCCTTCTGCGGCCCAGGCCTCGCCGGTGAAGTCCTTGTCCAGACCGGCCATGATTTTCATCAGGGTCGATTTACCGGCGCCGTTGACGCCGACGACGCCGATTTTCACGCCCGGAAGGAAGGACAGGTGGATGTTTTCAAAGCACTTTTTGCCGCCGGGGTAGGTCTTGGAGACACCCTGCATGTGGTAGACGTACTGATATGAGGCCATTGGGACGACTCCGTTCGCCAGAATTCACTTTGAGAGGTGTGATAGCGGAGGGCGAAGGCGGGGGCAATGGAGGTTGGTTGAAGTCGTTACATTGTAGAAAATCAACCTATGCGGTATTCTTTGATTGCCTTCTAATTTCTGGTGGAATTCAAAAAATGGCAACCTGTACCGAATGCGGTAAGCAAATCAATGAAATCAATAACTACAAAGGACGCTGTGGCAGGTGCCATGCTGCAGTGCTGGACAAGGGTCTCCCAAACCATCTAAAGCCAAAAAAGCAAGCGCCGGTTTCACCTCCCGGCCTTTCTCACCAATTGAACCGCAAAAGCAAAGTGCTGGTAACGACCGAAAGTCAAATTGACCTAAAGGTTGAGGATCGTCTTGGAATTGTTAGCGCGGAAGTGGTGGTTGGAATGAACATTTTCAAAGACTTCTTAACCGGCGTAAGGAACGTGGTTGGAGGTCGAACGGGCAATGTCCAGAACGCTTTGCGAGATATTCGTCGCCAGGCGATTGAAGAACTCAAAGACGAGGCCGCGGAACTGGGCGCTGATGCAGTTGTTGCTGTCGACTTAAGCTACAACGAAATAGGTGCGACAGGCAGTACCATGCTGATGTTAGTTGCCAGTGGCACCGCAGTTAAGCTGAGAGCCGAGTAGCTAAAATTTTCGGTATTGCGCACGAACCGAGGGGCTAGGAAGCGAAGCGCCCGCCCCGTGGGGGCGGTTCGGGCGCTGCCAAAGCTTTGCTTTGGCTAGGGGAGTTACCTTGACAATCTGTTTGCCAAAAGCTCTGTAGCTGCCGTGCCTTACGGATTGCCATATGTTGCAAGGGGTCAAAGAATTGGCCTGCTGGGGGGATCGTTTGATCCACCTCACGAAGGACATGTGCATATCACCAAAGAGGCGCTGAAACGGTTTGGACTGGATCAGGTCTGGTGGCTGGTGAGCCCGGGCAATCCGCTCAAGGATCGCGGGCCGGCCAAGCTGGCGCGGCGCATGACGGCGGCGCGGGCGATCATGGACCATCCGCGCGTGCACATCTGTGACTTTGAGAGCCATGTCGGCACACGCTACACGGCAGAGACTTTGGCTGTGTTGCAGGACAAATGCCCGCAAGCGCGGTTTGTCTGGCTAATGGGGGCGGATAATCTGGCGCAGTTTCACCGCTGGAAAGACTGGCAGGTGATCATGGCGCGGGTGCCCGTGGGCGTGTTGGCGCGCCCCGGTGATCGGATCGCGGCGCGCACGGCCAAAGCGGCGCAGGTGTTTCGCCACGCGCGACTCCACCCCAGACAGAATCGCCTCCTCGGTCAGACACCGGCGCCAGCCTGGGCATTTGTGAACATGCCCATGCGCTCTATCAGCTCGTCTCAGATTCGAGAAAATGGTTCTTGGTCAAAGGGTTAAAGTGTTTCACCCATGTCGGTGAAATTCGCTTTGCGCCATGTAAGTCTCTATTAACTCGGCAGGACTAGTTTGAGCTCGGAACTAAAGGCGTCTGTGCGCCTTTTGAGGCGGGCAGATCCCCTGTTTCACCGCAAAGGTCACAGAAGCACACAGTAAACGATTTCTTTTCCGGCATGGGGTGTCGGGGAGGGCGTGAGGCTTCGCATGGGTCGCAACAGACTTGCCAGAAGCGCGTATTTGAATGGAAACTGCGTCAGATTCTGGCGCCTAAGCAGGCTTTGCCGTGACATGCGGAGAGCTGGCCGGAGCGAATAATGACTGGTGACAAGAAACGGTCTTTTGGGGTGTCGATCATGGGGCGGCTGTTGCTGCCGATTGTCGCCTGTATTTTGGTGTCCTTCATTGCGACCACCGTATTTTGGGTGAGTAAGCAGAGCAACACGTTGATCAAGGCGTTCGAGAGTGAACTTGCCCTGTCGCAGACCTTTGTCGCGCCGCCAGTGGCCGCGGCCGTGTGGGACTTCAACACCGATGGTGCCGAAGGGGCGATCGCGGGTGTGACGCAGATGGAGAACGCGCTGTTTGCTAAGGTTTTTGTGGATGGTGAGCAGTTCGCGGAAGTGGCTGTGGAAGGCGCAGATCAAACCGGATGGGAAGAAGGCATCGCCGAGATCCTGGCGATGGAAGAGGCCGAAGCGCGGTTTGAAGCCAACCATGTGGCTTATGTGAAGTTCCCAATCCATCACTCCGACGGCTCGGTGGTCGCGGTGATGGTTATGGGCTTCTATGACGGCGTCATTGCAGCGGTGGTGAACGAGCTTTACATGCAATCTTTGATTGCTGTGGCGGCGATTTGCCTGATTATGTCGGGTATCGTGTATTATGCCGCGGCGGGTGTGACCCGTCCGTTGGCAGCGATTGTGGCGCGGATTTCGGCATTGCGTGAAGGTGACACAGCAAGCGAGGTGCCGTCGACTGATCGTAAGGACGAATTGGGTCGATTGGCACGCGCGGTTCTGGAATTTGTGGAAACCATCAAGGCCAACAAGGCGATGGAAGACCAAGCGCAAGAGACTGCGCGCGAGCAATCTGAGGTGGTGAACGAATTGGCGGATGGTTTGAACCATCTGGCGCAGGGGCAATTGAGCCACCGTATCACCACGGAATTCAGCAGTGACTATGAGATGCTGCGGGCCGACTTCAACAAGACAGCCGAGGCGCTGGACGATGTGATTGGCCGTGTGTTGGGCACAATTTCGCAGATCGAAGACGAAACCGGCGAAATGGCGGAGGGCACCCAGAACCTTGCCAAGCGGACCGAAGCGCAGGCGGCGACTCTGGAAGAGACTGCTGCGGCCATTGGCTCCATCACGGACAGTGTGCAGGCCGCGTCTAATCAGACCAAGTCTGTAGAAAACACCGTGGATGCGACCAAATCCGAGGCGTTGCGCGGCGGAGAGATTGTGAAGTCCGCAATGGAAGCGATGCATGATATCAAAGAAAGCTCCGGCAAAATCAGCGAGATCAACCGGGTGATCGAAGATATTTCCTTCCAAACCAACCTATTGGCGCTTAACGCCGGGGTTGAGGCGGCGCGGGCCGGGGACAGCGGGCGCGGGTTTGCTGTGGTGGCTTCTGAAGTGCGCTCTTTGGCATTGCGCTCTGCCACCAGCGCCCATGAGATCAAAGAGCTGATTGATACCTCTTCCGAACAGGTGGAAGTGGGCGCGGAGCTTGTGGATCAGGCCGGAAAGGCAATCGAAGAGATCATCACCAAGATCCAAGACGTGAGTAAACTGGCGGTGCAAATCGCAGATAGCTCGCGTGATCAGGCCACAGCTATCACGGAGATCAACTCCGGTGTTATGGACCTAGACCGAGTCACCCAACAGAACGCGAGCCTTGTAGATAGATCCAGCGAGCAGGGACGTGCGTTGCAGAAAGCGGCAAGCGAGCTGGCTGAGCTTGTTGCAAGCTTCCGTCCCTCTTCCGTAGGTGGCGCGCCGGCCGTGGACTATGAAGAGGAATACCGTCACTCTGCCTGAGGCGGGTGCCCAAGACATGCAAAACCTGGCCGGAACGCAGCAATGTGTTTCGGCCTTTTCTTTTTGCAAGCAGACCCAAGGTCGGCGTGGTGTTTAAGCGGTTTTTACCAAATCGGCGCAGAATGAACGGGGGTATGGCGTGGGAGCTTGAGAAAGGACTTGTTATGCATAAACGTGTTCTGATGTTTGCGACCCTGACCCTTTTGGCGGTGTCGACCATGGCGGCCACTGGTTCTGCGCACAGGGGTTTCTCGGTGTCAGATCACTTCGATTTCTGAGGCTGGCCCCGCGGAAGAGCTGGCGCTTAAGGCGTTGACTACTCCGGGTCCAGGCCTGCTGAAAGCGTTTGCAGCGGTGTGAAACTCATGTGACCAACGTAGGCTGTGGCTGAGGCGCCATCCGGTGCCAGACCCGCCCAATTCTGCACGCTTTTATCGGCGGCCCAGAGGTTTGCGAACAAATAGCCGGGCTCTTTGGGGAGCGTGGTCTCGTCTTCGGTGATCTCAAACACGAGCTTCCCGTCGGCATACCAGCGCAGTCGATCCGGGTGCCAGTCAAAAGCGTAGGCGCGAGGACGGTCCGCCGCGTCAAACCCCAAGGGGATCTGGCGGCTCTGCAGCACGCCATCCACAAACCAGGCCACCTGCATGCGGGTTGTGTCCTGGCCCAGAAATTCGATGTCTATTTCGTCATGCTGCGTGCCATAGTGCGGACCGGTATAGGTGAAGAACCCGGTGATAATCCCGGGGCCCTTGGCAGGGTGGAGCAAGGCTTCGTAGCGGCCATAATGGCTCTGGGTGTCGCGGCGCACAGAGGCGCCGACAAAGCGGTTCTCGGCACCGGTTTGCGGGGTAAGAGAGAGGTGCAGCCCTTGCTCAAATTTGAGGTTGGCGCGGCTCCAATCCGTATCGAACGCCGGATGGCTGAAGCGATAGTTGGCAATGTGCCACCCTTGGTCGGGGGCGGTTAGGAATTGCTCCGAATATCCGTGAATTTGGTTAGACATCACCGGTGCGGCTGTGAACATCGCCAGAGCGAGTCCCAAACGCCAAACGCGATTGGGTAAGTGTAAACGTCCCATCAGGCCCCCACCCGATTAAGGTTAATGGCGGTCTGCCATACCTCTGTGAACTACCAATGAGGGTAGGAGAGCAAGACTAATTTGGGAAGTTGGTTAATGCGGTGACTTGGTTAATAAGTGCGCGACCGCAGGTGCACACATCCTAGGGTGGACAGGTCTTTGCCTGAATTTCCACACGTCGGTTCAGTGGCGAGGTGCTGGGAATACCTTGTAGAGGGGCGGCTTCGCCCTCTGACAGCACGTCGCGCAGCCGTGTTGGGTCCTTTAACCCGCTGCGCAGGGCGTTGGCTACGGTGTCAGCCCGTTCGCGGGCCAGGGCTTTGTTGGCGGCGTCCCCGCCGCTGCTGTCGGAGTGACCGATCAGCCGCAAGCAGGCGTTTTGCATGACGGTGGTGTCCAAAACCGTCAGGAGCACTGCAATTTGCACTTGTGCGTCATCATTAAGGTCCGCCCCGCCTTGAGGAAAGAAGATATGGCTTTCGAGCATTTCCTCAGACAGGCCTGTGGTGGTCTTTGGCGGGGGGGCGGAGGGCATGACGCAGCGCTCTGGGGTCACGCCGTAGACCTCCTGTGCCCGGGCACAGAGCGCTGTGTCATCCAACGCCATAGCACCGGAAGGGGGCGACAGGATCAGACCGAGGATCAGAAGGGGGAAAGACCGGTTCACAACACTCATAACAACACTCCTTACTGGGACAGGTTACCGCCAAATCTTTGCCAAGTGATGAATAAAAGGGGAACAAAGTAAAAACAAAGAGACAATTGTTCATTATTTGTTCATGTTCGGGTGCGACGCTAGAGGCACTGAGTGTTTGGTAATGGTGAACTGCATGGTTGCAGATGGTCCAGAAGCGGGGCGACATGCCTGGATTGACGCGTTGCGGTTGTGCGCAGGCGTTTCCATGGTTGGATTGCATGTGACAGCGGATGCCCATGGGCAACCGTTTCCCGACGCGGACCCGGCGGCGCGCTTGGCGCCAATGTTGCTGCGCGCGCTGCTGTATACGGCCCGTACGGAACTGTTCCTGATGATCTCAGTGATGTTGCTGCTGATTGCGTTGGCGCGGCGGCCGCGGGGCTACGGCACAGTGATGGCGCAACAAGCGCGGCGGCTTTTGATCCCGTTTGTGTTTTGGACGCTGTTTTATGCGCTGTTTAACCTGCTAAAGTCCGCGGCTTTTGGCTACCAAGCGCATGTTTGGGCTGCGCTGGGGCAGCCGGGCACCTGGGCAGGGTATCTCCTGCTGGGCGATGTGAAATACCACATGCATTTTATTCCGACCCTGTTTGCGTTGCTGCTGTTTTTTCCTTTGTTCCAAGTGGCAGAGCGGCATCCGGTGTTAGGAGGCGCGGTGCTTGTTGGGTTGATTGCTAAACAATGGCTGGACCCGATGGTTTATGCCGCATTCTGGGGAACGGAGGCGCTTGGCTACGTTGTGCGCGGCGTCAAAGTTCTTAGCTATTTAGGCTATGGGTTGGCCGCAGGATCCGTGGTGGGGATTTGGCGCCAGACCACCTCTGCACAGCGTGCGAGGTGGTTTGGCCCAATTGGGGTCGCTGTTTGCGTGTTGTTTGCGCTGAAACTGAAGGTGACTGGCCAAGTTGTGGCGCAAGGCCAATGGATTTTTGATGATCCCCTTGGCTATTGGGCAGATTATCTGATGCCGCTCTCGCTTTTGCTTTTGGCCCTGTGTCTGGCGCAAAAAGCCTGGCCAAGCTGGGTTTCAGATGCCGCCAAATACGCCTTCGGCCTGTATCTCTGTCATCCCATCTTTCTCGATATTGCAGAGATGTTTTTGGCAGAGCGTGCTTTGACGCCAAGCCAGTCTGTGGTTGCCGAGCTGGGCTGGACCTTACCCACAACGGTCCTGTTTGTCTGGGGGCTAAGCCGCAGCAGTTTGACAGCGTGGATGGTCGGGTTGGGCCCGCTGCCACGCGCTGGATGGCAGCGCCATCCTCAAAACATATGAGTCCGTTTCAGTTCAAGGAGACCACGATGCTTACGCAGTCCGAAGATGTTGGTATGATTTCCATTCTTAAGATCGCAACTGCTTGTCTGACGTCGGCGGATTACGCAGATTTGCAGGCGGCGCAAGCCCGATGCCTTGAGCGCGGACGATCCGCAATGCTCGTGGATTTGAGCGCTGTGCGTCGTATGTCGCGCTCTGGCTTGGCGGCTTTGGTAGAGTTCCAAAGTGAGGCACCCGCAGAGATGGCTGTCGGTTTTTGGGGGGCATCGGAGCGGGTCAAACACCATATCGCGCAGTGCCCTTTGGCCGGATTGCTTACGCTCTTTGCGACCCGCGAGGCCGCGCTTGCGGCCCCCAGGTTTCGGCAACGTCAGCTGGCAGGAGTCAAGGCGGTGCTGTTGGTGGCAGGCACGGGGTCTCGGATGGGGCCACTGAGTCAGGATACGCCCAAACCATTGCTTGATTTCCTGGGGCGACCGGTGATTGACCACGTCATGCGCCATTTGAGTGGGTTTGGCATTCGCGACTTTATTCTAAACCCCGGGCATCTTGCGCCGCAGTTTCACGCCCAAATTCAAACTTCGGCCCTGCGCAGTGTGCAGTTTTCAAACGAAGGCCACTGGCTAGGGGGGCAGTGGATTGCGCAACCGATAGGGTCAGCGTCCACGTTGCGGCAGCTGCAGATCGGTGGCAGTGCCTTTGATCAGGACTTTCTGGTGCTCTGTGGGGATGCGGTGACCAATATTGATGTGGCGGACCTTTTGGCGCGGCATCAAGCACGCGGGGCAGATGTGACCATCGCGGCGCAGAAGGTCCCACGCGATCAGGTGCAAAAATATGGGATAATTGATGCTGATCGTACCGGTCGAGTGCGACGGTTTGTGGAAAAACCGGCTCCAGACGCGGCCCCGTCCCGGTTGGCAAGTACTGGAATCTATGCGATTTCTCCCCGCGCATTGGATTACATCCCTGTCGCACCAGATCAGGACATTGCCGTACATTTGCTGCCCGCTCTGTTGCGCGCCGGACGGTCTCTACACGTCTATGAAAGGCCATTTAGTTGGGTCGACATTGGATGCGGGCGCGACTATTTCGCTGGCCTGTCAAAGGGATTGCGGGGGCTTATTCCTGCGTTGGTGCCGCAGGCGCGTGAAATCCGCCGCCATGTTTGGGCTGCTGATGGGGCTCAAGTCTCCCCGCGTGCGGTGATCGTTGGACCGGCTTTTATTGGTCCGGAAGCCATCATTGAGGCGGGCGCAAAATTGGACGGACCGGTTGTGGTGGGCGCGCGTGCGCGCATTTGCACACGCAGTCTTGTGCGGCGCTCAGTGATTTGTCCCGAGACACGGGTCGCGTCGGGCACGTGGGTGGACGATATGATTGTGGCACCAGACTGGGCGTTTGATCATCGATTGGCGATCGCAGCGCCGCAGTCAACATGCCCCATGGAAGGGGTCGATCGGGCACCTCTGCGTCCAGAGGCGTCGCTGTTATGTGAACGCGCGCCAAAGCCAGTGCAGTGGGGGCGCGCGTGATGGTGTATCCGGTATGGGGACCGTGGACCACAAGGTTTGCTGTGGGGCTGCGCACCGGAATTAGGGTGCTGACCCTATGGGGAGCCACAGTGTTTGCTGTATCGCTCCCTGCATTGGGGCAGGCAAATACAACGGGCTCAATGGTGCCAGCGCAAGATCGCTTTTGGATTCTGTGGGAAAAGGTAAGTTTTGTTGGGCACCATTGCCCAGGTGGCCCGCAGTGTCAGGAAAAACGCCAATATGCCAGTCGACCTTTGGACACAGACAACACAGGATTTATCTACCGCCTGTTTGGTCTGCGAGATGGTGCGCAACGCGGAGCCCCTTGGCCACAGGACCATCCCGACGCTCCGGTGATTTGTCAAAGAAACCAAGCTGCGCTCAGCCTGGGCTTTGATCCAGCTGCCTTGCCGCGGTCAGAAAAGGGCGAGGTTCTCAGAGGGATCGACAAGCTGTACCTTGATCTTACAACGCTCAAAGCGCCACCTGGATTTTCTGACACGTTTGGCGCGGGCCTGCAGGCTGAATTTGTTTCCCGACTGAAGGCGGCCGGAATACAGGTGGTGCCCAAAGAGGCTTTGCATTTGGTGGCCGGGCAGCCGACACTGAACGTGTATTTCTCTTTTACCGACCCGGATGAACTGTGCACCTACAGCTATTCTGTATTTGCCAGCCTGTCTCAGGAAGTTTTGCTGTCACGTGACCTGCGTATCAAGGTCGTCGCCGGGGTGTGGTCTTACTCAACAGGGTCGACGGCAAAGGATCATGTCGGGGATGAAACTCAAGCAATTTTGCGCGTTGTGGACGCCTTTGTGCGCGATCATCAGTATGTGAATGCGCGCTAAGTTACAGATTTTGTGGAGTTATCCTGCCGATGACAAAGCCGTATTTTGAGGCATTTACAGATCGAAAGCCGCCTTTTTTTGCACCGCTCAGCCCTGGCCGCCGCATGGCCTGGCATTTTTTGGCCGGAAGCAGCGTCGCCGCCGCGACATCGTATTTGTACTGGCGCTGGACGCAGGCCCTAAATCCCGAAGCCTGGATGTTTTCTGTGGTTGTCGCCTTAGCGGAAACTCTGTTTTTTCTGGGCAGTCTGCTGTTTTATTTTGACATTTGGGACGAAGGAGACACGCAGCCCGGAACTGTGTCCGATGTGACCGACACCTTGGCGGTATCGGGGGATCACGTGACGGTGGACGTATTGATCACCACCTGTGATGAACCCTTGGACGTTGTCAGGCCGTCTTTGGAGGCGGCTGCCGCAGTAGATGTGCCCCAAAATGTCCGGTTGAGACTTTATCTATTGGATGATGGCAACCGGCCAGACATGGCAAAAGAGGCCGCGCAACGCGGCATCGGGTATTTCGCGCGCCAGGATAACGCTGGCTTTAAGGCGGGAAATCTTCGGCATGCGTTGTTGCGGACCTCTGGCGACTTTTTTGTCATTTGCGATGCGGATACGCGGCTTTTGCCAACGTTTTTAGAGCACACGTTGGGATATTTTGCCGATCCGAAAGTGGCTTGGGTGCAAACACCGCATTGGTTTTATGATCTGCCAGAAGGGGAAACATGGGCGCAGTGGCTGCGGCGAAAGCTCGGGTGGCTTTTGGGGGGGAGTGTTTCGAAAAGCTCCAGAGGGTTGAAACTGGGCGCTCAGATGTTGTCTTGGATCAGTGGCAGGTCGCATGTCGGGCACGACCCATTTAAGAGCGACCCCAGCATTTTCTTTGATGTGATTCAGCGACGACGCAATCGGCATAACGCGTCTTTTTGCTGTGGGGCGGCCTCTATTCATCGGCGCGAAGCTGTGTTTGCGGCCGCGATTGCCAAGAAAGCCAAGGACGTGGACAAACTCGCGGCGCAGAGCGGCCTGTCTGCGGCGCAGTGCGCGGCCACGCTCCCGCTTCAACCTTACCGGTTTCATGTGTCTGAGGACTTGTATACGTCCATTTTGATGCATGAGGATGGCTCTGCCGGGTGGCGGTCCGTGTATCACCCTCAGGTTGAGGCCAAAATGCTGTCGCCGTGGAGTTTGTCTGCCTGGGCCGCGCAAAGGCTGAAGTATGCCGGGGGCACGTTTGACATTGCGGTTTGGGACAATCCCCTTTGGCGATCCGGTCTCAGCTGGCGGCAAAAGCTGCATTATGGGGCCACATTCTGGTCCTATCTCAGCGGGCTTTGGGCGCCGGTGTTGCTGTTGGCTCCGGTGGTGTCGTTGGTGACGGGCTTGGCCCCGGTTGCGGCATACTCCGGTGAGTTTTTTCAGAGATTTTTGCCGGCGGTTGTGCTGAGTGAGTTGGCTGTCATGGTGGCTTGCAAGGGGTATGGCGTTTCGGCGGGGCGCATCCTGGCGGTGTTGGGATTGCCGATACAGATGCGGGCGCTCTATTGCGTGTTGCGTCGGCGCAAGCCGCACTTTGCCCCAACCCCCAAACTGCCCGGACAGCAGCAAGAAAGTGCGCTACGCTATATTTTGCCTCATGTTGTGATGATGTCTGCCATGACAGGCGCTGCCGGTTTTGGGATTTGGCACACGGCCATTGGGACGCCGGGATTTAGCGCGGCGTTGCTTTGGGTCAATCTGTTTTGGCTGTTTGTAAATATGACGATTTTGATGCGTGCGGTTCAGATGGCACGATGGAGCCCGCCCGCGCAACCGGCGGATTTGGCGCCGCAAAACACTGTTTCTTATTCACCCTTGGAGGTCGGGCATGTTTCAAAGAACCAACCAGTCTGAGCGGTTTGGCGGATCCAATCGCGGCAGTTTTGCGTTTCTGGCGGGGCTGGTGGTGACCGCCTCGATTGCGGTCTCCCAGGACGATTGGGGGCGGTTCATGCAGGACACGAGTCTGGCAAAGCTGCCCCAGAATGCCGCGCGCACGCCTGTGACGGCGCGCGATCTGTCCGCAAAAGAATGGGAAGCGGCGGCCACGGCTTGGGCCTATTTTGATGCTCATTTTCGCGCAGGCACAGGGTTTGTGGACGCGATACACGACCACCCAAATGCAACGCTGTGGGATCAGGGGAGCTACGTCTTGGCTTTGGTGGCGGCCCATGGATTGGGTGTGATTGATGACGCCACTCTGGCGTATCGCAGTGAAGCGTTCTTGCAAGGGTTGGAGCGCCTGCCGTTGTTTGAAGATACCTTGCCGAACAAAGCCTATGATACGCGGGATCTGCGTATGGTGGATTATGCCAATGTGCCGGCGCCGGACGGGATAGGGTGGTCCGCGTTGGACGTGGCCAGGTTGTTGATGGCGCTTCGGGTTTTGGAAGTGCAGCACCCGCAATATGGCGCGCAGATCCGAAGCATTATCGCCAGGTGGGACCTGTCGGCCATGGCGGTGGAGGGGCGTCTTTGGGGAACGAGCCGTGCGAACGGACACACGCGCTATCATCAGGAAGGGCGCATCGGTTATGAGCAGTACGGGGCGCGGGCTGCGGCCCTTTGGGGATTGGACGTGCTTGCTGCGAGCACTGCGCAGCCGATTATGGAGTGGCAGCGCATTTCCGGTGTCGAGGTGGCCGTGGATCGCCGGCGTGCCAAGGATTTTGGCGCGATCACACCAGTGGTCAGTGAACCGTATCTTTTGCAAGCCTTTGAAATGGGGTTGAATGCCGAGGGGCGTCTGTTGGCGGATCGACTGTACCAAGCGCAGGAGGCGCGGGCCCGCGACAGTGGCGTGGCCACAATTGTCAGCGAGGATCACATCGATCAAGCGCCGCATTTTTTGTACAACGCAGTCTTTGGCAATGGCGTGGATTGGGCGGTTGTCTCAGAAGATGGTGATTTGCATCCTGAGCTGCGCACGGTCAGTTTGAAAGCGTCATTTGGTTGGGATGCGCTTTATGATACGGATTATACCGATGAGGTGTTGGAAGGGTTGCAAGACGCGGCGAGTCCTCATGGGTGGTACGCTGGACGATATGAGGTCGATGGACGCATCAACGCCGCACTGACGCTCAATACAAACGCGGTTGTTTTGGAGGCCCTCTACTACAAGTCAAAGGGGCCTTTGCTTCAAATTTGGTGACCCCGCGCGCATCCGCCGCGCGCCCAGATCAGACAAGCCAAACGCGGCCCCAGCGTTCTGCGGGGCCGCGTTTTTTGGTTTGTTGTCTTTTGACAGGGCCCTCAATGCGCCAGATCAAAATGATTGCATCAAATGCCTGCTGGCCCCGTGTAAGAGATCGGTCAGTTTCTGCGGCGACATCGTAACCTGCATGGTCGAACGGGTGCCATTGGGCATGGAATGGAGGGCGGCCATGACCTTAGGGGGTGGGGTGAGGCGCACCGTCACTTTCGTTTGGGGGGCGGATGTGTCACCTGCCGACTGGATCGCTTGAATATGTGCATCAATACGATTGTTGGGATAGGGCAATCCTGTCAGGACAACCTGCAGCGTTTCCCCCCTCTGCAAATGCACAGCGTCCAGAGAAGACACAAGAAATTCGGCTTGGAAGGTCTTCTGTTGGTCCGTTTGGATTTGCGCAATTGTGACCGGCATGCCGCGCGCCATGTTTTGAGGGGCTTGGCGTAATCGGGCCAGCTGTCCCTTGACAGGGGCTTCAAGCCAGGGGCGCACTGTCCGGTCTTCAAGCGCTGTTTTCTGGTTCTCCAGAGCGGCGATCTCATCCTTTAGGCGCGTTGTGTGTTGCAAGTGCCCTTCTCTATGCGTGGTCATGAGCTGTGCCAGTTCAAACTCTACCTCCCGAACGACGCTGTTTAAGGTCTCTCTTTCCAGCGCGGCGCGTAAAAGCAGGATGCGTCGAACGGCGTGTGGCGTGTTTTCGGCCCGCGACACGAGTTCGTGCACCGCCAAGGCTGTCTCTCGCTTCAGACTGGTCCGCCGCATCATCAACTGTTCTTGTGCCAGACGCTCCTGCTGTTTTGTCAACTGGCAGGTTTGTACTTGAGACGGCACCGGAGGGGCAGTGGCCGCGTTCACTAAGACATCGGCATCGGTTTTGGACCAGCACTCCAACGCACTTTCTCGCGCGGAGATTTCCGAGCGGATGTGTTGAAGGTGGCGGTGGAGGGCAACTTGATCAAAGAGGATCACCCTTTGACCTTTCTCTACCGTGTCGCCATCCTCAACCAAAATTTCAGACACCTTGAGGCCCGAGGGGACAACCAAGTCCACAGTTGGAGTTTGCGCTTCAAAGCTTCCGGTGACGGTGCGTTCTGGCAGAACAGCGATCTGGCCGGCCAGTCCCAAGGCGCTGATGACAAGTAGGCTGCTGGCGAAAATCGCCCAAAGCAACCAGATCCCTTGCGGCGCAATGCGTTGGCGTGTTGGCGGTAAATCAAGTCTTGGACGGTGCATCGGCGGGTCCTTTGCGGGTCTCAAGCAGGCGTGGATCGTAGGTTTTTACGCAGATTTGCAAATAGCCAAGGTTGTCTTCTTGGCCCGTGTTCACCGACAGGCAGTCTCGCATAAGTTTCGCCAGTGGCGACAGGCGTTCGCCTTCGACAGAGGTGTCCGCCGCGACTCTTGCTTTCTGCATGGCGCCACTAGACAAGGCGAGCTGAGGATCAATGAGGCGGAGGTGACATTCGCCAACGAAGTGTTTGAACTCAAAGGAGAGATTATCCGTAACTGCGTTCTCGCCGAGGGCTGCCTGGCAGGCGACCGCAAGAAGCTCATTGGCCGCCATACAGACAGCACGCCGGTTGCCTTCGTCGCCTTCTCTGCGAAACTGGCTACAGATCCACGCATCCAGAGCCTCTTCGTTGTCCAGGTCCCGAGTGGTGACAAAGCGGCTCCAGCCGGATGAAAGCCGTGCGCGGATTTCTGCGGTGGGTGCGTATTCTATCACACGCCCATTCTGCATCATCAAAAGCCGATCACAGCGTTCCAACAAAGCCCGATTTTCGGTGACCAAAAGGGTCGTATGCCCAAGGCGCGTTTCTGCGCGCAACTGATCGCTAAGGGCCGCCAAAAGGCTCTCGCTGGCCCCATCTTCGGGCCGGTCGATCAGCAACAGACTGGGGCGCAGAGCCAGAGCTCGCGCAAACGAGAGCGCCTTTTGCTCTGTTCTTGAAAGCGTACGCACATCCGTACAAGTCAGGATACGGGACACGGTATCGGCCGTGAACACCAAGGATTGTAGGACCTTGCGTGCGCGTTGCAGCTGCTCTGGTCCAGAGAAGCAGCACAGGTTTTCTGGTCCGCCGCCGGGCACGGTTATTGGGTGAGACGGAACAAGCACGCTGCGCATTGCTTGTTCCTCAGCAGACCGTCCCCAAAGCGGGTCACCCCGCAGAGAGACATAGCCCTCAACGCGTAAGTCGGTCAGGTCATGGGGCGCCTGTATGGCGCGCAACAACAAGGATTTCCCGGCAAAGCTGTCGCCGGTCACGCCGATGATTTCGCCAGCCTCCGCCCGGAAAGAAAGATTGGACACAAGAGGCTGGCCGTCGGAGGTGTGAATGGAGAGGTGAGACACAACTAAGGCCGTGTCATCGCTCTCAGGATCCAGGGAGAGCACCGGTGGAAGGGGGGTCACCGCCTCAGCCAGAGCGCTTTGTTCCGGATCCAGTTTGGTTGTCTGTCTGAAATAGCAGAAAAAAGCATCAACAGACCAATAGGTGATCAAGGCAATGGTGGCGATTGCAGCGACGTTTAAAACATCCTGAGCGACAAGCCAGCTTGCCGCGGCAACCGCGGCGATCAACCCGCCCAAAGAGAGGATTTTGTGCATGGCGTCCAGCAGGGCGCTGTCGCCGCGCGCTGCATTGGCCAGCGTCACAGCCCGTTGATCTCTTCCGGACAGAAAGCTGGCCGCTTCCTTGGGGAGGAAATCCCACATAGGTTCTTTGCGGGTCCAGCGCGCAGCAAGTTGGCAACAGACCCAGCTCAGGACCGCCCCTAGCACAAATGGCACCGACAAAAGCGGGTGCAAGACACCAAATACGCCCCCCGCCAAAACCGCGACAAGGGCCTGTCCCCCTGCGGCATTGCGTATACGTATGTAACGATATCCAGCGAGGGCGCGGGCGTGGCCAACCTCAAAAATCAGCATGCCAAGCAGCGGCACCAATGCGCCCAAAGCCAGAAGAGGCGCCAGGATCAGTTGGCGTTCCTGCGCAACCATTTCATACATGAAGGTCACAAAAACTGCGACAGCCAAAAGGCAAATACCGCCGCCGAGCGAAAAAAGAAACGAGAGACCGCGCGTCCACGTTGGCACTGTGCGATCTTGAAATATCAGTGGCCCAGTGTGAGCCGGTGCCAAGGATGGAACGGACAGATCGGGCAACGAGCGATTGTCGGACATAAAACCAGAACCTAATTACCTACAACGCCACCATCTTAGGTGATGGAAGTTAATGATAAGTGTTCTTCAATTTTTCGTTCTTATTTTGTTTTTTCTGGTCTTTTTGTGATTTTCCGTTTTGGTCGCCAATTTTTAACGGTTTTCGGTTTTCATTGAATCATTCCGTCTGGAGTGTGTTGTATGAAGAGTGCTGTTGGTTTCGCAAAAAAGGCTCCCATTGTGGGTGTTTTGGTGTTCTGCGCTGGTGTGCTTTGCATTGCGGGCGTGAGCTATGCTGTGAGCAAGACGGCACGTCATGTATTTCTAGCCCAGGAAGAAGAGATTGTCCCGATTATTGCGGGTGGTGCGTTGGACAACATTCCTGCCTTAATGCGTGGAAACTTGCCAAGCGTTACAAGCAGCCTGGTTGGGGGGGAGCCGAAGCGAGAAAAACCGCCGCGCATGTGCGAGATGTCCGAAGGGTATTTCGATCACTTTGAGCTCGGGTCAGAAGTGCCGCATGGGTACAACAAACACAACGCCTATGTGCGTAAGTTTCGAAGCCGCCGTGGGGTCTTGAACCAGCGGGAGATGCGCGCCGCGCGGGTGGCTTGGCACTATTTTGAAAAGTTTACGCAAGACAGTACCGGCTTGGCCAATTCTGTTGGGAATTACCCGTCAACGACGCTTTGGGATACGGCATCCTATATCGCTGCAATGGTCAGTGCTTACGAATTATGTATTATCGAAAAGCCTGAGTTTGATCGACGGATCACCCAACTTTTGACAACGGTTAAGGGGTTGGACCTTTTCCGAAAGGAATTACCCAATAAGGTGTATCATACGAAAACCGGTGCCAAGGTGGACTATACCAATAAGCCCGGTGAAATTGGGTTTTCCGCATTGGATATTGGGCGATTTCTGGTTTGGTTGCGGATTTGCAAGAACCGGTATCCATATCTTGCCAACACGATTGATTCCGTTCTGTTGAAATGGGATTTCAGCAATGTGCTCGATGACGAAGGGCTCTTGTTTGGCGCCTACATCGACAAGGAAACGGACGAAACCGTCTACGCTCAGGAAGGGCGGTTGGGATATGAAGAATACGCCGCCAAAGGTTTTGCGCTTTGGGGATTCCAGCCGCGCCTAGCGCATCGCGCTGAGCCGTTTTTGACCGCGTCTATTTTTGGTATCCAAGTGCCCTATGATGGCCGTGACCCGCGTATTTTTCACTCACAAAACTACGTTGTGACAGAGAGCTATCTGCAGGACGGGCTTGAGCTTGGATTTGACATGCCACATGACGATAGCAGTCCGGAGTGGGTGCATACGGACGGCTGGCGGGCAGAGTTTGCTGATCGCATTTATCAGGTACAGGAAAACAGGTGGCGCCAGACAGGTTTTATGACCGCACGGTCGGAGCACAACGTCAAAGGCCCCCCATATTTTACGTATGATACGATATTTTCTGATGGCTATCCGTGGAACACAGTGACACCGCGTGGTGACTATGTGCCGGACCATGCGGCGGTTTCGGCAAAGGCGGCCCTCGGGCTGTGGGCCCTGTGGGACACGGAGTACACGGATGTCCTCTATGAGGCCATGATCGAGCTCTATGATCCTGAAAACGGTATGTATGAAGGTTTGTATGAGCGCGGTCAGGGCAGGGTCAGCATTTTCACGGCCAATAACAATGGCATAATCCTCACTGCTCTGCTGCACAAAGTGCAGGGTACAATACTGACGCCCTACACCGGCGACACCGAGGTTTGGTACACGGCGTTTCGCGATCAAGACATCCGGTTGCGCCGTAACTATCCAGATCCTCCCCAGAAGGACGATTGGCTTCCTGCCTTGCGTCATTCGGTACAAGAGAAGGCTGATTTCTGATGCGAAATACCATGCAATTACTGTTTGTCACACTGGGTTTCTTTTCGGCAGGCTGGGCGCCAGCTTGGGCGCAAGGAAGTGTCCTTCAGGAGCGCAATGCAGAGGCTTTTGCGTCTGAAAACGCAATTTTGGACACAGCCATTCCGTTTGCTATCGGCGCCCGCGAAGCCCGTCAGGCGCTGCGCGGCTCCTTTGGGTGGCCTAGTTTTCAAGAGGGGCTGGTTGAGGGGGTCTACTTCCGATTTGACCCAGACGGGTATGCGCGTTTTGCGCCCACACCCAGGCTGGATGTGGATGTCTTTGAAGTTATATGTCGGACGCGGACCCATGCCTGTGCCGCGCGTAAAGACGGGTTTGAGGTGTTTTTGACAGACCGAGGGCAGTTGCAAATCCGTCTTGAGGAAGCGCTGGCGGGAGACACATTTTTTGTGTCCGAGGGGGTATCCGAAATTCAGGTGCCAGAGCGCATCTTGCAGCCGTTGGATGTCCAACTGGAGCTTCTTCTGGGAGCCGGTGGCGATTTAATCACCAGACGGGGAAACTCTGAGGTGGCACGCACGTCCCTCAAAGGGTTTTCTGCCGTAACCGCGTATTTGCGCTGGATCGCAGCGCGGCAGGACTATGCGGTTTTGCCAAGGGGGTGGCCGGTCCCGAACGCAGCCGCGGAGACGTCGGTGACGCAGCCAGCTTCCTGGAACTCGCCGATGCCACAACCACAGCTGCTTGCGCCTGGGTACTCTGCCGGTTTCGGCATCGCGCCAGCGACCTCCGCGGCGCCCTTGACCGTGCCCTCACAGCCGCCGGCAGGGGGGGCGATGACCGGCCCCACTGTTTGGCCTGGTCAGCCGGTCGCAATCTCACCTACGCAGCCGAGCCATGGGACATCAACAGGACATGCGCTGGACGCAGAGGCGTTGCGCGATGAGTTGGCGGATTTGAAAGCGCTGATTGTTGCCGCGCAAAATGGCGGTGGTCCGGTTCCGTCTGTCCGTGATACGGCCGTGTCACATCAGGATCAGATATCCAGCTTTGGGGCGGAAAGTCATGCTGCGCTTCAACCGGCCGATGTCGCGAAATTGCTTGCTGTGCTTGGGGAGTTGCAAGCCCAGGTGGCGACTTTGCAGAAAGCACAGTCAGATGTAGCTGCGGCGCCTTGGGGTGGGGGTACGGACGCTCAGGGGCTTGCGCCTTTGGGGGCGCCCGCGGCGGAGCGGCAAGGACAAGCGGATACGGCGCATGATGCAGAACGTTTGGCCTACTTGATGAAGCATCTTGGCTATGACGCGCAAACCGCGTTGACGATCCTAAAGGCTGCACCTGACGCGCAAGCCGGCGATGATCTTGCAGGTGGCGTAAATCCGCAATGGAATGCAGAGACGCCGCCCCAAAGCGTGTTGTATGAAAACGCGCTCGTCGACCAGATTCTGGCTGAAATGGAGGCTGAAATGGCGGCTGTTATTGGGCAAGAGCAGACTGTCGCGTCGACAGAGGCACCTGCCGCAAACATCGCGGAATATGAGCTGCTGTCTCGGTATTTTGTGTCCGCCGGGCTGCCTGCGCTGCTGAAAATGGGTGCTGATGATGAGTAGAAACACGTCAAGCAGTGCGGCTGGCTGGGCGGGTTTTTGGGGGCAAATCGCAAAGCGCTTGCAATAAGGGGGGGAGTTTAGCTACGGCTAACACTACACGGACTTAATGGCTTGCCCATCATATGATACCTGCGCTGCGCTTCCTTTTGACGACTTTCTTGCTTGCGGCCTCACTTTGGGGCACATCCTCCCATCCGGCCCGTGCCGAGCCGATCTTGGTGTTTGCGGCAGCCAGTCTTCAAGATGTGATGACAGACGTCATTTCCGGGTTCGAAGCTGAAAGTGGACACCGCGTTGTGGCCTCCTTTGCGGGCTCGTCGGCGGTTGCGCGACAACTGGAATATGGAGCGCCTGCAGATGTGGTAATGTTGGCGAATGTCAATTGGATGGACCATTTAAAGAGCAAGGGATTCCTAAAGCAAGAAACTGAAAAACGTATATTTGGGAATGCATTAGCGCTTGTAGTTCCTGTCAAAACTGAAGTGCCGCACGGGATGACGGATGTTTCAGAATTGTCTCAAATTTTAAATACGGGACGTATTGCCATGGCGCTGGTTGAGGCGGTTCCAGCAGGAATTTACGGCAAGGAAGCCTTGATGTCACTTGGGCTCTGGCAAGCGGTTGAGCCAAATGTTGTAGAGACAGACAATGTCCGAGCCGCCCTGTCGCTGGTGGCGTTGGGCGAGGTCGCGTCCGGAATTGTTTATGTGACCGATGCCTTGGCCGACGATCGCGTGGAGATTGTGGCGCTGTTTCCGGCCGACAGTCATGCAGAGATCGTCTATCCGGCGGCCGTTGTTGAGGGGCGTGATCGCCCGGAAGTGCTTGAATTTATGGCCTATCTGGACGGAGAGGCAGCGCGACGAACCTTTGTAGAACGTGGGTTTTCGGTGCTGGAGCCGGCACAGTGAGCGACTGGCTGGGACCCCAGGAATGGGCCGCGGTGGGATTGTCGCTCAAGGTGGCGTTCTGGGCGATGATGGGCGCGGTGGTGCCGGGTGTTTTTGTGGCCTATGCGCTGGCGCGCTGGGAGTTCTTTGGTAAACAATTTGTTAATGTTTTGGTGCATTTGCCGCTTGTTCTTCCACCAGTTGCAACAGGGTATTTGTTGCTGATTACCTTTGGCACACAGGGAGTTGTTGGCAGCGCGCTCAAAGAGATTGGTGTGGTCTTTGCCTTTCGCTGGACGGGGGCTGCCTTGGCGGCAGCCGTTATGGCTTTTCCCTTGTTGGTCCGCGCGATCCGCCTGTCAATTGAGGCGATTGACCCCAAATTGGAGCAGGCCGCGGCGACTTTGGGTGCGTCGCGGGGGCGGGTGTTTTTCACGGTCACACTGCCACTCATGTTGCCCGGGTTGCTGGCGGGCATGGTACTCGCTTTTGCGAAAGCGATGGGCGAGTTTGGCGCAACCATCACATTTGTCAGCAATATTCCGGGTCAAACCCGGACCTTACCCAGCGCGATCTACGCGTTTTTACAAGTGCCCGGTGGCGAAACCGCGGCGATGCGTTTGGTTGTGGTCAGCATCATTGTGGCCGCCGGGGCGTTAATACTGTCTGAAGTGCTCGCACGGCGGATCGCGGCGAAGGTGGGGCAGGCATGAGTGTTGAGGTGCACATCCGCCAGGGTTTTCAGGGTTTTGACCTTGATGTGAGCTTTGCGGCGCCCGCTGGGCTGACGGTTTTGTTTGGCAGTTCGGGATCTGGAAAAACCTCTGTGATCAACGCGGTAGCGGGGTTGAGTAGGCCCGCGCAGAGCCGGATTGTTGTGAACGGCGAGGTGTTGAGCGACAGCGCGACGCGGCGCTGGGTGCCGCCACATCAACGCAGTCTTGGCTATGTGTTTCAGGAAGGACGGCTGTTCCCGCATATGAATGTGCGCAAAAACCTGTTGTATGGCAACGGGTTGTCCAAGGGGAGAGCCGAGGTTGCGAGCCTGGATCAGGTGGTGGAGATCCTCGGGATCGGCGGCCTGTTGGAGCGGCGACCTGCGGAATTGTCGGGCGGTGAAAAGCAGCGGGTGGCTATTGGGCGGGCATTGTTGGCGCGGCCAAAACTGATCCTTGCAGATGAGCCTTTGGCGGCGCTGGATGAGCCGCGCAAGGCGGAAATCTTGCCTTACTTTGAGCGGCTGCGGGATGAATTTTCCCTTCCTATTCTGTATGTTACCCATTCGATTGCCGAAGTGGCGCGGCTGGCGACCACGGTGGTTGCCTTGAAGGACGGAAAGGTGGAGCGGGTTGGGGCGGCGGCGGAGGTGCTGTCTGATCCGAGCTTTACGCCGATGGGGCCGCGCGCTGTTGGGGCGGTTTTGGACGCAAAAGTGGTCACTCACCACGAGGATGGGCTAACGGAACTGACCGCCAATGGGGTGGCTTTGATGCTGCCGCAGCTGTCCCACGCCATTGGAGATCAGGTGCGTGTGCGGGTGGCAGCGCATGATGTGATCCTCTCAAGAGAGGCGCCTAAGGGGTTGTCAGCGCTTAATATTGTGGAGGGCAGGGTGCAGTCAGTGCGGTCCGGCGGTGGGCCAGGGGCGATCGTTTCTGTCGATACCAAAGCCGGACGGATTTTGGCGCGGATCACGCGGCGGTCAGCGGCGGCGCTGGAGCTGTCGGAAGGTGGGACCTGTTATGCGGTGATGAAATCCGTGTCGGTGGCGCCGCAGGATATCGGTACGCGGTAGGGCGCGGGTGTCGGTGATTTAACCAGCCCAAAGGCACTTAATTCCACGTCGGTATTGCGTCGGTATTACGACTGTTTTGCGGGGGTGCATTGTCCAGCGGGCAGGGCGCGCGCAACAGTTAAAGCGCCGCCCGTTGCATTCCGTCAGATCACGCCAATTTCGGCCAGCGCGCGGTTCAATTCAGCGGGCAATACATCATCTTTGGCGCGGTTGGCAGGCAGGTCGGCGGGGGCATCCTCAACCTTCAAATAGCGCCAGCCTTGAAAGGGGCGCTTGAGTGCGGCCTGCGTCAAATGAACCTCCGGGTCCAGCACAATGGCACATCGGCGCACACCATCTGATCCAATCACCTCGTCGAGACGTAAGATACGCTGACGGCACTGAATGCTGCCCTTGATGACCCAATAGATTGAGCCACCGTTGAGGATTTCTGCCTCACGTTTAGGCCACATCCGAGTGACATGACGGGGCAAGCCATCGGGGAAACGCGCTTTGTTGGCCTCTTGCCAGGCGGCAAGTGTTTCTGGGCTCTCTGAGCCGACCGAAAGTTTCACGAGATGGACAGTTTTGCTCACAGGTTTTCCACAGGTTTATGCACGAGTGTCACAGTATATAGTGGGCTTGTTAACCTTCAACCCCAAAATAATGTGGTTCCTTGGCGGAAATTTCCATATTTGGCCGTTGTCAGATCACGCTGGTTTGATATAGATTAAGAAACCCTAAACAAACGCGCAGCACAAGCAAGGAAGCCAACGATGAGTCGTTTCGCCGCCCCCATCGCAGAACAAATCTGGGACATGAAATATCGTTTCAAAGAGGCGGACGGAACGCCGATTGATTTGTCGGTGGAGGACAGCTGGCGTCGCATCGCACGCGACCTGGCTAAAGTTGAAAAAGATCCGGCCAAATGGGAAGAGAAATTCTACGGCGCGCTGGAAGATTTCAAGTACCTGCCTGCGGGCCGGATCACGGCCGGCGCAGGTACTGCGCGCAACGTGACCCTGTTCAACTGCTTTGTGATGGGCACCGTGCCTGACAGCATGTCGGGCATTTTTGATATGCTGAAAGAAGCGGCGCTGACCATGCAGCAGGGCGGCGGCATTGGGTATGATTTCTCTACCATCCGTCCGCGCGGCGCGGATGTGAAGGGCGTGGCGGCGGATGCGTCTGGCCCGTTGTCTTTCATGGATGTGTGGGATGCGATGTGCCGCACCATCATGTCCGCAGGCTCCCGCCGCGGCGCGATGATGGCGACCATGCGCTGTGACCATCCAGACATCGAAGCGTTCATCACCGCGAAATCCGACCCGGCGCGCTTGCGCATGTTCAACATGTCCGTGCTGGTCACCGACGCGTTTATGGAAGCGGTAAAGGCGGACGGTCCTTGGGAGCTGGTCTTCGGCGATAAGGTCTATCACACCGTGCAGGCGCGTGATCTGTGGAACAAGATCATGCAGGGCACCTATGATTATGCCGAGCCTGGCGTGATCTTCATCGACCGCATCAACCAGCGCAACAACCTGAACTACGTGGAGCAGATCGCGGCAACCAACCCGTGCGGCGAGCAGCCGCTGCCGCCATATGGCGCGTGTCTGCTGGGCTCGATCAACCTCGCGCGTCTGGTGACCGATCCGTTTGAAGATGCGGCGGAACTCAATGAGGATGCGCTGACCGATCTGGTGGCCACGGCCGTGCGGATGATGGACAATGTTGTTGATGCGTCCAAGTTCCCGTTGGATGCACAGGCGCAGGAAGCCCAAGCCAAGCGCCGCATTGGTCTTGGTGTGACTGGTCTGGCTGATGCGCTGCTGATGCTGGGTCTGAAGTACGGCACCGAAGAGGCGGCGGCGCAGACCGAAGCCTGGATGAAGGCGATTGCGCGTGCGTCCTATCTGGCGTCTGTTGATCTGGCCAAAGAGAAGGGGGCCTTCCCGCTCTTTGACAAAGAGAAATACATCAACGGCGGTCTGGTTCAGGACATGGATCAGGACGTGAAAGACGCGATTGCCAAGCACGGTATCCGCAACGCACTTTTGACCTCCATTGCGCCAACCGGCACCATTAGCCTCTATGCGGGCAACGTAAGCTCTGGCATCGAGCCGGTGTTTGCTTATGCCTACACCCGCAAGGTTCTGCAGAAAGACGGTTCCCGCACCGAAGAGGAAGTCGTTGATTACGCAGTGCAATTGTGGCGTGACAAGTTTGGTGACAAGGAGCTGCCAGATTACTTCGTGAACGCGCAGACGTTGGAGCCAGCGGCGCATGTGCGCATGCAGGCGGCGGCGCAGAAGTGGATCGACAGTTCGATCTCCAAGACCATCAACTGTCCCGAAGACATCAGTTTTGACGCGTTCAAAGACGTCTACATGCAGGCCTGGGACACAGGCTGTAAGGGCTGCACCACCTATCGTCCAAACGATGTGACCGGCTCGGTTCTGACCGTAAGCGAAAGCGACGAGAAGGCGCCGGGTGAACAGCCGGCAGATCACGTGGCCGACGGTGGCGAAGTGATCTACATGTCCGAGCCGCTGGAGCGTCCGCAGAGCCTGGAAGGCGCGACCTACAAGCTTAAGTGGCCTGACAGCGAACATGCGATTTACCTGACGGTGAACGATGTGATCATCAACGGCCATCGTCGTCCGTTTGAGGTCTTTATCAACTCCAAGAACATGGAGCACTACGCCTGGACGCTGGCGCTGACCCGGATGATTTCGGCGGTGTTCCGTCGCGGTGGCGATGTGTCCTTTGTGGTCGAAGAGCTGAAAGCGGTATTTGACCCGCGCGGTGGTGCCTGGATGGAAGGCAAGTACATTCCGTCCATTCTGGCCGCGATTGGCGGCGTGTTGGAGCGTCACATGATTGCGATTGGCTTCATCGAGGGCGAAGGCATGGGCCTGAAGTCTGATCCGCAGGCCGAGGTGATGGCCGTGGGCGAAGCGCCCCGGGGCAAGCCGTGCCCAAGCTGTGGCGAATATGGCTTGCAGATGGTCGAGGGCTGCATGACCTGCAACAGCTGTGGGTACAGTAAGTGCGGCTAAGGCGCTGAGCTAAAGCAAACAAAACTAAAGAGAATGGCGGTACGGGCGTGCCGCCATTTTTTGTCGTGGCACATGTTGCAAGCGGCGGCCTGTTGGGAGCGCCACACCAAAAAATGGCCCGGATCGGTTGATTGCGATCCGGGCCATGTTGGAGGGGGTAATTTGTAGTTTACCCAGCAACCACTGTTTGTTTTTGGACGCCCAGGCCTTCAATTCCCAGTTCCATTTTGTCACCGGGTTTGAGGTAGACTTCCGGAGATTGCCCCATGCCCACGCCCGGAGGGGTGCCGGTGGAGATCACATCGCCCGGCTGCAGGCTCATGAACTGGGACAGGTGCGACACCACGGTGGCAACATCAAAGTGCATCGTGTTGGTTGATCCATCTTGATAACGATGGCCGTTGACCTCCAGGTACATCGCAAGATCCTGAGGGTCAGAGACTTCGTCTCGTGTCACCAGCCAAGGGCCGATTGGTCCGAAGGTGTCACAGCTTTTGCCTTTGACCCATTGACCGGAGCGGTGCAGTTGGAAGTCACGCTCAGAAAGGTCATTCACAACACAGTATCCGGCAACGTGGTCCAGCGCGTCTTCCTTGCTGACGTATTTTGTGTGTTTGCCAATCACGACGCCCAGCTCGACCTCCCAGTCGGTCTTTTGCGAGGCACGTGGGATTTCAACATCGTCGTTAGGGCCGGATATGGCGGAAGTGGCTTTGAAGAAGATCACAGGTTCGTCTGGCAAGGCCATGCCAGCCTCGGCGGCGTGATCGGCGTAGTTCAAACCGATGCAAATGAATTTGCCGACGTCGCCCACACATGCCCCAATACGCACAGAGGCCTCCACTTCGGGCAGGGTTTCCGGGTCAATGTCGCGCAGGTTTGCAAGCGTTTCATCGTTCAACGCGTCGCCGGAGATGTCGGCAATCACACCGGATAGATCGCGCATGATGCCGTTCTCGTCCAGCAATCCGGGCTTTTCTGCGCCAGCTGCGCCAAATCGCAACAGTTTCATGTGAGGGTCCTTTCAGTCTCAGATCGCCCAGTCGCCACCATTGTCCAGCAGGGCGGGCAAAGTTGGCTGAATAAGGCGGCCTATGGTTGTGACGTGCATGCCGAAACCAATATCTCACTTTTTTCGCGCCTTCCAGAATAGAGCCGTTGGCCTCATACCCGGCACAGTCGAACAAAATGTCCAAAGGCGGCCGGGGCGCTGGGTGTGTGAGGAACACTCCGCGCTGGGGCGTGTCACACGGCCGGTTGCGACTCCTGAGTGAGACCTGACCGCAAACATCGGAGCAGGTTTCAGTACCACGCCACTTCACTGACATCGACCTGTGCGATGTGGTCTCTGCCAAACGCCACAAGTCCTATCGACGTGACGGCGTCGGCGCGCGGCGTTTTCCTGAGGAGACGACCGGACGGTTTGAACGCATCGAACGACAGGTGGACTTCTGTCCACTCTTGGGAGGTGGTGAACTCTGCCTGATAGTACTGCCAAGGCAAGCGCGTACCTTTGGTCCGCAGGTGGATAAAGTAGGCCCCACCGTTTCCACGCACCTTGAGGCGCACCCCTTGCGTGTCCGTAGGAAGACGCTCTGACAGCGGTCGGCGCACCTGAATGAAGCCGCCGTTGTTGTCGGTGCTCACTTCGCCTGCCAGCCGGACAAAGCTGCCAGACGCGTCTTGTTCAAATGTGGCCTCGCCAGTGGACACGCCGCCCATGACGGCGTCGGCAAAATACGTCCAGCGCGCGGACGGATTGGTTTCGAAGGTTTCAAACATGTCTTCAGCCTTAGTCGCTCCCGTGCCAAACGCGACAATCAAGCCAGCTGCGATCAGAGTGCGCCATGTCATGGAGGTCACTCCTTCAGTTCAACAGAGCTATTGATAGGTTCAGGATCGTCGCAAAACTCACCCATGCGAGGTAGGGAATGAAAGCCAGAGCAGACAGGCGATCCGAGCGCCACGTGCCACGAATGAAGAGCACAATGACGGTCCAAAGTGCGCCTATGACCACAAGCGCCAGCCAAGGCATGTGCACCACAAAGAAGGCAGGGGACCAGAGGAAATTGAGGATCAGCTGCGCCCACCAAAGGCCCAGTGCAGAGCCGTGGTCGCGGGCTTCATACTGGCGCCACCCTGCCATTGCGATCAACACGTAGAGGGTGGTCCAAACCGGTGCAAAAATCCAGTTCGGTGGATTGAATACCGGCTTGTTGAGTTCTGCGTACCACGCCCCCGGTGCGGTCAAAGTGCCGATCAAAATGCCGCCCCCCATGACGAGGATCAGAAAGGCGATGCGGATGGTCCATTTTGTCACTGGTGATAGGTTCCTGTGTCGTATGTGTGCGGTTTTCTTAGCACGTCAGGCCTGTCACTTGCGCCTTTGCGTCGGAGCCAAAGCGTGCCGTTTGCGGGCCATCGGAACTGATAAGTTTAACCGTGGCGCCGGAAATCTCCGACCCTGTCACGGTGATTTCACGTGCGCTGAGGGTATCGTCTACGTCAATGGTAAAGGCGATGCTGGCCCCTGAGCTGAGTGTTGAAATTGGTAAGTCGACGGAGTTTTGTCCGTCCAGGATTGATGGCACGGCGGCCAAAGCGTCGCGTCCAGCCACGATCTCAAAAGGTTGGAACACCTCAACACCGGCACCGCTGTCTGTGACATCAAAAATGAGCGCGCCAAGAGATGGCGCAAGGTCTAGCGTGAGAGTGCTTCCTGAAATCGCACAGGCGCTTTGGTTGGTGATTTCGAAACGGTCTTTGGGGGCGCCCTCGATAAAGCGGACGTGCAGGTCAGCTTGTCCCGTTGCGGCAGTGAGAGGCAGCGCAAACACAGCCGCGGCGACGGATACCTTTGGCAACATGGCGGGTCCTATCGGTTTTTCTAATGTATCAAGTACGTTGTCCGGCTAGTGCAGGATCATTTTGGCCGTCTTTAAGTCGTCTGAAGGGGGATCGCTTTCGTATGCAGTGGAAAGACTGTGGGAGAGCGGGTTGCAAGTTGTCTGGTTCAAACGGGACCTGCGCGTGCAGGACCATCGCGCGTTGGCCTATGCGGCGCAGCGTGGGCAGGTGCTGCCACTGTTTGTGGTCGAACCCGACTATTGGCGGCTTGAGGATGTGTCCTATCGGCACTGGGACTTCGCCGCCGAGACCCTCGTGAGTTTGCGAGACAGCCTTGCCGCATTGGGACAGCCGCTGGTGACGCGGGTTGGAGACGTGTTGGACGTGTTGGAGAGGCTGCGCCGGACCGTTGGTGTGGACGGGCTTTGGTCACATGGAGAAACCGGCAACGGATGGACCTATGCCCGCGACGAACAGGTGGGCGCCTGGTGCCGCGCCCATGGGGTGCCTTGGAACGAAATCCCGCAACATGGGGTGCAAAGGCGGCTGGCCTCGCGCAACGGATGGGCGGCCCAGTGGGATCGGTTCATGGCGGAGCCGATTGTAAAAGCGCCTGTTCTGAAGCCGACCGGCATTGAGGTCGGCCTCATACCCTCTGCAAGGGACCTCAATCTGGTACTTGACGGGGTGCGCGATCGACAAGTCGGGGGACGGGCAGCGGCGGAAGGGGTGCTGTCGTCGTTCCTAACTGAACGGGGCCAGACCTATCGCCGTGCCATGTCGTCGCCTTTGGCCGGTGCAGGTGCGTGTTCCCGGCTGTCGCCGCATTTGGCCTGGGGCAGCCTGTCGATGCGAGAGGTCACGCAGGCCACTTGGGCCCGGCAACGGGACGTGAAAGCGCTTGGCGCGCGGGACGGCTGGAGCGGGGCACTGTCGTCCTTTTCCGGTCGGTTGCATTGGCATTGCCATTTCATCCAAAAACTGGAGGACGCGCCGCGCATCGAGTATGAGAACCTGCATCGCGGCTATGATGGCATCCGCCCCTCCGCCCCAGATGCAGAGCGGTTGGCAGCTTGGGCGCGAGGCGAAACTGGGTTGCCGTTTGTCGATGCCTGTATGCGGTCGTTGCGCGCGACGGGCTGGTTGAATTTCCGGATGCGCGCCATGGTTATGGCGGTGGCGAGCTATCACCTGTGGCTGCATTGGCGGGCGCCTGGATTGGAGCTGGCCCGATTGTTCACGGATTATGAGCCAGGCATTCATTGGAGCCAGGTGCAAATGCAATCTGGAACCACCGGCATCAACACAGTACGCATTTACAACCCAGTGAAGCAGGGCATGGATCAGGACCCGGCCGGAGACTTTACCCGTCGTTGGGTGCCCGAGTTGGCCAAGATTGATGATCAATTTTTGCAGGAGCCATGGAAGGCCGAAAACGCGGGCGCTGTGCTGGGGCGGGCGTATCCCATGCCCATTGTGGATCACCTGAGCGCCGCGCGTGACGCGCGGGAGCGTATTTGGGCGGTGCGCAAGGGGGATGCGTTTCGGCAAGAGGCGCAGGGGATTGTGGCAAAACATGCCAGCCGGAAAGCTCCCCGGCGGCGGTCGCGCAAAAGTGCCCCTTCCAAACAACTTGATCTGCCGTTTTAGAAGGAGCGTCTTATGAAGATGCGCAAGAAATCTGATCTGCCGAGCAAGGTGTGCGCCCGCTGTCAGCGGCCATTTCGTTGGCGCAAGAAATGGGCCAAAGTCTGGGACGAGGTGCGCTATTGCTCAGACCGCTGTCGGCGTGGCGGCTAAGATAACTTGTCAAGCACGGCGGCTGCACTGCTGCGATAGGCGTGTTGCTTCTCTTCGCTCATGCGGTCCCACGTGCGATAGGCATGTCCAAGGCGTGGATTGCCACGCAGCTTGGTTTCATTGCGCATCAGGAAGTCCCAGTAGAGCGGATTGAAGGGGCACGCGTCCGGTCCGGTTTTCTGCTTCACGTCATAGCGGCAGGTCTGGCAGTGATCCGACATCTTGTTGATGTAGTTGCCGCTGGCGGCATAGGGCTTGGAGGCCAGCAGGCCGCCATCGGCAAATTGGCTCATGCCAATCACATTGGGCGCTTCGACCCACTCATAGGCATCCGCATAAACCGCCAGATACCACTCATGCACCTCATGCGGATCAATGCCTGCCAGCATGGCAAAATTGCCGGTGACCATGAGGCGTTGGATGTGGTGCGCATAGGCGTGATCGCGGGTTTGGCCGATCGCGGCGGCCATGCAGGCCATGTCCGTTTGTGCGGTCCAGTAGAAAGCAGGCAGCGGACGTTTGGCATCTAGGAAATTGGCCTCTGTGTAGTCCGGCGTCTTGAGCCAGTAGATACCGCGCACATACTCCCGCCAGCCGATGATCTGGCGGATATATCCTTCCACGGCGTTGAGGGGCGCATCACCATCGTAATAGGCTCGCTCCACACGGTGGCAGATTTCCAACGGGTCCAGCAATCCGGCGTTCAAGTATTGGGCCAGTACCGAATGATACAGAAACGGCTCGTCGGTCAGCATGGCGTCCTGATAGTCGCCAAATTGTGGCAGGGCGGTCTGCACAAAATGTTCCAGCGCCAGAAGAGCATCCTCGCGCGTGACCGCCAGCCAGAACGGCTCCAGTGATCCGAAATTTTTGGTAAAGCGTGTCTCAACCAGCGTCAAAACGTCTTTGGTGGTCGCGTCACGTGCGACTTGCCGGGGCTGCGGCATGAACAGATCGCCTTTGGCAGGCTTTCGGTTCTCTGCGTCATAGTTCCATTTGCCACCTTCTGGCGCGTCGCCGTTCATCAAGAGCCCGGTTTTGCGGCGCATCTCGCGGTAGAAAAACTCCATGCGCAGCTGTTTGCGCCCGTCTGCCCAAGTTTGAAACTCCGCATGCGTGCAGACAAACCGCGTGTCTTCTCTCATGTCCAGAGCCACGCCATCCGCTTCGGCCCAATCCAGCAGCGCGCGCTTCAGGCGATATTCTCCGGGCTCGGTCACCACGACGTGTGAGAGGTCTAATGTTGCCAACTCATGGTGCAGTTGATCGGGGAGGGAGCCCATGTTGGTGTCATCATCCAAATGGACATAACGCACAGTCCAGCCCTGACGGCGCAACAGGTCAGCGTGGTGCCGCATGGCTGAAAACAGAAAGGCGATTTTCTTTTTGTGGTGCGGCACATAGCTGGCTTCCTCTGCCACCTCCGCCATCAAGATCGCATCGCGGTCTTTGTTGCCGTCGCGCAGTGCGGAAAGGGTCAGGGAGAGTTGGTCACCTAACACAAGGATAAGCCGCCCGGACGGGGCCGCGAGAATGTCACTGGTCATGAGAAAACCGTTCAGTTCAGCAGAGCTTCGATTTGCGAGGTGACGGCGTTGGACATCGGCTTGGTCTTAGAAGAAAACTCGGCGACCACTGCGCCATCCGGGCCAATCAGGACCTTGCTGAAATTCCAGCGTGGCACATAGCCAGCGTCCTCACGGAGCGACACAAAAAGCGGATGTGCAGATTTGCCTTTGACCGAGGTGATGCCCGTCATCGGCATGTCGATGCCATATTGCAGCTCGCAAAACTCTTTGACCTCTGCGTTTGTGCCCAGCTCTTGTTTGAAGTCATCCGACGGCACAGCGAGCACCACCAGCCCTTGATCGCGGTAGGTGTCATAGAGGTCCTGCAGCCCGCGGTATTGTTTGGTGAAGGCACATTGCGACGCCGTATTCACCACCAGTACCGGCTGTCCGGCCCAGTCCGAAACCGCAAGTGTGCCGCCGTCAATCGAGTCAAATTTGGCCGATAAATCCAAGGCAAAGGCAGCGCCCGCCGTGGATAGCGCGCAGATCAATGCAGATAGAAACTTCATGACAACCCTCCGTTTGTCTCATTACGATACAGAGGACGCCTTGGATGTGCTTTTGGTGCTGCGCGAGATGGATCACGCCTTCAGGTCATAAAACCGTGCGGCGTTGTCACCAAACACGGCGGCGTGCCAATCGTTGGGGACCAGCGTCTCCATGGCCGCGAACAGCGTGGAATAGTCTGAGTAGAGGCTGTCGACCGGGAAATTGGAGCCAAACATCACGCGGTCTTGGCCAAATTGGTTCAGGCAGGTTTGTACAATCGGCGCGATGGACTGCTGCGTCCACTGATGGTCAAACATGCCAAGACCCGAGAGTTTGCAGGACACATTGGGCAGAGCGGAGAGAAGCGCTAGTTTCTTTGCCCAAGCCTCCAAGCCTGCCGTGCTGCGGTTATGCGGGGACCCGGCGTGGCAGAGCGCGACCTGTAAGTCTGGCACTTGCGCCAACACATGGGCGGTGTCCTCCATAAGCTCCGGGATCAGTTGCAGGTCAAAACGCAAACCACGCCGGGCAATCTCTTTCAAGCCAGCCAGAAAACGCGGATCTTGCAGCAAAGCGTTGGTGCCGGTTTGCGCATCCTCGCCCGGCGCGCGGCCGACAATTTGGCGCACGCCTCGCAGAGTGGGGAGCGCTTGCAAGGTATCAAGGTCACGTGCAAGCGTATCCGCTGTGAGATCACAAAACGCGACTTGAACCAAAGGCCAATGCGGGTTTGCCTCTGCCACGTCTTGCACCCAGAGCGCCTCTTGCAGCGGATCTTCAGCACCCACTTGAATATGGACAGACCCTGAAATCCCGTGTTGTTTCGCTTCACCGCTGAATTCTTCCAGCAGGTAGTTGCGCTGAATGGGGGCTGGGTTGCCAAAGAACCGCCCAACCCCTTGCGCCATCAGCCAGGGGTAATGCACGGCGGTCAGATCCCAGAGGTGGTGATGCGCGTCGATCCTCATGTGCGGGGCATCTCCGCCATGCGGGCCAGAACATCGACGCCCTGCTGTTTCCAGAAGTGCAGCAGGTCGATGAAGATCCAGTTTTCAGCCAGTTTATCGCCGTCGCGGCGGTAGATGTCGATCACGCGGAACTCACCGGGCTTGCCGGTCGCGGGCATGCCCATGAAGCCACCGGTTGGCGTTGCGGTAAAGTTTGGCCAGCCAAAAAAGCCGCCAAAATGCCCTTCGGCCATACGGCAGATGTGATTGGTTTTGGAGCGATTCGTGAAGCCCGCACGGAAGGGACCGGAGTGTTGTTTCGCATAGCGCGGGATGGTGTAGGTCGCGCCAATGCCGGCTGGGCCCCACCAGATCATGTCCTCATGCCAGGTTCGGCGCAGCTCGTCTTCTAGGCTCAATCCACTGTTCCATTGCCCGAGGTCGGTGATCATCGCGTTGATCGCAGCCAGGGTTTTTTCTCCGGTCTCGGGCGGCTGCGCTGTGAACATCAGGCCGTCATGCGTCATCGGGCCGGGTTGCACCAGGTGTGCGGCGGTTTGCGGTGGAAACGGTCGTAGCCCCGCCTGCATCATCAGGTGGGGGATGTCGAAATACATCGCGGTTTCTGTCACTTGGCCGTTCTCAACCTTGTTGAACTCGCAGTAGCGTAGGAAGGCCATTTTGCCCGTGGGCGCGATGCCCAGCCACGGCGCATCAAACAGGCCCATCAGATGGCCCATGGACACCACCCATGTGGAGGTAAACCCGTCCATCTCGTTTTTGCCCGCCATAAAGACATCCTGGCGACGCTGCAGGTAGGTGAGGGCGGTTTTGAGCGGTGCCCAGAACTGGTCCGCCACAGCCTCGGGGGCATGGATTTCGTCAAACGGATGATAGCCGCGCCAGATATGATTCGACGCATAGTAACGTGTGAGGACTGCTTGGGTAGTCTCAGGCGAGGCGGCGTCCAAATACCTATAAAGCTCTGTTATTATACGTTTTTCTTCGGTGAAGTCAGTCATGGTTTGGGTTGCCTTGCATACGTTTGCAAAAAATTCTTGCCGAATTCCTAATCCTAAGTCTACCCTCTATGCATACGTATGCAAAATGCATGTGACATCGGACGGGGGACCACATGGCCGAAATTCAGCTGCGCAATGTAGGCAAGCGCTGGGGCAGTTTTGTCGGGGTCGACAATTTTGATCTGACCATTGCGGATCAGGAGTTTCTGGTACTGCTTGGCCCCTCAGGCTGTGGCAAGACCACAACCATGCGCATGATTGCTGGATTGGAAGACGCCAGCGAAGGCGACATCCTGATTGATGGCAAAAAGGTCAATGATCTCGAACCCAAAGACCGCGATGTGGCAATGGTGTTCCAGTCCTACGCGCTTTACCCGAATATGAACGTCTATGAGAACATCCGCTTCCCACTGAAGGTGCGGGGGATTGATCCGGCGACACATGACGAAAAGGTGCGCCGCGCCTCTGCGATGGTTGAGCTGGACGAGTTTCTGCATCGCAAACCTGCAGAACTTTCCGGTGGTCAGCGTCAACGTGTGGCGCTCGCCCGCGCCATCGTGCGCGAACCCAATGTGTTCCTGATGGACGAACCGCTGTCCAATTTGGACGCGAAGCTGCGGGTTTCCACTCGTGCCCAGATCAAAAACCTCAGCCATGAACTGTCCGTCACCACCATCTATGTGACCCACGACCAGATCGAAGCCATGACTTTGGCGGATCGTGTTGTGGTGATGAAAAAGGGTGTGGTGCAGCAGGTTGGTAGTCCAACAGAGATTTACGACGCACCCGCCAACACCTTTGTGGCCAGCTTCATTGGCAACCCGGCGATGAACCTGATGAGTGGCCGCATGGAAGGCGGCACTTTTGTCGCTGAAAACGTGCGTGTGGAAGGATTGTCTGCGCCGGACGGTCCTGTGACCTTGGGCTTCCGCGCTGAGGATGCGGGCCTTGGGGACGCAGGCCACCATGAAATCACCGCACCGATCTACACACTCGAGCTGCTCGGGGACGCCACCATGGTGACCGTCCGCATTGGCGGCGAGTTGGTCGCCGTGCGCGCACCCAAAGATTACCGATCACAGATTGGCGACACGGTATCTTTGTCCGTGCCCGCCGAGATTTGCCACCTGTTTGACGCCGAAACCGGCGCCAGAATTGAGGCCTGACGGCTTCACACCAACAACCGGCGATCAACGCCGGGGGCGAGAGGGTGCGCGATTGCAAGGCGCACCTGCAACCACAGAAACGCAACAGGGAGATAAGT
Organism: Paracoccaceae bacterium; assembly: GCA_014872815.1. Classification (GTDB taxonomy): domain Bacteria; phylum Pseudomonadota; class Alphaproteobacteria; order Rhodobacterales; family Rhodobacteraceae; genus Shimia. The sequence goes on from WKFK01000008.1 coordinate 261,451, forward strand.
TATGTTTCTAAAGAAAGTAACCGCCGCCGGTGCCTTTGCCGGTCTCATGGGAACCGCAGCCTTTGCTGCTGATTGCGGGCCAGAGGGCCAGTCGATCCGCATTCTCGCGTCCGACTTCCCAGCCATCCACGCGGTCGCCGGTGCCGCGGAAGCCAACTGTGCAAGTGGCGCCGCGGAGTTCACCCGCAACCACACCACAGAGGCGCGCCAGATCATGAACGCGGCGCTGACGCCAAATCCGGCCGAGTACACCTCTGTGATCGTGGCCAACTCGACACTGACTCAACTGATGAACGACGGCCTTGTGCGTCCGCTCAACGATCTGGTTGAAAAATATGGACAAAACATTCCAGAGAACCTGCTGATCAGCATCGATGGCAACATCATGGCTGTGGCCTTCATGGCAAACTCTCAGCATCTTTTCTCCCGTAAAGATCTTCTGGAGAAGGCAGGTGTTGCCGAGGTCCCATCTACCTATGCGGAAATGATCGATGCGGCCAAATCTATCCGCGACGCGGGCATCATGGAATATCCGGTGGTCATGAACATGAAAACCGGTTGGAACGTTGGTGAGTCATTCAACCTCGCGTTCATGGCGCATGGCGGTGAGTTCTTTAAACCCGGCACCGCAGAGCCATCCGTGAACAGCCCAGCCGGTGTGGCCGCGTTGGAGACCCTCAAAGGTCTGGTGGAATATGCGCATCCGGATCACCTCACCCAAGCTTCCAACGAGACCCAAGGTCTGTGGGAAGCAGGCCAAGCGGCGCTGGGCATCATGTGGGGCTCGCGCGGCGCGCCGATCCTTGATGATGAAGGCTCCACCGCCGAGATTACCTCCAACACCGTTCTGTCCGCGGCTCCATCTGTTGAGGAAGGCGGCGTGCCAGGGGCAACTCTGTGGTGGGATGGCTTCACTATTGCCTCCAACGTTTCTGATGAAGAAGCCGAAGCAACCTTTGCCGCGCTGGCAAGTGCGCTGACCAAAGAGATGGTTATGGCCAACAACGACGACGCGGTCTGGCTGCTTGATGGCTTTACACCGGGTGCTGCCGCGGAAGGTGTTTCTGCTACTGCCAAGGCAGGCGCGAAGCCTTACCCAATGATCCCGCAGATCGGCCTGATGCACAATGCGCTGGGCGCGGAGTTGGCGGACTTCCTCAAAGGCGATGAAAGCGCAGAACAGGCGCTGGCGGATGTCGAGGCGGCCTACATCACCGCTGCCAAAGAAGCGGGCTTCCTCCAGTAACACTCCCCCTGAGCGGCTCTTCGGGGCCTCTCACCCCTCACTCTGATTTTCTCCACCGGGACGTAGGCTATGAAGCATCGCACCTTTTTCTGGTTCATCTTACCGACGCTCTCCGCGATGATCCTATTCATCGCGCTGCCCATCGTTTCGGTGTTTGTTCAGTCGCTGTTTGTGGCGCATGAACAAGTGCTTGTGGTGTCTGAAAGCTGCGGTCCGTTTGGCTGTACCCCCACGACATCCGTCGATCTGGAAGCCACCGAGAAGCTCCGCGAAGAGGCGCCTTTGGGGCGGTTCAACGGGTTGGGCACCTATTTCAACCGCTCCCATCTGGCGATTGCCGAAATCGGTGAAGCCTGGGCGAATTCTGACAGTCTGGGGACGTTCTGGACCCAGATTTACAACCTGCCATTCTACAACGCGTTGATCTTCACGCTGACCTACACCTTTGTGGTCACACCGGCAGTGCTGGTCCTTGGCCTTGCCATCGCGGTTGGGGTGAACAACCTGCCACGCGCGCTCAAAGGCCCGTCGATCTTTGTCTCTCTCCTGCCGTTCCTTGTAACACCTCTGGTGGGGTCGCTGATCCTGTTTTGGATGGTGGATGGGGACGGTGTTATTGGCGCGACCATTCAGAAAATCTTCAACGATCCTTCGCTGAGCCTGAAAGCCTCCACCGCGCTCACATGGATCATGCTGATCGTTTACGGCATCTGGCACACGCTGCCGTTCAGCTTCATCACTTTTTACGCCGGGTTGCAGACCGTCCCAGACGACACGCTTGAGGCCGCACAGATCGATGGGGCGTCCAAGTGGCAGACCATGATCCACGTGGTGGTGCCGCATCTGATGCCGCTGGTCTCGTTTGTGACGCTGATGCTGATCATGGACAACCTGCGCGTCTTTGAACCGATCGTCAGCTTTTCGGCCGAGGCCCATGCCCGCTCCCTCAGCTGGGTGATCTTCAACGACCTGCGCGAAAGCGGCAATCCGCTCTACGCCTCCGCCGGAGCCACCTCCTTGCTGACCATCATTATCGTGATCTTCCTGATGATGCCCGTCTTGGTGCGCACCTGGCGCGACTTCACCCGCAAATCCCACTGAGGACAGACCCATGGCGACCAAAGCACAATCCCGTATGACCCCGCTGAAGCTGTTCTCCTACACCTTCGTGGCGCTCTGGCTGATCATCGCAGCTTTCCCTTTCTTCTGGACCTTCTGGGGCAGCTTTAAAGTGCAGGCTGACTTCCTCTCCAAGGCGGACTGGCGCAATGCGCTTTATGGGGCCAACACCATTGCGCAGACCGGCAGCGCCTTTACCGCAGAGGCCTATCGCGGGGCCTGGATCGACGAAGAATTCTGGTTCAACTTCAAAAACACCGGCATCGTGGTGTTCTTCACCGTGGTGATTTCGCTGACCTTCGGTACGCTCGGCGGCTATGCTTTGGCGCGCTCCGGCTTCCGCTACGCCTTCTGGATCCTGATGGCCGCGTTGGTATTCCGCGCCATGCCGCATATCACGCTGGTGTCCGGCTATCTGCTGCCATTTTTTGAGTGGAACGTCTGGGGCATCCTGCCCACCACCATCATCGTGCTTGTGGCCATTAATCAGCCGTTTACGCTCTGGATGCTGCACAGCTTTTTCAAAAACATCCCCAAAGACATGGACGAAAGCGCCATGGTCGACGGCTGCACCCGCTTCCAGGCCTTCCGCTATGTCATCGTGCCGGTGATGTGGCCAGGTGTGATCACCACAGGTCTGTTCAGTTTCCTCCTAGCCTATAACGATTTTACCGTCGCGGCGATGTTGTTGAGCGAAGAGAATGAGACCATCATTCCGGCGATCAACAGCTTCATGGGCACCACCCAGGTCGAGGGCAAAGTTATGTACGCCGTGGCCGCCGTGGTCTCCACCGTTGCACCGCTCTTTGTGCTGATCTTGTTCTTCCAGCGCCAGATTGTCTCCGGCCTGACCGCAGGGGCGGTAAAGGGATGAGTTCTTCCGCCCGTCATAGCGCCATGGCGCGTCATCCGGCGCTCAACAGAATGCCACGGGATTTCATAGGGCAGGGGGCATCACGCCCCCTCACAATCCCCAAAACCATTCTGAAAGGAGAGGCCCCATGAAAGGCTCCCGCCCCGAACAAGCCGTGCTGTCGCGCGATACCGATATGAGCAAGACCGAAGCTACTCGCGCCGTGATTGAAGGCATGGTGGACGGCCTGAATGACCACCGCATCGACGATATTGGCGAGTTCTTCGCCCAAGGGTTCCGCTGGATGGGCAACCAAGGCTGCGGCACCAAAACCGGCCTGCAAGAGTTTCAAGACAACTGGCAGCGCCCGTTTCAGGCGGCGTTTTCGGATAAGACCTGCATCGATGAAGCCCGCCTCTACATGGGCGAATGGGCCGCTGCTTTTGGCCGTCAGGAAGCCACGCACAGTGGCGAATTCCTCGGCATCGCTCCCACCGGCAAGCGGGTGGAAATTCGCTACATGGACTTCTGGAAAGTCGTCGACGGCAAAATCGTCGACAATTGGGTGAATGTGGATTTCGCCCATGTCGCCGCTCAGTTGGGCGTCGACCTCTTTAACGGCGAAGGCTGGGAAGCCTTTGACCGCGGCGAAAAAACCGCGCCGCGCCCCCAAAACTGATCCTGTCAATTGAGGATAAGACAATGACAATCGAGTATCTGAAACGCGGCAAAGACCAAGCGGAGCGTGCTGAAGACGACGCAAAAACGCGCGCCGTTGTTGAGGCCACGCTGAAGGACATCGAAACCCGTGGCGACGCAGCTGTGCGCGACTTGTCGGAGAAATTCGACAATTACTCTCCAGCCTCGTTCAAATTGAGCCAGCAGGAAATCGACGATCTGATGGCGCAGTTGAGCGACCGAGAGTTGTCGGACATCAGGTTTGCTCAGGAACAAGTGCGCAACTTTGCTCAGGCACAGCGTGACACGATGCTTGACCTGGAAGTGGAAACGCTCCCCGGCGTTGTCCTCGGGCACAAAAACATCCCGGTCCAATCTGTGGGATGCTATGTGCCCGGGGGCAAGTTCCCGATGGTGGCCTCTGCACATATGTCGGTGGCCACTGCCTCGGTGGCTGGCGTGCCGCGCATCATTGCCTGCACGCCACCATTTCAAGGCAAGCCCAACGCCGCTGTGATTGCGGCGATGCATCTTGGTGGCGCCCATGAGATTTATGTTATGGGCGGCATTCAGGCGATTGGCGCCATGGCGCTGGGCACGGAAACCATTGATCCCGTGCATATGCTGGTTGGCCCCGGCAACGCCTTTGTTGCGGAAGCCAAGCGCCAGCTGTTTGGCCGCGTCGGCATCGACCTCTTTGCCGGACCCACCGAGACCATGGTGATTGCGGACGAAACCGTGGATGCGGAAATCTGCGCCACCGACCTCTTGGGGCAGGCGGAACACGGCTACAACAGCCCCTGCGTGATGGTCACCAATTCCCGCCAGTTGGCTGAGGACACGCTTTCGGAAATCGACCGCATTCTGAAAATCCTACCGACAGCGGATACCGCCTCTGTGAGCTGGGAAGAATACGGCGAAGTCATTGTTTGTGACACTTACGAGGAAATGCTCGAAGTGGCGGACGACATTGCGTCCGAGCACGTGCAGGTGATGACGGACCGCGATGACTGGTTCCTTGAGAACATGACCTGCTATGGCGCGCTGTTCTTGGGGCCGCGCACCAACGTCTCCAACGGGGACAAAGTGATTGGCACCAACCACACGCTGCCGACTAAAAAGGCCGGGCGTTACACCGGTGGTCTCTGGGTGGGCAAGTTCCTGAAAACCCACAGCTATCAGAAGGTGCTGACCGATGAGGCGGCTACGATGATTGGCGAATACGGCTCACGCCTATGCATGCTTGAGGGCTTTGTGGGCCATGCGGAGCAGTGCAATGTGCGGGTGCGTCGCTACGGTGGCATCAACGTGCCGTACGGCGAAGGTGCACCTTATCGGGAGGCGGCTGAGTAACATGGCTGTCGACAAGCACACGCATCACAAACAGCTTGTCCAAGCGTTTCGCGATGCGACCTACAACTTCACCGAAGAGGGCGTCCGCAAGGCGCTCTCTGATCTTGCGACACCGGATGCGCTTTTCCGGCTGTGTCACCCTTTTGGTGACATGACCGGGCCGAATGCGTTTTATGAGGGCGCTTACGAGGGGCTGTTTGACGCTTGGCCCGATTTGGAGCGGCGGGACTATATCGTCATGGCGGGACCGGATGAATTCGGCAACGACTGGGTCGGCTGCGGTGGCTACTACACCGGCGTGTTCACCGCGCCGTGGTTGGACATTCCTCCCACCGGCCATCAGGTGTCGATGCGCTATCACGAGTTCTTCCGTTTTGTAGATGGCAAAGTGGTTGAGTATCAGGCGCTCTGGGACATTCCTGAGGTGATGATGCAGGCCGATGCCTGGCCCATGGCGCCGTCGCTGGGGCGCGAATGGCATGTGCCTGGCCCCGCAACCGCAGACGGCTTGGTGCCCGGACCCTATGATGAAGCCAAAGGTAAAGAGACCTGCCAGCACATCATTGATATGCTGGAGCACCTGAAAAAGCACCCGCGTGATCCGGACCCACGCGCCATGAAGATGGATCACTACTGGCATGAGCGTATGAGTTGGTATGGCCCAGCCGGTATTGGCACAGGACGTGGCGTGGCAGGGTTTCGCAACTGGCACCAGATCCCGTTTCTCAACGGCATGCCGGATCGCGGCCAATATGTGGATGAGATCACCTATCACTTCTTTGGCGATGGCGAATATGCCGCGGTCACGGGCTGGCCCAACATGATCCAGACTGTCACCCACGACGGCTGGATGGGCATCGCGCCTGCCGGCAAAAAGATCACCATGCGCAGCTTGGATTTTTGGCGGTTGGAAAACGGAAAAATCCGCGAAAACTGGGTCTTGGTCGATCTTTTGGATGCCTATCGCCAATTGGGTGTGGACGTCTTTGCCCGGTTGCGGGAATTCAACAAGGTGCGCAGTATGGCGCGGCTGAATATCCCGGATGGAATGAGCCAATGACTGACCTGCCCCGCACCCCTTCCTTTTCACTGAGCGGCAAAACCGCCCTTGTCACCGGTGCCTCGTCAGGCATTGGGCAGGGCTGTGCCGTGGCGCTGGCCGAGGCTGGCGCCCATGTGATTTGCGCAGCGCGCGGGGCAGATAAGCTAGAAGACACCGTCGCGGCCATGACGGCGGCGGGTATGAGCGCCGAGGCGTTGGTGTTGGACCAAAGCGACCTCACCGCGCTGGCGCAGGTGTTTGAAACGCACGACATCGACGTTGTGGTGAATTCTGCCGGTCTGGCGCGGCACGGCCCAGCTGTTGAGACCACGCCAGAGGATTATGACGCGGCCATGAGCCTCAACCTGCGCTCAGCCTATTTCCTGTCAGCCTATGCGGCTAACGCGTTGATCGCGGCGGGCAAACCCGGTTCCATCATCCACATCTCCAGCCAAATGGGCCATGTTGGCGGTGTGGACCGCGCGGTCTACTGCGCCTCCAAACACGGCCTTGAAGGCATGGTGAAAGCCATGGCGATTGAGTGGGGACCGTCACAAATCCGCATCAACACGGTCTGCCCGACGTTTATCAAAACGCCGCTCACGGCGCAGACTTTTGAGCGGCCTGAGCGCAAAGCCTGGGTCGAGGAGAAAATCAAACTTGGCCGCATTGGCGAGGTTGAGGACATCATGGGCGCGGTGCTTTACCTCTCCTCTGATGCCAGCGCCTTGGTCACAGGCACTTCCATGTTGATTGACGGCGGGTGGACGGCAGACTGATGGCTGAGAAAGTAACCTCCCTCCAAGTTGCCGAACGCGCCGGTGTCAGCCAATCCGCTGTGAGCCGCGTGTTCACACCCGGCGCCTCCGCCTCCAAAGCCACTGTTGAGAAGGTGCGCAAAGCTGCTGAGGAATTGGGATATCGCCCCAATGTTCTCGCCCGCGCCATGGTGTCCGGCAAAAGCCGCATCATCGGCCTCGTCGTGGCTTATCTGGACAACTATTTTTACCCGGAAGCGCTGGAAATCCTCTCAAACGCGTTGCAGGAAAAAGGCTACCACGTGCTTGTTTTCATGGCGTCGCAAACCGCCGGAAACATCGACGGCGTGGTCGAAGAAATCTTGGACTATCAGGTGGATGGCATTGTCACAGCCTCTGTAGCGATGTCTTCCGATCTGTCGGCGCGGTGTTTGCAGGTGGGCGTGCCTGTGGTGCATTTCAACAGATTTGAAGAGGCCAAAGGTGTCAGCTGTGTCACCTCCGACAACTTCGAAGGCGGTCGCCAACTGGCACAGTTCCTCGTCGCAGGCGGCCACAAAAAAATCGGCCACATCGCCGGTTGGGAAGGCGCGTCTACCCAACGCGATCGCGAAGCCGGGTTCCGCGCGGGACTTAAAGAAGCGGGGCAGGACTTGTTCGCCCGCGAGGTTGGCGATTTTGACGTGGATCGCGCCCGCGCCGCAGCCTCCGCCATGTTCGACGTGCCGGAAGCCAAACGCCCGGACGCGGTTTTTGTGGCCAATGATCACATGGCCTTTGCTGTCATGGACGAGCTGCGCTTTGGTCTTGGGCTTAAGATCCCTGACGACGTGTCCGTTGTCGGCTTTGACGACGTGCCGCCCGCGGCATGGCGCGCCTATGACCTCACCACCATGCGCCAGCGCGCCAATCTGATGGTGGAAGAAACCGTCGAGGCGCTGCTGGCGCATATCGAAAATCCGGCAACTGCCACTCCAAGGCAGGTCGCCATTTCAACCCCGCTGATCGTGCGCGGTTCTGCGCGCCTACCAGGCACCTGGCCTCCAAAAGAAGGATAGACCCCCATGCAAGGCTTCGATGCGAAATTTCAGGATTTCCCCGATTACATCATCGGCATCACCAAAGAGATTTGGGAAGATCGGGGCATTGCCACGCTGCACCACTATTACAGCGATGACATCGTTGTGCGATCTCCGGCCTCCGTGGTGCTGGGCAATCAAAATGTCATCGGCGCAACCATGGCCACATTGGCGGAATTTCCGGATCGGCAGTTGCTGGGTGAAGATGTGATTTGGTCCGGTACGCCGGAGGAGGGCATGCTCAGCTCTCACCGGATCATCTCCACCGCCACTCATATGGCGGATGGCGTCTATGGCAAGGCGACCGGCAAGCAACTGCGCTATCGCATCCTGGCGGACTGTCATGCGATCAACAATCAGATCAATGACGAATGGCTGATCCGCGATCAGGGCGCCATCGTGCGTCAAATGGGGTGGGAGCCCAAGGAATACGCCGCCAACCTGATCGAGGCCGAAGGTGGCTCGGCCAACTGCGTGAAGCCTCTAACGCCACACACGGACCAGCCTGGCCCTTACAAAGGCAAGGGCAACGACAACGCTTGGGGCGCCCGTTACGGCGATATTCTCAACCGCATCATGGGCGCGGATATTGCGGCGATTGAGGCGGAGTACGACCGCGCTGTGCAATCCGAATATGTCGGTGGCGTGACTGGCCACGGCTGGGACGCGGTGGACCGCTTCTGGATGGGATTGCGCGCCAGCTTCCCGAACGCGGAGTTTAAAATCGAGCACCAGATTGGTCGCGATGATCCGATGATGCCGCCCCGCGCCGCGATCCGGTGGAGCCTCTGGGGCAAACACGACGGCTGGGGCTCTTTTGGGGCGCCTACGGGCGCAGAGGTCTATGTGCTGGGCATCAGCCACGCCGACTTCGGTGCACTGATCACCGATCAGCCCAAAGTGCGCCGTGAATACACGCTGTTTGATGAAACCTCGGTCTGGAAACAGATCCTCCTGCAAACCGGTCAGGCGTGAATTTTAGCCTGACATATCCACGGCTGTGCAACACGCAGGCGGCGCGGCGTTTTCATGCGCATCGTGCCGCGTTGCGCGCACGGCGCTTGAACAACCGTCCTCCTGGGGCGGGGTCCTTTTCGATCCCAATCCAAACCCCACAAGGAGACACAAGATGAGTTCTATCCAATCCCGCATTGTCCGTTACGGCGAATTGAAACCCTGCAAAACCGCCTTCATCGACGCCCACACACCGGGCAGCGATCAGAAAGAAAACTTCACTATTGTTGGCGGCGGTGTGTCTGAATCTCCAGACCAGCATGTGCACATCACCGACAAGATCGGCTTTAACATAGGCGCGGCGGGACAGCCGCCTAAATGTCGCAACAGCTTGCACAGCCACACCACCGCTGAAGTGTTCTTCGTGGCAAAAGGCCGCTGGCGCTTTTTCTGGGGCCTGCACGGTGACGCCGGAGAGTTCATCGCTGAAGAAGGCGATATCTTCAACATTCCCACCGGGATTTTCCGGGGCTTTGAAAACGTTGGTCAGGACTACGGGATGATCATGGCGATCCTCGGCGGCGATGACGCGGGTGGCGGCGTCACCTGGGCACCCCATGTGATTGAAGACGCGCAGGCCCATGGCCTGATGCTGGGCGACAATGGTGTGCTTTACGACAGCAAGAAGGGCGAAGAGCTTCCCCACAATGTGCGTCCTATGCCGCTGTTGACCGAAGAGGACTTAAAAGCCTTCCCCGAAGTGCCGGTGGAAGAGGTGATGCCTTATGTGGCGCGGTATTGGGATCTGATGGCGTTGGCAGCAAAGGTCCCGGCCAAGGTCATTGGCGAGAACGCGATCATCAAAGACAAGCCGGGGTTTGAGGTCGATTTCCTCACACGTGGCTCTGCCGTAACAGATCCGGTGACCACCACGCAGCCTGTGGTGCTGATGCCCGCCAGTGGCCACTGGCGCATCACCATCAACGACGTGGAGGTCACCTTGTCCGCAGGGGACACAGCCGTGGCATTGCCGGGCGAAAGCTACAGCGTGGCACCGTCGATGACGGGAGAAGCGGGGCTTTACCGCATCACCGCGACAGACGATGCCGCGGGTGCCACCTGGACCGGGTAAATTATCAAGCCTTGCGCGGGGCGGTCTGCCGCCGCGCAAGGCGCTCAAACGTTAACGGTGTTGGCTGGCGGAGTGCACCTCCGCGATACCGACGCAATACCGACGTGATACAGACAGGGAAAACGGCACGATGAGCAAAATCTTAACAACCCATGTGGGCAGCCTGCCACGCACCCAAGAAGTGGTGGATTTCATCTTCGCCCGTGAGCACGAAAAACCCTATGACCCGGCAGCGTTTGATGCGGCGATGACTGCGGCCGTGAACGAGACGGTGCGCAAGCAGGTTGATGCTGGCGTTGATATCGTAAGTGACGGGGAAACCAGCAAAATCTCCTACGCCACGTATGTTAAAGATCGCTACACGGGGTTCTCGGGAGACAGCGAGCGCAACGCGCCAGCAGACCTCAAGATGTTCCCGTCTTTCCTGAAGCGATTGGCCGATGATGGAGGCACACCGCAATACGCCCGCCCGAAATGCACCGGTGAGGTACGCAGCAAAGGGCAGAGGGAATTGATGAAAGATATCAATAACCTGAAGGCCGCTATGAAGGCTCACGGCGTGGAGCGGGGGTTTATGAATGCCGCCTCGCCGGGAGTGATTTCGCTGTTTTTGCAGAACGATCACTACGCCAGCCGCGAAGCTTATCTGGCCGCCCTCGCGGATGCCATGAAGGATGAGTATGAAACCATTGTTTCCAATGACTTAGACCTGCAATTGGATTGCCCTGATTTGGCCCTGTCCCGCCATATGTTGTTTAACGATCTAAGTGATGCGGAGTTCCTTGAGATCGCGAACTTGCATGTGGAGGCCCTCAATCACGCCCTGGAGAACGTGCCGCAAGAGCGTGTAAGGGTCCATATTTGCTGGGGAAATTACGAGGGTCCACATTGTTGCGACATCCCGATGGACAAGGTGTTTAGCACATTGATGGCGACAAAGTCGCGTTACGTGCTGTTTGAAACCTCCAATCCGCGTCACGCGCATGAGTGGACGGTGTTTCGTGACCGCAAATCTGACATCCCTGATGACAAAACACTTGTGCCTGGTGTCGTCGATACCACCACCAATTTTGTCGAGCATCCGGAGCTGGTTTCCCAACGTATTCAACGCTTTACTGACATTGTTGGTGCAGACAGGGTGATCGCCGGCAGTGACTGCGGTTTTGGCACCTTTGCAGGGTTTGGGGCAGTGGACCCAGACATCGCCTACGCCAAACTGTCTGCCTTGAGCGAAGGGGCGGCTGCGCTGTCATGACCCCTTTGGTGTTGCTCCCCGGCATGATGTGCGATGCGCGCCTTTTTGGGCCGCAAATCAATGCGTTGTCTGGTCGTTTTCCGATCATGACAGCTCCGCTGGGTACCTGTGACACCATCGAGAAACTTGCCTCGGACGTTTTGGAAAATGCGCCTCACAAATTTGCGCTGGCGGGGCTGTCGATGGGCGGCATTGTTGCGATGGAAATACTAAGGCAGGCGCGGGACCGGGTTGTCGGGCTGGCCCTTTTGGACACCAACCCGCTTGCGGAAACTGAGACGATAAAGGACCGTAGAGCGCTGCAAATTGCGGCTACCTTGGCGGGCGACATGCGGCGTGTGATGCGCGAGGAGATGAAGCCCAACTACCTGGCGGATGGGCCTAACCAAGGCGCCATTTTGGATCTCTGTATGGCGATGGCCACTGATCTTGGTCCTGAGGTTTTTGTGCGACAATCCAAAGCGTTGCGAGACCGTCGCGATCAAACGGAAACCCTCCGTGGGTATAGTGGCCGAACGCTGATCTTGTGCGGGCGGGAAGATAGTCTTTGCCCCGTGGAACGCCACCGCTTGATGCAAAAACTCATCCCCGGCAGCACGCTGCAAATCGTTGAAAACGCGGGTCATCTGCCGACTTTGGAACAACCTGAATTGACGACAGCGGCACTTGCCCGCTGGCTGGAGAGCTTATGAACGACGCACTGTTAAAACTGCTGCAATCTGTGGACACCCCGACCGTTTGCAACGCGATTGAAGTGGCCCAAGGTCAACGCGGCTTCGACCAATTTACTCGCGGCACCATGCTGAGTTCTGATCCCGAAGGAGGGGCGATTGTGGGCTATGCCCGTACCGCGAAAATCGCGGCTTTGGAGCCGCCGCAAGAGACGCCAGAGGTGATCAAAGCCCGTCGCATGGCGTATTACAAGCATATGTCTGAAGGACCGCGTCCGGCCGTCACAGTGATTGAAGACCTGGACTATCCCAATTGCGTTGGTGCCTATTGGGGGGAGATCAATACCACCGTGCATAAAGGGTTAGGAGTAAGCGGTGCATTGACCAACGGTGTCATGCGGGACTTGGGGGATTTGCCAAGCGGCTTTCCCGTCGTTGCAGGCTCTATTGGGCCGAGCCATGGTTTTGTGCATGTCAAGGACATTGGAACGCCGGTGGACGTCTTTGGTCTTCAGGTGCGGGACGGCGATTTGATCCATGCTGATCGTCATGGTGCTGTTGTGGTTCCAAGTGACGTGATTGCGGCACTTGAGAGCGCCATTCATAAACTCTTGGAAACAGAGCGCCTGATCTTGGAGCCAGCACGCAAAGATGGGTTTGATTTTGCTGCATTTGAAGCCGCTTGGGCTGAGTTTGAGGCATCTCGTACTTAGGCTCAGGACCCATTGATGTCCAGTTGGCGGCGTGGGCGTCAGATTGGCCGCACTCAGGGGGACATGACATACGACAAGCGCCGCGACAAAAGACGCAACCGCATCGAGATCATGTTCGGCAGGCTGAAGGACTGGCGGCGGGTGGCAACCCGATACGACAGATGTCCAAAAGTCTTTCTGTCCGCAATCGTTTTCGCGGCTCTCGTTATCTATTGGCTATGAGTCCTGAGCCTAGATTTCCCATGTATTCCAGCATTTAGCCCCGTAGTCGCTGTTCATATGGAATACATCGTTGTCTCGGTGTGGTTGGTTGAGACCTTCACGAAACAGCACGGAGCCGCGAGAGAACTCTTCTTTGGTCATCACACCTTGCGCAAGCGTGTCCTTGGGTTGTTGCAGGACGGAAAAGCCTTCGTCAAAAAGGCGGGTTTCGACGGCGCGCATCCGTGCATGAATGTAGTCTTGATCGTTGTTTTCAAGGATCGGGGACATCTGCGCGGCGCGCCATTCAATGTTGAAGAGCGCCTCTGACCAGAAAGCCTGCCAAACCAGGTGCACCGGTGCATCGGTCACGGCGCGCACGAGCCGGGCACAATGCATCATCATGGAGCGGTCAATGTGGTCCCAGAGCAGATCGTCAAGACACGCGTCACTCACATAGTATTCGGCGCTTGTGTTGTGTGTGCTGGGCGTGGAGTAGCTGGCGTAGTTGTTGAACACGGGATTGGGGAACATGCCCATGCCGCAGAGCACAAAGGCCTCGTAGTCTTCGGGGATGGCGCCGGTGCCTTTGCCGGAGCTATTGCAATAGAACGCGGCAGCTTCGGGATCTGACGGAAGCAGTTTGCCGTCGATCAGGGCGAGGCTTTCCATGCCTTTTGACAGGGCTCCAAAGAAATCCGGGCTGAGCGGCTTGGCAGGGGAGGCGGTTTCCCAGCCGCCCTTGAGAGCTGCGATATGAGAGTTTCCGAGAACACAGATTTTGCGGCTCATGGGGCAAAGGCCTCCAGAAAGGCCTCTTCGCAGGCCAGATCGTCTTCAGGTGTTTGAACATCGGTCTGCTTGGGGGCGTCTTTTGCGGGGGTAATGGGCGCACCGTCAGGGTCGTGCTGTTCCAGAAAGGTGCGCATTGCCGTATTCACACCCGCCTCGGTCACGCTGCGTTGGTTTGCCTCAAAGAAGGTGCCGCCCGTCACCGGTGCGGTAATGATTTCGTAAGACGGGAAGTAATCCACGTCGCGATGGGTTTCAAAAAGCTCACCAGCAACACCGCGCAACACCGATTTTGAATAGGTCGAAGCCGCCAAGACGTGCTGGCCGGTTGCGGTGGCGGTTAACGGCACAGGGGACACGGTTACGAGATACCGTGGTGTCTTTTTTCGTTCTCGTTTCAGAACCCGTTTGAACCGCACAAAAGATTGCAGGGTTTCGGCGTGGGTGAAGTTTTTGAACTCATAGACCTCAGGGTCAAACGTGCCTGCGATGGTGCCGGGGGCAGTTGGAAACACGGTTCTGCTTTCGCGATTAATCCAGGCTTCGGTTAGGCCAAAGGTGAACACAAACACGTCCATTTCCAGCAGCATGCGGCGGACGTGTGCGAGGTGGTGTTCACGGGCCGCCAGAACCTCTTCTGGGCTGGCAAATCCACCGGGCTCAACACCCGGGCGCTGGGCATCAAAGAAGCGTCCGTCTTTCTCCCAAACCCGGTCTGCCGGGATCGTGTTGCCAAAAGCCTCCCGCGCCAGCTGTAGCAGTTGCGCGGCCGTGTAGATATTGCCGTAGCGACAGCTGTAGGTGCCAAACTGGTACTTCTGCGCCAGGTCGTCTCGCATGCCTCTCGGGGCGGGTTCGTAGTTGAGGACGTTGAATTTCCGCGCTCTGAGGTTGCGCGCGATATGTTGGGCAAAACAGCTGCCTGCGGTGGCCACCGCTTCGTGCCGCCGGATAGGGAACTTCGGCGTGTACAACTCTTTGATGGCATGTGGATTTTGCTCCACTACGCCACTGCGCCAAAAACCGCGTCCGGGGACGTCTTCATACGGAGAACTGCTCATCAACTCTTATCGCTCAATGCCGACGCGCTTGAGGGCGCCCTTTGTTTTGAGCAGTTTACACAGATTGGCTGTGCTTAGGAAGGTTTGCATGACTCAAATGCTTGCTGATGTCTCCTGCGGGCTGGACCGACCTCAAAAGGCCATCAAGGTGACCATGCGCCCGACGGCGCAGGTGATATCGCGGGCGTAATCCAAGTCTATCACCTGATCGCTTTGGCGGTGGTAGTTGGGGTTTGGATCGGCGGAAGGCTCGGATGCGTAATTTGCGAAGAAGTCCTCGCTCGCCAGTACCGCACCGTAGCCTTGTTGATGGAAAGCGGCATGATCAGAGCGGTTGATGGCGCCGTCATAGACGTTGCGGTTCGGTGCACCGTTCCAACTGGTGCCTTTGTAGATTTGTGCAGGGGCCAGAGCGCCGTATTCCGCCGCCGCATTGGCGAGTTTGTCGGCCAATGGCAGGCTGAGATCGCGGACTGCGGGATCGGTGTAGCCCGCGTGGACTTCAAACAGGCGGTTGGCATCGGAGTTAAAGCCAATCATGTCCGCGCAAACCACACCTTTGATGGGCGCGTTCTGGCCTTTGAGGGCGGCGGCATAGGCTTTGGAACCGATTAAGCCGGATTCTTCTGCGTTGAAAAAGCAAAACCGTACCGTGTGGGTCAGGTGGCCTGCGAGCGAGCGGAAATGGCGGGCGAGGCTCAACAGCGCGGCGACCCCGGAGCCGTTGTCATCACAGCCCGGAGCGGCGTCACTGCTGGCGGCGTAGCCTGGTTCAAAGCCCGCGGTGGAATCCATATGGGCACCGACGACGATGATCTTGGCGCCAAGGCCAGGTTGGGGGTATTTGAGTTTCCACCATGGATACCAAGGCTGAAGTTGCAAAACGCGTTCGATGTCGTGTCGAATTTCCGCATCTGAGAGCCCGCGCAGGCGGTCGCCAAGCCCGAGGTCGGGAAAATCTCTGTCAATCTCGCGAAGGATTGGGGCCCACGGGCGTGGACGGGGATCGCGCAGGATCTTGCGGTAGCGTTTGAGGATGTCGGGGCGAATGCGGAAGCGTCCGACGCCGGGCAAATCGGCGATGATGTTGCTGTGCACTTGGCCCGCATGGGTGAAGGTGTGCCGCCACGGGCAATACCCCAGCGCGCGTAGATCCCGCAGAAGCTGGGCTTCGGCGCGCTTGTTGTCCGGATGCGCTGAGTGCCGAGACGTGATTGGCCCTTGGGAGTCCAGGTCGGCCACACCTGTGTATCGGTCAAGATAGCCTTTGTAGGAGGCGGTGACCGCAGAGCAGCGCGGGCGCAAGCGACGTATGGCTTTGCGGATGCGCGGATTGATTTCGACCGCTTCCAAAATGTCCGGCAGGCGCCCGACTTTCACGGTTTCAAAATCGGCGCCGTCGGCGCGTGGCGGCAGCAGAAGCCCGGGGTCGGGGGCAAGGAACTCGGAATGCCCATGCGCGCCATGGACATGGAAAGCATCGGCGTCCTCCTCGGCCTTGAGGGCGATCAGAACCTGGTGGGGTTCGGCGTAGATCAGCCGCCGACCTTTGAGTTCGTGGCGCATGTCGTTGATTTTGCCGTCAGGGCGCGCCCAGAGCAGATCTTCCGTGCGCGGGTCATAGTCCAGCGGGAGCACGCCAAACTGTTGTAGGGCGGCTTCGGACAGGTCTTGGTCTGACATGAGGGCAATCAGCGCCCAATCTCTTTCGTCCTGCGTGGGCTGGAAGGACATCGGCACCACGGCCCGTTTGGTGGCAAACCGTTGGAGGGCATCTTTGGGGCCGGTCAGGCGGGCCCCCAGTGGCGTGTGCCCCTGCGCCATCATGGGTAATAGCGCTGGATGGGGTGTGGCATGAAACCCGGTTTTGGCCGCATCGCCCCGCAGCCTGCGATCTGCGGACACAAAGGCGGTGGGCGTTTTGGGGGCGGGCAGGGTGGACAAGGTATCAGACGCGGCATCGGAATAGGTCACGGGCGGCACCGATGTGATGCGTAGCCCGGGATGTTCGAAGCTTGTAAAACGCCGCCCTGAAAAGCTGTCGGTGTCTTCTGTTTGGGGCACGATCAGCGTGACTTCAAACCCGGCAAAAGCGTTTTGGCTGGCTTGGAGCGCCTTTGTCAGGGTTGGCGCCACATCCAGCCCCACGACCTGACCGTTCTCATCTTGGCGCAACGCGCCGCTCAGTTGATCGAGCATCACAATAGCGTGGGTGATTTCGGGCATTTCAATCTCCAAAGGTCAGGGCGTGGGCGCGCCGTACCGCAGGCGCAAAAGCCGCGTGGCACACCAACTGCGTGTGATGACGAACATGCGGTCGAAGTGCGGTTCTTCCAGTTCGAGAACCGCAGAGGCGCCAAAGGCGGACGCGATGTTGTCCACCGTGTTTGAGTGCGCGACGATCAGTACGGTCTTGCCAGCATGGCGCGCGCGAACGCGGGCTCTTAGCCACGCGGCATCGTGGGCTTGGTACTGGGTCAACGGCACGCCTTCGGCTGCTGCGGTGGGGGTACCGGTTTGCCGTGACCGGTTGGTGTTGGTGACAAAAACCGCGTCGATCCGAGCGTCTTGTAGCATATCGCGCAAGAGCGCGGCTCGGGCGTGACCTGCGGCTGAGAGGTCAGGGTTACCGCTGCCGCTGGCCTTTTCTGCATGGCGCACGAGGATGACGGTCGCCGTCCATAGGCGCAGCGCATATTTTCGGCGCAGAACGGGCGTAGGCGTGATCCGGTGCGCAGGAAAACGGCGGCGTATCAGTGGATACCGTGTTGGATGTCGCATGTGAGCCTCCCATTGGGGTGTCCTGAGGGGGCACCCCCGCCTTCGGTTCAGGTGTCCGAAGGCGGGGGTGTTTGGTCAGCGAGAGGTCAGTCGTCCATGTCGTGATCGTCGTAGAAGTCGTCATAGAGCTCGTCGTCCTCATCATCGAAGTCCAGCTCAAGCCGGATCGTGCGGATCGGGCTGGAGGTGCGGCGACCAACTTGGCCGCGCAGAATTCTCAGGATTTCTTCGATTGTGGGGCGACGTGGAATGACAATACGTCCGTCTCTTGGCTTTTCAGGCTTGTCGTCTTCAGGATCAGGTTTTTCATCCTGCCCGTCTTCAAACGTCAATTGATAGGTCATGCCACCGGAGATTTCGCCATCCAGATATGTGGTGAGCAGGATTTGATCATCGCCTTCGGCCATGGCCTTGCGGGCCAATTCGGGCTCAAACTGTTCCCCCGGCTCCAGATGCAGGACCAGTTCATGTTTCTCGCGTGGGCCCATTTCAAATTTGGTCCCACCGCGCGACACAACCTTCATCTCCCAGCCCAAGCGGTGCAGGAAGCGCGGCAGTTTGATGTCAATGTGGGCGACAACCGGGATTTTGTACGGGTTGCGCACCAGAACAATATGCTTCTCAAACCATTTCACGAGGAAGCGGAATTTGGGCAAGATTGGGCTGACGTTGCGCTGGCCGATGTTGTTGTCAAAGGGCACAAGCCGGTTTTCAGGGATAGTGCCGTTAATTGTGGTGTCGTTGCCTGCATCGCCATCGGCGTGGGCGATTGCGAGAAGGCATTCGTGTCCAACCTGCGTGGGCACAAAGGCGAAGGGACCCACGATGGTTTCGCCGCCAGAGGCAATTGGACCGGCCGCCGGAAGCGTGCTGGTTGCCATGGCTTGCCAATCGTCCGGGAAGGCCAGCCCGGTTCCAGGCAGGGCGTGATAGGCGTCGACCCGCACGTTTTGGGCGGTTTGAATGCCCCGGTTTTTGACCCGCACATACATGTAGTTTGTTTGACCAACGATGGGTTGCTGGTGAGACAGCCCGCCATCAGCAGCACGGCGTACCCACATGTCCTGACAGGACCAGTGGTTGGCGAGGTATTCGTATTCGCCGTCACGCCCATCGTCGATATAGACATCCACATCCGGCGGATTGCCTTCCGAGTTGACATTATTGCCCTGTCCGGGGGCCGCGCCGGGCTGGAACAGGCCTTGTTTCTCAAAGGACCACCGCACGACTTTGTGCAAAGCGCCGCCAGGGATGCCTTTGAAGCTCGAGGTGGTTTTGTCCGCGGTTTCCAAATTGCCTTCGTAGACTTCAGGGAAAGTCGTTGTGGAGGACAGCAGGCCAATTGCCTTGAAGATCAGGAAAGCAGTCCAATCCGCCGCCCGACGTTGCGTATTGACGTTTGGTGAGTCTCCACCAATGGAGCGGTAGAGGCGGAACAGCGTTGTGCTGAGCACCTGTTCACCGCCGTATTGGGTATTCCAGTTGGGGCCAAACCAGGCCCATCCTGCGCCAACAGCGCGGTCATGCCGGCGGCTGAGGCCGGGCACGCTGGCCAGCACCCAAGGGAAGGTGGCAAAGCGGTCCGGTTCATTGCTGCCGGGATCGTTAAGGATGGCCGCAAGGGCGTCTCCTGCGGAATGGGCGAAACCAAAGTTCGGGCTGTTCACGTGGTCCCACAGAAGTGCGTGGCCAAACTCATGCCAGCACACTCGGTTTGAGGTCGCTATGCCAATGGTCCGCCCAGTGGCAAGCTTACCGTAGCGCAATTCCTCCAAGCCTCCGCTGCCATTCCCTGGAGCCTGAGCGTTTATTGCGTCACCAAGTGCGCGCGCATCCACGGGCACGGGAAAGGTGGTGTTGTTGAAGTAGTTCTGCACATTGAAGCCAAAGTCTTGCATCGTGCGGAACAGCCGATCATTGTTGTGATAGGCGTTCACGGCGTTGAAGTCTTCGGTTTGAGCATTGAAGTTAAACGCGCCTGCCGGGGACCCGACCGTTGGCGGGGCTTGAACCGGGGCCTGGGTTTCTGTCACATGCACAAACTCGCCGCGCAGATCCTGCGGCGTGTTGGCGATCAGCCCTTGCAGTGTCACATTGGAGCGGAAGGGGTTCAGTTGCGCATTTGTACTGGCAGCAGAGACATTCGCGCCGGTTTGTGTTTGGGGATCGCGATCGAACACCATGCCCGTTGCGCAGGCGACAAGAGCGCGCAAGTAAAGAACGGTTCCAGTTTCCGGTTCTACCAGTGCACGCCAATGCACAGGGGATTGGTCTTTGGCAAGTGGTGCCTGAAACATCACCTCGTCCACGATGTAGTGTTTGCCCTTTGCCAATCCGGCAAAATCCGCGTCTTTTAGGGCCGGGATTTCGGACGAGTCCGCGATGCAGCCACCATGTTCGTGCCGTTCCTCTCGCTCATCTGGTTCGTAGCGGTATATCACCTGACGCTCGATACGGATGTTGTCCGCCCCTTTCAGGTCAAACCCCAAGTATTTTTTGAGATCCGATTTACGTACTGACCGGCTGTCAGTGGCATCAGACAAAGCGGTGGGGTTTTCAATCATCACGCTGCCATGCACAGAGGATTGTAGAGAGGTCATGGTGAGGCTCTCGCCGTCCATAGACATTCCCAAGCGGGCGCCAAAGACGTCCAGCCCCATCACCGTCTGGCGGTAGACCACCACCTTTGTTCCCGCGATGTCTTTTTCGTTCTCAAACGTTAGGAGGGGTTGTGATTGAGCGCCTTCGAGTTGGGTGGATGGATCATCTTCCATTAGATTTCCAGCCAGCCCAGCCTCCCCACGCATTGCACGTAGGTACCAATCGGCCACCTGCTGCGGAGTCGTGAGCGGCACAGCTGATTCAAGTTTAGGTTGAGTTGGGTTGGTCAGATAGACGACCTCTCCGTACTCATTACGGATCGTGTCATTCGCCATGAATCTATTCCTTTATTTGGTAAATACGCTCAGTGAGCTGTCCAAATGGTCGTTCTAAAAAGTAAGTGGGCGCGACGTTGAAATGGCGCCAAATAATGACACAAGGATGCCAGAAAAACACGATTCTCGCAAGGTGACCCCAACTATGGTTATGCCTACCTGGCTGTCCTGCTGTGCGAAATTCTTTGACCGCCTGCGTATGTGAGCCTAACGTTTTGGTGGTAGGAGTGGCCGACCATTGATTTTTGAAATGTCGGTATTCCTGTCTCTATTTATTGAAATTAAATAATAAAAATTATGTGGGTGTGTTATGGCCGATACTCAAGGTTTGAATTTTCTGAAACAATTAATGAGCTCTGCGACAACCGAAGACAGGCCGTTGTATGCGCCAGGAAGACTGCGTTTTGGCATGGAAGTCGCGCCAAATGGTCTTGACGAAGGCGCATTGCGCGGTCGGCTTGAAGACCTGCTCGGAAGTGAGGAGTTTTCGCTGGAACCGTTGTTTGAGGGGGGGGAGGAAGACGATCCGAGGTTCTACACCTTCTCTCCTTTGGGAGTGGATCGGACCCTCCCGACAGACCTGCTTTTTGACATTTCGGAGGCCCTGAAAAACAATTTAAAGTTGATTTCATGCGAACCTGATACTGGCGCGCGGGTCTTTTCAGAGCCCACTGCCGAGGACAGCGCGCTGACCGAAAGTGCTGCGCTGGAATGGACCTGTTGGGTAAAGGGGGATCCGCCCCCGGACGCGAAATGGCCTCTCAAACAAACAAAAGTGCCCGAAGCCTGGGGCATTGCGACAAGGAAAGGTGCTGGGATTGTCGTCGCTCAGATTGACACGGGCATAGCCGAGCACGAAGAAATCGATGGGACGACCTTTGATTTGGCCCGCAGCGCGAACCTCGTGGAAGGCGGGACCGATCCCACCGATCCGATGTCTCCCGATATGTCGAGTCCCGGGCATGGCACCGCCACCTGCAGTGTGCTGGCTGGGGATGAAGGAGGGGAGCTCGTCGGGTCGGCTCCGGGTGTGACCCACGTGCCAATCAGGTGCATCAATGACGTGAAGGTGTTTGATGCCCTGCCCGTCGCCCGGGCTATCAACCATGCGGTCGCTCAGGGCGCGCATGTCATTTCGATGAGCCTAGGTGGTGTGTGGCATCGCGCGCTTCGCCAAGCGGTGCGCAATGCTTTGCGCGCAGATGTTTTGGTGTTGGCAGCCGCGGGAAACTGCGTAAGGCTGGTTGTGTGGCCTGCGCGGTATCAGGAAGTGATCGCTGTTGGCGGCAATAATCATGCCATGAAGAAGTGGCGGGGATCGTCCATCGGAAAGGCCGTGGATTTTTCTGGGCCTGCAGAGATGGTGCCGCGCGCCAAACGTCTGCCTGGTGACACGTCCAAGGATTTGGTCGAACCGTCGCAAGGGACGTCTTACGCGGTGGCCTTGTCGGCGGGCATTGCCGCGCTGTGGTTGGATCATTGGGGGCGAGACAAGCTGATCCAGGAGGCTCGGCGGCGTGGGGTTTCGCTGCAGGATCTGTTCCGCGAAGCCGTCAAACAAACCGCGCATCGGCCATCAGGTTTTCATAAAGGGCTGGGCGCAGGGGTTATTGACGCAGAAGCCTTGTTGTCGCGTGATCCGTTTTCCAGCGCGATGCTTGAAACGCCCGTCGCCCCTCCGGATGATCCAAGTGGTGGGTTGCAGGATGCGCTCGCCGAAGTCATGGGGCCTGGCACTGATGATCCCGATTTCGATTGGGCAGCGCACGGTGCGGAGCTTTCGTCTTTGATCTTGGCAGATGCCCGTGCAGGACGCGAGCCTGAGGGACCCGCGGCTGAAGCGCGTGCGTTTCAGTTCACCTCGCCGGGATTGGCGCGTGCGGCGGAAGCGTCCACAGATCCGCGTCTTCGTGCTTTGACGGCACGTGGCGAGATGCCGAGCCCCTCCATTGTCATACCGACGCCCGTTGATGAAGAGCGTAAGGCGAACATAATCAAGTCTTTCGGGGCCATCGCCAATCCGGGGTTGTCGCCGGAGTCCGCCGCGACACTCTCACCGGACGATGGGTTGAATATTCTGTCGTCAGTTGGCGTGGATGAGGCGCTTGGCCCCTTGACGCGACGTGTGCAAGCGGAGGGCAGTGACGCATACAATGACCTGGTGGAAGATATCCAGCGGGATCTAGGCACGCTGTCTCAAGACGGGGTGAATGCGACGCTGGATGAAAGCGCAACAGTGCGATTGGAGGCACTCGTGTCAATTGTCGATCGCCCGGCCATTGCTGTCACTGACACCGAGATGGCCGATGGGAGCATGCGGCAAAGCATGGATGTCAATAATCCGGAGTTTGGGCGTTTTGCGGCTTTGGCCAGTCTGGCGCTGCCTGATTTGGAAACGAAGGTCTTTCCCGCTGTTGGGCGGATTGATGGAGCTGGTGTGCATCTGGGAACCGGGTTTGTGGTTGCGCCGGGTCTGATTATGACCAACCGACATGTGTTGGAAGAAATTGCCGCGCCATTGCCCAAGGCAACGGCGCCCGTGCGGTGGCAGATCACGCGGGACGCGACCATCGACTTTTCTCCCTTCGGTCACGATCCAAAACGGCGATTTGTGATTGAAGAGGTGGTCTTTGCGGGCGCTGATCCGATCCGGCTGTGGCCGGTGAGTTTTGACAAACTTGATTTGGCCCTCCTGAAGGTGCAGACGCAGAATGCTGATGGCACGCCGCTTCCAGATCCAATTGAACTTGCGCGGGATGCTTCTTGGCGTACCGGAGTCCCAAGCGTTTACGTTCTTGGGTATCCTGCACCACCCGGTTTTATCCCGCGGGACGAACACGGCCGTTTTCGTCAGGATGTGCTCGAACGGTTGCGCACTCTGTTTCAGCTCAACTATCGGCGCAAGTATTTCAGCCCAGGGAGTATCACCGGCCAAAGCCATACATGGGTCTTTGACCATGATGCCACGTCGTTGGGTGGCAATTCCGGCTCGCCTACAGGAATATTGGGGGGCAACTTGCAGGCTGTTGGGCTGCATTTTGCAGGCGATTGGTTGCGGGCAAACTATGCGCATGACCTGAGCGTGGTGCTCCAAAATGAGCCAGGTTTGGCGGCGCTGTTGCCGTAACGGGTTGACGATTTAGAGTGCCGAGACGGCCGGGGTGCCAGTTACCGGATCTGCGTAGACGCGGGCATCAATACCGTACACTGCCGAAAGCATGTCTTCGGTAATGATGTCAGTGGGTTTGCCTACGGCACGGACTTGTGCGTCTTTCATCACCACTAAGTCGGTTGCGTAACGTGCAGCCTGTGCAATGTCATGCAAGACGGCGACAACCGTTTTGCCTTGCTCATGCAGTGTCGCCATCAAATCCAGAACTTCATACTGATAGCGAATGTCCAGAAAGCTGGTAGGCTCATCAAACAGGACATATGGCGTGTCTTGCGCGATGCACATGGCCACAAAGGCGCGCTGTCTTTGTCCTCCCGAGAGAGCGCTGACCAGTTTGTCTTTGAGCGGCGACAGGTCGACAATTTCCAAAGCGTCCTCCACGCGCAATCGATCCTCGCTGGAGCGCAAACCCAGCAAGTTCTGGTAAGGTGCGCGTCCGTAGCCAACCAATTGTTCTACTGTGATGCCGGGGGGGACAACTGGGTGCTGCGGTAGGACGGATATTTGTCTGGCGACCAATTTGCTGCGCTGCTGTGTGACGTCTTTGGAGTCTAGCAGAACCCGCCCACCGCGCGGATGCAGCTCGCGCGATATGGTTTTGAGCAAAGTGGATTTGCCGCAGCCGTTTGGACCAATCAGAACAGTGAGGCTGTCACGCGCGATCTGCAGAGAGACGTCTTTGAGCCTAAAGCCGTCATAGCCGGACTGAATGTTCTTGAGATCAATGCTCATCCGCGGGCCTCTGATGTATTGGATAGGAGAAGGAAAACAAAAAATGGCGCGCCGAACATCGCGGTTAGAATACCAGCCGACACCTCCAGTGGGGCAAACAATGCGCGTCCGGCAGCGTCAGCAACCACTACCAGGATTGCGCCCACGAGCATCGCAACTGGGAGTAGGCCGCGATGCGTGCCTCCGACCATTTGGCGGGCGATGTGCGGTGCCATCAGGCCCACAAACCCGAGCACGCCAACAACACTGACGGAAAGTGCCGCGAGCAATGTTGCCAAAGCCAAAAGGACCAGTCGCTCGCGCCGCACATTTAATCCCAAGCTGGTTGCCTGGGCGGTGCCAAGGCGGATCAGGTCAAGGCGATAAGAGTACAGAAGTGTAATTGCGGATAGGCCCACAAGGAGGGGCCAAACCGCATTAAGGTGTGCCCAACCGCGATTCCATAGGGAACCTGTCATCCAGACCAAAGGTGCAGAGACCTCATACAGCTCTGACGTGGCCAGAATGAAATCCACGGCTGCGTCGCAGGTCATGCCAATCGCAATGCCAACCAAGGCCAATCGGGCGGGGGACACCGTGGCAATTTCTGCGACGGTAAAGATTGCAGCCGCTGCCAAAATTCCGCCACAGGCAGCTACGACAGGCAGCCAGTTGAGGTTCAATGTCGGCGCTAAGATAAATGTGAGCAGCACGCCCAAGGCGGCGCCCGAGTTGATCCCGATGATTTTTGGGCTGGCGAGGGGATTGCGCAAGAGGGCCTGCACAATAGCGCCGGAAAGGGCGAGGCTGCCGCCTGTGCAAAACGCAAGCAGGCTGCGCGGCAAGCGGGATTTGTTGATAATGAAACTCTGCTTAGGTCCGTCCAGATCAAACAACGTATTGATAATTGTGGCAATTGGGATGTGCACAGCCCCTGCGGAGAGGCTCCAGAGGAATACGGCTATGGCTGCAAAGGTCAGGCCCAATAGGGTCCATATGAGCCGGGTTGAGCTGGCGTGTCTCATGAGACATCTCGCGCAAAGATGGTGTGCCACAAGAACCAAGGCGCGCCCATCAGGGCTGCGACGACGCCGATCGGGGCTTCGATTGGCGCGGTTAAGGTTTTGGAGAGGCCGTCGGCAAACAGCATCAGCGCCGCGCCTAGCAAGGCTGTCGTCGGGGTCAAAACGCGATGATCTCCGCCAAAAAGGAACTTTGCGAGGTGGGGGACGATCAGGCCCGCAAAGGCAATTGGGCCCGCCACAGTAACGCTGGCTCCCGCCAACGCGGCTGCAACGATTGTTCCTAGCAGCAGTGTGATGCGGGGATCAGCGCCAAGACCGCGGGCGGAGGCTTGTCCCAGCGCCATGAGGTTGAACCTTTGGGCCATGACGAGGGAGGCCAAGAAGCCCGGGACGGCCCAGACAGCGAGACGTTTGGTTTCGGACCAGCGGATGTCGGTAATGTCGCCGACGGTCCAGCGGATCACCGAGCGGGCAATGTCATCGTCCAGTGTGTAAGTGAACCGCACCATGGCGTAGGAAAACGCACCAACAGCAACGCCGCCTAACACAAGTCGGAGGGAGTCGATTTTGCCACCGAAGCCGCCGGAAATTGCAAAAGTTACCACACCGGCGGTTAGGGCTCCGGTTAAAGCGTAAAGGTCCAGCGGCAGGTCTATAGTGTTGGGAAGAACCACGCCCAACGCAAGGCCAAGCGCTGCGCCCTGATTGATCCCAAGGATGGCTGGGGAGGCCAGTGGGTTTCGGGTAATGGCTTGCAGAACGAGGCCAGCCATACCCAGGTTCACACCCAAAAGCGCAGCCGCGCATGTGCGCGGCATGCGAATGTCAAAGAGGACAGTCCGCGCCATGCCTTCCGGGCGAAAGATGTCGGCCAGCCCGACGTCTGTTCTTCCACCCGTGGCGAGCGAAAACAAAGTGCCGCAAGAAATTGCCAACGTCAGGCAGACGATGGAGATTTTGAGCGGCACGCTGCTGGACTGCCCCCTTAGAGCCATCACTGTTTCATGATCTCTACAATATCGGCTGCAGTCATCTCTGCCGCCAACATGCCGCGCAGGCGGGACCAGTTATGAGCGGTGACGTTGAAGACCTTTTCAGACTTAACCGCTGTCAAATCTTCAAAGAGCGTTTCGCCTTTCCAGCTGTCGACTTGGCTTGGGTTTGCGTAGGCCCCAAAGATTAGAATATCCGGGTTCACTTCGGAGAGTTGTTCCAGCGTGGTCGGGACATAGACCTTTTCGTAGACGTCGCCGTCTGCTGGCTTCATTGTGCTGTCAAAGCCAAACATCTCTAAAAGGGAGCCATTGTAGCTCACTGGTGCGTGCAGCCACAGACCGGTGGCATTGGTCACACCAAATTGAGCGGACAGGCCTTCAGACAGGGGTTTAAGCTGGGAGACATATGCGTCCATTGTGGCTTTGTGCTGAGTGATGCGCGCGTCCATTTCGTCCTTTTTGCCTATGGCTTCGCCAATCACGGCCATTTGGGCAACGGAGTCGTGGTAATCGCCACCTAGGCTGTCCAATACAATGGTTGGGGCAATCTCAGACAGGGTGTCATAGGCGGCGGAATGACGTGTCTTGTCCGCGATGATGAGGTCGGGCGCCAGAGATGCGATCACCTCCAAACTAGGCGTTTTCCGCGTGCCGACAGAGATCCATTCATCGCCAATAATGTCTGTATAGGCTGGGATAACACGGTCACGTTTGTTGTCGTCTGCAATGCCCACCGGGGCAACGCCAACAGATGCCAGCGCATCAATGAAACTGAACTCCAGCACCACGATCCGTTGGACATCGTCAGGCACGTCGGTGGTGCCTGCTTCATGGGTGATTTCTCCGGCGGAGAGGGGCGTTGTGGCGAGTGCAGCGCACAGGCCAAACACAGCAAAAATATTGCGCTTCATCTGATCCTCGAGACTGAGTTGGATGGCTTGCGCAAAGGCTGGCTGATGCGCGCATCTATACGACTTAGAGTGCGGTGCGCAAGAGCTACAAATCCTTTTCAAATAATGACTTGTACTGAAATCAAGAGAAGATGTGTTGAAAGTGACTTCACATTGGGTTTTGCGGGTGGTCTTGCTTTGGTGCGTTCTGCTTTGGTGCGTTCTGCTTTCGGTCTAGTTTTGCGCTGTGGACAATGCTCGGAGGCAGTGACTGAGCGGTGTGTTGGGCGGAAGGGCGCAATAGCCCTCTGATTTCTGTGTTGCGCTGGGCTTAGGGCCGCCGCCAACCAAAACCAAAAGAAACTCGTCTATGGCAGGGAGGAACGTGTCCGCCTTTTCTATTACCGCATCCACCGAGGCCTGTTCCAAAGCCGTGAAAACCGGAAGGGAGATCTCGTCGCTAGCGCCATTGGGATATTCAAACAGGAGTTGGCGTACACCCCACACCGGGCGATTGAAGAAGTAGTTGCCGAAATCCTGCACGATGCGGTTATGTTGAGTAGACAACTCGCCCGAGTTTACGTTCCCGGTTCGTGTGGAGGTGTAGATGTCCCGCATTTTCTGGTAGATTTCAGGCCAGCGGTTTGCCGCAACTGTCGCGCTGACCGAGATGATGGCCCGGTTCTTTCCCATAGGGACATAGTCGGAGCGGGGGGCGTAGGCTGCGCGCATATCCTGACGCAGGATGCGAAACATCTCGGAGCCTTGATTGGCGCCGATGTAATCTACCAAGAGATTGGCGCCAACTACGGCCTCCGCATTCTCAAATTTTGCCGCTTTGACCAACAGGATAAGGGTTTCTGACGCATTTGGGTCAGTGAAATGAATGATCCCCTTCGGCAGGGAGAATGTGGTTTGGTCTTCACCGCCAAAGAAAGAGGTCCATCTCTCAAAAGTCGTTCCCAGTGTCACGGGCGCACTGGGGAGTTTTTCGACCAGCTTGCGGGCGCGGCGTTCAACCTCTGCATCGCCAGACCGCAGGATAACCTGCTCTGGGCGACCAAAGCGAATGCTGTTCTGGAATGCGCCAAGGTCATGAGGCGCTGTTGGGAAGTCGAGAAAAAACGCAACCTCGTTCAAGAGGTCGTTGGGCCTGCGGGTCTTGCTGGAAAGGTTGAGGCGCGAGCCTTCCAGTTCCCGCGCATACCATGCTTCGGTGTAGTTTGGCTCCAGCAAGGTGTTTTCCAGATGGACGAGTGTTTCTGGGAATACTTCATTTGGGGCGGTGACAGTCAGGAGCAACTTGTTGCCATTGGTCGCAACGGTTTGGGAGATACCTTTGAGGCGCAGGTAATCGTATATTTCGGGGGCAGAACGGGTTTCGGTGCCGCCAAAAGCCGTGCTTGAGAGCGCCGCTTTGAGGTGTGTGATGCGCCGTTGGTCCGGTTGGTTTATGTCCCAAACTAGAGTGATGGCAGACAGCCCATTGCGGAGCGGAACCAGATACACGAGACGGGTGTCTTTGTTGGTTGCTATGAGGTCCGCACTGGCCTGAGACGCAGGAAGCAAAGACAGGCAAACCGCAAGGGCAGCGGCCAAATGTGTCGCGATTTTGCGCATATCAATCTACCTTTTTTGCCAAAACAACCGCCGTCGCGGACGGGCGCATCGTGGTGTGGATGAAATCGCGCACCTTTTGATCTGAGGTTTCATTGAGCATGTCTTCGAGCACGGTAGGTGTGACAGGCGGGAAGCCATCTGCAGCCACGTTTTTTAAGAAAAGCAGGAAAGACCGAGGATTGCGCGCGGCGGCGCGCGCGTTCACAATCGCTTTCTTTCGAGATTCTTGAATTTCTTCTGCTGTGATTGGCTCATTCAGAAGGGTCGCCATCGTCTTAACGAGATTTGCGTGCGCGGCGGCCAAGCTAAATCCGGGCATAAGTTGCACGTCAATCGTCAATTCCAGATCGGCGTTTTTTGCAAAGTACCAATCAATATTATTGCTGAGGAACCTGAGATCGCCAAAGTATAGAGCCTTCTGCAAGCGCGCGTTCAGGATGTCGACTGCAATAAAAAACGTGCCCTGCATGTCAATGCTGGTCTGTTGATCGGCAAAATCAACGAACTTTGCGTAGACCAGCGTGTCACGGGGGAGTGCACTGGACTCAATAGTCTCTACAGAACGCAGGTCGGGCTTTGGCTTGTGATCCAGCCAAGGCTTTGGGGGGACAGCTGAGGGTTGGGTGTCTCCAAACGTCTGTGACACCAACTCGGCCACAGTGTCGGCGTCAATTTTCCCTGAGACAATCAATGTGACGTTGGATGGAACGTAGTGTTCACTGTGAAATTTGTGAGCCGCCTCAAGGTTCAAATTGGGGAGATCCTCCACCGGATTGCCAGCCCGGCCACGCAAGGTGCCGTAAAGGTTTTGAAGTACCGCCCTGTGCAGCCAACGGCGGGGCGAGGTGCGTTCCCCGAGCAGGGTTTCTCGGTGAACAATATCAATTTCACTGTCGGCAAACCCATCAGGAAGGTTTGGCGGATCAAGCACGGCTCGAGACAGGCGTAAGAGTTTTTCCAGCTCGGTTGGCGGGCCAGAATTGGTATAGACCGTCGATACATTGTAGGTTGTTGCGTGAATGTCGCGTTCGCGGGCTTGGCGTAAGACGGTTGCGTCTGCGGAAAATGCGGCCAAGTGTTCCGTTAAATGCGCTGTGCCGGATGGGTTCGGGTCGTCATAAGCGCCAGACAACACAATGAGCTGCACATCGACACGGTGATATGTGTCTGTTGGAACGACATAGGCCGCATGAAGCCCGCCTATTTGGGTCAATGGGATGATTTCTTGCGTCTGTGCGGCACTGCCAAGTGCCACAAAAACCATAACGAGAAAGTGCCAACCTGCGCGCATTTGGTGCCTTTAAATTTTTGCTTCTGCCGGGAGGAGTGCTTCACTCCTGCCAAAAAGAACTGTGATAGCAATTATCGTTAGGGTTGCGTTAAAATGGGCGCAGGTTCAAGCACGTTCCGTGGAGCTGCTTCGAGATTGTCCCATTGACACATGCAAAGAGACAGAATGTCCCTTTCAGAGCGGGTCAAGCTGATTAAGGTTTGTTTGTGTTGCGCTTTTTCTTGGCTTTGAGATAACGCGAAAGGTGTTTTGAAGTCCTCCACGAAAGAGATTTGCGATGTCCCTAAAAAACCGCGCCGCTTTGGCAACTCGAGTTATCCATGCCGGTCAGGAGCCAGATCCGGCAACGGGTGCGGTGGTGCCTCCGCTGTACACGGCAACGACGTTTGTTCAGGACGGGATCGGGAAAAATCGTGGGTATGACTATTCGCGATCAGGAAACCCAACTCGCCAGCGGGTTGAGACCTGCCTCGCGGATCTGGAAAATGCTGCAGCGGCGTTTGTCTTTCCTTCCGGTCTGTCTGCTGCATCCATCATGGTGGCAACTCTGAAACCAGGGGCACGGATTGTGGCTCATGAAGACCTGTATGGTGGGGTTTACCGGCTATTGGCGCAGGTGGCGCCTGCCATGTCTGGTGTGCAGGTTGATTTGATTGACTTTTGCGACACTGAAACTCTCGCCGCGTCGGCACAAGGCGCGGACCTCCTTTGGTTTGAAACGCCTTCAAATCCGCTGTTAAAGGTTGTCGACTTGCAGGCGGTGGCTGCGATTGCACGCGATGTTGGGGCGGTGTCCGTGTGTGACAGCACGTTTGCGTCGCCTTGTGGTCAACTCCCATTGGATCACGGCATTGATGTGGTGATGCATTCTGCGACCAAGTTTTTGGGTGGGCATTCCGACTTTCTGGGTGGCGTCTTGGCGGTTTCAGAGCGGGCACCAAAGGGGTTGGCAGATCGTGTTGGTTATCTGCAAAATGCGCTGGGCGCGGTGATGTGTCCAAGCGATTGCGCACTTTTGTTGCGGTCATTGCGGACATTGGCATTGCGTGTGGAACGCCAAGGCGCTTCGGCAGCGTTTTTGGCGCAGCAGCTGGAAGCACAGGCAGAAGAGTTTGGCATCTCGGAGGTGATTTATCCGGGGCTTGCTTCACATCCCGGGCATGGTGTCGCGGCGCAGCAGATGACCAGTTTTGGCGCCTTGATTTCGCTTCGGTTGACCGGAGGGACCAAGCGTGTGGAGCGTGTTTTGACATCTACCGAGTTGTTTCACTTCGCGGTCAGCCTGGGCAGCGTCGAAAGTTTGATCCAGCATCCGGCTTCTTTGACCCATGCGGCAGTGGCCGAGGAACATAGGGAGAAAATCAGTATCGGTGATGATCTGGTTCGCTTGTCGGTGGGCTGCGAAGATCCGAACGATTTGTTGGCAGATCTGGTGAGCGCGTTTGCGGCTGGGTAGCGGGCGGGTGTTTCCAAGGGCAGATCGAAGCCAAGTTGCCGCCCTGAGATGAATAGCGGCCTGTTGTCAAAGCAGAACTATTGTTTTGAGGAGGCTGCCATCTGGTGTAGAGTTGTTTTGCTACATTTGTGAAGGATCTATTGGATGACACCTGAACAGATTTCCCTTGTGCAGGATAGTTTTCGCAAAGTTGCCCCGATTGCGGATCATATTGCTGACTTGTTTTATGATCGCTTGTTTGCAATCGCGCCGGAAACGCGCGCTTTGTTTGTGGACGATTTGGCGGAGCAGAAGAGAAAACTCATGCAGATGTTGGGGGCGGCGGTGTCTGGATTGAATAGACTAGACACGCTGCTGCCTGCAGTCGTTCAGCTTGGTGAACGTCATCACAGCTATGAGGTCGTGCCTGAACACTATGACCAAGTTGGGCAGGCGCTTCTCTGGGCTTTGGAGCAAGGCCTTGGGACCCACTTTAATGGAGATGTGCGTGAAGCGTGGGCGGCCATTTATGGAACGCTGGCTGACATGATGATCGGGGCAGCGGCGGGGCACACGTGAGAGCGTTTCTTTTGGACGATCCATGTCCATGCTGACTTTGGTCCATCGAAAAAGGGCGACACTGCTCTCGCGATGCCGCCCTTGTTTCTAACGATTGGCCTGTCCCAGATTTAGGTCCCAGATTTAGGTCTCGGTTGTTGGGTCCAGCGCCGCTGGCAGGTTTTGATAGCAAACCGGGCGTAGGAAGCGGCGGATAGACAAGGTGCCGACAGACGTTGCGCCAAAGTTGGTGGAGGCCGGGTATGGTCCGCCATGCACCATTGTGTCGCTCACTTCAACGCCGGTAGGGAAACCGTTGGCAAGAACACGGCCCGCTTTGCGTTCCAGAATAGGCAGAAGGCTGCGTGCCGCATCGGTATCTGCGTCGTCCATGTGAATGGTGCAGGTCAGCTGACCTTGCAGTTGTTTGGCCACAGCCCGCATTTCGTCTAGGTCTTCTGCAACCAGGATCACTCCTAGTGGACCAAAGACTTCCTCGCCCAGCACTTCATTGGCGAGCCAGTTCTGTGCGGTGGTTTGGTAGAGATAGGGCGTGGCGCCCCGCAGGTCACAGCTGGTTTTTAGAAGCTCCTGAACGCCCGTCGTTTCCGCGACCAAGTTTTGGCCTTTGCGATAGGCGGCAGCGATGCCATCGGTGAGCATGGTTTGCTCTGGTTGATCTGCGAGTGCAGCCGTGGCCTCTTGGGCAAAGGTTTCTGCGTCGGAACCAGCGAGCACTACTGCAATGCCGGGATTGGTGCAGAACTGGCCTGCGCCCATGGTGAGGGAGGCTGCCCAACCTGTTGCCAGATCAGCGTGGCGGTTTGCCAGAGCGTTTTCAAAGATGAACATTGGGTTGACGGACCCCAGTTCACCAAAGAAGGGGATCGGTTCCGGGCGTGCGGCACAGAGGTCAAACAGGGCGCGGCCACCGGCGAGGGACCCTGTGAAGCCCACGGCTTTGATGAGCGGGTGTTGCACCAGCGCAGAGCCTACGGCACGGTTTCCGCCCTGGATCAGGCTGAAAACGCCAGGATGCATGCCGCAGGATTTGATCGCGGCGTGGATGGCCTCGGCGATAATTTCACCAGTGCCGGGGTGGGCTGAGTGGCCTTTGACCACAACCGGGCAACCCGCGGCCAATGCGGCGGCTGTGTCGCCTCCGGCGGTGGAGAAGGCCAGCGGGAAGTTGGAAGCGCCAAACACGGCAACGGGGCCAATCGGGCGCTGCATCATTTTGAGCTCTGGGCGCGGCAGAGGTGCGCGATCCGGCAGGGCAGGGTCGTGGCGCAGATCAAGATAGTCACCTTTTAGGATGTGCTCGGCAAAGAGGCGCAGCTGGCCGGTGGTGCGGCCACGTTCCCCTTGAAGGCGGGCTTCGGGCAGGCCGGTTTCTTGGGTGCCAATTTGGGTGATCGCTTCGGCGCGCGCTTCGATTTCGTCAGCGATGGCGTTCAGGAAGGCTGCGCGATCTGCACGGGTGGAATAGCCAAAGCTCCAGAATGCCTCTTCTGCGGCTTGTACGGCGGCGTCCACGTCGTTGACGGTGCCAACAGAGAACTCATGGGCCGGGCCGTGGGCCGGTTCGGATGGGAATTTTACGTCGCCGGACACCCAAGTGCCTGCAATCAGATGCTTGCCGTGAGGAACAAAAGTCATTTTGGTCTCGCTGTTAAAGATTGTTTGTGGATATTGTATCCAATTTAATCAATCAAGCAAGGCCAATCGCGTAAAATGCGTGTCGTTTCAGGTTTCGATCGCGCGCTTGGCTTCGATCAACTCAAGGAGTTCGTTTTTGGTGCGTTCGATATGCGCGGCCAAAAGCTCACAGGCTGCTGTCTCTTTGCGCTCGCGCGCCAGTTTGAGAAGTTCGCGGTGTTCTTCTTTGGCAGGTTCACGTTGTTCCATGACACTAAGATGAAGTCGGACATAGCGATCGGACTGCAGGTTAATGCGTTCCAAAATCTCCGTGGACAGGTTGCGGCCAGCCGCGGCGTATAGAGCGCCATGGTACTGGTGGTTCAGAGTACCCCAACGTGCCACGTCATCTTCATCATAGGAGGCTTCCATTTGCGTGAGGATCGCGTCGCATTTTTCAAAATCGGCCAGGGACATCTGGGGAATTGCGCGGCGAAACAGGTCGGTTTCGATCAGGATGCGCAGATCAAAAATTTCGCCGATCTCGGCAATTGAATGTTTGGTTACCGAACCGCCGCGGTTGTTTGCCCACTGGATCAGGCCTTCGGCATTGAGCCGTTTGAGGGCTTCGCGTATCGGCATGCGGGACACGTCATATTCTTCGGCCAGCGCTTCTTGGCGGATTGGTTCGCCTTCGGACATGTCACCACTCAGAATGCGCTCGCGCAGATCATTGGCGATCATTTCCGGCAAACTCTGTTTGGTAACCGCGCGCTTTCCAGCCATGCTGTATCCCTCTTTAAGGTGTGTTTTGGATACAACTACCGTTCATGCACTGATTTTCCAACAGTATTTGCGGTACTGGTGTCAGTTTTTGGCTTGAGGAGTGCGTTGGGATTATTGTATCCAATATCCTATAATTAATGGGGAAGACGTAATGACTGAGATGGTTCAAGTTGCACTGGAAGAGGTGCGTCAGTTGTCAGTGCGGATACTCACGAAAGTGGGGTATGGCGATCAGCATGCGCAGGCCATCGCGGAGATGCTGTATCAGTGTCAACGCGATGATTGTCAGTCTCATGGATTGTTTCGGCTGCTTATGTGCCATCAAACGATGAAGGCCGGGAAAATTGACGGTCATGCCTTGCCCCATGTCATTCCCTCCGAGGGGGGCATTGTGCGGGTAGATGCCCGCAACGCTATGTCTCTACTTGGGGTAAATGAGGCGATGCCGCTTTTGATCGAGAAAGCCCGCAAATATGGCATGGCGGCCATGGCTGTGAACAATTGCTTCCATTTTTCCGCTCTCTGGCCTGAAGTGGAACGCCTTTCCTCTGAAGGTTTGGCCGGATTATCTATGGTGCCAAGCCATTCCTGGGTGGCTCCGGCAGGAGGAAAGCGCGGTACATTAGGAACCAATCCGTTGGCGTTTTCTTGGCCGCGGGCAGGAAAAGACCCGTTCACGTTTGACTTTGCCACCAGCGGGTTTGCGCGGGGAGAGATCGAGCTATACTTGCGCGCTGGTAAGCCTCTGCCTGAAGGCGTGGCAGTGGATGCAGACGGAAATCCAACCACAGATCCACAGGCCGCTCTGGACGGCGCGATGCTGACTTTTGGCGGTTACAAGGGGTCTGCGCTTTCGATCATGATTGAACTGATGGCAGGGCCATTGATTGATGATTTGACCAGTGCGGAAAGCATGGCATTTGCCGAGGGGCAGGGCGGTGCGCCCTATCACGGGCAGATTATTCTGGCGTTTGATCCGTATCATTTGAGTGGCGGGCGGGTTGCCGACAATGATGCGCGGGCCGAACGGTTGTTTGCGGATATTCTGGATCAGGGAGCGCGGTTGCCGTCGCAGCGCCGATTTGAGGCGCGGGCGCGCAATACAGAGCGCGGATATGTCGAGGTGCCAAAGACCCTTTTAGAAGATCTCAAGAAACTGGGCGGCTAAAGGCCGCCCATCCTGTTTAGGCGCCCCAGGTGTCGCTAAGGCGGTAGCCTGTGGGCCAGGGGTCGTCTGGATCCAGCATGTGTTGATGGATGCCAGTCACCCATCCACGTCCTGAGATTTCCGGCACGATCGCCGAGCGGTCTCCCACCGTTGTACTCTCGACGATGCGGCCGGAGAAGCGAGAACCAATGATGGATACGGCCTCAAATGTCTCGTTGGGTTTCATCTGCCCTTTTGCAGACATAAGCGCCATACGCGCTGAGACAGCTGTTCCAGTGGGCGACCGGTCTACTTTGCCCGGCTGGATCGCGACGGCGGATTTACCAGTGAGGCCGGTCTCTGTGCGGGAGAGAGGGCCGCAGAACGCGCAGAACGATATGTGGTCCCAATCCGGATTCTCCGGATGTGTGAAGCCAAGTTGATCGTTGGCGGCGTTGGTGATGGCCACCCCCAGACGCGCGATGTCTTTGGCCTCGTGCTCCACAATGTCAAAGCCAAGTGCCTTCGCGTCCACAACCACAAAGCTGTCGCCGCCATAGGCCGTGTCGACCGTGATTGTTCCGTGACCCGGCACCTCAAGCGGCACGCCGATTTTGTCGGCAAAGCTGGGCAGGTTTTGCACAAAGATACGCTGTGCCTTGCCGTCTTTGCACTCGGCTCGGACTTTCACCAAACCGCCTGGGGCCTCCAGCGTCATACGGGTTTCCGGTTCCTGCATCGGGATGATGCCGCCATCCAGGAGCACGGTGGACACACAGATTGAGTTGGAGCCGGACATGGGGGGGGTGTCTTCGGGCTCCATGATGATCCAGGCGGCGTCCGCGTCAGGGTGTTTGGGTGGCACCAAAAGGTTCACATGGCGGAAAACGCCGCCACGCGGTTCGTTCAGCACGAAATTTCGCAGGGTTTGATCCTTGGCAATGAAACTGCGTTGGTCCCAGATTGTATCGCCGGGCGGTGGGGCGACACCGCCGACAATCACGTCGCCCACTTCGCCTTCGGCATGGGCGGAGATCAAATGGATGGTTTTGCTGCTGCGCATTATGTGGTCCTTCAGCGGTAAGTGGCGACAGGCTCGCCGAGGGCGTCAAGAATGGGCGTTACCCCCAAGCCCGGCGTGTCCGGCGCGGTCATGCGGCCATTTTTGCGCTTCGGTGCACCCTTGGCGATGGTGACTGTGCCGTATGAGTTGAAGTCTGTCGCGGAGAAAGTGAACTCCGCGGGCGTGGACCGGGCCAGATGGGCAATGGCTGCGGTGGTGATATCGCCGCCCCAGGTGTCTTCAATGGTCATGGGAATGCCATGGGCGACACAGAGGTCACGCATCTGGCGGGCTTTGGTGAGGCCGCCAACCTTGGAGATTTTCAGGTTGATGGCGTCCATCGCGTCCTCAGCGATGCCTTTCACCAAAGTGTTAGGCGTGTCGATGACCTCGTCCATCACAAACGGCAGGGAGGTGCGGCGACGGATCGAGACGCTCTCTTCGTAGGTTAGGCAGGGCTGTTCGATGTAGACATCCAGATTGGATACGGCATTCACAACACGAGCGGCTTCGTGGCGGGTCCAGCCTGTGTTGGCGTCGGCAACCAACTGATCGGTTTTCTTCAGCACAGCGCGCGTGGCGTGGATGCGGTCGATGTCGTCATTGGCTGCGCCGCCAACCTTCAGTTGGAACTTGGTGTAGCCCTCAGCGGCATAGCCTTCGATTTTCTTGGCCATGACATCTGGGTCTTCCTGACTGATGGCGCGGTAGAGCACCACGTCGTCTTGCGCAGCGCCGCCGAGCAAGGTGTAGACCGGCAACTGGGTCGCTTTGCCAAGCAAGTCCCAGCAAGCGATGTCGACTGGGGCCTTGGCGTAAGGGTGACCGCGCAGCGCCGCGTCCATGGTGCGATTAATGGCGCCCATGTTGAGTGGGTCCTCACCAATGAGGTGCGGAGCCAGTTCGGCAAGACCTGCGCGCACGCCTTTGGCGAAGGACGGTAGGTAGGCCGACCCCAAGGGGCAACATTCGGCGTAGCCTTTCAGGCCTTCATCGGTGAGAATTTCCAGCACAGTGCTGTCAAAGACTTCGATGAAGTTTCCGTTGGACCAGTTGTAGCGCCCTTCTTTGAGAGGCAGGTCCACTTGATACACATTCAATGCAGTGATTTTCATGCGAGTTCTTCCTTTAAAAACGGCTGGCCGAGTAGGCGGTGAGGGGGATGGCGGGCTTGGTGTTGTCCGCCAAATCCGCAATCAGTTCGGCTGTGCCCGCAGATTGGGTCAGGCCCAAATGTCCGTGACCGAAGGCATAGAGGATGTTGTTGCTGTGTGCTGATGGACCAATCACCGGTAGGCTGTCAGGGAGAGAAGGACGGAACCCCATCCATTGCTTTCCCCCGTTCGTGTCTAGATCAGGTAGGAATTTGGCCGCTTTTTGTAGCAGTGTATCAGCGCGTTTGTAGTTAGGCTTGAGTTTGAGGCCGCCAAGCTCGACCGCGCCGCCTACGCGCACGCCACCGTTGATTTTGGTCACGACGAAGCCATGACCGCCAAAAGTCAGGTGAGTGCGTAGAGGGAAAGCGCCAGCAGGCAGCGTGGTGTTGTAGCCGCGCTCGGTTTCAAGCGGGATTTTGTCTCCCATGGTTTGCGCGAGGTGGTGCGACCACGCGCCCGCTGCGACAACCACTTTGGGGGCTGTGATGGGGCCGTTTTCAGTATGCACAACAGTGGCGCTGTCATGACATTTCAGTGCGTGGATCGTCGCTTTCTCGATACGACCACCAAGGGCGAGAAAGGCTTTGGCAAGATGCTGTGTCCAGGCCTGTGGGTCGACTGTGTTCATCCAACCGGGGGTGAACACCGCGTGCGTGAAGCGCGGATCCAAACCGGGTTGGATCTCCGCGATGGCTTCGGGGCTTTCAAGCGTTTGAAAGTCGATACCGTGAGAGCGACGCAGCTCCCAGCCAGGCAAACTGAAGCGGAATTCTTTTTCGCCTTCGTAGAGCTG
Organism: Paracoccaceae bacterium; assembly: GCA_014872815.1. GTDB lineage: Bacteria > Pseudomonadota > Alphaproteobacteria > Rhodobacterales > Rhodobacteraceae > Shimia. Next base: position 300,356 of record WKFK01000008.1, read on the forward strand.
CAATTGGCCTTCGCGTTGCATCATGTCTTCGCCGTTTGTGGCTGTGATCTGACGCTCCAGCGCGGCACGGGAATGGGTCATCAGCTGGGTTTGCGCGTCCACCGAGGCGGTATAGCGGTCTTGCCAACTGGCGCGCCAGAAACGCAGCATCCACGGGGCGATTTTCAGAGCGTAGGCAGGTGGGATCGACAGGGGGCCAAGCGGGTCAAGCAGCCATTTGGGGGCTTTACGCATGATGCCAGGGGTGGCGAGTGGGACAATATCGGTGAAGGCAAAGGCGCCTGCGTTGCCTTGGGAGGCTTCCGCCGCAACACCGCTGCGATCCAAAACACGGACCTGATGGCCGCGGCGTTGCAGTTCCAGCGCGGTGGAGATGCCGATGATGCCGGCGCCGATGACGATGATGTCGTTTGTCATGCCTGTAACCTGTCGTGAGAGGTAGGGACCGGACAGGCATGGGAAGGAATGTCTGTCCGGAAGGCGCTAATGCGCAATGCCGTTTTTGAACGGATCGTTGCCGTCAAACAGGATGGTGCTTTGTGCAGTGACGAAGGCCTGTCCTGTGATGGACGGGATCACGCCGCCGTTTGGGCCGGTTTGGTAGGACAACCTGTAGGGGCTGCCGATCACGCTGTGCTGCACGATCTCTTCCCCCGGTGCCAAACGGTTGTCTGCGGCTAAGCAGGCCAGCCGCGCCGAACTGCCTGTGCCGCAAGGCGAGCGGTCGTAAGTGTCATCCGGGCACAGCACAAAGTTGCGGCTGTGCACGTCTCTTTGCGGCGCCTCGCCTTGGAAGATCACGTGGTCGATGGGTTCGCCGTTTTCGCCACCAGCGCCTTGGGCGATAGCGGCCTCGCGTACCGAGATTGCCAGGTCGGTGAGTGCGCGTATGTTTCCTGTGTTAACGGGCAGCGGGCTTGGGTCGACAATGAAGAACCAGTTGCCGCCGTAAGCAACATCCCCTTCAATGACGCCATGCCCCGGCACATCAACGGCAACTTTGGAGTGTACGCGTCGGCTTTCGACGTTTTTCACAGTCACAGTATTGGCGTCGCTGAGTTCGACCTCCACGACACCAACCGGGGTTTCAATGCGATGCACCCCTGGCGATATGCGGCCTAGATGAGCAAGCGTCACTGTGAGGCCAATGGTGCCATGGCCGCACATGCCAAGCACGGCGCCCATGTCAAAATAGATGACACCAGCCACACAGGTGGGATCCACCGGTTCTACCAGAAGCGCGCCCACCATTGCCGGTTGGCCACGCGGCTCCCGCATGACGGAGAGGTAGAATTCTTCATGGTCCGTCGCTAGACGACGGGCGCGCTCTGCGAGGGAGCCGGTCCCCAGATCCGGCCCCCCATCGAGGATCACCCGGGTGGGCTCTCCCCCTGTATGACTGTCGATCACATGCATTCAGCGATGACTCCGCCTTGCTTGGACCAGTCGGCAAACCAGGTGCGGAACAGGCTGTATTGCTGCTCACAGTAGTTGCGCTGAGCGTCGCTCAGAACATCGGTTTCGTTGAAGTGCAGGCGGTATTCTTCCTCGCCGTTCAGGACCAGCAGGTATTTGTAATAGAGTACCAGATCGGTGCCTTCATCGAAGCTGGCCAGAACGCCGAAAGCCTCTTCCAGCTCTTTGGCGCGCATGCGGGCTTCGGCGTGACCTGCAGCTGCTTTTTGCGAAAGCGCGGCGAGCAGCAGGGCTTCTTTGGGAAGTGCCGTGCCGATGCCAGTGATAGAGCCAGTGGCGCCACAGTTGACAAAGCCGTGGTAGACTTCGGTGTCCACGCCAACCATCAGGGTGACCTGATCGTCTTGCGAAGTGATGTGTTCTGCGGCGTAACGCAGATCATCTTTGCCGCCGAACTCTTTGAAGCCAATCAGATTTTTGTGTTCCGCGCGCAGTGCGAAGAACAGTTCTGCGCGAGTGGCGAAACCATATACCGGGCTGTTGTAGATGATGGCTGGTACATCTGGAGCGGCTTCAAGAATGGCTTTGAAGTGGTTCTTTTGTGCCGCAATGGAAGAGCCGCGGGACAGAACGCGTGGGATGACCATAAGGCCAACCGCGCCAACTTTCTGTGCGTGCGCGGCATGGGCAACGGCGGATTTCGAGTTGATGGCACCGGTGCCAACAACGACGGGGATGCCTGCCTCCACCAGACGTTCCACGCCGGTCATGCGCTCTTCGTCGGTCAGCAGGGGCCAGTCGCCCATGGAGCCACAGTAAACAACGGCGGACATGCCCGCCGCGATCATGTCGTGGCCTTTTTTCACCAGCGCGTCGTAATCCGGGGTGCGGTCGGCTTTGCATGGGGTCATGAGGGCCGGCATGGTACCGGAGAAGATATTTTTGGTCATAGCTTGAGCCTTTTTGGTCTTGCGTGCGGGGTTAGCGCACGTTGGCGAGGAATTTTTGGGTGTGTTCAGATTGTGGGGTTCCGAAGATCTGCTCGGGTGGGCCGATCTCTTCCATGACGCCCTGATGGAAAAAGGCGACACGGTCGCTAACGTCGCGGGCAAAGCCCATTTCGTGGGTGACGCAGATCATGGTCATGCCTTCTTCGGCCAGCATGCGCATGGTCTCGAGCACTTCGCCGACGAGCTCTGGGTCGAGCGCGGAGGTGGCTTCGTCAAAGAGCATGTATTCCGGCTCCATGGCGAGGGCGCGGGCGATTGCTAGACGCTGTTGCTGACCACCGGAAAGGGCCGATGGGTAGACGTCCAGCTTTTCTCCCAGGCCGACGTGCTTGAGCTGTTGCGCAGCAATTTCACGGGCTTCGGCTTTGGATTTGCCTTTCACGATCTTAGGCGCAAGCGCGACGTTTTCCAAAGCGGTCAGGTGTGGGAAGCTGTTCCATTGCTGAAATACCATGCCTAGTTGCTGACGCAGTTTGTTGATGTCGGTGCCTTTGGCATGCACGTCGGTGCCATCCACGACCACCTTGCCTTGTTGCACAGGCTCTAGCCCGTTGATGCAATAGAGCAGGGTGGATTTGCCGGAACCGGAGGCGCCGATGACGGAGAGCACCTCGCCTTTTTCCACGTTTAGGTTGATGCCTTTGAGCACGTGAAGCGCGCCAAAGTACTTATGCAGATCTTGAATTTCGATCATTGGGCCCACTTTCTTTCAAGCGACGCGGCGTAGCGCGAAATTGGGTAGCTGAGCGCGAAGTAGAACGCGCCTGCGAGTGTGAGTATGAGGAAGGGTTCTTGAGTCCGTGTGATCAGGATCTGGCTGGCTTTGAGCAACTCGACGTAGCCCAGCACAGAGACCAGCGCGCTGTCTTTCATGACGCCAAGAGCAACCCCGACCCAGGCTGGGAAAACGGCGCGGCCGCCGATGGGCAGCACCACATGGCGCAGGTCTTGCCAATAGCTCATGCCCAGGCTGCGCGCGGCGCGGCGCATAGAAGGCTGCACGGCCTCGATCCCGCCGCGGGCAACGTTGGCGACAAGCGAAGCGGTGTAGATCGTCAGGATCACCACGCCGGAGGCAAAGGGATCAAGATTGAGGCCCACAATCGGTGCGAAGTTGTAAAACAAAACCAATTGGATGATCAGTGGCACGGATCGGAAGACATCCAGGATGGGAGCAACCGTCAGTGCGGCGGCCCACTTACCTTCGTACAAGATCCAGCCAAAGACCACGCCCAGAACGGTGCCGATGGAGATCGACAGGACCGAAATCCACATGGTGCGCAGGGCGGCTTCGCCGAGAAACAGGAGGTCTTTGGGAGCAAAGCCGCTGAAGAAGCTTACAGTAGGTTCCATTGGGCGCTCCTCAGTACCGGAAGAGCCGGGTCGCCAAGAGGCGGGAGGCTCCGAGGATGAGTTTCACGATCACGTAGTAGATGACCGCAGTGACGGCGAAGTATTCAAAGATCCGGAAGGTACGGGAGGCAAAGAATTGTGTCTCACCGGAGAGCTCGCGGAAGCCTACTAGCATGCCAAGAGAGGACATGAGCACAGCCCAGACCATCTGGTTGGTGATCGGGTGGTAGACAATACGGAACACCTGCGGGATCACGATGCGGGTGTAAGCTTGCCAGGCGGTCATACCGAGGCTGCGCGAGGCGCGGATTTGTGTGTCTGGCACAGCTTGGAAGCCGCCGCGGAAGTTCTCCGCCAAGTAACCTGCGCAGTTAAAGGTCAGACCGGCGAGCACAATCATGTATGGCGAGAGGTGCAGGCCAAAGGCGCCCAGACCAAAGCCAAAGAAGAAAAGCTGAAACAGGGCAGGGGTGTTGCGGGCCAGTTCGACCCAGGTCGAGGCGAGCCAGCGCAGCGGGCCGCGCATGTTGAGGCGGATCAGCGCGAGGCAAAGACCGATGATGATGCCAAAGATCATAGCTAGCACGGCCACCTGCAAGGTCAGCAAAGCCGCCTCAAGCAGGTCTGGCAGGCTTTTCATCACCGGTCGCCAATGGAAGTTGTAATCAAACATGTGAAGTGTTCCCGTGGCCCCCGCCCAGCATGTGCTGGACAAGGGCGGGTTTTAGGGAGTGGTGGATCAGTACATCACGCCTGGGATGCGCAGCTCTGGTGCTTCGCCGCCAACGTATTTGCCCCACAGCTCGGCATAGCGGCCGGAGCGCACTTGGTGCGTTACAAACAGGTTGAGGTAGTTCAGCCAGGTCACGTCTTCACGTTTGCCCACAACGGAGGTGTAGTCGGTGGTCCATGGCATGCGAGGGCCAGCTACGACGGTGTCATACTGCTGTGTGATCGGCAGTACGGCGGTGTTGGTGGTGATGCCGATGTCCGCTTTGCCTTGTGCGACGGCCAGGAATACCTCGTTCTCAGACTGGTAACCCTGATAGTTGCCTTCTTCGCCCCATTCGGCGGCGATTTTCAGCCATTCCTGCTCTGGCACAGTGCCGATGGCAGCGGCGACGCGTTTGCCGCGGATGTCTTCAAAAGTTTTGATGCCGCTGTCTGCGTTCACCACACCTTGGGCGTAGTAAATTGCGTAAGGGATCGTGAAGCCCACAGTACGCGCACGTGCCAGGCTGTCAGAGGTTGCGCCAAACACAACGTCGGCGCGGCCGGTGACGATCACTGGCAGACGCTCCGCCCAGGTTACAGGCAGCACTTCTGCTTCCACTTCCAGTGCTGCGGCCAGATCGTTGCAGTAGTCAACGTCAAAACCAGCTGGTTCGTTGTTTGCGTCGCGATAGCCAATCGGCGGGAAATCCAGCACAACACCGCAGCGCAGCGTGCCGCGATCGACCACGTCATCAAGCGTGTCAGCTTTGACCGGAACAGCAGCAAAGGTTGTGAGTGCCGCAATGGCAGCGAGTTTCTTAAACATAGGGTCCTCCCAAAAAGTTGGTGAGAGGAGTGTTAAGTCAGATTGGATACAAAATCCAATATTTATTTTGCGGAGGCGCTGATGCTGTCGCGCGTCTGATTTTAAAGTGTTGATTATTATGTGTTTTTACGCGCGGTTTTGGGCGAGGTTTACCGCCGCATGCAATATTTGCAGGCTGTCGAGAGGGGTACTCTCTGCCATAGGTTGCAGGCCTTCGTGGGGAGGCGGGCGATTCCGTGGTGTCTTGCCAGCGGTTGAATATGGTGATTGTGCAAAACCACATTCTATGGATACTGTATCCAAAATTGCAGAAATGACTCTTTGTAGAGAGTTTTCAGGAGATAGAAATGTCGAATTTGACCGAATACCGCCAAGTAGCTCGGGATCTGAATGTGGATGCTGTTGCGCTCGTGCCGGGGCCAAATTTTACTCGTGCTTTTGGGAAGCCGTTCATGAGCCATGAGCGCCCGTTCTTGGCGATAATCCCCGCGGAAGGTGCCCCTGCGGCACTTGTTCCGAACTTGGAGCTGGGCAGTTGGGCGTTGGTGGATTTTGATGGTGCTGTGTTTGATTGGCGCGATCAGGATGGCTATGACGCAGCTTTCGCAGCGCTCACAAAACATCTGAAGATTGGGTCTCTGGCCGTTGAAGGTCAGGTGATGCGGGTGTTCGTGCAGGTGGCTTTGTCCAAAGCCCAGCCAGACTTGCAGATCGTGGATGGGGAAAAGGCCATCTCTGGATTGCGGATTATCAAATCGGACACAGATGTCGCTGCGCTGCAGGCGGCAATCGACGTGTCTGAACGCGCTTTGACGCGCGTTTTGGACGGCGTTCAGATAGGACAAACTGAAAAGCAAATTGAGAGCGCGCTCATTCAGGCCTTATTTGCGGAAGGCGCGGACGATTTGGCGTTTTCCCCCATTGTGGTGGCCGGTGACAACACGGCGCGACCACACGGAAAGGCGCGTGCGGACTATGCGGTGCAAAAAGGTGACGCGCTATTGTTCGATTTTGGCGCGCGCAAGCATGGGTTTGCGGCGGACATTACGCGCACAGTTTTTGTTGGTGATGTCAGTGAAGAGGGGCGGGCCGTCTACGAGACTGTGCTGGCGGCCAATCTGCGTGGTTTTGAAGTGACCAAACCGGGTGTGACAGCCCATGAGATTGATGATGCCGTCACAGGTGTGTTGGAAGCCTCTCCATTTGCGGATCGCATCCGTACCAAGACAGGACATGGTTTGGGGCGCGAGGTGCACGAAGCGCCCTACATCATGCGCGGCAACCACGAGGTCATTCGAGAGGGCATGGTCTGGACCAATGAGCCTGGGCTGTATGATTTAGGCAACTTCGGTGTGCGAATTGAGGACGACATGCTGGTCATAGCAGATGGTGTGCGGGCTCTGACGTCCTTTCCCAAAGAACTGTTGATTGTGGGGCGCTAAAGCGTCCCTTTTTTGGCTAGGGCTTAGGTTGTCGCAACAATCCAATCCGGTCGAATTCCGGATTCCTCGATGAAGGGGGTGACATCATAGCCTCTAAAGAGGCCATGGTCGGTGATCAAAACGGTGCCGATGCCCGCTGCGGCACCGCCAAGCACGTCCGTGTGCAATGTGTCGCCCACCATGGCGATGCGGTCGCGAGGGATATCTGTGAGCTTGGCGAGAGCGGTATCGAAGGCGTTGTCATAAGGTTTGCCATAAAACGCAGCATTTGTGCTGGTTTGAGCAAGGATGCCGTGAGCGATCATGCCGGGTTCAATCGTCAGGCCGTCTTCGCGTGGCGCGACAAGATCTGGATTGGCGATGACCAACGGGCGGGGGGAGGCTTTAAGCGCGTTGCTTAATTCGAGTGTTTCTTCCGCACCCCAGCGCGCCGTGGAAAGAAATAGGAAGCCACCGGCGGTCCCCAAAAGACTTGGGTTGGAGATCAGGTCTTCAAGGCGTGCTTGGTCTGGAGCATCACTGAAGTCGTCGCCTTCCGCGGAGATGGCGGCCCAGACCAGATCGTTTTTCAGTGTAGGCAGGTTTGCAAAAGCAATATCTCGGCTGGAGACAACTTCGTCGGCGGTGAAGTCAAAGCCTAGGCGATGGTATTTCGCGAGAATTTCGACACGTGTGTAGCTAGCAGCATTGGTGAGCACGATCAGTTTTTTGCCAGCGGCACGCAGTTCAGCCATGCGCTTCACCGCGCCTTCGATAGCTGTCTCTCCCCGATTCAGGACACCAAATGCGTCCAAGATATAGGCGTCAAAGTGTTCTGCCGTATCCCTAAGAGTGCTCCCAGTTTGCGAGGCCTTTGAAAATTTGGCCTGAGGAAGTACGCCGCGCAGGCTTTCGTAGCGGTCAAAGGCAAATTGAGTGTCGATCATTGGGGTGCCGCAGCTGTGAAGTCGAAAGAGTTTGATACTTTAAAACACGAAGATCTTAGAGCATGCTAGGCCCATTACGCGATCTCAGAATGGCGCGACGCACTGTTCAATTTTGGTGTGAGTTGGCTGGGGTGGTAGGAACCCTAGCGGGATGATGCCCTTCTTCGGCTTACCTACACAGACAGCCAATTTGGGGCATTCCTGGGGGCCTTCCAGTAGTCA
>WKFK01000001.1 GCA_014872815.1 Paracoccaceae bacterium
ACTTCGTGACAATCTCTTCAGGCTTGTGTCGCTTGATTCCCATATCTGATCCTCCGTTTCCTAACTATACGGGCGGACCAATTCAGTGGGGGAGGATCAGTCAGATTAGTCAGTTTTGGGCCGTCCGTAGGAGCTGTTAGAAAAGGCCGAGTGTGAAATGTATTCAATGTCGGCTCCGCGGCGAGCTGCTTAGGGTGAGGTCTTTTACTCGCTACATGAGGCGCAAATCCTGATTGAGCAACAGAGGTGACACTACAGCATCAAACGACCACATAGTGCCTTGGGCTACCGAGCACGGTCCCGGGAAAACACCGTCCCAATGGTATGAGCGCCAATCATGCACTAACATTCATTCTGGACCACTTAGGTGGGGCTGATCAGTTTCTTTGGCGGTCCCCAAGGGGGGGGCTTCGCTGCCTCTTAGTCTTCCGCTTTTTGAGTGTGGCATGAGATAAGTGTTCCGAAATGTGGCGGGCGGGACCAGAGACTTCTTCTACTTCTTCCGCGTTTGGCCCCTGGTAATTCGCGGCCTTCGAAGGCTCTAACTGTCGGCGTGTCTTAGGCGATCCACGCTTCTGTGGCAGAAGTTGATAGAAAAGTGCTCACCATGGCCTCCGTATCTTTGTTTTGCTCTATGAGGGGAGCACGAGCGTATCCGGCGTCAACGCCTAAAGCTCTTAAGCTCGCCTTCACGCCCGGAATGACGCCAGTTTGAAGAAGGATTTCGACGAAGTTCTGGCTGATTTCCTGTAATTCTTGCGCGGTTTTTAAATCAGAGGCCTTCATGCTATGATGCAGGGCTACGTAGAGTTTGCCGAAGACGTTATAGGTGGTTCCGATGCCACCATCGCAACCGAGAGCGGCAGCGCCGGCGTACATTTCGTCAAAACCAAAAAAATACAGCTTGTTCGGTCGACTTCTGCGCAACGTCGACAGTTTGAAAAAGTCTGTTGAAGTGAACTTGATACCTGCCACATTTGGTAAGTCCAGCAGCCTTTGCAAAAGATCTAATGGAAGGGGGCGGCCTGTGCGAATGGGTACTTCGTAGACGATCAAGGGCAGCGGCGTGGCTTTGGAGAGTTCCGAATAGTATTGAAAGACCTCTTCGTCTGAAAACGGGTACGCATGAGGCGGCAGTGCGGACAGGGCGGTAAAGCCGAGCTTTTCTGCGGAGCGTGCGAGAGTGATGGAGTCGCGCGTTGTTGGTTGGCCGACATGCGCAATGACGTGGCATTGGCTTGCAGCAGGGATGCCCGCAATCACCTCTTGTTGTTCAAGTAGCTCATCTGTGGACATCAGTCCCGATTCGCCGCTGCTTCCGCCGATGTAAATTCCCTGCAGGCCTTGGCGTAGAACATAGTCAGTGATTGCGGTTTGCCGTTTTGCGCAAAAGGAACCGTCATCGGAAAATCCCGACAATAGGGCCGCGTACATGCCTTCTAATGAATGAGTCATTGGTGTCCTCGCCGTGTTTCGGGTGCTGTTTGGTGTTTTGGATACTCCAAGAGTGTTGATTGGTAAAGTATGGTTTGACAAAAATACGATTTGGAAATACCAAAATGTCTGAATGGTAGTTTGCGGTCAGCGATCTCGTTGGCGGAGTGTTTGACTGTTCCGGGCTATGGAGGGGCGGATGTCACTGGATAAAGATATGCCACAAGATGCGCCAAAGCGTGTGGCGGATCGGATTGCTGAGGCGATCATTGCGCAAATCAAGGATGGCACACTTGCGGTTGGCGATGCTGTGCCGACAGAGCGCGAGCTTTGTGACCGGTTTTCCACCTCGCGCCCGACCGTGCGGGAGGCGCTTTCAAGTCTGCACATGCGTGGGTTCCTTTCGACGGGCACAGGCAAGCGGCCACGTGTCACAAATCCGTCCCTGGAGGATGTCTTCACGCTCGCCGGAGATCACATCCGCGAAATTTTGGGCAATGCCGAAAGCGGGGCGCATTTGGAACAGATGCGTCAATTCATTGAGGCGGGTGCGGTGCGCGTTGCAGCGGAAAATGCCTCAAACATTCAGGTCGCAAAAATGCAGGCTGCCCTAGAAAAAAATATGGAATCCGTTGGAACAGACGCCTTTCCGGAAACGGATATCGCTTTCCATCGCTCCATTGTGGCGGTTGTGGGTAATCCTATCATACTGAAATTACACGACATGTTTGTAAGCACCATGCTGGCAAAGCGTCCCAAATCACCAAGCCCGCGCCGTTTGGATGCCGTGGTCTATGAGGAGCACCGCGCCATTTACGAAGCGGTTTTGAATGGGGATGTGATTGCCGCAACCAAGCATATGGATAGCCATTTGGAGCGGTCTTATCGCGCCCGTTTGGCCGCGCCAAAGTCGCTTTTGAAGGACGCGAAATCAGTCGGGGAGACCTGACAAAAAGCGGGGCAAACCCGCAAATTATCAGCAAGGAGGATATGAGATGCTGAAGAAAATTATTGCCGGGAGTGTTGTCTCGCTACTGATGTCGGGGGTGGCCTTTGCCGAAAGAACCCTGACTTTCGGGATGCAGGACAACGAAGTGTCTAACGTGTATCAGGGCGCGCTTGCATTCAAAGAAGAGCTCGAAAAAGCCTCAGGTGGCGAAATGACAGTGAACCTGTTCCCGTCATCTTCCCTGGGTGATTTTAAGGCCATGGTAGCGCAAGTTCAGGCTGGCGAATTGGATATGGTGATGACCGGCTATCCGGACATGTCCTACATCATTCCGGATCTGAAACTGGTCGGCGCACCCTATGTCGTTGACAACTTTGAGCATCTGCAAGAAATTGTGGCCGGTCCTTGGGGGCAGGAAATGGCGACAAAGATGAACGACGCCAACATTCATCTGTTGGATGTTTGGTACTATGGTACCCGCCAGACCACATCTAACCGCGCGATCAACTCCCTTGATGATATGGCCGGTCTGCGGTTGCGCACGCCAAACGTACCGTTCCTGATTGCCTACGCTGAAAACACCGGTGCGACTCCTGCGCCCGTAGCTTTCGCAGAAGTTTATCTGGCGTTGCAAACCAATCAGGTTGATGCGGAAGAGAACCCATTGCCGACAATTGATGCGATGAAGTTCTACGAAGTGCAGAGCCACATTGCCATGACCAACCACTTTATCGCATCCGCTGCGATCCAGATGGGAACCTCGACATGGAACAGCCTGTCTGACGAGGAAAAAGGGTGGGTTCAAGCGGCTGTTGCCAAAGGTGGCGATGTATCTGACAGCATGACCTTTGAGGCTGAAGCCAACTTGGTCGATACCTTCAAAGAGCGCGGTTTGACCATTACCGAGCCAGACACAGCTCCGTTCCGCGCAGCCATGAAGCCATACTATGACGAGTTGGAAGCTGAATTTGGCGCCGGCGCCATCGCGAAGGTACGCGGCGAGTAAGCACTGTTTTTCGGGGGAGACATACGGTTTTCCCCGAAAACACTTCAGATGGGGCTGAGGGAATGAAGCGAAACTACGGGTTTGAGGCCTCCGTCGCCTCGGTTTTTTTCATTGTTCTGTTTTTTGTCATGGTTCTGCAAATTGTGGGGCGCACCAATTTGGTTGTCGGGCCCATCTGGACCGAAGAGCTCGCGCGGTGGCTTTGGGTTTGGATGGCCCTGATCGGCATTGGAACCGTCGAGCGGGATGATGCGCACCTGCGTATGGGGTTTCTGATGGAGAGCTTGCCAAGAGCGCTACAGAAGACTTGGGCCATACTTGTTGATTGCGTCTACATCGCACTCGCGAGCCATCTGGTCTGGATCGCTTACAAGACGATCCTACGCACCTGGAACAATGAAACGGTGACACTTCCCACGACGGACGCAGTGCTCTACGCGTCTGCGTTCGTGGCATTGATCCTCATCGTGCACCGGATCTTCTGGCGCCTTCTCAAAAACATCACTTCATTCCCATCTGACCAGAAAGAGAAGGCCTGAACATGGTACTGCTATGTGTCGTTGTGGGCTGGCTCCTGCTGGTTCTTTTGAATGTGCCAATCGGAATTGGCATGATTTTTGTGTCGATGGGCTACTTCTACTACTCCGGTCTTGGATTGACCTTTGCCACGCAGCGTATGGTTGATGGGCTGAACAGTTTCCCAATGCTGGCTGTGCCACTGTTTATCCTTGCGGCTGCAATCCTCAATTCCGCGGGTATCACGCATCATCTGTTTGGGTTTGCACGCGCGCTTGTCGGGCATGTCACGGGCGGTCTTGGACACGTGAATGTTCTTGCGTCTTTGTTTTTCTCCGGGATGTCCGGCTCCGCGATCGCGGATGCTGGCGGGCTTGGCAAAATGGAAATCGAAGCCATGCGCAAAGCCGGGTATGACGATGAGTTTTCCGGTTCCGTCACCGCTGCCTCGTCGATGATCGGACCCTTGGTGCCGCCCTCCATTACCATGGTGCTCTATGGCGTGATTTCCAACACCTCCATCGGGCAGCTGTTTCTGGGCGGTATTGTGCCGGGTGTCATGTGTGCGGGGGCGTTGATGTGCATGGTGTATTTCATCGCGCGAAAACGCGAATATCCCACCGACCCGCTCAAGCCGGCCGGTGAGATCGCCGGTATGTTTATCAAGTCTCTCCCCGCCTTGTTGACCCCGGTCGTGATTGTTGGTGGGATTTTCTCTGGTTACTTCTCCCCAACAGAAGCGGCCGCGATAACCGTGTTATACGCCATCCTCATTGACCTTCTGTTTTACCGCGAGCTCACGTTCCGCCGGTTGTGGGACGCCATCTATGACACCGTGGTGACCTCTTCCGCCATCGCAACCATCATAGCCGGTGTAGGCTTGCTGGGATGGGTTTTGGCCCGCGAGCAAGCGCCACAGCAAATCGCTAGCTTCTTTTTGACCATCGCAGACAACAAGTTCACTTTCTTGCTGGCTGTGAACATCCTAGTCTTTGTGTTGGGCGCCTTTATCGAGTCCTTGGTGATCTTGCTGGTTGTTGTGCCCATCCTTGTGCCGGTTGCCCTGGGATTTGGGGTTGATCCCGTGCACTTTGGCATCATCGTCGTGCTTAACCTGATGATTTCAATTTTAACACCGCCCATGGGCATGGCCCTCTTTGTGGTGGCTCAGGTTGGCAATATTCCCTACCAGCGGCTTGCAAAAGCCATTCTACCTTGGTTGCTGCCGCCGCTGATCGTGCTGATTTTGGTCTGTACTTTCCCAATATTGGCGACTGGCCTGCCCAGTCTGATGAGGTAAAGATGGACATTCTCAACCAGCTTCAAGGAGGTTTGGTCGTCTCCTGCCAGCCCGTGGACAACGGTCCGATGGATCGACCGGATATCATCCTGGCAATGGCCCAAGCAGCCGTCGCCGGTGGCGCCGTCGGGGTTCGGGTCGAAGGGGCGCAAAACGTGGCTGCGGTCCGGGCAGGACTTACGCAGCCCATTATTGGCATCGTAAAACGCGACTTAGCCGACAGTCCTGTGCGGATCACACCGCTGTTGCAGGACGTGAAAGATCTCGCCGCAGCAGGTGCAGACGTGATTGCCTATGATGCGACCAACCGTGTGCGTCCCCATAAACCGGCAGAAATTCTACAAGAAATTTTGGCGCTAAACTGCCTGGCAATGGCGGACTGCGCCACTGTCACTGACGCGATGGAGGCTGCTCGAGGCGGAGCCCAGATTTTAGGGTCAACGCTATCGGGGTACACAACAGAGACGGAGACCGCTGTCACCGATCCGGATCTGCACTTGGTTGCGGAATTGCATGAGCTGAACCGTTTTGTGATGGCGGAAGGTCGATACGACACACCGACCTTGGCGCGTCGGGCGCTGGAGGCTGGGGCCGATTGTGTGACTGTGGGAACTGTTTTGACGCGTCTGGAGGTCAATACCGCCAAGTTTCAGGACGCTTTGCAGATACGAGTAGAGAATGGTGACACACAGTTTGGCTGAGTTGGATGGATATGCCGTGGACCTCGGCGGCACAAAGCTGGCCGCTGTGTCGTTCGAACGGGGGGAGATCCAGAACATCCTTGTCCGCCCAACGCGAAGCGCAGACGGACCCGCAACGTTGGTGCGCGACCTTGCTCAGATATCCAAAGACATCGGTTATAAGCCAGGCGCATCAATTGGGGTTGCGGTAGCCGGAAAGCTTGATGCGCAGGGGCTTTGGTCGTCGGTGAACCATGCCATTTTGAAAAACTTGAGCAAGCTACCGCTGTCTGAATGCTTGTCTGAGGTGCTTGGGGCCGGAGTTGTTGCCCTCAATGACACGCAGGCGGCTGCGATTGGAGAATATCGGTTTGGCGCCGGGAAGGGTGCCTCCTCTTTGGCTTACTTGACTGTTTCCACGGGGGTTTCGGCTGGGTTCGTGCTGAATGGCCATGCGCTTCGTTCGGCAAACGGCATGTTGGGTCACGTCGGGGCTATGACCAGTACGAAAGGGAGCGGTTCGTGCGGATGCGGCCGGGTGGGCACCTATGAAAGCATCGCGTCTGGAAGGGCGATGGAGGCCATCGCACGAAGCTTGGGGCACGGCGAGCTCGACTGTCACCAAATCTTTGCAGCCCGTTCCGCAGGAGAGGTCTGGGCGCAGCAAATCGTAGAGGACGCCTGCGCATCCATTGCGGAGTTATGTGCAAATTTGACGGCGATTTTGGGGGTTGAACGGGTTGTGCTTGGCGGCGGTGTCGGATTGGCCGATGGATTTTTGGACACTGTAAAACGCCATTTGTCCGCAGAGCCCGCGCAGTTTCAGCCAGAAATCGTGTCGCCGCTGTTGGGCAAACACAGTGCAATGTATGGGGTTCTTTCCAGCGCCATGGCAAATGGAGCCGCGTCGTGAAAGTGCTCATCTACAGAACCGCGCAGGAGGCGAAAACGCAAGCAGCGCACCGGATTTTGTCTGCTGTGCATCGCGAGCCAGAGGTTGTTTTGGGGCTCGCAACTGGTGGCACCATGGAGGGTGTCTACGCAGCACTTGTTGCGGGATCTCGTCAGCACGACACAAGTTGGGCTAAGGTCACAACCTTTAATCTGGACGAATACTGGGGGATTTCGCCCGATGACCCAGCATCCTACCGGCGATACATGAACCACCATCTTTTTTACCACATCGATATTGACCTGTCGCAAACCCATGTGCCGTTGGCTGATGGCGCAGACCCGCAGAAAGCTGCACAAGCTTATGACGCCGTTATTCGGGAGGTTGGCGGGATTGACTTACAACTCCTCGGTATAGGGGTGAACGGCCATATCGGGTTTAACGAGCCAACCTCAAGCCTGTCTTCGCGAACCCGCTTAAAAACTCTGACGCAATCCACGCGAGAGGCCAACCGGCGTTTCTTTCGCACCATTGATGAGGTGCCTAAATACGCGTTGACCGTTGGGATTGGCACAATTCTTGAAGCGTCCGAATGTCTTTTGGTTGCGACTGGAGACAACAAGGCGGCGGCTGTTTGGTCGATGATCGAGGGGGCAGTGTCCGCCGCGTGTCCGGCGAGCGCCTTGCAAATGCACGCGCAGGTGACCGTGATGCTGGACGCGGCGGCCGCAAAGGATCTTAAGCTGCGCAGCTACTATCAATTGGTGCACCCGGACGGTCAAGAAAGCGCTCTTAACGATGTCTAGTTTCGTGCCGTGTGCGTCAATCTATGCAGACACGCTCTATGATGGGCGGTCGCGTGAGGCCCAATCCAGGGTCCTGATTGAAGTTGAGGCTGGCCGGATCGTTGCCGTGCACGTCGGAATTGACGCTCGCGACCTGCCACCTGAGGCCCTGCGCGTTCCGATAGCGATGCCCGGCATTATCGACCTGCAAATCAACGGCGCAGGGGATGTGCAGTTCAACTTTGAGTGTAATCGCACGGGGCTTGAAACCATAGTGGCCGCCTCTGCCCGCGGCGGGGCCACGCATATCTTCCCGACGTTCACTGCCGCGCCAGGGAAAGAGTATCGACAGGCGTTAGAAGTGGTCACGAAGGCGGTGCAGGATGGGGTTCCCGGCGTAGCGGGCGTGCATTTGGAGGGGCCATTTTTGTCGTCAAAGCGGCCCGGCATACACAATCCAGATTTCCTTCGTCCACTGACCCAAGACGATGTGGAAGTGCTCTGCGGGGCCTCTCAATCCCTGCGGATTTTGTTGACTTTGGCACCGGAAGAGCAGGACCCAGACCTGCTTAGGCAGCTTTATGAAAGCGGCATCACCCTCTTTGCAGGACACACAGAGGCCTCCGCAGACATTATGACAGTGGCTTCTCAGGTGGGAGTCACTGGCGTCACACATCTGTTTAACGCCATGCGGCAAATGACACCGCGCGAGCCAGGCGTCGTTGGCACTGTCCTTTCCACTGGTGATTTTTACGCAGGTATCATTGCGGATGGTCATCATGTGCATCCATTGAACCTGTCCCTGGCGGTGCAAACACTGCCGGACCATCTCTGCTTGGTTTCAGATGCCATGCAAACCATGAATGGCACGTCGGATGGCATGCAGCTGTATGGACGGAAAATCTCTTTGCAGGAGGGGCGTTTGGTGGGAGAGGATGGCACGCTGGGCGGCGCGCATCTGACAATGGCGGAGGCGGTGCGCAATATCACTCAGCTCACGCAAGCGTCCTTGGGGCAGGCGGCGCAGTTTGCGAGTTCAAATCCGGCGCGTGCGATGAACTTGCACCATTCCCTTGGATGCGTTTCGCCAGGTTTCAGCGCCTCTTTGACTTTGTTGGATGATGCTCTGAACTGCGTCGGTATCCTGCGGGATGGGCTCCTGCAAGCCTTTGATGATCATGTGTAATGCACCTAAGAAGGGTCTCTATGTCCACGCTGGTTATCTTTGACACGGAGTATCTGTCATGTGACGGGGCAATGTACCGATTGTGGTCGGGGGCGCATGATCCGGACCCACTCCTTGTGCAAATTGGCGCGGTGCTTTTGGATTTGAGCGACACACCTAGAATTGATGACACGCTCAATGTTCTGGTGACCCCACGCGATAGAAAAGGCCGGATATGCGGCCTTGATCCTTACTTTGTGGAACTGACGGGCGTAACCAACAACAGACTTCGCGCTGAAGGCGTGCCACTGGCGCACGCTTTGGACATGCTGAACCACTTTGCCCAAGGAGCAGACTTCTGGAGTTGGGGTAAAGATGAGCTGTTTGCGCTTGGCGTGAGTTGTTTCTTGCAAAATGTTACGCCTGCGATTGCTCCAAGCCGATTTTACAATCTGAAGTCTGTTGCGCTTTCGGCAGGCATGTCTGAGGTCGATATTGGAGCAACCAACAGCGCGGGTCTTGGCAGCTACTTTGGTGTCAACCTGCCTAATTTACACGAGCATGATGCGCTGGATGATGCGCTCTCATTGAGCCACGCACTGCTGCACTTGTTGGAAGAGGGGCGCATTACGCGGAGAGAACTACACTGCGCGACCCCTTCCAGAGGTTTTATACCATCGACCGCATGAAGATACAGCGGCCCCGACATACGGCGTGCACATCGGGGCTCCTTTTGGCTGCTTAAGCTGCCGATTTTTTGGAAAAAGCGGTGGGGCTATAGTTCAAAATCGGGGCAAGCCAGCGCTCTGCCTCGTCAATGTCCATCCCTTTGCGCTGGGCGTAGTCCGCAACCTGATCCCGCTCCACTTTACCCACACCAAAATAGTAACTGTCCGGGTGGCCAATATAGAGCCCAGATACTGACGAGCCGGGCCACATGGCCATGCTTTCGGTCAGGGTCACACCGGTGGCCGCTTCGGCATCTAGGAGGTCAAACAGCGTGCGTTTTTCTGTGTGATCCGGTTGCGCTGGATAGCCCGGGGCAGGGCGAATACCCGCGTATGGCTCCCCAATCAGAGCTTGCGGGTCAAAGCTCTCGTCTGCCGCATAGCCCCAATACTCGCGCCGAACCTGCTCATGCAGCATCTCTGCCATGGCCTCGGCAAGCCGGTCCGCCAAAGCCTTCACAAGGATGGCGCCATAATTGTCATTGGCTTTGTCCAAACGCTCCGCGATCTCTGCTTCTTCGGGGCCTGCTGTCACCACGAAGCCGCCAACGTGATCAGCGCCATGCCCCTCTGGCACAACAAAATCCGAGAGCGCCAAATTGCGGCGATCGCCTCGTTTGAATGTCTGTTGCCGTAGCGTGTGCAGGGTGGCCAATGTCTCCGCGCGTTGACCATTTTTATACAGCCTAATGTCGTCACCAACCGCATTTGCAGGCCAAAATCCGATAACAGCGCGCGGCGTAAACCACCGTTCGTCAATGATCTGCTTAAGCATCGCCTGCGCATCCGCGAACAACGCGCGTGCCGCTTCGCCTTGCTTTTCGTCCTCCAAGATCTTGGGATACACCCCGCGCATCTCCCATGTCTGGAAGAAAGGCGTCCAATCGATGTAGCGCGCAATCTCAGCCAGATCCCAATCTGGCAAAACGCGTGTACCGGTGAATGTTGGAGCCGCCGGTGTGTAGTCGCTCCAGTTCATCTTCAACGCATTGTCGCGAGCTTTTGCAATGGGCAGTCGGTTTTTGGCCTGTTCGCTGCGTTCGTGTTTGGCGGCGACATCTTTGTATTCCGATTGAATGCCGGCGATATAGTCCGCTTTTTGAGACGGGCTGAGCAGCGCACCCACTACGCCCACCGCGCGGCTGGCGTCTGTGACGTAAACGGCTTGTCCTTGCTGGTATCTCGGAGCGATTTTCACCGCTGTATGCACGCGAGAAGTCGTCGCGCCCCCAATCAAGAGCGGGATATCAAATCCTTCCTTCTCCATCTCAGACGCCAGATGCACCATCTCGTCCAAAGATGGGGTGATCAAACCGGACAGCCCAATGACGTCCACATTCTCGTCTCGGGCGACTTGCAGGATTTTCTGTGGGGGCACCATTACACCAAGATCAACAATCTCATAGTTGTTGCAGGCCAAGACCACGCCGACGATGTTTTTGCCGATGTCGTGCACATCGCCTTTCACGGTCGCCATCAACACTTTACCCGCCGACTGGCGCGCTTCGCCGCCGTTTTGGCGTTTTTCTTCTTCCATATAAGGCAGCAACACCGCCACAGCCTGCTTCATCACGCGCGCGGATTTCACCACCTGTGGCAGGAACATCTTGCCGGCGCCAAACAGATCTCCAACGACGTTCATACCAGCCATCAGAGGGCCTTCAATCACGTGCAGCGGCCGCTCTGCATTCACGCGGGCGGCTTCGGTGTCTTCCTCAATGAACTCAGTGATCCCATTGACCAGCGCATGTTCTAGACGCTTCTCAACCGGCCACTCCCGCCATGCCAGATCCCGGACCTTCTCTTCGCGTTTGCCACCACGGAACTTTTCCGCAATCTCAAGCAGGTTCTCGGTCGCGTTTCCGCCTGATTTGGGTGTGCGGTTCAGAACCACATCTTCACAGGCTTCCCGTAGTTCAGGATCAATTTGGTCATACACCGCCAACTGTCCCGCGTTGACGATCCCCATGTCCATGCCAACCTGAATGGCGTGGTAAAGAAAGACCGCGTGCATGGCCTCCCGCACGGGTTCATTACCGCGGAAGCTGAAGGACAGGTTGGACACGCCTCCGGACACATGCGCATGCGGTAGGTTCTCGCGGATCCACTTTGCCGCATTAATGAAGTCAACCCCGTAGTTGTCGTGCTCTTCGATGCCTGTGGCCACGGCAAAGACGTTGGGGTCAAAGATGATGTCTTCAGGGGGAAAGTTCATCTCTTCGACAAGGATGCGATAGGCGCGGGCGCAAATTTCGATTTTGCGCTCATAGGTGTCAGCTTGCCCATTCTCATCAAAGGCCATCACCACTACAGCTGCGCCGTAAGCCAGGCACAAACCGGCTTGGTGGCGGAAGACGTCTTCGCCTTCTTTCAGGCTAATCGAGTTAACCACCGGTTTACCTTGGACGCATTTCAATCCGGCTTCAATGACTTCCCATTTAGAAGAGTCGATCATGATGGGCACACGGGCGATATCTGGTTCAGACGCCACAAGGTTAAGGAACTCGACCATCGCTTTTTCGCTGTCGATCAATCCCTCATCCATATTTACATCAATGATCTGTGCCCCGTTCTCAACCTGATCACGCGCCACCTCAAGTGCAGCGGCAAAATCGCGGTTGACGATGAGTTTTCTGAACCGGGCAGATCCCGTCACATTGGTCCGCTCGCCGACGTTCACAAAGGGAATATCTGGCGTCAGCACAAAAGGCTCAAGACCGGACAGGCGGAGGTAACGTGTCATGCGGAAACCTTTCGTGGCGCAAATGGTGCAACGGCATCTGCCATTGCGCGGATGTGATCTGGTGTGGTCCCACAACAACCGCCAACAACATTGACAATCCCGTCCCGGGCAAACTCTTCGACCTGCGCGGCGGTTTGCTCTGGGGTTTCGTCATATTGCCCAAAGGCGTTCGGAAGCCCTGCATTTGGATAGGCGCAGGTCAGGGACGTGGCCACACCCGCAATTTCCGCCATATGCGGCCGCATCGACGCGGCTCCTAGCGCGCAATTTAAGCCAACGGTGAACGGGCGAGCATGGGCCACGGAATGCCAAAACGCCGTAGGCGTTTGACCCGACAATGTGCGCCCAGAGGCGTCGGTGATGGTGCCTGAAATCATGATCGGAAGACGCCTGCCCACTTTGGCAAAGCTTTCGAAGGCGGCAAAAATGGCGGCTTTGGCGTTCAACGTGTCAAAAATAGTTTCGATCAAAATCAGATCAGAGCCGCCCGCGATCAAGCCATCAATCTGTTCCCCATACGCGATACGTAAATCGTCAAATGAGACCGCGCGGTAACCTGGATCGTTTACATCTGGGCTGATGGAAGCCGTCCGGTTGGTTGGTCCGACAGATCCAGCCACGAAGCGTGGCTTACCATCTTCGGCGGTTGCGCGATCCGCGGCACGGCGCGCCACTTGCGCTCCGGCCACATTGAGGTCATGCACCGCGTCTTCCAACCCATAATCCGCCTGTGCAATTGTGGTCGAAGAAAACGTGTTGGTCTCCAGAATGTCTGCGCCCGCCCTGGCAAATTCAAACTGAATATCTTCAACCGCTTTTGGTTGCGTCAGCACCAGCAGGTCGTTGTTGCCTTGTTGCGGATGATCCGGGTGATAGTGGTGCCGACATCCTGGCCCATGGATATGCCCCTGTGCCGTAAAATCCTCTTCGGTCATGTTCAGCTTCTGGATCATCGTACCCATAGCGCCGTCCAGAATGAGAATGCGCTCTTTGGCAAGTGCCTGCAACGTCTCCTGCGTCGGTGAAGCAGGAAGGGAAAAATCAAACATGGGCGTCTATCCAATCGGTGGTTTAAACCGCGTCTATACCCGCTTCACGTTATGAGGAAAAATGATCGTTTCTTGAGAAAATCATGAAGTGCGCTCATATAGTGTCGTTGCTCCCACCACAGTGACAGTTTCGGTAACGCCAAAACAAAAGAACCGCCCAGTTTCCGGGGCGGTTCTTTCTTGTCTTGGGGAGGTTTAGGCGCTCAATCGCTCTTCTTCGAACTCCTCTGGCGCTTGCTCTTTGGGGGCCGTGTCATCCATATCAAATCGGGCAACAATTCCGGACAAACTCTGCGCCTCCGCCAAAAGCATCTGGCTGGATGCTGCGGCCTCCTCGGCCATGGCGGTGTTTTGCTGTGTCACGGAGTCCAGTTCTCGCATCGAGGTGTTGATGCTCTCAAGTCCCTCTGATTGTGTCCGCACGCCGTCGGAGATCTCCGTCACGAGATCAGATACGGATGTCACCTGCGTGATGATGTTGGTCAGCGCGTCTCCTGCGCGGCCCACCATTTCCACACCGTTAGAGACATGGTCTTCGCTCGCACTGGTCAGGGCCTGAATTTGACCGGCGGCCTCAGCTGCGCGTTGTGCCAAAGCACGCACTTCGGAAGCCACCACGGCAAAGCCGCTTCCTGCACTGCCTGCTCGGGCGGCTTCGACGCCAGCGTTCAGGGCGAGCAAGTTGGTCTGGAAGGCGATGTCGTCGATCACGCCGATGATC
This sequence comes from Paracoccaceae bacterium, assembly GCA_014872815.1. GTDB lineage: Bacteria > Pseudomonadota > Alphaproteobacteria > Rhodobacterales > Rhodobacteraceae > Shimia. Next base: position 13,969 of record WKFK01000001.1, read on the forward strand.
TGGGAAATCTCGCTGGAGGCGGTCTGGATCTGGTCCATGGCTTCTACGGCAGAGGACACCACATCGCGGCTATTTTCCGCTTCCTGACGGGCGGTCTGCATCACGCCATCCACGCGGGTGGCGCGGTCGGCAGTGGCTTTCACACCGTCCGACAATGCCGTCACAGCGTGGGCGGTGTCTTCCAGTGTAGCGGCGGCACTTTCGGTGCGTTTTTCCATCACGGTGGCTGCGGACTTCTGTTCGTCGGAATACTGGCCTACGTGTTGGGAGGCTTCGACGATCTCAGACATCAGCGTGCGCAAATTCGTGAGGCTGCGGTTGAAGTTTTCCCGCAAAATTTCGTAATCCGCCACAAAAGGTTCTTGAATATCACAGGCCAGATTGCCGCGCTCCAGCTCGGCCAGCGCCCCGCTCATGGTTTCCACAACTTCTGAAGTTTTACGGGCGTTCTCAGCCTCGCGCTCCGAAGCTTCGTCTGCTTGTTTCAGCTTGTCGCGGAAACCGCCCATTGTTCGGGCAAGGTCGCCCAGTTCGTCTCCCCGGTCTTGGCCGGAAATGTCAATGGTGTAGTCGCCCTCGGCCAATGCGTCGGTCACCCCGCGCAACGCCTGAATGGGCTTGGTCAACCGTCCGGCCGCGATCCAAGACACGATAATGGCAATCACCACAGAGGCGGCAATCATCGCAATCGCCACCATGCGGATTTCATTCACAACCGAGAAAGCGGCGGCGTGATCGGTTTCCATCACCAAGGACCAATTGAAACCGGGCACTTCCATCGGCTTCACCAAACTGATCGCGTCGATGCCTCCAACAGAGTTTACGGTTTCAAAGAAGGCGTCTTCATGGGCCATTGCCGCTTCAATGTGCAGCGCCTCTGGTAAGGGAGTGGAAACCTCAAACAGACCTTCAATCAGCGAGGGGCTGCGGGCGGTGCCATCTTCTCCGACTAGGAACAGGTTCTGATGCCCGCTGTCGTCCAGGTTTTTCGACAAAGCACTGGTGATGCGCTCGCTGGACAGTTGCACGGCCAGCACGCCGGCGATGGCTTTCTTCTTGCTCAGGATCGGGATCGCGAGGAAGGCGCCGGGCGCGCCGCCAGTAATCTCATAGGCGGCAAAGTCAGAGGTGCTGATCTCGCCAGGCTTGGAGTTTACGGCAGCTTTGAAGACCTGACCCAGACCGGATTCGGCATAGGCGCCTTTGGAGAAGTCCTGCGCAAAATCGTCCTGCTTCATCACCGAATAGAGGAGGCGCCCCTCGGTATTCAACAGATACATATCTGCATACCCATTAAGGTTCAGCGACCGCAGGAACGTCGGATGATAACTGTTGTGGGACTGACTGTAATATTGCCCGTCACCCGGATCGACCAGCTTCGCGCGTTCGCCTGCTGGGTTCGGATTTTTGGCGATATAGGTGTCCGTGAGGTACTTGATGGGGTCGTCGGCTTCGATCATGCCGAAGACGCGGTCAAAATTGCTGATCGCGCGGAAGGTGGTCGGCTGATCGGCGTTCATCACCAGATCACGGCGCACGGCGTCAATCAGGGCGGCGATGGCCTGTTTGCCAGCGTTGGCCGTGGTTTCGTGGGAGGCATAGACATTCTGGCGAATGTTCTGTTCTGCCATGCGATAAACCAGGAAGGACACTGTTACCAGAAACGTGGCTGTCAAAGCGACCATTACCAATGGCAGCTTGAGAGAAAGTGACAGCTTTTTGGCTCTGAACATTTTTGACTCCTCACAAAATGTCTCATCGCCCGAGAGATCACGGGGTCCCCAATCGGTACCCACAAAATCCCTTCGAAGTGTTTAAGAGTAAATTTGTGTCGGAAAATAACGGAGAGGACGCCGCCTTAGGGCGTTCAGAGCGAAAATGAACGCTCTGTTAAATGACTGAAAAGGAAAAGGTTCTTGAGACAGGGCGGTTACGGTATGCGCACCCGTTCCACGAACTTCTTGAGGGCAAAGCGCGAGCGGATGGCGCGGATGCCGGGCAGGCGCATGAGCTTGGATTGTAGAAAATTCTCAAACTCTTCAAGGCTTTCCACCCAAATCTCCAGTTGGAAATCCATAGCGCCGGTCATCAGTGTACCGGTCACAACCTCGTCAAATCGGGCCACTTCTTTCTGAAAATTTGAAATAGCGTCGGCATCCTGGCGTTCCAGCTCGACGTTTACATAGGCGGTGATGCCAAAGCCGGCGGTCATGCGGTCAATGCGCAGGGTGTAGCCTGCGATCAGCCCGCTGTCTTGCAGCTGTTTCAAGCGGCGTTTGCAGGGGGTGGCAGAGAGGCCGACGCGGTCCGCGATTTGCACCACCGACATGCGGGCGTCCTCGCTCAGAGTGCGGATGATTTTTCGGTCAATTTCGTCTATAGTGATTTTCGCCACGATACTCTCCATCGCCGAAGTTTTCGGCCAACATTTCGCAAATACGATAAGAGAACGCCGTTTTTCAACCCGGGATGTGGGCTAAACTTAACAGGTTGAATAATTCTCGCTGACTGGCGGGGGTATCGGTTCCATTTTCCGCCCCTGATCCCTTTGCGTGGGTCAACAAGACGGAGCAACCGTGCCTACCGGCGTCAGCCCCACTACAGAAAGGTGACGCATGGGCTCTGATACCGCTCCGCTCTCCCTCAATGTGCCGGAACCGGGATGCCGTCCCGGAGACACGCCGGACTTCTCCGATTTTGAAATTCCAAAGGCGGGCGAGGTTGGTCGCCCCGCAGTGGACGTGGATCCTGATAGTATCCGCGACATGGCGTTTTCGATTGTGCGCGTGCTCAACAAAGAGGGCGACGCGTTGGGCGATTGGGCCGGAGCGTTGAGCGTAGAAGAGCTGCGCGAAGGGCTGCGCCACATGCTGACCCTGCGGACCTTTGATGCGCGGATGCAGAATGCGCAGCGGCAGGGTAAGACGAGTTTCTATATGCAGCATTTGGGCGAAGAGGCTGTGTCTTGCGCCTTTGCCCGTGCGTTGCAGCCGGGGGACATGAACTTTCCAACCTATCGTCAGGCCGGTCTGCTGATTGCGTCGGAGTATCCGATGCTGACTATGATGAACCAGATTTACTCCAATGCGGAAGATCCGTTGGCCGGGCGTCAGTTGCCGATCATGTATTCGTCTAAAGAACATGGTTTCTTTTCGATCTCCGGCAACCTCGGCACGCAGTTTGTGCAGTCGGTGGGCTGGGCCATGGCGTCTGCGATCTCCGGCGACACCAAGATCGCCACGGGCTGGATTGGGGATGGCTCCACGGCGGAGAATGATTTCCACGCAGCGATGGTGTTTGCCTCGACCTATAAGGCGCCAGTGGTGCTCAATATCGTCAACAACCAATGGGCCATTTCCACGTTCCAAGGCATCGCACGCGGTGGCGTGGGCACGTTTGCCGCCCGTGGGCACGGCTTTGGCATTGCCTCGCTGCGGGTCGATGGCAATGACTACCTGGCGGTACATGCGGTGGCCAAGTGGGCGGCTGAGCGGGCGCGTTTGGGCCATGGACCAACGTTGATTGAACATGTGACTTATCGGGCGGGTGGGCACTCGACCTCGGATGACCCATCAGCTTACCGCTCCAAAAGCGAAGCAGCGGCCTGGCCGTTGGGCGACCCGATTGAGCGACTGAAGCAGCACCTGATCAAGATTGGTGAGTGGAGCGAAGACCGCCACGCGCAGGCGGAGGCGGAAATCCTCGATACGGTGATTTCGGTGCAAAAACAGGCCGAAGCGGTGGGCACATTGGCTGGCGGCAAAGCGCCAAGCCCGCGCGATATGTTTGAAGGTGTATATGAGACCATGCCAGCGCACCTGATCCGTCAGCGTCAAGAAGCGGGGTATTGATCGTGGCACAAATGACAATGATTGAAGCCATCCGTGAGGCCCATGATGTGGCCATGGCGGCAGATGACAAAGTGGTGGTGTTTGGCGAGGACGTCGGGTTCTTTGGCGGCGTGTTCCGTTGTACCGCGGGTCTGCAGGAGAAATACGGCAAATCTCGGTGTTTTGACGCGCCGATCAACGAGAGCGGCATTGTCGGAACTGCGATTGGCATGGCGGCTTATGGCCTTAAGCCAGTGATTGAAATCCAGTTCGCTGACTATGTCTACCCGGCCTATGATCAGATCGTGTCTGAAGCGGCGCGTCTGCGGCACCGTTCCAACGGCGATTTCACCTGTCCTTTGGTGATCCGCATGCCCACCGGTGGCGGTATCTTTGGCGGGCAGACTCACAGCCAAAGCCCAGAGGCGATTTTCACCCATGTGTCCGGGTTGAAGGTGGTGATCCCATCCAACCCGCGTGATGCCAAGGGGCTGCTGTTGGCGGCGATTGAAGACCCTGATCCGGTGATCTTCCTGGAGCCGAAGCGGTTATATAATGGGCCGTTTGATGGCCATCACGACAAGCCAATTGAAAGCTGGAAGAAGCACCCTCAGGGCGATGTGCCTGAGGGCAATGAGATTATCCCGCTGGGCAAGGCGCATATTCAGCGTGAAGGCGCGGATGTGACGGTTCTGGCCTATGGGACAATGGTTTACGTGGCGGAGGCCGCTGCGGCAGAGACCGGCTTGGATGCGGAGGTGATTGACCTGCGCACGCTGATGCCGCTGGATCTGGAGACCATTGTTGAGAGTGTGAAAAAGACCGGGCGCTGTGTGATTGTGCATGAGGCGACCCGCACTTCTGGCTTTGGGGCCGAGTTGATGAGTCTCGTGCAGGAAGCCTGTTTCTATCATCTTGAAGCGCCAATGATTCGGGTGACCGGGTGGGACACGCCGTACCCGCATGCGCAGGAATGGGAGTATTTCCCCGGACCTGCACGGGTTGGCGAAGCGCTGCGCAAAGTCATGGAGGACTGATCCCATGGGAGTATTTGCAATCCGTTTGCCCGACGTTGGAGAGGGCATTGCCGAGGCTGAACTGGTCGAATGGCATGTGAAAGTGGGCGACGTGGTGCGCGAAGATGACGTGCTGGCCGCCGTGATGACCGATAAGGCCGCCGTGGAAGTGCCGTCGTCTGTGGATGGTAAGGTGCTCGCGCTGGGCGGTGAGATTGGTGACATGATTGCGATTGGCGCTGTGTTGATCCGAATCGAAGTGGATGGCGAAGGCAACGAGAGTGGTGACGTGGAAGCACCTACAGCGGCACCGGTTGAAGAAAGACCTGCGGTTGTCGAGGCCGTTGCTGCGCCAGCGCCAAAGCCAGCGGCGAAGCCTGCGGCGGCGCCAGTAGTGTCCGCGCCTGTGAAACGGGCGGCGGGCACCAAGCCTTTGGCGTCGCCGTCGGTCCGGGCGCGGGCGCGGGAAGAGGGTGTCGACCTGCGCCAGGTGCCGGGATCCGGTGCGGCAGGGCGCATCAGCCATGCCGATCTGGACAATTGGATTGCCTCGGGCGGCATTCAGCAGGGCGGGGTGACTCGTGGGCAGAATACCGGCGTGGAAGAGGTGCGGGTGATCGGCATGCGCCGCAAGATCGCCGAGAAGATGGCGATTTCCAAACGGCAAATTCCGCATATCACCATCGTGGAAGAGGTGGATATGTCGGCGCTGGAAGACCTGCGTGCGGCGCTCAATGCCAAACACAAAGGGGAACGCGCGAAGTTGACGCTGTTGCCGTTCCTGATGCGGGCGATTGTCGAAGCGGTGCGGGAGCAGCCTGAGTTGAACGCGCGCTATGATGACGAAGCGGGTGTGATCCACCGCCATGGCGGGGTGCACGTGGGCATCGCGACACAGACTCCTAACGGCTTGAACGTGCCGGTGGTGAAACACGCCGAAGCGGGCAGCCTGTGGGACAATGCAGAAACCGTGGCGCGGCTGGCGCAAGAGGCTCGGGACGGCACCATCAAACGCGATGAGCTGTCCGGTGGCACGATCACCATCACCTCGTTGGGGCCGTTGGGGGCGATCGCCACAACGCCGATCATCAACCATCCGGAGGTGGCCATTGTCGGGGTGAACAAGATGCAGATCCGTCCTGTGTGGGATGGGCAGCAGTTCCAGCCGCGCAAGATGATGAACATCTCCTGCAGCTTTGATCACCGCGTGATCGACGGCTGGGATGCCGCTGTGTTTGTGCAAAAATTGAAAACCCTGCTGGAAACACCAGCGATGCTGTTTGTTGAGGGCTAAATGACTGATCTAACCTGTAAACTGCTGATCATTGGGGCTGGTCCTGGCGGCTATGTCTGTGCCATTCGCGCCGGGCAACTGGGCATTGATACTATTGTTGTGGATGCTGGGAAGCCGGGGGGGACGTGCCTGAATGTGGGCTGTATTCCGTCCAAAGCGATGATCCACGCGGCGGATGAATTCCACAAGATTGCGCATGTAAACGACGGCCCGCTGGGGATTTCCGCCAGCGCGCCAAGCATCGACTTGGCCCAAACGGTGGCGTGGAAAGATGGCATTGTGCAGCGCTTGAATACGGGTGTTTCGGCGTTGATGAAGAAAGCCAAAGCGCGGTTTGTCACGGGGCAGGCGCGGTTTTTGGATGGCAAAACCGTGGAAGTCACCAATGGGGACGAGGTTCAACAAATCCGGGCGGAATATGTGGTGATTGCCACGGGCTCCGCGCCGGTTGAACTGCCGTTTTTGCCGTTTGGCGGGCCGATCTTGTCCTCCACCGAGGCGCTGGATTTGACCGAGGTGCCGGAGACATTGGCGGTTGTTGGTGGCGGCTACATCGGGCTGGAGCTGGGCACGGTGTTTGCCAAGCTGGGCAGCAAGGTCACGGTTGTGGAAGCGGAAGATCGCATACTGTCGCTCTATGACAAAGCGCTGACCAAGCCGGTGGCCAAGCGGTTGGAAGACCTCGGCGTGACGGTGATGACCGGCACCAAGGCGCAGGGCTATAGCGATGGTGCCTTGCAGACCGATCAGGGGAAAGTGGCTGCGGAGAAGGTGCTCGTCACCGTCGGTCGGCGTCCGCGCACGGCGGGCATTGGCATTGAAGAGCTGGCTCTGACCCAGGATGGGCCGTTTGTGAAGATCGACAGCTTCTGCCAGACCTCCATGCGTGGGATTTACGCGATTGGCGACGTGACCGGCGAGCCGATGTTGGCACATCGGGCGATGGCACAGGGCGAGATGGTTGCTGAACATATTGCGGGTCATGCGGTGGAGTGGGACAAACGCGCCATTCCGGCGGTGTGTTTCACCGACCCCGAGGTGGTGACGTGTGGCGCGCTGCCGGGTGAGATTGATGGCACCAAATCCAGCGAGTTTCCGTTTAAGGCCAATGGCCGCGCCATGACCACCGAACGCGACGATGGCTTTGTGCGGGTGGTCTACCGCGAAGAGGATCACGCGGTTGTGGGGCTGCAAGCGGTCGGTGCCGAGATTTCCGAACTCTCCGCATCCTTCTCGCTGGCCATTGAAATGGGGGCGTGTCTAGAAGATATCGCGGCCACGATTCATGTACATCCAACGCAGTCTGAAGGTTTGCAAGAGGCGTGCCTCAAGGCGCTGGGCCATGCGTTACACATCTAATCTGACGCCAGCCTGAATGAAAAAGGCCCGCACAAGTTCGCGGGCCTTTTTACTGCAGGAAGAGGAGGGACCTGCGGGTTAAAACAGTTGCACGTCGCCGAGGCTGTCGTCGACCTTTGGCTTGGGTTTGCGCCGTGGCGCTTCTTCTTCATTGAGCAGACGGGTGTCTTTCATGAAGCGGCGCTGAATCCGGCCACCGACAGGCCAAAAGCGGATGTTGCGGCCACGTTGACCACCTAAGCAACAATCGACCAATTCAAAGCCCTCGTTGCGCACAAACCACATGGCGAATTCGGCGTTCTTGGACCCGATATCGATGCGGCTGTTGAACATCTTGGCGCCGCCCAAAAGCTTCACCTTGAGCTTGTCACGCCGCGCGCCAGCCTGGATCAAGCCGTTTACCAAGAGTTCCATGGCGTGCACACCGTGGCTCATGGAGCCTGCAGAACCGTCTTCGGTTCCCGGCAACAGAAAGTGGTTCATGCCGCCGATGCCGGCCGCCTCGTCCCACATACATGCTGCCACACATGAGCCAAGGATCGTGGTCATCACGATGTCCTGGTTCTGGGATACCTCCACGTCGCCCTGCAACAAAGGCTGGACTTGGTATCCTTTGATGGCTTCTGCTTCACTGAGACTCATTGGCTATTCCATTCACCGAGGGTTACACGTCAGCCGGGTTCGCGCTCCGGCTGACAAGGCGCATTTTGCGCGGTTCTTAGAAGTCTTCCCAGCTTTCGCTGGACGTATCCTCAATTGGTGTCGACTGGTTGACAGCAACTTTGGCTGGCTTTGCTTTTGGTTTTTCTGTGGCGGCAGGCGCACTTGCAGGGGCAGGCGTTTTGCGTTTGATAGCTGTGTCCTTCGCGGCGTCGTCATCCCATTCTTTGGTTTTGGCCGCATCGGTCACAGGTTGTGCTGGTTTGGCTGGTGCCATCTTAGATGGCGCTACCTTAGCTGGCGCGGCCTTTGCCGGGCGCTGTTGCACAGGGGCTGGCGTCTCCGATAAGTCCGCTTCGGTCAATTTGAAGACCTTCAGCACTTGGGACATATTGGCTGCTTCATCCGACAAGCTGCGGCTGGCGGCGGAAGATTCTTCAATCATCGCGGCGTTACGCTGTGTCACGCGGTCCAGCTCAGTCACGCTTTCTTTGATTTCACGCAGATTATCTGCCTGATCACGGGAGCCGCTCGCAATTTGAGACACCAAATCGGACGCATGTGTCACACCGTTGATGATCTCTTCCAGCGCGGTACCGGCTCTGTTGACCAACGCGCTGCCTTTGGTGACCTGCTCACCCGAGGTCAGGATCAACTCTTTGATCTCGTTCGCAGAATCTGAGGCTCGCTGTGCAAGCGCACGAACCTCGGAGGCCACAACCGCAAACCCACGTCCCGCTTCACCCGCGCGGGCAGCCTCGACGCCTGCATTCAAAGCCAACAGGTTGGTCTGGAAGGCAATATCGTCAATCACACCAATAATCGCGGTAATCTTTTCGGAGCTTTGTTCGATGTTGCGCATCGCTTGAACGGTTTGCTCGACCACTTCGCCGCCGGACTGCGCTTGTTGACGGTTTTGTGTAATGCGCTTGTTCGCCTCTGCGGCATGATCCGCAGTTTGTTCAACCGACATGCTCAGGGTTTCGATGGCCGCAGCAGATTCTTCCAAGGTTACGGCTTGCGCCTCAGACCGCTTCGATTGATCGACAACGCTTTCAGAAATTTCCTGCGCGCTGGAACGGACAGTTTCGGCCGTACGGGTCACTGTGGACAGTACAGATTTCAGGTTCAAAAGAACGTCGTTGAAGTCTTTACAAATCTGCAGCGAGTGTTCGCCCAACTCAGAAAAGTCAGCCATATCGATCGGGCGATCCACACGACCGTCTGCAATCTCAGACAGACCTTCGGCCAGGCGCGCAAACAAGCGCTGACGCAGCTTGTCTTCTTCGGCGCGCAAGGCGCGTTCCCGTTCATCTTGCGCCAATTGGTCACGGAACTTTTCCAGACGTTTTGCCATGATGCCGACCTCGTCGTCGCGATCTAGGCAAGGCACGTCACAGTCATAATCGTGGTCCGCCATAGCGTCCATGGCTTTGCCTAGGCTCAGCACGGGGCGGGTCACTACCCGACCAACAAGCATGACGATCAATCCAAGGGCGAGCGCTGCTGCGATTGCAGAAGCAATAGCGCTTTGGATAAACTCCTGAAGGGCTTTCTCTCGGATGGAGGACACGTCCGCAGTGACCTGCACAACACCAATAGGATCACGACCCGCTTTTGCAATTGGCATTTGTCCTGCGTAGACAGAAGCTTCGATCACGTGGGTCCCATCAGCAATGCTGGTGGCCTTGGCTGCGGCGAGCTCAATAGCGGTGTTGATGGCATCCGGCCGCGTTTCGTTCACGTCGTATCGGTAGATTTCCGTTCCATCCGGCGTCAATACGCTTACCGCCGTAATGTTTTCATCCTGTTCCAGGAAGCGATCCGTGGTCGCCTTAAGACGATCAACATCTTGAAACTGTGTTGCCGCGACAAGTTGGGAACTAAACAGCTCGCTCATCAGGTCATAGCGTTCCATCGCCTGCAACTCTGCTTCCGCTGTGCGCGAGTTGTATTGCGAAACCTGCGACAGGCTGACAGCCACCAGGGCAAATGCACCAATCGCCGATGCCAATTTAATTTTGATACTCATCCGCGAGAAACGGGCTTTAATGTTACTAAGAATTGGCATGAGAAGTCCTGTCGTTCTATCTGGAGGGAGTGTTTGAACTGGGGTCAAACGCTCAGAGCGAGCTACCTTTTTGTGTTACTTGGGAGGCTTTGGCAGAGAGGTCTGCCAAATGGCGATCGGTGTTGTCGTGGAAGTTCTCTAGGCGAGCGATGATGCCGTCGAGACCGCTGTCGACGTCACGCATCCGTCCGCTTTCCACTTTGCAAAGCAGTTTCACCACATCCAAGCCGTTGATGCGGCGACGCAGGCTGCGGCAGATGTCAGGTATGGATTTGCCGATGGAAGAAATCTCAATCAGCCGGGAACGACTGCTTTGCTGCAGGCGCTCATTGTGTTCCTTGAGCAACGCGGCCCCTTCGTCTTCGGCCGTATCAGGGCCGCCTTGCGCGTGCGCCTCGTTCAAAATCTGAGCAATCTGCATCGCCCAACGACCTTGCGATACCGCGTCAAACATCTGCACAAGGGATCCGTTTTCCGGGTCATGCAGGCGGCCAACGAGACCGTGCATTTCTTTGGCCATGGCATCGTAGTTTTGCGAGATTGTGCCCAGAGCTGCCCCGGCACCTTCCAGGCGGCCTGCGAGAATCCGCAGGTTGACCGGTTCGCCGCGTACGCGTTCAAAACCCTGCTCAATGCTATTTACCAGATTCTGCATGTCGGAGATGATGTCGACAAGCTCGTCCATCAGCAAAAACGAGTTGGCAAGTTCAGGCGCAATAATGTCACGAGATTTAAACTCGTTATTCAACGCTTTGGTGCCGTAGTCTTCGAAAGACGAGTACCCCGCTTCTTGCAGCATCTCGAGCAGACGGGCACCGCTTTGTTCCGGTGTCAGCCCTGCGCCTTTCTCTTCTTCAAGAAGGGTCGCATAGATCTCTTTTGTCGCTTCAAACAACTCGGAACTGGGACGAATACGGGCGGAGAGGTAGCCGTTTTCTGTATGTGTAACTACGGCAAACACCCAGTAGTAACCACCTGACTTTGTTTTGTTTTTAACATAGGCGCAGACCGGCTTGCCCGCTTTCAGGTGTTCCCACATCAGGTAAAATACCCCTTTGGGCATTTCCGGATGGCGCATGATTTTATGCGGCGCGTTAAGGAGCTCGTCCAGGGAATAGCCGCCAACCTCGACGAACGTGTCGTTGGCAAACTGAATCACACCACGCGGATCGGTCGCTGATATGATGATATTTTCCTTGGCAAACCGAACCTCGGTGGCCTTGGTGTCTGCGCTGGCGCTGCTGATCTTAGTCATGGCGTTCATGGGTCAATTCCAATGTCACTGTGGCTGAGCGAGTATGGCTCAAAAGAGGTTAACGTTGCCTGCATCGGGCGAGATTGCGCGGGTTTTTTTTGCATCTGACAGTCGGGATTTCAGGTAATCCAGGCGGACGCTGTCGGAGAGATCCTGCACATTGAGATCCGGTCCAGCGCCAATCATTGATGACATATTGCCAAGCAAAACCGCGATGTCGTCCAGATGCTGGAACAGTGCATCCACACGCTGAAGGTCCTTGATTTTGTTGTGATCAACACCTTCCAAATCCAGTTCACTGGTCAGTCCGTCCAACGCATGTGCGATGGAGGCAAGGTCGGCCACGTCCTCGGAAATGGTGATCAAAACGTCTGCGGTTGTGCGCGTAGTCATTCGTTGTACCCCCATGGGAGCCTCCTTTACAGAGGCCCCACCACCTTCTCGATGCAGGCTTTCAGCTGGGCAGTTTCGAACGGCTTCTTGATGAAGTTGTTCATGCCTAGCTTGACGCCGCGGTTGATGGTGTCGGGATCCGCACGACCGGTGATCAGGATGAAGCCGGTACGGGCTGTGGCCTTGTTGGAACGAATACCTTCCAAAAGCTGGAGGCCGTCCATACCCGGCATGTTGAAATCCGACAGGATCAGGTGGACCGGTTTGGCCGCGAGGCTGCGCCAAGCTTGAGCACCGTCGTTTTCCGTGCGGTAGTTGACGATCCCGATCTCGTCGAGCGCCTGTGTAATGAGACCACGGCTCGTAGACATGTCGTCTACAACCAGGATGTGTAGCTTATCTTTCAAGCTCATTTTGAATTCCCCATGTGCAAGGTTGCATTGGCGCTTCTGTCACCAACGCGGGAGGTGTCTATTGAGAAAACGCCTCTTCCGGCTGTTTCAAACAGCTCGGCGTGTTCTGGGCCAATTCCTTCGGAGTGGCCCAAGAATAGGAGGCCTTCAGGGCAAAGTTGCTCGCCGAACCTTTGCCACAGACGGCTTTGTGTGGGCGCGTCAAAGTAGATGGCGACATTGCGACACATGATGATGTCGAACTTGCCTTTGAAAGGCCAGTCGCCATGCAGGTTGAGACGCCGGAAGCTGATCAGGTCGCGGGCACTTTGGCAGACTGATTTCTGGTCGCGTGACCCTTCGAAGTCTTCAAAGTACTTACTCGCCTGTCCGTTTGTCAGTGTGTTTATTGAGGAGGTCGGGTACACGCCGCGCTTTGCGGTCGCCAGAATCTCCGGGTCAATATCGGATGCCAAGATTTTTACGTCCAAAGACGTAGCTTCAGGGCAGGCGTCCAAAACGTGGAAGGCCAAGCCATATGGCTCCTCACCACTGGAGCATCCTGCGGACCAAATCCGTACCCGTTTGCCGCGGCGTGCCTGGGCCATCAAGTCCGGCAGAATGTCATTGGCAAGTTGCTCAAAGTGGTGCCCTTCACGATTGAAGCGCGTCATATTGGTCGTGTAGGCGCTGATAAAGCGAGTTTGCTCATCCCGCCCTTGAGGCGAGTGCATATAGTCGATGTAGTCGTTGACCGACTCGTAGCCAGTGGCACGCAGGCGCTTGGAGAGACGGGAGGCGACCATCGTCCGCTTATGCGGTTGAAGGTCGATACCCATCCACTCGCGCACCAGACCAGCAATGGCGGCAAAGTCCGCGTCGCTGATTGTGCCTTCTTCAAGGGATTTTTGCGCCAACTGGGTCATGCTGCTGACAGTGCTTCCTGTGGCATGATCTGATGTACGTCGATTGCACGAACGATGGTGTCGTCCAGCGTGTAGACGCCGCGAATGAAAGCAGCCGTACGCGAAGAGGATACCTCTGGCGTTGGTTTGATTTCATCCGTGTTGACAGTGATGATGTTGGAGACAGCATCCACCAGGAAACCAACGCTCTTCTCATCGATATGTGCGATGATGATCACGTGACGGCTTTCAGGAATGGTTTTACCCAGACCCAGGCGCATGGACAGATCAATGACCGGCAACACCGCACCGCGCAGGTTCATCATGCCAACCACATAGTCAGGCGCATGTGGAAGCGTTGTGGTGTTGGTCCAGCCGCGTATTTCCAGCACGTGACCAATATCCAGACAGAAAGCCTGCTCGCCGATGGCGAAGGACACGATTTCAATACGTTCGTCGGTCTGTTCTTGAGTAGCTTGTTCAGACATTAGAGTTCACCTCTGCCAATTCGGACCCCTTACGCAGTCCTGGGTTGCCGTTGCCCGGCGATGGGATCATTTGATCGGTGTCGACGATCAGGGCGATCTTGCCGTTGCCTAGGATGGTTGCGGCGGCGATGCCCGGGATGGATTGGTAGTTCTGTTCCAAACCCTTGATCACCACTTCGCGTTGCTCCACGATTCCGTCCACTGCCAGGGCTGAACGGCGTCCGGATTCCCCTTCGATTAGAAGGAGCGACTGGTTGCTGAAATCCGGCAGTGGCGCGCGGAAGCCGAGAGCTTCGCCCAAATCCACAATCGGCAGCATCGAGTCGTTAACGGACAGGCCGCGATCACCATCACAGAAATCGTGTATGTTGGCCTGACCTGGCTGCAACGTTTCACGCAACGCCACGGTTGGAACAACAAGGCTTTCGCCGGCAACTTCGATCAACATGCCTTCCATCACCGCAAGAGTAAGTGGTAGGGAGATCGTGATTGTGGTGCCTTTGCCCGGCTCGGACTGCAGGTTGATGCGGCCGCCAAGCGCCTGAATTTCAGAGCGCACAACGTCCATACCCACACCACGACCGGAGAGCTGAGAGATCTCGTCGGCAGTGGAGAAACCGGGGCGGAACAACAGGTTGTCGATGTCGCTGTCGGTCAGATCGTCCTCTGGACGGATCAGGCCTTTCTCTTCGGCTTTCTGACGCACTTTGGCACGGTTCACACCGGCGCCGTCATCCGTGAGCGAAATCACAACACGACCGGAGCGGTGTGCGGCTTCCAGCTTGATGGTGCCCATTTCCGGTTTGCCAGCGGCAACACGGTCTTCGGCTTTTTCCAAACCATGATCAACCGAGTTCCGGATCATGTGGGTCAGTGGTTCCACCAGACGTTCGGTCACGGTCTTGTCGACCTCGGTGGCTTCCCCAACCATCACCAGACGGGAGGTTTTGCCAGCCTGACGGGAAGACTCCCGTACAATCCGGCTCATCCGCTGGAACAGGCCACGCACTGGTTGTGCGCGAATGGCCATCACGCTCTCTTGCAGAACGCCGGACAGGGTTTTCAGCTGACCAATGGCTTCGCTGACGGCACTGTTGGCCGACACTGGCAGCTCATTCATCGACTGGCGCAACATGGCTTCGCTGATCACGAGCTCGCCGACCAGGTTGATCAGGCGGTCTACGCGGTTCAGGTCCACACGAATGGTGCTGTTGCGCGGTTCAGAGGACTTTTTTCCGCCGTCTCCGCTTTTGGCCTCCTGCTTTTCAGCCTTTGGGGCCTTTGCAGGGGCTGGCTTGGTTTCGGCCTTTGCGGCTGGCGCTGCGGTAGCTGCTGCTGGTGCGGCTTCCGCCACAGGTGCTGCAGGTGCATCAGCAGCAGGAGCTGCCTCCTCACCCGCTGCGGCTTCCAATACAGTTTCAGAGATGTGCAGCGTGCACTGGCCTTCCACAAACTCGAAGATTTCGCGGATGGTGCTTTCGTCGATGCCGTCATCCGGGCGCAGGGTCAGCGTCCAAGAGATCGCTGCAGGGGCGTCCTTGAGGCTTTCCAGCGGGGCCACTTCAGAACGGTCTGCTTCGATGGACAACTCGCCCATCTCTCCCAGAGCGCGGAACAGCAGGGCTGGATCGTGGCCGCGGGTGTAAAGCACGGGGTCGGCTTTGAATTTGACCACAAAGTGGGTCGCGCCGTCGACCGCTTCCTCCCCGCCACCAAGAGCGGGCAGGCCAGGCAATTCACCGATTCCGCCGTCATCGTCACCGCCCAGATCGAAGCTGAAGTCCATCGCTTGAACTTCGAAGTCGTCGGAGCTGACTTCATTGGCATCGTCGTCATCGTCGCCGCCAACGCCACCGTTCGCATTTTGTGTGGTCTGCTTCAGCTCTGCCAAAACAGCCGCACCATCGGTGTCAGGCAGGTCGTTGTCGTCGCGGGCCGCGTCCACCAAATCGCTCAGGTGGTCAAAGCCGGAAAACATCAGGGCTGTGATGGTCGCGTCTACGCCGATCTTGTCGGAGCGCAGGTCGTCCAGCACGTTTTCAAATGCATGGGCAAATTTGATCAGGCGATCAAGGCCAAAGGCCCCGGCGCCGCCTTTGATGGAATGCACGGAACGGAACATCGCGTTGATGGTTTCCGCATCCGAGGTCTCGTTCTGGAGATCTTCCAGACCGGTGGACAACACTTCAAGAAGGTCGTCGCATTCCTCAAAGAACATGTCACGAAGATCGGACATCACTCAGTTCCTTTCAGACAACCAGACGATTGATGACCGCGACCAGCTTTTCAGCGTCAAACGGCTTAACAATCCAGCCGGTTGCGCCTGCTGTACGGGCACGTTGTTTCAGTTCTTCACCGCTTTCCGTGGTCAGCACGAGAATGGGCAGAGAGGCGCATTCTGGGCGTTCTCGCACCCCTTCGATCATGCCAAAGCCATCGAGGCGCGGCATATTGATATCTGTGATGACCAGGTCCGGGTCGGAGTCACCAAGCTTGTCCAGCCCGTCAATGCCGTCCTCGGCCAGATCGACATCAAAGCCAGCATCAGTCAGTGCGGTTTGAATCATCGCGCGCATGGTGCGGGAGTCATCAACTGCAAGAATCTTCGTCGTCATGCGGAGCCCCTTTCAAGAAGACAGTCATGGGGCAGGCCGAGCCGCTCCATACCTTTTAGAAATTCGTCAGATGGTTGTTTCAGTTCGAATGGCAGTTCACGTGCAGCCCATTCGGCGCGCGTGGCCAAAAGCAGTTCAGCGCCAGCCCCTCCAAGGAACTCAACATGATGCGCATCAAGCGCAAGCGGTTGCCCGCGGGAGGCTTCGATTGCGAGACGCAATTCGGTGCAATGGGCGTAATCCAACTGCTGCGGCAGCGCGATGCAGTCGGCCTGAGATGATGATGTGTTTGTGTTCATGGGTCTGGTTCAATACCGTTTTCGGACTGGCTGATTGAAGGCAACGTAAGCTGGCAGCTCTTAACACCCGGTTACTCGGTATGATCTTGTCTGACAGCGCGCTATTCGAAGATATTCACAGTAAGTTTGTGAGGTTTTTTGCTGGAGCAATGAGACGTATAGGGTTTTGAAAATAAGGAGATTATGTTGGTTTTAGAGGGGCGGAGAATAGTAAGAAGATGGCTCTCGCCATTGGGGTAAGTCTAAAATTGCACTGATTATGACTCGCGGCCGCTTTGAGGCTGAAGCAATGAAATGCCCCTCGGAATCGGCGATTCCGAGGGGCTAAAACGATAAGCTAGGAAGCGTTTGAAGTGTTTGAGTGACTACGACGACGCCATGAGTTGGAGTAACCGCGCAAAGGTGTCGACACCTTGGGCCCCGGAGGTCGCTTGTTTGGCGTCAAAGACCATTGTCGGTACGCTTGAAACGCCGCGCGAGGTCCAGAACTGTTCTTTCTGCCGAACTGTATCTGCATAGCGTTGGTCTTGCAGCACAACCTTGGCCTCTTCAGCGTTCAACCCAATGGCGGCGGCAACCTCGATTAGGACGTCTGGAGCACTTACATCGCGACCTTGCGTGAAATAGGCGTCAAACAGCGCTAGTTTGAGAGCCTGTGCTTGTCCACTTTCCGACGCCCAGTGCAAAAGCTGATGGGCGGCAAAGGTGTTGTAGATGCGGCTGTCCTCTGTCCAGTGGAATTCAAAATCGAGGTCTTTGCCTACAGAGGCCAGGTGGTCGCGCGCGGATTTGGACTGTTCAGCAGAGCTGCCGTATTTGCGCATGATGTGATCGCGCAGGTTTTCGCCCTCCGGAACCATATCGGGGTTGAGTTCAAACGGATGCCAATAGGTTTCTACAGGAATACCGGTGTCCTTAGAGGCTTGCATGAGCTGGCGGTAGCCGACGATGCACCAAGGGCAGACGACGTCAGAAATAATGTCGACGCGGATTGGGTCTTTGGCCATTGGAGTGCTCCTGCTGTGACTCAGGTTGACAACATGGGGCGTGTGGATGGTCTCAGCAAGTCGTCGTGCCGCAGGGTCACGGCAATGTGCCCAGCCAGAGCCAAACCGTGAGCACCGAGAGGGCGGTGCCGATCAACACGGTGGAGGCGGCCACCCGCATCGCACGGCCATACATATTGGCGAAGAGATAGGCGTTTATGCCCGGCGCCATGGACGCAGTGACAATGGCAGAACGCATATTCTCTACGGAAATGCCGCTCACTGTGCCAAAGGCAAAGGTAAGAGCAGGATGCAAGCCGAGGGAAACGGCGCAGCAAAAAAGAATGGTTCGCATGTCGCCCTCAGGGCGGTAGCGGTAGAGCACGCCCCCCACGCCGAACAACGCCGCCGGCAGCGCGGCAGCCGCCAGTAGATTGACTGCATGCATCGCTGGTTCAGGCACTGGGATGTTGCCAAGGTTCACCACAAATCCAAGCCCAATGCCGATGATCAAAGCGTTGGAGAACATGGCCTTGAGCACAGTTGGCACGATCTGTGCCTTGGAGCTATGACGTGCCCGCATGACTTCCATGGTGGCAATGCCAAGCCCATAGCAAAACGGAGCATGCACAGAGATGATCGCGTAGTTACCTGTGAGGCTGCCCGGCCCATAAGCCCGCTCCATGATAGCGAGCCCCAACAAGAGCGAGTTTGAGAACAGGCAGATAAAGCCAATGGCAGTGGCATCCTCCCAATCTCGCCCAAACAGCAACTTTGCCCCAAGCATACCGGTCAAGAAACACAAGGCAGCCGCACCATAGAAGCTGCCCAAAAGGCTTAGATTGTATTCGGCGGCAAGATCCAGCTGTGAAATCGCCCGAAACAACAGCACCGGCACGGCAAAGTTGGTGGCAAACCGCATCAAGCCATCGACGTTTTGCTGACTGAACACCCCACGCCACGCGGCCAGGTAGCCAAAACCAATGATGAAAAAGACGGGCAGGATCACAGAGATAAGAGTTTGCATCTGGTCTGTGTCCTGCCGTCGGGTCTGTATTTACAGCTCGTAGGTGATTTTCATGCCGTCAAAGGCGGGGGTGATGTGATCGGGTGTTTCCCCGTCCACCACAGCGTGGTCGAGATCAATGTGCATATTGGTCAGTACCGCGCGCTCCGGGGCAAGTTTGGCAATCCATTCCAGTGCCTTGTCCAAATGAGCATGGGTCGGGTGCGGAGAGCGACGCAGGGCGTCGATGATAAAGCACTTCATGTCGGCCAGTTGTGGCCAGGCGGCGTCGTAGATTTCGGCCACATCCGGCATGTATACCACGTCATTCACCCGGAAAGCCAAAGCGTCGATGCTGCCGTGATCTACTCTGATTGGCGTCAGTGTGATGTCACCACCAGCGCCAGAAATGGTGAAATCCGCATCATCGATGGTGTGCAAATCAAGAATGGGCGGGTAGGGGCTGTCTTGAGGTTGCACAAAGGCATAGCCAAACCGGCTGAGCAGGTCATTCTGCGTGGCGCCATCCGCCCAAACAGGAATGCGTTGGCGCATGTTGAACACCACCATACGCAGGTCGTCGATGCCGTGCACATGATCGGCGTGGCTGTGGGTATAGACCACAGCGTCCAATGCGCCGACATCTGCGGACAGAAGTTGATCGCGCATATCGGGGGAAGTGTCGACCAGCACCGTTGTTTTGCCCTCTGCTGTTTCCCGCTCAATCAGCAGCGAGCAGCGGCGGCGTCGGTTCTTGGGATTTGTGGGATCACAGTCTCCCCAATGGCCGCCAATGCGTGGCACGCCGCCAGAGCTGCCGCAGCCAAGAATGGTAAAGGTCAGCGTGGCGCTCATGCAGCGGCCGCCGTTTGGGCTGCTTTGGAGAACAGGCGCTCAAAATTGGCCTGTGTCTGGGCGGCGAAATCTGCGTAGTCCATACCAAAAACCTCTGCCCCAACGCGGGCAGTTTTCTCCACATACGACGGCTCGTTGCGCTTGCCACGATAGGGTGGGGGCGCAAGGTACGGCGCATCCGTTTCCACCAGCACGCGGTCCACCGGTGCGGCGGCAAAGATGTCGCGGACTTCTTGGGAGCGCGGGAAAGCGGCGATGCCAGACATGGACAAGTAAAACCCAAGATCGAGCATCTGTTTCGCCAATTCTGGCCCGGAGCTATAGCAATGCATGACGCAGCCATAGGCGCCTTTGTTAAACTCTTCGGTCAGGATCTGCGCCATGTCTTCATCTGCATCGCGGCTGTGAATGATCAGAGGCAGGCCAGTTTCACGCGCCGCTTCGCAATGGATACGCAGCGAGGTTTGCTGCACCGCCTTGCTGTCGGCGGTGTAGTGGTAATCCAGACCGGTTTCGCCGATGCCAACAAACTTGGGGTGCTGTGCCAGCGCGACCAGTTCGTCCACGGTGGCCAGCGGCTCTTCTGCTGCGCTCATCGGGTGGGTACCTGCGGCGTAAAACACGGGCGCGTGCGCCTCGGCAATGGCGCGCACTGTGGGTTCGTTGCGCAGGCGGGTGCAGATGGTCACCATGCGGGTCACGCCCACGTCAGCCGCGCGGGCGATGAATTCATCCAGCTTGCCCTCAAAATCCGGAAAATCGAGGTGGCAATGGCTGTCGGTGATCTGGGGGTAATCAGTCATAAGACGCTCAGGCGGTTGCGGTTTGATGGATCTTGAAAACCGTATCCAGCACAAGCGCGGCAGGGTCAAGGTTCACCGCCTTGCCGTGGTGTGTCCGATCCGAAATTTCCTGTGCCGCAGTAGCCCAGGCGCGGGCTTTGTAGGCATTTGGCGCCAGGCGGCTGAGCACCTGCGCTTCATTGGGGGCAACTTCGGTGGCGGGTGGCTGGCCCAATGCGCCAGTGCGCGCGAGGCGCATAAGAAAAAGATCGATCAGCGTCAGCAGCAACTCATACCGTTCGGCGTTTGCAGGACCAACAGCGGCGTTGGAAAGGGCGATGGCGCGCTGGCGGTCAAAGCCCTGCTCGGTGGCGAAGAGCGAGATCAGCTCTGCATAAAGCGCGAGGCCGTCACTTTGTAGGATACGCAGAGCCTCGCCCACAGAGCCTGCCGCCAGCTCGGCAAGGGCAGGGGACTCAGCGGCCTCAAAACCAGCTTGGGTGAGGGCGTTGTGCATGTCCTCAGGGGACAGTGGGTGCAGGCGCAGCTCGCGGCAGCGCGACCGGATGGTTGGCAGCAGGCGCGAGGGCTGATGCGAGATCAGCAGCATGGTGGTGCGTTCTGGCGGTTCCTCGAGCATTTTGAGGAGCGCGTTGGCGGCGTTCACGTTCATTTCATCCGCGCTGTCGACAATCACCACGCGGCGACCACCGTCAGCTGAGGACATGGTTAGGAAGTGAGTCAAACCGCGCACGTCATCCACGACGATTTGGTCGCGCAGCTTGCCGGTTTTTTCATTCATCGAACGCGTGATGCTGAACAGGCCCGGCTCAGAGCGGGCTAGCAGCCTATGGGCCACCGGGTGGTCTGGTGAGACATCCAGGCTGGTGTGCGGCACAGGGTCGCCAAACAGCCCGGCGCCGTCATCCAGCGGGGTAGCCAGCAGAAATCGCGCGATGCGCCAGGCAAGGGTCGCCTTGCCAACACCAATTGGCCCGGTGATCAGCCAGCCGTGGTGCAGTCGGTGCGAGTTGACTGCCGTGAGGAAATCTTGTTCGGCGGTGGACTGACCATAAAGCACCTCGGTTTCCCGTGGATGCGGCGCGCCGGTGACGCGGTCGGCCTCTGCGGCGGTGTCATCGCTCACGCGCTGGCCTCGATGTGTTGTTTCACGGTTGCGTAAACCGCATCGGACACGCTGTCCATGTCCCTCGCGCCATCGATCACGCGGAAGCGGTCGGCGAACTCCTGGGACAGGTCCAGGAAGCCCTTGCGCATTTGTTCCTGCAAAGCTTGGCCAAAATCCTCAAACCGTTCTTCGGCGGTTTGGCGGGATTTGGCGCGGGCCAGTCCAGTGGCTGGATCCATGTCTATCAGCACAGTCAGGTCTGGTTCGCGGCCAATCATCAGGCTGTGCAATTGGTCCACAATCCCGCGCAGGTCGCCGCGAGACAGGCCCTGATACATGCGAGTGCTGTCGGCAAAGCGGTCGCAGATAACAATTTTTCCGGCTGCCATGGCGGGCAGAATGGTGCGTTCCAAATGGTCGCGCCGCGCTGCTGTAAATAGCAGGATTTCGGTTTCCGCAGACCATCGATCCGGGTCGCCTTCGAGCACCAGCGCACGGATTTCCTCGGCCCCAACAGAGCCGCCAGGTTCGCGGGTCAGTACCACTTGAAAACCTTCTGCGCGCAGGCTGTCTGCGAGGCGTTTGGCTTGGGTGGATTTGCCAGAACCGTCGATGCCTTCAAACGTGATGAAGTGTCCGATCACGTTGCACCTGAGAGATTGAGGCCAAATTGCTGCATGAGAACGCCTGCGGCGGTGCGCAGACGGATGCCAAAGCCGCCTTCCGGGACGTCCGCTTCCGCCACTAGTGGGATCCGCATCTCCGGCAGATCTTCAGGCATCAGCACCAGCTCTGCCAGGGGCTGGCCCTTGGCAATGGGCGCCTCGATGGGACCGTTGTAGATGACTTCGGCTTTGACTTTGTTTTGTGCGAGCACGGGCAGCAGCACGTCAATGTCGATTTCCGGCACAAGGCCAACCCGTGGGGTTTTACCCATCCACACATCGGCTTCCGCCACACGCTCGCCTCCCCGCGCAAGCGTGGCCTCGGAGAACTGACGGAAAGACCAGTTCACAATTTGCTCGGACACTTCGGCGCGCTCCGCCGCGGTTTGCAGGCCCGAGAATGCAAAAATCACACGGCGATTGCCTTGTTTGGCAGACCCAACAAGACCATAGCCCGCCTCTGAGGTGTGACCGGTTTTAAGTCCATCCGCGCCTATGTTGAGGCGCAAAAGAGGATTGCGGTTTTGCGTATTCTGCGGTGCGCGACCG
This sequence comes from Paracoccaceae bacterium, assembly GCA_014872815.1. Classification (GTDB taxonomy): domain Bacteria; phylum Pseudomonadota; class Alphaproteobacteria; order Rhodobacterales; family Rhodobacteraceae; genus Shimia. The sequence goes on from WKFK01000001.1 coordinate 36,518, forward strand.
TCAAACTTGAACTCGCGCTCGGCAAACATCGGGTAGAACTCCGGAAAGTCTGCGATCAGGTGGTTACCCAGGAGGACAAGATCGCGCATGCTCATCCGATGTCCGGGCGCTGGCCAGCCGTTGGAGTTGGCAAAAGTTGAGTTGGTCATGCCCATTTGCCGCGCACGACGCGTCATCAGGCGGGCAAAACCAGCTTCAGTGCCGTCTGGGCTGAGGGTTTCGGCAATAACCGCGCAGGCGTCATTGCCAGACAGCACGATAATGCCGCGCAGAAGGTCTTCGACCGTCACGCGGTCCGTTGTGTCCAGAAACATGGTGGAACCGCCATAGTTCATCGCATGTTGTGACACTGGCAGTTTCTCTGTCATCTGCAAGCGGCCATCGCGGACGGCTTCAAAGGCCATATACAGCGTCATCAACTTGGACATGGAGGCTGGAGGCAAAGCTTCGTCGGCGTTCTTGGCCAACAGCACAGTACCGGTGGATTGGTCCATCACAAACGCAGCGCTTGCCTTGGTGTCAAAGGCTTGGGCGTCGCTGGTCGCAACGATCAATCCAATCGCAGCCACGCAGCCGTACAAAACGGATTTGAACATAGAATAGGCCTCCGTCAGTTGGTCACCGCATAGGCATCGGTGAAGCCGATGTTGTGCACTTTCTTTGTCATGGATTTAAGCTCCGACTTGCTGGAAGCTGGTCCCACAAGAACGCGATAGAAGGTTTTATCACCCGAGGTGGTTTTTTTGATCAAAGCAGGCAGCCCTGCGGTCTTCATCTGCGTAACCGCCCCATTGGCGTTAGACTGCACAGAGAAGATACCGATCTGAACATATGGTTTGGCCAGGGAAGAAGACTGTGGTTTCGGCGCCACCTCGGATTGCGCTGCAGGGGCAGGCGCTGGAACAGCCTGTTCTGCTTCAGCCGCCGCAATTGCGGCAGATGCTGCTGCGATTGGCTCAAGTGGCGTTTCATTGACCTCAGATACGCTTGCCGCTTCAGCGCTTGAATCCGCTAAACTGGGGGCTTCCTCAGCCACTTCTTCGCGGCGCAGGGCTGTGATGTTGAGCTCGACTGGTGCGCCGGCCAACATGCCGAGCGCGCTGGCTGCATCGGAGGATACTTGAACACGTGGTCCAGGAATGTCGCGTTCACGACGGAAGAGCGCGCCAATCACAAACTTGCCGTTGGCTTGATTGCGGATGATAACCCGCTCTGGCTCGCCGACATCTGGATGTGCCGCCCAGACCCCGCCAAGCGATGGACGTCCGTCCCATAGACCCGCCTCTGAGGTGGAGAACACTTCTGGTGCTTCGACATCACGCTCCACCAGCTTCGTCGTTTGTCCGGCGGCGGGCGCAGTGGTTTCCTGCGCTGCAGACTTGTTCAGAAAGTTGAAATCGTCGCCGTCTGTACAGCCGGCAAGTGCCAAACCGCACGCAATAACAACTGGCCCGGCGGGGCGCAGAAAGAAAAAGTTTGCGCCTGAAATGAAGCTCATGGTTTGCCCTTTGCCTGCTCGAATTCTGTCGTACCAAACGCCGCTGTTGCCTGTCCTTTGAGGGATCAGCAGCGGTCAATTGCACAGAGTGTAACCTGTGCAGGGTTTTATGGAAAGTCCGCCATGCGCCAGGTGTCGGAAATCCGCCACTCTTTCTACTTGATCCGCGCTTTGAGTGGCATTAGGGAGAGCGTGTCGGAGGAGTGGCAGAGTGGTCGAATGCACCGGTCTTGAAAACCGACGAGGGTTAACGCCCTCCGTGGGTTCGAATCCCACCTCCTCCGCCATCTTGCATTTTTGTTCGGTTTGGATTGGCTGCTTTGAGCGGCCACTTTTGTTTGTTTATGGGTTTTTAGTGTCTTTGCCGTTTCCGTTGGATTGCTTTCGATGACACCCACATCGTTTCTTTGGGTGGTATGAAATGTGGTATGTTGGATGGCGATTTCAGGAAAACTGACGAAAAAACTGGTCGAGAATCTCAGTGCTGGGCAGCATGGCGATGGCAACGGCTTGTACCTGGTCGTAGACCCTTCGGGCGCGAGACGCTGGATCGTACGAGTGGTGTTCAAAGGGCAAAAGAACAAGAAGGGAGCGCCACTTAGGACTGACTTTGGATTGGGTGGCGCGGATATGGTAACGCTGAACCAAGCACGAGAGCGCGCGTTTGAATATCGACGCATGGCTAAACAGGGGCTTAACCCACGTTTCAATGAACGACAGGAAGTGCCGACTTTTGAAGAGGTGGCGCAGCAGGTCCATATTGATCGCATGCCGATCTGGAAGAACGCCAAACATGGGGCGCAGTGGATTAACACGCTACGCGACTATACCTTTCCAAAAATTGGGCGCATGCCCGTCACCGATATGGACCGACAAGCATGAAACGGTACGACGTTTTTCGCAGCGCATAGAGATCGTGTTGGATGTGGCAAAGTCGAGAGGGTTTCGGTCTGGTGAGAACCCCGTGACAGCCATCAAGGATGCGCAAGTATTGCCTAAGGTAAATGCTAAACCAAAGCACCATATGGCAATGCGCTGGCAAGACGTGTCTGACTTCTATGCCATTCTAAAGACCAAGAATGCTATGTCTGCCAAGGCCTTAATGTTTACTTGCCTAACAGGATCCAGAACCGGTGAAGTTTTGGGGCTACGGTGGGCCGAGTTGGATTTTGAACAGCGCCTTTGGATCTGCCTCGCAGAGCGGATGAAAACAGGAGTGGAACACCGCGTCCGGCTGACAGTTGAGACCCTGGACATCATAGAGCCGCTAAAGGTCATGCAATCCGAATTTGTATTTGAGGGTCAGAAACGCCATCAACCGCTTTCTAATATGTCGATGCTCATGCTTTTGCGTCGCATGAAGCTCGAGGGGGTAACCGTGCATCGGTTTCGGTCCACATTCCGCGACTGGGCAGCGGAGGAAGCCAATGCGCCGCGAGAAGTGGCCGAAAAGAGCATCGCGCATTCAGTAGGCTCAGAAGTTGAACGGGCTTACGCACGTTCCGATCTCTTGGAGAAGCGCCGGGCTTTAATGCAAATGTGGTCTCAATACGTAACATCACGATGCAAATAAGAAGATCGAGCATGGAAACGATACACATTTGTGAACCTGAACTGAACTGCCTTGAGTTGTTCCGAATGGCATTGAGCAAAAATACCAATGAAGAAAGGCTTCGCGCAATCAACGTGATGAGGCACGAGGTGGTAAGTTTAGGTTTGGAAAACTTCCCAATTAATGCAGGGAAGAACGCGCCAGTGTTCGTGCATTGGGTTGCGGAAACATCTATGTAGCGGCATCAAGCCGCCCATGAGTTTTCAGCAATCGCTCACCGGTACAATACCAAGATTGAGCGAAGGCTCAATATCGCAGAACATGTTGGAAAGCTGGTGTGGGACTCCATTCAGCGACAAGAGTTTAAGGGCCTTCATGGCACGGGTGGCATACTGGAGCAGGTTCGCACAATTGCCAAACAAGAAGGTATCCAACGGGCTCGGGACAAAGATGTTCTGAGTATGACTTGGATGACGTACCGGGGGGGTGTTCATCTGGGTATGGCTATGGACTACTGCGAAGATAATCCAGGAATGGGCCTAGAGGTGTTGGATGTGGCTGAAAAATTCCGCCTAGGCTTAAGACAGGGGTTCCCCAAAAAGACACGCAAGCCGTATGTACTGGAAGAAGAGAAATTTTCTTTCGTTTAATATCATTGGGTTAACGTGTCCGATATGCAAATCGGAGACTGCTTTTCGCTCAAGTTTAGGCGCACTTCATTCGTCGTAACTCAATACGACGAAAGGAAAGTCAGTCATGCCAAGCCTGTTTGAAAGCGACCGTAACTATGTGCTGGTAGATCCTGAGCTCGTTTTATTTGGGCCACGCGAAAAGCTCGCGCAATGGAGGCACAAAACCACGGGGCCTGCATACTACAAGATTGGGCGAAAGGTAGTTTATCGCGGATCTGATCTAAACGATTGGCTTGAGGCGAACCGCGTTGACCCCAATCAAAGCTCGGAACGCTAATGCAAAGCCGCGTTGGAACAAGGGGCTCATCATGCGCTGGGCGCGGCGCGATTGGCGGTGCGCTATGAGCAGATCCTACAAAGGCAACAGGCTAAAGAAAAATCGCGTCTATTCCGGTGCGGATCTTCAGCGTGTTTTTGGTGTGTGCGCAAACACGATTTCCAATTGGGTGAATGGTGGTCTTATCGCCTCTGACGGCAAGTGATCCTCCCCCACTGAAGTGGTCCGCCGCTATGTTTAGAAAGCGGAGGATTTACGATGGGAAACAAGCGACACAAGCCCGAGGAAATTGTCACGAAGT
>WKFK01000006.1 GCA_014872815.1 Paracoccaceae bacterium
CAGCACCGCTTCGCTTGGCAACAGCGGGCGCACCACCTCGACCACCTCGTTCAGCGGCACGTGCTGCACCGGGATGACCCGGGTCTCATAACCCTGCCGCAAATCCACACCATCTCCCGACGACAATTCCCGCGCCGTGTTCATCGGCACGATGCGATCGGTGGCCCCACCTTCGACCACGGTCAGGCGGTTCAATTCCAGTACAGAAAGAAACACTTCATACAGCTCATCTGCGGTCATGGCCTCCGGCGCCAGCACCGTGACGGTGCCACGTACGCCCTGGTCCACCACAAAACGGCGTCCAGTGGCCTCCGCGACAATTTCCACAAAGCTGCGCAAATCCGCGTCCCGCAGATTAAGCTCCACTTGCGCCCAGGCCATTTGTACAGGCAAAACCGCCTGTAGGACGCCCAAACTCAAGCCAAGGAAAGCTGCCCGCAGCTTTGACAAAAATTTCATGACTGTGCCTGCCCAATGCGCCCACCCCGCCCCGTTTTGGGATCATCAGCAGGCCTGCTCGTTCTTATATGTGCCAACAATAGACCATGCGTGGCCAAAAATCACGCGCAGAGTTGGCCAGTGAGGAGGATATGCAACAGCCGCCTCTAGTCTTCCAGCCCCAGGAGCTCCTCTGCCTCTCCCCCGCGATCCAACCAGACCCCCTGCGCATCGATCCGGGTCACCCGCATATCGTCACCCAAGACATCCCCGGCCCGCAACACCAAAGAACCCGTTGGGTGTGAGACCATAGCCCAAATTGCCCCGTCCCCGGCGCTGACGATGCCCGTGATCTGATAGCCCAGACTGTCCAGTGGCGGCAGCGGCGGTCTTGGTGGCTCCGGCTCCGGTGTGGGCGTCGGTGGCGTTGACGGGGCCGGCGGCTGTGGCTCCGGTGCCACATAGCGGCCAAACACATTTGGCCATGCCCGCGGTGGGGTTTGGGGGGCGGGCGGCTGTGGTTCTGAGGCGGTTTCTGTCAATGTCAGCGGTGTAATCTGTTGCGGCGGCATCTGAACCACCTGCCACAGGCGCAGCCCGGCCCAGGCCGCAATGCACAGCAGAATACCCGTCAAAGCCCAAGCAATCAGGCGCATACAACCCTCTTTTCATGGACGGATAAGACCGGCCTGTGATAAACTGCTCGCAAACTACACAATAAAAAACAACGCAAAAAGAGCAGGATATGAAGGCAGGATTTTTGACACGCGCCGCGTTTGTCGGCGCTTTTTCGGTATTTCTGATCTCTTGTGAGGAAGGCAGCGGATCGCTCGCCGGCTCCGGGTTCCGCGATCAGTACATTGTTGCCCGGTCGGCTTTGGAAGAGGGGCGCTATGACACCGCCATGCGCCGCTATGAGCGTATGATCCCCACCGCCGGGCAGGCCGCCCCAAGGCTGAAACTCGAATATGCCCATGCGCAATTGCGCGCAGGCGACTACGCCGGGGCACGTCAGACCGCGACCGCTCTGGCGCAGGGCCGCAGCGATGGGGGCCGCCAAGCCGCGCTGGCAGTGGCGGGCGCAGCGGCGCATGAACTGGCCCTGCAGGCCAAAGCCCAAGGCGACAGAGCCACCGCCAAAGCTTTGTTTGCAGAAGCCCGCAGCGCGATGGAAGAAGTGGTGAAAACCGCCCCCAAGATGGACCCTCATGGCGCCCTCGCCGGACGGGTGGCGACCATTAAGGTGCAGGAAAAGACGCTGTAACCACATCCGTCTCACGGCCCTTACCCTGCCTGTTCCGGCGTCAGTCGGAACAGGGCAGAGACCAGCCCCTCTGCCATATGGGCCTCAATCCTGAAGCTGTCGATCTGATAGCCCCAATCGCGCTCTGCCGCGGACAGCCAGCCCATCAACCGGGTGAATTCCACCGTGCCAAACCGCAGCTCCACAGCCCCATTGGCCCCGGTGCCCAAATCGCTCACCGCCTCCCGCAATCCGGCGGATACTAGGCTCTGCTCCACCCCACTGAGGCCAATTGGAGGCTGGGGGACGCGCTCTACGGCAGAGACGCCGGAGGGGAACGCCCTCTGCGCACTGGCCTGCTCAGCCACCCAAGACCGCAAGGCCCGCGCCTCCGCTTCAGCGGCCTGAACCGCCGCCTGTTTGCTTTGCAGTGGCTGCAGCCACAGCCCCCAGATCCCCACTGGCAGAATGACCAGCACCAGCAGCGCCAGCAACCGGCGCTCCCGGGGCGCCAGGCGCAGTAACAGATCAATCAATCGCGCGCTCATTCGCTGACCTCCTTGGCGGCTGTGTGCAGATCCGTCACCGCAAATACCGCCCGCACCCCCTCCCCGGAGCTGCGCGCATGGGCTGCTTGACGGGTGGCCTCCACCCCCGCCGCTGCCAAAGCACTCTGCAGGCGGTCGACCGCCAAAAAGTCGCTCACATCCACCGTCAGTTCGATCCCACCCGACGCGTCATACGTCACCGCGCCAGCCTCTGCGTCAGAAGCGGCCACCACCTCTGCCACGCCCCGCAAAAGCGCCAAGGGATCAGGGGCCGCCGTCACAGCGTCGGCCTCCTCAGGGCCTGTCACCGCCCGGGTCACCTGCACCCGCACATCCAGAATGGGCCCGACGGGCACAAAATGGCTGCGCACCAATGCCTCCGTTTCTGCCCGCAGCTGTTGCAGGCGGCTCTCTGCCTGGCGGATCTCCAGAAGCACCCCTGCCGACCACAGCGCCACGGCCAGCAGCGCCGCCAAACAGGTCCAGCGCCACGGCAGAACCATGCGCCGCAATTGGACGCGGGTGCGTTGGGGATCTCGGCGCAGGTCAATCGCGGCCTCGCCGTGCCCCATGATTTGAGGCGGCGCAATATCCAGCGCCGACGCATTCGCCGGATCCGTGATCACCGGAATATTTCGCGCCACCAACAGCGTCTCAATATCCGGGGCCTGGCCTGTGCATAACACCGCTTTGGGGTGGTCGGTGTCGGCATCCAAAGCCACCTCCAACATCGCCCGCGCCACATCCGGCGTGGCGCTGAACCCGTCTTTGGGGCCCAATCGCACCCGCGCGCGGGCGCCCTCTATGGACACGGTCCATAAATCCGGGGCTGTGGGCAAGGCCAGGTAATCCGGCAACACCGCCTTGGGGGCAGGGCCAGCCGCGCTGCGCCAGTCTGCCAAAGTAGCCGCATCGGCCACCAGCGCCCGGGTCCAGCGCTCTCCGTCCCCATCCACCGGGCATGGGTGCAGTTCCAGGGCCTCCCCGGCTGCGCCAAGGCGGTCGCGCAGTTGACGGCGGGCCACATCTTCGCGTGCCTGTCCCCGTAGGCGGGGGGGCAAATCAAACGGCATCAGAGGCACCAAAGCCCCATCCACAAGCGCAACCTGTCCTGTTTGGGGGGCAATCTCCCCCAAGCGCACAAATGCGCCTTCCCTGTTTTCCGCCTGTGTCACGTCGCGCTGTGTCTCCCTTTGATCGGCACGCTAAAGCATTGCCGTAGCAATTGAAATCGCCTAGCAGGCCAACCGATCACAGGGACGGCCCCTCGGTCACCCGCCAAGACACAATCACCCCGCCCGGGGCTGGCAAGCGCAAAAGCACCGTGCGGCGGCTGGTCTGCCGCATGCCCAACTGCGCCACGGCGTCGAGCTGAAACCACTTTGAGCTCGCAGACAACCGCGCCCGCTTGATCAGCGGCGTGACCCCAAGCGCTGCGCCGCCGGTCTGTACCTCTTCCTGTTCCTGTTCTGCAGAAGGAAACCCTGCCACATCAGCAAAGGCCTCTCCGGACGGAAAAGGGTCCGTGCGGCGGGCTTGTAGCAGCCCATCAATCTGTGAAGAGCTATGTCCAGGCAGGACACTGCTCAGCACCACTCTTGGGGCTGTGTTCACATTGAGCGTGCTGTCGCCGGGCAGCACAGTGGCCACCTGTGCCAGACGTTCAAGATCGCGCGTTTCCATACCCGGAATGTCCAGCAGTTGATCCAGCATCAACAGCGCCCCACCCACGGGATCAGACGGCGGGTCTTGCTGGGCATAGGCCTGCCGATTGTCCGGGCCGCCGGGCTGCAAAAACGCGCGAATGGCGCGCCCTTTGGCCTGCGGCAACCCGATACGCTCAACCAAACGGTCAAAGGCGGCCTGCGCCGCCACATCATTGGGGTCCGCCAGCCAATTGAGGTTGAACAGACCCTGAAGATCTGTGAGGCCGCCCCGCACACGCCCCCGATCCAGCGGCACATTATAAGCGGCCTGCGCCCAGGCTTCGCCATGGTGATCCAGCGCCCCGGCGCGCAGATCGGCATTCAAAAGCGTCATGGCAAACGCCTCCCCCCCCTCAAGATAGAGATGCAGCTGCGCTGCGTCCTGCCCTGCTTCTAGGCGCGCGCGCCCGGTTTCCGCCCGTGTCAGCAAAAGCGCAGAAATCGCCGCCATGGCCGCCACAAGGATCAGCGCATTGACCAGCACAAAGCCGCGCTCAGTTGTGCGGCGAGGCAAGGGACACCGGCTCACTGTAACCCCTCCACTAATCGGATCTCCCCATATCTTTCGGTGGTGATCACCACGGCCACCGCCAAAGGCAACAGATCGGAATACACCTCCGGGGCCGACCCTGCCTGATCTTCATCTATGGTGGCGGTTGGCGCGTTGAGCACCCCTGGTATCGTCACCCCCGGAACCCAGCCAAATCCGGACCAATAGCTCTCCACCGTGACCTCGGTGACGCCGGATAAAATCACCCGCTCGGGGGACGCAGTGGCCGCAGTGGCCGGTGTCAAAAGGGGCCAGACCTGGCGACGCAGCGTGCCGTCTGCTGGGGCAAGCCGCCATTGTGCCCGCATATTGCGCGTCTCTCCGTCCAGCGTTGGTTGCCCTCCAAGCGACATGGCGAGGCTCTGCCCATCACCACTGTAAGACAGCGCAGACACGGGCGGGCGGGCGCCGGGAGGGAAAAACAGCATGGGCACGATGGCTGTGAGGTCATTGCGCAAGACATCCACCGCAAAACCCAATGCCGCAGTCTCGCGATCCATGTCTCGCAGCCGGTCACCCAACCGGAGTGACCCCGACAGGCCCTGAAGGCCCATCACCGCTACCAAAGCAAACAGCGCCATCGCCACCACCAACTCAATCAGCGACAGACCGTGGTCCCCCTGCCGTGCCTTTGCCCGTGTTGTGCCCCTCATGGCCCGCCCCCAGGCAACCATATGCGCACCACGGACCCCGGCCCGGCGGCGCTACGGGCGATGACTGTCACCTCTGTCAGCCCCCCTTCCGTGGCCTTGGATTGCGTCGAGAGGCGGATTGTCTGACGTCCCATTGCAACCTCAGGGGACAGTGTCCCCCCTAGCAGACGCAACTCTTCGGCGCGGTTCTCAGCGGCAATGCGCGCCAGAAGCCGCGCTTCCGCCTGACCAATGGCGACCCGAGATTGATCCGCAGCCCCCAATGCGGCCAATGTGCCCACTGACAAGACAAGCACGGCCACTGCCAACTCCAAAAGAGTCAGGCCGCGGTCTCCCCGCGGATGCGGCGCTTCTTGTGTTACCTGCCGTCGCATTGCACCCCGCGCCACCCGTCGCTCTCACACCAACGGCTCCCTTGTCCTGTGCCTGCAAAATCTATGGTGAACACTGTGGTTTGACCGGTGGGCAGCAAGATGATGTCAGGGCGCTCCTCTGCGCTGCCAAAAGACGGTCGGTCTGCAGAGAAGCCCACAGCCCCATGCCATCGCAGCCCCTCTCCAAGCGGCAGCCAGCCTTCCGCGGTCAGCACGGCCTGACGCAAACGCTCTTCCGTGACAAAGAAACCGCGGGTTTGGCGCCCTTGCATGGCCAAGGCTTGCGCCGTTTCAAATCGCTGCTCAAAACGGGCCTGATCGTCCGGCGACTGTGCCCCGGATCCTAGGGTCAGCCCCACAGCCAAGACAGAAAGAACTGCCGTAACCACCAAGGCCTCTATCAAGGTGAACCCACCGGTTTGCGCTGCAATAGAGACAGATACCCGTGCGCCGTCCCTATGGGCGCCCGGCCTCATTTCTCCTGTGCCCAGGACCCGATGTCCGCATCGGTGCCCGATCCCCCGGCAGCGCCATCCGCCCCGTAGGAAAAGACGTCAAATTCACCATGCACCCCGGGAGAAAGATACTGGTAGGCTGTCCCCCAAGGGTCAGTGGGGACCCGGTCCATATAGCCACCGGAGGCCCAGTTCTGCGGCACCGGGGTAGAGGTCGGACGGGTGACCAGTGCCGCCAGTCCCTGTTCCGTGGTCGGATAGCGGAAATTGTCGAGCTTATAGAGTTTTATCGCGCTGGAAATCGCGGCAATGTCAGATTGGGCCCGCGCCGCGCGCGCCTGATCGGGGCGGTCAATGACCCGCGGCACCACCACCAGCGCCAGGATTGACAGGATCACCACAACCACCATCAGTTCCAGAAGCGAAAACCCCGCATCCTTGCGGTCTTCTTCTGGTATGTCCGTCACGTTTTCTGTCGGAATATCCTGCAAGGTCATCCCCTGCCCCTGTGTCACACCACGCATTGCCACTCTGGCCCACCCTGTCTTGCTTTTGTTGGAGACTAGACCATAGCCCTGCCCCCGGGGTCGAGATGCAATCTGAGATTTTCACCTCTCCATAGGCTCAATAGAGAATTCAGCTTTGGCGTGAAACCCGCTAGGCAGATCCCATGACGTCCTTTTCACAAGACCAACTGCTGATCCTTCTGCTCAGCCCAGCCATCGGCTCGTTTATCGGCCTCTTGGCGGACCGCTTGCCCAGAGGGGAACCGATTGCCCTGACCCGCTCTGCCTGCCGCAGCTGCGCCAGGCCACTGGCGCCCCGCGATCTGATGCCGGTGCTATCGTTTCTGATCACACGCGGCCGCTGCCGGCACTGTGGCGCAACCCTGCCCGGCTGGTTGCTCTATACGGAACTTGCCGCCATCGGCCTGGCCGTCTGGGCGGTGATGGTGGCGGAGGTGATCCCGGCCCCGCTGATTGCCACCGCGCTGTGGTTGCTGCTGGCCCTCTGCCTTTGCGATCTGCTCTGGCTGCGCCTGCCGGACCTGTTGACCGGCGCGCTGGCGCTGTTCGCCCTGGGGTTGTCCTGGGCAGGATACGGCCCGTCCCTGATGCTGGCTCTGATTGGCATGGTCTGTGGCGCAGGCAGCTTTTGGGGCATCCGCCTGATCTACCGTCATCTGCGCGGGCGTGAGGGGCTGGGGCTCGGGGATGTGAAACTCATGGCCGGCCTTGGCGCCCTCATCGGCCCCTTTGATCTGCCGCTTGTGGTGCTGATCGCCGCCGCCAGCCTGCTGGCGGTGGCTGTAAGCCGGGCCCTCACAGGCACCACCCCTCTGACCGCCCGACAGCCCCTGCCCTTTGGCGCCGCTCTGGCCGCCGCCGGGGGGCTTTTTTATGTGCTCTCCCTGTGATGCGCCGCATTTCGATTTGACCCGCGAGGCATTCCCTGCATCATGCAAGCGCCTTTCAAATGACCAACCGAGCCCCGTGTGAAACCTGCCTTTTTTCTCCCCATTTTACTTGCCACCCTGCTCTCGAGCCCTCTCAGCGCCCAATCAGAGCACCCCAGCGACGCCGTCGCCCGCCCCGACATGGCAGAAATCGAACAGGCCTGGCAGCGCGGGGATTACATCTTTGTGCGCAAAGGGCTCATGCAACACGCTGAGGACACCGGCACGGCGCTGGCGCAGTTCCGGTATGGCCGGGTGCTTCTGGAAGGCCGGGGCGGACCGCGTGACGTAGACGCGGCCATCACCTGGCTGCAAAAGGCCGCTGATCAAAACCATGTCGAGGCCATGACCTTACTGGCACGGGTGTATCTCAGCGAGGGCTTCACAGATCAGGACGCCCCGCCTGAGGCCACCCGCGATCCGGACGTGGCGGTCAAACTGCTCAAACGCGCCGCGCCGTTGGGGGGCAAAGACGCACAATATTACCTCGGCCAGCTCTCTCTGGCAGGTAGCGGGATGGCACAAGACCCGGAGGCCGCCTTTACGTGGTTTCTGGCCGCCGCGCGACAGGATCATGTCGCCGCACAATATGAGCTCAGCCGGATGTATTCTCGCGGCATTGGTACGGTGCCAAACGCTCAAGAAGCCCTGCATTGGTTGACGCAGGCGGCGGAGAACGGCCATGTGCGAGCGCAGTATTTCCGCGCCCGCGCTCTGGAAACAGGCAACGGTATTGCGCAAAACATCCCTCAGGCCGCCGAATGGTACCGCCGCGCCGCCGAAGGCGGGCTGCCCATTGCACAACGCGATCTGGGTCGGCTCTACTTGGCGGGCACCGGCGTGCCGCAAAACACCGAGGAAGGGCTGCGCTGGCTGCAAGCTGCGGCCAAAGCCGGCGACAGCGGCGCCATGTCCAATCTGGGCCGCGCCTATGCCATCGGGGAAGGCGTGGCACAGGACGATACCAAAGCCGCCGAATGGTACGGGCGCGCCGTGCAATTCGGGCTCGGGCGCGCCATGATTGCGCTGGCCGCGCTGCATGAGACCGGGCGCGGCGTGGCACAGGACATGGATCAGGCGGTGGCGCTGTATCGCAAGGCCCTGGAGACCGTGGACGGTCGTCGTGCCGCCATCCGGCTTGGACAATTGGCCGCCGAAGGCGCACTGGACGGCCGGGTCGCACCGCAAACCGCCACGCCTTGGGCGCTGGTCGCGGCCAGTGAGGGAGACACCGCCGCCATGGGCTGGCTGGAAACGCAGGCCGCCGAAGGCGCCCGCGCCGCCCAAGCCGGGCTGGCCGAAATTTATCTGGGTGCGGACAGTCAGACTGAAAAAGGCGCGGCCTTTCTGGCGCAGGCCGCCCAAAATGGCGATGCGGCCGCCCAGCTACGGCTGGGGCAGATGCACATGACCGGTGACCATGTGGCGCTGGATTATGTCGCCGCACACAAATGGTTCAACATCGCCGCCACCCTGGGCCGAAGCGAGGCCCGGGAGTTACGCGCGACCGCTGGGGCCCTGATGACCCCCGACCAACTGGCCGAGGCGCAGGCCGCTGCCCGCCAATGGTTTGCCTCAGAAGAGCCCCAAGCGCCGCAGACCCGCCAAACCATCCGCGCCCTCCCTGCCGATGAGACCCGCAGCGAATGAAACACCTTCTCTCTCTCTGCAGCGCTCTCTTTCTGGTGGCAGCCCCTGCTGGGGCACAAACAGACCCTGATCCAGCCCAACTTATCGCCCAAGCCGAGGCCGGCAATGTCACCGCGCAAACCGATCTGGCCTTCCTCTACCATGAGGGGGGCGCCGTGCTGCAAAACTTCGCCACCGCTGCTGCCTGGGCACAAAAGGCGGCGGAGGCCGGCGATGCCCGCGCGCAAAACCTGCTCGGACAGTATTTCCACACCGGCCTAGGCGGCATGCAAGACGCGGCGCAGGCCCGCCACTGGCTCCAGGCGGCGGCCAACACCGGCGCACCGCAATTCCTGTTTGATTACGCCACCGTGCTGGAACAGAGCCCACCCCATCTGGAAGAAGCCGTGGCCACCTATCAACGCGCGGTGGACGCGGGCCACCTGGAGGCCGCTGTGAGCCTGGGCGTCCTCTATCAGGAAGGCCGCGGCGTGGCGGTGGATTACGACCAGGCGCGCGCCCTCTATGAAAGCGCCGCCACACAAAACCACGCCCGCGCCCTCAATAATTTGGGCCTGCTTTATGTGCGCGGTCATGGGGTGGATCAGGATTATGAAAAAGCCGCCGCGCTGTTTGCGGCCGCTGCCGATCAGGGGCTGGATCAAGCCCTGACCAATCTCGGCGTGATGTATGAAAACGGCTTTGGCGTAGCCCTGGACGAAGAGCGGGCCGCGACACTCTATCGACAGGGCGGACAGGCGGCCAAGGCCCCAGCCCTGCACTATGATGACCGGCTGGCCCCGCCCGTGACCGACCCGGCTGGCCGCGCGGCCCTGCGCCGCGCTGCCGACGCCGGAGATCCGGTCGCAGGCTTTCAACTCGCCTGGCTGCTGGCCGAGGACCCGGCCAGCGATGCCGCAGATCTGTCGCGCGCCGCGCGCCTGTTTTATGCCGCCGCCCAAAATGGGCATGCCACCTCGATGGTCAATCTCGCACTGCTCTATTTTGAGGGCCGCGGCGTGCCTCAGGATTACGCCCTGGGACAGATGTGGCTGATCCTCGCCGGGGCGGCGCAACACCCCGACGCCCCAACCCTCAGCCGCCAATTTGCCGCCCGGCTTACCCCCGGGCAGATGGCCGACGCCCAGCAGATGGCCCAGCACCAGCAAAGCGCGCGCCGCTGAAACACGCAAAGAGTGAAAAATCTGGCCGGACCGTCAAAGATTCCCTTAAGATTGCTGTCATCCTGTGGTAAGGTTTCCCCTAGGTTTGGGCGCAGGAGGAAGTCTCCTGTGGCTTTTGCATTTTAAGACCTTCCCTTAGGTCATTTAATATATTTGGGGAGCACAATTTGACTCGTATGAGATTGGCAGCATTGAGTATACTTCTCGCGGTCAGCACGGCCACAGGCGCCGCAGCCGCAGAACCGGTGGAGCAGCACAACTCAAACGCCTTCTGGTTTGAAAACTGGCGTGACCTCAGCAACGCCACGCTGATAGTCGCCTCCCCCAATGGTCAGATCACCGAAGTTTTTGCGGCCTCTGGGACACCCGTCTTTCAGCTTTCTGGAGAACGCGTTGTCGACGGCGTCTACCGTTACGAACTCAGCGCCGCCACCAATGAGCAGACCACTATCGTCAACCCCGTCGACAATGGCCGGGGCGACAACCAGCGCGACACCCGCGCCAAGCCGTTTTACACCGCAGGATATTTCACCGTATCCCGCGGCGTGATCATCACCCCAGAAGAGATCAGCGAAGACAACTGATCCTTCCCAATAAGATCGGGGCCGCCCGACAGACATGGACCAATAAGGAGACACCCACATGGCACTTTCCCCGACCCGCCTGCTTCTCGCCAGCGCCTGCTTCACGGCCTTGGCCTTTGGCACGGCCCACGCAGATCAAGTCATTCTGGACGATCTGATCGTCGATGGCTCTGCTTGTATTGGCTTTGACTGTGTGAATGGCGAAAGCTTTGGCTTTGACACCATCCGCATCAAGGAAAACAACCTGCGCATCAAAGCTCAGGACACCTCCAGTTCGGCCTCCTTCCCGAGCAATGACTGGCAAATCACCTTCAACGAAACCTCCAATGGCGGCGCCAACAAATTCTCGATTGACGACATCGATGGCGGCCGCACACCGTTTACCATCGAAGCCGGCGCGCCAAGCCATTCACTCTATGTCGATGATGGCGGCCGCATTGGTCTGGGCACCTCGACCCCAACCGTAGAGGTGCACGTCAAAGACGGCGACAGCCCCACCCTGCGCCTGGAACAGGACGGCTCTTCAGGCTTCTCCACCCAGACTTGGGATCTGGCGGGCAACGAGACCAACTTCTTCGTGCGCGATGTGAGCAATGGCTCGCTCCTGCCGTTCAGGATCATTCCAAGCGCACCCACCAACTCGCTTTATGTCGCTGCGGATGGGGATATTGGTATGGGAACGGCAAATC
Organism: Paracoccaceae bacterium; assembly: GCA_014872815.1. Classification (GTDB taxonomy): domain Bacteria; phylum Pseudomonadota; class Alphaproteobacteria; order Rhodobacterales; family Rhodobacteraceae; genus Shimia. The sequence goes on from WKFK01000006.1 coordinate 11,510, forward strand.
CGTCAAACCAACTGCACATCCAGCGCAGCTCGGGCAATGTCGGCATCTTTTTGGAATCCCTCGCCAGCAACGATCAGGTCCGCCTGTCTCTGAACGAAGGCAGCGACGAATTTCGCATTGTCTTCCCCCAAGGCGGCGGTCAGGTCTTTGATCTAACCGACACAGGGGATCTCACCATCACCGGTGGTTTGGTGACCGGCACTGCCGGATCCTGTAATGTGGGAACGCCCTGCGATGCGGTCTTTGACCCAGAGGTTTATACCATACCGTCGATCGAGGATCATGCAGCGCAAATGTGGGCCAACAAACACCTGCCTGCAGTCGGGCCTACGCTCCCCGGTCAACCCGTCGACATGACGAAAAAGGTTCTCACAATGCTTAATGAGTTGGAGCATGCTCATATCTACATCGAGCAGCTTCATACCCGCTTGAGCGCGTTGGAAGCGCTGTCTGAGGAACCATCCATCGTCCAATAATCTGGGGTTTTAGGTTCACAAATACCCCCGGGCGCTGGCTGCAAAAATTGCTACCAGCGCCTCTTTTACGGCCACAGCATGATTTCTGAACAACATCGCTTCATTTACCTTCATGCCCCCAAAACCGGAGGCAACGCGACCCAAGCCGCCTTGTTGCCATATAGCAGCGATCAAAAAACCATTGGGACACAACAGGACGGAATCGAGCGTTTCGGTGTTGTTGGAGACATTACGCCACGCAAACACGCAACGCTGGCGGACTATGCTGAGCGGCTCGGCCCTCGTCTAAAGACCTTTCATATCGCCATAACGCTCCGCCACCCGTTCAGTCGTGCGCTATCTCACTATTTCACCCCACGCCACTGGCAGGGGAAAACGGTGCATTTTGACCGGGACGGCTTCATTGAAAGCATGAGGAAAATGGTTCCCTTGGTCGATTTTCTCCGCCTCGGCGACGATATCATCCTCCCTCAAACTCTTATGCGTTTTGACCATCTATCCGAGGATTTTTTAAAGTTTTGCAACAGAGTGGGGCTTCCCGAAACCAACAAGCCCCTAAGACACCTCAACAGGTCCGTAGCCGCGCGCGAAATGCATATGCAGATCCTAGCCGATTCCAGACTGCGCAAAATGGCCGATATGATTTTTGCAGATGATATTGCTTTTCTGGAACGCACGCCCGAAGGTCGAGATGTCCTCAGCCGCGGCTAAGCAGAACATTTTCGACAAACACCAAAAACAGGTGCGCCTCCTTCCCCAAAGAAAATCACATGGCAATCATCAGCTTCCGACATAACTTCATATTTTTCAAAACCACAAAAACGGCAGGAACCAGTATTGAGGTCGATCTGAGCAGGCATGTCGAAGACTCTGCGATTGTTACGCCGATCACGCCACCTCTGCAAAATCACCAGCCGCGCAACTACCTCGATACAGACGGTCAGCTACGCTTTTACAATCACATGCCCGCGAGCAAAATCTGCCACCTGATCGGTCGGCACCGCTTTGACAACATGTTCAAATTTTGCGTCGAGCGGGAACCTGTCGCAAAATGCATCAGCCATTTTCACATGTATGCCAATTCCGATCTTCACAATCAAAATGGGAAGTTTCCCACATCATGGGATGAATATTGCGAAATCGGGCGTTTTCCGATTGATCTCGCTAGATACACTGAGCAACGCAATGGCAGGCCGGAACTGATGGTAAATCGTATCATAAGGTACGAGCACCTGGCCGAAGAATTACCCACAGTCCTAGCGCCCCTTGGCATCCCTGATTTTGCGCTTATTAGCCGTGCAAAATCAGAATACTCTCGCCAGGTTAGGATCACGCCAGAGAAGGTCACATCGCGCCAACGCGATATCATATACGAAGCATTCAGCGAAACACTCAGCGTCACCAAAATGTCTTGGTAAGTGAGGGTGACGGTGGCCCACGCGCCCCTCACCAGCAATTCAATTCGTACTTTCAACGATCCAATGCGGATATCCGCGGGCGGCCACACGGGACATACGGCAAAAGGCAAAATATCATGCGCACATACGATCCGGACCAGCCCCTGATCTTTATCCATGTCCCCAAAACCGCAGGTCAATCCGTGTATACCATTTTTCATTCTTGGTTTCCGGACACGATACACAGGCACTATTACAGCAGCACATTGAACCGCCCGCCATCGCGCCTCGACCTGCGTCAACCATCCGGCTCAAACCCGCCCCTAATCTTTGGGCATTTCAACCGAGACCGCGGCTTCGGCATAGAGCAATATTACCCTGAAGTTTCCCAATTCGTCTCGATTTTGCGCGACCCTTTCGAGATGCACCTGTCCCGATATTTCTATGTCCGTAGATGGTCTGCGGAACGGCGCCGAAATTCAGATATCCAGGACCGTAGCCTGACGGATCACCTCCAAAATTCCGAACTCAAAATGCTTGTACATTTTCCACGCGAAGTGACCCGAGACAATTACCGCGACATCATCGAAGAATTCTTTGTTGATATTGGCTGTGTCGAAACCCTGGGGCCATCCCTGAAGCGGATCGGACAACGGCTGGGAAAGCCAGTAGAAAAAATGCGATTGCCCAAAAAAAATGTGACCCCGCGCGATCTCCCTATTCCTGACGGGGCCTATGACGATTTCCGCACCCGCTGGCCTTTGGAGTTTGACATCTATGACTACGTCCGAAGCCTCTCCCCCGCATCGCACGAGACCACAAAGCCCAGCCAAGTGTTTGAGGGCTGACAAACCGCTGTTGAAAGTGTCTTCTCACAACCAGGCCAACTCAGGCGGCATCTCGCAAAAAAGGGCGCGCACGCAATGACCCTCATCGCACAGCGATATGAAAAACGCTTCCTCCTCTCCGCGCTGATCATCGTGGTGCTGGCCACTCTGTTCTGGACCGGTTCACGGTATCCGGCGCTGGATGAAAAGGCGATGATGTCAGGCGCCATTCAGCTTGAGGACAGCCTGTCCTTTGAGGCCAAATTCCCGCTCACCGAGGAGATGGGCTTTGCTGAAAAAGTCTTCTGGTCAACGCTCAACTGGATCAACACCAACAAGAAGGGCATGACCTTTGGTGTGCTCTTTGCAGCCGCCTTCCTGACGGCCGCCGCCTACCTCAAACAGCGCAGTTTCAAAGGCGGCTTTGCCAATGCCGCGCTTGGCATGGCGATCGGCACGCCCCTGGGGGTCTGTGTGAACTGCGCCGCGCCGATTGCGCGCGGCATGTATGCGGCGGGCATGCGCGCGGAAACCACGCTCTCGGCCATGATTGCCTCGCCCACGCTCAACATCATTGTGTTGACCATGCTGGTCTCACTGATGCCGCTCTATATGGTGGTGATCAAAATTGGCCTGTCGCTAATGATGATCCTCATCATTGTGCCACTGATCTGCCGCGCGTTGCCGGAGACGGAAGTTGCGCCGGAAGTGCCCGCGCCCCAGCCGTGGGGCGCCGAAGAGCTGGGCCACAGGGCACAGGCCGAGCCGCTGCTGAGCGCCGTTGTGGCCGTGCTCCAAAGCTACGCCAAAAATCTCTGGTTCATCATCAAGATGACCGTGCCGCTGATGCTGCTGGCCGGATTTTTGGGTGCACTGGTGGCCACGGCACTGCCCCAGGACCTGATCCTGGGCCTGCCCTGGTCGGTCTGGGCGCTGCTCGCCATCGCGGTGGTGGGCACCTTCCTGCCCGTCCCCATTGCCTTTGATGTGGTGATGGCCGGGGCGCTCTTGGGGCTGGGTCTGGCGCATGGCTATGTCATGGCGCTTTTGTTCACGTTGGGCACGTTTAGTGTCTATTCTTTCCTGATTGTCGCCGGCACGTTGAGCCTGCGCGCGGGCTGGATGATGGCAGTGTCTGTCATGATACTGGGCGCGATTGGCGGCTGGGGTGCAGAACGCTATCACCAGTGGCAAAGCGACCGGGCGCTGGAACTCCTGCTCTCCGGTCCCGTCACCTCCGCGCCCCTCGCCCCGCTCTGGGGCGCGGCACAAGCGGCCACACCCGAAAATCTCACCGTGACAGCCACCCCTCTGCTCCCGCCTTCCCCGCCCTCGGCCCTGCCGTTCACCCAGCAAGAAGCCAGCCAGATTGGCCTCGACAAACCACTGGAATTTGGCATGCGCGATATGTGGCCGCCGTTCTGGGAAGGCCGCTCGCTGAGTGCCGGAGACATCGACCGGGACGGGGATCTGGATCTCGCCATCGCCTCCACCGAAGTCGGCCTCTATCTTTATGACAACGACGGTAGCGGGCAGTTCACGCGCCGCGCCTTAATCGCCCCCCTGCCCAGTCCGCACATTTTCAACGCCGCGCTGGTGGATATGGACAATGACGGCTGGTCCGATCTGATCCTGGCCACCTATTTGGACGGCCTTTGGTATTGGCGCAATATACAGGGCAACTTTGGGGCAGAGCCCCCCCAGCGACTGCCCAACCGTCCCGACGCGCCGTTGGCCATGGCGCTGAGTTTTGCCGATGCGGATCGCAATGGGTATCTCGACATCGCAGTGGGCAATTGGGCCGCAGGCTGGTACCGCCGCATCCCCGGCGAAGAAAGCCGCAACCGCATCCTGTGGACGGATGCCGGGACGCCCGGCGCGCGCCAGACGGACCTGCCTGGCATTCCGGGCGAAACACTCTCACTGCTGTTTAGTGACATTGACCACAACGGCACCGCCGATCTGCTGGTGGGCAACGACTTTGACATCCCCGATTACATCTATCTCGGCGATGGCGCGGGAGGCTTTGCCATGCTCGATCACGCCAGCGGTGCCCTTCCGCACACCACCACGACCACCATGGCGCTCAAGACCGGCGATCTGACCGGTGACGGGCGCGCCGAGCTCTATTTTGCTCAGATCGCAGGGCGCTCTTCCGGTGTCTCAGAGACGCTCAAGATGCAGGATCTGGCGCTTTACTGTGACGCCATTGAGGATCCGCAGGCCAAAGCCACCTGTCAGCGCAACATGGCAATCAAACGCTGGTACCGCGCTGGCAACAATTTTGATCCGACCTATGCCAGTCGCTGTCAGGAGATGACCGGGCAAGATCAGGCCGAATGCAAAGCCATGCTGGTCAAAGATCTGGCAATTCAGCGCGAAGACGCCAAAATTTGCGCCCTGATCCCGGCCACCCAACCGGTGCCGCGCGCCTATTGTGATCTGCATTTTTGGCCCACACGCCAGCCTTCGGCTGAGGAAATCGCCCTGACCCACCCCCAGATCCTGCGCTCAAACGTGCTGCTGGCGCGTAGTGACACCGCCGCGCTCTCCTATGCGGATGAGGCCGAGGTGCGCGGTCTGGATGTGGGCGGCTGGAGCTGGGACACCAAACTGCGCGATGTGGACCTGGATGGCGATCTGGACGTCTACATCGTCAACGGCACCTGGGTGCCCAATGAGGTCTCCCCCTCCAATCTGTTTTTCCTCAACGACGGCAGCGGACAGTTCACCGAAGCCTCCGGCCCGTTTGGGCTGGAAGATTATTTGATGACCGCGTCGGCGATTGCCGCCGATCTGGATGGAGACGGCGATGAGGACTTTGTCACCCACCCGGTGAACGGCCCGCTCATGATGTTTCACAACAATGCCCAAGCCAATCGGCTGGTGGTCGAGCTGGAGGATACGCGCGGCAACCGCGCCGGGATTGGCGCCACCTTGGTGCTGACCACAACGGATGGGCGCAAATTGCAGCGGGAGTTGCAACTCGGCGGGGGGTTCATGTCCTTTGATGCGCCCACCATCACCTTTGGCCTAGGCGCCGAGACCACTGCAGGGCCGCTGGCCATCCGTTGGGCCGATGGAGAAGACATAACGCTGACGGGTCCTTTTGAAGCCGGGAAACGCTATAAAATCATACGACACTGACCCCAGAGCCCCACAAGGAAGGTCGCTGTGTCAAACGCGGCTTTCTTCCCCCTTACAGGAACGGTATACACGCCGATAATACCTTAGAACCGGCCTTTTACCGGAGCCTTTATGAAAGTCATTTTATACATCGGCCATCACAAAGTTGGCTCTACTGCTCTGCAACAATTTCTTGCTCAGAACAGTTTTCGTCTTTTGGAAAACGGTATTCTGTACCCGGCCACCGAAAGCGAAGGCCTCAGCTATATGATCGCCAAAGCCACCGCCGGGCGGGATTTTGACGCCCCCCTGTCCATCAACATCCGCGAGCCACACAATGCCTTGGCGTTTCGCTTGATGGCACAGCTGGACAACCACAGGATGCCACCCTTTCACAAGGCCATTCCCGGGCCGCAACAAATCAAGGCCATTCTGAAAAACCAATTTGCGATCCTGTCACCACACACCGTCTTGATCTGCTCCGAAGTGCTGGCAAATTTTGGCGCCGTGGACCCCAAACTGATCGACCAGCTTCTGGAGATGTTTGGCGATGTTGACCTTGAAATTTACTGCGCGTTGCGCCGACCGGATGATTATATCGCCTCCTGGCATGGGCAACGGTTAAAGTTTGGCCACAAGCTGAACCGGCTCAGCGAAAATGGCCTCGATGGCTATTTCAACTCCATCCATTTCAACTATCAAAAATTGCTGGAACCCTGGATCGAACGCTGCCCAAAGGCGCGGATACATCTGCGGAACTATACTGGCATTCTGCAGGCGGGCGGCTCAACGGCAGATTTCATGGCCACCTTTGACATTGGCTGGCCTGACAACATGATCCCGGCCGGACGGGCCAACCCGTCTCTCCCGGTCCCCCTGCGCGACATCGCCCGGCGCGGCAATCATGAGTTGTCCGCAGATCAGGCTCAGGACTTGCGCCATTTTCTGATGTCACACCGCGGGCAACTCGACCTGCCGCCGGATCAGGACATCGAACTTTTTGGCGTTGAAAACCGCCAGCGCATGTATGATCGCTTCCAGCCACAGGAAGCCTTTCTGAGAGACGTCGCCGGCACCAAAGCCTTTTTCCCACATCTGGACGAAATGCTGATTCCGCGCCCGATGCCTGAAGCTGTGGCCGTCATGGACGCCCTCAAACAGGTCATCCCATTGAGCCACACGGCCTCGGAGCTGCCCCCTGCCATCCCCGCCTTCCTGGACGGGCTGACAGCCCAATATACGGGCCACTAAGCCATGGAGCGCTCCCAGCCCCTGATCCCATTACAGTCTCTGTTATGGCCCGATCCGGCGCTGTGTGATGACCCGGAGCTCTATGCCCGCCGCGCGGGTGACACCGCTTTTGCCCCGCCCACAGACAGCCCGGCCCTGCGGTTCGGCCCCGGTGGACAGGCCCAGTTTGACACCTATGGCAACATCTTCAACATGGGCAAATGGCAGCGCCACTGCGCCCTGACCCACCTGGCCTTGCGGCTCACCGGCCATGGGCACATCACCCTGCACATCATCCGCCTGCGCCCGGATACCGTGGGCAGTGTCGAAGACACCTTGTTTCAGGGCCCTGTGGATCTGTCTGAAACACCCTGCATCGAGATCAGCCCACCGGACGGGTTTGGCCCCGATGATCTGATGTATTTTGCCGTCACAGCGGACAGCAAAGGCGCGCTGAGCGGTGCAGAATGGTGCAGCGCCCAAGCACCGCGCCGCACGCCTGAAATGATGCTGGCGATCACCACGTTTAAACGCGAGGCCGCCGTACAGGCCACCGTGGCCCGGTTTGAGGCCTTCATGGCCACCTCCCAGATTGCCGCGCATCTGCATCTGGTCGTGGTGGACAACGGCCAGACCGCCCAGATTACCCCCTCGCCCCATGTCACCCCGATCGCCAATGAAAACCTCGGCGGCTCCGGCGGCTTTGCCCGAGGTCTGCTGGAGGCCAAGGCCCGCGGTGCCAGCCATTGCCTGTTCATGGATGATGACGCCTCCGTCCATATGCCCGCGCTGGAACGCACCTGGGCGTTTCTGGCTTATACCACCGATGACAGCCTCGCCATTGCCGGGGCGCTGGCCAATGCCGATGAAAGCTGGCGCCTGTGGGAAAACGGCGCGGTGTTTGACCGCTCCTGCCGCCCCGCCCACATCGGCATGGATCTGCGGCACGCGGGCGAAGTCCGCCGCCTGGAATGGGACAGCGCCGGCCCCAAACCGCACAATTTTTATGGCGGCTGGTGGTATTTTGCCTTTCCCGTGGCCGCCACCACCCATATGCCGTTCCCCTTCTTTGTGCGGGGCGATGACATCAGTTTCAGCCTGGTGCATGACTTCACCATCGTCACCCTGCCCGGGGTGATCTGCTTTCAGGACCAGAATTTCGCCGACAAGGAATCGCTGCAGACGCTTTATCTCGACCTGCGCAGCCATCTGGCCCACCATATGGCGATCCCACATATGGACATTGGCAGACGGGCCACCTTGCGCATTGCCATGTGGTTCTTTGCCCGCAGCCTGTTTCAGTGCCACTATGACACGTTGGCAGCGCTCAATCTGTCTTTCGACGATTTCATGAAGGGTCCTGATTTTTTTGAAAAAAATGCAGATATGGCAGATCGGCGTGCCACCATCGCCACCCTGCGTCATAGCGAAATCTGGCAGCTGTCCAATGCCCCCGTGCCCGCAGAGAAGCGCTGGATCAACCCAGATCACCCCTGGGCTCTTAAGTTGATGATTTTTACGCTCAACGGCCATCTGATCCCGTTTTTTGGCCTGTTTGGCAACCGCGTGGTGCTGGAAGCTGGGCAGCGCGGACAGCTGCACCAAATCTGGGGCGCTTCGGACATCACCTATCTGGACCGCGATGCCGGCACACGCTTCACGCTGCGCCACTCCAAATGGCGCGCCGCCCGTCAAATGCTGCGCTTCCTGCGCCTGTCCTGGCAGTTCTGGCGCCGCTATGACAGGCTCAAACGCCAGTGGCAGGCAGAGTATCCCGACCTGACCAGCACCGCCTTTTGGGCCCACCGCATGGGGCTGGATGACACGCCCCACAAAATCGAGAGCTAAAAATGTTCTGGAAAACGCGCAAACCTGCTCCAACCTCCCCCGCCGCGCCGCCTGCTGCCCGCGCGGGAAAGCTGATCGTACATATCGGGGACCGCAAAACCGGCTCGACCTCCATCCAAAACGCTCTGGCGGCCAATCGGGTGCACCCGGACGGCGCCAGCCTGCTGTATCCTTCCCGCCTGGCCCAGAACCATCTGCTGCAATCCTTTGGCCAGCAGGGCGCCGGGAAACATGCCGAAAACTTCGTGCAAATTGCCGCGCGCATCGCAGAAGCGGGGGCCGATTTTTCAATCCTGTCCTCCGAAGGGCTGGAAGACATGCCCCCGGAGAAGGTCCACGCGGTGCTGCAAACCCATTTCCGCCCCGTCGTCACACAGGTGCAGGTGTTGGCCTATGTCCGACCGCATATCGGTCGGATCACCTCCAGCTGTGCTGAACAGCTGAAGATTGGCCTTTTTGCCGGGGACAGCATCGACGCCTTTTTTGAGCGCGCCCTGTCCAACGGACGGTTCTTCTATGCCCCGCGCTTCACCAGCTGGCACGACACGTTTGGCACAGAATTCACCCTGCGCCCGATGATCCGCACCGAGTTGCACAACGCCTCGGTGGTCGAGGACTTCCTGCATGTGGCCCTCAACGGCACCCCTTTCCGTCTGGACCACGGCACATCGGACAATGAATCCTTGAACCTGAGGGATCTGATGATCCTCAAGCTGGTCCACAGCTGTGGCCGCAAACGGGGGCTGCATCAGAAAATCGGTCTGGGCTGGTCCATTGCCCGCCACCTAAACCAACGCACAACCGGCACCGACAGAGCCGCGCCGCCGGAACGGCTGCGCACCCACAAGGCGCTGGCGGTGCGCATTGCCGACACCTACCGCGCAGACGCCCAGGCCGTAGATCAAGCCTTCTTTGAGGGACGTCCCCTGCTGCAGACGGCGTTGGACCAGATGATCGACAGCGCACCCGAAACCGCCCAGAGCCTCGATCCAGCAGATCATTTCAGCGACAGTGAACAGCGCAGCATTCTGGCGCTGGCGGACACCATTTCCGAAATGATGGACAACACCAAGGGCGCGCCCTGGCCCAAACACTTCCGGGATGGGCGCATCAAGGCCCTACAAAACGGCTGATCCGGCCGGCCGCCGTGTTACAGCGGCGGCACCGCAAAGGCCGGCATCTTAGCGCCTTTGTCTTTAAACATCTCAATCACATTGAGCGCCTCGCGGATGGTGACATCCATATCGAGGTAGCGGTAGGTGCCCAACCGTCCCAGAAAAGTGATGCCCTGCGTCTGCTCCGCAAGGGCGACGTAATCCGCCAAAAGCGCCTTCTCGCGCAATTGCCGGATCGGATAGTAGGGGATGTCGTCTGGCTCACAGGCGCGGGAAAATTCGCGATACAGCACAGAGCCCTCATGCTCTTCCCACGGGGCAAAATGCTTATGCTCGGTGATCCGGGTGAACGGCACCTCTTCTTCACCGTAGTTCATCACCGCACAGCCCTGCCAGTCCCCCTGATGGGTGAAGCGTTCAAAATCCAAGGTGCGATAGCCCAGCCGGCCCAGCTCATAGTCAAAATAGCCATCCAGCGGGCCGGAGTAGAACACATGGTCATAGCCTTCGGCCTGATCGCGGGTGAAGCTGTGGTTCAGCTTAACAGTGATGTTGGGGTGATCCAGAATGCCTTCAACAAGCGCGGTATAGCCTTCTTCCGGCATGCCCTGAAACTTGTGGAAGAAGTAATTGTCGTCATAGCTAAACCGCACCGGCAGGCGTTTGAGGATAGAGGCGGGCAGATCGCGCGGGTCCATCCCCCATTGCTTCACCGTGTAACCTTTGAAAAACGCCTCATAAAGATCACGGCCCACAAAGCGCAACGCCTGTTCTTCAAAGCTTTGCGGATCCGTAATCGTGGTGTCCGCCTGCGCCTCAATGAAGGCGCGGGCCTCTTCCGGGCGCAGGGTCTTGCGGTAGAACTGGTTGATGGTGTGCAGGTTGATCGGCAGCGAAAACACCTCGCCCCGCGTCGTGGCTTTCACCCGGTTGCGGTAGGGGCGGAAGGTGGCAAACCGGTTCACATAGTCCCAGACCTCCGCGTCATCGGTGTGAAAGATATGCGGCCCATAGACATGCACCATGACCCCGGTGTCGCCGTCGCGCTCGGTGTGGCAATTGCCCGCCACATGGCTGCGGCTTTCCACAATGGTGAGGTGATGCCCGGCCTCAGCCAATCCGCGGGCGGTCACCGCACAGCTCAACCCGGCTCCAACACATAAAATTTCCATGTGCGCTCTCCACTGCTGCGCCAACACCCTGTTCTTCCATGCCCTTAGCCACTTGGCAATGGCACCAATAGAAAGCGCACCGCCAGCACACAACCTATGAGTACAATTTTCCTAAAAATACACCTTCTCTCTAGCCCTACACTACCCAATGGAGCTAAGGTTACCCCCGACGCTCAGGGTGGACATGGGCGCACGTATAACACTGATACATTGAGCGCCCATTTGGGGGTGAAGAGACCTACTATGAAAATGACTTTTGACTTTAATAAGACCAGCGCCATCATGCAGGCTGATATCCTGGAAGGCGGCGACGCCCCGGCCAGCACCGCAACCCCGTATAGCGTGGACATCGGAGATACATTTTATGGCACCATCGAGACCGAATATGCCCATGACTGGGTCGCGGTCGATCTGGTGGCAGGCGAAGACTATGTGTTCTGGGTGCGCGGCATCAACGGCGTCTATAACGGGCTTTATGACACCACACTCGCCGTACATAACAGCGCCGGCACCCAAGTGGCCTTCAATGACGACCTGTTTTACGAAGACAGCATCTATTTCTCGCTGATCGAGTTCACCGCAGGGTCCACAGGCACCTACTATCTGAACATCGGCGGTTATGAAGATGCGAGCGGGGGCGTCACAGGCGATTATGCCCTGGAAGTCTCCACATCAACCTTCACCACCGAAGAGGTCGCCACGTTCCTGACCGAATATTCCTGGGGCTATCCCAGCCCGCTCCGGTTTGACGTCAGCCCCGGTGACACGCTGACCTACAGCATTGCACGCCTCACCCCTGAAGGCCGCCAGCTGGCAGAATGGGCCTTGGAAACCTGGAGCATCGCGCTTGGCATCAATTTCCAGATCGTCAATGCCTACAGCGCGGACATCATGTTTGACGACAGTGAACCCGGCGCCTTTGCCGGGCCCAATGACATCAATCTGGCCACCGGGATCAATGGCAGCTCCTCCGTCAATGTCTCCACCGACTGGCTGGACACCTATGGCACCACCATCGACAGCTACTCCTTCCAGACCTACCTGCATGAGATCGGCCACGCCTTGGGGCTCGGCCATGCCGGCCCTTATGATGGCAGCGCCACCTTTGGGGACGACAATGTCTATCTCAACGACAGCGTCATGATGACGTTGATGAGCTATTTCCAGGTCAGCGAGAACCCAAATATCGACGGCGATGATGTCTTCCTGACCTCCCTCATGCCGGCCGACCTTGTGGCGATCCAGATGCTTTATGGTCCGGCCGAGGTCTATGGCGGCGACACGGTCTGGGGCGCAAACTCCAACGTTGGCGGCTGGCTGGAGGAGCTGTTTGATGAGCTGTTCCATGGGGTCGACAGCGCGATCTATGCCGGGGGCGAGATCGGCTTCACCATTTATGATACCGGCGGCACCGACACGTTTGATCTGAGCACGGTCACAACCGCCCTCGACATCTCACTCACCCCCGGCTCGGTTCTCAGCTTCGGCGGGCTGGAAAACAATGTGATCATTGACAGCGGTGCTGTGATTGAAAACCTCATTGGTGGCAGCGCCGATGATATGCTGTCGGGCAATGACGCCCTCAACCAGATTATCGGCGGCGCAGGCAACGACACAATCATCGGCTTCAACGGAGCAGACACTCTGCTGGGCGGGGAGGGGAACGATTCCATCCGCGGTGGCGCCAAGGGAGATTTGGTCGAAGGTCAGACCGGCGATGATCTGCTGTTTGGCGGCTTTGGCGATGACACGCTGTCGGGCGCACAGGGGCGCGACAAGCTGCGGGGCCATGATGGCGATGATGACCTGCTGGGCGGCAACAAAATCGACACGCTGATTGGCGGAGACGGGGAAGATTACCTGTCAGGCGGCACCGGCAACGACCGTCTCAACGGCGGCGGTGACAATGACACATTGGTGGGCGGAGACGGCGACGACCGCTTGCTGGGCCATGCCGGCGACGACCTGCTGACCGGCGGGCTGGGGGCGGACCGGTTCCGCTTCCTGATCAAGGACGGCGAAATCGGCGATGACACCATCACCGACTTTGAACTGGGCATCGACAACCTGCGCCTGGATGAAGATCTCTGGGGCGGCGGCCTGACACGGTCCGACGTGGTCACCCAATTTGCCAGCGTCATCGATGGCGATGTGGTGTTTGATTTTGGCGATGGGGATCGGATCACGCTGGAAGGCCTCACCAGCACCGCCGGGTTGGTGGATGACATCAGTCTGATCTGATCTGCACGCAAAAGATCTTTTCAAACAAACACAAGGTCGGCGGGGTCAAACACGGACTCCGCCACCCCCTCCAAAATCACCCCGCCCCCCGACCAGGTGATCCGCAGCCCCTGCGCCGTATCCGCAAACCGCAAATCCCCCCGCGCAAGGCCGGGGATGTCAAACAGCAGCTGATCCTCACCCGGGGTAAAGTCGGTGATCCGATCGCGCCGCCCCTGCGGACGAAACACAAAACTGTCCGCGCCATCCCCCCCCGTCAGCAGGTCGCGCCCCAAACCACCGTCCAGTGTGTCCGCGCCTGCGCCGCCCTGCAGCCGGTCTTCCCCGGTCTCTCCGCGCAACACATCCGCGCCTGCGTCACCAAACAGCTGGTCCGCGCCGCGGCCCCCCTCCAAAACATCCTCTCCGGTGCCGCCGCGCAGCTGATCGCTCATCCCGCCCCCGCGCAGCCTGTCCGCCCCCGCATCGCCCTGTAGAAAATCCTCTCCCGCGCCACCAAACAGCCGGTCGTCCCCGCCCCCTCCAAAGAGCCGGTCCGCCCCGCTGCCACCATACAGGCTGTCTGTCCCTGCACCGCCCTCAAGATGGTCATCCCCCAAATTGCCGCGCACCGTATCCGCCCCATCTCCGCCCTGGCCCGTGTCGTTGCCTTTGTTGAGCTTGATCCAATCATCGCCGCCATCACCGGACACCTGATCGTCGCCCGCCCCGCCGATCAACCTGTCTTCGCCGTCACCGCCAAACAGCACGTCCCGCCCCGTCAGCCCCTGCAGGCTGTCCGCCCCGGCGCCCCCTAACAACGTGTCCGCACCCTGCCCCCCAACCAGTACATCCGCGCCAGCCAGTCCCTCCAACCGATCCGCACCGGCCAAACCGGACAGGGTATCATCCCCCTCTGCGCCAATCAGGGTATCCTCCCCTGCGCCGCCCACCAGGGCCTCCCCAGGCGGTTCCACGGGGTCCGGCTCCGGTTCCGGCTCGGGATCAGGGGCTGGGTCGGGGTCTGGCGGCACCGGATCACTTGTGAGCACCATTGGTGGGCGATCCGGCCCAGCCAGCACCGCCGTCCGTATCTCTGCCGGGCTCAGGGCCCCGCCTCCGGCGCGATGGATGTCCAGCACTTCGTCCTGCCAAGTGATCCGTGCGCCCCAACTGGTCTGCTGAATGTCCAGCCGGGTGACATCATAAAGCATCGGCCAATGGGACAGATCCAGCCGATCCTGCCCGGGGGTGAAATCCAGAATTTCATCTGCCCCGCCATCCGCTGCCAGCACAAAGATATCGCGCCCAGCCTGTCCCTCCAGCCTGTCCACTCCGGCGCCATCCCACAGGATGTCATCGCCCGCGCCCCCCAACAGATGGTCAGCCCCGCCCCCACCGGACAGGATGTCATCCAGCGCACCGCCCGTCTGGGTCCCGCCTGCGGCCAGGCTCTCAAACACCGCCCCCTGCACGGCCAGCGAAAACGTCAGTTGGCCCAATCCGGCCTGATCCTCAGAGGCCACAATCACCTGCAGACTGTCCCCCAGGATCACCGCGTCCAGCGCCACAATGTCACTCAGCGCGGCCTCCGCGGTCTGCACAAGCCTGTCCAGATGCACCAGCGAGCCACTCGGCAACAGCCCAAACAGGCTCACCCCCCCGTCCCCACCAGCGGCCAGCACATAGACATGATCCTCGCTCTGCACCACGGCGATGTCCTGCACCGCACCAAACCGGCTGTGCAGATTGTCCAGCACATGATCCACGGCGCTCAGGGTCCCGTCCGCGTCTAGTCGCAGTACCGACAGCGCTGCCGCCCCGCCGCCATCGCTGGCAGAAGCGACAATCACAAAAGCCCCCGCGTCGGTCTGGACCACCTCCATGGCGACCGGATTGGCCATGATCCCCAGCCCCTCAGCGGCCCCCAGCGCGCCCGTCAGAGCAATATGACCGCTCCCCGCGTCCACCGCCCAGACGCTAACCCCGCTTTCGCCACCACAGAGGCTGACCAGAAAGCTCTGCCCCCCCATCTGCACTGTCTCAAGCGCCAGAGGCGCCGCAAGATAACTGTCAGCGCTGTCCCGGGTCACTGCCCCTGCGTCATAGCCACCAGCGCTGTCTTCACGAAAACAGCGCAGATAGCCGCCCACCTCATCATGACCCGCCAGAAATAAAAAGTCCGCGTCCCCAAAAGCCATACTGGCCCCGCCCATCCCGTGCACCGCCAGATCATCCTGCACCTGCACCGGGCCAAACTGACCACTCACAGAGAGCGCCCCTGCCAAGGCAGGTGCCATATCTGAGGTGAAATAGAGTCTATCTGTGAGGCTGAGCGTGCCATCTTCCCGCAGCGCCAAAGCGGCCATGCCGCCGGTCTGCCCGGTTGTGGTCACCACAAACACCTGTCCAGCGGCCTGCACAAACTGCACATCCCTGAGGCCAAGGCCCACTACAGCCTCTCCAAGCCCCGTACCACCGGCCCAACGCAATCCGTCCATACCCAACACACCCTTTACCACACCGCCCCAGGATAACGGTGTAGCGCAGCGGCAATGCGGCTGTGATCAGGGCAGAAAAAGGGCGTTCCGCTAAAATCGTCCGGAGTGACGCCCCTTTGGGATGCGCGCCACAGTAGCCACGCCAACGCTGGAGTTACTTCATCAAATACTGGTGCAAGGCGATGGCCTCTTCCAGATCGTCAAAATACTGGATGCGCCCTTGCTCCAAAACCATGCCCGCATCACAAAACTGGCGCACCTGCCCCATGTCATGGCTTACCAGAATGGCACTCGAGGTTTTCATGCGTTCCCGGAAAACGGCGCGGCTTTTGCGTTTAAAATTAGCATCACCCACTGCGGTCACCTCATCCACCAGATAAGTGTCAAAGGAAATCCCCATAGACGCCCCAAAAGCCAAACGGGATTTCATACCCGATGAATAACTGCGCACCGGCATATGAAAGTGCTTGCCAATTTCAGCAAACACCCGAACAAACTCAATCAATTCCTCGGTATCCACACCATAAATGCGTGCGATAAACCGGATATTCTGAGCCCCGGTCAACTGACGGTGAAACGATCCGCCAAAACCCACGGGCCAAGAAATAGACCCATCCGACACAATGTGCCCACTGTCCGGACGCATTGTGCCGGCAACCATCTGCAAGAGAGTGGACTTCCCTGCGCCGTTGCGCCCCAAAAGTGCAAGGGATTTGCCCGCCGGCAATGTGGCGCTCAAATTGTCAATCACCACTTTGCGCGTGCCATTGATCCAAAAGCTCTTGGTCAGGTTCTCAAACCGGATCATCTGTCGCCCCAATCAGCGGCGATCACGGATCGCATAATACACCAACGTCAGTATCGACCAGCTCAACAATAACAATAGCCCTACAAGCCCAAGGATCAGAGGACGTTGCGGATACTCGGCTGTCTCAGCCAAAGTCGGCTGAATATAGGCCGCCAAATACCGTGTCTGGCGTTGCGCCTGCGCGCGCGCGGCTTCTACTGCAGCAAGCGCCGCACGATAGCTTTCCTCGGCGAACTCACGATCTACAACCAACCCTTCATATTCGGCCAAAAGCGTCGGATAATCCGCTTCCCCCGAGGTTGCAGTGGCGGTCTCACTGGCAAAGGAGGCTCGCTCCAGCTCAATACGTTTACGAATGACCGAAATCCGCTCCGAGGCCTGCCCACGGCGCACATCTGTTTCACTCAGAAGATCATATTCGATCAGCGCCTCAGCAAGCTGTTGCTGCAACGTGTTGAGAACTCCCATCCGCCCCTGCACATCCGCACTTGGATCCACGATATGTGTCCGCGTGCGGAATTTGGTCAGTGCCTCACGGGCTTCCTTTAAGCGGCGCAGCGCCGTGGCCTGGTCCACCAATGCATAGCGCATAGCATCTTCCCGCGCCTGAGTGTTGAGCGCGTTGATCATTTCCTGACTTTCCCTCAGGATCTGCTGCGCGACCCGTTGCGCAAACGCAGCGTCAAAGGCCAGCACCTGCAACTCCAATAACCCTGTGGATTGATCATTGGTCACACGCACCACGCGCGCCCAGTGATCGAGCAAGTCCTCAATACTGGCGTCAGGAACGAGAGAAAAAATCGGGTCTTCCTCATAATACTGAGAATAATGGGCTTTTAGGTCCAAACGGCTCTGGATGCGTTCAACAATCCTTTGGCTCTGAATGAACTCATAAAGAACCTCACCGTCCGCTCCGGCAGTCCCACCTCCACCTCCGGCAAATTTGGCAAGCCCCCCAATCAGATCGGCCGCATCCGCCCCCTCTTCGCTGCGCACCGTAAACCCGACGGTCGACGCAAACTGATCCCGCGCCACTGTAAACAGATAGAAAGCACTCAACACCGTTGGCACTACGACAAAAAGTAGAAAGCTGACAATGAGTCCCCAGTGCCTGCGCTTCATCCGCGCCGGTCTGGCTTGGGGCCGCACTTCCACCACAGGGCCCTTTCCCTTGCCACGTCCTCCCCCTTTTTTGGGAGGGCTCTGCATTGGTTTGACCACAGCTTCCGACGCCTCTTTTGCCACTGGGTCTACTTTCTGCGGGTTTGTCACGTCTGCCAAAAATTCGCCTGAGATTGTCTGTTCCAAATGCTGCGTGTGTTGTACATAATTGATAAATCAAACGCTAGGACAGGTTCAAAATGTCTGCCCCACCGGAATCCTATTCTTCCCTTCCTCTTCCGACAAGCCAATTACCCAAAACGAGCCGAAAATTCGCAACCACACGCACAATTTTTGCGTTGATCCTGAGAGAGATGTCCAGCCGATACGGGCGCTCCCCCGGCGGCTATATATGGGCAATTCTCGAGCCGCTTGGCGGGATTATGATCCTGGGGTTTGCCTTCTCGCTAATCATGCGGACCCCCCCGCTTGGCAACAGCTTCATCTTATTCTTTGCAACCGGATACTTACCGTTCAACCTTTACCGAACATTGGAACGTGCAACCGCCAAAGGCCTGAGCTATTCTAAGGCCCTCCTAGCCTATCCCGCAGTGACCTGGGCTGATGCCATTCTGGCACGTTTTCTGCTGAATAGCCTGACTGGCATCTTTGTCACTTACCTGCTGCTCGCGGGAATCCTGGCCACACAGGACACAAGAGTGACACTTGATGCACTGCCTATTTTGGGCGCCATCAGTATGGTTCTGCTCCTTGGATTGGGACTTGGCACATTGAACTGCGCTTTGGGCGGGAAAATAGCAGCGTGGGATCAAATCTGGTCGATTGCCTCCCGACCGCTGTTCTTAGCGTCAGGCGTGTTCTTCTTATACGACGACATGCCAAAGGCCGCGCAAGATATCCTATGGTACAATCCGCTGATCCACGTCATTAGCTATTTGCGGACGGGGTTTTATCCTACCTATCATCCGGACTATATCTCGATCCCCTATGTCGTGACCTTCGGATTGATACTGCTGGCTCTGGGGGTGGTGCTCGTTGGCCGATACCACCGCGATATCCTCAACGACTGACGCGTAAAACCGCACTCACCGTCCGCCGGACCACTCCACAACCTCCGCATGGCTGCGCCCCAACCGGCGGCGCAGCCCGTCCTGCACCGCCTGCGCCAAAAGGCCGAAAAACACCCGCCGCTCACCTTTGTGATGGCGCACCTTCAGGAGCCATTTGGGCAGGATCAGACACATAAGTGGCCAAAACAGCCAGCCCGCCGCCTGCCGATACAGCAGCAAGAGATTACGGTGGTAATAATAGACCTTCCACAGCGGCCGAAACCGGCCGCGCTGCGCCGCGCCAAAGGTCGAACAGTCATGCTCAAACCGCACCCCAGGCTCAAACCCAATGCGCCCGCCCTGGCGGCTGAACTCAAGCGTGTAGATCCCATCATCGCCATAGAGAAACAGTCCTGGGTCGGGATAGCCCGCCCGCGCCACGCCATCGCGGGAAATGAAAAACCCCACAAAAGAGGTAATATCAATCGGGCGCCCCGTGTCGGCTTCATACGCCGCAGGGCTGATGTGAAACCCATTGCGCCCGCCGCCCCGCAGCGCGGTGCTCAGGAACTCCCGCCCATGCCAGAACGGGTTGCGCGACGGGCGGTTCATCTCACAAATTGTCCCATCGGGGAAATAGACCGCCGCCGCGACCGCATCCCATTGGCGCACATCCAGCGCCTGAAACGCGGCCAGCGCGCCTGGCTCGGGGCGGCCATCATCATCGGTGAGCAAATACCAATCCGGGTCAAACGTCTCATGGGCATGGCGCATGCCTGCCTCAAACCCCCCGGCTCCGCCGGTGTTTGTGGGCAAGGTCACAACCGTCAGCCGCGCTTCCGCTGTTGGGGCAGCCATCTGCGCCGCCAGCCACGCCCCGGTGCCATCAGAGGAAGCATTATCCACCACCACCAGATGCGCCAGATCTTCGGCCGGGCTTTCCAGAAACCGAGCCACAGTCGCCTGCAGCTGCTCCAACCGGTTGAACGTCACAACCACCGCTGCCAATCGCCCTGCTCGCGCCACCTGAAAATCCTTCACCTACAATCCCGTCGCAGTCACCACGAAACGCCGCTCCTGTCAAACCTGCCACCGAAGCGCGTGACAGTCTTCGGCTGGCTTGCTAGGTCTGATCCAAAGCCACAAGCGGACCTTTCAAAACCGATGCAGATCGACACCACAGCCCTTGACGGCGTTCTGATCCTGACCCCCGCCCGCCACGGCGACGCCCGCGGTTTTTTCTCCGAAAGCTGGAACCGCGCCCGGCTGGCAGAGGCCGGCATCACCGCCGATTTTGTGCAGGACAATCACTCGCTTTCGGCTGCAATAGGGACTGTTCGAGGTCTGCATTACCAAACCCCGCCCCATGCCCAGGGCAAGCTGGTACGCTGTGGCCGTGGCGCGCTTCTGGATGTGGCGGTCGACATTCGCAGAGGCTCCCCCACCTATGGCCAATGGGTGGCCGAAGAGCTGAGTTTTGAAAACGGCCGCCAGCTGTGGATCCCGCCGGGCTTCGCCCATGGTTTTGTCACCCTCACCGCGGACACCGAAATCATCTACAAATGCACCGCATATTACGCGCCGGACTGTGACCGCGCGATTGCCTTTGATGATCCTGCCCTTGGCATCGACTGGGGAGTCCCCCGCGCCGCCGCCGTGCTCAGCGCCAAAGACGCCGCGGCCCCGCTTCTGCAAGACGCGGATAATCCTTTTGTGTGGCCCGTTTCCGAGGAGGCACAGCCATGAAGATCCTCGTCACCGGCGGCGCCGGGTTCATTGGATCAGCGGTGGTGCGTCTGGCCGTGGCACGCGGCCATGAGGTGGTCAATCTGGATGCGCTGACCTACGCCGCCTGTCTTGAGAATGTCGCCCCAGTGGCAGACGACCCCGCCTATCAGTTTGTGAAAGCCGATATTCGCGATCGGGCTGCATTAGACACTGTTTTTGCCACACACAAACCGGATGCGGTGATGCATCTGGCCGCAGAATCCCATGTCGACCGCTCCATCGATGGCCCCGGCGCCTTTATCGAGACCAATGTCACCGGCACCTACAACATGCTGGAGGCCGCGCGCGCCTATTGGCAGGCCCAAGACGCCCCCGACAGCTTCCGCTTCCACCACATCTCCACCGATGAGGTCTATGGCACGCTGGGGGCCACCGGCCTCTTCACCGAAGAGACGCCTTATGCGCCCAATTCGCCTTATGCCGCCTCCAAGGCGGCCAGTGATCACCTGGTGCGTGCCTGGGGCGAAACCTACGGCCTGCCTTTTGTGATCACAAATTGCTCCAACAATTACGGCCCCTATCATTTTCCGGAAAAACTGATCCCGGTGGTGATCCTCAACGCCCTCGCTGGGCGCCCCATTCCAGTCTACGGACAAGGGCTCAACGTGCGCGACTGGCTCTACGTCGAAGACCACGCCGATGCGCTGTTGTGCGTGCTGCAAACCGGCACCAAGGGACGCACTTACAATGTGGGCGGCGAAAACGAGGCCCGCAACATCGATCTGGTGACCACGCTCTGCGGCATCCTGGATGAACTGCGCCCAAAAGAGCAGCCCTATGCGAAGCAGATCACCTTTGTTGCCGACCGCCCCGGCCATGATCTGCGCTACGCGATTGACCCCACCCGCCTGCGCGAGGAACTCGGCTGGCGCCCCTCAGTGACGCTGGAAGAAGGGCTTGCGCGCACGGTGCGCTGGTATCTGGACAATGAGAGCTGGTGGCGCCCGCTGCTGGCACGTGACGGAGTGGGCACACGACTGGGCACCGGCTGAGCGATCAAAGGCAAACGCCCCAATCTGCCGATAGGGCACCGACGCAATACCGACGGGATACCGACGCAATGCCGACGTCCCGTTTTTGACCAAACCCACCTGTAAAGTCTCGTGCGGCGGGGCTGGACACAGGCAAGAAAAAGGCAACCCGTGCCATGAAGCTTCTCGTGTTTGGCCGCAGCGGTCAGGTCGCCACCGAATTGCAAGCTCTGGCAGGTCCGTCCCTGACCATCGAGGCGCTGGGGCGAGATGCTGCTGATCTGAGCGACCCCGCCGCCTGCGCCGCACGCATTGCTGACACCGATGCAGACGCGGTGATCAACGCCGCCGCCTACACCGCCGTGGACCGCGCCGAAGAAGAAGAGGCGCTGGCGACGACCGTAAACGGAGCGGCCCCCACCGCGATGGCGCAGGCCGCCACCGCCCGCAACCTGCCGTTTCTGCACCTCTCCACCGATTATGTCTTTGCGGGCACCGGCACCCTGCCCCAGGCCCCCACCGGGCCAACCGCGCCACAAAACGCCTATGGCCGCAGCAAGCTGGCCGGCGAAGAGGGCATCACAGCGGCGGGCGGGCGCAGCTTGATCCTGCGTACCTCCTGGGTGTTTTCCGCCCATGGCAGCAACTTTGTGAAAACCATGCTGCGCCTCTCAGAGACCCGCACGACTCTCTCTGTGGTGGCCGATCAGATTGGCGGGCCAACCCCGGCGCGTGACATCGCAGAAACGCTGATTGCGCTGGCACAGGCTCTGATATCGGGGCAGGCGGGCGGCCTCTATCACTACGCTGGCACCCCGGCGGTCAGCTGGGAATGTTTCGCGCGCGAAACATTTGCACAAGCCGGTCGCACCATGGAGGTGAGCGGCATTCACACCAAGGATTACCCCACCCCGGCGAAACGTCCGCTCAATTCCCGGCTCGATTGCGCCTCACTTCAGGCCGATTTTGGCATTACACAACCAGATTGGAAGGCGGGGCTGTCCCGCGTGATCATAGATTTGGACACATCAGCATGACAGAGCGCAAAGGCATCATTCTGGCGGGCGGCTCCGGCACACGGCTCTATCCGATCACCATCGGCATCTCCAAGCAGCTGGTGCCGATCTATGACAAACCGATGATCTACTATCCGATGAGCGTCCTGATGCTGGCAGGCATCCGCGAGATTGCCATCATCACCACGCCACAGGATCAGGCGCAGTTTCAGCGCACCCTGGGTGATGGCAGCCAATGGGGCCTGTCGCTGACCTATATTGCGCAGCCCAGCCCCGACGGTCTGGCACAGGCCTATATTCTCGCCGAAGACTTTCTGGACGGCGCCCCAAGCGCCATGGTGCTGGGCGACAACATCTTCTTTGGCCATGGCTTGCCGGAACAGCTGACTGTCGCGGATGCCCAGCAGATTGGCGGCACGGTATTTGGCTATCGCGTGGCGGATCCCGAACGCTATGGTGTGGTGGATTTTGCCCCCGACGGGCAGGTGCACGGCATCATCGAAAAGCCGGAGAAAGCCCCCTCGCCTTATGCGGTCACCGGGCTCTATTTCCTCGATGGCAGCGCGCCACAGCGGGCCCGCGCCGTGGCCCCAAGTGCGCGTGGCGAGCTGGAAATCGTCTCGCTGTTGGAAATGTATCTGGCCGATGGCGCTCTGACGGTGGAGCTGATGGGGCGGGGCTATGCTTGGCTGGATACCGGCACCCACGGCTCTTTGCTGGATGCCGGAAACTTCGTGCGCACCCTTTCGGAACGGCAGGGACAACAGGTTGGCTGCCCTGAAGAGATCGCATGGACACAAGGATGGATCAGCGATACCGATTTGAAACAACGCGCCCAAACCCTCGGCAAAAACGACTATGGCGCCTATCTTCTGGGGCTCCTGGAGACATAAGCGCGACAGATCAGTCGGCTTCCTTTACGACGTGTTGACAGCGCAGGCACTGCCCCTCATTAGATTGAACTCAAAATCGATTTGGTTCAAAGGCGTTTTCCATGAAAATTGCAATGATTGGCACCGGCTATGTTGGCTTAGTTTCCGGAGTGTGTTTTTCCGATTTTGGCCACGAGGTGGTCTGTGTCGACAAAGATCCCCAAAAGATCGAGATGTTGACCCGGGGTGAGGTGCCGATCTATGAGCCGGGACTGGACACGCTCATGGCAAAGAATGTTGCCGCTGGCAGACTGAGCTTCACCATGGACCTGACCGCCGCGCTTGAAGGCGCACAGGCGGTGTTTATTGCCGTGGGCACCCCCACGCGACGCGGGGATGGCCACGCAGATCTGACCTATGTGATGGCCGCCGCCGAAGAGATCGCGACAACGGCAGACCACCATACGGTCATCGTGACCAAGTCGACGGTGCCAGTGGGCACCAACAAGCAAGTCGAGCATGTCATCCGCAAGACCAATCCCGATTTGGATTTCGACGTGGCCTCCAATCCGGAGTTTTTGCGTGAAGGCGCCGCGATTGACGACTTCATGAAGCCAGATCGCGTGGTGGTCGGCGTACAGAACGAGCGCGCCGCCGCGGTGATGGCCGAGATTTACCGACCGCTCTATCTGCGGGATTTCCCGATTGTGACCACCGATCTGGAAAGCGCAGAAATGATCAAATACGCCGCCAATGCCTTCCTCGCCACCAAGATCACCTTCATCAATGAAATCGCCGCCCTCTGTGAGCGTGTCGGCGCGGATGTGAAGCAGGTCTCCAAAGGCATGGGCATGGACGGGCGCATCGGCAACAAGTTCCTGCATGCCGGCCCCGGCTACGGAGGCTCCTGCTTCCCTAAAGACACCAAAGCGCTGGCCCGCATCGGCCAAGATCACGCGGTGCCCATGCAGATCACCGAAACCGTGATCTCGGTCAACGAAGAGGTCAAACGCCGCATGGTCGACAAGCTGCGCGATCTCTGCGACGGCAGCTTCAACGGCAAGACCATCGGCATCCTCGGCGTGACCTTCAAACCCAACACCGATGACATGCGCGATGCGCCCAGTCTGACCATTGTGCCGGCACTGGTGGGCGGGGGCGCCAAGGTGCGGGTGACCGACCCGCAGGGCAAACATGAGGGCGAGGCGCTGCTGCCCGGCGTCACATGGGTCGAGGACGCCTATAAAGCCGCGCACAAGGCTGATCTGTTGGTGATCCTCACCGAATGGAATGAATTCCGCGCGCTGGACCTGAAGAAATTGGCCCGTAAAATGGTCAGCCCCCGCTTGGCAGACCTGCGCAACATCTACTCAGTGAAAGACGCCAAACGGGCTGGATTTGAGGCCTATGAAAGCATCGGGCGCAGTGGCCTGGAGCCGCAGGTTGAGTAACCCGGGATGCGCTGGAAAACCCTGTCCTCAGATCTGCTGTTGGCCCGCGACCCGTTTTTGCGCGTCACACAGGACAGGGTGGAAATCCGCCCCGGCGAGATCATCGATGACTTTTACCAGATCGAGATGCGCGACTTTGCCCTGGTGATCCCCTTTCTCCGCGACGGGCGCATACAGCTGATCCGGCAATACAAACACGGCCCCCGCCGCGAAGTGCTGAGCTTCCCGGCGGGCCATGTTGATCCTGGCGAAGACCCCGCCACCACCGCACGGCGCGAGTTGATGGAAGAAACCGGATTGGCACCGGCCCATCTGGAGCCGCTTGGCTCCCTGGTGGACCACGGCAATCAGCGGGTCTGTGTTGGTCATTTTTACGTGGCCCATGACTGTGACAGGCTGCGGGCGCCAGACCCCGGTGACCTTGAGGATTTTGCCTATGAGGCCCTCACCCCAGAAGAGGTGGACGAGGAGATGCGCACCGGCGCCTTTGGCGTCATGCATCACGTGGCCGCATGGGGCCAGTGGCGGCTACACGCCAAATCCTGAAAAAATCTGTATTTGCTTTTCTAAGCAAATGGGCTGGATCAGGCACTGATCCAGCCCATTTTTAGGTGCAGATCGGCAAGCCGATTACGCAGATCGTTCTGACAGCCAGGCCAAAAGATCGGTGCGAAACGTTTCATCCACCGCCGCACCCGACAGGATTAGACGCCCCTCACGAGTGGTTTCCAGCGCCAGCCCGGAGCCAACCTGAAGATGTGCCTTGGCGTGCGGAAACTTCGCCGTATCAGACTCTAAAGAGGGGTTTAGAGTCTGTTTTAGCCCAGAGAGGGCGGCGGTCAGAACCGCCTGTTCACCGGCGGCATCGGATGGGTTGTCCTGCACCAGCGCCTGCCGAATACGTCCTGACAAGGTAGGATCCTCGTCAATCGCCTTGGCCAGCTTCAATCCCAGACGTTCGCCAAGCGCAGCGGGAAACACCAGCAGCCCATCAAAGGCTCGGACCAGCGACAGGAAAGATCGGATCTTAGAGCGCTTGGCGCGACTGGCCGAGGCAAAGAGTGTCAGCAACGCTTGCTTTTCCGTCTCAAACACACCTTGATCAACCGCTTTGGCGGCGATGCGCGCGCGCTCATAATAGCTCAACCCGACCCGGATTTCGTTCTCTTCGACCATCGCCAGATAGGCCTCCGACGACTCTTCTGGGCGGCGCAACAATGCCAGCACCTGGCCAAAGCCGGCCTCGCCAGTCTCCTCAAACAGCTTGCGCAACGCATGGCAGCGCCGCCAGCCGGAAATCAAGCCGTAGCGCCCGTCGCCAAGATCGGTCACCTCGATTGGGGTTTGCTGCCCACGCGCGCGAATAGAGGCCACCAGCGCCTCCATGTCATCGTCACCAACCACCATGCGATCGCGCACCAGATAGTCAATCTGAATGGCATCAAGGGGCACCTCCAGCACCATCCGCCCACTGTCCCGGGCGGCGGCCATAGCGTCGGTCACCTCATCCAAAGCCGCCACCGCAGAGGCCTCTCCCGCCACATCCGCAATCGGGGGCGTGGTGCGCCGATAGGCACTGTCCGCCGCAGGGGGAAACATGGATTTCGTCTCTAATCCACCTGAAGGCAGGAAATCTGGATTGGGTCCGCTCAGCCGTCTGCGTTTGGCCATATGAGATCCTCCTTGGGAAAACCCGACGATCTTACGTCGTATGTGTCACGAATGTCTGAGACCACCGTGCGGTGGTGCCGGAGGACTGATGAAATGGCCCAAATGTTTCGCACGCGAAACATGTCACTCAGCCGCCGTGCTGGTTTGTTCGGCCAGTTCATCACGCCGCCAGGCGCCAATCAGCAGGCTTTTGAAAGCGGCATAGGTGGCATCAAAGGTCTCGCGCCCCCGGACATAGGTCTCGCGGTTGAAGTCGCGGTAATCCGCTTCATAGATGCCTTGCACCTGCTCCCCCGCCTGACCAATCAATGCGGTGAAATCTTGACGATGCGGGCTGAGGGTGGGGCCCAAATAGGCCTGCATCAGAGCCGAAAGCTCTGCCTGTTGTGTGCCGTCATAGCGGGTGATGACCGTGCGCACCGCATCCCATTCAAAGGCCAGACCTTCGCGCCCCAGCGCCCGCGCCGCCATGTTTTCCGCATCCTCAATGGAAGAGAAGGTGGAGTGCAGCATGTCAAAGAAGCGCCCTGTGGAGTCAAACTCCAGAAATGACGCGCCCATTGGCACCAGCAGAATATCCGCCGCCGCCAGACCGTTGATGGTGAGATAGCCAAGCGCAGGCGGGGTATCGAGGAAGATCACATCATAGTCATCCAGCAACCCATCCGCCTCAAAGCTTTCGGTCAGCGCATCCCAAAGCTTCCAGCCGCGCGATCCCAGCCGCCAGACCGGAATCTGGAACTCGGCCCAATAGAGATTCAGTTGCGCGCCAATCAGATCGATATTGGGCCAGTGGGTTTTCTGCACCAGATCCGGCGCACGCATATCCAGGGCGTCTGCAAGCCCGTCGTCCAGCGGAGCGGGGGCCTCGCCGCGATCCAATCGCCGTTGATTGTCTTCTTGCAGGTGACGCGCGTGATGGCGGGCCAACAGTGGAAAGACGGTTTGCCATTCATCTTCAACCTTGCCGCCAAAAATCGACGTCATGGAGCCCTGGCTGTCCAAATCCACCACCAGCACCTTGTAACCATCCAGCGCGGCGGACATCGCCAGATGCGCGGCTGTGGAGGTTTTGCCCACCCCGCCTTTGAAGTTGGCCACCGCCACCATTTTTGCGGGCTGACCTTTGGGGCGGTAGGGCAGGTAGTTCTTCGCCTTAGAGCCTTCGGCGGCAAAATGCGCGCGCAGTTTCAGGACTTCATCCAGGGTGAACCATTTGGCCCCACCTGCCGTTTCGGACTGACCTTGCGGTAGCTCTGGATTTTGCTTGAGCACCCGGCGGAAATGACCGGTGGCCACGGGGATCAAATACCGGGTGATTTCCCATGTGGAAAACAAACGCAGGCTACGCCCGCCATTTTCTTCCAGCCCCCGGCTGGCCAAATCCTGGCGCCCGGCTTCGCAGGCTTTGGCAATCTGTTCAAATCCTGCTGTTGTCGCTGGTGTGCCCAATTGCATCAGGGCCTGGTCCGGATCAATATTGAAATATGGGGGCAGGGGGGTCGTGGCGTCCTGTTTCATGTGCTCTGCTCATGGTGTGCATATCTGGCGATGTTCGCCTTTTTCAGTAGAATAGCCAAAAACTGCGAACATGGAAGTTTTTTGCACACACAGCGAAAATTTCTTTTGATTTTCTTAGCAAATACTCACTGCTGCAAAGTTTTGGGAACGCTTTTGAGGAACCATGACCCGAAATATCTGTTATTTTTTAGTTATATTATCGTTACAGGACTCTTTGTATTTTTCCAGTGCCCTGATTTTTAGGGATATGAAGCCATTTTTTTGGAAGCCTCTGACTCTGAAACCCCGATCTTGTGACTCTGATCCCACGCTTGCGTGACTCTGATCCGACGTTGATTGTGTGCCACCTTCTGGACGTGCCCTGTGGATAACTTTAGGGTGGGTGTTACTGAAACCCCGAAAAAAGGGGGCGGGGATTCGCGCATCCCAAAGACGAGCACAGGGCGCGGAAGGGGCAGGCAGATCATGGCCGCAAAAGCGGGTCCAGGGGTGGGACAGGTTTCGACGCGGGGCGGCTTGCTGCCTGATCGTCACCCCACGTCTGATTTCTTTGTGTGCGATATTTTTGATGCCAGTCCCAAAGATGACATGGCCTCCATGGAGCATCCGATCTTCTCGCTTTCCACCCGGCCGGATCGGCGCATCCTGTCTTATGAACACAATGGTTTCATGGTGCAGGTGACACCTAGCGTGCGTGGGCGGGCGACGATTCATGACAAGGATATTCTGATCTATTGTATCAGTCAGTTGATGGCTGCGCTTAATGCCGGGCGCGAGATTAGCCGCACGCTGACGTTGAAGGCGCATGATTTGTTGGTGGCCACCAACCGCGACACGTCGGGTGACAGCTACACCCGTCTGCGGGAAGCCTTTGAACGTCTTGCAGGCACCCGCATCACCACCAACCTTGAGACTGGCGGACATGAGACCACCTCTGGCTTTGGTCTGATTGAGGCCTGGGAGATCGTGCGTAAGTCGCGCGGGGGGCGCATGGTCAGCGTCACGGTGACCCTTTCGGAATGGCTCTTTCGCGCGGTGCTGGCGAAATCTGTGCTGACGCTCTCGCGCGATTATTTCCGCCTGCGCAAACCACTGGAGCGGCGGATTTATGAGTTGGCGCGCAAACATTGTGGCCGCCAGCCTGAGTGGCGGGTGAGCGTTAAGGTGTTGCACAAGAAATCCGGCTCCACCGCGCCGGTGCGGGTGTTTCGCGCGGCGCTACGCCGGATGATCGCGCAAGCCAACCTGCCCGACTATATGCTGGAGGAAGAGCCTGGCGATTTGATCCGGGTGTCCCGTCTGGGGCAGGTGGTGGAGGATAGCCCGGTGGTGCATTTGCTGCCTGATACTTTGGAGACGGCGCGGATCCTGATGCCCGGCGCAGATGTGTATGCGCTGGAAGCGGAATGGCGCGCTGTGGGGCGCCAGCCAGGCGCGCGCCCGCCGCGCAACCCGGACAAGGCGTTTCTGGGCTGGGTCATGCGTCGGTCTAAAGTGGGTTGATTAAAACAGATCTTGCCAGACCGTGCCGTCATGACAGCGCAGTTTATGGGTGGTTGCGTCAAAGTACAGATCCCCAGCGGCTGGGTTGGAAGGGAGTGTTCCGGGCTCTAAGCGGAGTGCGTCGCCGATATGCACCTTGCGCTGGGGAGTGGTTACGCCCAGCCCAATGCGACCAGTGCCATGGGTTTGCACAATCACATTTCGGTTGACCCCAGATTCCAGTCTGGCTTCTCCGGGGAAGGTGGTGTGTTCATTGCCGTGGAGTTTGAGTGTGGCGCCACGATAAATGTTGGAGTTTCCACCGCCAGAAAGGGTGCAGACACGCGTGTCCGCACCGTCACTGGTTCCGGTAAAGAGGGTCAGCCCAGTGGAGCGCATGGAGACGACATTTTGATCTAAGTACACTAAATTGAAAGAGGGACTGCCGATCTTCAGGTCGTTACTTACAGAGAGAGAACCATGGATCGTCAGATCCGCCTCAGGAGTGCCAACACCTCCAATACCAACATGTCCTGTCGCTGTATCGAGACTGAGGCCGTCGTGCCAAGTTGCCCCATCGGGGCTGGTCTTGATTTGTAGCACATCGCTTGGGCCCAGCTCAACGGCCGCGCGCCCGGACCAGTCAGACTGCAATACGATCCCTGCTGTGTCTGAACTGCTTGCTTTGTTGAGGGTTAGCCGATGGTTGCTTCCGTTGTGGGTCAGAAGCGTTTGATCGGATGAGACGGCTAAACGGTTCTGTGAGTCGGCGTCGGTGTTGATGCCCAGCTGGGGAAGGTTGTTCGTTGGGAAGGTGATGGGGGTCCATTGGTTGGCTGTGAGGACATACATCTGTGCCGTTCCCTCTAGGCATGCTCGCCAGCCTTCGCGGGGACGGACAAATTCCCACGCGTATCCATTCCAGAGCGCTAATTTGCCAGAATGGCCTGCCCAACTGTTTTGCGGGCTCGCGCCAAGGGCATAGAGGTCTCCGGAGACGGGCGCAGTAGGGGGGGCTTCGGCAGCGAACTCTTTGACAACCAATTGTGTCGCCACATCCAACAGGCGTAAAGCTTCGTTGTGGGTGACATGTTTCTGTGCTTGTGCGGGTTGCAAAAATGGCAAGTCGAGGCGTGGGGATTGGTCTGACATGGCACTCTCTAAGTTTAAAATGGGCTGCGCCACCGTGTCTTGAAGGATTGAATGATTAGTTTTTGTACCGTGCGTTGCTCTTATGCACATTCTGTCATCTGGGGGGACTGAAGCGGAGGTTTGTTCTTGCGGAGGTGAGGGGTTTTCCGTATCCAAAACTAAATTTGGAGCATTTTATTTATGTCATCTGTTGCGCTAATTACCGGTGTGACCGGTCAAGATGGATCTTATTTAGCCGAATTCCTATTGCAGAAAGGCTATGAGGTTCATGGGATCAAACGCCGTGCGTCTTCATTCAACACCCAGCGTGTGGACCACATTTATCAAGATCCGCACACGGATCATGTGAATTTCCATCTGCACTACGGAGATCTCACCGATAGTTCCAATCTGACGCGTATCATTCAGGAAGTGCAGCCGGATGAAGTGTATAATCTTGGGGCGCAATCTCACGTGGCGGTGAGCTTTGAGGCGCCGGAATATACGGCGGATGTGGATGGGATTGGCACCTTGCGACTGCTTGAATCCATCCGTTTTCTCGGGCTTGAGAAAAAGACCCGTTTCTATCAGGCTTCGACTTCCGAGCTTTATGGTCTGGTTCAGGAAACTCCGCAAAAAGAAACCACGCCTTTTTATCCGCGCAGCCCGTATGCGGTGGCCAAGCTGTACAGCTACTGGATCACGGTGAACTACCGTGAAGCTTACGGTATGTATGCCTGCAACGGTATTTTGTTTAACCATGAAAGTCCGCGCCGGGGCGAAACCTTTGTGACCCGCAAAATCACCCGCGGGTTGGCCAATATTGCTATGGGGCTCGAAGACTGTCTCTATATGGGCAACATCGACAGCCTGCGCGACTGGGGGCATGCCAAGGATTATGTGCGTATGCAGTGGATGATGCTGCAACAGGATGCGGCCGAGGATTTTGTGATTGCCACGGGGCAGCAATACTCGGTGCGTGAGTTTATCCGCTGGAGTGCGGCTGAACTGTCGATCGAGCTGGAATTTTCGGGGGACGGCACCGAGGAAATTGCGACCGTTGTGTCTGTGGACAACAATATCGCCCCCTCTGTCAAACCTGGGGATGTGATCATGCGCATCGATCCGCGCTATTTCCGCCCCGCCGAGGTCGACACGCTGTTGGGCGATCCCGCCAACGCCAAAGCCAAGCTGGGCTGGGAGCCTGAAATTACCGTCCAGGAAATGTGTGCTGAGATGGTGACAGAAGACCTGAAGGTCGCCCGACGGCACGCTTTGCTCAAAAAGCACGGCATGGATGTGCCGGTGAGCGTGGAAGGCTAGTCGAGGACATGGCGCGCTCGATTTTGATTGTTGGGTTTAGCGTGACAGCAGAGCCCGGAGGGTTTGTCGAAGTCTCTGACAAGGCTGGCTGGCCAGAAGAGGTTTGCGTACGTAGGGTTGGTATTGGGGGGGTCCAGCCCTTTCATTTGATGTATGTTTTGCCGGCCATTTTACGTGACTATGAGCCGGATATGGTGGTGCTGGAGATCGCAACCCCGGGTTTTCGCGACGTTCCAGACCCGCAAGAGAAACATCAGGAGGCGCTGAACAGTCTCCTGTATACGTGTCGCCGCTTCAATGTGCCTGTCGGCATGTTGGATTTGCCGCGTCGTGACATTGATCCAGAAACCGATTGGGTGTTCCTGATGCACCAGCGGGTCTGTAGCGAGCTTGGCTTGCCTCATCGCCAAGTGCTCATTCAAAATGAAACTTTGATCCATGACGCTGTCCACCCGACCAAGGAAGGTAAACAGCTTTATGCGGATGTGTTTTCCGCATTGGTCGATGACATGCTCGCGTCTCCCATTGTACCGGAAATAGCGGCTCCTAAAGTGCAGCATGACACTATTTCTTTATTGCCTGAGACGGCACAAAAGAATGACAATCGACAGTTTTCCCGTGCGGGCTATGAGGCTGGGTTCTGGGAAATCCCTGAAGGAGAGGAGTCTATCTGGCCTCTCCAAGAGGGAATGTGTGTTGTCGGCCTTTCGTTTCTTCGCGGTCCCAAGTCGGGGCTACTGCGGATAACAGGTGACCAAACGGTCGAACTGCAGGCTTATGATCGTTTCTGTTACTATGAGCGCTTTGGCCTGTCTCTGTTTAAGCCACTAAGCGGGGATGTACTTTCAATTCGCCAACTGCCAGGCGTGCCGGAAATTGACCTGCTGAAGGGTGAAAAAGATTACGACGCGCGTATTGGCTATGTGGGGCATCTCTTGATTGAGATGTCACAGTAAAGACGAAGTTATTCATAGTTAGGAACGCTGATGCCAGTTCTACGTGAGAAGAAGCTGATCTTTGTACATGTCCCCAAAACAGGGGGGTCCGCAATTGAAAGAGCTTTGGGACTGCACCCAACTGAAGTGTCTGATCCTGAGTATTATTTGTCCGGCTCTAAGGTGCTTCTGCAGCATCTAGATTTACGCGGTATTGTTGATGTATTGGAGCGGGATGGCGAGGACATGAGCCTGTACAACGTGGTGGGTGTTGTGCGGGAGCCAGTATCGAGATTTCTATCTGAGTATCGTTGG
This sequence comes from Paracoccaceae bacterium, assembly GCA_014872815.1. Taxonomy (GTDB): domain Bacteria; phylum Pseudomonadota; class Alphaproteobacteria; order Rhodobacterales; family Rhodobacteraceae; genus Shimia. The sequence continues at coordinate 44,877 of WKFK01000006.1, forward strand.
CGTAAAAAAATAGGGCACAAAATTGCCGATGGTTTGGACGTCAATCAGTTTGCAGACAAAGTGTACACACTCTGGCAAACGAACGCTCACATGGACAGTCACTTGGTTACACAAGAAAGCTACTTCAATGTGGATGTCACGACGTTTTCCAGTCATCAAATATTCAAGTTCGAAGAGGGGCTGGGAGGCATCGCAGCCTCAGTTGCAGGGTTGCTGGACAGGCCTAAACTTGAATTGAAGCTTATCAATTCAACGGATCCTGAAGTTGCAAAACCTAGTGATTTGACCGAGAGCAGCCTCAAAAAATTACACGCGGTCTATGCGTCTGATTTTGAAGCTTTCTATTGAGTGCACCACTTTCTGAGGTGCAGCGCAAAGAAGGGTGTAGCGGGCGGATATTCCGATGCCAATGTCGGTGATGCTTGGCTTCTGAAACGGATTTGAGCCGGGTGCGTAGAGTGATTTCCAAGTAGTGGAGAGACGGCAATGAAAATTTATATCGCAGGGCATCGTGGCATGGTCGGTGGCGCGATTTTGCGCCAGTTGGAAGCACAGGGCGGGCATGAGCTGGTCACCCGCACCCATGCGGATTTGGATCTGACCGATCAGGCGGCTGTGCAGGCGTTCTTTGCGCAAGAGCGCCCTGACCAAGTGATCCTGGCGGCGGCCAAAGTGGGGGGCATTCACGCCAATAACACCTACCCGGCGGAGTTCATCTACAAAAACTTGATGATGGAATGCAACGTGATCCATGCGGCCTATGAGACCGGCGTGACACGTCTGTTGCAGCTGGGATCAAGCTGTATTTATCCGAAGTTGGCCGAGCAACCGATGCGCGAAGACGCGCTGTTGACCGGGACGTTGGAGCCGACCAACGAGCCCTACGCCATTGCCAAAATCGCCGGTATCAAGCTGTCTGAGAGCTACAACCGGCAATACGGGACGGATTTCCGGTCTGTGATGCCCACCAACCTCTACGGTCCGGGGGACAATTTTCACCCGGAGAATTCCCATGTGGTGCCGGCGTTGATCCGACGGTTTCACGAGGCCAAAACGAACGGCGCCGACGAAGTGGTGATCTGGGGCACAGGCACGCCCTATCGCGAGTTCCTGCATGTGGATGATATGGCGGAAGCCTCTCTCTTTGTGATGGGATTGGATCAGAACACCTACGCGGCCAATACCGAGCCGATGCTGAGCCACATTAATGTCGGCACAGGTAGAGACGTGACCATCGCCGAGCTGGCCCAAACCATTGCCCAAGTGGTGGGATTTGACGGCGCGGTCAGCTTTGACCCAACCAAACCGGACGGCACGCCGCGCAAATTGATGGATGTAGGGCGCTTGGCTGCCATGGGGTGGCAGGCAAAGATCGGGCTGCAAGAGGGTCTTGAGGATGCTTACCGCTGGTATTTGAACAATGCGCCCGGTTGATCCTTTTGGGGTGCATGCTTGTGCAAACCGCAGAGGCGGGGCTCTCCAATTGGAACACAGGAGCGCCAGAAAACTGAGCCAGAGGACGGTGGCGCGACACGCATATATTCCGGGAGGAGAGCGCTCAATTTTCAGGCATTTCCCAGATGATGGTTCGGGCGGCGCATTCGGTACGAAAGAGGCGTTTCAGCGCCAACGATTAACTGCTATGTAGTGGCGAATTTTAGGGCTGACGGTGCCGAATCTCGTGATCAAGAAATCCCAAGAGACTGAGTTGTTCGGTACGGCTGTCAGCGCCTCTTTGATACGAAACTTAAAGTGAATTTTATATGACACACATGCGTTTGAACTCTGGCGGAGTATGCATTGACATCCAAGAGCCCTCGTTTTTTTGGGGGGGAGGACAACAAAGCCTAACGAGTTCAACCTACTGCGCTGTTGTCGCTTACTGATACGGCTGACCCATGACCAACGTAATGCCTCATGCTTCCGGCTTTAAAGCCTCCTATGTCTGGCCCAATGCGGCTTTCCCTTTTCGCGTCTATCATAGCAGTAAAAAATGCCGCGTTTTCATCATTGAAAACATCCAGCACAATTGGAACTGGTTGCTGGAATGGCATGACAAAATCCGGGATACAGACTTCTTTTTTGTGTATTGCGGTTGGTACCACAGTCCGGCCTTCGCCAGAGAAGCGCATAAGATTTTCGAGTTGCTCAAGCTTCAGAAGAGCAATTTCTTCATCATGTTTAATTCTCCGGAAGAAATGGAAAATTTCCGACCGTTTGAGTTTCAAGGGGATGTGATCAATCACAATGCCTGGTTAGACGAAGCCGTCACGATGCGACCGTTGTCGGGGATCGAGAAAAAATTTGATGCCATCTATGTCGGACGCCGCAGTGCCTTCAAACGGCATATGCTGGCAGAGAAGGTCGCACGGTTGGCCTTGGTGGCCGGGATCAATCATGGCAACAATATCTCTCCGGTGCCGGACAACCCCGCCTTTATCAATGATACGCCCCTGTCGCCGGAACACGTTTGCCATACCATTAACCAATCGCACTGCGGTCTTATTCTGTCAGCGATCGAAGGCGCTTGTTTTGCCTCCTCTGAGTATCTGCTCTGCGGTGTGCCAGTGGTTTCAACGCCTTCACAGGGGGGACGGGATGTTTGGTACAACGGGTATAATTCGATTGTGTGTGACCCGGATCCAGAAGCTGTGGCTGAGGCTGTAGACTTCTTTTGTCGGCACCGCCCGGATCCACGCGCAATTCGAGCTATGCACATCGAACAGGCAAAAGCCTATCGGACGCGGTTCATTATGGAGTTGCAGTCGGTTTTTGATCGCTTTGGTGAAAAAGATACTGACGCAACCAAATATTTTGAGCGCAATTTCAAACACAAACTGCGCGCGTCTTACAAGCCTGACTTTGCAGAGATATTTGGATAATTCTGTCTTGTGGTGGGGCTTACGTATCCGGCGTATGTTCTTTATTTTGCAGTTGGTTCAATGTTCTGTCATTTGACCGAGGCTTTATGATTTTGGGGTGAATATTATGTCTAGCAACCTTGTTCTGTTTCTTCCATTTTATACCCCCCGTGACCCGCAGCGCAGCCAAGAGTTGTTGGGGTGTCTTAAGAAGAATCTGGATTGCGGGGTGTTTTCCCATGTCTACCTACTGCAGGATGACGACACGGTTCTGCCATTCCAAAACGAGCATCTAACGGTTCTGCGCTTGTCCAGCCGGCCAACATACCTTGATTGGGTGCGCTACAGTAAACAGCTTTGTCCGGATGCTATCTCCGTCTTAGCAAACAGTGATATTCACTTTCAGGAAGATATTACCAAGCTGTATGACTTGTTTGAGCTGGATCCGAAAGCTTTTGTGGCGCTGAGCCGCTATGACAAGCGTGGCAGCGAAAATGTACCACACCAAAACCCGCATTGGTCACAGGACACTTGGGCCTTTTTGCCTGCGGCAGAGGTGCCTCGGTCGATGGAGAGGCAGCTTGATATCGCATTGGGTACTCCGCGGTGTGACAACAAGATTGCCTATGTGTTCTCTCTGAATGGGTTTGAGGTCTACAATCCTTTTCACGATATCACCTCAATCCATGTGCATGAGACCGAACTGCGATACTATGATAAAAAGGGCGACACCTCGATAAATGGCTGTGTTGCCATGGTGCATGACAGCCCAGACCTGCTGACGCCCGCGCAGCTGGATATTGAGATTTGGTCTCAAAATTCAGCACAGTACTCCACGCCGCGGATCAACCGTTCCTTAGAACGCTGGGCCAAGGAACGCGCACTCGAAGCCGCTCAGAAAAAAGGTTTTTTTGCCCATAACGCGGATTGGCAATATCCGGCCGTCACGGAACAGCAGGCGCATGATAAGATGGCAGCTTTAATGGAAGCGGATTCGGGAGAGGTTCACAAAACAGCTTATCTGGCATTTCCATGGGCAACGCTCATAGATTTGAAGACGCATGCCAAGCACCGGGCAGACAAGATCGAGGAGTTAGAAAACGCGTTGTCGGAATTGGCCCGAGAAATGGTTGGGTTCGATCGTATCGTGACTGTGTGCCAGCATATTCGAATGCGGGAGTGGCCTGAGTTTTTTCAACGTGCGGGCGTTACAGATGTGTTCTGGAGCCACTGCGAAACACACCAAGACCGGCTACCAGGGGCAGAGGAAGTTGCATTACATCCTTTCCCGCTCTTTCCAGTGCAGCAAGTGCCCGTAGCATATAAAAAGATCGACCAGGATCGGCCCTATCTATTCTCTTTTGTGGGGGCAAAATCTAGCAAAATTTACCTCACTCAATCACGCAACATGATTTTGGATGAGTTGAAAGAGCATCCGAACGGTAAGATCATTGATCGAAATTCTTGGCATTACAATAAGATCGTCTACGATGCACAAATTTTGGAAAAAGCAAAACCAGATAGTGATTTGGTCGACAATCAGGCCTCGGTTCAATTCCGGGAAATCATGGAGAATTCGACTTTCTCTCTGTGCCCATCTGGCACAGGACCAAACTCAATTCGGCTTTGGGAGGCCGCTTTGAACAACTCTATTCCGGTTGTCATGGCCGATACCTATCAACCGCCTGGTGATAAGGCGCTTTGGGATTTGGCGACCATACATTGTATGGAGACGGTCGAGGCGATCCGAGAATTGCCGCAGCGTTTGCAGGCAATTTCGGAGAATCCCGAGTTGCTTGCTCGCAAACGCCGCGCGCTGTGGTTGCTTGTTGGCAAATATGGACCTGACCGGTTTGTGCACGACATTTTGCAACAGTTCTTCCCTGAGCGGGCAGTGGGGTAAGCTAAACTATGGCCGATGGACGGAACACAGTTGCAGCCCGGGTTCAGAGTAAGGAGCTGCGTTTTCTGGACATGACTGGACAGGAGGCAGATCTTATCCTGTCCGGACTTAGACTAAGGCAAGGCAAAGTTCCCGTGTCCGTTATGTCCGCAATGGGAAAGGCTGGGAAACGCCTCGGCTCGGAGAATTCTGTGGCGGTTTATCATTCGAGCTTGCCCTTTTTGGCACACAGGATGCAGCAAGGCGTGGCGCCGGGACAGGCACTGGAGGACTGGACCGCGGCAGCCGCTACATTCCTGGATCTGATCCGTCCGATCCGGGGCAAGATTTTGATTGTGGATTTGAACCGTACTCTGGCGGACTTATCTGCATTTCACGACCATCTCGCAGAACGGACGGGAGTGGCCTTGCCTTCATTACCAGATCCCGCGGAAGACCTTACTACCTCACCTCTGCCTGAGTTTGTGTTGTTGGCTTCTGAGATGATCAGGCGTAGCCCGTCCGTCCGGCGGCTGCAGGCTGAGTTGGACGCCTCTGGGCGCCCTTTCGGGGAGTATACGACACCACCGGATTGGTTTGCACCCGATGCTATTTTCCAAGTGCTTGAAGGCGCTCATAGTGGCCCAAAGGATGCGCATGAGGCCCTTATGGTGAGCGAAGCGGATCTTCAGAACGCACGGAGCGAAACGGAAGATTTACGCCGTGCAGCCGAAGGTCATGTCAAGGACCTTCGGCTGGCGTATGAGGAAAACGATGCCTTACGCCGGGTCGCTGAGGAGCGAGCGCAAGACCTGAGATCAGCACGTCAGGAAGTTGATGAATTGCGGCGGGCTGCGACAACCCATCAACAGGATCTGTTGTTGGCGCGGGAAGAAACGGAGGCTCTTCAGCGGGCCGCCAAAACTCATCAACAGGATATGGACCTGACCAATGCTCGGCTCAGGGAACGGGAGGCTCAAGCTGAGAAACTGGCCTCTACTCTTCGGCAGGTGCGTGGAGATTTGGCAAAATGTATGCAGTCAACAGGGGCTGATGAGCCCCATCGAGATGAAGAGAAGGTCTGGCTCAAACAAGAGCTTGAAGTGGCACTGACACGGACTGAAGCATTGCACCAAAAGGTTGCTGAATTGGATCAATTGAGCGTGTTACAGAACGAGGAAATCATCGCTCTTCGCACCTCGACGTCCTGGAGAATTACCGAGCCTGTCAGATGGACAAAACGCGCTCTCTTTCCAAGGAGATATCGTAGTGACTAATTCCCATCTGTCCAAAATGGTTGCGCATTTTACGGCCCCCGTTGGTCATGTTGTGTATGTGGGCTGCGGGTTGGCCAGTGATTTGGATGATTATCTGGCGTTGACCCCGGAAAAGGTCTGGTTGATCGAGCCGAACTTTGAGATGGCCGATGATTTGATCGCGTTGGAGCAAAGCAATGATCGGGTGCAGTTTTTACCTGTGGCTATTGCCACTCAAAGTGGTGAGCAGCCCTTTCACATAGTCAACTTCTTTGATCTGAGCAGCCTTAAGACACCGTCTAAACTGACGCAGATTTACCCCGGCGCGAAAATCACACAGTCGCCTCAGGTACGCGCCTTGAGTTTGTATGATCTCTTGGACCAGAATCCGCTTCCTCAAGACTTGGGAAATATTCTGGTAATTGAGGCTGTTGGCAGTGAAGCAGACATTGTGTCGGCACTTGAACAGACCGAGTTGGCCGATCAGTTTCAGGGTGTTGTTTTGGCCACCACCAAAAGGGTGCTGTTCTCAGGTGGGGCCGCACTAAAACGATTGAAGACAATGCTTGCGGCCGTTGGGTTTGAGCTGCTCGCCGAGGATGGGAAATCCAATTCTGATTGGACACGTACGGTGTTTTGGCGCGATGCAACAGCAGTGCGCTTCCAGACACTTGAGGCTGAGCTGGCCGCGCAAAAGCGCCAATATGCGGCACTAGAGCGAGAGCACAAAGCGCTACAAAGTGCGTTGGAAGCGCGCGAGGGAGATCTTGCGACAGCTAAAACCCGCCTGAACGAACATGCCGTTTTGCAAGAGCAATACGACACTCTGTGTAAACAGGTCGACACGCTGCAGTCCCAAAAAGACGACGCAGAAGAAGCTTGCAACAGGCAAAAGAGTGAAGTGTCTCTGGCTTTGCGGATGCAGATCATGCGTGACAATGATTTCCGCGATTTGCAGACGCGGTTCAATGATATGGCCAAAGACAAGAAACAGTTGGAGACATTGTTGGGGACCGTTACAAACCAGCTGCGTGCTGCGTCCCATTATGTAAGTATTCTGGAATTGGGGGCCAGCGAGTCCGCAGAGAAAACATCAGTGCCCGTCCATGATATCGATCCTGATCATGGCGAGATGTCATGACAGTGCCGTCCGACAATCTGAAAGATTTTCGCCGGATTCTAGATGACACTCTGGCCCTTTTGGATGACACCCCCAGTGCGCAGGCGTTGGTGCCGGACATGGGGCCACCGCCGCTGCCCAGCTTACTCAAGCAATGTGAGGCAGCGCTGGCGCAGATTGAGGCGCAAGAGGTTGAGCCGATCCGGACATTGCACCATTTTGCCTGCACGGGCGGAACGCTCATTTCGCAATGTCTCGCGGTCTCTCCGAATGTGTTTTTGTTTTCAGAAATTGACCCGCTCAGCATTCACCACCTGCCGCAGAATAAGCGACCGTTTTTCCCCACGGATCTTCTGGCGGATCTGCGCTACAGCCCGCGTCCGGTTCCTCAGTACTTAAAGGAAGACTTTTTTTTGGCGGGGCTGAAATCTCTGCACCAAAATTTGAGCGACTTGGGGCAGGCCATCATATTGCGCGACCATACCCATTCACAATTCTGTCTGGGCACGGATGTGTCGGCAGGGCCTCACGTCTCTGATCTGGCAGCGCAGGTGGCACCGATTTTGTCGATTGTGACGGTTCGCCACCCTTTGGATTCCTATATGTCCCTTGGCAAGAACGACTGGATACATTTTTCCCCAGCCACCTTGCAAGAATATTGCCGCCGGTATCTCATATTTTTGGAAGCTTATCGCGGACGCCCGTTGTTCCGGTATGAAGATTTTCTGTCTTCTCCCAAAGAGCAACTCAGGCTGATGCTGGATCAGTTGGACCTAGAGCCGATTGACGATTTCAATGAGCTTCGGGACTTGTTTCATTTGTCTGGTGACAGCGGACGGCGCGGGGCGGTTATTGCGCCGCGGCCAAGACGTGAGATTTCCGAAAGCCTGCAAGCTGAGGTTGCTTCCAGCTCGGCCTATGCAGTTCTATGTAAAGAGTTGGACTACATTCCATGAAAGAGGCACGCACCATGGCTGACAATCAGATGTCCCCGACCCTCGTTCACCCGGTTTTGCTTTGTGGTGGATCAGGTACACGCCTTTGGCCTCTCAGCCGCAAAAGTTATCCCAAGCAGTTCGTGCCGCTTGTGGGAGATGAAACGCTTTTCCAAGCCTCCGCAAAGCGCCTTTCGGGGCCGGGATATGCGCCACCTTTGGTGCTGACCAATTCTGATTTTCGTTTCATTGTTACGGAGCAATTGATGGAGTTGGGGATGGATCCGGGCGCCATTCTCATTGAGCCGGAAGGGCGTGACACAGCCCCAGCGGTATTGGCAGCTGCGCTTTGGTTGGAAAAACAGGACCCGTCTGCACTGATGCTGGTAGCACCGTCAGATCACGTTGTGCCAGACCCGGAAGCCTTTCGGGAGGTCGTGCAAGCCGGGATTGAAGCGGCTCAGGCGGGGCAATTGGTGACTTTTGGCATTACCCCCACACATGTGGAAACCGGATACGGGTATCTGGAACTGGGGGCGCCCGCGGAGGGTATAGGGCCTGTGGCGCTGAAACGCTTTGTCGAAAAACCAAATGTCGCCAAAGCCACTGAGATGCTGGAGGCTGGAAATTTCTTGTGGAATGCTGGGGTGTTCCTGTTCTCTGTGACAGCTATCCTTGAGGCGTTCCGCGCCCATGCCGAAGAACTGGAGGCCGCGGTTCAAAAATCGATTGATGAGGGCGCGCCTGATCTGGGATTCTTCCGGCTGGATCCGGCGGCCTGGGCGACGGCTGAAGCCATTTCGTTGGATTATGCCGTGATGGAACGGGCGGCCAATCTGTCCGTGGTGCCATTCGCGGCAGGGTGGTCGGACCTTGGCGGCTGGGATGCTGTGTGGCGCCAAACAGAAAAAGACGAACGCGGTGTGGCTGTGTCCGGTGCGGTCACTGCGATTGATTGTGACAACACGTTATTACGTTCAGAAGACGAGACCCTAGAAGTGGTCGGGATCGGATTGAAAAATATCGTGACAGTTGCCATGCCGGATGCGGTGTTGGTGGCAGATGCCTCCCGTGCGCAGGACGTCAAAAAAGCGGTGGCTGCCCTCAAGCAGAAACAGGTACATCAGGCGGTATCTTTCCCGAAGGATCACCGTCCCTGGGGCTGGTTTGAGAGTCTGGTCACCGGAGACCGGTTTCAGGTCAAACGGATCCATGTTCACCCCGGGGCGGCGCTGTCTCTGCAAAGCCATCACCACCGCTCAGAACATTGGATTGTGGTGGAAGGCACAGCCAAGGTGACCATTGATGAGACGGTCAAACTGGTCACGGAAAACCAGTCTGTCTACATCCCGTTGGGCGCGGTGCATCGCATGGAAAACCCCGGTAAAGTGCCGATGGTGCTGATTGAGGTGCAAACCGGCTCCTATCTCGGCGAGGACGATATCATCCGCTACGAAGACATCTATGCCCGGGGATAGCGGCGCATTTTGTGATCCCTGGCCTGTAGATGAAGGAGCGTCGAATGTTCAATAACATTGCCCTGGGACCGGATGGTCACACCAATCACAACTTGTCTGTGCTGCGGGGCAAGAAGCGCAAGGGTGCGCTTGCCAACGACATGAAAATTATCTCCGGGATTTCCTTTCACGCGGACCCGGCTTTGGGGCTGTCTGGGTCCTACACATCGCCTCCCGGTCGGATGCTGGAGTTGGAGGCGCACATGCAGGGCGCCGGAGAGTGGGTGGGGCTGCATTTTGAGTTTCCGGCCCGCGATATTTCAGGCGCGGGCGTGATGGGATTTGCGGCGCGTATCAGCGCCGCAGAGACCTGTGTTGTGCAGACGTGCCTCAGGTCGATGACAGAGGACGGGTTTCAGGACTGCTTCTTTGACAAACACCTGCTGTTACGGCCGGAGGAATCCAGCCATCTGGACGCCTTGCAAATTGGATATCGGGACTCTCTGCCGCTGCATGCCAAATGGCGCGAGCTTATCCTGTTTTTGCCAACCGAAAGCTTCAACCTGGCCTTGATTGACCTGCGCCTATTTTTGGTATGACCCTTGCGCTTGTGATCCCGGTCCACAATGACCAGCACAACCTGACCCGGCTGCTGCAACAGGCCGCAGAGCTTGGCATTTTTGATCAGGTGATCCTGTCTGATGATGGCTCTGACATGCCGGCACACGCCGAGGGGAGCGGGTTGGCTCCGGACCGGGTAACTCAGCTGCGCAGCCCGCATGCAACTGGCGCGGGGGCCGCGCGCAATCGGGCGCTGGCACGTGTGACATGTGACCATCTGCTCTTTTTTGACAGCGATGATCTGTTGACCTCTGAGATCGCTCTGCTGTGGCAGGACCTGCAGGGGAAGGACTTTGATTTTTGTCTGTTCCGCCATCATGACACGCGCCGGGATCCGCATCTGAGCTGGGGGCAGCTGCCTTTGGACAATGCGCTGTGGCGGCAGGCGGGAGCAGGGGCCTCGGTCCTGTTTGCGCCGAACCAGGCCGGTGTGGTGTCTCTGGCGCAGACCGCCAATTACCCATGGAACAAAATTTACCGCACGGATTTTTTGCGCGCGGCGGGGCTATGTTGTTCGGAAACGCCGGTCCACAATGACATTAAGCTGCACTGGCTGAGCTTCCTGCATGCGCGCCATATCCTGGTATCTGATCGTGTGGCCGCCATTCATGAAGTCAGAGCGCACGGGCAGCGGCTGACAAACCGCTCCGGCAAGGAGCGGCTATGTGTGTTTGAGCCACTGTCTGAGGTGGCGGAGGCTTTGGCCGCGGACACCAAACCCGATTTGCGAGAGGCTTTTTTCCATTTCACCGCGAATCTGCTGGATTGGATCCGAACCGTTTTGGCCCCGGAGCATCATCCGGATCTGGATCGCGGGACATCGACTTTTCTGAACCGTTACCTTGAGCCGGGCGTGTTTGACCGGATGTGCCGATCTGACCCGCTGCTCGCACTTCGGCTCACGTTGCAAATGGTGGAGACAAAAACCGCATGCTGAGTTTCGTTGTGATTTCCCGGGGGGAGTGGAGCGATCTCCGCCGGTCTTTGGCCCGGCTCGCAGGCGCCGTGAGACCGGAGGAGAAGGTCTTTGTCGTGACGTGTGGGGCATCGGAAGACACTTTGCGGGAGTTGGAACGCCACCCATACGTTCAGACGCTTCGGTTTGATGTGCCCGAGCTGTCACGCGCGGAGGTGATGCATCTGATGCGCTCAGAAGTGCAAACCCCGTACATGCTGTGTCTGGACGGCCAAGAGATGATTGTGCCTGAGGCCCTCCCGGCCCTGCGGCTTCTGTTGCGGAGTCAATCACCAGAGGTGGTGGTTCTGAACCGCAAGTGGTGGCTGGGATCAACCGATGTCACGCTGCCTGCGCCGGACCACCGCCGGCTGATGGCCCTTGAAGCTACACCGCCGCGCCAGGACCTGCTTGGCCTGACACCGGATCCGGGACGCTTGCTACTGCATGTCGATCTGGCCAAACGGCTTGCGGAAGAGGCGATGACAACCGGGGAGTGGGACCGCGATATGGCGGCTTGGAATCGTATTCTTGAGGCGTCGGAACATGTGCTCCTGTGCCCTGAGCCGGTTTTGCTGGCTCCGCTGGCCACCCGTGCGGCAGCGCCTGCCGTGCAGGCCGCCGCACATGTGGCCCCGCCTGATACGGCCCTGCTTTGGGCGGGCGATGCGTTGGCTTTTGCCGAACCGGGCGAAGCCCATGCGCTTCTGGAGGCGGCAGAGGTCTTGCTGGCCGGTTTTGCCACAGACAGCGCCCTTCCCGATCTTGGCCCAATGGCGCCGGTGTTACGAGGCTTGCGCAGCGGCGGGCCGGCAATGGGGCTGGCGGAGCTGGCGCTGGTCTTTGCCGCGCAGGACAGGGCGCGCACGGAGGCCTTGACACAGGCTGTGGGCACCTTGCGGTCGGATTTGGATCTGGCGTTGCCGGGACCGGATTATCTGCGCCGCCTGTATGATCGGATCAGAGCCTGATGATCCGGGTTTTTCTGACCGGGAAGCACGCACACCGCACACCGCTGTCCTACCGGGCGCTTGATCCTCTGTGGGCGGACACCATCCGATTGGTGGACCAGCCGGATCAAGCTGATCTGTATCTGTTTTCCCATGTGCTGGATATCCGCGAAGCTCCGCGCGAGGTGGTGCTGGATTGGCGCCGCCGCCGGTGCCCTGTTGTGCTCCTGTCCGAAGAACCGTTTTGGGACACGATCTGGGGGCGTCGGCCGCTCGATCCGCTGATTTATGTGGACACGCCGTTTGGGGATTTGCCGGTGGTGCAAATCAACCACCAGACCAGTTCGCTTTTTCATTTTGAAACCATCCCTTACTACCTTTTGACCAACCCGCGGTTTGAGCGCACCTACACGCGGCTTTTTCGCCGCAATATGGCCCTGTCGGCGGATGCGTGGCAGGCGGCTTTCGCGGCACGACAGGATGACATTGTCTATATGTTTGAGCGCCGCCCCGAGCCGTTTCATGATGTGGCCTGGCCACAGGGCGATGTGATCGGGCTCTGTGCCTGGCGCACACGCCTTGCGGAAGCAAAGACGGAGACCAACGTTGTCCGGCTTGGGCGCAGTTGGCAGGAGGGCGTGCCCCGCAGGCAAGAGCTTGCGGATTGGTACCAAGACAAGATCGACAGCTTGGACGGCCGCGCCCGAATTTTGGGGAGTCTGGAGAATACGCATCAGCCGCACTACATCACCGAAAAGTTCTTTGACGCTTTTGCCTGTGGGGCCGTGCCAATTTACTATGCCTCTCCCACACATCGTATCCATACGCTGAGTGTCCCGTCTGCCAGTTGGATCAACCTGTTTGGGCTCACTCCGCAAGAGGGCGCGCGGCGCTTGGCAGAGTGGCGCGTCAGCACTGAAATCATGGAGGCCTACCGGGAGGCGCAACAGTGTTTGGGGGCGCTTCTGGGGACATCCGCTAACTGGAACGCAGAGCGCGACCGGTTGGCTCGGGCTTTGCCGGCGGATTTGCAGCGGGTTCTGGAAGAGGCCTAAGGCGTCACTTTTCAAAGATGCTTTTGATGGTGCGTACAATGATCTAGCCGTCAAAACACAAGCTCCGGCGGCCCTGATCCTCTGTCACCACAGTCATGGTGCGGCACTTGATTAGTGAAAAAGGCTGTGTCGAGGATTTCATGCGCTCTGACACATAAAACACCGGGCGGCCTTCCTTGAGCAGAAGCCAGAGCGCCAGGCCGCCAATCACCAACACAAGCACAAGCCCCATCAACTGGGCCAGGATCAGATCAAAAAGGCGTTTGGAACATGTCATGGCGGTGTCCGTTCAGGCAGGGTGGGGGGCACAAAGGGCTGCACCGCGCGTCGGTCTTGGCCGAGACCGCCCCTACAGAGGCATCGAGAACCTACGCCCTGAAAGCATAAAATGGTCGACAACTTCATGAGCTGGATGGCTCAATAAGGCGCTTTAGCCATCGCCGGGCGGTCTATGTGGCAGTCCAGATTGCTCATGGGGGACATTTTAGCTTTGCGTCTACATCTCAAGAGCGCGTAATCTTTGTTATGTTAATTTAAGTTGACCTGGGAAACCTGTAATCGCATCTCTGCCCGATGGTGGTTTCGAGTGATTTCAGAAAACTAAGAGCACTCTGGCAACGCCCTCAAGCCAATCTTAAGCAACAGACTAAATTGCCCAAATAATCGGCTCTGTTGCACAAATCGGGTTTTGAGCGGACTACCCCTTTCCCCGGACGGACTTATCCTACGGGCTCTGTGATGGGTATGCCAAGAGCGGTGTAACGGTTGAGCACCGCGATCCGGACCTGGAGCTCAGCGACCTGCCGGTCGAAGTCTCGGGCCATGAGGCCTTGGCCGAGGAGTTTGATGCAGTTCATCTTCGTCTCTGCGCGGCTTCGGCGGTGATATCCGGTCAACTTTCGCCACAAGGCACGTCCGAGATATTTGCAGGCCCTCACGGCTTCGTTTCGCGCGATAGCACCCGCCGTGGTCGGCTTCCAAAGTTGCGCATTCTTGCGCGGAGGGATGATGGCCGCGGCTCCTCGAGCGGCGATCACATTATGGCAGCTGCGCGTGTCATAGGCCCCATCAGCAGTGACGGCGGCGATCTCTTGGTCCGGTGGGATTTGTTCCAGCAGGTCGGGCAACATAGGGGCGTCGCCGACATTGCTTGTCGTGACGCCGACCGCGCGGATCTCCAGTGTTTCCTCGTCCATGCCGAGATGACGCTTGCGCCACAGACGTTTCTTTGACCCGCCATGTTTGCGGGCATTCCACTCTCCCTCGCCCTCGGCTTTGATCCCTGTCGCATCGATCAGCAGATGCAACGGCCCGGTTCCACCACGGTATGGTATGGCGACATTCAGTGTCTTCTGACGGCGGCACAGGGTGCTGAAGTCTGGCACTTTCCAGTCAATCCCTGCCAAGCGCAGGAGGCTTTCAACGAACCCGGTCGTCTGCCGAAGGGGCATTCCGAACAGTACCTTCATCGTCAGACAAAACTGGATCGCCGCGTCGCTGAACTCGGGCTGACGCCCCCGTTTGCCAGTCGGCGGCGCATGCCACAACATCTCGGGATCAAACCAGATTGATAGCGAACCGCGCTGCTTCAGCGCCATGTTGTACGAAGGCCAGTTCCTGGTCTTGTACTTCGTAAGGGACCAACTGCTCATGCACCGTTGCTACCCAACTGGATTCAAACAGTGAATCCCTCACACCATTTGTGCAACAAAGCCCTTGCCATGGACGACGATTTCTCACTTCTCAGAAGTGCGCGATGGGACGCGGCGTCAGCTCAACACGTTCTGTCATTACCCCATGTTAACCTGGGATCACGCTCGGCGTGGTGCCTTACAATTGTTCGGGCATATGCACCAAAACTGGAGAGGCTCTAGCAACTCCATAAACGTTGGGGTTAACGATTGAAATTTCATGCCAGTTGATTTTGAAACCATACAGAAGCGGGCTAGAACACTGCCAATAAACAAGCATTGGCATGAAGTAGAGCCCCGTTCTGCTTTGGGATAGAGAAAAGAACGTATGCTCAATGGTTTGGCAAACCCTATCCTAACTCGAAGGTAAGCATCGTAAGTCATTGCTATTTTGTTGCCTATGTTGGCAGATAGGCGTAGCTCGACATGATCTATCAGCCCCACCTGAGCCTGCGTTGTCACGGCTGGTAGGTTATAGGCACCATCAAAGACATCTTTGACCAACTAAAACGGGGGCAGAATGCCGCTGTCCCCGCGCGTCTCTGATGAGACCCGCCTGTGCTCAGAGCGTGACGTAGATATCATCCAGCACCACCAGACTGTCATCGCTGGTGGTAAAGGAGACCGCATAGATGTCATCAAAACCAGCCGTGTTGGTGTTGGGCACAGTGCCATCATCGGCAAAGCCAAGTGCGTTGAAATCAAGCTCCGTGGCCGGGGTGGATTCGCTCACGACGAACTCAAAGGTCTCTGCTTCCACCAACTGTACAAAGACATCATCTGAGGTTGGGTTGAAGGCATTGGGCACACGCACCTCACCAAGACGATAGGTGGTTACCGTGACGGTGACATTGTCCCCGCCCACCACATTGAGCGACAGCCCATCAAGGCTGAAGGCGTCAGCGGCATAACTGTCGATGGTGGCTTGCACCTGTAGGGAGAGGTCCAATCCAGCCGGAATCCCAAAGGCGACCGAGACCCCGTCCCCCCCAATACCAAAGGTAGAGCCCGGTGCCAGCATTGCAAAGTCATCGATCAAGGTTTCGGTTGTGGTCTGTGGCACCAGCACCGGGTTGCCGCCCTCATCCACCACGGGATTGCCACGCGCATCCAGCTGCGGCACGAGAACCGGCTGACCGGTTTCATCCAGTACAGGCACGTCCACCGTGGTGGTGCTGGACTGGCCCAAGAGCACGTTGTCTCCCGGATCTGTGGTTTGCCCATTGACCAACCCCGGTTCGGCGCCGCGGCCGCCGCCCAGCTCATCGGTTTCAATCACCGACGCGACGCCCTGGAACAGGAAGCCTTCGTAGGTCTGCCCAGTATTGTCATTGGCAGACGGGTTCAACGTGTCCAGCGAAATGCTGGCACCAAACTCATCTGAAAACGGTTCAAAGTCCAACACCTGGTTATCCGGACTTGGTGGGGTGGTGTCTGGGTTGACGAAGTTGAAGGTGATGGTGCCGGAGGCCTCATCCAGCCCGTCGCTGACGGTGTAAACCAGCGTGCCCACTGCGCTTTCTCCATCAGCAAGATTAAACGTTTCATCCAGTGTGATGCTCAGCTCATTGGTGAGCGTGTCAAAGCTGAAGCTGCTGGTGATCGGCAGGCCCGTGACCTCATCAATGCCAATCTCCAGGCCCCCAAAAGAGAAGGTCAGCGGATTGGGGCCGCCATCCGGATCGGAGGTGAAATCATCCAGATCAATCACCAAGGCCGCCGCGCCAATCTCTCCAACGATCACATCAGAGGGGATGACTTGCCCGCTGAACGGATCGATGTTGGGCGTGCCCCCCGGCGGGGTGAGGATATTTTGCGCGGTGGGCGCTGCATTGGTTGGCGTGTCGCCGGTCAGCGTCAGGGTGATCACCCCGGTGTCGCTGTCATTGCCGGTGTCGCCGCTGTCATCCTGAATGGTGAAGTCCAGCGCCAACACTGCCTGTTCCCCTTCGGCCAGCCAGAACCCTGTGCCGGGCACTTCAGAAACGCCTCCGTCCGGGAAGAACTGAGTGGGATCGATGCTGATCGTGGTGCCGATTTGCGTGAAGGCCACCGTGTCGCCCCCGGCATCGGTGATCGCAGTGAGGATCAACGGATCGCCGTCCGCATCGGTGCCCAGATCGGAGATATCAATCAAGATGGCCCCGCCCGCCTCATCGCCGGCCACAGCAAAATCGGTGGCCACAGGAGCGGTATTAACCTCCGGCTCCGGTTCAGTCGGGAAGTCAGAGACGCCATTGATGGTCAGATTGACCGTGCCCACTGCGCTGTCATTGGCCGCACCACTGTCATCGGTCACGGTATAGGTGAAGCGGGTGCTCAGAATGTCGCCATCATTCAGCTCAATGCCCAGGGTGGTGGTGTCCACCTGAATGAGCCCCCCCCCCAGATCGGTAAATGGCACCGTCAGGTTGCCCTGAATGTTAGAAATGGTCAGCGTGTCGCCGGTATCGATGTCTGAAACAAAGCCATTCAGATCAATGGTGATGAGGCCTGCGTTGTCGTCCTCATTGGCGATGACCGTGGTGAGCGGGGCCAGCGGGGTGTCATTGCGCCCTTCCACGGTGATGGTCAGCTCGGCGCTCTCGGTGTTGCCCGTACTGTCAGACATGTCATAGCCGATCACCACCTGCACGGTGTCCCCTTCGGCCAGATCGTCATAAGCGCTGCCCGGCTCCCAGAGGATCTCACCGCCCACAATTGAAGCCGTGCCCAGACCGGAGACCACATTGATACCATCCAAAGTGAGCCCGGTGCCGCTATCATTGGCGAGAACATCCACCGTGACGCCAGTATTTTCATCGGTGGTGATTGCATCATCATTGGCCACGGGGCCGTCATCGGCGCCCTCAATGGTGATGGTCACTGTGGCCTGATCGGTGTCGCCATTGGCGTCGGTCACCTCATAGGTGAAGGTGACCTCGGCGGTTTCCCCCGCGTTCAGATACTCAAATTCGCCGTTGGGATCAAAGCTGAAGCTGCCGTCCGGCGCACCGGGCGTGCCGGGGTTGAAGGTCAGCACCCCGGCTGCGGGACCAGAGACCAGTGCCACTTCATAGACCAGATCGGGCACGACATCATTGCTGAGCACAGTGCCAAACGCGGTGTCGCCATCATCTTCGCCCACCGTGAAACTGTCGTCATTGGCGGTGACCGGATCGTCTTCAGGTGTCAGTTCTACCCCATCCACAATGATCTGGAGGTCTTCAAACCGACGGACATCCAACCCAAAGGCGCCAAACTGGAAAACCTGGCTGCTATTGGTGGCCAAAAAGGCCAGAAAACCCGCAATATCAGCTTGCACATCATCGCGCATCCAGTCGGCTAAATCCATATCCAGGATCAGCGTATCGGCGCCGCGCCCACCGTCATAAAAATCCTGCGCGCCGAGGTTTTCGGTGACCCCGTAGCGCGCGCTGTCATCGCCATAACCGCCAAACACAAGGTCGTTGCCCGCGCCGCCATCCACAAAATCATCATGGGACTCCAACCACCAAAAGGCCCTGAAGGCCCCATCGCCCAAGACAATGTCATTGCCCGCACCGCCAGTGACCGTGTCGGCCCCGCGCCCACCGGCCACAAAATCATTGCCGGCGTCGCCGTCCAATATGTCATCTCCGCGGCGGCCAGTGATGAAATCTCGCCCCGCAGTGCCAGTGAAGGTGTCCCCTCCATTCGTTCCCCAAAAAAAGGCCATTTATAATCCCCCACCAAAATAGAATTATGCTTAGTCACACTTGAAAAGGGCCATCCACAGGAATGGGCTCTTGGAGAGAATAGTATAAATCCGTAAAATTTGATATGTTTTTGAATAGGTGCAATCTCCAAGCACCTAAAGCGGGGCCATCTTCGCCAAAAATGTGCGTCGTTAACCCGCGACCACCGCCTGCAGATCGAAAATCGGCAGCAGCACTGCCAGCACAATCAGCAAGACAAAACCGCCGACAACCATCATCAACATGGGCTCGAGCAAGGCTGCGATACGCTTGCGTTCCAACGACAGGCTGTTTTCCACCATATCCGCCGCCCGCGCGGTCATTGGCGCCAGCCGCACAGAGGCTTCACCCGCGCCAATCAGTTGGCGCGCCACCGGTGGAATGATAGACAATCGCTCCAGCGCATCTGTGAGGGTTTCTCCCTGACTGACAGCGGTGGCCACTGCCTCCGCTTCGTCGCGCAGTCGCGGGATGGTCAGCACCGCCGCTGCACTTTGCGCGGCCACAAGCACCGCATGCCGGCTGCCCAGCACCAGCGCCAGCGTGCGCATATATTGCACTGCCGCGCCGAGCTGCATCAGGCGCCCGATCAACGGCAGATGCAGAAGCTTTTGGTCCCGCGCCTGCCGCCAGGACGGAATCCGCGCGCTCATAAGCAGCAAGAGCATCCCCCCGCCCAGTCCCACCAACAGCGGCACGGCATGCGTGGTGATCCAACCGCTCACCGCCATCACCCCCTGTGTCAGTTCTGGCAAGGGCCGCCCGGTGAGTTCAAACATGGCCACAATCTCCGGGGCCACGGTGGTCATGAGAATGCCGGCCACCAGAAAAGACACCGCCGCCACAAAAGCCGGATAGACCAGCGCGGCCCCCACCTGGGCCTTATCAGAGCCTGTGTTTTCCAGATGATCCGCCAATTCCGCAAAGACGGCAGCCAGATCCCCGGCCTCTTCCCCGGCCCGTACTGCAGCGATGTAGTAGGGCGGAAACCCGGCGCCGCTGTTATCTAATGCCAGTGAGAGAGGTGCCCCATCCAAGAGCGCTGCCCGGGTGCGGGCCGCCACCGTTTCCAACGCTGAATCACCTCCCAAACGCACCGCCTCCAGCGCGGCGTCTACAGCCAAATCAGAGCCCAAAAGCACCGCCATTTGCCGGGTCATCACCATTTGCAAGTCGCTGTTGAGCGCGCCGCGGCGCAGCCGTGGCGGGCGCGCCGGTTTTTCGTCCAGCTCAGAGACAAACAACCCCTGCGCGGTCAACTCAGCTGTTGCCGCCGCTTCACTTTCGGCCACAACAGTGCCCCGGCGGCGTTTGCCGCCATCGGTATAGGCGGTATAGGCATAGGCTTTCACGGTGCGGACCCTGACATCATCACATGATATCCCCCACAACCCGCTGTACTTCGTGCAGGCTGGTTTCGCCCCGGGCCACCTGCATCAGACCCTGCCCCGCCAAAGTCTCGGTTTCGCGCAGGGCAACCTCTTTTAATGCCGCTTCACTGGCGCCTGCATCAATGGCGGCGCGCAGGGCATCGCCAACGTCTACCATCTCAAAAATGCCAACCCGCCCGGCATAGCCGGCCCCGTCACAGGACGCACAGCCCACTGCCACGTTGATCTGCTCTGGGACTGACAGACCATGGCGCACAAACTGCGCAGCTTCCTCATCCGTAGGGGCCTGCGAACGACGGCACTCCGGGCACAGGCGGCGCAACAGTCGTTGGGCAATCACCCCGCGCAGGGTGGCGGCGATCAGGTAATCCTCTACCCCTAAGTCGCGCAAACGCACCACTGCGCCCACCGAGCCATTGGCATGCAGCGAAGAAAACACAAGATGCCCTGTCATGGCCGCTTGCCCCGCCACCGAGGCGGTTTCGCTGTCCCGGATTTCCCCCACAAGGATCACGTCCGGGTCCTGGCGCAGGGTGGCGCGCAGGCCGGCTGCAAAGGTCATGCCAATCTCTGGATTGACCTGGGACTGGCCAATGCCGGGCAGGTCATATTCGATCGGGTCTTCCACGGTGACAATGTTGCGCTCTGAGCGGTTGGCGAGCTGCAACAACGAATACAGCGTGGTGGTTTTGCCCGATCCCGTTGGGCCAGTGGCCAGAATGATGCCATTGGGTAGCGCCGACAACCGATTGAGCAGCGCCTCCTGATCCTCTGACAGCCCCAACGCCGCCAGGGGCATCAACCCGGCGGTGCGGTCCAAAATCCGCAACACCACCCTCTCGCCATAGTGTCCCGGTAAGGAGGACACCCGTGTGTCAATCACCCGCCCGCCAAAACTCAATGGAATACGTCCGTCCTGCGGCAGGCGGGTTTCGGCAATATCCAGCCCCGCCATCACCTTCAGCCGCGACACCACCCTGCGCACCGGCACATCAGAGCGGTCCATGACCTCACGCAGAAAGCCGTCGATGCGCATACGCACCCGCAACCCCCCGTCATGGGGCTCCACATGCAGATCTGAGGCGCCCGCCTGCACCGCGCGGCGCAGCAGTTGGTTGACCAGTTGAATGACCGGGGCATCTTCGGCGTCTTCCAGCAAATCCCGGGGCCCGGTTTTTCCGGCCCCTTCCAGATCAAACAGCAAATCGTCACCCTCTGCGGCGCGGCCGTTTTCCTGATAGATTTGGGCCAGAACAGTCTCGAATACAGCCTGACTTTCCCGCACAACAGTCAGCGTTTGGCCGCGATCCTGCGCGGCGGCGCAGCGCTGTGCCTCGCGCAGCCCCACCATGGTTGCCGCAGGCCCAAGCGTCAGCTGATCTCCGTCCAGCACCACCTGATGATCCCGTGCAAAAGCAAAGGACAGCGGCGGGCTCTGCGCGGCCGGTACCGCGTCCAAATCAGCGGAACTGGAGGCGGGAGGGGAGCGGTGGGAAGTTTCGGCTTTGGGCAACATCATCCACGAATCCAGCATCGAACGGTTGGTTCAAATCCGCCCCGTCAAAGGGCAGCAGGCTCTGATCGGCCCGCGGGTATCCTCCCTCATCAAGCGGCTGAATGGAAGCGCTGGTCACGCGGGCCTTATTGGTCAGATTCTTGGTGATGCGCCGGGCTTCGGCATCATTGGTGACCACCTGCGGCCGCAGCAGTACCAGCAATACGCGTTGGCTCTTGGTGCTGTTTTTGCCACGAAACAGCCCGCCCATCAGCGGGATACGCGACAGGCCTGGCACCCGCTGGTTGACCGCGCCGGAGCCATCTTCCAACAAACCGCCCAGCATGATCACATTGCCATCACTCACCAAAGCGGTGGTCGACAGCGCCCGCCGGGCGGTGATTTCCCCACCGGAAGAGGAGACCGAATTGGTCAGGTTGGAGACCTCTTGTTTGATCTCCAGCCGCACGGTGCGATCGGCATGGATCTGCGGGGTCACATTCAGCGTCAGCCCCACGTCCTGACGTTCAATGGTCTGAAACGGGTTCTCTGGATTGGCACCATCCCCGGTGGAGGTGTAGCTGCCGGTCACAAAAGGCACGTTCTGCGCCACCACGATCTCCGCTTCCTGATTGTTCAGCGTCAGGATCGAGGGGGTGGAGAGCAATTTCGCTGAGGTTACCGAAGTGATGGCGGTGAGCAGCCCCACAATGCCATCATCTCCGCTGCGGGCATTGACGCCGATCACCCCGCCAGGCCCGGTGTCCACCGAGGTGCCATTGGCCACGGCGGAGACCAGATTGATCAGGCTGGTGCGCCCAGGCAGCGAAAACTGCACCCCGCCCAGCAAAGCATCATTGAGCACGGCGGCAAATTGCACGGAAAGATCAGAGAATCCGTCGACCGCCATTTCAAAGATCACCGCCTCGACCAAGACCTGTGTGGGGCGGCGGTCCAGATGGCGCACAATCTGGATGATGTCTTCGATCCGATCAGCCGGGGCGGACACCAACAGCATGTTGGTCTGTGGTTCCGGCACAATCTGAATCTGAGCGCGCTGTGCGCCGTCGGCCGCGGCATTGGCGTTCAGTGTGCGCAACACCACATCCGCGATCCCCGCGGCATCTGCGTAATTCAGCGGCAATGTCCGGGACACCACATTGTTGCGTTGCTGGTCCAGACGGGAGGCCAAAACCCGCACCTGCTGGCGCAGGGCATCTGAGCCGGAAACCAGCAAAGCATTGGAGCGGCGATCAATGCTGACGGCGGCCCCGTCGGGAATGATGTTCATCGACTGCACCACCTGCAGCACATCGCTGGCATCGGCATTATAGAGCTGCACCATTTCAATGGTGTCCTGACGGCGCGGCTGATCCAGACGTTTGATCAACCGTTTGATGCGGGCGTGGTTGGCGCCGCGATCTGACAGGATCAGCAGCTTCGCCCCGGGCACCGGTGTCAGCACCGCTTCGCTTGGCAACAGCGGGCGCACCACCTCGACCACCTCGTTCAGCGGCACGTGCTGCACCGGGATGACCCGGGTCTCATAACCCTGCCG
>WKFK01000005.1 GCA_014872815.1 Paracoccaceae bacterium
GGTGATCGCAGCGGTCAGCGTGGTTTTACCGTGGTCAACGTGACCAATGGTGCCGATGTTGCAGTGCGGTTTACTGCGCTCAAACTTTTCCTTAGCCATGATGGCCTCCTTAATGTTGAGGTGGGAAGCGGGCAGCCCGCTTCCCAAATTTTGTTATGCGTATTTCGCTTGGATCTCGTCGGAGATGTTCTGCGGAACTGGATCGTAGTGGTCGAACTGCATGGTAAACTGCGCGCGGCCCGAAGACATGGAGCGCAGGTTGTTGATGTAGCCGAACATGTTGGCCAGAGGCACAAATGCGTCGATGGCTACAGCGTTACCACGTGGTTCCTGACCGGACACCTGACCACGACGGGAGGTGAGGTCGCCAATGATGCCACCGGTGTATTCTTCCGGTGTGATCACTTCCACTTTCATGATTGGCTCAAGCAGTTTCGCGCCGGCCAGTTTCATGCCTTCACGCATTGCCATACGAGCTGCGATTTCAAAGGCCAGAACGCTGGAGTCCACATCGTGGAACTTACCGTCGATCAGAGCAACTTTGAAGTCGATCACAGGGAAGCCTGCCAGAGGACCGGAGTCCATGACAGATTGGATACCCTTTTCAACGCCTGGGATGTATTCCTTCGGAACAGCACCACCAACGATGCGGCTTTCGAAGGAGTAACCTTCACCAGCTTCAGTCGGCATGATTTCCATTTTGACTTCAGCGTACTGACCGGAACCACCAGACTGTTTCTTGTGGGTGTAGGTGTGCTCGATGCCTTTGGAGATGGTCTCACGATAAGCCACCTGTGGCGCACCGATGTTGGCCTCAACCTTGAACTCACGCTTCAGACGATCCACGAGGATGTCCAGGTGAAGTTCGCCCATACCCTTCATGATGGTCTGACCGGATTCCAGATCAGTTTCCACGCGGAAGGATGGGTCTTCGGCTGCCAGACGCTGCAGACCCTGAGACATTTTCTCTTGGTCAGCTTTGGTCTTAGGCTCAACAGCAATCTCGATCACCGGATCCGGGAAGGTCATGGTTTCCAGAACAACCGGGTCGTTGGTGGCGCAGAGTGTGTCACCAGTGGTTGTGTCTTTCAGACCTGCCAGCGCGATGATGTCACCCGCGAATGCTTCGGTGATTTCCTCACGGTTGTTGGAGTGCATCATCATCATACGACCGATGCGCTCTTTACGACCTTTGGTGGAGTTCAAGAGCGTGTCGCCCTTGTTCAGCACACCGGAGTAGATCCGGGTAAAGGTCAGGGAGCCAACAAACGGGTCGTTCATGATTTTGAACGCCAGGCCGGAGAACGCCATGTCGTCGTCTGCACGACGGGCAATGTTACGCTCTTCGGTTTCATCACCTGGTGCGAAGCCCATGTAATCAACAACGTCCAGTGGGGACGGCAGGTAGTCGATCACAGCGTTGAGCAGAGGCTGAACGCCTTTGTTCTTAAACGCGGAACCACCGAGAACAGGAACGAAGGACAGAGACAGGGTACCTTTGCGCAGCAGTTTGCGCAGGGTTGGCACATCAGGCTCTTCGCCTTCCAGGTAGGCTTCCATGGCGTCGTCGTCTTGCTCGACGGCGTTCTCAATCATCTTGGCGCGCCATTCGTCGGCCAGATCTTTGAGTTCGTCACGGATCGGGGCTTTCACCCAGCTTGCGCCGAGGTCTTCCCCCTGCCACAGCCACTCTTCCATGGTGACCAGGTCAACCAGGCCTTCCAGCTCGGTTTCTGCACCGATTGGGAATGCCACTGGAACAGCGGTTGCACCGGTACGGTCTTCAATCATGCGTACACAGTTGAAGAAGTCCGCGCCAATTTTGTCCATCTTGTTGACGAACACCATGCGTGGAACCTTGTAGCGGTCAGCCTGACGCCACACGGTTTCGGTCTGTGGTTCAACACCAGCGTTGGCGTCCAGAACACAAACGGCACCATCGAGAACCGCCAGGGAACGTTCAACTTCAATGGTGAAGTCAACGTGGCCTGGGGTGTCGATGATGTTCAGACGGTGCTTTGGCGTGTCAGCGGTTTTGCCGTCCTCGGTGCGCTCCCAGAAGGTGGTCGTCGCAGCGGAAGTGATGGTGATACCACGTTCCTGTTCCTGCTCCATCCAGTCCATGGTGGCTGCACCATCGTGCACCTCACCGATGTTGTGGGATTTGCCGGTGTAGTACAGGATGCGCTCGGAGCAGGTGGTTTTACCTGCATCGATGTGCGCCATGATACCGAAGTTGCGGTAATGTTCGAGCGTATATTCGCGTGCCATTGGTCTAATGTCCTCTGGGCTTTACCAACGATAATGGCTGAAGGCTTTGTTAGCCTCTGCCATCTTGTGAGTGTCTTCGCGCTTCTTAACGGCGGTACCGCGGGAGTTCACGGCATCCAGAAGTTCACCTGCAAGGCGTTCTTCCATGGTGTTTTCGTTGCGGCCACGCGCAGCACCAATCAGCCAACGGATGGCCAGGGCTTCGCGGCGCTCAGGGCGCACTTCGACCGGAACCTGATAGGTGGCACCACCCACACGGCGGGAGCGAACCTCAACCGATGGTTTGATGTTGTCGAGTGCTTCGTGGAACACTTCAACAGGGGCGCGTTTCACCTTGTTTTCAACACGGTCCAGCGCGTTGTAAACGATCTTTTCGGCAACAGATTTCTTGCCGTCGATCATCAGGTTGTTCATGAATTTGCTCAGGACCTTATCGCCAAATTTGGCGTCAGGCAGAATCTCGCGTTTCTCAGCGGCGTGACGACGTGACATATCAGCCTCTCCTTCTTACTTAGGACGCTTCGCGCCGTACTTGGAACGACGTTGCTTACGGTCTTTGACGCCTTGGGTATCCAGAACACCACGCAGGATGTGGTAACGAACACCCGGAAGGTCTTTTACACGACCGCCACGGATCAGAACCACGGAGTGTTCCTGAAGGTTGTGGGATTCACCTGGGATGTAGGAGATCACTTCGTAACCGTTGGTCAGGCGCACCTTCGCAACTTTACGCATCGCGGAGTTAGGTTTCTTCGGCGTGGTGGTGTACACACGTGTACATACGCCACGCTTCTGAGGGCACTGCTCCAGGTGCTGCGACTTGGAGCGCTTGATTTTAGGCTGACGCGGTTTGCGGATCAGCTGCTGAATCGTTGGCATAGGGTCTCTTTCCTATTGCTTCCATTTATACGCCGGGCCGAGGCCCAACGCGGTTATCTGTTTTTTCGCAACTTGTGCGAACACAAGCGCAAAAACCGCAATCGTTTCCATTCCGAGGCAAACGACGCGGTGGGGTCTCAGAGGTTGCGGTCTTCAAAGTAGACCGGAACTTGACCACTACAGGTGTGAAACGGCTCAGGGTACACTTCTCCCATTGCCGGATGATCGCGCGTATATGGGGAGTCGCAGCCCTTGTCAACAGCTGCCCCTGTTGCGCTGCCCCGCGTCCCCTGCCAAGGTGCGGCCAACGATAAGAAAGGCAAAATCATGATCGACAGCAGGGACATGCAGATGATTGGCCTGTGCCGCTTTTCCTACCCGGCTCTGGGGGGATTTCAAGTGGAACATGAGACCATCGAGGACCGCATTGCCTTCCTTTATGCCGAGGACCGGCTGGAGGAGCGGTTTCAGTTGATGGAAACTGTGGCCCTGCCCTGTCTGCGTGAGCAAACCGATCAGAATTTTGAGATGATCATCGTGATTGGGGACACTTTGCCAAAGCATCATGTGGACCGTCTGCATGACATCACCGCCGACATTCCGCAAATCTCGATTGTGGCCCATGAGCCCAAACCACACCGCCCGCTGATGAAGGAACTGATCAACGGCGCGCGCAAGGATCCCAAGGCCCCCTGCCTGCAGTTCCGCCATGATGACGACGATGCCATTTCGGTGGATTTCTTCGAAAAGTTCCGCGCGGCGGTGAACGCTGTGCCCGGCCTGCTGGACAACCGGTCCGTTGCCTTTGACTGGAACCGTGGGCTGATTGCAGAGATGAGTGGCGACGGCATTGCCGCCACCGACACCGTGCGCAATCTCTATGTGGCCTCATTGGGCATGTATGTGCGCGGGGGCTGTCCGCTGACCATCATGAACTTCCGACATGGCATCATGAACCAATTCATGCCCACCGTGTCTTTCACCGACACGCCGATGTGGGTGCGCACCCACAATGGCTACAACGACAGCCGTCAGAAGAAGGTCAAACCAGTGCCGGTGGAGCCTTTGACAGCAGAGCAAGAAGCGGAGTTCAAAGCCCGCTTTGCCATCGACGTGGATCAGGTGCGCGCCACTTTTTCCTGAGACAGCTTGCGCCCGCGCAGCAAGGTGAACACGCCTGCCCCGACAACAATCGCCGCACCGGTGAGCGTGATGGGGTCAGGCCAGTCGCCAAACACCACAAAGCCGAGGATCAGCGCCCAGAGCAGCCCGCTATAACGGAACGGCGCGATAAAGCTGACCTCACCCACGCGCATGACCAGAACCGAAAACAGATAGCCGCCCAAAATGAAAAGCGCGGCGCCGCTGAGCAGCATCCATTGGCGGCCATCTAGGATGACCCAGTCGCCACCCAGGCTGGCCACGCCGGCAAATACCATCACGCCAAGCGACGCCACCAAAGTCACCGTCAATGACGGCACGTTTGGAGACATCTTGCGGGTGGACAGGTCGCGCAAAGTCACAAAGGCCACCGCCACCATGGCGTAGATCGCATATTGGTCAAAACCGTCTGGTCCGGGTCGCACAATCAGCAACATCCCCACGAAACCCGCTGCAATTGCGGAGGCCCGCCGCCAACCCACTGACTCGCCAAAAAACAAGGCGCCGCCAAGCGTCACGGTCAAAGGCAGGATTTGCAGGATCGCCGTCACATTGGCCAAAGGCATATGGTAGAGTGCGGTGATAAAGAAATAGGCCGCGCCGATTTCGGCCACGGTGCGCACAATCACCAGCGCCCAGTCCTGACGTGACAGGCTCCAGCGCAGCTTGCCCAAAGATTTGGCTAAGCCCCAGATCAGGACCGAGGCCAGTGCTCCCCGCAGAAACAACATCTGAAACAGCGGCACATCTGTGCCCAGCGACTTCACCAACGTATCGTTGAACGTAAACGCCGCCATAGAGAGCATCATCAGGAGTGCGCCCTTGGTGTTGTCTGACATCGCCGCCATGTGCCGCCCTTTCCCGTATGCAACCGAGCGACCCTAGGACCACCTCTGTGCTTTGCCAAGACCCCGACTTCTCATTCCCCAAATATCCTCGCCGAAGGCAAAAAGGCCCCCGGCGAGTTGCCGAGGGCCTTTTCAAATTTCGTTAGGTCGATGGTTTAGTCGAACTCGCGGCTTTCCGGTGTTTCCGCCAGACCGCTGTCAAACACATCGTCCGCGGTTACATCTTCAACCGGAGCGGCCAGACGAGCGGCGGCTTCCGCCTCCTCACGACGCGCTTCCACAACCACGTTGTCCCGCTCAGACGCAATGCGACGTACTTTCTGTGTCGCACCACCGGTACCAGCTGGGATCAGGCGGCCCACGATGACGTTCTCCTTGAGGCCAACCAGCTTGTCTTTCTTACCTTGAACAGATGCCTCGGTAAGCACGCGGGTGGTCTCCTGGAACGAGGCCGCGGAGATGAAGGACCGGGTCTGAAGCGACGCTTTGGTGATACCAAGCAGGATCGGCTCACCCTGAGCAGGGCGGCGACCTTCGGCCAGCGCCTTCTCGTTGGCGGCGTCAAACTCAGCCTTCTCGACGTGTTCGCCCTTGAGCAGCGTGGTTTCACCAGAGTCCTGGATTTCCCACTTCTGCAACATCTGGCGTACGATCACTTCGATGTGCTTGTCGTTGATCTTCACACCTTGCAGTCGATACACGTCCTGCACTTCGTCGATCATGTAGTCCGCCAGCGCTTCAACACCCATGATGGAGAGGATGTCGTGCGGTGCCGGGTTACCGTCCATGATGTAGTCCCCCTTCTGCACGAAGTCGCCTTCCTGCACTGGGATGTGTTTGCCCTTCGGCACCATGTATTCCACGGTCTCCAGGCTCTCATCAGACGGCTCGATCGCGATGCGACGCTTGTTCTTGTAGTCGCGGCCAAAGCGCACGTAACCATCGATTTCGGCGATGATCGCGTGATCTTTTGGACGACGGGCTTCGAACAGTTCGGCCACACGTGGCAGACCACCGGTAATGTCTTTGGTTTTCGCACCTTCGCGTGGGATACGCGCGATAACGTCACCCGCTTTCACCTCCTGCTGATCTTCAACAGACAGGATCGCGTCCACAGACATTGGGTAGTGAACCGGGTTGCCCGCATCGTTGCGTACAGGCTCTCCATCCGCATCCACCAAGATCACTTCCGGCTTCAGCTCGTTGCCTTTTGGCGCCGCACGCCAGTCAGACACGATCTTCTGTGTCATACCGGTTGCGTCATCGGTCTCGTCACGAACGGAGATCCCCACGGTCAGATCAACAAACTTCGCCTTACCGTCTTTCTCCGCCAGGATTGGCAGGGTGTACGGATCCCATTCAAACAGCTTGTCGCCAAAGCTGACCGCCTGGCCGTCTTTGACAAACAGCTTGGAACCGTAGCCAACCTTGTGGCTGGCACGCTCGTCGCCGTCTTCGCCCTGAATGATCAGCTTCATGTTGCGGCCCATCACCAGAGCTTCGCCATTGGCGTTCTCCAGGATGTTAGCGTTTTCAAAGACGATCTTACCTTCCTGGCTTGCTTCCAGGAACGACTGTTGACCACCCTGCGCAACACCACCGATGTGGAAGGTCCGCATCGTCAGCTGTGTACCAGGTTCACCAATCGACTGTGCCGCAATGATGCCCACGGCTTCGCCAGTGTTCACCAGCGTACCGCGTGCAAGGTCACGACCGTAGCACATGGCACAGACACCTTCTTCGGCGTCACAGGTCAGCGGGCTGCGGATGCGAGCATTGGCCACACCAGCTTCGTCAATCGCGTCCGCCATGCGTTCGTCGATCAGCTGACCATGTGCAACCAGAACCTCATCGGTGCCCGGCTTCATGATGTCCTCAGCCGCAACACGGCCCAAGATACGCTCTGCCAGAGAGGCCACAACCTCACCGTCGTTCACAGCCGCTTCAGCGTTGATGGCGTTGTCAGTACCACAGTCGTGCATGCGCACGATGCAGTCCTGCGCCACGTCCACAAGACGACGTGTCAGGTAACCGGAGTTCGCCGTCTTAAGCGCGGTATCAGACAGACCCTTACGGGCACCGTGGGTGGAGTTAAAGTACTCCAGAACGGTCAGACCCTCTTTAAAGTTCGAGATAATCGGGGTCTCGATGATGTCGCCGTTTGGCTTTGCCATCAGGCCGCGCATCCCGCCCAGCTGTTTCATCTGAGTGACCGAGCCACGCGCACCGGAGTGGGCCATCATGTAAACGGAGTTTGGTTCCGCTTCAGCACCGGCATCGTCCGTTTTCGCCGCGGAGATGGTGTTCATCATGGCGTCGGTGACTTTGTCGTTACACTTGGACCAGGCGTCGACAACTTTGTTGTACTTTTCGCCCTGAGTGATCAGGCCGTCCATGTACTGCTGTTCGAAGTCTTTCACCTGATCACGGGTGTCATCCACGATGGTCCACTTGTTGTCCGGGATCACCATGTCGTCTTTACCAAACGAGATGCCCGCCTTGAACGCTTCGCGGAAGCCCATGGTCATGATCTGGTCACAGAAGATCACGGACTCTTTCTGACCACAGTAGCGGTAGACGGTGTCAATCACGTTCTGAACGTCTTTCTTCCGCAGCAGCTTGTTCACAAGGCTGAATGGCGCCTTGTTGTTCTGCGGCAGAAGCGCGCCAAGGCGCACACGACCAGGTGTGGTTTCAACACGTTCCATAACTTCCAGACCGTTCTCGTCGATCTGTGGGATACGGGCGTGGATTTTGGCGTGCAGGTGCACTTCGCCAGCGTCCAGCGCGTACTGAACTTCCTCGATGGAAGAGAAGACCATGCCTTCACCCTTCATGCCTTCACGCATGATGGTGGTGTAGTACAGACCCAAGATCATATCCTGCGACGGAACGATGATAGGCGCACCGTTGGCCGGAGACAGAACGTTGTTGGTGGACATCATCAGAACACGCGCTTCCAGCTGGGCCTCAAGGCTCAGAGGAACGTGAACCGCCATCTGGTCCCCGTCGAAGTCCGCGTTAAACGCAGAACACACAAGCGGGTGCAGCTGGATTGCCTTACCTTCGATCAGAACCGGCTCAAACGCCTGAATGCCAAGACGGTGCAGAGTAGGCGCACGGTTCAGCATCACTGGGTGTTCGCGGATCACCTCATCGAGGATGTCCCAAACTTCGGGACGCTCTTTTTCCACCAACTTCTTGGCCTGTTTCACAGTGGAGGACAGACCTTTGGCTTCCAGACGCGAATAGATGAACGGCTTGAACAGCTCGAGCGCCATCTTCTTGGGAAGACCACACTGATGCAATTTCAGTTCCGGACCGGTCACAATCACCGAACGGCCAGAGAAGTCGACGCGCTTACCCAAAAGGTTCTGACGGAAACGACCCTGCTTACCTTTCAGCATGTCAGACAGCGATTTCAGCGGACGCTTATTGGCGCCGGTGATCACGCGGCCACGACGGCCGTTGTCAAACAGAGCATCCACAGATTCCTGCAGCATCCGCTTTTCGTTGCGGACGATGATGTCGGGGGCGCGCAGCTCAATCAGACGCTTCAGACGGTTGTTCCGGTTGATCACACGACGATAGAGGTCGTTGAGGTCGGAGGTCGCGAAACGGCCACCATCCAGCGGCACCAGCGGGCGCAGCTCTGGTGGGATCACTGGGATCACGGTCAGGATCATCCACTCCGGACGGTTGCCGGACTCGATGAAGCTCTCAACCACTTTCAGACGCTTGATGATCTTCTTTGGCTTCAGTTCACCGGTGGCTTCGGCCAGGTCGGCGCGCAGCTGCTCGGCTTCAGATTCCAGATCGATCATGGACAGCATCTCACGGATCGCTTCAGCACCGATGTTGGCGGTGAAGGCATCCATGCCATATGCGTCCTGCGCATCCATGTACTCTTCTTCGGTCATCATCTGGCCGTATTGCAGGTCGGTCAGACCCGGCTCGATGACAACGTAGTTTTCAAAGTACAGCACACGTTCCAGATCACGCAGGGTCATGTCCAGCATCAGGCCGATGCGGGATGGCAGCGATTTCAGGAACCAGATGTGTGCTACTGGCGCGGCCAGTTCGATGTGGCCCATGCGCTCACGGCGCACTTTCTGAAGGGTAACTTCAACACCACATTTTTCGCAGACAACGCCGCGATATTTCATGCGCTTATATTTGCCGCAGAGACATTCGTAGTCTTTGATTGGGCCAAAGATACGCGCACAGAACAGACCGTCACGCTCTGGCTTGAACGTACGGTAGTTGATGGTTTCCGGCTTTTTGATCTCACCGTAGGACCACGACAGGATCCGCTCTGGCGACGCGAGCGAGACTTTGATCTCGTCAAACGCCTTTGGTGCGGCGAGCGGGTTAAACGGGTTGTTCGTCAGTTCCTGGTTCATTTTGA
This sequence comes from Paracoccaceae bacterium, assembly GCA_014872815.1. Lineage (GTDB taxonomy): Bacteria > Pseudomonadota > Alphaproteobacteria > Rhodobacterales > Rhodobacteraceae > Shimia. Next base: position 9,568 of record WKFK01000005.1, read on the forward strand.
TACCTCAAATTTGGTTGGGAGGAGAGTGGATGGGATGAGGGCTAACGCCCTCACTCACCTTCCTCCGTATCCAGGAGTTCCATATTCAGGCCGAGGCCACGGACTTCTTTCACCAGAACGTTGAACGATTCTGGGACGCCCGCTTCGAAGTTGTCCTCGCCCTTGACGATGCTTTCATAGACCTTGGTCCGGCCTGCCACGTCATCCGACTTCACGGTCAGCATTTCCTGCAGGGTGTAGGCGGCGCCGTAAGCTTCCAGAGCCCAGACTTCCATCTCACCGAAGCGCTGACCACCGAACTGTGCCTTACCACCCAGCGGCTGCTGTGTGACCAAGGAGTACGGACCAGTGGAACGCGCGTGGATTTTGTCATCCACCAGGTGGTGCAATTTCAGCAGGTACTTGATGCCCACGGTCACAGGGCGGGCAAACTGCTCACCTGTGCGGCCATCAAACAGCTGAGACTGACCGGATTCAGAAAAGCCAGCCCGCACCAGCGCGTTGTTCACGTCGCTTTCTTTGGCGCCGTCAAACACTGGGGTCGCGATTGGCACACCGTTGGTGACGTTGCCTGCCGCTTCCAGAAGCTGACCTTCGTCCATGCCGGTGATGCCTTCTTCGTAAACATCGTCGCCATAGGCCAAACGCATCGCTTCACGCACAGGGGTCAGATCGCCGGAGCGACGGTATTCCTGCAGCGCTTCGTCCACGTTCACACCCAGACCGCGTGCGGCCCAACCCATGTGGGTTTCAAGGATCTGACCAACGTTCATACGCGAAGGCACACCCAGTGGGTTCAGACAGAAGTCAACCGGCGTACCGTCTGCGAGGAACGGCATGTCTTCCATAGGCACAACCTTGGAAATAACACCTTTGTTCCCGTGACGACCGGCCATTTTATCGCCCGGCTGAAGCTTACGCTTCACAGCGATGAAGACTTTGACCATCTTCATCACGCCTGGTGGCAGGTCGTCGCCGCGACGGACTTTCTCGACCTTATCCTCAAAGCGATGCTCAAGCGCACGTTTCTGGATCTCGTACTGCTCGTTCAGAGCCTCAACGATCTGGGCGTCTTTCTCATCTTCCAGAGCAAGCTGCCACCATTGACCACGGCTCAGGGAGTTCAGCAGTTCCTCGGAGATTTCCGAGTTTGCTTTCACGCCTTTTGGACCTTTTACAGCCACTTTGCCGAGGATCATGTCTTTCAGACGGGCGTAGATGTTGCGGTCCAGGATCGCCAGTTCGTCGTCACGGTCCCGTGCCAGACGTTCGATCTCTTCCCGCTCGATCTGCAGCGCACGTTCGTCTTTTTCCACACCGTGGCGGTTAAAGACGCGTACTTCCACAACCGTACCAAAGTCACCTGGCTTCACGCGCAGCGAGGTGTCGCGCACGTCGGACGCTTTCTCACCAAAGATGGCGCGCAGAAGCTTTTCTTCTGGCGTCATTGGGCTTTCGCCTTTTGGTGTGATCTTACCAACCAGAATGTCGCCCGGCTCCACGTCCGCGCCGATGTACACGATGCCGGCCTCGTCGAGGTTGCGCAGCGCTTCTTCACCGACGTTTGGAATGTCGCGGGTGATTTCCTCTGGACCCAGCTTGGTGTCACGTGCGGCAACTTCGAATTCTTCGATGTGAACCGAAGTAAACACGTCGTCACGCGCGATGCGCTCGGAGATCAAGATGGAGTCTTCGTAGTTGTAGCCGTTCCAAGGCATAAACGCGACGACCACGTTTTTACCCAGAGCCAGTTCACCGATGTCGGTGGATGGACCGTCGGCAATCACTTCGCCCTTGGCAACCGTGTCACCCACTTTCACCAGCGGACGCTGGTTGATGCAGGTGTTCTGGTTGGAACGCTGGAACTTGCGCAGACGGTAGATGTCAACACCCGCGTCGCCCAGCTCCAGATCGGAGGTGGCGCGGATCACGATACGCTGTGCATCCACTTGGTCGATGATACCTGCACGCTTCGCCTGAATGGCCGCGCCGGAGTCGATCGCCACTTTTTCCTCGATACCAGTACCCACCAGCGGTGCTTCCGCGCGCAGCAGTGGCACCGCCTGACGTTGCATGTTCGAGCCCATAAGAGCGCGGTTGGCGTCGTCGTTTTCAAGGAATGGGATCAGAGAGGCCGCAACAGACACCAGCTGTTTCGGGCTCACATCGATCAGGTCCACGTTTTCAGAAGCCGCCAGCGTGTATTCGCCGGACTGACGGGTGTTCACAAACTCATTTGTGAATTTGCCGTTTTCGTCCAGAGACGCGTTGGCCTGCGCCACGGTGTGACGCTGCTCTTCGGTTGCGGACATATAGTTCACCTCATCGGTGACCACGCCGTTCTCAACCTTGCGATATGGAGTTTCGATGAAGCCGTATTTGTTCACGCGGGCAAAGGTCGCCAGCGAGTTGATCAGACCAATGTTTGGACCTTCCGGCGTCTCAATCGGGCACATACGACCGTAGTGGGTCGCGTGCACGTCGCGCACCTCAAAGCCGGCACGCTCACGGGTCAGACCGCCTGGGCCCAACGCGGAGAGGCGACGCTTGTGCGTCACTTCAGACAGCGGGTTGGTTTGGTCCATGAACTGCGACAGCTGCGAGGAGCCGAAGAATTCACGTACCGCCGCTGCTGCTGGCTTCGCGTTGATCAGATCCTGCGGCATGACCGTGTCGATCTCAACAGAGCTCATACGCTCTTTGATCGCACGTTCCATACGCAGCAGACCCACGCGGTACTGGTTCTCCATCAGTTCACCAACGGAGCGCACACGACGGTTGCCGAGGTGGTCGATGTCGTCCACGTCGCCTTTGCCGTCACGCAGTTCCACCAGCGCCTTGATGCAGGAGATGATGTCTTCTTTGCGCAGGGTACGTTGAGTGTCTTCTGCATCCAGAGCCAGACGCATGTTCATCTTCACGCGGCCCACCGCGGAGAGGTCATAACGCTCAGAATCGAAGAACAGGGTGTCAAACAGTGCGGAGGCTGCTTCAACGGTGGGTGGCTCACCCGGACGCATCACGCGATAGATGTCCATAAGCGCAGTTTCGCGGCTCATGTTCTTGTCCACCGCCATGGTGTTGCGCATGTATGGACCAACGTTGACGTTGTCGATGTCCAGAACCGGAATGTCGGTGAAACCTGCGTCGATCAGGTCTTTCACGGTACCGCCGATCAGGTCGCCGTCTTTGTCGTATTCCAGTGTCAGCTCGTCGCCGGCCTCCACATAGATCGCACCGGTTTCCTCGTTGATGAGGTCTTGCGCCACGAATTTGCCAACGATGTTCTCAAACGGAACCAGCAGATCGGTGATCTTGCCTTCGTCGATGATCTTCTTAACCGCGCGCGGGGTGACTTTTTTGCCCGCTTCGGCAATGACTTCGCCGGTGGCGGCGTCGATCAGATCCTGAGCCGGGCGGGTGCCACGTACACGCTCTGGGAAGAACTTGGTGACCCAACCTTTGCTCTTGTCCAGCTTGTAGTTCACGGTGTCGTAGTAGGCATTCATGATGCCTTCCTGGTCCAGACCCAGCGCATACAGCAGGGTGGTCACAGGCAACTTACGACGACGGTCGATGCGGGCGTAAACGATGTCCTTGGCGTCAAACTCGAAGTCCAGCCAGGAGCCGCGGTATGGGATGATGCGGCAGGCGAACAGCAGTTTGCCCGAAGAGTGGGTTTTGCCTTTGTCGTGGTCAAAGAACACACCAGGGGACCGGTGCATCTGAGACACGATCACGCGCTCGGTGCCGTTCACCACAAAGGTGCCGTTCTGGGTCATCAGAGGCATGTCGCCCATGAAGACGTCTTGCTCTTTGATGTCCTTAACCGACTTGGCGCCGGTGTCTTCGTCCACATCAAACACGATCAGACGCAGGGTAACCTTCAGCGGCGCGCTGTAGGTCATGTCACGCTGCTGACATTCCTCAACGTCATACTTCGGCTTTTCCAGCTCGTAGTTGACGAATTCCAGCACGGAAGTTTCGTTGAAATCCTTGATCGGGAAGACCGACTGGAACACACCTTTGATGCCTTCGCCGTCAGTTGGCTGTGGCGCATCACCGGATTTCAGGAACAGATCATAAGAAGACTTCTGAACCTCAATCAGGTTCGGCATCTCCAGAACTTCACGGATTTTACCGTAGTATTTACGTAGACGTTTCTGGCCAAGGAAGCTTTGAGCCATGGTCAATGTCACCTTTCGATTCATCATCAACAACATACCGTCGGGCCCCGGCACGTCGCGTCAGTGACGGCGTGGATCAGATCCATTCTCGACCCCGTCCCACCGGGGTCTCTCGATCAAAATCCTGCCTTGGAAAACCTCTTGCTGCGTGCATTGCAGACCCCAAGAGGCTTTCCAAGCCGGGGTTTTCACCTGTATTTCAAGGTCATGTCTTGTTTGTGTCGTCTTTTGAAAGTGTGGGGAGAGTGCCCCAGATCAGCGCCGCCTTATCCAATAAATCCGCAAAGGACAAAAGCGGCCCCGAATCGCTCGAAACCGCAAGAGATTACCGAATATTGAATCAAGCGTGTCTTTGCAACCCCTTGGGGCTTGACATTCGCAAAATCAGCCAGCGCCTCGTTCTGAAAGCATCGCCTTGGTCGGGCATAGTATCATTTGCGCCGCCGAGGAATTTTCACAATACTCCACGTCATAACAACGAACAACAAGAGACTGAAATTTTACGATGACTGTTATTATTGCTGGCGGGGGTATCGCCGGACTGACCATGGGCCTCACCCTACATGAGATTGGCGTGCCGTTTCACATCCTTGAAAGCGTAACAGACCCAAAGCCTCTGGGCGTGGGTATCAATCTGCAGCCGCCCTGTGTGCGTGAATTGTTTGCTCTGGGACTGGAAGACATGCTGGACCAGGTTGGAGTGAAGACCCGCGATTATGGGTTCTATACCAAGACCGGCGTCGAGATCTGGACCGAGCCACGCGGGCGTCATGCGGGATACAACTGGCCGCAATATTCAGTGCATCGGGGGGAGTTGCAGATGGGGCTCCTCAAAGCCCTGCTGGACCGCTGTGGCGCAGACAGCATCACTTTTGGCTGTCGCGTGACCCAATACACCAACACCGATCAAGGTGTGGCTGTCATCTATCAGGAAGGCGAAACCATCAAATCCATGTCGGGCCAAATGCTGGTTGCAGCGGACGGCGTGCATTCCGCTATTCGCGCCCAGATGTACCCGGACGAAGGTGCGCCGGTCTGGGGCGGCGCCATCATGTGGCGCGGCACCACCACGGCGCCAGCTTTTCTGAGCGGCACGTCGATGATCCTCGCAGGCCACGACACCCAGCGCTTTGTGACCTACCCGATTTCCGCGCCTGATCCGGAAACCGGCGCCACACTGATCAACTGGATTGCGGAGGCCAAGGTGAACCCCCACGACCACATCGAGAAAAGCGACTGGAACCGCAAAGTGGACGCCTCCCGCTTTGCCTCTGATTTCGCCGCGTGGGATTTTGGCTGGATCGACATTCCCGCACTGATCGCCAACGCCAACGAGGTATTTGAATACCCGATGGTGGACCGCGAACCGGTGGAAAGCTGGACAGATGGCGCGGTGACGCTGATTGGCGACGCGGCGCATGCCACCTACCCTGTGGGTTCCAGCGGCGCGAGCCAGGCCATTATCGACGCCCGCCTGTTGGGCGCAGCCATCAAGGCGCAAGGCACCGGACATGCCGCCGCCAAAACCTATGAAGATCAGGTGCGCCCCATGGCCAACGCCGTGACCCTGGCCAACCGCGGCAACGGTGGACCAGACGCCATCATGCAGATGGCCGAGGACCGCTGCGCCGGTGACTTCGCCCGGCTGGATGACGTTCTGCCAATGCAGGAACGCCGCGATCACGCCGAAAGCTTCAAAAAACTGGCCCGCATTCGCGTGGAAGACACCAACACGCAAGCGCCGATCATTGCTTAGGCGACAGCTTTCACTTTCGTTCAAGATCGGCCTGCGCACACTCAGCAAGCCGAGCGCTATAACGCGACAGGACCACATTTTTAAGTTGTCATTGGGTACCACTCTCTGAAAGAGTCCCACGACGGCATGACCTTAGGACGAACACGATGACCGGCCAACGCTCCCTTCAACACATCCGCGCCTTTGGCTTGAAGACCTACATCGCAAAAAAAGTATTTGGCATCTCGCCAGCGATTTATCACAAAGTCTTCCGCCCGCAGACGTCCGAGTTCATTCAAACGGCCTACGGCGTAGACTTGGCAGCAAACTGGGACGATGGCACGTTCCAACTGTGCGTTTTCGGCCAACATGGCAGGAAATTGGCCGACTTGCTAGCGAGCCAAACAGCCCCGTTTGTGTTTCTCGATATTGGCGCAAACCAAGGCCTATTCACGCTCCTCGCCACACGAAACCCCGCCTGTGTACATTGCATCGCCTTTGAGCCCGTCACAGACACATTTGAGCTGCTGAAACGGAATGCAACGCACTCACCAAACGCCGACCGCATAACCTGCATTCAGGCCGCAGTATCCTCTGAGGCAGGTACAGCGCAGATTACCATTAACGAAGGGCACAGCGGATCCGCTTCGCTCGCCAGCCAAAAAGGCAAATCATTCGAGATAAAGACTGTGTCATCAACAGAAATCGAAGCCCTTCTTCCGAAGGAAGCCAATCTTTTTGTCAAAATTGATGTTGAAGGGTTTGAAGGTACAGTTATTCCAGAGGTCCTAAAGCTACCCTCTGCATCTCGAATTTCACATCTGTTTTCGGAAATTGACCGAAGATGGGTCGACTTTGATACAATCTCAAGCGCGCTGGCAGATGCGGGTCTAACCAAACAAGAGACAGAGAATACTCAGCATTTCGATTTGCTGGCTGAACGTGGCTGACGAAATGGAGACGAGAACTCCGGCGTTCTCTGTTCTCGTTGAGGTAAAACCTGTGCAGTGTGGTGCGCCTTGTGATACCCCCACTAGACCCGCAGCCCCCTTTTCGGGCAGGCTGGACGCAGTTCGTTTTCCTCGTCACCTGTGGGAGTATGTATTGTGCTTTTACCCTCTTCCCTGCGCGCCATCGGTTTGGCGACCTTGATCTGCTCCGGACTTGCCGCGCCATCTTTGGCATCGAAGGCCTCCCAAGACATTCCAAGATGGTTACAACAACATGTCGGCACGGGAACGAGCCAAATTGCGCCCATCGTGCTGGACCGCGCCCGCGCGCTCTATCTGGAGAAACGCAACAACGGTACGGTCAAAAACCCCTGCTACTTCGCCATGGACGCCACCCGCCCCAGCACAGCTGACGACGGCAGCGCCCTGCCCCGGTTTTATGTGATCTGCGAAAACAAAAAGACCTTCAAAGCGGTCTCCTCGGGCTACGGCAACGGCCGCAAACTGGCCAAAGCCAACTTTGCCAATGGCCGCCAATGCGCCCGCAACTTCAGCAATGCCGAAGGCTCCAAACTCACCGCCGGTGGCGCCTATGTCACCGCCGAATCCCGCACCTCTTTCAAGGGCTATTACCAAAGCAACGCAGGCGCCAAACCGTTCCTGCGCACCTTCCTGTTATTTGACGGCGAGGGCGAAACCAGCAACGCCCGTGAACGTGCCATCGGCGGCCACCGCGCCATGTTCCTGCGCTGGCAATGCCGCATGGAACGGCCCCAAAGCACCCACGCAGATGCGGACGGCTTTGTGCCCTTTGGCAAACTGGTCGATTACACCTCCGGGCGCAGCAACGGCTGCACGACCTGGTCCAAACCCGCCACCGAACAAATCCTCAAGATTGCGGACGGCAAGCCGACAACCCTCTACATCTACCCGTCCTCAAAAGACATCAACGCCGTGGCCAAGGCGATCCAACGTGGAAAATCCCCGCAGCAATCCGGCCTCTACTGGCACGCCGCTTGCCTGAAAACGATTGGCATACCGAAGTTCTGGCCCAAGAAGACTCTGCAGCCGATCATCAACGAATGGCGCGCCTCGTTGCCGAAACAGCCGCCGCTGGAGTTGCCACTTTGTGAGTAGTCCCCACAAACAAAAACAGGCGCCCCCGAAGGGACGCCTGCAATAACTCGGTGAAAAACCGAATTACTTAACTTCGACCTCAGCGCCAGCTGCTTCCAGCTTGCCTTTGATCTCTTCCGCTTCGTCCTTGGAAACGCCTTCTTTGACAGCTTTGCCGCCGGCTTCAACCAGCTCTTTAGCTTCTTTCAGGCCCAGGCCGGTGATGCCGCGGACTTCTTTGATGACGTTGATTTTGGACGCGCCTGCAGATTTCAGGATTACGTCAAATTCAGTCTTTTCCTCGCCAGCGTCGGCTGCGCCGTCTGCTGGGCCAGCCATGACAACAGCGCCGCCTGCGGCAGGCTCGATGCCATACTCGTCTTTGAGGATGGTTTTCAGTTCTTGTGCTTCCAGCAGGGTAAGACCCACGATGCTTTCTGCGAGTGCTTTCAGATCAGCCATTTTAGACTCTTTCCGTTCTTAGGTATGTGTTCCAACGTTGGGCATTCACCCTACGCGGCTCAAAAAGTTGCTTACGCAGCCTCTGCCTTTTCCTCGATGGTAGACAGGATGGATGCGATGTTCGAAGCAGGTGCGCCAATGGCACCGGCGATGTTGGAAGCAGGCGCACCGAGCATGCCAGCGATGGTAGCAATAAGCTCCTCGCGGGAAGGCATTTTCGACACGGCTGTAACACCGGCACGGTCCAGAGCGTTCTCGCCCATTGCACCGCCAAGGATCTCAAATTTCTTGTGATCTTTGGCGAAGTCCTCGGCCACTTTGGCAGCTGCCACAGGGTCCTCGGAATAGGTCAGAACGGTCATACCCGACAGAAGGCCACCGATGCTTTCGCATGGTTTGCCGTCCAGGGCGATCTTGGCGAGCCTGTTCTTGGCGACACGTACTGCACCACCTGCTTCACGCGCACGCGCACGCAGGTCTTGCATGTCAGCAACCGTGAGACCCGCGTAGTGGGCAACCACTACAACGCCAGAGCTTTCAAAGATCTGGCCGAGCTCTTCGACCAACTTCTCTTTTTGTGCTCTATCCACAGTTTTACTCCAAATATGGGACTTACGCCCCGGCTCAGTTTTGCGCACCACAGATGCGGCACGCGTTTAGGTCCATACTTTGGGTTGGGAACCAAGATCGCCAGACGGCCCAATGGGGCCTTCTAAGAATTCTTGTCTCTTACCCCATCTCAGAAAGGAATTATTCAGATCGAGATCCGAACCCTTCGTCTTGGACAGGCCATTTCAATAGAGAATCGACAAGCGACTCCGTTTTGGAATGGGCACGGGCCGTTTACCGCCCAGACAACCACTTTGCAAGCACAGAAATCCGCAGCCACCAAAGATGGCGGTGTCCTTCCCCACACCGATCGCTAGAGTACGGTCGAATTCAACCGAGGCATTCTTAACAAAGGTTTTGACATGACGTCTGACTGCATTCTCTCCAACACTCATCTCAGCCTGTCCGTGGCCGAACTGGGCGCCGAAATGCAATACCTGCGCACCCATGCCGGTGTGGATTTGTTGTGGGACGGTGATCCGGCCTTTTGGACGGGCCGCGCGCCTGTGCTCTTCCCCATCGTGGGGCGCGCCGTGGACGACAGGATTGCGGTTGGCGGGCATACTTCTGACATGGCGCAGCATGGCTTCGCACGGCGACGCACCTTTACTTTGGAAGAGCACAGCCCGACGCAGTGCCGCCACGTCTTGCGCGCCGACCCTGAAACGCGGGCGCAATACCCCTTCAACTTCGCACTGCACCTCACCCACGCCTTGGTGGACGCAACCCTGACCGTCACCGCACGGGTTGAGAACCATTCCGACACCGAAATGCCTTTTGGCTTTGGCTTTCACCCGGCCTTTAACTGGCCCCTGCCCGGAGCGGAGACACAACGCCATGTCGTCCAGTTAAAGACAGCCAACAATCCCGCCCGCCAACCGCTGCATCCGGATGGGCTTCTGGAACCCACATGCGTGGAAGGCCCGTTTGCAAACGGGGTGCTGGAGATTGAAGAAAGCCTGTTTAAAGACGGCGCTTTAGTTTTCCCAAATGGCACCGAAGCGCTGCGCTACGGCCCTCAGAACGGCCCAGGATTGGCTTTCACCTTCCACAACCTACCTGACCTAGCGCTTTGGAAGCCGGTCGACGCGCCATTCCTATGTGTGGAGCCCTGGCACGGCACCGCGTCTCTGGTTGGGGATGGACCACAGATTTCTCAACGGCCCAACAGCCTGTCTCTGCCCGCCGGTGAGGTGGTGGAATTTGGCTTCAGCGTCACCGTAGAAGCCTAGGCGACGCCTCCAGCGCGCACACAAGCCCACCGTACAAAGAAACGCCACCAAATTGGTGGCGTTTTCTTATCCGTAGATTGCTTTAACTTCACGGAACGACAGCAGCCGCCGTGTCTTCTCATCCCAAAGGTGCAACCGTGCACTGGCCAGACTTTCGCGCACGCTCATCTGGTTGTTTTCGGCCAGCTCCCCATGTTCCTTGAGCACTTCCGGCAAGCGATAGAACGGGATGCGGCTATAAAGGTGGTGCACATGGTGGATGCCGATGTTGGCACTGAACCATTGCAGCACGGCAGGCAAACGGTAGTAAGAGCTGCCCTTCAAAGCCGCCTCGTGCAGGTCCCACTCTTCGTGCTGGTCGTACTGGGTGTTCTCAAACTGGTGCTGCACGTAGAACAGCCAGACACCGGCCGTTGCCGCAATCAAGGTAGTGGGCAGGAAGATCAGCAGCAAGGGCGCCAGACCACCGAAGTAGTAGATACCCCCCAGAACCCCAACCAACACCAGATTGGTTGCCATCGCACTTAGCCAATATTTCCGGCTGTCCATCAATCCCAGTGGCACCCGGTTTTGCAGGAAGAACAAGTAAAACGGACCCAAGCCAAACATGGTCAGCGGATGACGAACCAGACGGTACTGCAAACGCCGCAAAGGATGCGCCGCCTGATATTCCGCCACGGTCATGGTGTAGACATCGCCGATACCACGTTTGTCGAGGTTACCCGCCGCACTGTGGTGAATCGCATGGGTGCGCCGCCAGACGTCATAAGGCGTCAACGTGAGAACCCCAAGCGCGCGCCCCAGCCAATCGCTGACTTCGCGGCTTTGGAAAAACGCCCCGTGGCCACAATCATGCTGGATTGTGAACAATCGCACCAAGAACAAAGCGTTCAGCATAGAAATGGCCAAAGTCAGCCAGAGGCTGATCGACATACTCCACCACGCCAGAGCCCAGAGCGCCACAAAGGGCACCACGGTGACAGCCAACTCAAAGGCACTGCGCGCCGTTGTGGGCTCACGATACTGAGCGAGGATTTTGACCCATTCGCGCGCAGAACGCTCGACAGGCTGATCAGGTTGCGGAACGGAGTGGATTACCATGTGCCTGCCAATGATGTGTTCGTTGCGCCGTGGATAGACGAAAGCACGCGGCTGGCAATTGGTTTTTGATCACATTCCTGCCGTTGCGTCAGTTTTTCGCGTTTAATCTCCTGTCGGAGCCAATTTAAGTGCCGCCAGCTGGCACCCCAACCGGCGGCACAGCTTATCCGAGCTGGAAGCAGCGCCCGCATGCCAACAGGCGCGCCCCCAAACCGAACCATCAGAAGTCCTGCCACAGGTCCATGTCGACTGCCGCATTGCCATGTGCGGCCATTGGCGGCGCAGGGCGTTTCGGCGCTGGTTTCGGCTCGTCCTGAGCGGGTGCGACCTGTGGCTCTGGCGCCGGGCTGCTTGGCGCGGAGGCCACCTCCGGCGTTTCATCAACCAACGTGGCATCGGTTTTAAAGCTGGACACCATTGCCATCAGCTCCGAGGCATCTTTGGCCAACATTTGCCCGGCGGCAGTGGCCTCTTCAACCATGGCCGCGTTCGCCTGCGTCACCTGATCCAACTGCACCACACTGGAGTTGATCTCCGCCAGACCGGCAGATTGATCCGTAGCGCTCCGGGCGATTTCAGACACGAGTGACGAGATATTGTTTACCCGCTCAGTGATGCTGGTGAGCGCCTCTCCGGCTTTCCCAACAAGCACCACGCCGCTTTCAACCTGCTGCGTACTGGCGCTGATCAACTCTTTGATCTCACTGGCCGCGTCAGAAGACTTAAGCGCCAGCGCCCGCACCTCCGAGGCCACAACCGCAAATCCACGTCCTGCGTCCCCCGCCCGCGCGGCTTCCACACCGGCGTTCAATGCCAACAAGTTGGTTTGGAAGGCGATGTCATCAATCACGCCGATGATCTGCGAGATATGGCGCGAACCTTCCTCGATCTCGGTCATAGCCGACACTGCATCCCGCACAACTTCGCCACTGACTTCCGCTTCACTACGGGCTTCAGACACGACGCTCTCTACGTTCCGTGTCCCTTCCGCCGCGGCCTGCACATTGGAGGTCATTTCCTTCAACGCCGCAGCGGTTTCTTCCAGCGTTGCCGCCTGATTTTCTGTCCGTTGTGACAGATCTAGGGATGACTGGCTGATCTCCGCTGCCCCACTCTTGATGCTGTCAGCAGACTCCACCACTTGCGACACGGTTGCGTTCAACTGGTGAACGGTCTTGTTGAAGTCCTGACGCAAGGCGTCATGTTCGGCACCAAACGGCTCCTCAATCGTGCGTGCAAAGTCACCTTGAGACAGCTGTCCCAGACCTGCGCTCAGCTTTTTAACCACACCTTCTTGCTCACGCGCGGCGATGGCCCGCTGCGCTTCGGCGTCTTTGGCTTTCTTTAGGTCGCCGCGCATCGCCACAAGGGTTTTGCCCAGATTGCCAATCTCGTCCCCGCGTTCGGCAGTGGCCACATCGGTGTCAAAGTCGCCGCCGGAGATTTGCTCCATATCGCCACAGATTTCATTCAACGGACGGGTGATGGAACGGGCAAACATCCAGCCAAAGACCGACAGAACCGCCGTCAACAGTACACTGACAGCGATCAGGATTTGCCCCTGCGCCCACACAGGGCCCATGGTTTCAGTGACATCCTGCTCAGCCACAATGGCCCAGTTGGCGTAGTCCAGCTCAAGCGGCTTGGCATAAGTCACCACCTGCTGACCGTTCAAACCTTCATCCACTTCATACACGCTGTGCCCGGCAAGCGCCTCTTCGATGTGGTGGGTCATGGGCAGTTGATCGAGCACCTGAAAGTCGCCTTCAAAGCGCGACGACGTGCGCGCAAGCCCATCTTCGCCCACAATGAAAATCTGTGTGGTTTCGCCCAGCCCAAGGCTGCTGTTGGCAATTTCGCCCATCATTTCGACTGGGATTTGTAACGCAACAACCCCCAGAAGCGCATTGTCTGCGCCACGCACCGGCGAGGCAATAAACGCCGCCGCAGCGCCATTGCTTGGCGCATAGGGGGTCATGTCGTCAAAATGCATGCTCCGATCCGCTCCATTCAACGCGGATTTATACACGCGTGCCAGGCCACTGTCCTTATAAGCTCCGGACGCCAGGTTGGTGGCATAGTCTACTTCCTTAAACACCGAATAGACGATGTCGCCTGCCGGGTTGATCAGGAAGGCGTCATAATAGCCCTTGGTCTCAATCAAGGTGCGCAGGCCCGGGTGATACAGCGCATGATCCGAATGATAGGCCGCATCCCCCTGCGCCCGATCCAACAGATGTTTAGAGCCAACCGCATTTGGGTTGCCGTCAATATAAGCCTGCGTCAACTCAGACTGTGCGTCTCCGCCCAACGCGCCCCACGACTCTTCAAAGTCGGCCAAAGCGTTGGCCGTAGCCGAAGACACCGCCAAAGACTCCAGATCTGCTTCAACACCTTTCAACATCTGCCGCACGGCAAATCGCCGATCCGAGATCATAGAGAACATCTGGTTCTCGACCGCGGAGAAAGCATATTTCTGTAGCGCAAAAAGGCTGACGGTGATCAATCCAGCAGCAAGTAAGACGCTAAAACCGACAATAAAAATCGGCAGTTTTTTGGAGAGCGGAATAGAGTTGAGGCGTGGCATTAGTGGTCCTATTGCTTGTCCTTAGGTCACTTCACAACTGGGCCAAAGGACTTAACAAAGGCCAAAGGCAAGTTGCTAAGCACCAGTAATTGCGGAAAAACACCCGCTAAAGGAGAGCTTCCTCCTTCCCAGGGTCACGCTTAAGTTTTTCAAGAAAGCAAATTAAATCGCGAAGCGTCCGCGGAGCCAAAAAGCCCCCTGATTATTCTATAAGCGGTTTGCGAACGAGAATCGTACATCTATGAACCAATACAGTTCATAGGCAAACGGCCCACCGCTCAGAACGCCGTGTCGCGCGTAGTTACTGCGATCAATGCAAGCTCAGCAGAACTTCGATATCACGTGGAGCCAAACCCTGCATCAAGTGGTGTTCCTCCTGCACCAACTTGGCATCGCCATCAATATAGGCCCGCATCAAGACTGCAATCTGACTGGTGGATTGGTAGTACAGGTTCGGGTCCAAACAGCTCAGCTCAGACAACAGACGCTGCAACAGCACCTTGCGCTTTTCCCCATCCAGGTCTTTCCTTTTCTCATGCAATGCCATTCCAGACCTCTTTGATTTGCCACATCTCTTAACACCTACGCCGCGACCGCTCCCTTGGATGCAAAAGAACGATGAGTGAGCCAACGGCCTCAGGTGCCACGTATTCTGAGAGATACGTGATTCTTCGAAAGGCGCCCTTTTATGCTCTGGAAACGCACTCGCCGTTCAAGGTCTCAAAGGTCAAATGGGCAGGATCGCGCAGCCCAATCTGCGCACTTTGACCTCCACGACATCCTCACGACCATAGACAAGGACCCCTACCTGGCCGTGGTCGATGCCGAGCGCCAGATCCTCTCCGTCTTTGATGATCTGCGCTTTGATCGATCAGACGCAGACATTATGGCTGGCCCCATGCGATCCCATATAGCGCTGCGCTTGGCCCCGTTTGGCTTCCGGCAAGTGTCCGGGCACGTGATTGAGAACACGGCACAGGACATACGGATGATCATCCCCAAGTTCCGCGCGCTTGGAGAATCCCCATTTGACGCTATCCGCTATGCCCCACGCCGCCCGCAGGATTTTCATATCCTGACCCCGACACAAGCCGCATGTCAGGTGATCGACACTTATCCCTTGGAAGAGGCGCAGGACCGTATTCTGAAATTGATCCAGAAACACCCGATCAATATTTATCGCATCCTTGATTTCATGGACCGCTCCGACAGACACATGGCCTTCCGCCCGGTGCTCGGCCACCTGAAATTTGTGCAACGCACCGCCATTCGCTCAGAACCGCTCTGTCGCCGGCGTGCTTTGCGGTAAACGTTGCCGCAAAGAAAAAGGGCGCCCCGCCGGGACGCCCTCAAATCTCTCAAGATCCGATGATCTTACTGTGCGGATGCGTTGTCCACGTTGATGGTCACGCCTGGGCCCATGGTGGAGCTCAGAGCGATCTTCTTCACGTAGGCACCTTTTGCGCCAGCAGGCTTGGCTTTCAGAACCGCGTCCATGAAGGCACGTACGTTCTCAACCAGCTTGTCCTCACCGAAAGAGGCTTTGCCAACGCCAGCGTGCACAACACCGGCTTTTTCGACTTTAAACTGAACTTCGCCACCTTTGGCGTTTTTCACAGCGTCAGCCACATCCATGGTCACGGTGCCAACTTTTGGGTTTGGCATCAGGTTGCGTGGGCCAAGAACTTTACCCAGACGACCAACAACCGGCATCATGTCAGGAGTCGCGATGCAGCGATCAAAGTCGATGGTGCCGCCCTGAACGGTTTCCATCAGGTCTTCTGCACCAACGATGTCCGCGCCAGCTGCCTGTGCTTCTTCGGCTTTTGGGCCACGTGCGAAAACCGCAACGCGCACGGTTTTACCGGTGCCGTTAGGCAGACCAACAACGCCGCGCACCATCTGGTCTGCGTGACGTGGGTCAACACCCAGCTGAACGGCGATTTCAACGGTTTCGTCGAATTTCGCTTTGGCGTTGCCTTTGACCAGAGCAACAGCTTCTTCAACGGTCAGGTTGGATTTGCCAGCGAACGCTTCGCGCGCTGCGGCAGTACGTTTACCAAGCTTAGCCATTACTTCACCTCGATGCCCATGGAACGCGCGGAACCAAGGATGATCTGCATAGCAGCATCGATGTCGTTTGCGTTCAGGTCTTTCATTTTCGCTTCGGCGATTTCTTTCACCTGAGCGGCAGTCACGGAACCTACGGTCTCACGACCTGGCAGGTTTGCACCGGATTTCAGCTTGGCAGCCTTCTTCAGGTAGTAAGACGCAGGTGGCGTCTTGATGTCCATGGTGAAGGACTTGTCCTGATAGTAGGTGATCACGGTTGGGCAAGGCGCACCTGGCTCCATGTCCTGTGTCTTGGCGTTGAACGCCTTACAGAATTCCATGATGTTGATGCCGCGCTGACCCAGCGCCGGACCGACGGGAGGGGAAGGGTTGGCTTGACCTGCAGGAACCTGCAGCTTCATTGTACCAGCAAGCTTCTTAGCCATTTGGTTTTCCTTTCAACATAGGCGAAACGCGTTCCGCCCGGTTTGTGTTGCGTGGTCCGATCCGGCATCGCGATGCCTAAGACCTCCCACGAGAGAATCTCGCCCGAAGACGATAGAGGGGCGTTTAGGCTTGTTTTGATGGCTTGGCAAGGGGGAGGAAGTTATTCCACTTCAAAACACTTCCGCACCTTTGCGTCATCCTGCGCAAAGGTCTCAAACCCCATCGAGTCATAGTAGGCCAAAGCGTCCGGGCTCTTTGCGCCGATGCTGGCCTCAATCTTCTGTAGCCCCGCCTTCTCGGCCGCAGCGCGCGTGGCAACAAACAAGTTCCGCCCCACCCCGCGCCGCGCGGCCTTTGGGTTTACATGCGTACCAATGATCCCCCAGCCCGGTTCTACACCGTAGGGATTGCCCTCCGTGGCCCGCAGTAAAATCTGGATACCCAGCAAGCTACCGTCTGCATCTTCAGCCACCGAACAGGCAATGTTGTCTGCATGACCAATGTAGACATCACGTACAAAATCCTCATCAGCTGGCAACCGACGCTTTCCCAGTGCCACCAATGCCCGAAGGAACGCACTCACCTCAGCGGCATCCGCCGCTCTAGCCTCCCGGATTATCATCTGTGCCCCTCCTTCGTTTACTCCCCCCAAACCATCCCCACCTCAACCGGAAGATGCAAGCGGTGATACACACACAAAAGCCCCCGCAGTTACCTGCGAGGGCCTCTTTTGATTAGATCCGCTTAGGCCGCCTTATCCGTCCGGCTCCAGGCAAACTGCTGGAACGCCGGATCCACAGCGGTTTGCGCTACGTGGTTGGTGTAATTGCTCAGCACTTTCTGAGACAGGCCCAGAATGATCTCCAACACCTGCTGCGAGCCATACCCCACCGCATAGAACGCCTCAAATTCCGCTGGCGTCGCGTTGCCACGCCCACGCGTCAGCGCCAGTGTAAAGGTCCGCAGCGCTTCCAGCTTTGGATCGGCCAAAGGGGTCTCGTCCCGCAGCGCGTCGATCACATCCTGAGCAACGCCCATGGAGTGCGCGATGCCGGTGTGGGCGGGCACACAGTAGTGGCACTCATGCTCCACATTGATCGATTGCCACACCACCGTCAGCTCGGTGTTGTCAAAACTGGTGCTGACAAATGCCTCATGGGTGCGCTGGTAAGTCTCCAGCAACTGCGGCGCATCGGCCATCACCTGATAGAGACCCGGCAGGAAACCATAGGCCTTCTCTGAAGCAATCAAACGCTCCTTAGCTGCTTCAGGTGCTGTCTCTGCGGTGTGGCGGGGAAAATTGGTCATCGTCGTGTCCTTTGTAAAATCATCAACGTGACTGTCATATGGGCAACTTGAGTGATCACTCAAGAAGGGTTTTGAGCGATCACTCAAGTGTGACCTTGGCTTTACCCCGCACCGTGGTTACATAAAGCGCTATGAATGTGAGCCACGATAAAAATGCGGCGCTTGATCAGGCGCTGGAATTGTTCTGGACCAAGGGCTACGCCTCCACGTCGCTCAAGGACCTGGAGCGCGCCACTGGCATGCATCCCGGCTCGCTCTATGCCGCCTTTGGCAGCAAAGCGAAGCTCTACTGTCTCAGCCTGGAACGCTACGCCACACGTCTGAATCACTTGCGCGCCGAGCTGCAGGCGCAGGCAGGGTCGCCTTTGGAAGGGTTGGCACAGTTCATCCTGCGCGCACACCCGCTGTCGGATGCCAACGCCCCGCTGCCGGTTTGCTATCTGGTGAAAGCGACGCTGGAGACCAGTCAGGGCAATCAGGCAATCGAAGACAAGCTTTCAGAGCTGCTCACCCAGAATGACGCCATCTTTGCCGATGTGTTTCAACAGGCCATCGACGCCGGTGAACTGCCCGCGCACAGCGATGCGGCAAAGCTGGCCCGGCAGTTGAGCGCGGATCTGGCGGGGTTGTGCTTCTACGCGTTGCGGGAAAAGGATGCTGAGGTGATCAAGGACATGGTCGGCGATCTGGCGACGCGTGTTCGCACGCAGCACTGACTGCGCCGCAATCTCATAAAACCACCTGAAGCGCTACACCCACCGCCGCACACGTTGTGAATAGTCCGCATAGCGCGCGCCAAACCTTGCTACCATGTGCCGCTCTTCCAGCAGCATTTGATGATAGACCGCGATCAGGCCCACGATCAGGCACGAAGCCGAAAAACAACTTGGCAAGGCCAGCCAAAACCCAAATTGCGCAAGCATCACGCCAAGAAAGGCAGGATTGCGCGAAAACCGATACGGCCCGGTCTCCAAAAGCGTCTCGGGCACAGCGCCGTCAAATCCTGACCGCCAATGCCGCCCCAAGGAAAAATGGCTGACCAAAGCCAGCGCAAACCCAAAGGTCAGCAACCCCGCGCCGGTCAGAACCACCGCCGGGCGTTGCCATGCCTCCCAAAGCCCAAGGTAGGCATCAAGCCTAGGATCAATTGCCCGCGCGAGACAAACACCCCAGATCGTGACACGGAAAGCACGAAACACCATGTGGTTCCACCAGGACGCGCAAAATCGGGTGCCGGGCAGCACAAACTCCGCCCCCTCACGCGACTTCAAAAACGCGATCCGCGTTGTATAGAACACCGCCACAAAGGTGAAAAACCCCGCCAAATAAAAGCGGAGCGCGTCAGAAAGGGCAGCAGGAAGATCCATAAAGCAGTCAGCGTTGTGTCTACGCCCGTCATACAACAGGCTGATGAGGTCCGAAGCCCACTGTAGATGCACCAGAGCTGGTGACAAGCCGTCCTTGCCTTGCAAGCTGCTCTTACCAAAAGAAAACGCCGCCCCAACGGGACGGCGCTCGCAAATCTTCAAGTGACGCGGCTTACGCCTGCTTGGTCACCTGTGTGTATTCCAGCTCGACCGGAGTTTCGCGGCCAAAGATCGATACAGTCACCTTCAAGCGCTGGTTCTCTTCGTCCACTTCCTCAACCATACCATCGAAGTCTTCGAACGGACCTTCGTTGACCTTAACCTTCTCGCCCACCTCAAAGCTGATGAGCAGCTTCGGTGTTGCGATCTCGCCTTCTTCCACGCGGCCCAGGATGCCTTGCACCTCTGCGTCACGCATCGGCATTGGGCGGCCCTGCGGACCAAGGAAGCCGGTGACGCGGTTGATGGAGTTGATCAGGTGATAGCCCTGGTCGCTCATTTCCATGTGCACCAGCACGTAGCCCGGCATGAAGCGGCGCTCGGAGGTCACTTTCTTGCCGCGACGCACCTCGATCACTTCTTCGGTGGGCACCAGCACTTCGTCAATCTGGTCCTCAAGCCCCTGCTCTTCGACCGATGTGCGAATTGTCTCGGCGACCTTCTTTTCGAAGTTCGAAAGGACGCTAACCGAATACCACCGTTTCGCCATGTGTTCGTCTTCCCGTCATTGCCGGCCATGTGCCGGAGTGTCGTTTATCTTAGCAGTCTTCAAACAGACCATCAGAAACAAAAAATCGGCGTGCAACTCGATTCGCCACACGCCCCGTATCTTCTAAAGCAGTGCCTAACGCCGTTGCCCCTTGATTTCAAGAGACAACCGCCGCGTGCAGCTTAGCCAAACAGCGACAGAATGCCCTGCAAGCCGGAGCGGATCAGGATATCCACCAGCGAGAAGAACGCAGCCGTCAGCGCCGCCATGATGAACACCATCACGGTGGTCAGCAAAACTTCACGACGGGTCGGCCAGACCACTTTGGATACTTCCGCGCGGACCTGCTGAATGAATGTGATCGGATTGGTTTTCGCCATGACGCTTCTTCTCTGCCTTGATCAGAGGTCGACATACTTGGGCCTTGCGCCGAATTCAAGGCCCAAGACCAAAGCAATCATACCTATGTTGGAGTCGTTAGGACTTAAGACGCGCCAGTCGGGCCTCAAAACTCGGGTCAATCGGACCGTCAAAGGGCGCGTCATTGTCAATTGGCCGGTACAAAACCGGATGCCAGCGACGCGGCAGAATGCGCTGCATCACGCGGCCCAAAGACGGATCGGCCCAGACAAAGCGTTTCAACATGAAAAGCACAATCCGCGCCATGCGGTCTTGCCCGATCAAAGCTCCAATCAACAGCAGAGACGACACAATCATCAAGGCCAGCATCGGAATGAACCAGGGCTGCCAGGCCACCACACCGGCCAAAAAGATCACAGAGACCATGCGCGGCGACATGAGAAAGCGGCGCACGTTGCGTCCGGCGCTGCCTTCGGTCACTTCGATCTGACGCCAAGAGCGCTCGGCCTCGAAAGGCTCTTCTTCTGGCGGGGCCAATTCCGGAAATGGCGATGAATCCGGCGTCTCGCTGACGGACGCCTCGCGGTAAATTTCAGGCTGTGTGGTGTCGCGGTGGTGTTCACGCCGCTTGCGTTGCCGGGCAAACAGCACGGTCTCTTCAAGCGGCTTTGGCTGTGGCACCGGATCAGATTCGGCGAGAAGGCCACGGATCGTGTCCAGCGTCGCGTCGGTGAATGGCTCACCCGGTTCAATGATGTCTTGGCCGTATTGTGGCGGCTTAAGCCGCTCCGGCGCTGTGGCAGTCTCTTGCATATCTCAACCCGATTTAACCCAAACACCCCTGTCGCAACATGCGACGTAACTCAGAAGCCTTGCAGGGCAGCATGGCTTTCCTTTGATCAAACTGTGGAAAAACTGTGGCAGACCGCCGCACTGGGGCGCTAAGGCGCCATCCGATCCAGCAAGCGGCGCATAAAGCCAATCTCGCGCCCCCACAGACGCGACAGATGAAGCGCCATTGCATATAAGCCATCCCGCGCACGCTCTGGCCCCAACATCACGGCCGTCATCAACAAGAGCACCACCATCCAGACCAGCAACCGCATGGTCAGAGACGGCACAACCGCCGCCAGCGTAATGACAACAATCAGCGCCAAGGCACGCGGACGCGGCCATGCTCTATCCTCTTGCGCACGCGCCTTCTGCCCCTCGCCCTCACACTCAGAAACCGACAGCTCCGGAAGGTCCATCCGCGCTCTTGCATCATCTTCTGCCTGATCTTTGACTGCTTCGTTTTTTGCCGCCAACCGCGCCATGCGCAGTTTGGCTTCCCGCATCAAACGCCGGTTTTCAACGTGGACGTCCGGCGCAGCTTCTGGCTGACCCTCCTGATCCGCACGCGGCGGAACCGGTTCAAACTCTCCAAGGCGAAACGCGTGCCTCATAGCTCTATCCTCACACTGCCCCGCTTTCACGGGCCACGCGGCCCAAAGCCCGCATGTCATCGGCTTGGTTAATGAAAGGTAAATGGGGCAAGAGCGCGGCTGAGATTGGGACGAAACGAGGTCCTTTCTCGACAACAATAAGTTTGCGTTTTCACTGCCATTTATTCTTTTGATGGGAAACGCCCATGACGCACGGTCAGTCGGATTGCCGTGTGCGCGAGACAAGTGCTACGCAAGGGCAGCACCATCATGGGAGGCACAGATGGACAGAGCAGACGTGGTAGACAGCGCCTTTCGCGCACGCATTGCATCCGGGGACTTTCCACCGGGCACTGCACCCAATGACACTCTACCCGCAGACCTGGCGAAACAGATTTTTGAGGCCCAGTGTCTGAGCCGAAACCTCGACCGCCGCTCGCGCAAAATGCAATCGGAGGGCAACGGCTACTATACCATCGGCTCTTCTGGTCATGAAGGCATGGCCGCAGTTGCCGCCGCCCTGCGCCCCGATGACATGGCCTTCCTGCATTACCGCGACGGCGCGTTTCAAACCATGCGCTCCTCCCAAGTCGAAGGTGTGGACGCCGCTTGGGACATGCTTCTGAGTTTCTGTACGGCAAAAGACGATCCCATGTCCGGTGGCCGCCACAAGGTGCTTGGCTCCAAGGCGCTGAACATCCCGCCACAAACCTCCACCATTGCCTCTCACCTGCCCAAAGCGGTCGGCGCGGCCTACTCGCTGGGCCTCGGCAAACGCCGCGCGCCGGAACACAAATGCCTGGCCGACGACAGCATCATCATGTGCTCCTTTGGCGACGCCTCTGCCAACCACTCCACCGCTCAAGGCGCGATCAACACCGCCTGCTGGACGGCCTACCAATCCGCGCCCATGCCGCTCCTGTTTGTTTGCGAAGACAACGGCATCGGCATTTCCACACGCACCCCCGGAGGCTGGATCAAAGCCGGTTTCGCCAACCGCCCTGGCCTGAAATACTTTTCCACAGATGGGCTGAACCTCTACGACGCTTACAAAGTCGCCCAGGAAGCCGCTCACTATGTGCGCACACAGCGCAAACCGGCCTTCCTGCACATTTCCGTCGTGCGTCTCTACGGCCATGCCGGATCAGACATGCAACAAGCCTACCTGCCCAAGGCCACCTTTGAAGCCTGGGAAGCAGATGACCCGTTGTTGCATTCCGCGCGCCTAATGGATCAGGCAGGCGTGATGTCCCCGGATCAGGCGCTGGCCCTATATCAAAGCAGCGAAGACCGCTGCGCCGCATTGGCTGCAAAAGCAGTGACCCACCCGCGTTTGAAAACCGCAGAAGAGGTCATGGCCTCGCTGATCCCGGCCCCGCGAGACTGCACGCCCACCAATGGCCCCAGCGACGAGGTCCGCGCCAAGGCGTTTGGCTCTGACCTCAAACAAATGACCAATCCGCAGCCCATGTCGCGCCTGATCAACTGGGCGCTCACCGATCTGATGCTGGAACACGGCGAGATCGTCATGATGGGCGAAGACATTGGCACCAAGGGCGGCGTCTACGGCGTCACCCAAAAACTCAAGGATCGCTTTGGCGCCGACCGGATGATCGACACGCTGCTGGATGAGCAATCCATTCTGGGGCTGGCCATCGGCATGGGGCACAACGGCTTTGTCCCGATGCCGGAAATCCAGTTCCTGGCCTATCTACACAACGCCGAGGACCAGTTGCGCGGCGAGGCCGCCACGCTGTCGTTCTTCTCCAACGGTCAGTTCACCAACCCAATGGTGCTGCGCATTGCTGGGCTGGGCTATCAGAAGGGCTTTGGTGGGCATTTCCATAATGACAACTCGCTGGCCGTGCTGCGCGACATTCCCGGCGTGATCATCGCCTGCCCTTCGCGCGGTGATGATGCCGCCAAGATGATGCGCGAATGTGTGCGTCTGGCGCGCGAAGAACAACGCGTGGTGGTCATGGTGGAACCCATCGCGCTCTACCCGATGCGCGACCTTCTGGAAGACAAAGACAGCGGCTGGATGGCGACCTATCCGTCGCCCGACCAATCCATTCCCTTAGGCGAGGTTGGCGTAGAAGGCGACGGCCCGCTGGCCATCCTGACCTACGGCAACGGCCGCTACCTCAGCACACAGGCCGCCGCCGACCTGAAGGCGCAGGGCATCGCCACCCGCGTGATCGACATGCGCTGGCTGGCGCCTCTGCCAACCGACGGCATCCTCGCCGCTCTGAAAGGTGCCGAAAAGGTCCTGATCGTCGATGAATGCCGCACCACCGGCAGCCAGTCAGAGGCGCTGATGGCACTACTGCAGGAACAGACCAGCCTGCCCCACGCTCGCATCGCGGCGCACGACAGCTTTATTGCCACTGGCCCGGCCTATGCGGCCACCATGCCGTCGCGCGAAAGCATCGCGGAGGCCGCCAAACAACTCTGGCACGCCAAGTAAGCCGCAGCTCAAAACCAAACAAAAAAGCCCCCGCAGTCTCTCAACTGCGGGGGCAATTTTTAGAAACCCGAGAGGCTTACTTCATGGTGAAGTATTTGAACTTCGGGGAATCTTCTGGCTCTACAACGGTGCCAACATTGGTCTTCATACCCCAGTTCAGCACCTGGTGGTGGATTGGGATGTAGAGCTGCTCGTCCTGAACAACTTTCCAAATATCGTTGATCATACCGTTACGCTTTTCCAGATCGGTTTCACCGGCCAGCGCTTCGATTTTCACGTCCAGATCCGCATCGCCAAAGCGGGTTGCGTTCCAGGAACCGTACTTCTCGCCTTTGGTGTGTGCCAGGAAGTTGAAGATGTACTCGGAGTCATAAGTCGGAACACCCCAACCCAGCATGTAGAAATCTGTTTCCAGATTGCTCAGCAGTGGGAAGTGCTGCGCCTTAGGCTTCGCGTCTAGGTTCACCTTCACGCCGATTTTTGCCAGCATGCCAACGGCCGCCTGACAGATTTTCTCGTCGTTGACATAGCGGTCGTTCGGGCAGTTCAGCGTGATGCCAAATCCGTCTGCATAACCCGCTTCCGCCATCAGCGCCTTCGCCGCATCAATGTCAGTCTTGGAAGAGCTGTCCATCGCTTCGTTCCAACCGTTCACAAACGGAGGCGCGATCATGCCCGCTGGCGCAGACTGGCCGCGCATAACCACTTTCATGATCGCGTCACGGTCAATCGCCATGGACATCGCTTTACGCACACGCACGTCAGACATCGGGTTGATGCCGTCCACGTCGTCGTTAGCGATGTCTTCTGCCGCTTGGTTCATACCAAAGAAGATAACACGGTTCTGCGGTGCGGTGCGCACTTCCAGACCATCGGTGCTGTCAACGCGGCTCAAGTCCTGAACCGGCACGTCCTGAATGAAGTCCACTTCGCCAGACAGAAGCGCGGCAACACGGGTCGCGGCGTTCTGGATTGGGGTATAGACAATCTCGGTCACTTCCAGAGGGAACTCGTCCTTACCCCAGTAGTTTTCGTTGATTGTCAGAACTGTCTTCACGTCAGGCTCACGGGAAACCAGCTTATAGGCACCGGTGCCGTTTGCGTTTTTCGCAGCAAAGGTGTTCTCGCCACCTTCATAGTCCTGCACCTTCACGGCGTTGTTCGCCTCGGCCCAATCCTTGTCCATGATGAACATGTTGGTGAGGTTGTTGGCCATGATCGGGTTTGGACCGTTGGTCTCAATCTCGATCTCATA
The DNA here is from genome assembly GCA_014872815.1 of Paracoccaceae bacterium. Lineage (GTDB taxonomy): Bacteria > Pseudomonadota > Alphaproteobacteria > Rhodobacterales > Rhodobacteraceae > Shimia. The sequence goes on from WKFK01000005.1 coordinate 34,936, forward strand.
CTCGCCAGTGGCGCGCACTTCTTTCACGGAGGCCAGCAGCTCTTTGTAGTCAGAGTCTTCGGTCATCGCGCGATCGAGCGAGAATTTCACATCCTCGGAATCAAACTTCGCACCATCGTGGAAGGTCACACCTTCACGCAGTTTGAACACCCAAACATTTGGGTTGTCTGCGGAAGGGCCCCACTCGGTGGCCAGCGATGGAACCATCGCGCCGGAATGGTCGCGCATCACCAGCGTTTCCATGATCTGGTGCGCAAGCGCCGAGGTTGGCCCCTCGTTCTGTGCATGCGGATCCAGAGTCAACGCATCGCCGGCACGCGCCCAATGAAGGGTTTCGGCCTGCGCCAGCATCGGCATCGCCGCTGCGGCAGCAGTTGCCAGCATCATTGCTTTGAATTTCATCAATTTCACTCCCCTGAAATGTTGGTGAATAGATGTTCACCGCCAAGGCGGCGCTTGGCAAGCCTCATTTTAGGGGTTTGCCGTCTTTTTGTTCACATCAAAGGCCACAGCCGCCACGTAAGCCGGCTGTGCGCCTCCCATTTTTGCGCTGGCTCAGCGGCGCACTTCTTCCATAAAGCGTTCCCGGATCACGATCGGATTGGTCTTGATCACGGGCTCCTTCACATTGCCGCTTTCACACTTGCTGACGCCAGTTTTCAAGGAAAAGGCCCAAGCGATCCACATCGCTCAGGCCCTCTCGGTTCTCCTGTTAATTCTATCGCGGCTTACAGCCCCGCGACACAGGTGTATTTGGTGATCATATAATCATCCAAGCCTTGGCTGCCGCCCTCTTTGCCCATGCCACTTTCTTTCACCCCACCAAAGGGCGCTTCCACGGTGGTGATCAGGCCGGAGTTGATGCCAACCATCCCGTATTCCAAGCCTTCGTTCATGCGGAACGCCCGCGCGAGGTCTCTGGTGTAGGCATAGGCCGCCAAACCGTAATCCGTGGCATTGGCCGCCGCCACCGCGTCTGCCTCGTCCTCAAACTTGTAGATCGCCGCCAGCGGGCCAAAAATTTCATCGGTGGAGAACGACATCTCCGACGTCGCACCGGTGATCAATGTCGGCTCAAAGAAGGTCTGGCCCAGCGCATGGCGGTTTCCGCCCAGCACAACCTCGCCGCCTTTGGCTTTGGCGTCGGCGATCATGCCTTCTACCTTTTCCACCGCGCGCGCGTCGATCAATGGTCCCTGAACCACGCCGTCCTCTGTGCCGTCCCCCACTTTCATCGCCGCAATCGCGTCTTTCAACTTGGCAACAAAGGCATCATGGATGCCGGCCTGCACATAGAAGCGGTTGGTACAGACACAGGTCTGCCCCATGTTGCGGAACTTCGCGATCATTGCCCCGTCCACGGCAGCATCCAGATCGGCATCGTCAAATACGATAAACGGCGCGTTGCCGCCCAGCTCCATAGAGACCTTCTTCACCTGATCCGCCGCCTGACGCAGCAACAGTTTGCCCACGCCTGTGGAGCCGGTGAAAGTCACCTTGCGCACTTCCTTGCTTTCCATGATTGCCCCGCCAATCGCTGGCGCGTCCCCGGTCACGATGTTCACCACCCCATCGGGGAAGCCCACATCCTGACATAACTTGCCCCACACGAGCCCGCTATACGGCGTCTGCGGCGCAGGTTTCGCCACAACGGTACAACCCGCCGCCAGCGCAGGTGCAATCTTGCGTGCCAGCATCGAGGACGGGAAGTTCCACGGCGTGATCATGCCCACAACGCCCACGGGATGATGCGTGACCATCAGCCGTTTGTCATTGGAAGGTGCCGGAATGATCTCGCCTTTGCTGCGGCGGATTTCTTCTGCAAACCAGCGCACATAGGCCGCGCCAATCGCAATCTCACCGCGCGCTTCAAACAGCGGTTTGCCCTGCTCCGCGGTGAGCAACTGCGCCAGGTCTTCCTGATTGTCCATCAAGGCGTCATGCAGCTTGTGCAGCAGGCTCACGCGCTCCATCAGATTGGTCTTGGACCAAGACTTGAAAGCTTCGCTCGCCGCCGCTATCGCCCGCTGCGTCTCGGCCCCACCGGCCTCGGGCACCGTGCCCAAAACCGCACCTGTCGCGGGGTTAGTGATTTCTGTTGTCGCGCCATTGTCGGCCCCGACCCACTGGCCGCCAATCAAATTGGTTTCCAGCAGCAGTCCATTGAAGTTGCTCATGTCTGACCTTTCGAAAAGACAAATTGTGTGTGTTGGTGATAGGTCTCGCCCGGCCGCAACACGGCCTGCGGAAAGTCATTGTGATGATGTGCGTCCGGCCAAACCTGTGGCTCCATCGCCAGCCCGGCACAGCCGCCCATTTTCTGCCCGCGCAAGCCGGGGGCCTCTATAGAAATGCCCGACCCGTCATAGACCTGCAGCCCCGGCTCTGTGGTCAAACAGTCCATCCGAACCCCGGATACGGCACTCTGCAAACACGCCACCTGTCGCAACGTTTGCCGCGCGCTGGACAGACAGAAGTTGTGATCCACCGGATGGGCCTGGCCCAGCGGCGCGGTTTCGCGAAAATCAAACCGCGTTCCCGCCACCGGTGCGACCTCCCCCGTCGGGATCAAGGTGTCATCCACCGGCGTGTAGCTCGTGGCGGCAATCTGCAAGTGATGCTCCGAAACAGTGCCCGTATCATCAAGCGTGAAATAGCTGTGATGCGCCAGACTACACAGGGTGGTCTTGTCCGTTTCCGCCCGCATCTGAATGTCCAGCGTGCCGCCCTCCATGAGCGCAAAGGTCACGGAACACTTAAGCGTGCCGGGAAACCCCATATGTCCATCTGGTAGTACGGCTTTGAGCGTCACACAGTCGCTGGCAGCGTCTTCAACCTCCCACAGTTGGCCACTCAATCCGTCGCCCCCGCCATGCAACGTGTGCCGACCGCCATCATTGGTATCCAACTGATAGCTCTGCTCGTCCAGCTCCAGATGCCCGTCGCGGATACGGTTGGCAAACCGCCCCACCGTAGTTCCGAAGTAAGGCGAGTCCGTCAGATAAGGCGCAAACTCCGGGAACCCCAGCACCAAAGGCGCGCCATGTCCTTCCAGACGCAAATCCTGAAGCACCGCGCCATAGGTCAGCACATGTGCAGTCAGCCCGCCGCCCGTGAGCGTCACGCGATGCACCGCGCGGCCATCCGGCATATGCCCCCAGATCTCTGTCACCCAAGTCCCCTTGTCGTTCATGCCGTGATGTCTCTCCCATCATCGGCAGCCCCAGTGCAGGGCCAATGCGCAACGATGCTGACGCCAGATGCAACCACGTGCGACGACGACCTGCAAGGTTTTCTAGAATAATATGATCAAATTTTTTGCGCACGGCAGGCACATTGCGGCCTCTTTGACCTGTGCAAGAGGCAAACCTACTGCGACTGCGGTGTCAACGTAACCTCCGCGACAAATCCCAAATGGTCGGAGGCCTCAGAATGCACACCTTCAATCACCCGCACATCTGAAACCGCAAAATCGCCTTTGGACAGAAACACATAGTCGATCCGACGGTGCGGCTTACTGCCTGCAATCACAGGGTACGTGCCACGCGTCCCTACATAGTCTGCGCCAGATTGCGCCACGTGCACGCTGTCGTCATAGGTGCCGGACACCACCCCATGCCGCTTGTCATTGGGCGTGAAGTTGAAATCCCCCATCAACACCACAGGCGCGATTTCAGACTGCAACGCACTCAAAACCCGCGCAACCTGCGCACCGCTGTTGTCATCCCGATCACGATGCAAAGAGGTCACGATCACGTCCTGCCCCGCCACTTCCACTTGCGCCAACACCATGGCTTTGCCGTTGCCTTTGCCCCGGCTGATCACCTCGCGGCGCACCTCAGAGAGCTTGCACCGGCTCAAAACAGCGGTCCCCCACCACGGCAGCGGGCTTGGATGAAACACAAAGGCACTGTCCATCTCCAGCGCCCGGGCGATCCGCCGCGTTTGCCCCCAGCCCAACACCTCTTGCAAAGCCACAACATCTGCATCCGCCGCCGCAATGGCCGCCGCCACGGGCGCAATGTCATGCGGCTCAAACAGCTGATGCAAAGGGTTCTTACCGGGATTTTTGGTGCCCAGCGCCGTTCGGATGTTATAGGTCATCACCTGCAGCGCTCCATCGGCCCCGCCACACTGCGCCGCCGCGCGATCTGCAGCGCCCCCCGAAACCAACAAGACGCCCAGCACAGCCGCCAACACCCCGGAGGCCAAGCCCCATCGCTGCATCAACAGAACTTCCTGTAATCTTTCAGCAATTCGTTGACGTCGTCATAGTGATAGAGTTTGCTACCATAGGCGAAAACGCCGCAATCACAGTAGTCTTTGATGGTCTTTTCAGAGTGCGAAATCATCACCACACGGGCGTTTTTGATTTTGTCTTTGAGCGCCTGCTCACTCTTTTTCTTAAACCGCCGATCACCCACCGCGGTGATCTCATCAATCAGATAACATTCAAAGCTGATCGCCAGGGACAGGCCAAAGGCCAAACGTGCTTTCATCCCACTGGAATACGTCTGAATGGGCAGCGCCAGTGATTTGCCAAGCTCTGCAAACTCCTGCACCTGCTCCAACACAGACTCCGTGTGACAGCCATAGACGCGCGACACGAACCGCACGTTTTCCACGCCTGTCATCAAGCCATTGAAACCACGGGCAAAGCCCATCGGCCAGCTAACCTTTTCTGTACGCCGCACCCGCCCGGAAGTTGGCAGCTCAATACCCGCGACCATGCGCATCATGGTGGATTTCCCGGCGCCATTGTGGCCCATCAAGGCGACGTTTTTCTTATCGGCAAAGCGATAAGAGGCGTCATCCAGAATAACCTTTTTCACGCCTTTGACGTTGTAGATCTTGGTCACATTCTCAAATGCAATCATGCTTACACCCTCTGCTTTCGGGTGATGCGTTCGGCAAACATCGCGATGATCACCAAGGCGGCCCCCAGCCCCAAAGGATAGGCAATGTTGAGTACGTCGCTGCGGTAGTTGGAATAAAACCCTTCGCGTGTCCATTCCACCACATGCAGAAGCGGGTTCCACTTCAGCACCGCAATCGCCTCCGGCGGCATGGTCGACGGGATGTAAAACACCCCGGACAGGAAAAAGAGCGGCCGGGCGAAAATCTTCTCAATATGCTGCCAGGCCTGATTTTTTTGATAGAGGATCGCATTGATTGAGCCGACCCCAAACCCCAGCAGGCAGGTGGTCAGAAACGCATAGATCAACCGCTCCGGATGGGCTGGAAGCTGCCCAAGCCCAACGACCAGCAATCCGCTGTAAAAGATCACATTGATCACAATGAACGTACAGGCGATCAAGGACAGTCGCGCGAACAGCGTGTCGGGCTCTTTGATCATCGGATAAGACAACAGCGATTTGTTGGTGGTAAACGCCCGCATCAGGGACACGGAGAGTTTATTGTAGAGCTCCAACGTCAGCACCGCCGTGGCGAAAAACAACGCCAACGACGTGCCAAACGGGGACTGCCGCCCGATCAGGTAAAACAGCGTCATCAGGAACGACACGGAAAAGATCGGCTGAAACACGGCCCAGAAATACCCCGAGTGCGAGGTGCCAAAGGTCATGCGCGTTTCGCGCAGGGTCAATGCAGCGATGACCCGGATTTGTAGCCAAATGGAATAGAACATCAGCCAGACCTCAGCGCATGTGATCCCGGATCGTGTAGGCGATCAGCGTGGAAATCGCCCAAAGGGCAAAGGCCGCAATCATCACCAGGAAGAAATCACGTACCCGCACCGGATAGGCTGGCTCATTTGGTACAAAGGGGCGTGCAAATACGCCAAGATAGCGTTGCTGGCGATCCGCATCCATGCGCGCGGTTTCCAAAGACACCATGGCAGAGGCGTAGCTTTGCTGGGCAAAGTTCTGTTCAATCAGTAGACCTTCGTAGGCTGCCAGTGCCTCTGCCGTGTTCTCCGGACTGTCCTGTCCGCCTTGTTGGCCAATCAACGCACGTCGCTGTTGGATCTGATCTTCCAGGGCACGCGCCTGCCGGTTGAGCTGAGTCAGCATCGGCGAGTCCGCATCCACGGACCCGGCGAGCGCGTTGATCCGCGCCTGAATGTCCACCAGCTTGGTTTCCAGAGAGGCCATCAGTTCCGCATCCAGCTGCGCATTGACCATCGGGTCTACCGCGCCACGTTCAGCGCGGAAATTCACCAACTGCAGGCGAATATTGCGCACCCGCTCCTCAGCCCGCTCCACCTCTTTGGCGGCAAACTGCACCGAATCTCGGCGCGCCTTCTCGGATAATTCGTTCACAAGTCGATCGGCCGCCGCCAACGCCAGCTGCGCCAGGCGCTCTGCCATCTCGGCATCAAAAGCCTGCACCTCAAAGGTCACAATGCCCGTGGTGCTGTCATAGGTCGTGTTGATCCGCCACTGCCAATACTCCACCAGCTCCTCAAAGGTGCTGTCCGGGCGGAATCGGGCTATTGGGTCGATATGCTCTTGGGAATAGTGGCCGCGCAGGTCCAACTCGGCATCAAGCTGACGCAGCAGGTCCGCACTCTCAAGGAAATTCCGCACCACATAGCTGTCCGATGTGGTGCTGCCACTGGGTGACAGGCCGGTAAAAGAAGTAACAAAGTCAGGGGTGCCGCCGCCTTCAAGGCCGCGTATCACAAAACTGGCGCCTGCGGCGTAGCGATCAGAGGCCAGCACCCCAAAATAGGCACCACCCAGCCCAACCGGGATCAAAAACAGGCACAGAAACGACAAAATCAGCCCCCATCGCTTGTTCTTGAGCGGGGAGGTTTTCGGAGGCTCTTGCATCACTCCGGAGGGACCACCTTCGGGTTCAACCGCCTTCAGGGCTTGGACTTCTGCCATGTTTTACCTTTCATACGCCTTCTGGCGCGGACGTCTTTGTGTGTTTCACACGAAAGCTCTGCATTCTGGCGGAGCTGAGCGGCGCAATAGGTGCTGGGCACAACAGGCCGGATACGTCAAAAATTAGATCAAAAAAGTTTACGAAGTGTCAGCGGCCACCAAGTTTCTTAACGGGCAAGACCGATCAAATCGCCTGCGCCTGCGACCAAAACGGATCGTTGCGCACATAGTCGATCAACCACCGCCGTGCGGAACTGGCCGACATGCCCTCAAGCTCAGGATTGCGCCAGCCAAACACCATTTTGCGATGCGCCGTGTCGGTCTCATCCGCGTCACCCAGATAGTCCGTCAAGGCCGTCTCCGGATCCTGATGCGGCATGATGCATTTGCGAGCGTAAATCGCTTCCATCCCTTTAGGCACGGCATCCTCGCGCGCTAGAACCATGTGGCGAATGCGCTGCTTCAGGAAAATTGCCTCCATACCGGAGATGTCACATAGGGCCAGCGCCACGGCCATCGGCGCGCTGTCATCTTCCACAATGGTGTTGAGACGGCTCAACTGAGTGAAGCAGCCGAATTTCAACTGTATGCTGGCATGGCGCATCATCACCGACACCTGCAAACCAGACCGGCGCAGCAGCCGAATGCCGGAAATAAATTCCCGCACCATCGCGGGACGCAGCATCCCCAAATATGGGTGCGGCTTGACCACGACACGATGCAAATCCAAGGCACGCGCCGCTTTCAAAACCGCCATGAATCCGCGCAGTCCCACTACAGAGCTGTAGTTGTCTGCGTCACTGCCATAACCTTCCCAGGTCGGGGAATAGAATATCACCGGGGCCGTGTCGGTAATCCGCGCGGGTTTGATCCAAGGCATGGACTGCACAAAGGTGTCGCCCATCATTACCAAACGCCCCTGATCCACATCCGCAGAGGTGAAAATTCCGGCGTCTAAGTACCGATCCCGCGCCAGCGGACCAGCGATCGAGACATAGTCATACATGCGCGACGCAGGGCGCACAGAGGCGCCCTTGTTGCTTTCGCCATGTAACGTCAGCACGTGGCGGAACCCACGATTGGTGACGGTTTGCAGGTTGGACTGCGAGTTAAACGGGTAAAACAGCACGCCGCCTTTGCGCAGCGGAAACTGCGTCGCGCCTCCGCCCTTCACCGGCCGCACATCCAGATCCGAGGGCAACCGGCTGAACAGCCGTTGCATCCGGATCAACGCGCGATGGCGTAGCAGCAGCGGCGTATCGGATTTCCCGTAGGCGCCGCTCTCAAAGAAGGGTCGGATTTGATTGACCGCAGAGAGCACCGGGCTGTCCAGGTAGACAGCCTGATCCGGCACCGCCTCCACATCCCGCAGCGCAATATGGGCGCTGCGGTCTTCAGACACGGCTTCCGGAAGATCGCCCTCAGGCGCCTGTTGCGTTTGCACTTTATTTGTGTCCCGCACGTCCAACATTGACTTAGGTGCGCACCACCAGGTTTTCGCTCAACAGCATCTTGCCGGTAGGCGAAGACATCATGGCGATCACATCGGCAACTTGCTCAGGCTGCATGATGGTGCTTGGATCTTCGTCCGGCGCCAGCGTTTTGCGCAGATCTGTGGCACAACGGCCCGGGGACAGACACACAACATCCACACCATAAGGGGCCAACTCGTCACGCATCACTTCGGACATGTTGATCACGGCCGCCTTGGAGGTGGAATAGGACATCCAGCCGGACCGGCCATTGATGCCAGCGGTGGAAGCGATGTTGATCACCTTGTCCAGCGGATGGTTGCGCAGCAACGCTTCCTGCACAAAGCGGAATGGGGAGTAGACATTCACCTGCATGGTCAGCTCAAAGTCTGCCATGTTGGTTTCGTTGATCGACGCTGGCTTGGTGAAACCGGCATTGTTGACGATGGATGTCACAGCAACATTTTCCGCTTCCAGACGGTCAAAGACCTCTTTCACCGCGTCAGGCTTGGACAGATCCGCCTCGATCTGGAAAATCTGACGGTTGCCTGCAATCGCGCGGACTTCTGCAACAGCATTGTCAAAAGTGTCGGACTTGCGCGCCACCATGACAATGCAATTTACGTCATCCATTCCACGCGCAAAACGGCGGGCGGTTGCGAGACCGATGCCTTTGGAGGCACCACTAATCAAAACAGTCTTAGACATAGGCAGTCACTTTTCCTTTGCTGTGGAAATCCTTCATCATGCCTTCGGCGATAATGAAATCTTCTGGGGTGGTTACTTTTCTGTTGCGGCTGGTGCCCTCCAGGGACAGCACCGGCTTTTTGGTCATCTCTACGACCATGACCGAATCCTCGTTGTAGACTTTTGCCTCTTCTCGGGCTTTGGCGTGCGCATCCGTCAAAGTCGCGCGCGCAAATTTCTGGGGCAGTTGAATGTCAAACACCTTGTCGCGTGAGACACCGCGCATCACCTGGCGGGTTTCTGGATCAATCCGGCACATGGAGAAGGCGATGGCATGGCAATAGCCCGCATTCTCAGCGTCACAGGTGATCAGATCCGTCAGCATGTCCACGCTGATGAACGGACGGGCCGCTTCATGCAGAACCACCACATCCTTTTGGGCAGCGGCCAGAAGCGTTTCACAGCTCTCCTGACGTGTCTCGCCCGCTGGCAGGATTTTGTAGGGAAGACCGGCGCAGTAGGCGTCCATGATCTCTCGTGTGCGCTCCTCAAACCCCGCCGGCGCGTTCACAATGATCTCCGCCACATGTGGGGTGCGTACCGCCGCAATGATCGAATGGGCAATCATCGGATGACCCGCCAACTTGTAGAACTGCTTGGGTTCGTGGTGGTTGGACCGTGATCCCACACCGCCGGACAGCAACAGGAACGAGACCTGCGGTTCGGGTTGTGGACGTGTCAGTCTATGTAAACTCATGTGGTCAGCTCGCTATCGCTAATGTTGCCAGCACAAGGGCCGTGAATTTTGCAAGATCGGTGGACGGCGCGTTTGCGACAAACAGCACGTCCTTGTCCCGCATGGTGAAAGCTTGGGTCATGAAAATCGCCTCAGGTGTGCTCATGTCGATCCAGTAGATCGTGGGCACCCCTTGGGAATATGTACGGTCAGGCAAGGTCGCACCGGTGCTTTTCACACGCTCCCGGTGTTCAAACCGGAACAGGAACACACCGCTATCATCGGCGAGCTTGTCATCAAGGCCGCCCACTTGGCTGATGGCTTCCGCCAGAGTCACCTGCTCGGTATTAAACGCATGCTGAGACGGTTTCTTTACAGCCCCCATCGCCGAGAAGGACCTTGGGTTGTGCAGAAGTTGCACAGTGTCCCGCGGCTGTAGCCAAACGTTCGCACTGCCGGTGGAAATCACTTCATCAAGGCGCGCACGAGCAACTGAACTGCCGCGCACAAGGCTAACCTCCATATCGTGGGTTGCCTGTGTTGCCCCCTTCGCCAAAGCCACCGCATCCAAGAGACGCAGACCGCTGGCGGGAATGTCAAACCGACCGGGCGACCGGGCGTCCCCCACAACGGTCACACTTTGTGCGCCGCCCTTTTCAAGTATCACGGAGACCTCAGGATCAACCGCCTTACCACGCAACCCATCTGCGATATGGGTGCGCACCTGATCCACTGTCATGCCAGCGACCTGCAGGTTTCCCACATAGGGAATGTTGATGTTGCCATCGTTGCTCACGATCACAGGGATCGCTGAAGATTTTTGCTCAGAAGTTGAAAACAAACCTTCGGCAGAGCTTTCCCAGATCCGCACGGTCAACCGGTCACCCACACGAATGTTGGTCCCAGCCGTTGACGAGCTGCGAGAGCTCAGGCTGCCTGCAAAACCGGCCTTTATAGGGGCTCCCACTTTGCCGATCACCGCGGGGGTCACCGGAACCAGTGCAAAATCACGGGACACGTGCTCCTGTTTGGCGGCCTGATCTGACATGGTGATCGTCGCCTTGCTGGTGCCTTGCCCCGGCAAGGTTGTACAGCCCGCAAGAGCCAACGCAGCAACCCCGAGGACCATCGCCCCGCGCCACTGCACTCTTCTTCGCTTCGCTTCCACAACCATTTTGGTTTTCAACTTTCTGTTTACAGCGCGTCACAGCCTTTGAGCCGCAACACAATTGGAGTTCTTCCAGTCTCCACCCGCCTTACCGTGGCTAAGATGGATCAAGCGTCCGTTCTGGAGGCCCGTGACCTGACTGTATTTGCGAAAGTGGTTACCGTTCTGATAATGACCGCGCGCCTGCTACGGCCGGCGTAGGCAGAGGTTGCCGCGCCAAAGCAGAGATCGCAGTGCACAGCTCAACCAAAAGCTTCGTCCGCCGCGATCCCATCCGGCGAAACACAAGAAGAACACTTAATCGATTTTAAACCTTGGTTACCCAAAGCATCGTGGGGCAGAAAAAAACGTTCAACAATTCAGCCACTTAAATCTGTGGCAGCAAATTTGTCTTAAGATTGGCGTGTCAGTCGACGGACACCGTGTGGCGGCGCAAGGGGGCGGAAAACCTTAAAGCTCGGTTACTGCCTTATGGAGAGTTTTATCTAAACTTGTTGAAATTGTTGTCTCTCAAAACCGCTCTACCCACACAACAAAGGCATGTGCGCCATCCCAGTTGCCAATCAACAGAATCAATTCTTCCCACATCGGTCGAACCATTGCCCGCGCTCTTCACGCTTGGGCAGCGCAACTCCAGAAAGAACTCCAAAAGCTGAAAGGCGGAACGACAAACGCCCGCACCCTTTTCGGCTGCGGACGCTTACGCGACAGAAAGAGGGCAACGTTGGCGGGAGTTACACAACCTTGCCCAGCTTATAGGCATCAATGGTCAGATCTCTGCACAACAGGCGCGCGATTTCATCCACATCGCTGCGGCCTAGAATGCCTCGACCACGCTGTTGTGCGAGGTGCAGACTGACACCACGTCGCCACATGTCGTGGCGCGCTGGGATCGACATCAACGCCCGCGTGTCGTCGTTAAATCCGGCAAGGTTCCAATAGCCTGCAGTCTCAACCACCTGATCCAGATAGCGCGCAATTCCATTGGCGCTGTCATGGAACCACCACGGAGGCCCTAGCCTCAAGGCAGGCCAATGCCCCGCCATCGGGGCCAGTTCTCGGGCGTAGGCGCTTTCATCCAACGTGAACAAAATAATGTTCATGTCGCGCTCATTGCCTACCCGATTGAGCAGGGCATCCATACCATCCACCCAATCCACCCGCACAGGCATATCCGCCCCCATATGGGGCCCAAACTTCTCATGAAGCGCCTTATTGGTATTACGGCGGCTGCCTGCGTGGATTTGCATGACCAACCCGTCTTCCGCAGACATCTGCGCCATCTCGGTCAGCATGTGACCGTAAAACACTTGCGCTTCCTTTGGGGTGATCTTGCCGCTGCGCGCTTTCGCATAAAGCGCCGACGCCCGCTTTTCCGTCAGGTAGCAGGTCATCAAATCGCTTACCGCATGATCCGTCGCCGTGGCCCCATAGGCCATGAAATAGGCGCGCCGATCCCGCAACGCCTCCAAATACCCGGCAAAGCTCTCAGTGTCCTGACCGGTCATCTCAGCAAGTTGCTTGATGTCTTTTTTGAAATCCGGATGCTTTGGGTCCAGAATACTATCTGGCCGGAAAGTCGGAATAATCTTCCCGCTCAATTTCTGTTTCCGAGCGGCCTTATGGTGGTTCAGATCGGACAGCGCATTGTCACTGGTGGCCAGAACCTCAATGTTGAACTCTTCCAGAAGCGCCTGCGGACGCAGCCGTGCCGCTTTGAGTTCCGCATCGATTTTGTCATAGAACACATCGGCGTTTTCTGCATTGAGCGTCGCCGTAATGCCAAAAGTCCGCGCCATTGTGGTCGCAAACCAAGCGTCACTCGGCGTGCCACGGAACTTGTGCCAATGGCCGGCAAAGATGCGAAAGATCGCCCTTGCATCGCGCTTCTCCGGCGGCACGCCAATGCCAAGGTCTTCCATTCCAACGCCTTGGCTATACAACATACGGAAAATGTAGTGATCCGGCACAATCAGCAATTCCGTCGGATCAGCAAAAGCTTTGTTCTCCGCAAACCAACTCGGATCGCAATGACCGAGGGGCGAAATGATTGGCATATCACGCACGCCGTCATAGATGTCCTGTGCCGCATCCGGCAGGGTCAGAATTGGCGTGGTGTGCCCGGTGAGGGAATGCAAGGGCTGGCTCATCACTCAAAGTCTCTCTGTGCAGGCGGCGCAACATGAACGGCACCGCAAATGAACCGACCGGACAAGGCGAAGGGAGGCCTAACCTGCCCAGGTCGGATCGATACAAAGGCACGACAGAGCTTTAGGATCCCCTAACACCGGTCTGCACATAGCAAGTGTAAAACCCCATTCACACAACAACCCTTGAGCGTATTCCCCTTTAAAACTTGCTGCAAAAGCAGATTTCACCTTTGATTTCCCACCCGTGTGATCATCGCTACAAGCCTCTGAAAAAGCGACATTTCCTCTCCGCGACGGCGGGTCAATCTGTCGCGATCAACTGGCACTCAAAGGCGCCACACCGGAAGCCACGGATCGCCCACCCCACAAAACATGCCTCAAATCTTAGCTAAAAAGCGACAGAGGACGCTTCTACCACGGCTGTTGAAAGACGCTGCCCCTTCAAATCATCCACCAATCACACATCGCCGTATTCTCTTGAAAGACGGCAGATCAGCCCCCCAAGTGACGCTAGGGAAGCAATTGCGGGGAAATGGGTCAAGTATTTGCAATTGCGCCAAAAACACCCTTGCTCAAAACGCCTCTAGGTTGCACGTTACCCACGGATTTGACTGCCTACATGCCGTCACTGGGAGGACACTACTTTTGAAACAAACGTGGCGCTGGTTTGGTCCGGCAGATCCGGTTGATATTTATGACCTGCCCCAAATCGGTGTCCAGGGCGTCGTCACCTCGCTCGATCATATCCCCCCCGGCGCGCCTTGGTCCAAAAGTGACATTCGCCAACGTCAGGCGGACATCTCCAAACCGACCCCACACCCCACCGGGCTCAACTGGGATGTGGTCGAAAACCTACCTGTCTCAGACGTCATCAAGACCAAAGCCACCGGCTATGCCGCCCATATCGCAGCCTACAAAGAAAGCCTGCACAATCTCGCAGGCTGCGGCATTCAAACCGTCTGTTACAACTTTATGCCCGTGCTGGATTGGACCCGCACCAGTTTTGCCGCCCGCATGCCGCACGGCGGCACCGCCATGGCCTTCGACATCGTGGACTTTGCACTGTTCGATCTTCACCTACTGGCCCGCCCCGCCGCGGAAGACGACTACAGCGCCACCATCAAACAAGCGGCGGAAGCCCGCTTTAACACACGCGATGACTCAGCCAAAACGCGCCTGATCAACACCATTCTCGCCGGGGTCCCTGGCGCGAACAATCGCTGGACCCTCTCCGATGTGTCCGACCTGCTTGCCCTTTACAGCGACATCAACACAGCCCAGCTGCGCACCAACTTGATTGATTTCCTCTCCGAAGTGGTCCCGGTGGCCGAAGAACATGGCATGCGCCTGTGCTGCCAACCCGATGATCCTCCCTTCCCGCTTATGGGCCTACCACGTGTCCTGTCCTCCACGGCGGATTATGAGACCATTTTGTCCGCCATCGATACACCCGCGAACGGTGCGGCTCTGTGCACAGGCTCTCTCGGCGTCGCGCCCGGCTTTGACGTCGCAGATTTTGTGTCCCGCCTTGGACCGCGCATCCAATTTGCCCAGTTGAGCAACACACGGCGCAAAGGTGCCTCTGATGGTCCGCGGGTCAGCTTTCATGAATCCATGCATCTGGACGGCGACACAGATATGGTGATTGCCATCCGTGCCCTGCTCAAGGAAGAAGCCCGGCGCAAGGCCGAGGGCCGCAGCGATTGGGAAATCCCCATGCGTCCGGATCACGGACAACACATCCTCTATGATTTGCACAGCGGCTCTCTGCCCGGCTATCCGCTCATCGGCCGCGCCAAGGGGCTGGCAGAACTGCGCGGCGTGATGGCTGCACTCAGCGCGGATTTATAAAGCTGGAAACACCGCCGTCTTTTTCACGGTGCCGTAGGCAAAGGTGGTGTCGATACTGGCAATTCCACCAATCGGATGAATGCGCAGGCGGATGAATTCCTCATAGGCCTCCAGATCGCTCACCACCACGCGCAGCTGATAGTCCGTTGCCCCCGTCAAAACGTGGCATTCCAGCACCTCGTCAATCAGCATCACAGCGCGCTCAAACCGCTGCACGTCCTCTTCATTGTGCCGCTCCAGCTTGACGCGCACAAACACCGTCACCGGCAGGCCATAAGCCTTGGCGTCCACTTCCGCGCCATAGCCAGTGATCGCGCCGGAACTTTCCAGATTGCGCAGCCGCCGCAAACAGGGGCTTGGCGACAGGTTCACCGCCTCCGCCAAATCCTGATTGGTCATGCGCCCATTGGCCTGTAAAGCCCGAATGATCTGACGATCCTTGGCATCCATTCCACGACTCCTTGGCAGATTCTGCTAACATTCTATTCATTGGCGCTATTTTTCGCAATCACCTGCCCCACCCTCTCCCTCAAACTGACCCCAACAGTTTCACGCGAGGACCCTTCCCATGACCAAACGCAACGCGCCGCAAGGCTTCGCCACCCGTGCCATCCACCACGCCTATGACCCACAGGACAACGAAGGCGCGCTGACACCACCGCTGCACCTCACCTCCACCTTCACCTTTGAAACCGCGCAAGCAGGCGGCGAAATGTTTGCCGGCGACCGCGTGGGCCACATCTATTCGCGCATCTCCAACCCAACCTGCGATCTGCTGGAACAGCGCATTGCCACGCTGGAAGGGGCCGAAGCCGGTCTGGCTCTGGCCTCCGGCATGGGCGGCATCACCGCCACGCTCTGGACCTTGCTCTCCCCCGGCGACGAACTCATTGTCGACAAAACGCTCTATGGCTGCACCTTTGCGTTCATGCAGCACGGTCTGGCGAAATGGGGCGTGACCATCACCCACGTCGACATGACAGACATCGACAACCTGCGCGACGCCGTCTCTGACAAAACCCGCGTGGTCTACTTTGAAACCCCGGCCAACCCCAACATGCGTCTGGTCGATATCGCCGCCGCCTCCGAAATCGCCCACAGCGTCGACGCCACCGTGGTAGTCGACAACACCTACGCAACGCCCTACCTGACCCGCCCTATCGAGCTGGGCGCGGACATCGTTCTGCACTCCGCCACCAAATACCTCGGAGGCCACGGCGACGTCGTAGCGGGCCTCGTGGTCGGCTCCGCAGAGCAGATCGCCGACATCCGTCTAGTGGGCATGAAAGACATGACCGGCGCGGTCATGGCACCGTTCAACGCCATGCTGATCTTGCGCGGCCTCAAAACCCTCGCCCTGCGTCTGGACCGACACGTGCAATCTGCGATCACTGTTGCGGAATGGCTCGAAAGCCATCCAGCCATTGAATCCGTCTATTTTCCGGGCCTGAAGAGCTTCCCACAGCATGAGCTGGCAGAGCGTCAGATGGACAAGCCCGGCGCGATGATTGCCTTTGAACTGGTCGAAGGCCACGACGCAGGCATCGCGCTGATGAACAACCTCAACCTCATCCAGCGGGCGGTGTCCTTGGGCGACGCCGAAAGCCTGATCCAGCACCCGGCCTCCATGACCCACTCCACCTACACGCCGGAAGAGCGTGCCGCGCACAACATCACCGAAGGCCTCGTGCGCCTGTCTGTGGGCCTTGAGGAAGTCGAGGACATCCTCGCCGACCTCGCGCAAGCGCTTGACGCCCTGCCCACCCGCATCGCGGCTGAGTAAGCCCCTCCGTCTTGGCGTGCTACACTCATGCCAAGGCCCCTCTCCCCGATTGCCCACCGGAGCCAGACAATGACCGACACCCAGCACCTTAAGACCATCGAACAACGCCTGCTGTGGCTGTCCCATTGGATGATCCACAACGCCAACCACATCCGCGCCAAGGAAGACGGCATCAAGATTGGCGGCCATCAGGCCAGCTCGGCCTCCATGGTCTCGATCATGACCGCGCTCTATTTTGCCACGCTCAAGCCCGAAGACCGGGTTGCCGTGAAACCCCACGCCTCGCCGATCTTCCACGCCATGCAATATCTGATGGGCAATCAGACCCGCGAGAAGATGGAAAACTTCCGTGGCTTTGGCGGCGTGCAAAGCTACCCGAGCCGCACCAAGGACATCGACGATGTAGACTTCTCCACCGGCTCCGTGGGCCTTGGCGTGGCAATCACCTCCTTTGCCTCGCTGATCCAAGACTACATCACCGCCAAAGACTGGGGCGCGGACGCGCCGCAAGGCCGCATGGTCGCGCTGGTTGGGGACGCAGAACTGGACGAAGGCAACGTCTATGAGGCCCTGCAAGAAGGCTGGAAAAACGACCTGCGCAACACCTGGTGGATCATCGACTACAACCGCCAGTCCTTGGACGGCATCGTGCGCGAGGGCCTGTTTGAGCGCGTGGAAAAAATCTTTGACGCCTTTAGCTGGGACGTGGTGCGGGTGAAATACGGCGCCCTGCAACGCGCCGCCTTTGCCGAGCCTGGCGGCGACAAGCTGCGCGACTGGATCGACACCTGCCCCAACCAAGACTATTCGGCGCTGACCTTCATGGGCGGCGCAGTCTGGCGCAAACACCTGATGGACGATCTCGGCGACCAGGGCGACGTCACCGCGCTCCTAGATCGGCGCAGCGACGAAGAACTGGCCGAACTGATGGAAAACCTAGGTGGCAACTGCGTGGAAACCATGGCGGAGACCTTCGCCGCCATCGACCACGACCGCCCCACTTGCTTCCTCGCCTACACCATCAAAGGCTGGGGCACGCCGATTGCAGGCCACAAAGACAACCACGGGGGTCTGATGAACAAAACGCAGATGGCGGCGTGGCAGAAACACATGGGGGTGGCCGAAGGCGACGAATGGGAGCCCATGGCCACCGTCGCCGACCCAACTGCGCTGCGCGATTTTCTCTCTGAAGTGCCCTTCTTCGCCCAAGGCCCACGCCGCTTCTCTGACGCCAAACTGCCTGTTCCGACTATCTCGCTCGACAGCGATCACGAAACCTCCACGCAAATGGCCTTTGGCAAAATCCTCGACGATCTCTCCAAAGGCGACAGCGCACTGGCGTCCCGCATCGTGACCACCTCGCCTGATGTGACCGGCACCACCAACCTTGGCCCCTGGGTCAACCGCCGCAAACTCTTCGCCCGCGAAGCCCAGGCCGATGCCTTCATCGAGCACCGCATCCCCTCAACCGCCAAATGGGAGTTCACCCCCGAAGGCCAGCACATCGAGCTGGGCATTGCCGAAATGAACCTGATGTTGCTCTTGGGGGCCGCAGGGCTGTCTCACTCCCTTTTTGGCAAACGCCTGATCCCCATCGGCACCGTTTACGACCCTTTTGTCTCCCGCGGCCTCGATGCGCTGAACTACGCCTGCTATCAGGACGCCCGCTTCCTGTTGGTCGGCACCCCCTCCGGCGTGACGCTTGCGCCCGAAGGCGGCGCGCATCAATCCATTGCCTCCCCGCTGATCGGCATGTCCCAAGACGGCCTGGCCTCATTTGAACCGGCCTTTGCCGATGAGCTGGCGGTGATCATGGAGTGGGCCTTTGATTACCTGCAACGCGACGGCGAAGGCGACCCAGACGAGCGCACCTGGCTGCGCGATGAAACCGGCGGCTCCGTCTACTTGCGCCTGACCACAAATCCCATCGAGCAGCCGGGCAAACGCCACGACGACGCCTTCAAACAAGGTGCCATCGACGGCGCCTACTGGCTGCGTCAACCCGGCCCCAACTGCGAGGTGGTGATTGCCTATCAAGGCTCCGTCGCGCCTGAAGCGATCAAGGCCGCCGGACAGATTGCCAACGACCGACGGGATATTGGCGTTCTGGCGGTCACATCGGCAGACAGGCTGAACGCTGGCTGGACCGCCGCCCAGCGTGCACGCGCCCGCGGGCAGATGTCGGCCCAAAGCCACATCGAGCGGCTTTTGGCTGAGCTGCCGCCCCACTGTCGCTTGCTGACGGTGATCGACGGCCACCCCGCCACCCTCAGCTGGCTCGGCGCAGTGCAGGGCCACCAAACCCTGCCGCTTGGCGTGGAGCACTTTGGCCAAACCGGCACCATCGGCGACCTATACCGCCACCACGGGCTGGACGCCGCCACCATCGTCTCCCGCATCAACGCGCTCACTTTGGGACGCCAACTTCTGCCACAGACCTAACCAACACCGCGCGCGCCCAAAAGGCGCGCGTTTTTCTTCTGACGGTTTTAGAACCGACCCCGCCTGTCGCCCCGCACTGAACGACCAAACCAAAAGACGACCACTTGCCTGCGCGCGCCACTCTCCTGCCCCACGCCTCACTGCTGTACTTTGAACTTTATGACACCGTTCATCCCGGCGAGCTCTGGCAAACCCCAAACGCCACGTATCAAAGCCCCGAATACACCCGAGGCATGACCGAAGTCGGGGATTTTCGCGGCGTCACCGACATGCAGGTCGGATATGACGACATGCTGACATTCACCAAGACCTATAACGCCTTTCATTCTTCTGATCCGGCCCCCCTCACCCTGTTCTTGTTGGAACAAAATTGGCTCGGCTTCTGTATTGCCAAAATGCACATTGCCTTTTCGCGATCCATGTAAAGCCCCATAAAGATCAACGTCTTGCCCGCCTTTCCCGAGATTTTTGCAGCCCTTGAGCTGTCTAACACGCAAATCGCGGAGTTTCCTCAACACTGTCGTCAGGAAGCGCACCTGCTGTAACCAATTTTTCAGCGCGCAAGTCGCGCCTGCCGCTTGACCGATTGCCCTGTTCCCGCCATCGTCAAAACCATGCCCATTGAAGTCGAAATCCTAACGCCAGCACCGCTTGTCTACAGCCGCTTCACCGGCAGCGTCACTTTGGAGGAATTTGCGATTTCCTCCCAAGCTCTGCATGGCAATCCGGATTTCTACCCCGGCATGCACATGATTCTGGACATGCGCGCGCTGGAAGATTTTGATGTTGGTTTTGACGAAATGAAGGCCTTTACCGCCAATATCCAGAAACGTCACAAGGAACGGGGCGAAGCCGTTTTTATCTTCATCATCTGCAGCACCGAACAAAGCCACTGGCTGGCCGAAATGTTCCGGTCGCTTTCAGACGTTGAAGATGGCTTGGCACAAGTTGAGATCCTTCATGGGTTCCCCGACATCCTCGCCATTCTGGACCTGCCGCAAGAAACACTCCAGTTTTTCCCCGAAGACTGCCGAAGCGAGGCGCACCTGCTCACCCGTTCGTCACCGCAATAAGTCCATTTCAGCTTGGCAGGCGTGGCACCTCAAGCTATGCCTTTGCATCTCAAAACACTCAAAACTGTATCCAATACCGAGCAGAGTGCTGAAAAGGAAAACAAATTGCCACTCAGCGTCAACGTGATTCCGCAACTTGGCCTGCTGCACAACGTCTACTTTGGGCGTGTGACCATACAAGATTTCGAGGATCAGAAAAAACAGCGCAGCAAAACCAGTGCCTTCAAAATGCCGATGCCACGGGTGAACGACCTGTCGCAGGTGACTGAGGTGGACATCGGCTTCAACGAACTTCTGGTACATGCACAGGAAACCGGAAAAGCCCTTTCCAATATCTCAGAGCCCATTCAGCTTGTGATGGTGGGCGACAATCCGTTCACCTCTACCGCTGTGGCCATGTATGAAAACCTCTATGCGGCCTGTAACATTCCCTTCGAAATGCACGTCGTGCGCGGTTACCCGGAAGTTCTGGCAACGCTGAACCTGCCAGAAGACAGCCTTCAGTACTTCCCGGATTTTTGCCGTGACGAAAGCCATCTGCTCTAACGCAATGTCATGACCTGTGCCCCTGCGACACGCGCCTCAATAACGCGGCCGTGCAAGGGAACACACAACCATGGCAAGGGGCTTGCCCTGATAACCGATGCATCGCACACTCTCCCTAAGGAGGAAAGCGATGCCCGTCAGCGTCACAGTCATTCCTGAACTCAGCCTTGTGCACAATGTCTATTCCGGCGTTGTGACCATTCAGGACCTGTATGACGAGCAAACCAAACGCGACAGCCACCCCGCTTTCAAAATGGGCATGCCCGGTGTGAACGACTTGTCTCAAGTCACCGATGTGGACATCGGCTTTGATGAAATGCTGGCCTACGCGAAACACACGATGAAGCTTTACCGCCACGTGACGGAACCCATTCATCTTGTTCTGGTGGGAGAAACACCGGCCACCGCCACAGCAATGGCCATGTATGAAAACCTCTCTGCTGCCACCGATGCCCCTTTCCTCGTGCATGTTGTACGAGGGTACCCGGAGGTACTGGCAACCTTGAACCTACCACCGGACAGCCTGAAACACTTCCCGGATTTCTGCCATGACGAAAGCCACCTGCTCTAGCCCTCAGGCGCAAAAACTTCCTGCCCAAAACGGCAATGGGGTTGCCCTGACAAAAGATGCACCGCAAACTCATCAAAAAGGATAGCGATGCCCGTCAGCCTTACAATTATTCCTGAACTCAACCTCGTCCACATCATCTATTCGGGACGGGTTACACCGCAGGAACTCTTTGATGAGACCCAAGCCTGCTACCAGCGACCTGAATACCGGTCCGGCATGGCCGAAATCAGCGACTTTTTTCAGGTGACCTCGTTTGAGATTGGCTATGACGAAATGCATGATTTCACCACCCGCTCACAAAGCACTCATGGCGGCGTCGGCACAGGAATGGACATTTGCTTGGTGGGCAGCACCAAAGTATCAGAACCGGCAATTCTCATGTACGAAGGCTTGATTGCCGCAAAGGAAATCCCAATTCGTCTGCATGTCGTGCCCGGTTACCCAGAGGCCTTGGCAATGCTCGACTTGCCAGAAGACAGCCTCAAGTACTTCCCTGAACGCTGCCGCAGCGAACGCCACCTGCTCTAAGCCGACGGCGTTCGCGTTGACCGATATCAGTAGCTGTACGCGCCGTAGATCTGGCTCAGATCGCCATTCCAATCGCCGTGATAGCGCTCCAGCAACTCGTCCGCTGGCACCTTGCCGCTCTCTACGCTTTCTTTCAGCGCGTTCAGGAAATGGGTCTCATTGGGCACAAGTCCACCGGCCCCCGGCTTGGCCCGCGCCACCAGACCTGCTTCTGAAATCGCCAGCACTTCGCGCGCCAGATCGTGCATCTTGATTTTGCCGACCTGAGCTTGAAGCCCGTCTTCACTGGCCGCAACCCGCAGCGCCTCGCGCGTCTCCGCATCCCAGCCTTTCACCAAATCCCAGGCCGCATCCAGCGAGGACTGATCATACATCAGCCCCACCCAGAACGCGGGCAAAGCACAGAGCCGCCGCCATGGACCGCCATCCGCGCCGCGCATTTCCATGAATTTCTTGATCCGCGCCTCAGGGAAGGCGGTGGTCAGGTGATCCGCCCAATCGCTCAGGGTAGGCATCTCACCGGGCAGTGCCGGCAGCTCACCCTTCAGGAAGTCACGGAAGGACATGCCCAGCGCATCGATGTATTTCCCATCGCGATAGACAAAATACATCGGCACATCGAGCGCATATTGCACCCAGCGCTCAAAGCCAAAACCCTCTTCAAACACAAAGGGCAACATGCCGGTGCGGTCATCATCCAGATTGCGCCAGACCAACCCGCGGGTGGATTTCACCCCATTGGGTTTGCCATCCAGAAACGGCGAGTTGGCAAACAGAGCATTGGCCACCGGCTGCAAGGCCAGCGCCACGCGCAGCTTCTGCACCATGTCCGCCTCAGAGGCAAAATCGAGGTTCACCTGCACGGTGCAGGTGCGATACATCATCACCTTACCCATGGTGCCCACGCGGTCCATGTAATCAGTCATCAGCTTATAACGCCCTTTGGGCATCACCGGCATCTGCTCATGGGACCAAATGGGCGCCGCGCCAAGCCCAATGAACCCAACCCCAATCTTGTCCGCGATGTCTTTCACATCGGTCAGGTGTTGGTTCACCTCATCACAGGTCTGGTGGATGCTCTCCAATGGCGCGCCGGACAGTTCCAACTGCCCACCGGGCTCAAGGCTCACATTGGCGCCGTCTTTTTCCAAGCCAATCAGCTTGCCGCCTTCTTCCAGCGGCGACCACCCGTGCCCATCACGCAAACCTTCCAGCACCGCCAGAATGGAGCGCTTGCCCTCATAGGGCAGCGGCTTCAGCGTGTCTTTGCAATAGCCAAACTTCTCGTGTTCGGTGCCAATACGCCAGTCTTCTTTGGGTTTGCAGCCAGAGCTGAGGTATTCCGCCAGCTGGTCGTGATGCTCAATCGGCCCGCCGCCGGACTGTGGGATAGACATAGGCTTGCTCCGCTCCTGCAAACTCGCTTGGGAAATCAGTCGTGATCGGAAATCACTACGGTGTCAATGCAACCGCCGATCATCTTTCGCCCAAATCACAACCGGTTGATCCGGCGTCGCCTTCAACTTAGCCAACATGTTTTCCGTGCGAATACCATCCAGCGACGCAAAGGCATCAAAAAGCGCATCTGAACCTTCGGCATTCACCGGAATATGCAAAGGCGCCTGCCCCGGTTGATAGAGTGCCCAGACCGGCGGCGTGCTGCGCCCGTCCAGCACCACGCGGCTCAGGCTGCGAATGGCGACACTGCCACCATTGAGCGGCCCAAAGTAAGCCACTTCGCCTTCGTCCACCTGCACCACACCCGGACCACCTTTGCCGATCCGAAAGCGCCCGCGCTGCAAACCGCTCACGATCAACACCGCGCCCACGGCGACAAGGCCAATGCCGAGCCATTTCATCACACCAAAGCCACTGGCCCACCAAACCCCAAGCAGCAGCACCGCGCCGCCCACTAGGGCTTCCCGCCACTGCGCCACCGCCGCGCGCGCCTCAGGTCGAATGAATGTCATGTCACTTACCTCTCTTGCTTCGCCCGGACGCCAGTTCGGGCAGCGCCCGACCGCCCCCATGGGCGGGCGCTATTGCACCCCCCCAGGGTCAAGCGCTGCCCTCTGTTCGATGCCAAAAACGCCAGACCAATCATGCTATGTCTCACGTTTCGGCATCAAAAAACGCCATGGCAAATTGCCCACATGGCAGAAACCCAATGGATTGGTAGGCCTTAACTGCAGCTGCACTGGCCGCAAACAAAATGGCCCGCATCGCGCCTTTGTCCCGTGCTTCCTTTAAATGCAGCGCCACCGCCCGCCGCGCGAGCCCCTGTCCGCGCAATTCCGGGGGGGTATAAACCCCGCCAATCTGCACCGTATCTGGCAGGGTCGCATTGAAGCCGGTCTTGCTCACCGGCACACCGTCTTTGAGCAGAATACGGTGCGTGTCTCGCTCAATGCAGCGCGCAATATCCTGCGCTGCAATCTCGGCACATTTATGTGCCGGCGTGCCCAGAACCTCGCCGTGATAGGCTGTGCGCCACGTCACCGCCAACGCGCGGTGTTCCTCGCCAAGCGGCACCATGCTGAACCCGTCACAGTCTGGCATCTTGAGCCGCGCCAGCTCCAACCGATAACCCGGCTCATCTTCATTGAGCGACATCGGGCGGTCGCCCATGCCGGTGGCTTCAAAAAACGCCGCCACCTGCGCGCCGTCTCCCAAACACCCGATCAGCTCCCGCTCCGCCCAAAAGGCGCGTGTCGCCAGCCAATCGTCTTTTGTGGCATCCGGCGCCTGCATCAAGATCATGCCGCCATTAGACAGGGCAAACAGCCCTTTGCGATCATCATCCAACGCCCAAATGCGCATCGCGCGATCCGCGGTGCCATCTATTCCATGTTCATTGAGATTGCTCAAAAAGAACATTGAGCTCTGTACGTGCTCGCGCAGAAACGGCTCAATCCACGCAAGGTCCGCTTCCGTGACCGCGCGCCAGCTCACTGCCAGTCCCCGAGGCTCTGTTGCCATAGGGTCATCGCCGCCACCGCCGCCGTGTCCGCCCGCAAAATCCGCGGTCCCAGGCTCACCACATGCGCAAATGGCAAGGCCTTCAACCGGTCCCGCTCCGTCTCCGAAAACCCACCTTCCGGCCCAATCAAAATCGCCCAGGGTCCCCCTTCAGACGCCGCCAACCGTTTGGCACTGCCCACCTCGGCCTCATCACAGAACATCAACTGACGCCCTTCGGGCCACTCCGCCAGCAATCGATCCAGCTTCACCAGATCACTGACCTCCGGCACATAGGTCCCGCCACATTGCTCCGCCGCTTCCACCGCATGCGCCTGCAAACGATCCTGCCGGATGCGCTCGCTGTTGGTGAAATCGGTGTTCACCGGCACAATCCGCGCCGCGCCCATTTCGGCCGCCTTCTCGACAATAAAATCCGTGCGCGCCTTCTTGATCGGCGCAAAGCACAGCCACAGGTCCGGTGGCATCTGCAACGGCTTGGTTTGCACCTCGCAAACCAGCTCCCCGTTGCGCTTATTCGCCACAGTCACAGCACAGCGCCACTCGCCATCCCGCCCGTTAAACAACAGCACCGGATCACCCACCGCCATGCGCATCACGCCAAAAAGGTAATGCGCCTGCTCTTTGGTCAGAGGAATGGTTTGCCCTTCCCCCAAGCCCTGCTCTACATACAGTCTGACTTTTGCCTGTTTCATGGGAACCGACATATGGCCGACACGCCCGCAAAGGAAGACCCCCAGACCACAGAGGGGCAAGTTTCTGACGCTGTGAAAGGCAATTGGGTCGACCATCTGGCTCCTGCCTGGTCTCGCCCCTACCTGCGCCTGTCGCGCGCGGACCGTCCCATTGGCACCTGGCTGCTGCTGTTGCCCTGCTGGATGAGCCTAGCCCTTGCGATGCTGAGCGATGGTCAGGCCACGCTGCATGATCTATGGATCGCCGTCGGCTGCGCCATTGGCGCCTTCCTTATGCGGGGCGCAGGCTGCACATGGAACGACATCACAGACCGCGAGTTTGACGCGCAGGTCGCCCGCACACGCTCCCGTCCCATTCCATCGGGTCAAGTGACAGCCAAACAGGCCGCTGTCTGGATGGTCATTCAGGCGCTGATCTCTGCCGCCATCCTGTTTACGTTCAACGTTAACGCCATCCTGCTGGGCATCGCCTCTTTGCTGCCAGTGGCGGTCTACCCCTTTGCCAAGCGCTTCACCTGGTGGCCGCAGGTTTTCTTGGGCCTCGCCTTCAACTGGGGCGCGTTGCTGGCCTGGACCGCCCATACCGGCAGCCTCAATTGGCCCGCCGTGATCCTCTATGCCGCTGGCATCGCTTGGACCCTGTTCTACGACACCATCTATGCCCACCAAGACACAGAGGACGACGCCCTAATCGGTGTGAAATCCACCGCGCGGTTGTTTGGCAAAAACAGCCCGCAATGGCTGCAAGGCTTCCTGACCCTGACCATCATGCTCTTTGGCTTTGCCGTGCTGATGGTCACTATTGAGCGCAGCCCCGCCTCCATGGCCGTCGCCCTGCTGGGGCCGCTCACCATGGGCTGGCACATGCAATGGCAGTTGCGCCAACTCGACACCGAGGACTCTAACGTGCTCCTGCGCCTGTTTCGGTCCAACCGCGACACCGGTCTCATCCCTCTGCTGTTTTTCGCCACTGCCTTTTTCCTTTGATTGCAAGCGGGGCCGTAACGCCGTATCAACCATGCAACACTGGACGGACCACACTTTCTGAATGCGACTTTCTTCCCTCCTTATCCTGTTTGTGACCTTCGCCTCGGCGGGGCTCCTTAGTCTTGTCGCCGCGAGTCTCTCCGCTGACCTAATTGAAGACACTTCCAAATCTTCGGTGGAGCACGAACTCTCCAAATCCGGCATGGATTGGGCCGAGGTGCACGCCGAAGGCTTGCAAATCTTCCTCGCGGGCGTGGCCCCTTCAGAGGCGGACCGGTTCAAAGCCATTTCCGCTGCGGGCCGCATCGTCGACGCCGCGCGGGTGATCGACAATATGGAAGTGCCGGCCACCGCCGCCATTGCACCGCCGCGGTTTTCCGTGGAAATCCTGCGCAACGACGCGGGCATCTCGCTGATTGGCCTGATCCCGGAAAGCGCCGCCCGCGATCAACTGCTGCGCCAGCTCAAAGACATCTCCGATAACGGCGAAGTGGCTGACTTGCTGGAAACCGCCGACTACGCCGCCCCCGCTGGCTGGTCCGCCGCGTCCCGCTTTGCGGTTTCTGCCCTCAAAGACCTGCCGCGCTCCAAAATCTCGGTGCAGGCCGGTCGCGTCGACATCACCGCCATGGCCGACAGCCCCGAACAACGCGCCGATCTGGAAATTGACCTCAACCGCCGCGCGCCTAATGGCGTCGAAGTGAACCTCAACATTTCCGCGCCGCGCCCGGTGATCACCCCCTTCACCCTGCGTCTTGTCAAAGGCGGAGACATCACCCGCTTTGACGCCTGTTCCGCCGACACCGACAAAGCCCGCGCCCAAATCCTCACCGCCGCACGTGCTGCCGGTCTGGAAGGCGAGGTCGACTGTGTGATTGGCCTAGGTGTGCCCTCCACCAGCTGGGGTGACGCCGTCGCCACCGCCATTCGCGGCCTCAACGAATTGGGCGGCGGCACGCTGACCTTCTCGGATGCGGACGTGACATTGACCGCACTTATGGGCACAGATCAGGCTCTGTTTGACCGTGTTGTTGGCGAGCTTGAAGGCACCCTGCCCGAAGCCTTTGCCTTGCTGGCCACCCTTCCCCCGACACCGGAAGCCGAAGACGAGGCCGTGGTGCAAGAATTCACCGCAACGCTCAGCCCCGAAGGTCTTGTGCAACTGCGTGGCCGTCTGCCAAATGACATCGCGCGTGACACCACCGACAGCTACGCCCGCGCCCGTTTTGGCACCGAAACCGTGCATATGGCCACCCGCCTGGACGACACCTTGCCCCCAACTTGGCCCTTCCGCGTGATGGCGGGCCTGGACGCGCTCTCCTTGCTCAACAACGGCTCCCTGATCGTGACACCCGAGGCCGTCTCCGTGACCGGTAATACCGGCAACACCGAGGCCAACGCCCGTATCACCCAAATTCTGGCCGACAAGTTGAGCCAGACCGATCACTTCGCGATCAACGTCACTTATCTTGAGGCACTTGATCCATTGGCGGGTCTGCCCACCGCCGAAGAATGCATGGCCAATATCCAGGCGCTTCAGGACGAGACCAAAATTGCCTTTGAGCCCGGCAGTGGCACACTGGATGAAAGTGCCGCAGCGATCATCGATACACTCGCCGAAGAGCTCAACGCCTGTCCCGATCTGCAAATCGAAATCCAGGGCCACACTGACAGCCAGGGCCGCGAAAGCATGAACCAGGCCCTGTCGCAGACCCGCGCCTTAGCGGTTCTGACCGCCCTACAGGAACGTCGCGTGCTAACCAAAGGCTTCCTCGCCCTTGGCTACGGCGAAAGCCAGCCCATCGCCGACAACGACACCGCCGAGGGCCGCGAAGCCAACCGCCGCATCGAATTTGTCCGCATCGTGCCGGAAGCGGAACAGGTCGAAGCCACAGCAGAAGACGGCACCGAAGCCAGCGACGCTGAGGCAGAGACCACTGAAGCCGAGGCAGCAGCAAGCGAAAGCGAAGCAGACGCCACCGAGGCGGGCACCGCCGAAACCACGTCAGAGGTAGCCACCGAGGCAGCGCCAGAAGCCGCGACCGAGCCCGCCGACGTGGCAACCACCTCTGAAGCAGACGCAGCCACCGAAGGCACAGCCGCCGATGCCCCTGCCACCGAGGCAGAGGCCACAGCGGACACAGGCGCAGAAGCCACCTCTGACGAGACATCCACAGACAACGCCGCGCAGGAAGACGGCGAGGAGACCCAGACCAATGACACGAATTGAGTTCATCCTGACCACCGCCGTCATTCTGTTTGTGGCCTTCTGCATGGGCTGGTTTGCCAATTGGCTGGTGCACCGCTTCACCCGCGTGGCGCAATCTGACGTCGACCAGCTGGAACGCATGTCCCAGGAGCTGCACGAAGCCGAAGAGACCCGCGATCAGGCGATCACCTACCTGCAACAGCGCGAGGCCGAACTGACCAACCAGCTCACCCAGACTGAGGCCGAACTCCGCGCCGCCATGGACGGCCTACGCGACGCCCGCCAAGAAGCCGAAGAACTGCGCATGCATGTGGAGCGTCTGGGCGGGGCGTAAGGCGCCCCCCTAGAAATACCAAAGGCCAGTCTCTCTCCAGAGGCTGGCCTTCTTTGTGACTGCATTCAGCTTCCTACTCCGGCGTGCGCAACACCACCCCGGCCGCCGTTAGCACATCCCGCTGCGGCTTATAGAAAATCCAATTGTTGATCTTCTTGCCGCGCACCAATCCGGCGGAACTCAGCTTCTTCATATGTGCGCTCACCGTGGGCTGCGACAGGTCCAGCTTGTCGACAATCCGCCCTACGCAAACACCATCCTCAACCAAATCCCCATCCACCTGCGGTGCAAAATGCGGGCGCGGGTCCAGCAGCCAAAGCATGATCTGCAAGCGCACCGGACTGGACAGCGCGGCAAAGACTTTTGCCTGCGCCGCCACCGACTCAGTTGACTCTTCCACTATATCATCAATTATCAATATAGATGATTCCCTATATAGACTGATCTCAATATGACCATAGCCTCAGATCCCCTCGCCCGCCAAGCCCAAGCCTTCGCCCAAGGGGCAAAACTTGGCTCAGACTACCTGCATGCGCTCTCCGACCGCCACGTGAACGCCGACACAGCCCAACTCCCCGCGCTCGACATAGCGCTCCCCCAACAAGGCCACACCCCCACCGACGTCCTCTCCCTAATGCAAGATGCCGGCAGCCCCGGCACCGTCGCCACAGCTGCGGGCCGCTACTTCGGCTACGTCATCGGCGGCGCGCTGCCCGCCGCCTCCGGTGCCCGCGCGCTCCTCTCCGCTTGGGACCAATGTGCCAACGCAGACACCGGCCCCTCGGTGATGCAGATGGAGCAAACCGCCGTGCGCTGGATCATCGACCTGCTCAGCCTGCCAGCCCAGACCGAAGGTGCCTTCACCACCGGCGCGACCATGGCCAACATGACCCTGCTGGCCACCGCGCGCGACACATTGCTGGCCCGCCTCGGCCACCCGCGCGGTAAAGGCCTGCTTGGTGCGCCTGCCCTGCGCGTGATCGCAAGCGCCGAAATCCACGCCACCGTGCTCAAATCCCTGCGCCTGATTGGCCTTGGTTCCGACGACATCGAACGCGTCCCCACCGACGCCCAAGGCCGCATGCGTGCCGACAAGCTGCCCCAGCTGGATGCCACCTGCATTGTGCTGGCGCAGGCGGGCAACGTCTGCACCGGCGCCTTTGATCCAATTGGCGAGATCGCCGACGCCTGCCAAACCGCAGGCGCGTGGTTGCATGTCGACGGCGCCTTTGGCCTTTGGGCCCGTGCCGTGCCCGGCCTGGCCGACGCGCTTACGGGTCTCGAGAAAGCCGACAGCTGGGTGGTGGACGCCCACAAAACTCTCAACGCGCCGTATGACTCCGGCCTAGCCCTCTGCCGCCATCCCGAAGAGATGCGCGCCTCCATGGCCATCGGCGCCGCCTACCTGCCACCCACTGATCCCTCGCCTGCTGACCTGACGCCAGAGTTCAGCCGCGCCGCCCGGGGCGCGGAAACCTACGCCGCCCTGCTCTCGCTTGGCCGCGAGGGGCTCAACGACATGATCCTTGGCTTTCACCACAAAGCCACCCGCCTCGCAGACGCCCTACGCATCGAGGGCTTCACCGTCCCGCATCAGGTGCACTTCAATCAGGTGTTTGTAACCCTGCCCGACAGCCCAGAGTTCTGCGCCGAAATCACGGCTGAGGTACAAAGGTCCGGTGAAGCATGGTTTGGTGCCGCCGCATGGCAAGACCAAAGCGGCTTCCGCCTGAGTGTCTCCAACTGGGCCACGACCGGCGCAGACATCGACCGGCTGGTCTCCGCCATCGTCAAAGCCCGCGAGACCGTCCTCAATTCAAAAGCTGTTGCCTAAAGCGACGGCGCGCCGCGCGGTGGGTTTACGCTTGCCTGCCGCGCGGTCGTAAAACTGCGCACCTCCGCAATACAGATGCGATACCGACGTAATACCGACGTCCCAAATGGGCAAAATCCGCCGGTTAACGCAGCTGCATCACCAGCGGCTCAGCGCGTCCTCGTCTTCGTCCTTCGCGGCGACCCACTCGGCCCCGTCCGCGGTGTATTCTTTCTTCCAGAACGGCGCGCGGGACTTTAGGTAATCCATCAGATACTCCGCCGCCTCAAAGGCATTCACCCGATGCCGTGAGGCCGTGGCGACCATCATGATCATGTCGCCCTGACGCAGCTCACCATGTCGATGGATGACCAAAACATCGCCAAGATCCCAACGACTTACAGCCTCCGCCGCGATCTTCTCCAACGCCTTCTGGGTCATACCGGGATAGTGCTCGATCACCATCCGATCCATGCCGCCCTTGTCCGCATCACGCACCACACCGGTGAAGGTGACAATCGCGCCCATATTGCTGTGCCCGCTGGCAAAATCCTGCGCCTCGCGGCCAAAATCAAACGGCTCTTCCTGAACAACGACGCGCATGAGAGACCTCTTAACCGCCTGTCATTGGTGGGAAAAATGCCACTTCGCGCACACCGTCCAGCGATGCGTCAAAGTCGGTCAGCTCCTGATCCACCGCCACACGCAAGGCGCTCAAATCCGAAAAGGCCACCTCATACCGCTCTTCCCGCGTTTTTAACTCTTCCACCAACTGCATCACGGTTGTGGCGCTGGTTTCCACCTTTTCTTTCGGAATGCCAATGCGCTCCCGCACCCAAGCAAAATAGAGAACATCCATTGCGATCAATCCTTTAGATGCGGCTTCGCCTTGTTGAAGTAATCCACCCCAGTGATAGCGGTCAGCGCCCCAGCAATCCACAGCAACAAAAGTCCTACCCAGCCACTCCACACCATGCCGGTGTGTTTCCAGCGCAGCCCCTGCAGGTCTTCCACCTCGCCCAACATCACCTGATCAACAAGCTCTTGATCCATGCCCCAGGCCGACATGCCCAGGTAATGCTCAAACACGCCCTGGCCAAAAAGGAACGCAATCGCAACCATTTGCGTCGCCGTTTTCCATTTCGCCAGCTTGGTCACTTTGAGCGTTCCGGCGGTGTCGCCAAGGAACTCCCGCAAGCCCGAAACAAACACTTCCCGGAACAGGATCACTGTGGCCGGCAGCACCAGCCACGGCGACATGGAGCTATAGCCCACAATCACCATCAGCGCGATCACCACCATCGCCTTGTCGGCAATCGGGTCCATCATCGCGCCTAGCTTGGTTTCCTGCTTCCACAAGCGCGCCAGATAGCCGTCAAACCAATCGGTCACTGCCGCGACCAAAAACAGCATCAGCGCAAACCAATCGGCATAAGGCCGTTCAAAGTATAGAAACATCACAGCAACCATCGGGGCTGCAAACAGGCGCATCACAGAAAGGATGTTAGGAATGGTCCAGGTCATGTCCCTGACTTAGCCTGTCTCCCCTCTCAGGGGAAGCGCGTTTGTGACGCTGTGCCGCCACCATGACCCGCAGCCCACAAAACTGTGCTACACTGGCAAGAGGCAACACAGGCAAAACCCTCGGGCGCACACCGTCAGAGAGGAGATGCCCTTATGCAACCCGTTGTATTGCTTGTCGGAAAACTGCCCAACGTGATTGGCGCCGTGCCGCGCCAGCTGGACCACCTGCCCATTCAATGGCTGGGCGCCCATGACCACGGCGAAGTCATCCGCCAACTCGACACCGAACCGCGCATTTGCTGTGTCATCATGGGGGCCAGTATGGATGACGACACACGCGGCGACCTGATTGGCCTGATCGCCACCCGCCGCCCAGACCTGTCGATCCACCTCAAAGACCGCGCTTCGGGGCCTGATGGCATGGTTGGGTTTGTCGAGCAGATTGTCGAAAACCTCGTGCTGCGCGGCAAGGTGCCCGCCTAAAGCGTCTTGCCAAAATCCTGATCCTCATTTTTGGCAGGACGCCCACGACACTGAGGGGGTCCGCCGCGCCCGGCCTTTGTCCTGCTTCAGGTTAAATGTCGGACGCTTTAGGCAACACCCACCGCGCGCAGGGTTTAACTTCCTTCGTGGAAAAAGTCGTAGATTGTCTCCGCCAACTTGTCAGAGACGCCCTCTACGGCTTTTAAATCTGCCAAATTGGCTCGGCTCACAGCCTTGGCGCTGCCAAAATGCGCCAACAGGGCCCGTTTACGTGTCGCGCCCACGCCCGGCACATCATCCAGCGGCGTGGCTCCCACCGCTTTCGCACGTTTCGCGCGGTGTGTGCCAATCGCAAATCTGTGCGCCTCATCACGCAGACGCTGGATGAAGTACAGAACCGGATCATTCCGGCGCAGCGCCATCACACTTTTGCCAACGCGGTGGAACTCCTCCTTGCCGTGATCCCGGTCTACCCCTTTGGCGACCCCCACCATCGGCACGTCCTCAACGCCATACTCTTCCATGATCTCACGCACCGCACTCACCTGCCCGGCCCCGCCATCAATCAACAACAGGTCCGGCCACATGCCTTTGTCGCGATCCGGATCTTCCTTCAGCAACCGCTTAAACCGCCGCGTCAGCACCTCTTTCATCATGCCAAAGTCATCCCCCGGCGTGAGGTCATCCCCCTTGATGTTAAACTTGCGATAGCTGTTTTTCATGAAGCCATCCGGCCCCGCCACAATCATGCCGCCCACCGCATTGGTGCCTTGAATGTGGCTGTTGTCGTAGACCTCAATCCGTTCCGGCGGACCATCCAGATCAAACGCCTCCGCGACACCGGCCAACAGCTTCGCCTGCGTCGCCGTCTCGCTCATCTTGCGCGCCAGGCTTTCCCGCGCATTGCGCGCAGCGCCCGCCACAAGCTCTGCCTTCTCGCCGCGCTGGGGAACGGTGATCTCGACCTTGCGCCCGGCCTTGGACCCCAGCGCCTCCGCCATCAGCTCTGTGTTCTCAATTGGATGAGACAGGATCAACTGACGCGGCGGCTCCTTGCCATCGTAGAACTGCCCAATGAAGGCCTCCAGCACCTCAGCCGCCTCTACATCCACGCCCACACGTGGGTAAAAATCCCGGTTGCCCCAGTTCTGATGCGCCCGGATGAAGAACACCTGCACACAGGCCTGTCCCTTCTCCAGATGCAGTGCAATCACATCGGCCTCCGCCACGCCACGCGGGTTGATCCCCTGCGCCGTCTGCACCGAAGTCAGCGAACGAATGCGGTCCCTAAGCGCCGCCGCCTTCTCAAACTCCATCGCATCAGACGCCGCCTGCATCTGCTTTGCCAAAGTCTCCTGAATTTGCGTCGATCGCCCGGACAGGAACCGCTCCGCATCCCGCACGCTCTCTGCATAGTCGCTTTTCGAAATCCGCCCCACGCACGGCCCCGAGCAGCGTTTGATTTGATAGAGCAAACAGGGCCGCGTCCGGCTCTCAAATTGCGCATCCGAGCAGTTGCGCAGCAAGAAAACCTTCTGCAATTGGCTCAACGTCCGATTGACCGCCCCCGCATTGGCAAACGGTCCGTAGTAATTGCCTTTTTCCTTCTTGGCCCCGCGATGCTTCTTGATCTGAGGAAAGCCATGCGCCCGACTGACCAGAATATTCGGGAAACTTTTGTCGTCCCGCAGCAGCACATTGTACTTGGGCTTAAGCTGCTTGATCAGGTTCTGCTCCAAAAGCAGCGCCTCGGTTTCCGTCTTGGTGGTCAGAAACATCATCGAGCAGGTTTCGGAAATCATCCGCGCAATCCGGCCCGAATGGCCTGCCGGCCGCGCATAGTTTGACACCCGCGCCCGCAAGTTGCGCGCCTTGCCAACGTAGAGCACCCGCGCCTGTGCATCGAGCATGCGATAGACACCGGGCGATCCGTCCAGTGTTTTCAGGTAGCTTTGTATACATTCGTGTCCCGTCGGGCCGTCGGAACTTACCTGGCTGTCAGTGGTCATGTGTTTTCAAATATGATTCTTTCGGTCGGGCTGCAATCTTGCTCGGTCCAAAGCAAGCGTAAACAAATCCACGGAAGCTGTGGATAAGTCTGAAGATATCTTTTGCCCTCACGCAGATTTCCCTTATTTTTGGCCGCATTTGGCACGCTGCCTAAAAAATAGGCACAAAAATAAGTCATTGATTTTAAACGAAAGTTTTTTATCCACATCTCAAATTATTGAAATCATTAAGAAAAAGTAAAATATATGTAACGGAACTGTGACCAGTGCAAAACTTGTCTCGCACATGTCTGTTTCGACCCAACTTCAGAGCGCATTTCCAAGAAGGATATCTGCGCCAAGAAGGACAAATCCAACCGTGTCACCAGCCCAAATGCTGTCCACCATCCACGCAAATCGCCTGACCAGTCACACCTTTCGCGTCCAGCAAATAGCTCAGTGCGGCGACAATATCGTCCACGCCAACACCCCGGCCCAGAACGGTTTTCGCCCGCTCTTGCGCAAAGGCATCAGGAGTCTGATGCGCCCCCTGCAGCGTCGGCCCCGGCGCAATGCCATTCACCCGAATATGCGGCGCCAATCCTTGTGCCGCGGTTTGTGTCAGCGCCCAAAGCCCCATCTTCGCCAATGTGTAGGTCGAGAACTCAGGTGTCAGGTTGCGAATACGCTGGTCGAGCATATTCACAACCACCCCGGCGGCCACCGGCTCGCCCGCTGAATCGCGCACCGCCACAAGCCCTTGCCCTGCCATCAGTTGCGTCAAAACATAAGGCGCGCGCAGATTGCTCTCCATATGCCGATCCCAACTCTCTCTGGTTGAAGATTGCACATCGTCATCCTCAAAAATTGACGCATTGTTGATCAGACAGGTGATCGGCCCACCGAGCGCCGCAACACTCTCTGCAAACACCGATTTGGTCTGCGCTTCATCAAGGAGGTCTGCCTGCACGGCCACGGCGGTCTGCCCACAGGCTTCAATCGCCGCGACGGTGGCTGCCGCCCCCGCACTGGACGTCGCATAGTGCACTGCCACGTCATAGCCGCGTTTGGCCAACGCAATCGCCATTGCCTGTCCAAGACGCTGTCCGGCGCCAGTTACCAATGCCCGCGCCATATCAGTCTCCGCTTGGATTAGGTCAGGGTTATCAAGATGTAAGCTAGATACAGTACGGTGAGAATGACACCCCAGATGCGTGTGATGTCTCTTTTTAGGAAAACAAATGGGATCAGGATCAGAGACGCGCCCAACATCACCCAGAAATCAAATTCAAAGAACTCCGGATCCACGCGGATCGGGTGAATAAGCGAGGTGATGCCAATGATGGCCAACAGGTTGAACATGTTGGAGCCAATGACGTTGCCCAGCGCCACATCCGCCTGACGGCGCAACGCCGCCATAACAGTGGTCGCAAGCTCAGGCAACGAAGTACCCAGCGCGATCAGCGTCAGGCCAATCACCGTGTCACTCACGCCATAGCGGCGGGCAATGATCTCGGCGTTGTCCACCATAAGGTCCGCGCCCAACGGCAGCCCAACGAGGCCCAAAAAGAGGAAGACAATGATGCGCCACCACGGCATATCCGGGTCTGCACCTTCCACCTCTTCCTCGTCCATTTCCATGGCCGCTTCGGCCTTTTTGTGACACCGCGCCTGATAGAAGGCGCTGCCCAACACCAACGCCAGCGCGCCAAGCAGAACGAGGCCGTTTCCAAATCGGAAGAAACCATCCGCAGCCAAAGCGATGAACAGCACGGAGGCCGCAATCATCATCACAAAATTGCGCTTGGAATTGCAGTGGCTGGTGTGGATCGGCGCCAGAATGGCCGGAATACCCAAGACCAGCAAGATGTTGGCGATATTTGAGCCGACCACGTTACCAATCGCAATACCCGGCGCGTTCTTGAGCGCAGCTTGGATGGAGATCAACAGTTCAGGGGCAGAGGTGCCAAAGGCCACAATTGTCAAAGAGACAATCAACGCCGGAATCCCGATCCGCAGCGACAGGTTCACCGCGCCACGTACCAGCGCGTCCCCAGCCAATAGCAGGATCACCAAACCCAGCGATACCAGCAACCATTCCATGCTTTACCCCATGTCCTTACCGCAGGGGCACGGCCCCTTGCCAATTTTGTAGCGCCCGCACTTGGGGCATTTCTTTGATTGCAACTGCTTCTGGCCGGGAAACCGGAGCTTGCCAAACATTGCGAGCACCGCCATGCCGACCAGAAACAGAGAGACAATCTTTACCAGCACGTCAGAGCCCAAACCGCGCGAACTGCGCCCGCTCTTCAATGCCCGCAACCGCATCCTGGGCGAGTGACGCCCCAAAACGCTGCCACATGGACCGTTTGATTCCATAGCGGCGCAGCTTCACTTTGTCCCCAAAGCGCGCCTTCAAAACTGGCACCAAATGTCCAATCTCGTCGATCAGGCCAACCTCTTTGGCCTGTGACCCAATCCAAATTTCACCGGTGAACAGGTCATCATTGTCCGCAAGTTTCTCGCCCCGCCGTGATTGCACATGGGCGATGAAGTTTTGGTGAATTTGCTCCAGCATCCGCTTCAGTCGGGCCACATCCTCGGCCTTTTCCGGCTTGAACGGGTCGAGCATCGATTTGCTTTCACCAGCGGTATACACCCGCCGCTCAATCCCCTGACGCGACAGAAAGACGTTGGCGCCAAAGCCTGCGGAGATGACCCCAATGGAGCCCACAACCGAGCTTTCGTCCGCAAAAATCTCGTCCGCCGCCGCCGCGAGCCAATAGCCCCCAGACGCGGCCACATCCTCGACAAACGCAATGACGGGAACGTCTTTTTCCTCGGAAAGCCGCCGAATGCGGCTGCCGATCAGCGCGCTTTGCACCGGGCTGCCACCGGGCGAATTGATCTCAAGCGCCACCGCCGCGGGTTTGCCCTTAGCAAAGGCTTTTTCAAGCAACGGCGCCAGGGTGGCATCGTTCAATTGTCCACGGCCACCTGCGGCAATCATGCCCTGCAGACGCACCACCGCCACTGTTGGCGCTTTTTTGGCAAAAGGGTTCAAGCGTTTCATCCCATGGCATGTAGAATGCGCTTGGTCGTTTCACAAGGTAAGCACCTCAGGAAAGCGCTGTTTGTGATCAAAAATTCTGACGTGACGCGAGTCACCTCGCGTCACGCGGCACATCAGGCCCGAATGCGCCAACCGGTTTTGAAGATCCACCAGATGATGCCCATGCACAGCGCCGTGAAGCCAAAGATCGCCAGAAGGCTTAGCCCCACAGGCACATCTGCGGTGCCAAAGAACGACCAGCGGAAGCCGGAGATCAAATACACAACCGGATTGAACAGCGTGATTTTCTGCCAGATCGGCGGCAGCATCGAGATCGAATAAAACGAGCCACCAAGGAACACGAGCGGTGTCACCACCAACAGCGGGATCAGCTGCAACTGCTCAAAGTTGCCCGCCCAAACCCCAATGATGAAACCAAACAGCGAGAAGCTCACACAGGTCAGCACCAAAAACAGGATCATCGCCCAAGGATGCGTGACCGGCACATCGACAAACATCGACGCCGTGGCCAAAATCACCACACCAATGAAAAGCGCTTTGGTCGCCGCCGCGCCGACAAAGCCGAGCACAATTTCAAAGAAACTGACCGGCGCGCTCAACAGCTCATAGATCGTGCCAATGAACTTTGGGAAGTAGATGCCAAAGGACGCATTGGAGAGCGCCTGCGTCATCACCGACAGCATAATCAGCCCCGGCACAATAAAGGCCCCGTAGCTCACGCCTTCTACCTGATCGATCCGGCTGCCGATTGCGGCGCCGAACACCACAAAATACAGCGACGTGGAAATCACCGGAGAAATGAAACTCTGCGCAATCGTGCGGAAAAACCGCACCATCTCGGAATAGTAGATTGCCCATACAGCCGTGAAATTCATGCCGCGCCCTCCTTCACCAGCCCGACAAAGATGTCCTCAAGGCTCGACTGTTCCGTCTGAATGTCTTTGAGCTGCAAGCCAGCCGCACTGATCTCGCCCAACAGGCGGGTGATGCCCGTACTCTCACCGCTTGTGTCATAGTGATAGCGCAGCGCATTGCCGCCCTCGGCAATTTCCAGATTGTAAGCCGACAAGCTCTCCGGCACGCTCTCCACCGGCGCTTGCAGATCAACCTGCAGGGTCTTCTGCCCCAACCGCTGCATCAACGCCGCCTTTTCTTCCACCAGCAGCAACTCACCACCGTTGATCACGCCCACGCGATCGGCGATCGCTTCGGCCTCTTCGATGTAGTGCGTGGTCAGAATGATGGTCACGCCCTGCTCTTTCAGCTTGGCCACCACTTCCCACATGTCCTTGCGCAGCTCCACATCCACGCCCGCTGTTGGTTCATCCAGAAACAGCACCCGCGGCTCATGGCTCAGCGCCTTGGCAATCAGCACCCGCCGCTTCATACCGCCGGACAGCATCATGATCCGCGCGTCTTTCTTGTCCCACAGCGACAGCTGCTTCAGAATCTCTTCGATTTTCGCCGGATTGGCCTTCTTACCAAACAACCCGCGCGAATAGGTGACCACATCGATCACTTTGTTAAACGGCTCCAGATTGATCTCCTGAGGCACTAGCCCAATCATCGAGCGCGCGGCGCGGTAATCCTTGACCACGTCGTGCCCACCCACGGACACCGAGCCTGCGCTCGGATTGGTGATCCCGCAAATGGTCGAAATCAATGTGGTTTTACCCGCACCATTTGGTCCCAGAAGCGCGAGAATTTCGCCTTCCTTGATGCCCAAGCTCACGCCTTTGAGCGCCTCAAACCCACCTTTGTAGGTTTTGCGCAAATCTTTGATGTCTACAATCACCGCCGGCTCCCTCTTCCGGTCTGCACCATTTTAAGCGCACCACCCTAGCAGGTGGCTGGTCCGCGCCAAGTGCACAAATTTTCAGAGGGATATGTGCACCAACGCACCGCTCTACAAGCCCGTTGGCACGAAGTATTTCACATGAAAACTATTGTTGCGGGATCAACCGCCCGTCATCCGCTTCAGCAGGCTTTTCTTTGGGGCCGCTTCCGCAGCATCCTCGCCAGCCTCTTCCCCGTCCTCCGCTGGACCTTCCAAAGACGTCTGCAAATTGGTGAAGAACTGATCCGCCATCTTCTTGGCAAAGCCGTCAATCAACCGGCTTCCCAACTGTGCCAGCTTGCCGCCCACCTTGGCGTCCACTTCATAGCTCAGCAACGTGCCGGTTTCGCTCGGCGCCAGCGTCACATCTGCGCCCCCCTTGGCAAAGCCGGCCGCGCCACCTTTGCCTTCACCGGTCAGGGTTAGACTCTCACCCTCCACCAGATTGGACAGTTCGACTTTGCCTTTAAAGGTCGCTTTCACCGGTCCAACCTTCTGCACGACAGTGGCTTCAAAACCATCCTCGGCGTTGCCGGTCACTTCCTTGGCCCCAGGCACACAATGGAGCAGACTTTCCGCGCTGAGCAAAGCCGCCCAAACCTCTGCCACCGGGGCCGCGATTTCGCGTTGATCACTCATATGCATGCTGGCTCTCCTCCTGTGGCGTGCTGCGGCCAACCTATGCAGATGCGGAAATCGCTGCAAGCACACCAAGGTCGTAGCAGCACGCGTCTCCCGGCAACACCCTTTCGCAAAAAGGAACACAAACATGTGTATACTGGGGTTGATCCCCTGTGACGAACCACCATATCACGACCACATAAGTTAATCACATTAACATAAGAGTTTCCGATGCCCTCCGACATCCAAAGAAAGCTGACAACCATTCTTGCAGCAGACGCCGCCGGTTACAGCCGTGTGATGGAGTTAAACGAGGAAGAAGGTCTGCGCGCCCTCAAAGCCGCACGCGCCGTGTTCAAAAAATTCATCACCCGCCATTATGGCCGCGTGGCAAACACCGCAGGGGACGGTTTGATTGCCGAATTTCCATCTGTGGTCGAAGCCGTGCAATGCGCCATTGAGGTGCAACGCGAATTGGGCGATCAGCAGCAAGACCCAGAGATGGCGCTCAACTTCCGCATCGGCATTCACCTTGGCGACGTGATGGTGGATGGCGAAGACCTGCTTGGCGAGGGCGTCAACCTTGCCGCGCGCCTGCAAAGCATGGCGGAGCCGGGCGGCATCCTGTTGTCCCAGCAGGTCTATGACCAAGTGCGCGGCAAACTCACCGTTGGCTTTGACTATATCGGCGAACGCCACCCCAAAAACTTCTCCGAGGGCGTGCAGGTCTACTGTGTCTCCAACATGGCAAACGCTTATCCAAAGATGCACATCCCGGAACCAGAACGTTCCTCTCCCGAAGCAGCACCGCAAAGCGCAGCGCCATTTGCAGCTAAGGCCAGCTCTTGGCCTGAGGATGAGTTTGATGAGGTCTTCAACAAAGAGCGCCCAAACGCAAGCACGTCAGAACCTGTGCCAGAAGATTTGGAAGCCACCATTCACGCACGCGGCAAACACTTCGCAGTGATTTTTGGGGCTCTGTGTTTGATTGACATGATTTCTGGCTACGGAATTTGGGCGCATTGGCCCGGCCTCGCCTTGCTCACAGTCTGGTGTTTGAAAGCAGCGCCCCTCTGGGCGAATGATCGGTTTAGCCCAGCCATGGTGCGCGGAGCGGTTCTGGTCATGGCACTGGTGCTTATCAACATGTTTTCTTGGGACGGGTACTTTTGGTCCATCTGGCCCACAGCCGCCATAGGCTTCGTGGCCTTTCTACGCCGCCCCAGCAATCGCGCCTGATCCTATTTACGGCTTAGACTTCTCGAAACTGCCCCGCAGCGCGCGGGCCGTTTTCCCTTGCCCCCTAATTCCGCATAGCAGAATAAGTTTCCGCATATTGACAGATCGCTCCGAATCCAGTCTTCTGGGCATAAGTGAAATTAAATTTCGCATTGCGGAAATCGATGAGGGCTTGGAGGCCGGTGAAATGATTTCAAGAATTCTCAAACTCGAAGACGGG
Source organism: Paracoccaceae bacterium (assembly GCA_014872815.1). GTDB lineage: Bacteria > Pseudomonadota > Alphaproteobacteria > Rhodobacterales > Rhodobacteraceae > Shimia. The sequence continues at coordinate 76,796 of WKFK01000005.1, forward strand.
GTTGGCTGCGAATTTGGCCTCTCCAAATGGGTGAAAATCGACCAGCCCATGATCGACGCGTTTGCGAAAGCCACCGGCGAAGCGCAGGACATTCACACCAATCCGGAAACCGCCAAGGAGACCCCCTATGGCGGCACTGTTGCACCAGGTTTCCTGACCCTATCCCTACTCAGCCAGATGATCGCGGACGCCGTGCCGCGCACCGAAGCTGAAAGCACTGGCATTAACTACGGTTTTGACCGTGTGCGTTTTGTTGCCCCTGTCAAAGCAGGTGCCGAAATCCGCGGCCGTTTCACCCTCGCCAAATATTCCGAACCACAACCCGGCGTGGTCGAGATGCAGTGGAACGTGACCGTCGAAATCAAAGGCGAAGACAAACCCGCGCTGGTCGCGCAGTGGAAAAACCTGCGCTTTGAACAAGGTGTCGAAACCTACGCGCAAGCCAGCTAAAGGCGCAAAACGCACCTCCGTAATACAGCCGCGATACCGACGTAATACCGACGTCAAAATTCAGGATGATTGACCATGCGCGACGCCCTCATCGTCTCCACCGCCCGCACGCCCATTGGCAAAGCCTACCGTGGTGCGTTCAACAACACCCAGGCTCAAGAACTGATCGGTCATGCGGTGTCTCACGCGGTCTCCCGCGCTGGGTTGGAAGGCCACGAAGTTGAAGACTGCATCATCGGCACCGCGCTTCAACAAGGCGCCACCGGCGGCAACATCGCCCGCCAAGCTGTTATCCGCGCGGGCCTACCTGTGACCGTTGCAGGCATGTCACTTGATCGCCAATGCGCCTCCGGCATGATGGCCATTGCCACAGCCGCCAAGCAGGTCGTGCACGATGGCATGGACGTGGCGATTGGCGGCGGCGTGGAGTCCATCTCTCTGGTGCAAAACGACAAAATGCGCATGGACCGCCGCGTTGATCCTTGGATCAAGGAACACAAACCGGCGCTCTACATGTCCATGCTAGAGACCGCCGAGATCGTCGCCGCCCGCTACGGTGTGACCCGCGAAGACCAAGACGCCTACGCGCTGCAATCCCAACAACGCACCGCCGTCGCACAGGCCGCGGGCAAGTTTGACGACGAGATTGTGCCCCTGACCTCCACCATGGGTGTGATGGACAAAGAGACCAAAGAAATCTCCTTCCAAGAGGTTACGCTTGAAAAGGACGAGGGCAACCGCCCCTCTACCACCTTGGAGAACCTGCAAGGCCTGAACCCCGTGTTCAAAGACGGTCAACAGGTCTCAGAAGGCCAATTCATCACCGCTGGCAACGCCAGCCAACTGTCAGACGGCGCTTCCGCCTCGGTGATCATGGAAGCGAAAATAGCGGAAAAACAAGGCCTTGAGCCACTAGGCCGGTACGTTGGCGTGATGGCCGCAGGGTTAGAGCCGGACGAAATGGGCATCGGCCCAATCCATGCGGTGCCCAAATTGCTGAAGGCCCACGGCCTCAAGATGGACGACATCGGCCTCTGGGAACTCAACGAAGCCTTCGCCTGTCAGGTGCTGCACTCCGCCCGCGTGTTGGACATCCCAAACGATATCCTGAACGTCAACGGCGGCGCCATTTCCATCGGCCACCCCTACGGGATGTCCGGCGCGCGCATGGTTGGCCACGCATTGATCGAAGGCAAACGCCGGGGCGCCAACTACGTCGTCTGCACCATGTGCGTCGGTGGCGGCATGGGCGCTGCGGGGCTGTTCGAGGTTCTGTAACGCCTCATGCAAAAAACACGCAGCACCCCGACAGGGCGCTGCGCAATGCAGTCCAGAACACTCGGCTCAGCCGCCAACTGTGCGAGAGACAATCTCCGCCACAGTGCCATCGTCCATCATGGATTGCAGAGCGGCGTTGAAATCTGCGATGAACTGCTGAGCCTCCTCGCCCTGCCAATCCGCCCTGAACCCAATATGAGCAGTCTCGGCAGAGGCATCCAGTACGCGCACGATACCCGCTATACCTTTTTCATTGATAACCATTTCAGCAGCGAGTTGCTCTTGGACGTAACAATCAATCCGCCCTTTCTCGAGCTTCTTTAAGTTTTGTTCGGTTGTCTGAGCCTCTTGCAGCGTGATAGCGCCAGCATCCACCATGTCAAAAAAGGCTTGTCCTGGAGTGCCAAATCCGGCGTTGTTGCCGAAGGTCAGGCCAGTGAAGTCCGCCGGATAAGCCCAATCTGACTGCGCTACCCCTTCACGACAATACACCGATACCTTTTCAGTCACCGGAGAGGTGGAATAAGTGCCAATCCACGGGCGGGACTCCGGACGATAGTAGGTACCAACCAGTCCATGCGCCTGCCCCGTCTCCACAAGATTAACCGCTCGCGACCAAGGCACCGCTTCAACCTTAACGTCGTAGTCGCCGCCCACTCGGGTTAGGGCTTCGGCGATAAACTCAGCCCAGATACCTGAGGCCTGGCCGTTCTCCAGTCCCATGTAAGGCGCATATGCCTCATCCTGAACCAGCTTAATCTGCTCTGCGGACACCGACGTTGTCGCGCAGGCCAAGGCAGTGGCGTAGATAAAACCTCTCAACATTTCAAATGTCCTCCAGATGTGAAAGCGTTTCAAAGCTAAGGAAAACGCTCTTCTGAGAGGGTTAAGGTTTTGTGTATTTCTGATTTTGGCTTTATGCGTAGATCCCGTCTGGACTCATTGTTTGCAGGCGTGATCGCAGTTCAATCGAAGCAAAGCCTGAGTGGCTCACCCCTCACAAACAATCACGCCCTGGTGAACCATTCTCCCTTCACTCCAACTTGCCCGTATATTGCCTTCATCAAAGGAGGACACACCATGCTCACACGCCGCGCTGCCCTTGGCCTTTTTGCCACCGCCCCACTCGCCTACGCGCTCACCCCACACCCCGCGCTCGCCCGCGAACCGGAGGTGTTCCAAAACCCCATCGCAATCAACGGCTATGACCCGGTGGCCTATTTTACAGAACAAAAACCGGTCGAAGGCTCCGCTGCCAATTTGGTCGACTGGAACGGCGCGACCTGGCGTTTCGCCACTGCGCAAAACGCGGCAAAATTCCAATCCAATCCAGAGACTTACGCGCCCCGTTTTGGCGGATACTGCGCCTATGCCGCCTCCAAAGGCTACCTCGCGCCAACCATCCCCGAGGCTTGGACCATCCACGAGAATGTTCTCTACCTCAACGCCAGCCTGCGCGCGCAGGAACTCTGGCGCCAAGACATTCCCGGCAACATCGAAAAAGGCCTTGCCAATTGGCCGGGCATCTTAGGCTAACAAAAAAGCGCGCCACGACCGGCGTGCCTTTTCGTCTCTGGTCCATAACTTAAGCCGCGTAGCCCTTCATCACTTGGCTCAGGTGATAATCCGTGTCGCCCAATTGCGCATCGAGCATAATCAACCGTTTGGCATAGTGGCTGACCGCATATTCCCAGGTCATGGCAATCCCGCCGTGCATCTGAATGCTCTCTTCCGCCACCAAGCGCGCCGCGCGACCAATCATGTTCTTCGCCATCGAGGCATATTTGGACGCATCTGCCCCACCCAGCTCCGCCGCCGCCTTGATCGTGATAGACCGCGCCTGCTCAATCTCGGTCAGCATGTCCACCGCACGGTGCTGCAACACCTGAAACTTGCCAATCGGAATGCCAAACTGTTTGCGCTGTTTGAGGTAGTCTACGGTGATGGAGTGGGTCACTTCCATCGCGCCCACAGCCTCCGCACACAAGGCAACAATGCCTGCGTTTACAGCATCTTGGAGCGCCGCCGCGGCGTCCGCCACAACCAACGTCGCGGGCGTGTCATCCAGCAGCACTTCCGCCGCGCCACCGCCGTCCATCATGCCGTAGCCGGTCACATTGGCATCGCGCGCATTGACCGCGAATACGCCCAATCCGTCACCATGTTTCGCGGCAACCAGAACGATGTCAGCAACCTGCCCGCCGTAGACAGTGGATTTACGGCCCGACAAGGTGAAACCATCGCCTTTGGCCGTGGCCACGGTGGCGATCTGGTCCAGCTCATAAGGCGCATCAATCTCGGTGATGCCCACCGCGTATTTCGTCGCTCCGGTCAGCAGCGCCTCCTGATCCGCACGAGCCGCCGCCAGCAATCGAGACGCCATCAGCGCGCCCAAAACCGGCTCCGGACACAACGCCTTGCCAAGCGCCTCAAACACAACGGAAATGTCAAATCCGCTGCCCCCCATGCCGCCAGCGTCCTCAGGCGCCAGCGCATAGAGCGCACCCAACTCCACCAACTGATCCCACAGCGCGGGATCATGATACGGCGCGTCATAGGCCACCTTGATCCGATGCTCGACCGGGTATTGCTCGCCCAGAAACCGCCCCAACGTGTCCGCCAACATCTGGCGATCTTCGGTCAGATTAAAGTCCATCGATCAAAGCTCCAGCATGGTTTTGGTCACGATATTGCGTTGGATCTCGTTAGACCCACCGAAAATCGACGTCTTCCGATTGTTGAAATACCGCGCCGCATTGTGCTCGGTATCAGCAGGGCCAAACATCAGGTTGCCTTCGGTGACATGGCCGGGGAACGGCGCCGCCGCTGGCCCTAACGCCCGCCGCGCGAGGTCTTTGAGTTCCTGATTGATCACCGTGCCTTTGATCTTCAGCAGAGAGGTCTCCGGCCCCGGCGCGCCCTGTTCCTGCGCCTTAAACAGCATGCGCAGATTGGTGATCTTCATCGCCTCTAGGTCGATCTCCGCCTGCGCAATCCGCGCCGCAAACAGCGGATCTTCGATCAGTGGCTTACCGCCGCGCATTGTGCTGCACGCGATGGCCTTTACCTCTTCCAGCGCCTGAATGGAGAAGCCCACCCCCGCAATGCCCGTCCGCTCATGGGTCAGCAGAAATTTGGCAATGGTCCAGCCTTTGTTCTCCTCGCCAACAAGGTTGCCAATCGGCACCCGCACATCAGTGAAGAACACCTCGTTCACCTCATGCCCGCCTTCAATCAGCTTGATTGGGCGCACCTCAATGCCCAGCGTGTTCATATCCACAAGGATAAAACTAATGCCTTCCTGCTTCTTGGCGTCCGGATCGGTGCGACACAGGCAGAAAATCCAATCGGCATGTTGACCAAGAGTGGTCCAGGTCTTCTGGCCGTTGATGACCCACTCATCACCATCCCGCTCTGCCTTGGTTTTGAGCGAGGCCAGATCTGAGCCTGCACCGGGTTCGGAATAGCCCTGGCACCACCAATCGGTGCCATCCAGAATGCGTGGCAGGTAATGCTCCTGCTGCGCTTTGGAACCAAATTTGATCAGCACCGGCCCCAGCATGTTGAGGCCAAAGGGCACAATCCGCGGCGCATAAGCCCGACAGCATTCTTCCTCAAAGATGTGCTTCTGCACCGGGCTCCACCCCGGCCCACCAAACTCTCTGGGCCAGATCGTTGCCAACCACCCGCGCGAGTTCAGAATGGCATGCCACTCTTCCATCATCGCTTTGGTCAGTTCGCCGCCGGAGCGCACCGCGCTGGAAATCTCTTCCGGCAGGTGCTCGGCGAGAAACGCCCGCACCTCATCGCGAAACGCCTGGTCTTCTTTGGAATAACTCAGGTCCATGGCATCACTTTCCTTTGTTCAAATCGGCAAAGCTGCTGCCATCCTCGGCCATTTTCCGAAGCAACGCAGGCACTTGCCAATAATGCGCATCTTCTGCCGCATAGGCCTCGATCCGCTTCACCAGCTCCGCTGCGCCAATCGTGTCCGCGTAATGCAGCGGCCCGCCACGGAACCGCGGGAAGCCATAGCCCATCAGGAACACCACATCGACATCCACTGGCCGCAGCGCAATGCCATCCTCAACCACCCGCGCGGCCTCTGAAATCATCGCGGTCATATAGCGGTCGACAATCTCCTCATCGCTGAAGTCCCGCGGCGTAATACCCGCCTTGGCGCGTTCCTCGTCGATGATGCCATTCAGGTCCGGGTTTTCCAGCGTCTCGCGGCCCTCGTAGACAAAGTAGCCTTTGCCGGTCTTGCGCCCGTTCCAGCCATTCTCACTCAGCCGGTCGGCAATTGCGCCGCTATAACGCTCTTCCGCCGGTCGCGTGGCCTCACGCCGTTTGCGGGTCATATAGCCAATGTCCAGCCCGGCCAGATCGCCCACACGATGCGGCCCCATGGCAAAGCCAAAGCCTTCCAGCGCCTTGTCCACCTGATCGGGATGCGCGCCGTCGAGCACCAGATAGCTCGCGGTTTTCAAGTAGTGCCCGAGAATACGGTTGCCGATGAACCCATCACAAACGCCAGCACGCACGCCCACTTTGCGCATGCGTTTTGCCAACGCAAAACCTGTCGCGACCACTTCTGGTGCGGTGTTTCCACCCACAACCACTTCCAGCAGCTTCATGATGTGCGCCGGAGAAAAGAAATGCAGCCCCAGCACATCCTGTGGCCGTTTGGTCATCGCCGCGATCTCATCCACGTCGAGATATGACGTGTTAGACGCCAGCACCGCGCCCTCTTTGCAGATGGCGTCCAGCTTGGTGAAGATCTCTTTCTTGATCTCCATCTTCTCAAATACCGCCTCGATCACCAGATCGACCTGCGCAAGGCTCTCCATCTCTGTGGACGCTGTCAGGTTAGCCAACGCCGCATCGCGCTTTTCCTGGCTCATCTTCCCACGCTTGACCGCGCCATCCAGATTGCCGGTGATGGTCGCCACCCCACGATCCAGACCTTCCTGCGACACTTCAATCAGCGTCACGGGCAGCCCCGCCATCAAAGCCGAGGTCGAAATGCCGGAGCCCATGGTCCCGCCGCCGATCACACCCACGCTGGCAATGTCACGCGGCTGCGCTTTCTTCTCCGGAATGTTCGCCACCGCCCGTTCTCCAAAGAAGGCATGGATCAAGCCTTTGGATTGCGGCGAAGGCAGGCATTCCATGAACCGCGCCCGTTCAAACGCCAGCCCTTCTTTGAAATCCCCGGTCGAGGCCGCCACACACTCCACGCATTTCTGCGGCGAAATCAGATGCGGGTGCTTCTTCTGCACCGCCGCCATGGTGGCCTCAATCGCCGCATCATCCGGCGTTGTGCTCAACTCACCGGTCCGGCGCGTTGCCAACGTCCCCGCCGCAACATCCTTCGCCGCCGCCAAGGCCACATCGCGTGGCTCGCCCTCGTCGATGCGGTCCACAAGCCCCATTTCGAGCGCGTCTTTTGCGGGCACATGACGGCCCGAGAGGATCAAATCCAACGCATTGGCAATGCCCGCCAACCGCGGCGCGCGCTGTGTACCACCGGCGCCCGGCAAAATGCCCAGCAACACTTCCGGCAACCCAACCTTCGCCGTCGGCACAGCCACCCGCGCGTGACAGCCCATCGCGGTTTCCAACCCACCGCCCAGCGCGGTGCCATGGATCACCGCGACAATCGGCGTCTCGTTATCTTCAAGAATGTTGCAGACCTCAGGCAAGCCCGGCTCCAGCGGCGGTTTGCCAAATTCGGTGATGTCCGCACCGGCGATGAACGTCCGCCCCGCGCAATAAAGACCAATCGCTTTCGCGGACCCTGCCGCTTTGATCTCCTCCAAAGCATCGACAATCCCCTGCCGCACAGCCACACCGCTGGCGTTCACCGGCGGGTTATCAATGCAGATCAGCGCCACATCTTCCACAAATTCCACGGTGACCTTTTTCTCGCCCATCGTGAGCCTCCCTCGCATCTACATGTTGCACTTAGTCTACGGCGGCTTCCGCCAAGCGAAAATCTGTTTCGCGGCCTTCCTGCAAAAAACGACGCCACGACACTTGCGCAAAATTTCCCGCTGAAATCTCGCAAAGCCACGCTAGGCTGGCTTACGCCCCGCGCGGACATGCAAGATCAAAGGACGGCACCATGCCCCACCCAAACGCCCGCATCCCGGATTTCTGGCCCATCGGCAAAGACTGGACCTTTGACCGACCAGATCATCCAATTGATGTCAGCATGGATGAGGCCGTGGTCAAATGGGGCGACAACATCGCCGTGACTTACAATGGCGCTGACTACACTTACCGTGACATCGCCGCCCGCGTGAGCGCACTGGCCGGCTATCTGCAGCACGTCGGCCTTTCCAAAGGCGACCGGGCCCTGCTCTACACCCAGAATTGCCCGCAATACATCATCAGCTTCTTTGCCATCCTACGCGCGGGCGGCGCTGTGGTGCCTGTGAACCCGATGAACAAACAGGCCGAAATTGACTATCTCGTCGAAGACACCGGCGCCAAGCTTGCCATCTGCGCGCTGGAGCTATCCGAGCACATTTTGCCCGCCCTCCAACGCGGAGACCTCACCACCTTGATCGGCACCCGCATGACCGATATGGGCAAAGCGGATTTCGATCTGATCCCCTCCAATCTGGCGCAGGCGATGTCTGAACAAGATGCGGAAACTCTTGGCATTACAGGCTTCCAATCCGCACTGGACGCAGGCCATGTGCCCGCCCCCCGCGACACCACCAGCGATGACCTCGCCGTAATCCCCTACAGCTCAGGCACCACCGGCCAGCCCAAAGGCTGCATGCACACACATCGCACCTTTCTGGCCTCTCTCTACGCCAGCGTGCTTTGGAACCCGCCGCATGAGAACACCGTGCACCTCGCCGCGCTGCCATTCTTCCACGTCACCGGCATGGTGGGTGGCATGTGCGCGCCAATCCTTACCGGCGGGCGCAATGTGATCCTACCCCGCTGGTCCTCCAATCTGGCCGCAGGCCTGATCCAACGCTACAAAATCTCCCGCTGGCGCTCGATTGCGACCATGGCGATTGATCTGGTGAACGATCCCGATTTTGACGGCTATGACCTTTCCACCTTGGAAATGATCGGTGGCGGCGGCGCGGCCATGCCGGACGCCATTGCCAAGCGCCTCAAAGACATGACCGGCCTCGACTACATAGAAGGTTACGGACTTTCCGAAACCATGGCCGCCACCCACATCAATCCCATCGACGCGCCCAAACGCCAATGCCTCGGACAACCGATCTATGAAGTCGACAGCCGCGTGCTGGAAATCGGCGGTGACACGGAGCTGCCCCATGGCGAAGTCGGCGAAATTGTCATGCACGCCCCGCAAAACTTCACCGGCTACTGGCAACGCCCCGAGGCGACCGCCGAGGCGTTTGTGAAAATCGACGGCGTGCCATTTTTCCGCTCCGGCGACATCGGCTACCGCGACGCGGATGGCTACTTCTTCATGGTCGACCGCGTGAAACGCATGGTCAACGCCGCCGGTTTCAAAGTCTGGCCAGCCGAAATTGAAATGCTGATGCTGCACCATCCCGACATTGCCGAATGCTGCGTGGTCGGCGCCAAAGACGACCGGCGTGGCGAATGTGTGAAAGCTTTTGTCGTGCCCCAAGCCGAAGCCCGCGACACGCTCTCTGAGGACGCCATCATCCAGTGGTGCAAAACCCAGATGAGCGCCTACAAATGCCCCACCATCGTGGAATTCATCGACGCACTGCCAAAATCCGGCGTCGGCAAGGTCTTGTGGAAAGAGCTGTCATGACGCATAGAAAATTCCACCATGCGGAAATAGACACGTCCCAATGAGAAAACGCACTTCCGTCGCCAGCGACGCCCCAGCCCCTGAAACAGACCGCCAGTTTGTCACCGCCCTGTCGCGTGGACTGGATGTGTTGCGCTGCTTCCGTCCCCGTGACCGTGCAGGCCTGTCCAACCGCGACATTGCCGAGCGCACCGGCCTGCCCAACTCCACCATTTCGCGCCTGACCTACACGCTGCTGCAAACCGGCTACTTGCTCTATGATGAGCAAACCGGCCGCTACCGTATTGGCGTGCCCGCGCTGAGCCTTGGCTTTGCCTGCCTCGGCTCCATGCCGATCCGCGACGCCGCCAAAGAACACATGCAGCGCCTTGCCGATTATGCGGGCGACGGTGTGCAAGTCGCCCTCGGCGCGCGCGATGATCACACGGTGACCTACCTCGCCTGCGCGCGCGCAGACCACGGAATGATGTCTTTGCAACTGGGCGTTGGCTCCCGCATTTCGCTAGCCCGCTCCGCCATGGGCCGCGCCTATATCGCCGGATGCAAACCGGAAGAGCGCGCTGAAATCCTCGAAACCTTGGCCGAGCACCATGGCCCGGAGCGCTGGCCCGCCATTCTTGACGGCATCAACGCCGCCGCCGCGCAGATCTCGGAAAAAGGCTTCTACGTGAACTACGGTGACTGGCACGAAGGCGTGCACTCGGTTGCGGTGCCTTTCCCCATGAACAGCGACGCCGCGCCGGACATGGCCCTCAACCTTGGCGGCCCCGCGCCCTTCCTGACCAGAGACCGCATGGAAAACGACCTCGGCCCGCGCCTTTTGGAGATCGCCAAGGCCCTGCGCCTGCATGCAACCCAAATCTAAAACCGCTTGACGCTTCTCCAATCGCGCCCCACCGTGGCCGTCGGACTTTTGGGGAGGCATCATTATGGTCACGATCACAACCAAGGACATCGACACCTATCAACAGGACGGCGTTGTCCTGATCCGCGGGTTGTTTGTCGATCACGTCGAGACCCTGCGCAAAGGTGTTGAACGCAATTTGGCGGAGCCCGGCCCCTATGCGTCCAACAACGAAAAAGCAGGCCAGACCGGCCGCTTCTTTGACGACTACTGCAACTGGCAGCGCATCCCGCAGTTTCAGGAGGTCATCGAAACCTCGAAGGCCGCCGAAGTCGCTGCGCAGTTGATGCAGTCGCAAACAGTCCAGATGTTCCACGACCATGTGCTGGTAAAAGAACCCGGCACCTCGATGGCCACGCCTTGGCACACCGACGGGCCTTATTACTTTGTCGAAGGCCAGCAAACCATCAGCTTCTGGTCCCCGCTCGATCCGGTGAAAGACGCCACCCTGCGCATGGTGGCCGGCAGTCATAAATGGGAAAAGCCGGTCCTGCCAACCCGCTGGGTCAGCGAGGAGAGCTTCTTCCCCAACAAAGACGACTACATGCCGATCCCTGATCCCGACGCCGAAGGCATGCGCGTCTTGGAGTGGGAGATGGAACCCGGCGATGCCGTGGCCTTCAACTACCACATCCTGCATGGCGCGCGTGGCAACACCGCCACCCAACGTCGCCGTGCCTTTTCCCTGCGTCTGATTGGGGATGACGCCCGCTATGTCGAACGCCCCGGCCCCACCTCGCCACCTTTCCCAGGCCACGACATGACCGAAGGTCAAAAGCTGCGTGAAGACTGGTTCCCAATGCTCTGGCCCCGCACCTAACGCGCGCGCTTTAGTCCACTGGCGGTACTCCACGTGCCTCCAACATCCTGACGTCAACGTGTTCCCGGCGTGCGCCAAATCGCATTTCGTCATAATAAATCACGTGCGTGGGCAGACGCACGCCCCACTCATACCGGAATGGGGTGGCGGACGGGCTTTTACATTTCCCGCCGGAACACATTCGTGGACCTTTCTTGGCTGCGGCAGGTGTACGACCATGTTTTGCTAGATACCGGCTCACAAAGCTGTTGTAGATCCCGTATTTGAGCCCCAATTTCGGATTGCTCTGCGCAACGTGTTTGGGCACAAATGGGCTTCGGCGCTGGCATAAGAGCTTGCCATCTTTATACAGCTGAAAATACACGTCCTGCCCACTGCGCCCGTAGTGCGCATAAATCGTGATATCAATCCAACGCCCCTTCCAAGAGGCCATGGATCCAAGCTTGCATCCGTTTTTCTTGTCAGCAAAACGCAGCTTCGGCGCATCATTGAAAGTCAGCGACCATAGCGGGGAAGAAAGCCCCTCTGCTTTGACCTGCCCCAACATGGTATTGCCGCGCCCAAGGCTGACAAAATCTTTCGGGATCAGCACAGAATACCCGTACCAAACACCCTGATTGGGGCGAGACATATTGTTTTTGGGCTTTTCCTTCATCTCAACCCGCCCTCGATCTTTGTCGCAATCGTTGACTCGGGACGCCCGACCACAATCTCCATGGCGGATCTCAAAGCGTTGCGCTTGTTGCCCTCGCCGCGCCATTCCGTTGACGTAGCCGAACCGATAGGCTCCGTCTAAAGACAGCCCTTCCAGAGCCACTCTTCCGGCCACCGGAATGCCAAACGATGCGTCAATCGCCATCGCCGGACCACCCATCACGACGGTCAGGCAAAAAGCCATCACACTGCTCAATCTCATGCGCGACCAACCTTTATATTGGCTCTGTTTCTCTCTTTGTGGCAAACCAACCGACGTCTGCCAACGCAAAATGCCCCGACGTTTCCGCGGCGGCCACAGCCTAGCTTACCCGCGTTAAGAATTCGCTGAACTGACAACCGGCATCGAGCAAACGTCGACCCGTTGAGCTGCGGACATACCGCCTATTTCTGCTCTGTTGCCGGTGATGCCAGATATGAGCATCGCCAAAACAATCCTAGGCAAAGACACGCAAAGCCTTATTCTCGTCAAAGGTTTGTCAGGGTTTTTCTGCAACCCTGCCGCCTGACAGCATAGGAACGCCTTTTTATGAACCTTTTTGCCGCTGGCCTTCTGGCCTTCACCGCCAACGTCACCACCTCCGCCCAAGCGCCCACCACCAACGCGCCGCCACCCGCCCCCACCGTAGTCGACAGCGGCTATTGGACATACGGGTCCTGGCAGGTGGTCGCAGAAACCGTCGACACCGGTGAAGATCTGCGCCGCACCTGTTCCGCCTTCACCGGCGGCGACGGCGATCCCACCCTGAACGTGGAAATCAGCAACGGCGACGCCGGTCCCCCTTACTTTTTCCCAAGCGTCGAAGTGCGCGAAAGCGCCTTTCGCGGCTACCCCACTGTTATGCAGGACGGTCAGGCCATCTACATCCGGTTTGATGATGAAGACAGCATGGACGCCGTGGTCACCGGCTATTTGGACGAAGAGGGCTTTGCCCAAGCCACCTTCCGTTTTGACCACCCTGACAGCCAATGGGTGCTGCGCGCCATGCGCAAGAACCGCCAACTCGACGCCGTGGTTGGCGGGCAGGTCTTCGCCACCTTTTTCTTGGACGGCTTCACCGCGTCCTATGTGAAGGCCATGGACGAATGCGGTTTCACCGGCGCAGGCGTGGTTGACTGATCCCTCTACACCGCCATTTAGTTTAACCCTTCCGGAGATATTGTTTTGAAGAAATACATTGCTGGCCTGTTGGCCTGCCTCCCCCTCCCGGTTGCCGCCGAGGGGTATTGGACCTACGGAGCGTGGCAAGTCTACGCCGAAACCGTGAGTGCAGGCAATTATCTGCACCTGAATTGCACGGCCTACACGGGGGGGGACGGTGATCCGCTGGTGCGCATCTCAATCACCAGTTCTGAGGTCGGACCCCCAACAAATTTTCCAACCGTGTATATTCAGGAGAACGCATCGCGCGGCTATGCCACCGCGATGCGCGAGGGCCAAAACGTAGCCTTTGTGATCGATGATTATTGGGATTACTACACGCAGGCCCATAGCTACTATGACAGCGACGGCATCTTACAGGCCTACGCCGGTGTTGGTCATCCCGATAGCCTCTATGCCATGCGCGCCATGCGCAAAGGCAGCAACATGTCCGTGTATATCGACGGGATGCCATACATTCATCTTGACCTGCGCGGCTTCACCGCCGCCTACGTCAAAGCCATGGATGAATGCGGCCACTCCAGTACAGGCGTGTTGTAAACCAACACAAAACGGCCCCGCCCTGTCAGGCGAGGCCGTTTCAAATCTCAAACGATCATCTTAGCCGTTGGCCAGTTGGTCTTTGACCATCGGACCGACTTTGCCGAAATCCATCTGGCCGGTGAATTTCGCCTTCAGCGCGCCCATGACCTTGCCCATATCGCGGATCGATTCCGCGCCAACCTCGGCCACCGCCGCCTTGACCGCTTCGACAATCTCGTCATCGCTCAGCTGCTTGGGCAGGAATTCTTCAATGATGGTGATCTCGGCCAGTTCACGCTCTGCCAGATCCAGACGCCCACCTTCTTCATAGGTGCGCGCACTTTCCTGTCGCTGCTTCACCATCTTGGCGAGAATCGACAAGATATCCGCATCCGACACACCGCTGCCGCCCTCATCGCCCTCAGCACGCGCCGCGATGTCACGATCTTTGATCGCGGCCATGATCAGACGCAAGGTGGAAAGCCGGTCCGCCGCGCGGTCACGCATCGCTTGTTTCAGCGCGCTGTTGATGTCTTCTCTCAGTGCCATTCTTCTTGCCAATTGCTGTCAAACATAAGCATGCGACCTTATATAAACGCCTCGCGACTCGCAACCATCGCGTTTTTTGACCAAACCCTTTAAAATAAGGGGTGACTGAGAACACACATCTGCTTGACGCCCGTCGCCCGCCGACATATGCATCGGCCAATTTGCCAGCCGGAGACTCGCCCATGACCGCATCGACCCCCGATCACCCGACCGCCTGCCTCGCTCTTGCTGATGGCACCCTGTTTTACGGACGTGGCTTTGGTGCCACCGGCGAAACAGTGGCGGAGCTCTGCTTCAACACCGCCATGACCGGGTATCAGGAAATCATGACCGACCCGTCTTACGCCGGCCAAGTCGTGACCTTCACATTCCCGCACATCGGCAACACCGGTGTGAACCCCGAAGATGACGAAACCGGTGATCCGGTGGCCGAAGGCATGGTGGTGAAATGGGACCCAACCGAGCCTTCTAACTGGCGCTCCGTGAACACCCTGTCTGACTGGCTCGCCTCCCGGAACCGCATCGCCATCGGTGGTGTCGACACCCGCCGCCTGACCCGTGCGATCCGCCAGCAAGGCGCGCCGCATGTCGCACTGGCCCACAACCCGGATGGTGAATTTGACACTGAGGCGCTGGTCGCCAAGGCACGTGCGTTCTCCGGTCTGGAAGGTCTGGATCTCGCAAAAGAAGTCACCTGCGCCCAAAGCTACCACTGGAACGAGATGCGGTGGGCTTGGCCGGATGGTTATCCCAAACTGACCGAGCCAAAGCATAAGGTTGTGGCCGTCGACTTCGGCGCCAAACGCAACATCCTGCGCTGCCTCGCCTCTGTGGGCTGTGACGTGACCGTCCTGCCCGCCACCGCCACCGCCGAAGAAGTGCTCGCGCACAACCCGGATGGCGTCTTCCTCTCCAACGGTCCAGGCGACCCGGCAGCGACCGGCGCATACGCTGTGCCGATGATCCAGGAGGTTCTGAAAGCCGACATTCCGGTGTTTGGTATCTGCCTCGGTCACCAAATGCTGGCGCTCGCGCTGGGGGCAAAGACCGTGAAAATGAACCACGGCCACCACGGGGCAAACCACCCTGTAAAAGACCACGACACTGGTAAGGTGGAAATCACCTCTATGAACCACGGCTTTGCCGTGGACGCGCAGACCCTACCCGAAGGTGTGGTCGAATCTCACGTGTCCCTGTTTGACGGCTCCAACTGTGGCATCCGCCTCGCAGACAAGCCGGTGTTCTCCGTACAGCACCACCCAGAGGCCTCCCCGGGTCC
The DNA here is from genome assembly GCA_014872815.1 of Paracoccaceae bacterium. Taxonomy (GTDB): domain Bacteria; phylum Pseudomonadota; class Alphaproteobacteria; order Rhodobacterales; family Rhodobacteraceae; genus Shimia. The sequence continues at coordinate 92,254 of WKFK01000005.1, forward strand.
ACAGGACAGCTTCTACCTGTTTGAGAACTTCGCCGCCGCTATGGCCGCACGCGCCTGATCAATAGGTCAGGAAATCCTGACGTATGGCGGCACACCCGCCATACGTTAACTTTGCATTAACCATACGCGCACACCCTGAAAAGCACTCCTTGCTTGCTGGTGAACGCGATGAACGAACCACAACTGCAAAGACGCCTTACACGCCCCAAACAAAAACACGTTGCGCGCCTGTCCTTCGCCCGTACGTTGATTGAGCGCAATCTCGTAACCCCATGGCAACTGTTCTGGGCGCTTCAGCGGCAATCCCATTGGGACGCGCATCTGTCAGAGATTCTAAAGGCCCGTGATTGGGTCTCCGCACAGGACTTGCGCGCGCTACAAGCCCAAACACAGAACTTGCGGCAGGTCGATTTGACCCGCACCCCGCCTGCGCGCGACGCCGCAGATCTTTTGCCCCCAAAGTTTTGCCTCAAGCATAACGTCGTGCCTTGGGCGCGGATCGGCAAAACCGTTATTCTTGTCACCGGTCGCCCTCATAAGCTGCCCGAACTGCGCGCCGCTTTGCCGCCAGACCTAAAGGATGCGCTCTTCACGCTCAGCTCCGCGCAGGCCATCACGGACCATGTCACACTACATCACCGACGCGCCTTAACCGAGGCCGCAGAAAATGCCGTGGCGCGACACGAAAGCTGTCGCAGCTTCGATTTTGCGCATACCTTGGGCTTCGGACTGTCTATTGGCGTTGTCTGTTTTCTGATGCTTTTGGCACTTCCAAGCCCCAACCTTGGCCTAAAAATCCTCTCCATTTGGACCATCTTAACGCTTCTGGGCACCACGGGTCTGCGTATCATTGCACTCCTCTGTCACTTCCGCCCCTCCAGCAGAGCGCCGCCCCCGCCCCCGTTGATCTGGTCTGAGAAAACGCATCTGATCCTGCCAGCGCAGCTCACTCAGCACGGCAGGCGCGCCCGCTTGCCCCGCATTTCAATGCTGGTACCGCTCTATAAAGAAACCGAGATCGCCACCGCCCTCATTGCGCGCCTGACACGCCTGTCTTATCCCCGCGCGCTCCTGGATGTGGTGCTGGTTCTCGAAGAGAAAGACAACCTCACTCGCGCGACAGTCGCACGCACGCAACTGCCCCGATGGATGCAGGTGATCGAGGTCCCCAGCGGGTCTGACATTACCACCAAACCCCGCGCCTTGAACTATGCCCTGCCGTTCTGTCGTGGCGACATCATTGGTATTTGGGACGCAGAAGACGCGCCCGCTCCTGACCAATTGGAACACGTCGCCCACCATTTTGCCCATGCCCCACCAGACGTTGCCTGCCTTCAAGGTGTTCTCGACTACTACAACCCCTACACCAACTGGCTATCGCGGTGCTTCGCCATCGAATATGCCGCTTGGTTTCGCTTGGTCCTGCCTACCCTCAGACGGCTCGGCTTCGCCATTCCGCTCGGCGGCACCACGCTTTTCTTACGACGCCACGTGATCGAAGAGGTCGGCGGATGGGACAGCCACAACGTCACAGAAGATGCAGACCTCGGCATGCGTCTGGCGCGGCGCGGGTATCGCACCGAGTTGATCCCAACTGTGACCTATGAAGAGGCGAACTGTCACATGATCGCTTGGGTGCGGCAACGGTCCCGCTGGTTGAAAGGCTACATGGCCACCTATCTGGTGCATATGCGCAGCCCCCGCCACCTGTTCAAAGAGCTCGGCGCCCGGCAATTCCTCGGGTTTCAACTCCTGTTTCTCTGCACCATCAGCCAGTTCCTGCTGGCCCCGTTCCTGTGGTGGCTGTGGGGCGCGGCCTTCGGCGTTCCCCATCCCCTGATAGACGAGATACACGCTGACTTATTAATTGTTCTGACATCAACAGTGGTTCTGGCCGGATCCGTCAACGGAGCACTCTGGATTCTGGCCGTGCACACAACCAACCGCCCGCGGCTCTACCCATGGATCCCCTCCTTGCTGCTCTACTTTCCGCTGGCAACTCTTGCGGCGTACAAAGGGCTGTTGGAAATGGTCATGGCCCCGTTCTATTGGGACAAAACCAGCCACGGCAAAACCAAAGAGGCCACAAAACATGACCTCTCCTCTTCTGACCCGTGACGCTACTCTGAGTTTTCTTGCTTCAGACGCGTGACAAACGCCGTGGAAATATGTGCCCGCAAAGCCGCATCCGCAGCCACACCATCGCGCGCCGCAATGGCATCCACAATCGCCTGATGTTCCACCAACGTGTCTTCACCACGCCCCTCCACCGCAATCGACGTGGTCGCCATCAGCGCCATAGAGCGATGCACCAAATCCAACTGCTGCATCAGATACCGATTGTGGCTCGCAAGGTGAATCTGCTTGTGAAACCGACGGTTGGATCTGGCCAATGCGGACGGATCGTTCACCCGTTCCTTATCCGCCTCAACCATATCCTGCAGCACACGCACTTCCTCCGCTGTGGCATGATGTGCCGCCAGCCGCGCCGCCAAACCTTCCAGCTCGCCACGCACCACATACAATTCCGCCATCTGGTTGTGATCCAGCGAATTCACAATCAAACTGCGCCCGTCTCGTGCCAGCAAAGATTGCGTCTCCAAACGCTGCAACGCCTCCCGTACCGGCGTGCGAGACATGCCGAATTTCTCGGCCAGATCGCTCTCAACCAGTCGGTCGCCAGGCTTATAAACGCCCACATCAATCGCTTCCAAAATCAGCGTGTAGGCATCTTTGTTAGGGCGTGTGGTTTGCGACATCTGGCGCGATCCTTCTTTGCAACGCCGCTCAGAGTACGCACTGCGCCATGTGATGCAACCCCAACACACGGCGCACAATCGCTTTCTCGTTGCGCCATATCCCCACAACGCGTATCACGCAGGCATGCCTAAACAGTCTTTCTCACATGTCACCACTTGGGTGTTCGACCTCGACAACACCCTCTATCCGCCGGAATGCCGTCTGTTTGATCAGATCGAGGTGAAGATGACGGAATATGTGATGAACACGTTGGGTGTGGACCGACCCAAAGCGGACCAGCTGCGCCATGACTATTGGGCGCGGTACGGGACTACGCTGACTGGCTTGATGCGCGAACATGATGTGGACCCGGCGCCGTATCTGATCGACGTACACGACATTTCGCTCGACCATCTGGAAGCGGACGGGCTGTTGGCGCACCACATCAAAGAGCTGCCCGGCCGTCGTATTGTCTACACCAACGGCACAGCCCCTTACGCGGAACGCGTGCTGGCGGCGCGCGGCCTTGATGGACTATTTGACGCGATTTACGGCGTCGAGCACGCCAACTTCCTGCCAAAGCCAGAACGCGCCGCCTTTGAAACCATCTTTGAGAAAGACGGTGTGGACACCAAAACCGCCGCGATGTTCGAAGATGACGCGCGCAATTTGCAAGCCCCACACGACATGGGCATGCGAACCGTGCATGTGGCGCCGGAAGCGCTGGATCATGACCATATCCACTTCCACACCGACGACCTGCCGACGTTCCTCTCAAAACTGAGCTAAAAAGCGGGGCGGGCATCTCGTCGCACTGCGACAACCTGCCAGTTTTAAAGATGTGTCTCAGATGCATATCTAAACCACGCGGCAGGAGAGCCTTTCTGACAGGTCTGATGGATCGGGAAGCGCAGAAATGTCGTGTCTCACAGTGCTATCTACTAGCGTTATCCTCCCTGATCCCCGCCCCACCTAGGCGCGGGCCCTGTAAAGGACTGCCATTATGAGCCTCGCCTCTGCGTCTGACATTCCCACCCCGAAAACCAAAACCAAGCTGGACCCGGCCACTTGGGTTTGGGCCGGTATCGCCCTGCTCGTAGCGCTCTGGGGGACCTCGATTGCCATGTTCGGCATCCCTGGTCTGTACATGCCTGCCGTGGCCTTGGTGCCGGTGATCTACCTCGCATTGGTGCTGATTTCCCGCGGGTGACATTTCATCCCCTTGGAACCGCTCTACGCCAAGCGTAAAGTGCCGCGCAGGAGGCATTGCCATGACTGAGACGACCCAAGTGGACATCCTGATTTCTGGCGGAGGCATCGCCGGTTTGACGGCGGCCGCCGCCTTTGGCACCGCCGGATTTTCCGTGCAATGCGTCGACCCAACGCCGCCGGTAACCGAGCGCGACGCCGCTGGCGCCGACATGCGCACCACCGCTTTCCTGCAACCCGCCCGCACACTTTTGGAAGAAGCGGGTCTCTGGCAGCGCCTTGATGCCCACGCCGCCCCGCTGCAAATCATGCGCATTGTCGATGCTGGTGGCGAAGTGGCCGAACCCCGCATCGTCAAAAACTTCGACGCCTCCGACATTTCCGATCAACCCTTTGGGTGGAACCTGCCCAACTGGCTGCTGCGCCGTGAAATGATCGCCCGTTTGGAAGAATTGCCCAACGTCGATCTGCGCATGGGCTGTGGCACCACCACGCTGTTCACCCGCACACATGAGGCACGCGTTGGCCTCTCCGATGGCAGCCAGACCCGTGCCCGCCTGGTGATTGCTGCGGATGGCCGCAACTCCCCCATGCGCGAAGCTGCTGGCATCGGCACCAAAACCACGCGCTATGGACAAAAAGCGCTGGCGCTGGCGGTGACCCACCCAATCCCGCACGCCAATGTTTCCACCGAAATCCACCGCTCCGGCGGGCCTTTCACTTTGGTACCACTGCCCGACCACAACGGCATGCCGTCGTCTGCTTTGGTCTGGATGGAACGTGGCCCCCGCGCGCAAGAGCTCTTCGAAATGGAGAAAGCTGAATTTGAGGCTGAGATGACCGAGCGCAGTTGCGCCCTCTTTGGCCCGCTCACACTTGCGTCCAACCGCACCATCTGGCCGATCATCTCGCAATCCGCCGACCGGCTCTACAGCCAACGCCTCGCGCTGGTCGCCGAGGCTGCCCATGTTGTGCCACCCATCGGTGCGCAAGGTCTGAACATGAGCTTGGGAGATATGCGCGTCCTTCTGGAACTCGCCAAAGCCGACCCGAACGATCTGGGCAGTGAGCGTATGCTGGGACGCTACCACCGCAAACGCTTCACCGAGGTCAAACTGCGCGTGAAAGGCATCGACATGCTCAACCGCGCCTCGATGGCAGAGGCGCAACCCCTGCGCAATGCCCGCGCGCTTGGCCTCAATGCGCTCTACTCGCTGGCGCCGGTGCGAAAAACGCTGATGCAAATGGGGCTGGGCGTGCGTTAACGAATGCGGTCGCTCAGTGCCTTCGTCAGCAATCATTGGCAGCTGCTGACTCTGACGCTGCTGATCACGCTCTTGTGGAACACCGATGTGCTTTTGCCGCTGCGCATTCTCACGGTGTTCCTGCACGAGCTGGCCCACGCACTCGCTGCCATCTTCACCGGCGGCGACGTCCTCAGCCTCTCTATCAGCCCTAACGAGGGCGGATTTGTCACCGCACGTGGCGGCAGCCCGTTCTGGATCAGCTCCGCCGGGTATATCGGCTCTCTCTTGATCGGCGCTACCCTCTTCATCCTTGCGCTGCGCACCCACTGGGACCGGGCCATCCTCGCGGCATTTGGCGCGATCACCTTAATGGTGGCAGCCTTCTATGTGCGCGACCTCTTTGCCCTTGGCTTCACACTTGCCACCGGCGCGGCGATGCTACTGGCCAGCCGTTATCTCAGCCTGGAGATCAACGACATGATCCTGCGCACCATCGGGATCAGCAGCATCATCTACGCACCTCTCGACATTTTTGACGACACCATCCGCCGCGCCCACCTGCGCTCTGACGCGCGCATTCTGGCGGAGCAGGTTGGCGGCTCGACACTGTTCTGGGGCGGGCTCTGGTTGGTAATCAGTCTGGGGGTGATCGCCCTGACGCTCCGTTATGGCTTGCCACAAAACAGCAACATCACCCTGCGCCAGAAGACGACGCCCTAACCCGCACTCAGCCATTTTTGCAAAGCAAACACCAAAACGAGACGGAGACAGCGCCAAAAACGCCACCTCCGCAAAACAGACGAAATACCGACGCGATACCGACGTGCTAAAGCACCGTATCAAGCACATTTCGTAAACGATTTATTGTCGCGTCTACGTCGTACAATTTGTCCAATCCAAACAGCCCAAGCCGGAAGGTCATGAAGCCCTCAGGCTCATCACAAGCGAGCGGTACCCCTGCGGCAATCTGCATGCCCTCCGCAGCAAACTTGCTGCCGTTCTGAACCCCCGGATCACTGGTGTAGCTCACAACCACACCCGGCGCGCCAAAGCCATCTGCCGCCACCGACTGAATACCTTTGTCTTTCAGAAGGTTACGCACACCGTCGCCCAGTGCCCACTGCGCCTCACGCAGCTTCTCAAATCCATACTCTTTGGTTTCCAGCATTGTATCGCGGAACGCCCGCAACGCATCTGTCGGCATGGTCGCGTGATAAGCGTGGCCGCCGTTTTCATAGGCCATCATAATGTCGCGCCACTTTTTCAGGTCGAGCGCGAAGCTGTCAGACTGGGTATTTTCCAACCGGGCCAATGCCTTATCCGACATCACCACCAGCCCAGCCGACGGCGAAGCGCTCCAGCCTTTCTGAGGCGCGGAGCACAACACATCCACACCCAGCGCCTGCATGTCGATCCAGACACAGCCTGACGCGATACAATCGAGAACCATCAAGGCCCCAACCTCGTGTGCGGCATCTGCCATGGCTTTGATGTAGTCATCCGGCAAGATCACACCGGCGCTGGTTTCCACATGAGGCGCAAAGACAACCTGCGGTTTTTGCTTATGAATTTCGGCAACGACGTCCGCAATCGGCGCTGGCGCAAACGGCGCGGTGGCCCCGTTTCCCGTCTGCCGCGCCTTCATCACCGTGCTTTCCGCCGCAAAACCGCCAGCTTCAAAAATCTGGCTCCAGCGGTAAGAAAACCACCCATTGCGCACCACCAGCGTTTTCTGCCCCGCAGCAAACTGCCGCGCAACCGCTTCCATGCCATAGGTCCCGCCGCCCGGAACCAAGGCCACTGCGTCTGCGTTATAGACCTCCTTCAACAGGTCGGAGATATCCCGCATAACCTGCTGAAAAGTCTTTGACATATGGTTCAAGGACCGATCCGTGAACACCACGGAAAACTCGCTCAACCCACCGGGATCAACATCATGCGCCATCGGGAAACTCCTTATCATGTTACCTAAGGTCTACCGCAAAGTGGCGCGTCCACCAATCACCCAAAACCTTCAAGACCCTTCGTCATTTCCATCAAGCACTTACAGCGGCCCCGGCCGCCGCTCCTCGCTCAACAAAACATTGGCCTCCACATTGCCCACGCCGGGCAATGTCATCACCCGACGCCGCAAAACCCGTTCAAAATCAGATATATCGCGCGCAGTGACGCGCAATCTGTAATCATACAGTCCAAGCACATGCTCCACCGTTTGCACTTCCGGAATGGCCGACACGGCCCGCTCAAAATCCTCAAGACTCACGCGCCCTTTGGTGGCCAGTTTAACCCCCAAAAACACCGTCACGCCAAAGCCCAGCTTCTCGTAATCCAAGTCCAGCTTCCGCCCCGCAATCGCCCCACTGTCCTGCAATCGCTTGATCCGCCGCCACGTCGCCGGCTGCGACAATCCAAACCGCCGCCCCAACGCCCCTGCGTTCTGGGTGGCATCTTCTGCTAACGCCTTGAGAAGGCTACGATCAATCTCATCCAGCTCAATCATATCGGCAGGCTTTCATCAGATTTAATCCGCGAGACATGCATGAGCGATTCAATATCCGCGATATGCGGCAACGTCAGAATACGGCTGCGATACACCTCCTGATAATGCCCCATATCTTTGGCAATCACCGACAGACGCACATCGACACGTCCCAGAAACGTTTGAATTTCTGTGACTTCCGGAATGTCCCGCGCCGCCTCGATAAACTCATCAAACGCCCGCGATTGCGTCTTGTCCAAGGTCACCCGCAGCGAGACTTCCACCGCATAGCCCAAGGCCTGCCAATCAATCACAGCTCGCTGCCCGCGAAGCACGCCAGCCTCCTTGAGCTTCTCAACCCGCCGCGTCAGGCGAGAGGTTGTCAAAGACAAGCGGTCCGCCAAATCGGGTACGGACTGAGTCGGGTCTGCCTGCATGTAGCGCAGTATGCGGCGATCAAGATCATCAAGCATGAATCTTCCGAAATTTTAAATCTGCAAGAATGAATATACCCAACTTGGTGAAAAATTCCAGCCAAGTATGGTCGCCCCCCACCCCAAAAACCGTATTCTGCCTCCAGACACACATTCAGAGGAGCGCCCATCATGCGCGTTTATTACGATCGCGATTGCGACATTAACCTGATCAAAGACCTGAACGTTGCCATCCTGGGCTACGGCTCCCAAGGTCACGCCCACGCGCTGAACCTGCGCGACTCCGGCGCGAAAAACGTTGTGGTTGCTCTGCGTGAAGGCTCCCCTTCCGCAAAGAAAGCCGAAGGTGAAGGCCTGAAGGTTATGGGCATCGCCGAAGCGGCCGCATGGTGCGACGTGATCATGTTCACCATGCCCGACGAACTGCAGGCAGAAACCTACAAGAAATACGTACACGACAACATCAAGCCAGGCGCCGCCATCGCGTTTGCCCACGGCCTGAACGTACACTTCGGCCTGATCGAGCCAAAAGAAGGCGTGGATGTGATCATGATGGCGCCAAAAGGCCCTGGTCACACTGTTCGCGGCGAATACACCAAAGGCGGCGGCGTGCCTTGCCTGGTAGCCGTAGACACCGACGCAACCGGCAAAGCGTTGGAAATCGGCCTGTCCTATTGCTCCGCCATCGGTGGCGGCCGCTCCGGCATCATCGAAACCAACTTCCGCGAAGAATGCGAAACCGACCTGTTCGGCGAGCAAGCCGTTCTCTGCGGCGGCCTGGTGGAGCTGATCCGCTGCGGCTTCGAAACTTTGGTAGAAGCCGGCTACGCCCCTGAAATGGCGTACTTTGAATGTCTGCACGAAGTGAAGCTGATCGTGGACCTGATCTACGAAGGCGGCATCGCAAACATGGACTACTCCATCTCCAACACCGCGGAGTACGGCCAGTACGTCACCGGCCCACGCATTCTGCCTTACGAAGAAACCAAAGCACGCATGAAAGCGGTTCTGGAAGACATTCAGCAAGGCAAGTTCGTGCGTGACTTCATGCTGGAAAACCAGGTTGGTCAGCCAACCCTGAAAGCCTCCCGTCGCGCAAACGACGAGCACCAGATCGAAGCCACCGGCGAGAAACTGCGCGGTATGATGCCATGGATCTCCGCTGGCAAAATGGTCGACAAAGCCAAAAACTAAGCAGCTCTTTGCTTGGGAAAAGGGGAGCTTCGGCTCCCCTTTTTTGTTTCACATCAGACCATTCTCGGTTCACTGGTTTGACCTTTATCACCACCCTAGGCATGGTCCCCCAAACAGTTGAGAGGCACAGGTATGGCCGACGAGAAAGACATCAGCGTGACCCTGTTTACGCCCAACTGGCTGCGCGCAGTCTTGCGCGGAGACCGGCCAACCGGCGAAACCTTTTGGGTAGGTAACTACGGGACAGCGCTACTTCATCAGCCAGTGATGGCTCTGTTGTTAGTCTTGCCAATAAGTGAGGCAATCCCGGGCACATTAGCGGCCCTTCTGGTGTTGTATCAACTGGTTTTGACCCGCGCCGTGGCGCGTTCTCAACCCGGCGTACCAACGCCTCTGGGGTGGAAGATCGCCGGTGTTCTGGTCACTTTTGGTCACGCCGCCCTCTTCGCGGCCCTGGCGCGGTCTCTTTTCACGAGCGGCGCATGACCTCCGCACCCGACATCACTCTCAAAAGCTGGTTCATGGTTGCTCTGCTTGGGCTGATCTGGGGCGGCACCTTTATGGTACAGAAGCTGGCTCTGGGGCACATGCCCCCTTTCTGGGTTGCGGCCGGACGCATTGGCTTTGCCGCCGTCATTACAATTGCGGTCTGGCAACTGCGTGGCGGGCGCATGTTTACAACAGAAGCAACGGACTGGCCCCGGCTGGCCTTTGTCTCCATCTTCAGCGCCGCTGTCCCGTTCATGTTCCTGGCTTGGGCTCAGCAATACGTAACCTCAGCATTTACCGGCGTCTCCATGGCCGCTGTGGCGCTCTTTGTTCTGCCATTGGCCCACTTCTTTGTCCCAGGCGAGCGAATGACTTTGCGGCGCACGCTGGGCTTTCTCATCGGTTTTTCCGGTGTTGTGGTCCTGATAGGCCCCGCCGCTTTCGCCTCTACCGGCAGCCCACTAGAAGGTTATGGTCGGATTGCCTGTCTCGCGGCCGCCAGCTGCTACGGCGTGTCCTCAATTGTGTTGCGCAAACTACCGCCGCTTGATCCTATTGGCCTGTCTGCAGCCACCCTGATCTTTGGCAGCTTTGTTGTGATCCCAATCGCTTTTGTGCAACACGGCCCGCCACCAATGCCGCCATTGGAAGGCCTGGCTCTTGTTGCCCTTCTGGGGTTGGTTCCAACCGCAGGTGCCAACCTGTTGCGCATTGTTGTGATCCGCAGTGCCGGCCCCGTGTTTATGAGCCTGACAAACTACCAAGTGCCACTGTGGTCGGTGGTCTTTGGCGTGACGCTCATGGGCGAGCCGCTTCCTGGTTCCATGATTTGGGCAACACTGCTGATTTTGTCCGGCGTGGCGTTGAGTCAGTTCGGCGCCTTGCAGCGCCTTTTTGGCTCAAAATCCAGCTGACGAGTCAGGCCACTGCGGCCTGCACCGCATCCACAACGCTATCAACGGTGCGTTCCAGCAACTGCGCATCCTCACACTCCGCCATGACCCGTACCAGCGGCTCAGTGCCGGACTTACGAATTAGCAAACGCCCCTGCCCAACCAAAGCCGCTTCTGCGTCTGCAATTGCGGCTTTAACCGACGCCGCATCCAAGGGTGTCTGCCCTGCGCCATAGCGCACGTTTTTCAGCATCTGTGGCACGGTCTCAAACACCTGCGCCAGCTCAGAGGCCTTTTTGCCGGTTTCCACCATGGCCGCCAGGAACTGCAGGCCTGCCATCAGGCCATCGCCGGTGGTGGCATAGTCGGTCATCACGATATGGCCGGACTGCTCCCCACCCAAATTGAAGCCGCCTTTGCGCATCGCTTCCACGACATATCGGTCGCCAACCGCAGTGCGCTCCAGCCGCAAGCCCCTCCCTTCCAGAAACCGCTCAAGTCCCAAGTTGGACATCACTGTGGCAACCAACGCGCCGCCTTTCAAACGGCCTTGCTCTGCCCACTGGCTAGCCAGAAGCCCCATGATCTGATCACCATCGGCAACTCTGCCTTTTTCATCGATAATCATCACACGGTCAGCATCACCGTCCAAGCAGATACCCACATCCGCCCCATGCGCGACCACAGTCTCCTGCGCCGTTCGCGTGTTGGTAGACCCACAGTTTTCGTTGATGTTGTAGCCGTTTGGCACAACCCCCACGGTGATCACTTCGGCACCCAGCTCCCAAAGCGCCTCAGGTGCCGCGCGATAAGCCGCGCCGTTTGCGCAATCAATCACCACCTTCACACCACGCAGCGGGAGGTCCCGCGGCAGCGAACTCTTTACACGCTCGATATAACGGAAGCGCCCATCATCAATCCGCTGCGCACGGCCGATGTTCTGGGCCTGCGCCGGTTCAACGCCGCTCTCGATCAGCTTCTCAAGCTCAAGCTCGACCTCGTCGGAGAGCTTGAACCCGTCTGGCCCGAAAAACTTGATGCCATTATCATCTGCAGGGTTGTGACTAGCGGAAATCATCACACCAAGGTCCGCCCGCATGGAGGTGGTCAGCAACCCCACAGCAGGAGTCGGCACAGGACCGAGCAAAAACACATTCATACCTGTGGATGTCAAACCGGCTGTAAGCGCGTTTTCAAACATGTAACCGGACAGACGGGTGTCTTTGCCAATCACAACGCGATGCTGGTTGGTGCCGTCATTGCGGAAATACCGCCCCACGGCAGCACCGATACGAAGCGCCATTTCGGCAGTCATGGGATAGATATTGGCCGTGCCGCGAACCCCGTCGGTTCCGAAAAATTTACGCGCCATTGTAGTCTCCTGTCGTCACTGCCTGCCACAGTTTCAAAGCCTGACGGGTCTCCGCCACGTCATGTACACGCACAATTTGCGCGCCTTGTGCCACACCTTCAAGCGCAACCGCCACAGAGCCCGGCATCCGCTCCTGTGCAAGCGAAGCCTTGCCGATGATACCAATAAACTTCTTACGAGACGCCCCCAATAGAATGGGACAACCTAAGCCATGAAAAAGGCTCAGCCGCGCCAACAAAGCAAGGTTATGCGCAAGGGTTTTGCCGAATCCGATGCCGGGATCCACAACGATCAGATCGCGTGTAACACCCAGAGTCACCAGATGCTCAACTTGTGTTTCAAGGAAGTCATAAACATCGAGCAAAACATCATCATAAATCGGATTTTGTTGCATTGTCGCAGGGTCGCCTTGCGCATGCATCACGCACACCGGTGCGCCTACCTCTATGGCAACGGTCGCCAACTGCGGATCGTAGGTGAACCCGGAGACGTCATTCACCAGAGACGCTCCCGCAGACAAAGCTTGACGCGCGACCTCCGACTTTCGCGTATCAATGCTGATTGGCACATCCAACTTGCTGGATATCGCGCGAATTGCCGGAGCGGTCCGGGTGATTTCTTCTTCAACCGGCACAAAGTCCGCACCCGGCCGCGTGCTTTCTCCGCCAACATCAATCAAGCTTGCACCAGCAACATACATCGCGTCGGCTTGTCGGATGGCGGCTGCGATACCGGCAAACTGTCCGCCGTCAGAAAAGCTGTCCGGTGTGACATTCAGAATGCCCATCAGGTGAGGCTGATCAAAACCTAGGTCACAGATTGGCGCACGTGCCTTGCACAACCGGGAGAGGTCGCCGGCAGGAACCTCGTCCGCAGGAACAATCAAGGCAGATTCACCGCGACGCAGCACCTCAACATGCGTGAACCAGCACCACCCTCCAGCCAAAGTCAGGGCATTTTCTGGCCGTGCAGCGTCGGTTTGCACTATGGGACGATAATAAGCCTTCATGTCAGCTGCATGCGAAAACACGTGAGAAAAAGCAAGAGATCAGAGAGTTTTCTGCTCGACACCGATCTGTCGCGTGGCCGTTTCAAGCGCCACCCCGCCTACCGTATCACCAACAACCCAGAAGTCTTCCGCCAACATCTCCGCCGCGAACCAAGCCGCAAGCCCCAATGCATCACTTGGCGGTGCATCTGGCCCATCTACTGCATCAAGCACAATCTTGGACGGTGCCCAGACGCAAATCTGGCCGTTTTTCATCGCCCAATCCAGTTCGGTGCGCGTATCCACTACCACACAACGTTTATCCCGCGCCGCCAGCATCCAGGCGTTTTGCTCAATCGCCAGAAGGTCCACTCGCCGCTGGGTCAAGTCATGCCCAGTCTGCGGTGCCGCGATATCGGGCGCACCGACACATAGGATCAAAGGCTCTTCAGCAGCCTCTAGCTGATCGATCCAACCGGATAGGTTATCAGACGTCCGTGCCTCATTGGTCAGATACACCACCCGCGGCTTTGGCGGCTCCTCTTCGACCAGTGTATCCACCGGCGCCAAATGCGCTTTTCGCGACCTTACGATTTCAACGCCCAAAGCCCCCGGACCTCGGTCCAGCTTTTCGATACGCACGAACACCCGCTGAGCCTGCGGTTCCAAAAGAACACGATCAGCCACACGCGCCGCGAGAGTTTCCAGGAGGTTCAAACGCTCTGCCGCCAATTCAAAGGCGATGGCCTCGGTCACCTTATCGTAGGACAAAATGCGGTCAACATCGTCATCCGCCACGGCTGCGCTTGTCGGCAGGACCTCTACAACAACATTAAAGCAAACGCGTTGGGTTGCGCCGCGTTCCGCCTGAAAGGCACCAATCTCAACTTCGACAATGTGATCGCGCAGAGAAATCCGATCCAAGGGATCAGACCCGGACGTCGCTTCTGCGCGTTCGGAAGGGTGTGCAAATGCCAATCGAATTTCGTTGCTCATGGGTGTGGTCCGCGCCGTTGCCTGCCCCGCTCAAAACAGGGATGGGCAGCGTTTAACAGGCTAGAGCACCTCGAACCATAGCGGAAAACGGCGTAAGTCGCCGCTGAAACGCCCAATCTCGCGTCAAACGTTAGTTTTGAGAGAGTCGTGTCGGCATACGGTAGAAATGATGCACACCAATTGTCGTGGTCCGCGGGAAGACCCGCGCCCACCGAGGATTCACAGCTTTGGTGTGGTAATGCGTGGCACCATCGGTCAATTGCTTTGGAGCGCCACCAAGCAAGAGGTGTGCGACCTTACCCACACGCTCATAGGCACCATGCTCGCGGATTTTGTTGCTGATGCCATCACAGTTGTATGTGAATTGACACTGGTACTTTCGGCCACTGGCGGTGCCTTGGTTGATCACACCGCAAACGCTGTCCGGAAAAGAAGCATGGTCTGAGCGGTTCATGATCACTTCCGCCACCGCAAACTGTCCTTTGACGCTTTCGCCTCTGGCCTCAAAGTAAAGCGCCTCCGACAGACACTGCCACTCGGCTGTGCGGTGCTCTTCCGCCACCTTGGGCTGGCTATCGATGAATGCTCGGCTGTAGCTGATCTCGGTTGGTGTCCGCTTCTTCTTGGCACCAAAAATGTCGCGCAGGGATTTGCCGTCAAACAGCACGAGCTGGCGAGGTTTCTCTTTGTTTTTGACGTTTGAAGGCGTTGCTTCGGCAGAAGCCAAACCGGCAGTCAAAGCAAATGCAATAACACTAACGATCAGTTGGCGCATCGGAACCTCATGGCGGGACAAGCCACCCCTGGCAGCTATTAACGAGGCGTCTCTTAAAGGAAAAAGTCTAAATGGTCCACTAATGCACAAAACCACACCGACGGATGAACCCGCAGGCAGCAAAATAGTCGCGAAATTTTCTTTATTTTATTGCAACTTATCCGAAATCGCCAGCTGAGCCGCCGCCAATCGAGCCACGGGCACTCGAAACGGCGAACAAGAAACGTAATCCAACCCAATCTCACGACAGAACGCAATCGATTCGGGACTACCACCATGTTCACCGCATACAGACAGTGTCAAACCGGGTTGCGCCCGTCGCCCCCGCTCAGCCCCAAGCCGCAGTAATTCCCCCACGCCTTCCTGATCCAGCGTGTGAAACGGGTCTTCGGGGAACACGCCTTGCTGGACGTAAGGACTCATAAAGCGGCCAGCATCGTCGCGTGACAACCCGTAGGTCATCTGGGTCAGGTCGTTGGTGCCAAAACTGAAAAACTCACAATGCGGCGCGATATCCTCTGCGCGCAGCGCAGCCCTAGGTGTTTCCACCATAACTCCAAGCCGGTAGTCAAAATCCCGGCCGCGCTCCGTCTTCACCGCCGCAGCAATCGCATCAATGCGGGTTTTGACCAGTTCAACCTCACGCTTGGCGGAGACCAGTGGAATCATGATTTCCGGCACTAAGGGGGCATCATCACAACAGGCATCCAAGGTCGCCTCAAAGATTGCCCGCGCTTGCATATCTAAGATTTCCGGCACCGTGATACCCAAACGCACCCCGCGCATTCCCAGCATAGGATTGTATTCACCCAAAGCCTCTACCCGTCGAGTCACATCCGACAGTGGCAAGTTCAGCGCTTCTGCAAGGTCGCGCAACCCAGCTCGGTCAGTCGGCAAAAACTCATGCAACGGTGGATCAAACAGACGAATACAAAGCGGCCTCCCATCCATCAACTCAAAGAGCTCAACAAACATCTCACGCTGCATCGGCAACAAGGCTTGCAAGGCAACACTGCGATCTTCCGGCCCATTGGCAAAAATCACCTCGCGCATCGCAATCAGTTGATCTGCTTCGAAGAACATGTGCTCTGTACGGCACAGCCCAATGCCCTCCGCACGAAAAGCCAGCGCCGTCTTTGCATCAGCTGGTGTGTCCGCGTTGGCGCGCACACCAATGTCACGGCTTTCGTCTGCCCATTCCATCAAAGTTTGAAACGAGTCGTCCAGTGCAGCTTCGAGCATCCGTGGCTCACCTGCCAAAATCTGACCATTGGTACCATCAACGGTGATCACATCACCTTCGGAAAACACCCGCCCGTCAGCCGCCACGATCCGTTTCTTGCGAATTTGAAACCGCAGGGATGTTGCGCCCACGACGCAAGGCAACCCAAGGCCACGCCCAATAACCGCTGCGTGACTGGTCATCCCGCCGCGTTCGGTCAGAGCTGCACTGGCTGCATGCATGCCTCGAATATCTTCGGGATTGGTTTCCCGCCGTACCAATACACAAGCTTCACCACGGGCTGCAGACGCTTGAGCCTCGGCGGCAGTGAAAACAATTTTGCCGGTGGCCGCGCCCGGGCTTGCAGCAATACCGGTGCCCAACACGTCACGAGCAGCTTCAGGATCGACCTGACGGTGCAGCAATTCGTTCAGCGCACGCGGCTCAACCCGCATCACGGCTTCTTCACGCGGAATGATCTTGTCTTCTGCCAAAGACACCGCAATGCGAACCGCCGCTCGTGCATTTCGCTGCACCCTTACACCGTCCAGAATTCGAAGCCGCCCGTTTTCAAGCGCAAACTCGATCTGCATCTCTTCCCGCAAGCGCTTACGCATCAGAATGGAAAACTCGATCAATTGATCGAACGCCTGCGGTGCTTTTTCTTCCAGAGAAGGTCCACGTTCGTCCTGCTGCAAAAACAACGCGGCCGCTCCGGACAACAGCGCATCCCGTCCCTGCGACTGGCTCAAATACCGACCGGTGATCTGAGGCAAACCAGAATCGCTGTTCACGAGTTGTAGCACTCCGCTGCCACTCTCGCCTTTACCGACCCCAAGCGCCATCGCTTGAATAACCAACCCAAGCCCTGCATCCGCTGGCGCGCCTTTTGCTTGGCGTAGCAACCGCGCGGTTGTACCTTCCCACGCCCGTGCCATAGAGCGCAAAACACCGCTCAGTTGCGCCTCAAGCGTTTGCGGAAAAGGTTCTTCGGCCTCATCCTCGTAAGCCGCCAAATAGTCGGACACAGCATCGGCATCATCACTGTCCAGATCGTCAAAAATATCTGGATCTAGCCGCGCCACATGGGTGGAATAGGATTGAATGAATTTCAAATAGAGCTTGGTAGCCGCTTCCGAACCAATACTCTCGCTGAGCTTGATGAGCAGCGCATCATTCATACCGATATTCAGAATGGCACCTGGACCGCCCCAATCAGGGTCTTCGGAACTTGGGCGCACACACAACAATTGGTCGTCGCCAAACGGTGCCAGCATCCGCGCCATATCCGGTTGCTCGCCTGCGGCAAGCCCATGCACGGCATCAAACGACAGAGCAACCGTCGCCGGTACGGGCAAATCCAGACGCACCAGTCGCTGCAAACACTTCGCCCTACCACCATGTGTGGCAGGACTCATCGGCGCATCTGGTGTGATTAGGGTGATATTGGGGTCATTCTGCTGCACTGCGGCACCTATTTGTTGCGCATTGCAGCATAAAGCGGCACCGCGGCGAAACAACCCTTTGCTGCCTCACCGCGACGATTTTGACTGCTAGCCTTCCACCCGCGTCAGGTCCGCTGCCTGCAGGCAGATAACACGAATGCGGGACAACAGGTTCAAACGGTTGCGGCGCACCACCTCGTTTTCACTGTTCACCTGCACGGCTTCAAAGAACGCATCAATTGGCGCGCGCAACGTTGCCATGGTCCCCATTGCCGTGGCAAAGTCTTCCGCCTTGATGGCCGCCGCAATCGCCCCTTCCGCAGCATCAAGCGCCTCAAAGAGCGCTTTCTCGCTGTCGTCCTCGGCAAACTTCACATCTGCGCCAAAGGAGTATTCCACACCGTCGTTCTCTTCGGCCTGACTCAGGATGTTGTTGGCGCGCTTGAAACCTTGCAACAGGTTTTCACCATCTTCGGTGCCAACAAAATCTTGCAACGCCCGCGCACGCGCCACAAGCAGCGCAAGATCATCGTTGCCTGGCATCGCAATACAGGCGTCGATCACGTCGTGACGCACACCTTGATCGCGCAAATAGACTTTCAAGCGGTCATGGAAAAAGGACAAAAGGTCTGCTGATGTGTCCGGCAGGGTCTTGCGCAGCGCTTCAATGTGCTTTGGCAACTCGCCATCAACGGCTGCTTTGACCGTGTGCACAACAGCACCCAGTACGCCATGATCCGCAATCTCCTGTTCCAGATCTTTTGCAAGAGCCGCCGCCAATTTATCGTCTTGCGTCTCATGCGCTTTGTGACGCAAAAGCTGACGATCAAAATGCGTATCAAGCGAGAGACGTAGGTCGTTCTCCAATACCAATCGGATCACGCCAAGCGCAGCACGACGCAGCGCAAACGGGTCTTTGGAACCGGTTGGCTTCTCGTCAATGGCCCAGAAACCAGTCAGCGTGTCGAGCTTGTCTGCCATCGCAACCGCCACCGACACCGGAGCGGTTGGCACATCGTCAGACGGGCCAAGCGGCGAGTAATGTTCTTCCGCAGCGGCAGCAACCGCTTCAGAATGACCCGCCGCTTCGCCGTAATACCGCCCCATCAGGCCCTGCAACTCCGGGAACTCATAAACCATCTCTGAGCTCAGATCCGCCTTAGCCCAACGCGCAGCTTTGTCTGCCTCACCAAAGGATGCGCCTGTAACGGGAGCGACTTCGCTCGCCAAGGCGGCAATGCGCGCGATCCGGTCGCCCTGGCTGCCCAGCTTGTTGTGGAAGGTTACGTTGTTCAGGCTCTCAAGCCACGCATCCGCCCCAGCAGAAGCGACGCGAATGTCATTTTCCCAGAAGAACTTCGCATCAGACAACCGCGCAAACAACACCTTCTGGTTCCCCGCCAGAATGGTCTCGCCGTTGTCTTTGGTCTCGCGGTTTGCCACGGTCACAAACTTCTCGATGCGGCCCGTCTTTGGGTTCTTCACCGAGAAAAACTTCTGGTGTTCTTTCATCGATGTCTGCAGCACCTCCGGCGGCAACCCAAGGAAGTCCTCTGCAATGTCGCCCATCAGCACAACCGGCCATTCCACAAGACCTGCAACCTCAGCCAGCAGACCTTTGTCCTCTACCAGTTCCAGACCTTGGGCAAACGCCATGTTGGTGGCGTCGTTCCAGATGGTTTCGGCGCGTTCTTCGGCATTCAGGATCACACGGTCGCGCTTCAGCTTAACCTCATAGTCCTCAAACCCGTGCACCGTGAAACGACCGCTACCCATAAAGCGATGGCCCTCTGTGGTGTCGCCCGATTTGATCCCGTCAATATCGAGCGGCACAACAGTGTGCCCATCTTCTGCACTCAGAATGCACAGGATCGAATGCAGCGGACGCACCCAACGCAAAGACCCTGCACCCCAGCGCATGGATTTGGGCCATGGGAAGTTGCGAATGGTGTCTTCCAGAACCTCAGCCACGATGTCCGCCGCCGCGCGGCCTGGTTTCGTAATGGAAGCGAAGTATACGGAACCTTTGGGCGTCTCGCGCTCTTCCAGATCTTCGCGAGACACACCGGCACCACGCAGGAAGCCTTCAATCGCTTTCTCAGGCGCACCTACTTTTGGACCTTTGCGCTCTTCCTTGACTGTCGGGCTTTCCGCCAACAGGTCCTCAATCGCCAAGGTCAAACGGCGCGGCGTCGAAAAAGCGCGTGCATGGGCGTAGGTCAAACCAGCTTCGACCAAACCATCTGTGACCTTTTTCTTGAGATCATCAGCAGCCCGCGCCTGCATGCGCGCGGGAATTTCTTCGGAGAAAAGTTCGATCAGCAGATCTGGCATGACGGGTCCTTAGAAGTTCACGATGGATTGGATGACAATCGCGTTCGCGATATCGACAAAAAAGGCTGAAACCAAGGGCAAAACGACAAAAGCGATTGGCGCAGAGCCGTATCGTTTGGTCACAGCGGTCATATTGGCAATGGCTGTGGGCGTTGCGCCAAGCGAAAACCCGGCAAATCCGGACGCCAGCACGGCGGCATCATAGTTACGACCCAGGATCGGGAAGAGCACCAGAATGACCAATACAACGGTGATCAGAGTCTGTGCGCCGACCGTTGCCATAATAGCCAACCCCGCCCCGCTCAGCGTGGAGAAATCCAGCGTCATCAAAGAAATCGCAAGGAACACGCCAAGAGCAAATTCCGAAATCACCGCCAAAGTGGGCGTCCGGGCCACCGCAGGGGCTTTCGGTGCCAGCAACGCACGCAGATTTCCGAGAATGATCCCGACAATCAGACACGGAACAAACAAGGGCAACATCAATCCCAGCTCTTCCAGAACTTCATGCAGCGCGTAGCCTAGAATAATCGCCAAATGCAGAGACAACATGACCCGCATTAAGGTCACATGGCTGATCTCATTGGTTTCACTTTCGTCTTCGAACGACACGCCAACCACGTCGCCATCTCCTTCGTGGGTCGACGTTAGCTTGTTTCGACCTACCAAAAACTTGGCAATCGGTCCGCCTACAAGTGAGGCCGCAATCAGCCCAAGCGTGGCCATCGCCACCCCCAGTTCAGCCGCACTGTTTAAGCCAGTCGCGGAGGCCACATTGGGCGCCCAGGCAATGGCGGTCCCGTGTCCACCGATCAAGGAGGCTGACCCAAGCAACACGCCCGCCTGCGCTGGCAGGCCAAACATGGAGGCTCCGGCAGTACCCACTACATTCTGAATAATGATTGTGCCCAGCGTCAGCACCAACAGAAGCGCCAAAATCTTTCCACCGGACAGCAGGTCCGACAACCTCGCGTTCAGGCCGATCCCGGCAAAGAACACCACTAGAAAATAGTCCCGCGCGCCTGTTTCAAAATTCAAACCCACGCCAGACACAGCCGAGAAAATCGCAAAAATCGCCGCCGCAATCAAACCGCCTGTGACCGGCTCTGGAATATTGAACTCCCGCAATAACGCCACTTTGCGGGTCAGGCGCGCGCCCAACAGGAACACGGCAAACCCCAAGGTCGCCGTGATCATCTCCGGGACAACAAACACCTGATCCATAAAGCTCACTCCGTTGGTCGAGGTGGACAATGCGCGGGCAAACGCTTGCCGTCAAAAGCAATCTCACCACAGGCGTTGATTTCATTCCAGGCAAACCCACGACCGTCCGGCAAGATCGCGACAATGCGGTCAATGCCATACAGCACATCTTTCTGTCCCAGGAACGCCAGCGCCTCGCCGTTCTCCAGCGACTGTCCAATTTCCTTCGCATCAAAGCAATCAAACCAACCGGGCGCATTGCGCGGCTCGGCCTTCTCCAGCATCTCGTAGGTTTCCGTCAGCATGGCTGCGCTCATCGAAGTAGTGAAGCAAGCACGAAACCGGATTGGCGAGCTCTCGCTATCGATCGCCTCAAAGTTCTCATAGAGGATCGGTTCCGCCTGACCATTCACCAAAAGGGTCAGTTGTACATCGTCCTGCATATCCGACGCCGGCACCGCGTCATAGTAGCCATAGATCTGCAACCAATACATGGCAACGCCGCCAACCAACGCTGTCAGCACAATCAGCCCTCCAAGCAATTTTCCAGTCATGCTTCTACCTTCCCCCAACGGGTATTGTTTCTATTGCGCGTTGTACGAGACCACGGCACAGTTAGCGCTGATTTAAGTGATTTCTTCAGGCCTTCAAAGGGGTGGAAATGTCCGAAAGCTTCGCCATCGCCATGTTTGGCGCTTTGTTCGCCGTTATGAACCCTTTTATCAACCTCCCTGTGTTCCTTGGTCTCACCGAAGACTTGCATCAAGCCGAACAGCGCCGCGCGGCGACCAAGATCCTCACCTATACCGCCGTGTCCTGTGTCATCATCGCGATCTCGGGCACCGCGATCCTTGAGTTCTTTGGCGTCTCGGTGGACGCTTTCCGCGTCGCAGGAGGCATGGTGCTGGTTCAAATCGGATTTACCATGCTCAACGGTCGGCGTAGCACCGCGCACCATGGCACCGAACGAGAGCGCGAGGTCATGCACAAGTCAGATGCAGATAACATTGCGTTTTACCCCATGACATTCCCTATGTTGGTTGGCCCCGGGACAATCACCACATTGATCCTCTACGCCCAACAGGTGCAACACCCCTCTGAGTGGGGCGTCTATGCCGGTTGCGTTGTGGTGGTCCTAATGATGATTGCCATCGTGTTTTACTTCGCTGGCAACATAGGCCGCTACCTCAGCAACACTGCCCGCACCATCATGACACGCCTCATGGGCATGGTGCTAATAGCGATCGCCGTCGGTATGGTGGCCGACGGCGCAAAAGTTTTGTTGCCCGGTCTGGCTTAAAGGGCTCACGCCGTGTAGCCACCCGCCTCTGTCTGTACAAAGGCATCTGCACACTGCTTGGCAAGCGCCCGCACGCGGCCAATGTAGGCCTGTCGCTCGGTCACGGAAATCACCCCGCGCGCGTCAAGCAAGTTGAACAGGTGAGACGCCTTGATGCACTGGTCATAGGCCGGATGCGCCATGATGATGCGCGTGCCAGTCTTTGGATCAACGTGCTCCTGCGCGAGGATTTTCTCGCACTCAGCTTCCGCCTCTTCGAACTGTTTGAGCAGCACATCCGTGTTGGCCACATCAAAGTTCCACCGACTGTATTCCTGCTCGGTCTGCTTAAACACATCCCCATAGGTCAGCGCAATTTCGGTCTGAGGGTCGTTATACGGCATGTCCATAACGTGATCGACGCCAAGCACATACATCGCCAAACGCTCCAGACCATAGGTCAGTTCGCCGGATACCGGGTGACAGTCGTGGCCACCAACCTGCTGGAAATAGGTGAACTGGCTGACTTCCATACCATCACACCACACTTCCCAACCAAGGCCCCAGGCGCCCAGCGTCGGACTTTCCCAGTCATCCTCAACAAAGCGGATGTCGTGCATCTCCATGTCGATGCCAATCGCTTCCAGAGAGCCGAGATACAGCTCCTGCAGATTGGGCGGACTTGGTTTGATCAGCACCTGATACTGATAATAGTGCTGCAAGCGGTTCGGGTTCTCACCATAACGCCCATCAGTCGGACGACGCGATGGCTGCACATAAGCCGCAGCCCAGGCTTTGCTCCCCAAGGAGCGCAACGTGGTCGCCGGGTGAAACGTGCCTGCACCCACTTCCATATCATAAGGCTGCAACACGGCACAGCCTTTATCAGCCCAGTAATTCTGAAGCCGCAGAATGATCTCTTGGAAGCTACGCGGTTTGCTGTCGCTGTGTGCCATGGTGAAAGCCCTTTCCAAACGCGGGTCTTGCTTATGCGCAAGCTTGCACGGGGTCAACATCACGCCACGCCTCAAGCTCACCAAATTATGAGTGCAAGCCGCGCCGAACCTGATAAAAGGGCTCCCAATTAACAATTTCCACGCGTTTCAGGGACTACCACCAACATGCTGCGCAATATTCTGTCGCTTTTTGTGGCACTGCTTTTCAGTGTCACCTCCGCCATTGCCCAATCCTCAGATGACATCGTCTGGGTACAGCTCGAAGCCCAACCCAGCTTGACGCAAGCCACTGAAAACATCCGCGCCTACGCCCAGCGTATGGACGATGTGAACGGTTTTGCGCTTGGGGGCGGCTGGTACGCCATTGCGGTCGGTCCATACCGCCGTGAAGACGCGGAAAACGTGTTGCGTGTCTACCGCGCAGAGGGTGTGATTCCAGTGGATGCCTATTTGGCAACCGCCCGCGAATACCGCAGCCAGTTCTGGCCAGTGGGCGCCAACCAACTAGCAAACCCCCAGGCCGCCCTAGCCGGTCAGCAGTCAGCCCAAAACGCACAGCCGGACACGCAAGTTGTGATTGTGGAAACGCCGGTGGAACCCGAGGTGGCTCCGGTGCCGCAGCAGCCTGACGAAACCGTCCGCGAAGCCCGTGCCAGCGAAGCCGCTCTGACACGCGACGAAAAGAAGACCCTGCAGGAATGGTTGAAATGGGCGGGGTACTACAACTCCGCCATCGATGGCTCCTTTGGTCGTGGCACCCGTGCCTCCATGTCCAACTGGCAGGCCGACAACGGTTTTGACGTTACCGGCGTGATGACCACCCTGCAGCGCGACACCTTGCGCCGCCAATACTTCGCCGTGCTGGAAGGCATGAACCTGCAGCTGGTCAGCGATCTGGATGCCGGTATTGAGATGACTGTGCCCATGGGCGCTGTTGCGAAAGCCGCCTCCGAGTATCCCTTTGTGCGGTATCAGGCCTCCGGAGACATCCCAGCACAAGTTCTGCTGATCAGCCAGGAAGGCGACCAGAACACCCTGTTTGGTCTCTACGACATCATGCAGACGCTTGA
Organism: Paracoccaceae bacterium; assembly: GCA_014872815.1. Taxonomy (GTDB): domain Bacteria; phylum Pseudomonadota; class Alphaproteobacteria; order Rhodobacterales; family Rhodobacteraceae; genus Shimia. The sequence continues at coordinate 116,575 of WKFK01000005.1, forward strand.
GATTGTCCCGCTCGACGGCCCACGTGAGCGCAAGAAGTCCAGCTTTGTTCTGACAGGTCAAAACGCCAACATCGTCAGCCACACGGAAGTCACCCTGAAAGAAGGCCAAATCAAAGGCTTCACTCTGGTGTGGCCCGCCGGTGACGAAGAACGCCGCACCCGTATTCTCGGTGAAATGCAGGCCAGCTTCACCCGCATCGACGGCGTGCTGGACCCAGCCGCAGGCGACGACACCGCACAGGACATCGACCTGATCTCTGGACTACAGGTGCGCAAACCAAAGCAGTCCCGCTCCGGCTTCTTCATCGACCGCAAAGGCCATGTGGTGACAACTGCTGAGGCGGTACAGAACTGTACCAAAGTCACCATCGAGGAAGACTATGACGCCCAGGTGTCCGTGATCGACGAAGCGCTTGGCGTTGCGATCCTAAGCCCAACCTCCGCGCTGGCCCCTATTGACATCGCCACCCTGCGGGAAGGTGCCCCGCGCATTCAGTCCGAAGTCGCCGTTGCAGGCTATTCCTACGAAGGAGCCCTCGGCGCACCAACACTGACCTTTGGCCAACTGGCAGATGTAAAAGGCCTGCGCGGTGAGCAGGAGCTCACCCGTCTGGCGCTGAATGTGCAGCCTGGCGACTGGGGTGGCCCTGTGTTTGACGCTGGTGGCTCCGTGTTTGGTATGCTGCTGCCACGCGACGCGCAGTCCGCACAACAACTGCCGGTCGAAGTGAACTTCGCCGTGAACAGCGACGCCATCCGCACCCTGCTGGCGCAGGAAGGCATCCAGGCCGACCTGTCCTCCAATGGCGCGTCCATGGCGCCGGAAGACCTCACCAAACAGGCTAGCGACATGACGGTTTTGGTGAGCTGCTGGTAAACAACTCCTACCAGCGCAAAAAACAAAGGGCGGCTCTTTGTGGAGCCGCCCTATTCATTTGGAGATCACGTTTTTCAGGAGGTCGACAAAGCCGCCGTCATCCGAATCAACGTCGGCCGATCTGCGTCAAAAGCCTGCGTCAACGCCGCCTGCAATTCGTCAGCCGTCTTCGGTTCTGTCGCCAAACAACCATAGCTCTCCGCCAGCTTACAGAAATCCGGGTTTACCGCCACCACCGCGTTGGGCGCGATCTGGCTAGCCACCATGCTGTCTTCGATTTCCTTAAGCTTGTGGTTGTCCCACAGCAAAATCGGGATCGGCAGCTTCATTTCCACCGCCGCGCCGAGTTCCTGCACGGTATATTGGAACCCGTAGTCCCCGGCGATGCAGACCGTTGGTTTTCCACGGCGCGCCATCGCTCCGCCAATCGAGGCTGGCAACGCATATCCCAAGGTGCCAAACCCGCTGGGATGGTGCCAATACCCAGGCCGCTCCATATCCCAGACTTCTTTCGCCACATAGGCAAACTGCGTCATGTCCGAGTAGATCATTGCTTCTTCGGGCATAACCTCTGACAACACGTCACAGATCTCGGCAATGCCAGGGCGTTCTGCATCGGTTTCGGCGCGGAAGCGTTTCTTTGCGGTCGCGATCTCAACTGCGTTCCATTTTGGCGGCACCGCCTCGTCCGGCAACGCGTCATTCATCGACAGCAAAAAGGAAAAGTCCGCCCGCAACTTCATCACAAACGAGAAGGCATCCGCCTGCACCGTCGTATCGGCCCGGTGCCGATCCGCCAACACTTCGGGATCAATGTCCACGCGCACAAGCCGCCCGGTATGACCAAGCTCATCACGCCACAAATCGCATTCACTCAACTCGGTGCCAATAGCGATCACAAAATCACTGTCACCAATGATCCGTTTGCTCTCTGCGCGACCAAGATAGGTGCCAAAGCTCATCGCTTCATCCGGCGCCAAAAGACCAGCCCCAGCATAGGTCATAAAGGCCGCCGCGCCGGTCTCTTTGAGCAGCAGGCGCATATGCAAGGCCGCAGCTTCGCCGGAGGCCGCCAATCCGCCCCCCAGAATGAACAACGGTTTTTTGGCATGGAGCAAATCCTGCGCCACACCACGCATATCTCCAGCCGCAAAGCCCGTATGGCTCTCCATCACGCCCGGATGTGCAGCTGGCGCCTCAGGGGCCATCGCGCCCAACAGAGCAATCGGCACCTGGATGTGCTTGGGACGCGGGCGTTGTGTCTCAAACTCCACCAACGCACGGTCGATCAGATCATAGGCAGCGCGCGCCGTGCGCACCTCCTCTGACCAATCACATACCGTCGCCGCCGCGCCGCGCTGATCGCGCATCTGGTGCAACTGGCCGCGATGCCCGACATGCTCATCGAGACAACTCGACAGGGTCAGCACCGACACACTGTCAGAATAGGCCTGCCCCAACGGCGTCAGAATATTGCACACCCCCGGCCCGGTGATGACATAAGCCACGCCGGGCTTGCCGCTGGCCCGTGCATAGCCATCGGCCATAAAGCCAGCGCCTTGTTCATGTCGCGCTAGAACATGCGTGATCCCGGCTTCTTCAATGCCGCGGTACATCTCCACATTATGCACGCCGGGAATGCCAAAAATGACATCCACTCCACGTGCTTTCAGCATGTGCGAAATCTGCGCCCCCAAGGGACGCATCTCCTGATCCATTGCCGCCATCAGGCCCTCCAGAATTGAACCGTAAAGAGTACGTAGACCGCCAAAAGCTCCAGCCGGCCAATCAACATGCCCGCGGCCAAAAGCCACTTCGCCGCATCATTCAGTGTCGCAAAGTTCCCGGCCGGCCCAATGATGTCACCCAATCCGGGGCCAATATTGGCCAGAGCCGCCGCCGCCCCGGACAAAGCCGTGGTGAAATCAAGCCCGGTCATGCCCAACAAAACGGCCAACCCGCCCAAAGTCACCGTGAAGAACACAAAAAAGCTCATCACAGAACTCAGCACATCTTCGTCAATCTTACGCCCCTGAAAGCTTGGCGTGAACACGCCGCTGGGGTGCTGGATTTTGCGGATCTGGGTTTTGATCGTGGCAAATAGCAGTTGATAACGAAAAACCTTGATGGAACAGGCCGTCGACCCCGCACAACCGCCAATCAAGCCGGCAAAGAACAACACTGAGACAGGAAACCCGCCCCACTGCATGTAATCCGCACTGGCATAACCAGTGCCGGTCACAATTGAGGTCGTGTTAAACAGTACTTTGCGAAAGCCCGCCTCGCTGCCCAATCCATTGCTTAAGACCTGCCAGCTGGTGAGCATTGTCACGATCACCGCCACGGTCAGAAAAAATGCCCGGATCTGCGAATCCTGCAACAAAGGTTTCGCACTGCCCGCGGTGAGCTGCACAAAGCGCACAAACGGCAATGCCGCCAGCAACATGAACACCACAGCGACGTACTCCGTGCCAACAGAAAACGCTCCAAATGAGGAATCGTAGTTGGCAAAACCGCCTGTGGCGATGGTGGTCATCGCATGCACAACCGCGTCAAACGGGCTCATGCCGGTGATGACATAGGCCAGCGCGCAGGCCACTGTCAGTGTGATGTAAATCACCGAAATACGGCTACTGATTTCCGTGGCCCGCGGCAGGATTTTCCCAAAGGTGTCAAAGCCCTCGCTACGGAAGATTTGCATCCCCCCAACGCGCAATTCCGGCAGAAAAACCATAGCCACAACAATGATACCAATGCCGCCCAACCATTGCAGCAATCCACGCCATAACAGCATCCCACGCGGCAGTTCATCCAGCCCCGAAAACACCGTTGAGCCAGTGGTCGTCAGTCCGCTCATCGCTTCAAAAAACGCATCAACCACCCGCGCCTCAGTGGCGCCCAGTATAAAGGGCAATGCGCCAAACATCGGCAGCGCCAGCCAAACACCAGTGGTAAGCAAAAAGGTCTGCTGCAACGACAACCCATCACCGCGTCCGTTGTGGCAGGACAGGGCGACCATTCCCCCTGCGAGACAGGTCACAATCGAACTCACAAAGAAGGCTTCCCAATGCGCCGTACCGTCCAACAGGTCAATAATCATGGGTAGCAGCATGGCCACGCCCAACATCGCCACCAAAAGGCCGATCACATATCCAACGGGTCGTAAGTCCAGCATGGCCGCAGGGTTGGCGGTTGCGCCAGCCGCTGTCAAGCGCGTTCCACCACTTCACAAACTGCAGAAAGTGCGTAACTCCCTGTTCCACCTTGCAAACAACACCGGGCGCAGCTACCGCGCCCGCAAGTTAGCCAACGTGAAACAGGGTTGTGAACAGCTTTGGATCGATACTTTCAGAGGCAAACAACGGCCCATCGGTCAAAACCGACACAGCATCATGGCTGTGCAGGCTTTCCTGGTGGCTCGCAATCACACGGAAATCGCCAATCCGCGGGTCTGCTTTGAGCTTCTCACAGAACAGCCGCGCGGCGTCTTCCACAAAAATCGGATTGGCCGCATTCAGTTCCGCAAAGGCCTGCTCATCTTCGCGCTTCACCATGACCTGCGTTTCTGTCGGTACAGCCGCGCGCGCAAGATCAATCAAGTCTTCAAACCACACCCGTGGCTGGTCCACAATCTCCACCGAAATTCGAGCTACAGATCTCTGCGAATGAGGCGTTGCCAACTGCCCGCGCGACATCCGCGCATGCTCGCTCAACTCCAACGAACATGGGCAGGTTGAGGAATACACATAATCCAAATGCATAATCTTATGCATTGTCTCACCGTGCTGTACTTTTTCCAACGCAATGTCGTAATACTGATAACCTTCAAGACCAGACCGCAGTGACTTAATCTTCATCGGATACGAAAACCGCATCTGTAGACGCGCATCAAAGCTTTCGAGGTCCGTGATATAATCCGCCAAAGCCGCTTCCATCACACTGAAGCTGAAGGTCTTCTCCGCATGTTTATAGAACGACCGCATGATCCGGGACATGTTGATGCCCTTCTTGTCAGCCTCTAGGCTGACCGTGCCCGTGACGCTGGTCTCTAGCGTAATGTCGCCATTGTCTCTTGTATGAAACCGGATCGGCAGGCGGAAGTTGGAAATCCCCACATGCTGGATCTGCTGCTTTTCGCCTTTGATCAAGCTCTCTGGACCGTTCTGAAGGTCTGGCAGGGTCGCCCGATATTCCGGCGTAGCGTCAAACTCCTCCGGGTACTGCCGCGACAAGTCAGGGTAATTCGCCAAAGGCTGATCCGGCAACAGCCGTGCAACCGCCGGGTCGAGTTCAGCAATCTCGGTAACAGACGCAGTCTGCGCCCACGCACGCAAACGCATCAGCGCCTCCGCGGCTTCTTCCCGTGTCATTTCAGTGTGGGTCTTGGAAGTCTGAACATTCATAGCCAAGCGCCTTTTCCCTGCTGCCGCCTCACTAACTTAGTCAGTCCGTCGACAAAATGCTAATATCGTTAACCTATACGCAAAAAACGACAGTTTGGTTCACCCAATAGCGCGGGACGCAAAAGGCGCCCGACCTGCCCGTCGCGCGCCCCAATCTTTGCTCGAGCAACGGCTCTTTTTACTCTTGTGAGGCCTCAACCGCGCGCGTGATGTCCTTGATCAGGTCATCGGTGTCTTCCAAACCCACAGAGAACCGCACAAGGCCCGGAGTGATCCCCAAGTCTGCTTTTACATCCTTTGGAAGACGCTGATGGGTCGTGGTTGCCGGATGAGTGGCAATCGACTTCGCATCGCCGAGGTTGTTAGAAATCACCGCAATCTCAAGCGCATTCAAGAACTTAAACGCCGCCTCGCGCCCGCCTTTGATGTCCAGCGACAGAACCGTGCCGCCTTTGCCGCCCAGCTGTTTCTTCACCAAAGCGGCCTGTGCGTGGCTGTCCAACCCCGGGTAAATCGTGCGCTCCAACGCCGGATTGCCTTCCAAAGCAGCTGCAATGGCCAAGGCGCTCTCCGCCTGTGCGCGTACACGCAGATCAATGGTCTCCAGACCTTTCAGCATGACCCAGGCGTTAAACGGGCTCATACTGCCCCCGGTGTGCTTCATATAGGGTTCAAGCGTGCCACGTATGAAGTCTTTGGTGCCCAGAACAACCCCACCCAGCGCACGGCCTTGGCCGTCGATATGCTTGGTGGCTGAATAGATCACCACATCCGCGCCTTGCTCTATGGCATTGGAGAAAACGGGCGTGGAAAACACATTGTCTACCATTACGGTAGCCCCAACTTCATGGGCAATTTGTGCCACGGCGGTGATGTTGATCACCTCTAGCGTCGGGTTGGACATGCTTTCAAAGAACACCGCTTTGGTGTCCGGGCGCATCGCCGCCTTCCAGGCCGCCAAATCCGTGCCATCTACAAAGGTCACTTCCACGCCATAGCGGCCCAGAATGTCCTGCAAAACGTAGATACAAGAGCCAAACAATGCCTTGGCCGACACCACATGATCTCCGGCTTTCAACATAGAGGTCAGCGCACCACTGACCGCCGCCATACCACTGGCGGTGGCAAAGGCATCTTCCGCCCCCTCAAGCGCCGCAATCCGCTCTTCAAACATCGCCACTGTTGGGTTGCCATAGCGGGCATAGATGAATTCATCTTCGCCGGTTTCGATGAAGCGAGCCTCAGCCTGCTCCGCGCTGTCATAGACAAAGCCTTGCGTGAGGAAAATCGCTTCGCTCACCTCGTTGTATTGACTGCGCCGCGTGCCACCATGCACCAGCTTAGTGCGTTTGTTCCAATCGCTCATGTCATATCTCCCGGGCCACCTCAGTCTGGCCCAAATAAAAAGCCCCGTTCCGGCCAAGCGGAAGGGGCTCCTTCGTCCTGACCTCTTTAGCGGCATCTTTAACGTGGCCCGCAATCCGGTAACAAATCGCCACTCTCGCGGATTACGCCGCAACGCCGAAAACGTCAAGCCAAACAGGACGCGTCACAGCGCTGTTACGCCCGCTTTACGTAATCTGCACCATTTGGCGCCACACTGAAATACATGTGAAAGGGGGAGCCGCCATGGCGCTCATTCGGATCAACGCAGAAGGCCGCAAACCGGTACTGCACGGTACCGATGCCCCGTTGTTGCCGGTCCTGAGCCGCGCTCTGGAAACCACCGGCCCCATTACGGTCATGATGCACGGGTACAAGTTTCAGCCCAACTCAGCCAACTACTGTCCTCACGCCCACATTTTTGCTCCGATAGATGCGGACTGCGCCAAGGCTGTTAGCTGGCCTAACCGCCTCGGCTTCTTGTCACACTCAGAAAACAGCGGCGTGGGAATCGCCTTTGGTTGGCAGGCGCGCGGCTCTCTCAAACAAGCCTTAAGATCCGCGGTTCGTGCGTCCTTTGCGCTCGCAACACTTATTCGAATTATCCGGCGCGTGGCGCCACAGCGGCGCATAAATTTGGTCGCACATTCCATGGGCGCCTATCTGGCGCTGCAAACCCTGCATCGGCTTGCAACCGGCGATATTGGGCGGATCATATTCCTAAATGGCGCTGTGTTCAGGCCCTGTGTGGCCACAGCCCTGCGAACAGATGCTGGAAAAACCGCAGAACTGTTCAACATCGTCAGCAGCGAAAACACCTTTTACGACATCCTGTTTGAGCGGTTATTGGGAAGACCCGGATCACATGACCGCTCCATTGGGAGAGGATTTGACGCGCCCAATGCCCTGACTATTCGACTTGATGACAAAGCCACGCTGTCCCATCTCAGGACGCTAGGCCATGACATTGCCCCGCCTGCACGTTGGATCTGCCATTGGTCCCCTTACCTACGCGAGGGCGCCATGTCGTTTTACGGGGACCTCCTGCGCAATCCATCGGACTTGTCACTCCACGCCTTGCAAGCACAGCTGGCGCCGCGCGACTACCTTGCATCTCTACGCCTCTCTGTAAGATCGCCGTCTTGCAGTACAGCCTAAAAACCGCATCATGGCCCCTCCATAGCGAGGACCGCCCATGCAACAGCCTATTGATCTCTACTACTGGCCAACACCCAACGGCTGGAAAATTTCTATCGCGCTTGAAGAAATGGCGTTGCCCTACACCACGCACCTGATCAATATCGGCAAGGGGGACCAGTTTGCGCCCGACTTCCTTAAGATTGCCCCCAACAATCGTATGCCTGCGATTGTTGATCCAAACGGACCAGACGGTCAGCCCATCCCGGTCTTTGAAAGCGGCGCAATCCTGCTCTATCTCGCGCGCAAAACCGGCAAGTTTCTGGGCACAACGGAGCGAGAACAGGTTGCAGTCGAAGAATGGCTGATGTGGCAAATGGGCGGGCTTGGCCCCATGGCCGGCCAAACCCATCACTTCCTAAAATATGCGCCTGAAGACATCGCCTACGCCAAGGCCCGCTATCGCGACGAAACCGCCCGCCTCTATGGCGTGCTGGATCGCCGATTGGCCGAGAATGAATACCTGGCCGGCGATTTCTACTCCATTGCGGATATGTCAGCCTGGGGCTGGGCTTCTTTGTGGGAAGGACAAGAGCAAACGCTAGAGGACAAACCCCACATGGCCCGCTGGCTCAAAGACTTGTGGGAGCGTCCTGCCCTCCGACGCGGGCGCGCTTTGCATACCGATCTTCGCGCGGATCGGTCCGACACATGGCTGCAAAACGATCTATTTGGGGCTTAGCGCCTAATACGCGTGCCATGACGAAGCCTCACTGAGGGTAGCTACACGTAAGGCCACGCCTTAGGCTTCGTCAGTCTCTTCTTCCAACGCATAGTCCTGAAAAATCTTGCCCTGCGTCATGAAGAAAACGAACACAGCTGCGGTCAGGCCAAAAGTCTTGAAGTAAACCCATGTGTCCGTGCTCTGCGTGCGCCAGATCACTTCATTTAGCACTGCAAGTCCGATGAAAAACGCCGTCAGCCGCTTAGTCAGAAGCATCCAGCCCTCTTCCTTCAGCGGCATCATCTCTTCCATAACGAACTTTAGATAGCTCTGCCCGCGCAGCAGCCCCACACCAAGCGCCCCACCAAACAGGAGGTAGATCATGGTTGGTTTCATCTTGAAGAACCGCTCGTCATTAAGCCAAACCGACAGCCCGCCAAACAGGATCACCAACACCAAGGTGGCCACCTGCATCTTTGAGAGCTTGCCGGTCAGCTTCCACAGAATACCCGTGGTCAGGATCAAGAGCGGAATGAACCCGGCAGTGGCGACAATGAACCCATCATAAGCTGTGCCGCCAATCTCGATGGTTTCGTCGCGCAACCGCAAATAGGCGACAAAGAACACCACGATGGGTCCCAGTTCCAAACCCATCTTGAGCATCGGGTTGATCTTTTTCTCAGAAGTATTCTCAGCCATGTCGCGTCCCTATTGCCTGCCCACTTCCACTATCACAGCCCCCAGCGCAATCAATGCCATCAGGGCAATACGACGCGGGCCAACGGTCTCTTTGAGGAACAGCCACCCAATCAACGCCGCGAACACCGGTGAGGTTTCACGCAAAACCGCCGCCTCCCCAACATTGTCCAAGCGGGTTGCCAACATCACTGATCCAAAGCTGGCAAAAGCCACAAAGCCGCCAATAAAGCCGCGAGTCATTAACGGGCCTAAGTCTGGCGGGGTCATCATGGCGCGATACTTCATCGTCGCCAAAACCGGAAACACCAGACCATCGATCAGGAAAAACCACGCAAGAAAGGTGAATGGGTCAGCAGTCGCCCGTATGCCAAAAGCATCATAGGTCGTATAAAGCGCCACAAAAAAGCCCGTGAACACCGCAATCACCATCGCAGCCAGCAGGGTCTCTCGCCCCTCGGTCATGAACACCATGTTGTAGACGGCTAAGCCCAAAATACCAGCCATCAGCACCGCGACGCCAAACCACTGCAACCCGCTGAAGGTCTCGCCAAAAATCAGATAGGCGCCAATGACCGTGAAAAACGGCCCCACCCCGCGTACCACCGGATAGACCACCGTGAAGGCCCCTTTGCTATACGCCCAGCTTTGCAGCAATTTGTATCCGGTATGGATCATAAAAGCGCCGAGGAAAATCAGCCACATTTGCGGCTCGGGCCATGGCACCACAAACAGCGCAAACGGGGCCGCCATGGCCGCATAGCTGAAATCAATCGCTCCGCGCGTCAGCCAAGGATCATGCCGGCCTTTTTGAAGCGCGCCAAACACAGCGTGTAACAATGCAGCAGACAACGCCAAAGCCAAGGCCAACTGCTGACCGGCGGCAGTGCCTTCTAAAGAAACCAGCCACGCACTCACGCTATGCCCTCACAATGGCGACGCAAACTCACCCCTGCTCCAGACCAATCAAGGCCGCAGCAAACTCTTCGGGATCAAACGGTTGCAGATCGTCGATCTGCTCGCCCACCCCAATGGCATGGATCGGCAGACCAAACTTATCTGCGAGACTCACAAGGATGCCGCCCTTCGCGGTGCCATCGAGCTTGGTCATCACAAGGCCGGACACATCCGCCAGCTTCTGGAAGGTTTCCACCTGACTGATCGCATTCTGCCCCGTCGTGGCATCCAGCACCAACAGCGTGTTATGCGGCGCGTCCGGGTCTTTCTTGCGGATCACCCGCACAATCTTGGCAAGTTCTTCCATCAGGTCCTGACGGTTCTGCAAACGCCCGGCGGTGTCGATCATCAACAGGTCAGCCCCTTCGGCTTCCGCTTTAGTCATCGCATCATAGGCCAAGCTCGCCGGATCGGAGCCTTCCGGCGCAGTCAAAACCGGCACGCCCGCACGCTCGCCCCACACCTGCAGCTGCTCCACCGCAGCTGCCCGGAACGTATCCCCAGCCGCAATCACCACAGATTTCCCAGCCGCACGGAACTGGCTTGCCAGCTTGCCAATGGTGGTGGTCTTGCCGGAGCCATTTACCCCCACCACCAGCACAACCTGTGGCTTGGAGGGATAAAGCGGCATTGGCCGCGCAACGGTTTCCATAATCCGCGCCACTTCGGTCGCGAGAATATCCTTGATCTCTTGCGTAGAGACCCGCCGTCCCAAACGGCCCTCTGCGATATTGGCGGTCACGCGTAACGCAGTGTCCACGCCCATATCAGAGGCAATCAGCAGCTCTTCGAGCTGCTCCAGCATATCGTCGTCAAGAACACGCTTCACAACCGGGCCGCTTTGGCTTTGACCAGTCAGCCGCGCCAGGATGCCGGACTTGGGCGCCTCAACAGGCGCTTTCTCTTCCACGACAGGTGCAGCGTCCACCTCAACCGCCGCAGGCGCAGGCTGCTCTACGGGAGGGCTCTCCACCGCAACCGCCTCGGTCTCTTCACCGCCGTCTTCGACAATCGCCTCAAGCCCCTCGTCCAACTTGGACGACGATTTGAACAGCTTGTCTTTGAGCTTTGAGAAAAACGCCATGGTGGTCTCCGGAACTGCTTGCTTCCAGTTAGTCTGATTTGACGGGATTTAAAAGAGCGGGGTCGCCCAGCCCACGCCTGCCACAATCAGGAACTGCCCACCGGCATAAAGCACCCACAAGGCAATCGACACCATGCGTTGCAGAGCCGCATCCGGTTTCATGCGAAAGAGCTGGATCGCCAAAAGCGTGTCAGACGCCATGAAAGCCACTGCCCCAGCCACCGCCAAGGGCCGATCCACCAATCCAAAAGCCGTGGCCCCCATAGCGCAAATGATCACCACATAGGCTCTAACCGGCCAGCGCAACTCACCCGTGAACGGGCTCAACCAACGTTCAGTCGACAGAGCAAAAACCATCAATGCCGCCAACAAAACCGGCATCGCCAACGGCCCAGCCCCGATGTCCCAAAAGTACACCACATAGGCCACATGTGCCGCCGCAAAAGAAATCAAACCGACCAGAAAGGCTTTCTCCCCGTCTCGCGACAAAGCGAGATCTCCAACTGCCGACAGCAACAGCGCAACCACCACCGCCCCAGAACCAAAACTCACGGCCACCGCCGCCGCAAAGGCTGGCATCGGAATGGTCTTGATCACCGTCTTCCAAACGCTGGGTGGGCGGTGACAGAAGGCCACCGCATAAATCACCGACGCCAACAGCCCCACCACAAGCAGTCCCAGCCGAATGCTTTGGCGCAGGGCAATTTCTTCAACAATACTCATATGGGCCTCACGCGTTTTGCGAACACACTATGGCGGCAAGCCTCTGTTTGTCTTGTGCAAAATGGGAAGGTGACGCGCAGAGAGCCTATAAGCCGGATTCTGTTCCCCGACCGAAGCCGGTTCAATGACCATTCATCTAGGATGCCTGTTACCAGACACCTCAAGCTGCCAACCCGGACCTGCTCGGAGCAAAGCGCTCCTGTGCTTGCGCACACGCGGTCCCTATTTGGCATTGCTCCCGGTGGGGCTTGCCGTGCCGCCGCTGTTGCCAGCCACGCGGTGGGCTCTTACCCCACCGTTTCACCTTGACCCCGACGGATCGGGGCAGTCTGTTCTCTGTGGCGCTTTCCCTCGGGTTTCCCCGGCCGGGCGTTACCCGGCACCGTTGCTTTGTGGAGTCCGGACTTTCCTCGCGGGCATACGCCCCCGCGGCCATCCAGCTCTCTGCGCGTCCCCGCAATAGGCCTTTGACGCAAAAGCGTCAATCTTTGCTTGAGGCCTGCACCAGCCGCGCTGCAATGCGCGCATCCTCGGCGTCACAGCCCCCTTCGGCCCAGGGTCGAAACCGCGCCCGAAACGCGGCAAAACACTCCGGATTTTCCAGATCATAGCCAAATTGCGCTGCACAGTTTTCCCAGTCCGCCTCCGCTGGGGCTTGATCCGGCCAAACTGCCAGACCCTGACGCGCTAGCCGCAACCAATCAAACTTGGGACCAGGATCAATCTTGCGCCCCGGTGACATGTCAGAGTGCCCAATAACCCCACTTGGACCAATATCCCAGCGCTGCATTATCTCAGCCAACAGCGCCTCAAGCGCGTCCATCTGCGCTGCCGCAAACGGGTGGTCGCCTTTGTTGGACAACTCAATGCCAATGCTGCGAGAATTCACATCGCCTTGGCCCTGCCAACTGCCAACACCCGCATGCCAGGCCCGCATATCCTCTGCCACCAACTGTGTCACTTGCCCGCCCGGCGCAATCACATAATGCGCCGACACTTCCGCTTCGGGAGTGCACAGCCAATCAATCGCCGCCTGCGCGCTGTCCATCGCGGTGTAGTGAATCACAATTAGCTCAGGCTGCTGTCCACCCCTCCGCCCCCCGAAATTCGGAGAGGGGTGTTGGAGAATGTCCAAAGATAAGGGCACGCTTAGTTGCCAGTTGCCACGCGGAACGGACTAGGATCCCATTTGCAGGCATAGCCATCACCATCCGGATCGACACCAAGGCGGTCTTTCTTAGGACCACCTTTTTCCAAAAACGCCCGCTGCGCAGCCTCGTCACTGCCAAACTTGGCACAGGCTTTCTCATATCGCGACGCGCCACCAATCTTCAAACGGCTGTACATCTTGGTGCCCACGGGGTGCTTGGTCTCCAGCGCATAAGCCACGATATTTGGCCCTGCATCGCCGGTACGCGCCGGCACAGCAGTGGGTTGGATCACAGTATAGTTCGCTTTGTTCTGGGCCCGCCGCGCAGCATCTGCCTCAATAGATCGGCGTCCATCTACCGCAGCAAAATCATTCTCATCCGAAATGCCTGGGTTGGAGAACACCTGAGGCGCTGGGTTGCTCGGGCTTGCTTGTAGCGGCTGCTCACCAGAGTTGGCAGACGCCGCCGCCAAAGCAGCTGTGGTCTCACTGGCAATGGTGGCCGCATCATTGGCTGCCGACCCAGTCGAGTTTGCCGACGGCACCGTGCTCGCCGCCGAAGCCGCAGTTTGCGGCGCAGCGGTAGAGGTCGTGATCAGCGGCGTAGTGGCGGTGGGTTGCGCAGGCGGAACGGTGGCCACCACAGGCGCCGGCTCAATCGCTGCAATCTGTGGCGCCTCAGGAATGGTCTCTTCCGACACAGCATTCGGTGGCGGCAAGGCCGTCCGCCGATGCTCGCCCGTTTTCTCGTCGTAGAATACGCCCGCTGCGCTATCTGGCAAAGGCGGCTGGCACGCGCTCAGCGCGACCAGCGCACAAATGGCCCCAATGCTACGTTTCATGATCTGCCTTAACTGCTCTTAGTTTTGCAGCAGCATTACCACCATTTGCCCGGCTTGGCTACAAAACCTGCCGCCTGCTCCAGCGCATAGGCGGTGTTCAGCAAATCGCCCTCTTCCCACGGACGGCCAATCAACTGCAAACCAAGCGGCAGACCTTGACTGTCAAGACCGGTTGGAACGGAAACGCCCGGCAAACCGGCAAGGTTCACAGTCACTGTGAAGACGTCGTTCAGATACATCTGAATCGGGTCAGCATCTGTCATTTCACCCAGACCAAAGGCCGCAGAAGGCGTCGCTGGTGTCAGGATCGCATCAATGCCTTGGGCAAAAACGCTCTCGAAGTCTTGCTTGATCAGCGTGCGAACGCGACGCGCACGGTTATAGTAAGCATCATAGAAACCAGCGGACAGCACATAAGTACCGACCATCACCCGGCGCTGCACCTCATGGCCAAAGCCTTCGGCGCGGGTTTTTTCATACATCTCGGTGATGCCGTCGCCCGCAGCCAAAGTGGCACGGTGGCCGAAGCGCACACCATCATAACGCGCGAGGTTCGAAGACGCCTCTGCAGGCGCGATTACATAATAAGCTGGCAGCGCGTATTTGGTGTGCGGCAGGGAGATATCGACAATCTCCGCTCCCGCCGCTTTCAGCATTTCGGTGCCATCCGACCACAGCTTTTCAATCTCCGCAGGCATGCCGTCCATGCGGTACTCTTTGGGAATACCGATCTTCTTGCCGCGAATGTCACCAGTCAGCATGGCTTCAAAGTTCGGCACCGGCAGATCAACACTGGTGCTGTCTTTTTCATCGTGACCGCACATTGCCTCAAGCATAATGGCCGCGTCGCGCACGTCTTTGGTCATCGGGCCTGCTTGATCCAATGAGGAGGCAAAGGCCACCACGCCCCAACGGGAACACCGGCCATAGGTTGGCTTGATACCGGTGATGCCGGTAAACGCAGCAGGCTGACGGATCGAGCCACCGGTGTCGGTACCGGTCGCCGCCAGACACAGATCAGCCGCCACAGCCGCCGCAGACCCACCAGAAGAGCCGCCAGGGGTCAGCGCAGCATCATCATTGCCACGACGCCAAGGGTTGATCGCATTACCATAGACAGACGTCTCGTTGGACGAGCCCATTGCAAACTCATCCATGTTGAGCTTGCCGAGCATCACCGCACCGGAATCTTCCAGCTTTTGCGAAACGGTAGATTCATACTCTGGCGTAAAGCCTTCCAGAATGCCACTGGCCGCCTGGGACGCCACACCTTTGGTGCAGAACAGGTCCTTGATGCCAATCGGCAGGCCGCACATGTCCGGCGCGTCACCTTGCGCAATCCGCACATCCGCCGCCTTTGCGCGCTCCAGCGCAATTTCAGGCGTCTTGTGCACAAAAGCGTTCAGCGCGTCGGCTTCATCAATCGCCTTCAAAAAGGTCTCGGTCAGTTCAACGGAAGTCACATCCCCGGCACGCAGCTTATCGCGGGCTTCAGCCAGGGTGAGTTTGGTCAGTTCGGTCATTTCGGGCGCCTCTCTCATATGGGGGCAAAATCTATTGTCAGGGGATCAACGGCGTGCAGGCCGGATCACTCCACCACTTTGGGAACGGCAAAGAAGCCTTCGCGTGCATCCGGCGCATTGCTCAGGATTTTCTCCTGCTGATCGCCATCGGTCACCACATCCTCACGACGCTTCAGACGCATCGGGGTCACGGACACCATCGGCTCCACGCCGTCTACGTCAACCTCGTTCAATTGCTCAATGAATCCCAGCACGGCATTGAATTCCTGTGCCAGCGCAGGCAGGGCATCTTCTTCAACCTTGATGCGGGCCAGTTTGGCCACTTTGGCGGCGGTGCTTTCGTCAATCGACATGGGGCAAGACTCTCTCGTTGCGGACGTGCTCTCAGCCTTTATCGTGCAAGGGAATATGGTGCAAGCGCTTGCCCGCCCTTGGGCGCAACACCTCCCCTTCCAAAGTCCACTTTGCATGTTACTGTGACAGATATTCAGCAGGAGATTTGGTATGAAACTGATTTGGCTTGGACATGGTTCCTTTCGTATTGAAACTGGCGACTTAGTCTTGCTCATCGACCCATGGCTGACCGGCAACCCGGTTCTTCCCGAAGACAAGCACGAAGCCGCTGTTGCAGGCGCCACGCATCTGATCCTGACCCACGCGCATTTTGACCATGTCGCTGACATGTTGCCTCTGGCGCGCAAGCTCTCTTGCCCCATCGTTGGCCAATATGACCTCATGTCTTATTGGAACGAGCACGAACATTTGGACACTGTCGGCTTCAACAAAGGCGGTACAGTTGCATTAGGCGACGGCGTCAGCCTCACCATGGTGCCCGCGTCCCATAGCTCAACATTCGGCACGGACCAAGGCCCCAAAGCTGCAGGTTCAGAGGTTGGTTACATCCTCCGCGCCGAAGGCCGCAGCCTGTATATCTCAGGCGACACCGACATCATGGCGGACATGGATTGGATGGGGGATTACTACAAACCCGACGTTGGCATTCTTTCCGCGGGCGGCCATTTCACGATGGACATGGCGGGTGCCGCCTACGCTGCCAAACGCTACTTCAATTTCAAAACCGTGATCCCCTGCCACTACAAGACCTTTCCGATTCTGGAACAATCCGCAGAGGTTCTTAGCGCAGGCCTGCCCGGTGTGGATGTGATTGAACCAGAGGTTATGGTTCCAATCGACCTCTAACCTGTCACCGGCGCTCGGCAAAAAACGCCTTGAGCAGCGCCTCGCACTCTTCCGCCGCAAGGCCGTCATAGACCTCTGGCACATGATGGCTTTGCGGATGGGCAAACACGCGCGGCCCCTGCGCCACGCCGCCGGACTTCGGATCAGACGCACCATAGTACACCCGTGCAATCCGCGCTTGACTGATGGCACTTGCGCACATCGGGCACGGCTCCAAGGTCACATACAGGTCGCAGCCGACCAGTCGTTCACTGCCAATCTTGGCACAAGCTGCGCGCATCGCCAGCACTTCAGCATGCGCCGTTGGGTCCAGATCCTCCCGCGTCCTGTTGCCCGCCGACGCCAGAACCCCGCCATCCGGTCCAACAATCACCGCCCCCACAGGCACTTCGCCTCGTGCCGCAGCGGCGCGTGCTTCTTCTAGCGCAAGGTCCATATGGGTTCGAAAGGTCATGGGGCAGACTTGCCCTGCCAAGCCCCCTTTCGCAATCCCCGTTTCGCAGGTAAAGGGAGACATGTCTCAAAAGCCCCCCTCCTCCCGTCGCCCCAACGCGAAACCTAACGCCGCCAAGGCGCGCCCTTCCAAGCCACGCAAGGCGCCGGCGCAACCGGCCACTGACGCGCCCAAACGCGAGGGAGATCGCATCGCCAAGGTACTGGCCCGCGCAGGTGTGGCCTCGCGCCGCGATGCAGAACGCATGATCGAGGCGGGACGCGTGTCGGTGAACGGCAAAAAACTCGACAGCCCTGCGCTAAACGTCACTGGCAAAGACCGCATCACCGTGGACGGAAAGCTGATTGGCGAGCCGGATCACGAACGTATCTGGCTCTACCACAAGCCTGCCGGACTGGTGACAACCAACCGCGACGAAAAAGGCCGCGAGACGATCTTTGACAAGCTGCCAGACACCCTTCCGCGCGTCATGACTGTTGGTCGGCTTGATCTCAACTCCGAAGGCCTTCTCCTGCTGACCAATGATGGCGGCGTGAAGCGCAAACTGGAACTGCCTAGCACCGGCTGGCTGCGCAAATACCGCGTCAGAATCAACGGCCGCCCAACCGAGGACACCTTTGCACCGCTGCGCAAAGGCATTGAGGTTGACGGTGAACGCTTCCAACCCATGGACATCACATTAGACCGCCAACAAGGTGCCAACGCCTGGGTCACCATTGGCCTGCGCGAAGGCAAGAACCGCGAAATTCGCCGCGCCATGAAAGCCATTGGCCTCACCGTAAACCGTTTGATCCGCGTCTCTTACGGCCCCTTCCAACTTGGGCAACTGAAACAAGGCGAAGTTGAAGAACTGCGCCGGCGTGTGGTCCGCGACCAACTCGGCCTGGACGGCGCCATTCCAGAGGAAAAGCGCCGCAAACCCACGCGACGCCGCAAATAACTGGTTTAAATGCGGTCTCACCTCGGCAATGCGCCGCTTTCCCCAAACTTCCCCCTAGCCATAGCGCGGCAGACTTCTTAGATTTCTCCACAACTTAGCGCAGGGTGGAATAGGCATGTCATCAACCGGTTTACAGAAGCTGGCCTTTGGCCTGTTAGTTCTGTTGATCTTTTACGTCTCTTTCACAGGAGGCGCGTGATGGCTCAAAAATTTGGCGGCAAATACAGCCCCGGTGGCGCGCAAGGTGCCAGCAATGATGATGGCTTTCGCAATGCCAAACGCAGCCGCGCAGGCGGGCGCGTCAACTTGCTGTTCATCGCCCCACTGCCCCTGATCTGGAAAGCGTTCACCTCCGAGCCCATCGTCATGGCTCAATATCTGATTGCGCTTGGCATCCTGTCGCTTGCCGCGTGGATGACGCGCGAAGGCATGTTTGCCCAGGAAGCCTATGATGCGCGTAAAGTCGCCCGCCGACCATCCATGCCGCGCAAACTGTTTGGTTCGGTCCTCACCGGGCTTGGGTTAGCCGTCGCAGGCTTTGCAGGACAGGGCCCCATAGAGGCGGGCATCTTTGCCCTTGTTGGTGGCTTGCTGCACAGCTTTGCCTTTGGTCTCGATCCTATGTCGGACAAGGGCATGGAAGGCACCAACCGCCACCAAACCGACCGGGTCGCCCGCGCCGTGGAAGAGGCCGAAGAACACCTGCGCGCCATGAGCGATGCGATTTCTCGCGCCGGAGACCGCAGTGTTGAGCGCCGCGTCACAGCCTTCCAGTCCACCGCCCGCGATCTATTCCGCACGGTGGAAGAAGACCCGCGCGACCTCACCGCGGCACGCCGCTACCTGGGCGTCTATTTGCTCGGCGCCAAAGACGCGACTGTGAAATTTGCCGACATTTACAGCCGCACCCAGGACGCCCAAGCCCGCGCCGACTACCTCGCGCTGTTGGATGATCTGGAGGAAAACTTCGCCGCTCGCACACAGAAACTCCTGCTGGAAGACCGCGGCGACCTGACCATCGAAATTGACGTGCTGCGCGAGCGCCTGGAGCGCGAAGGCCTGCACCGCGACAGCTGATAACATATGTGACCTACCGAGAAGGGTGGATTTAAATGTCTGAGATCGTAAAACAAAAAGCCGAAGCCGCTTTGGCGGAAATCGCCGAAGCCACCGTTGCGCTGCCCGAACCGGTAGACGCCAACGCCGTTGTGCCTTTGTCCGAAGCCGACGCGCCAGTGTCTGCGGAAATCACCAAACGCATGGCTGAGCTGGACATGAGCAACACCAACTCGATTGTGTCTTTTGGCTCTGCCGCACAGGCCGAGTTGCAAACCATCTCTCAAGCCATGCTGCAGGATGTGCGCAACAAAGACGTCGGCCCAGCAGGCGACAGCCTGCGCGACATCGTCACCACCATTCGCGGGTTCTCTGTATCCGAGTTGGACGTCCGCCGCGAACGCAGCTTCTGGGAAAAGCTGATCGGTCGCGCCGCGCCCTTTGCCAAGTTTACCGCCCGCTTTGAGGAAGTGCAGGACCAGATCGACAAGATCACCGACAACCTGCTGACCCACGAGCACAACCTGCTCAAGGACATCAAATCGCTGGACGTGCTCTACGAGAAAACCCTTGCCTTCTACGACGAACTGGCGCTCTACATCGCGGCGGGCGAAGCCAAGATTGCCGAATTGGATGCCAACGACATTCCAGCCAAAGAGGCTGAAGTGGCCGCCGCAGACGAAAACGCCCAGGTGATGAAGGAGCAGGAACTGCGGGACCTGCGCGCCGCGCGAGACGATCTGGAACGCCGCGTGCATGACCTGAAACTGACCCGTCAGGTCACTATGCAATCCTTGCCGTCCATCCGTCTCGTACAGGAAAACGACAAATCGTTGGTCACCAAGATCAACTCTACTTTGGTCAACACCGTGCCCCTCTGGGAAACCCAACTGGCACAGGCAGTGACAATCCAGCGCTCTGCGGAGGCCGCCTCTGCGGTACGTGAGGCCAACGATCTTACCAATGAGCTTCTGACCGCCAACGCCAAGAACCTGCGCGAAACCAACAAGGTGGTGCGCACCGAGATGGAACGCGGCGTGTTTGACATTGAGGCCGTGAAAACCGCCAACGCAGAACTGATCGCCACCATCAATGAGTCGCTGCAAATCGCCGACGAAGGCAAAGCCAAACGCGCCGCCGCCGAAGAAGACATGAAAAAAATGGAGGCAGAATTGCGCGACACTTTGGCGGCAGCCAAGGCGCGCAAAGACGGCCTAGGCGACACCACAGCGACCGCTGTGCCCACTGCGTGAAGCGGCTTGCGGGCATAGGCCTTGGGCTGCTGACAACCTTGGCAGCCTGCGTGAACACTGGCGGCGTCACCGCGCCGCCGGTCACACCTACGCCTGCGCCCCCTTCGGAGGCCAGCGCGGCCCTGCGTAGCTATTACAGCAGCGTCCAAGCGGACCTGCTAACACGCGGCCTGCTGCGCACTGATGGTGGTGGTCCGGACACCCCGTTCACCCCGGACATGCTGGCCCGCAACTTTGAACGCATCGCTTTCTACGACGAGTATGGCAACTCCGGCGGATTGGAGCGTTCCTCTGGTCAAGCAGGGCAATTGCGTCGCTGGAGCGGTCCCGTCAAAGTGAACGTCGAATTTGGCCCGTCTGTTCCGGAAAGCCAGCGCGCCACCGACCGCGCGACGGTTGCCGCCTATCTGCCACGTCTGGCGAACGCCACTGGACACCCGATCCGTCAGACCACAAACAAGCCGAACTTCCACGTGCTGGTGATGGGCGCGGATGACCGCAACACAGTACAATCGCGCCTGGACAGCCTGCTTCCCAACGCCTCCCCCAAGACCCGCGCGCTCTTCGCCAACCCGCCGCGCAACATCTACTGCTTTGTGGTCGCCCTGGCCTCAGACAGCAATCCCAACGCCTATACTTCCGCCGTCGCATTGGTACGCGCGGAACACCCTGATCTTCTGCGCAAATCTTGCTTCCACGAAGAGCTCGCCCAAGGACTAGGCTTGGCCAACGACAGCCCCGAAGCCCGCCCGTCCATCTTCAACGATGACGAAGAATTTGCACTGCTCACCACGCACGACGAAAAACTGCTCTCCATGCTCTATGATGACCGTCTCGACATCGGTATGAGCGTGGACGAGGCCCGCCCCATTGTTTACATTCTGGCCCGCGAGCAAACCGCACAGAACTTCTGAGCGCCACCGCGACCAGCCTTTTGAAAGGACCACTTCATGGGTATTTTTGATTTCCTCACCGGCGAATTTATCGACGTCATCCATTGGGTCGATGACACCCGCGATACGCTTGTGTTCCGCTTTGAACGCGAAGGCCACGAGATCAAATACGGCGCCAAGCTGACCGTGCGAGAAGGTCAGGCGGCAGTTTTCGTGCACGAAGGCCAACTCGCCGATGTTTTCACCCCCGGTCTCTACATGTTGGAAACCAACAACATGCCGGTGATGACCACGTTGCAGCACTGGGACCACGGCTTCAAAAGCCCATTCAAATCCGAAATCTACTTCGTCAACACCACACGGTTTGCCGATCTGAAATGGGGCACAAAAAACCCGATCATGGTGCGCGATCCGGAATTCGGCCCCGTGCGCCTGCGCGCCTATGGCACCTACGCCATCCGCGTCGTCGACCCCGCGCGTTTCCTGACGGAGATCGTTGGCACCGACGGCGAATTCACCATGGATGAGATCTCCTTCCAGATCCGCAACATCATCGTGCAGGAATTCTCCCGTGTGGTTGCTGGCTCCGGCATTCCGGTTCTGGACATGGCCGCAAATACCGCCGATCTGGGCAAGCTGGTCGCCGCCGAAATCTCCGGCACCATCGCCGAATACGGCCTGGCAATCCCGGAGCTCTACATCGAGAATATCTCCCTGCCGCCAGCCGTAGAGGCCGCGATGGACAAGCGCACGTCTATGGGCATTGTCGGCGATCTAGGCAAATATACGCAGTTCTCCGCCGCCGAAGCCATGACCGCCGCCGCACAAACGCCAAACTCCGGCATGGGGGCCGGCATGGGCATGGGTATGGGCATGGCAATGGCCCAACAGATGGCGCAAACCGGCCCTTGGGGTGCGCAACCGGCTGCCACTCCGCAAGCTGCCCCAGCGCCTCAAGCTGCCGCCGCACCTCCGCCCCCACCACCGGTCGAGCACGTTTGGCACATTGCCGAAAACGGCCAGACCAAAGGCCCCTTCTCCAAGGCCGCACTGGGACGCATGGCAACCGCTGGCGAGATCACCCGCGAAACCCACGTCTGGACCGCCGGTCAAGATGGTTGGAAGCATGCCGAAGACGTCGCCGAACTGGCGCAGCTCTTCACCATCCTGCCGCCCCCACCCCCTGGTGCATGACATGCAGCCGCGCGAACCACAGCGTGCCTACACGTTCAACCAATGGGTTTTGGCGGTGACGTTGTCTGGAGTTATCGGACCACTCATCTACACCAGTTTCGTTGGGGTCGCTGCATGGACGCTAGGGCAACCGGCGTATGATATTGTCCCAGCGTTCCTAGGATGGATGGTGTCAGGCGTAGTTGTTGGAATATTAGCGGCATGGCTATTCTTATCGTGGCCTTTGTACCGCTTGATGAAGCGACCAATGCATAAGAAAAGAGCTGCAACCTGGGGAGCAATGCTTGGAGGTCTCTTCCCGTTGACAGCTGTTGTGATCAGCCAAGTTTCAGTGTGGCTAATTTCCACTTTTGCACGCTTAACAAGTGAGCCTTTCCTTGGCGAGGCAACGGGTTTTAGCGAAGGTCTTCTAGGCAGTTCTGGCTGGATTTTGGTTTTACAACTTTTACCATTTTTTGCCTTTGCAGGTGTGTTAACCGCTGTAACCATCCAGTGCATTGGCGGTCCAGGTAGGGAACCAAAGGGAATCTCATTCTGATGTCAGCCACGCCGCCCCCCGCGCCCAAAGAGACCACCCGTTTCCCCTGCGCCCAATGCGGAGCCGACTACCGCTTTGCCCCCAACGAGGGCAAACTGATCTGCGATCACTGCGGCCATGTAGAAGCCACCGAGCAAGGTGATCGCAATGCCGCCATTGCTGAGCTGGATTTCAAGGCGGCTCTGGCTGAACAGCTTCCGGCGGCCGAAATGGTCGAGGCCCGCACCACCTCCTGCCCCAACTGCGCCGCACATGTGGTGTTTGAGGGCGACACCCACGCCACAGAATGCCCCTTCTGCGCCACGCCTGTGGTGGTGGACACCGGCACGCATCGCCTGATCAAGCCGCGCGCTGTCTTGCCTTTCCAGATCGCAGAGAAAGTCGCGCATCAGTCCATGAACGACTGGCTGGGCAAGCTCTGGTTTGCGCCCAACGGTCTTCAGGAATACGCCAAAAAGGGCCGCAAGATGGATGGCATCTATGTCCCCTATTGGACTTACGATGCAGACACCAAATCCTCCTACAGGGGCGAACGGGGTACCATCTACTACGTAACCGAAACGGTCATGGTCGACGGCAAGCAAGAACAGCGTCAGGTGCAAAAAATCCGTTGGTCCCCCGCGTCGGGACGTGTTGCGCGCTGGTTCGATGACATTCTTGTGCTTGGCTCCAAAGCCCTACCAAAAAAATACACCGACAACCTGCAGCCGTGGGACCTCTCTGCGCTAGAGCCCTACACACCCGAGTTCCTCGCGGGCTTTCAGGCTGAGGGCTATTCCATCGACCTCGAAGAAGGCTATGACGAAGCCCGCGACCACATGGATCGTGTGATCCGCCGCGACGTGGCCTTTGACATCGGCGGCGACCGCCAGCGCATTCACAACATCTCCACCGCGGTCAACGACGTCACGTTCAAGCACATCCTGCTGCCGGTCTGGATGGCCGCCTACAAATACCGCGGTAAATCCTACCGCTTTGTTGTAAATGGACAAACCGGACGCGTCCAAGGTGAACGCCCCTACTCGAAGTGGAAGATCGCCTTTGCCGTGCTGCTTGCCGCTATTGCAGCTGGCGTGATTGGCTATATCATCGCCCAAAACCAATAAGAGTTGGGGAAATCCGCGATGTCTCACCACGCTGCATTGCAAGAACTTCTGCACGCCCGTCACTCCTGCCGGGCGTTTAAAATCGATGCTGTTCCGCGTGAGGTGATTTCCCAAATCCTACTGGACGCTGGCCGCGCGCCATCTTGGTGCAACGCGCAACCGTGGAAGGTGATTGTCGCCTCAGGCGCTCAAACCGAAGCTTTCCGCGATGCCATGGCGCAAGCCTTCGACTCTGGCGCCCCCGCGCCCGACTACCCATTTCCAGACACCTACACCGGCGCGCATCTCAAACGCCGCCGCACCTGTGGGTTCCAGCTTTACGAAGCCGTTGGCATTGGCCGCGGCGACCGCGACGGCCGCGCCCGTCAAATGCGCGAAAACTACACCCTGTTTGGCGCCCCCCATGTTGCGGTCATAACCTGCCCCAAAGAGCTCGGCCCTTATGGCGTGCTCGATTGCGGCGGCTTTATCACCGCCTTCTGCCTTTCCGCCAAGGCTCAAGGTATCGGCACCGTCCCACAAGCAGCCCTTTCACTGTTCTCAAATGTGGTGCGCCAACACTTTGACATCCCTCAGGACCGCAACGTCTTGGCCGCCATCTCCTTTGGCTACCCTGACGATACAGCCCCCATCAACACCTTCCGCACTGACCGCGCAGAACTGGACGAGTTTGTCGACTGGCGCGGTTGAGCACGACCTAGGTCTGTTGCAACACCTGCCCTTTTATGTCGCCAGCTGTCACATAGGGAAGCGCGGTTGGATGAATGCTCTCTGACCGATCCCCCCCCACAACGCGCGGCGCCCGAAACAAAAAGTATTTGCCGAGCGCGCGCCAAGTGCCCACCATGGGCGCATCCGGATCGGTCTCGTAGCGATCCCGCCAGTCTTCCGGCAAGCGCACGCCACACATCTCCAACCGTTCCAGCATCCAGACCAACGGGATATTGGCCAGCGGCCGGGCCGCCTGGAACCCCACGAGTTGCCCGCCCACATCACTGTGCGCCCCTCGAAACCAGACCTGCTCCACACGGCCGTCCCAGTCATCCGGACAACGCCACAACTCCGGCTCAAACACTTGCCGCGTCTCATCCAGCGCCAAGGCATGAAACCCATGCCTCACGACAGGTGAAAGTTGATGGTTGTGGAACGCATGACGCCGCTCTGTGATCCGCCACAACACCGGCACCCGCGCGCCCAGCGCTTTCACGGTGTCCCACACACCAATCATCTCGATCTCGGTATGGTCATAACAATGCGCTGCCGCGAACTCCCGTGCAGCCGTGCCATCCGGTGTGAGCTCATAGTGCCGATAAGCTGTACGGATATTGCGTTCCGTCGCACAATCCGCACGCAACAGCCCAACGCGGTCAATCACCCCAGCCAGCGAACGCACCGCGAACGCGCCCCGCGAGTACCCCATCAGGATGATCTTATCGCCGGGCCGGTATCGACTGGCCAAATAGCCGTAGGCTCTCCGGATCTGCCGATTGATCCCGCGCCCCATCATCACGTCCAGCGTCTGCCGCCAGGACCGCCATTGCACGCCGGCTTCATAGTAAACAGACACCTCCGCGCCGATCTCCCGTAGCAACATATAGGTCTGCCCGGCATTGGTCTCCTGCCCCGGCGCAAGCGAGGACATGGTGCCATCCAGAATGATCACATGCGTGACTGCCCCCCGGCGCGGTCCGGCCGGAGTATGGCTGCTGGTGAACTTGCCAGTCAGCCACTCTGATATGCGCCTACGCAGCCGTATTTTGGGCCTCACTCAACATCTGCCACACGCGATGTGGCGTGAACGGCATGTCCGCTTGGCGCACTCCTGCCTCCCACAACGCATCCTGAACCGCATTGGCCGCCGCCGCCATGGCGCCCACGGTGCCGGCTTCGCCGCAGCCCTTCATGCCCATGATGTTGGCCGTCGAAGGCACCGCCTCGGTGGTGAAGCCAATCATCGGCACATCGCTGGCACGTGGCATGGCATAATCCATGAAAGTCGCGGTCAGAAGCTGGCCGTCATCGTCAAACACCACATGTTCCATCAACGCCTGACCAATGCCCTGCGCCACGCCACCATGTACCTGCCCCTCGGCGAGCATCGGATTGATCAGATTACCAAAATCATCCACCACAGTGTATTTCTCCAACGAAACCTGTCCGGTCTCCGGGTCCACTTCAACCTCCGCCAGATGCGCCCCGTTCGGGAAGCTGCGCGCTGGCAACGTGGTGCGCTCCTCATGCACCATCAAATCCGTCCTCCCATCCGCGCGCGCCATCTGGGCGGCTTCAAGGAAGGTAGGATGTAAATTAGAGCCTTCCGCCCGGAATTGCTCATCATCAAAACTCACATCCGCGGCATCCACGCCCATCTTCTCCGCAAGATAAGGCGTAAAGGCTTTAATCATCGTTTCCACAGTCGCCAAAGTTGCCGTGTTTTGCACGGTCACAGACCGCGAGCCACCGGTGCCGCCCCCCTGTTTGATGCGGTCACTGTCCCCCTGCACCACCTCGATCATCTCGGTGGGAATGCCAGTCTGATCGCTCAGGAACTGCGCATAAACCGTCTCGTGACCCTGCCCATTGGATTGCGTGCCCACATAGATTGAAACGGTGCCATCATCATTGAATTCCACCCGCGCGCTTTCGCTTGGGTCGCCCAGTATACTCTCAATATAATAGCACAGTCCGGCCCCGCGCAGCTTGCCAGCCTTCGCACTCTCCGCCTTGCGCGCGGCAAACCCCGCCACGTCGCCAAACTCTTCCAATCGGCTCAACACCCGGTCAAAGTCGCCAACATCATAAGTTTCATCCGTCGCCGATTTATACGGAAATGCCTCGGTTGGGATGAAGTTGCGCCGCCGCAGCTCATACCCACTCACCCCCAGTTCCCGCGCCGCGCGATCCATCAGGCGCTCCAAAACGTAAATCGCCTCCGGCCGCCCGGCCCCACGATAGGCATCCACTGGCGTGGTGTTTGTGTAAATCCCATCCACCTGCAGCCAAGTGGTCTGTACATCATAGACGCCCATCAACACGCGACTGAACAATTGTGTCTGGATCGCTTGGGCAAACTGCGAGTTATAAGCTCCCATGTTAGCGACAGACTGCACGCGATAGGCCGTCGCCTTCAGGTTTTCGTCAAACGCCAGTTCTGCAACCGACACCAGATCGCGTCCCGCATTGTCTGACAACATTGACTCGGTGCGATCCGCTATCCACCGCACCGGTTTGCCAAGCGTCTTGGCGGCATAAGCCACAATCAGCGGCTCCTGATAGATCATCGCCTTCATGCCAAAGCCGCCACCGGTGTCCGGGTTGGTCACGCGCACGTCGTCCTCATGCATTTTCAGAACACGCGCCACTTGCCCCTTGGTGCCCCAAACGCCCTGACCATTGCTGGCAACATGCAACCGGCGGCCATCCCACTCGGCATAGGCGCCGCGCGGTTCCATCGCGTTCACAATCACCCGGTTATCGCCAACCTCCAGGCTCACCACATGTGCCGCTGCTTCAAAGGCCGCCTCCGTCGCGGCCTCATCGCCAAGTCCCCAATCAAACGCGAGGTTCTCCGGCGCTTCGCCGTGCAGTTGTTCGCCGCCGCGCGCCAAGGCCAGATGGGCGTCCAGATCGTCATAGTCGAACAGGATCATCTCCGCCGCATCCCGCGCCTGATCCATGCTCTCTGCCACGATCACGGCAATCGGCTCACCTACATAGCGCACCCGCTCCGCGGCGAGCAGCGGACGCTCCGGCTTGGCACCTTTGCTGCCATCGCGGTTCACCACTTGCGTGCCCGGGAGATTGGCCTCAAGCCCCGCAGCCAGCAAATCCGCCTGTGTGAGAACACAGGCCACACCATCCGCCTCTCGCGCATCGGAAACATCCAACTCGGTCACGACCCCATGCGCAACCGGAGAGCGCAAAAAATAGGCATGCAGCGCATTTTTGGGCGCAATATCGTCCACGTATTGGCCTTTGCCGGTCAAAAACCGCGTATCTTCTACCCGTTTGACCGGCTGGCTTTTCCCAAACTTATCCATGGCTGCTGGCTCCCCTGCGCGTCGCTACGAAGAGGAACTCTATCGTGCAATCCCGACGTGTCCAGAGCCCGTTGTGCCTTACAACGTCGCGACAGTTACCATTTCTTGTAAACCGTAGCCGTTGAACCCGGTGGACAGGGAAGAGGAATACGCCCCCATCGCTTTGATCATCACAAAATCACCTTCCCCAATCTGCGCTGGCAAGGCCACTGGGTCGGGCAGCCGATCAAGACTGTCGCACGTCGGCCCGTAGACCACTTTGCGGGCCACTTCCCCGTCTACAACGGCTCCACCCGGCCGCACCACGGAAATTCGATCCGGCACGCCAATATCGCGCAGCTCCGTCAGCGCGCCGTAAATCCCGTCATTCAGAAACACTGCTGTGTCGCGCACAGTCTTCACCCGCACCGCCAACGTAAACGCCTCGGCGACCATCCCGCGCCCCGGCTCACAGACCAGCGTGGGGGCATCTGCGCCAAACGCCCGTTGCGTCTCCGCCTCGATACGATCAAAAATCGCCTCCAGATCCGGTGCAGGACCGCTGCGGTGCGCCGCAAAGCCACCACCAACATTTAGCCGCTTCAAGGTCACACCAGCCCGCCGCGCTACATCCGCCGCCTCAACGATATACACCGCCCAAGCCTGTGGATCAGCACACTGCGTGCCAGGATGGAAGGTCAAAGAGGTCTCAAACCCCATCTCCCGAGCTTGCTGCAGCAAAGCCACCGCCTGATCCGGGTCCGCGCCAAATTTCTCGCCAAAGTCATAGGCCGCACCCACCACCGGCAACCGCAAGCGCACTGCGATCTCTGTCCCAGCACGCGGCACATCCGCCAGTTTATGCAATTCGCGCGGACAATCCACCGACCAGCTGGCAATCCCATGCCCCACCGCCTCGGTGATCTCCGCCACTGACCGCACCGGGTTGTGATAATGCAGCACCGCATCCGGCGCCACGCGCCGCACCCGCGCCATCTCCAGCGGCGACGCCACATCAAAGGCCGTCAGCCCGGCGTTCACCAAATTGGTCAACACCGCCTCATGGTCATTGGCCTTCACCGCATAGGTCACCAGCCCGGCGAAACCGTCAATAAACCGCCGCGCCGTGGCTTGCAGCACCTCAGGGGCAAAATACAAAACCGGCGAGTCCGGCGAAAACTTCGTCAGATGCCAAGAAGGGGACGGCCAAAGGGCCGGATCATTGCGCATTTCCTACCTCAATCCTGTTTTTTATCAGCTTGAGGGATTTACCTGTCGATTCCATGCGTCACTCTGGTAAAAATGCAGGAAAGACTCGGCATATAGACAACACCAGCATGCAACTTGACGAAACCGACACCCAACTTCTGGCTCTGCTCAGCGAAAACGCCCGCGCGCCAGTGGCCACTTTGGCTCGTAAATTGGGCCTGGCGCGTACCACAGTGCAGGCTCGCATCGACCGTCTGGAAACCTCCGGAGCTATCGCAGGCTATACCCTGCGCCTTGGAGATGCCGCCCGCCCAAGACTGCGCGCCACCGCGCTGCTTTCGATCGAATTGCGCAGCGGGCCGACCGTGCTCGACCGCCTCAAGTCTTTGCCTGCCGTGGAAAGCGTCCACACCTGCTCCGGGCGGTTTGACCTGATTGTGCAGCTCGCTGCGGACAGCACCTCGGAGTTAGACGACACGCTGGACAATATCGGCGAGGCCAAGGGCGTGAAGAGTTCGGAAAGCCTGATCCACCTCTCCACCAAACTGGACCGCCCACGCGGATAAGCCCACGTTGAAACACCACGGTTTCAGTCTTATCGATCGGAAAATCTATGTGGGGAGAGAGAAGATGAAGTGCGTGCCGTTCTGGCACGCAGGATGTACATCTCATCGCCTTTTAGCGTGGAGGCGTCGTGCGCCACACCCCGCTTATGCCGCGCCAGATCTTAACAGAACCTTAACAAACCAGATCTTTTTTGAATTTTTCCAACTTGAGTGAATAAATTCAGGTTTTCTCCACATTGCTAAACAATCTCTTCCCGCTTCCCCTTTGTTTCCGCATTCGATAGAGACAACTCCGATTGATAACGGGCGCGAACCGACACAAGGGATCACACCAATGGCGATGGAAAAGACCTTCAACGCAGCAGAGGCCGAAGGCCGCCTCTACGACGCATGGGAAAAAGCCGGCTGCTTCACCGCAGGCGCAAATGCAAAACCGGGTGCTTCCACCTACTGCATCATGATCCCACCGCCCAACGTCACCGGCGTTCTGCACATGGGACACGCCTTCAACAACACGCTGCAGGACATCCTGATCCGCTGGAAACGCATGCAGGGGTTTGACACCCTCTGGCAGCCGGGCACCGACCACGCGGGCATCGCCACCCAAATGGTTGTGGAGCGCAAGCTGGCCGAAACCCAACAGCCGTCCCGCGCCGAATTGGGCCGCGAGAAGTTCCTTGAAAAGGTCTGGGAGTGGAAAGGCGAGTCCGGCGGCACCATTGTGAACCAGCTTAAGCGCCTCGGTGCTTCCTGTGATTGGGACCGCGAAGCCTTCACCATGTCCGGCGCCCCCGGCGCACCCGAGGATGTGGCTGGCGGCAACTTCCACGACGCCGTGCTGAAAGTCTTTGTTGAGATGTACAACAAGGGCCTCATCTATCGCGGCAAACGCCTCGTAAACTGGGACCCCCATTTTGAAACCGCGATCTCCGATCTCGAAGTAGAGAACATCGAAGTGGCGGGCCACATGTGGCACTTCAAATACCCGCTCGCCGGCGGCGCAACCTACACCTATGTCGAGAAAGACGAAGACGGGAACGTCATCCTCGAAGAAGAGCGCGACTACATCTCCATCGCCACCACCCGCCCGGAAACCATGCTGGGCGACGGCGCGGTGGCGGTGCACCCGTCTGATGAACGCTACGCACCCATCGTTGGCAAGCTCTGCGAAATTCCGGTGGGTCCCAAAGAGCACCGTCGCCTGATCCCGATCATCACCGATGAATACCCGGACAAAGACTTCGGCTCCGGCGCGGTGAAAATCACCGGCGCACATGACTTCAACGACTACCAAGTCGCCAAGCGCGGCGGCATCCCGATGTACCGCCTGATGGACACCAAAGGCGCCATGCGTGCGGACGGCGACAGCTACGACGCCGCCGCCACCATCGCCATGGCTGTGGCCAAAGGCGAGCGCAGCCTGACAGAAAACGAAGCCGACGGCGTGAACCTCGTACCGGACGACCTGCGCGGTCTGGACCGGTTCGAGGCGCGCAAGCTGGTGGTGGAGCAAATCACCTCCGAAGGCCTCGCGGTGATGACCACCGTGACCAAGACGGTAAAGGACGACGAGGGCAACACTTCTGAGGTCACCGAGACCGTGCCTTACGTGGAAAACAAACCGATCATGCAGCCGTTTGGCGACCGCTCCAAAGTGGTGATCGAGCCGATGCTGACCGACCAGTGGTTTGTGGACGCTGAAAAAGTGGTTGGCCCGGCACTGGACGCCGTGCGCAACGGCGACGTGAAAATCCTGCCGGAAAGCGGCGAGAAAGTGTACTTTCACTGGCTCGAAAATATTGAGCCTTGGTGTATCTCCCGCCAGCTGTGGTGGGGCCACCAGATTCCCGTGTGGTACGGCCTCGACCTCTCCGCCGAGGACTTCAAAGACGACGAAAACAACGGCGCGCTGGACCTCGTCGAGATGGGTCGCCTGCTGGGCGAAGGTGGCATGTTGCACCGGGGCAACGTCACCCACTGCGCCGCGAACTTTGACGGCGTCGTGGAGCAATTCCTCGATGACAACGCCAACATTCCGTCCCCACTGAACCACGCCAAAGTGGTTGAGGTGGCCGACAAGCACGAAGCCATCCACATGCTGGCCGAAAGCCTCGCGCAATACGTTGTGGATCAGGACCCGCTGAAACTGGTCTTCCCGGTGTGGCGCGACCCCGACGTGCTCGACACATGGTTCTCCTCCGGCCTCTGGCCCATCGGAACCCTCGGCTGGCCGGACAACACACCGGAGCTGGAAAAATATTTCCCGACCTCCACGCTGGTCACTGGGCAAGACATCCTGTTCTTCTGGGTGGCGCGCATGATGATGATGCAGCTGGCTGTCGTGGATCAGATCCCTTTCGACACCGTGTACCTGCATGGCCTCGTGCGCGACGCCAAAGGCAAGAAGATGTCCAAATCCACCGGCAACGTGATGGACCCGTTGGAGATCATCGACGAATACGGCGCCGACGCCCTGCGCTTCTCCTCGGCCGCCATGGCCGCTCTGGGTGGCGTGCTGAAACTCGACATGCAGCGTATCGCGGGCTACCGCAACTTCGGCACCAAGCTCTGGAACGCCGCGCGGTTTGCCGAAATGAACGGTGTATTCGAAGACGATGTGGTCGTCAGTTCCGCACTGTCGCAAAACCGACGCGATACCGACGTAAAACAGACCGCCAATTTGTGGATCATCGGCGAGACCGCCAAGGTCCGCGAAGAGGTCGACGCCGCGCTCGAAAGCTTCCGCTTCAACGACGCCGCCAACGCGCTTTATGCCTTTGTCTGGGGCAAGGTCTGCGACTGGTACGTGGAGTTCTCCAAGCCGCTGTTCAACTCCGATGACGCAGCTGCCGTGGCCGAAACCAAAGCCACAATGCGCTGGGTCATCGACCAGTGCCTGCTGCTCTTGCACCCGATCATGCCGTTCATCACCGAAGAGCTCTGGGGCGAGTTGGGCGACCGCGAAAAGATGCTGGTACACGCCGACTGGCCGACTTACCAAACCGCTGATTTTGTGGACGAAAAAGCCGACCGCGAGATGAACTGGGTGATCTCCGTGATCGACCAGATCCGCTCAGTGCGTGCGCAAATGCGTGTGAACGCCGGTGCCAAAATCGACGTGGTGGTGAGCCAGATCACCGATGAAAACCGCGAGGCGTTCAAGCGCAACGAAGCCCTGATCTTCAAGATTGCCCGCGTGGTGTCTTTGGAAGAGGTTGAAACCTTCCCGAAAGGCACCGCCACCGTCGCCGTGGATGGCGCGACCTTTGGCCTGCCGCTGGCGGACATCATCGACATCGACGCCGAAAAATCCCGCCTTGAGAAAGGCTTAGGCAAATTGG
Organism: Paracoccaceae bacterium; assembly: GCA_014872815.1. Taxonomy (GTDB): domain Bacteria; phylum Pseudomonadota; class Alphaproteobacteria; order Rhodobacterales; family Rhodobacteraceae; genus Shimia. The sequence continues at coordinate 149,843 of WKFK01000005.1, forward strand.
CCAAAGAACTCGGCGGATTGCGCGGACGTCTCAACAACCCCAAATTCGTCGCCTCGGCGCCGGACGAGGTTGTGGCCGAAGCCAAAGAGAACCTCGCCGCCCGCGAGGAAGAAGAGGCCAAGATCAAAGCGGCCCTCGCCAAGCTCGCAGAGCTCGACTAATCCGCTTGCAAACAAAAGCATCATGTCCATATTGGGGGCATGATGCGCTCCTTTCGAAACCTCATCGAACGTCAGATCAAAAAGGCCGAATCTGAGGGCCAACTGACTGGTCTGGAGGGTGAGGGCAAACCCCTCCCCAAACGTCACGACATGGAGGACCCAGCCACCGCAGTGGGCCATTCCATCATGGCGCGCGCCGGGGTTCTACCGCGTGAGTTCAAACTCAAAGAGCAGCTTGAGGCCGCCAAACGCGACTGGCAACAAGCCACTGATCCGAATGAGAAAAAGCGCCTTATGGCACAGATTGCAAAACTGGAACTCGACTACAATGTCGAGCGTGAGGCTTACCGCAAGTTCTTGAAGTAGGCCTCAGCTAACTCCTTACTTAAACACCGGCTTGCGCTTCTGAATGTTCGCCGCAATCACTTCCATCTGATGCGGCTTACCAATCAAATCCGCTTGTGCCCGGCTCTCTTCCAGCAGCACCGCGTCCTCATCATCCATGTGCTCTTCCGCATAGCCGATCAGCTCCTTGGCCGCCTGCACGGCTGGTGGACTCTTGCCTGCAATCTCTTCCGCCAAATCCATCGCCGCCGCCAATGGGTCTTCGGCGATCTCAGTGATCAGCCCCCAGGCCAAGGCCTGCTCCGCCTCAACCGGCGCCGCCGTATAGGTCAGCCGCCGCAGCACATCCGAGCGCACCAAATGCGGCAACAGAGTCATCCCGCCCATATCCGGGATCAACCCCCACTTCATCTCCATGACCGCCAACTTGGTATCCGGTGCAGCAATACGAATGTCCGCGCCCAGCGCCAACTGACAGCCACCGCCAAAAGCCACGCCCTGCAACGCCGCGATCACCGGCACCCTCAGCTTACGCCATACCATCGCCACCTGCTGCGCGTCGTTCGCATTGCCATGGGTGCGCGGCATGATCCGCGCCACCGGGTCCTGGCCTGCCAGAGCGGCAAAGCTCATCACATCCAGCCCGGCGCAGAAGGATTTGCCTTCACCAGAGAGCACCACCACCCGTACATCGTCGTTGTCCATCAGGCCTTCACCGGCCTCGATGATGCCATCAAACATCGCCTGATCCAGCGCGTTCATCTTGTCGCCACGGGTCAGCCGCACATGGGCGATGTGGTCTTTAATCTCTACCGATACACGGGCCATAACAGCCTCCTCACAGATGGGTTTTGTTGATCCTACACTCCGTACCTGCCAAGAGGAAATCCACCCTGACGTCAGGGCATTTGCTCTTGTGCCGCCCCCGTCCTTGCGTCACTTTCCGCCCATGACCGGACCTCACTATACCAAACTGGCTGAAAGCCTGCCCGCCACCGTTCCTTTTGTCGGCCCCGAAGCGCAAGAGCGCGCCATGGGCCAGCCCTTCACCGCCCGAATTGGCGCCAATGAGAACATCTTTGGCCCCTCGCCCAAGGCAATTGAAGCCATGCAAAAGGCCGCCGGCGACATCTGGATGTACGGCGATCCGGAAAGCTATGATCTGCGCCACGCCCTGGCTGCACATCACGGAATCGCACCGGAAAACCTGGTTGTGGGCGAAGGCATCGACGGCCTGCTCGGCTACCTTGTGCGATTGCTGGTTGGCGAACGAGACGCGGTTGTCACCTCCGAAGGCGCCTACCCCACCTTCAATTACCACGTCGCAGGCTTTGGCGGAACGCTGCACAAAGTGCCGTATCGTGACGATGCCGAAGACCTGCCTGCTCTACTGGCCAAAGCGGCTGAAGTTGACGCCAAACTGGTCTACTTCGCCAACCCCGACAACCCGATGGGCAGCTGGTGTTCGGGCGAAGACATCGTCGCCAAACTCGACAGCATCCCGGACGGCTGTTTGCTTCTGCTGGACGAAGCCTACGTCGAACTCGCACCGGAAGGCACAGCACCGGAGATCGACATCAACGATCCCCGCGTGATCCGCATGCGCACCTTCTCCAAAGCCTATGGCATGGCTGGCGCCCGCGTGGGCTACGCGATGGGCGAAGCCCAAAACATCCGCGCCTTCGAGAAAATCCGCAATCACTTCGGCATGAACCGCGCCGCACAATCCGGCGCGCTTGCTGCACTGGAAGACGCGTCGTGGCTGTCAGAAACCTGCGGCAAAGTCGAAGCCTCGCGTAAGCACATCGCAGCAGTTGCCACCAAACACGGTCTCAAAGCGCTTCCCTCCGCCACCAATTTTGTTGCCATCGACTGCGGCAAAGACGGCGCCTACGCCAAAGCCATCCTCGACGGATTGGTGGCACGCGGCATCTTTGCGCGCATGCCTTTTGTGGCCCCGCAAAACCGCTGCATCCGCATCAGCTGCGCCCCCACACGGGAAATCGATCTTCTGGACACGGCACTTCGCGAGGTTCTCGCAGAGCTTTCATAGGCAACGACGCGCATCTCGCGCGCCGTTCACGAAATTTTTTCCGAGTTGTGACACGAATCGGAACTATCCTATGCCTGAGGAGTGTCCGCGATGTCTCGCCCTGTGCAACCTGTACAAGACTACACAACCACTTGCCTTATCATGGCTTTTGTGAACCTGCTCTGGGTGTTTGTTCTGGTGTTTTTGCTTTGGGGCTTACCGGCGGTGATGGTGCTGGCCGTGATCCTGAACGCAGGCATTGACCGCCTGCGCTCTCATCTGGATCGACGCGCCTAGCAAGGCTACGCCTCCGCAATTACCCGCGCCGCCGCTTCAATTGCGCCCGGACCGTGCGGAATATCCAAGGCAATCAAGCCAGTCTGCACTGTTGCCAGAAGCCCCATAATCATCTGCGCATTCACGTGGCCCATGTGCCCAAATCGGAAGAACCCGTCACTTTGCGGATCGTCCTCTGTGGCCATCCCCAGACCAATGCCCAAAGTGATACCCGCTTGATCCTGACACCACCGCCGCAGTCGCGTGCCATGTTCTTTACCAATCCGCAAAGATGTCACAGCCCGACTGCGATGCGCCTCCTCCGCAATATTCAGCTCTAAGTGTCCGTCGGCTCCCCAAGCCTCGCACGCCGCCCAAATCGCCTTCGCCAGCACCTCATGTCGTTGCCAGACATGCTCCAGTCCTTCCTCCAGGATCATATCCAGCGCAACCCGCAAGCCGTAGAGGTGATGTGTCGGCGCCGTGCCGCAAAACAACTGATAGTAGGCTTCCGGGTTGGCGCGAGGCACCCAATCCCAGTAGCGGCTCACCCGCGATATCTCTGCGCGCCGCGCCGCAGCTTTGTCGTTGAAAAACACAAAGGCCACGCCTGGCGGCACCATCAGCCCCTTCTGGCTCGCGGCGATCATCACATCAACGCCCCAGGCGTCCATCTCAAACCGGTCGCAACCAAGCGAAGCAATGCAATCTACCATAAGAAGCGCAGGGTGCCCTGTGGCATCCATTGCGGCCCTAAGCGCGGCAATATCGTTGCGCGTCGACGTGGAGGTGTCCACATGCACCGCAAGGACAGCCTTGATTGTGTGATCCGTATCATCAGCTAAAGCCTTTGCGATCTTAGCTGGGTCCATGGGTGAACGACGACCAAAGTCAATCACCTCACATGTCGCTCCCAAGCCAGCCGCCATCTCTCCCCATCCATGGCCAAACGCGCCGGTGACTGGCACCAGAACCCGATCCCCAGGTTCGATCACATTGGCCAACGCAGCTTCCCAAACGGAATGCCCATTGCCGATGTAAATCGCCACATCGTGCGCGGTTCCCGCAACCTTCTTTAGGTCCGGCAACAGCCCATAAGTCAGATCGATTAACTCGCCCTCATAGATATTGGGCGCGGCGCGATGCATCGCCCGCAACACCGCCTCTGGCATCACCGATGGCCCCGGAATCGCTAGATAGGTCTGTCCCTGTGTGAGTTTCATATCGCGTCCCCTACTACACCTCACGGCACCCTAACGTGCAGGAATGCAACGTCAATCGCCTGTCTGCACCAGCGAAACGACGCCATTGGCTCTGGTTTTGCGACGCTGCCACCTGTAAAGGTCAAAGTCACTTCAAAGGTCGGAAGAGGTTCACCCCGTGACTGACACAGTCGTAAAACCCACCAAAGACAGCGGCTATCTATTGTCTTGGCTTTGGCGAAAATATCTCCACCGCCACAAGTGGCTTCTGATATTTTCATCTGTCTTGATGGCCATCGAAGGATCAACTTTGGGTCTCATCGCATGGATGATGGAACCAATGTTTGACACGGCGTTCTCAGCTGGAAACGAAACAGCTCTTTGGGCTGTTGGTCTCGTTTTTGCCGGTATCTTTTTCGTCCGCGGCGTGACAAGCATTGGCCACAAAGTGATGATGACCACTGCAGCGCAACGTACTTCGGCAGATCTACGCATTGATTTGCTCGGACGTATGATGCTGCAAGACAACGCGTTTCACCAAACCCACCCGCCAGGCTATCTTATTCAACGCACCCAATCTGACGTTGGTGCGATCAATGGGGTCTGGAGTTCCTTTATCACCGGCGCAGGGCGCGACTTCATCTCGCTCCTTGCGCTCTTGGGTGTCGCCATTAGCGTTGACTGGCGTTGGACAATTGTTGCCTGTGTTGGGACACCGCTTTTGATTCTCCCATCATTGGTTGCGCAACGGTTTGTGCGCCGGCGCGCGCGCGAGGCCCGCGACCTGGGCGCCAAACTCGCCACCCGACTGGATGAGACGTTTCACGGCATCATTCCAACAAAGCTCAACCTCCTTGAAAAATACCAAACAACGAAGTTCAGTTTTCTGACGCGTAGGCTGGTGCGTACTGAGGTGCGGGTCACAGCAGGCACTGCCTCAATCGCCGCAATGGTCGATTTCACGGCAGGCCTCGGCTTCTTTTGTGTCTTAATCTACGGTGGCGGCGAAATCGTCTCAGGCGAAAAGTCCATTGGACAATTCATGAGCTTTTTCACCTCGCTTGGCATGATGTTTGAGCCGCTCCGCCGCCTTGCTGGGCTCTCTGGTCGCTGGCAGGTTGCTGCCTCTGCCATCGAGCGGCTGAAAGAACTGATCGAGGCTGTGCCTACGATCAAGTCCCCATCCAAATCGGTTCCTGCGCCAAAAGGCACACCGGGCATCACCATGAAAAACGTCAATCTCGCATACGGCGACGTAACCGTGCTTGATGGCACCAGTTTTGTTGCCGAGCCCGGGAAAACCACCGCCATAGTCGGGGCTTCCGGTGCGGGCAAATCAACTATCTTCAATGTACTCACACGCCTGGTGGACCCGCAAACCGGAACCAGCTTAATCGGCAAAGTAAACAACCAAGACCTGAGCTTGCCGGACTTACGCGGGCTATTCTCTGTCGTGTCGCAAGAGGCCATGCTGTTTGATGACACGATCCGAGAGAACATCTTGCTTGATCAAGAGGGTGTCAGCGAAGACCGCCTTCAAGAAGTGCTTAAAGCCGCCCATGTATCTGACTTTTTGCCAAAGCTGGCAAACGGGTTGGATACCGAGGTCGGCCCCCGAGGCACCAACCTCTCTGGCGGTCAGCGTCAGCGCGTTGTGATTGCCCGTGCTCTTTTGCGGGATACGCCGATCCTGCTTCTGGACGAAGCCACATCAGCACTCGACACGCGTTCCGAAACCGTGGTGCAGGCCGCGCTGGACAAACTGTCATCAGGCCGCACGACACTCGTAATTGCCCATCGCCTGTCAACTGTGCGGAATGCAGACAAAATTCTTGTCATGGACAAGGGTAAAGTTGTGGACGAAGGCACCCACGACGAGTTGCTTGCCCGTGGCGGCACCTATGCCGATCTCTATCAACTGCAATTCAAGACGAAAGGCGAAACTGCCGAAGCCCGCGCGCTACAACCGGTTGAAGGACTAGACGCAACTTTGCCTCAGCCAAAACGCTCAGTGCTGTCTCGAATCTTCGGCCGTCTCGCAGGCCGCGAGTAACTCAGATCACTGGCGGCGGTACACTGCCGCCAGTGTCTCCGGCGACACCCCAACCAGATACCGCAATAAAGTCCAGATGTTGCGCCCCCCTCGGCGTAGCCAGCCTTGCGCCTGATACTTGCGAGGGCTGGTACTCGCCCGCACGTCCAACCGTGCCAACCGCAGCCGCCCCAATTGCCGCGCCATTGCAACGTCTTCCATCAAGGGAATATCGGCGAACCCGCCAAGCTTCTCATAAAGCTGTCGAGAGATCAGAAGGCCCTGATCGCCATAGGGCAAACCAAACCATCGGCTGCGCAGATTGGCCCATCCCGCCACAAATCGGCCCGCCAAACCGCCTTTTTCAAACCGCAGCGCAAAATATCCAGCGACGTCCATGTGCTTCAGATGACCCTCTACGGCAGCGCTCCAGCCACCTGACAACACCGTGTCCGCATGCACAAACAACAGCCATTCGCCTTGTGCTTTGGCCGCTCCCGCACGCAGCTGTCCGCCCCGCGACGCAGCACAGCTCACCACCTCTGCGCCAGCATCCTCGGCAATCTCCAACGTGCGATCCCTGGATCCGCCGTCTGCAACAATCACCTCGCGGATCATTCCCGCCGACACCCCTTCGAACAAAGCACCCAAACAAACGGGCAGCGCCACTTGTTCATTCAATGTCGGGATCACAACACTCACAGGTGCACGCATTTCTCACTCCAGCCCTGTTGCACGGCGACACCGCTTCTATATGACAAGAGAGCGCAAGAACAGGAGCAGCGGCATGTCCACGTCAGATCGCAGCATTTTCCGCCTTATCGGCAGTGACACAGAGAGCTTTTTGCAAGGCCTCATCACCAATGATATGGCCCATCTAACCGATGGTCTGCTCTATGCAGCCATTCTGACACCACAGGGCAAATACCTTGCAGATTTCTTTCTGAAACGCGACGGAGACGCGGTTCTTTTGGATGCGGACGCCACACAGGCCCCCGCGCTGCAACAACGCCTGACCATGTACAAATTGCGGGCCGACGTCACCATTGAGCCAACCGAACTCCATTTACATCGCGGTCTAGGCGACACTCCGACTGACGGGTCAACAGACCCTCGGACCCCTGAACTGGGCTGGCGCGCCTACCGTGACACCCCTCAAACAGATGACACCACCGACTGGACATCGCTTTATGTAGCCAACAAGGTACCCAACGCCGGTTTGGAACTAGATCAAAACAGTTTCATTCTCGAAATGGGCTTTGAGCGCCTGAATGGTGTCGACTTCAAAAAGGGCTGCTACGTCGGGCAAGAAGTCACCGCCCGGATGAAGCATAAAACCGAACTGCGCAAAGGCCTCGCCCTGGTCCGTGTCGATGGCCCCGCCTCGCCAGGCGCAACGATTTTGAAAGATGACCGCGAAGTGGGCAAGCTGCACAGCGTTGCGGGCGACCAAGCCCTCGCCTACCTGCGCTTTGACCGCGCCGGCGAGGACATGACCGCTGGCGACGCCAAAATCAGTTACCCGGCCTAGTCACCCATCACTTTCCGATAGCGCAGCCCCAAAACCTCCGCGCCCTGCCCGTTCATGAGGTTTTGCGAAGGCGCGTTAAAGCCATGCACCATCGACTTCCATTCATGGAAGTCTTTCGCCCGCATCCACGCTTCCATGGCATCGATCAACGCTTTGCCAATACCCTGTCCCCTGCAGCGTTCATCGACGCATATCTGATCAAGCTCAACATGCCGGACCGGATGCAGAAACGGCGAAGCGTCCCGCACTACAGGCACGGCCAGCAAGAACCCTTTCAGCGCACCGTCAGGCCCTTCAGCGACAAAGACCTGCGCCCCTTCGGACAGCTTGTGTGTGAAGAACCCCATCACTTCTTCCGGCGTGGCATCCCCGCGGTATTGCTCCGGGTGTTCCGCCTCATGCAACGCATTCACCTGCGCCGACAATGGCAGCAACTTCTCAACTTCATCCGCTCTCAAAAATCTAATCACAAAAAAACCTCCAGTGGTGTCACCGGAGGTTTCTCAATCTGACCCCCGGCAGGTTGCGCGGGGATGGAAGTCCGGGCGCGGCTTATGCGCGCTCGGAATACTCCATAGTCTCTGTGTTCACGACGATATTCTCGTCCTGGCCCACAAACGGTGGCACCATCACTTTCACGCCGTTGTCCAAGATCGCTGGCTTAAACGAGTTGGCCGCGGTCTGGCCTTTTACAACAGGTTCGGTCTCCACGATCTTACAGGTTACTTTCTGCGGCAAGCTCGCGTTCAACGCCTCAGATTCGTGGAATTCCACAACAATGGTCATACCATCCTGCAAGAACGGACGACGATCGCCCAGCAAATCCGCGGGGATCTGGTTCTGCTCGTAGGTCTCGGTGTCCATAAAGATCAGCATGCCGTCATCTTCATAGAGGAACTGTTGATCCTTTTGCTCCAGACGCACACGCTCCACCTTGTCTGCGGACCGGAACCGCTCGTTCAATTTGGAACCATTGCGCAGATTCTTCAGCTCTACCTGTGCAAACGCACCGCCTTTGCCAGGCTTTACGTGATCCACTTTCACAGCGGCCCAAAGACCACCATTGTGCTCCAGCACGTTTCCGGGGCGAATTTCGTTACCGTTGATCTTGGGCATATTAAGAAAACCTAAGCAAAAAAGGTTGATCGGAGTGTTTAGCCTCCTATATCTGCCCAGTCGACAGGTGGCAAGACAACCTGTCGAGGGAAAAATCTGCAGAATGCCATGCAAATACCGCATAGAAGCTATGCATCTGCGGACTATCCGAATCGGCTTGGATGCGTCATAAGGAGCGCCACGCCGGAAATACAAGAGCAATAACACAAGGACGACGAGATGACCCATTTCGTTGATGCAGCGGCATACAACAATGAACAAGGCAACCGTGCTCGCAAGCTGTTCGCAGCTGTCGTGCTCGCGGCCTTGGATGATGCCATTGCGGATGACAAGAAATACGGCAACGGCCCGGAACAGATTGCTCGTTGGGCCCGGTCCCGCGACGGTCGCGAAGTGCTGTCCTGCGCAGGTATTGACCCCAACGAACGTGTGGTCGAAGGCCTGATGGAATTTGTTGGCAAAGGTGTTCGTACCTCTGTTGCGCTGTCGCGCGAAGAGAGCGAGCGTCGCAACGCCGCTGCACAGGCTGAAGCTGCCTAAGCACAGACGACAAGCTGCCTAACAAAAAGCGCGCCCAAATGGGCGCGTTTTTTGTTGTCAAAAAGTCTGTTTGCGGGCGTCCGCGTTAACCTATCCGAGGTCGTGCGCCGCCAGTGCGCGGTGAATTTCGCGCCGCACCAACTTGCGCACATTGCGGGTGATGCGTTCCCCCAGTGCGCCCTGTAGCTCCTGGCGCACGATGTCGGCCACCATTTCCCGCAGCATCGCCTCGTCAATCTCGGTGGTTTCTTCCATCGCCTCAGACAGCGCGTCAGCATCCACAATCTCAGCCGCTTCGGCAATCTCTTCCGGCATATGCGCCCGCAGTTCATCCATCACCGCATCCGCCATGTCCGGCGCTGCATCCGCCTCCGGATCATAGGTCACATCGTCCGTTGAAGTGGCATCGCGGAACTGGTGTATTCGCGCTTCTAGCACCTGCTTGAAATCAAACGGCTGCTCTTCGTCCATCGCCTCTTCCGGCGCAGCATCGCTCGCCGCGTCAAAGGACAAAGGCGCTTCATCCTCAGAGCCCACCTCGACCATCACATCAACCTGTGCGGCCTCGCCCCTCTCTGGCGCAACCCCTTCAGTTTCAAAGGAAACCTGATCTTGCTCCGCTTCGAAGGCTTCTACAGCTTCAGGCTCATCCAGCGCTTCCGCCTCGTCGACTTCTTCAGGAGGATCAATCTCGGCAACATCCAAATAATCCGCCTCGTCGACAACGTCCTGCGGTCCATCAGCATCGACATCAACCTCGGCGTCCGGCGCCTCCTCAACCCGCAGCGCAGGGGTCAGCACCAGAGCCAGCGGCGCTTCGGCCACAGGTGTCTTATCTTCCGAAATCTCATCCTGCGCCGAAGACGTGTCAAAGGCCACGGGACGTGCTGGCGCCTCGTTTTTATCCGCGTCCGGCAAAGGCCGATTCTCCGACACAAGCCGGCGGATAGACGTCAAAACATCTTCGATTTCCGTGTTGGTCACTGGATCGGACATAGAAATTCACCACTCTTACCTCACGAAGAGTGTAGCCTGTGCCGCTAAGCCATACAACAGATAGGAAAAATGTTATTCTTTCCCAATTGCTTTAAGCACACGGTCTAATTTTTTACCTTGTTCAGACCGCAGCGCCGGAGCGTTTTTGACCATGTTGAAGTAGGCTTCCGGATCATAGCGTTCCACCCGCAGGTTCAGGTGATCCACAGTCAGCAACCCCATAGAGGACAAAACCGCATAGGCTGCCACAATCTGCACCGCCTGCGCATCAATGCGATCAGCTTCCGCGTCCAGCAAATCCTGCTCAGCGGTCAACACGTCCAACGTTGTCCGTGCGCCCAGCTTGGCTTCTTCACGCACGCCTTCAAAAGCAATCCGCGCCGCCTCCACTTGACGGGCACTTGCCTGGATCTGCGCACCGGCTGCAATCAACCGTGCCCAGGCGGTCCCGGCGTTCTGGCGAATGTTGTGGCGCACCACATGCAGATTCGCCCGCTCTGCATCCCGACGTGCCATAGATTGTCGGAGCAGGGCCGACAGCCGGCCACCCTGATAAATCGGACCACCCAGCTCAACACCTACACGGGCGGAGTCAGAGAAGGCTGACGAATCAAAATCACGACGCGCACCGATGTTGGTTTTCAACGTCACGGTCGGTCCCATAGCCGCCCGCGCCCGCTGCACGTTAATCTCGGACGCTGAAATCTGGTACTGCGCCTGCAACATTTGTGGGTGCGACCGCACGGCCACGGTTTTTGCCTGATCCAGAGACCCGGCCGCTTTTGGCAAGCTGCGTGGTGTCACAAGGTTGCCCGGACGTTCACCCACAGCTGCAGCATAAAACTCTTTGCTGGCTTCCAGGTCACCCTGAGCAGCTGCCAATTGCGCACGCGCGCCGGCCAATCGGGCTTCCGCCAGTGCCACGTCGGTCCGTGTCACTTCACCAACCTCAAACCGGTCTTGTGCAGCTTGCAGCTCACGTTCCAGTAGACGCAGGTTATTTTGACGCAACTTCACCAGCTCATCATCGGCCACAACGTCCATAAAGGCCTGTACCGCATTGAACAGAACTGTCTGCTCCACCGACACCAGCGCCTGACGGGTGGCCAGAACACTTTCCTTGGCCGCTTCGACAGCTAGCTTGGAGTTGCCGTTGTCAAACAAAAGCAGGTCCGCAGATACGCCGATGTTGGCATAAGGTGTCCAACCCACCGCATTTGTCACCGAACCAGAGCCAGTCCGCCCGTAGTCATAGTTGACGTTGCCAAACCAATTGATGATCGGCCGCAGCAGCGCCTCGGAAACGGCAACATCTTCGTCCGCAGCACGCAACAGCGCCCTATTCTGTTCCAGCAAGCCGCTGTGCTCATAGGCCGTGGCCAGTGCATCAGACAGCGTTTGTGCCTGCGCCGCCCCAAACGACAGTGCCGAAACCGTCAGTGCCAGCGCACCGTATCGAACCGCGTTGTGTACCTTCTGGAACATGGATGCTGCCTCCTGCGTGTCGTTGGTCCGCTTATTGGAACCTTATAATTGGAAAGCCCGGAGTTTCTCGAAGCCGGGCATCACGGGGGCCCCTGCATTAAACGCAAAGGTCCAATTGATATCACCATCAAGCTTATAGCCGATGCGTACAACCCCCAATGCACCTTCCACGAACAGCGCGGCAATTCGGCCACCCTCTTTCAACTGCGCCAGTAGTCCTTCAGGGAGTTGTTCCACGCCCCCCTGCAACAGGATCACGTCGTAGGGGCCATGCTCTGCTGCCCCCTCGGTCAAGGGACCCGAGTGCACCACCGCGTTGTCAGCCCCCTGCTCGCTCAAAGCGGTTTGCGCTTCAGACGCCCGTGCTGCGTCGTCTTCCACCGCGATGACAGCTTCTGCCATGCGCGCAATAACGGCCGAGGAATAGCCCAGCCCTGCGCCCACATCGAGAACCAGCTCATCGTTTTGAATGTCCAGCGCGTCCAGCATCTTTGCCAGCGTGCGCGCATCCAAAACCACGCGCCCTTTATCCAACGTCACGCAAGTGTCCACATAGGCGGCGTCGCGCTGACTGTTGGGTACAAAGGCTTCGCGAGGGACGTTCAGCATCGCCTCGATGACAGTGAACTTGGTCACATCAGACGGACGGATTTGCGTATCAACCATAGTGGTGCGGAGGGTGGCATAGTCGGTCATCGATTTCTCATGTGCTCAGACTCGTGTTGCGTTCTCTTGCCACAACCGCGCGCCCTCAGCAACGGTAAGCGCGTGTGTTTTGCTTGAATGTGACAACTCTTCGCGCGTTATCAAGCCCCTGCCATGCATTTTGCCAAACCTACCAAATCGCCGTTGGCGGGACCCTCTGCCAAATGGCGATAAAAAGGGGCTTGCACCTTCTTAAGATTCATACCATTTATGCGCCCACTCTGGAGCGTCACTTCAGAGCACCACGGATGGCGAGTTGGCGGAGTGGTGACGCAGCGGATTGCAAATCCGTGTACACCGGTTCGATTCCGGTACTCGCCTCCACACACTCTTCCAGACCGAGAGACCGCCTAATCAAGTGCGCTCTAGGTACGTCCTTCCCACTGCAACACAACCGCCCCAGACAGGCTCAAGTCGCGCGTTGTCGGCATGTCATGCCACATCTTTTCCGGGTTTGCGCACCACGTTGCGCGCAAGGTTGCCGTATAGCTGCGCCACTTGCCCCTGCACAGAGGTCCCGAGCACACCTGGGAACAAGCTTTCAATTTCCGCCCGTGCTTCCGCGTTCATCGCCTGCAACGCCATTGGCCCTGGGTAGAGGCTCTCGCTTGGGCTTCCATTGGAAAACACAATTTGATGGCGCTCAAACATCATATGGAAATAAGTGACACTCTGACGTCCCAAGGCCACCCGTGTCCCCTTCACAAAACGATGCAGGTGGGTCGCGCGCACCAAAATGTCGCTACCAGGGAGCAATACACCATGCTGAGGAGACACCACCAAAGGTCGCTCCCCCAACACACCCGCGTTGATGTGTATTGGCCGCAGCTTAGGCTGCCGTAGCAGTTTGTTTTTAGAAACCTCGGTGCTGCCAATCCAGACAATCGGCTGTGGCCCATTGTCCATGGTTGAAACCAGATCGCCTGGTTTCAGGCTCTCAATGGGCCGCTCACCATTTGGTGTCAGGATCATAGTGCCGGTAGTAAAGCACACTACGCCGGTGTTGTCGGAAGTGAGCTCTACCGTAGTCTCAAAACTCAGACTGCCGTCGCCGAATTGCGTGTTGTCTGAGTAATCAACGGCGTTGCCTTTGGTGTCCACCGTATTGGATTGGTTCAGAATGCCGTCGTCCGCATAATCAGCTTTGAGCTCTTTGAGGCTGTCGTAGTGCCCGCTTAGGTCGACAAAGTCGTTGTTGCTGCTGTCCCCATCGCGCAATGCGCCGGAGTTTCCAAAGTTGAAATCCGCAATGGTGTCGTGACCACCGCTCACAACAAAGACATCGTCGTCCCATTCCCCAAACAGCTTGTCATCGCCGTCCCCACCATCAATCGTATCGCGCCCTGCGCCACCAAAGATAGTGTCATCGCCGGCTTCCCCATAGACGACATCATCGCCATCGTCGGCATAGATCGTGTCATCGCCGCCAGCCTCTGTAACGACATCATCCCATCTGTGGGCCAGCAGATAGTTGTTGGTCGAATACACACTGTCCAAAGAAATTGACCGGATTGGTCCGCTGGACAGCACGGCCATATCGGCGTTGTTTGTGTATTCAGGCGCCAAATAGAGCTTGCCGTCAACGGTTTGGAAAATAACCGCCGTGATGCTTCCTGTCGATCCGTCCTCAAACGTCACCGTCGCATTGTAGGCCGCATTGTTGTCCATGATGACATGGGCACCGTCGATCTGCGTTTCGGTGAGCTCACCGTCCGCCATATCAACGTTTTCTTTGACGCGCCCGTCACCGTCAAGATCGCTGATATCCACCCGAACAACATGTCCGGACAGCGGATCACCCGCCGAACCGTAGCTCCCAAGCAAATCACCCGCGTTCACAGAATGACGGGTGCTTTCATCGCCATCCATGTCTGGGCCTGTGCCAAGGTAGTACGCATCCCAACTGGCACTGATCTGCCATCCATCTCCAGGATTGCTGTCCTTATCCCCGTAGATCGTATCATTGCCCACGCCCGCGGAAATGAAATCTCCGCCACCGCCGCCTTCGACGCTGTCTGCACCGGCCTCTGCGTAAATCGTGTCCTGACCGCTCCCGCCTCCAACGGTATCATCGCCGTCACCAGCATAGAGAATGTCTTTCCCTTCGCCCCCCAGAACAACGTCCTGCCCTTCGGATGCGGCAATCCAATCGTTGCCAGCACCGCCGTCCAGAGTGTCTGATCCCGCTTCGCCATAAAGCGTATCGTTGCCGTCACCGCCAATTATGCTGTCGTCGCCAGTGCCCCCATACGCCATGTCAGCGCCAGCCCCCAAGTCCACAACATCGTTGCCGCCATCGCTTGCGACATAGTCGTCTCCGACGCCCGCATCGATGGTATCGTTGCCGTCATCGCCATAGATGGTGTCGTGACCGCGCCCACCATCGATGCTGTCGTTGCCACTGGTGATTTGATCCCCGTTGCCATCGGTATACCCCGACCGCATCTCATCATGCCCATCGGTGCCATTAACAACCCCATCTGCCTCAATGTATTCCCCATCCTCACGATTTGCGATCAAATCATCGCCATAGCTGTGAACACTGTTTAACGTCAGTGAAAAGATCGCCTTGGCCTCAAGCGCATCCTGATCGGCGTTCTCCGAAGTCTCCGGCACAAGGAACGTCTGACCATCCATTGCCTGTATGATCACAGCGGTAATAGTGGCCGTTGTCCCATCCGTATATGTGATGGTCGCATTGTATTCGACGAGACCGTCAAATGTCAGGACCTGCCCGTCATCAAGCTGAAACAGGTTGTTGGTCTGATTGTTGTCGGCCGCGTAATGGCTGAAACTCCCGCCATATTGGCTCAGGGTCCTCACATTGCCAGACAGAGGATCACTCGCCCCGCCAATAACTTCGCCCACCAAGCTGTCAGCATTCTCAGAGGTTCTGTTCCCCTCAATCGGATCAAGTTCCGCGAAGGTTCCGAGATAAAAAACATCAAAGGTTGTGGCCATGATCGAGGCTCCAGAATCAGTTGGGGCGCTCGATCTACGCAACCTACGTTAATGCACCTGCAAGGATTTCAGAGGCATGCCATACAAATTCAGAGAATAATTCGGCCAAAATTAGATAAAAATTTCCTCCCAAGTCCCCCGAGTTGAAACCTCAAAAAAAGATCATGAAGGGTATCAAGCAGCGCCTGTTATCGGCGGCTGCTTCATTTCACTTTTGGTTTCTACCATCAGGCGAGATTGGAATTGCGCTATCCAGTCAATAAGAACTGCCTTACGGATTGGCTTGGTCAAAAAATCATCCATTCCTGCATCCAAACAGGCCTGCATTTCCTCATCAAAAGCATGCGCTGTCAAAGCCACTATGGCAGGCTGATCAATGGGCAGTTCCCGAATTTCGCGTGTTGCGTCAAGACCACTCTTTCTGGGCATAGACATGTCCATCAAAACAAGATCTGGCGCAAAGGTCTGCACAACCTCAACAGCCTCAACACCGTCCTTGGCGAAAGCCAATTCAACGGGCTGATCTCCAAAGAACTTTTTAAGAAGGAACCGATTGGTTTTATTATCTTCAGCCACAACAACGCGCAAACCTGGCAGCAGTTTTCGTGGGCCCTCGTGCCCTAAGCTACCAGTCATCTCTCGGCGCAAATCAGCCTCTTCGTAAGGTATCTCCAGGTGGAAGGTCGCCCCTTGTCCGACTTCCGAGTCCACAGAAATTGCCCCTCCCATCACCTCGAGAATGTGCTTGGAGATAGAAAGACCCAGCCCCGTACCACCAAACTTGCGCGTGGTCGCTGCCTCCGCTTGGGAGAAGTGGTCAAAGATACGTTCTTGGTTCTCCTTAGAGATGCCAATACCCGTATCAGTCACTTCACAAATCAATCTTTTTCCGCGCGAGTCCTCCGCATGGCTCAGCGTTATGTAAACGCCACCGTCCTCTGTAAATTTAATTGCATTGCCGACAATATTTGTAACCACTTGCCGCAATCGACCATCATCGGCCTTGATGAACTCAGGCGCCAAATCGTCCACGCGCAAGCTGAGTTCTAACCCCTTGCTCCGCGCCGCTGGCATCAACAAATCCAACGTCTCTTGTAAACATGCCCGCGGAGAGAAGCTGACTGGGTGCAACTCCATCCGCCCCGCATCCAGCTTTGAAAGATCCAGAATGTCGTTGATAATTGCCATGAGAGCTTGAGAAGATCCGCGAATGGTATCGGTATAGCGCCCCTGATCCTCATCCAGATTGGTCTCAGACAGCAAATCAGCCATCCCAATCACCCCGGTCAAAGGTGTGCGGATTTCATGGCTCATGTTCGCCAGGAACTCTGCTTTCGCCCGTGCCCCTTCTTCCGCGGCTTGACGGGCCTTGCTCATCTGCTCGGCCAATCTGCGGCTCTCCGTCACATCCCGTTCAATCGAAACATAGTACTCAGGCTCGCCATCCGGACCATCAACCGGGAATAGGTTCACATCCAGCCAAATCCTGTTCCCATCCCGTGTGACGTTTTGCACCTCGCCCCGAAAAGGCTGCCCAGCTTCAACAGCCAAATCGATTGTGTTGATGGCTTTGAGCTCTTGATCAGCCCCCGTCAAAAGATCGGCGACGATTTGCCCCTTGGCATCAGCGAAAGTGAAGCCTGTGATCCGGGTAAAAGCATCATTCACCCAAACAATACGCCGTTCTCGATCCGTGATGATCACGCTGTCATTTGCATGGCGCGCCACCAACGACAGCTGCTGCAACTCAGTCTGATGTCGATCCATGCGCGCATACATGATCTTCATCTCGGATTTTTGTCGCTCCAGGTCTTGTGTGATTTTGAAGTTGTTTATGCCCGACTTCGTAAAAGCCAGAAACATATACAGCATGCAAAAAACCAACATGGTGCCCGCCACATCCATCATCACAAATGGCGTCCAACTCTTGGTCCAAATCGATTGCAGGCTCACGTATAGAAAGGGAGCTAAGATATAGAAGGTCAGTCGGGTAAACGCCGCAGTGGGATTCTTCGGTAGAACAATGGCTGCGTTGACGGCACCTAATCCCAATGCACCAATCACAAATAGGATATTGGCGTCTTCACCGAGTTGGAAATAGTAGACCGACACCCCGGCCACCATCGTGATACCTTGCAAGGCGCTTGTGATCGTCGCCCACCTCTGTCCCCTATTCAAACTGCCAACCAGTGCTTCTCGTCGAACAACGGTGCGCAGCGCAAGGCAATCAACTGCATCACCAGTGAGCAGAATAATGTAACTGAGCAAAGCGGGAATGAAATCCACCGCGTAGTAGCCTATCGAACACCCCAGTGTGTAGAGCAGAAGCCGCACCGGCAGCCGCCTTACACGCTCATCAGCATAAGCCAATAAACGTTTGCGACGTGCACGCTGATCCGCCGCCCTCTCCTCAGGGCGTGCAGTCGGGCGAAAAACGGTGGAGGTATCTGTCATCTTGCGTTTTGGCTAGGGCTCCATCTTCGCGGGAAAGCAAAGCCTCAAAATGGTTAACATTCGATAAGCCTTGGTGCCCCTACCTAAGTCGTAGAGGTTCGAGTCTCACCGCCTTGAGTTGTGTCCAAAAGCGAGACGCAACCCTTTGATATGTCAGGAAATCAACCGATCTGGTCGTTGTTTGACCGAAGGCCAACGGCCCCTAACCTCTCCCCTCTGTAGTCTTTTTCTTGTTGGCAGCCTTTCAGCGGCTCTCTCATTGTATTGACCTAGGCACAAATATAGCGCGCCCTGATCTGCCTCAAAGCGCACTAAAACCTCGTCAAACGACTCGTGTCACACCCGCTCAAGGCGATAATGCGCGGACTATGGCGCAGCCCTTTGCACGTCGCAACACCAACAAAGGATGTCTCCATTTACTTTTTCATGGTGGAATGCCGCGTCACCGTAAATCCTTCAGCTTCACTTGGCGGCTCAAAGTGAGCTGCCAACTTGTCAAACTGTTGTCTAGACAGCTGGAATTCATGGCTGCCATCTTGATTGCGTTTCACCAAGCGCTGCCAGCAAGCCTCTTGCGACACATCCAAAAAATGTAGCACTGCAGAAACGTCCGCCTGCCGCGCCAGACCTCTCAGCCAAGCGCGCGTCTCGACCGTGTTGGCAGCGAAATCCATCACAACGGCCTGACCGTTCTGTAGCAACGCCACAACATGCGGCCCCAACGCATTTCGCAAACGCGCGGTACAGCGCACATAATCGGCCAAGGTATGTAGCTCATCTGCAAACAAGGCGGACAACCAGCGGTCTTCAGACAGTAAAATCGCACCCTGCTCCTGCGCCAACTGCCGCGCCAATGTGGATTTACCGGAAGCGGCATAGCCGCAAACAAGGTGAAAATTTGAAGAGTGCATAGACATGGGATCTCCCCAGTCAGAATGGATTTTAAAGACGAAAAACACACCCGGCCCGACAGATCAGACCGGGCTGCTAATGCCCATCGCTTTGTATACCCCAAACTTCATGCCCCTGCTTAGAAAGCCGGGTGCCTCCTGTCCAGTCCTGAGACCCTCAGTTTTCAACTGGTGACAAGCGGCTAGACAGCAAATCGCCAGTCTCCGCCAAAATCGGATACCCCACCATCGCAAAGGATGTGTTTACCTGCTTCAGCACTCGCAACGTCTCCTGATGGATGTTGCTGGTCTCAATACTTTCGGAAAGACCTTCATGCAGGCGTTTCAGATGCTTGCGCTGCAGCTTCTGCTCCACGCCACGCACCTTTTCCTTCTGCGCCACCAGCTCCCGCGCGTCATCCGGCTGCCCGGCCATCATCACGCTCAGAGCCAATTGCACATTGGCCAGCACACGGTCATGGAAATCACAAATCTCCTGCCGCCCCGCACTGGAGAAATTCAACCCTTCCAGATCCATCCTCCGCGCCAACTCCACCAAATTGCGCGCCAGTACATCTGATGCTGCTTCAAGGTTGGAGGCAAGCAAAGACAGCTCCATCGCGCCCTTTACAGTCACCTTGTCCAACTCATGCCGGTTCAATTCCGCCAGATAGAGCTTGATCTCCTGATGGGTCTTGCGCACCGCCGCATCATTGACACGGATCGCCTCAGCACTGGCATCACTCCACGTGTCAAACAACCGTTGCCCGGCGATCAACATGGTTTCCACCCGCTCGCCTATGCGCATCACCTCACGAGAGGCATTGGCCAGCGCCCGTGCTGGCGTATCCAGTGCACTTGGATCAAGGGCGGAGGCAATCGCCGCTTCATCCGCCACCGGCGCGGCCACAAAGCGTCCTGCGATTTTGGCAAACAGATCAACAAATGGCAGCGCGAGCACACAGAGCACCGCGTTGAACACCAGATGCAGGTTGATGGTTTGCGTCGCGGCCGAGCCACCCAGCCAAACCAAATCCACCTCAACAAATCGCAGCCCCAACAGAACCAGCACCGCGCCACCGCCACGCAGGCCAAGATTGGCCACCACAATCCGACGCGCCTCAGGCTCTGCCGCGAGGGTAAGCACATAGGCAATCATCGCCCCGCCCAGATTGGCACCCAAAACCATCGCCATAGCCGCCTCGGTTGGCAACGCGCCCTGCGCCACCAAAGTGACAAACAACAACACCGCCGCCACGCTGGAATGCACCATCCAGGCAAACACCGCGCCAATCACAAAGGCTGCAAACAGGTCTGCCCCCAGATAGGACAACATCCGCAGCGCCGCCTCGCTTTCCATCACGGGTGCCGTGGCTGCCCGCAGCATATCCAACGACACAAAAATCAGCGCCAGACCAATCAAGATCCGCCCAGTTTGACGCACGCGCCGCTGTTGTCCCCGCAAAAATAGCGCCACGCCGAGCACCAACAAAAGTGGAATCAACCAGGTCTGCCGCACCAAAAGCACCTGCGCCACCAGCGCTGAGCCCACATCCGCCCCAAGAATAATCGCCAGCCCAACGGACACCGACACCGCGCCATTGGCTGCAAAATTGGACACCAGCATCGCCACCGCAGTCGAGCTTTGCAGCAGCATCGACACCACCAGCCCCGCGCTGGCCGCAAGCCCACGGTTCTTGGCAGACCGCCGCAACCATAGCCTGAGCTGCACCGCAAAGGCCCGCTCCATTCCCGTGCGCACCAAACGCACCGCCCAAATCAAAAGCGCTGCCGCGCCCGCAATATTAATCAGGAAAAGGAGCATGTTATGTGTCTAAGTCCACTTCTTATTATTGGGTTCTTGCACCACGAGTAGGCCACACAAGACCAGACACCGGAAATCCGCTGCCACTTGAATTACAGGCATTGTCCAACAAAATGCCCGTATTGCGGGATCATGGGCGGT
Organism: Paracoccaceae bacterium; assembly: GCA_014872815.1. Taxonomy (GTDB): domain Bacteria; phylum Pseudomonadota; class Alphaproteobacteria; order Rhodobacterales; family Rhodobacteraceae; genus Shimia. The sequence continues at coordinate 170,535 of WKFK01000005.1, forward strand.
CCCAAACCGGCACCTTACCAGCCAAGACCTGCCCGCACCGGCAAATGGCGGCGGATTATTCCGCCACCATCTGGGCAACGTCTTCTCGCCAGACCAACCCGCGTTCCAAAAGCACCCGCTGCGCGCGGCCCGGGTAGTCAGTGACAATCCCGTCGACTCCGGCATCGAGCATGCGGTGCATGTCATTCACTTCGTTCACCGTCCAGGTCGACACCAACAGGCCCAAGGCGTGTGCCTGCGCCACCGCCTCTTGTGTCACGTCTAAGTAATGAGGACACCACATCTGCCCACCGGCTTGGACCACTGCCTGGGGCACCGGCATACCAAGCGCGTCAAAATCCGGTGCCACGGATTTGGAGGAATCCTCCCCGGGGTCATCCGCATTTGTAGGCATCTGTGTCAAAAACGAGCGTGGCATATCCGGTGCGATACGTCCGCAGACCTCTAGCAGATTCCAGTCAAAACTGTGCAACACGGTCCTTTGCTCAAGCCCACGCGCGCGCACCGCTTTCACCACTTCAGCCACCAATCTCTCAGTCACCGCCGGTGTATGCGCGTGCTCTGGATCGGACTTCATTTCCAGCAAGAACAGCATCTCCGCGCCCTGCGGCGTGAGCGCCATATCCAACAGATCCCCCAGTGTCGGCACCCGGACATTGGACATAAAAACCTGATCTGGGAAACGCTGACCATAGACCGTACGCCCGTCCAAACCGCCTACGTCGTAACGTTGCAACTGTGCCAGCGGCAGCTCGGACACCTTCAATTCTTCGCCTTGCAACCACTTGCCATCCGCCCCACGCGTGGCCGCGTTTAACAGGTGATGATTGTGCGTCACCACCGGCACCGCATCCTGCGTCAGCACCACGTCAAACTCCAGCGCCACAACGCCGGACTTCACCGTGAACTCAAACCCCTCAAGTGTGTTCTCCGGCATCACGCCCCGCGCGCCCCGATGCCCGATCAGCCGAACCAATCCGGGCGCACCGCGAAAACCGTTTAACTGGGGAAACTGCGTCATGCGTCGATCCGCTTGCCTGTGGTTGCGTCAAACAAGTGTAGGTCTTCGGCCGCGGCGGAGAAGCCCATCACCGTGCCCGCTTCGGTCGTGACATGCCCCGGAACACTTGCCACAACGTCGATCTCCGAGCCTTCCAGAACTCCGTGCACCAACGTGTTGGCACCCAACTGCTCCACCATCTGCACAACAATGCGGATCGCGCCCGCGTCATCCTGCACCAGATGCTCCGGCCGCACGCCCAGCGTGACCTTTCCGCTGGCCTGCACGCCACCTGCCAAAGTTGCACCATTGCCGAGTGTGAGGGTACCGCCCTGCGAATCCGCCGGCAGGAAGTTCATTGACGGGCTGCCAATGAAACCCGCGACAAACACGGTGGCGGGGCGGTCATAGAGTTCAATCGGCGTGCCAAATTGCTCCACATAGCCGCCATTGAGCACCATCAACCGGTCGCCCAAGGTCATCGCCTCAACCTGATCGTGTGTCACGTAAATCGAAGTTACGCCCAAACGCTGCTGCAGCTTACGGATCTCCAAACGCATCTGCACCCGCAGCTTGGCGTCGAGGTTGGACAGCGGCTCATCAAACAGGAACACCTGCGGATTGCGCACAATTGCGCGCCCCATGGCGACACGCTGACGCTGGCCACCGGACAGTTGGCGCGGTTTACGGTCAAGATACTGCCCAATCTCCAGAATTTCCGCCGCCTCTTGCACGCGGCGCTCAATTTCCTCTTTGGAGATTTTGCGGATCTTCAGCCCGTAGGCCATGTTCTCCCGCACGGTCATATGCGGATAAAGCGCGTAATTCTGGAACACCATCGCAATGTCGCGGTCGGCTGGCTCCAGCGTGTTGACCACCGTGTCGCCAATGCTGATCTCGCCAGAGGTCACGGTCTCCAGACCGGCGACCATGCGCAGAAGCGTGGACTTACCGCAGCCTGACGGGCCGACAATGACGATCAGCTCGCCATCCTGGATCTCGCCTTCGACATGGTGCAGGACTTCGACATCGCCATAGGTTTTGACAAGGTCTTTGAGTGTAATGGATGCCATTCTCAGGATCCCCGTTATTTATCAGTTTCAGTGAGGCCCTGCACAAAGAGCCTTTGCATGCCAACGACCACAAACACCGGCGGGATCATCGCCAGAAGCGCGGTCATCATGATGATGTTCCACTGCGGCGATTGCTCGGCCGCCTCCAGCATCTGTTTGATGCTCATCACAATGGTGGTCATGTCGGTGTCAGTGGTGATCAAGAGCGGCCAGAGGTATTGATTCCAGCCGTAGATGAAAAGGATCACAAACAGCGCGGCAATATTGGTCCGGCTGAGCGGGATCAGGATGTCCCAGAAGAACCGCAGCGGCCCCGCCCCATCAATCCGCGCACTCTCCAGCATCTCATCCGGAATGGTCAAAAACACTTGCCGGAACATAAACGTGGCCGTGGCCGAGGCGATCAGCGGAATCGACAGGCCCCAGTAGCTGTTGAGCATGCCTAAGTTCGCCACCACCTCAAAGGTCGGCAAAATCCGCACTTCCACCGGCAACATCAGGGTGATGAAGATCATCCAGAAGAACCCCATGCGGAACGGGAACTTGAAGTAAACAATCGCAAAGGCTGAAAGCAGCGAAATCGCTATTTTGCCAAAGGCAATCATAAGGGCCATCGCCAGCGAGTTGAGCAACATCCGCCACACCGGCGCGCCTTCTGACCCGGAGAGCCCAGCGCCAAACAGTGTCTGTTTGAAATTCTCAATAAAGTGCGTGCCAGGCAGCATCGGGATCGGCGCCTGCGTCATGCGCACCGCGTCATGGGTGCTGGCGACAAAGGTGATCCAGATCGGCAAAGCCACCATGATCACGCCAAGGATCAGCACGATGTGGGAAATGATCCCAAGGATACGACGATTTTCAACCATCAGTATTCCACCTTTCTTTCGACATAGCGGAACTGAACCACCGTCATTGCGATCACGAGGATCATCAGGATCACCGACTGCGCTGCCGACCCGCCAAGGTCGAGCCCAACAAAGCCGTCGTTAAACACCTTGTAAACAAGGATCGTGGTGCTGTTGGCCGGGCCGCCTTGCGTCACCGCGTGGATGATGCCGAAGGTATCAAAGAAGGCGTAAACCGCGTTGATCACCAACAGGAAGAAGGTGGTTGGCGAGATCAGCGGGAAGATGTGGTCCCAAAACCGGCGCACCGGCCCCGCTCCGTCAATCGCCGCCGCCTCAATCAATGAGCGCGGGATCGACTGCATCGCGGCGAGATAGAACAGGAAGTTATAAGCAATCTGCTTCCACGCGGCGGCAAAGATCACCAGCAGCATCGCATGGGTGCCATTCAGGTAATGGTTCCAGTCGATGCCAATGAATTCAAGGATATAGGGGAAAATGCCCAACGTCGGGTTGAACATAAACACCCAAAGCGCACCGGCTAGCACCGGTGCCACGGCATAAGGCCAGATCATCAGTGTGCGGTAGGTGGTAGCTCCACGTACGACGCGGTCGGCAAAGGCTGCCAGGATCAGGGCGGAGCCCATCGACAGCACCGCCACGGCGGCAGAAAACACAATCGTGCGCCAGAAGCTCTCGAGGTAGAGCTCGTCTTCAAATAGGATCTGGAAGTTTTCAAACCACACAAACTCGGTGGACAGACCAAAGGCGTCTTCGATCAGGAAAGACTGATACACCGCCTGGCTCGCAGGCCAGATAAAGAAGATCAGCGTGATGATAATCTGTGGCGCCACCAGCAGGTAGGGCAAGACAGATGTGGGAAAGTGGACGCGTTTGAGCATGCGGCCCTCAAGTCAGGGTGGGTCGTTTAGACAGAAACACGCCCGGCAAACACCATTGGTCCGCCGGGCGCAGGGGAGGTTCACTTATTTGGCGGAACGCTCAAACTTGCGCAGCAGGGCGTTGCCACGCTCTGCGGCGGCGTCCAGTGCTTCCTGAGCGGTCTTGTCACCAGCCCACAGCGCTTCCATCTCTTCGTTGATCACGTCGCGCACCTGCACGAAGTTACCAAAGCGGATGCCGCGGGAGTTGGCGGTTGGAGTGTTCAGGCTCAGCTGTTTGATCGCTGTGTCGGTCCCTGGGTTGCTGTCATAGAAACCCTGGTCCTTGGACAGTTCCCAAGCCGCTGTGGTGATTGGCACGTAGCCAGTTTCCTGGTGCCACCACGCCTGTACCTCTGGGGAAGACAGGTAGGTCATGAACTTCGCCAGACCTTTGTATTCCTCAGCTTCGTGACCGGCCAGCGCCCACAGGGTTGCACCGCCAATGATGGAGTTCTGTGGCGCATCCGCAGCCGCAGTGTCCAGCGGCAACATGGTCTGACCAAATTCAAACTCAGCCTGAGATTTGATGGAGCCATAGTATGCAGAAGAATTCATCCACATGCCGCATTCACCGTTGGTGAACATCGGCAGGGAGTCACCGCGACGACCGCCATATTTGAACAGGTTGCCTTCAGACATCGCTGCCACGTCGTCCAGACGCGCGGCCAGCTTGTCGTTTTTGTTGAAGGTGAACTCGGTGTCGAAACCGGCAAAACCGTTCTCTTTGGTGCCCATTTCTTTGTCGTGCCAGGAGGAATAGTTCTCCAGCATCACCCAAGACTGCCAGCCAAAGCTGATGCCGCAGTCCATACCGTTGTCGACCAGCGCTTGGGAAACGGATTTCACATCATCCCAGGTCTTTGGCGCGTCAACACCAGCCGCTTTCAGCGCGTCCGCGTTGTACCACAGAACCGGAGTGGAGCTGTTGAACGGCATGGACAGCAGTTCGCCTTCTGGGGTCTGGTAGTAGGAAATCACCGCTGGCAGGTAGTCGCCTTTGTCAAACGGCTCACCGGCGTCCGCCATCATCTTCTCAACCGGATAGATCGCACCTTTGGCGGCCATCATGGTTGCGGTGCCCACTTCAAACACCTGCACCAGATGCGGATGCTCTTTGGCGCGGAACGCCGCCACAGCAGCGGTCATGGTTTCGGTGTAGTTGCCTTTGTAGGACGGCACGATTTTGTACTCGGACTGGCTGGCGTTGAAGTCTGCCGCAATCTTGTCCACGCGCTCGCCGTTGGTGCCGCCCATGGCGTGCCACCAATTGATCTCGGTTTGTGCGGAAGCCATGCCAGCGGTCATGCCAGCGGCCAAAGCACCAAACAAAACTGTCTTAAAGTGAGTCACAGGAAATTCCTCCATCTGCTGTGCTGGCGGGATCATTGGAGAGTTAAAGTCATAATGCAAGTGAAGAATTTATAACAAATTGCATAACAACATGTTATAGTTTAACCAAACAGTAAACATGCCGCATCGCGGCGACTACGAGGTAAGCCATTGAAATTTCAACTAAGACAGCTCGAAGCTTTCCGCGCCGTGGCCGAAACCGGCAATATGACCAAAGCCGCAAAACGCATGGGCGTTTCACAACCAGCAGTAAGTCGTTTGCTCTCTGATTTCTCCCAATCGGCCGGCATTGAACTTTTCACCCGCCACCGGGGCGTGCTCGAACCCACCAGTGACTCGCGCTACTTATTGGCAGAGGTGCAGCGCATTCTGGACGGGCTGGATCACCTCGACGATCTGCGCCGCGACCTGATTGAGCGCACCGGCGGACACGTCCGGATCGCCTGCCTGCCCGGCTTCGCAACCAGCCACCTGCCCGGCGTTTTGGTCAACTTTCTCAAGGAACGCCCAAACGTCACCGTGACCCTGGAACCGGACCGCCCGGAGCGCATTCTGGAATGGATCATTGGAGAACAGTATGACTGCGGCATCACCGACGGCTTCCTCGGTCACCCCGCCACCCGCAGCCAAGACCTGCACATCAAGTCTTCTTGCATCTTGCCCGCAGGCCATCCTCTGGCCGAACAGGACTACATAACCCCGCGCGACCTCGCCCAAGAACGTCTGATCCATACCCGCCGCGACAGCCGGTTTTTCCAGCACCTCTCCCGCGCCTTCTCCGAGAATGGTGTGGAAATCAACAGCCTCATCGAGGTGCGCCAGTTCACAACCGCCTGCACCATGGTCGCTCAAGGCATGGGCGCCTCCGTTGTCAGCGCACTCGACGCCGAAGCCTTTCGCGCGACCGGCATCGTGATCCGCCCGTTCAAACCCCAGCTGTTCCACCGCCTCTCGATCCTGCAACCGGCCTCCGGCCCGACCTCCCCCGTGGTGTTGGACTTTGTTGACGCCTTCATCGCAAGCCTGCAGCCCTATGTGGCCTCCGCCAAAGAGGTCAAACAGGCCTAAAACCGCAGGTGTATTGTCGAAAATGGCTGAAATAACGAGATGTTATGCTTCTCAGGCACGCGCGATGGATCGCAGCCCCCGGAACACAGCAACCCGGCGTGCCAGCGCCTGTAAAAGCGCTGACAAGCTTTGACAAAGCCAAAGGGACCGACCTACCCGCCCAGAATTCCAGGCAGATTTAACCCCTGTTCGCGCGCGCACTCCAGGGCCTCTTCATACCCTGCATCCGCATGGCGCATAACGCCCGTTGCAGGGTCGTTCCAAAGCACATTGGCAATGCGCCGATCGGCATCCTCTGACCCATCACAGCAAATCACCATGCCGGAGTGCTGAGAGAACCCCATACCCACGCCGCCGCCATGATGCAGCGAAACCCATGTTGCGCCGCTGGCCACATTGAGCATTGCATTTAGAAGCGGCCAGTCTGAAACCGCATCAGAGCCATCCTTCATGGCTTCGGTTTCACGGTTGGGCGACGCCACGGATCCGCTATCAAGATGATCACGCCCAATGACAACCGGCGCAGAGAGCTCGCCGTTGCGCACCATCTCATTGAAAGCCAGCCCAAGTTTGTGGCGAAGACCAAGACCAACCCAACAGATACGCGCGGGCAACCCCTGAAAGCTGATCCGCTCGCGCGCCATATCCAGCCAATTGTGAAGATGCGGATCGCCGATCAGCTCCTTCACCTTCGCATCGGTCTTATAGATGTCCTCAGGATCGCCGGACAGCGCGCACCAGCGGAAAGGACCAATACCGCGACAGAACAGCGGGCGAATATAGGCCGGTACAAATCCCGGGAAGGCAAAGGCATTCTCCAGCCCCTCTTCCAGAGCGACCTGCCGGATGTTGTTGCCATAATCCAATGTCGGAACTCCGGCATTCCAGAAGTCCACCATCGCCTGAACCTGAACCTTCATCGATGCCCGCGCAGCTTGTTCGACCGCCTTGGGATCGCTCTCCTGCATGGCGCGCCAGCTCGCCACGCTCCATCCTTGCGGCAAATACCCGTGGACAGGATCATGCGCCGAGGTTTGGTCAGTCACGATATCAGGCCGCACACCGCGCTTTACCAGCTCTGGGAAGACATCAGCCGCATTGCCGATCAAAGCCACCGATTTTGCTTCTCCGGCGGCGGACCATCTTTCAATCATGGACAGGGCTTCGTCCAGATCAAGGGTCTTTTCATCGACGTAGCGTGTACGCAGTCGGAAATCGGCGCGGGTTTCATCACATTCCACAGCCAGACAACATGCGCCTGCCATGACGGCCGCCAGCGGCTGCGCACCGCCCATTCCGCCCAGACCACCGGTAAGGATCCAACGCCCTTTCAGGTTGCCATCATAGTGCTGGCGACCAGCCTCCATGAAAGTTTCATAAGTGCCCTGCACGATGCCTTGTGTGCCGATATAAATCCAGGATCCAGCGGTCATCTGGCCATACATGGCGAGCCCCTTTTTATCGAGCTCGTTGAAATGGTCCCAATTTGCCCAATTGGGCACGAGATTTGAGTTCGCGATCAGGACACGGGGCGCATCCTTGTGGGTGTTGAACACCCCAACAGGCTTGCCAGACTGCACCAACAAGGTCTGCGTGTCATCGAGATCCTTCAAGGACGACACAATTGCATCAAAGTCATCCCAAGTTCTCGCCGCGCGACCAATGCCACCATAGACCACAAGCTCATGCGGGTTTTCGGCGACATCAGGGTGCAGGTTGTTCATCACCATGCGCATGGGTGCCTCGGTCAGCCAACTCTTGGCTGTGATCTCAGATCCTGTTGGAGGAAAAACATCGCGTTGGTTGTGACGAGGATTGGTCATGAGTTTGGCCTCCAGTCGGCGAGTGAGGAAAGAATGGTTTGAAGCAGCCCGCGCAATCTCTCGGCTTTGTCCTTGTCATAGGACCAAGGCGCGGCTTCCTCTGACAGGTAAGCGCTCTGAGAGATTTCCATTTGAATCGCGTGAAACCCTTCATCGGGCTGGCCGTAGTGACGTGTTGTCCATCCGCCCTGAAACCGGCCATTCAGCACAGCGGAATAGTCAGGCGCAGTCTGGCAAGCATCATGAACCGCACGCTCAATATCCGCCCGGCATGACCGTCCTAGGAACGTTCCAACATTCAAGTTGGGCAAAGTGCCGGCAAACAGATGCGGAATCTGGCTGCGGATCGAATGACAGTCATAGAGAATGACGTGGCCGTGACGTGATTTCACACGCTCCAATTCAGCCTGAAGCGCAGCGTGGTAAGGAGCGTGGTATGTCGTCACACGGCGTTTTATTTCGTCGTCAGAAGGCGGCGTTTCCCAGATATCGCTTCCATCAAAATCCGTCGTCGGCACCAAGGTTGTTGTGTTTTGCCCTGGATAAAGACTGACACCTTTCGGATTGCGATTGGCATCAATCACATAACGATGGAAGTTGGCGCGTACTGTTGTGGCCCCCGGCAATAGACCGTCATAGAGCGTATCAATGTGCCAGTCAGTGTCTGCCAGCGCGCGCCCAGTTGCATTAAGCTGTGACGCAATTTCGTCAGGCACATACGTGCCAGCATGGGGAAAGCCCAGCACAATTGGGCTGTCGCCTTGGTGAACCGAAACAGGGGTCATTCCGCATCTCCGGTCACAGCGCCGGGCAACGTGACAGAACCGGCCAACGCGCCACTCGCGACCAGCGCACTGGCTGCCTCAATACTGGGCGCCATGTAGCGATCTTCAACAACTGTCGGCACCTCATCACGCAGCACATTCATCGCGGCACAAAGCGGCGCGCTTGTTTTAAGCGGAGCCCGGAATTCGATCCCCTGCGCCCCACACATCGCCTCTACACCAAGAATGACATTGAGGTTCTTGTTCATGCGTTCCAGCCGTCGTGCGGCATGGGCTGCCATGCTGACATGGTCTTCCTGATTGGCCGAGGTGGGCGTGCTGTCCGTGGTGCACGGATTGGCGAGATGTTTGTTCTCACTCATTAGCGCCGCGGTTGTCACCTCGGCAATCATGAGACCTGAGTTGATGCCGGGCTCGGGAGTGAGAAACGGCGGCAAATCGCAGGACAACGTGGGATCCACCATCAAGGCGATGCGCCGCTGCGCGATGGCGCCAATCTCTGACACGGCCACGGCAATTTGGTCAGCAGCAAAACCGACAGGTTCCGCATGAAAGTTCCCGCCTGACACAATCAGATTGTCATCCACCAGCACCAGCGGGTTGTCCGTCACAGCATTGGCCTCAATCTCCAAAGTCCGCCCGGCAAAATGTAGCAAATCTATCGCGGCGCCGGTCACTTGCGGCTGGCAACGAATGCAATACGGATCCTGAACCCGCGTATCCTCATCCCGATGGCTTTCACGGATCTCTGACCCCTGCATCAAGGCGCGTTGCGCACGAGCCACCGCAATCTGGCCCGCATGACCACGCAACGTATGGATTGCATCCTGAAGCGGCGCAGTAGACCCCATGATGGCATCCGTAGACATCGCCCCTGTCAAAACAGAGGTCGCAGCATTGCGCCACGCGCCCCAAAGCCCGACAAGTGCACAGGCGGTCGAGAATTGCGTGCCATTGATCAGGGCAAGCCCCTCTTTGGCGCCCAGGATGATCGGTGTGACGCCGACCTTGGCCAGCGCCTCGCGCGCTGGCATGCGAACACCCTGCAGCATTGCCTCCCCCTCGCCGATCATGGCCGCAGCCATATGGGCCAGAGGTGCCAAATCCCCAGACGCCCCAACCGACCCCTGGCTCGGAATGACCGGCAGGACACCCTTTGCAAGCATGTCTTGGAGGATCGTGATCGTGCTCACGGCAACGCCAGACGCACCGCGCCCCAACGACAAAAGCTTGAGAACCATCATCAATCTGGTCGTGGCTGCATCCAGTGGCTCACCCACGCCGCAACAATGCGACAGGATCAGATTGCGCTGTAAGGCGGCAACATCTCGGGCCGCGATTTTCACGCTGGCCAATTTTCCAAACCCAGTGTTGACGCCATAGATCGCGGCCTCACCGGCCGCTGCTTTCGCAACCGCAGCATGGGCCTTGGCAACCCCGTCATGACAGGCCGGATCCAATGTGACGGCTGCCCCCATGGCCCAAATGTCGCGCAATTGCGAGAGGCTGACAGCGCCCGGAGTGAGAATAGTGGTCATAGCGCGCCTCCAAAAATTCGCGTGTGCAGAGGGTTAAAACCAATCCGGTAAGAAAGCTCGGCAGGGTGATCGACGTCCCAAACGCACAGATCCGCTCGATGGCCTGGCACGATACGGCCGCGGCGCGCCAACCCAAGCGCGCGCGCCGCATGGGCCGTCATTCCCAAGAGCGCCTCAAGGGGCGTCATGCGAAACAACGTGCAGGCCATGTTCATCGTCAACAAAGGCGACGTCAGAGGCGAAGACCCCGGGTTGCAGTCCGTCGCCAAAGCAATGGGAACCCCGTGATCTCTAAACGCTTGGATCGGCGGGATTTGGGTTTCCCTCAACGTGTAAAAAGCCCCAGGCAGAACGGTCGCAACCGTGCCAGAACGTGCCATAGCTTTGGCATCTGCGTGGGTGGCATATTCGACATGGTCTGCACTCAGCGCCCCAAATTCGGCCGCCAACTGCGCCCCGCCGATATTTGAAAGCTGTTCCGCATGCAGCTTTACCGGCAGGCCCAAGCGAACCGCTTCTTCAAACACGCGCCTGATTTGCGCCGTGTCAAAAGCGATCCCTTCACAGAACCCATCCACAGCATCCACCAATCCCTCCGCATGCGCCGCGCGCAACGTCGGCAAGCAAACCTGATCGATGTAGGCATCCGGCGCATCTTTAAATTCGGGTGGAACAGCATGCGCCCCCAGGAAACTGGTGCGCACTTCAACGGATCGCTCCTCAGCAATCCGGCGCGCAACACGCAACATTTTCAGTTCTGTCTCTGTGTCCAGTCCATAGCCCGACTTCACTTCGACGACGGTCACGCCCTCAGACATAAGCGCGTCCACTCTGCGCAAGGCATCCTGCAACAAAGCGTTTTCACCGGCGTCTCGCGTGGCCTCAACAGTTGACACAATGCCGCCACCCGCGCGCGCAACCTCTTCGTAGCTGGCCCCGTTCAGGCGCAATTCAAATTCAGCGGCGCGATTGCCGCCGAACACCACATGGGTGTGGCAATCAATCAGCGCAGGCGTGACCACCCGCCCCCCAAGATCCTGCTGCGCGCAGCCCCGGTATGCGGATGGGAGATCAGATTTGGCACCGACCCAGGCAATCTGCTCGCCCTTGAGCGCAACAGCACCGCGCTCAATCAAGCCGTAGCTTTGATTGTCCACAAGGGTCGCAATGCGTGCGTTGGTAAGAAGCATCGGTAGGCTCACTTGATTAGATATGCGTTTAATGCTTTTATGTCTGCACATAATAATCTGTCAAGTGGAGTAAACCGTGCAGACAATTTGGGCAGAAACAGCGCTGTTACCGACCGGCTGGGCCTCACAGGTGCGCGTCGACATTGACGCAACAGGCCGAATCAAAATGGTCATGGCCGACGCGCCTGAAGCAGGCCTGCGTGTGCCAATGCTGCTTCCCGCTCCAGTCAATGCGCACAGCCATGCATTCCAACGCGCCATGGCTGGCTTAACCGAGCGCCGAGGCCCAAATCCCAAAGACAGCTTCTGGACATGGCGCCAACTCATGTTCCGGTTTCTTGACCGCCTAACCCCCGAGCATATCGAGGCGATTACCGCACTGGTCCAAATGGAAATGCTGGAGGCCGGATATGGCGCCTCTGTTGAATTTCACTACCTGCACCACCAACCCGGCGGATTGCGCTACGACAACGTTGCAGAAACAGCCGACCGCGTCCTGTCGGCCTCCGATCAAACCGGAATTGGACTGTGCTTACTGCCCGTTCACTACCAATACGGCGGATGCGATCAACGCGCCCTGACCGCAGGACAAATCCGTTTCTCAAGCACCTTTGACCAGTTTCACCATCTGGTGCAGGCCACGCGGGACAGCATGAAGGCCGCGCCAGAGGATTCAAATATCGGCGTCGCGCCACACTCCCTACGGGCCGTTGGGGCTGATCACCTCAAATCATACACGTCAGCCTTCGCAACCGGGCCAATCCACATGCATTTGGCCGAACAGCGCGCGGAGGTCGAAGAGGTGGCGGCGCATTGGCGGGCACGCCCTGTGACATGGACGCTGGACAACCTCGATATCAATGATCGGTGGTGCCTGATCCACTGCACCCAAATGACGCCAGACGAAACCGTCAGACTGGCGCATTCAGGCGCCGTTGCCGGCCTGTGCCCCATCACGGAAAGCAGTTTGGGTGACGGCATATTTGACGCCATCCGTTGGTGCGACAGCGCGGGCGCATTTGCTATCGGCTCCGACAGCAACATTCGCATCTCTCTGAGCGAGGAGCTCAGAACACTCGACTATTCCCAACGGCTGCGCGACGGCACCCGCGCGGCACTTGCGACCCAATCACAATCCACCGGACGCCGCATGTTTGAGGAAATCTTAAAAGGCGGCGCTCAGGCTTCAGCGAGGCACACAGGCCGTATTGAAGCCGGATACTGGGCGGACATGCTCGCGCTGAACACCAACTCGGAGTTCATGTGGGGCCGAGAGAAAGACGCCACACTTGATGCCTGGATCTTCACGGGTGACGACCGTTTGGTGACAGATGTTTGGTCCGCTGGACGTCATATGGTACAGGCCGGCGTACACACGCGTCGCACTGAAATTGTGGCGGCATATAAAGACACGATCGAAGACCTTAGAGACACGCTATGACCACACCAAAGTTTCGCAATTGGCAAAGCGTGCAAGAGGAAGTGCGCCGTCGAATCCACGCCCGCGAATGGCCTCCCGGGGAACTCATTCCAAACGAAGCGGACCTCGCTACGGAATTTGGCTGCGCCCGGGCAACCGTGAACCGCGCCCTGCGGTCTCTGGCAGACAGCGGCCTACTGGACCGTCGGCGCAAGGCCGGAACCCGCGTGGCTGCACAGCCTGTTGCAAAGGCCACGCTGGATATCGCCGTGATCCGCAATGAAGTGGAGGAGCGCGGGAGCAAATACGGATATCAGTTGATCGAACGGTCCGAATTGGTGCCACCCGTAGAAGTCAGCGGGGCGATGAAAACAGCAGCAACCGACACGCTCCTGCATGTGCGCGCCCTCCATCTTTCTGACGATGCCGCCTATGCCCTCGAAGATCGGTGGATCAACACAACGGTCGTCCCCAAAGCGCTCACCGAGAGTTTTGAAGAGGTCAACGCAAACGAATGGCTCATGGCACATGCGCCCTATACGCATGGCGACATTGGGTTCTCGGCAGTGCAAGCCTCACCTGGCATGGCGGAAACGCTCAGAGTGGCAGAAAATAGCGCGCTGTTTGCAATTGATCGCCTGACTTGGGACCATACGAACTCCGTCACCAAGGTGCGCCTGCTCTTCACGCCTGGGTATCAGTTGCGGACGAGTCTGTAGTCGCCCCACCCAACCGGGATCCCCCTGTTTACCCTGCCAGATCTACAGGTACCCAGAATCAAATCTGCTGCGAACAAGGCCAGCCTAGGCCCATGAAGCTCAGGCCCAGTGCCGCTGAAAATGCGGCGCATCACGTCGCAACTATGCTTTGAGGCATCCACAAAATCCCGCCAGAAAAGATCGCGCACAATCCGCCCGTGCTTGGCCGGAAATCGAATTATTTCTGAGATAGGATAGTGGCGCTCTGGGGAGGATCTACCACATCAAGCAAAATCAAACACTTAACAACTTTTTAGTCACTAACAAAACGCAATAGGTATCAATCGTGTTCAAAGCCAAGGGGCGGAGACTCTTAGAAGCAGCAACAAACGATTGTTTGTGGATTTGGTTTTGGATGAAACACGCCCGATCCTTTAGAAACCGGTGCTATTCAGCCGTCGCGCGCATCTTCAAGCCTCCCCATTTTCGAAGCTGAGCACCTTTTCAGGTCAACGCGAAGAAACGCCTTTGAACAACGTAGACAGAGTGCGTCTGATTTCCCAGATCCCAAGTTTGCCTCATTGGCATTCATCGTATCTGTAGTCACCATATTCGAGCCAGCCTTTTGAACCATTACCAAAGACCAAGACCTCTGAACGGTCTTCCCCCAACAGAGCTACGATAAAGTCGGCGGGCGGTTTGGCGTTCCCAAAATAGCTGTAGGCCGTCATGGCTCTTGTCGTTGCTCCGTTAACTGTGATCAACGCATCCCATTCCGTGACAGGCTGATCGAGTATTTCAACGGATATTTCTCTCTTCACTCCGTCTCCGCCGCAATAGGTCGCGTCCTCCTTCGTTCTTGTGACGTTGGTAAAAGTTCCTTGGGCAGGACAGACTGCGCTCAACGATTTTATTGCACGCGCAGATCCAGACAGATCAAATGTAGCGAAACTGATGTCTGACCCGATCTCGGAAAACTCAAGTTTTTGGCCCTGGGCCGTCTGTTCCCAAACAAATGCAAGGTCTTCGTTCGCCACAAACTCAATTTCGACCGGAAAATTGTCAGCCATCCGAATTGAGGAATTGACCGGCCCTAATTGAAAAACCGCAGCCGCTTGTCCAGCTTCGTTCAGGAAGCTCAAGCTCATCTCCTGAGTTTCTAAAATGCGCTGACTAATCTCAAAGTTTGGCGGCGCAAATCGAATTCGGTCACACTGCAACTCTATGCTTGCGATGTCATTTTGATAATAAGCCATGGGGGTTGGCTCAGAATTGAAGGCCCATTCTGCATGCAAAGCAGATGCAGTTAGCACACCAATGATTGCGGTTGTGAAACTCATTTGTATCAAAACATTTTCTCCACTTGCACGGCCACCAACGGCTTACTGTGTATGTTAAATTGGCTTTAGAATACTGGTTGTCCGTATGCGTTCTCTCCGTTTTCCGAAGGTCGCGTGAGCCACCATATCATCAGTATGGAGAGGATTAGCTGCAGTACTGAGACTGCAATAAGACCACTTAGGCCCAAAAAGGCGGCGGGTCCGCGCAACGCATCGGCATTTTCTACCCCCTGTTCCAAAACTGAGAAGGCGGCAACGCCACTAAGAAGCACTAACATGCTTGTCACGCTCAACGCTAAAGGCAGCAAAAGGTACCAACCTGGCCGCCCCGTATCGTGTAATCTTCTCCACCCAGCGGCAAGCATGGGTAAGGCGACGCTCAATTGAAAGAGTGACGTTAAGACCTGACGACTTTCGCCTGTTGCAGGATCAACACCAAACAGAAAGCTGTCGAATATGGCTGTAACGATGCTCACCAAAACTACAAAAAGAACGAACCACCAATACTCATCGCGCTGCGCTCTCCCGGAAAACGTAACGTAGTTTCCGAGGCATTTTTTGACAGCATCCATGAATCTCATGTCAAAACTCCTATTGTTTCCTATTGGCCTCAAAGCATCAGAAGACCACCCGAACTATCCGTTTTGCGTATCGTCGGTATCATTAGTTATGTCGAAAATATCCGGGATATCTTGCAACGGATCCGGCACATCTCCGGCGCCGTCATCATCCACCGCGTCAACGTCGATCCCCTCCAAAACATCAGGATCCACTTCGGATGTTTCCTGGAACGGCCCAGCAGTCGCATCTACGCCAACGGCATCAAGATAAGGATCAGCCTGTATCGGGTCAGATGCGCCTGCGCCAGGGTGCGTCTCATGAATGCCCACGGACAATAGGTACGGATTTTCCGTTTCCGGCGCCAACACATCAGACTGCGCGTCTGAAGCGCCGGAGGCACCTTGATCATCCTCAAAAACGACGAAAACGCTCTCCACAACTGGTGAAATCGGTTCATCGTGCGACACAATTGGGCTGTCCACATGGTCAACGTGACCGTTCGCCAGTTGGGTAGTCACCGTTTGAATACCCATTGCCGCATTCTGCGTCGTCACATCTGTCTGGAAACTTGGCTGTTGACTAAGGTGATGATCGGAAATCAGCGTAACATCGGGGTGCGACGGATCAATCGTGTAGCTGCCGTCCTGATTTTGCGACACGGGATGCCCTAAATGGTCCAGCAAACCCAACCCAGCAGCAAGGCGGCTGATCCGAATGCCTACAACACTGCTTCCGGCAACATGATCGGTCACGCGCACATCAAGATCATAGGCATAATGCGGCGGCGGTGACGGCGGGTTAGCTTGAAAGTACCGTGCGTCAAATCCTGGGGGGGGGCCGCCTTTTACCCATACCCCATCATTTGTCATAATGTTTTCGACGTCCTTGATCTCGGGAATATGCCGCCAGGAATGAGCCCCATGACGCGAACTGTCGTAACTTCCAAGGATTAGCGTATCCCTGCCCTCCTTGCCTTCTATCTTCTCATGCGTTGTGCCGCGCAGATAAAACAGGTCGCTGCCCTTTTCCATGTTGATTTCTTCGTCTCTCATATTGTCGAGGATGAAGATCCTATCGCCATGCTCACTGCCTTTGACCTCGTCATGGACATGTCGCACGACATGGCCGCCGTGATCGCGCTGCAACTGCTGCATCATCTGGTCGAGATGATGGTTATATCCGCCCTGGAAGGAATTGCCCGTACTCGAGCCCGAGCCAGACCCGGCAGCCGGGATCGTACGTCCATTGCCAATATCCACATGCACTGCCAGGTCTGGAGGCCGGTAGGTTTGTACGACGTCCAGAGTTGCAGTCGCGCTCGCCGTTGCGCCAGCTCTATCCTGAATCACAACTGTAATTGGAATGTTATCGTGATGCGCCCCGACCGCAGGTGTAAAGATCCATTGCCCTGCGCCATGCCGGGCAAAACTGCCGTAGCTCGGGTCAACCTGCACGCTATGGACACCGAGCGTGTCACCGGTGTCCACATCGGCGCCATGGACGGTTTGAACCAGCTCGCTTTCCGTAAAGGTACGGGGGGTATTCTGCGTAGTTTGTCCGAGATCCCCAGCCGAGGCCGTTGGAGCATCGTTGACAGGGGTGATGTTGATATGTGCACGCGCCGGATTGGAATCCGTATGACCATCATTTGTGGTGAATCTGAAATAGGTATCGGTCCGATGCACATCCGTTGCAGGTTGGAAAACCAGATTACCAGCCTTCAGATCGGCGGCACTGACTTGTGTGTTCGCGGCGACCTGCACCCCGTTAAGCATCAAAACCCCCTGCGAGGCATATGGAACCTCAAGAACGGTGAGGTGATCCAAGGGGTCGCCATCTGGATCGGCATAGTGCAAATCCGATAGTCGGATGGTGATTGGCGTATCTTCCGGGGTGCTCAGTTGCGGCACGCTGACCGTCAATCGCGGAGCATCATTTGTCCCTGTCACCGCCCAGTGGAACGTGAAGCTATCAGTTAAGCCCTCGCTATCGGTTATTGTGACTGGGATATCGATGGGCTTTACTTCTCCCTCTTTCAGCCCCTGATAGTCCGCTCCGCTTGCATCAAAGGTATAGGAGCCATCAGTGTTCAAAACAAATCCCGGCACGTGCGCGGTTGTTGTAAATTGATGGGTATCACCTGCATCCACATCCAGAACAGACAGGTGGCCGGTCTGGGTCGCACCTTCTTTGACGGCCCCCTGCTGGGAAACTGCAAGGGGGGCGTCATTCGTACCGTAGATCGAGATGGTCACGTCATGATGAGTGCCGTCTTTTGAGGTCACGGTGAATGTGTCGGTGAGAGGAGCGGAGTTGTGCTTTAACCCCTGCACCGCGGCCTGCCGGTTGTTGGCCTCATACGTCCAGTGCCCAGCAGTATCGACGCTGAAGGTACCGTAGGTTCCAACAACTCCTGTCCGCGCTGTAAACACGGCTTCGCCCGGATCTGGATCAGTGATGGTCAGCGCACCGGAAGTTGAAATAACCGCAAGCGAAGTGTGGTGGCCGGGGCCAACGTCCTCAGTCACGCTACCCGTATCAGCACCGGCAATCCGCGCTGAGTTATTTGCTCCAGTAACTGTTATGACAAGGTTACGCGTGTCTGTGGCGCCCGTCTTGTCGGTGACCGTAACAGCAACAGTGACATCTCTGGTTTGACCGTCAGGGATGCCTTTGTACGCGGCAACTGTGGGATCAAAGGTCCACGATCCGTCTGCGTTCATCGTAAACCCATCCACGGGCTGAGCGGTCGAAAAATGCTGCGTGTCGCCGGTATCTACATCCGTTGCTGTCATCCGACCTGTGACGCGCCGACCACCCTCGGTTGCGGCGGCTGTCGAAGCACTTAGAACCGGGGCGTCGTTGGTGCCCCGCGCGAAGATCTCAACATGCTGAGTCGCTTTTGAGCCATCGCTTGACACTGCCTCAATGTCAAAACCCATTGCATGCCGTTGGCCTGCCTGCATGCCTTGCGCTGCGGTGTTGTCCAGTGCAAACGCCCAATGCCCAGAGGCGTCTACCTTGAAGGTGCCATAGGCATTGGTTGTGGTTTGAGGCGTGAAGGACACGCTGTCATGTGTATCAGTATCATGCGCCTGCAGTTGGCCACTCACCCGCGTTTTACTGTCCTCAATGACTTCGCCCAACCAACCGGCCGTCGAGGGCGGCGTATCAATGATCACACCGTCTTCGTGACCCTGAATCGTCACCGAAATGGGCACGCGCGTGCCGTCCTGCGTCACCAGAACGGCGGTTTCCCCGAGGTTTTCGCCCGTTTTTAAACCTTGGATGGCAGGATTGGCATTATCGGCAAAATACATCCACTTATCATGCCCATCTGTGCCATGAGTCGTGTGGAAAGAGCCATATGTGCCCTGAACGGTTGAGGCGAAATTCGCGGGCAACTGGTGCAGTACGCCACCAACTTCGATGGCGACCACCTGACCTTGGCCCGTGTCGGGGTCTGTCACATCCACATTGTGCCAAGCGGTTTCGAGTTTACCGGACATGCTTAGGTGGTCTTCTGTCACACTTCCAGTCGTTGACCCCGTATAGACCGCCCGGTCATTGGTGCCTGTGACGGTGATCACGAGGTTCTGCGTGTCTGTGTCGGTGCCATCGGTGACGGTGACCGGGATGGTGACCCGTTCGGTCGCGCCTGCCGCTATGTGCTGATAGGCCGTGTCGGTCGGGTCAAAACTCCAGGAGCCATCCGAGTTCAGCGTAAAGCCTGCAGGTGCGGCCCGGCCCAGCGAGTATATCTGCGTGTCGCCCGTATCGACATCCGTCGCCGACATCTGCCCAGTGACCGAGGATCCGTCCTCTGTCGCCGAGGCCGTTGACGCGCTCAGAACGGGCGCGTCATTGGTGCCGTGGATA
>WKFK01000009.1 GCA_014872815.1 Paracoccaceae bacterium
CTCCGCGCCGGTCAGCTCGTTGAGATAATCAGACACACGCACAGGCGTGCGGCGAATATGCGGCCGAATACGATCATGCGCCGCCAACATGTCCTCATAGGTTGGGATATACATATCGCTGTCAAACATCAGGCCGCGTCCTTCTGTGCCGTGGCAGTGTTGCCGCGGTAGTAGTCCTGTGCGGCGGCCACGCCACTGCCCAGTTTGATGTCCAGGCCAAGATCGACCATGCACATTTCAGCGGTTGCGATGCCCGACAGCGCCATCACGTCGGTCAAGCTGCCAAGGTGACCGATCCGGAAGACTTTTCCGGCCACGTCGCCTAGGCCCACACCAAAGGCAACCCCGTATTTCTCCGCCGCATGGGTGACGATGTCGGTGGCGTTAAACCCTTCCGGCGTTTTGATCGCACTCACGGTGTCAGAGTATACCGATGGGTTGGCAGCGCAGAGCTCCAGCCCCCAGGCGCCCACAGCGGCACGCACGCCTTCGGCAATGCGGGTGTGGCGGGCAAAGACGTTGTCCAGACCTTCACTCAGCAGCATGGTGCAGGCTTCGTTCAGGCCATTCAGCAGCCCCACGGCAGGCGTGTACGGATAGGCATTGGCAGCATAGCCTTTGGCCATATCGTGCACGTCAAAGAAGGTGCGCGGCAGTTTGGCGGTTTCCGTGGCGGCCATGGCTTTGGCGCTGAAACCCACGATGGCGAGGCCTGCGGTCAGCATGAAGCCTTTTTGCGAGCCGGTCACGGCGACATCCACGCCCCACTCGTCCATGCGGAAGTCCATCGAGGCAATCGAGGACACGCCATCCACAAACAGCAGCGCCGGGTGGCCTGCGGCGTCCAAAGCGCGGCGCACGGCGGCGATGTCAGATTTCACACCAGTCGCGGTCTCGTTGTGGGTGGCCAGCACGGCTTTGATGTTGTGGTTGGTGTCAGCCGTCAGGATTTCCTCATAGCGATCCGCGGGCAGACCTTCGCCCCAAGGGGTTTCCACAACCTGTACATCGAGACCGTGGCGTTGGCACATGTCGATCCAGCGGTGGCTGAACATGCCGTTGCGCGCGGCGAGGATTTTGTCGCCGGCAGACAACGTGTTGGTCAGTGCGGTTTCCCAACCGCCGGTGCCGGTGGAGGGGAAGATAAAAATCTCCGCGCTTTCACTTTTGAGCACTTTGCGCACACCGTCGCGGGCGGGATGCAGGATCTGGCCAAACAGCGGCGAGCGGTGGTCAATGGTTGGCATGTCACATGCCTTGCGCAGGCGCTCCGGGATGTTGGTGGGACCGGGAATAAAGACAGGGTTTTGGAAGCTCATGGCAGGTCTCCTTCAAGCGTTAAGGTGACCATAGCGAGGCGAATTGCGGTAGGAAATTTTTTTGAAAAATGATTTCACAAAACGAAAATTCAGAAATTATATAATATTGTCATATGGTTGAATTTTTCATATTGTGAATTTACTTTTCAATAATTTCGAAGGGGCTGTTTATGGTTTCTCAAAGGAATAGCGAAAATGGCGGCCCCAAGACCCGGGGGCGGCCACGCGACTGGCATGACAAGACAGCGCAGAACACCATCAAATCGCTCGACCGCGCGATGGAGGTGTTTGAGTTTCTAAGCGAAGAACAGGGCAAAACCCTGTCGCAAATTGCCGATGAGATGGGACAATCCCCGGCCACGGTGTACCGCATTCTGGTGACATTGGAGACACGCGGCTTGGTCGAATTCGAGGGCCGCGAGCAGCTTTGGCACATTGGGCCGCGCGCGTTTATCATCGGCGCAAAATTTCTGCGGCGCACCAGCTTGGTGGATCGAGCTCGCCCGGTGATGCGCAGGCTGATGGAACAAACCGGAGAGACAGCCAACCTCGGTGTTGAACGCGGAGGACAGGTGCTTTTCCTCAGTCAGGTGGAGACACATGCCAGCATTCGGGCGTTTTTCCCGCCGGGGACACTGTCGCAAATGCACGCCTCGGGCATTGGCAAAGCACTGTTGGCACATATGGAAGCCGGGCGGCGCAATCGGTTGCTGGCGAGCGAAAAGCTCACAGAATTCACCGAACACACCATCATCGATGTGGATGCGCTTCTTGAAGACCTGCTTGCCATTCGAGAGCGTGGTTACTCGGTGGATGACGAAGAGCGCAACGTCGGCATGCGCTGTATCGCGGCGCCGGTGTTTGATTTTAACGGCGAAGCTGTGGCTGGGATTTCTGTGTCAGGACCCGCGAGCCGCGTGAGCCGCGAGGAAACCGAAGGTTTGGCACGCTCTGTGACCTCTGCGGCGCGCGAATTGACTTCGGCAATTGGCGGCGCGGCCACCGCACCTTGAAAAATGTTTGCGCTACCAATTATGTAAAGACAGAGAGGGAGCGCAACATGACCAAGGACAGAGCCCCCCGGGCACTCATCGTTATGGGAGTCAGCGGCGTCGGCAAAACCACGGTGGCGCGGGCTTTGGCGGATCGGATTGGTGGACGCTATATCGAGGCCGACGCGTTTCATCCGCCAGAAAACATCGCCGCCATGGCAGCGGGGACACCATTAACGGACGCGATGCGCCAACCGTGGTTGGAAGCACTTTCAGATGCAATGCGACAGGCCCGGACATCTCAACCGAACACGCCCGTGGTGGTGGCCTGTTCTGCGCTGAAGCGCAGCTATCGAGATGCCCTACGCACCCAAAATCCCGACGCTTTGATCGTGCACCTCTCCGCTAACCCCGAGGTTATTCGCGCACGTATCACGGCCAGAACCGATCATTTTATGCCTCCGAGCCTTCTGGACAGTCAGCTGTCTACTCTGGAGCCACCGGCATCAGATGAGGCCTGTCTCACCGTTGACGCCAGCCGAACACCGGAGGAAATCGTGGCATCGGTTTGCCATAGTCTCGCTCACGGAGACGGCGCAGACGCATTGACTTCTGCCCGTTAGCGCATGACATAGGTGGAAGCGCACCGCAGTATCCAGCGGCACGGCCAGCCTAGTTTACCCCTTAAAACAAGGAACATACCGATGACGCTTGCACATTTTGGCCTCTACGGACTTGGCACAATGGGCACCGCATTGGCGCATAACATCGCCGAAAACGGCTTTGACCTGCATGTGGCGTCTTACCGGAAAGCTGATATGGACAGCTTTGTGGCCGAGGCGCCCGCTTTTGATGGCACATTCATTGGACACAACAGTCTGGCAGACATGGTCCGTGACATGCCAACGCCCCGTGCGATCATTTTCCTGATACCAGCCGGGCAAGCGGTGGAGGATGCGATTTCGCAAGCACGCCCCCATATGCAGCCCGGTGACGTATTGATTGATGCAGGCAATTCGAGTTTTCAGGACACCCGCCGCCGTGCTGCTGACCTTGAAGCCAGCGGATTGGCCTATATGGGGATGGGCGTGTCCGGCGGTGAGTTTGGCGCGCGCACAGGCCCGTCGATGATGGTTGGCGGCACGGCCTCGGTCTGGGAAGCCATGCGCCCCATGCTGGAAGCGATCTCGGCCAAGTTCGACGGTGAAGCCTGCGTGGATCACGTTGGACCGGACGGCGCAGGGCATTTTGTGAAGACAGTGCACAACGGCATTGAATATGCCGACATGCAGCTTCTGGCAGAGAGCTACGGCCTGATGCGCCATGGCCTGGCGATGTCGCCAACCGAGATTGGCACTGAATTTGAGCGTTGGAACGATGGGCCAATGCGCAGCTACCTGGTCGAGATTTCCGGCGAAGTCTTGCAGACCGTTGATCCAAAGACGGACAAGCCACTTGTGGATGTGATTGTCGATACAGCGGGCCAGAAAGGCACCGGCCGCTGGACCGCGATTGAGGCGCAGAAGCTGGGCGTGGCAGCCAATACGGTTGAAGCCGCCGTGGGGGCACGGGTGTGGTCTGCCGGACGCGACGCACGTGCCGTTGGTGAAGAGATTTTTGCACCAGCGCGTGGCGCGGTTGCGCTGACCTCAACGCAGATGGAACAAGCGGCCTTGGCCACCCGCATCATTGGCCACAGTCAGGGGTTTGACCTCTTAGCGAGCGCATCAGAGGAATTTGGCTGGGATTTAGACCTGTCACGCTGCGCTGAGATTTGGCGGGCGGGATGCATCATTCGGTCTGAACTGCTCAGCGGCATCGCAGATGCCTTCCGCAGCGCGCCACCGGCGGGAGTGCTGGCTTATGCGCCGGAGATGGCAGCGGCGCTCAAAGACACAATTCCCGCCTTGCGGGCTGTGGTGGGGGCCGCCATCGCCGCCGGGCATCCGGTGCCGGTGATGACAGCGGCGCTTGCGTGGTTTGACGGAATGACGCAAGCGCGTGGCACAGCAGATCTGATCCAGGGGCAGCGCGATTTCTTTGGCCGCCATAGCTTTGCGCGGGTCGATGGTGGCAGCGGCCATCACGGGCCGTGGGCGGACTGATCCCACGCAAAAAAAGGGCCGCCAAAGCGACCCTTTCCAATTTCATCTGAACGATCGCTTTACGCCGTCAAACCTTCCGGCTCGGCCAGACCATTGGCACGGCAGCAGGCCGTCACGGTGTTGGCCAGCAAGCAGGCGATGGTCATCGGGCCAACGCCACCCGGCACCGGCGTGATCGCGCCGGCCACAGCGGCGGCGCTTTCAAAGTGCACATCGCCCACAAGACGGGTTTTGCCGTCGCCTTTTTCCGGTGCATCGATACGGTTTATGCCCACGTCGATCACGGTTGCGCCGTCTTTGATCCAGTCGCCCGGCACCATTTCAGGGCGGCCAACGGCGGCCACCACGATATCAGCGCGCTTGACCACCTCTGGCAGATCTTTGGTGCGGCTGTGCGCGATGGTCACGGTACAGCTGTCGCCCAACAGAAGCTGCGCCATAGGCTTGCCCACGATATTGGAGCGACCAATCACCACCGCGTCCATACCCGACAGCGAGCCGTGATGGTCGCGCAGCATCATCAGGCACCCCAGCGGCGTGCAGGGCACCATGGATTTCTGACCAGTGCCCAGAAGGCCCACGTTGGAAATATGGAAACCATCCACGTCTTTGGCCGGATCAATTGAGTTGATCACCAGATCTTCGTTCAAGTGGCCAGGCAGCGGCAGTTGCACCAGAATGCCGTGCACCTCTGGATCGTTGTTCAACTTGTCGATCAACGCCAGCAGGTCTGCCTCGGATGTGTCGACGTCAAGCTTGTGCTCATAGGAGTTCATACCGACTTCAACGGTCTGCTTGCCTTTGGAGCGCACATAAACTTGCGAGGCTGGGTCTTCGCCCACCAGCACCACGGCCAAACCTGGCGTGATGTCGTTTTCTTCTTTCAGACGTGCCACATGGCCCGCCACTTTCTCGCGAACTGTCGCCGCAAAGGCTTTGCCATCAATGATTTGTGCGCTCATCACACTCCCCTTTATGATCTGCCCGGGGGTGCGCCCCGGTGGGTGCTGTCAAACGCGCCGCTCCTTGCGCGTCAGTCTAAATCTATGGTTTTGGCTTCCCGGGCGATGGACCAGTCAATCAACTGCCGCCACAAAATCTCTGCGATCTCGGTGTCCAGCCCTTCTTCTGCGGCGGTCTCTTTGACCTTGGACACAACGTCCTCGACGCGGGCAGGAATATTGGCCGGAAGCCCCACACCGCTTTTGATTTCAACGGCACGGTCAATGTAGGTGGTGCGCAGCGCCAGCAAGCGGACCAACTCGCGGTCTAACGTGTCGATCTGCGCACGTAGGGTTGGCATATCAGGACAATCGGCGGGGCTCAGCATGGCATCCTCTCGCAAGTGTTGCGCATGCCCTACCCCGCCTGCGTCCAAACCGCAATGCGTCAGAACAGGCCTTCAACCAGTCCTTCGTCATTGATGCGGATATTCTCCGCCGCCGGGTGGCGTGGCAGGCCCGGCATGGTCATGATCGAACCACAGATCACCACAATGAAGCCGGCACCCGCGCTCAGCCGTACTTCACGCACGGGCACGGAGTGACCTGTCGGCGCGCCGCGCAGATTTGGGTCAGTGGAGAAGCTGTATTGGGTCTTCGCCATACAAACCGGCAGGTGGCCATAGCCCGCGTCTTCCCAAGCCTTGAGTTGATCGCGGATTTTCTTGTCCGCCAGCACTTCGTCCGCACGGTAAATCGAAGTTGCGATGCGCTCAATTTTCTCAAACAGCGGCAGTTCGTCTTTGTAGAGCGGGGCAAACTGGCTCACACCGGCGTCGGCGATTTCCGCAATGCGAGTCGCCAGTTCTTTGGTGCCTTCGGAGCCTTTTTCCCAGTGCTGACACAGGATCGCTTCAGAGCCCTGGCCTTCGACATAGTCTTTGACCGCCTGCACTTCCGCGTCGGTATCGGAGACAAAGTGGTTGATCGCAACAACGACCGGTACGCCGAACTGCTTCAGGTTGCCGATATGACGGCCCAGGTTGGCACAGCCTTCGTTCACAGCATCGACGTTTTCCGCGCCGAGGTCCGCTTTGGCGACGCCGCCGTTCATCTTCATCGCGCGGATGGTGGCAACCAGCACGACCGCATCCGGCGCGAGGCCCGCTTTGCGGCATTTGATGTTCATGAACTTCTCAGCGCCCAGATCGGCGCCAAAGCCCGCTTCGGTCACCACATAATCCGCAACTTTCAGCGCAGTGGTCGTGGCGATCACGGAGTTACAGCCGTGCGCGATGTTGGCGAATGGGCCGCCGTGCACAAAGGCCGGGTTGTTTTCCAGCGTCTGTACCAGGTTCGGCTGCATCGCGTCTTTCAGCAGAACGGTCATCGCACCGTCGGCTTTAATGTCGCGCGCGTAGATCGGGCTGCGGTCACGGCGGTAGGCCACAATCATGTCGCCCAGACGTTTTTGCAGGTCATCCAGATTGTTGGCCAGACACAGGATCGCCATCACCTCAGAGGCCACTGTGATATCAAAGCCGGTCTGACGTGGGAAACCATTGGCAACCCCACCCAGCGAAGTCACGGTGTCCCGCAGCGCGCGGTCGTTCATGTCGAGCACACGACGCCAAGTCACACGGCGCTCGTCGATCTCCAGCTCGTTGCCCCAATAGATGTGGTTGTCGATCATCGCCGACAGCAGGTTGTGCGCGGAAGTGATCGCGTGGAAGTCGCCTGTGAAATGCAGGTTCATTTCTTCCATTGGCACGATCTGCGCGTAGCCACCGCCAGCCGCGCCGCCCTTCATACCGAAGTTTGGCCCCAGTGACGCCTCGCGGATACACACGGCGGCTTTCTTGCCAATCGCGTTCAGGCCGTCCCCCAGCCCCACGGTGGTGGTGGTTTTGCCTTCCCCCGCAGGTGTCGGGTTGATCGCGGTCACAAGGATCAGCTTGCCATTTTCACGGTCCTGAACGGAGTTGATGAAATCTTGGCTGATCTTGGCTTTGTCGTGACCGTAAGGCAGCAGGTCATCACTTCCGATACCCAGCTTTGCGCCAATCTCCTGAATCGGTTGTTTCTTTGCCTCACGGGCGATTTCAATATCCGTTTTAAAGCTCATGGTGGTCCCTGTCATAATAGTTGACGCTTTCTGATCTCATTTGTAGCGCCGAAAAAACGGCAAAGAGACGCGTTTCCGACATATCCGGCACTTCTAGCGTCGGTATACGTGGCAGCAGTTTCGTTTTGGGGACGCCACGTCAACATCCGCGACAGATCGCTCCAATTGTGGAGTGCCAGAGACTCAGGATTTGCGGGCCCGCTCCAAGTGGCTCCAAACCGGTTGGTCCGGCACAAACAACCGCATTTTGTCCCCCACAGACAAACGGCCCGCCCGCTCCACCCAAGCCGTCACACCGCGTTTCCCCGTGGCGGCGTTTTTGAACTTTGGTCCATGCCCAGGATGCGCGCCTTCAATCACGCGGCCAGGCAAGACGCAGGGGCGGTTTTCCATATCCACAGTGATGGTCACGCCATCCGGCCCTTGCAGACGGGAATTCGGTGGCACGTGCGTGAAATCGGGAATGCCTTTGAGGACAATCGACGCCCCAACCCAGGCCGGGTCCACGGCCTCAAGCCCCATGTCCGCTGCGATCATGTCGAGTTCTTCCTGAGACAAGACCGACAGCTGGCGCACATTCATGATCTCAGTGCCCCGCTCATAAAGCGCCTTGACCCGCACACACGAAGGTCGCGTGATACCGGAGTGTGTCTCACCCGCATCGCCCCCGAGCGCGAGATCCAGAGCAGACACCTCCACTGCACTCAGGTCCTCTTTGGAATTGGCCACCCGCCCGAGCCAGACAACTTCGGCCTCAAAGGTTGTGGGTTTCAATGCAGGCATGTCGTCCTCCCTCATCAACTTGGTCTGGACCGTAGTGATTGACGGGAGGGCAGACAATCAAAGATAGGTGATGGACCTGTTCAACATCTGTGCGCCGCCAAAAAAGAAAACCCCGGAGCGCCTCACGCTCCGGGGTTATTTGGTCTTCGGCCTATCGCTCAGCTTAGGCCGTGGGTTCTGGTTCCAGTCCGCCGTCCCCACTTGGCTTATTGCGCGGCTTTGTTTTCGGGATCGCGGTCACGCTTGGGGCGTTGCCTTCGTCCGTGTCATCGCCGTTGGAATCGTCGGAATGCGGTGGTTCGCCATCCATCACCCGTTTGATTTCATCACCGGTCAGGGTTTCATACTCAAGCAGACCCTGCGCCAGACGTTCCCACTCTTCGTTGTGATCTGTCAGAAGTTTGTGCGCGGCCTCATAGCCCTCTTGGATGAGGCGTTTCACCTCTTCCTCGATCAGCTCTTTGGTATGGGCTGACACAGAGAACCCACCGGTATTGCCTTGGTAGCCTTCGTGGGCCTCGGCGTAATCGATGTTGCCCACTTTGTCGGACATGCCCCAGCGCATCACCATGGCCCGCGCCAACTGGCTGGCCTGCTGGATGTCGCCGGCTGGACCGTTGGAGACGTGGTCATCGCCGTATTTGATGATCTCAGCCGCTTTACCGGCCATGGTCATCGCCAGCTTCTGCTCACATTCGGACTTGTGCCAGTTCAGGCGATCCATTTCTGGCAGAGACACAACCATACCCAATGCGCCACCGCGCGGGATGATTGTCGCCTTATAGACGGGATCACATTCCGGCAGTTTCAGCCCCACCAGCGCGTGGCCAGCTTCATGATAGGCGGTTTTCTCTTTCTGATCTTGGGTCAGGACCATCGAGCGGCGCTCGGCCCCCATCATCACCTTGTCTTTGGCGGATTCAAAATCCTCCATGGTGACGAAGCGACGGCCCACACGCGCTGCCATCAGCGCAGCCTCGTTGACGAGGTTGGCCAGATCGGCACCGGAGAAGCCAGGTGTGCCGCGTGCAATGATGCGCAGGTCTACGTCTGGACCCAGCGGCGTCTTGCGGGCGTGCACGCCGAGAATTTTTTCACGGCCTTTGATGTCCGGGTTGCCCACGGTCACGTTGCGGTCAAAACGGCCGGGACGCAGCAGCGCGGGGTCAAGCACGTCACGACGGTTGGTCGCCGCGAGAATGATCACACCCTCGTTGGCTTCAAAGCCATCCATCTCCACCAGCAATTGGTTGAGGGTCTGTTCGCGTTCGTCGTTACCCCCGCCATAGCCGGCACCACGGTGACGGCCCACGGCGTCAATTTCGTCGATGAACACAATACAAGGCGCGTTTTTCTTGGCCTGCTCAAACATGTCACGGACACGGGAAGCACCCACCCCCACAAACATCTCGACAAAGTCAGAACCGGAGATGGTGAAGAACGGCACGCCTGCTTCGCCTGCAATTGCACGAGCGAGAAGCGTTTTACCCGTGCCGGGAGGGCCCACAAGCAGTGCACCTTTGGGGATCTTACCGCCAAGGCGGGAGAACTTCTGCGGGTTGCGCAGGAATTCTACGATCTCTTCCAGTTCTTCTTTGGCCTCATCGATGCCTGCCACATCGTCAAAGGTCACGCGGCCATGCTTTTCAGTCAGCATTTTCGCCTTGGACTTGCCAAAGCCCATCGCGCCACCTTTGCCGCCGCCCTGCATGCGGTTCATGAAGTAGATCCAGACACCAATCAGCAACAGGAATGGCAAAAGGCTGACGAGGAAGGCTTGCAGTCCAGACGTCTCCTGGCTCTCAGCGCGCACATCAATGCCCTTGTCTGTCAGAAGTTTGGTCACTTCTGCATCGGCTGGCAGAATGGTTGTGCTGGAGGACCCGTCCTGTGTCTGATAGCGCAGCTTTTCGCCGTCAATCACCACATTTTGGACTTGGCCCGCTTCCACCGAAGCTACGAAATCCGAATAACTGCTTTCACGGCTTTGCAGCGAGCTGCTGTCTCCGCTGAACAAGTTGAACAAGGCCAGGATCAGCAAAAACAGCACGACCCAGAAAGCTACATTTCTTGCATTGCCCAAGGCAAGTCTCCCTTTCAGAACGCCCGTGACCTATCACGAGGGCGTACAGAGTTAAATAGAGATCGCAGACACGTAATCAATGCGATTGTGCCCAATCGCTCTAACAAGTTGTGCCAAAAACCGGTGAATTTGGCACTGCGACTGCCTGCCAGCCATTTTCCAGCCCGGCCAATGGCGCCGCGATCAGTGTTTCGCCCCGCCAAACCGCAGGTGAAGACAGCACCGATTGACGGGGTCTGTCGACCAAACGCCAGTCTTCGACCTCCTGAATCCCCCGCTCTCCGAGAGCTCCAATGTGCAGCTCACTTGTCTCATACCCGTCCGGGGCCTCAACCCGCCACCGGCTATCCCATAAGTCAGATACGCAACACCGTGTCTTTTGGATGGCCGCCCATTCCCGCGTGATCCGCAACTCTTGCCTTGAGGGCAGAAGCAAACACCCCTGCAACGACGTTGGCTTTTTTGCGGCCACCGCGGACTGCAACGCACGAAACCTTGGCTTATAGGGAGCTCCAGACACCTCTTGCAGGGCTTCGGCCACAAGCCGCAGGATCAACGCTTCGGGCAACCTGCTCAGCGCCGCTTGATCCAGAACCACGTCACCTGCGTCCAGTGTAGCACAGTTTTGCGCCGCTGTATGCAAAGCCCACGCGCTCACGGCGCGTTCGCGTCTCATATGATCTGCCGTTTGTGTCAACCGATCGGTCGTCAACCCCAAGGGCGCAAGTGTCTCAAACATCCGACGCGCTTTCACGCGGTCAAAGCGCGGGTCTTCGTTGCTTGGGTCATCGGCCCAAGAGATCGCATTGTCGCGCAAATGCTGGCGCAGGTCGGTGCGCGTAACATCCAGCAATGGCCGTAGCCAAGTCAGCCCATCCCTTTCGCGCACCAAAGACATACAGGCCAAGCCGTCTACGCCTGAGCCCCGCGCCAGCCGCATTAGAAACGTCTCGGCCTGATCGTCTTTGGTATGTCCCAGCGCGACATATCGCAGATTATTCGCCTTAGCCCAGTCAGCAATCGCCTCGCGCCGCCCATCACGTGCGGCGTTCTGCAAATTGCCAGTGCCATCCCATGCCCACGTTAATATGTCGTAGGAGATCCCGTGGCCGGCCGCGTAGTCCGCCACCAAGGCCAACTCTTCTGCGGCCTCGGCCCGCAAACCATGGTTCACACTGACCACGGCAAGCTCAGCCCTGCCCCATTGGCGCAGCAGGTCAAGGAGGGCCATGGAATCGCCACCACCACTGACGGCGACACCGAGTTTGTCAGGAACTTCCGCGCCAAACGTCCGATCAAGGGCGTCTGAAAGCTGGGTCAGGAGCACTGCAAGTTGACCATTTCCGCCTGCGCTTCGGTCACGAAGGCACCACCGGGATAGCGCACGCCAACCTCGTTGAGCGTCACACAAGCCTCATTGACCTGCCCCAACGCTCCGAGAGATTTGCCCAAGCGGAACAAAGCTTCCGGGGCTGTACCTGCCAGTGGCGCGCCGGAGTATGCCTCCAGAAACGCCCGCGCGGCCCCGGTCAGGTCGGCTTTGCCTTCTAAAGCCTGACCACGGCGCAGATGGGCCTCCGCCTCAAGCGGGCTTCCGGGGTAGGTTTGCACAAAGGACGCGAATTGGTCCGCTGCCGCACCAAACTCACCGGCGTCCAGGGCGCTAATCGCGCGATTGAAATCCGTCTCTTCTCCAACGGCCAGTTCGGTTGGCGCGCCGTCACCAGAGCCTGTGTCATCACCACCGGTGGACGGCAGGGTTTCCACATCCCCGCCCAAAGTGGTGGTCTCGCCCAACTGGCTCAGATCACCGCCTTCAAGCTCCACCAGCCGGAATTCCAGATCACCAATCCGGTTGGTGCCGTCTTCCACGATACGTTCCACACGATATTGCAGCTGTTCGGTTTTACCGGTCAACACTTGCAGCTGACGCTCGATCACGTCGACACGCTCCAGCGTGGTTGTGCCGGTCACAATGGTGCCCGCAGAACCCGTTGTGGAGAGCTCCCGCTTCAGGTGCTGAAGCTCCACGTACAGTACGGAGAGTTGCTGACGAATGTCCGCCAGCGTTTCTTCACGCGTTTGGGCGGCGCCCATCATCGGAGCCACAGCAAGCGCAAGCGCGCTCAGAGAAGCAAATACATGCGCTCGCATCATGTCTTACCCCGACAGGTTGGCGGTCAGCACGGTCACCGCACGGCGGTTTTGTGCATAACAGCTTTCTTCCGAACAAATCTCAATCGGGCGTTCCTTGCCGTAGCTCACAGTGCGGATGCGGTTGGACGCCACGCCTTGGGACACCAGCAGTTCCTGCACAGCACTTGCGCGGCGTGCGCCGAGCGCGAGGTTGTATTCCCGCGTGCCTTGTTCATCGGCGTGACCTTCGATCACCGCCACATAATCCGCGTTCTCCATGAGCCAATTGGCCTGCGCCAATACGGTCAAACGGCCCTGCTCACTGAGCGTGGACTGATCAACAAGGAACAACACGCGATCGCCGACAGCCTCCTGGAAATAGGCAATTGATCCGGGGTCCGCGCTGCTGCCCAACCCGTTGTCCGCGCCAGTACCGGTGCCAAAATTATCGCCAGCTCCGAAACTGCCCGGATCGGTACATGCCGCCAAAGATAGCGCAGCCACTGTCAGCACTGCTTTTGTCCATGTTTTCATGAGTATTGCCTCGCCTCTATACCCGTCGCCTCAAATGCATTTTGTGCTCTTCTTATGACGCTGTCTTATCACAAGCTGGTGTGCAAGCAAAACGCGGGGGTTTCTTACCTTATTGCAGGGGGGACCACGCCGGGTCTGAGCCGCCGCCGTTGATCTTCACCGGTTTCAAATTACGTCCTGACACATCCACCGAATAAAGAGACGACGTACCGCCAGCACCTCGGGTTTCGCGGGTGAACATGATCACACGTCCGTTTGGCGACCAGGTTGGCCCCTCATCCAAAAAGGACGCCGTCAGAAGACGCTCTTCGCTGCCATCGGTGCGCATCACACCGATGTGGAAACGTCCTTTGTTTTGCTTGGTGAACGCAATCAAATCTCCACGCGGCGACCAGACCGGCGTGCCGTAGCGGCCTTTGCCAAAGCTGATCCGCTTGGCTTCGCCACCGTTCGCCGCCATGATGTACAACTGCGGCGTGCCAGACCGGTCGCTTTCAAACACAATCTTGCTGCCATCCGGACTGTAGCTCGGCGCGGTCTCAATCGACGGCGTGGACGTCAGGCGCTGACGTTTGCCCGACGCGATGTCCATTTTGTAAAGGTCGGTGTTGCCACCTTCGGTCACTGACATCACCACGCTTTTGCCATCGGGGCTGAACCGCGGGGCAAAGCTCATGGTGCCGCTTTCATTGGACAGAACCTTGCGGCGCACGGAGCCAACGTCGAGCACAAAGACCTGCGGAAAGCCGGTTTCGTAGCTGGTGTAAAGCACACGGTCGCCAGTTGGCGAGAAGCGTGGCGCCAGCACAATCGAGCTGCTATCGGTCAGATATTGCAGATTGGCTCCGTCATAATCCATCACGGCCAGACGTTTCTTTCGATCATTTTTGGGACCGGTCTCAGCGACGTAAACCACGCGGCTGTCAAAATAGCCGCCTTCGCCAGTGATCCGCGAATAGACCGCGTCCGCAACTTTGTGAGCCATGCGGCGCCAGCCATCGGTGGTGCCTTTGAAACGCAAGCCGTTGCCAAGCTCTGTTCCGGCAAAAACATCATAGACGCGGAACTTCACCTCAAGTTGGTTGCCATTGACCGATACGCCGCCGGTAATAAGCGCTTGGGCGTTCACCGCCTTCCAGTCGGCAAATTGCACCGGGCTGCCAAAGTTGGTGATTGAGGAGATGTGCGCCTTGGTCGGGATTTCCCGGAACAGCCCTGTGCCGTTGAGATCCGCCGCAATCACGCGGCTGATGTCTTTGGAAACCTGGTTGGACCCTGGGCTCTCCGCCACAAAATCCGGCACCGCATAGGGCATCGGTTCAATCACACCATCGGTGATTTCAATTCGCAACGGGCCGTTTTGGGCCATCACCGGATGGGCAAACTGGCCCATCGTCAGGATCCCGATCACTAGGGTCGCAAAAAGTCTCATCATCTGGACCTCATTTTCTCCGGGTTAAATGTAATCTCAACATCCCGCCAATGGTCATATTTTTCGGCAGGTAAGTCGTAGCCATTCTTTTGGCAGCGCAATACTGCGCGACGGGCCGCCGCAAAGGCGGTTTTGGCGGCAGCGTCATCACCACCTTCATAGCTCAACATGCGCACGTCGCCCTGCACCTTGCCGTGCTGATCCAGACTAAGCCCCACTACCACGGTCACATCTGCGGCGCGGGAGCCGACATCGACCACCCAGCACTGCTGCACCGCAACGCGCAGGCCGTCCTTTTCACCTCGGGTGAGTGGCGGGCCGGAAGGCGCAGACGATGTGGACTCGGTCGGGGCAGTTGCTTCCGCCAAGGCTGCGGCAATGGCATCTTCGGCTGGCGTGGGCTGAGGCTCGCGCACAGTAGGACGCAGGCGGGGCCGCAACGATCGTGTGGGCGCTGCACTGGCCACCTCTTCCTGTTTCGGCTCAGTGGCAATTTCGGTAGAGGCAGCCTCGGGCGCGGTGTCTTCTTTAACCTCTTCCGCCGCTTCGCCCGCCTCATCCGGCTTGGTGGCCTCTTGCAAGGCGTCCGCAATGGTGGTGTCCGGCTCTGGTTGCGCTACAGGCTCTGGGGCCACACGCTCAACCGGAGCGGGCACGGGTTCCACCGGCGCATCCGGAATGACCACAGCGGTGTCTGTTTCGGGCGTAGGCAGTTGCGGTGTAGGTTCCGGGGCCACTTCCGGCTCCGGCGGTGTGGGATCGACAATCTCTGCCACATCCGGCGCGACCTCAGGCTCCGCTTCAATCGGCTCAATCGGTTCCGGCTGCGGCACGGCGGCATCTTCCGGCGCGACCACCTCTGGCGCACGCTCTGTTTCCTCAGGCGGCTGTGGCAGGGCAATCTCTGTGGAGGTCTCCGGCGCAATCTGGCTCTGGGTTAAGGCCTCAAATTCGGCAGAGGAAATCATCGCGATGTCCACCACCTCCATAGGTGGCGGATCGGAGTCAAACACCCCACCCAACAACACCCAGCCAATCAGGCCGGTGTGGGCAATGCCCGAGATATAATGGCCGATATGCACGCGCGCGCCCTAGTTGTCCGTCCCGCCAGCATCCGTGCCGTCCAGCGCCGGGCCGCCCACATCGGTCACCAGACCCACATCGCTAAAGCCACCGGCGTTGAGCGCGCCCATGACCTGCACCACCGCCTCATAAGGAATGGCGCCATCCGCGCGCAGATACACACGGTCAGACTCGCGCTCTGCCGCCACGGCGCGCAGTTTCGGGATCAGGTCTTCGGCCGCCACCTGCGTCGTCATGATGGTAATACCCAGATTGGCATCAATCGTGATGGTCAATGGCTGTTCTTGTTCACCTGGAAGTGGGTTCGCGGCGGTTTTTGGCAACTCAACGGGCACGCCAACGGACAACATTGGCGCTGCGACCATGAAGATAATCAACAAAACCAGCATCACATCCACAAAAGGTGTGACGTTGATCTCGCTCATAGGCTGGCTACTGCGGCGATTGCGGCGGCGACGTTTGCCGCCTCCTCCGCCCGATTTCATAACACCCGCGCCCATGGTTCAGGCGTCCAGCTGGCGGCTGAGGATGGTGGCGAATTCGTCAGCAAAGGCTTCGTAGCCTGACACGATGCGGTCGCTGTCCGCGCTCAGTTTGTTGTAGAAAATCACGGCAGGGATCGCTGCCAAGAGGCCAAGACCAGTCGCCAGGAGCGCTTCGGCAATCCCCGGCGCCACAACTGCAAGGTTGGTGTTTTGCTGTGCGGCAATCTCGATAAAGGCATTCATGATGCCCCAAACGGTGCCGAAAAGACCCACAAACGGCGCGGTTGAGCCAACGGTGGCGAGGATCGGCAGACCGTGTTGCAGCTCATCGGCCTCTTTGGCAATGGCAACATCCATCGACCGATCAATCCGGCTGGTGGCATTGGCGATCAACCCGCCATCTTGCCGATGGCTGCGCTGCCACTCCACCATACCGGCGGCAAAGACACGCTCCGAACGACCCTTAGGCTCTGGCCCCAGCTCCTCAAACAGCTGGTCCAATGGCTCGCCGGACCAGAAAGCGCGGTCAAACCGGGCCGCCTCGCGCCGTGCGTTGCGATACATGATGTGCTTTTGGATGATCACCGCCCAAGACCAGAAGGATGCCACGATCAGCATCACCATCACCAGTTTTACGGTTAGAGTGGCGCGCGCAAAAAGCGCCCACATCGAGAATTCGACTGCTGCGTGTTCCATATAGCCTGCTCTGCTCTGTGGCCCTCTGTCGGAGCCTTGTTTGAAAGCAAACGTAACGGGTTTCCACGGGGAAAGCCAATAAATTGGCGTCGCTCGCGGGAATTTGCCCGCTTTAATGCACCATTTGGCGGATATTTGCCGGTAAACGCACCGGTTGCCCCGCCTCATTCATACACACAACCGTGACCATGGCGTGAAACAGCACTTCCTCGCCGCGTTTCACCCGCTGCTCCATCACCAAACGCGCAGCGGTGACATTGGCCACTTCGGTTTCCACCGTCAGAAGATCATCCAGCACAGCGCTGCCCAAATAGTCGCATTCCACTCGACGCACAGCAAAGACAATGCCCTCAGCCTTCATGTCATGCTGATCCATACCAATCTCGCGCACCCACTCGCTGCGGCCGCGCTCGATGAACTTGAGGTAGTTGGCATAGTAGACAATGCCCGCCATGTCGGTGTCTTCGTAGTAGACGCGGATCGGCAAGGTGTAAGGCATTGGCAGGTCTCCACAATAAGATGACCTATGGGTAGGCAAGCCGCCGACGCAATGCAAGCATGTCAAAGGCGGCCCCGCGTCAAACGCGGAGCCGCCAGAGAAGTTTAGCCGCCAACACCCGCAAAGCGCACGCCGCTCAGGTCGGCCATTTCGCGTTTCCAGGTGGTGATGTCATCGGCGTTCAGATCCGACAGGCTGCTGTGTCCGCAGGCCCGCGCCAGCACCTGCATCAGCTCAACACTGGCGCCAAAGTAGCGGGCGAGCTTCTCGGCCCCAATTTGCACATCAAGCTTTTTGCGCAATTCAGGCTTCTGTGTGGCTATGCCAACAGGGCAGTTGTTGGAGTTGCACATGCGCGCCGCGATGCACCCAACCGCCTGCATGGCCGAATTGGACACCGCAACCGCATCCGCGCCGAGCGCCATGGCTTTCACGAAGTCTTCGGCCACCCGCAGACCGCCGGTGATCACCAGAGAGACCTCGCCACCGGTTTTTGCATCCAGATGCCGCCGCGCCCGTGCCAAGGCCGGAATGGTGGGCACCGAAATGTGATCGCGGAAGATCAGCGGCGCGGCCCCCGTGCCCCCGCCACGGCCATCGAGGATGATGTAATCCGCGCCTGCTTCCAGCGCGAAGTCGATGTCCGCCTCGATGTGGTTGGCCGAGAGCTTGAAACCAATCGGAATGCCACCGGAGCGCTCGCGCACCTCATCGGCAATCCGCGCAAAGTCCTGCGGTGTGTGCAGTTCCGGGAAGGTGGATGGCGACACCGCGCTTTGGCCAGGCTCCAAACCCCGCACTTCGGCAATTTTTCCTTGCACTTTCTCCCCAGGCAAATGCCCACCAGTGCCCGTTTTGGCACCTTGCCCGCCTTTGAAGTGGAAGGCCTGCACCCGTTCCACCAGTTCCGGCTTCCAGCCAAACTGGGCCGAGGCCAGCTCATAAAAATACCGCGAGTTCTCCGCTTGCTCTTCGGGCAGCATGCCGCCTTCGCCGGAGCAAATCCCGGTGCCGGCCAGCTCCGCACCGCGAGCCAGCGCGGTTTTGGCTTCCTCAGACAGCGCGCCGTAACTCATGTCAGAAACAAACAGCGGAATGTCCAACTGCAACGGTTTGGTCGCGCGCGGGCCAATCACCACCGATGTATCCAACGGCGCATCATCCAACAGCGGCTTGCGCGCCACCTGAGCAGGCAGAATTTGAATGTCATCCCACTGCGGCAGGTCTTTGCGCGGCACGCCCATGGAGCCCATCTCGCCATGATGGCCCAGTTTGCTCAGGCCATCGCGCGCCAACTCATGAATGCGCGCCACGGTGGGTTCTTCCGGGGTCGCCACGGCCTGCGGCACATCCGATTGCGGTTTAGGCGCGGGGTCACCCGCCTTGGCCTCCCCCATACGAGCATGGGTCCCATCGCAAAACGGCGCGTTGGCGCTGGCTTTGCATTGGCACAGAAACGCATCTCCGCCCTTCTCAGCGGTGAATTTCTGCGGTTTCATCTCCGTTCCCGCATGGCTGCCGTCACAAAACGGCTGATTTTTGGATTTCCCGCAACTGCACCAGAAATAGGTTTTGCCTTCTTCCAACTCCACTTTGACGGGTCGGGTCGCCGCTATGATGGGCACATCACCTGCCATGTCACACTCCTTGTTCGCGTTTGGCTACACAAACAGAGTGCCTCAAATAGCCAGGCCACAAAACAGGTGCCACTGCACAGCTAGCACAGCACAGGCGCACATGAGGGCAAAATTCACCAAGTTGTGGTGCGAAATTGCGAGAGTTAATCGAGTCGCAGCCGGGCAAACAGCCGCAACGCGTGGCTCGCATCTTCGGCCGCCACCGGCATCATCCGGTCATATGCAGCGGCAATCACAGCGGCGATTTCAGGCCGCAGAACGGTTGCGCCACTGTCCGGCACAACGGCCAAGGGGGATTGCTCAGCAAAGGCTTTTGGGCCCCACGCAACGATGGTTTGCACCGCTTCGCCCAGCGCCAAA
Organism: Paracoccaceae bacterium; assembly: GCA_014872815.1. GTDB lineage: Bacteria > Pseudomonadota > Alphaproteobacteria > Rhodobacterales > Rhodobacteraceae > Shimia. Next base: position 19,211 of record WKFK01000009.1, read on the forward strand.
GCTTCGGCGGGGATTTTGGCCATGGCATCATTCATGCGCAGGAAGACAAACGCCGCCTGAATGCCGCCGTCATTGTCAAAGCGGAAGGCGCGGTATTGCGTGGCGTCGGCCTCTTGCAAACGACCGACCAGCGCTTTCAGGTCCGGGATCAACCGTTCCAGATCCGGCACTGCCAAGAGCTCCTCCCACTCCCGGAAGAAAAACATCATCAGGTTGCTGCCAAACTCCGGATCGGTCTCCGCCATTTGGTGGCCTACCAAAGTGACCACCGCCTCCAGTGCGCCTTTCACAGTTTGCAGCGTGGCGTCTTCCACCCCAAAAACCACCGGCGCAATCGGGCGGCCCCAGCGAGCAAAACCATAGCTGCCGTCGTGGCGGGTAAAAAGGGCTTCAACGTCCTGCGGTGTCATGTGCGGCTCCTGTCAGATCGCCCGCTATGTGCCGCCCCGACGCCTGTAACGCAAGCCCTTAGGTCAATTCGCTGGCCCAAGGCGGATTAGCGCCAGCCCGCGCCACGGTCACGCCCGCCACCTTCGCGCCAAAGGCCAACGCCAATGCCGCGTCCTCCAGAGACAGGTTGCGCACCTTGGCTTTGGTCAGCACGCCAAGCTCCGCCAGCTTGGCCAAAACGCCCGCGTTGAACGTGTCGCCTGCACCAACGGTGTCCACCACCTCGGCTTTTTCCGCTGCTACAGACAGTTTGTGGCCGCTGCTCACATAGGCATCCGCGCCTTCACCGCCACGCGTGACCAAAACCAGTGCAGGCCCCTGATCGATGATCTTCATGGCGCGTTCGTCCATCGTGTCGTCGCCCGGAACAATCCACTGCAAATCTTCGTCCGATACTTTCACAATATCAGCCTTGGCAAACATCTTTGCCAGTCGCGCGCGATACGCCTTTTCATCGGCGATGAAGCCGGGACGGATGTTCGGATCCACCATCACCGCACGGCCTGCGCCCTCTCGTTCAAGCAACTCCGCATAGGTGTCCGCACAGGGTTCCACTGCCAAGCTGATGCCGCCAAAGAACAGCGCTTTCACTTTTGGTTCCACCGACACAAGATCGGACGGCTGGATCATGCGGCCAGCGGTGTTTTCATCGTAAAACGAATAGGTTGCGTGTCCGCTGCTGAGATGTACAAAGGCCATTGTGGACGGGCGTTTGGCGCGAATGAGAGCCGTGGTGCTGACATTGCTCGCCACCAGTTCCGTCATCAGAATATCACCAAAACTGTCGGTGGAGATGCCACTGACCAGACCTACGCGCGCGCCCAAACGGCCCAGCGCAACGGCGGTGTTGAACACCGCGCCGCCGGCGTGAGGCACAAATCCTGTGCCACCATCGACAGTCTCGCGGGGGATCATATCAATCAGCGCTTCGCCGCAACACAGGATCATTTTTGCCTCCTCAGGCCAGCCATTTGGCGTAGTCGCTCACCAACAGGTGGGTGGGCGCGACATCTTCCTCGATCTCTGCAAACCGGCCAATCGGCTCGCGGAAGATGTTGTCGGTTTCATCATCGTTGACGGTGGAGACCTCGCCAATCAGCACATCGCCGCCCTCGCCCCAGAAGGCGTGCCAATCCCCCGGCATCAGGGTCAGGCTTTCACCAGGCGCGAACTTGAGCTTCTCTCCCGGCGCAAAGGCGCGCGGAATGCCGTCACACATCACCATACCACCGCGGTCCTCAGCAAAGTTACCATCGTCATCAGAGCCGAACAGCTCCACCACCATAGTGGCCCCACCACGGTTAATAATGTCTTCCGCTTTGATCACATGCGTATGCATTGGCGACAGCTGATCCTGACGCGAGATCAGCAGCTTTTCTGCATAGCACATGCCACCACCGCGCTGCAGATCAGCCAGGCGGCCATTGCGCAAAGTGAACAAAAACAGGCCCATCTCGTCAAAACGGCCCGCACCGTAATCGGTAATGTCCCACCCGCAGCGCGCCTGAATGAGTGCCTCAGCCTCCTTGACCCGCGCCTTGAACTCCCCTGGCGTCCAATAGGCAAAAGGCGGCAGTTGGAACCCGTAAGACCGGATCATGTCATCCGCAGACCCCATGATGTCATTGATGGTAGAGCGTTTCATGTCATCCTCCGAATGCTGCCAGAGTTCCCACAAACTTTAGCGCTAACATGCATGTGCCTTCCCTAAGCCACTCAATGGCTTTTCGGCAACAAAAAACTCTAATGAACAAAGAAATATATGCGTCTGACGCACAGTGTGCGAAAGGCCCTCGCAAACCAGACGAGGGCCTATCTGGTTTAGAACGTACGAACGTCTGTGATGGTTTCCGCGCCAAAGCGGTCACTCAGGATATGACCACAAATCTTCGCGGCTGTGTCTTCCGCCTTGGCCAAACCGCCTTCGGCTTTCATGGATTTGAACTGATCAAGCAGCGCAAAGTCTTCTTCTGGCGCAGAGCGGATCGTCGCCTGCATGCCAGTGTCGATCACGCCTGGCGCAATGCTTTCGGCTTTCAACCCGGCCACCGCATCCTCAACCATGGCCCGCGCATGCATGTCCATCGCCGCCTTGGTGGAACAGTACACGCTCCATCCAGTGTAGGCGTTGCGCCCTGCTCCGCTGGAGATGTGCACTACCCGACGGTCTGCACCTTCAGTGGCCGCCACAAAGGCGTCGCTGAGGATCAAGGCGGCTGTCACGTTCACCGCCAACGACTGCGCAATCTTGCCTGCGTCCTGCCGCCCAATCGGCGCAATGGGCTCGACAATACCGGCGTTGTTGATCAACACGGCTTCGGTCGCACCATTCAGGAAGCTGGCAAACTCCGCGCCTGTTGCAAAGGCACTCACCGCCGCGGTGTCCCCCAGATCAAGAGCGACTTCGGTCAAGCCGGAAATCTCCGATCCGATACCAGAGCGGGACAGCCCCAACACTTCATAGCCAGCCTCGATCATGCAGGTCACCATACCTGCGCCAAGCCCTTTAGAGTGGCCTGTGATAATCGCCTTTTTCATCATCTTGCTCCCACAAGTTAATTTGTGAATCACCTCTACGCGGCTTTGACCGCAAGGTGCAATTACTTGGTGATCAAAATAGCGCGGAAATCATTCACGTTTGTCAGCGTCGGCCCCGGCACCACCTGCGCGTCGATCTTTTCAAAGAAACTATGCGCATCGTTTTGGGCCAATGCCAATGCCGCGTCCACGCCAGTGGCCTGGGCCGTTTTCAACGTGTCCGGGCCAATCACGGCGCCGGCCACGTCGGCGGCACCATCCACACCATCGGTGTCACAAGCAATCGCATGAATACCTTCCGCACCGTCCAGTGCCAACGCCAAGGCCAGCGCGAACTCGGCATTTGGCCCACCGACGCCGTTCCCACGACGCGTTACGGTCAATTCTCCGCCCGACAAGAGCACACGTGGGCCACGCCCCACTTTGGTTTTTGCCAAGTCTGCCTGCGCTTTCGCCACATCCCGCGCCTCGCCTTCCAGCGCATCGCCAAGAATTTCCACGCGCAGCCCAGCCGCTTCTGCCACCTCCTGCGCTGCTTTGAGCGATTGCAGCGGTGAGGCAAACAATATGTTCTCCGTGGTGGACAGGCGCTCGTCACTCGGCATCACCACACCGGCATGGGCCCGTGCCGCCGCCTCGACATGTGCGGGCAAAGCCACGCCAAACGGTGCCAAAGCCGCCAGTGCGCTGTCCAAGCTCTCTGGTTCTGCCACTGTCGGACCTGAGCCAATCATACCCGGATCATCGCCCGGCACGTCTGAAATCAGATAGCTCACAACCTTGGCCGGATAGGCCGCTGCCGCCAGTTGCCCACCTTTGGCCTGACACAGATGTTTGCGCAGCGCATTCATCGCAGAAATAGGTGCACCAGAGGCCAGCAAATCGGCATTCACCTGTTTCAATTCGTCCAGCGTCACCCCTGGCACCGGTGCCGTCAGCAAAGACGACGCCCCGCCTGAAATCAGACACACAACCGTGTCGTCTGCAGTTAAACCACGCATCAGCTCCAACATGTCCAGCGTCGCCGCCGCGCCGGCTGCGTCCGGCACTGGGTGGGCTGCGGATGTGATGGTGATGCCCTCACACGGCCGCTCATAGCCGTACCGCGTGATCACCAGCCCTTCACATGGCCCCCAGGCGCTTTCCAACGCTTCCGCCATACGCGCGCTCGCCTTGCCTGCGCCGACCACAACCAACCGGCCAGCGGGTTTCTCGCCCAAAACCCCCGGCAAAGCCGCCATTGGATCCGCCACAGACACCGCCCGATCAAACAACTCCCGTAAAAAAATTTCTGGATTGATGTCCATACTCATACTCCCCCACTGCGCATGTGCACTTTTCCCTTTGGCGCCCGATCACATGCGCATCGCCACCCACGCCAAAGATATGTTTCCGCTAACATGCACAGAATTTTCATGGGAGCAAGGTTACGCACCAGCGTCCTCCCGATGCGCGCCTTTCCAACCTGAACAACCTGCCCTAATGTGCCGCGACTTTCTTAGCCTGCGAGCGCCCATGGCCCAGATCAGCCTGAAACAGCTTCAAGCCTTTGTGGCGGTTGCCGACCTGCAAAGTTTCCGACGTGCGGCAGACCGGCTGAACACCACCCAGCCCAATATTTCCACCCGTATCGCGGCTCTTGAGGGGCAGATTGGTCACTCCCTGATGACGCGGGACGCGGGTTCAGTTCGGCTGACGCCCATGGGGGACAAACTGCTGCAGGAAGCACGCAATGTGCTTTTGGCAATGGACCGTTTCCTACTGACGGCGGCGGACGACAGCCTGTTTGATGGCACCCTGCGCATTGGTGTGACGGAGATGATCGTCCACACATGGTTGGGGGAGTTCTTCTCCGCGTTGAAGGAACGCTTCCCAAATATCGACATGGATTTGACGGTTGATCTGTCGGTGAACCTGTCCCGCGCCCTGACGGAACGCCGCATTGATCTGGCTTTGCAAAGCGCACCGTTTGAGCGCCAAAGCAGCGGCTGTGCAGATTTAGGCCCCTTGCCCATGCTCTGGGTCGGCAGCCCGCAATTGGGTCTGTCTGACAAAGTGTTGAGCCTGCATGAACTGGCCAAACACCCGATCCTGACCCACGCGCGCGGCACGATCCCCTACAACCAGATGCAAGATCACTTCGCCGCCTTTTCCGATATTTCTGTGCGGCATGTCTCCTCCTCCAATCTGGCAGCATGCCACCAAATGACCCGTGACGGATTGGGGGTTGCCTGCCTGCCCGAAGCCATGGTGCGTGACGATCTAAAGAGCGGTGCGCTGACCCCGCTGCGTTATCTCTGGGTGCCGGACGCCTTGCAGTTTTACGCACGCTACGACGCCGACACCTGCCCCAGCTTTGTCAGCGCGGCGGCAGAACTGGCGCAGCAGGTGGCACAAGCCCACGCCGCTGGATAAATTTCCCTAATCCAATTCATGGAATCTAATAATTGGATTTCATGAAACGCCCTCTCTACCTTGCTCCCCAAGACAGAAGGAGGCGTATTCAGATGCCATCACCCAGAACCCGTTTGGGCGTCGATATTGGCGGAACCTTCACCGATGTGGTGTTGGAAGTCGACAAAAAGCGCTTTTCCACTAAAGTGTTGACGACATACGCCGCACCCGAAAACGCAATTGTTGATGGCATGCATCAAGTCTGCGCCAAGGCTGGCGTGACGCCTTCCGCCATTGACCAGATCATCCACGGCACCACATTGGCGACAAACGCGCTGATTGAGCGGCGCGGCGCCAAAACCGCGCTGATCACCACCGAAGGCTTCCGCGATGTCATCGAAATGCGCACCGAAAGCCGGTTTGAACAGTATGACCTGAACCTCACGCTGCCGGAGCCGCTTCTGGCCCGCAATCGCCGCTACGTGCTGCGGGAGCGGATGGACGCCACCGGCACCGCACTGATCCCGCTGGAACGCGCAGACATCGAAGCGTTGGCGGATGAACTGGCCGAAGCCAACTACGAAAGCATCGCCGTCGGCCTGTTGCATTCTTATGTGAATGACGCCCACGAGCGCCTGATCGCCGAGGTTCTGGCGGAAAAGCTGCCGCATGTGATGGTGTCACTCTCCTGCGAAGTGTCTCCACAGATGCGCGAGTATGAGCGGTTCAACACCACCATTGCCAACGCCTATATCAAGCCGCTGATCAAATCCTATCTGGGCCGCCTGAAAGATCGGCTGGCCGAGGAAGGCGCCGCGTGCCCCGTGTTCCTGATGCATTCGGGCGGCGGGATCATGTCGCTCGAAAGCGCGGCAGACTTCCCAGTGCGTCTGGTCGAAAGCGGCCCGGCAGGTGGTGCCATTTTTGCCGCCGACATTGCCGCCAAACACGGGCTCACCAAAGTGCTCAGCTTTGACATGGGCGGCACAACTGCCAAAATCTGCCTGATCAAAGACCAGACGCCCAAAACCGCCCGTGTGTTTGAGGTTGCCCGCACCTACCGCTTCAAAAAAGGCTCCGGCATGCCGATCTCGATCCCGGTGATCGACATGGTCGAAATTGGCGCAGGCGGCGGCTCCTTGGCCCATGTGGACGCGATGAAGCAAATTCGGGTTGGTCCGGAAAGCGCCGGGTCCGAACCCGGCCCGGCCTGCTATGGCCGTGGTGGTGAAAACCCCGCCGTCACAGATGCCGACCTGATCCTTGGCAAGCTCGATCCGAACAACTTCGCGGGCGGCTCCATTCCGCTGCACCCAGAAAGCTCCGCAAAAGCATTGGACGCAACCATTGGTCAAACCTTGGACATGGACGCCTTAGAGGCCGCCTTTGGCCTCGCCGAAGTGGTGGATGAAAACATGGCCAATGCCGCCCGCGTGCACGCCGTGGAAAACGGCGAGGACCTTTCCGAGTACACGATGATTGCCTTTGGCGGCGCAGCCCCGCTGCACGCCGCCCGGCTGTGCGAGAAACTCGGTGTCTCCCGCTGCCTCGTACCCCAAGGTGCCGGCGTCGGCTCCGCCATCGGCTTCCTACGCGCGCCATTTAGCTTTGAGGCCAACCGGTCGGTCTTCATGCGCCTTGGCGATTTTGATCCCGAGAAGGTGAAAGCCCTGTTTGCGGATATGTCCGACGAGGCCACCCGCTTTGTGCGGTCCTGCGATGCGGAGGCCGAGATCCTGCGCGACCATAAAATCTACATGCGTTACGCTGGACAGGGCTGGGAAATCCCCATCGCCTTGACCGCTGAGCAAGCCGCAGCACCAGATGCCGACACGTTCCTGCGCCTATTTGAAACCGACTACAAAGCGCTCTTTGGCCGTGCCGTTGAAGGTATGGATGTCGAAATCACCGTGTGGAGCGTGAACGCCTATACCGCACAGTCCGCCACCGCCCCGCTTGAAGGCACCGGCACGCTGACGTGGCTGAAACCAACCGCGACCCGCCCGCTGTTTGATCCGGCCTTGGCCAAAACCGTGGACGCCGCCGTGATTGCCCGCACCGACTTGCCAACCGGCAAGATCGCCCAAGGCCCTGCGGTTGTGACCGAAGACGAAACCACCGTCGTCGTCCCCGCAAGCCGCGAGGTACTGACCCACGCAGACGGCACGCTCGACGTGCGCACAAAGGAGACAGCCCAATGACCGAGCACAGCAAAGTTGCCTATCAAGTCATGTGGAACCGCATGATCTCCGTGGTAGAAGAACAGGCACAAGCGCTTGTTCGTACGGCCTTTTCCACCTCTGTTCGTGAGGCAGGCGACCTGTCGGCAGGCGTCTACAACGACGCTGGAGAAATGCTTGCGCAAGCGGTGACCGGCACGCCGGGTCACGTGAACGCCATGGCAGATGCCGTGGGTCATTTCATCCGTCGCATTGGTCGCGACAACATGTTTGAAGGCGACGTGTACCTCACCAACGATCCTTGGGAAGGCACCGGCCACAAGCACGACATCACCGTGGTCACGCCGTCATTTCACAACGGCCAGTTGATTGGCTTCTTCGCCTGTACAGCCCATGTCACCGATATTGGCGGGCGCGGCTTTGGCGCGGACGCCAACGACGTGCACGAAGAAGGCCTCTACCTGCCGATCATGAAGTTTGCCGAGCGCGGCACCGCGGACCAAACCCTGCTGTCCCTGATCCGCGGCAACGTGCGCGAACCGGACCAGCTTGTCGGGGATATCTACGCGCTGGCAAACAGCAACGAGATTGGTCACAACCGTCTGATCGACATGGTGGAAGAGTTTGGTCTGTCCGACCTGTCCGGCATCTCCGATTTCATCCTGACCAACTCCCGCGAGGCCACATTGGCGCGTATCAACGCGCTCACACCCGGCGAAGCCGAGGGACATCTGCGCATCGACGGCTACGACAGCCCCATCGACCTGCACGTCACATTGACCATCGAGAAAGACCGCATTCTGAGCGATTGGGACGGCACATCTGGCTTGGACAAAAAAGGCATCAACGTGCCGCTGGTCTACACCAAGGCCTATGCCTGCTACGCGCTGAAATGCGCCATCGCGCCGGAGATCCCCAACAACGCCGCCTCGCTGGCCCCGTTTGAAATCACCGCTCCGGAAAACAGCATCGTCAACGCCAAGTTCCCGGCGCCTGTCGCGCTGCGCCACGTGATTGGCCATATGGTGCCGGACACGGTCTACAACGCGCTCGACAAACTGCTGCCCAACACGGTGCCTGCCGAGGGCGCAGGCTGTCTCTGCAACTTCCAAGTCTCCCTGCGTCCGCGCATGGATGGTGACGCACCAGAAGACGGCGTGCGCGCTGAGGTGCTGACGTTCAACTCCGGCGGCTCCGGCGCACGGCCGACACTGGACGGCATGAACGCAACCGCCTTCCCCTCCGGCGTGATGACCATGCCGGTGGAGGCCACCGAACAGGTGGGCCCCGTGCTGATTTGGCGCAAAGAGCTGCGCCCAGACAGCGGCGGCGCGGGCGAATTCCGCGGCGGCCTCGGGCAATACATGGATGTGGGCGCGCGCGACGGCTACGAGTTTGACATCTCGCTCATGCTGGATCGCGTCGATCATCCGGCTCTGGGTCGGCGTGAGGGCGGTGCCGGTGGAGCCACCCGTCTGGCGCGCTCTGATGGCGCGGCTATCCGTGGCAAAGGCAAACAATTCATCCCGCACGGCACTGTGGTGCAAATGGGCTTCCCCGGCGGCGCTGGCTACGGTAACCCGAAACGCCGCGATCCGGAACGTGTCAAACGCGATGTTGCACTTGGCTACATCACCCCGGAGCACGCGGCAGAGCATTACAGCATTTCGGCAGATGACATTGCCGAGGCCCTGAACCGGGCTCAACGGGGGGAGAGTGTCTAATGGCAGCAGGCGCAATGGCGACCAAGCCAACCAAAACATCATACGACGTGGTCATCATCGGTGGGGCGATCATGGGATCCTCCACCGCGTGGTTTTTGTCCAACAACCCGGATTTCACCGGCTCGGTTCTGGTGGTCGAGAAGGACCCGACTTACGAGTTCAGCTCTACCGCGCACACCAATTCCTGCATTCGCCAACAGTTTTCGCACACGCTGAATGTGCAGATCTCACAATTCACGGCGGACTTTGTGAAGAACCTACGCGCGCGCATGGGCGATGACGAGCGCGTGCCCAACGTGGATATCCAGAACTACGGCTATCTCTATTTGGCCGACAACGAAGGCTTTGCCCAAACCTTGCGGGACAACCAAAAGGTGCAGCTCGCAGCCGGTGCCGAAACCGAACTACTGACCGCTGAAGAGATCGCAACACGCTACCCGTTCTACAATGTGGACGACATCCTGCTGGGGTCGATCAACACCAAAGACGAAGGCTATTGGGACGGCGGCGTGGTGTTTGACTGGTTCCGCCGGTCCGCCCGCGAACGCGGGGTGGAATACGTGCAAGGCGAAGTGGTCGCCATGGCGCGGGATGGCGGAAAGGTCACCTCGGTCACGCTGGCCTCCGGCGACGTGGTGTCTTGCGGCCATGTGGTCAACGCTTCCGGCCCCCGCGCGGCCCGCACCTCGGAAATGGCTGGCATCCAAATGCCGGTAGAGGCCCGCAAGCGCTTCACCTGGATTTTCTCCGCAGAACAGCCCTTGCCGATGGAGTTGCCCCTGACGATTGATCCCTCCGGCGTGCACTTCCGCCAAGACGGCCCCACGTCCTATCTGGCCGGCGCAACCCCTGATCCCGATCCCGCTGTGGCCTTTGATGATTTCCACATGGATCACTCTATGTGGCAGGATCACGTCTGGCCGATCATCGCCACCCGTATTCCGCAATTTGAAACCATCAAAGTGGTCACGGAATGGGCCGGACACTACGCCTATAACACTCTGGATCAAAACGCTATTCTGGGACCTCACCCCGAAATCACCAACTTCATCTTCCAGAACGGCTTCTCCGGCCACGGCTTGCAACAAAGCCCGGCCATGGGCCGTGCGGTGGCCGAGCTTTTGACCTACGGGGAATTCCGCACCCTAGACATGGCGCCCTTTACGTTTGAACGTGTGCTCAACAATGATCCCATAGTTGAGAAGGCCGTGATCTGATGGTGCAATCCAACCCGTTCCTGACTGCAATCCGCGAAGGCAAACCGCAAATTGGCCTCTGGGTGTCGCTTGGCGATGCCCTGACCACCGAGGTGGTCGCCGGCGCGGGCTATGACTGGCTTTTGCTGGATATGGAGCATGGTGCGGGGGAACTGCCTGATGTGCAGGCACAACTGCAGGTCATCAAAGGCCATGACAGCACGGCGATTGTCCGTCCGGATTGGAACGATCCGGTGAAGGTCAAGCGGCTGATGGACCTCGGCGCGCCGGGTCTGCTGTTTCCGATGGTGCAAAACGCCGAGGAAGCCGCCGCCGCGGTGGCCGCCACGCGCTACCCGCCCAAAGGCATCCGAGGCTTTGGCGGCACCACACGGGCCACTGGCTTTGGCCGCGACAAAGACTACACCACCACTGTGGAGGCCAACACCGCCGTCTTGGTGCAGGTCGAATCCCTACAAGCTCTGGAACATGTCGACGCCATTGCCGCCGTGGACGGCGTGGACGGCGTCTTTTTTGGTCCTGCCGACATTGCCGCAGACATGGGCTACCTCGGTCAGGCCATGCATGATGTTGTCTGGGCCAAGATTCTGCCCGCAGCCATGCGCCTGATTTCCCAAAATATCCCCGTCGGCACTCTGGTGCGTGACGTGGCTTTTGCCCGCCGTCTCTTGGGCGCGGGCTTTACCTTTGTTGCCTGTGGTTCGGACGCCGGTCTTCTGGCCCGCGCCGCAGACACGTTACTAGAAGAAGTGAAAGCTCCCTAACTATGAAAAAACTTGTCCTCACCGGCGCCGCTGGCCGCCTCGGCTCTTACCTACGTGAGCCGCTGACAAAACTGGCAGACGAACTGGTCTCCACCGACATCGCTGAGGACATCGGCACGCTTTACCCGGGCGAAAGCTACGTACAGGCCGATTTGGCCGATTTAGACGCCATGATCGACGTGCTCAAAGACGCCGATATGGTGGTACACTTTGGCGCCATTGGCGACGAAGCCCCGTTTGAGCAGATCCTTGGCCCCAATATCATTGGTGCGCACAACGTCTGGGAGGCCGCCTACCGCAATGGTGTGAAACGGGTGGTTTACGCCAGCTCCGTTCACGCCGTGGGCATGCACAAGATCGCTGACAACATCGGCATCGACGCACCACACCGCCCGGACACGTTCTATGGCCTCGCCAAGTGTTTTGCCGAAGATCTGGGCCGTTTGTATTGGGACAAACGTGGCGTGGAAAGCGTGCACATGCGCATTTTCTCCTGCGCACAAGTTGTAGCCCCGCGCTCGCTCTCCACTTGGCTAAGCTATGACGACCTGATCCGCATGGTCACCGCGGCGATCACCGCGCAAACCGTTGGTTTCTCGATTGTCTATGGCATCTCCAACAACGACCGCGCCCCGGTACACAACACCGGCGCAGGCCACATCGGCTACAAGCCACAGGACAACGCGGAACAGTTTGCGGAGGCCATCCTTGCCGATGCACCACCAGCCGACCCAACCGATCTGGCACAGATGACCATAGGCGGCCCTTTCGCGACCATTCCTTTGGGGGAAAGCGGAGTGGCAAAAATGACCATCGTGGACGACGCCAAAAAGACGTAGGCGCTATCTGCCATCCACGCGGGGGGCAATCACCATCGGGTATGTCGCGATCAGGAACAAAACCATCGCCGCCACCCAGAGCCCCCCGGACATCATCAACGTGACATCATAGACCGCCAACAAAATACTCTGCCCAACCCAACGGACCAACGCGGCACAGGCCATCACCGCATAGGCCCAGACCATGGGCGCAGGTGCTATCAAGGCACGACCTGTGTGGCCGAGCACCGCCCGGCTCATCACCGCCAGGGTCATGCCTCCTACGCAACCAATGCCCAACACGTGGATCGCCGCGAGGTCTTGTCCAACGCCAAATCCGGCCAGCCCCCACAAGATCAACCCCAGCGCCAAGAACGCCATACTTATGTGCAATGACCACAGAATAGGCTGACCCACGGTCCAGAGGCTCCGCCAGCCACTCAAGCGGACCAATTGAACACTGCCCGCAATCAGCGCCAAAGCCGCCAAGCCCAGATCGCTACCGCTCATCGCGGCCCAAGGCAGCGCTAGTGAGGTCACAATCGCCGCTTTGTTGACAGCATTTGGCGTCTTCGGCCAGTCCGCCTCAAGCACCTCAACACGCTTCATCGCATTTCGGGTAAACGCCGGGGTCACGCGCCCACCTAAGACACCAACCAAACCCACCAGCGTCATAAGCCCGCCAAATATCCCTTGCCGGGCCGTGTCATCGGTCAGACCGGTCCACTCCAGGTGCACCAAAAGGTTGCTCCCCCACAACGCCACCAGCATCGACAACAAAACCATGTTCTGTGGCTTCGGCCGTCTCAGCAGCTGACTGAGAATCTTCCATGCCAACACCGGAATGAAAAGCAGGTCCACCACCATCGTGGTCATTGGCGGAACCAGCCCCAAGGGCCAAAGCGCAACCCGCCCCATAAGCCAAAGCGCAAACACGCCTGCGATATAGCCCACACGCGCCCCTTTGGTGCCGGTCCAGTTCGGCACCGCAGTCAAGAAAAATCCGCCAATGGCCGCCGCACCGTAGCCAAAAATCATCTCATGCGCGTGCCATTGGCTTGGCGCCATATGCAGCGCATCCATACCCGCCCCGTCCGCCATCAGAGACAGCGTCCAAAGTATGCCGATGCCGGCACCAAAAACACCGGCCGCAAGAAAGAAAATCCGAAACCCTTCTGAAAACAAACGCAGAATCGCGGGCATAAATCACCTGTCCTTTGTCCTGTTCAGGAGCAGTCTACGCCGGTGCAACCATACGCGACTTGACCAAATCCAAGTCACGCGCGCTCTCTTCAAAACCCTGATGCGCCCTCAACATCCAATTCACATTGAAATGAAATTGGTTTGTTAACCATTTGTTAAGTTTTGAGATGCGCCCCCGACAAAAAACACCGACAAAGGCGCCACGCAGGCCAAAACGGCCGATGCGAGGTGTCAGAGCCTTCGAGGCTCGGCACCGACTATTCTTCACCCGTATCTTTCGGCCTTCGGCCGTTTTTTTTGGCCCCGACGCCTAAAATTTTAGGAGTATTTGGAATGAATGCGCGCTTTGTCATGACCGAGACAGCTGTCCAGTTTAAAGGTCTCGCCCCCATTGGCGCAGGCGCACGCAACGTCATTCAATCGGTGGACCAGATGGGTGAGACCTTTGTCAGCCTGCACGTCACCGGCTCCGGTGCAAACAAGCGCGCCGTGATCAGCCTCTATGAAAATGCCCCTGCAGACGGCTCCCAAGACACCGCGGATCGCGTGACCAAAACCGCGATGGCTGATATCGGGCACCAGGGCCTGAGCTTTGAAAGAACCATCTACCGGATGAACGACATCACCGGAGAGGAAGAAGCCGTGCACGTCTTTTGGTCTTCAAAGATGGGCGACGCAGACAGCGTGCTTCGATTTGAGCTTTCCGCAGACCCTAACGACCCAACTGGCCTGCTTGTTGGCAATGTCCAAGAGCTGCAAGTCTGGCCTGAAACAGGCAAATCCGGCTCTGCCTCTCCGACGATTTCCGCAGACGGCCAGTATCTTATCGTTGAATCCAACAACACCCACGACATGCTGCGTGTGTTCCGCATGAGCGACCTTATGGACGGAACCGGCACGCTGACAAACGCGCAACCGGTTTACGCGTTCGACGCTCCAGCGGAATTGGGCACAAGCTACAAAGGCCAGGCAAATCCACTGCAGGCATTGGCAAGCGACGGTACCTTTATCTACGCCATCACCGGATATGACGAACCCGACGCGGTCAAAAAATTTGTGCAAATGACGATGGACGGCACCGTGGTGTTCTCCTCTGACTTTGAAATCAAACATCCTTCCATTGATCCAAACGGTTTCATGGAGCCGGAGGGCCTGTTCTTCACCGATGACGGTCAACTGGCCGTGTCCGTTGCCACCGGCAACCCTGGCCAACGCACAAACACCGTTTTCCTGATCGGCGAAACCCAAGGCGCCGCAGACTCCGATTTTATGTATGGCGACGACAGCGCCAACCACCTTTACAGCCGCGACGGTGATGACCTCTTGCACGGCGGCGCAGGTGAAGACCGCCTCTATGGTGGCCATGGTGATGACACGATGATCGGCGGCGATGGTGACGATTATCTGCGCGACAGCTCTGGCCGTGATGTGTTTATCGGCGGCGCGGGCACAGACACCCTGTCCTATTGGGGCCACAAAGCAGGCATGTATGTGAATCTCGCCACCGGTCGCAATTCTGGCGGGGACCGCTACGAAAGCATTGAGAACATTCTTGGCAGCAACATCGCCAACGACCGCCTCTGGGGCGACGCTGGCCACAATGTGCTCAACGGCGCTGGAGGCGATGACCGCTTGTATGGCCGCGCAGGCAACGACACGCTGCTGGGCGGTGCGGGCAACGATTATCTGCGCGACGATGACGGCAAGGACGTGATCAACGGCGGCGCGGGCATCGACACAGCCTCTTATTGGGGCGCCACTTCCGGCGTAGTCGTCAACCTGTCCACCGGCACCGGCGCCGGGGGCGATCAACTGATCAATATCGAAAACCTACTGGGATCTGACATTGCCAACGACCAACTCACCGGCGATGATCAGGGCAATTTCATCCGCGGCGCAGGCGGCAACGACACGCTTTATGGCCTGGACGGCAACGACACACTGCATGGAGGTCACGGTCGCGATCATCTGATCGGTGGCGCGGGCGATGATGTCCTGTGGGACAGCTCTGGGCGTGATTTTTTTGATGGAGGTGAAGGCACGGACACCCTGTCCTATTGGGGGCACCGCATCGGCATGACCGTGAACCTTGAGACCGGCAAAAACTCTGGCGGCGACACCTATGTCAGCATCGAGAACATTCTGGGATCCAACTACGCCAACGACTCCCTGACCGGCAGTGCGGGCGCCAACCACCTCAATGGTGCGGGTGGGAACGACACGCTCAATGGTGGTGCAGGCAATGACACGCTGGAAGGCGGCCTAGGAGCGGACAGCTTTGTATTCACGGAAGATTTTGGTCAGGATCGCATCACCGACTTTGACACCGCCCAAAATGGCGACGTCATCGACCTGCGTGCAATTGCCGAAATCGAAAGCTTTGACGATCTGCTTTCAAACCACCTGTCCGCGACAGACGCCGGAGCCTTGGTCTCCGACGGACAAGGCAACGATATCCTGCTGGAAAACGTTGCCCTCGCGGATCTGTCGGTGGATCACTTCGTCTTCTAAACCACGGAGCCTGATCAGGCTGATCACCTTTAGGCTGCGTCTTGGATATCCGAAGTGTCGGCAGGTTCCTGACACACTTCGCTTTCAGTCAAAGAAAACTCGCTGACAAGCTCCGTCATCGACGTGGTGTCTTTCTGCATGGAGCCGACCGCAGCGGCGGTTTGCTCCACCATGGCCGCATTTTGTTGGGTTACACTGTCCAGTTGCGACAGGCTGCTGGAAATCTGGCTCAACCCTTCGGACTGTTCTTTGGATGAATTGGCCACTCTTGAAGTCAAGCTCGTGACCGCCTCTACCTTATTGACGATATCTCCAAGCACACGCCCGGCCTGATCGACCATTTCAACACCGGTCTCAACCAACTCCGTTGATGCCTGAATCAACTCACTGATCTCTGCTGCCGAGGACGCCGCGCGTTGCGCTAGGCCCCGCACCTCTGACGCCACAACCGAAAAGCCACGCCCGGCATCACCGGCACGTGCTGCCTCGACTCCCGCGTTCAGCGCCAGCAAGTTGGTCTGGAAGGCAATCTCATCAATCACGCCAGTAATTTGAGAAATCTGGGCGGACGATGCTGCTATCTCGCGCATCTTAGCCTCCGTATCGCGCATCACATCTTGGCCGGTCTGTGCCTGTTGATGGGTTTTGGACATCATGGCATCCGTTTCCTGTGTTGCACTAGAAGACGACTGCACGCTTTTGGTGATCTCCTCCACAGAATGCGTGGTTTGCTCCAGCGTTGCAGCCTGTGTTTCGGTGCGACGGGCCAGATCATCAGCCCCAGAATTCACTTCTGCGGCGGTGAGATCAAGATCCTCAGTGGCTGTTTTGATGGTGCGCATCACCTCCCCCATGTCGCTCTGCAGCTGGTTGAAGCTTCGACGCATGTCATCATAGCGCGCAGGGAAATCACTAACGTCTGGTCCCGGTATCTCCTCTGACAAATCCTTTTGTGCCATGCGATGCATACCGTCCTGCAAGTACCGGAAAGCCCTTGCTTGTTCAGCCTGTTGCGCATGGAAATACGCCTCAATCACGAGATTCATGTCCAACGTGAAAACGCGGTCGAGCACGGAGAGCTGTCGCGCCAAACGCGCTTTGCCAACAGGCCCGATTATTTTACCGCTGCGTTCAACCAAAAGCCTCTGGATGAAGGATGTCGCCCGGGCATAGCCCGCCAAATAGAGCTCAAAGGGCAATTCAATGCGAAAATGCACTTCGCCAATGGTCTTGGCAGCCTCGGCAAACTCTTCGTCAAACTCGCCATTGAGAAGCTTGGCCCAATGTATCTTTTGCTGGCTGCGCGCATGCGCCAACATCTCGTCTGATTTAAAGAAACTGGCAGCCTGCTCCTGCGCTGTTGCATAATCGTAAAAGTGGTCAAGCACTTCATCCAACCACTCAGTCACTCTGGCCCCAGCCTGCCGCAGCGTTACGCCGTCTTTTCCGTCCAATCCGAATTGCGACACGGTCGCAGCCAAAGTCGTAGTCATCGTTAATAGTACCTTTGTTCCCTGGTATCAAAATTCGGGACCAATCTAGAAATACGGTCCTTAACAGACCCCTTACAAAGCCAAATTCTCTCCCGCATTGCGGGTAGAGTGGTAAATTTTACCCTTTTATTTTATGTATTTAGAAGTGACCTTTACCTAATCTATGCTCTTAATAGCGCTCACCAAACCAAACAGACCAATAACGCGCGAGGCATGAAAACTTGGGAGCAAAACAACCCTGAGACAACAAAAAACCTCCCGCACTCCTGTGCGAGAGGTTCCAATTTTTTGGGGCAGTTCGCTTGTTCTCTTAGGCGAGCGCCTCGATGCGCGCTTCGGCAAACTGCTCTACCATCGCGCGACCTGCGGCCTCATCCATCAGGCACAGCGCGGTTGACAGTGCGTCCGCCACAGCGGCCTTAGGTGCGGACACAGAGGCCAGCGCCTGAACGCTTGCGGCGCCGTTTGGCAGGAAGATGTGGCCTTCGGTGCCGGACAGAACGGTTGCCGATGGCGCGGAAGTTGCCAGCGCCCGGTCGGTTAGGGTCACGCGGGCCACAATGTCACCCTCAGGGGTGGACACACCCGCTTTCCAGCCAGCGCCATCCGCTTTGGTGCCCAGCGCGGCGACTTCGCCCATATCCATCAGCACATTGGTCAGGCCTGCGTCTTGCATCAGCGCCACAACGCGGTCGGTCACGTAGCCCTGCGCGATGCCGTTCAAGGTCAGTGCCATGCCGTCGGTGTCAAACTTCACCGCTGTGGTGTCGAACTGGACGTTCTGCCAACCTACGAGGCCCTGAGCGCTGGACACGTCGCCCTTGCCACCCTTAGCCAGCCACAGCGGCTGAACGGATGGGTCAAACGCGCCACCGCTGGCTTTGTGGATGGCGTCGCTCAGGCTCAGCACTTCCAGCAGCTCTGGCGCAGGGGCGGCCAGAACACCGTCACGATTCAGCGTGGTCAGCGCGCTCTCACGATACAGGGAGAAGATCCCTTCCAGACGGGACAGCTCAGCTTCCACCGCGGCAAAGATCGGCGCCGCCTCAGAGGCACTCATACCTGCGATTTTCATCTGCGCCGGTGCGCCCAGCGCGATGCCGGACCAGGTGGCGGTTTCAGTTGCGGCCATGGCCATACCCGCAGGCACAGCGGCGCTGGCGGCGGCGATGGTCAGAAAACGGCGGCGGTTCAAACGGGTCATGACGGGGTCTCCAGCGTCTGATCTAAATCTATCGGTCCAAGGACTGCTTCGGTGGAGATAGCATCCAATGACATAATTTGCCCACCCCATTGGGCCGCAAAAATTGCCGCTTTGTGCACTTCTTTGACCGCAACCACCTCCTAAGCGCCCATTCCCCGGCCACTTTGGCCCCAATAACGAAAAGTGCGCCCTCTGCGAGCACCCAATTTTCGATTCCCGGCTGCGCCCAACTTTGCGCCGCGCCCATGTCACTCACGTAGACACCGATGATTTTGGCGAGAATTTGGATCCAAGGCGCTGGTCGGCTCATCCAACGAGGCCGGCTTCAGCTTGCCCAACAGCACTTGCGCCAGACCCGGCCTGTGTCGCATTCCTTTGGAATAACTGTCCATGCGCCGGTCCAGCGCGTCCGCGACACCAACACGTGGCAGCAATCCGGCAATATCGGCCTTCTGCCCAGCCCGCTGCTTCGAGGTTCCACGTCACAACCTGACTGTCGAGAAACAGCGCGGTGAAGCAGGTGCCTTTGCCGACTGGCGCGGTCTTGATGCCTTGTGGCCATTTTGGACTAGACACGTAGCGGGTGTCGGTCTTGTTGCCCCCTCGCGGCCATCCACGACGTTCACACCGTTGAGTTCCTGATCATCGCCCATCTCGATCGCTTTCTCGATTTCCGCGATGTTGAACACCACCACATGGTCCAGTGCGTTCTCGGTCATCTCCACAAGGTGCATACCCTTCTCTGAGGTATAAGAAGTCGCCTACGCGTGTTTGCCCCGATAGTCACACTCAGTGGTGTCGAGGTTGCCGGAGACACTCACCAGCCACGCCACTTCCAAGATGTCGCCATCGATAGCAGAGAAGATGTTCACGTATTTCTCTGGCTCGTTCAGGATAGACCTGTCGTTCACCAGCGGCGCTTCGTGCTCACCGTCCGCAAAAGCAAAGCCAGTGCGTGAGTATTTCTGTGCTCGCAGGCCGAGGACACGCAACTCGCCGGGCTCCCCCTTCTCAGGCCGTTTCGCGGCGCGCCCGTCGTCCATCTCGGCAAAGGCTTTGTTCCCCTAGCCCACATCCAGCGCCACCCGCTTCACACTGGTCAGCACCGCATCTGCGTCAATCTTGATAGCCGGCTCTCTCAATCCGCAACTTGATTGTCATCAGGCCTCTATAGGCTTCCCCGGCAAAGCATCTTCTCAACCACAACACATCCCCTAGCCCCTGCCTAGGATCAACCAATCATTTACCCTAACCCACTGAATTTAATAAATACACCAATCAAATCGGACAAAGATTTCACACAATAGAGACACTCCAGAAATTCTGAATTTAGGATCCAATTAACACCCCCATCGTACCACCTTAAGCACTAAGGAGTGGGTACTATGACAACTTTTACGGGTTACTTGGTTAGTCTGGATGTCGGATCAGACGGTCTGGGTACGAGTGACGAAATCAACACGAGCTTTAGTGGCTCGCATATTTTTTCCGAAACAGACAAAGCACTTGGCACAGGATCGGCGACATTTTCTGGATACGGTTCTGTCACAGGCACGTTTTACGAACAAGGCGGACAAGCCTACTTTGTACCGGACAACATCTACTTCAACCCTGCAGGCGCCTTAGGCATTGTAGACAGCTTCACGGACGCCATCACTGGCAGCAGCAGCGATGACAACATCGTAGGCACAAACACGGGTGACGATGTCATTTACGACACCGATGGCGATGTGAACGCCCACACAGGCAACGATACAATCACCGCAGGAGATGGCAACGACAGCGTCGTTTTTGGCGATGGCAACGACAGTATCGATGGAGGAACCGGTGACGACCAAATCGGTTTGGCAAACACAGGCAGTGGCGACAACGTCCTTTATGGGGGATCTGGCTATGACACGATCTACGGCGGGAGCGGCAATGACAGCATTGATGGCGGAACCGGCGACGATCTGATCTACGGCGGTGACGGGGACGACACCATCTCTGGCGGGTCTGGCGATGATGAGCTGTATGGCGGAGACGGCAATGATGTCTTCAACGTCCACGCGGTCCCGAACAGCCCCTACATAGACGACGAAGTAGACATTGACGGCGGATCCGGATGGGACACGCTCTCGTTTGACCAGGGCGGATACAGCACTGGCGTCACCGTACAATACACATATGACGCAGAAGATGGCGACGGCGATTGGGAATTCGTCTTTGGGTCCATTGACGGGGATTTCACAAGCATAGAAGCCGTCCGTACGACGGACAACGCCGACTATGTTGACGCCTCACTCGCCAACACCGGCATGCTCTGGGTCACAGGCGATGGCAAAGACACGATTTTGGGTTCACAAGGGGACGATGAAATCTGGTCAGGCAGTGATGACGATCTGATCACGGCCGGTGCAGGGGATGACACGATCGGCAGCGGCGCCGGGGACGACACGCTGACCGGCGGCGCCGGCGACGATGTTTTTGCCATTGAAGACAATGACGGTGCCGACATCATCACTGACTTCACCATGGATGGCAGCCAATGGGACCAACTTGACGTCAGTGAACTGACCAACGCAGATGGCGACCCGGTGACCGTGCGCGATGTCCATGTTGTTGCCGACAAAGTTGGCGACACCATTTTGATGTTCCCCAATGGGGAAGTCGTAAACCTTCAGGGCATCCCTGCGAGTTCAGTAGACTCAAAAAAGCTCGTCCAAATGGGTATTCCCTGTTTAACAACGGGCGCAATGATCACCACCCCTAACGGTGCTGTTCCGATTGAACGGCTACGCACCGGCGACTTGGTGCAAACCTTGGATCATGGGCCGCAACCGATTGCCTGGATTGGCAAACGCCATCTTACACAAGCGGACTTACTCGCCTTTCCAAAGCTGCGGCCTGTACACATCCGCGCGGGCGCGCTTGGCAACACGTGTGACATGCTGGTCTCCCCGCAACACGGCATGATGACCACACAAGACTGCAACACACCGCAGTTAGCGCGCGCCATTCACTTGGCCCGCAACGGCGGTCCCGGTTTTCGGGTGGCTTATGGTGTGCGCGACGTGACCTATTATCACCTGATGTTTGAGCGACACGAAATCATCATCGCCGATGGAACCCCATCAGAAAGCTTCTATCCCGGCCCGATGGCCATGGGAGCACTGAACAATGACGCGCAAAGAGAGATTGCCCTTCTGTTTCCAGCGCTGCTGACACGATCGGCGATGGCTGCCTATGGTCCCACCGCGCGTCGGTTTGTCAAACGCCGCGCGCTGTCGCGAGACACCGCCGCTCTATTTGAACCCAAGCGCGCCTTTGCCTGAGACAGAACCAAGGCCCACAGCGCTCCCCGGCTGCGGGCCTTGGTAAGACAAGTGTTAACAGAATAACACACCTCCGCGATACAGACGTAATACCGACACGATACCGACGTGCCAAATCGCCAAAGGTTACCCATTAACCCTCAAGCCGCAGACCGTTTGTGTCAAAGAAATGTGTGCGGTCCTCAGGAAAGGCCAAACCCACAGCATCACCTTCGGTGAAAACCCCTTGATCCCCGTCCACACGCACCACTACCTTGTCGTCCTGACCGACATCGACGATCAGAAAGGTATCCGCGCCAAGGTACTCAATAACCTCAATTTTTCCGTCACATTGCCCTGCGCCAACCGCGCAAGTCCGGATGTGTTCCGGCCGCACACCTACCTTGCTCGCAACGCCATCGAGGCCAAAGGTTCCGCGGCCCCCAACGCTTAATTGATACAGCGCATCTCCCGCCTCAGCCGCACAATCCAGGATGTTCATCTTAGGGCTGCCAATGAACTGCGCCACGAATAAATTCGCTGGTTTTTCATAGAGTTGCCGTGGGGTGCCGACTTGGGCAATAGTGCCAAACTCCAGCACCACAATCCGGTCTGCCAGCGTCATCGCCTCGACCTGATCATGCGTCACATAAATCATCGTGCGCTTCAAATCCTGATGCAACTTGGCGATCTCATAGCGTGTTTCCACCCGCAACGCGGCATCGAGATTGGACAGCGGTTCATCAAACAAAAACGCCGTCGGATCTCGCACAATCGAGCGCCCAATCGCCACCCGCTGCCGCTGTCCCCCGGACAGATCCTTCGGTCGACGATCCAGATACTCAGAGAGCTTCAATACCTCCGCCGCCTGCGCCACCTGCCGGTCGATCTCGTCTTTCTTAACCCCAGCTACTTTCAGGGAAAACCCCATGTTCTCCGCCACCGTCAGATGCGGATACAGCGCGTAGGATTGGAACACCATCGTCAGCCCGCGCTTGCTTGGCGGGTGGTCGGTGACGTCGTTTCCGTCAATCTCAATTGCGCCGCGAGAAATGTCTTCCAGGCCGCCAATCATACGCAGCAGAGTCGACTTGCCACAGCCCGACGGCCCGACAAAGACAACAAACTCGCCGTCCTGAATTTCAAGATCCACCCCTTTGATGACCTGCGCATTGCCAAACCACTTCTCAACCGCTTTGAGTGAAATCGCCCCCATCAGTTTCCTCCCGCCCAAGCCAGCCACACAGCGGCGGTCCAGGTGAAGGTCCCCCCGCCTGCCGCGCTGCCGGTAAATGGATCAAAATATTCAGCAAATCCGTGTTCCGCGATCAAATCGCCAGTCTTCTTTGCCAGTATTCTGGCCTCATCAACGTGGCCCATATTCGCGAGTCCCATGCCAATCAGCATGTTCACAATCGCCCATGTCGGACCACGCCAATAGCGCCGCGCATCAAAGGTGTCTGCCTCAGGATCATTGCTGGGGACTGGGTATTTCACCCGGTCCATCACATCCCGCAAGCGCGCCAACATGTCCTTGTTTTCAATACCCGCAAACCAACACAGGTAGGACGCATTGGACACACATCCGGCCCATTCGCCACTCAACACATCACGGCTGTCATAGCTGCCCAGAGCCGGGTTCCACAGCGTCGCCGCCCCCGCTTCAAGCCGCTTGATGTCCGCCTCAAGTGTTGCGGTATCTTCGCCCAATGCCTGCCCCACCGCGCGCAGATCACGGGCTGCACGCAACGTCGTGAAAGTCATGGTAGGATCAGCAACACGGAAAGGACTTTCGGCCAGCATCGCAGCCTGATCCCATTTCAAGCGGCGGCCAATCTGCACCAGTTTGATGTAGCGGTCGTAATCAAATTTTGTTGGACGGTCTGCACTGTCCACATGTTGTGTGTCACGGCGGGTGTATTCGCCAACATCGGAGGCGTCCATACGCTGCATGGTGTTGTCCCAATCCGGCGCGTTATCCCGCCCCGTTTCCCACGGGTGCGTGGTACACACCGCGCCTCGATGCAAGCGCCATCGCATGATCCAGCTGTGCCATTTCAGCATCCTGGGATAGAGCGCCGCGATGCGCGTGCGACCGGCCTCTTCATCCTGCGCCCAAATCAGTCGCGCCATCGTGGCGGCAATCGGCGGCTGGATGATTCCGGACGACGGAATTGGCCCTTCGCAGCCCCAAACCTCGGGCCCAGGGAAATACCCCGGGTCACTCTTGTGAAAGAGAATGTGCGGCACCATGCCATCATCCCATTGGCCCTGGAACAAGGTCTCGATCTCCACCCACGCGCGCTCCACATCAAACTGCGCAAAGCCAAGCGCGGCCACAGCGCTGTCCCAGTTCCACTGATATGGGTAGAGACCGGCTGTTGGGACGGTGTAGCCACCCCGATCATTGGTGATCAGGACCTCTTTGGCCTCTGCGCTAATATCCTGAGAAGATGTCATTTTCTTATCCTTTGACGGAGCCTGCTGTCAGGCCTTTGGTCATGAAACGTTCAAGTCCAAGGAACAGCACCATGATCGGTACAGTCGCGATCACCGCGCCTGCCATCAGGTGTTGCCTTGGAATTTCGGAAGAGTTGAGCATCGCCACCCCACGGGTGAGCGTGAACTTGGAAGGGTCATCGAGCAACATGAATGCCAGCAGGAATTCGTTCCAGGCGATCATGAAGACGTAGAGCGACACAGAGGCCAACGCTGGGAGGCTGAGTGGCAAGGTGATTTTCCAGATCACCGCCAGCCGCGAGAGCCCATCCATAAGCCCGGCTTCCTCGACTTCGGTTGGCAACCCTCGGAAGTAGCCCTGCAACATGTAGAGCGCCACCGGGATGGTCGTGACCGGATAGATCAGCACGATACCAAGGATCGAGTTGCGCAGACCGGTCATCGAAAACGCAATGTAGATCGGCAGCGCCAAGACGATCATCGGCACCATATAAATCAACAGGATAGAACGCGAGAACGCCTTCTGGCCCTTGAACCGGAACCGCGCGACGGCATAGGCCCCGGGAACGCTGAAAGCCAAGGTGATGAACACCGTCAGCACGGAAACGTAAAACGATGTCCACATATAGGTGCCGAAGTTGAAGTCGCGGAACAGCTCCACATAGCTGCGGAACAGGCCAAAGCCCTTGCTGACCTCAATCGAGAAATCGAGCGGATTTTGCAGCAAAGCCTGTTGCGATTTCAGGCTGGTCATCACCATGACATAGAATGGGATCACCACAATCGCGGTGAAGAAGATGTAGCCGAAACCGGTGAGGAACCGAATGATCGCCTCTTCGTATTCATGCCGGGTTAGAGCGCCAAAGTGCAGCTCTTTCAGGATCTTGGCCAAACCAAAGTGCACTCCAGACGCAAGCAGGAGCATCGCGACCGCTTGAGCCGAGCCTGATACGCCCTCGCCAATCCGCACTACACCAACCGGAAAGAGGCACAGCACCGCGACCACTGCTGCCACACCGACTTGCGAACCAAACTTTGGCAAACGCACATAGGCAACACCTGCGACCGCCCCCCACATCAAACACCAAAGAATTTGTGGTCTGAAGGCAGAACCGGTGGCGAAACTCATGGCCACGGCAACCGTCGTCGCCATGACAATCATCCACAGCGCGCCCAAAACTGGGCCAATGACAAAACCATTGCGCATCAAAGGCCCTCCTCGCGGCTGATGTATTTGAAGAAGACAAAGGAGAAAGACAGCAGGCACAGTAGGATCACCACGGCAACTGCCGCCCCTGCCCCGATGTTGGAAATGGCAAAGGCCTGTTCATAGACGTTCACAGTCAAGGTCCGCGTACCTGCGTTACCCCCAGTCAGCAGGAAGATGTCGTCAAACTTATTAAACGTCCAAATGAAGCGTAGCAGGAAGAGGACAGAAAGGATGCCCAAGAGCTGTGGCAGACTGAGCAGCCAGAATTTCTGAAACGGTGACGCGCCATCCATGTCCGCGGCTTCATACATCGAACTGTCAATCGACTGCATGCGCGCCAGGATGAAAAGGAACGACAGTGGGAAATAGCGCCAGATCTCAAAAACTGTGACCATAATGAGCGCCAAAGGCCGCTCGCCGAAGAAATTGATGGCCTCGCTGGTCACCCCCATTTGTAGGAGCAGCGCATTAGCGGATCCGGAAAACGGATCGAATAGCGTCACCCATGTGAAGGCGACCGCAATGACCGGGGCGACATAAGGGAAAAGGTATAGTCCGCGAATGAAGCCCTGCCCTCGAAAGGATTTGTTGAGCAACAGCGCCGCAAACAACCCCATCAGCAGCGCGCCAATTGTGCCAAACACCGTGTAGAACAGCGTCACCCAAAGAACCGTCCAAAACTCCCCGCCGTCAAACAGCTGCGCGTAGTTCTTCAAGCTCAGACCACCACTGGTCAGGACAGACTTGCCACCACCCGTCACGTCTGGCTCGCTGTCTTCCACTGCGGCCTCGACCGTATCGGGATCGCCCGAAATGCCCACGGGCAAGCGCAACCGCTCCCGCGCGCCACCGTCCATGTCACCAAAATCGCAAAACAACTCGCGACCCGACAGCTTACAAGGCGCCGGAACAGCTTCGCGCAAAGTAACCGTGTCGGGAATGCGATCTGCAAGGGTGACCCCACTGATCACCTCATCCTGAGAGGAGTTCCGAATGCGGTATTCGATGCGCAAATCGTCCCCTGATCCTCGCAGGCTTTCGCGTACAATGGGTGCCGGAGGGCGCATGTCCGACAAGGTGAACGGTTTGAAACTGATCCAGATGACCGCCAGCAAAGGCAGAACCACGACCAGCGCGACACTGATCACGGTCGGCGCAAGGAGCCCCCAAGCCAAACGCGCCTCGCGTTTGGCCAGAGCTCCCGTGCCGGTCGGCGGGTGAGCCGTAGACATGAGAAACCTCTAAGTCGTGTAGTGCATTGCGGCCCACCCATCGAAAGATGGGCCGCGATAATCAACCTAAGTCACTGAATTTTAGACAGTTCGTCGTTCATCGCCGCAACGGCAGCAGCCGCGTCAATTTCGTCATCGATGTATTGACGCACCACGCGGTTGATGGCTTGGCTGTTGATCATCTTCGATGCCAGAGACAGCTGCCCTTCGGTCACGCCCCAGCGTTTTGCAACGTCCAGACCACCGACAATTTCATCAATCATCGCTTGCTCATAAAGGTCGCCCAGAGGCGCTTTGCGATCGACGCCAACCGGTAGTTTGGACCAGGCATCCGAGAAGGCCGAGGCGTTTTCTAAGGTACCACGACGGACAGGGAACTTGCCCTCTGGCGCAATGGACAGTGTCTGGGTGTAGCCGTCATCCATCGCGAACTTCACAAAATCCATGGCCGCATCGGTGTCCGCATCAGAGGTGATGCCGAAGTAGCGCACGTCGCCCCAAGCTGCGCCATCTGGATTGGACGGGCCGGAGAAGTTGGTCACGATACCCGTCAAAGACGCCAATTCGCCAGAGGTTGGATCGTCGTTGATGGTGGGCGGAGCGCTGTCGCGGAGGCCAGCCAACTCGTCTAGGATGAAAGGCGACCAAATGATCATTGCCGCTTGGCCTGCAAAATAAAGCTCGCGCGACTGTTTCCAATACAGTTCGCCGGGAGGCGAAGCTTTGGAGATGGCCTTGTAGAAGTTGAGCACTTCGGTGGTGGCTGCCTCGTCCAATGGCTGGAAACCATCTGGACCTACTGGGCTTACGCCGTTCGCCAAGAAAACGTGCTCAAGCACCTGGCTCATGAAGTTTTCATCCACCTTAGTGGCAGCAACAAAGCCGTACATCTCCGGCGGGTTGTGCAGTATTTCCAAAGCGGCCAACACGTTGTCAAAGCTGTTGGGGGCATCCAAGCCATTGGCCTCAAACAGATCTTTTCGATAAACCACCATCTGTGTCCAGCCATCAACCGGAACGGACGCGGTTTCGCCGTTGAAATCGGCCATAGCCACAGCACCCGGTGCAAAGGTCTTCTCACCGAGTTCCTGAACAATCTCTGTTGCCGCTTCTGTGTCCAGAATGCCCGCTTCTGCCCAAGGCAGCGCGTATTGCAGCGTGTGGTAGATCACGTCTGGCAGATCACCGGCTGCAAAAGCCGCGGTGGCGCGGGTGCCGAGGTCGCTTTCGCTGACCGGGATCACTTCGACAGTAATGCCGTTGGACGATTTGAACTGCTCCGCCATTTCTTGTTGTTTTGCAAGGCGTTCCGGCTGTTCTTCGGTCGTCCAGAAACGGATGGTGTCCGCCTGTGCTGCTGCCGCTAGGCAAACAGTGAGTGCGGTGCTCATCAGTAGTTTCGTTGAGATGTGACGTGACATGATAGTCCTCCCCTATATCGGATCACGGTTTTTGATTTTGAGCGCGAGCTGCGCAGAGGTCTGCGCCGGGGGGCCATCGGACTGGCGTTCGATGAGTTTGGCTTCCGAAACTTCGCGCAAAGTTTCGGCGGCCTCCCCCCGTATTTGTCGAATTAGCAATTCCGCGAGGCGACCACCGGCGCGTTGGGTGTCAACCCAGTAGGTGGTCAGGCCGGGACGGGCATATTCGGCCTCTGGGACCCCATCATAACCAATGATGGAGACGTCGCTCCCCACCTCTAGGCCCAAGTCAGCCACCGCGCTGTAAGCGCCCAGAGCAGCCATGTCGGTGGCAAAGACAATACCCGTGGGCGGCTCAGGATGCAGCAGGAGCTGCCGCGCCTGTGCGGCGCCTTCTTCGCGGGTGCGGGCGCCGGATTTGATCAGGTCATGGTCATGTTCCAAGCCAGCTGCGGCGAGACCCGCTTTGAATCCGTCGCGGCGTAAGTGACTGTAATTAAAGTTAGATGTGCTACCAACATAAGCGATACGTTCGTGGCCGAGGCCAGCCAATCGGGTGACGGCGCTGCACATGGCGGCTTCCCCAAGAATATCGACCCAGGAGCCTTCTTGCTGTGCTGGCGGCACGCCGTGACTGGTGCGGCCGTACATGATGTAAGGCACTGATTTAGAACGCAATAGGTCAACCCGCGCGTCCTGCACTTCGGTGCGCGGCAAGATAAACCCGTCCGCCTTATGCTCGTCGATCAAACGGTCCAGCACCGTCAGCGTGTCGGCATCCGACGTTGCCGTGGCAATGGTCACGGTCCAGCCGTGGGCGCTGGCGGTTTCGCAGGCGCCCATGAGGAAGTCCTGCAAGAACGGGTTGTGACGATCCGGCTCGTCGGTTTGTAGCACCAAGGCCAGAGCGCGTACCCGTCCGGTGCGGATCGCTTGCGCGTGGCTCAGCGGCTGATAGCCGATCTTCTTTGCCATACTGGACACACGCAGGCGGGTGGCCTCAGATATGTCCGGATAGCCGTTGAGCGCGCGCGAAACTGTGCTCTTGGACATGCCAAGGCGCTCTGCAAGGTCATTGATGGTGACCCTGCCCCGACGCGGGGATGTCCCGGTGTTGCCGGAGTGTTTCGTGAGGTTGCGAATCGCGTTCATGCATTCACGATTTGCTCCGAAACCGGTTTCGGCAAATGTTTTCTAATCTGTGCTGACTTGGGCAGCGATTGTTTTGGGTGTCTGCTTAATTTTCTGGCGTGATAGGTTTTGGAGACGTCGGTGTACAAAAAGAGTACGGCAAACCGTGAATAAAGCGTCATACTGCAAAAGACGCAAAAGGACCGCGCGTAGACTGTTGCGCGAAGACACGCTTTATGCACCCCCTTTAAAATTTTCTAAAATAAAATCAGATACTTAAACACCTTTTCATCTAATGACGGCACCGTCATGAAGACCGTCTTTTGCTGTTGCACTTTCAGGCCGAAACCCATGGCAACAGCGTCGTGACGGTGGGGTAAAACCTCTCAATCTCCGGTGCCAAACAACGTCGGTATTACGTCGGTATCGCGACTGTTTCACGGAGGTGCGGATTTTCTTAACGCCTAACATTTTTGCACATGCCCCCCCCGCAACAGGGGCTGCCTTGCGATATTCTGAGCAGCTCTGGAAACAAGAATGGAGCTCATTCGCTTTCGAATTTTTCGCGACATGCTTGGATACTGCGCAGGCCTTTCATGCTTCCGGTGAGGTCGATTTCCTCAGATCTGCCTGCACCACCTTGCACCAGCACTTTGGTGCGTTTGCCAAACTCCTTGGCGAATTCCGGGTTGTCAAAAAACGCGTATCCACCCGGCACGCCGTTCAGAAACGCGCCTTTGGCTGTGCCCTGAAAACGGCTGTCGCCAAAGTCGAAGAGCACAGTGCCCTCTGCCCCCTCCGCCACACCGTCAAAGGCAGCATTGTAGGCCGCAAAGAAAGCGCCGTTTTCATCAGGTACCACGCCAATTTGCACCAGCGTGCCGCTGTCGAAAGTCTTCTCCATATAACAGCCGTTCCCATTGGTGGGGTTGGTGCGCACGGTCCAGTCGCCGACCTTGGCAAACTCCGGATGAGTTTGCGCCAAAGGCGCAGTCGGCAGCAGCAGGGAGAGGCAAAGCCAAAGACGTTTCATGGATCACTCCGACGCTTGTTCAAGTTGATAAATGTCTGGCGTGCAGGGTTTGCGGTTCGCGGGCATTTGGTCGGCCCCATCCGCGCGACGGCTGCGGGAGCCGCCAACTTGCAGTTTAAATTGCGGATCAGACAGTTTGCCAGTGACCTCAAACGGCCAAGCGCTGCGGGCCAGGGGCTGGCCGACGCGGCGCGGTTCGGCGCGGATGGCGATGGCATCTTTCACCCAATCCACCATGCCGCGCACCACCATTTGCACGCTCCTGGTTTCCGCCACCACCCGCGTGAAGGCGACGTTGCCTGCGTTGATCTTCACCGGGGCTTTCACGCAGACAATCTCAGTTTGGCCCTCTGCAAACTCCTGAGAAAAAAGCCAAGGGAAGATACCGAGGCCGGCCAACTCCAACAGGCTGGTGGCAATAGCCCCGTCGTGCATATCAAGCGACGCAGTACCGACCATTGAATTCATGAAGGCTTTGCCGGAGGTGATGTTGCCGGTCACATCGACATTGGCTGATAATTTTCCTCGCGCGGGGATGTTGACCTCAAGGGCTTTAAGGATTTCGCCAAAGTCCCAGCCGCTGGTCCTGCCCTGAATGCGTGCCCGGTCGGGGTTTTCAATGGCGTCCATGGAGGCGGTGACCTTGAAGAAGCCGGGACCGTAGTAGAGCTCGATGGGGCCTGCCTGAATTTGGCCCTCTTTGGCGATCAGTTCGCTGCTCATCGAGGAGGTACCGGCGTCACCAACAAACTCCGCCAGCTCCAAGGTGATCGCCAGGTCCGTTTCGGTGAGGATGCGTTTGAGGCTGAAAACCTTGCTTTTCTTCTCAAGCACCAAGGGCTGGATCGGTGGGCGGCCATCGTCCTCTTCTTTGGCATTTGCGGCCTTGGCCGCCTGGGCGCGTTTGTTGAGTTGGACGAGGACCTTGCCGCCTTCACGCAGGTCCCGCAAACGCATCCGCTGGCTCAAAATGCTGCCGCGGATCACGTTGATCTCCTGACTCAGATCAAAGGTGATATCGGAGGTCAGATCGGTGCCATCTGCTCGAAAGTCAAAGCCGATCTGCGCCTCTTTGGCCGCACCTTTCAGGGAGACCTTGGTGCTTAGCGATGACACGCCGACGGGTTTGAGCCCTAAGGCCGAGAGGAATGGGGCGGTGTCCGCAACGTCAAATTCGACGCCCAGGTCCATGCCGGCCAAGTCTTCCAGGCTGGCCACCACCAATCCAGCATTCAGGGACCACAGATCGGTGTCGACGGTGCGAGCCTCCAGTTGGCGCAGGCTGAGCGCGCCGTCCTTGTCCTCGACGATAAACTTGGCTTCAACACGCCCAAACTTTGCCACCTCTTCCGGCGGTAGATTTTTGAGAAGCAGGTCTGCCGAGGCTTTGAGCGCACCGGTCAAATCGACAAGACCGAGATTAAACACATCGCCGATATCACCTTTGGCGGTGATATAGGGCGCGTCCTCTGGCCCCGCCTGCAAAGCGATATCGCGTAGTCCAAGTGTTTTCTGTTCCGAACGATAAATTTGACCAATCGAAATCGGCCCGACGCGATCCAAGCCTTGATCAAAGGCATTGGTCTGAATGAGCAGCTCTTCAAATGTCAGTTTTTCGCCGGTGTTAAGCACGTGGGCGTGGATTTCGGTCAGCTTGATATCCTTGAGACTTGTGGCATCCGCAGGTGGTTGTCCGTCTGGATGAAGACGGGCGTCCATGCGGATGTCAAAATCCGCACGTGTAAAAAGGTTGCCAACCTCACCGGTCACGGTCACGTTTTGACCTTTGTTGAGGTCCAAGGTGGTTTGCAGGTTCTCCAAGGTCAGCACCTGCGGCGCGCTGGTGATGTCCACGGATAAGGCGCCAGTGCCTTCTAAACTGCGCGCGAGACCGAGAACCTCAAACACATCGCCAATCTGGCCGGTGGTCAACTCCAGGCGCGCTGTGTAGCCCCGCGCGCCTTCAGGTAGCGGAGCACCATTGTAGCTCAGGGAAATATCGCCGAATTCCAACTGATTGGTGAACGGGGCGCTGTCGGGAAATTTGCCGTCCCAGGTGAACTCTTCGCCGTTGAGAGTGCCTGCTCCGGTGACGGAGGCCAGCTGGCCGTTTTCTTGCTGTTCCAGCAGGATTTTTTCGAGCGCAAAGATGAACTCAAAGCCGCTCTGTTCATCAATTTTGGCCAGCCCGATGTTGGTAAAGGACACGGTGCGGTCTGCGAGGAATGAGAGGATGGAGGGACCATCGGGGTCTGCGGCGGCGGGTTGATCTTCTTGCGCGGATGGGGCGGCTTCGGAGGCCTGTGGCGTGTTAGTTTTGGTCCAGCTTGTGGTGCCACCCGCCTTGGTGATCAAGTTCACCTGCAACCCGTCAATGGTGAGGTTGTCGATATCAATGCGCCGGTCCAGCAGAGCGGGCAGATCCAACTCCCATTCCAAAAGGTCAAGCCGGGCCAAGTTTGTGTCGGCGATGTTTTCGCTTGGGATGCTGGCACCAGAGACATGCACTTTGGTGGTGCCTGCCAGAACCACGCGCACATCGCCGTCGATCAAAAAGGGTTGGCCGATTTGCTCTGTCAGAATGTCAGCGACAATATCCTTGCGCCAATTGCTAAAGAGCGGTGTGGCCAATACCGCCCAGATCAGCACGCCCAGCACCAAAGTGAGCACAATCAAACCGGTCAGCAGTCTCAAAATCCAGCGTCGCAAAACAGGTCCTTTCGCAAGGCTTCAATAACGTCGTCGAAATTCCTGCTTCTACCTTTGCACAGGTCTGGGGGCTTTGAGAACAGGCGAGCTGCGCGGCGGCGGTTCGCGCCACGACGGTGGGCTGGGGCAACGATTGTCCGGGTTTGGGGGCGGTTTTTTACGATTTGTTAAAGTGTCACGGAGCGAGCGAGACACGCTTAATCCGAAGCAAGACCAGAACAACACACTGTCTATAAACACTATTTTTCCAATTTAGGTGGCATCAAGACGGAGACACAGTGCAAATGATGGCGGGACAATTGTCATCCGCTTCGCCATTTATTCGCGTCAAACCTGAACGGAGTGCCACAGCGCTTGCGCAGTGCTGCCACGATTGGAACACATTTCCTCCACAGCTTGGTCGTGAAGGTGAGAACTTGCTGCCGCATTTCCTCCTGGTCGCATGATAGAGAGGAAGCTGCGTAGATGAATTGCGCTGAGGAAAACGTGACTGTGCTGCCTGAGGGCACCGAGCTTTTGCGCGGACAGTACCGGATTGCGCGCAGTTTGGGCCAAGGGGGATTTGGCCTGACGTATCTTGCCAGCGACAGCCTCAACCGCGTGGTGGTTATCAAAGAGTGTTTTCCGGAACAGATTTGCCGACGCGTGGGCAAAGAGGTTGTGCCTGCAGGCCCTGAGAGCGCGCCGTTTTTTGCCTCGGTGCTTGAGCAGTTTCAGGCGGAGGCGCATCAACTGGCTGGGTTGGATCATCCCCGTATCGTTGGCGTGCATCAGACATTTGCAGAGAATGGCACAGCCTATACGGCGATGGATTTTGTCGAGGGGGTGGATCTGCATGAATTGGTGGATCACGCGCCGGGGCGGTTGACGCCCAGATTGGTGGACAAGGTCCTGCGCCAGGTGCTGGACGCGCTCAGCTATCTGCATGACCGCGGTGTGCTGCACCGGGATGTGGCACCGGACAACCTGATCCTTGGGGCCAATGGTGATGTGACGCTGATTGATTTTGGCGCGGCCTATTCTTCAGGTGATGCGGAAGGCGGACAAAGCCAACGCATGCTGGCTGTGAAGGATGGCTACTCGCCGCCTGAGTTCTATTGTGCAGAGGGGCTGCAGGGGGCGTTCAGCGATGTGTATTCTCTGGGAGCGCTATGCCATCTGATCTTCACAGGGGAAGCGCCGCCGGATGCGCAAACCCGACTGGAAATGGTCGATGCGGGGCGCATGGACCCCTATGTGCCGCTTGAATCCACAGATTTTGACATCGACATCCGCCTGAAACTGGCCACAGACCGTGCGCTGGCGTTGGAACCCAAAGACCGGCTGCGCTGTGCCGATGACTGGTTTGCGGTGATGGATGGCCCCATCCCCAAACCGCTGGCGGTTTTTGACCCGGCGGTGATCGGCGTAATTGAAGAGCTGGTACACAAAACCAACAAGGTGCTCACGCCGGGGCTTCCGAAGGCGTTGCAACCGAAAACCGCGTCGGAAGACACACGCAAGGCCCCTCCGCCCCCAAAGCAATATGTCGATATTTTTGGGGATCCGATCGACGATGTAGAGGCCTACCTCAGAGAGCAGGATGGCCTGATCAAAGCGCGCGCCAAGACGCCCACACGCCTGTTGCAACAGGGGGACTTCCTGCGCCGACCAAGCACTGAGGGTGTGGATCACGCCAAAGCCGCCTCGCCAAAGCCCGATGCTCCTACCCTATTTCACAAAGTTCGTGACCGCCTGAAAGGCGACAGGTCCACGCCGAACTCCCGACTATTCCTAATCTGAAGGGACATCTCATGCGCTTCATTCGCGATATCATTGCCGAGAAAACACAGGCTGCCAGTCAAGATGAGACGCAGGCGCTCCGCTATCCTTTACAGCTCCGGGAGCAGGATCGCGCAGACGTCGCGCCGCGCCAAACGCCTTCTGTGAATATCGAAGCTCAGGAGCCTCCAACCCCCGAGGACCCAGCCGCTCAGTTTACCGCGCCTCAGCCCGCAGCGGCCCCAGAGGATGCACCTGCGGTAGACATGTCAGCGATCTCGGCAGCGCTGCGGAGCGAGCCGACGCCCGAACGCCTTGCCGCTGATGTGCCTGATGAGGCCGCAGCACTTGAACCATCCAAGGCAGTAGATCCCTTTGCGACGCTGTTTGCAGAGGCGGAAGACGAACCGGAGATGATGTCGTCTTCGTCAGATGCGGCCCACGAGGATGTCCTGCCGCCTGCCGAGCAGGAAGAACCGGAGCTTTCCCCCGCGGCACAACCTGAGGCTTCGGCCCCGCGCCCTGCTCCGCAAGAGCCCATGTTTGTGCCGTCTCCTGAGACTGCACCGGCGGCAGAGGTGCCGGAGGTAGATTTGGCAGCGTTGCAGGCCAACATGCCCGCGCCGCAACCAACAGGGGTACGGGGATCAAAAGGCCGCGTGAAAACCCGGCTATTGGGGTTCAGCGCGCCTGCGTCGCAAGCCCAGGACCCAATGTCTCAGGCCCGGGAAGCACCGGCCTCCGCCCAGGCGCAGTTTCCGGTCGGTTGGCTGGTCGTGGTGGATGGCCCCGGGCTTGGCACCTCCTTTTCCCTGTTTGACGGGTTGACGCAAATTGGGCGCGGCGAGGGGCAGACCGTGCGTCTGGATTTCGGCGACACCACCATTTCCCGGGAAAATCATGCGGCCATCGCCTTTGACGGCGAACAACGTCAATTCTTCTTTGGCCACGGAGGCAAGGCAAATCTGGTGCGGCTCAACGGCCGCCCGGTTCTCAGCACGGAACCTTTAGACAGCAACAGCCTCATTCGGATTGGCGAAACAACGCTGCGTTTTGTTGCGCTATGCGGGGCGGACTTTGTCTGGGGTGACGCTGGAGCGGGACATGACAACCTTGGGTGAGTTCTGCTTCGATGTGGCGACGGGACTGAGCCTTGGCGCCCGGGAGCGCCAAGAGGACGCGGTTGTGGCCGATTTTCCCCGCGGTGCGCCGATGGGTTTCGCCGTGTTGTCAGACGGCATGGGCGGCCACGCCAGTGGCGATGTTGCAAGCGGTATTGTGGCCACGGAACTGTTCAGCGAATTGAAGCTGTTGTCTTCGGCACCGGCCCAAATGGAGCAGGTGATTGGCGCGGCCTTGCAAGAGGCTGTGACAGAAGCCAATCGATGCATTGCCCTTTATGAAGGGCAGCACCCAAGTGCGCAGGGCATGGGGGCCACTTTGGTGGCGCCGGTGCTGTTTGAAAACCGGCTGTATTGGGTCTCCGTCGGAGACTCTCCGCTCTACCTGTTTCGGCAAGGCAAGTTGTTTCGCTTGAACGAAGATCATTCCTACGCGGCGCAGATTGACCGTTTGCACGCGCAGGGCATCATTCCTTTGGAAGAAGCCCGCAACCATCCCGATCGCAGCGCCTTGGTCTCTGTTCTGGCTGGTGGGGAGATCGCGAAAATCGATTGCCGAGCCGAGGCGATGTCCCTGAGGCATGGAGACATCGTGCTGGCGGCCAGTGACGGGTTGCACAGCCTGACAGATGACGCGGTGGCGGAGGTGCTGCAAGACCAGCAGCAGAACAGCGGTGGGCAGATTTGTGACGCGCTTTTGCAAGCGGTGGCGGCTCAGAAGTGTCCAGAACAGGACAACCTGTCGCTTTGTGTGATCAAGGTCGATCCCATGGGGGCCGATCAAAACGCCTCAAAGCCAGACCCCGTTGTCAGCAAAACCGACACACCTGTGTTGGAGACCGGACAGGTCGTTCACATAGACCGCAACTCGCACCAAGGTGTCGTGCGCACTGTGGTGAGCCTGACCCGGAAGGCGCGAAAATGATGCACACACAACCAGATCAGATCATTGGAGAATTGCAGTCAGCCGTACAAAAGGGGTTGCTGCCCACGCGGCACCGCGCCCACGGCACTGCGGTGCTGGCGCATTTGACAGCCCCGGTGCGCGTCGCCGTTTTGGGCCGCCCCAACAGTGGGAAAACCTGCGTGGTGAATATGTTGCTGGGCGGGGATTATATCCGTCTGCCCCAAGGGCTGGAGTACATTCAGGTGATCCACGGTCCGGCGGCGCAAGTGACGTTGAGCTGGCCGGATGGCAAGGCGCAGCGTTATGAAATGGCGGCGGCAAAGCCTGACGGCGCGCAACACGCGACGATCGAGCTGCCACTAGAGGCGCTAAAAACAACGGCCTATTGTGAAGTGTCTCTGCCTGCCGAGCCCATGCGACAACAGGATATTTTGCAAAACCTGAGCGCCTTTGGGCAGGTGTTTCTTTGGTGCAGTGAAGCCTTTGACACCGAGGAGCAGGCGCTGTGGCAGAATGTTTCTGATGAGATCAAAGACCACAGTTTCTTGGTCATGACCAAAGCGGATCGCCAAATCATGAAGGGCGATCTGGCCGAACGGCGCGCGACGCTGGAGCTGGCTGCGGCGGATGCCTTTCTGGGGCTGCACCCCGTGGCAACATTGCACGCGTTGAAGGCGCAGGCAGATGCCGATCAAAGCGCCTTGTGGGACGCCTCCGGTGGGCGCGGGCTCGCGGAGGCCGTGCAAGCGCAGGTGCGCCGGGGGCGGGCTGCGGATCTGGATCAGGCGGAGGTTCTGTTGGCGCAGTTGGGCAAAGGTGTTCAAGCCGGTGGCCGCGCGACCGAGGCACCTGCTTTGGCTGGGCAACCCGCCGTCACACCAAACACCGATGAGACCACTCTGATAGGGCGTTTGCAGGATCAATTGCAAACCGCCGCGCAAGAGATGTTGGCGGATTTGGACGCCGGGAAAATTCCGGATGCGGGCGGCTTGCTGTCCCGATGTTCCTCCACATTGCGCGCCTTGACCCAGACACTGACGCAGGAAGCGGCCCAAGACTCCGAGGCGGCCGAGATGTTGGCGGACGCGCAGGACGGCGAGGAAACGCTGATGCTGTTGCAGGTCGAGCAGAGCCCGACGGCGGCAGAGGATGCTGTGGTGGTGCTGTTGCAATTGAAGAAAGAAATGGGCGCGAGGGCAACGGCATGAACATGCAGGTCAGACAAGAGACCAAGCCGGATGTGCGCACGTCCCGGCGGATTTCCAATCTGCGCACGGGGCTAGAGGGGCTTGGGCAACTCGGGAAAGATCTTGATGCTCTGGAACGTCTGCTGGTGCAGCTGGCGCAGGTGACGGGCAAGCACACCGCCAAGACTGTGGAGCGGCTGCGCAAGGATGTGGCTGGGTTTGAGCCGACAATCACGGTTTTGGGACAGGTCAAATCTGGGAAAACCACGTTGGTGAACGCCATGGCGGGGTGGTCCGACCTGTTGCCGTCGGATGTGAACCCATGGACCTCTGTGGTCACATCCCTGCATCTGAAACCGGCGTCGCGCCCAGCCGAAACCGGAGCGAGTTTCCAGTTCATGACCGAGGACAATTGGGACCGGTTGCTGAACCAAGGGGGGCGGATCGGCGAGATGGCCAGCCGCGCGGGCGCGGAAAGTGAACTGGCCAAAATTGGTGAGCAGATCGAGAAGGTCCGCGCCAAGGCACAGAAGCGGCTGGGCAAGAAATTTGATCTGCTGCTCGGGGAAACCCATAACTACGGCTATTTCGACAAGAACCTGCTAGAACGCTACATCGTCCTAGGGGATGATTTTGGAGAGGCGGACAGCGAGCAGGGTCGGTTTGCCGATATCCTCTCCTCGGCTGATTTAACGCTGAATTGCGACACAGTGCCCGTGCCGCTATGCCTGCGCGACACGCCGGGGGTGAACGACACCTTCATGATGCGCGAGCAGGTGACGATTCAGGCGTTGCGTAGCAGTAAGATTTGCGTGGTGGTGTTGTCTGCCGGTCAGGCGCTGACCTCGGTGGATATGGGGCTGATCCGGCTGATCTCCAACCTGAAGTCGCGCAATGTGCTGATCTTTGTGAACCGGATCGACGAGCTACCGGATCCAGCCAATCAGGTGCCTGAGATTGAAGCGAGCATCCGCCAGACATTGCACAACAAACAGGGGCCAGAAGACGCAGAAATCCTGTTCGGGAGCGCCTATTGGGCCAACAAAGCCCTCAGCGGCAACATCGAAGGCATGCCCAAGGTTGCCAGCAAAGCCTTGTTTGAATGGGCGGAAGTGGCGCTGGAGCCGCACCAGGGGACACTTGGACCACAGGAAATGGTCTGGGAGCTGTCCGGCATGGGGCACCTTTACCGGGCGCTGTCAGAGCGGGTGATTGAAGAACAGGGGCAACAGCTCTTGCAGAAAACGGCCAACGCCGCCCTGACCGTTGCGACCAGTGAATTGGCCGCGGGAGCTGTGCAGATCGGTGCCAAACAGGCCAATGGCGCGCCGCTGTCCACTTATGATGCTTTGAAGGCCTTCCAAGACATTGCCGACTTTCATCAGAAAGCCTTTGCCGAAGAGCTTGATGCAGCCGTGAGCGAGTACCACACGCGCGCGGATCGCTCCCATGCGAAGTTCATTGATCGCGCGTTGCGCTCTTTGCTTTCGCATCTGGAGAACTACGGCAAAGACATCGTGTGGGACTACGACCCCGTGGGTTTGCGCATGTTACTGCGCACCGCCTACTCCGCGTTTGCGGCCAAGGTGCGTGGGCTGTCCCAAGCGCGTTATGAGGCGGCCATGACAGATGTGGCCATGCTATACGCCAACACATTTGGGTCGGCGGTGGAAGGTATCCAGATGGCGCCGCCAAGTCTGCCGGACCTCCCTGCCCCCATCGCGTTGGGGCAAACCATTGCGTTGGATTTCAATGACGGATGGTGGATTTCCTGGTGGAACCGCATTCGAGGCTTCAATGCGTTTTCCAAACGGTTCCAGAACCTGATTGCGCGGGAAACCGAAGACTTCATGACGCAATCCAAGGACATTCAATCCGCTTTGGTACGGGATGTGGCGCAGACCAGTCTGCGGGAGTTCTTTGAGCAGCATAGCGACATCCTGCAAGACATCAGCGCCGCGCCCCAAAGCCAGGAAATCGAAAGCCTGTTCCGTACAGGCGAAGAAGGCCAGAAACGAACGCAGCTTGAACAGCTGACCACAGAGCTTGAGGCGCTGCTGGCCGCCACAACCGCCCAATCCGGAGGAACCACCATATGACCACACAGCATGGTGAGACACTGCCAACCGCACAGAGCCGCAAACCGCGCATTGCCTTGATGGGGGAGTTCAGCGCCGGGAAAAGCACATTGATGAACCTGCTTTTGGGCTGTGACCCCATGCCAGTCCGCATCACTGCAACGCGCGTGCCACCGGTTTGGGTGACCCATGGGACGCACGGGGCGACGCTGGTGCATCATGACGGTTCGGAAGCTGAGTTCAGCGGGGCCGACATCAGTGAGGCGCCGATTGAGGACACTGCTTTTGTGCGGTTTTGCATGGACTCAGATATTCTCAACCTCTGCGATTTGATCGACATTCCAGGGATTTCGGACCCCAATCTCAACCACGAAAGCTGGATGGCCTTGCTGGATGAAGTGGACTGCGTGATCTGGTGTACCCACGCCACGCAGGCCTGGCGGCAATCCGAAGCGGCGCTTTGGGCGCAAATCGGTGAGGCGATAAAAGGCCCTAATCATCTGGCTGTGACGCAATTTGACAAGCTGCGTAGCGAGCGGGATCGCGGTCGGGTGTTGGCGCGACTGGAAGCTGAGGCGGGAGAGGTTTTTGACAGCATCACGCCGATTGCCACTTTGGATGCCATCAACGCCGGGATGGATGAGAGCGCCTGGCAAGAAAGCGGCGGGGCTGCGCTGATTGAACGGATGGTCGGCATGTTGGTGCAACAGGCAGAGACACCCGCGCCCGGACAAGGCAAAATTAACTCCGGCGCTTTAGAAGCACAGGGGGCTTCCGAGGACCTGAGCCCTCTTGAAACATCCACTTCGGTCGCGCACGACGAGCCGGTCTCACACGATGCGCCAGAAAAGAAAGTTGTGCCGCGCCGCGTGCGCCCCAAATCACCTAACCCGACACGGCCTTCCAGCGACGATTTGCAATCCATGTCTCTTCAAACTGTTGGTGGTGGCCAAAAATAAAACTGGAAAGGACAGCGTTCTGTGACACTTGCGGATCGGCTTGAGATGTTGAGGTCATCGCTCTCCAACTGCCAATTGGTGGCTTTTGGGGACGCGGAGGCACGTTTGATCCTCAAGGCCGCCCATGCGACCTCCATGCCGCGCGAAACGCTTGATCACCTTTGCGAGGAAGCCACCACCTGCTTTGCAACGGCTGATATGATGGGGGCTCAGGGCGCGAGCGCCAATGAAGCTCTTGTGCTGACGGAACGAGAGAGCCGGGTTTATCTGCGTGCCAACAATCGAACGGATTTCCTGTGTGTCGTCAGCGCGCTTAG
This sequence comes from Paracoccaceae bacterium, assembly GCA_014872815.1. GTDB lineage: Bacteria > Pseudomonadota > Alphaproteobacteria > Rhodobacterales > Rhodobacteraceae > Shimia. The sequence goes on from WKFK01000009.1 coordinate 60,526, forward strand.
CGAGGATCCGGATGCCGTGACGGAACAGGGTTTGCGGGCCTTGCATGAAATAGCGGGGGCGGCATGATTGCCCCGCGCCCCAAAAAGCCACAGGACGCGCCAGTGACAGCTGACGGCACAGAGTTGGCAGCGCTGCGCAAGCTGGCCGCAGAGAGCCGTGGCGCGTATGGCACGTGGCGCCCCGTTGCCTCTGACGCAGAGGCTTTGGACGCGATTGTCACTGAAGTTGGCGAGGTTTTATTGGCACGCCGCATTCGGGTCACGGCGCAAGACACTGGCATTGCCGTGGAAATGACCGTCAGCAACCGCCACCTTGTCACGCTCGCGGGCCCTCAAGGTCAGGTGCAGGTGCAAGATGCCGGGGATGTTGTGCGCACCCTGCGAGAGGGTTTCACAGGGGCTGGGGCCTTGAAATTTGAGATCACAGAGCGCGCGCCGATGATGAGTCAAACCGCGCGGTCTTGGCCGCATGACGCACTGCGACAGGCCATGCAGGCGCCAGACAGCGCGCGCGATGGCGCGCAAGCCACGTTGATCAGAGAGTTGCAAGCGATGGCAGACGCGTGGCTGGACCTGCAGACACAGCAGAGCAGCGGCGCGGCAGAGAGAGTGTCCCTGCTTACCAAACACGCGAATGCTTTGGCGGAACACCGCACTGACGCGACGCCTCTGCAGCGCGTGCACCCGCGGCTGTCACTTGTGCCAATCAGTGAGGCTTTTCTCCTGGTGGACGTCTGTCTGGGCCAGCAGCGACTGCTACTGTCCGGCGATCCCCAAAGTCGCGCAGACTATATTGCGCAATGGAGGGGGTATTGCAGCGCGCCGTAGGTGCGCCCGACCTAAGCGTCACTGGGATTGAGCGGCGCGGTGATGTTTTTGCTGCAGCCGGCGTGTCGCCGCCGCTGTGATCGGATCAAAGGCACGCATCGCTGCAGGGCCCAGCCTTTGCAATTGTCTGGCCGCTTCTCCGCGATCCCCGTAGGTCCATGTCGACTTACCCAAACTCACTGGAGGATAACGGCGCCCCTGATCGATCCCCAAACAGCGGACGATTGTCGCGGCGATCGGGTCTAAAACCTCGTCCCTACCGGCCAGTCGGCGTTCCAAGACTTCCTGCAAAACATCCACCGCTGCGCTCAAATGCGTTGACCCACCCAAAGCGATATAGGTGCCGACGTCTTCGTTTTGCAGCACTGTGGCCACTTCGATTTCTTCCTGTTTGGATTCCGGGTGGCGCACGTATACGCGCAGCACGTTGGAGGCCGCGACAAGCTCCCGATCATTGTCGGGGTCGCCGTCATTGACGCCAAAAGGAAGCGCCCCAAACACTTGAATTTCGTAGTGGCCCGGCTCCGCAAAGGCAAACCCGCCGGAGCCGAAGTTGATCTGAATGTTGTCTTCGACAAATCCGCCATGCGGCACAGCATCAAAGGCACCGGGGTCGACGTCAAAGCAACGCTCCACAATGGGATGAAAATGCGAGAGGTCGCCCGTGCCGCTACGCCCGTTTTTGAGTTTTCGGACCGAAATCTGCAGAAAATTGCCCTTTGGGTCGAGCGATCGCTTGTTCATTTGGAGAGGTTGACCGCTGGTATTGGTCATGCGCACCGCCAAAAACACCGGTTGTCCGAACTCAAACACCCCTCCCCCGGCATCAGGCGGCGATATTTGCAAGGAGACGATGTCCAGATCCCCTTCGGGAAGATACGGCATATACCCGCCGCTCCCATCCGCCCAATAGGTCGCAGAATGGAAGGCGGCACCGCCCGGGATGATCTTTTGGCGTGGCGCATGGCGGAGGAATTCCAGCTCATCCGGATCGAAAGTGAAGTTGAATTTCTCCCAGAATTCGCGCTTGCGGTTGCCACCTCGGTAGCGCCAGTCGTAGTTCATAAAAGACGTCGAATTGGCCCGCCCCACCTCGCGCTCAAAACGATGGGCCAGATTGAGGCTGTGGCCCAGCTCATGCACCGCAGTCTGGATCACCTTGCGGTCGGTTTCCTCCCGCACGCGCGCGCGAATTTCAGCTTCAAATACGGCTGTGCCTTGACGCGGCAATCGCGCGGTTGTGTCAAACATCACGCCCAAAAGCCCGGCGCGTGTCGGCTTCCCAAGCCAAAGCAATTGCTGGTTCCACGCCGCGGTTGTTAAATCCGCATTTGCCATTTGCGCCATAAGGGCATGGAGCTGGGTGCTGCCCCATTTGGCCTCGTTTTTGGGGATTTTTGACTGCCCACCCTGATCCAGGATCTCAAATCCCGCATTGGCAAAGGCGGTGTGAATGGTCACCGGTTGATTTTGGAACAGGTAACTTGGAGGCGGCCGCGTGCCGGTCTCGCTTTCCAACTCCACGGAGAGCTGACGCAGCATGGGGGATTGCCACTTTGCGGACAGATCAAACCACTGGCGGGACGGCAAGCCCGGCAATTGCGCGTCCACTTTCAGGCTGAGCAACAAAACGTCTTCGGCATCCCCCTCTGCGACGGTCAACGTGCCATTGGCCACGGTGCCTTCGCGCGTTTCCAGCACAACGGTCCATGGCTGGGGCGTGTCTGCCGCGATCTGGGTGCCAGGCGCGGTGCGAAACGACGTCAGATAGTCCCGGCGGCCAAAATCTGTGCCGAAGAGATCGCCCGAGATCACCCCGCACATCTCAAAATCGACGCGCAGGTCCAAGGACAGGCGATGGTTGCCTCCCAAATAGCTGCCATCGAGGGTGGCGGTCGTCTCAAGCGTACTTGACCCGACTTCCACCTGCGGCCCATGCGCCGAAAAGTCCGATTGGGCAAGGCTGTCAGACGGGTTTCCGGTGTTATCCGGAGGGTGGCCGCTCATGCCCGCACCGTAGAGTCAGACGCAAACTTTGGGAGGAAAGCAGCCTGTATCCAGCTCGCGTTTGAGCCGATGGAAACGGCCTCGGGTCGCGCGACACTGACTTCACTCAGAAAAAACATGGGACGCATGTCTCAAAACACATCAAAAAAAATATGAGATCATGCTGGGAGTGACCTGCGCGCGAGTCAATACAGAACTGAAGGCGCGCAGACCGGCCCAAACGTTGGCGCGCGGCCGCTGTTGTGCACCAAACAGACCATGAAGCTCATTCCAAGGCGAGGTTCAGTTGCTTCGGCGGAAGCGCGAAAAAAGTGCTGTCTGCCGCGTGAGGCAACGTGCTCCGCCTTCGGACTGGGCGTCGCGGTGGCAAACCTCCGCCATCCGTGGCCAATTTCCGCTCACACCAGTGCCCAATCAGCACGATAAACTGGGCACTTTGTCCTGTATGGCAACCAGATCATCACCAGATCGCCATCGCCCCTTTCTTCCGCTTGATCTTTGTCTAAGTTATCACAATCAAGATTGAGTGGGTGCTGGTGGTCCGGCGTGGACTGCCCATCCTGTCGCAAAGGAATAGTTATGCGCTTATTTTCACGTGTTCTGGCATGTGTGTTGACGCTAGTGCCTAGCGTCGCCCTAGCTCAAGCCGACGACATCACGGAAGCTGGTGTGTCGCTTGAACTTAATGCAGTGCAGGATGTGGAGAGCGGCTGTCGATTTACATTTGTGGCAAACAATAACAGCGGGACGTCCATCGAAAAGGCAGTGTTTGAGACTGTGATTTTCGACACAGACGGTGCGGTCGTACGTCTCTCGTTGTTTGATTTCCGCGCGTTACCGGAGAGACGCCCACGGGTACGTCAATTTGATGTTCCCGGCATGACCTGTGCCTCCATTGGCCAAACCCTGATCAACGGCGTCAACAGCTGCATCGTGAATGGCACAGAAAATAGCGTTTGCAGCGACGGGCTTCAGCTCAACAGTCGTATCACCATAAAGCTACTAGGATAACGAACATGAACGGATTGCGCGATGTGGTGGCCTTGGGCGGACCAGTGGTGGCCATACTTCTGGTCATGTCTGTTTTGACCGTTGCCGTCACAATTTACAAACTTTGGCAATTTGCCGCTTCAGGCGTTGGGCGACACAAGGTGCTGTCGGAGGCGTTGGCCGCCTGGGACGCAGGGGATCCGGAGCAGGCACAAGCGCGGCTTGCGCAAAGTCGCAGCTATTTAGCACCATATATTGAAACCGCCATTCAAACCCCAACGTCACAGGCGCTGAGCGACCGGCTTGATGCAGAGGCCGGGTTGGCGCTCGCGCGGCTGGAGCGGGGCTTTCGATTGCTGGACACGATTGCACAACTGGCCCCGTTGCTGGGGCTGTTTGGGACTGTTTTGGGCATGATTGAAGCCTTTCAAAGCCTGCAAACGGCAGGCGCGTCTGTGGATCCGTCGCTGCTTGCAGGTGGGATCTGGGTGGCTTTGGTGACAACGGCGGTGGGGCTGGCGGTGGCTATGCCAACCTCGATGATTTTGTCATGGCTGGAAAGCCGCACCGCGCGTGAACGTGTGTTTGCCGACAAAGCCTTGCGTACGGTTCTGATGGACCAGAATGCTGGGCAACATCGGGTCGCCCCAGCGGCGTCGGTTCATGCGTAACCTCGCCCCCTTTGTCCGGCGCCCCCTTGCGCTGACGCCGTTGATCGACGTGATCTTTCTGTTGCTGCTGTTCTTTATGCTGACCTCCACGTTCTCCACCTTTGGGGAAATCGAACTCAGTAATGCCCGGAAAGGCAGCGGCGCAGCGGTAACGGATGTTGAGCGTTTCTTTGTGCAGTTGGGCGCAGAGCGGCTGACCTTAAACGGGCAACCAACGACGCTCGAAGACATCGGTGCCTCCATTGAAACGGGTCAGGTTCTTGTCAGCCTCGATCCGGACACCTCGGCGCAGCGGCTTGTGGATTTTCTGCAGCTGATGCGGGCGCGGGATGGCCTAGACGTGTTGGTTTTGGAGTGAGCTGATGATCCGACACAGCCCTCTGCGCAAAAAGCGGGATTCAACCATTCCGTTGATCAATGTCGTCTTTCTGATGTTGGTCTTTTTCTTGATCGCCGGCACCGTTGCGCCGCCGCTCGATCCGACTTTGAATCTGGTACAAACCAAAGACCTTGAAGGGCGCGAACCGCCTGATGCCTTGGTGCTGCATGTGGATGGGCACGTGAGTTTTCGGGGCCGCGCCATTTCCCCGGAGCAACACGTTGCGAAACACGGCGTAGGGCCAATTCGTATCGTACCGGATCGGGACGTTTCTGCACAGCGTCTGATGGAAGTCACTGGTGCATTGAGACGTGCCGGGGCGACCTCCATTGTCCTAGTTACCGAACGGGCGCTTCAGTGATCCGGCGTTCGCTTCTGATCGCGTCTTTGGCGCTTTTGGTCTCACTTGGGGTGCACCTTTTGGGACTTGGGTATGCCGTAGGCGTTGGAAACATCCCGCCTGCGCGGCCGACTGTTGATGAGACGATTGCTGTCAGCAGCGCGTTTGACGACTTCGCCGAAGATTTTGAGGACCCTGAAACGTCTGAACCAGCGCCTGAGCCGGAGCCGCCTGAGCCCGTCGCACCAGTTCCGCCAGAAAACGAAACTGATGTGCCGCATACCGAAGTTTTGGTGGCGTCTGAAAATCCGCAGGACACTTATGCGCCAGACACTGGCGTGGCCCAAATTGTGGAACCGGTTCCTCTGGCGGGAACACAAAGCGATTTTGTGTCTGAGCCGGATGTGACGGCGCCAACGGCCCAACCGGACTCCACCGAGCCGGTATCGCCGCAGTCCGAGCACGTTGCGCCGCTTGGCAGCGAAACGGATACAGTAGAGGTCACGCCTCCTGTCGCGGCGGAAACACCGGCGGCGCGCACTGAGGCAGAGGTACCGCCAGCCACTGAGGAGGTGATCGCTGCGCTGCCGGAAACTTTGGTGCCAATAGAGCCAGTCGAACCGCTCGCCACTCCGGAGGTCGAGAAGGACACGACGCCCGCGCCCAATGAGCGCGCCGAAGAAGAGCAGCCTAAGGATGATGCTGAACCGGAGCCACAACCCTTGTTTCCCGGCCTGAAGAATGGGTTTGATAACCTGCGCAACCCAACGGAAACCGTGCAATCCCCTTTGGAAACATTTCGACGTGAAGGGGCGCTTGCATCCGTGGGCGGTTTTGGCATTCAGAGCGGCTCTGCGGCCAACTCGCGTGGGCCAGGAAACTCTGACACCACCAATTATGCGGGCCGCGTGCTTGTCCACCTCAACCGCACGCGCCCAGTGCATGTCAAAGACAAAGGCTTTGCCCGCGTGTATTTTGAGATCGCCCCGAATGGCGGCCTCAATTGGATCGAGATCATCGACAGCTCTGGCAGCGAGGCCATCAACCGTGCGGCGCGTGCCCAAATTCAGAGCGCGGTGCCCTTTCCCCTGCCCCCAAATGGCGAACGCCGCCAATTGTCGTTTTTGTACAGCTCAAGATGAAGCCGCCCCGTTAGACCGCTGGGCGTTTTCGGAAGTGAACCCAAAACATGGGCGACAGGACATTTCCAGGCCTTCGGCACTGCCGGTGGACATCCTCGGAAATTTCCAACGCGGAAGCCTGCGGAGTTGAAGAAGTTTCGGTGCATGAGGGATCATGCAGCGGGGCTCATGTTGGTCCAAACAGCTTATGAAAATACAAACAATTCCTGCTTGTCCTGCAAACCGCGGATCGGGTGAAATCCAATCGAAGACAAGGCACCCGAGTTATACCTCGCGACTTCCGCAGTTGTAAGACACGGTTGGCCAAGTGACTTGCACAGGTCCTGAACCCGGCTACCGACGTTTACGGCAGGGCCCACAACCGTGAAATCCAGCCGATCTGGGCTCCCAATGTTGCCGAACGTCACGGGTCCAACATCAATCCCCACGACAAAGTCCATTCCCGGCAGCCCGATGGTTCTCGCTTTGTCATTGAAGTTCTCTAATGACAACAGCCGCCCGGCTTGCCTCCGCGGCCTCCCCGTTGGCATCAAAGATGGCCAGAATGCCATCGCCCATGAATTTCAGAACGTCACCGCCGTTTTTATGGATCGGCGACACCACCAACTCGAAATAGTCCCCCATCAAGGAAAGAAGTTGATTCTCCGGGGCCAAGGCCATGCCATGTACCACAAAAACCCACCCGTGGGCACCAAGACCAACATCTCGTTGCACCATATTGGGCAACAGGTGGTGCATCAACAGGTAGGGCGCGCCGAACATGACACGCTTAAGACAGTTACTTTAGGACGTGTTCTGGCGCCGGGGCCAGTTGATCGTGCGACCAGAAGGACGTGCCTGCGGCGTCCTGATCGGCGGACAGGTTGGCAGCTGCGGCGGATCCTACCATCCTCTATACGGCAATCCAGAACGCAGGTGGTATCGACGTTAGGCTTGCCTACGGCGTTGGACCAGCCGCGGTGGATAGGTTTCATATGCGCCGCAGTAGATCTGAGCGGCCTGGAAACCAGCAGTTCCCAGTAACGCAAAGACGGCCAGAACTTCGTGATCCTCCCCCACTGAAGCATGACCGGCGACGATTTTTTGCAGACTTCGCATGCGTCTGAAACACAACATTGCCCGCCTTCTTCGTCGAAAAGGCAGGTGCGAACTCTCAACTCAGTAGTTTAGCCAACGGCTCGTTTTCTGTTTGTGGGCGTTGCCGAGTTCCTTCTTTGCAGCCCCGTACGACCTTAATCTGTCAGTCACGATCACTTCCGGTTGACCATGCTTGCGCATTGCTTTTCTTAGGAATTTTAGCTCAGCCTTCTTGTCTCGCTTCCTCGTGACATAGCTTCCGAGCACCTCGCCTTCGCGGTCAACAGCACACCAAAGGTCATGCCGCTCACTGTTTTTCTTCACGAAAACCTCATTCAGTTGCAACGCCAGCGGATAGATTTCGGTCCACGGTTATGGTGTTTGCTGACCTCAGAAGCGAACGAAGGCCCTAACCGATAACACCAGTATCGCACTGCTTCAAGGTTTACATCGACACAGCGTTTTTGCAGGAGATCCTCTACATTGCGAAACAAGCGCGGGAAACGGAGGTTTCTTGGACATGTGAGGACGCTGGGTCAGCAGCTTGTTCTCTTCAACTGCGGTTTCTTCTCACAGTAGCGCCACCCTCCAGACCGGTCAGACCGAACATTGCCATAGCAATGCTCAATTCCTCTTCTAGCACGTTCCAAAGTTGAAGAAGGCCAGCTTCTCCATTTGCTGCGATCGCAAATTGCAGGATGCGTCCAATGAAAACAAAGTCTGCGCCCGATACAATCGCCCTAAGAATGTCACTTCCAGACCTGATACCGCTATCCAAGAAAATTGGATAGTCGCCTCCCAATTCAGATCGAAATTTGGGAACGACCTCGATCGGCGACGGGGCACAATCAAACTGGCGCGCACCGTGGTTGGAAACTTGCACAGCATCTACCCCGCGTTCCTTCAACCAAATAGCGTCTTGAACATCCAGGACACCCTTTACGACCAGTTTACCGTGCCACCTCTCGCGCAGTTCTGATAACGTTTCCCACGTCGCCTTGGCGCGGCTTTCCTTTCGGTCAAAGTCAAATCCGTATTTCCGAAAATTTGCCATATCCGGCCGCCCGGCCTTCAAAGTCCGGAGAGACCAAGAAGGATGTCGTGCGAAATCTGAAAATTGCCGGGGGCCTATCCTGAAAGGCATCTTAAATCCATGGCGCAACTCCCTTGGCCGCCGCCCGACCTCCGGTACGTCAACAGTCAGGACAAGCGTTTGATACGCTGCGCTTTTTGCCCGGTCGACCAACCGAAATGTCCCCTCTCCGTCGCCGCTGAAGTAGAGTTGAAACCAGGCATGCCCCTCAGCGGTTTCAATCATCTCCTCCATAGGGGTCGACGCCACGGTGGAAACGCCCACAGGGACTTTGTACTTGGAGGCAAGTCTCGCAAGCATCAGATCGGCTCCGGGCGCAGACAGATTGCACATCCCCATGGGCGCAATACCAAAGGGTACGCCTGCCTTCGCTCCGAACACCTCTGTTGAAAGTGAGCGCGTGCTGACATCTCGCAAGATCCGTGGCGTTAAACTCACCGCGTCCAGTGCATGGCGGTTTCTCAACGCTCCCGCTTCGTTGCCAGCCGCGCCATCGATGTAGTCAAAGATCATTCTGGGCAGACGGCGCTTGGCCATCCTCCGAGCATCCTCTGCCGAATGGATCTCCTTTTGGAACATCAACCAGCCACGGCTTTCATGAAACGGTCTCGAATGACAACAGGATCCATGGAAATAACAGGCATTTTGGCGTTCCCACTATCGCACTTCACAACCATCACAGTGGCGACACCATCATCTATGGCTTTCTGCAAGGCCGCGCCTGTGCCGACATCCTGAACCTCGACCACATTGTCGCAACCGGCGGCCCTCGCCATGCCTGCAAGGTCTGTCTTCATGCCTGTATACGTCGGCTGATCCCCGGTTGAGCCATAGGACCCGTTGTCGATGATCATCAGGATGTAGTTGCTCGGAGCATTGTTCCCAATGGTCGGCAAGGTACCGAGATTGGTCAAAACGGATCCGTCACCATCAATGACGATGACAGGTTTTGGCTGCGCAAGCGCGAGCCCTAAACCTATCGAGGAAGCGAGCCCCATGGTCCCGAGCATGTAGAAGTTTGTCGGTTGATCGTCGATGGCATGCAGTTCCTGCGAAGGAATCCCGATATTACAGACCACAAGTTGGTCACGAAGGATCGGCGCGATATCTTCAAGAATTTCAGAACGGATCATTGGTCGCCATAGCCTCCCCAGAAGTTGGCGTCAGTCAGGATGGCCACGGGTTTGTTACACATGAAGGTGTATTTCAGAATATTGTCGAACTCTTCAACGTCCCGTTGCCAGTGGAAGTGGTAGGTGGGGATGTTCAACTGCGCCAAAAGCGCTTTGGTGTGCACCGCCATTTCAACCTGGCAAGCCACGGGCTCACGCAGCTCGCCGCGATATGAAATGATCATTGGCAGCGGCATCCTGTAATACTGAATGAGCGTGGCCAGCGTGTTAATGGTGACGCCAATTGCGGTGTTTTGCATGATGATTGCAGGACGTTTACCGCCCATCCAGGCCCCTGCGCATAGCCCCATTCCCTCATCTTCTTTGTTTGAAGGGATGTGAAAAATGTCATCCCTTTGTTCGACTTCTTCGATCACGCCAGCGAGTTGTTTACATGGCACGGTGGTGACAAACCGAATGTCGTTGGCAACGAGATCATCGGCGATTTTCTTGTCTATATTCAATGTATTCCTCCTGATAGGCGATTGGCTTCAACTGTCGCGATGAACGTGCACAGCGCAGGGGGCGTGGCGGACAACGCGTGCTGCGGTCGAGCCGATGAGGTAATCAACCAAACCCGGTTTATGAGATCCAATGACGATGCAGTCATGGCCATGTTTTACGGCATATTCGATGATTGCAAGATGAGCTTGTCCCCGCGTGATCTCGGCGCGCACACCTTCCATGCCGGCAACCTTCTCGTTGAGGATTTGGCGCGCGCGTACAAAACCCCGCTCGACCGTTTCCTCACCGATGTAAACACTTACAGACCCTTTTGGCACCTCATAAACGTGCAGAGCTGTGATCCGCCCCTTCTCGCTGCAGAGCGCGCGAGAGATTTCCAACGTTTGAGCTGATATTCCGTGATCGAGTGCCAAAGGCACGAGAATACTGTCATACATGTCTTGCTCCTTTCAGGCTCGAACTGCTTATGCCCATGGATCGAGAACGATCTTGGGTGCGGCAACGCGCCCCGCGTGAATATCTTCAAAGGCTCTTGCGCCTTCAGAAAGGGCGCGTGTTTCGAACCAATCGAGCGGCCCGAGCCTTCCGTCAAACAGTGCCAAAGCTGCGTCAGAAAAACTCTTTGCCGTGTACGTGTAGCTGCCGATGAAGGTGATCTCTTGCAGCGTCATGCGCCGAACGTTTAACCCATCAGCACTGTCTCCAAGACCGACATGAACAATAACCCCCCCGGGCTCCACCCATTTTGTGGCCGACGCTCGCGTAACCCCATACCCAACCGCATCGATGACAATCGGCGCAGTGCGTTCGGGCGCATTACTGACCTTCATACCGCACCGTTCCGCCAAAAATTCGTGTCGCAAAGGGTTGGGTTCAGTGATTTTAACGTCTTCAACGCCCATTGCCTTCAAGGCCAGTGCTGCAGCGAACCCAATGGCGCCTCCTCCTATGACCAAAGCACTCCGTTTCACATCCGGATGGATGCTTCCCAAAGCCAACGTCGCCGAATGCCAACTAACCGCCAAGGGTTCGCAAAGCGCGGCTTTTTCCAAAGGCACTGCATCAGGAACCTCGATCAAGTTTTGACTCGGAATGGAAACAAACTGCGCAAATGCCCCTTCGCGCGGCGGCATCGAGATGATTTGCCGATCAGGACACAGGTTTTCTCTGCCAGAGTTGCAATACTGGCAGCCCCCACACGTCACCAAAGGGTTGATCGTCACACGCCGCCCTTTCCAAGGGCCTTCCTCGACCACACCGGCCGCCTCATGCCCCAGGATCAGAGGCGCCGGCCGTCGATCGTCGTGCCCAAAATAGGCGTGCATATCAGAGCCACATATTCCAACCGACTGAACACGGACCAGTTGCTCGCCGTTTGTTGGAACCGGCCTTTCGACATCACGCAGGCTGAGTGCTTCAACACCGTCATAAACCAGAGCCTTCATTTTGCGGTGAACCCCCCGTCAACCATAAGAACTTGTCCGGTCACAAAGCTGGAAGCTTCTGAGCACAAGAACAGTAGAGGGCCATCAATGTCCTCCAAACGTCCGTTGCGCCCCACGCAGGTTTGGGCAGCGTTACGCTCCGCCCTTTTGGGATCGTGAAACACTGCCTGGGTCAGCTCTGTTGGAAAGAAGCCGGGGCCAATAGCATTTGCCGTGATGCCAAATCTTGACCAAGCTTCCGCCATGGCACGCGTCAATTGCGCCACGCCAGCCTTGCTCGCGCCATAAGCGATGCCGCCCGGAAATGCCCTTGAGGTCTGGAGGGACGCAAAATTTACAATGCGCCCCCAGCCCTTCGTTTTCATTGGCCCGACAAGAGCTTGCGACAGAAAAAACGGTGCAGACAGATTCAGTTCCAACGTTTTATCCCACCCTTCGCGGGTGACGTCGTCCGCCTCCTGTCTCGTATTCACCCCTGCAGCGTGAATCAAAATGTCTGGGGACCCAAAGGGCGCTGCTAGTTCCTTGGTGAGCACCGCCAACTGGTTTTGATCTGTAACGTCAGAAACGATAAATGACGCCCTCTCAGGGCTGAGGTTAGCGACAAGTTCCTGAAGTTCCTGCTCTCGTCTTGCCACCGCAACAACGCTTGCTCCAGCCGCCCATAAGGTCTGCACGGCTCGGCGGCCCAAACCGGAACTGGCACCTGTCACGACAGCCACCCGCCCGGTAAGGTCAAAGAGATCCCTGAGATCAGCCATTCGCGGTTAAATCAAAGGTTTCATCCGGGAAGTACTTCGCGAGCCGGACATCGGCAGCGCGTGCATGTCCCTCCATACCTTCCAATCGCGATATCCGCGCTGTGGCCTCGGCGACTTGCTTAGACCCCTCGCGCGTTGCCCGTTGCCACGTGACGATTTTCATGTACTTGTGAACGCTCAGTCCACCAGTGTAGCTCGCTGCTCCTGAAGTGGGGAGAACATGATTCGTACCCGCAGCTTTGTCGCCGTACGACACGGTTGTTTCCTCCCCCAAGAACAGCGATCCATAGCAATGCAGGCGATCTAGCCACCAATCTAGGTCATCTGCTTGGACTGTCAGATGCTCCGGCGCATACTCGTCCGATGTGGCCGCCATCTCTTCACGATCAGAACAAACAATCACTTCGGCATAGTCGCGCCAAGCTGCCTCTGCATTCTCACGGTTCAAATCCGGAAGGTCTGCGATCAGGCCGGGGACCCGCGACAAAACATCTTCGGCCAGTGGACGGTGATCGGTTACCAGCCAAACGGGCGAATTGTATCCGTGCTCTGCCTGACTAACCAGATCGGTTGCCACGATGTGCGGATCAGCATCCTTGTCCGCCAGGATCAGGCTGTCAGTTGGACCGGCTATCATGTCGATGCCAACGCGGCCATAGAGTGTGCGTTTGGCTTCTGCAACGAACTGGTTGCCAGGCCCAACGATGATGTTTGCTCTTGGCTGATCAAACAGGCCAAATGCCATGGAAGCAATGCCCTGCACCCCTCCGATTGCCATGATTTTGTCTGCGCCGCAGACGTACGCAGCATAGACGATAGCAGGATACAGACCCACGCCCGGTTGGGGCGCTGAACACACCGTGATGTGCTCACATCCGGCAACTTTTGCCGTGGTGACCGTCATGATGGCACTGGCAATGTGACGATAGCGGCCTGCGGGCACATAACACCCGGCTGCAGAAACCGGGATCGCTTTTTGCCCTGCGAGTAGCCCCGGATTGATCTCGAATTGCACATCCGCGACGGTGGATTTCTGAACTTCCGCAAAACGACGCACGTTGTCGTGTGCAAAGAGAATGTCGTCTTTGAGTTTTTGCGGCACCATCGCGCATGCTGCGTCGATTTCGTCCTGCGTTAACTGCACATTTCCATCGTATTTGTCGAACTTTGCGGCATACTCCAAAGCCGCTGCTTCGCCTCTCGCCTCGATGTCAGCAAGAATTGTCGCAACCGTTTGCGCCGTTTCACCCGCGTCGGAACGGGAAGTAAGAGTAGCCTTTTTCAAATAGATACGAGACATTTTGAAGTCCTATGAATGAGAGGAAACTCAAGCTTCGCGCTTGTTGTGAAGAATGGAAGCGAAGAAGGCCAAGCTGATAAGCGCGATGCCGATGCCGCCAGTTATCAGTTCATGCACGTGCACGATCGACTGCAAAAACATCACAATGGACAACGCGAAGATCGAATAGAACGCGCCGTGTTCCAGATACCGGAACTCCGCCAAGGTGCCGCGTTCCACCAGCATAATTGTCATCGAGCGCACGTACATCGCGCCAATACCCAGACCAATTGCGATGAGCAGGATGTTTGTTGTCAACGCAAAGGCGCCAATCACACCATCGAAAGAGAAACTGGCGTCAAGCACTTCAAGGTAGAGAAACGCACCCAGCCCTCCCTTGGCACCAACCTCTGTCGTCTTTCCGGCAATATTATCGAGATAGGTACCGAGGCCATCGACCAGAGTGAAAACAAGCAAGCCCATAACCGCAGCAGAAAGGAACGGAGCCAATTCCTGAACAGGCAATGAGCGGGAAATCACAACCACGACGAGGAGTACGAAGGCAATCTCGAAACCACGGATCGAGCCCCAAAGCCGCAAACGCTTTTCCAAAGCGACCACCCAATCAACCGACTTGTCTTCATCGATGAAGAACTTCAGGGCCACCATCATCAGGAAGGTCCCGCCAAAGGCCGAAATAGGACCATGGGCATGGCCGATTATTCTGGAGTATTCGTCAGGATCAGACAGCGCGAGATGCATGGCCGCAAACGGGTTTATCCAGGCAAAGATCGCTACAATCGCCAATGGAAACACAATCCGCATTCCGAACACGGCAATCAAAATACCCCACGTCAGGAAGCGCCGCTGCCAGACAGGGGTCATTTCCACCAGCTTGTTTGCATTCACGATCGCGTTGTCAAAGGACAAGGCGATTTCGAGGGCGGCAAGCACAGTCCCAACTAGGAGAAACGAAATGACTCCCCCCCAAGTCCCTTCTGTCGCCCAGCCCAACCATCCGCTGAGTCCGAGACCAATAACGGTCGTGATCAAAGGCCACTTCAAGTAAGACAAAGAACTACGTGGTTTACTCATTCGTTAGTTTCCTGACATAAAGGCCGGCAGCCAAAGCACCAGCTGCGGAAAGATAAACAGAAGGATCAGGCCAAAGAGCTGGACAAGCATGAACTGCATCATGCCAAGGTAGATGTCCTTGAGGTCCCAGTTGGGCACCACGCCCTTTAGGAAGTAGGCCGAAAGGGCGACTGGTGGTGACAACCAAGCGGTTTGAAGGTTTACGGCAACCAGAATGCCGAACCAGACCATCAGGTCGTAGCGCTCCAAGCCGTAGACATCCAATGCCTGAACGGTGGGAAGCAAAATGGGGACCACGATCAAAACGATGGGAACCCACTCCAACGGCCAGCCCAACAAGAAGATCAAAGCCATCACAAGGAGAAGGATCAGATAAGGCGACATTTCCAAACCAAGAAGGAGCTCGGTCATCATCTTTGGTGTTCCGAGTGCACTGAATTGCGCACCAAAGAAATTCGAGGCTGCCACGAGGAACATGATCAACACAGTGATCTCTAAAGCCTTGACCAGGCTGTCAAAGAAACTCGGGATGGTGAACTTGCGATACGCCAACGAGAGTAGAATGGCCCCGAAAGCACCCATAGCCGCTGCTTCGGCAGGCGTTGCCAACCCCAAAAGGATCGAGCCCAACGCAAATGAAATCAATATCGTCGGAGGCATCAAGCCTGCAAAAAACTCATCCCAAAGTTCCGAGAAGTAGAAGCCACCGTCTGCCTCGGCGCTGTAAATCGGCCTCGCAAGGAAAGCCAAAAGAAGCGTAAAGGTTGCAAAGATGGTCGACCAAACTGGCAAAGCGCCATCGTCGCCCATGTTGGCAACGATCATGTAGAAATGAAACAGGACGGCAATCGGCAGAACAATTCTCAGAACATTGAGGCGCCTGTAAGCCGCATAAGCCACGGCAACCGCCAAGGCCAAAGCGATCAGGCCTCCAAACGGCATGACAGCTCCAAAGGCACCTCCCAGGCTCAGCCCAAAAATGCGACAGACGGTTAGGATGCCAAGACAGATAAGCGCCACTTCGGCGCCGTAGAACTTGGACGTGCCGGGCTGATCTTCCTCTGGCAAAACCGGCCCCAGCTCAGGGTTCAACCAGCAACGACCCAAAGTGTAGAGCAGATACAGGGACGCCAATATCGCGCCAGGAATGAAAGCGCCCCGGAACAGGTCGAGCGTGGAGACTTCCAAAACCGGGCCCATCACAATCAACATGATGGATGGGGGAATGAGAATGCCGAGGGTTCCCCCTGCAGTGATCGTCCCCGCCGCAAGTTGTACGTTGTACCCCGAGCGGCTCATAGTCGCCCCGGCCATAATGCCAAGCAAGGTAACAGAGGCACCCACGATCCCCGTTGCGGCTGCGAAAATCGTGGACACGATCAGCACAGCGATAAAAAGTGCGCCCCGCACCCGCGCCATGATCATTTGAATCGAAGCGAACAATCGCTCCATCAATCCGGCTGCCTCCATGACGATGCCCATCAGGACAAACAACGGAACCGCCATCAGCTGATCATTTAGCATGGTCGAGTTGGTATTGAGGGTTAGCAACAGCGTGGTCAGCTTGAAGTTCGACCCCCAAATCCCAAACACAAATCCAAGAAAAATGAGGGTGAAGGAGATCGGAAACCCGATGAAGATCACAAACAGCATCGCGCCCAGCATGATCAAACCAATTGTGGGTTTGGACAGTTCTGGCCGTGCCTTCATCACATCCGTAAACCACTCTCCGCCCGGCACCGTGCCCGGCAAAAACACAGCCAGGACAAGCCAGATCAAGCCAATCAAATAGAATGGCAACAATCGAACAAACCAGCGTTCTCGGTCTTTGCCCATTTTGTGAAAGGCTCGAAAAATCTCGGGAATACCTTGCAGGAGCAGCAAGAAAGCCCCCACCGGCATTGCCGTCCGCGCGGGCCATAAGAGCGGCCCCCAGGCACTGTCAATCTGCATCGTCTCGCCTTTGGAAAACGCAAGCCACCAAAACTGAGAGGCAACAATCGTGAAGAAGATCATCGACGGAATAAAGAACAACAGATACAGCGTCGCGTCGACTGTGGCCTGTGTCTTGTCTGTCCAGTTGCGATAGAGAAAATCCGCGCGAATGTGAACGCCGCGCATCAAACCATATCCAGCCGCAGCCATAAAAAGCATGCCTGCAATCATGCGGCTGGTGTCATAAACCCAAAGCGTCGGCCCAAGACCCAATGAACGAGCCAGATCCTCAAACCCCGCGTTTTGCAGGATTGAAAAGGAATTCCGCATAAAGACTTCGTACACAACAACCGCGATCAACGGCACCATCATCAAGGCGATGATCTGGCCAGCGCGGTAGTTGATGCGGTCAATAACGGCGGTGATTGGGCGCTGCCAAGACGTCATGTCTTCCGGCGTTTCACCAGGAGCTTCAGCACGCCTTTCCGCAATCAGTTCGTCTGCAATTTCGAGCTCATCGGGGTTCACCTCCTCTGCAGCCATGCCGTTGTCTCCCTTGTCCCGTTCAGCGCCCAATTTTCGGGTCTTCAGTTTTGAAAAGGACGCATGTCCTCATCAAAACTGAAGCGCGGGGCCGGCGTGGCCCCGCACGTTGTTAAGCTATTTCAACGTTGCTGCATGGGCTCGGCCGAGCCCCGCGTTGGAGGTCTGAGCGCCAGCCCAGAAGGGAACCGCGATGTCTGCGAAATCCTTTTGGGACTGCCACACTTCTGCAAAGAACTCATTTTCATCTGCGGCGGCCTGAAGAGCGTTTTTGGCTGCGGCCATGTACTCGGTGAAGTAGTCAGCCGGAGTGTCTTCCAAAATCACGCCATGGTTCTCGGTCAGGTCCTTCAGGGCCTTGCCGTTCTCATAGATCCGGTAGGACAAGGATTTGGACAGAGAAGCGTTCGCGGCAACTTCCAGCGCCTTTTTCTCGGTGTCACTCAAGCTGTTGTAGAAGTCGAGGTTCACATACATGTCGGCGTTCACAGTGACCTGGTGCAGACCTTGCAAGTAGTAATGCTTCAGGACTTTCTGGAAACCAAACACGCTGTCAGGCTTCGGGCAGCACCATTCGGCTGCATCGATGGTACCCTTTTCCAGCGCTGGTAGGATGTCTCCGCCGCCCATAGCAACCGCGGGCACACCAATGTCGGCATAGGCTGCACCAACCATGCCTGGAGGGGCACGGAACCGCATTTGGCGGAAGTCATCCATAGACTCGATGGGCTTGGGGAACCAACCCAAAGCCTCAGGGCCGACAGGCTGCAGCATAAAGCCTTTCACGTTCACGCCCATTTCCACCCACAGCTGATCATAGAGTTCTTTGCCGCCGCCGTATTGGAACCAACTAAGAAACGCGATGTTGTCCAAGCCGACACCTGCACCTGCTACCGGTGCGCCGAACAGGTTTGCTGCAACGTGTTTGCCGCCCCAATAGTGGGTCCAAGCAAAGCCTCCTTCGACGAGGCCTGCGTCAACAGCATCCATAATGTCACGTGGCCCTACGACCGCGCCAGCTGGCAATACCTCGATCGTCAGCGAGCCGTTTGTCAAAGCCGCGACGTCCTTGCCAAATTCGTTCAGCATATGGACTTCGTCAGCAGTGTTTGGCAGCACAGATTGAATACGTAGCACCTTTTCTGCCATTGCGGCTGACGCCATGAGCGCCAGCGCAGCGGCACTGGCTGCTACCTGCTTAAGTTTGAACATTTTTAGTCCTCCCTTGAGAAAAGCCCTCTGTATTTTTTGATTTGTCGCAGGGCTGAAGGCGGTGCCCCGGAGTTTTTGGGGCCATTCTGATGACCCATGTTCCGCACGCGAAAGCGGCATGGTTGCTGGGCTTGGCGTCATTTTGCATCCTCCAGCACAAGGTCTGCAGCTTTCTCTCCAATCATGATGCAAGGTGCGTTGGTGTTCCCACTCACGATCTGAGGCATGATCGACGCATCGGCGACGCGCAGCCCCTCGATCCCTCTCACCCGCAAACGCGGGTCAACAACGGCCCGATCATCGTTGCCCATTTTGCAGGTTCCCGTGGGATGATAGATCGTGACTGATGTTTGCCGTGCCCAATCTAGTGTCGCTTGCTCATCATCCAAAGCCACTCCGGAACCCGGAGCATGCTCTTCTGAGACGTGGGATTTAAGAGGGGCCGTTTGCGAGATTCTCCTCGCAATCTGAATGCCCTTCACAATCGTTTTGCAGTCCAGATCAGTGGCCAAGTAGTTTGGGTGAATCGCGGGGTGATCTTCCATTTTTGCAGAGCGCAAAGAAAGGTGGCCCGCGCTTTCGGGACGCAATTGCAGAACCGAAGCTGTGAAGGCGGAGAACTTATGAGGGCCATCCGCAGGTTTGTCCGCACTCCAAGGTTGAATGTGGAACTGAATGTCTGGGGTCTCTAGATGGTCCTCAGTCTTCAAAAACCCAGCTCCAAGGCTGGCAGCCATCGTCATGGGGCCACGCTGGGTCAGCGCATATTGAAGCGCCATCAGGCCTTGCTTGAAGATGCTGTTGGCCTCTGTGTTAATAGTGCTGAGATTGGTTTTGAACACAGGACGCGCTTGCAGGTGATCCTGCAAGTTTTTTCCAACGCCAGTCAGTGCCGCACGCACTTCTATACCGTGAGGAGACAATTCCTCTGGGTCGCCAATGCCAGACAACATCAATATCTGGGGAGATCCTATCGCGCCGGCGCTCAGAATTATCTCTTTCCCAGCCCGCACAGTTTCCATGGAACCATGGCGTTGAAGACGAACCCCTGTGGCCCTCTGATGTTCAATCAGGACCTTTTCGGCCTGCGCATTTGTGAGAATGGTGAGGTTTTTTCGATCTTTGATCGGATTCAGATACGCGACAGCGGCGGAACATCGGCGTCCGCCCTTCATGGTGAGCTGAAAGTATCCAACCCCCTCTTGATCCTCGCCATTGTAGTCCGCTGTACGTTTGTACCCCGCCGCTTCAGCCGCATCGAGCCACACATCCACCACTGTACGGGTCAATCTCGACTCTTGTACTGAAAGAGGACCGTATTTCCCACGCACACCGCTCTCATCTGACCCGTGCCAAGTTTCAGCCCGCTTGAACAGTGGCAGCACATCTTCCCAAGACCACCCCAGACACCCCATTTGCGCCCAATGGTCATAATCCTGAGGTTGGCCGCGTACATAAAGCAGCCCGTTTATGGAACTCGATCCGCCGAGAACCCGGCCCCTAGGCCACGAAATGGCGCGGCCAGAAATGCCGTCGTCCGGTTCCGTGACATACATCCAGTCCGAGTTCGGATTGCCCATTGTGCGAAAGTAACCAACCGGAATGTGGATCCATGGATTTCTGTCCGCAGGCCCGGCTTCGATCAATGCAACCGAGTATTGTGCGTCCGCTGACAATCGATTTGCCAACGCACATCCCGCAGACCCAGCCCCAACGATTACAAAGTCGAACTCCATCTCACCTCAAAACTCAAAAATTGAGACTTTTGATCTCGTTTTTAATAAATATTGACGCTACAATGATTCGCGAAAAATGCACTATTGTTTTTTGAAGAGGCTTCCATGTCGCCGACTGATCGGATTCCAACCAATCTGCGCACACTCCTGATCTTGGAGGTTTTGGGGAAAAGCGATCACGCAATGACGGCGACGGAAATCAACGAGCAGCTCGGGCTTCCAAAACAAACAGTTCACAGGCTGTGCGTGACTCTTGAGGAAAACGGATTTCTGACACGCCCCGGCAAATCAAAGAGATATCAGGTGGCACGTCGCCTGAGAGACTTGGGATCAGGTTTGCTGCACAACTCAAGAGACCACGTCGCGCGGCATCAAATCCTCACTGACGTGGCTCGACAGATTGGCGAGACAGTAAATTACGCTGTTCCCGGAAACTCCGGGATGAACTATCTGGATCGCGTTGAGACCGATTGGCCGTTCCGAATTCAGTTGCCAGTTGGGTCCAGCGTCCCCTTTCATTGCACGGCAAGTGGCAAAACATTTCTGGCAAGCCTTGCACCTAAAAAACGAGAGACTTTGGTCGCCTCGCTGAACCTCAAAGCTATGACCCGACACACGCTTGTCGATCCGCAAAAGCTTTTGGATCAACTCGCCACCATCAGGAGGCAAGGGTATTCTCTCGACCAGGAAGAATTTCTAGACGGCATGGTTGCGATCGCCGTTCCGGTTCTAGATCCAGCCAGCCGTTATTTTGCAGCTTTAGCCTATCACGGCCCAGCTCAAAGGATGTCTCTGAAAGAAGCCGTGGAACGGAAACACATTTTGCATGATGCGGCCACTCGGCTAAGCAGCGTTTTGTTTCAAGAAGACTGACTTGGTTGCAAGATATAGGATGTCAAAACTTGGACAGATTTAATTCAACGATTCTGCTCAAGACCTGAACTACGAGGATTGTCTTGAAGACACCCAACGGTCAATTAAACTGCCATCGGCTGGCGAAAAATCTTCCCCCCCAAACGAGACAATACAATTTTCTTACTGAACTAAACACATTGGTTAGTTCAACTTTTGAGTATGGCGAAGCTTAGGTGCGATGCTTAGAAATCGCCGGAATCTGCCAATCCGTGCGACCACTCCATTCTTCACCAGTTCACTCATCTTGACGCGGAGCCAACGTGTCTCGCTCGATGCACCAAATTCGTCCTTTCACAGCGGAAGTGGGTGTAAAAATCAGCATCCAGCAGTGTAGGCTCGGAGCCGCGCTACAGAGGCTGTCTTAGTGTAGCTCTGATCGAGGATCGGCTTCGATCGGCTACTACCGACCTTTGCGGCAAACAGCATAAAATGTCCCTTGTCCGCCCTTCCCGCTCTACAGCGCGAACGGCCCATTGCAGTTGTTCGTATGTTACGTGGCTAAAGTCGGGTTTGAGCCCAGTTAGGGCCGATGCGGTAACCTGCCTAAATGGGAGCGATGCGCCGAAAGCGAACGCGATCAGAGTTTCGCTGAGCTTTAGAGCAGACATGTGTCCATGACCATTTCGATCACAAAACATGTTCCCGAACGGCTTCATCGCAAATGGGATTTCAAGGGCACCCCAACGACTTCACTGCGCGACGGCCCACCTCATTCAGCAGCCACGGGTTTAGACCAATCTTCCCATTCTGCGCCGGTCTCGAAAAGAGGACCGTCCCAGCTAAACGGAATCTGGTGAATGATGGTCTCGCGACCTTGGATCAAAAAAACATGGTAGGCTGGGTCCATGGGGCCGCCAGCGAGCAACTTTGGCTCTTTCATATCCGGGTAGGACTGATTGCAGGTCGAGGGCACGCTCGAGAACGGGATGCCGCAATAGGTACCGTGGATCGGGGCATGCACATGGCCGAAGTGAATATAGTCGATCTTGGTCTTATATGCTTCGAGCAAGACTTTGAATCTTGACCGATCTTCCGCAACCAGTGCGATCTGGTCTTCCGCAGGCAGCTTGATCTCCATCGGGTTATGGTGGAGGAAAATGCGGGCGTTTTTGGCTTTTTCGAGTTCAGCCTGCAACCAAGCGCAGCGATCAGCACCAAAATGGCCCGCATGGGTTCGCGGTTGAGTGCTATCGAGGTAGATAAACGCGCTGTCTCCAATCTCTTCTGAATAGTTCACAAAACCCAACGCATCGGTTTCCTGTTCGGGAAAAACCGAAAGGAATGTCGCGCGATCATCATGATTGCCAATCATCAGGCGCACTGGCACGATTTGCTGCATCAACACCTCTCGCAGGGCTTCGTATGCCTCACGTTCTGCCCAATGGGTCAGGTCGCCGGTAATGACAATACGAAGAGCGTCGGAATGATTTTCATTCACATCAGCCAGTGCTTGGGTCAACCGCTGGTGCGGGTTTAAGCCTCCCATACGCTCGCCGGGAATGGTAAAATGGATGTCTGAAATATGGATGATTTTCATCTGCTCTGCCCTTGAAATAGAATGCGACCGCCAGCAAAGGCAGACGGTCGCTGTCTGAACTTAGCTGTTTGGCAGCAGGTCGTTGACTTCCTCGACCATTTCTTGCTGCAGCTCTTTCATGTCGGTTGCGTCGCCGGTCACGATGCGCTCAATGCCATCATAGATAACCTGAGTGATCGCCAGACCGTTGTCCCCTGGGTAGGCCAACCAGTCGCGAAGCAAAGGTAGCTGATCAACTGCTGTCTGTTTGTTTGGGTTTTGCTCATAGAAATCAGCCAGGATGATCTCGTTGGCCGCTTTGTTCGGAGGCATGTAACCGGTTGTTTTCGCAACTTCCGCCGCACCATCGCCTGACGTGATGTACTTGAGGAAAGTCCAAGCTGCTTCTTGTACAGCCGGATCCTCAGAAGTGGAGGTCAGCATCGCCGCGTTGCCACCTGCAGGCAGACCTTTTGGTGTTTCACCCAGACCTGGGAAAGGGCCGGTTTTCAGAACGAAATCTCCTTGGGAACGTTCTACCGCGCCTAGAGCAGAGGTAGACCAGAACATCATGCCAATTTCACCTGCAGAGAAAGAGGACAGGGCTGCTTTCCATTCCAGATTTTGCATCTCACATTTGGTGAATATCTGTTGCATTTGTTCCAGCGCAGTCAGGGCCTCTGGGCTGTCCAGAGTGACTTTGCCGTTTTCGACAATTGCTTTGCCCTGAGACCACATCAGCGCCTGCATGAACCAGTTACCGGTGATGTTCCAGCCCCAGAAGATCGGGTTGTCGACGCCGTTTGCGTTCATTGTTTCGCAAGCTGCGATTACTTCGTCCCACGTTGTTGGCATCTTGTCGATACCGGCCGCATTTAGAACGTCCATGTTGTAGTAGCCAACTGGCAAGGACACAGAGAACGGCAGACCGTGTACATTGTCACCGAAAGTGGACAGGGACAGCATTGCGTCGTGGTAGCCATCTTTTTCAAAGTCTGCTTCACCTGCGATAAACGGCTCAAGAGACTTCGCTATGCCTTTTTCAACCAGGATCTGTTGGCGGTTCAGGCCTTGCATCGTGACGTCTGGAAGGTTGCCAGCTACCGCTTCACGCAAGATGGTGTTTGTGCCGTCTTCGTAAGATTCATAAGTCGCACGGAACTTAACTTCGATGTTTGGGTGCGCTTCTTTGAAAGCAGGCATCATCGCTTCGTAGGTGACGTCAAACAGGTGGCTGTAAGGGTAAGCGAATTCGATGGTTACTTTGTCTTCTGCCAGAACGGCAGAGGCAGACACGATAAGTGCCATTGCAGAGGTGGTGAATTTCATGTTCTCTCTCCAATTGTTGACCGCTTTTGGTTTGGCGACTGCGGCGGTCTTCTCAAGTCATCCCTGTTGGGATTGCGTTGGTAGGTCGGGCTTGGGCCCGGCTTACTTCATTCCGGATAAGGTGATCCCCTCGATAAAGCGGCGCTGCGCGACCAAAAACGCCACGATCAGCGGAGTGACGATGACGGTGGCGGTGGCCATCATGGGGCCAAAGAAACTGCCGTCTCCGTCGCCTTTGAATTCGCGCAAACCCAGCGGAGGCGTAAACAGGTCGCGATTTCCAGTCACAACGATGCGTGGCCAGAAGTAGTCGTTCCAGTGGGCGACAACAGAGAAGATTGCGAAGGCTAGGAGGGCTGGGATTGCCGTGGGCAACATGACGCGCCAGACGATGGCCAGTTCTCCCATGCCGTCCATGCGCGCGGCATCAATCAAGTCATCTGGCACAGTCATAAAGAACTGCCGCATCAGGAAGATGCCAAAGACAGAGATCGTCCACGGCACAACGAGCGCGGCATATGTGTTAGTCAGCCCAACCTTGGCAAGCATGATATAAAGCGGCAGAGCAATCGCGTGCACAGGGATCAATAGGCAGAAGAGAACGATTGAAAACACCGCCTCACGGCCCCAGAACTTGAGCTTGGCCAGCGCATAGGCCGCAGGTAAGGCCACCACAATCTGGATCAGAAAGATCGAGGCGGTTACAATCACACCGTTGAGCAAGTAGCGAAGCAAAGGCGCCTCAGTGAAGGCTTTGGTGTAGTTAAAAACAATCGGGCGCATCTGGCAGTCAGCCACAGCTTCAGCCACCAAAGCATCCCGAATTTGTCTATCCGTCTGGTTGGGAAAGCGCGGCGCAGCCGTGGCGACGTCATCTCGGTCTGGGTCACGCAGTTTTACACAGCGTTCGTCGACCATCATTTCTTGCCGTCCAAAGAAGCCGCCTTCGCCCCGGTCGATTTCGCCCGGAGATTTGAACGAATAGCTGATCATCATGTAAAACGGAGCGATTACAATAAGCGCGCCGAAGATCAGGATCAGGTGCTTCCAGAGGTCACGAGTCATCAGTAGTGCACCTTGCGTTCGACCAGCCAGCGCTGGATCAGGGTCAGGAACATCACAAAAACCAAGAACAGAACGGTGATGGCAGAACCGATCCCTATAAGGTTCTGTTGAATGCCTTTCTCGAAGATCGCGAACATCATCACATAGGTCGACTTGTTCGGGCCGCCGCCTTGCGGCCAGAAAGCTTCGATCGTGTCAAAGACCTGAAAAGCACGGATGCAGGAAATGGTCACGACAAACACTGTCGTCGGCCCAAGTGCCGGCCATGTGACCAAGCGGAAACCCTCCCAGGCGGATTTTGCTCCGTCCATTTCTGCCGCGTGATAAAGCTCGCGATGCACGCTGGTCAGGCCAGCAAGATAAAGCACCATGTTAAAGCCAAACCCCTGCCAGACGCCGATAAAACAGATCACCCAGATCGCGTAATCTCTGTCCCCAAGCCAAAGCGGGAAGCGCTCCGCACAGCCGTTTTTCAAGAACGGAATGAATTCCAAAACAGTGCCACAGGACATCTCCAGCGTGCGGTTGACCATACCGATCGACGGATGCAGCATGAATTCCCACGCGATTGCCATGGCCAGCAAAGTCGCCATCACGGGCAGAAAATAAATGGTTTTGTAAATGTCACCGATCCGACCCATCGAGTTGATCAGCAGCGCCGCACCCAGCCCCAAACCGACAGACAAAGGCACCACTGTGACCACATAGGTGAAGGTGGCGATGAACATCTTTTCATATGTCGAGCTCGAAAACAGACGGTCATAGTTCTTCGCGCCAACCCAATTGAAAGTGTCGTTGCCCAGCGAATAATCCGTGAAAGACAGGATGCCAGCGATCACGACCGGCACCAACAGGATCAAGATCATCAGACACAGTGCGGGGGCTGTTAGCCACCATGCCGTGCGGTGCTGTGCGGTTTCCGCATAGACAACATTTGGCGTGTGAGTTTCATCGATGTCCATGTTACGCGACTTCGCTTTGCACAGGGTCGACCTGCGGGTTGAAGACCCGTTTGCCGTTAGGATCGAACAACAGTGCAGCGCGGCCCTCAAACGCCAAGCCGATGTTTGCTCCGATATGCAAAGAATTGCGTTGAGCAGGGGAGGCACGCATGGTGATGCGGCCATCATGCCCAGGAAGGTTGATCTGCGCGAAGATCTCAGAACCAAGGTTCTCAACGTGCATGACTTGGCCGGTCAGTACCGCATCCTCGGCGGCAAGGCGCAGCCCCTCAGGGCGCAGGCCGATGCGAATGGGCCCCTTCAGCATTTTTGGCGCGACGGTGGGCAACACTACGTCGCCAAACCTCAGCCCGCCATTTGAAGCTTCGACAGGCAAGATGTTGATTTTCGGCGAGCCAATGAATTCGGCAACGCGGATGTCGAGCGGGTTGTTATAAACCTCGTCAGGCACGTCGCATTGCAGGATTTCCCCGCCCATCATGACCGCGATACGGCTGGACATCGTCATCGCTTCAACCTGGTCATGGGTCACATAGACAAACGTTGCGCCAAGACGACGGTGCAATTCAGCTATTTCGGTCCGGGTTTGAACGCGAAGTTTCGCATCCAAATTTGATAGGGGCTCATCAAGTAAAAATGCCGCCGGTTCGCGGACCAGGGCGCGCCCCAAAGCGACGCGTTGACGCTGCCCACCAGACAACTGGCCCGGCTTTCGATTAAGAAGCCTGTCAATTTCCAGCGTCTGTGCTGCGTGTTTGACGGACGCCGCAATTTCAGCGTTCTTTTCATGAGCGCCCGGCATAAAAGCCCCAATCACCGGGAGACGTTGCAGGGAACTCAGTTGGCGCATCTTCAAAGGCACCGAGATATTTTCGGCAACTGTCAAATGCGGGTACAACGCGTAAGATTGGAACACCATCGACAGATTGCGATCCGCCGCGCGAACACCTGAAACGTCCTGACCTTGGATGCGAATGGCGCCAGAGCTTTGGCTCTCAAGCCCGGCAATAATGCGAAGCAACGTGGATTTGCCACAGCCAGATGGGCCGACAAGTGACACGAATTCGCCATCAGCGATGTCCAAGGATATCCCTTTGAGCACCTGCGTGTCCCCAAAGGTTTTGGTGACATGATCAATCTGTAGATCGGCCATCTGATTCTCCCATCAGTTGGCGGCAGACCTAATAGGCGAAGGCGAAATCCCTATGACGTCATATTAGTGAAACCGATAGCTGATAGCGGAACGACGGAAGGAGAGACCGATGCGCCCGAACCATCATCAGTTTATCGCGTTCTCATATGTCGTACGCGAAGGAAGCTTTTCCGCCGCCGCGAGACGTCTCGGGGTCACTCAGTCCACTGTGACGCAGCATGTGGCAAAACTAGAAGAGCTTGTGGGCTCAGAGCTCCTTCTGCGCAGTCGTGATGGCGCTTCCCTAACTCCGACCGGTCGAGATTTCTTCGGCTTGGCAAATCGGCTTGTGACGCTGGACAGCGAAATCGGAGAGCGCCTTCGTGGCTATTCATCTCTGAATGAAGGGCGGTTGAAGGTGATCGCGAACGCACCTCAGCCGGCGTTGCAAGTGATCGCAACGTTCAATGACCGCTTTCCAAATGTGCAGATTGATTTCCGCCTGTGCGACTGGACCTCGGCCAACCAGCTCATCCGAGATCGGGTGGCAGATGTGGGCCTGATTACGGATGCGCCCGAGCATGAAGATTGGGATCGGGTCGTTCTGCAGGAAACGCGCTACGTTTTATATTGTCGTTCGGACCACGATTTGGCCGGTTGCGATATCGTCGATATCGAAGATCTTATAGATCAGACTATTATCCTGCCAGAAACAGGGTCACTCACACAGCGTGTCGTTCGACAGAAATTGGCAGAGCGTCAAATCGCGCTACCACAGGTTATTACAATGACAAC
Organism: Paracoccaceae bacterium; assembly: GCA_014872815.1. GTDB lineage: Bacteria > Pseudomonadota > Alphaproteobacteria > Rhodobacterales > Rhodobacteraceae > Shimia. The sequence continues at coordinate 88,410 of WKFK01000009.1, forward strand.
ATTTCCTGTCATGTGCGAAGCGGTTCGGCAAGGTCTCGGCGCCGCAATATTTCTAAAAAACAGCAGTCGAATTTACGATGACTTGGTTGAAATTCCGATACGTGATTTTCAACAAGTTCACAAAACGTGGCTTGTGGCTCCCAAAGATCGCACGCGCCTAAAGCTAATCCATGAATTTCGCAACGCAGCCCTCGCAATCAGAGTACAATAACTGGCTGGCCAAACCTTGGGCCACCAGCACATCAACGTGACTTGGTCTGTTCAGCGCACAAGCGGCGAAAGATAGCGAGCTATTCATGCTGAATAACATCACGTCCGCTTCAAGGCGAGAGCAGACCTCTGAACGCAGAGGTCGAACGTCCCCTTGGTCCCGCGTACTAGGCCTTGATGCGAACCGCAGCTAAATTCGGCTCTTCGCCCAAAATGATTAGGTCAGCTAACGGCCCAAAGCTGCCATTCTTAACTTGATCGTCGAACGGTCGTTTAACGTCAGAAAGCGGTCTTTCGCCAAAGCCTGAAGACAATCTGCCAGGGATAGGCAACTTTTGGTTTTGTCCAATGCTTGCAACTGAGTTGGTAAGTATTTTGCTGGCTCTAATTCAGTCTTTCTCGCGCCAACTCGGCATAGAATGGACAGTCGGCGAACAGATCAGCGAAGATCTCAAAGACAGCAGAGCTTTCGCTCTCCCGAACGTCGTGCCAAGTTTGCTGAGCGGCCCGGCAAGTTTTGAGGTCAGCAATCACATGAGTTTTGGCAATGTCACCGCTTCCATTCGTGGCCTTTGCCAAGATCGTATCGCAGCTTTCAGGCGTGCGCGTGACCTCTGATAGGGCAGCGAAAAAGGCTGAATGCGACACGTTGCTGGCGTCAGAGGACAGAAGGCCGTTCAAGCATGTATTGCTTCGCGCCTGAGTTACTGAAGCGACAACAGACAAGCCAAAGATCACAGCAGAACCTAAATGATTTCGCAAAAGGGACACCCCCAGAATTTGAGCCTGCGACTTCCCAAGAGAATGACAGTTGCCTGAAAGAAGATTGGACAATACTGTTATCAAACAATCATTTAAGGCAAGCGATAATGACAGTTTTCCGCCCTATACGTCATGTGATGTCTGCGGCGGTCGCCTGCTTGAGTATGAGCGCAAGCGCAACGCACGCACAGCAAATAGCATTCGAACTGAGCGGACAGTTTACCCCGACTTGCAGCACTGGCTTCTCTGGACGGCCTGCAGAGGAAGGCATGTCGTTTGGGTTTGAAACCACAGTCTCCATCGACCTATTGCTCGGTGAACCAGTGGTTCGTTCAAAGCTGGCATGGAGCCGAGTTGGGTTCGGCACCACCTGCATCGCCCCCTATGGGCGGACAGAGATTGTGCGCCTGACCAACGCAGATCAATACGATCCGAACACAAGGCGACGCCCGATTGACGTAGATCTTGTGGCGGAGGTATCGGCCCCCGACGTCACGGGCGCGCGGGTCTTCTTGCCTTTCAATCCCGGCGCTTTGTCAGACCAGCCTGGCGAAGACAGTTACAACACCGCCGGTTCGCCCAATTGGGAAGAATTGTTTTTCACCCTGCCCGGACTTGGGTCCAACTTTTGGGACACCGAAAACTATGCCTACCTGGACGCCGAGCAAGCCAAGGCGATCTTTTCTGCAGGGTTTGACGTGGTGCAAGTGCATGTCGCCCACGCGGAATTCGACCTGACTGAGCTCAAATCAAGCTATGGCGAGGAAGATGACACCGCAGCGGCACTGGCCAAAGTGGCCAGCCGACTGGCGCAATGGGGGTAGGAGACTTTTGAAGGCTATCCTCCCGGCGTCGCAGAGAGGATTGCCGCCAACCAACAATTGACCGCCCCCGACAACATCGTGGCCCTGCGCAACACGATTGAGGACATCCAAGCCCTGCATAATCAGTTGCAACAACACTCAGGCGATGCTGCATCGCAACAAGCAATTGATCAGCAAAAGAGCAACCTCTCGCCTTTCTTGGACAAAATTGACACGATCAACAAGGATGAGACCTTTCGCAAGCTGTTGTTCTACAGCAGCGCCACCGCAGCAGCGCAAGAACGTGCCGACATCGCGACGCGGGCAGAAAAACAACTGTTGGCGGCGCAGCAAGCCGAAGATGCGCTGTCAAACCATGAGGCAGAAGCAAACCCTTCTGCCACCGCGGACAGCGCAACCGCATCTTCCAGTTACGATTTCATCCACTATTTGAGCGAGGAACAGATCGCGCCTGTCCCTCTGCCGGAGTTCACATGTAACGGCGATATCGCGTCAAAAGACCTTGCACGCGCAGCCCTGCGCAGAAACGATGGCGTGTTGCCTGCCTATGTGAGGGATCTGGGTCATGTGCAGTCCGAGAAAACACGCAAGGTTGGACATTACAGTGAGCGATTTTACGTCCACGCCACGTTGCATCATGTAGGCGGGAAATTTGTTTGCGTGAGTGCGGAAATAGAAAACGACTACAAATGGCGCCCCGGGGTCGCACGAGACTTGGTCGTTGAAGTGTTTGATGCCACCGGCGTCAAGTCCGCCGAACAACGCTATGAGCGTCCGATCTATCAGCCAGAGGATATTGAATTTGGCTATGGCTATTTTGATACCTATACGTCCGAGGACCTAACCGATCCGAACGTCTATATTTTGCTTGCCACCTTGCCTTGGGGGCAGGACACGGTGGCTCTTGCGCCCGACATCGCCAACGCCATTCCAGGCGTGTTCTCCGTGGCGGGTGACGGCACTTTGGAGATGTATGATCCCATCAATCCGGACATTCTGAATGCGGGGTCTAAAGGGGCATTCTACAAGTATGTGCCAATAATGGGCCGGCCTCATATCCTCGCGCAATTGGGAGAAGAGCGGCGTGTGCGCACCGTCGATTTTACCGGACAGGTCGTTAGCCAACACCCAACTTTACACGACGATACAAAAGCAGACTTCCGCGATTATGCATATTTGTCACACGACACTTTTGCACTCCGCATGGAAGACCGGACCGATTTCGTTCGCGCGGGCGTGCCTGTTCCCGGATCACACTACGACCCACAGCAGTATGAAGTGTGGGGCATGTATCCGGCGCTTGATGACGGGCTTTTGATGCGCACGGCAAACTGATCGGCCCCACCCAAGCGGTCCAGTTTGATTGTTAGTGCATGACTGGCCTCTGGTCCATCGGGACGACGGTTTCCGGCGCCGGTGGGCGGTAGCCCA
>WKFK01000011.1 GCA_014872815.1 Paracoccaceae bacterium
CTCCGCGCCGGTCAGCTCGTTGAGATAATCAGACACACGCACAGGCGTGCGGCGAATATGCGGCCGAATACGATCATGCGCCGCCAACATGTCCTCATAAGTCGGAAGATAAAGATCACTGTCAAACATCACGCGGCACTCCTCTCAGCGGTCATAGAATGGGCAACAATTTCTGCGGTGACCCCTGAGAGGGTCCAACCAAGGTGTCCGTGGCCGGTGTTGTAAAACACACTCGGGTGTTTCCCGGGCCCGACACGGGGCAACATGTTTGGCATCATTGGACGCAGTCCAGCCCAAGGCACCACACTCTCAGTGCTCATCTCCGGGAACCGCTCTCGACACCAGTCCACCAAAGGCGCAATACGTTTCCATACAATGTCCTTATTCGCCCCGTTGATTTCCGCGGTACCCGCCACGCGAAAACGATCGTCTCCAAGTCGGCTGGTGACGATTTTGGCATTGTCATCCAGCAGGCTTGTCCGAGGCGCTGCGGCCTGATTGTCCGCGCCTTCCAGATTGACCGTGATCGAGTAACCCTTGACCGGGTAGATATTGACCCGATCCCCCACCATTTCCGCCAAACGGCGCGAGTGCACACCGGCACAAATCACGACTTGATCAAATTGCTGGCGCTCTGTCGCCGTTGTACCCGGTTGGCCAAAGACAACCTGCACACCGTCCCCCTGTGGGACTAAGCGCTCCACCGGAGCCGAGTAGCGGAACGTGGCTCCTTGTGCGACACAAGCATAAGCGAGACCTTTCGTGAACTTATTGATATCCCCGGTAAAATCACTGTCGGTGTAAAACCCGCCGACAAGAGGGCCCTTCAAGCTGGGTTCGATCTGCGCGATCTCCGAAGGCGTCACTTCTGTCCGGTCCAGACCACCTTTCCTCAAGATCTCTGTGACCTTGCGTGCCGCATCAAAATCCGCGTGATTGCCGTAGAAATGCAGGATGCCTGTGTTCTCGCGATCAAAAGCAATGTTTTCGGTTGCGGCCATGTCCAACAGATGCGCGCGTGCCTCAATGGCCCATTTGACGGTTTGAACGGTGTTCCGCTCGTAGTGCGGCACGGCCGCGACAAACTCTGCCAACCAGGAATACTTGTGCCAGGACGGGCGGAAATTCATCAGCAAGGGCGCGCCAGCCGTGAACATCCATTTCACCCCTTTCAACAAGGTGGCCGGGTTGTTCCAAACCTCAGCGTTTGATGCCGACAACTGACCGCCATTGGCGTAGCTGGTTTCCATGGCCGCATGCGGATTAGCTTCAAAAAGCGTGACCTCCGCCCCTTTCTGAAGCAGCTTGTAAGCCGTCGTAACACCCGTCACACCTGCACCGATAACAGCAATTTTCCTTATACTGGTCATGCACAAGATCCTTCTAAGATTGCCCAGCCCGGTTTCTTAAGCCCAGCACGCCACTTTGCGTGCGATGTCGCCTTGACGCACCACGCGAGTGGGCGCCTTTGGACAGGGCGTCGAACCCGAAAGAGAACTGGCATGAACCTCCCGACAGGAGAGAAGGGAGGTTCATGCGCTATTCCTGAATATTCAAAATATTCAGGAACATGTCTTACTCTGCCGCCTCCAGATATTCCTCCATCGGCGGGCAGGTGCAGACTAGGTTTCGGTCTCCGTAAGCATTGTCGACCCGGTTTACAGCAGGCCAGTATTTGTCAATGCTTTTGGCACCGGCCGGGAAGCAGGCCTGATCGCGGCTGTATGGACGATCCCACTCGCCCACCAGATCCTGCACCGTATGAGGCGCGTGTTTCAGCGGGTTGTTCTCCGCATCCATCTCGCCCTGCTCAATGGCGCGGATTTCCTCATGGATGGACAGCATCGCAGCACAGAACCGGTCCAACTCGCCTTTGGCCTCAGACTCTGTGGGCTCCACCATAAGCGTACCGCTCACCGGCCAGCTCATCGTTGGCGCATGGAACCCATTGTCGATCAACCGCTTCGCGATGTCGTCAACGGAAACCCACGCGCTTTCGGCAAATGGACGGGTGTCCAGGATGCACTCGTGCGCGATCAATCCATTTTCCGCCGTAAACAGGATTGGGTAAGCCCCTTTAAGACGCGCAGCGATATAGTTCGCGCTCAAAATGGCCACCTTGGAAGCCTGGGTGAGACCTTCGCCCCCCATCATCATGATGTAGGCCCAGCTCACAGGCAGGATCGACGGCGACCCAAACGGTGCCGCAGACACAGGCCCAATGGCCTCTCCATGCTCTGGGTGGCCTGGCAAGTAATCCGCCAGATGCGCCTTCACACCAATCGGCCCCATACCGGGCCCCCCACCGCCATGCGGAATGCAGAAGGTTTTGTGCAAGTTAAGGTGGCTGACGTCACCACCAATATCACCCGGCCGCGATAGACCTACCATCGCGTTTAGGTTTGCACCGTCGATATAAACCTGCCCTCCATGTTCATGCGTGATCGCGCAGACGTCCTGCACCGTGGTTTCAAACACACCATGGGTCGACGGATAAGTGATCATGGCACCAGCCAAACGGTCGCTGTACTGTTCGGCCTTTGCACGGAAATCATCCAGGTCAATGTCGCCATTGTCGGCCGAACGCACAGGGACCACTGTCCAACCCACCATCTGAGCGGACGCGGGGTTGGTCCCATGTGCGGAGACCGGGATCAAACAAATGTCACGGTGCCCCTGGCCATTTGCCTTGTGGAAGTTGCGAATTGTCAGCAAGCCAGCAAACTCACCTTGCGCGCCGGAATTGGGCTGTTGGCTGATTTTGTCATAACCCGTGATTTCACACAGATGCTGGTTCAAATCCGCAATCATCTCGGCATAGCCTTGCGCCTGATCGGCGGGTACAAACGGATGCAGGTTTGCAAACTCAGGCCAGGTCACCGGGATCATCTCAGTGGTCGCATTCAGTTTCATCGTGCACGATCCAAGTGGGATCATTGCCCGATCCAAAGCCAGGTCACGATCAGCAAGTTTGCGCATATAGCGCGTAAACTCGGCCTCAGCCCGGTTCTGGTTGAAAACTGGATGCGTGAGGTATTCAGACTGCCGGATCAAACCGTTGGGCACACGCCCTTCGGATGGCGCGAGCTTGCCTTCAATGCCAAATGCGTTCAACACGTTGTGCAGCGTTTCAGGCGTCGTGGTTTCATCCACCGAGATGCCCAGCCGGTCTTCGCCAACCTTGCGCAGGTTGATGCCCCGTGAAAGCGCGGCCTCGAGGATGGCCTCTTGCTCCGCGTCCACACGCACCGTCACCGTGTCAAAAAACGCCTCAGTTTGCACCTTGGCACCACCCTGACGCAGTGCTGCAGCCAACGCGGCGGCCTTGCTGTGCACAGCTTCGGCAATGGATTTGAGCCCAACCGCACCATGATACACCGCATACATTGAGGCAATCACGGCCAACAACGCCTGCGCTGTACACACGTTGGAATTGGCCTTCTCACGCCGGATGTGCTGTTCACGGGTTTGCAGGGACAATCGATACGCCGGTTCCCCGCGCGCATCCACGGACACGCCAATGATCCGGCCCGGCATGGTACGTTTTAGTTTGTCAGTGACTGCCATGTAAGCCGCGTGCGGCCCACCATACCCCAATGGCACACCAAACCGTTGGGTGGAACCAACCGCAATATCTGCGCCCATTTCGCCCGGCGCTTTGACCAGTGTCAGCGCCAGAATATCCGCTGCGACAACTGCAATGGCCTTGTTGTCGTGCAAAGCCGCAATCTCAGCGGAGAAATCACGCAGGGTGCCGTCGGTGCCGGGATACTGGAAGATGGCGCCAAAAACGATCTCCGGCTCTAGCGCATCAACAGGTCCCACGGTGACCGAAATTCCGAGCGGTTCTGCACGGGTCTGGATGACCGCGATGGTCTGTGGATGACAGTTCTCATCCACAAAGAACACTGGCTTATTTGACTTCTTGCGAGACGCACGCTGCGCCATGGCCATCGCTTCGGCGGCGGCCGTTGCTTCGTCCAACAAAGACGCGTTGGCAACCGGAAGAGCCGTCAGGTCCGACACCATAGTCTGGAAGTTCAAAAGCGCCTCAAGACGCCCCTGCGAAATCTCCGCCTGATACGGCGTGTAGGCGGTATACCAGGCTGGGTTTTCCAGGATGTTGCGCAGGATCGGCGTCGGGGTGATCGTGCCGTAATACCCCTGACCGATCAGGGATGTCAGAACCTTGTTCTTCCCCGCCACGGCCTTCATCTTCTTCAGCGCGTCATGCTCTGACATGGGGGCACCGGTTGCCAGTGGAGCGGCCTGACGGATAGATGGCGGCACAGTTGCGTCAATCAGCGCGTCCAGGGACGGGTAACCAATCACGCTCAGCATCTCGGTCATTTCTTCCGGGGAAGGCCCGATGTGCCGCCGGTTGGCGAAATCATAGGTGTTGTAACCGTTAGACTCGAAGTCCATGGGTCTCTCCTTTTGCGGAATGGGGGTTAGGCGATCAAGGCTTTGTAGCCGTCCGCATCCATCAGGCTCTCAAGCTCAGACGCGTCAGAAATCTTGATTTTGTACAGCCACGCAGCGGCCTCAGGATCTTCGTTCAACTTGCCCGGATTGTCTTCCAATTCACCATTGGCTTCGACGATCTCACCTGTCACTGGCGCGTATATCTCAGACGCGGCTTTAACGGACTCAACGACGCCAATATCATCGCCTTTATCAAACTCATCGCCAACATCTTTAGGCTCAAAAAACACAATCTCACCAAGCTGTTCTGCGGCGTGGGTGGTGATCCCGATGATGGCAGTGTCGCCAGAGACAGTGATCCATTCGTGGTCTTCGGAATAGTAAGTAGTGGACATGATCAAAATCCTTGTGCGTTAGCGTTTGTAGTTCTGTGCCACAAAGGGCAGCGTGGTGATTTCAGCCAGGTTGACTTTGCCCCGGACCAAAAGATTGACAGGCGTTCCCGGAGCGGCGTGCGCGGCATCGACGTAGCCCATCGCAACCGGACCGTCGGCAGTGGGACCAAAACACCCGGAGGTAATGGACCCGATTTTTGTGCCGTCACTGGCTTGCACTTCCACGCCCGCCCGCGCAGGGGCACGACCTTTAGGGCGAATGCCGACAAGTTTGCGTGCGGCGCCTACCGCGAGCTGCTTCTGGACCACTGACGCGCCCGGGAAGCCACCTTCTTCTTTGCGGCGTTTTTGGATCGCCCATCCAAGCGAGGCTTCAATTGGCGTGGTGCTTTGGTCAATATCATTGCCGTAGAGGCACAAACCTGCCTCAAGGCGCAGGCTGTCTCGAGCACCCAACCCTGCCAGCGCGCAATCTTCATGCTCAAGCAACAGCTTGGTCAGGCGAATGGCCTCTGTTTCAGGAATAGAAATCTCATACCCATCTTCGCCTGTGTAGCCGAGGCGTGAGATGCGGCAGGGCACCCCATCGATTGGCGCTTGCAAGGTTTCCATAAATTTCAGGTCTGCCGCTCCAGGTAAAAGCGCGGACAAAACCGCCTCCGAAGCGGGACCCTGCAGCGCAATCAGTGCATGGTCATGAATCTCCGTGACGCTCACGCCATCCAAGTTGTCCCGCATATGCGGAATGTCTTGATCCCGTAGCGCGGCGTTCACGACGACAAAAAAGTGATCTCCGGCGTTGGACACGATCAGATCATCCATGATCCCGCCCTGCTCATTCGTGAAAAACCCGTAACGCGCCTTGCCTTCTTTCAGCGTGGCATAGGCCTGAGGGCAAAGCGTTTCGAGCTTCGCGCCCACGTCTTCTCCAGTCAACACCACCTGCCCCATGTGGCTCACATCAAAGATCGCGGCCTTTTGGCGACACTGGTGATGCTCAGCCATGATGCCAGTGGAGTATTGAATTGGCATGTCCCAGCCAGCAAAATCCACCATTTTGGCGTTGTGTTCGATATGCAGGTCATAAAGCGGTGTGCGTTTTGTCATCGGGAACAGCCTCAAACAGTCTTATTAGGAAGTTAGGGGGTGAGGAGCGCGCAAAACGCTCCCCACGTTTGGTTTATTCAGCAGGGGATTTGCTGGACCCTGGCTCTTCGGTGGCACCATTGGATGCGAAGAACTCTTGCGTCACTTTGACCACAACCGGGCTCAGCAGCGCGATGGCGATCAGGTTTGGCAGTGCCATCATGGCGTTCAGCGTATCCGCCAACAGCCAAATGAAGCCCAGATCCGCAGTCGCACCGAAATAGATCATTGCGATCCACAGAACCCGGTACCCCATCAGCACCTTGGCCCCCATCAGGTAGCCCACGCATTTTTCACCGTAGTAGGACCATCCAATGATGGTGGTGAAAGCAAAGATCGACAGCGCGATGGCAATCATGGACCCGCCAAAACCAGGCAACGTGGTTTCAAAGGCCAGCGAGGTCAAGGCCGCACCGCTTTCGCCGCTTGTCAAAACACCCGACGTAATGATCGCAAGGCCAGTGATGGAACACACGATGATGGTATCGATGAATGTGCCCAGCATCGCAATCAGGCCCTGGTTCACAGGCCCTTTTGTTTCAGCTGCAGCGTGCGCAATTGGGGCAGAGCCCAAGCCCGCTTCGTTGGAAAATACACCGCGAGCCACACCAAAGCGGATCGCAGCCCAAACAGCTGCACCGGCAAAGCCGCCTTCAGCTGCAGATGGGGTGAACGCATGCGTGAATACGAGGTTGAGCGCATGACCGATCTGATCGGCATTCAACATAAGCACAATCAGGCCAATCGCGACATAGGTGACCGCCATGAACGGCACCAGTGCACCCGCAACCGCACCAATGCGCGTGATGCCACCGAGGATCACGGCGCCTGTCAGAACCATCAAAACGATACCTGTGACAGAGGTGTTGAAGCCGAAGTTTGCTTCCAAAACTTGCGCCACACCGTTGGCTTGTACGCCGTTGCCGATGCCAAAGGCTGCAATCGCACCAAAAATGGCAAAAGCAGCACCCAGCCACGCCCATTTCTGGCCCAAGCCGTTTTTGATGTAGTACATCGGGCCGCCAACATAGTTGCCCTTTGAATCGCGCTCACGATATTTCACCGCCAGCACAGCTTCAGAATACTTGGTGGCCATGCCCACAAGCGCGGTCATCCACATCCAGAACAAGGCACCCGGTCCGCCCAGGAATACAGCGGTGGCAACACCAGCGATATTACCTGTCCCGATTGTCGCCGAAAGCGCTGTCATCAATGCATTGAATGGCGAAATTTGGCCTTCGCCTGTGCCCTGCCGACCTTTGGCCAACAGTTTAAATCCGTGTGGCATGCGTAGGATCGGCATCAGCTTCAGGCTGATTTGCATAAAGGCGCCTACGCCCAAAATCAGGATCAACATAGGTGGTCCCCAGACCACGCCGTTGACCCAGCCTACGACCGAGTTAAGTAATTCCATTGTTGTTCTCCTCCTTTAGTTTCAGTTTGCCTCAGCCGCTTAAGCGCTGCTTTTTGAGGCGAGCAAAATCTTCGTCCGCATGGAACGACGACCGCGTGAGTGGAGAGGCTGAAACACCAAGAAAGCCCTTGGTGCGTGCCAACTCTTCTATTTTTTTGAAGTCTTCTGGGGTCACAAAGCGGTCCACCGGGTGGTGCTTTGGTGTGGGCTGCAAGTACTGACCAACTGTGAGAAAATCGACCTCCGCGGCGCGCAAGTCATCCATGACCTGCCGCAGATCCTCCATCGTTTCTCCCAGTCCCACCATGACACCGGATTTGGTGAACACATTTGGATCCGCCCGCTTCGCGTCATCCAGAAGCCGCAAAGACGTATAATATCGCGCGCCTGGGCGCACTGACGGATACAGATGCGGCACCGTTTCCAGATTGTGGTTGAACACGTCCGGGCGTGCTTCAAAGACGATCTCCTCAGCGCCTTTTTTGCCGCGAAAATCTGGGGTGAGTACTTCGATCGTGGTGTCTGGGCTTTGACGGCGCACAGCGCGAATGGTTTGCGCCATATGTTCTGCCCCGCCATCGTCCAGATCATCACGATCCACTGACGTGATCACCACATGACGCAGACCAAGCTGCTTGACCGAATGCGCCACTCGGCCCGGCTCAAACATATCCAATGCGTCAGGGCGCCCAGTCGCGACATTGCAAAACGAACATCCGCGCGTGCAGATCTCGCCCATAATCATGAATGTCGCGTGCCTCTTGGACCAGCACTCACCAATGTTGGGGCAAGACGCCTCCTCACAGACCGTAGACAACTGCTGTTCACGCATCAGGCGACGGGTTTCGTAAAACGCCGGGCCTTCAGGCTTTTTCAATCGAATCCAAGAGGGTTTCCGCTGAAACGGGCTATCGGCGCGTTTGGACTTTTCTGGGTGGCGCAGACGGGGCACTGCATCATTAGATGCGCGGACTGCGTCAGTAGTCTCAAGATTAGACATCACGCAAACTCTCAGTAGATCGGGAACCGCGCGCACAGCGCTTCAATTTTTGCCCGCGTCGCGGCCTCAACCTGCGGATTGCCCTCTGGCGTTTCGGCCAGCGCATCCAGCACATCACTGATCAGTGCACCAATCTCGCGGAATTCTTCAGGACCAAACCCGCGCGAACACCCCGCCGCTGTTCCCAGACGTATGCCACTCGTCACGGTTGGTTTTTCAGGATCACCCGGCACGCCGTTTTTGTTGCAAGTGATCCCCGCACGCTCCAGCGCATCTTCAGCCGCGTTGCCTTTGACGCCCTTGGGGCGCAAGTCCACCAACATCAGGTGATTTTCAGTCCCACCCGACACAATGGCGCAGCCGCGCGTCTGCATCACCTCAGCCAAAGCCTTGGCACTGTCCACAACTGTTTGACAGTACGCCTTGAATGCAGGATCCAGCGCTTCTCCAAACGCGACAGCCTTGGCCGCGACCACATGCATCAATGGCCCGCCTTGCAAGCCCGGGAAAACTGCCGAATTCATCTTTTTTGCCAAAGCCGCGTCGTTGGTTAGGATGATCCCACCCCGCGGACCGCGCAGGGTTTTGTGAGTCGTAGAGGTAACGACGTGCGCATGCGGGATTGGCGATGGATGCAATCCAGCCGCAACAAGCCCTGCGATGTGGGCCATATCCACCAGAAAGTAGGCACCAACTTCATCCGCAATGGTCCGGAATGCCGCCCAGTCAATGACCTGCGAATAGGCAGACGCACCCGCAATGATCATCTGAGGCTTATGCTCTATGGCGAGCCGGCGCACCTCTTCCATGTCGATTAAACCGTTGTCGTCCAAGCCATAAGCAACAGCTTTGAACCATTTGCCAGACAGTGCCGGACGCGCACCGTGTGTCAGATGACCACCCGCATCCAAAGACATGCCCAAGATTGTGTCACCCGGGTTCAACAACGCAAGCTTGACCGCGCCATTGGCCTGCGCACCAGAGTGCGGCTGTACATTGGCAAATTCACAACCAAACAGCGCCTTGAGGCGAGAAATGGCTTCTTCCTCCACCGTGTCCATATGCTCACAGCCGCCGTAGTACCGCCGCCCCGGATACCCTTCTGCATATTTGTTTGTCAGCACAGATCCCTGCGCCTCCAAGACCGCACGGCTGACGATATTCTCAGAGGCGATCAGCTCCACCTGAGCCCTTTGACGCTGCGCCTCCTTGGCAATCGCGCCAAAAATTACGTCATCTGCATTCTCAAGGCTTTCAGTAAACCGCTGCATGGCTCCCCCCAAACTTACTTTTGTTTCCTATAGGGGAAATTTTCCACTTTTAGCAACAAGATTCTCATATTCGACATTTGCTGATTGCTCAATTTTGGGGTAACAATCAGAAAACAGGGAGAATTTTATGCCGGAACAAAACCCTGCAATGGCAGAGAAAACCTCTTCCAAAGCCGAAGAATCGCTTGGTCAACGGATACATTTGGCGCGAAAAGCCAAAGGATGGACACTAGCGGAAACAAGCGACCTCGCCGGAATCGGTCGTTCAACACTGTCCAAGATTGAAAACGATCAAACCAAGCCAAGCTTTGAGATCGTGCAAAAATTGACCCAGGCCCTTGGCATGGCAACGCCGCAACTCTTCCAACAATCCACGATTGACGCGATGAAGGGACGCAGAGACTTTTCCGAGGCAGGACAAGGCGAGCTCAAAGAGACCCCGACCTACATTCACGAGTTGCTGTGCGTCGAGCTTACCAGCAAACGCATGCTGCCCTATGTGTCCACAATCACAGCCCGTAGCGAAGGCGACTTTGATGAGTGGATCCGCCACGACGGCGAAGAGTTCATGTATGTGCTTAGCGGGGAGCTACTGTTTCTGTGTGAGCACTATCGACCGCGCCCTATGAAAGCGGGCGACTCGGTATACTATGACAGCGCCATGGGACACGGCTGCATCTCCACGAGCGAAGAGGACGCTAAGGTTCTTTGGGTTTCGCTTGGCTAATGACAGCTGTTTTGACACGCCTCTTCGGTACCCAATAATCCGCGGCCAAAAGACACCCTGAGACCTCTCATTTGCTTGCAACACGGCTCTGGTACCAAATACCCTTTCAAACGTCAAAAATTTGCGGACACTGCGATCATGCTGAGACAGCATTTTACACCGAATTGACGCACTGAGTATGGCGCATTCTGTTGAGACAAGCGTACCGTGCTGCTTGCCGTCGTTCTATCGCCATGCGCTCTCAGCAAATGACGATGATCTCATCGTGTCTGGCCGAAGAAAGGTTCCGATCAACCAGGCTGGATCAAAGGTGCTGCCTGCTAGCATCAAAAACAGACCCAAACAGCCGTTCTGTGCAATCCGCTTCCATGGTACCGTCTGCTCCCCGTGTAAGCAGAAACGTCGCGCAGATCGGCCGCTCTCAACGATCAGCAACGCGATCTCAGCCACCACGATCCCCGAAAAAGGCAAGGCGCCCGCAGGCGCCAAAAGTGACCTAAACATATAGCTGCAAAGCTGACAGCCACCGCAACACCCAGATTACCGCGAGATTTTGCGAAATCTTTGCCGCGACTTCACCAGAACACTAGCCGGATCTACAAATCGTCAGTGCGTCCAGGCGCCGCGCCGATTGGTGGCGAAGTTCTCACCATAACCGCCCTGCCGGATGTTGGCCTTGCGCTTGTTCGGCTCCAAAACCTGCACCTCAATACCGTTTTCGCGTGCGTAGGCCACAGCCGCCTCTTTGCTGTCAAACTTCAACCGCACTTGGCTTTGCGTATCACCAGAGCCGGTCCATCCCATCAGCGGATCAATATCCTTGGCTTCCGACGGACCATATTCCAACACCCACTGGTGAGTTTTGGCGGTTCCCGAAGACATGGCCGTGCGGGCTGGCTGATAAATACGTGCGATCATAGGGCACTCCTTAGCTTGCCGCTTTATCACGGATTCTCCAGCTTCGGGCAAGAGGTCAAACACAGACAAACCGCCGCAAAGCCGAGGCAAATCATCGATTGAAAGGGAAGTCAGCTTGCAAGCAGCCCAGGTTCCGGACCAAGCCGCGGGGAGCGAGGGGTGTAGGTGCAGTTTGGACTGGCGACCTTAGCGGACTGCTTGCTGAGTTGACCATAGCGAGGATGCCAATCATTTGGCAAGTGCAACATATATTTAATTTCCAATATGGGTAGAATTTTGTTCTAAAATTACCCAAAAGAACACAACTTCTTACCGAAAGAAGCGCACGGACACCTTACCATAGGTAACTTGCTCCCATTCGTCCGCATCATCCTTGACTGAATAGTCAGATTTTCTGCACGCGCATAATGCACATAGACGCGCCGCAGCATCGCGCGACGCAAAACAGCAAGTCTCATATGCGCTTTCGCCCTTGCATAAGAACAAAAAGAGACCAAAATCGCGCGAAACGACTCTTTCAACACGGGACGCCGCGATGAGTGATGCCAGTAACCTTCCCCAGATGGTCGATCGTGAGGCCAAACGCCGTCCCAAGTTGGAAGGCGGCAAGCGCATTGTCATGCACACCGAGTTCGAGCCTGCAGGGGATCAGCCCACCGCCATCGCCGAGCTTTCCGCCGGCGTGACCGACGGCGAGCGCAATCAGGTGCTGCTGGGCGCCACCGGCACCGGTAAAACCTTCACCATGGCCAAGGTGATCGAGGAAACCCAACGCCCCGCCATCATTCTCGCCCCCAACAAGACCCTCGCGGCGCAGCTCTATGGCGAGATGAAAGGCTTCTTCCCGGAAAACGCCGTCGAGTATTTCGTCAGCTTCTATGACTACTACCAACCAGAGGCCTACGTTCCCCGCTCTGACACCTTCATTGAGAAGGAAAGCCAGATCAACGAACAGATCGACCGCATGCGCCACTCCGCCACGCGCGCGCTGCTTGAACGCGACGACGTGATCATCGTCGCCTCGGTGTCCTGTATCTACGGCATCGGCTCGGTGGAAACCTACTCCGCCATGACCCTCGACCTGAAAGCCGGCGGCGAATACGATCAGCGCCAGGTCATTGCCGATCTTGTCGCACAACAATACCGCCGCAATGACGCCGCCTTCCAACGTGGCTCTTTCCGTGTGCGTGGCGACAGTCTGGAAATCTTCCCAGCCCACCTCGAAGACCGCGCCTGGAAGCTGTCCTTCTTTGGCGAGGAACTCGAAAGCATCACCGAGTTTGACCCGCTCACCGGTGAGAAGACCGACACCTTTGAACAGGTCCGCGTCTACGCCAACAGCCACTACGTGACGCCGAAACCGACGCTGAATCAGGCCATCATCAACATCAAAAAAGAGCTGCGCACGCGGCTTGACCAACTGGTGGACGAAGGCAAGCTTCTCGAAGCACAGCGTCTGGAACAACGCACCAACTTCGACATCGAAATGCTGGAGGCCCAAGGCTTCTGCAACGGCATCGAAAACTACTCGCGCTATCTCACCGGCCGCGCCCCCGGTGAGCCGCCCCCCACCCTGTTTGAATTCATCCCCGACAACGCCATTGTCTTTGCCGATGAAAGCCACGTCTCCGTGCCACAAATCGGCGGCATGTATCGTGGGGATTATCGCCGCAAATTCACCCTCGCCGAACACGGCTTCCGCCTGCCCTCCTGCATGGACAACCGCCCCCTCAAGTTTGAGGAATGGGACGCCATGCGCCCGCAGTCGGTCTTCGTCTCCGCCACGCCCGCTGCTTGGGAGATCGAGCAGTCCGGCGGCGTCTTTGCCGAACAGGTCATCCGCCCTACCGGCCTTCTGGACCCCGAAGTCGAAATCCGCCCGGTGGAGATGCAAGTCGACGATCTGCTCGATGAAATCCGCAAGGTCACAGCGGAGGGCTTCCGCACGCTGGTCACGACATTGACCAAACGCATGGCCGAAGACCTCACCGAATACCTGCACGAGCAGGGCATCAAAATCCGCTACATGCACAGCGACATCGACACGCTGGAACGCATCGAAATCCTGCGTGACCTGCGCCTTGGCGCCTTTGACGTGCTGGTCGGCATCAACCTCCTGCGCGAGGGGCTGGATATTCCCGAATGTGGCTTGGTCGCCATTCTGGATGCGGACAAAGAGGGCTTCCTACGCTCGGAAACCTCCCTTGTGCAAACCATCGGCCGCGCCGCGCGCAACGCCGAGGGTCGCGTGATCATGTACGCAGACCGCATGACCGGCTCCATGGAGCGCGCCATTGGCGAAACCAACCGCCGCCGCGCCAAACAGATCGCCTACAACGAAGAACATGGCATCACGCCCGCCACGGTGAAAAAGAACGTCGAGGACGTCTTGGCCGGGCTCTATCAGGGCGACACAGACCAATCCCGCGTCACCGCCAAGATCGACAACCCGCTTGCGGGGGGCAATTTGGAAGCCGTACTCAACGGGTTGCGAGACGACATGCGCAAAGCCGCCGAGAACCTCGAATTCGAAGAAGCCGCCCGCCTGCGCGACGAGGTCAAACGTCTGGAGGCGGTGGATCTGGCCGTCGCCGACGACCCCATGGCGCGGCAATACGCGATCAAAGCAGCCGAGGAGAAGGCCACCAAGAGCAGAGGCCGCTCAACGGCAGGGCGTGCTGGTCAGCGCGGCGGGAATGTGAAAAGGAGGGGACGGTAAAATGGACTGGGAATTCGCAAAACTCGCCGTGACGGTTGCCATTGCTATGGCCGGTTGGCTGGTTACGTTTTTGTTGGCTGAACGAAGCCGTGCAAAATCTCGTGAAAGAGAAGTTGAGCAGACGAAAGAAAACGCCACTAAGGAACGGATGCAAACCGAGCTTGAGTGGAGAATAGCCCGAATAGACCGCCAAATTCAAAACTTATACGGCCCTATGTACGCACAATTGCAAGTTTCCAACTCAGCTTGGGAAAGGTTTTGGGAGATTCACCGACCAAGCCACGGCGAGAATGCTTACTTTGTGGAAGGAATTCAGAACTCAGAGGAAGAGCTAAAGATTTGGCGCGTTTGGATCGAGAACGTTTTCCATCCTTCAAACTCTGCGATTGCCAAGGCAATTGTAGCGAATGCCCACTTGATCGATGGCCGCAAACAATTCAAAGCGGACAATCACGAAACTTATGAAACAAACCCTGCATTTCCAAGAGAGTTCCGCGATTTCTTAGCCCACGTACACACCTATGATGCGGTAATTGCACGTTGGAGGGACAACGATTTTCGCCGCCATACGGCAGCTATCAACTACCCTCCCAAATTCCAGAAAACGGTGACAGAAACATACTTTGGACTGTTTGAAGAAAGAGAACGGCTTCTGAGCAAGACAGAGTTCTAAACATTACAACACCCCAAAAGCAGGCGTTTTTGCCTGCCGCGCCCGACCTCGGGAGGAAGCGAACGCGCCCTCCCGTGGGGGAGGTCGGGCGCGGCATGATGCAAAGCATCATGCTTTTGTGAACCGCACTATCTCGACGCAGAGCAGCCTCAAGACTACCCTCCCTCTCATGCGCACCCTCTTGATCACTTTCCTCCTCGCCTCCCCAGCCACCGCCTGGGAAGCCACCACCACGCCCATCTGCACCCTCACCCATGAAACCGCAGAGGCGCACATCCACCTCACCTATGATCCAAACAAGCCGCTCTACACGCTCGCGATCACCCAAAAATCCGCGCCCTGGCAACCCACCCCATGGTTCGCCATGCGCTTCATCGGCCCCAACGAAATCACGATATCCACGCCTGAGCATGCGCTGTCGGAAAGCAACCAGACGCTCAATGTGGCGGACAGCGGCTTTGGAAATGTGCTCGACGGGCTGCAATACAACGCCACGGCGCTGGCCTTCACCGAAGCCCAGTCCGTGACAATCCCGCTCGACGGCGCCGCGCCAGAGGTGCAAAAGTTCCGCGACTGTACCGCCGCGCAACTCAGCTGACATCTAGACACAATCGACGCATTTGCCGCTTCCCAACACCACCCAAAGATGTCTAATCTCCCGACAGATTACACCATAACCTGTCGAGCCTTTTATTATGCACATTCTCATTGCCATTCTCACAGCCGTCGGCGGCGCCATCTGGTGGTGGGCGCGTATGAACCCGCGCGAAGCCATCGACACCGCATCTGATCTGGCCACCACCGCCATCAACGCCCCGCGTCGCATTGCGTTCCGCCGCAAAACCGGCCAGCACCCGGTGGAAGGCATTGATGACCTGCGCATCGCGATCTGCGCCATCGCGCAAGCCTTTCTGGAGATCGACAGTCTGCCGACACAGGAAACCCGCGACCAACTGCATGTGCTTCTACGTAAAAAGCTGCGCTGTTCCGAAGAAGAAGCCCATGAGATGGAAGTGCTGGGTCGCTGGCTGATGACACAATGTGACGGGCCGATTTACGCCATTCCACGGCTTGGAAAGCGGCTTTACAAGTTGGATGATGGCCGCGCCTGGGACACGCTTCAAGATGTCTTGCAACCGCTGGTTCAGGGCGAACTGTCGCAAGGCCAGATCAACGCCATTGATGACCTGCGTCTGGCCTTCAAAAAGTAGCGCTCTTGCGCGGGCCATCATCCAGTGACGCCCGCGCAACTCAGCTAGCCTTAGGCCTTATACCCTTCCGAGGCCGCATAATACGCGTTGAACCCAACCCGCTTGCGCACCTCTTCAAACGACATCAACCCGGAGGCCTGCACCGTGTCCGCCTTCATCGCTGCCAAAGTCTCCACCATCTGCTGCATCACCGCCGACAACAGCGTCAGCGGATAAGCCGCCAGATTAAACCCCATGTCCGCCAGCTCCGCATGGGACAGGATCGGCGTGTCGCCCCCTTCCAACATATTGGCCATCAACAGCCCCGGCGTTTCCTCACAAATCTGGCGCATCTCCTCCACGCTCTGCGGTGCCTCGATGAAGATGATGTCCGCACCCAGGTCAAAGAACCGCTGTGCCCGCTCTATCGCCTCCCCCAGCCCATGCGCCTTGCGCGCATCGGTGCGGGCCAGGATCAGCACGTCCTCTTCCTCCCGCGCATCCACCGCCGCCTTGATGCGATCAAACGCCACTTCGCGCTCCACCACCGCCTTGCCCGGCGTATGACCGCAGCGTTTTGGCGCCACCTGATCTTCAATCATCACCGCCGCTGCCCCGGCCCGCGCCAGGCCTTTGACGGTGCGGATCACGTTCATCGCATTGCCGTAGCCCGTGTCGCCATCCGCCACAAACGGCAGGCTGGTCGCCTCCGAAATGTTGCGCACATGGTCCACCACCTCGCCATAGCTCATCAGCCCCAGATCCGGCATGCCAATGCGCGAGGCCGAGGCGGCAAAGCCGGACATGAACGTCATGTCAAACCCCGCCTGCTCGATCAGCTTGGCCGACAGCGCATCATAACAACAAGGCGCCACCACCAGCTCTTTCTGCTCCAGCAGAGAGCGCAACCGCGCCGCCCGCAGGTTCCGCCCCTCATTGGGGGCAATCCGTACCATGTTTTTCATCACCTTTGCCCTCCTGCTCAGCGCGCCAATTCATACGGGATGTAGAGCGCCAGATCGGGCCAGAACCACAGCAGCACCGCCACCGCCAGCATGATCCCCGCAAATGGCAGCGCGCCTTTGGCCACCTCCTGCAACCGAGCGTTCGCGACAGCCTGAATGACAAACAGGTTCATCCCCACCGGCGGCGTGATCAACGCGGTCTCAATCAGCACCACAAAGAAAATGCCAAACCAGATCGGATCAATCCCAATGTTGAGCACCGCCGGCAAAAGTACCGGCACCATGATCAGTAGCATCGACAGGCTCTCCAAGAAGAACCCCATGAACAGCAGCACCAGCCCCACCGCCAGAATAAACAGACTTGGGTTGGAGATGTTCTCAGTCAGGAACGCGCTGATCGACTGCGGGATCAGGTAGAGCGTAATCGCATAGGAAAACACCTTGGCGCCTGCCACGATGATCAACACCATAACGGACGTGCGCAGCGAACCTTCCATCGCCTCCCGCAGCTTGGCAAAATCCATCCGCCCCATGGCGAACGTCATGACCAAAGCGATCACAAAACCCAACCCGGCGCTTTCCGATGGCGTCGCGATGCCGGTGTAGATCGAGCCGACAATCGCCACCGCCAACGCCACCGTTGGCAGCGCCATCAAAGAGGTCCGCGCCCGTGTGCCCCAATCGGCTTTGGCTACCGGCTGATAGGCGCCGGAAAAGCGCGAAAACAACATGCCATAGACAATGAAAGCAGACGCCAGGAGCAACCCCGGCCCAATGCCCGCGAGGAACAGCGTCGGGATCGAGCTTTCCGTGACCACGCCGTAAATGATCAACGGGATTGACGGCGGGATCAAAATCCCCAAAGTGCCGCCCGCCGCCAACATGCCGTAGACAAACGGTTTGTCATAACCGCGCTTGGACATCTCCGGGATTGCCACGGTGCCAATCGTCGCCGCCGTCGCCACCGAGGAGCCAGAAATGGCCGAAAACAACGTGCACGACAGGATCGTCGCCACGCCCAGCCCGCCGGGCCAATGCCCAACCCAACTTTGCACCGCCGCATACAGATCACGCCCCACGCCGCCTTTGAGCAAGACATTGGACATCAACAAAAACATGGGCACAGCAAGGAGCTCAAAGCTGTCCATCGAGCCGTGCAACCGCTGCGGCACCGCCACCAGAGGCAACCCATTCAGCCCCAACAGGATCACCCCGAGACCGCCCAGCGCAAAGGCCACCGGCGTGCGCAACAACAACAGCGCCATCAGCGCCACAAGAATGAGAACCGCTTCCATCAGTGAGCGCCCCCCATCACATCATCGCCGGGCAAAGGCTCGGCCCACACGCGATACAGCTGCACCCCGCCTTGTAGCATCAACAGGGCACTGCCGACCCAAACCGGCGCATGGGTGATCATCTTTGGCGGCGCCAGATAGGTGTCCGTGGTATGCCCCGCCATGGTGGCCTTCAGCCAAATCTGGAACCCGAAATAACACGCCGTGCCCGCAAAAATGAACAACACGACAATGGCCAGAGTCTCCGCCAACCGACGCCAGAACGTATTGGGATTGCTCAACAGCACATCAATCGTGACCATCTCACGGTGCTTCAGCACATAGGCCGCGCCCAAGTACACCACCCAGACCTGCAACACCCGGCTGATCTCATCCACCCAAATGGTGGGCGCGTTAAAAACGTAACGCATAAGCACTTCAAACGTGATGAAAAAGCCGATGGCAAACAGGGTCCAAGCGCAAAGCTTGCCTGTGAACTCAGTGATGCCATCAATGATCCGGATGATCATTGGCCACTCCTTGCTGTGAATTTTCGCGGGAAAGAAAAAGGGGACGCCATCCCTCAGGAAAGCGCCCCCATAAGGCTTAGTTGGTCATTGCGCCTTTCACAGCCGCAACC
Organism: Paracoccaceae bacterium; assembly: GCA_014872815.1. Classification (GTDB taxonomy): domain Bacteria; phylum Pseudomonadota; class Alphaproteobacteria; order Rhodobacterales; family Rhodobacteraceae; genus Shimia. The sequence goes on from WKFK01000011.1 coordinate 18,758, forward strand.
GCCGCCGCACCGGTCTCGCCGGTTTCCTCAACAAAGCGGTCGACAACGCTGGCGGTGGCCGCCACCCAAGCCGCGCGCTGGTCATCAGACAGCTCAGTCACGGTCATGTTGGCCTTCATCTCGTCCACGGTGGCCGCTTCTTCTGCATAGATCTGGTCGCGCAGCTTCTGCTCCACTTCCGCCGCAGCTGCGTCGATGATGGCTTTGTGCTCATCGGACAATCCTTCATAAACGTCATTGTTGATCACTGCGACAAATTCAATCGCACTGTCAAAGGTCAGGGTCATCTGATCCATCACCTCAAACAGCTTGCGGGATTTCACCGCAGACGCGCCGGTCATGCCCACATCCACAGCGCCCTGCTGATAGGCGAGGAACTGTTTGGAGCCGGACATCAGGGTTGGCGCACCGCCAAGTTCCTGCACAGTCCAGCCATGGACCTTGCCGTAGGTGCGGACTTTTTTGTCCGCAATATCAGCTGGTTCCACAATCGGGTCGCCATTGGTCAGGTACACATTGCGACCAAACGCCTGCCACCACAGAATGCGGTTGTTGGTCTCCTTCAGGATTGCCGCATCCAAGGTCGCGCGCATTTCAGAGCCCGGGGCCACGGCCGCGCGGATGTGCGCTTCGTCGTCAAAAATGAACGGGATCGACACCACGTCTACCGCTGGCACGGAGCCGGCAAAACGACCAATGAAAGCAGAACCGGCTTCCACCGCGCCGCTGCCCACGGCACCCGGCACCTCTTTGTCTTTAAACAACTGCGCTGAAGGGAACAGCTGCACCTTCAGATCACCGCCAGACTTCTCTTCCACGATGCTGGCAAAATCCTGCCAGTTCTTGCCCAAGGAATGTGTTTCCGGCAGCTGCAAAGTCACTCGGATGGTCTCTGCAAAGCTGGCAACTGGTGCAACACTCACAAGCGCGGCTGTCGCGGCGGCTGCAATCCAATGTTTCATGACGTCCTCCCAATATCGTCCTTATGAGGCGCTAACCGTAGGAGACGGACAAGAAACAGGGTTGCGTTTTTGATCACCCTTTGATGCCCACACGCAACAAGGTTGCCTGAGGTACACCAAAAGTAGGACCATTTGGTCAAAAATTAGTAATGCACGATAATCGGCTTTCGCTGTATACAACCTCAACGATTGAAAGGAACGACTTTGGACGACGCCGACAAACGCATTTTGCGCGCCATTCAAGAACAACCAGACCTGACAATGCGCGAACTCGGCGAAGTGACTGGGCTAAGCCACACCCCGTGCTGGCGTCGCCTGAAGCGTCTACGCGAAGAAGGCTATATCGCTGACAAACGGTATGTTTTGGACGCGCAGAAACTCGGCTTTGACATTGTTGCGTTCTGCTTAGTGCAGCTTCAGAAACACACGCAGGAGACGCTGGAAGACTTCGAAAGCGCCATCGAACTGCTGCCCGAAGTGGTTGAGTGCTACTCTGCGACCGGCGATCAGGACTACATCTTGAAAGTGCTCGCGCTAAGCGTGCGCGACTATGAGGAAACCGTCAAACAGCGCTTGCTGAAGCTTCCGCATATTGGCTCGATCCGCACAAGCCTCGCGTTGAACGAAATCAAGAATACCCCTGACGTGCCAGTCTAAAAAACCGCCACGTCAGGCAATCGATTGTTTAGGTTTTATCTAAACCCTTGGTGGCGTTTTTACGGCTCCAGGCCAACGCCCGCTCACTCAGGAACGGCCCCAGTTTGGCCTCCATTTCTTGATGGTAGCTGTCCAACCAGGAAATCTCCGCAGAGGTCAGCGCGTCAAAATCCAACATCTCGGTCATGATGGGTGCCCAAGTCATATTGCGGAACCCGAAGAAGCCGTTGTGCTCTTCGACAATTTCAAACAGGTTCTCGATACGAATACCATAAAGCCCCGCCACGTAATGGCCCGGCTCAATCGACATCACCATACCCGGCACCAGATCCACTTCACTGACCGGCTTACCAATCCGCTGCGGATGCTCATGCACGGACAGTCGATGGCCGACCCCATGACCTGTGCCATGGTCATAATCTAACCCCAAATCCCAGAGAGGACGGCGACAGATGGCGTCGATATGATGCCCTTGTGTGCCACGTGGGAACTTCAAAGTGGCCAGCGCATAAAAAGCTTTGAACACCGCCGTATAGGCTTGATCGTAGCCTGCGGGCCTCTGCTCGAAAGCAAAACTGCGGGTGATGTCTGTGGTTCCGGTCTCATACTGTCCACCGCTATCCAACAGATACGGCGCATCCGGCAAGATGACCGCATCGCGGGTCTCGGTGGTGGCATAATGGCACATCGCAGCATTGCCACCAGCCGCCGAAATTGTATTGAAACTCTCGCCCAGATAGCTGCCACTTGCAGCCCGAAACGCCTGAACCTGGGCCTCGGCTTCGCTTTCTCGTAACGGATCACCACTGGCTGCCCGCGCGGGAACAGTTTCCAGCAGCCACGCGGAAAACTCCGTCACGGCAACCCCATCCTGAATATGGCACGCCCGCATACCTTCCAGTTCTGTTAGGTTTTTTGTCGCTTTGAGGTCAGTTATATGGCTGGTGCGGCGGTCAATCTGCGCCCCCACCTTCTCCAACGCGAGGCACACGGCCACCGGCGAAAACTCCGGATCGACCAACACACGCTGACCAGCACGGACAGTCTGTGAAATATAGCGCAGGAAACTCGTTGGCGGCACCACGGAGATGTTCTCAGGCAAGGTCGTCGCCAAATCTGCGGGCAATTTCTCTGGCGCAACAAACCACGTGACGTGCCCGACATCAGACACCACCATAAAGGACTGGGGCACCGGCAAAAATGGCACATCCCCACCGCGCACATTCAAGCACCAAGCAATGTTATCCGGTTGGGTTTCCACATGAAAATGTGCCTTTTCCCGCGCCATAAACGCAGTCAGGTCCGCCACTTTATCCTGGGTCGAATGACCTGCAAACTGCAAAGGCATGGCCTCAATCTGTGCAACAGGTGCGGCTGGCTGGTCATCCCAAATGAAGTCGACCGGGTTGGTGTCCTGCGCCACCATCACCGCCTTGCTAGGCGCCAAAGCCTCAACAAAGCGATCGTACCATCGGGGCGGAAGATGCATCGCGTCAAAACCAACACGCCACCAGGTCGCGGCAGTCTTCGCCAACCAAGTTTCCGGTGGCTCTTCAAACAGATGATGGAACGAAAATTCGTCGCCTTGGCACTCCTCGCGCACTTGAACGCTATAGCGCCCATCGACAAACATCGCGATTTCATTCTGTGTCACAATCGCCATGCCAGCAGAGCCGGAAAATTCGGTCACATACTGCAACCGCGCGTCATGCGGGGCGACATATTCACCCTGATGCGCGTCATAGCGCGGCAAAACAAACGCATCCAATCCACGTGCGCGCATCTCTGCGCGCAGCGCTTGCACCTGCGCCGGCGCGTCAGCCATCACACAATCAGGCATGTTGGTTGATCTCCTCCGCATGATGACAGGCCACCTCACCGCGCCCTTCCAGCGCCCGCAGCTCGGGAATGACTTTCCGGCACTGATCCGTCACGTGACGACAGCGCACATGGAATGGACAGCCCGGCGGCACATTTAGCGGAGACGGCAACTCGCCCTCCAACTGGATCGCCGCCCCCTTGTCATCCGGGTCCAATGACGGCGCAGCACTCAACAGCGCCTGCGAATACGGATGTGACGGCGCTGAGAACAAGGTCTCGCTGTCACCAATCTCCACAATCCGACCCAGATAAATCACCGCCACACGGTTGGACACATGGCGCACCAATCGCAAATCATGCGCCACAAACAGAATGGTCAGATGCAACCGCTCCTGCAGCTCCAACAGTAGGTTCACCACCTGCGCCTGAACCGACACATCCAAAGCGGAGACCAGTTCGTCCGCGATCAAAACCTCCGGCTCAACGGCCAAGGCCCGCGCAATGGCAATCCGCTGCCGTTGCCCTCCGGAGAACTCATGCGGCAGCTTTTCTGCTGCATCCTGTGGCAAGCGCACCAAATCCAAAAGCTCCGCAATCCGAGGCGCAATTTCCGCCTCTGGACGCATCTCATGCACCCGCAAAGCCTCTGCAAGGATGTCGCCAGTGGTCATGCGCGGGTTCAGCGAGGAATAAGGGTCCTGAAACATCATCTGAACCCGGCGGTTATAGGTGCGATCCTTGCGCGCCTGCGCCCCAAAGATGTCCTGATCATCAAAGTGAATCTGCCCGCTGGTCGGCGGATACAACCGCACAATACAGCGCGCCAAAGTCGACTTGCCACAGCCGGACTCTCCCACGACGCCAAGAGTTTCCCCTTGTTTCAGCTCAAGGCTCACACCGTTCAGCGCATTCACCGACTTCCCGGGCTTGCGCTGCACCACGTCCAGCAGGGTGCGCGACACCGGGAAAGACAAATGCAGGTCTTCGATTTTCATCACTGTCTGGGTCATGCCGCGTCATCCTGTGTGGCTGGCAATGGGTGGAAACAGGCCGTCTGCCGCCCCGGCGCGATGTCTTGCAACATGGGACGTGCCGACCCACAAGCCTCGCTCGCCGCCTGGCACCGTGGCGCAAAGGCACAACCGTCCGGCAAAGAGAAAAGACTGGGCGGTGTGCCCGGCACCGAATACAGCTGGGTGCGCGGCGGCACGTCTTGGGGCACAGAGCGCATCAAACCCTCGGTATATGGGTGGCGGGGCGTGCGCAGAACTTGGCGCACATACCCCTGCTCAACCACCCGTCCCGCGTACATCACCGCAACCGTGTCGCATGTCTGCGCAACGACGCCCAGATCATGCGTCACCAGCACAACGCCCATCGACATTTCATCGGCCAGCTTCAGGATCAGATCCAAAATTTGCGCCTGAATGGTCACGTCCAAGGCGGTTGTCGGTTCATCTGCCAGCAACAGCTTTGGGCTCGCTGCCAAGGCAATGGCGATCATCACACGTTGCCGCATTCCGCCGGAAAACTGGTGCGGATATTCGCCCAGCCGCGAGGCCGCCGCCGGAATGCCCACATGATCCAGCATCTCAATCGCGCGGTCCCGACGGGCCTTCCGCCCCAGATCCGTATGCGCCTTCAGCGTCTCAGTCAGCTGTGTGCCCACCGTCAAAAGCGGGTTTAATGAGGTCATGGGCTCCTGAAAGATCATCGCGATCTCTCGTCCACGAATCTTGCGCAGCTGGCGCTCGGTCATCGTGGTCAGCTCTTGGCCTTGCCAACGGACTGACCCGCGCACCTCTCCGTAATGGCGGGCCAGTCCAAGGATGGAGCGCAGCGTCACACTCTTGCCAGAGCCGCTTTCGCCCACCAGACCTTGCACCTGCCCCTTGCCAAGCGAGAAGCTCACGTCGCGCACCGCAGGGAGGGCGGTGTCACCACGGCTAAAGGTGGTGCAGAGGTTTTCTACTTCCAAAATTGGGTGATCAGTCATTGTTCCGTCTCCTCACCCACGTGGCCGCAACAGATCTGCCAGACCGTCACCAATCAGGGAGAACCCCAATCCAGTAATAACAATGGCAATCCCCGGCATCAGGCTCAGCCACCACGCGGTGGTGATAAAGTTTCGCCCCTCGGCAATCAGCACGCCCCATTCGGCCTGTGGCGGTTGCGCCCCCAGTCCGAGGTAGCCCAAAGACGAGCCCAGAAGGATAGCGAGCGCCATATCCGTCATCCAGTAGACAATCACCGGCGTAATCGCATTCGGAAGCAGATGACGGAAAATGATGCGCCGGTCAGAATAGCCCATGACAATCCCGGCACTGGCATAGTCATTGCCCATTTGGGCAATCACCTCAGCCCGCATCAGCCGTGCATAGTACACCCAGCCGACCACGGTGATCGCAATATACATGTTGATCAGCCCAGGGCCCAACACCGCCACAACCGCGATCACCAGAACCAGAAACGGAAAGGTGATGATCGCATCCACAACACGACCAAAAATCATGTCGGCCACGCCGCGGTAATAGCCCACCAAGGCGCCCACAACGACACCAATGGTCAAGGCAAAGACCGTTGCCAAAACAGCCATCTGCATGTTCACAGAATAGGCGTGGATCACGCGGGACAGCGCATCCCGCCCCAGCATATCCGTGCCAAACGGATGGGCCCAGCTGGGCGCCTGGCGCACCGCCAGATAGTCAATGAAGTTTGGATCATACGGCGCAAAAAAGCTTGGGAACACCGCCAGAAGCGTGGAGAACCCAATGATGATCACGCCGATCATGAAGCCCGGCTTGCGCAGCGCCAGTTGCACCCGCGACGGGGCAACTTTGGACGCCTTTACAGTGGTCACAGTGCTATCGGTCATGTCAGGCGCATCCTTGGATCAAGCAAACTCTGGAACAGGTCAGTCAACAGGAAGACAATCGATACCAGCACCGCAAAAGTGAGCGTCAGCCCCTGAATGAGCGGGTAGTCACGGGCAAAGATCGCCTCCAGCATCAGCCGTCCAAGACCCGGCACCGCGAAAACGGTCTCGGTCACCAATGTGCCGCTCATCAGGTTGCCAATCGACAGCCCCAACAGCGTGATGGTGGAAATCAGCGCGTTGCGCAGCACATGCCGTCCTAGGATCAAACGGGTCGGCAAGCCTTTGGCGCGGGCAAATTGCACATATTCCGCATCCAACACCTCAATGATGGAGGTACGCAGGTTCCGCATGATGATTGCCGAGGTGTAGAGCGCCACGGTCATCGACGGCAGGAACAGGTAATAAAGTTGCCCAAAGAAGCCGTCACCACTGCCCCCCACCGGGAACCAGCGCAGCTGTGCCGCGAGGAAGGTCAGCAGGATCAAGCCAATGTAGAACACCGGCATCGAAAGGCCGACCTGAAACACGGTGCGGATCACCGTGTCTGGCCATTTGCCCCGGTTCAACGCCGCCACAAAGGCAAGCGGACCAGCAATCAACAGCGACAAGGTCACAGCAAAGAGTGCAAGGAACCCAGTGGTCGGGAGACGCTCAAGGATCACGCTGGACACTGACGTGCGCATCATGATCGACCGCCCAAGATCGCCTTGCAGAGTGTTGGTGAAAAACAGCCAGAACTGCACCAACAGCGGGTCATTGAGACCAAGCTTTTCCCGGATCGCCGCCAGATCGGCGTCCGATGCTTTGTCGCCCGCGATAGCGATGGCTGGGTCGCCCGGCAACAGCCGGACCAAAAGAAAGATGATGATCATCACAAGGATAAATGTGGGAACCATCAGCGCGAGGCGCTTTAGAACGTATTGCAGTCCGGCCATGGGTATTTTCCAAATAGACAGCGCGCCGCCGGCCCTCGCCTGCGACGCGCTTGGATCTTACTTGCTCACGGTCGCCCGGGAGAAAATGTTGGCGCCCAACGGTGTCTGGACATAGCCATCAACCGCGGTCGAAATCGCCACTGCGAATGGCGTTTCGTACATGAACAAAAGCGGTGCCGCCTCTGCATAGATGTCCTGCATCTCTGCATATTGCTGCGCACGTGCCGCCTGATCCATCTCTTTGCCAGAGGCCTCAAACAGTTCGTTGAACTTGGCGCTTTCCCAGCCGGTGCCTACAGCGCTGCGCACTGGGGAATAGCCCAACCAGCCGGTAACCTGGCTTGGATCGTTCACATCATCCACCCAGCCATAGGTGTGGATGTCAAACTCACCAGAACGGTTCTTCGCACCACGGGTGGCGCCGTCAACCTGCTCCACCACCAGATCAATACCCAGAGGCGCCCACATTTGTTGCAGCGCCGCAAAGATGGTCGCGTCATCCGAGGAGCCCGCCAGCGTGGTCAGGGTCACTTTGGTGCCGGCTTCTAGCCCCGCCTCTTTGACCAGCGCCATGGCTTTGTCCATGTCGTAGGAATAGAGGTCCAGCTTGGACGCCAGACGGGTGGACGAGGACATCAGCGGTGCGGTCATTGGCTGACCGGCGCCCTGCAGCACCAAACCAATCAGCGCGTCTTTGTTGGTGGCGTAGTTGATCGCCTGACGCACACGCACATCATTCAGTGGGTTGGCTGAGCCATCCGCACGGGTTTCGCGGGTGTTGATTGGGGAATAGATGATCCGTGTGGACGGGAACAGGTTCATGTTGATCGCCGGATCTGCGTCCAGTTCAGCCACACGACTGAATGGCACAAATTCCACTGCGTCCACTTCGCCGGCTTGCAGCTTGAGGATACGGGTCGCATCATCAGGAATGATGTCAAAGTGAACCTTGTCCAGATATGGCAGTGGCTTGCCGTCAGCCCCCATTTCCCAGTGATGTTCGTTTGCGCAGAAGTCCATCGAGGCACCCTGCTCAAAACCACACATGTAGAAGGCACCGGAACCTACACCAGGACCACCAGCAGCAAAGATGGCTGCGGATTTCTCTTGATCCGTTGCGCCTGCGGCCGCGTCAAATACATCCTTGTTGACGATCGCGGTGTTGAACGTGGCCAGCATCGACAGGATCGTCGGATCTGGCTGGCTCAGACTGACGGTGATCGTGTTTCCGTCGGCGGTCACGTCGGACACATTGCCCAGCATCCCGGCCCATGGACCCAGATCAGGGTTGCGCGCACGCCCCAAGGAGTACAGCACGTCTTCCGCGTCCAGCGCGGAGCCGTCGGAAAACTTCAGACCGTCCTGCAGCATCAACGTGACGGTTTTGCCGTCCTCAGACACCTCAAAGCTTTCGGCAAGACCGCCAACAATGGATTTGCCGTCATCGGACGACCGCAGCAGCGTGTCAAACAGGCTGCCTACCATCCAGATGTCTGGGTTACGATCAGCATAAATCGGGTCAATCAGACGCGAGCCATCGTAACGGGCAAAATTCAAAGTTCCGCCGCGCTCTTGCGCCAAAGCCGGCATCGCAAGCGCTGTTGTGGCCGCCAGGATCGCTGCCGTTAGGTTGCGTTTCATTAGTATTATCCTCCCTAGTCGAATCTCTTCAGTGCAGGAAGGATAAGTGATTTTTTAGGGAATGCTAAAAGCTTTTTTAGCAAAACTAAATTTGTAACTCGGATTATATCCAAAAGTAACCTCAGGCAACCTTAACACCTTAGTATCACTTTACTTTTGCATATGTACGAGTCGGTTTAAATTGCCACTGAGTTGCTCATCGGCGTGGTGCTGACCCACAACTCCACAGATTCAACATCACCCAAAACACGGGAAAAGTGTGGTTTCACTGTGTTGTGGTGGATCACATCTCCAGGCCTCATAACAAACACAGCCCCATCAAGGTGATACTCAATTTCTCCGGAAAGAAGGTAACAGAACACCTCACCATCATGGGCCATCTTTTCCGATTCATGCCCGGGGGGACGGTGAATGATCTGGGAATGCATCAAAGCGCCCGAAAAACCCGGCCCCAATTTTTCATAAAACCGGCCGGCTGTACCCAGGGCGTATGACTGCCGCCGGTCCTTCTGAATAAACTCAGAAAAGGTTTCTGGAACACTCACAAGCTGCTCCACACTGGTCTGCAACGCTGCGGCAATCGACATCAAAGAGGACAAAGAAGGGGAGCTTATGCCGCGCTCAACTTGAGAAATGAACCCCGTGGTCAAATCAGTTTCTTCCGCAACCGTATTGAGCGTTTTGCCCAGCGCCTTTCTGCGCAAACGGATCGCTTGCCCAAGCTTTTCAGGCTGCCCCTTTTGGGCTTTCTTTTTGGGTTTCAGGGACGCCGCCATAAAAAGCCTCCAACAATTGTTACGGGAAAGTGCGGAGCCACCATATTCAGTTCAGCGTCATATGTATACTAAAAAGTATTTTAGACAGGCTACACCATTTACCTGCACACTTACGGTTATTTGATAACAAACGCCCGTCTTTGCGTAACAGCCCTTGCCCGCCGCAGCTTACTCCTACCAAAGGAGCTCCTCATGCGTATCAATTACCTCACAGCCGTTGTCGGCTTAACAACTCTGGCCGCCTGCGCCACCCCACTAGAGCGCTGCATCTCCAGCGCGCAATCAGAAGTACAAACTCTACGCCGCGCCATTACAACTGCCGAAGGCAACATCACCCGTGGTTATGCCATCCACCGCAGCTCAGAAAGCTACACCCACTACGACACCTGCTATGACAAGAAAGAGCGCCCCTATAGCTGTCCGGAAACCCGCTACCGTACCGTGGAAACGCCAATCGAAGTCGATGTTCAACAGCAAAGGCTACGTTTGAAGGCGTTACGGCGGGAGTTACCCGCCGCAGAAGACCGCGCCCGCGCACAGGCTCAGAACTGCACGGCCCTGCACCTGCCAAACGGATAACAGAGCCACGCTTTAACAGATCTTAGAAATCAAAAATGTCGTCGAGGAAGCTGCTCATCTTTTTCTTCTTGCGCGGCTTGCCTTCGTAGCGGCGCGCATAGCCTTCGTCATAGCTACGCCCATCGTAGCCCCGCTGGGGCGCAGGCTGCACGTTCTCGGATGGCGGTGGGGGCGGTGGCGCAGCATAGGCACTGGCTCGCTCGATGATCTTATCCAATTCGCCGCGATCCAGCCACACACCGCGACACGAAGGGCAATAGTCAATCTCCACCCCGTTACGGTCCGCGATCACCAGGGTTTCACCGTCCACCGGACATTTCATAAGCCACTCTCCTCTTTTGCTTCTCCTCTAAATAGGAAGTCCCTCGGTCAATTTCATCATCCCGGGCGCGTATTCGCCTGCCCGGTTGCAACAACTCGCCGACGTTGCTGGAACAGGCAGGCAATACTCGACAAAACCTATCAACTATTTGTTTTTAAACATTTTTCTCTTGCGCACCCACACACTTCATCTTAAATAGGCTTCAAGAAAGAGCGAGCCAGACCGGCCACTCACGTACGCAGCAAGTACTCCAGCTAGACCCAGCCAACCGCAAGGTCCAGCCAGACAGCAAGCCCCGCACGCAAGAAGCCACGGTCAAGCCAGCGACAAAAAACGGCGCCCAGGCTATCCTAGGCGCCGTTTTTTGTCCTATACGCGCCAACTCCCCTGCGGATCTCTACATCTGTCCATAAAACGTTGACTTCAAACAAAGCGCGACTTCCCCCAAACGCGGCACAATCACTGCGTGATAATGGAGGGAACTATGTCAACCTATTATGAATTTGAAATCTTCAATCCCGGCCATCCAAACACCTTTGCAATCGCCATAGCAGTGACAGCAACCGCAATGACTTGGAAAGGCAGCGGACCCGGCCTTGAAACAAGGTCCGGTATTGTATCCTTCAGCCAAACCGGCATCCGGTTCTGGCTTGGGTCTGGTGTTGGAACATCCAAGCCGTTCCTGACCCTGAGAACACCGCCACTGGTCGACGACGGAGTTGACAGCTGGCAAGCCGGAAAAGAGGGACGTTGCCTGAACGACAATATGATGGACACCGCACAAACCTCCGGGCACATCCCAGACAAGCAGAACTGGCGCTGGCGGTATCTCGGCAAACGTTAATGGCACCGTGTCGCCAACCAAAAGTGGTCAAAAACTAACAGAGGTGCGCAAAACTCCGCACCTCCGCAAAACAGTCGCTATACCGACGTGATACCGACGTGATACCGACGTGGCAGCATGGAATGAACCGCCAGCCGTTAACCTATTGCAGCAGCGATTTTGAGGCCTCAACGGCATCGGCAATCGGGCCAAAATAATCCGCCTCGACCTTCGAACCGCCGCGCATCACTTCCGCAGCACGGTCAGCCGCCGCCATGTAAAGCTGTATCGCCTGTGGCAAAGAGGCTTCCGTCACCGCCTTAATGCGCCCGCCATTCACACGCTCCCGCCCCCGGTCGGAATCCGTGTTCGCCCGCACAAATGAATAAAGCCCCCTGTTCACACGTGTCAGCGCAACTTCCGCCTCCCAATATACGGAAGCCTTTGAAATCACACGAACAGTTTGACTGTAGGTTTGACGGAGACAGTCAATTCGGTAGACTAAGTCTACCTTGGCGCATTCGTTCACGCCAAAATCAAAAACATCCACCGTGCGCATGGTCTGCTGATCGGAAAAGCCGATGTCACTCTCTGCCACTGCTGGCTGCGCCACAATCCCAGCTAGGGCGAAAACCGCTGCCTGCAACACTTTGACTACGCGCATCTTTAGCCTTTCTCTGAACTTATCGGGTCACATGTACCGCGCATTTGGCATGGCGCACAACCTGCGCTGCGGTACTGCCCAACACAATATCTTGTACGCCTGGTCGATGCGACGCGATCACGATGCAATCCACTCCATGCGCAGCCCCCCACTTTACAATGGTCTTGCCCGCATGCCCTTCTTCTACGACGCCTTTTACATTCGGGAGATCCCCGCCCATTGCCTCAAGGCTGGCCACGATCGCTGTCTGCGCTTCGGCCTGAAACCCCTCGGGGACGTAGTTGATCACATAGCTGGGCACATGTGCCATCACATGCAGCAGAGTCACCCGCCCCGCTTCACTGATCAGGCGCCGTGCCACAGCCACCGCTTCGCTAGGATCATGTGCTTCATCAAAAGCCACCGGCACTAAAATATGTTGATACATTTCAAACTCCTACCCTCAAACAACAGCAGGAAGTCACCCAAAGGTCAATCATAGGCCTTCATGACATCGTACATCACCGGTTCAAAACTGCGACAAAGCTTATTGATCTTCCGGTTGCGCTCTCGCATTTCAGCGGTGCGCAACATTGCCTGAAAATCCTCCCGACGGCGCCATTGAGAGTAATTGGCTATGCGTGTCTGCGCATCATTCACGTGCAAGCCAGCTGAAATAAAACCAGCCTGTTTGGAAATGAAGTTATCATAGGCGTCGGTCAATGCATCCAGCAGATCCTGACACGTGCCCGGGGTCATTTCAAAGGTGGTGATGACGGTTTGAAGCTCCGCCTCCTCGGAAATCTTCGGCATAGGTTCCTCCTTGAGTTTCCTCAGCTTAGTCCACGCCATGATAAATTGACCAATGGTTTTATGAATTGGGTCTCTGTCAGCGCCTCCCCCAAGCGCGTCAAACACGCGCATGTGATTGCGCCAAAGACCAATTTCCTCCATATTGGCTATGGTTTCATGCCGGGTGAACCAGATGGCACAGCTCAAGCCACACGACCCGGCACAGACAAATGAGGCAACAATGACCAGATTTCTCGCTGCGCCGCTTTTGGCGCTGATGCTGATACCGGCACTCCCACAACCAATTGAAGCCAACACTCTGAACAGGGCTTGCCTGCGCTCTGACCGCGATGGCGCAACACGTCAGTTATGCCGCTGCATTCAGAAGACGGCAAACAAGAGCCTGTCCCGCGCGGATCAAAAACTCGCGGCCAGCTTCATAAAAGAGCCACATAAAGCGCAAGAAATCCGACAATCGGACCGACGCAGCCATGAGATTTTCTGGAAGCGTTACAAAGAGTTCGAAACCAAGGTTGTGGCCAGTTGCAAACACCTGCGATGACCGTCATAGCGTGACAAAATTCCCTTGACGCAAAGGCTACTCGCTTTCACAAAAGCCGAAGAATGCGGAGGGATCAATGCTGAACAAAGGTGTCACGCTGCGTGGCCTTGAGGTTTTCGAAGCCCTCGCCGAGTACGGCTCTGTTGCGCGGGCTTCCGAGATCACCGGCCTGTCCCAACCCGCCGTGTCTCAGCAAATTCGCAATCTGCAAACGGCCCTTGGCACAGACCTTATTGACCACAGCAAACGCCCGATGCAACTCACAGCTGCCGGAAGGGCCTATCTGGCCCGCGCCCGCGAGGTGCTCTCCCAGCTGCGCATGGCAGAGTCTGAACTGACCGTCATGGACCTGACCCATCTGACACAGCTGTCGATGGGGATCATTGACGATTTTGACAACGACCTAACGCCCCGCTTGGTGACAAAACTCGCCGAGTCCATGACGCGCTGCCGCTTCCGGCTGGTCACAGCCCCAAGTCATGAAATCATCAACGCCATCCACGCCGGTGATTTGCACATGGCCATCACCGCCGTGGCACCGGAGACCGTTGACTCTATGACGGAATATCCACTGGCGCGGGACCCATTTATCTTGGTGGCCCCTTCAGGTTACCTGTCGGCCACCGGAGATATGTCGCAAAAGCTGCAAGATCTGCCCATGCTCCGATATGGCCAAGAACAGCTCATTGGCCGCCAAATTGAGGCGGCGCTGAACCGCGCCCAGTTTGATGTGCCTCACCGGTTTGAGATTGGCTCAAACCCGTCCCTCATGTCGATGGTGTCGCGCGGCATTGGCTGGGCCATCACCACGCCGCTGGGGTATTTACGTGCCGCACGGTTTCACGACCAAGTCGAGGCGCACCCGCTACCTTTCCCACAGTTCAGCCGGCAAATCTCCCTGCTTGCCAGCGGCGACTGGGCAGACACGGTCCCACGCGATGTGGCACACACCATGCGCGGGCTCATTCAAGCCCACATGGTGACCCCCGCCATAGAACGCTTCCCTTGGTTGGATGGCGCGTTCACAATCCTTGAGGCAGACACCTGACCCAGTTCTCAGGTTTCCAAAACTTCAACCTGCATCAATGCTCGCCTTTAACCCACGCGCACAGTCCTCGATCAAATCCAGTGCCCCGTCAAAATCCCGCGTATAATATGGGTCCGGCACCTCGGTCATGCCGCTGTCCGGCGCAAAGTCCGTAAACAGCCGCACTTCGGTTGCGCTCCCCTCTGGCCGCAATGCCTCAATATTGGCGATGTTTTCCGCATCCATTCCAACGATGAGATCAAAGCGCTCAAAATCGCGCGCCACAAACTGCCGTGCCCGCAAATCGGACAGATCGACATCCCGCGCCCGCGCCGCGGCCTGCATGGGTCCATAGGGCCGCTTTCCCACGTGCCACCCTGCCGTGCCCGCGCTGTCAGTTTCCACCTCTGGCGCCATGACCCGAAACACGCCTTCCGCTGATGGCGACCGACAGATGTTGCCCAAACATACAAACAGAACCCGCATGATACCTCTCCCTTGTGTTGCACCAGCCATCGCCGCAACAGGCATACAGGTCAAGCACTTGCCTCTCCTCAAGCCGCTTGCAACACTGTGCTGAGCCAACATCAGGAGCGCCCATGTCACAATCGATTGTTATCCTCACCGGCGCCGGGATCAGCGCGGAGAGCGGCCTGGGCACCTTTCGAGATGAAGACGGTCTCTGGGCGCAGCACCGCATCGAGGACGTCGCCACTCCCGAAGGGTTCGCCCACAATCCCAAGCTGGTGCATGATTTCTACAACGCCCGCCGCGTGCAATCCATGGAGGCAGAGCCCAACGCCGCCCATTTTGCGCTGGCAGAGTTAGAAGCCAAATTCCCTGGCACGGTCCAGATCGTGACCCAAAACGTGGACGGCTTGCACGAAAAAGCTGGTAGCCAAAACGTGCTGCATATGCACGGTACCCTCCATGGCGCGCTGTGCCACGCCTGCGACCACCGCTGGCCTGCCCCAGCTACGATGGCGCCACATGATCCCTGCCCGGCCTGTGGCACACCTGCCACCCGCCCCGACGTGGTCTGGTTTGGCGAAATGCCCTACGGCATGGAGCGCATCTCCAATGCCTTGGCGCAAGCCGATGTGTTTGTCTCCATCGGCACCTCCGGCGAGGTCTACCCCGCGGCAAATTTTGTCAATGAGGCCGACATGTTTGGTGCCCATACGGTGGAATTGAACCTGGAGCCCTCCTCCGGTGTGTCGCGCTTTGCCGAAACCCATTTTGGCCCCGCCACACAGGTTGTGCCGGAGTGGGTTGCAGCTGAGCTCACCCGCTCAAACTAAAAAAGGCCGGATGCACAGCATCCGACCTCCAACCTGTCTACCAACCATTTGTTTTAGTGGTCGTGCTTCTTCTCGTCGTGCTTCATCGCACCGTGATCTGGCTTGCGCTCCAAATCCACAGGCACCTCAAGCATCACATCGCCAGCTTTCTCAAACGTCAGCGTCACGTTTACGATATCGCCATGCTCCAGGCCGCGTGTCAGGCCCATAAACATGACATGATCGCCACCACGAGCCAGAGCATGCACGCCACCCGCCGGCACGGTGAAACCTTCTTTCACATGAATCATTTGCATGTTGCCGTTCCCATCATCTTTGTGGGTATGCAGCTCTGTGCGTTTTGCCACATCAGATGTCACGCCGATCAACTGATCATCCTCGGCACCGGAGTTTGTGATCACCATGAAGGCCGCGCCAGCTTTGGCCATTTTGGAAGACACGCGCGCATATGCGTCATTCACAGCAATCGTGCTGTCAGCAAAAGCAGGCAGAGCAAAAGCAACCGCAGCGGCCGCGGCGAGGGAAAGAGCTTTGAAGGACATATTGATCTCCTGTCCGATAGAGTTTCTCTGTTTTAATTGGTTTGATTAGAGAAAAACCACCGGCGGTGCCCGCGCGCTTTCCGCGACAGGACGAATCACATCTTCAATCGCGACTTGCAGCAGTCGGAATGCATCGCCCCGGCCCAAAACCTCTCCGGCACCGGGCTGGTCCGGCACCACCCAGTTGAGCAGGGAAAAACTCACTTCAGGACAGAAATGCGCCGGTCCGGTCGGGTTGCCCTCGGCATCCACCGGCACCATCACGGCGCTTTCGCCAATGCAGTATTCCGCAAATCCCTCTGGGCTGGTCATGCCGCGCGCAATCGCCATGCTGTGCCCAGTCAGAACCAGCACCATCGCCATAACGGCAGCCACATATCTTCGCAAACGAAGCGTCATAGCCGCATATAGACACGCTCTCTCGGGAATGTGAAGGCGACAAAAAGAAACAGCCCCGCAAATCTGCGAGGCTGTCAAAATCTTTAAAAGATCAGCGAGATCAGGCGTTTGCGGCCTGTGCTTTGGCGATCTCTTTTTTGACTTTCAGAGCGTTCTCAGACAGCTCGGAGTCTTTTGCTTTCGCCATGAAGCCGTCCAGACCACCGCGGTGATCCACAGTGCGCAGCGCTGCTGCGGAGATGCGGAACTTGAAACCACGGCCCAGAGTCTCAGACTGCAGAGTCACGTCGTTCAGGTTTGGCAGAAACCGACGACGGGTGCGGTTTTTGGCGTGGCTTACGTTGTTGCCCGTCATCGGGCCTTTTCCGGTCAGTTCGCAACGGCGCGACATGGGTTCATCCTCGTTTTATCGGTCTACGGGGAGATCGACCCCGTCAAAGCAAATGGGCGCCGCCTAGGCTGCGCCCGGAAATTTGTCTGGCGTCATTAGGCCCATTTCGCGGGGGCGTCAAGTGATTCAGCCAGGCTTTGGCTGCATTTTGCCCGCTAACCTTCCGGCGCCCGATCTTCATTATCTGCAAGGCAGTTGCGGTTCCATCGAATAGTCATGCCCTGATCCCGGCGCGCAAAGATTTCTGGCAAGAAATTCTCAAAATTGCCAATCTCCTCTACGGTGTGCAGCACCCAGGCGTAGTTCTTATCCTCATAGTACAGCCAAGGAATCATCACCCGGTTCACCAACGGCTTCAGCCAGCCGCGCTCCACACCTACGGTTAGGTGATTGGTGAACTTTGCACCTTCCGGCCCGTCTTCAAACCGAAACTCCAAATCAGCCACGGTCACACCGCGTCGCGTCGCCTTCAGCGCGAAACGCCGCTCGTCCAGCGCCACCACCTCCAACCGTTCATCCAACGCATATTTTGGGTTTCGCTGATAAGCTTCCTGAATATTCAGGAAATCCCCAGCTTTTAGCGGCCCATCCGGCACAGCCTTTTCACTGCTCAAAGAGATATGATCCAAAGGGTGGCTTACCAAAAACGCGGGGTAGCTGTCGCCATCGATCTCCAAGGTGAGATCAGCATAAATACCGTACCACCAAGTGAGCATCTCGGCGGTTACATCTCGAACCGGTGGATGATGCACCTCAAACAACGTCCTCCCATCCGGAAGGTGCGTCACTGTAGAATGCGCGTTGTCAAAGTTCTTCAACGCCCAGCCAAATTCTCTCGGTTCCGGTAACTGCACGTACCTCTCCTGCTCCTGCGCAACTCAAGAGCTTGCCTTGGCACCAGTCGCACATGCCAAAACAGCTTCTTCAAGATTGTGAGTATTGGCTCACCAAATCAAGAAAATAAGGCAAACGACGCTGCGGCAAGTGCCTGATCACGATTGCACATCACCATCCCACGTTATCAAGTCGCCCTGCGCTCGCCGCTCAAAGAGAGCGGGTAGGAAGTTCACCCAATTGCCGACTTCCTGCACGTTATGTAGCATCCACGCCTCCGTCTTTTTTTCATCGAACAGGAGCGGCACAAAAACCTGATTGATCAGAGTTTTGGTCCATCCATTCGCGACCCCGACGCACAAACGCGTGCTCACTTTTAGGCCGTCGGGTGCATCCTCAAATGCATATCCCAGATCGGCAACGGTCAGGCCAAGGCGGATCGCTCGCAGGCCAAAGCCTTGTCGATCCAAACGCACAATCTGCACGGTTTCCTTGTTGCTATACTCTTGTCGCGGCCCATAGACCTCAGACAGAGCGACACGATCACCCGGTTTGAGAGGACCAGACCACCCCGCATCCGCACGGCGCAGGTATTTATGGTCCCTTGGGTGCCAAAGATTGAAAGCCCCAAAGACCTCGCCATCAACCCGAACTTTGAGATGCGCGTAGACCCCAAACCACCATGCCACCATTTCAGCCGTTACGCCTGCAACTATCGGGTGGTGCACTTCCAAAACAATCCGACCATCACGGTTTTGAGTGAAAACCGTATCGGCCTCCTCCAAACCGCGCAACGGCCAGTCAAACTCCACAGCTGAAGGCAGTTGCATCACTTACTCCAAATCAATCACGCCTTTAAGCCAATACGGTGAAACACCTAACAAGGCCCAAACAGGATCAGCCGATGATTGCGCGGATCAGGCGAAGTGATCAAGCATCTCCTTTGCCGCTTGGCCCGGAGTGATTTCGCCAGACGCCACTTTCGCATCCAGGTCAGCCAATTGTTTCGGCGCGTCGCCCTGCTCTAACCGCGCCAACAAGCCTTGCCGAACTTCTTCGTGGAACCAGAACTGCGCCTGGGCCGCACGCCGATAAGCCCAATGCCCTTCTGCCTTCCGCCACTTCGTCAGCGTGGTCATCTCGCTCCATGCATCGCTAAGCCCATCTTCCTCCAGAGCCGAAACCGTCATGGCCTTGGGGAACCCCTCGGGGTCCTGAGGCCGCTTGCGCAGGAGCCGCAATGCTCCGGAGTAATCTGCACAGGTCCGCATGGCCGTCGCCCTTAGATCGCCATCCGCCTTGTTCACCAGGATAACATCCGCCATCTCCATGATCCCACGCTTTACACCTTGCAACTCGTCGCCTCCCGCCGGGGCCAGCAACAGCAAGAACAGATCCGACATCTCCGCCACAACGGTTTCCGATTGCCCAACCCCCACGGTTTCAATCAGCACCACATCAAACCCTGCCGCCTCACACAACGCCACCGCTTCACGCGTGCGCCGCGCCACGCCGCCCAAATGGGTCTGGCTGGGAGAGGGCCGGATAAACGCATTCCGATCCCGGCTGAGGCGCTCCATACGCGTTTTATCGCCCAGTATAGACCCGCCGGACCGCGCCGAAGACGGATCCACCGCCAGCACCGCGACACGCAGCCCCTGTGCGATCAACATCATGCCAAAGCTCTCAATAAAGGTGGATTTGCCCACCCCCGGCGTGCCCGACAGACCAATCCGCAGAGACTGTTTGCCCGCCTTTGACAGCCCGTCCAACAGAGCCGTGGCCTGCGCCCGATGATCGGGCCGCGCGCTCTCCACCAAAGTAATAGCCCGGGCCAGCGCCCGACGATCCTGTTTCAGTATTCTGTCACGCAGATCTGCGATATCCATGGACTAGCCTGTGTCTTTTTGATTGTGAGTCTTCATGCCGCGCATGACCCCATTTTGTCTACCCCGCCCTATCCACCCTCTCATCTCGCTGCTTCTCTGTGCCGCAGCTTTCTCGTCGCATGCAGCATTGGCCGACACCGAAACCCAAAAGTGGTCGGTGCACGCCTTTGGCTTCAAGGTGGGCGAACTGGACGTGGCCGCGCAGCAAACCCAAAGCGCCTTTGCCGGCAAAGGCAGCTTCACCACCACCGGGCTTGCGGGTGCCCTACGTCGCATCCGCTTCACAGTGCAAAGCCAAGGCGCGGTCCGTGGCAACAAAATCGCCCCGTCTCGCTATGACGGCTTCATCGACACCGGAAAACGGGTGAGCGAAACCACCCTGACCTTCGCGGGCACCCTGCCCCGCAAAACCGCTGGCGCCCAAACGCCCGCCGCGCCAATCCCAGACAAGGCCAAACGCGGCGCGGTCGACCCGATGACCATGATGTGGCTCACCCTGCGCGATCAGGACGCGGATCAGCTCTGCACGCTGGAGCAAAAGCAATTTGATGGCACCCGCCTTGTGCGCATCACGCTCACGTCCCGCCAAAACGGCGACGGCAAAGTCACCTGCGCGGGCACATACGACCGCATCGGCGGCTATTCCGCCGAAGAACTAGCCGAACTCAAAACCTCACCGCTTTCCGTTGTGTATACACCCGCAGGCGACCGATGGCGCGCCAACGAGCTGCATCTCACCTCCCGCCACGGCAAAGCCAAGCTCTTCCGCCGCGACTAACGCGCATCCCCCCTAGACGACCCACGCCCACGGGCCGATAAGGTGCCCTATGACGCAACTGCCCATTCACGACGCCCTTGCCCCCCTGATCACTGCCCTGCGCGACACCGGTCGCGCGGTCCTGCAAGCCCCGCCCGGTGCAGGTAAAACCACCCTGGTGCCGCTCGCCATGCTGGAGGCAAACCTCACCGATGGCCGCATCCTGATGCTGGAGCCGCGCCGTCTAGCGGCCCGCGCCGCCGCCGAGCGCATGGCGCAGACTTTGGGGGAAACCGCTGGGCAAACCGTGGGCTACCGCGTGCGCGGCGAAAGCAAGACCTCAAAATCCACCCGCATCGAGGTGGTAACCGAAGGCATCCTCACCCGTATGATCCAATCCGACCCGGAACTCTCTGGCGTCGGCGCGGTGATCTTTGACGAATTCCACGAACGCAGCCTGAACGCCGACCTTGGCTTGGCGCTTTGCCTCGAAATCTGCGACGCCCTGCGGGATGATCTGATCCTGTTGGCCATGTCTGCCACGCTGGACGCAGAGCCAGTCGCCACTCTCATGGGCAACGCGCCCATGATCACATCCGAGGGCCGCGCCTATCCGGTAGAGACCCGCTGGCTCGACAAACCCTTGCCCAAAAACACCCGTCTGGAAGAGGCCACCGCAGGCCTGATCACGCAAGCCGTCAACGAGACTGAGGGCGGCGTGCTGGTTTTCCTGCCCGGCGAAGGCGAAATCCGCCGCACGCAATCTCTGCTGAAACTGCCGGATGACTGCACGGTGCACCCGCTGTTCGGCGCGATGCCCTTCAAGGATCAGCAAACCGCCATTCGCCCTGCCAAAACCGGTCGCAAAGTGGTGCTCGCCACCTCCATTGCGGAAACCTCGCTCACCATTCAGGACGTGCGTGTGGTGGTCGACGCAGGCCGCGCGCGCCGCGCCCGCTTTGATCCCGGCTCCGGCATGTCCCGCCTTGTCACCGAACGCGTCACCCGCGCCGAAGCCACCCAACGTCAAGGCCGCGCCGGTCGTGTCGCCGACGGCATCTGCTACCGCCTGTGGACTAAGGGCGAAGAAGGCGCCCTCTTGCCCTTTCCACCCGCCGAAATCGAAGCCGCCGACCTCACGGGCCTCGCGCTCGAGCTCGCGCTCTGGGGTGCGGCACCCTCCGATCTCGCCCTCCTGACGCAACCTAACCCCGGCAGCTTTGCAGAGGCGCAATCCGTCCTGCAGATGCTCGGCGCAATGGACAGCGACAACCGCATCACGGCCCATGGCAAAGCGCTCGCCAAACTGCCGCTGCATCCCCGCCTCGCACACATGCTCGCCACTGCAGGCCCACAAGCCGCCCCCATGGCGGCACTGCTCGCCGCCCGCGACCCGCTCACCCGCGGCGCGCCCGTGGACCTCGCCCTACGCATCGAGGCCCTCACCGATCTCAAAACCTTCACCGACCGCCGCCCCTACGGCGTCAACCGCGCCGCGCTGCACAGCATCCGCGACGAGGCCAAACGCCTCGCCAAATCCGCCAAAGGCAGCGATCCGACCCCGCGCAGCGCCGCAGAGCTCGCCGCGCTGGCTTATCCCGACCGGCTAGGCCTGCACCGCAAAGGCGACGCCCCGCGCTTTGTGCTCTCCGGCGGCAAAGGCGCCATTCTGGACGAAGAAGACCCATTGGCCACCGCGCGCCTGATTGTGGTGACCGACACGGACGGCAACCCGCGTGAAGCCCGCATCCGCCAAGCCATCCAAATCTCTGAAAGCCAAATCCGAGAGCTGTTTGCGGATCAAATCTCTTGGCAGGACAATTGCCACTGGTCCAAACGCGAGCGCCGCGTCATTGCCCGTCGCCAGGAAATGTTTGGCGCCGTCGCGCTGGACGACCGCATCTGGAAAGACGCGCCTGATGACGCCATTGCCCGCGCCATGCTCGACGGGGTGCGCGACCTTGGGATCACGCTCTCCCCAGCCGCGCAACGTTTTGTTGCCCGCGTTGAGCTGATCCGCGCTGCGGGGCACGACCTGCCGGACATGACGCCCGATGCACTTCTGTCCACCATTGACGGCTGGCTGCTGCCGCATCTTTCCGGCGTGAAAACCGCCGACCACTGGAAGAAATTTGACCTGCTAGAGGCTCTGCGCGCCCGCCTCGACTGGAACCAGATGCAACTAGTGGATCGTTTTGCCCCCGCGCATTTCACCACGCCACTGGATCGTAAAATCCCCATCGACTATTCCGGCGAAAACCCGGAAATCACCCTGCGTCTGCAAGAGCTCTTTGGTCAAACAACCCATCCCATGGTCGGCAACACGCCCCTTCGCGTGACCCTGCTTTCTCCAGGCCAGAAACCCGTACAGACCACTATGGACATCCCGGGCTTTTGGGCCAGTTCCTACGCCGATGTTCGCAAAGACATGCGCGGCCGCTACCCCAAGCACCCTTGGCCCGAAGACCCCACACAGGCCGACCCGACGCTACGCGCAAAACGGCGCAAACAATAGATGTATTCCGCCCACACCTTGACGTTATCCACAGGAAAACGTATATACGTTTCCACACCAAAAAACTGACCGCAAAAAAACGACCCAGACCCGAGCAGACGTCCATGACTAACGCCTTAAAAACCGCTTTTGACAGCGTCATTTCCCCTTTGTGGCGTCGCCCGCGCCGTATTCAGGTGGCCGCGCTGTGCACGCGTGAAACGCAGGGCGACACAGAGGTTCTGCTCATCACCTCCCGCGACACCGGACGCTGGGTCTTGCCCAAGGGCTGGCCGATCAACGGTCTGGACGCCCCCGGCGCAGCCCTGCGTGAAGCTTGGGAAGAGGCCGGCGTGAAAGAAGCCAACATCAACAGCGAGCCTGTTGGCGTTTATGGCTACGACAAGCGTCTGGACGGTGGTCTTGAGGTGCCGGTGGACGTGACTGTGTTCGAAACCGAGGTTATGGAACTGGTCGACGACTTTCCCGAAGCGGAAGAGCGCACCCGCAAATGGGTGCCCGCACAAGAAGCTGCCGATATGGTGAATGAACCACAATTGCAGGCCATTCTGCGCGATCTGTAAACGTTTCGTAACACATTTGTAACGAAATCGTTGCATTGACCCGGCGACGGGGGTAGCCCCCCCGTACGACATAAAGCCGGGATTCTTTGTCATGACTTCGCCAAACGCAGGCAAGAAATGGTCCACGCTGGACCGAGACCTCAACCGCATCTCCCATCTGGAATCTGCCACCCTCTACGTCTCCCGCCCAATGGTCGGGTTTGGCATTGCGATTGCCTTCATTGTGCTCGCAGGTGTGGCCGCTGGCCTGCTGTCGGGCGGCGACTCTAACACGATGATCATCATCGCCGCTGCCGGGATCGGCGCTTACATGGCAATCAACATCGGTGCCAACGATGTGGCCAACAACATGGGCCCCGCCGTAGGCGCCAACGCGCTCACCATGGGTGGCGCGATTGTCATTGCCGCCTTCTTTGAAAGCGCAGGCGCGTTGCTGGCTGGCGGGGATGTTGTCTCAACCATTTCCAAAGGCATCATCGATCCCTCCGGAATGGCCAACACCACCATTTTCATCTGGGCGATGATGGCCGCGCTGATTTCCTCTGCGCTTTGGGTGAACCTCGCCACATGGGTCGGCGCGCCGGTCTCCACCACCCACTCCGTTGTGGGCGGCGTCATGGGCGCAGGCATCGCAGCGGCGGGTTTTGCCGCCGTGAACTGGCCCACAATGGCCAAAATTGCCGCCTCTTGGGTGATCTCGCCGGTTTTGGGGGGCGTGATCGCAGCAGCCTTCCTGGCCTTCATCAAAATCAAGATCATCTATCAGGACGACAAGATTGCCGCCGCGCGCCGCTGGGTGCCCGTTCTGATCGGCATCATGGCCGCCGCTTTTGCGTCTTATCTGGCTCTCAAAGGTCTCAAAAAGATCATCAAGATTGACCTGCAAACCGCGCTGCTGATCGGCGTGGCCGTCGGCGGCTTGGCGTATGTGATCTCTGCACCTCTCATTCGCAAACAGTCCGAAGGTCTGGAAAACCGCAACAAGTCTCTCAAAGTGCTGTTTGGCATCCCTCTGGTGTTTTCCGCCGCACTTTTGTCCTTTGCCCATGGCGCCAACGACGTCGCCAACGCGGTTGGCCCGCTGGCCGCCATCGTGCACGCCGCCGAGTTTGGCGAATTTGCTGCCAAGGTTTCCATCCCCAACTGGGTGATGATCATCGGTGCTTTTGGGATCTCCTTTGGCCTCTTCCTGTTCGGCCCCAAACTGATCCGCATGGTTGGTGAGAAGATCACCAAACTGAACCCAATGCGCGCCTACTGTGTGGCCCTGTCTGCTGCGATCACCGTGATCGTCGCCTCCTGGCTGGGCCTGCCAGTAAGCTCCACCCACATCGCCGTGGGCGGCATCTTTGGTGTGGGCTTCTACCGCGAATGGCACGCTGAGCGCCGCCTGCGCAAAACTGCCGTGCAGCGCCCACCAGAAAAGCGCATCGCACCCGAAGAGCGCCGCCGCCGCAAGCTGGTGCGTCGCAGCCACTTCATGACCATCGTCGCCGCTTGGGTCATCACTGTGCCCGCCGCTGCGCTGATGTCCGCTGCGATCTTCTACGCGCTCAACACGCTAAGCAACTAAACCTGGCTGTCTGCGGGTGTATTCTGCGCCCGCAGACGCTCCTGCACATCCTGCACTGAAAGATTGGGAGCCCCCTCCCCCCGGGCCTCCGCTTCCCCAATCAGACCGGCAATTCCTGCATTGATCGGCGCCGCCACACTTGCTTGGCGCGCCAGTATCACAACCTTCCCCTGCAACTCGTCAATCTCGGTCCTGCGACCTTTCTGAAGGTCCTCCCACATGGAACTGCGGGCCGTAGGATCAATCGACAACATAGTCTTTGCCACGAGGCGAAACGCCCAAGTCGGCAGCCGTAGTATCCTCGGCACGGCCTTCATTGGCACTTTCGCAACAGGGTTTTGATACGCGACCTCCGCCGCGCCCAAGACGGCCAAGGCTTCCTCCATCTGCGCGGCCATCAACCTGCGCCAGCCCCTGTCCCCGATCTGTGTGCGCAGGGGCAGACCTGACAAAGCGTTCAGCGCATTGTTGAGGTTGATAAGCAGCTTGCCCCATTGAACCGCGGCAATGTCACCGTGCTCATGCACGTGCAGGTCCGGCACGCTCAAATGCCGCCCCACATGCCCGCGCCCCTTCTCAAGGATGATGTCGCCACTTGTGCCACGATGGAACCGGCCACCACCGACCCAGACCACGTTGAACGGCACCATCCCTGCGCGCACATCCCAGCCCGGCAGCATCTTCCGCAACAATCCGGCATTCTCCACGCCATTCTGCAGGCTGACCACCACCGCCTCCTCAGGTGCATGCGCGGCAATCTGAGCCGCCATCTCTTCGGTGGCGCCACTCTTCACCGTGACCAACACAATATCCGCAGCAGCCAAACAGGCCGGATCCGTGCTCATCGCAAACCGATCCGGTGATAGAGCCACATCCAAGTCAGCGAAGTCCGTAAGAGTGAGCCCATTCTGCGTGATTTCCGCCTCAGTTTTGGGCCGCAAAAGAAGCGTCACATCCTGCCCACTCCGCGCCAAGAGCCCACCGACAAAACAGCCGATGCTGCCCGCGCCAGCGACCACAACCCTAGGCGCTCGTCCACGCCCCTGCGCCTCACTCATCGCGCGCTCCCTCGTTTCCGTAACCTTAGTAGCTTAGGCGCAGGTTCAGCTCGCACACAACAAAAAGGGCACCAGCACCGCTGACGCCCTTACGTTACTTGATACAGCCAACCTTAGCTCTGAAGGCACCACTTCATGATCGCCTTCTGCGCATGCAGTCTGTTTTCCGCTTCATCAAAGATCACCGAATTTGGCCCATCCATGACCGCATTGGTGGCTTCCTCATTCCGATGCGCCGGCAAACAGTGCATGAACAGCGCATCGTCATTGGCGTGGCTCATCAGCTCTTCGTTCACCTGGAAGGGACGCAACTGGTTGTGGCGGCGCTCGCGCGCGGACGGCGCATCGTGCATGCTCACCCAGGTATCAGTCACCACGAGGTCTGCACCCTGAACCGCCTTCACAGGATCACGCTCGATCTCCACTTTCACGCCCTTGGCGCGGGCTTCATCAATAAACACCTGCTCCGGGTCCAGCGTCTGCGGTCCCGTGAAGGTCAGATCAAAACCAAACTGCCCCGCCGCATGAGCAAAGCTGGCAAATACATTGTTGCCGTCACCGGACCAAACAACCTTCTTGCCCGCAATCGGCCCGACCTTCTCTTCAAAAGTCAGAATATCCGCCATGATCTGGCATGGGTGCGTGCGGTTGGTCAGCCCGTTGATCACCGGCACGGTGGCGTTCTCCGCCATCTCCAGCAAAGTGGCCTCTTCAAAGGTCCGGATCATGATCAGGTCCACATAACGGCTCAGCACCTTGGCAGTGTCCGCCACCGTCTCACCATGGCCCAGCTGCATCTCGGAACCCGACAGCACCATGGTTTGCCCGCCCATCTGGCGCACGCCAACATCAAAGCTCACCCGAGTCCGGGTCGACGGCTTTTCAAAGATCAGCGCAACCATGTGATCTTTCAGCGGCAAATCATCGTCCTGCGCGCCTTTCGGGCGACCATTGCGGGCGTTTTTGATCGCCTTCGCGCTGTCGATCATGCTGCGCAGGTCGTCCACGCTGGTCTTATTGATATCCAGAAAATGCTTCATTTCTTTGGTCCTTAACCTTCTGCGCCCACTTGCGCCGCCGCTTTCTCCAGCCGCACAACGGCCTCGGCAATTTCATCATCTGTGATGTTCAAAGGTGGCAACAGCCGCACCACATTGTCGGCTGCTGGCACGGTCACAACCTCATGGTCATAGCCCGCCGCCACGACGTCGCCACAGGCCGCTTTGGAACATTTCAGCCCCAGCATCAGCCCAGCACCGCGCACCGCCTCGAATACGTTGGGATGCTCTGCAACCAGACCTTCCAGCTTCTGACGCAGCAGGCCCGCCTTGCGGTTCACCTCTGCTAAAAACGCGTCATCGGCGACCACATCCATCACCGCACCGCCCACGGCACAGGCCAGCGGGTTGCCGCCGTAGGTCGAGCCATGCGTGCCCGCAACCATGCCGCTTGCGGCCTCTTCCGTGGCCAGCACCGCGCCCAGCGGGAAGCCCCCACCAATGCCTTTGGCCACCATCATGATGTCTGGCATCACGCCGGCCCATTCATGGGCAAACAGTTTGCCAGTCCGGCCCACGCCACATTGCACCTCGTCCATGATCAGCAGGATACCCGCCTCATCACAGATCGCCCGCAATGCCTTAAGGTCCTCATCCGCCATTGGACGGATACCGCCTTCACCCTGCACCGGCTCCACGATGATGGCCGCCGTCTGATCAGAAATCAACGCCTTGGCCGCCTCCAGATCGCCCCAGGCCACCTGATGAAAGCCCGGCAACAAGGGCCCAAAGCCCGCCACTAATTTCTCAGAACCAGCCGCCGCAATACCAGCAGAGCTCCGACCATGGAACGCGCCTTCAAAGGCGATAATCTCCACCCGCTCCGGCCGGTCTTTGTCGTGCCAATACTTGCGCGCCATCTTCACGGCCAATTCACAGCACTCGGTGCCGGAGTTGGTGAAAAACACCGTGTCCGCAAAGGTATGTGCCACCAGCTTGTCCGCCAGCGCCTGCTGTTGAGAGATATTATAGAGGTTGGACACGTGCCACAGCTTACCGGCCTGCGCGGTCAGCGCCTCGACCAACACAGGGTTGGCATGGCCCAGCGCGTTCACAGCAATGCCCGCCCCCAGATCCAGAAAACGTCGGCCATCCGCCTCGATCATCCAGCTTCCTTCGCCTTTCTCAAACGTGAGGGCGGCGCGGTTGTACGTCGGCAAAACGGACGGGATCATGTCGATCTTCCTTTTTAGATCATGAGCCTCAGTGACTGCATCACTTGGGGCATTTGCGTCAATATTTTTGAGAGGTTGTGCGCCACTTTGCAGCGCAAGGGATCAAGGGCCGGTCACGCAATAGCGCGTCGGCGTCGTACAAAGAGGATGTCTGTGCGTTTGATCATGCGCCATGCCTAGAGACATCGGCGACAAATAGGAACCCCAAACTTTCATTTCGCGCAAATTTTGTGACATCTGCGCAATCCGGCAGCTCATCCTGCACCATTCTACGCACGCAAAACCGCCACTTGTCAGTCCCAAACCGCGGGCGCATAACCGCCTGATGAATGAGCAGATCCAGCCCCGCACCAATCCGGCCCTTGCCGCTGCGCTTACCCTCGCGGCCTCCGCCTTTGCGGCGGGCACAACGCTGCTGGCCAAAGCACTGGGCACCGGCGCTTTGGGGCCAGAGCTGCACCCGCTACAAATCAGCCACGGGCGCTTTCTCTTTGCTCTTTTAGGGTTTGCCACGGCGGCGATGATAGTCCGCCCGCAAATCACGCGCCCCAATTGGGGGCTACATGTTGGTCGCTCAACTTTGGGCTGGGGCGGCGTAACACTGATGTTTGCCGCCGCCGCTTTTATCCCACTATCCGATGCCACCGCGATCAGCTTTCTCAATCCGGTGGTCGGCATGTTGCTGGCGATCCCGTTTCTAGGCGAAAAGATCGGCCCCTGGCGCTGGGGCTCGGCTGCCCTCGCCTTCACCGGTGCCATGGTCCTGACCCGCCCGGGCGCGGGCGCACTGGAGTTTGGCGCTTTGCTGGCCTTGGGCGCGGCCTGCGCCATGGGAGGCGAGCTGATCTTCATCAAGAAGCTCACCGGCCGGGAACGCCCTTTCCAAATCCTGCTGATCAACAACGCCATTGGTCTGACCATCGCCACTGTGGCCGCCGCCTTTGTCTGGCAAATGCCGACCTTGCAACAATGGGCCGCGCTGGCGGGCATCGGTCTACTGATGGCCTCCGCGCAGACCTGCTTCATCAACGCCATGCGGATGGCGGATGCGAGCTTTGTCAGCCCGTTCTTCTATACGTCCCTCGCCTTTGCCGCACTTTACGACGCAGCCGTGTTCTCAGTTCTGCCCGACGCCATCAGTTGGCTCGGCGCAGGCCTCATCCTCTGCGCCGCCGCCATTCTTGTCTGGCGTGAAGCCCGCACCCGCTAAACTGTGTTAGTCCATCCGGACAACAACCGTCACATCGCCGCGCAAGGCTGTCTCCCAATGCAGATCAATCTGATCGCCATTGCTGCCCTGCTGCAAGCCGACATATGGCGTTGTGTAAACTGTCTGCCCTGATGAGTTGCGCAAACGCGTCGTGGCCACCACAGACTCAACCGATCGACAGCGCCCGCCAAAGGGCAACTGCCCGTCCGTATCCACAACCCACGTGCTCGCCTCCGTGCCTTGGTCATGTTCGATCCGCAGCGGGTTATACGTGGGCGTGGCAACGTTGTGGAACGTATTGCCTGAAAACTGCAGGTTTTTGCCCTTGGTCATATCCAAATCTGAGAAACTTGTGTCCACGCGATCCACCCGGTCGATACTGCCGTTGATGGATCGGAACTTATTGCCGGTCACGTTGAGACCAGTGATGTAATGCCCGGTGCCATGCGGCTTGATCACCAAATAGGCAAACCACGGGGCGACGGCGCCAGACAGGAACACATTGTCCGTGATCGACAGCGCCCCAAAAGAAAACCCTCCGTCAAAGTTCGGGTTCGAGTCATATTCGTTGGACCACTCAATCGTCGCATTGTCGATGTAGTTCCCATCAATCGTTGCGGAACAATAGCCCTGCGCCAACAAGACCCCCGCCGTCCGCACCCCGGCGGCTTCGCCATCCCCCTGGAAAAAGTGGTTTCCGGTGATGGTGCAGTTTGACCCGCCTATCACCGCAAAATGGCGGAACTGGCTGGCGCGGTTGTTGCGCAGTTTCACATCATTGGCGTTGCAGTTTATCGCAACACTGACCCGATCCTGCGCACGATCTGCGCCCTCTGCCGTCAGAAACTGGCACCGATCCACCAACATCCCCTGACAGCCTTCGCCCGGCGAACTGATCCCGCGATGTTTGGGACGATTTATGAAGCTGTCCCGGAAGTGAAAGGCGATCCCACTGCCAGACAGCAAAATCCCACTGGCTTTATCATTACAGAGCAGCTCGACGTTGCTCACGGACATCTGGCTTACCTTAGTGAAGCCACTGAAATCCAAAACGTATTTATAGCGCGTGAAGGTGAAATTCTGGGTGCCCTCCGCATCATAAAGCGGCTGAGACAGTACGATCTCCTGCGTGCCAATATTCACACTGCGCACATACACCTCCCGCCCGACACCGTTCCCGGTCACAACCGAGCCGACCTGCACATTGGCGGCATTGCTGACGTTGCGCAAAAGCCGACCATCGCTGGGGGCATAGGTGGCCTGGCTGCTCACCACATCCGGCTCCCAAACACTGTCACCGGTCACGTAAAGCTGGCCGTTCTTGATGATCCGTCGCTGCGCATAAGACGTGCGATTGGGCACCGCCGCCTGTAAATCCAGCGGCGCGTCGATGGTGATCCGCCGCCCACACAGGTCCAGACTTTCATGGTCGCTGTCATTCAAAAGCGATTGGAATGCGCGTTTGAAACCTTCCACCTCGTCGTCAAAGGCTTCTGCATAGGTCGGGAAGTCAAAGTTCCGGCGTAAGCTCAACACATGCTCGCGCGCCATGCTGACTGTGCCTTCAAACACCACCGGGTTTTCAAACGTGACGCTGTTGCCCAAGAAATACGTCCCGGCGCTCACCAACACGTCACGCCCGGCTGCATCTGCATCTGCGGCTTCAAAGGCGGCGCTGTCGTCTGTGACCCCATCCCCAACAGCACCGTAATCGCGAATATCTACCCGGCTGAGCATCTGGCGGTGGAACACGCTGGTGATGTCTTCGATCACAATATCGTCGACGCGCACAACACCCCCAAGGCTGCCGACAAGGTCGATGCCAAAATGCCCATAAACAGGTGTAGCCCCCCAGACCATATCCACGCCACCGCGCGCGCCTGCGCCAACAATGGCGCTCACCTCAACGATGCCGCCATAGGTTTGCAACGGTACCGTTGGCCCCTCTTCCGTCAAGCCGTTCACATGATCGCCATTGCTGTCCCCTGCCCAGGCCGCCACGCGCACCGAAGGCAGATTGCCACTGATGGCCTTAACACGTGCCGTCACCCGCAGATAACATCCCGGCAACAGCGGCGTCTCCCCCATGTAGCGCAATTTCTGAACACTGTCCGTCTTGACCAGTTCCAGACATCCGCCGAAATCCTGATCCGCGGGCACATAAGCGGCGTTCGCTGCCCCGTCATAGGTGTCGCTGCCCGGCGTGCCATCCCCGTTCGCCCAGACATCCAGCCCCGCCGAAAACTTGGGCGGCATCAACAGAACACCTTCGGTAATCGCCTTGTTCATTTCTTTCCTTTCCCGCCCGTCTCTCGGGCGCGCACTCCCAACCACCACGCCGAAACGGACGCGAAACCGGAGCACAGGAAACGAAACAAAAATGAAAAGGCGCTAAGGGCACCGCGCGCTCACTGCGCAACGGCAAAGTGGGTTAAGCGCCAACCCCTTTGGGCTGCACAAGCTGGACCGCCGCAATACGCCAGCTCTCGCCATCGCTGATCATCAGATACTCAAGCGCGTGCACCACACCCGCCCCATCTTTCACGAGCACCCGCTGCCAAAGCGCATTGCCATCCGCGCGCAGTTCTCCGAACCGCACATCTTCGGCTCGATGCACCATCGGATAACCACGCTTGACCATGACGCCAAAATTCTCCGGCGTGCCAAACATGCGCTGGATGTTGTCGGCGGCAAAGGTAAAGGCGTTGGCAAAGTCGTCCTTGGCAAAAGCCGCCATCTGGCTGTTGATCACGCCTTGTATTTCGGTCGCCGCACCGCCCTCCTGAGCTTTTGCGGCCTGCATTCGGGAAAACTCCAACACAACAACAATTGCGAGCAAAACATGTTTCATAGCGTACCTCCCATAGATCAAACTACGCCAAAGGCCCGCCTGCAGATCAGTTCCGAGCACGCGCGCCCATCTCCCAAACGCAAAAAGGCCCCGCCAAAGCGGAGCCTTTAAGTTTAATAATGACGACAGAAGTTACTCTGCTGACACCAGTTCCCCGGCCAGCGCTTTGTGGATCAGCGCAACGGTTTCCTCGACGCCATAGAGCGCAATAAACCCGCCAAACCGTGGTCCCTGGCTGGCGCCCAACAGCACCTCATAGATCGCTTTGAACCAATCGCGCAGCGGCTCAAACTCGTGGTTCTTACCAACCGCAAACACGATGGACTGCAAGAAGTCTTCATCGCCAAAATCCGGCTCCGGCAATGGATCCTCGTTGCCCATCTTCGCATTCTTCGCCGCGATCACCGCCAGCGCGGTCTCCGCACTGCTCAAGGCACCCGCCAGGTCTTCCAACGCACGACGCTCCTGCTCGGTCGGTGCACGATACACCTTCGCCGGCTTCACAAAGTCATTGAAATACCGCACTGCGTGGCCCGCCGCCGCATCCATACCCGGATGGGTCTCCGCCGTTGCCTCTGGTGCGTATTTGTTGATGAAACCCCAAAGCGTGGCCTTGTCCTCCGCGTTGGACACCGACGCAATGTTGAGCAGCATGGAATATGGCACCATCATATCAGACTGCGGCACGTCGCCCCCGTGGATGTGCCACACCGGGTTGTTGAGCTGCGCCTTGATGTCCTGCGTGTGATACGCCCGCAGCTGCTGATGGTACTCGTCAACCGCCTTCGGGATCACATCAAAATGCATCCGCTTGGCCGTCTTCGGCTTCTGATACATGAAGTACGCAAGGCTCTCAGTAGAGGCATAGGTCAGCCACTGGTCAATCGACACACCATTGCCAGACGACTTGGAAATCTTCTGGCCGTTTTCATCAAGGAACAGCTCGTAAGAGAAGTGGTTCGGCTGACGCCCACCCAATGCCCGACAGATCGCATCATAGATCTTCTCATTGGTGGCGTGTTCCTTGCCATACATCTCAAAGTCCACACCCAGCGCCGCCCAGCGCGCGCCAAAGTCCGGCTTCCATTGCAACTTCACATTGCCGCCGGTCACAGGCACGGTCCACTCTTTGCCATCCTCATCGTCAAAGGTGACAGTATAGGTCTCCGCACAGACTTTCTTCATTGGCACATACAGCACCCGACCGGTTT
The DNA here is from genome assembly GCA_014872815.1 of Paracoccaceae bacterium. Lineage (GTDB taxonomy): Bacteria > Pseudomonadota > Alphaproteobacteria > Rhodobacterales > Rhodobacteraceae > Shimia. The sequence continues at coordinate 52,503 of WKFK01000011.1, forward strand.
CCGGATGCAGCGGCAGGAAGATCGAATAGGTCGCGGCGCGCTCTTCGCGCAAAGACTTGAGCATGATCGCCATGATCTCATCATAGCGTTCCACCGCGCGCTTCAGGATCTCGTCAAACTGACCCGAGGCGTAGAACTCTTTGGCCGAATAGAACTCATACTCAAAGTTGAACGTGTCCAGGAACCGGCGCAGCATGGCATTGTTGTGATCGCCAAAACTCTCATGTGTGCCAAACGGATCGGGCACCGAGGTCAGCGGCATCTGCAGATACGGCTCAAGTTGCTCTGGATTGGGAACGTTGGACGGCACTTTGCGCATCCCGTCCAAATCGTCCGAGAAACAGATCAGCTTGGTGGGAATGTCGCTGATCGCCTCAAACGCCACTTTGATCATCGTGGTCCGCGCCACTTCGCCAAAGGTGCCGATATGTGGCAGGCCGGAAGGACCGTAGCCTGTCTCAAACAGCACATATCCCTTCTCCGGCGCACCCTTTGCGTAGCGTTTGAGAAGCTTGCGTGCTTCTTCAAAGGGCCAGGCTTTGGATACGAGGGCTGCGTCGCGCAGGTCAGACATTGTCCATCTCCGATGTCGGGATTGGTTTCAGCAAAATCATGCCAGCCGCCTCATTGCACCTGACAATCCGCCGCTTCCTATTGCTCCTTGCGGGGTCAGTCAATATTCTGCACCGCAACAAGGTTATTTCAAAGGAATTCCCAGTGCCGGATAAGACCCCAACCACCCTCACGCCGCAAGACTGTCTTGTCGCCGTGATGATTGCCGTGTCGGCCTCTGACGAAAACATCCGCACCGCCGAGCTGGTCAAAATCCAGGTTGCCGTCAACAACCTGCCCGTTTTTGCCAAATATGACATCGACCGTCTGCAACATGTCAGTCAGATGGTCTTTGAAATCTTTGAACAAGAAGATGGCCTCGCCGCGCTCTTTGGTCTGGTGCGCCACGACCTGCCCGAACACCTGTTTGAAACAGCCTATGCTTTGGCCTGTGATGTGGCTGCTGCCGATGGCACATTGGCGGAAACCGAACTGCGCATCCTCGAAGAAATCCGGTATGAGCTGGAAATTGACCGCCTACACGCCGCAGGTATCGAGCGCGGCGCACGCGCCCGCCACATGGTCTGATTGAACAAAGCGGTTGTCACTCCACAAGTGGCGACCGCTGCTCCCGCGAGATTGCTTTAAATAGCTCGCGCTTTCGGAATGGCTTGCTCAAAAAGTCATCCATGCCCGCTTCATGGCTGGCGTCCACATCGCTTGGCTGCGCATTCGCCGTGAGCGCAACGATATGACAGGCCGCGCGCCCCGTTTTGCACTCGATCTCGCGAATGCGCCGGGCCGCCTCTAATCCCCCCATGCCGGGCATCAACAAATCCATCAAAATCACGTCCCAACTCGCTGTTTCGCAGGCAGCAACGGCTTCTTGCCCGTCGTCGACAAAGGTCAGCGTCACACCGATTGGCGACAACATTTTTTCAACAACCAACTGATTGGTTTTGTTGTCCTCTGCCACCAACACGGTGAGCCCCCTGAGATGCGACACATCCACAGGGTCGCTCTGTCGATGCTCAGGCGACACAACCAATTCATAATCAACCTGTGGCGTACCAACTTGCGCGCTTGCCTCTGCCCTCTCGTCACAATCTGAAAGGTCATCAGCAACATCCTTCGCATCGGCAACCGGGAAGCCAAGCGACACCGTAAAGGTAGAGCCTGCCCCGCGTGCGCTTTGCAAAGACACTTTGCCGCCCATACGTTCCACCACCGCACGAGTGATGGCCAACCCAAGGCCAGTGCCTTCTTCTGCCTGCATTTCAGGACGATCCACCTGCTCAAAGGCGGAGAACACCATGTCATGATCTTCCGGCGCGATCCCGACCCCAGTGTCGACAACGTCGATGCACAACGGCCGCCGCGCGTCCGCGGTGTAAGACACCCGCAAAAGCACATGACCTTCGGTGGTGAACTTGATCGCATTGCCGACAAGATTAAGCAAAACCTGTCGCATGCGTGTCCCGTCGCCGACGAATGCCTCTGGCACGTCCGATGGGTAGTCTTGTTTCAGGGCAAGGCCCTTTGCCGCCGCCCGGGCCCCCAACAAGGTAACCGTCTCCGTGATCAGGCGCCGCAGCGAAAACGGAGCTGCCTGCACAGAAATGGTGTCCGACTGAATTTTTGAAAAGTCCAACACGTCATTGACAATAGCCAACAAGGCGTTGGCCGAATTGTAGATGGTTTCAGAATACAACCGCTGCTGCTCACTCAACGCGGTTTCGCGCAGCAACTCACACATCCCCATGATGCCATTCATTGGCGTGCGGATTTCGTGGCTCACATTGGCCAAAAATCGCTCTTTGGCCCGTACCGCATGCTCCGCCTTCTCCTTGGCCATCTTGGTCAATTCGAGAGCGTTATCCAGCTCTTTGCGCGCCGTCACATCCATGGACGACCCCACCAAATGGGTCAATTCACCGGCACTGTTGAACAAAGGACTGAGTGTGGTCCGCATCTGGATCACCTTATTCCGTCTTGGAATCGGCACCTCGTAGGTCACTTCTTTTGCGTTGGCGACGACACTCAAGTGATGGGCCAATCCCCTTTGCCCGGCGACCCCGCCAAACACTTCTAGCGCGGTTTTGCCAACGACCTGATCCAAGGACAGCTCTGAGTACTCCAAAGCTGGGGCGTTTGCTGCGGCATAACGCGGCATACCATCGTCGCACACCTCAAGAATGAACACGGAGAATGCCACCGTATCCAACAACGCAAACGGATCGATTTGAGCGGACCTCTCCACAATCTTCCCCTTAGCCTCGCGCGCCTTATGCGCCCCGTGTGATTTCAGAACCGGTCAACTCGCTTCACAAACACGCTGAAATCAGCCGGGAACTAGCACCGTTAGGCAAATAAATTCTAAAAGATGAATAGCTACAACCATCAAGCCAGCGAGGAATATACGACTTTCGGTGTAAGACCTTATCGCTGGACTTGAAGCTGCCGACGGCTCCCATCAAGGCGCTGCTGCAATTATCGACAACAAATCACCCTTTCGAAAAGGCTTGCTGAGAAAGTCGTCCATGCCCGCCTCCAGACACGCAGCTGTGTCACTGGGTTGCGCGTTGGCGGTCAATGCAATGATCCGACAGGCTGGGCGCGCCATGCCTTTTTCAAACGCGCGAATCTGTCGCGTGGCCTCCAGCCCCCCTAGTACTGGCATCGACAGGTCCATCAAAATCAGATCGCACTCCCCACTCTTGTAGGCCTCGACCGCCTGCTGCCCATCCGGCACAAACTGCAGCTGCGCCCCGGTTGCCCCCAACATTTTGCCCACCACCAACTGATTGGTTCGATTATCCTCCGCAATAAGAATCCGATGGCCTTTTAGCGACGGCACCTCGCCACCGACTGCGGCGCATTCCACAACACTCTCTTTAGCTTCTTCAAATCCGGGCGCACTTGGGCGTCTCTTGGCAACAGCACGATCAGACACATCAACCCCGCCCACCACTGGTAAGTCTAGGTGGATCGCAAATTCTGCACCTTCGCCAAGCACGCTCTTTACAGACACAAGACCGCCCATGCGCTCCACCAGCGCCTGCGAAATTGCCAGACCCAGCCCCGTCCCATCCTCGCGATACGCCGTCGGATCCTCCGCCTGTTCAAAAGCGGCAAAGATACCCTTATGAGCCTCGGGCGCGATACCAATCCCCGTATCCGCAACCGTTACCGTCAACGGGTACCTCTTGGCGTGTAGATCATAGGCGACCGAAACTGAAATATGCCCTTCATCGGTAAATTTGATCGCGTTGCCAATCAGGTTGGTCAAAACCTGCCGCACCCGCATGGCATCTCCGACAAACCTGTGCGGCGCACTCGCGCCATAATCCACCCGCAAGTCCAAACCCTTTGCGTCGGACCGCGTGCTCAAAAGCGTCGTGATTTCTTGAACCAACTGGTACAACGAAAACGGCTCTTCTTGCAGCGTGATTTTTTCGGCCTGAATCTTGGAGAAATCCAGCACATGGTTAACCAGGCCCAAAAGCGCATTGGCCGAACTGTGGATCGTGTCAGAATAAAGCTTCTGCTGCGGTGTCAACGCCGTCTCCCGCATCAACTCAGACATGCCCAAAATCCCATTCATCGGCGTGCGGATTTCATGGCTCATGTTCGCGAGGAAACGTTCTTTTGCGGTACTGGCTTCTTCCGCTTTCTCTTTCGCAATCTTGGTCAGTTCGAGGGCTTCATCCCGCTCCCTCTCGGATGTCACATCAAGAGAAAACCCAATCAAATGACGGACCGTTCCATTGGCATCACAAATCGGCGTCAGGGTCGTGCGCAAATCCACGACACGTTTGGGAAAAGGGATCACGGCGGAATAGGTCGTCGGCTCAGCGGCCTCGATAATCTCTAGGTGCTTCTTTAGCGCTCTTTCCCCCATCGCACCCGGGTAAATTTCTTGCGCCGTTTTGCCCACGATGTCTTCAGATCGAAGTCGAACGAGTTCAAGCCCCGCTTGGTTCATCATCACATACCGCGGCAGGCCGTCTTCACCGACTTTTAACACAAATACACTTGTAGGAACCGCATTCAACAACGCGTCATAGCCGGGGAAATCCAAGATTGTCACGCGATGCACCCATGAGATGACCTCCTATAATCCGGAGGTTTTTAAACACACCTAACGTGATACCTAAGAATTCCTTACCAAACAGTTTCCAACCCGCGAAATGCTCTCCTTTTATTCTGTGACACGCCGGAGTTTGACACACGCCAACCATCTGAAAAAGATCGGAAAAGCGGAGAAAGCAGTATGTCACCACTCAATGATGGAAATCAGATCACCCTTACGGAAGGGCTTGCTTAGAAAATCATCCATTCCGGCCGCCATACAGGCTTCCGCATCACTTGGCTGCGCATTGGCCGTCACCGCGATGATCTTACACGCAGGTCGATCTTCAGCTTTTTCATAGGCCCGAATTTGACGGGTGGCTTCCAAGCCTCCCAGGACAGGCATCGACAGATCCATTAGGATCAAATCACACTCACCAGATTTATAGGCTTCTACCGCTTGCGCACCATCTGGGACAAACTGCAAGTTCGCCCCTGTTGAACCCAACATCTTACTGACCACAAGTTGATTGACACGATTGTCTTCTGCCACCAGGATTTTCATCCCATCCAACGTCGCGCCAGTGCTGTCCTGAGCCGGTACTTGCGTCATTTCTTCTTTTGACGGCGGATACGGCGCAATCAATGGTTCCTCAACCTCATAGTCGCCCACGTCGGCGTCCGTGGTGGGCAGCCCAAGATACACTGTGAAAGTCGATCCCTGCCCCAACTGACTGTCGAGCTTGATCTTACCGTTCATACGCTCCACCAAAGCGCGCGATATGGCCAACCCAAGCCCGGTTCCGTCTTCGCTGCGCGTCGCCATCTTGTCGCTTTGCTCAAACGCGGAAAACACAAGGTCATGTTCATCCACGTCTATGCCACGCCCTGTGTCACGGACGGAAATCGTCAATGGCAAACGCGCCGCTTCTTTGTGATATCCAACGCGCACATCAATCCGCCCATGTTCCGTGAACTTGATCGCATTGTTAAACAAATTCAGCAGCACCTGCCGAATACGACTGGCATCGCCCACAAAATTCGACGGCACAGATTTGTCATATTCCACATCAAATGCCAGCCCTTTGGACTCAGCGCGCACACTCAAAAGCGTCTGCGCCTCATGCACAACCCGCCGCAAAGAAAACGGCTCATCGTGAATCGAGAGCTTCCCAGCTTGGATTTTTGAAAAGTCCAAAACGTCATTGATGATGTCCAAAAGCGCATTGGCTGAGCCAGATATGGTCTCCGAATAAAGACGTTGGCGATCGGTGAGTGTTGTTTCTTGGAGCAACTCGCACATGCCAATGATGCCATTCATCGGAGTGCGAATTTCATGGCTCATATTGGCGAGGAACTGCTCTTTCGCCTCGCTGGCCTCTTCCGCAGAATCTTTGGCCAGTCGCATCAACTCTAGCGCAGTGTCACGCTGCTTCTCTGAGGTGATATCAACGGACGTGCCCAACAGGTATTCAAGCGCACCATTTTCATCGTAAATCGGCGTCAGCGTCGTGCGGATTTCCTTAGGCCCTGCTTTGAGGGGAAAAGACACCTCGTAAGTCGTTTCTTGCCCGGATTTCACAACACCCAAATGTAGGGCAAGCGCGCGCCTTCCAGTAACCTCACCGAAAATTTCAGCCGCTGTTTTACCTTCCACAAATCCCGGCTCAAGCTGTGCGGTTTCGCGCGCCACCTGATTCATCATCACATATCGTGGCAGGCCATCCTCTGCTATTTCCAAGACGAAGACGCCCATCTTCACCTTTTCCAAGAGCGCGAACTCTATAAGATTTTTGCGTTTCCGCACGTCTTTTCCCGCAACCTTTGGCCCAAAAACAATTGGGCGTTAAAATCTAGTTCAAATTATTCCGAACTGGTTACCGAAACCTTGCCGCAAGGAATTTCGGTTTGCGGCGTACAACTTTTTTGGATTTGACAGAGGATACTATTCTCAAACCCATTGAAAAAACTATCAACGCCCCCCTAAAGCCGCGTCAAGCTCTAAGATGCCCCTTTCGACGCTTCGCTTAATTACAACACAGCGCATGTTCGAACGTGATCACTACGCCCCATAAACTGCGCCCCAACGTTCTATCAGCCTTTGTTGCAATTTTTTGGAACGCCCGTTGTAGGTCCGGGCGCCCTTGGGGCGCTCACGGTCAGGACCAATCAGGCGATCGCGCGCATTTACATCGGCTCCGAAGATCGCAAAGGCCAGCTCTTGACCGTCCGATGACTGAACATAGCCGGCCAAAGCGCTGACAAAATGTAACGTACCCGTCTTGGCGAGCACCTTCAGGGGATGGTTTTTGTTCACTTTGCCGTTGGCATCCCTTAACGCGAATGTTTTCAGGATCGGCCGTAGCACCGCGTGCCGCCCGGCTTGCGCAAGCATAACCGCCATTTCATCAGCCCGCAGACGTGACGCCTCTCCCAGCCCGGAATGATCCACCAACGCCGCATTCGGCATACCAAGAGCGGAAGATGCCCAAGCATTCATGGCAGCTGCCGACGCCTTTATGGATTGTGGCTGTGCCCCACGTGCTTGGCTGGCCGCAATGCCAACCATCTCCGCTGTGATATTTGTAGAATACTTGAGCATTGCCTTTAGAATGTCGCGCAATGCTGGGCTCTGCTTGCGGGCCAAGACCGTCCCACGAGGCGGGTTTTGCGTCTTTTTCGGAGCCTTCAACGTGATCCCATGCGACCGGGCGAGCGTTCGAAACACCTCACCAGCATAGACCTCAGGCTCTCGCATTGGCAGCCACCGTGCCCCACCTTTGCCCAACGCGCCACTGGCAACCGTCCAATGATCCCGGCCACCTTTCGATTTGTAAGTGTAGACCGGTAGGTCACGCTTCACGATCTTCATCCGCGCCACATCCACGTCCGGACGATACTTATTGCTGCGCCCGTCCATCGACACCGCATAGCCGTTGGCACCCCGTTTCCACTCAAAGTGCACCCGGTTGTAATTCAGTGCGATACCGGAAATCGCCGGGTTATACCCCGCATGATCCGGCTGTTTTTTATCGATCCGCTTGGCCGCAGGAAGCGCACCGCCCCAAACCAGAAACTGCCCGGTAACTTCGCGCACCCCGGCCGCCTTCAACGTGCGCGCCAAATCCGCCAACCCATTGGTGTCTAGGGTCGGATCACCGCCACCACGCAACACCAAGTCGCCCCGCAAGACCCCGTTTGAGATGTTTCCGACAGCGACCAAAGTGGTCTGAAACCGGTGGTTTGGGCCAAGGTAGTTTAACGCATAAAGCGCGGTCAGAACCTTTGTGACGCTCGCTGGCGGTAAGCCGCTGCTGGCCTGATGCCCCTCCAACACCGCACCATCCCCCATACGCGCAACCGCAAAGCTCACATTCCCGCTCAGCCCGCTCTCGCGGATCAACGCCTCTGCGGACGGAGCGTTCTTGGGAAGGGCGGTCCCTCTCGACGGGCGCAATACAGGCCGCAACGACCGGCTTGGTGCATCTGCCAAAACAGACGTGCCAATCGACGCAACACTCAAACTCAAAAACGCGCGGCGGGAAAATACCTTCGTCATGTGTAAAACTTTACCCTTTTGCCGCCCGCCGGTTCAACCCGCCGATCCGCAATTCTCTGTTTGCAATCCAGCACCAATACACAGACTTTTTGTGTCAGAACAAACATGTTACGCCGCTTCCATGTGGAAAGTGTTCCTTCTTATGTTTGCCGCCATGTCGATGATCCCCGCCGGGGACACCGCCGGCAAACTCATGACCCAAGACTTTGACACCAGCCCGCTATTTGTCGCCTGGTCGCGCTTTGTGCTTGGCAGCCTCATCGCTCTGCCACTGTTGCGACCCGATACACTCAGACTGCTGACCAACTGGCGCATCTGGCTGCGCGCAGCCCTGCTGACCGGTGGCATCACCTGCATCCAAACCGCTCTGCAAACCGCTCCGCTGGCAAACGTTTTCGCCGCCTTCTTCATCGGACCGCTGTTTTCCTATCTGCTCTCCGTGCTGCTCCTGAACGAAACCGTCACCCGCGCCCGCAGCGCGCTTATGGCGCTCGGCTTTTTGGGCGTCCTGCTTGTGGTCCGTCCCAGCTTTGACATGTCCCCGGGCCTTCTTTGGGCGCTGGCCGCAGGCCTGTTCTACGGTGCATTTCTCACAGCTTCCCGCTGGCTCGCACCCATTGGCCGACCCACCAGCCTGCTCTTCACGCAGTTGTTCCTCTCTGCCGTGATGATGACTCCCGTCTGCCTGACCCAGATCCCGCCCATATCGCCCACTTTGGCAGGCCTCACCGCCGCCAGCGCGATCCTGTCAATGGGCGGGAACTTCCTACTGCTCTTTGCCTATGCCCGCGCAGAAGCCGCCGTGCTCGCACCCTTTGTCTACCTACAACTTGTAAGCGCTGTGGCCCTAGGGTGGCTGGTGTTTGACGACTTGCCAGACACCATGACATGGCTTGGCCTCACCCTGATCATTGGCGCAGGCATTGCCTCTGCCTTGCTGTCCAAGATCAGAACCGGCGCTCCACGCCAAACTGCACCCCAACCGAGCGATAGCTGAACGCCGCAATATCGCTACGCCCACGCTCCGCATCAATTTGCAGATAGGGCGTGTACGCTCCCGCAATAAACAAATCAGACCGCTCAATCCTCAAGCTGCCGCCGTAAATCATCTCATCGCGATCTGCTTGGAATGCCGCTGATGGGTTGAGAAAATCCTTGTGCCGCACAAACAGGCGTGGCCGGAAGGTCCACCCATTTTTGACATCAATCGTAGAGTACACACTCCACTCAAGGGACTGAAATGCAAAGGAGGCGGTGTCTGTATTGCGGCGTTCATAGGCCAATTCAGTCCCTAGCACAGCGCGACCACCCACAGACCGACGAAATCCAACCAGACCTTTCAGCTGACTGCCGTCCAATCCACTGCTGACATGATTGTCGATTTGGGCAAAAGACAAGCGGCCATAGGCAGAACCGCCTATCAAGCTGCGCCGTTCACCCAGAACTTCTAGCCCAAAGGCATCCTCATAGTGCTCACCGGCCAGAACCCGCGTATTGGCAAAGGCTGCAACAGACGCTGTTGTCTTGTTGGACAGCAACCGAAGACCTAAACGACCGCGCAACTGCAAATCGTCATAGGCGCGACCTTCGGCCTCCAACACATCAAATCCAAAACTTGCGAAGCCGACGGTGTTGGCACTGGCGCCGCTCAATCCGCCAATCTGACGACGAAAGTTCATCGCGCCACTGGCTTTCAGCGCAGGCACATGTTCCACTGGACGGTCATATGTGAATGGCAAAACCACTCCGTTGACGTCCAATTCAATATCTTCGCTGTCGTAAGAACGCGTGTTTCCGGCCGTGGTAAACCCAATCGACAGATCCCATTCAAACCCGCGCCGCGCATCAATTTGGCGAATAAACGCCAAAACCGTCTCGCGTACCGGCTCCGGTAAATCGCCTGACAAAACCCGGAAAAACTCTTCGCGCGATCTGGCCCATTGTTCGGCCATAAAATAGGCCCGCGCCAATTCAAGCCGCACACGTACCAGTTTGGGATTGTCGGCCAATATGGCCTGCAGGACAGGAATGGCGATCCGCGGTTGCCCCGCGTTCAACGCAGCCATGGCATAATCAAAGGCCTGTTCAATTTCGACAACCGTGGCCGTTGGGGTGTTGGCTTTCGCTGGATCTGTAGGAGATACCGCCCCCACGATTGCAAGTGCCACAACGGCGATAGCGCCGCGAAAATTAAAAAATACTGGCTTGCCCATTCTGGTACCTCGATACTGCCACCCCAATTAGGGTGTCGCGCTCCGCATTTTCGGAGCGCGACAAAGTCAGCTATAGAGGCATAGGGTTAATCAGCGCCAAACGCGCCAGAGTATTGGCCAATGTTGCCCTGCATCTCAAATGTGCCACCAACTTCTTCCGCGTTGTCCCCATAAAACGACCCTTCCAATGTGCCCAAGTTGGTCGCGCTAGAGGCAATGTTTGCGCTGAAACCATTGCCATCGATGGTTCCAGTGCCGGCAAAGTCGAGGTTTGTTCGACGCCACGCGCCTCCGCCAGACAGTTCGCGGACATACGTGTTTGTCGTTGCAACACTGATATTGGAGAAATCTGAAGTTGTTAGACCGATTTGGGATTCAGCCACCAAGGCGCGACCGTCAGTTGTCACGACCATGCCAACCGTGGACCCTTGATACGTCGCGGAACCACTGGAAGGTACACTGGCAGCTGCGGTGCGATTGCCAAAGCTGCCGACTGTGACGCTACCGGAATCCGTACCAACGCCGTTTGCCCACATGCCAAATGTCTGGTGATCAAAATCCAGTGCTATAGCATTGCCCATCCAACCGCGATCCCGTCCATCGGCGGACTCACTTGTCAGAACCAACGCATCCATTCCGTCGCTTATTTCATCACCATTGGCGGTGGCAAAACGTGTGGTGCCACTTCCGTTGGTCATTGCCAATGTTTCCATCTCACCGATATTGGTGCCAATTTGGATCGAGCCACTCTCTTGGCTGCCCAATGACGAACCCGTCACGAGCCCTCCGCCATCGGTCGCCAGCGCCCCTGTTCGGGTCTGCCCATTCAGAGTGGTCTCGCCATGCGCCAGATACAAACGGTCACCCGCCATATCATTTAGGCGATCGCCAATTTCGTCTTCGATATAGCCCTCAATCGTGCTCTTGCAGCCTGCAACTGACGCCAGAGCGCCTACCGCCAACAGGGCCTTGATAGATGTGTTCAGCATTTTCTTTTACCCGTATGAAGTCCGTTTCCTTGGTCAGAGAAGAGCGCTGATTTTGTTTAGGGTCCCACCGGCTCGCTCTTGCCCCCAACCAAAACTGTTTTCCTTAACGGGCGGTTTCGGCTTTACTTACAGTCAGTTAAGCAAAGAAAACCCAGGAAAAATTGAACATTCTTCCTGTCAAATTCACACTAAATACGCCTGAGAGATTACAGGGCTGACAGATTAGATTTAGAACGCCAACGCCTCGATCCGGCCCTAAAGTACCGTAATACCAATGGTTATCGGCAAAGGTCTTCCCCTGACCAAATTTGCCTCAAATGTCGCGCGATCCAATTTCGTTTGCCCTTTATCAACCCTTGGCCAGATGATCCGCATTTGAGCAAAATCTGACTGCTTCAAATTGAAAGCAAACGGCATAATCTGGACATGATTTTTTCCTGCACGCACCTCTGTCAACGCGCATTTGCCCTACGGAATCATCCCCCCAAAGGCGGCGGGGCCGTACATTTTTAGAGAATAGGTTGAGCTGTCCTCAGCTCTCTTCACCCTGATCGGACAGGTAGCGACCCCATTTTGCCGAAAAGCCGTCGGCCAGATCGATCCCTTGCCAATCGGCAAAGACCATTAAGAAGCCGAACAGATCCGCCGCTTCATCAATCAGGTTCTAACGCGCCTCTGTCAAAGTCACCTCGCCCCGCTGCGCCCCCTGCGTCGCCAGGTACGCCGCCTGCAACTCACCCAGTTCTTCGGTCATCTTTGCCAGATACCAAGTGGCGTCACGATCGATACCAAATCGCGCGGCATAGATATCAGAGACCGCCGCCGCCTGGTGCGTCAGCTTTCTCACATCAGTTTCGGCCCATGTCTCCGAGAGGGCCAGTGTCGTCAGGTTCACATTTTCCACTTTCAAAACCGCACCTCCGCGAAACAGACGCTATACCGACATGATACCGACGTCCTATTTGCCGTTGCTTGGCGGCGTAAACAGATCGCTCTGCTCCCGTTGCCTTGGCGCACTCAGACCGAGATGTTGCCACGCTTTCTGCGCCAACATCCGTCCGCGCGGCGTGCGTTGAATAAGACCTTGCTGCAACAAAAACGGCTCAATCACCTCTTCAATCGCGTCCCGACTTTCGCTCAAGGCCGCACTGATCGTGTCGATCCCAACCGGCCCGCCAGCGTAGTTTTCGGCTATGAAAAGCAAATAGCGCCGATCCGCGCCATCCAACCCAAGATTGTCCACCCCAAGCCGCGTAAGTGCCCCGTCTGCAAGGTCTTTTGTGATGACACCATCGCCTTCCACCAAGGCGAAATCCACCACCCGCCTCAACAATCGACCAGCAATTCTAGGCGTCCCGCGCGAGCGCCGCGCAATCTCCCGCGCCCCACCATCCTGCGCAGGCACGCCCAGCTTGTTGGCATTGCGGGTGACAATCTCGTTGAGTTCATCCTCAGTATAAAACTGCAATCGCGTCGGAATCCCAAACCGATCCCTGAGCGGCGTGGTCAACAGCCCCAACCGCGTCGTTGCACCCACCAATGTAAAGGGCTGCAACTCAATCCGAACTGTTCGTGCCGCCGGCCCCTCCCCAATCACCAGATCAAGTTCAAAGTCCTCCATCGCGGGATAGAGCACCTCTTCGACTGCCGGATTAAGTCGATGAATCTCATCGATAAAAAGAACATCTCGTGCTTCGAGATTTGTGAGGATCGCAGCCAGGTCTCCAGCTTTCGCAAGCACCGGTCCTGAGGTCATACGGAAGTTCACCCCCAACTCCCGCGCCATGATTTGTGCCAAAGTGGTCTTCCCCAAACCTGGCGGGCCATGGAACAACGTATGGTCCATGGCCTCTCCACGACGGCGGGCACTTTCAATAAACACACGCAGGTTGGCGCGGGCTTCTCTTTGACCAATAAAGGCATCCAGCTCTTGCGGGCGCAACGCACGATCGGCGTCCTCTGGCCGTGGTTCTGGTCTCAGTGTGGGGTCAGGCTGATCCATGTTTTATCCTTTTGGTGCCAGCAACTTAAGCGCCGCACGGATCAACTCCGACGTATCCGCTTCGGGATCCTCACCCGCCGCTTGCGCCACGGCACCCGCCGCATCTGCTGGCCCGTAGCCTAGATTGCCAAGGGCAGACAAAGCTTCAGCCTGCACACTCATAGACGCCGCCGCAGCAGCACCAGCCGCCGCAGAAGCCCCCCCCGCACTCACCGGCGTGCCCGCCACATCTTCGATCACCTCGTCGTCCGCAGCCATCTCTTCGCCAGAAACAGATGCCATGGCCTCCCCAAGTGTCCCGCCCAGCGCCATCACTTCCGGTGCCTTGTCTTTTAATTCAATAACAACACGTTGCGCCGTTTTAGGGCCAACGCCTTTGGCCGCTTTGATCGCTGCCACATCGCCGAGGGTCACCGCCCGGCTCACACCCTCAGCTCCCAGCGCACCAAGGATCGCCAAACTTGCCTTCGCACCAATCCCCTGCACGCTCATCAACAGGCGGTGCCACTCCTTCTCAAACAGACTCGAAAAACCAAACAATTGTAAGAGGTCTTCCCGAACCAACAGGTCAGTATAGAGCGCCACCGGTTCGCCAATACCCGGCAAAGCCGCCAGTGTCCGGTCCGAGCAGTAGACGACATAGCCCACACCGCGCACATCAATCAGCACATGATCCGTGCTGCGGTACTCCAGCTTCCCAGAAATCTTGCCAATCATGCCTGCGCCCTCTTTAATGCTTCTGCATACCCAGCCCCTGCACGAGCGTAATGTGCATGGCACATTGCAATCGCCAGCGCATCTGCTGCGTCGGCACCCGCGATTTTCACACCGGGAAGCTGCAGCTTCACCATATGCTCTACCTGGTGTTTCTCTGCATGTCCGACGCCAACAATCGTTTTCTTCACCTTGTTTGGCGCGTACTCGCCAATGTGGAGCCCCGCCTGCGCCGGGACCAACAACGCGATACCTCGCGCCTGTCCAAGCTTGAGCGTTCCTGCGCCATCTTTGTTCACAAAGGTCTGCTCAATCGCGGCATGATCCGGCAAGAAGCGTGCGACAACATCGGTGAGCTGCTCATGCAGCGACAACAGTCGCGCCGCCAAATCCTTCCCAACCGAATGACAAATCCCGTTGGCCACGTGGCTCATCTTGCTGCCGTCTGCGTCGATCACGCCCCAGCCCATGTTTCGCAAACCTGGATCGATTCCCAATACGCGCATGTTGTGCCCCATTGTGCTCTGTTTTCTTGTTGTTCCCCGTGGAGTAGCACGAAACGAGAACAAACGCCAAGCCTGAAGCAAATTGCGACAAAAGTTTTAGAAGGTGCGACGTTTTGGCGACCCGCCTGACGCCAGCCCCAAATGGTCTAAATGCGACCCTTTGAAACACCAAAAGCGACCTTATTAATAAGGTGTTTCCGCGCTTCTCGACCTATGCAAAAACCGCATGCCACCTATGCCGCTTTGGTGCTTGCTGTGGCTCATTTCGCACCCTATGTGCGGCCAATCGAAAACACAGTCCATAGCAACTGAAAGAAAGGATTTCTGATATGGCCGCCTTCGAACATACGTCGACCTCCGGTTCTGCTGGCCGTATCGGTCAGCCCGTCTTCGCGCTTGTTGCCCGCTTCGTAGATTGGAACGAAAAGCGCCGCACACGCAATGCTCTGGCAATGCTCAGCGACCGCGAGCTGGACGACATCGGTTTGTCCCGCTCCGATATTTACGCAATCCGCTAAGCGCAACTTCACCACTCACACGGTTTGGGTCGCTTAGACCGAATGCCGCCGTCTCGTTTGAGGCGGCGGTTTTGTTTTCAGCATCGAAAAATGAAGCGGCCCCGGGGAGAGAGACCCAGGGCCGCATGGGATCTTGGAGGGATCCACGGAAACTTTAAAGTGTCAGAGTTTGGTGTTGAGCTGAGTTGATATCCAACGGGACACCGGATCGGGGGCCATGGTCCAGGCGACAGCCTTTTCAACGGTAGACCCACCGCTCAGTCGAACAACGTCCTGAGAATAGAAATCAGGGCCAAACTGAGACATCATGAAGCCTTTGATCATGAAAAAAGACACAACAACGGTGAATAGCCCGGCCCAAGGGAACCCTCGGCGACGGCCTGCGCCTTTAACAATCATGTATCCATTACGATTGATCACAACAGATTCACGAGCAACACGGCCCGTTTTCGCTTGCTTGCGATAGATCCGCGCGAGGCGGTCATGGAATTCTGCGTAAGACTCACTCATGGCAACAACTCAGGTTTGGCCCCCACCAAACATGGACAAATCTGGGCTCGAAATGTGGCAAAATTAAGGCGCAAAGCTGAAAATGTGGCGAATTATCGTCAAATATGACGTCAATTCAGCATTTCCGCAGAACAAATGGAAACAACACAGAGATAGCAGTCGAACTGTCCTGATCCAAGAAACAAACATGCGATATAACACAAAAAAGGGCAGCTGTTTCCAGCTGCCCACTTCGTGATTCTGTGAGAGGTTTTCCGCTTTAAGCGCGGCGTGTCAGCGTCAGTGTGGTCCACTCGCCAATCTCTTCGCGGGTGTGCACATCAAAGCCCGCCGCATCGTAGGCTTCGACCACTTCATCTGCCTGTTCGTTCAGGATGCCGGAAAGGATCGCATGGCCGTTTGTGGCAATATTTGCACCCATGTCCGGCGCCAGATCTACCAGTGGTGCCTTCAGGATGTTGGCAAACACCAGATCATAAGGCGCCTTGGCCGCCAGATCAGGATGCCCAAAACCAGCCGCCTCCAGACAGATGACCTTCCCGTCTAGACAGTTCGCCGAGACATTGGCCTTGGCCACATCCACGGCCACCTCGTCGATATCGCTCGCCAACACCGGATTTGGCCAAATCCGAGCAGCCCCCATGCCCAGCACCGCCGTACCGCAGCCAATATCGGCCACATTCTGACCGACAAAGCCCTCGTTGGCCACGCGGTCCAACGCCTTCAGGCACCCCAAAGTGGTACCATGGTGGCCGGTGCCAAAGGCCATCGCAGCTTCGATCAGTAGGGGCTCGGCGCCTTCCGGGATCTTATCCGCATCGTGGCTGCCATAGACAAAGAAACGGCCTGCCTCAACCGGTGCAAGCTCACGCTTCACATGGGCCACCCAGTCGGTTTCCGGCAGTTCAGACACCACAAAGGGCTTCGCGCTGAACGCGGCGGCCAAGACGGCTAAACCCGCCTCATCGGGAGCTTCCACGAAATAGCCGCCAATTTCCCAGAGGCCAGAGCCATCTTCGACCTCGAACACTCCAACGCCTGTGGGTTCCGGCACCAGCCGCTCCATCGCTTCGCCCAGCGCTTCGGCCTGCTCTTTTCCCATCAATGTGGTCAATGCGGTGAATGTCGGCATGTTGCTCTCCTATCAGGTTGCGCAGGGCCTAGGGTCTCCCCTCGCCCCCGTCAAGCCTGCGCCGGCACAAACTACTCCGCAGCAGCGGCCAGAGGACGCGTCAGGCGAGTTTCATTGCCCTTTTCAGGATGACGCGGGATCAAGAAGGCCAAGCCCAGCGACACCGCCGCCATAGAGGCCGCCAGCACATAGACAGCACCAGGGGAGGCCAGCCAAAGAAGCCCCAGCAGAACCGGCAAGAACACCGCTGCGATGTGGTTGATCGTAAAGGCCACAGCCGCCGTCGGCGCCATGTCCTCTGGATCGGCAATCTTCTGGAAGTAAGTCTTCAACGCCAATGCCAGAGAAAACAGCAGGTGATCCACCACATAGAGCGTTGCTGCCAGCATAATGCCCCAACCGAAGAAATAGATGCCACCATAGGCCAGGAAGACAATCACAAGACCAGCGTATTCAAAGATCAACGTGCGCCGCTCCCCAAACTTCGACACAGCGCCGCCGATCAAAGGTGCAAAGAGCATGTTGGCAATCAGGTTGATCAGATACAGCGCGGTGATCTCATGCACATCAAAGCCAAAGCGCTCGACCATCATGAAGCCTGCAAAGACCACGAAAATCTGCCGCCGCGCACCCGCCATGAACTGCATCGCATAATAAAGCCAGTAGCGCTTTTTCAGTACCATTTTGCGTGCCTGCGGCGTGCGGCCTTCAAACTGAGGGAACGCCACGAAACAATAAAGCGCAATCAGTGCCGTGATCCCACCGCCTGCGAGGTAGACCACATCGTAGTCCCAGTTGTAGCGTTTCCACCCCAGCACAATGATGCCGTAAGCCAGCAAAGTGGCCGCCGATCCCGCCGCCACAAGCCACCCCAAAACCTTGGGAGCACGCTTCTTGTCCAGCCATTGCAACTGCAGCGACTGGTTCACGGTTTCATAGTAATGAAAGCCAATCGAACTCAGCAGGGTGATCATCAAGATTCCGCCCATGGTCGGGAAATAGGCCGTGACTGCGGTCGCAATCCCAAGCAAAGCCAGCGACAACAGCCCGAGCACCTGCTCCCGAATGAACAGCAACAAGAAGATCACGCCAATTGCCAGAAACCCTGGGATCTCACGCACAGTGTGCAGCAAGCCAATGTCGGACCCATCAAATTCCGCCACCTCAATCACAAAGTTATTGAGCAGCGCACTCCAGGTGTTGAAGGCGATGGGCATGGCCAGCGCCATGAGAAACAGCAGCGTGATCGGGCGACGCCACCACGGCAGCAGATGCGCGTCATCAATGGGGATTTTTCTGAACATGTGCAGCAAATACGCCTATCGATACAAAAAGGCGAGATCAAAAGACGCACAGGTCAGCGTGCGCCTACGCACTTTCGAAAACCGCAGTCAGAAAAAACTCTGCGGATCGATGTCGACTGCGAGGCGCAGGTCCCCTTTCAGGCGGAACTGCCCCACCCATTGCGCCAAAGCGCTCTGCAACGGCGCGGATTTGTCTGCTTTCACCAAGAGCCGCACGCGATGCCGCCCGCGCACACGCGCTATGGGCGCAGGGGCTGGACCATAAACCTCTGCTCCAATGGCGCGCAGCATACCTGCATTTCGCGCCAACGCATTGCCCAGATCAAACACCTGCGCCACATCGCTACCGGACAGGATAATCCCAGCCATGCGCCCAAACGGCGGCACCACCGCATGACGACGCTCATCGGCTTCGGCTCGCCAGAACCCGGTCTCGTCGCCAGTCAAAATGGCGCGGATCACTGGATGTTCTGGCTGAAACGTTTGCAGCAAGGCCAAACCAGCCCGCTCGGATCGCCCGGCCCGCCCCGCAACCTGCCGCATCAACTGAAAGGTTCGCTCGGCGGCTCGGAGGTCGGAGCCTTGCAAACCAAGATCCGCATCAATCACACCCACCAAGGTCAGCAAAGGGAAGTTGTGCCCCTTCGCCACCAACTGCGTGCCAATGATAATGTCGGCCCCGCCATCGGCAATTGTCCGGATGCTTTCCTTCAGTGCACGCGCCGAGCCAAACA
Organism: Paracoccaceae bacterium; assembly: GCA_014872815.1. Lineage (GTDB taxonomy): Bacteria > Pseudomonadota > Alphaproteobacteria > Rhodobacterales > Rhodobacteraceae > Shimia. The sequence continues at coordinate 71,307 of WKFK01000011.1, forward strand.
GATCTGAACTCAGAACCGCCTGTCGTGCGTCTGGCCACAACTCCTGCGCCTCTTCCGCAAGGCGCTCCACGCCCGGCCCCACCGGTGCCAACTTGCCTTCCACCTCACAAGACGGGCAGGCTTCCGGCATCGGTTTGGTCTCGCCGCATTGGTGGCACAGCAAGCGTTTGAGGAATCGGTGCTCCACCATGCGCGCATCGCAATTGTCACAGCCAATCTGATGCCCGCAGGCGCGACAGATCGTGACCGGCGCATAGCCCCGCCGGTTGATGAACAGCAGCGCCTGTTCCCCTTTGGCAATTCGCGCGTCCACCGCCGCCTTCAAACTGGGAGAAATCCACCGGCTGGCAGGCAATTTTTCCGCGCGCATGTCAATCGCCTGCATATCGGGAAGCACCGACGCCCCATAGCGGCTGGTCAGCTCCAGCTTTTTGTACTTTCCCGCCTCCGCATTGGCCCAGCTTTCCAGACTCGGTGTGGCCGACGCCAAAATCACCTGCGCTTCACAAAGCGCCGCCCGCAGCACCGCCATGTCTCGCGCATTATACAACACCCCGTCTTCCTGCTTGTACGATGTGTCGTGCTCTTCATCGACAATGATCAGTCCAAGGTCGCGATACGGCAAAAACAGTGCCGACCGCGCGCCTATCACCATCTGCGCACCACCTTCACCAACCATCTTCCAGGTCCGCCGCCGCTCGGTCATGGTCACACCAGAGTGCCACTCCGCAGGCTTCGCGCCAAACCGCGCTTCCACGCGGGTTAAGAATTCTGCGGTGAGGGCGATCTCTGGCAATAACACAAGTGCCTGCCGCCCCGTGCGCAAGCACTCCGCGACCGCCTCGAGATACACTTCGGTTTTGCCCGAGCCGGTCACACCCCGCAGCAAGGTTGTACCATAGGTTCCGCTCTGGACCCCCGCGCGCAACTCCGCCGCGCCCGCCTCCTGATCTTCAGACAGCTCTTTGCCACCATAGTCCGGGTCCAGGCGAGGAAACGGTGTGTCCCGCGGCGCAGCCTCTTCGCGTACGACACCTTGCTTGACCAAGCCCTTGATGACGGAATTGGTCACGCCAGCCATTTCAGACAGCTCGCCCATAGTGAAGGCAAGATTGCCGTATTCAGACAGGGTTTCCAGCACCCGGCGGCGGGCATCGGTTTGACGGTCCGGTTCCCCTTCCCCGCGCCGGTAGATCTTGCGCATCGACGGTGGGTCCGACAGTCCGGGGGCACGGGTCGCCAGCCGCAGCATCGCATTCATCGGAGTCAGTGTATAATCTGCCGCGCGTTGCAGAAATCCACGCATGTCCGCCCCCATCGGCGCGACGTCCAATGCGCGGTTGGCAGGGCGAATTTTGTTGATGTCGTAATCACCTTTGCCCGGCCCCCACACAACCCCAAGCACCCGTCGCGGCCCCAGCGGCACCTCAACAAATGCCCCAAGCAAAACCCCACCTTCCGGCGCCTTGTAGTCCAATACCCGATCCAGCGGCTGCGTGGTCAGCACCGCTATCAGCGCACCTTCCGGAAAGAACTCTGTCTCGCTCAACTGTCCCTCACACCGCCTTGGCCCGCCAAAAACGTTACCGCTAACGGAAAATGCAGCCGCACGGCGCATTCCCACTTCCAGCGGGGCTCTCTATCGGGTAAAGGCAACACAGCCGTAGCGCAATCCCGCAGTTGCAAGCGCTGCCCCTTCAAACCTGCACACACAGGAGAGGAACAGACATGAAATTCTTCGTAGACACCGCCGACATCGATGCCATTGCCGAGCTGAACGCCACTGGCATGGTCGACGGCGTGACCACCAACCCGTCCCTGATCAAAAAATCCGGTCGCGACATTCTCGAAGTCACCAAAGAGATCTGTGATCTTGTTGATGGCCCGGTTTCCGCCGAAGTAACCGCCATCGACGCGGACGAGATGATCGCCGAAGGCCGCAAGCTGGTCGAGATCGCCGACAACATCGCCGTGAAAGTGCCTTTGACATGGGACGGCTTAAAAGCCTGTAAAACCCTGACCGACGATGGCCACAAGGTCAACGTGACCCTGTGCTTCTCCGCCAATCAGGCTCTGCTCGCGGCCAAAGCTGGTGCAACCTTCATCTCCCCATTCATCGGCCGGCTGGATGACATCAACCTGGATGGCATGGACCTGATCGCCGACATTCGTCAGGTCTATGACAACTATGGTTTTGAAACCGAAATCCTCGCCGCATCTGTGCGCACCGTGAACCACGCCACGCAATGTGCGCTGGTAGGTGCCGACGTGATGACCGCCCCTCCCGGCGTGATCAAATCCATGATCAACCACCCGCTGACCGACAAAGGCCTGGAGCAGTTCCTGGCGGACATTAAGTCGGCTGGCATCAAAATCCTGTAAGGACTAAACGCCCTACATCTTTAAAGGCTCGGACATCGCTCCGGGCCTTTTTCGTGGGGGCCATGTGATTGCCCCCCTGTTTGCCCTCATGCTAGGGTTTCTCGCAAAATGAGGCTGAGCACCCACCAATGAGCACCGCACTTGAGAAATTCCAGCGTTTGGAAGGCACCGCGCTATGGCGGGAAACACCGGATGTTCAACGACGTGAAGTGATTGTGTCGCTGGGAGAAGCCACTCTTGTCATCAAAGACAGCCAGGATCGTGCGCTCACCCACTGGTCTTTGCCAGCGGTACGCCGCCTCAATCCCGGACAAAGACCTGCAGTGTTTTTTCCGGATGGTGACTCGGATGAAACCTTAGAGATTGATCCATCCCACGATGATCTGGTTGAGGCTATTGAAAAGCTGCGCAAAGCCGTCGCGCGCCCCCAAAAGGTTTCGGGGCGCTTGCGCAAAACAGTTCTGGCAGTCACAGCGGCGTCTCTTGCTGGTTTAGCGGTCTTTTGGTTGCCTAATGCACTGGCAAATCACGCTCTACGCGTGGTGCCCACTGTGGCGCGACAGGCCATTGGCCAAGACATGCAACAACTTGCCACCCGCTTGACAGGCCAACCCTGCACCGTGCCTTTGGCGATACCAGCCTTGGATGCCCTTCAAAAACGCCTCCAGGTACGCTCTATTTCCGTTCTGCCGAGCGCCCTGCGAGAAGCGATCGCCCTGCCCGGAAACATTGTCCTTCTGGGGCGCGACACCATCGAAGACCACGAAGAGCCAGATGTCACCGCCGGTTACATTGTGGCCGCTCAAGCTGCCTCAACTGACCCCTTGCGTGGCGTTTTGGAAACCGGCGGGATCCGCGCCAGCCTGCGCCTGCTAACCACCGGCGCGCTGCCTGAAGACCTTCTCATTCAACACATAGAAGTGCTGATCAGCAATCCGCCATCAACCGCCGCAGATGACACCTTGATTCAAGCATTTGAAGAGAAACGGGTCCGATTGCAGCCTTACGCTCTGGCGCGGGACCCATCTGGCGAAAGCACGCTGGCCTTAATTGAGGCCGCCCCTTTCACTGAAGAGCTTCCAGAACCAATCTTGATTGATCGCTATTGGGTGGCACTGCAAAGCATCTGTGGCAGCTAAACACCGCCACAGAACGTGAAAGGGTTACTGGCGCACAAACGCGCCGCCAAATCCGGCACTTTGCGCTTTGTTGAGCGCTGTATTGGCGCTGTCCGCATTGGAGAATGGACCCGCCAGGACCATGCGCTGGGTCACGCCATCCCGCTGATATTTTCCAATCCGCACTGGCAGACCAAGACGTTTCACCTGCTTGGCGGCCGCCTGTGCGCTGGCTTGATCCGTGAATGTACCAACCTGAACATAAGGCGTGCCAGCCAATCGCAGGGATTTGGTCGCGGGCTCAGATTTCGTGGAAACCACAGCAGCAGTGGATGTGTCTGATCGCGCGACCACGGCCGCCCCATCGATTGGCGTGTCAACCAACCTGTAGGGCACTCTCTGTGTCCAAATCTGGGCCATCTGGGCCTGGCCAGCGAGTGTCATTTCCGCCCGCCGTTCATTCAGTCGGCCATCGTCAAATGCGCGGCGATACCCTTCCGGCACAGTGGACACCACCTGCGTGTGCCGATTGGCCTCATACACATGACGCGGCACGACACGCACGTCAGGCGCAACTTCGCCTACCCGAACAACTGTTCCCGCTGGCGGGCGACGCAGCGAGCTGTTCTGGTCAAACCGCATCTGGGGCGGCTGTGCTGTTGGGCGACCGGTGCCAGGCGTGACAGGTGACAAGGCTTGAGGACCGCAACGGACCGCAGATCCCTTCCAAGAGGTAACGCCTTCGCGACACGGGGACACGACACCGGCTGCGCGAGGCGCTTGATTGGATGTCCGGCGCACCGTTGGTGTCGCTGTTTTGGGCGCTGTTGGCGCGGACTGGACAACCGTTGGCGCAGCAGCAGTAGCGGCCGGAGCAACGGCGCGTGGTATTGTTTTTTGCGTTGTTGTCGTGGCAGGAAGCGACGCTGTTGGCGTGGTGTAAAGCGGCGCACCTTTGGCCTGCTTAGGTGCCTTCACAGTACGCGGTGTGGCCTTCGCCGTACTGGTCGCCGCGCTACCGGTGGTACGCGCCGTTGTTGTCGCTGCCACAGGCGCCACAGTCTTTGGAGCAGCGGCCACAGAAGGCGCACCCGCCTCCGGTGCTGCCGGCTGAATCTGCACCACATTCTTATCAAGTTTTGGCGCTGCACTGGTGGTGGTCTGCGCGTTTGGGAACGTCGGCTTAAACCCGCAAATAACTTTGCGTTCCCGCGTCACGCGCGGCACCCAAGTTGTCGCCCCATCGACACCTGCGCGGATGTATACACACCCACGGCTGTCAACAAACTGCTTACCCTTGAAATCGTTCGGCGGGAATTCCGCCGGCAATTCATTTGAACTAATGGACTGCGCGGTAACCGCACCTACGCCCAAGGAACCCGCGATCAAGCCAATCGCAATAACTCTGGTCAGTTTCATTGTGCCCCCACAAGATGTAGGGGCACCTTAGCCGGATTGTTTACATTGAGTAAACTGTTGAAAACACGAAATTTGACCTATTGAGTGCCAAACATGCGGTCACCCGCATCGCCCAATCCCGGCATAATATAGCCCTTTTCGTTCAACCGCTCATCCAGCGCAGCAGTTACGATTGGCACGTCCGGATGCGCCTCCTTCATACGTGCCACACCTTCTGGAGCCGCCAGAAGACACAGGAAACGGATGTTTTTAGCGCCCTGCTCTTTCAGCAGATCAATGGCGGCGGCGGAACTGTTACCCGTGGCCAACATCGGGTCCACAGCAATCACCAGACGCTCCCCCAGCTCGCTAGGCGCCTTGAAGTAGTACTGCACCGGCTCCAGAGTTTCCTCGTCGCGGTACAGTCCAACAAAGCCAACCCGCGCGGACGGCACCAACTCAAGCATCCCGTCAAGCAAACCGTTGCCCGCGCGCAAAATAGACACCAATGCCAGTTTACGACCCGCCAAAGTCGGCGCATCCATCTCCACCATCGGCGTTTGGATTTTCTTCGTGGTCATCGGCAGTTCGCGGGTGATTTCATAGGCCAGCAACTGGCTGATCTCACGCAGTAGGCGACGAAATTCCCCGGTTGAGGTGGCCTGATCGCGCATGATGGTCAGCTTGTGCTGTACCAGCGGGTGATCCACTACTGTCAAATGATCCATCAGGCTTGCTCCAATCGTTTTGCCACTTTGGCTTTGGTATCGGCATCACAGAAAGCTGCGTCAAGTGCCGTCTGATTAAGCTCCCGGAATACGCTTTCATCCCAGCCAAAGGCTTTGGACAGCTCTTCGTATTCGCGCCGCATGGTGGTGTGGAAAAACGGCGGATCATCCGTGCTCACGGTGACCTTCACGCCGGCATCGCGCAGCTTCTGAATGGGGTGGCTGACAAAATCAGGGAACAGGCCCAAAACAACGTTGGAGCCGGGGCAGACTTCCAGCGTAATCTGACGTGCCACCAATTCTTTCACCAGCTCGGGATCTTCAATACTGCGCACCCCATGTCCAATGCGCTCCACGTTCAGGTCTTTGATCGCGTCCCAAACGCTTTCCGGCCCGCCAAATTCCCCTGCGTGGGTGGTTAACTGCAAACCAGCTTCTTTGGCTTGATCAAACGCATAAGAGAACGTGCCCTGCGTGAACTGCCCTTCGTCGCCGCCCATACCAAAGCCGGTTACAAAGTCGCCAGCCGTTTCCGCGGCGCAATGCGCTGTGGTTTTCGACTTGTCCGCGCCAAAGTGGCGCACAGCCGTTACGACACCACGCAAGGTAATCCCGTGTTTGACCTCCGCGGCATCAGCCGCCTCTTGGATCGCCGCGAGGTATTCGCGCCACGCGCCAAGGTCACCACCGCCACAGAAATCTGGGCTGATGAAGCTCTCAGTATAAACAACGCCATTCTTGGCGCTTTCTTCCAGGATCGCAGTGGTCAACCGCGCAAACTCTTCCGGCCCGGTCAAGACAGAGGTTGCTTCCTCATAGGTGCGCAGAAAATGCACAAAATCCCGAAACGCATAACCGCCATTTTCGTCAAAGATCTTGCTCAGATCGACATTCTTTTCATGTGCTAACTGTTTGATGAATGCAGGCGGGGCCGCCCCTTCATGATGCAGGTGCAGTTCGATTTTCGGTAGGTCAGCGACACTCACAAGAAACTCCTTCCACGGGGCGGTGTAATCCCCAAATGCGCAGCCACCGTGGCAGCCACGTCAACAAAATCTACGATACCGGCTTCCTTTGCACCGACACCCGCGGCCAAAACAGGTACGCGCTCGCGGGTGTGGTCGGTTCCGGTCCAGCTTGGGTCATTGCCGTGATCCGCCGTCAGGATCAACAGATCATCAGCCTTCAAATTTTGAAGGACCTTTCCAATTTCCAAGTCAAACCACTCCAACGCTCGTGCGTACCCGGAAATGTCGCGGCGATGGCCGTACAGACTGTCAAACTCCACAAAGTTTGCAAAAGTCAGGCTGCCATCCTCGGCCGTTTCCACCAAGCCCTGCAAATCCTGCATCAGCTTGGCATCCGACCCTTTCGTGCAATCATCAATGCCCGCCATCGTGAAGATGTCGCCAATCTTGCCAACCCCGTGCACTTTGCCGCCAGCATCCTGTACCCAGTTGGTCAACAACGGCTCGGGCGGCGCTATCGCATAATCCCGGCGGTTGGTGGTGCGTGTGAACCCGCTCTCAGCATCGCCCACAAACGGTCGCGCGATCACCCGGCCAATCTTCATCTCGTGCAATGTCGGCGCAAGATCCTGACACAGCTTTAGCAAGCGCTCGAGACCAAAGGCCTCTTCGTGCGCCGCAATCTGATACACGCTATCCGCAGAGGTGTAGCAAATCGGCTTGCCGCTTTGGACATGCTCCGCACCAAGGTCGTTGATGACAACCGTGCCAGACGCATGACAATCGCCGAGAATGCCATCAACACCCGCTAGCTCGCACACCAGTTTGGTAAGATCGACCGGAAAGCATGGCTCTTCTTTGGGAAAATAGCCCCAATCCCAGGGCACCGGCAGGCCAGCCAGCTCCCAATGCCCGGACGGCGTATCCTTGCCTGGGCTGACCTCAGTCGCCGCCCCCCAAACGCCTTGGGGCACCGCGTCCAGCCCCGGAGTCGCATCACCCGATGCCAACCGGCACGCAGCGCCAAGCCCCAAGGCATCGAGATTGGGCACCTGCAGCGGACCGCTGCGTCCTTCCTCGGCCCGCCCCTCTGCACAGGCCTGTGCAATATGCGCCAGTGTATTTGCACCGGTGTCTGGCGTTTCTTCATTGAAAAACCGCGCCGCATCCGGCGCGCCCCCAATGCCAACCGAGTCCATCACAACCAGAAATGCACGTGCCATCAGCGGCTCCTTTCGTGGATTAGCGGAGGCATATCGGGCATCTGGTCGCCAATGTCCATGGCTGCCAACACAGCTGCGGCGGCCGCATCCGCCTTATCTTCACGACTTGCATGCACCCGCAATAGCGGATCGCCTGCCTTCACCTGCGCCCCCAGTCGAACCACTTCGGAAAAACCCACCGCAGGATCGATCACGTCGCTCTCCACCATACGACCGCCGCCAAGACCAACAACTGCAAGCCCAAGTGCTTCGCCGTCAATCTGTGTCACGTAGCCATCCCGAGGTGCCTTGACCTCACGGATCACCGAGGCCTCCGGCAAGAACCGCTGCCATTCTTCAACAAAACGCATAGGCCCACCATGCGCAGCCACCATCTTGCCAAACCGCTCCGCAGCCTGGCCATTTGCCAGCACGTCAACCATCTTGGCAACACCTGCTTCGACATCCGCCGCCAATCCGGCATTGGCCAGCAAAACGCCGCCCAACGAAACGCTCAACTCCGCCAAAGGTCCCCCTTTGGAACCGCTGAGCACCTCCATGCACTCCGCCACTTCCAGCGCGTTGCCCAGCGATGGTGCCAACGGTTGGTTCATGTCTGAAATCACAGCGCTGGTAGGACATCCAGCCAAATTGGCCGTGCTCACCAAGGAGTCCGCCAATGCTTCCGCATCCTCCAGCGTTTTCATGAACGCACCGCTGCCGACCTTCACATCCAGCACCAAGCCATGCAGCCCCGCAGCAAGCTTCTTGGACAAAATCGAGGCTGTGATCAGATCTAGACTTTCTACCGTGCCGGTCACATCCCGCACCGCGTAAAGCCGCTTGTCCGCAGGCGCGATTTCAGCGGTCGCACTCACAATGGACGCCCCCGCGTCGCGCACCACCTTGTCAAACTGCGCTTCGTCGAGGCCAGTCTTATAACCCGGAATGGCCTCCAGCTTATCCAGAGTCCCACCGGTGTGCCCAAGCCCTCGCCCAGACACCATCGGCACATAGGCACCGCAAGCCGCCAAAGCCGGTGCCAGAACCAAACTCACGCAATCGCCAACACCTCCCGTGGAATGCTTGTCGAGCGCAGGTCCGGGCAAGTCCCAGAACATCGTGTCCCCACTGTCCCGCATCGCCAGGGTCAAGGCCACGCGTCCTTCCTCAGAGAGACCACGCACGCAAACCCCCATGGCAAACGCGCCAGCCTGCGCGTCACTGACTGTGCCGTCCGCCAATCCTCTGGCGAACCATGCCAATTCTTCGCGGCTTGGATCTTCCCCTTTGCGCAGTTGTGCGATGATGGCTCTTGCGTCCATTCTTTTCTCCTTGTTGTTAGTCGCGGTCTTGGTGATCGGCATCCATATGGTCAGACCCGAACGCGCCCGGCAACAACTCCGCCATCGTCATTGTCAAACGCACACCATCCAAGTTGGCCAACGTCACCACCGTGTCCTTGTCACCAAACTCCGCAAGCTTTTGCCGACATCCGCCACAGGGGCTCACCGGCTGCTTGCTATCAGCCACGACAAACACTTCGGTCAGCTTAGTCTCACCCGCCGCCACCATCGCCGCAATTGCGCCAGCTTCGGCACAGGTCCCTTCGGGATATGCGATGTTCTCTACATTGCAGCCCGCATATACTGTGCCCCCCTCAGACAGCACCGCAGCGCCCACTTTGAAATTCGAATAGGGCGCATAGGCGTTTTCACGCACGGCAAAAGCCGATTTTTCCAAACTCATGTCTCTGTCACTTTCGTCTTGAACGCCCCCGGCAGCGTGACCTCGAGCAATTCGATGTCCGCACTTGGATCAGCGTATCGGGTTTTCATTCCGGGCGGGATCACAAAGGCATCTCCGGCTTCCAGGGCATAGGGCGCACGCCCTTCCCCTTCCAAAACCATCGTGCCCGTCATCACAAAGGTAAAGTGGATATCCGCATCATGGCGCGCCCATTGCGTCACGCCATCTCCTCGACGGACCACCTGTACGCCCGCCACATCTTTCGTGTTGGCCGCAATGGTTGTGTCACGACATATGAAGCCCGGCAATCGGAACTCACCCCACTCCGCACCCTCTGCCAGATTATGCACAAACCGTTGACCATCCCACTCACGGTCTGGCCTTTCATGAGGAGTCGGAAGCGCCATGTCGTGATCAATTTCAGTCACATGATCCGCGGGCACACCAATCTCAATCACCTGTAGATCGTCACTGGCCTCACAGACCCGATGGCGAATTTCCGGCGGCTGGATAAAACAGTCGCCCGCGTTGAGCCGCCGCATCCCCCCTTGATCTTCATACAGCACATCAACCCATCCATTGACGCAGAAGATCAGCTGAAATCCCACCTTATGATAATGCACCATATCCGGCACCGGCCCGCCATCCGGGATACGAATATGGCTGGCAATCATCGCGCCACCCAGCCGGTCAGGCACCAAATCACGGTAATGCATCCCGGCGCGTCCGATGACCCAAGGCGCCTGATCCGCAAGGCGGCGCACCACAAAGGAATGCTGCACTTCCGGCAACACCAAGGGTGGGTTCAATTCTTCGACTTCCACCTTGGTACCATTGGGCGCGGTCAGAACACGCGCACCATCGGCAAAGGTATCTGGATCATGCGTCAGAATGCGAATGCACCCCGGCGCTTCCGACGCGCCTTTCTCAATCCGAAGCCGCAGTCCATGCCCCGAGAAAACAGCGATCGTCGGATCGTCAGCGGGATAAATCATGTCCATCCGCATTTTGAGAACTTTGGTGTAGAAAGGAATATCGTCGCGCAATTCCTGCGTCGGCAATCGTACCTCTGCTCGTATTTCGTCCATACCCTCTCCTCACTGCTTCCTGGCGGCAGAATTGTCCGAGAATGTAACCAAATGGTCAAAAACTCAACGGCGAATTTTGCGCGCTTTACGCAGAGACATTTTTGCCCATTCCCACGAGAGCGAAACTGGTTTAATGCTGAACCAAATTTTTGCCACACCACTCACTGCCCTGCGCACCGCGCAAAACGAGGTCCTCCATGTCCGATAATCGCAACCAATCTCTGCGCGAAGCCGCTCTATTTTACCACGCCAATCCCAAGCCTGGGAAACTGGAGATCCGCGCCACCAAACCTCTGGCAAACGGCCGGGACCTGTCGCGCGCCTACTCCCCCGGCGTGGCAGAAGCCTGCATCGAGATCAAAGAAGACCCGGCCAATGCCGCACTTTACACCGCTCGGCAAAACCTCGTGGCCGTGGTTTCCAATGGCTCGGCCGTTCTCGGGCTCGGCAACATCGGGGCATTGGCCTCCAAACCGGTAATGGAAGGCAAAGCGGTTCTGTTCAAGAAATTCGCCAACATCGATTGCTTTGACATCGAGCTGGACGAAGCGGACCCAGAGAAACTGGCAGACATCGTTTGCGCCATGGGCCCAACATTTGGCGCGATCAACCTCGAAGACATCAAAGCGCCAGACTGCTTTATCGTGGAAAAAATCTGTCGTGAGCGCATGAACATTCCGGTGTTCCATGATGACCAGCACGGCACCGCCATTGTTGTAGGTGCAGCTGCAACCAATGCACTGCAGGTTGCAGGCAAGAAATTCGAAGACATCAAGATTGTCTCCACCGGCGGCGGCGCGGCGGGCATTGCCTGCCTCAATATGCTCCTGAAACTGGGCGTGAAGCGCGAAAATGTCTGGCTCTGCGACATTCACGGCCTGGTTTACGAAGGCCGCGAAGAGGACATGAACCCGCAAAAAGCAGAGTTCGCGCAGAAAACAGACCTGCGCACGCTCGACGAGGTGATCGACGGCGCCGACATGTTCCTCGGCCTCTCTGGCCCCGGCGTTTTGAAACCGGAGCTGGTCGAAAAGATGTCTGCGCAGCCGATCATCTTTGCACTGGCCAACCCGACTCCGGAAATCATGCCAGACGCGGCGCGCAAAGTAGCTCCCGATGCAATCATCGCTACCGGTCGCTCGGACTTCCCGAACCAAGTTAACAACGTTCTTTGCTTTCCTTTCATCTTCCGCGGCGCGCTGGATGTGGGGGCCACTGAGATCAATGATGAAATGTGCGTGGCCTGCGTGAACGGCATCGCAGAACTCGCTCGCGCGACCACGTCTGCCGAAGCCGCAGCCGCCTACAAAGGTGAACAGCTGACCTTTGGCGCGGAATATTTGATCCCCAAACCGTTTGACCCGCGCCTCGTTGGCGTGGTGTCCGCCGCCGTGGCCAAAGCCGCCATGGACAGCGGCGTCGCCACCCGCCCCATCGACGACATCGACGCCTATATTCACAAACTCAACCAGTCGGTTTTCAAATCCGCACTCTTGATGCGCCCTGTGTTCGAAACCGCCCAAAAAGCGGCTCGGCGCATCGTGTTTGCAGAAGGCGAAGACGAACGTGTGCTGCGCGCTGCACAGGCAATCCTGGAAGAGACCACAGAGACCCCAATTCTGATTGGCCGCCCAGAAGTGATCGAAGCCCGCTGTGAACGCGCTGGTCTGTCCATTCGTCCGGGACAGGACTTCCAGATCGTGAACCCGGAAAATGATCCTCGGTATTACGATTACTGGAACAGCTACCACGAACTGATGGAGCGCGAAGGCGTCACGCCGGATCTGGCCAAAGCGATCATGCGCACCAACACCACCGCGATCGGCGCAATCATGGTGCACCGCGAAGAGGCCGACAGCCTGATCTGTGGCACCTTTGGTGAATACCGCTGGCACCTGAACTACATCACCCAGGTATTGGGCAACAAATCGCTGTCGCCCCACGGCGCGCTCTCCCTGATGATCCTTGAGGACGGTCCGCTGTTCATTGCCGACACGCAAGTCCACGAATTGCCCAGCCCCGAAGATATCGCCCGCATCACCATCGGCGCGGCCCGCCATGTGCGCCGCTTTGGTCTAGAGCCCAACATTGCGCTCTGCTCACAAAGCCAGTTTGGCAACCATCGCCAAGGGTCCGGTAAGCGCCTGCGCGAAGCCATCGAAATTCTGGACAGTCGCCCAAGGGATTTCACATACGAGGGCGAAATGAACGTTGACACGGCACTTGACCCCGACCTGCGTGCCCGCGTCTTCCCACGCACACGCCTGAACGGCGCCGCCAATGTTCTGGTCTTCGCACACGCAGATGCGGCCTCTGGCGTGCGCAATATTCTCAAAATGCGCGCCGACGCATTGGAAGTGGGGCCAATTCTGATGGGTATGGGCAACCGGGCACACATTGTCAGCCCGTCGATCACCGCGCGCGGCCTGCTCAACATGGCTGCAATCGCCGGCACACCGGTGACGCAATACGGCTAACAGCGCCTCAATCGAATGCGACCCAAAACGCGGCGGATCGATTCCCGCCGCGCTTTGCATTTTAAAAATTCGCAACTTTGCAAAGCCCCCATCAATTTCCAGCGAACCTCAAGCAAACCCACCCATTTGCAAAAATTTGCAATATCATTTGGGTGATACTTGCAAATTTTCTGCGATAATCCGCCACGCCACCGCCCCCAAGACTTGCCGCAACGACAGCCGCTCCTCTATCCATTTGGGTAAGGATTAGGAGGACCACCATGTCATATCAGGACGTCTACAACGGCTGGAAGAAAGACCCCGAAGCATTTTGGATGCAGGCAGCTGATGCAATTGACTGGGACACCCCGCCCAGCCAGGCGCTTTTTGACAAAGGCGACCACATGTACGAGTGGTTCTCCGACGCGAAGGTCAACACCTGCTGGAATGCCGTTGATCGCCATGTCGAAGCGGGGCGCGGAGAGCAGACCGCCATCATCCACGACAGCCCAATTACGCACTCCAAGCGCGAAATCTCTTACGTCGAGCTCCGCAACCGCGTCGCCTCCCTCGCCGGCGCGTTGCGCGCCAAAGGCGTGGAAAAAGGTGACCGCGTCATCATCTATATGCCGATGATCCCCGAAGCGCTCGAAGCCATGCTGGCCTGCGCCCGCCTTGGCGCCATCCACTCGGTGGTGTTTGGCGGATTTGCCTCCAATGAGTTGGCCGTCCGCATTGACGACGCCAAACCCAAAGCCATCATCGCAGCCTCCTGCGGCCTCGAGCCAGGCCGCGTGGTGCACTACAAGCCCCTCCTAGACGGCGCTATTGACCTCGCCACCCACAAGCCCGACTTCTGCGTGATTTTCCAGCGCGAGCAAGAAGTGGCGCAGCTGATCGAAGGCCGCGATTTTAACTGGCACGGCTTCCAATACGGCGTGGAACCCGCCGAATGTGTGCCGGTCGAAGGCAACCACCCCGCCTACATCCTCTACACCTCTGGCACCACCGGCCAACCCAAAGGCGTGGTGCGCCACACAGCGGGCCATCTGGTCGCTTTGAACTGGACCATGAAAAATGTCTTCAACGTCGATCCCGGCGATGTGTTCTGGGCGGCGTCCGATGTGGGCTGGGTTGTGGGCCACAGCTACATCACCTATGCGCCCCTGATCCACGGCAACACCACCATTGTGTTTGAAGGCAAACCGGTTGGCACGCCCGACGCGGGCACCTTCTGGCGGGTGATTTCTGAACACAAAGTCAAAACATTCTTCACAGCTCCTACAGCCTTCCGCGCTGTGAAACGCGAAGACCCACAAGGCGAATTTGTGAAGAAGTACGACATGTCCTGCATGGAGCAAGTCTTCCTCGCAGGCGAACGCGCCGACCCGGACACCATCATCTGGGCACAAGAGCAACTGCAAAAGCCGATCATCGACCACTGGTGGCAAACCGAATTAGGGTATCCGGCGATCTGCAACCCCGTCGGCATTGAGCTTCTGCCCGTGAAACTCGGCAGCCCCTCCCTGCCGATGCCGGGTTACGACATGAAGGTGCTCGACGAAGGCGGAAACGAGCTCCCTCCTGGTGAACTGGGCGCGATTGTCAGCAAGCTGCCGTTGCCACCGGGCACACTCCCGACCCTGTGGAATGCCGAGGATCGCTTCAAGAAATCCTACCTGACCAACTTCCCCGGCTATTACGAAACTGGCGATGCGGGCATGATTGACGAAGACGGTTACGTCTACATCATGGCGCGCACCGACGACGTGATCAACGTCGCAGGCCACCGCCTGTCGACGGGGGGCATGGAAGAAGTGCTCGCCGGACACCCGGATGTGGCCGAATGTGCTGTTATTGGCGTCGCTGATCAACTCAAAGGCCAGATGCCGGTGGGCTTCCTCTGCCTCAACGCGGGCACGGATCGCGACCACGGCGAGGTTGTGCAGGAGGTGGTGAAACTGGTGCGCGAGAAAATCGGTCCGGTGGCAGCGTTCAAACTGGCCGTGGTGGTCGATCGCCTGCCCAAAACCCGATCGGGCAAAATCCTGCGCGGCACCATGGTCAGCATCGCCGACGGCACTGAGTGGAAAATGCCGGCGACCATTGATGATCCGGTCATTTTGGATGAAATCACCGTGGCCCTGCAAAGCATTGGCTACGCCAAGTCGTGACCTCGGAGCGGGGGCCAGCCCCCGCACCCCCGGGATATTTACAGACAGTGAATGAAAGTGAGCGCGCCGCACAAATAGCGCGCTGATTTTGTTTACACAAACTGCTCGCGGATAAGGCGCTCTTCCAGACCGTGGCCAGGATCAAACAGAATCCTATGCGCGACGCTCTCATCCGAATGGATTTCAACCGCGGCCACGTTCTCGATCGCGCGGCTGTCGGCATGGGCCATAACAGGCCGCTTGTTTGGCTCAAGCACCTCAAAAGTCACAGTGGCCTGCTTTGGCAACAAGGCCCCCCGCCATCGACGGGGCCGAAACGGCGCGATCGCTGTGAGCGCGAGCACGTCAGAGCCAATCGGCAAGATGGGCCCGTGCGCGGAATAATTATAGGCAGTGGAGCCCGCAGGCGTGCTGATCAAGGCGCCATCACACACCAGTTCCTCCATGCGCAATCGCCCATCAATCTTGATGCGCAACTTCGCCGCCTGAGGCCCCGCACGCAGCAGCGAGACTTCGTTAATTGCCAGCGCTTCATGAACGGAACTGTCAACGCAGGTCGCCCGCATCGCCAGCGGGTTGAGCGTCTCCTCTTCCGCTTCGGCGA
Source organism: Paracoccaceae bacterium (assembly GCA_014872815.1). Taxonomy (GTDB): domain Bacteria; phylum Pseudomonadota; class Alphaproteobacteria; order Rhodobacterales; family Rhodobacteraceae; genus Shimia. The sequence continues at coordinate 87,174 of WKFK01000011.1, forward strand.
GCCGCTCAATCAAATCACTTTCCGAATAGGTGTTCATCAGGAAGCCGACAGTGCCGCGGTTCATGCCATAGACCGGCGCTGACAAGGCTTGCGTGTCATGCAGAGTGTGCAGCATGAAACCGTCACCGCCCAGCGCGACAATCACATCCGCCTCCTCTGACAGGACATTGCCATACCGGCCAATCAAGGCCGCCCGCGCGGTCTGTGCCACCGGCGCATTGCTGGCCACAAAAGCGATTCTTTCGGACATCTGTGCCCTGGCTCCATTCCCAAACCGACAGGTTTCCCCGCCTCGCCAAAGGTTTCCTATGGCGTCATATGTTTATCCCCTGCACCATCTGCGGCGTTGAGGCAAGATGTTGCGTCGCTTTCGACCCTTTCAACACTCCCAGCTTTCCTTTAGGAAGCGCAGCAACGCGAACCCCATGATCTGGAGCCCATGCCCATGTCCACGACCCGTGATACTGGCTTTTTCACTGAATCTCTCTCCGCCCGCGACCCAGAGCTTTTTGGCTCAATCACCAATGAGCTGGGTCGCCAGCGTGATGAGATCGAGCTGATCGCATCCGAGAACATCGTATCCGCTGCCGTGATGGAGGCGCAGGGCTCTGTGCTGACAAACAAATACGCCGAAGGCTACCCGGGCCGCCGCTACTACGGTGGCTGCCAGTATGTGGACGTCGCAGAAAATCTCGCCATTGACCGTGCCAAGGAACTCTTTGGCTGTGGCTTTGCCAACGTTCAGCCAAACTCCGGCTCCCAGGCCAACCAAGGTGTCTTCACCGCTCTGCTTCAACCTGGCGACACCATCCTGGGCATGAGCCTTGATGCCGGTGGTCACTTGACCCACGGCGCCAAACCAAACCAATCCGGCAAATGGTTCAACGCCATTCATTATGGTGTGCGCAAACAAGACAGCCTGTTGGACTACGATCAGGTTCAGGCTCTCGCGACCGAGCACAAACCAAAGCTCATCATTGCTGGCGGCTCCGCAATCCCACGTCAAATCGACTTCGCCAAGTTCCGCGAAATTGCCGACTCTGTGGGCGCGTACCTGTTGGTCGACATGGCGCACTTTGCGGGTCTAGTGGCTGCAGGGGAACACCCGTCCCCATTCCCTTACGCGGACGTGGCCACCACCACCACACACAAAACCCTGCGTGGCCCGCGTGGCGGCATGATCCTCACCAACGATGAAGCGCTTGCCAAGAAGTTCAACTCCGCGATCTTCCCTGGCATCCAGGGCGGCCCGCTGATGCATGTGATTGCCGGTAAAGCCGCTGCCTTCGGCGAGGCGCTGCGTCCAGAATTCAAAGAGTATCAAAAGCAAGTGCGCGCCAACGCAGTGGCTCTTGCGGATCAACTGATGAAAGGTGGCTTGGACATCGTTACTGGCGGTACCGACACCCACGTAATGCTCGTTGATCTGCGCCCGAAAGGTGTGAAAGGCAACGCCACTGAGAAAGCGCTCGGCCGCGCCTTCATCACCTGCAACAAAAACGGCATCCCATTTGACCCTGAAAAACCTATGGTGACGTCCGGCATCCGTCTGGGCACCCCGGCAGGCACCACCCGCGGCTTTGGCGAAGACGAGTTCCGCGCGATTGCCGACATGATTGTCGAAGTGGTTGATGGCCTCGCCGCCAACGGTGAGGAAGGCAACGCCGAAGTCGAAGCAGCCGTGAAAGACAAAGTCGCAGCCCTCTGTGCCAAATTCCCGCTGTACCCGAACCTATAAGAAAAGCGGCTCCCACAATAAGTACGCCCGGCTCTCGAAGCCGGGCGTTTTTTATTTTCCCCACAGCTTTGGACGGGCGCTTTCTGTCGCATGATCCAATACGTTTTTACGCGCAAACCGCTCTCGGCGGTCCTCGCGCCAATGTGGCTGTAGCTTCACTTCAGAAACAGCCGTCGCATCCTGTTCTGCCCAATGCGCCTGACGAGTGGCCACCTGAAAGCTATTTGAAAGAATTCCCAACATATCTGGCACTCCTTGCGTTGATCTAATCCAAACATGGTGGACATAACGCGGAAAATCGACTCAATATGCCTTTCAATATGTAAGTTGGAATTACAGTATGGATTGGTCCTCCCTGCCCTCCCTCGCCGCTTTGCGCGCCTTTGAGGCCGCCGCGCGCCACCAAAACCTGAGCGCCGCTGCGCGTGAGCTCAATGTGACCCACGCTGCCATTGCCCAACACGTGCGCAGTCTGGAGACCGACCTTGCGACGCCCCTCCTCTTCCGGTCAGGCCGTGGGGTGGCCCCCACCGAGGAAGGCCGCCACTTGGCGCTACATCTCACCGATGGCTTTGACATCATTGCACAAGGTGTCTCCGCGCTTCAGCGCTCCAAAGAAGATCGACCGATTTCGGTCAGCGTCACGCCATCCTTTGCCGCCAACTGGCTAATGCCGCGCATTGGCGGCTTCTGGCAGGCCCATCCGGAAATATCACTCAATATCAATCCCAGTGTACATCTGATCGACCTGCGGCGAGACGGGTTTGACATGGCCATCCGCTTTGGCAACGGGAAATGGCCCGGGCTGTCCTGTGAATTGCTCACGTCTGGAGAGTTCTGGGTCGTCGCTTCCCCACAACTTCTCACCACAGGCAACACAACGACACTGGCGGAGGCCGGGAACTACCCATGGCTGATGGACCAACACATGCTGGAATGGCGGCAAGTGGTGGAGGACGCGGGGCTGGATCTCAACACAGTGGATATGACTTCACTGGAAACCAATGAACTTGTGCTCTCAGCCACAAGAGCAGGTCTGGGTGTCTCTGTGCATCCTCGGTCCTTGGTTGAACGCGAGGTGGCCTTCGGCGCCCTCACGCAGATATGCAGCTTACCGCGCACCGATCTGGGCTATCATCTGGTCACCCTGCCCCGCCCCCTGCGCACCAAGGAGCGCGCCTTTCGCAAATGGCTGATGGCAGAGGCCAAGGCATAGCCCAAACAAAAAGCACCCGAGCGCAAACCCGGGTACCTTTTTAAGTTTTGGCGGTGCCTTACGCGCCGGGCTTGCTATCCATCAACGCTTCTTCCAGCAGTTTCTCGTCACGCACTTCTTCGATGCGGCGAATGCGGTCTTCACGCTGCTGATTGTCAAAGCGGTACTTCACCACGTTGATCAGACTGATGGTCAGAAGCACGATGCCCATGCCCCAGTAGCCTTTGGTAGACAGTGGCACATCAGTGGACATCCAAAGCGATATACCAAGCAGCACATAGGCCAGGGCCACACCGGCCATGTTGAGCATCAGGATGGTGGAATTGTCATTACGATCGGTCATTTTGGGTCTCTCTCTTTAATCTATGAAGTATGGGGTAGAGGGGGTTTAAGGCGATTTTGCGATCACTTTTCGCCCTTAAGGCGATTTAACACCGAATGCGCTGTGGTTTTGCCTGGCGCGCCAAACCCGGCGTCCGCCATACGTCCCGCGATATCGCCATGGTTCAGGCCACTGTCGATCTCGCGCAGGATTTCGCCCTGTTCAAACGGATCATCTTCGCCCATCACGCGGGAAATCAGCGCTTCGGCCTCTTCAAACGGACTGTCGCCTCCCAAGTGGCGGGTCACTTTTCGCTGAATGCCTTGCTCCTTGCGTAGGGCGCGCGCTGATACGGCCCCCTGCTTCAGGTCGATAATCCGACGGTGCGCTGTTTCCACACTCTGGCGCAGTTGCATAATCCGCGCTTCCAGGCGCGCTTGGGTTTGCTGACGCCCCGCCAACTCGTTTTCCAGATCGGCAATGGCCTGTGCCGCTTGCTGCGCGAGGTCTTCCCGCTCTGCCGCAAGGGCCTCTTTTGCCCGTGTCAGCAGATCCGCAATGCGGCCTTCCAGAGTGTCAATCTGACGTTGCTCCGCCCGCTCCCGCTGGATCAAACCTGCCAAAGCGACCTTTGCCGCCTTCAGGTTTGCGCTCGCCTCGCGAATTTTTTGGTCAATCAGCTCAATGGCATAGACATCACGCACCTGCTCTTCGGCCTGGGCGTTTGCCCCCACAATCAAAGTTTTCAAAGTTCCGAACATCTGTCCCTCCATTTTTTTGAACACCGTTCACAAATAGAGTGATAGAATTTTCCTGAACATCGTTCAAGCAAATTATTGAACGTCGTTCATATTTCTCTGAAGCACCTGTTTTTGCTTATGTTTCCAAGACCACTTCTGGCCCAAGTCGGGACAAAACCTGCGCAATCATGGTCCGAATATGCTCCGGCGGCACACCAGAGATGCGATTCTCCAGCCCCAAAAGCACGATTCCATGCACAGCCGAGAACATCGCACGTGTCATCAATCCGAGTTCTTCCTCGTTCATGTCCGCATACAGCTCCGACAGCGGTGTCCGGATGTTGGCAAACAACGCCCCCAGTGATGACAGATACCACTCTGGCACCGGCCCACCCTCTGTCATCTCTACATCAAACAAGGCCCGCCACAGCTTAGGATGCGCGGCTGCAAACTCCAAATAGGCGTTGGACATCAAGATCAACCGTTCACGCGGGCTCTCGCTACCATCATAGGAAGCCGACACCGCCGTGCCGAGTTTCTTGAACGTGCGCCCATTCACTTCGAGCACCAGATCATGCAGATCATCAAACACGTTATAAATGGCCCCAACCGCGCAGCCCGCCCCCTTGGCCAACTCCCGCGCCTTCAGAGACGAAAGCCCTCCCGTTGCAATCTGCTCTTCCGCCAATTCTATCAGTTTCACGCGCAACGCCGCGCGCCGCTCTGCCACTTTGCCAGCCATGGTGCCCCACTTATTGAACCACGTTCAGGAATAAGCACCCACTGTGAAAATGCCAAGGCCGCATGTTCGACACCCAAAATGTTCTTTCTTTGTTCGACCCATTCCCCTAACGTGCACCCATGAGCTTTCGCATTCCAAACCGTGACGCACGCCACCTCTGGCTCTCGTCGCAAGGTCTGTCCGATACACCCACAGGCCCCGCCGACCCGCGCGCCATCATTAGCAAACTGGGATTTGTGCAACTGGATAGCATTCAGGTGCTATCCCGTGCCCACCACCACATTCTTTGGTCACGCAACCAGAACTACCGCGAGCCGATGCTCAACAAACTGCTGGCAGAAGACCGTGCCGTATTTGAGCACTTCACCCACGACGCCAGCGTCCTGCCTATCGAGACATACCCCTATTGGCGCGCGCAGTTTGAACGCCGCAAATCCCGCATGGATCAAAAGGGCTGGTTCAAAACTGCGCTGACGAAGGTCAACATCGACGATATCAAAGCGCGCATTACTGACGAAGGCGCGCTGTCGACCGAGGCTTTTGATACCAAGATCGAAGGCCCCAAAGAGATGTGGTCCCGCCCACCGCACAAACAGGTGCTGGATTATCTGTGGTACGCAGGCGAACTCGCAACCTGCTATCGCCACAACTTCAAAAAGTTCTACAACCTACCGGAACGCGTGATCCCGGATGCCCAACGCACCGAGAAGATCGACCATGCCGAGCAGATCAACTGGCTGTGCACGCAAGCTCTCGACCGCCTTGGCTTTGCCACCTCAGGCGACATCAAACGCTTTTGGGAAGCCGTCGACACTGCGGATGTAAAAGACTGGATGCGCAAAACCGATCTCATTGATGTCGAAGTGCAAACCGCCAGCCGCCAGTGGCTGCCCATGCAAGCCCCCGCTGACATCGCCCAGCGCTTGGAGCAGATCACGCCCCCCACGTCTCGCCTTCGCATCCTCAACCCATTTGACCCAGTAATCCGTGACCGCGACCGCCTCTCCCGCGTATTTGGCTTTGACTACCGCATCGAAATCTTCGTCCCGGCCGCCAAACGGCAATGGGGCTACTACGTCTACCCGCTTCTGGAAGGCGACCGCTTTGTGGGACGCCTAGAAGCCAAGGCCAACCGCAAAAAAGGCGAGATCACCATCACGCAACTCTGGTCCGAAGCCGGTGTGCGCTGGACAGACGCGCGCGCGGCCAAGCTGGACGCAGAACTCACGCGTATGGGCCGATTCATTGGGGCGTCAGACATTGTGTGGGGCTGCAACCGCACGCCAAAGGCAGCTTAGGCAAGCCCCTGCCAGCGCAACACAAGGATCACCAGAACAACAACCACCAAAAGATTGAAAGCCAGCGCAGCCGCCAAGCTCAACGCCGCACCTTTGCGGCGATCTGCGACATCAATGGTCTCAAGATGCGCAACAATCTCGTCAAACGCCTTCGTAACGGCCGCACTGTTCACTTGCATCATTAACTTCGGGTGGCCACCAAGTCTCTGTGCCTCGACAAGCACCTCCGCCTGTCGATGCAGCCGTGCCGGCACTCTACGGCCAATCTTTTTCATGGCCCGGCTTAAGGTCTTTGCACGCACGCCAAATTTCTCCTTAGCCAGCTCCAGGAGCCGCGCTTCTTTGGCCTGAATGTCCTGCGTCGTCATCATGCGCGCACCCTAGACCGCACGCGCAGAACACTCAACTCTGGAACCCCTCAAACAAGCGCGTTATCACACCGCCATGTTGAACGTTATCGAACACGGCACCGCCACCACTGAACCTGACCTCTTGATCGTCCATGGGCTGTTTGGCTCTGGACGAAACTGGGGGGCAATTGCCAAACGCCTTGCTGCAACGCGTCGCATTCTTTGCGTGGATCAGCGCAACCACGGCCTTAGCCCATGGTATGACAGCCACTCCTATGAGGACATGGCCGCAGATCTGGCCGAAGTCATTCAGGCACAAGGCAAACCGATGGATGTTCTGGGCCATTCCATGGGGGGAAAGGCCGCCATGGTGCTGGCGCTGACACGTCCGGAACTGGTCAATCGCTTGATCGTTGCCGATATTGCCCCGGTGGCCTACAGCCACGACCAAAATCAGAATATCGAAGCAATGCGGTCTGTTGACCTATCCAAAGTGGAAAAACGCTCTGACGCCATTGAGCAGCTGGCCGTGCATCTGGAAGACACCACTCTGCAAACCTTCTTCACCCAGTCTCTGGATTTGAAAGAAAAACAATGGCGCCTCAATCTGGATGTGCTCGACCGGGAAATGCCTAAGATCCTGAGTTTCCCAGAAGTAGGCGGCCCCTACGCTGGCCCAACGTTGTTCCTGTCCGGTGCAACATCGGACTACGTCACCCACGACTACCGGCCTACCATCCGCGAGAAATTCCCAAAGGCCCGCTTCGCCAAAATCACAGGTGCGGGCCATTGGCTGCACGCGGAAAAACCACGTGAATTTGTCTCGTCAGTTCAAGCTTGGCTGGATTTGGACGGGCGCGCGTAAAGCGCCTGCGCCACCTTCCAACTTACAGGGAAGGCAACCACAAAACCGGCCAGCGCAGCGGCCAGCATCATTAGGCCGCTGTTCCCGCCCATAACCAGTGTCGCAATCACACCAACCCCGGCCAAAGTGGACCCAATAAAAATATGCAGCATCAATGCCAGTCGCAGCATCGTTTTTTCTCCTTCACGTAACTGACAGGAGATGTGCCGAAAAACGTTTCGGCCTGCTTTGATGTGGATCAGCCGAGATAGAAAGAAACCGTCATTCCGCGAGCAGCTGCATCAAGACCGCACCATCTGCATCCAACAACACCGTGGCCCCGCCGCGTTCACCAACCCCGGCCACTTTCGACATGGCCTGAAAGAACTCTTTTTCCTGTTTGTCCATTTCCCCAGGACAGGCCATGCGCGTTGTCGCCAATGGCCCAAACTCCAGCTTTCCATCTGCTTCAGTATAACTCCCGGAAAATCTGTTGCAGCCGCTGCCACCACTTACCTGTCCATCCGGCCCGAAGCGCATATGAGGCACCTCGCCCCCCTGAACGGTTTCCCCGTTCATTTCCACAACCAGCCAACTGCTCATTGTCAAATACCCTTCAGATATCTGCACAGCGCGCTCCACGACAACCATTACATTCTCTGGCGCATCCCCGGTCAGTGCGGGAAAACTCTGTGTGCTTCGCCAAAGAACCTCCTCCCCAACGCGGATCACGGCGCGCACGGAATACCGACTACGCTCCTCAACCATTCCGTCGTCGTAGCTCAACCGAAAATCTACCGGTACCTGCCCCGCAGGTTTTAACGTCTGACTGGCCAGCACAGTGGATTTCACATCCATCTTGCTCACGTCTTCCAACGTAACTTCCACTAGAGCTTCCGGAGGCAACGCAATTTTCTCGCGATAAAGCACAGAGCCTTGCAAATCCTGAATATCTGCCATCGCGCTCTGCGCCCCCAGACCAATTGCCAATGCAAGACCTGCACGCGTCCCAGCGGACATAATCTTTGAACGGATCATTCTGAGCTCCCAACGATGTTTCGGCCAATCCAGCCTACCACCTAGGCGCGAAAATGCACCAACCCAAGGGGCGCGCGCCAGGCTGAGCAAAACCTTGCCCAAAATCAAAGCGGCCCCCAAGACACTTTTGGTCAGATACGACCTTTGCCCCACTTGGCCTCCCGCAACTCTCTGATAGGGTTCGACCATGCCAAATGTCGACGCCTCACCTGTTTTGAAACGCTTCAACACTGCCCTTGTGATAGATGATCACCCGCTCTTTTGTGACGCGCTGGTGATGACGTTACAGGCCATTGCACCCTTCACCAATGTTGCGACAGCCCCATGCCTGACAGATGCGCTGTCCCTTTTGGACAACACACCGCACCCTGATCTGATCGTTCTTGACCTGAACCTGCCAGACGTCGACGGTTTTGACGGCCTGCTGCGCCTGCGAAAGGCGACACAAGCCAAAATTCTTGTGGTCTCTTCCATGGCAGACGCACGCACCATCGGTGCCGCGCTGAAGGCAGGTGCAGCGGGCTTTGTCCCCAAACACAGCCAGCGTGACATCTTCTTAAATGCTCTTGAAAACCTCGCCGCAAATCAAAGCTTTGTACCGGAAGGTCATATGCGAACTCAGAGCGAAGACGACGCCACCCAAGACGCGGTCAGTCGCCTTGCAAGCCTAACAGCACAACAGGCCCGCATCCTTGATCTGATCTGCGAGGGCAAACTGAACAAGCAGATCGCGTTTGAGCTGTCCATCGCGGAAACCACGGTCAAGGCGCATGTGACGGCCATTATGCGCAAGCTTGGCGTTCACTCGCGCACTCAAGCCGTGCTCATCGCAAAAGAAGCTTCCTTTGAGGAACACTTGCGGAGCAGCAGCTAGGCAGCATAGTCTTTTTGGGGCAGTTTTGAGGAGAGCTGCGGGAGGATTGCCAGCATGAATGCCAGCGCGCCCTTTGCAGGGTCACCAATCGTGCGCACAGGGTTCGCGCCATGCGATGCCTCTGATGCCGTAGACCGACTCGTTGCGGCAATGGGGCCGGACCCGTTGGAATTGGTCATTCTCTTTGTGTCCCCTCAAACCGATCTAAAGCAGTTCGCAGAAGACCTTGATGGGCGGTTTGGCACGGCAACAGTGGTGGGCTGCACCACGGCGGGTGAACTGACTGAGAGCGGCTACACCGAGGGCGAGATTGTCGCCGTGGGCCTTCCCAAAACCCATTTTGCCGCGCGCACAATGTTTATCGATGACTTGGCCACGATAAACGCCGAAGCCCGAATTAGAGACATGATCCACAATCGCAAGGCTCTGGCTGCCCGCCACCCGAACTGGACATCTGAATTTGCCTTTCTCATGGTTGACGGCCTCTCCACCCGCGAAGATACCTTGGCGGCAAACCTATCTCTGGGACTGGGGCCGGTGCCCCTTTTTGGCGGCTCCGCAGGAGATGGCGAAGATTTTGGACAAACGTTCATCCTTCATCAGTCCACTTTCCATTCCAATGCCGCCGTGCTGATCCAATTGAGGTCCAACTGCCCGGTTCACGTGTTCAAAACCGACAATCTCCTGCCAACAGAAAAGCGCATGGTGGTCACCGGCGCGGACCCAACCACACGCCGCGTATACGAAATAAACGCCGAACCGGCTGCCCGTGAATATGCCCGTATCCTTGGCAAAGACCCCGAACAACTCTCCACCTTCACCTTCGCAGCCCATCCTGTCGTTGTGCGCATTGGCGAGCAAACCCATGTGCGCGCCATTCAACGTGTTGCAAAAAACGGCGACCTGCAGTTTTTCTCCGCCATAGATGAGGGCGTGGTGCTCACTCTTGCGGAACCCGAAGACATGGTCGCCCACTTGGATCGAGAGCTCAACGCCCTGAACGGCCCCCCAAAACCCGCCGTGATATTGGGGTGTGATTGCGTTTTACGCCGGGTTGAAGCCACACAGAAACAGATCACCGGGGACATTTCCGACATCCTCACCAAGCACAACGTGGTGGGCTTCTCCACCTATGGCGAGCAGGTCAATTCCATGCATGTCAATCAAACGTTCACTGGCGTCGCCATCTATCCTCCGGAAACGAACTGACACGCCAATGACCGACGATACTTTGATCGACCCGCAGGATTCCCTGGAACGGCAAAACCAAAAGCTACTCAAAATCGTCAAAACTCTGATGCGCCGCGCGGAGGCCAGCCCCGACACGACTGGCGTTGCTTACGCCCAATTTGAGCGTGCCGTGAAGCTCGAAGAAGACGTGCAAACCCGCACGCGTGAGCTGGAACATGCGCTGGATTTGCTCAACACTTCCAATGCGTCACTTGCGCAAGCCAATGCCGAGGCCGAAGCCGCCCGCGCCAACCTCGCAAACGCCATTGAAACGGTCCAGGAAGGCTTTGCGCTGTTTGACGCCAACGAAAAACTGGTGCTCTGCAACGCGCGATTTGGCAAACACATGCGTGACATCTACCCACTCTTCAAACCGGGATTGCCATTTGCGAACTATGTCGAAATCGTCTCCAGAAGCGCATATTTGGCCTTACCCGACGGCATGAGCGCCGCACAGTGGGCTGAAAAACGCATGCTCCGTCACCGCGAACAGCACGTTGTATTTAATGCTCGCCTCATTGGGGACAAGTGGATTCAAGTTTCCGAACATCGGACCCGCGATGGCGGCACGGTGGTGCTACAAACTGATGTCACCGACATGATGCTGATCGAGCGTCAGGAACGCGAAAGGCTGCTCGACGATCAGGCCCGCTTGATCAAGGCAACTCTTGAACATTTGGATCAAGGCGTTGGCATCTTTGACCGTGACGCCCGCCTTGTCGGTTGGAACCGGCGCATGGGAGAGCTGCTGTCTATTCCACTTCGCCGCTTCCATCTCGGCCTGCCGTTCCGGACAATCTTTGACCAACTCTCTCGTAAACTGGCCTTTTTGAACGCCGAGGATGCAGACACGCTTGCAAATTGGGCTGCTCATGAAGGGCGACGTGCCCCCCTTTCGTTTGAGGTCGACCTTGGGGCCGACCGCATCCTCGCCGTGTTTGCCCAGCACATGCCAGACGGTGGCTTTGTGATCTCCTTCTCTGATATCACAACCGAGCGCCGCGCCTTGCGCGCCATCTCAGAGGTCAACGAAACGCTGGAACGCCATGTTCAAGAGCGCACTCTGGAGCTTCAGGACGCCCTTGCCGAAGCTGAACGCGCGAACACCTCAAAATCGCGTTTTGTTGCCGCAGCGAGCCATGATCTCTTGCAGCCTCTCTCTGCCGCCAAACTTTACATGGCCTCCCTGGAGACGGATCTGGAAGACCCCGACCAACGCGAACGCATGAGTAAGGCCGCGGCAGCCTTGCAAAGCGCCGAACATATCATCGGCACGCTCCTCGATATCTCCCGCCTCGACAGCGGCCAAGCAGCTGTCCACCTGTCTCCGATCCCGCTTGGAGCCCTATTGGGACAACTACACGACGAGTTTGTGCCTATTGCCAAAGACAAAAATCTTCGGTTTGATCTACGCACCACAGACGTGACCGTTCATTCAGACGCCACCTTTTTGCGGCGCATTCTCCAAAATTTGATCGCCAATGCGCTGCGCTACACCGAGCAAGGCCGCGTATTGGTCGCCGCTCGTCACCGCGCAGGCGCCATCGTTGTGGAGGTCTGGGACACCGGTCTAGGCATCCCCCCGGAACAGCAGGCCAAAGTCTTTGACGAGTTCCACCGCGTAAATGCTTCGGTCAGCCCTGCAGAAGGCTTGGGACTTGGGTTAGCGATCGTAGAGAAGGCCTGTCATCTGCTCGGGCATCCGATGAAAATGCAATCTGAACCTGGACGGGGAACACGGTTTTGCATCACGCTCCCGGTGCATACAGAAACCCCCGCGACAACAAACGCGCCACAGCTTGCTCCCGAACCAACCGCACCGTTGGCCCACCGCATTGTATTGGTGGTCGAGAACGACACAGAGCTGCGTGATGCGATTACCCTGACTTTGGAGAACTGGGGCGCAGATGTCCTTGCCTGCGGAGGCGACACTGAGGCGCTCGAACTGCTGCGCGAAATCGATATAGCTCCCGATATTGTTCTGGCCGACTACCAACTCGACGGCACCGCAACAGGAACTGACCTGATTGCGCGCTTGCGAAAAATTTACGGCCCCCTGCCTGCCTGCGTTATCAGTGCCAACCGTAGCAACGATCTCAAACTGCAATGTGAAGCGCTCAATGCGCCCCTGTTGCACAAACCCTTAGATCTGGAGCAACTCCGCAGCCTCCTTACCAGCTCATAAACCTTTCTTCTGGAGTTCAAATTCGCACCTCCGCGATACAGTCGCGATACCGACGCAATACCGACGTTGTTTTTTGCCCCTTTTCGCAATCCATCTCAACGCCTAAAACACAGTATCAGAGCAGCCCGGAGCCACCCCATGACCCGCCTTCAAACCGTCCTCGACGCCATAGACGCCGCCAATTCCAAAGACCCAAATCTTGATAGTGGAACCCCTGAGGCATTGCTCTACGGCCAGCGCATGACTGACGAGTGCAACCGGCTTTTTCCCAATGCTTCCGAGGCGTTACAGATCGCAGCCCGCGGACAGCACATTGAGCGTTGGGTTCTCAAACGTGCGGATTATCCCGAAGGCCGAGCTGGCTATTTGAAGTGGCGTCGCGACCTCGGCGTGCACCACGCCGACCGCGTATGCGAAATCATGGCCGAAGCCGGATATGATGAAGAAGCGATGACGGCGGCGGGCGCAATGCTTCGCAAAGAAGGCATCAAACGCAACGAACAGGTTCAAGCCCTTGAAGACATTATCTGTTTTGTCTTTATAAAATGGTACTTTGCACCCTTTGCGGCGAAACACAGCCCCGAAAAAGTCCTCGATATCGTGGTGAAAACAGCGCGCAAAATGTCAGAAGACGCACGCGCACGCGCCCTTGCGGAATTTGACCTGCCGGCAGACCTCGCCGCTGCTTTCCAAGCACCTGCTGCATGATTCACCCAACGCGCGAAGCCCTGATTGTCGCGCACGGGCAGCCCTCCGCTCCCGTGCCGCCAGAGCTCTGGCTGCAAGGCTTTGCCAAAGCGGTCAACAATCACCTACCCAACTGGACCATCTGCGCAGCAACGCTTGCAATGCCGGGCTCTGTAGAGCGGCAAATTACTGAAATAAAACCAGGTTCTCCTGTTTTTCCTATGTTTATGGCCGACGGTTTTTTTGTTTCTCGCATGTTGCCCAAGCGCTTGGGCAAAGCGGAATTGCCTATCCTGCCGCCACTGGGATTTGATACCTCTTTGCCAGATTTGGCCGCAGACCGCGTTAAACAAACGCTTGCAGACCACGGCTGGAACGAGACAGACAGCCACCTCCTCCTTGTCGCCCACGGCTCTGCCAAGGGCCCGAAAGCAGCCGAATCGGCTTTTGCGTTTCAGAAAGCGCTTTCAAAGCGATTTGACACCCTCGAAATTTCTGTTGGCTTCGTTGAAGAACCGCCCTTCATTGCTGATGCGGGAAAGGACCTACCGCCACAAAGCCTGTGCTTGCCCTTCTTCGCCTTGGAAGGCGATCACTGCCGGCAGGACATTCCGGAAGCTCTTGAAGAAGCAGGTTTTTCTGGCTCTACCCTGCCGCCAATAGGCACATGGAACAAGACTGCCAAGTTGGTCGCTGACGCTCTGACACGTGGCCTTTAAAGCGACTGCCCAGTGGTTACCACTGGTTCGAGTTTCATTACCTGCGAAGGGCTATCAGGGGCTTGCGATGCCAGAATGATTTCGGCTGCTTTCTGGCCAATCTCAAACCGATGCGCGTCTGTCGTCGCCAACGGCTTCGGCAAACCTTTGAGCAGATTCAAGTTGTTAAAGCCTGCGATCGCCAAGTTCTCCGGCACTGAAAGCCCGTTGGAAAGGCAATACATATAGGCTCCAATCGAGAGCACATCACTGGAGAAATAGATGCATTCAAGATCCGGCGAGCGCTGCGTTAACATCTCTGTCAATTTGTTGCCTGTCTCAATCGAGGAAACGCCTGAATAGAGTTCCTGATCAAACAGAGATAGGCCCGCTTCTTTCAGTTCCAGTTCGAACCCCTGAAGCCGCTTCTCCGCTCGGAAATCCTGCGGCATCTTGGTGCCGATGAAACCGATTTTGGTGTAGCCGGCCTTCAGTATCGTGCGCGCCATTTTCCGACCCGCCTCCAGGTGCGAAATACCCACACAGTGTTTAATCGGCTCACCGTCCACATCCATGACCTCCACCACAGGACAGTCGGCATTGGCCAGCATCTTGCGCGCAGCGTCATTGTGCTCGAGCCCCGCAATGACAACCCCGGTGGGGCGCCAGCTTAGCATCTCGCGGATAACCTCTTCTTCTTCCTGCAAATCATAGCCCGTGACGCCAATCACCGGCTTAAGTGTCGTCGCCTTGAGCGTAGAGCTGATCCCAGACAGCACTTCAGGAAACACCGACGAATTCAGGCTCGGGACCACCACGCCAACAAGGTTCACCTTCTTGGACGCCAGCGCCCCGGCGATACGATTCGGCACATAACCGACTTCGCGGGCGATCTGTTCAACCTTCTGGCGCGTGGCTTCAGACACGTCCTGCGCCCCCCGCATGGCGCGCGAGGCGGTCATTTCACTCACACCTGCCAATTTGGCGATGTCCTTGAGAAGTAGCTTTTTTCCCATGGCGGGATCGTCGGCCACAACCAAGGCCAAAGCAACCCCGAAAGCGCTTTTGCGGGAAGTTAATTCCTCCCCTTGATTCCTGGTGCTTTTCACCGTATCGATAGCGCTAACGGTGGCGCTACCGAAAGTGCCACTCTGTATGTTTGGAGACACACATGAGCATCAAAATTGCCATCAATGGTTTTGGCCGCATCGGACGCGGAGTTCTGCGCGCCCTCATCGAAAGCGGCACAAACGACATCCAAGTCGTCGCAATCAATGACCTTTCCCCGAATGATCACCTTGTACACCTACTAAAATATGACAGCGTGCATGGTCGGCTAAACGCCGAAGTGAGCCTGACAGGCGACGTAATGAAAGTCGCCGGTCAAGAGATACGTCTGACCGCCATCCGTGACCCACAAGAACTGCCCTGGTCCGATGTTGACGTCGCCTATGAGTGCACAGGCATCTTTACTGCCAAAGACAAAGCAGAACTGCTGCTTAAGTCTGGCGCCAAGCGTGTGCTGGTATCTGCGCCCGGCGCAAACTCTGATAAGACGATTGTTTTTGGCGTAAACGACGACACACTGACCGCAGATGACATCATCGTATCCAACGCCTCTTGCACAACCAACTGCCTCGCCCCCGTGGCCAAGGTTCTGGATGACACGTTCGGCATCAAAACCGGCTACATGACCACGATACACGCCTACACCGGCGACCAGCCGACTCACGATACCAATCACAAAGATCTCTATCGCGCCCGTGCTGCCGCCCTGTCGATGATCCCAACCTCCACTGGCGCCGCGCGTGCAATTTCGCTGGTTCTTCCACACCTCAAAGGCAAGCTGGAAGGATCTGCGATCCGCGTACCAACAGCGAATGTGTCCATGGTGGATTTGGTGATCAACACCAACAAACCAGCGACTGTTGAAGCCATCAACTACGCAGTGAAAGCTGCCGCAGAAGGTCCGCTTAAAGGTGTGCTTGGATATGAGGAAGCGCCTCTAGTATCTGCAGACTTCAACCACGACCCACATTCCTCTGTGTTTGCACCGGCGCAAACCAGCGTGACGGAAGATGGTCTTGTGCGTGTGGTAAGCTGGTATGACAACGAGTGGGGCTTCTCCAATCGTATGCTCGACACCGGCCGCCGCATGGGCGCTCTTCTGAAAGGCTAAACTGTTATGGTTGCACGCGTAATTCCGGTCGAACCTTTTGACCTCGTGATCTTTGGCGCAACGGGTGATTTGGCCCGGCGCAAAATTCTCCCGGGTCTGTTTCATCGGTTTCGTGCAGGCCAAATGCCAGCTGAGGCCAAAATCATCGGCTCGGCGCGCTCCGATATGGACAGCGCCGAGTTCCGCGACCTAACAAAAGCGGCGCTAACCGAATTTATCGACGAAGCCATGCGCCCTGCGGACCTCGTCGATGATTTTCTCAATCATTTGAGCTACGTCCACATCGACGCCATCGGCGAAACCGGCTGGAGTGACCTCAAGAAAACGCTACGTTCGGAGACAATCCGCACCTTTTACTTATCTGTTTCGCCCTCACTTTTTGGCGCTATTGCCGAGCGGCTGAGTCTGAATGGTATCGCCACCCCAGACAGCCGAATTGTGGTGGAAAAGCCTTTTGGACATGACCTTCAGAGCGCCCAAGCCCTAAACCAGGATCTGTTGAAGCACTTTGACGAACAGCAAATCTACCGCATCGACCACTATCTCGGCAAAGAAACAGTTCAGAACCTAATGGCGCTGCGTTTTGCCAACTCGCTGTTTGAACCTCTGTGGAATTCCACCCACATTGATCACGTCCAAATTACAGTCGCCGAGAGCATTGGTGTGGCTGGACGAGGTGGATATTATGACCAATCCGGCGCGATGCGTGACATGGTGCAGAACCACCTGATGCAGCTCCTGTGTCTTATCGCCATGGAACCGCCCAGCAAATTCACACCAAATTCGGTGCGAGACGAAAAAGTCAAAGTCATTGAAGCTCTAGAACCTGTTGCCCTGAAAGACATTGTGCGCGGCCAGTACCGGTCGGGAAGAGAAAATCAGAGCTATTTTGACGATGTCGACAATGCCGACAGCCGCACCGAGAGCTATATCGCGATGAAGCTGGCCGTTGGCAACTGGAGGTGGGCGGGCACACCGTTTTATTTGCGGACAGGGAAACAGCTCCGGGACCGTGCTTCTGAAATTGCCGTCGTGTTCAAAGACCCACCACACAACATCTTCCCGAATAAAATGGAAGGCCGCAAGGGCAACGCCCTGATCATTCGCTTACAACCGGATGAAGGAATCACCTTACGCACAACCATCAAAGAACCGGGTCCGGGTGGTATGCGCCTGACCGAAGTAGCCATGGACATGTCGTTTGCCGACGCTCTTGGCGAAAACCTGATGTCGCAGGACGCTTATGAGCGCCTAATCATGGATGTGATCCGTGGCGATCAGACGCTCTTTATGCGTGGTGACGAAGTCGAAGCCGCTTGGGCTTGGGCGGATCCTCTAATCGCAGCTTGGGAAGAAGCCAACCAGCGGCCTGTTCCTTACGATCCTGGCAGTTCCGGCCCCGAAGAAGCACTCATGCTGATGCATCAAGGTGGCCGACGCTGGCGCCCCATTGGCGACTAAGCCCACCAACACACGCTCAAAATAGGAAGGATGGTTATCATGCCACTCCACCCAACCGTCAAAAAAGTAACAGAGCGTATTATTGCGCGCTCCAAGCCGCATCGCGACGGCTACCTCCAACGTATGGCCGATGCCGCCAGCCAGGGCCCAGCCCGCGCGCATCTCAGTTGTTCGGGGCAGGCACATGCCTATGCTGGGGCAGGTGAAGACCAAGAGGCTCTGGCAACAAAAACTGCTGGAAACCTCGGCATCGTGACCGCCTACAACGACATGCTGTCGGCACATCAACCGTTTGAACGCTACCCAGCCCTTTTGCGCGACGCGGCCCGCGCCGCAGGCGGCACGGCACAAGTTGCAGGCGGTGTTCCGGCAATGTGTGATGGCGTGACCCAAGGTGAAGCGGGCATGGAGCTGTCATTGTTTTCCCGCGATGTGATTGCTCTGGCCGCGGGCGTAGCTCTCAGCCACAACACCTTTGACGCCTCTGTGTATCTCGGCGTGTGCGACAAAATCGTGCCAGGGTTGGTGATCGCTGCGCAAAGCTTCGGCCACTTACCAGCCGTTTTCCTGCCAGCTGGTCCAATGGCCACGGGCATCTCCAACGACGAAAAGGCTAAAGTCCGTCAACGCTTTGCCGCAGGGAAAGCGAATCGCGCCGAACTTATGGCTTCGGAGATGGCAGCCTATCACGGCCCAGGCACCTGCACCTTCTACGGCACGGCCAACACCAATCAGATGCTGATGGAGTTCATGGGCCTGCACCTGCCGGGGTCAAGCTTTGTGTCGCCCAACACCGATCTGCGTGACGCGCTAACCGAAGAAGGTGCCCGCCGCGCGCTCTCGCTCTCGGCGCTTGGTAACAACTACACGCCGACTTGCGATATTCTTGATGAGAAGGCCTTTGTGAACGGCATCATCGGCCTCAATGCAACCGGTGGCTCGACCAACCTGCTGATCCACTTGATCGCTATGGCGCGCGCAGGCGGCATTGTTCTGACATGGGAAGACTTCGCTGAACTGTCTGATGTGACACCGCTTCTGGCCCGCGTCTATCCAAACGGTCTGGCAGATGTGAACCACTTCCATGCCGCTGGTGGCCTCGGCTATATGATTGGCGAACTGCTGTCCGCTGACCTGCTGCACCCCGACACCAAAACCGTCGCGGGCGAAGGTCTGGACAACTACACCCAAGAGCCAAAACTGATCGACGGCGCGCTCACATGGCAGCCGGGCACCAAAACCTCGCTCAACGACAAGATCGTGCGCCCCGCCACCGATCCGTTCCAGCCCACCGGCGGCCTCGCCCGCCTGACCGGCAACATCGGCACCGCGGTCATGAAAATATCCGCCGTGGCGCCTGAGCACCGTCTGGTCGAAGCGCCGGCACGCATTTTCCACGACCAAGATGAAGTCAAAGCCGCCTTCCAGGCTGGCGAGCTGACCGAAGACGTGGTGATTGTGGTGCGCTTCCAAGGCCCCAAAGCCAACGGCATGCCAGAGCTGCACAGTCTCACGCCGCTGATGTCCATCATGCAAGGCAAAGGCCTTCAAGTGGCCTTTGTCACCGATGGCCGCATGTCCGGCGCATCCGGCAAAATCCCAGCGGCGATCCACGTCTCCCCTGAAGCGCTCGACGGCGGCCCCATCGCCAAGCTGCGCGACGGTGACATGGTCCGCGTGGACGCAGAAGCGGGCACGCTCGAAGTGCTGGTGGACAATTTTGACAGCCGCGAACTGGCCACCGCTGATCTCTCATCCTATCAACACGGCACAGGCCGTGACCTCTTTGCCGCCTTCCGCAACGCGGTCGGCCCCGCCACCACCGGCGCCTCTATTTTTGAAGGGTAATTCTTGATGTCCATCACTCCCCAAACCGCCAGCGAACAAGCCCGCGAGATTTGCAACGCGGCTCCGATTGTCCCCGTTCTGGTAGTCGAAGACGTGGCCCACGCCAAACCTCTGGCAGAGGCGCTTGTGGCCGGTGGCCTGCCCGCGCTGGAGGTGACTTTGCGCACCCCCGCCGCGCTGGATGTGATCCGCGCCATGGCCGAAGTGCCCGGCGGCATGGTGGGCGCAGGCACCCTGCTGACCCCTGCCGACGTGAAAGCCGCCAAAGAGGCAGGCGCCACATTTGGCGTCTCCCCCGGCGCAACCGACACGCTGCTCGCGGCCTGCGAAGCCGAAGGCCTGCCCCTGCTGCCCGGTGCCGCCTCTGCGTCTGAATCCATGGCGCTCTTGGAGCGTGGCTACAACATGCTGAAGTTTTTCCCGGCAGAAGCTGCTGGTGGCGCCAAATTCCTTGGCTCACTTGCAAGTCCGCTGCCACAAATCAGCTTCTGCCCAACCGGCGGCGTGAACCCGCTGAACGCCACCGACTACCTGTCTCTGTCAAACGTCGTCTGCGCCGGTGGCAGCTGGGTCGCCCCCGGCAAGCTGGTCAAAGAAGGCGCGTGGGACCAAATCGAAGCGCTGGCCAGCGAGGCGGCCAAGCTCCCGCGCTAACCTACCAATTGCGACGCCCGCTGATGTGATGCAGCGTGCTTTCCTCTGCAAACGGATCAACCGGTTCAGGACGACTGAGCCGGTTGATTGTTTTTACGGCCATGAGAATACCCACTGCAGCAAACAACGCGCCCCCGATGGCTTGCCCCATCAACACACCAGACGCGCTCCAGTAGAGGCCGCCGGCAATTACAAATGGATAGGTACCCAGAGTGTGGCGCCCCCAGTTCACGTAAGTGGAATAGATCGGGTGGCCGAGATTGTTGAAACAGGCGTTGCAGACAAAAATCACGCCATTGAAGAATTGCAGCAGCGCCAGCGGACCACAGAACAGGTAGATCAAGGCGCGCATTTCGCCCTCCGCCTCAAACAGATCGGCAATCAGACCCCGCGCAAGAAACAGGATCAACGCTGCCAATAGTGTGTAAGCCAGCAAAAACTGTAGCCCTGCTTTTAGCGTACCCCGTACCCGATCAAACTGTGACGCTCCAAAATTCTGCCCCACGATTGGGCCTATCGCACCAGACAGTGCAAAAACAACCGCAAAAGCCACCGGCATCAACCGGCCGATAACCGCCATCGCCGCCACCGCATCAGTCCCATAGCGCGCCATTTCGCGGGTCACGATTGCGGTGCCAACTGGCGACGCCACATTGGTCAGGATCGCCGGGCCAGCAATCGCACTGATCGCTTTGGCATCGCGTTTAAGAATTCCAACTGAAGGAACGGCAAAACCTTGGTGAATGCGTACCACACAAAGTAGCGCATAAGCACACATCACCAGGCGGGCAATGACAGAGGCATAGGCCGCGCCATCCAACCCCAATCCAAAACCAAAGATCAACAGAGGATCCAAGGCCGCATTCATGGCCCCGCCCAAAACCGTGCCCATCATCGACCGCCGGGCATCGCCATAGGCTCTGAGCACGGCCATACTCACCATTGCCAGTGACATCACCGGCATGGTTGGCATCACAATGCCAACATACCTTTTCGCCAAGGCTAGAGTGTCTCCTTCGGCACCCAACCATGTAAAGATCGGATCAAGGTACAGAAAGACAACTGCAGGTATCATAAGGCCTGTCAGAACGCCGAGAAGCGCCACCGAGGTGGCATATTCCCTAGCTGTGTCCATTTTGTCTGCGCCAATGGACCGCGCAACCAAAGACCCCGCAGAAATCGACAAACCGATGTTAATGGCGTTGGTGAAAAACAGCAGAGCACCAGCGTAGCCTACTGCCGCTGCCAACGCCTTGTTGCTCAACATCGAGATGAAAATCATATCGACAAAGTCGACCGCAAATATGGCCATCAGGCCAACTGAGGAGGTCAACGACATGACCGCCACATGACGCATCAGCACCCCCTGTAAAAACACCGCTTTGGCCATTGTATCCCCTGTTCGCTCTTTGGGTCTGCACAGACGGGCACCCTGCCACCGCCCACTCCGGAGGCCAACCCGCTTATACACCTCACCAAAAGAAAACGCCGCTCCGAAGAGCGGCGTTTCAGTTATCTGCTTTGGGTTTACCCGCCAAAGTCATCCAGCATGATGTCTTCACGGTCTACACCCAGATCAAGCAACATGTTGATGACGGATTGGTTCATGATGGGCGGACCACACATGTAGAATTCACAATCTTCTGGTGCTGGGTGGTTCTTGAGATATTCTTCAAACAGAACGTTGTGGATGAAGCCAGTGTAGCCTTTCCAATCGTCCTCCGGCAGAGCGTCAGAGAGCGCCACGTGCCATTCGAAGTTGTCAAACTCTTCCGCCAGACCGTCGAAGTCCTCAACAAAGAACATCTCGCGCTTAGAGCGTGCGCCGTACCAGAAAGTGATCTTACGATCGCGGTTTTCCAGACGCTTCAACTGGTCAAAGATGTGAGACCGCATCGGCGCCATACCGGCACCACCACCGATGAAGACCATCTCCTTGTTGGTGTCGCGGGCAAAGAATTCACCAAACGGACCTGAGATCGTGACCTTGTCACCGGGCTTCAGGTTGAAGATGTAGGACGACATCTGACCGGGCGGGATGCCTTGGCTGCCCGGAGGTGGCGAGGCCACACGCACGTTCAGCATGATCAGGCCTTTTTCATCCGGATAGTTTGCCATCGAATACGCACGTTCAATTGGCTCGCTTACCGTGGACTCATACTGCCACAGGTTAAACTTGTCCCAATCTTCGTGATACTCTTCCTCGATTGCGAAGTCCTTATAGGACAGCTTGTGCGCAGGTGCCTCGATCTGGATATAACCACCAGCGCGGAAGTTCACATCCTCACCTTCCGGCAACTCCAGCACCAAGTTCTTGATAAAGGTTGCGACGTTTTCGTTGGAGCGTACGGTACACTCCCACTTTTTCACGCCGAAGACCTCTTCAGGCACCTCGATGTCCATGTCCTGCTTCACCGCCACCTGACAAGACAGGCGGTCACCGCAAGCTGCTTCACGCTTGGTGATGTGGCTTTCCTCAGTTGGGAGGATAGACCCACCACCAGAATGCACCCGCACCTTACACTGCGCACAGGTACCCCCGCCGCCACAGGCAGAAGGCACAAACAGCTTCTGCTCCGCCAAGGTTTGCAACAGCTTGCCACCAGCCGGCACAGAGATGGTCTTCTCACCGTTGATGGTGATTTCTACATTGCCGGTGCTCACCAGTTTCGAACGTGCCGCTAGGATGATTGTCACCAGCGCAAGAACGATCAGGGTGAAAAGAACAACGCCTAGAGTAAATGTTTCCATTTTCGCCTACCCCTTAAAGTTTCACGCCGGAGAAGGACATGAAAGCCAAAGCCATCAGACCTGCGGTGATAAAGGTGATGCCTAGGCCCTGAAGACCGTCGGGAATGTCGGAATACTTAAGCTTCTCGCGCACACCGGCCATGGCGGTGATTGCCAGCGCCCAGCCAAAGCCGGAGCTCAGGCCATAAGTCACGCTTTCCGCAATGTTGTAGTCACGTTCCACCATAAACAGAGAGCCACCCAAGATGGCGCAGTTCACGGTGATCAGCGGCAAGAACACACCCAGCGCATTGTAGAGCGGTGGGAAGAACTTATCGAGGACCATCTCGAGGATCTGCACCATCGCCGCGATCACACCGATGTAGCAAATCAAACCGAGGAAGGTGAGGTCCACGTTTGGAAAGCCCGCCCATGCCAGCGCGCCGGGCGCCAACAGATAAGTGAGGAGTAGGTTGTTGGTGGGAACTGTAATGGCCTGTACCAGCATTACGGAGATGCCCAAGCCAAGCGCGGTCGAAATCTTCTTCGAAACGGCGATGAAAGTACACATGCCGAGGAAGAAGGAGAGCGCAAGGTTCTCAACAAAGACGGCCTTGACGGCCAGAGAGAGAAGCCCTTCCATTAGTGGCCCTCCACAACTTGAATTTTGTATTCACGTTCTTCAACCTGCTCCGGTTTCCAGGCACGCACTGCCCAGATCAGCAAACCGATGATGAAGAACGCCGAAGGAGGCAGCAGCAGCATCCCGTTGGGCACATACCAGCCACCGTTGTTCACGGTTGGCAGGATGGTGACACCGAACAGGCTACCAGCGCCAAACAGTTCACGAATGAAGCCGACAACCAACAGAAGCGCACCATAGCCTAGTCCGTTACCCACACCGTCGATGAAACTGTCAATTGGTGGGTTCTTCATGGCGAAGGCTTCCGCGCGGCCCATCACGATACAGTTGGTGATAATCAGACCCACAAACACCGACAGTGTCTTGGACACTTCATAGGCGTAGGCCTTGAGTACCTGATCAACGATGATCACAAGCGAGGCGATGATCACCATCTGCACGATTATCCGGATCGAGCCCGGAATCTGGTTGCGCAGCACCGAAATGAACATAGAGCTGAATCCGGTCACAGCGGTCACCGCCAACGCCATCACAAACGCCACCTGCAGCGAAGATGTCACCGCGAGTGCGGAACAAATGCCCAGCACCTGAAGCGTGATCGGGTTGTTGTCGACCAACGGGTCGATCAGAAGGTCTCTCTTGGTCTGAGCCATCAGATCTCTCCTGCTTTAAGGTTTTCAAGGAATGGGCCAAACCCAGCTTCGCCCATCCAGAAGCGAACGAGGTTGTCGACACCAACAGACGTCAGGGTTGCACCAGCCAGCGCATCCACATGGTAGTCAGCACCCGCTGGTGGTACGGCTTTCGCTACTGTGATTTGCAGCATGCCGTCATCATCGGCCAACCGTTTGCCACTCCACAGGGCTTTCCAACGCGGGTTGTCGATTTCCGCGCCCAGACCAGGGGTTTCGCCGTGGTCGTAGAACTGCAGACCAAAGATGTCGTTGCCGTTCTCTTCCAGGGCGATGAAGCCGTAAAGCGTCGACCACAGACCATAGCCGTGGATCGGCAGGATCACCTTGTCGAGCGAGCCATCGTCATTGCGTAGCAGATAGACGGTCACAAACTTCGCCTGACGGCCAATGCCAGCGGGATCGTCGGAAAGTCGTGCAGACAGCTCCGGATCCGCTGCAGCCGCGCGATCATCAAATGTCGCTGCGTCAAACTGATCAGTGAATGTTCCGGTTTCCAGTTCAAGCACATGTGGCTCAAAGACGGAGAAGCCCTCGATCACATCCATGCCATCTTCATACAAACCTGCAACCTGTAGAACATTCGCTTGCTTGTCCTTCAGCTTGTTCTGCTCCTGCATTGGGCGCAGGGCCACGGACACAGCAGACACAATCATCGAAGCTATAAGACACAAGCTTACGGCGATGAAGACCGTCTTGCCAACGCTGTCAGGCGGTGCCGCCATAAAGCGGGCAATGGGCCCTTTGTTTTGGTTGGAAGCGTCAGACATTGCGACGGGCCCTCCGTTTGATGTTTGCTTGAACGACGAAGTAGTCGATCAGCGGAGCAAAGACGTTACCGAAGAGGATTGCGAGCATCATACCTTCCGGGAAGGCCGGGTTGATGACGCGGATCATGACAACCATGAATCCAATCAGCGCCCCGTAAATGTAGCGCCCCATATTGGTGTGGGATGCAGACACCGGCTCGGTGACCATGAACACCAAACCAAAGGCAAAACCGCCAACAACGAAGTGCCAATACCAAGGCATTGCAAACATCGGGTTCGTGTCAGAGCCAATCAGGTTCAGCAAAAGAGAGAATCCGATCATGCCGCCCATACAGCCGACAACCAGACGCCAATTGGCGATCTTGGTGATCAGCAGGAAGGCCAGACCGAGCAGACAGGCCAGTGCCGAGACTTCACCTATGGAGCCTTGCACGGTTCCGATGAACGCATCCATCCAGGTCATGCCGTAGTTTGGAAGTTCCTGATACCCTTGGGAGGCACCTACGGACAGAGCGGTTGCGCCGGAGAACCCGTCAACGGGGGTCCAGATTGTGTCACCAGACATATCGGCCGGATAGGCAAAATACAGGAACGCGCGGCCAGTCAGCGCCGGGTTGAGGAAGTTTTTGCCGGTACCACCGAAGACTTCTTTGCCGATGACCACACCAAAGCTGATGCCCAGTGCAACCTGCCACAGAGGTGCGGCTGGTGGCATGATCAGTGCGAACAACATGGAGGTCACAAGGAAGCCTTCGTTGACTTCGTGACCACGTACAGTCGCGAAAATCACTTCCCAAATACCACCGACAACAAGCGTCGTTATGTAGATCGGCAAGAAGTAGAGCAAACCATGCGCAAAGTTGGCCAGCGGGTTGGAGGCATCAAAGCCAATACCCAGCGCAGAGATGATCGCCGCGCGCCAGCCACTTGGATCGATTGTCGCATAGGCCGAGTTGACCTGAAGACCAACGTTATAAAGTCCCATGATGATACAGGGGATCGTCGCGATCACCACATAGGTCATGATCCGCTTCATATCGACATAGGAACGCGCATGTGGCGCGGCCTTGGTCACGGTCTTGGGTGTATAGATAAAGCTCTCGACCATCTCATAGATCGGGAACAGTTTTTCGTATTTGCCACCTTTTACAAAATTCGGCTCAATACGATCAAAGAAGTTGCGCAACCCCATGGTTAGCCCTCCCTCTCAATCTTGATTAGGCTATCGCGGAGTGCTTCGCCGTATTCGTATTTAGCAGGACAAGCAAAGCCCACGAGACCGAGGTCTTCCTCATCCAGCTCAAGCGCGCCGAGCTTTTGCGCTTCGTCGGTATCCATCACCAACAGAGCACGCAGCAGCTGCGTTGGCAGGAAATCCTGCGGCATCAGCTCTTCAAAGGTGCCCAGAGGCACCATGGCCCGGCGACCACCATTCAGGTTGGAACTCAACGGGTATAGCTTTTTAGAGAACGCAGAGCCCAGTACCGGCAGAAAGCTGTACTTGGATGGCATAGGACGTATCCAGCCCATCGGAATCTGCTTGTGATCCTCTTCCATGACAGTGACCTGACGGGCATAGCGTCCTAGGAACGTCACAACGTCTTCACCTGCCTGACCGCTCAGTACCGATCCGGACACCAGTCGCACCGGAAGGTCAGAGGAAACTTCGCCTTTGGTGAGTTCCTTTAGAGAAGCCCCCTCAATTGTGCGAACCAGACGCGGTTTGTCACAAAGCGGACCACTGAGTGCAATCACGCGGCTGCCGTCAATCTTGCCGGTTTCCAGTAAGCGACCGATTGCAATCACATCATGATAACCAATCGTCCAAACAGTTTTGGATGCGGACGGCGGCTCGAGGAAGTGCATATGCGTGCCAGCGAGGCCAGCAGGGTGCGGACCAGAGAATGTCGCGACAGTCACACCTTCAGCGCTTGGCACATTCGCCCCCTGGGCGTGGCACAGATATGTCACTCCGTCAGTCAACTTGGTGATTGCAGCAAGCCCTTGGGCAAACGCGTCACCCGCATCAGCGATAACGACTGCCGGATCTCCAGCCAATGGCTCGGTGTCCATGGCGTTGACATAGATCGCTGCCGGAGAGTCGTCTGGCGTCGGCACTTTAGAGTAAGGCCGCGTGCGGAAAGAAGTCCACAATCCTGCCGCGCAGAGACGCTCAATCAATCCATCTCTGGTGCTCGCATCACCAACCGACGAGAAGTCTTTTGGTTCCGCTGCCGCGGCATCCACTTCAATTTCCACACTGAGCAGCACGCGCCGTGCGCCACGGTTGATCGCTTTGACACGTCCAGACACAGGAGAAATGATTTTCACGTCCATCGTGTCTTTATGTGCCAGAAGTGGATCACCTGCGGCCACAACATCTCCTTCTGCTACGGAGATACGCGGCTTCAATCCTATATAGTCGCCTCCCAACACGGCCACGGTTTTCACCGGGGCAGCGTCGTGAATCTCTCCCGAAGCCGGCGCGCCGGTGATCGGAAGATTCAGGCCTTTTTTGAGCGCAAAATGCTGCACGTCAATCACATCCCGTCGTTTCTGGTTCGTCTTCGATTTTTTCTGATCTGTCGCGCACGCCTATACGCGTTCCGCGCGCGCACAACCAGCCCTTAAACTGGCACTTTTCTATTGTTTCTCCGATTTGAGAGCAATAAATAACGTCAGCGATGGCACGCCCCCCACCTCGGCTCGGTCTTCTAGGGCCTAAACAGCTTCAACTCGAGCTTCTCACCGAGACTTTCAGTACATGACGCATCTTTCGCGACGCAGTTTTATTTTTATGTCTCTCGCGCTGGCCGCTTGCAAGCGCGGTGCAGCGGATCTGTTGATCAGCGGACAGACGATGGGAACTACATATACTGTTGTTGCCGTTGAGCCGCAGGGCGGCCTGAACAAAAACGACCTTCAAACTGCAATAGATGCGGCTTTGCAGGATGTCGATCGGAAGATGTCGAACTGGAACCCGTCTTCGGAGATTTCCCGGATCAATGCGCTCAAGGCCAACACGCCATTCTCATTGAGCACAGACATGCTCGCGCTTCTGCAGGCTGCTCAAGCCGTGCATGAAACCAGCGACAAGCAGTTTGACCTCACCCTTGGCCCTTTGATTGATCTCTGGGGATTTGGCGCGCAAAAGCCAACCAGACGCGTCCCGGACGACTCCGCTGTTACGACCGAGATGAAAACTGTGGGCCAGTCAGACGCGCTCACGCTAGAAGGAACCACGCTTATAAAATCTCACGATGGCACACAGATGTATCTCTCGGCCATAGGCAAGGGGTTTGGCGTCGATCGCCTAGGAGACACGATTAGAAGCTTTGGCGTCACTGACTTCATGGTGGAGATTGGCGGTGATATCATTGCGTCCGGCAAGAATGCCGAAGGCATGCCGTGGCAAATCGCCATTGAAACGCCTGACGCACTTCAGCGAAGCTTTCTTAAAGTTCTGGGCGTGTCCGACCGAGGTATGGCTACGTCCGGCGACTATCGAAACTACTTCGAACAAGACGGCACCCGCTACAGCCACATTCTCAATGCGACGACCGGCCGCCCCGTGACCCACGCCACAGCCTCTGTAACAGTTTTAACCGAAAACGCCATGCTCGCGGATGCCTGGGCCACGGCCCTTCTGGTGGTTGGGCGCGAGCGCGGCATGGAAATTGCAGAGCGACAAAATCTCGCGGCCTTGTTTATCGACCGTGAAGTCACATCTGGTAAGATGCGCTTCAAAACCTACGCCACCGATCAATTCGACAGCATTCAACACAGCTAACTTCTTCAAAGGACCCCAAGCGATGGAAACCTTTATGCTCACTTTTGTATTGTTGCTTCTGGTAACGCTTGGGATGGCGGTTGGCGTGATGTTTCGCGGACGCACGATCAAAGGATCCTGCGGCGGCTTGAATGCCATCAGTGGCGCAGACAAATGTGTGGTGTGCAGCAAAGATATCGATCCAGACAGCCCCTTGCGTGAGCGCCTGCAATGCCCACGTGCCAGAAAGATGCTGGAACAGATGCAGGAGGAAGACTGCGTCTAGCGTCCGACGTAAGGGCAAGTTCAGAAGGCGTCTCTTTTGAGGCGCCTTTTTAATGAGCGGTGATCGGCAACACCCCAACGGTCAACAAACAAACAGCCGCTGTGAGACCAAACAACCAAAGCTGCCAACGCGGCCCCTCCTCTTTCCACACACGACGATAGCGGTGCCCCGCAAGACAAGCCATGACAAAGAGCAAAGTGGCAAGCCACGGCGAAAGCACGACGTCAGGCAAAAGAAAATTCCCCAAAAGCAGATTCTGCAGTTAGGCTGGAGACATAAGGCCAGAGAATTTTCTATGCAAGGAGCACCAAATGCCCAGTTCCTACCAAGCCCCAAACCGCAAAACGGAGGGGAAGACCAGAACCATGAGCCAATCAACGGATACCAACACATCCTCTGATGTGGCCACCGTGCAAAAGGTGCTGGATCAGAAAGGTGGCAACGTCTTTTCGATTCGTCCGCAAGACACGCTTGGGGATGCCGTCCAGGTCCTAAAGGAACGTGGCATTGGCGCCCTCTTAGTGACCGACGCCAATGGCGCTTTGCAAGGTATCCTGTCCGAACGCGACATCGTTCGCAAATTGGCAGAAACACCCGGACAAACCCTGCCTCAGCAGGTGTCGGACGTGATGACCACCAAAGTGCAGACCTGCACACCCGACGAGCCAATGGTGTCTGTACTGCGCCGTATGACGGAGGGCCGCTTCCGCCATATGCCCATAGCTGACGATACAGGTCTGATCGGTATGGTCACGATTGGAGATTTGGTGAATTACCGCCTCACGGAATTGGAACATGAAGCCTTGCAGCTGAAGCAGCTGATTGTCGGCTAAAGACATAGCCTAAAAACAACCAAAGGGCCGAGAAGTCGGCCCTTTTGGAGCAAATCACTTTAGAGATTTGGTGCGGTCGAGAAGACTCGAACTTCCACTCCGGTTAAGGAACAGCGACCTCAACGCTGCGCGTCTACCAATTCCGCCACGACCGCACTTGCCCTGGTGGGTGTGGGGCTAATACCGCTGCTGCTTGGGGATGTGAAGCGAAAAGTGACGGTTGTGGAGATTTTTTCATCAACGCTCTATCAGCGACAAAATGCAGCCAAAACCGAGCAAACCGCAGTAGAAAGATTGCACCCACGGCGAGACGCGCTTAGGTCACGAAAGACCCGAAAGCGAGACGAGGCTCAAAATGGTGGAATGGATTCAATCCGACAAGCTGATCAACTATGACGACGCCCTCACGTTTATGGAAGCGCGCGCAGAAGCCATTGCCAAGGGCGAGGCTGAAGAATGCATTTGGCTGTTGGAGCACCCTCCCCTATATACCGCTGGTACCTCAGCCAAACTGGAAGACCTGTCTGACCCCGACAGGTTCCCTGTCTTTGAGGCGAAGCGCGGCGGACAGTATACCTATCATGGCCCTGGTCAACGTGTTGTCTATGTCATGCTGGACCTCAACAAGCGCGGCAAAGACATTCGGGCGTTTGTCAAAAATCTGGAGGCCTGGGTTATCGCAACCTTGGCGGAGTTCGGCCTCACAGGCGAGATTCGCGAAGGGCGCGTGGGAGTGTGGATTGTACGAGATGACAAACCCTTGGAAATCAATGGAGAGAAGGCGGAGGACAAGATCGCTGCGATTGGAATACGGCTCAAAAAATGGGTTAGCTTTCACGGTATTTCGATCAACGTAGAGCCTGATCTGAGCCACTTCGAAGGTATTGTGCCCTGCGGGATCACGGAACATGGCGTGACATCCTTGGTCGATCTCGGCCTACCGGTCACAATGGACGACGTCGACGTCGCACTAAAAAAACACTTCGAAGATACTTTCGGCGACTAAGAGTGCTACCACCTGCCAGCGCGCGCCCTGAGGCATGCTCCGGAAAACGGAATATTAACCATCCTACCGCTAACGTTGCAGTGTAAAACACGTCTGTGAAGCTGCCTAACCTGCGTGAAACTCACGCCACGCAGCGTGTTCTTGGGAACAAAAAGGTAGAAAGCCTTATGCTGCTGCGCGCTATTTATGCTTCCGTCATTATCTCCATTTCGCCTCTCTTGAGCATGGCGCAGGCCGAAGAGCCGGTTGCAAAAATGGATACATCGCTCCTTCAAGGGTTCGGAAGTTTGCATAATGGACTTGCAATTCCCCTGACCAACACTGAGCGTGCAGCCTCGCAAGCCGAAACCCGGCCGCTGGTCCTGACAGATAATTCCGCAGCAAACCGGCTGGAAGAGGCAAATACGCAACGTTCCCTCAGAGACCGCATTCGCATTCAAATTGATGAAACCGCAATTTACGGTGTCTTTTCTGGCGCAAGTCAAACTGGCGCCACAGATGGGGAAGTTGGCCTTGGCTTGGAGCGCCCAATTGATCGCGGACTGGCACTCAATTTGGAACTTTTGCAGCCAACCAATGGGTCAAAACGCTCCGGTAATCCAGGTGACAGGACCAAAGCGGCCCTGAAACTTCTGTTCCGGTTTTAAAACCCCGCCGGCTTAGGGCGCGCCCGATCGTCGCGGGGCCATCCAAAGCCCGTTTATTTACGTAATTTGATTTGCACATAGCACTCCTTTGGCCGAGACTTGGCTCGAGGAAATACGCGTTACTCTTTGAACACCTAACGAGGAATCTCTTATGAAGTTTGTTGTTGCAGCAGCTACAGCGGCCCTATTGGTCGCCTCGCCCGCCACTGCAGAAGGCGACATCGAGGCCGGTGAAAAAGGCTTCAAAAAATGCAAGGCATGCCACACTATCGTAAACCCGGACGGTGACGTTCTGTACAAGGGTGGCAAGACAGGTCCAAATCTTTACGGCGTCGTTGGACGCGTAATCGGGTCCGAAGACTTCAAATATGGCGCAGGCCTACTGGAAGCCAAAGAAGCTGGCGCGGTTTGGACCGAAGAAGCTCTGGCAGCCTATGTTGTAGATCCGAAAGCATGGCTGGGTGACAACGGTTACGCCACAAAATCTAAAATGTCCTTCAAACTGAAAAAAGGTGGCGAAGACGTCGTCGCCTATTTGGCCTCCCTCGCTCCAGCTGTAGAAACGGAAGCAGAAGAAAAGTCCGAATAAGGCCGTTCTTCCTCAAAAAGTAGAGCCCCATGCAGCGCATACTGCATGGGGCTTTTCTTTTGGCAAGCGCTGCGCCCAAAGCAGGGCAGAAACGTTCTATTCCAGCTCGATCAACAGATCTTTGGCGTCAATCTGGCCGCCCGGCGTTGTGTGGACAGCTTTCACAACTGCATCACGCTCGGCATGAATGCCGGTTTCCATTTTCATGGCTTCGATGGTCAGAAGCAGATCACCTTCTTTGACCTCGGCACCGGCGGCAACCGCCACGGAAGCCACCACGCCGGGCATCGGTGCCCCAATATGATTTGGATTACCAACCTCGGCCTTTGGACGCGCGGCCGTTGCGGACTTCACCAACCGGTTTGGCACACGGATCACGCGGGGCTGACCGTTGAGTTCGAAGAAGACTTTTACTTCGCCGTTCTCGTCGGTTTCGCCAATGGCCTGCAGGCGAATTTCAAGCGTTTTACCCGGGTCGATCTCTGCAGTGATCTCTTCGCCTGGCTCCATGCCGTAGAAGAAGGTCTTGGTCGGCAGTGCTCGAACCGGACCGTATTGGCGGTGGCGTCCCATATAATCGAGGAACACCTTTGGGTACATCAGGTAGCCGTTCAGGTCCTCATCATCGACCTCAAAGCCTTCAAGTTGAGCGGAGACTTCGGTGCGGGTTTCTTCCAGATCGATGGGCTTGAGGTGTTTGCCCGGACGCTCCAGATTTGGCTTTTCGCCCTTAAGTACCTTGTCGATGATCGCGGACGGGAAGCCGCCATGAGGCTGACCCAGGTTCCCCCGCATCATGTCGACCACGGAGTCAGGGAAGGCCAGATCAGTGTTTGGATCCTCAACCTCTTCGCGGCTCAACCCTTGGGACACCATCATCAGCGCCATGTCACCCACAACTTTCGACGACGGCGTCACTTTCACGATGTCGCCAAACATCTGGTTCACATCGGCATAGGTCTGCGCCACCTCATGCCAGCGCTCTTCCAGACCTAGGCTACGCGCTTGCGCTTTCAAGTTGGTAAACTGGCCACCGGGCATTTCGTGCAGATAGACCTCGGAAGCTGGCGCCGCGAGACCGCTTTCAAAGGCGGTGTATTGTGCTCGCACACCTTCCCAATAGTCGCTCACTTCACGTACAGATTTAATGTCTAGACCTGTGTCACGGTCGGTATTGCGTGTGGCCTCAACAATAGAACCGAGACACGGCTGGGAGGTCCCGCCGGAGAAGGCGTCCATGGCTGCGTCGACTGCATCCACGCCGGCATCCGCCGCTGCCAGAATGGTCGCACCAGCAATGCCGGAGGTATCATGTGTGTGGAAATGGATTGGTAGACCAACCTCTTCCTTCAGCGCCTTGACCAGCACGCGGGCTGAGGCTGGCTTCAACAGGCCCGCCATGTCCTTCAGACCCAGTACGTGTGCACCTGCGGCCTCAAGTTCCTTGGCCATCGAAACGTAATAGTTCACATCATACTTGGCGCGGTTCGGATCAAGAATATCGCCAGTGTAGCAGATGGTGCCTTCGCAGACCTTGCCGCTTTCAACGACTGCATCCATCGCAACGCGCATGTTTTCAACCCAGTTCAGGCTGTCGAACACGCGGAACACATCCACTCCGGTTTCAGCAGCTTGTTTTACAAAGGCCTGAACCACATTGTCCGGATAGTTCGTGTACCCTACACCGTTGGACGCACGCAGCAGCATTTGAGTCATGATGTTTGGCATCGCGGCGCGCAGGTCGCGCAGACGCTGCCATGGGCATTCCTGCAGGAAGCGATAAGCCACGTCAAAGGTTGCGCCGCCCCAGCATTCCACAGAGAACAGATCAGACAGATTGGCCGCATAAGACGGTGCCACCTTGATCATGTCGATGGACCGCATACGGGTCGCCAGCAGGGACTGGTGACCGTCGCGCATAGTTGTGTCGGTCAGAAGCAATTTCTTCTGATCTTTCATCCAGTCAGCTACGGCCTGCGCGCCCTGCTCTTCCAACAAGTTGCGGGTACCGGGCATGATTTCCCCATGCTTGGCAGGTGGCACAGGCGCTTTCAGATCGGCGGCGGGCGCCGGACGATCCGTCGTTTCCGGATGACCGTTCACGGAGATGTCCGCGATATAGGTGAGCACCTTAGTGCCCCGGTCGCGGCGCTTCTCGAAGTTAAACAGCTCCTCGGTCTCATCAATAAACTTGGTGGTGTATTGATTGTTGAGGAACGTCGGGTGCTTCAGCAGGTTTTCCACGAAGGCAATGTTGGTGGAGACACCGCGCACACGGAATTCACGCAGAGCGCGGTCCATACGGGCAATCGCTTTTTCCGGGGTTGGCGCCCATGCCGTCACTTTGGTCAACAAGCTGTCATAGTAACGTGTGATCACGCCACCCGCGTAAGCCGTGCCGCCATCTAGGCGGATGCCCATACCCGTTGCAGACCGATAGGCTGTAATACGGCCATAGTCAGGAATGAAGTTGTTTTGCGGATCTTCCGTGGTCACGCGGGTCTGCAGCGCGTGACCGTTGAGGCGGATGTCGTACTGGCTGGATTTACCAGTGGCCTCAGCCAAAGACTTGCCTTCGGCGATCAGGATTTGCGCCTGAACGATGTCGATCCCGGTGACCTCCTCGGTCACGGTGTGCTCCACCTGAACGCGCGGGTTCACTTCGATGAAGTAGAACTTGCCGCTTTCCATATCCATCAAGAATTCAACGGTGCCGGCGCATTCGTAGTTCACGTGGGCACAGATTTTGCGCCCCAGTTCACAGAGCTCTTCACGCTGCGCTTCAGA
Organism: Paracoccaceae bacterium; assembly: GCA_014872815.1. Taxonomy (GTDB): domain Bacteria; phylum Pseudomonadota; class Alphaproteobacteria; order Rhodobacterales; family Rhodobacteraceae; genus Shimia. The sequence continues at coordinate 122,030 of WKFK01000011.1, forward strand.
CAGATAGGGCGCTGGCGCACGTTCCACGACTTTCTGGTTACGGCGCTGAACTGAACAATCGCGCTCATAGAGGTGATAGATGTTGCCCTTGGTGTCCCCGAGGATTTGCACTTCCACGTGACGCGCACGGGTGATCATCTTCTCGAGATACCCTTCGCCGTTGCCAAAAGCGGCCTCAGCTTCGCGACGGCCTTCAAGCACCTTCTCTTCGAGCTCATCTTCACCAAAGATCGGGCGCATGCCGCGTCCGCCGCCGCCCCAAGAGGCTTTCAACATCAACGGATAGCCAATTTCAGCGGCCTCTTTCTTGATGGCGTCCATATCATCGCCAAGCACTTCGGTTGCCGGGATGACCGGCACGCCGGCCTCGATTGCCACCTTGCGGGCAGACGCTTTGTCGCCCAGCGCGCGCATGGTTTCCGCCTTGGGACCAATAAAGGTAATGCCATTTGCCAAACAGGCGTCGACAAAATCCGGGTTTTCAGACAGCAGTCCATAGCCCGGGTGGATCGCATCTGCCCCGCACTCTTTGGCGACGCGAATGATTTCCTCAATGCTCAGATAAGCAGCAACTGGGCCCATTCCTTCGCCAATCCGGTAAGCTTCATCCGCTTTGAAGCGATGAAGACCAAGTTTGTCTTCTTCCGCAAAGACCGCCACGGTCTTCTTACCCATCTCGTTAGCGGCCCGCATCACGCGGATCGCAATCTCGCCACGGTTGGCTACTAGGATTTTGGAAAATTCAGGCATCGGCAGGCGTCCCCTCTATGGCACTGTCGGTGTTTGCACGAATTGCTACAGGCATGCCGCACTGCAGCGCAATACCCACTGTCCCTGATTCCGAAATATTTCTGTTACATTTTGTACTCGAGTTGTTTCCGAACGGAGTAAAACCCGCGTGATCAGCACTTTTGCGCAGTTGCGCTATCCAGATCCTCACCTCATGTGGGTATCACTCATCACATGGATTGTAATAATGCTAACACGTCGTCGCTTCTCATTCGCCCTTTGCGCCCTCTCTTTGATCCCCGTAGGGGCGCTCGCGAACTCCGACACGCTCACAGCGGAGGGGGCTTTCAGCCGTTTGCAATCTGGCGAGTTGATCCTGATTGATATACGCACCCCCGCAGAGTGGCAGGAGACAGGCGTCGCGGAAGGCGCTTGGTTGTTAGACATGCGTGAGCCGGATTTTGGCCGCTGGATCATGACGGTGTTGGAGCGCAATCCCAACCATCAGGTCGCGGTGATTTGTCGAAGCGGCAACCGCAGCGGCCGGTTGATGGGCCTGTTTGCGCAAAACGGCATTAACGGAACTTTAGACGTGACCGAGGGGATGTTGGGCGGCCCGCGCGGCAAGGGCTGGATCCCCTCCGGCCTGCCAACAGTCAGTGCTCAAACGGCGTTTAAGGCCATGCCAAAAAACCTGACTGCCAAATAACCGATCAGTAAGGGCGCAGCTTGTTGGGCACTTCTATCAAGTTGTCCAAGCCAAGCTGCCCCATGTTGGCTTTCAAATCCTGTTTGAGGATATCCATGAGATGCGCGGGGCCTTTGGAGCCCAGAGCAGCAAGAGCATAGTGGAACGGCCGTCCTATCATCACGAAGTTTGCCCCCAAAGCCAGCGCGCGCAGGATATCAAGGCCGGTTTCAAAACCACTGTCGACGATCAGAGGCAACGCGGTGACCGCGCGGATTTTGGGCAGCACTTCAATCGGGGCTGGCGCTGCATCAAACTGACGGCCTGCGTGATTGGAGAGCCAAAGCGCATCCACGCCCATGGCCTCAAGCCTCGCGCAGTCCTCGCGACGTAAAACGCCTTTGACAACAAAAGCGCCCTCCCAGTTGTCACGCAGCCATTGCACGTAGTCCCAATCCGGGGAGGTGCGCAGCAAATAGCCCGCGTGAGCAGTGGAACTTAATCCGGAGACCTGCCCTGCGTAGTCGTCGATCAGCTTCATACGCGGCATACCCGACCGCGCCGTTGCCAAGGCCCAGCATGGTCGCATGGCCACCTGCGCCAGTAGACGCGGTGTAAGTTTCGGCGGGGTGGTTAGGCCGGATCGCACTTGTCTCTCTCTGCGACTGGCCGTTGGGACATCGACAGTCAGAACCAGAGTGGTGAAACCTGCGGCTTTAACGCGGCCCAGAAGGTCCTTGCGAATACCCTCATCGCGCGGCGGATAGAGCTGGAACCAGCCATTTTGACCAATATGAGGCGATAGGTCTTCCGGTGTTTGCGTGGCGACCGTGCTGAGGGTGTAAGGCAAATTGGCAGCCACAGCCGCCCGGGCCAATGTTTTCTCTGCGTCCGGCCAAATCAGCCCCGACATGCCAACCGGCGCAATTCCCACTGGCAGATCATAGGCTTGTCCTAAGAAAGATGTCGAGACATCCGCCGCGAGCTCGCCATGCAAAATGGAAGGCTCGAACAGAATCTCATCCAGTTTTTGCCGGTTGCGCGCTTTGGTACGTTCTTCCCCTGTAGCGCTGTCCAAATACTCCCAAACAAATTTGGGAATGCGCTTTTGAGCGCGGCGGCGCAGGTCACTTGAAGCGGGGTATTGAGCGTGCAGATCCATTTTCCGACCGTCTTATGTCACACAAAAAAAGTCCAGCGCGACTTGCATTTTAGACGCTCAACCCTCAATGGAACATAAGAAGAACAGGCTTTTGCCTGTCTGAGGTTTGCGATAGGGTGACGTCCATGAGCAGTTTTGACGAATTTGACGCCTTCGAAGGCGCCTCCCTGTCGGCGCGGGCTATGGCACCGCGTCCGATGCCGTATCTAGACGAACTCAACCCCGCACAGCGCGAGGCGGTCGAAACACTGGATGGCCCGGTGTTGATGCTGGCAGGTGCGGGCACCGGTAAAACCAAAGCTTTGACGGCGCGGATTGTGCATTTGCTCAACACCACACGCGCGCGGCCAAACGAAATTCTGGCGGTGACCTTTACCAACAAGGCCGCCAAGGAAATGAAAACCCGTGTCGGCCATATGCTGGGGCATCAGATTGAAGGTATGCCCTGGCTGGGCACCTTCCACGCGATCTGTGTTAAACTGCTGCGCCGCCATGCGGAGCTGGTTGGGCTCAAATCCAACTTCACGATTCTCGACACAGATGATCAACTACGCCTGCTCAAGCAGTTGGTGGCGGCGGCAAATATCGACGACAAACGCTGGCCCGCGCGGCAGTTGGCGTCCCTCATAGATGGCTGGAAAAACCGCGCCCTGACGCCGGAAAAACTGCCGGCGGCCGATGCGGGGGCCTACAACCATCTCGGCGGGGAGCTGTACGCGCAGTACCAAACCCGCCTGAAAGAGCTCAACGCGGTGGATTTTGGCGACCTACTCTTGCATATGGTCACGATTTTCCAAACCCATCCAGATGTTTTGTCCAACTACCAACGCTGGTTCCGCTACATCCTTGTCGACGAGTATCAGGATACCAACGTGGCGCAGTACTTGTGGCTGCGGCTGTTGGCGTCCTCGCACAAAAACATCTGCTGCGTAGGGGATGACGACCAATCAATCTACGGCTGGCGCGGTGCGGAAGTGGGCAATATCCTGCGGTTTGAAAAGGATTTTCCCGGCGCGCATGTGGTGCGGCTGGAGCAAAACTATCGCTCTACCGGCAATATCCTCGCTGCGGCTTCCAGTGTCATTCGCGGTAATGAAAACCGGCTTGGCAAAGAGCTTTGGACCGAAGCCGATATGGGCGAGAAAGTGCGCCTGATCGGCCATTGGGATGGGGATGAAGAAGCCCGTTGGGTGGGTGAAGAAGTGGAAGCGATGCAGCGCGGCACGCGGGGCAGTGCCCCCAAATCACTGGAAGATATGGCAATTCTGGTGCGGGCATCACATCAAATGCGCGCCTTTGAAGATCGCTTCCTCACCATCGGCCTGCCCTATCGCGTGATTGGTGGGCCGCGCTTCTATGAGCGTTTGGAAATCCGAGACGCCATGGCCTACTTCCGGCTTGTGGTGAGCCCGGAAGATGATCTCGCGTTTGAGCGCATTGTGAACACACCCAAACGCGGGCTGGGCAATGTGGCGCAGCAGAAGATCCAAACCTGTGCGCGGGCCAATGGCGTGAGCCTTGTGGAAGGCGCACGCATCCTGCTCGAAGAAAAAGGCATTGGCGGCAAAGGCGCCAAAGAGCTCGGTCTTTTGCTGGATGGTTTGGACCGCTGGCGCAAGCAAGGCACCGCGCCTGTTGTCGAAGTGCCGCTGGATGATGATGACGTCATTGATGATGGCACCACGCAGACTGCCATGCGGTTTCAAGAAGGCCATGCCGAACTGAACCATGTGGAACTGGCGCAGGTGATTCTGGACGAGGCTGGGTATACGGCCATGTGGCAGAACGACAAAACACCAGAAGCGCCCGGCCGATTAGAAAACCTGAAAGAACTGGTTAAAGCCTTGGAAGGGTTTGACAATCTTCAGGGCTTCCTGGAGCACGTCAGCCTCATTATGGACAACGAGCGCGAGGACGCGGAGCAGAAGATTTCGATCATGACGCTGCATGCCGCCAAGGGGCTGGAATTCCCAGCGGTCTTTCTACCGGGCTGGGAAGACGGGCTCTTCCCCTCACAACGCTCAATGGATGAAAGCGGCGTGAAAGGTCTCGAAGAAGAGCGGCGCTTGGCCTACGTGGGAATCACCCGGGCCGAGGAGATCTGCACCATTTCTTTTGCCGGCAATCGTCGTGTGTTCGGGCAGTGGCAAAGCCAGATGCCGAGTCGGTTTATTGATGAGCTTTCTGAGGAAAACGTGGAGGTTCTGACCCCGCCCGGCCTTTACGGACATGGCGGTGGATCGCGTGACTTTGGGGGCAACTTCGGCCAATCCGGATTGGAAAAATCTGCTATGAAGGCAGATGGTTACAACTCGCCCGGCTGGAAACGGCTGCAATCTCGCGCAGGCCAATACGGCACCAGCCAACCCAAGGAGAGCAAGGCGGCCGCGATTGACCTGTCGGCTGTCAGCAGCTTCATGGTGGGCGATCGTGTTTTCCATCAGAAGTTTGGCTATGGCGCGGTGACGGACATTGAAGGCGACAAGCTGACGGTGAATTTTGAAAAGGCCGGTGCGAAGAAAGTGGTGGCCCGCTTTCTGAGTGCGCCGGACGACATTCCGTTTTGACCTCACGTTTGTGATCCGCCGCGCGGTTGACAGCCAACACCACCCTGCGGTGAGGTGAGGCCCTGACAGGAGGACCTCATGATTTTCTACGATTGCGCCACAGCGCCCAGCCCGCGGCGCGCACGGATGTTTATTGCTGAAAAAGGGCTGGAGATTGAAACGCGGCAAGTCGATCTGCGCAATGACGGCCACCGATCGTCAGAATTTTTGTCGCTGAATCAACACGGTACGGTGCCTGTGCTGACGACGGACGAAGGGCTGAACCTGACCGAGAACATCGCGATTGCAGGCTACCTTGAGGCGATGCACCCCGAACCACCATTGATGGGCGCAACGCCGGATGAAAAAGGCGCCGTGCTGATGTGGAATGCGATCTGTGAGTTTCATGGCGGCATGTCGATTGCCGAAGCGCTGCGCAACGCCTCCCCTGCCCTCAAAGGCCGCGCGCTGCCCGGCGCGGTCAACTATGACCAAATCCCTGAACTGGCTGAACGGGGTGCCAAACGCCTGCAACTGTTTTACGCCACCTTGGAAAAGCGCCTGCAGGACAGCCCCTGGCTGGCAGGCGACAGTTTCACCATGGCGGACATCACCGGTTACGTGTTCTGCGACTTTGCGCGGATCGTGAAGATGACGCCGCCGGAGGACAACGCGGCAACGCAGGCTTGGCTTGCCAAAATCGCGGCCCGCCCCAGCGCGCAGGCGTAAGGCAAAACAGATGCGAGAAAAGGCGCTCTTCGGAGCGTCTTTTTTGTTGCGCATCAGAGGTTTGGAGAGAGAAGGCAGCGGCGACATCAGGGAGGAGGAGAGATGTCGCCGCGCTTCACACAAAACGCTCAGGGAGGAGGAGAGAGCGCCTTGATACCGGTGACCCCGCGACGGGATCGAACTTCAAGTGCGACGGTGCCAGGGAGGAGGAGAGGCACCGTCGCTCTAGTTACAAGCGCCCTCAGGGAGGAGGAGAGAGGGCTCTTGATACCGTTGGGCCTTTGGGCCCGAATTAGGTGCGACGACACCAGGGAGGAGGAGAGGTGCCGTCGCTATGTTCAAGCGCTCCAGGGAGGAGGAGAGGAGCAGCTTGATCTCGTGCGGACCGTTCTGGTCCTGTATTCGCTACGACGACACCAGGGAGGAGGAGAGGTATCGTCGCAGTAGTTGGAAGGCCTGAGGGAGGAGCGGCCTTCCGAATTTTTATGCCTCGCGGCTTGCTTCGATCGCCACACGGCGGATCATGGAGCGGCTCAGACCCAGGTCGTTCAGTTCGCGGTCAGAGAGCTGGTTCAGCTCGTTGTACGTCGTGCGCATCACACGGTACTGACGGAAGCGTTCTGCTGCCTTGGCGAAAACAACCGAAAGGCCAGAGGCTTTAGGTGCGGACACAGAAGGTGTGCTTGCTACATATGCCATTGTCGTTTCTCTCAGTTTGCTAGAGTGTCTGTTCGCTGTTGTGATGGTGATATAGATGAATGCTGCACTCGCACAATAGCCGCCTTGGCAAAGCAGTTATGCGCCCAGCGAATACCATACGTTACGTCAAGGTAAACTGTAGAAAAATTAACCAAAGTGCGGAATTGGTTGAAGAAATGTAAACCAATTCCTAAATCTACATTCTAAAAGTGCCTTTATTGTGCACGTGCAGCATAGGAGTCGCGCATGTCCGTCAGCAAAGAAGAAGTGCAAGCGGTTTTGCAAAAAATATCCCTCCCAGACGGCGGCGATTTGATCTCTCGCGATTTTGTGCGCGCCTTGAGCATTCGCGAAAAAAATGTGCAGTTTGTGATCGAAGCGCCCAGCCCTGATATAGCACGGCTGATGGAGCCGTTGCGCAAAATGGCAGAAGCGGCCGTTGCGCAGATGGCGGGCGTTGATTCCGTACAGGTCGCATTAACCGCGCATGACAACGCCCCTGCCCCCAAATCCGCGCCACCCAGCCTGAAGATTGGTGGCCACCCCAAACCACAGGCCGGTCCGATGAAAGTGGCCGGTGTGGATCGCATTCTCGCCGTGGGTTCCGGCAAAGGCGGTGTGGGGAAATCCACCGTGTCCTCCAACCTGGCCGTGGCCCTTGCAAAACAGGGACGCAAAGTGGGGTTGCTGGATGCCGACATCTATGGCCCCAGCCAGCCGCGCATGATGGGCGTGAACAAACGCCCGGCGAGCCCCGATGGCAAAACGATTATTCCGCTTGAGGCGCATGGCGTAACAATCATGTCGCTGGGCTTCATGCTCGAGGAAGACAAGCCGGTTGTTTGGCGTGGGCCGATGTTGATGGGCGCGTTGCAGCAGATGCTGACGCAAGTGCAGTGGGGCGATCTGGATGTTCTGATCGTTGACCTGCCGCCAGGCACCGGCGATGTGCAGCTGACGCTGTGCCAGAAAACCGAGCTGACTGGGGCAATTGTTGTGAGCACGCCGCAGGATGTGGCTTTGCTCGATGCGCGTAAAGCGCTTGGCATGTTTGATCAGTTGAAGACACCGGTGCTGGGACTGATTGAAAACATGAGCCTTTTCCATTGTCCGCAGTGTGGGCATGAGGCGCATATCTTTGGGCATGGCGGGGTGGCAGCGGAAGCTGAGAAGCTGGGCGTGCCGCTGCTTGGCGCGTTACCCATTGACCTTGATACGCGACTGGCAGGCGACGGTGGCACGCCAATTGCGGCCGGTGACAGCGATATGGCGCAGGCCTATGCGCAGATCGCCAGCGGTCTGGTGCGGGGCGGGATGGCGTAAGCTTTGCCAAAATGCGGTTTTGTGATAGGGTTTCGCCATTGGCGGGACCCTTTTTTAATGGATTTTCATGGAGATAGTTGAATTCACACGCAACCGCTGCCTTGAACTGGCGAACTTCTTGAGAGAGTGCCAAGAGGCTGATCTGCGCTTTGTGGGGGATGTTCCGATCCTGCATTCCGCAGACAATCACATTCACCTTTGGGCGTTGGAGTACTGGGCGGATCATCACAAGTGGATCACCACCGCCTATCGCGTCGCCTTTGTGGAGGCGATTCTTGCCGTGTGGCACAAACGTTTGACGGGCTTTAGGCCTTATCAAGAGCGTGGATACCGCCTGTATGTCTATGAAGATTTGGCGCCAACGGTGTCGGTCGTGGCGGAAACAGACGTGGGTTGCCCTTACGGCTTGGCACAAATCGTGCCGTCCATGGAAACGGTTTTGGCACCCTATGAAAATCAGAGCTGGATTGAGAATTTTTCCAACGATGCAAACGCTTTAGATCCTGCCTCTCTGTTGCGTGCCATCGAGAGAAACAAAGGCTCCATAGGCAAACCAACAGCCCAAACGCTTGGGCTGCAAGTGGGGCATCTGCGGCGCTGGATTGAATGGTTTGAGATTGGCGACGAAGTTAATGCAATACGCAAGCGCTTCAAACGGCGACCGGCGCAGTTTCGCACTGAATTTGCAGCGCCGGTCAACGTTTGGGAACAATGTCTACCTGCAGGCTATCGCCCCTAAGGGACACCGTGTCTCAGCCGTAGATCTCACCAATCAGGATTTGCGGCTCCACATTGGTGAAGTTGGGAATATCCGCCATGACCGGACCTGAGGCTTTCATGGCGGCGCCCATAGCCTCTTGATCTGCAAAGGTAATTGTCGCGATCGCGTGAAAGGGCGCCGGAGTGTCCGGGCCGCCTGCCAGACCTTTGGAAGCCTGTGCATTGGTGATGTGTGCGCCCATGTATTCGCCGACCAACCCCATGTGGGTGCTGGCGTAATAGGCGTGGTCAAAGGTGGTGCCGTCGCCCACCGGATACTGCACTTGCAAAGTTACAGCCATGATGTCCTCCCCAACTCTGGCGGTGTGGGAAGCAGCCTTACAGACAAAAAACCGGGCGCAAAACGGGCTGATTAATCTGCTGCGGCGCGGCGAAAGCGGCCCAAAAATCACGTCGGTATGACGTCGGTATCGCGTCGGTATGACGGAGGTGGATTTTTTGACGTTCACGTAAGGCAGGGAGTCGCGGCAAATGTTAGGGCAACGCGCGCAAGGTCCCTGCCCTGCAACACACGCCTAGTGCTACGGCGTGGCGTTGGCCCGCAGGAAGTCATCGAGCTCGACGTAGAGCTGTTTGCGTTCGTCTTCGCTCAGGAAGCTACCGATCTCCACGGTGCGGCCATTGCCGGTGAGGGTCACGTAGTTGGGCACTGGGCCGCCGTGCGCATGCAATTCGGCGCGGGTCCAATAGATGTTGCAGTCCCATTCTTGGGCTGGGCCGCGCGCCGGTATGTGGCGCAGATGCAGGATGTCGTTGGCCAATGTGAGCTCTTCGAGGATCTCGCCGTCTTTGTATGAGCGCTCGAGCCCCCACCAGAGACCGGCCACCATCACCAATATAAACGGCAGGATGCCCCAGAGGGCCACTGACCCTAGGAGGCCATAGAGCGGGATGGTGCCCATTGTGAAAGCAAAGAGAATCATCGCCGCAAAGCCCCGGCGCGGCAGCGAGCGGTGCGGCCATAGGGTCAGGACGGGCTGATCCGGGGCGGGATGGGAGGTCCACCGGTGGGGCATCAGGAAAGCCTCGCGTCAAGGAGGGGCCAGCCCCTCTTGCGCGCGGGCGCGCAATTCACCCCGGGATATTTAGGGAATGAGAATGAGGAGCGTTGGTGCGTGGGGGTCATGACGTGCCCTTTCCGCGAGCCAAGAGCACGTAGCGGCCCAAAACGGTGGGGTCGTTGGGGGTATAGGAGATCTCTTCAAATCCAGCGGCCTGAAGCGTGTCTAGGTATTCCGCAGGAGACAGACTTCCGTGATAAACAGGTTCGCCCGCCACAGTGCCGGTAACCTCGCCTTCATCATCGCCCACGGTCAGAAGAAGGTGCCCGCCCGGTTTGAGGTGGTTTAGAATCAGTGGCAGGGCCGCGCGCTGTTCCTCCGGGCTGAGGTGAAAGAAGGCATCCCAGCTGAGGATGGCGTCGAAAGTCTGGCCTAAATCAAGCTTGCGCATGTCCGCGACTTTGAAGGTGGCGTCGGGGACGTTGGCCTGCGCGCGGGCAATCATGGCTGCGCTGGCGTCCACGCCGACGACCTCATGCCCAAGCTCGACCAGATAGCCGCTCAGCGGGCGGCCTGCGCCGCAGCCGAGGTCAAGGATTTTGGAGGGGACTGGCAAGCCCTCAAGCCAGCGGGTGAGCCAATCTTTTTCCCGCACAGACGTATCGCGACCCTCGTCCCAGGCGGCGGCGTTGCGCTCGTAAACGCCAGCCATGCCAGCCTTGATCGTTTCCAAATCCGTGTCTGACATCCGCTCGTTCTCTCGCCTCAAAGAAAAGGCCCCGGAGCATCGCTGCGCCGGGGCCTCTTTGATCTTCTACCTGAGAGGCCTCACCTTAGTGAGAGTGGCCTTTGTCCCAGTCTTCCTGCTTTGGCAGGATTTCGAAGGTGTGCTCTGGTGGTGGGCTTGGCAGGGTCCATTCCAGAGTGTCTGCGTACTCGTTCCAGTAGTTGTTCTCGGTCACTTTCGCGCCGCGGAACAGCGAGTAGATGATCACACCGAAGAAGAACAGGAAGGATGCGAAGGAAATGAACGCGCCGTAGGAGCTGATCTTGTTCCAATATGCAAAGGCTTCCGGATAGTCGATGTAACGACGTGGCATGCCCTGACGACCCAAGAAGTGCTGTGGGAAGAAGGTCAGGTTGGCGCCGATGAAGAACAGCCAGAAGTGCAGCTTGCCCGCCCACTCAGGGTAGTGACGACCGGTCATCTTGCCGAAGTAGAAGTAGATACCGGCGAAGATGGCGAAAACGGCACCCAGAGACATCACGTAGTGGAAGTGCGCAACCACGTAGTAGGTGTCGTGGTAGTAGCGGTCCACAGAGGCTTGCGACAGAACGATGCCGGTCACGCCGCCCATGGTGAAGAGGAAGAGGAAGCCGAAGGCCCAAAGCATCGGAGTTTTGAACTCGATGGAGCCGCCCCACATGGTGGCGATCCAGGAGAAGATTTTAACCCCGGTCGGGACCGCGATGACCATAGTGGCCAGCATGAAGTAGGACTGCTGTGTCAGCGACATGCCCACGGTGTACATGTGGTGCGCCCATACAACGAAGCCCAGAGCACCAATCGCGATGATCGCCCAGACCATTGGCAGGTAGCCGAAGACCGGCTTACGCGCGAAGGTCGCAATCACGTGAGAGATAATGCCGAAGCCAGGCAGGATCACGATGTACACTTCCGGGTGGCCGAAGAACCACAGGATGTGCTGATACAGGACCGGGTCGCCGCCGCCAGCTGGATCGAAGAAGGTGGTGCCGAAGTTACGGTCGGTCAGCAGCATAGTGATGGCGCCGGCCAGAACTGGCAGAGCCAGAAGGATAAGCCACGCGGTCACAAAGATGGACCAAGCAAACAGAGGCACTTTGAACAGGGTCATGCCAGGGGCACGCATGTTCAAGAAGGTGGTGATGATGTTGATCGCACCCAGGATCGAGGAGGCACCGGAGACGTGCACCGCAAAGATCGCGAGGTCCATCGACATGCCGCCTTCACCGGTGGAGAGCGGCGGATAAAGCACCCAGCCCACACCAGAGCCAAGCTGGTCATTGCCGCCTGGCGAGAACATGGACGCGACACCCAGCAGGGTACCAGCCACGTAGAGCCAGAAGGACAGGTTGTTCATACGTGGGAACGCCATATCCGGCGCACCGATCTGCAGCGGCATGAAGTAGTTGCCGAAGCCACCGAAGAGCGCAGGAATCACCACAAAGAACATCATCAGGACGCCGTGGTAGGTGATCAGAACGTTCCACAGGTGGCCGTTTGGCGTACAGGGGCCGTCGCCGCCGCCGAAGAAGCGTGCGCCTTCCAGACACATGTATTGCACACCCGGATCCATCAGCTCCATGCGCATCAGCACGGTGAAGAATACGGAGATCAGACCGGCCAGTGCCGATACGATCAGATAAAGGATGCCAATATCCTTGTGGTTGGTCGACATGAACCAGCGGGTGAAAAAGCCGCGCTCGTCATGATGGTCGTGGCCTTGAATGGCTGCGTCTGCCATGCGTTGCCTCCTGTTGATTTGTATCTGGGCGCGCGGAATCCCGCTTACGCCTGGTTCCCGGTCGTTTTAGGGTGCCGCGCGCGCGGTCGCAATCTCCGTAATTGACCTAGATCAAAAAAAATTGTCGCAGGGGAGCGGGAAAAAGAACTTTCCCGCGGGAATTTGTTCCAACTTTGTTCCACTTTCGCGCTAGGGTGGTGGTGGACTCATGGGAATCGGAACATGCGTAGAGATCAGAAATACACCGCTTTTTTGGACATGCACCGAGGCGAGACGGCTTTTGTGATGCCAAATCCCTGGGATGCTGGCAGTGCGCGGGTGCTGGCGGCGGAGGGATTCGCCGCGTTGGCGACCACCAGCGCCGGGGCGGCAGTGACACAAGGCTTGCGCGACGGGGCGGCGAGCATGACACGCGCGGCGATTCTCTCCAATGCGGCAGAAATTGTGGCGGCCACGGAGCTGCCGGTGTCGGCTGATTTGGAAGACGGTTTTGGCCTCGCGCCGGAAACCTGCGCCAAGACCATTGCCATGGCGGCAGAGGTGGGGCTGGTCGGCGGCTCGATTGAAGATGCCACCGGCGGCGAGGACGCGGGCGTGATGGATATGGGGCTGGCGGTGGAGCGCATTGCCGCCGCAGCGGAGGCCGCAAAGGCGCATCAAGTTGTGTTGACCGCGCGGGCGGAGAACTATTTGCACGGGCGGCCAGACCTGAAGGACACGATAGCACGGCTTCAGGCATTTGAAGCGGCGGGGGCCGATGTGCTTTATGCGCCGGGGCTGCCGGACCTGGACGCGATCCGGACTGTGTGTTCGGAGGTGCGCAAGCCGGTGAATGTGGTGATGGGGCTGCGGCCGCCGTTTTACACAGTGCAAGAATTGTCAGAGGCAGGTGTGGCGCGGATCAGTGTGGGCGGCTCTCTGGCGCGGCTGGCCTATGGTGCGGTGCAGCAGGCGATGCGCGCGGTGCTTCAGGACGGGGCCTTTGCCTATGCCGAGGAGGCGATGCCGGGGGCGGAGTTGATGGGGTTGATGCGGGCGCAGCCAACACCGCGCGTTTAAAAGAAACGCCCGCATTGGGGGTGCGGGCGCTTCAGGGAGCCACGGGGTGCAGCGCAGGGACATATGCGCCGGGTAGTCACCCTATGGTTTGGGAATATTGAGGTGTTTACCGTGGGCGGCGCTTCTGAAAGCTGCTGTCCGCTGTGCCCTTGTGGCAGCGCGGGATCACCGGGAAGCTATCTGTGAGGAAATAAGCGTAGGTGCCTTGGGGGTAATCAGCGGTTTTCACAAAGGCGCCGTTGCATTCATCCAAACTCCCTGCGCCGGCGACATATATATAGTCTTGAACAAAGGTGCCGTCATGGCGACCGGTTGGTCCATTGCCGGAGCGGCTGCCTGCCTTCAGGCGATAAGAACTGGTCATCTGCGTGACGCGGCCATTTACCGTGGCGGTGATGGCGTAGATCGGGAAACCGTCCGCAGCATAGCCAATCAAAGGCGATTCCGCGTGGCGCGACCAGCCGAGCTGCTGCATCAAACCTATGGGAAGGCCGTGATAGTGATACGCCCCGGTGGGTTGCACATGAGCGTAGTTGGCATCGAGACCAAGCGGGATCGCGCCGCCCAAGGCTTCATATTGCCAGCCGGAGCGCGGGTTACCGCGCCAGAACTCTGCCGCGCCGGGATCAAAGGGCACGCCGTTGACGCCCACACCAAAGATCCCCATGCGGCTTTGCGTGCTGCGCGCGGTTTTCTGCGGAGTGAGTGGCATCGTGAAGGTGTAGCTTTGCGCCTTGATACGGTTGGGATTGCCGCTGTTGGGGAAGCGGCCAACCTTATGGGCGGGGATGCCATTGGCGGTGATCACCCGTTTGGTGCCCTTCTTTGAGATGCTGACTTTGCTGCGGCCCGCGTTTTTGGTGGCTTTGACCAGACGCAGCGGCTCAGATTCGGTGGCCGTGTGTTGGCGCATTGGCGGGCGACCCTGGGCATCGCTACTTGCGGCGGCGCCCACAACAATGGCCACGGCCAAAACGCCGAGCTTCACATTCTCCAACAAAGTCATGTCGTTCCCTCCAGAAAACCCTTACGGCATGACGGTCACAGGCCCCTGCCCGTCCGCGCCAAAATCCAACAGAATGGTGAAAATGCCAGGCACCGTGTCGTCAAAGCGCAGGGTCAGCTTCTGCTCCTCAAGCCCGCCAGCGGGCACGATGAAGGGCAGCTTTTGTCCCGACAGTTTGGCAACGTCGACCGAGATACCTTCGAGCGTCATGGCCTCCGTCCCAGCATTATAAAATGTCAGAACCAGATCCAGACGGCGCTTTTTGCGCCGCAACACCGTCGATGTGACTGTCAGGTGGCTCATGCCGTGCCCTGCGTGGGCCAAGGCCCCGACCGGGGCCAGCAAAAGAGCGGCCAGAAAACTGCGTCGGGTGAAGGTCGATTTGGTGTCTGTCATGGGAGGTAGTACGCCCCTAGTTGTGGGTTCCGTCGGTGAAAAATCAAAAAACACATTTTTTTCGGCAAGGCGACATTTTCCGCTTGCAGCCCGCCGTGACTCTTTATATTTCACGCCTCACCCAAGGAAGCGGGCGTAGCTCAGGGGTAGAGCATAACCTTGCCAAGGTTAGGGTCGGGCGTTCGAATCGCCTCGCCCGCTCCAATATCTCCCTCGCGGAGAGAGTGATGAAGGCGCGGATTTATCCGCGCCTTTTCGCGTTTCTGGGCCTATTTTCAATGCGTTAGAAACTTTTTGCAGTTTGCGGGAAATTCTTTCGAATTGGGGGTTGCGGTCCCCCGTGGGGAGCGCTAAATGACGGCCATCCAAACGGCGCGGGCGTAGCTCAGGGGTAGAGCATAACCTTGCCAAGGTTAGGGTCGGGCGTTCGAATCGCCTCGCCCGCTCCATTTGGATCAAACGCAAAAAGGCGCCAGGGTTCCCCGGCGCCTTTTGTTTTTTTCCGCATGATCTGAATGGCTTGGAATGACGGACGCAATAGCGCGCCCGCCGGTGTTTTCGCTTAGAGACTTTCGGCGAGTCGTGCCGCCAAGGCGTTCTGCCGCTGAATCACCGCAGACAGGTTGATGCTGGTCATATGGCCGTCGCGCACGATCTGCCGCCCTTCGACAAAGAGGTCGCGCACGGTGGTGGGACCGGCAAGAAGGATCGCCGCCTGATCCCAGCTGCCCGCGCTGTGCACGCCGGTGACATCCCAGATCGCGATGTCGGCACGTTTACCAACGGCGATCTGGCCACAATCATGACGGCCCAGCAGCTCTGCCCCACCCCGCGTGGCAATTTCCAACGCTTCGCGCGGGGACATGGCGTCTGCGCCCAAGGCAACTCGTTGCAGCAACATGGCTTGGCGTGCCTCTGCCACCAGATTGCCTGCGTCGTTAGAAGCCGAGCCGTCCACGCCAAGACCCACAGGCACTTTGGCGTCGCGCATCGCGCGCACCGGGGCGATGCCGCTACCCAGACGGCAGTTGGAACAGGGGCAATGGGCGACGCCGGTTTTGGTACGTGCGAAAAGCGCGATTTCGCTTTCGTCCAACTTCACGCAATGGGCGTGCCAGACATCTTCGCCGACCCAACCAAGCTCTTCGGCGTATTGGCCGGGGCGGCAGCCGAAGTTTTCCAGAGAATAGGCAATGTCTTCGTCGTTTTCGGCCAGATGGGTGTGCAGCATCACGCCTTTGTCGCGCGCCAAGATGGCTGCGTCGCGCATCAACTCACGAGACACGGAGAACGGCGAACAAGGGGCCACACCCACACGCACCATGCTGCCATCGCTTGCATCGTGGTGCGCGTCGATCAGGCGGATGGCGTCTTTGAGGATGGCGTCTTCTTTTTCGACCAGCGAATCCGGCGGCAGGCCGCCGTCGCTTTCGCCAATGCTCATGGCGCCACGGGTGGGATGGAAGCGCATCCCTACTTCTTTGGCAGCATCGATGGTGTCATCCAGACGCGACCCGTTTGGATAGAGATAGAGGTGGTCCGAGGTCAGGGTGCAGCCGGAGAGCGCCAGTTCGGCAAGGCCGATTTGGGCGGAGATGTTCATCTCTTCCGGCCCAAAACGTGACCAGATCGGATAGAGCCGTTGCAACCAGCCAAACAGAAGGGCGTCCTGCCCGCCCGGCACGGCCCGGGTCAGTGTTTGGTAGAGGTGGTGATGGGTGTTCACCAAGCCGGGCGTTACCACACAGCCATCGGCAAGGACGGTTTCACCGTGGGTTGTGAGATTTTCGCCAATCTCGGCAATCACGCCATCCTTGATACGGATGTCATGGGACGCCAGCTCGCGGCGGTCATCATCCATGGTCAGAACGGACTGAGCGGATTTGATCAGGGTTTCAGAGGCTTGTGCCATATGCGCATTCCTTGGGCCTAAAGTCGGGCCCGATTCGGTAGCGATATGAGGCGCAGCGACAGAATGCGGGCAAAGGACTCGCTGTGCCCGCCTATCATAGCGAAGCGGCAGGGCCGCAATCAAGGGTGGTGAGCCTTAGCCCTGCTGCAGCAACGCCAGAGCCTGTGCATGCAGCTCTTTATTGGCGGCGGCAATCACCTGACCGCCCTCGTGGGCCGGCCCACCTTTCCAGTCCGTGACAATGCCGTCAGCCGCTTCGATCACCGCGATGGGCGCCTGAATGTCATAGGCGTTGAGCCCCGCCTCAATCACCAGATCAATCTGCCCTGCGGCCAAAAGCGCGTAGGCGTAGCAATCCATGCCGTAGCGGGTGAG
The DNA here is from genome assembly GCA_014872815.1 of Paracoccaceae bacterium. Taxonomy (GTDB): domain Bacteria; phylum Pseudomonadota; class Alphaproteobacteria; order Rhodobacterales; family Rhodobacteraceae; genus Shimia. Next base: position 138,942 of record WKFK01000011.1, read on the forward strand.
TTTGGTCTGCGCTGCGACCCGCTCAAAGCCTGCGCGTTCCGCATCAGAACCAACTTCGGGGAAGGTGGTGAAGATCACCGCGTCCGCCAAAGAGGATGTGCTACGGGTTTTCAGTGGCATGGTGCCGTGTGGACCATGCGCCTCAGACACGCCAAAACCACCCTTGAAGCGCTCGCCAATATAAGGTTGATCCACCACACCGAAGATCGGGCCGGTGTCGTCCGACAGCGCGATCAACACGCCCCAAGTGGGCGTGCCAGAAATAAATCCACGGGTGCCATCGATGGGGTCCAAGACCCAGGTTAGGCCACTGCTGCCCTCGGATTTACCAAATTCTTCGCCAAAGATGCCGTCCTGCGGGCGACGCGCGGCCAGAACGGCACGCATGGCCTCTTCGGCGGCGCGATCTGCCACGGTCACAGGATCAAACCCCTCAGACAGTTTATTGTCTGCGGTCAGAGCGGTGCTGCGAAAGTGGGGAAGAATGGCCGCGCGGGCCGCGTCTGCCATGGCATCCGCCACAGCGATCAGATCAATCTGTTCTGGTGTCATCGGTCACAGTCTCCGCTCTGGCGTTCACGCCATGGCTAGACCAGAGCGGGAATGGACTCAAGCGACGTCAGACAGGACGCGGGCCAGTTCGAACAGGCGCCGGCGTTGGTTTTCCGGAATGGCATAATAGCTGCGGATCAAATCCAGCGCTTCTTTGTCCGCCATGATGTCGGCAGGTACGCTGCTGGAGCTTGCGCCATCACTGTCAGTTTCAAGGCCTTCAAAGAAGAAGCTCACTGGCACATCAAGAGCGTCGGAAATATCCCAAAGCCGAGAGGCGCTGACGCGGTTGGCTCCGGTTTCGTACTTTTGAATTTGCTGAAACTTGATTCCGACCTGCTCGGCCAGTTGTTGCTGAGTCATCCCCGTCAGCCACCGGCGTTGGCGGATTTTTTTGCCAACATGTACGTCCACTGGATGTGTCATCACACGTCTCCTTCCGAATTTCACATCAGATAACACCGCAAGCCCAAAAAACAGGCATTTACCAGCGTCACCAAGTCTTTTAGTGAAGTTATCGCGCATCCCTTTCGCGATAATTCACCTTAGCAGTTTTCGCCTTATAATCAAGGGAAAGAATGTGTCCTTACCCTTCTGGATAGTGTCGCCCATTCAATCGGAGATTGTCATGTTAAGCAATTCCTGCTCCCCCGAATGTTCAGCCAGAGGGTGACGTCGTGTCGCAATCCTCTGTTTTCAAGGGATCAGCTTTGACTTGCTGGTGGGCGCTTGTGTATTCGAGTCGAAGATCAGGAGATTAAGATGCGCGCTTTTCAAGTTTCGTCCCATGATACGCCCCCAACCCTCGTTGATATCAGCAAACCTGAACCTGGCCCCGGAGAGATACGAGTCCGCATCAAAGCCTGCGCGCTGAACTTTGGCGATTTGCTGATGATCAAGGGCACCTACCAGGCAACACCACCGGTGCCATTCACGCTTGGCATGGAAGTTGCGGGCGTTGTGGATGCGGTGGGGCCGGACACACATGGACCTGCTGTTGGCACGGATGTGCTTGTTTTTGGGGGCAGCGGCGGGCTGGCAGAATTTGGCGTGTATCCGGCGGAGAGCGCCGTGCCGATGCCGAAGGGCATGAGCTTTGAGGACGCGGCAGCCTTCCCAGTGGCCTACGGCACCAGCCACGTGGCGCTCGACCACCGGGCGAAATTGCAGCCGGGCGAAAACCTCTTGGTGCTCGGCGCCGCGGGCGGCGTGGGCCTCACGGCGGTGGAGCTGGGCAAGCTGATGGGCGCCAATGTGATTGCCTGTGCCCGCGGCGCGGACAAGCTGAAGGTGGCCAAGGCTGCCGGTGCAGACCACCTGATTGACGCCACAGATGCGGACATTCGCGCCGAAGTGAAAGCCCTTGGCGGTGCCGATGTGGTTTATGACCCGGTGGGCGGCGAACAGTTCAAATCGGCTTTCCGTGCCTGCAACCCCGAGGCGCGATTACTGCCGCTGGGCTTTGCCAGCGGAGAGGTGCCGCAAATTCCAGCCAACCACCTGCTGGTGAAAAACCTAACGGTGATCGGCCTCTACTGGGGCGGGTACCTTTCGTTCAAGCCAGAGGTGTTGACCGGCAGCATGCGCACGCTGTTTGGCTGGTATGGCGAAGGCAAGCTGAAACCTCATGTCAGCCATGTCTTGCCGCTGGCGCAGGCGGCAGAAGCCTATGAGCTCCTGCGCAGCCGCAAATCCACCGGCAAGGTTGTTGTGACGGTCGACTGACTTTAGCCGACCACACCCAAGCGGGGCGGGCTTTCCAACGGGGTATGCACCGGCTGAAAGCTCTTGCGGATCAACTCGGCCAGATGGGCGACCATGTCGCCCTTGGCCTGCTCCGCGCCATACATATTGATGTGCTGCTCTCCAAGCTCGGGCAGCACGCCGCCGTGTTCGATCACTTCCAGATGACGCGGTTCTGTGCCTTGAATCATGGCACCTACGCCAAGGTCGGCGGCTATTGTGGCTTCCACGGTGCGGTCCGATTCCGTTTCCACCGAGCTTTCCCATTCGATGCCCGCCTTATCCAATTGACCAATCGCGGTGGGGCGGAACAGACATTGGCGACCTGAGGCAAAAGGGATCGGACGACGACGCCAACTGGCCCCGCCCGGCGCACCGATCCAAACCAATGGCAAGGTGCACAGGCCTTCGGAATTCTCCGGCGTGTTGCGTTCCGTTGTCAGAATGAGGTCGATCTCCCCCTTTTCAAACTGCTGTTTCAGCTCAACCGTGAAAGAGGAACACAGGTTGACTTTCACCCTGGGAAAGGCGGCAGAGAATTGCTGCATCACACGCGGGATGGTCGGGTAGACGATGTCATGCGGCACGCCCAGGGTGACGGAGCCTTCAAATTCATCATGGCTCAGACGGCGCATGATTTCGTCATTGAGAGTGACCATGCGACGGGCGTATCCCAACATCTGTTCCCCAGCAGGTGTCAGCGCGATGCCACGCCCGGAGCGATCGAGCAGGGCCACACCGATCAACTCCTCAAGACGTTTGAGCTGCATGGACACCGCTGATTGGGTCAGGTGCAAAAAGCCCGCGGCCTTTGTCACGCCCCCCATATCCGCGACGGCAACAAAGCTTCGCAGCGTGGTTACATCAAGATTGCGCATGACTGTTCCTCAAATGATCTAGGTTTCTGATGAGTTATCACGATCCGTGATGAACTCCGTCACAAACATTCGCTTTCAAAATACACATAGACCGCCATATACATCAAGTAATTTGATGCAGACCCGAAGATCAATCGCAAACAAGGAAAGGAGCGACCCCATGGCCTTCATCACCACTTCCTCCGCCCCGCGTGGTTCCAAACTGTCCTTTGCTGGCGTTGTTAAAGCCTTTGCCGTGTCCCGTCAGCGCCGTCAGCTGGCGCAACTCGACGACGCCGCGCTGCAAGACATGGGCTTGAACCAAGCGGATGTGGACTTCGAATTGAAACGTTCCGCGTGGGATGTGCCATCCCATTGGCGCGGCTGAGACAAACGTTAACATTGATGCGGATTTTCGCCGTTTGAGGCGGCGGAAATCCTTGAATTTGCGCCTCCCCTCACCGATATTCTCTGTTGAAACCCTCTGAGCGTCAGGTTCTGGGGGCAATAAAGTTAACTCGGAGGCTTTGATGGCTGAATTTGACACGATCCGCGGCACGGCAGCTGCCAGCGCGGCTCAGATTGACGAGGGCCTGCGCGCCCACATGAACAAGGTATATGGCAACATGTCCGTGGGCATGTTGATCACCTTTGCCGCCGCTTGGGCTCTGTCCGGCCTGGCCGTGACAACCGATCCGTCCGGTGCCGTGGCACAAATCGGCGCTGACAAATACCTCACGTCCTTTGGACATGCGCTGTACGCATCCCCGCTGAAGTGGGTCATCATGTTTGCCCCTCTGGCGATGGTGTTTGGCTTTGGCATGGCGATCAACCGGCTGTCCGCCGCTGGCGCGCAACTGTTCTTCTACACCTTTGCGGCTCTGATGGGCGCCTCGATCAGCTCGATCTTCCTGGTGTTCACCGGTGAGTCGATCATCCAGACCTTCCTGATCACCGCGATCGCCTTTGCGGGCCTGTCGCTCTACGGCTACACCACCAAGAAGAACCTGTCCGGTCTGGGCACCTTCCTGATGATGGGTCTGATCGGCCTGATCGTGGCATCGATTGTGAACATCTTCCTGCAGTCTTCTGCAATGGCATTTGCGATCTCCGCAATCGGTGTGCTGATCTTCGCAGCCCTGACCGCCTATGACACGCAGAAAATCAAGAACGACTACATCCAGCACGCCCACATGGGCGACGGCGAGTGGCTGGCGAAATCCGCGATCATGGGCGCTCTGACCCTGTATCTGGACTTCATCAACCTGTTCATGTTCCTGCTGCAGTTCCTCGGCAACCGCGAGTGATCCTTGTAGGATAGCAATAGAAAAGGCCGGTCACAGTGACCGGCCTTTTTTGTATCAGGCGTATTCCGGGGCGCAGAGGCTTCGACGCATTTGGATAGCTGGGAAATGTACGCCGGGCGCGAGAGTGAGCTCCACTTCGGCAGCTTCCTCAAAGCCCATGGCCGCATAAAAGGGTCGCGCGGTGTAGGTGCTCATACAGCTCATCTGCCGCATGCCATGCGCCTCAGCCGAGGCCAGAGACACGTCAATCAAGGCCCTAGCCACGCCGCGGCGCAGCCAATCTGGACGGGTCGCCACATGGCGGACATGGCCTAAATCGGTTCCACTCACGCCACGCGACGGGCTGAGGTCGGTCCAGCCCCCCGCCCCGACAATGGCATCGGTCTCAGCACATTCAGCCACAAAGTACGTACCACAGGCCAACAATGACCTGCGCGCTTTGGTGATCAGGGGAAGCGCCCCCTCAAGCACGGTGTCTTCGTAATCCTGCGGCAGCAGATCCGGGTAGGACTGCGCAAACAGCGCGGACACGGCCTGACGATCATCAAGGCTAGCGGGGCGGATAAAGAATGGGTGGGGCATGTTGGGAACCCTCCTGAAGAAAACTTATTGTTTTTGTTCAGGCGCGGTTTCCCAGAAAAGCAAAAAGCCGCGCCTTGGTTTGGCGCGGCTTTTGCATGTGTCTCAGAAAGGGATCTTACTTGATCTTGCCTTCTTTGTACTCGACATGCTTGCGCACCACCGGGTCGTATTTGCGGACGACCATCTTTTCGGTCATGGTACGTGCGTTTTTCTTGGTCACGTAGAAATGGCCCGTGCCCGCGGTCGAGTTCAGACGGATCTTGATTGTCGTCGGCTTCGCCATTGTACTTCTCCTGCGACGGGGCACAGATACCCCGTGTAAATCTCTTGAAGCCCGCCTTTTAATGATGGCTGGGGCCGAGTCAATGGGTTTGGCGCGGGATTCCTCAAGAAAAGTGCAATCCGTTGAAAATTACCCCGCCTGACCGCTTTGCAGCGCGGAAACGAAGGAGTAATTTTGCCCAACTACAAGGAGGCGAACCTCTTTGAAAGGGAAAACACATGGCTTGGTTCTGGATCGCGACAACGATTCCCGTGGTGCTTTTGGCGCTTGGCGGGCTGTTGGGGGGGCTCTGGGCCGTGGCCGCGCTGGTCTATATGAGCGGGCTGATCCATGTGATGGACCGGCTGGTGCAGGGCGCGGCGGCGAAAACCGGTGACGACGGCGAGTTTCCAAGTGGGATGCGGCTGTCTCTGGTGCTGGGGCTCGCACATTTTCCGCTGATGATGATAGCGGTGCTGGCTTTGGCGGGCGTCACAGGGATCAGCCTTGGCGCCAAGATTTGCTGCTTTCTGGCGTTTGGGCTGTTCTTCGGACAGGTCAGCAACGCCAATGCCCATGAGTTGATCCACAAACCGGCAAGGTTTGCGCGCAGACTGGGCATGTGGGTCTATATATCCCTGCTGTTTGGGCATCACACTTCGGCCCACCCCAAGGTGCATCATATTTGGGTGGCGACCGAGAAAGACCCCAATAGCCCCAAAGCGGGCGAGCATTTTTATCACTTCTGGCCGCGGGCTTGGATTGGGTCATTTAAGGCCGGATGGCAGGCGGAGACCGCCATGCGGGCGCGGGCTGGAAGCCGCAAATCGCTGCTGCATCCCTATGTGATCTATGTAGGCGGTGCGTTTTTGTGCCTTGCCGTGGCGGCCCGTCTGGCAGGCCTGAGCGGTGTGGTGGCCTATGTGGCGCTGGCGAGTTACGGCAGCATGCAGCTTCTGCTGTCAGACTATGTGCAGCACTACGGCTTGCATCGGCAGATGCGCGAGAACGGCAAGCCGGAACCGGTGGGGCCGGAGCACAGCTGGAACGCGCCGCAGCTTTATACCTCGGCCCTGATGCTGAATGCGCCGCGCCATTCCGACCACCATATGGTGCCAACGCGCGACTACCCTGCGCTGCAACTGGACAAAACAACCATGCCCGTCCTGCCGCGCTCCCTGCCATTGATGGCGATCTTAGCACTTTGGCCGCGCCAGTGGCGACGCGTGATGGATCCCCGCGTTGAGAAGCTGGAAGTGGCAAAACTGCGCGCATCACATCAATGAGACTGGATTGACGCCTGCGCCTCAGGCAGCATGGCATCATGAAGTATGTGAGCATTGTTTTGGCGCTGTTCAGCAGCGCGGCGGCGGCACAGGACGCTATGACAGCAGCCGAATTTGAGGCCTATGTGTCCGGCAAGACGCTGTTTTATGAGGCGGACGGGCGGCGTTATGGCGTGGAAGAGTACCTGTCAGACCGGCGCGTGCGATGGGCGTTTTTGGACGGCAGCGGCCAGTGCAAGGATGGCTACTGGTATGAAGAGGCCGGGCAGATTTGTTTTGTCTATGAGGACAATCCCGGCCCGCAGTGCTGGAGCTTTTACGAAAGCGGGCGCGGGTTAAGCGCCAAGTTTGAGAGCGAGCCGGACGGGCGGCTGCTATATGAGATCGAGAACACCAACGAAGAGATGCTCTGCCTTGGACCTGACGTGGGTGTGTAACGCCGCCCTTTAAAACAGGCTGCCCTGCTCTGGTGGCGGCGCCTTCTTCGCTTTGGGTTTTGGTGCGGGTTTGGGTTTTTCCGGTGCAGGCTGCGGCGGTGCAGAAGAAGCAACTGCGCCCCCTGCCCCAACGGACAGACGGCCATCGGCAAATTCAATTTCCAAAGCGGTCGCGGCGCTGGCCTCGGCAGAGGTTTTGACCAATTGACCGTCCCCACGCACCACAGCATAGCCGCGCTGCAAGGTGGCGGTATAGCTAAGCGTTTCGCGCATGCGATCCAAGGAGGCGAGACGGTCTTTCAGCGTTTGCACCTGACGGGTGCCTGCATCTGACAGGCGGCGCGACAGATCGCCCACCTTGTCTTTCTGACGGGTAATGTCGCGGGACAACGCATCCACAGACAGGCGGTCGCCATAGCGGCCTAACTGCTGCCGCCGGATTTCGATCATGCGCAACAGGGTTTTGTCGCTCAGACCGCCGGACTTCTTCGCAAGCGTCACACGGCGGGACTGGATGCCGGATTGCAATGCGCGGGGTAGCGCATCGGCGGCGGTGTCCAAACGCTGACGCGGGGTTTGCAGCAGGGTGTCGGCACGCGGTAGCGCACGGGCCAGATCGCGCAAGCGTTGGTCGCGTTGGCGCAGGCCTTGTTCGAGGCCACGTGTGAGGCGCGCGCCTTGTTCTTCGACCCAGGCCAACATGTCGAGCCGCACCGGCACAGCCAATTCGGCCGCTGCTGTTGGGGTTGGCGCACGTTTGTCGGAGACAAAATCGATCAAGGTCGTGTCGGTTTCGTGGCCGACAGCGGAGATCAGCGGGATGTCAGAGGCAGCCGCGGCGCGGGCCACCACCTCTTCGTTGAAGCCCCAGAGGTCTTCGATGCTGCCACCGCCTCGAGCGACAATGATCAGATCCGGGCGCGGCATGGCGCCACCGGGGGTGAGCTTGTTGAAACCTTCAATGGCGTTGGCCACTTGCGGCGCACATTGCTCGCCTTGCACAGCGACGGGCCAGATCAGCACTTTGCGCGGAAAGCGGTCCCGCAGGCGGTGCAAAATATCGCGGATCACGGCCCCGCTGGGCGAGGTCACCACGCCGATGATTTCCGGCAGGTACGGCAACGGCTTTTTACGCTCCTGCGCAAACAGGCCCTCGGCCTGCAGCATGGCTTTGCGCTTTTCCAGCATCGCCATCAGCGCGCCGACACCTGCCGGTTTCAGGTCTTCGATTACCAGTTGGTATTTGGATTGACCGGGGAAGGTCGTCAGCCGCCCGGTGGCGACCACTTCCATGCCCTCTTCAGGCCGGGTGGACACCCGTGCGGCCACGCCCTTCCACATCACCCCGGCGATCACCGAACGGTCATCTTTCAGGTCCAGATAGACGTGACCAGAGCGCGGAAAAGACACGCGGCCAATCTCGCCTTTGATGCGCACGTGGGAGAACTCGCCCTCGATCATGCGTTTGATCGCGCCGGAGAGTTCGGTGACGCTGAATTCCGGGGCGTTTTCGCCCTCTCTTGGGTCGTCGATCAGATCGGACATGGGTGCGCTGCTCAGTTCCCTTGTTTCCTGTGCCAAGCCACCTTAGAACGCCGCAAAGCGGAGGCCAAGCGGAAGGCGGCAACATGAACATTCTTATTCTCGGCAGCGGTGGACGTGAGCACGCACTGGCATGGGCGGTGATGCAGAACCCGAAATGCGACAAGCTGATTGTGGCACCGGGCAATGCGGGCATCGCGCAGATTGCGGAATGCGCCAGCTTTGACATCGAGGATGGCGGCGAGGTTGTGACCTTTGTCGCGGCCAATGCGATTGATTTTGTCATTGTCGGCCCGGAAGCGCCGCTGGCGGCAGGTGTCGCAGATCGGCTGCGCGAAGCCGGTGTGCTGGTGTTTGGCCCGAGCCAAGCGGCCGCCAAGCTGGAAGCCTCCAAGAGCTTCACCAAAGAGATTTGTGACGCGGCCAACGCGCCGACCGCAGGCTATGGCCACTTCACCGATGCAGACGCCGCCAAGGCTTACATCCGCAAACAAGGCGCGCCGATTGTGGTGAAAGCCGACGGTCTCGCAGCGGGCAAAGGCGTGATTGTGGCAATGGACCTGCAAACCGCGCTGGATGCGGTGGACGACATGTTTGGCGGTGCTTTTGGTGGCGCGGGCGCCGAAGTGGTTGTTGAAGAGTTCATGGAGGGTGAAGAGGCGTCGTTCTTCATCCTGTGTGATGGCAAGACCGCCTTGCCCGTCGGCACCGCGCAGGACCACAAGCGCGTGGGCGACGGTGACACTGGGCTGAACACCGGTGGCATGGGCGCCTATTCGCCTGCACCAGTGTTGTCTGACGAGATTGCGCAAAAGGCGCTGGATGAGATTGTGCAGCCGACCATCGATGAGATGGCGAAGCGCGGCACGCCGTATCAGGGCGTGCTTTATGTGGGTCTGATGATCAAAGACGGGCAGCCGCGTCTGGTGGAATACAACGTACGCTTTGGCGATCCGGAGTGTCAGGTGCTGATGATGCGTCTGGGGGCACAGGCGATGGACCTGATGCATGCCGCGGCCGAAGAGCGGCTGCATGAGGCGCAGGTGAACTGGGCAGATGACCATGCGATCACCGTCGTGATGGCGGCCAATGGTTATCCTGGGTCCTATGAGAAGGGCTCGGTGATTGGCGGGCTGGATGCCATTACCTCCGACAGCAAGAACATGGTGTTCCACGCGGGTACCACCGAGAAAGACGGGCAAATCACCGCGTCCGGTGGCCGTGTGCTGAACGTGACGGCACGGGGTGCCAGCCTGCAAGAAGCGCGCGATCGGGCCTATGCCATGGTCGACGCGATTGACTGGCCCGGTGGGTTCTTCCGCCGCGACATCGGCTGGCGCGCGCTTTAAGCTCGCCCCCACACGTAGTTTTGCGGGCGTTGCGCCACCCGGTGCAGCGCCCTATTCTCCGCCTGAATTGGGGGAGATGACATGACCATTTCGGTGGAAGAAGCCTACGCCACGGGCGATTTTGTGGAACTGGCGTTCAGCTTTGCGCCGGTGGGCATTGTGGTCACCGAAAACCGGGTGATCCGGGACTGCAACGACACCTTTGCCGAGATGTTCCGCTATGAGCGCGCGGCACTCAAAGACAGCACCTTTGCGATCCTTTATCCCACGCAGGAAGAGTTCACCAACATCCGCAATCGCGGCGTGCAGGAGCTGCGCGAGGGCAATTTTTACTGGGACGAACGCGTGATGATGCGGCGTGGCGGTGAGATGTTCTGGTGCCGGGTGCGCGGGCATACGTTCACACCGGAAGACCCGTTGCAACGCGCGGTGTGGAGTTTTGCCGATATTTCCGACACGCGGCCCTACCATCCGCTGACCCGCCGGGAGCGCGAGGTGTTCTCGCTTTTGGCCGAGGGGCTGACCAGCAAGGAGATCGCAATCAAGCTGGAGATGAGCAACCGCACGGTCGAGGTGCACCGCGGCAAGCTGTTGAAGAAGTTTGGCGTGTCCAACACCGCAAGCCTGTTCCAGTCACTCGGTGCAATTGGCACGCGGCACATTTATTCCGCCAGCGACGGGACCGTGCGCTAGGGGTGTGAGGGGCCAGCCCCTCTTGGCCTGTGGCCAATTCACCCCGGGATATTTTGGGAATGAGAAGGCTAAGGCGCTTTGCAGTCCAGCGCGCGTTTGAGGGACGTCTGATTTTTGAAAGGGCCAAGGACGCGGGTCGACAGGGTTTTGCCGTCAAAGCCTGTTGCCATGACCTCTGACCAATTGGCGTTGACCGTGATCATTTCCGGGCCGTCGCCGCAATCGCGTATGCCGCCGGAGATGAAGTCTTCGCCAATGCGGTGGTTGGTCAAGCCGGTTTGTGAGGCCACCTGGGTCAGCTTGTTGTCTTGGAAGCGCCAGACACGCAGGGTTTTGGCCAGATGGGGCCGGTCAATATAGGCGACTTCTATGTGGCCGTCGCCATCCAGATCAGCCGCGCCGATGGGGGCAAGCCAGCGATTGCGTTGGCCGATGTGCGGTGTGGCGGCGCGCAGGCCAGTTTCGTCATAGATTGCCAGGCGAGCACCGCCAGTTTGGCTGCTTTCGACCACGATCACTTCCGGTGCGCCGTCGCCATCCATATCCACCAGGCGTGGTGCAATATCTTCAAAGACGCGATCTTGGGAGATTGAGAGTGCGAGACGTTTGCCGTCTTTCAGGGTCAGCTCTAGCGTGCCGTACTCGATGGCATCGCCAAGCACCCCATGGGCATATCTGGAGGTTTCTTCTGTGTAGCGGGCGGAGGTGATCTCGGCCATCACCGGAGCCGCCATCAGCCCCAAACCCGCCGCTAGCCAAGCGCGGCGGGCGATGCGGCGCAGCGTGCAGAACAACAGACGCCGCGCCAGTGCCATCAGATTTGCTTCTCTGGCATCTTTACAACCAGACCGTCCAGCGCATCTGTGACCTTGATCTGGCAGGTCAGACGCGATGTCTCAGGGTTGGGTTCAAAGGCAAAGTCCAGCATGTCCTCTTCCATGTCGTCTTTGGCCGGGATTTTTTCCACCCAGGATGGGTCCACATAGACGTGACAGGTCGAGCAGGCACAGGCCCCTCCGCAGTCGGCCTCAATGCCGGGGATGTTGTTGTCGCGTGCGCCTTCCATAACAGTCAAGCCGTTGGCAACCTCCACAACATGCTCGGTCCCGTTATGCTCGACATAGGTGATTTTGGCCATGTCTGGCTCCTCTGAGAAACTGTTCGCATCTCTAGTTAGGTCAGGGCTTGCGTCGCTTCCACCCCAATTTGCAACAAGCGGCCTGTGCCCTTGCGACAAAATTCAAAGGTTCTATATTTGTTCTCATGCAGATTGTCACACCCACCCCGCCAACGCGCCCGCCTCATGTCTCAGGGCATAGGGATTGGCCGAGGCCCCCCGCCGCCTTAACCGCCAACCGGTTGGTTGAGCCACCCAATGGCGCGCGCGTGACCGTGGCCGGGCTGGTGATTCTCCGACAGCGCCCCGGCACCGCCAATGGGGTGATCTTTGTCACGCTGGAGGATGAGACTGGCGTGGTGAATGTGATTGTCTGGCGCAGTCTTTATGAACATTTCCGCCGCGCGGTGATTGCCGGGCGGCTGCTCCGGGTCACGGGGCGCATACAGCGGGACAACAATGTCACCCATGTGATTGCTGAGCGGATCGAAGATCTCTCCCCCCTACTCGACAGTTTGGTCACACCGCCAGCGCCTTCGGAGAAATGACGCGTTTCGCTGTGCCGCAAAACACTGTATGACAAGGCAAAACACATGAGGCGTGAGCATGCCCGCAGATTTTGCCGCACGATCGGTTCTGGCCGCCACGGCGCTTTTGGCGCTGGGAAGCCTTATGGCGTGCCAAGAGCAAATCGCCTCCGCGCCCTATATTGCCGCCTTTAACGAGCCCGAGATTGTCCGTGCTGAGGACGCGGGCGCGCCGCCCAATGCGCGGCCCGGCAGCTGTTGGGGCCGCCATGTGACGCCTGCGGTGGTGGAAACCGTGAGCGAGCAAGTGATGGTGCAGCCCCCTGAAGTGCTGGCAGATGGGACGGTGATGGCCCCCGGCATTTTCCGCACAGAGACCCAGCAGCGCATTGTGCAGGAGCGACGGGAACTGTGGTTTGAAACGCCCTGTAGCGAGGTCTGGACCGAAGAGTTCACCGCGTCTTTGCAGCGCGCTTTGAAGGTGCGGGGCCTGTTTTATGGCAGTATCACCGCCGAGCAGGATGCCCGCACGCGGGCAGCCATTCGCCGCTACCAAAGTGCTGAAGGGCTCGACAGCGCGATCCTATCGCTGGAAAGCGCGCGGCGGCTTGGCTTGGTGGCGGTACCGCGGGACGAATAAGCCTAAGAGAAACGCCTATTAACCGCTAAGGACATGCCCATGTGGCGCACATTCGCCCGACTGATGCTCTGCGTGACAAGTATGATCGGCGCAACATCCACGCAGGCCGACATTGCCTGCACCTTGGTCCACAAAATCGGAGACCCGGAACCGGTTTTCCAGCAGGGTGATCTCTGTGACGCCGGCTTTTCCCCGGCTTCCACATTCAAACTGCCATTGGCATTGTTCGGCTTTGAAGATGGCATCTTACGTTCCGTAAGCTCCCCAGAGGTCGCCTACTCGGAAAAGTTAAACGCCCCGTTCAAAAGTTAGCGGCAAACAACGACACCGCAGACCTGGCTGAAATTCTCGGTCGTTTGATACTCTCAGTGGCTAACGCGTCGGATGGGGATCGAAAGGTTTCAATTCCATGTAGACAAGCTTGCGTATGGAAACCGGGATCTGCGCGGCACGCCAGATAACCGCGACGGCCTTCTTGACGCCTGGCTGAGCACGTCGCTCAAGATCACCCCGACACAGCAATCCGACTTTTTGCAGAAGCTTGTGTCACACGAGTTGCCGTACACCTCAGATGCCATCGATCTGGCAACCGCCACAACGCAGACGTTTTCGACAACAACCGGACACATTTTGAAGGGCAAAACCGGAAATGCTTGGGCAACAGACGCACAAGCAAACCGCCTGAAAGAACAACATGGTTGGTTTGTTGGCTGGCTCACACATCGGGACGCCCAATATGTGTTTGTGCATCTCATCATCGAAACTGGTGACACGACCGGCTTTGCCAGCAGCCGTGCCCGAAAGCATGTCCTGTCTCATCTTCCGACTTGGCTGCAAGCCCGCTAGCGGGCTTTGACCACAGCGCCTTCGCGAAAAAAGGGCGCCGCAATGGGCGCCCCTCTCTGTTTTGGCTATAGCGTGGCTTACTCTTCGATATTGAGCGCCACAAAGCGTGGCTCACCGGCGCGACGCACCAGGAGCAGCAAAGATTTGCGGCCCGCTTCAGTGGCCTCGTCGATGCGGTCTTCCAGATCGGAAATAGACGTCAGCTTTTGCTGGCCCGCTTCGGTCAGCACATCACCTGCGCGCAGGCCTTTTTCATAAGCCTTTGACATCTCGTCCACGTTGCTCACCACAAGCCCATCGGTGCCTTCCGCCACGCCAAGCTCTTCGCGCATCTCATCGGTCAGCTCCGTCACCGTCAAACCAAGGATTTCTTTCTCCTTAGGTTCATCGGAGGGCACGGGCTGGCTGGCAGGCACGGCGCCTTCCGCTTCTTCGCGACGGCCAAGGGTGATTTCCAGCGTCACCTCATCCCCATCCCGCAGCACAACCATGTCGACGGTTTTGCCAACACTGGTGTTGCCAACCGTACGCACGAGGCCACGGACGTCTTTGACCTTCTGACCATCAAAGCTCAGGATCACATCGCCAGACAGCACGCCGCCTTCCATGGCAGGACCTTCCGGCACATCGGTGACCATGGCGCCTGCGGCGGACTTCAGACCGTCAATCGCATCCACCATGTCTTCGGTCACGTCCTGAATGCGCACACCCAGCCAGCCACGGCGGGTTTCGCCAAACTCTTTCAACTGATCCACAACTTTGGTGACCACGTTGGAGGCCATGGAGAAACCGATACCGATGGAGCCGCCGTTGGGCGAGAGGATCGCGGTGTTCACGCCAATGACTTCGCCGTCCATGTTGAACAGCGGGCCACCGGAGTTGCCGCGGTTGATCGCGGCGTCGGTCTGGATGTAGTCGTCATAGGCGCCGGACAAAGAGCGGCCGCGTTGGGACACGATCCCAGCAGACACCGAGAAGCCCTGGCCCAGCGGGTTGCCCATCGCCATGACCCAGTCGCCAACGCGCGCGGTGTCACTGTTACCAAACTCCACAAACTCCAGCGGTTCGTCGGTCTCGACCTTTAGCAGGGCAATATCGGTATTTTTGTCGGTGCCAATCACTTTCGCAGGCAGCTCACCGCCTTCAAAGAACTCCACCAGAATCTCATCCGCGCCTTCGATCACGTGGTTGTTGGTCACCACAAAGCCGTCGGCCGAGATTACAAAACCGGAGCCCAGCGCCGAGGTCCGACGCGGGCGGTCCCCATTTCCGCCCTGACGGTCCTGAAATTCACGGAAGAAATCCTCAAACGGGGAGCCTTCAGGCACGATGCCCTGTGGGCCACCAGTGCGACCGGCGACAACGGTGGAGGTGGTGATGTTCACAACCGCGGGGCTGATTTCATCAGCCAGATCGGCAAAGCTGTCAGGACGGGCCTGGGCAATCAGCGTTTGCGCCATGACAAAGAGCACAGACAAGAACGCGAGCCCGGCGATGCGCCAGCTGCGCTGTTGCGTGTCGGGGTACGTAAGGGTGTCAGAAAACACTTTGGGTTCTCCTTTGGTGTACTTGAAACCTGCCGGGTTGATCCCAGCGTATGAGGAGAAGTGTGGGCATTTCGCACACAGATGGCAACCACATGCGCGTCGCGCCGCTTAACATGGTTGTGAGCCGTCTGTGAAAAAAGTGAATGGGCAGCCACTGTCTGGCCACAGTGGTTAATGCACTGTGGCCGAAACCGGTGTCGAAACCTGTGGGCGCGCGGGCACAGCGCGGGCCACTTTGTTCAGAGCCATGCCAAACTCGGCCGCCAGACCGGCAAAGCACATGGCCATATCGGGCCGCACCACGAGGGAAGCCAGAAGCGCCGCATCTTCCTGATCCCCGTTGGCTCCGGCTTCAATCAAATGGGCAAAGACCGCTTCATCCGCACCAAGGCACTTACATTGGCAGCCATGGCGGCACAACGCGCGGCGGCCATACTGGCGCCCCACTTCCATCAGGTCTTCAAAAACACCTTTGATGTTGCGCGCCTGCTCTGGGCCCAGCCCTACGGTGAGCGTGGATTCCAGATGGGCAATGCCCACCGGATCGCGCCCCCAGGAGCGCAACCAACACACGGCCAATCGCTCCACGTCGCCAAGGTCTTCAAGCAGACCGACACGCTGGGCTCCCCTATCGAGGGCACCGCTCATTTTGTCAGGATCAGTTTGCCAGCGCGGGTGATGCGCAGCGTGTAGAGCTGGTCGTTCAGGCGGATATGCGCTAGGCCGTTGTCGCCAGTCAGCTGGTTGGCGTCATGGACGGGCAGCGCGTTTGCCATTTCGGGAGCTTGCATTTGCAGGGTCATGGGACTCTCCGTTGGTCCGTGTCAAAGTATTGGCTTCCCGTCCGGGTGGCTGCTGGATTTATTTCTGATTGTTTTAGTCGGAATTGTCAAGCAAAGAAAAAACACGCAAAAAGTGTAGCCAAAAACACCTGCGCACCCGCAACGCAGGGCGCGACCGGGGCTCCGCGCCAGCCGCTTAAAAAACAAAGGCGCCCCCAAAGGGAGCGCCTCACAGTGTGATCACCAAAGCGTGTGCGAACTTACCAGATTCGCGAGCAACTTTTGAGTTGCGCCTGATACATCGCCGAGCGACTCGCCACATCATCTGCAACACGCAGGAGCCAGGCTTTGTTGCGATAGGTGCCGCGGGCATAGCCCGTATGGCCATCGTGATAGTTGAGGTACTGCGCGCGGGCGTCATGCAGAGAGACGCCGTTGCGGTCACGAGATTCGTTGAAATACCACCCCATGAAATCCGACGCGTCTTTGATATTGTCCCGCTTGGCACCCCGGTTGCGGGTCTCGCGACGGTACTGATCCCATGTGCCGTCCAGCGCCTGTGCATAACCATAGGCGCTGCTTTGGCGGCCCATTGGCAGGATACCCAGCGCATATTTGTGCGGGGTGCGGGCGTCGGCAATGAACTTGCTCTCCTGATAAAGCACGGCCATCTGCACATGCACAGGCACCCCCCACTTGCGGCGGGTTTTGGTGAAGGCGCTCTTGAAATGCGGCTTCTCTTTTAGAATCGCACAGGCGTTATCCAAATTGCGGGGCGCACGGGTGTCCTTGCTGCCACAGGACGCGACAACAACCATCACCAGTAACGCGAAGAGAACTCTGCTCATCTGCCTCTCGCTTACGTTTGTTTTTTTGACAGTGTAGCGGATTTTCCCTGAGAGGGTAAATCACAAAGCGCTCATCACAGCAGCAGCGTCAGGAGAATGGGCAGGCCAATCACGGACACAAGCGTGGAGACCACCACATAGCCTGCCACCGCGTTGCTATCGGCCTCATATTTCTCCGCCAACAAAAAGGACGTGACTGCCACGGGCATCGCCATCTGCAGAACCAACACGCCAAACAAGGTGCCGGTGAGGCCAAAAGCCAGCCCCATTGCCCAGCCCACCGCGGCGCAAATCAGCAGTTTCACCACAGACAGCCAGACCGCTGTCGCCACCCGTCCCGGTGTAAGCCGCGCGACCGCCACGCCAAGCGTGATCAACATCATTGGAATGGCCATTTGTCCAATTAGGTCGAGCGTATTGGTGAGAAACTTTGGCGTTTCCCAATCCATCACAAGAAACAGGGCACCCAGCAGCGTGGCCCAGATCATCGGCTCTTTGATCATTTTGCCAAAAGCGCCCTCGCCTGCAACAATCCAAATGCCCCAGGTGAAGGACAGGATCGCCGAAACAGCCAGCATGACCACAGCAGCTTCCAATCCCGGCTGCCCAAAAGCAAAGAGCGCAAGCGGGATGCCAAGGTTGCCTGTGTTGCCAAATATGATCGGTGCAAGGTAGGTGCGCAGGCTCAAACCGCTTGCCTTAAGCAGCGCCCAGCCAATGGCGCCAACCGCAACATAGGCCGCCGTGCCCGCCAAAGTGAGCTTCGCCAGATCCCCTAAATTCGCCTCGGTTTTCATCAGCGCCGTGAATATCAGGCAGGGCACAGCCAGCGTCATGGCAAGGCGGGTGACAAACTGAATGCGGTATTCAAAGCCGGCTTTGACCCAGGCAAACCCGACGCCTGCCACCAGAAAAACTGGCGCGACAATTTCCAGAACTGTTAAGATTAAGTTCACAGACTGTTTCCCGCTAAAATTCGGCTAAAGTTGGACAAAGCCCCCTTGCAGCGTCTATCGTTGGGCTGTAGGGGCTGCAACACATGCTTAGAACACGCGCAAAATATTACCTCGGTCAAGTTGTCCGTCACCGCAAACACCCGTTCCGGGGTGTGGTGTTTGACGTAGACCCGGAGTTCGCCAATACCGAAGAATGGTATGAGGCCATTCCAGAGGACAGCCGTCCGGTGAAAGACCAGCCGTTTTACCACCTGCTGGCGGAAAACGACCAGAGCTACTATGTGGCCTATGTGTCTGAGCAAAATCTGATCGCCGACTATTCCGGCGAGCCGGTAAGCCACCCTGATTTGGACGATATGTTTGGGCCTTTTGAAGATGGGGCCTATCCACTGCATTACGCGCTGAACTAGCGCACATCCAGAAGGGATGGAAACGCCGGGTTGCAAGGGCCCGGCGTTTTTGGTTTTAGGCGGTCTCGATAGGCGCGCCGCGCTTTTTCCACGTAGAAAAGCCGCCTTCCATTTCGGCGATATTCTCCACCCCCATGTCCTGCAGAGCCTTCACAGAAAGCGCCGAACGCCACGCGCTGGCGCAAAACAGGATCAGAGTTTTGTCCGTCGCCAACGCCTCTTTGTGGTAGGGGCTGTCCGGGGCAATCCAGAATTCCAACATACCGCGCGGGGCGTGGAACGCTCCGGCGATGCGGCCTTCGCGGTCCAACTCGCGCGGGTCGCGGATATCAACAAACAGTGCCTCACCGGCGGCGACTTTGGCCTCGGCCGCTTCTTGGCTCAGACTGGTGATCTCTGCCTTAGCGGCATCGACCAGTTCTTTGATTGGGGTAATGGCCATGGCTTAGTATCCTATTGCTGCGCCGTCTTTGCGCGGATCAGAGGCGCCTTCGAGCACGCCGTTCTTGTGAATGCGGATCGCTTGCGCGCCGCCGATGGGCATGTCCGGCACCACAACCTTGTGCCCCATGTCCGCAAGCTCTTGCTTCACGCTGTCGCTATAGCCCCGTTCCAGCTTCAACTCACCGTCCTCAACAAAGGACCGCGGCGAATCCAGCGCGGTTTGCGGGTCCATGCCAAAATCTTCCATGTTGGACAGCACCCGCGCATGGCCGTTAGGTTGATAGTGCCCCCCCATCACGCCAAAGGGCATCTCCACACGCCCGTCGCGGCAGATCATGCCGGGGATGATTGTGTGCATTGGGCGCTTGCCGCCTTTGAGCTCGTTGGGGTGCCCTTCTTTCAAGGTGAAGCCGCCGCCGCGGTTCTGCATCAGGATGCCAAATTTGTCAGACGCAATGCCGGAGCCAAAAGCGTGGAAGATCGAATAGATCATCGACACCGCCATGCCGTCTTTGTCGACCACCGACAGGTATACCGTGTCTTTATGCACCGCTTCGGTCAGCGGCGCAGGTGCGGCCATGGCGCGTTTGGGGTCAATCAGCGCCGCCAGTTTGTCTGCGGTTTCCTGTGCAATCATATGCGCGGTGCGCGTCGTGTGATCTGGATCGGCAATCAGGCGGTCACGCGCATCATAAGCCAGCTTCGCAGCCTCGGCCTCGATGTGTGTACGCTCAATGCCAAAGGGATCCATCGAGGCGATGTCAAAATGCTTGAGGATGTTGAGCAAGAGGATCGCGGTAGCACCCTGCCCGTTTGGCGGATGCTCCAGCAGCTCTGCGCTTTTGTAGGTGCCACCAATAGGCGTGGCGTCATTGCCAGCGGTGGCGGCAAAGTCTTCCATCGTGTGCACACCACCCATGGCGCGGAGGGTGGTAACCATGTCTTCGGCGATCTCTCCGGTGTAAAAGGCATCGCGGCCTTGCGCGGATACACGACGCAGCACTTCGGCCTGTCCCGGTGCGCGGAAGATATCGCCTTTGGTCAGCGGTTTGCCATCGCGCAGATAGTGCCGCCGCCCGTGACCTTGCAGGTTGCCTTGGGTCTGATGCCAGTCAAAGGCGGAGCGCGGCCCTACGGGAATACCTTCCTCGGCATAGTGGATGACCGGGGCCAAACTGTCCGCGATGCCCAGCTTGCCGTATTTTTCCGACAAAGTGCAAAATCCGTCGATGGCGCCCGGCACGGTCACGGCCTCAACACCAAACAGCGGCACCGCATCCAACCCACGGGCACGCAGATCGGCGGCATCCGCTGCGGCCGGCGCACGGCCGGAGCCATTGTAAGCAAAAACCTCTTCGCTGCCTGCGGGAGACACAAGCGTGAAGCAATCGCCGCCAATGCCGGTGGACGCTGGCTCACAAATTCCTAGAAGCACCGACCCTGCGATGGCCGCATCCATGGCGTTGCCGCCCTGGCGCAGAATATCGACGGCCACCTGCGCCGCCAAAGGCGTGGATGTGGCACACATGCCATTGGTCGCCATCACTGGCGACCGGCCCGGAAAATGAAAATCTCGCATGACGTCTCCCTAATTCACATGTGAACTTTATCGGGAGATACGGGTGATGCAACCAATTGGACCAAGACCAGTCCAAGTTTGTCGATCAATCAGGGACGCGGAAGCTGAGTTCGTTGTGTCCTGTGGGGTGGCGTTGATAGCCAATGTCTTGCGCCAGAGACCGTACCAACCCCCAGCCAAACCCACCTTCGGGCATGTCCAGCAGATCCCGGTTCAGGTCAGGCATGACCCCATCCGGCAGTTGGTTGCCCGGCATTTCGGCGCCGTTGTCGCGCACTTCCACAAACCAGCACTGGTCTGCGTAGTTACACGCGATCACAATCTGCCCATCACTGCGCCCGGCAAGCGCATGTTCCACCACATTATTCAGAACTTCGGCCAGCACGATCTCGAGCACACCCGCATTACACGCCGCAAATTCCTGCGCCGTCAGCTTGTGTCGCAACGTTTCAAGCGCGTTTCGCACCTCCGTAGGGGTGCCCTTCAGCTCGATATGGATATCAGCCTTGGGTTTCATCAATCCCGGTGGATCCTTAGCATCAGACCAAAAGGTTAAACGACAAACGCGTCGTCCAGAGAATCGTGAATTCGGAACACGGTGTCCATACGGGTCAAGCGGAAAACTTTATCCACATTTTCGTTAAGTCCCGCCAATTCCAAGGGGTTTTTGCCCCCCAGTTGCTTCATGGCCGCCACAATGGCCCCCAGTCCGCTGGAGTCGATAAAATCTACTTCGGAGAGATTCAGTACCACACGGCCATCAACCGCGTCGGTTTCTTCGCGCATCCGGTCTTTGAATTGGATCGCCACGGACGCATCAATGCGCGACTCGTGAACGGATACCACCAGGGCATCACCCTCTGCCTTACTCGACAGATTCATATGACGTCTCCTTCACCTTTCGTCCTTGGCACAGTTTAGGCCTCAATCGTTACCAATGTATGAGCAAATCCCGTGGATCTACGGAATTGCGCGAGACCTGCATTTGGCGCAAAGAGCCCTGTAACATCCTTGCAAAGATTATCAGGCAAGGCCAAGGGCAATTAGATTGATAGGACTGCGGAGGAGGAAAAAACCATGAAAAAAGTAGTGATTGCGGGCGCCGCCCGCACGCCAATGGGCGGATTTCAGGGCGCTTTTGATGGTGTTGAGGCCGCTGAGCTTGGCGGCACCGCGATTCGAGCAGCGCTGGCCGATGCCGGTGCCACCACCGCGGACGAAGTGTTAATGGGCTGCGTTCTGCCAGCAGGTCAGGGTCAGGCGCCAGCGCGTCAGGCGGGGTTCAAAGGCGGCCTTGGTGAAGAGGTGCCTGCCACAACGTTGAACAAAATGTGCGGCTCCGGCATGAAAGCCGCGATGATGGCTTTTGACAGTGTCGCGCTGGGCGATCGGGACGTGATGATCGCGGGCGGTATGGAGAGCATGACCAACGCACCCTATGTGCTGCCCAAGATGCGCGGCGGTGCACGGATTGGGCATCAGCAGGTGATCGACCACATGTTCCTAGATGGCTTGGAAGACGCCTACGACAAAGGCCGTCTGATGGGCACCTTTGCCGAAGACTGCGCCGAGAGCTTTCAGTTCACCCGCGAGGCGCAGGACGAATATGCCCTCAAATCCTTGTCAAACGCGTTGGAAGCGCAGAAGTCTGGCGCGTTTGAAGGCGAGATTGCCGCGGTGACACTGAAAACCCGCAAAGGTGAGGTGGAGATTGCCGAAGACGAGCAGCCAGGCAACGCCCGCCCCGAAAAGATCCCGCAGTTGAAGCCCGCCTTCCGCAAGGACGGCACCGTGACACCGGCCAACAGCTCCTCGATCTCTGACGGCGCGGCCGCGCTGGTTGTAGCCTCCGCAGAGGCGGCAGAGGCGCAGGGCCTGAAAGTGCGCGCGGAAATTGTGGGCCATGCCAGCCATGCGCAGGCGCCCGGCCTGTTCACCACCGCGCCTGTGCCAGCGGCGCAAAAGCTGCTGGAGAAGATTGGCTGGAAAAAGGAAGACGTGGACCTTTGGGAGGTCAACGAAGCATTTGCCGTGGTGCCGATGGCCTTCATGCATGAGATGGGCCTGAGCCGCGATATCGTGAATGTGAACGGCGGTGCCTGTGCGCTGGGTCACCCGATTGGCGCCTCTGGCGCGCGCATCATGGTTACCCTGCTGAACGCGCTGGAGAAGCGTGGGTTGAAGCGAGGTGTGGCTGCGATCTGCATCGGCGGCGGCGAAGGCACGGCGATTGCAATTGAACGCGTCTAAGCGCTGACAGTCTTAGAAATGCAAAACGCCGCGAGACACACTCGCGGCGTTTTTGTTTGTGTACCTTAGGCGCCCAATGATTTGGCAATCCAGACCACGAGCACACCGAGTGCTACGGCCGTCAAGCCCATGGAGCGGCGCTGTCCCTCGCTGAAGCTGCGCAGCATCTCCAGCAGTTCCTCAACAATAGAAGGGGCCAGTGCGTACACCAGCCCCTCCAAAACCAAGACCAGCCCAAGGGCCAGAAGTGCGGTTTCAACCATCAGCGACCTTGCACGTCGCGGAAGTAGTTGAAGAAGTCGCTGTCCGGGGACATCACGATAGAGGAGTTGTCCCCCTTGAGTGCCGCACGGTAGGCATTGAGAGACCGGTAGAATTCAAAGAACTCCGGGTCTTCGCCAAAGGCTTCCGCAAAGATTGCGTTGCGTTCTGCGTCCGCTTCACCGCGGGTGATCTCCGCCTCACGACGCGCCTCGGAGACAAGCTCCACAACGGTACGATCCGCTTGCGCGCGCACACGCTGTGCCGCCTCGTTACCACGGGCGCGTTCATCGGTCGCTTCACGCTCCCGCTCTGCCCGCATCCGCTCAAAGGTGGCTTCCAAGTTCTGCGGCGGAAGATCGGTGGCTTTCAGACGCACGTCGACCACTTCCAAGCCCAGCGCACGCGCTTGGGCAATTGCCGCATTACGGATGCGCAGCATCAGCGCGGCACGGTCGGTGGACAGGATGTCTTTGGACGATACGGTACCGAGAACCTCACGGGTCTCCGCAGTCAGGATACGGTCAAGCCGCTGCCCGGCCACAACTTCCCCGCCGTTACCAACGGCCTGACGGAACTGGACCACATCAGCAATCCGGTAACGTGCAAAGGCGTCAACAACGAGACGACGGTCATCCGCCGGTGTGACTTCGATTGGTCCCACGTCGATGGACAAAATACGGTCGTCATAGCGGACAACTTCCTGAATGACAGGAATCTTGAGCGCCAAACCCGGATCCTCCTTAACGGACACCACGCGACCAAACTGCAGAACCAGCGCCTTTTCACGCTCGTCCACAATGAAGATGGCCGACAGAATGCCGGCAATCGCAATCACCAGAACGGGCAAAAGATACGTAGACTTATTCATATCAGTTGCTCCCTTTGCGCAGTTCATTCAGCGGCAGATACGGCACCACACCGGAGCCACCCTCGCCGGGCTCATCGATGATCACCTTGTCGATGTCACCCAGAACCTCTTCCATGGTTTCCAGATAGAGACGCTTGCGGGTCACCTCCGGTGCCTTGGCGTATTCTTCCAGAACGGCGGTAAAGCGGGACGCCTCACCCTGCGCTTCGTTCACAACCTGCGCACGGTAACCTTCGGCTTCTTCCAAAACCTGCGCGGCTTCACCGCGGGCTTCCGCCAGAACACGGTTGGCATAGGCATCCGCAACGTTTTGCAGTCGGTCACGCTCCTGCGCAGCGGCCTGAACGTCACGGAACGCGTCGATCACGCTGGCCGGCGGGTCAGCACGGTCAAAGTTCACACGCACGATGTTCACACCACTGTCGTAGCTGTCGAGCGTGTCTTGAATGAGTTCCTGCAGACGGTCCGCAATCACACCACGATCCCGGTTGAGGATTGGGGCAAGTTCGGATTGCGCAATGATCTCACGCATGGCCGATTCCGACACCGCGCGAATGGTCTGGGGCGGATCCGCCAGGTTAAACAGGTATTTGGCTGGGTCCGCGATGTTCCACACCACCTGATAGTCGACATCCACAACGTTTTCGTCGCCGGTCAGCATCAGGCCGTCTTCGCCACGGCGTGCGCCACCCATGTCTTCGGTCTGTTCGCGGGTTACTGGCAGAACTTCTTTGGTGACAAACGGCCACGGCGCAAAGTTCAGACCTTCTGTGCCGGTGCTATAGTATTCCCCAAGGAAAAGCTCGACGGATTGTTCAAAGTTCTGCACCCGGTAAAAGCTGGCAGCGCCCCAGGCGATAACCGCTGCGGCAGCGCCAACCAGCAACATACCCTTGCTGATACCCGGGCCACCGGCTCCGCCTTGACCGCTGCCGTTTTGGCCGCCGCCCTGACCACCACGACCGCCCATCAGCACCTTCAACTGGTCCTGACCTTTTTTCATCAGGTCATCAATGTCGGGAATCTGCGGGCCATCGCCCTCAGGGGGACGTCGGCCGCCACCGTTGTTGTTGCCACGGTTGCCCCCACCTTGGTTGCCTCCGCCTTGGTTGTTGCCGCCCCCTCCCCAGGGGCCGCCGCTGTTTCCTGCCATTCGGGATCTTCCCTCTCTATATCGTCTTTGGCGCTTCCCTAAACGTGAGGGTTGCGCCAGAAAAATCAACCCATGTGCGGCCTATAGGCTGCGAACAGGGGCTTTCATGGTGACCAGTTCTTCGGACATGGTCGGGTGCACCGCCACGGTCCGGTCGAAGTCTTCTTTGGTGGCGCCCATTTTTACGGCGATGCCTGCCAGCTGGATCATCTCGCCCGCACCGGGCGCGACGATGTGACAGCCCAGCACCTTGCGGGTGGCTTTGCTGACAATCAGCTTCATCAGGACGCGCTCTGCACGACCGGCAAAGGCCTGCTGCATCGGTTTGAAGCTGGTGGCGTAAACCTCGATCGGTTCCTGCTCTGCGGCTTCCTCTTCCGAAAGCCCCACAGTGCCCATTTCCGGCTGTGTGAAGATCGCGGTTGGGATCAACTCGTGGTCCACCGGCGTTGGGTTGCCTTTGAACACGGTTTCCACAAAGGCCATGCCCTCGCGGATCGCCACAGGCGTGAG
The DNA here is from genome assembly GCA_014872815.1 of Paracoccaceae bacterium. Taxonomy (GTDB): domain Bacteria; phylum Pseudomonadota; class Alphaproteobacteria; order Rhodobacterales; family Rhodobacteraceae; genus Shimia. The sequence goes on from WKFK01000011.1 coordinate 164,296, forward strand.
GTTCACGCGGTCAGTCACGTCTCCCACGGCGTAGACGGATGGCACGCCGGTCTGGCTGTACTCATCCACGACCACTTCGCCTTTGCGCCCCAGCTTCACGCCGATCTCTTCAAGACCCATATTGTCGGTGTTGGGCGCACGGCCGGTGGCAAACATCACCTGATCAAACAAGCGCTCTTCGCCGTTGGTGGCCTTCACCCAAATCTTGTCGCCTTCTTTGCGCATCTCAAGGATGTTGGTGCCACAGTGCAGGTCCACGCCGCGCTGCTTCATCTCTTCGGCCACCAGACCGCGCGCTTCATCGTCAAAGCCGCGCAAGATTTGCGCACCGCGATAGAACTGCGTGGTTTTCACGCCAAGGCCGTTCATGATGCCCGCAAACTCGGACGCAATGTAGCCGCCACCCACGATCAGAATGCTCTCTGGCAGTTTGTCGAGGTGGAAGATTTCGTTGGAGCTGATGCCCAGCTCTGCACCCGGAAGGTCCGGCCAGACCGGACGGCCACCCATCGCCAGAAGGATGTGCTTCGCCGTCTTCTGCGTGCCATCGGCCAGTTCAACCGTATGCGCATCCACCATTTTGGCGCGCTGATCAAAGCTTTCGACACCGCTGTTCTTCAGTAGGTTGCGATAGATGCCCTCAAGGCGGTCCAGTTCGGCGTGCAGCTTGCCTTTGAAGGCATCCCAGTCAAATGCACCCGGCTTGATGTCCCAACCATAAGCCTGTGCGTCTTCGACCATGCCCGCATACTCAGAGGCAAAGACCATCAGCTTCTTGGGCACACAGCCGCGGATCACACAGGTGCCGCCATAGCGGTCTTCTTCCGCCAGCGCGACCTTTACACCTTCGGCTGCCGCAACACGCGCAGCCCGTACACCACCGGAGCCACCGCCGATGACAAAGAGATCATAATCAAAGGACATGATGTGCCTTTTTGTTAGTCCACCAGATCGGTGAACAGATTGTCTGTTTCTGCGAAGTCGAGCATCGCCTCTTCGATTGTGCCAGCGTTGATGTCGCGCACTTCCACGCGGCCATCGCCATAGCCCACAACAACCGCATCACAAATATCGATGAAGAGGCCGTTTTCAACCACACCCGGCATTTGATTGATCACAAGTGCGAGTTGGCGGGCATCGCCAATGCGGTTGAGGTGCAGATCGAGAATGTGGTTGCCCTCGTCGGTCACAAATGGCGCATCGCCGTTCATGCGCAGCGTGCTGTTGCGGCCCAAGACATCCATGCTCACAAGGGTTTCTTCGATCAGCGCCTGCGTGGTCTGCCATCCAAAGGGCACCACCTCTACCGGCAGGGGGAAAGCACCCAGCGTTTCGACCTCTTTGCCCACATCGGCAATCACAACCATTTGATCTGACGCGGTCGCCACGATCTTTTCCTGCAAGAGCGCGCCGCCGCCGCCTTTGATCAGGTTCAAGTCCGCATCAAACTCATCTGCGCCGTCGATGGTCACATCGAGCCATTTGGCTTCATCCAGGCTGATCACCTCGATGCCGACTTCGCGCGCCAATTCTGCGGTCCGGGTGGAGGTGGGCACGCCCTTGATGCGCAAACCTTGATCGCGCACCATTTCCCCAAGACAGCGCACCAGCCATGCGGCGGTTGATCCAGTGCCCAACCCCACGCGCATGCCGTCCTCGACATAGTCGGTGGCGCGTTTGGCGGCGACAAATTTCGCCTTGTCGATGGGCGACAACTCTCCGGTCATTGCGGCAACTCCCTGCATGCTTTGCGACTTTATAGGAAAGAAGCGGGTCAGGCGCGAGAGGGGAATATCGGAAAATGCGCGCAGGACCGTGGTTTGCACCTGAAAATCAGTCTCATGGGTGTGCTTCAGGTGGTTGACCCTCCCGCCTGCGCGTGTTTCCTATCGGAAACGTCGTTTTTGCGCACTCCGAACCATTCCCCAACCGTTACTGAGCCTCCATGACTGAGACCTTGCGCCTTCACTATGCTCCAGACAATGCGTCGCTGATCATTCGGCTGGCGTTGGAAGAGCTTGGCCTTCCGTATGAGACCGCGCTGGTCGACCGGCGTAACAAGGCGCAGTACTCCAAAGCCTATCTGGCGCTCAATCCAAACGGCACCATTCCTGTTCTGGAAACACCAGACGGCATTCTTTTTGAAACAGCCGCGATCTTGATGTGGTTGTCGGAAAAAACAGGCAAGCTGTCGCCCGAACCCGGGACGCCGCTGCGCGGGGCGTTTCTAAAATGGATGTTCTGGTGCTCCAACACGTTTCAGATTGACCTGCGCTATTTCTTCTACCCGGAGAAGTGCATCGGAGAGGATGAGGCGCATCAGGCACAGGTGCGCAAAATGTTTCGTCAGCGCATAGAGACCGACTTGGACATGCTGGAACGCGGACTGTCCCAAACGCCCGGACTTGCAGGCGCGGCGCAACCAACGCTTTTGGACTTGTATTTGCCGTGTCTGGTGCGTTGGACGACGCTATATGTAGACACAGCCGACCAGCGCTGGTTCGAATTAGGACAATACCCGACCTTGTATTCTGTTTGCGCACGCGCAGAAGGTCGCGCCAGCACACTGGCCGCACAGAATGCTGAAGGTCTGGGCCCAACACCGTTTACCGCCCCAAAACTAGCCACACCGCCAGAAGGATCTGCCACCTAATGTTTCTCTCTGTCTTTGACATGTTCAAAGTGGGCGTTGGCCCCTCCTCTTCACACACCATGGGGCCAATGGTGGCCGCCGCGCAGTTTCTGGACAAAATGCGTGCCGCCCCGTTTGAGTTTCACGGGCTCAAAGCGACTCTGCATGGTTCGCTTGCATTTACCGGCGTCGGGCATGCGACCGACCGCGCCACCATTCTGGGGCTCGCCGGCTTCCTGCCAGACAGCTACGACCATGAGAAAGCGGAAGCCGCGCTGGAACAGATCCGCGAAACGGAAACCGTGCAGCCGGATGGCCTGCCGGTGCTGAAGTTCAATCCGCGCGAGGACCTGAAGTTTGATTTTGGCCCCAACCTGCCGGGTCACGCCAATGGCATGATCCTGATGGCCACCGATGCGCAAGGCGACGTGATCTTGCAGGAAACCTACTACTCTATCGGTGGTGGCTTTGTGCTGACCGAGGCGGAATTGGCGGAGGGCAAGGCCACCGACGAAGGCGCGCCGGTGCCCTACCCGTTCAAATCAGCGGTCGAGATGCTGGAAATGGCGGAGCAATCTGGCAAGACCATTGCGGAGATGAAGAAGGCCAACGAAGTCTCTCGCGGGTGTCACGACAGCCTTGCCAATGGCTGCGCCCGCATATGGCAGGTTATGAATGACTGTATCGATCGCGGCTTGACCACCGACGGCATTCTACCCGGTGGGCTGAATGTGCGTCGCCGCGCCAAAGCGATCCACGATGCGCTGCAGGCAGAGCGGGGCATGAACATAAATGCACCGCACACCATCAACGACTGGATGAGCGCCTATGCGATGGCGGTGAACGAAGAAAACGCGGCAGGCGGGCAAGTGGTAACAGCCCCAACAAATGGCGCCGCAGGTGTGATGCCTGCGGTGATCCGCTATTGGCTTGATCATGTGCCTGGCGCGAGCACGTCAAGGATTGACGAGTTTCTACTGACGGCCGCAGCCATTGGTGGGCTTGTGAAGTTCAATGCGTCGATTTCCGGTGCTGAGGCGGGATGTCAGGCCGAGGTTGGCTCTGCGAGCGCAATGGCGGCGGCGGGGCTCTGTGCCGTCATGGGCGGCACACCAGCACAAGTAGAGAATGCGGCGGAGATTGCACTGGAACATCACCTCGGCATGACTTGCGATCCTGTAAAGGGACTCGTTCAGGTGCCATGCATTGAGCGCAACGGCTTGGGCGCGATCAAAGCGGTGTCTGCGGCCTCTCTTGCCCTGCGCGGCGATGGGGAGCACTTTGTGCCTTTGGATTCCGTTATCGAGACCATGCGCCAGACCGGGGCAGACATGCATGAGAAGTACAAAGAGACGTCGCTGGGCGGCCTCGCCGTGAATGTGCCGAACTGCTGACGATCAGCGTTGCGCAAAGACACAGCCGTCGGAGATCAGCTCCGGCGGCGTCATACAGAGTGCCCGTGCAACCTGAAACGCCGCGAGCACTTTGGGCACATAGGCACGGGTTTCCGCATAGGGCGGCACTCCGGCGTGCTCGGCAATGCTGTTTTCCCCGGCATTATACCCGGCCAGCACCAAAATCGGGTCGCCTCCAAATTTGTCCATCAGGAAGTCGAGGAACTTCACGCCCCCCGCGATATTGTCTGCGCCGACAAAACTATCCTCCACGCCAAAGCGTGCGGCGGTGTCTGGCATCAACTGCATCAAGCCTTGCGCCCCTGCCCCACTGACAGCATCGGATTTGCCACCAGACTCAACGGCGATCACCGCCAAGATCAAAGCAGGAGACACCTGCGTTCCAATTGAGCTGCGCAGGATGTCGATACCGTGTCCCTGCACAATGGATTGCAGCGTGGTCAGGCGCGGTGTGGGCACAGCATGACCTTCCGGCGGCGCGCCCACTTTGTTTAACGCCGCTTCAAGACGTCCGGGGCCAGACGCGCCCAGGTCAGGCGACACATCTTGCCAGAACCAAGCCATTGCGCCGGTGCTGTTGTCCGGAGCCACCTCTGTTGTTGCGTCTGTCTGCTGTGCCTCTGGCACCACCACAGGGGCGATTTGCACAGTAATGCGCTTGCCTTGACCTGGCTGGGGCGGTTTCACCCGCTTGGCAGAGAAATCAGGAAATGGCTTGGGACCGTCGGCGGTGGCCGTTCCAGCCCCTCCCAATCCCACCATAAAAGACACTGCTGCCGCCAACACACAATTTTTTACCAACATAAGGATCGCCTGCTCGGGTCATTTTGCGCCAGTTTCGCAGATTTTGGGTCATCAGGCCAGTTTCCCTGCCTCATTGCTGCCCAAGTCTGTCGATTCGGCCCAATTCCCCACATATTGAAGGCCGTGGTTAACAAAAAATGAACTTTTTAAACGAGTTAAAACAGCACCTTAGAAGGTAAATCCGAACAACTCTCATTTGATCCAAAATCGAACCACTTGCGCCCAATTCCCGCCCCATTCGAGGGGGATATTGCTGTCATACCAAGTCGAGCAGGCAAGAGAGAGACACGCCACAGACGCACGGCACGGTGGTTACGTTAATATGATCCTTTGGAGGGACACATCATGATCAAGTTCATCAAAAACTTCCGCAAAGACGAAGCTGGCGCAGTAACCGTTGACTGGGTTGTTCTGACCGCAGCCGTAGTTGGTCTGGCCGTTGCAGCGTTCACCGCGATTGAAACCACAACCTCCTCGCTGACTTCCGAAGCAGCGACCGTTCTGGACAACGCGAACGCAACAACCACTGCGATCACTTACTAAGTTCGGCTGGCGGCGGCGCATCACATGACGCCGCCCCGCTCTCAACCTGATTTCCGAAAAGGATAGAGACATGATCAAGTTCATCAAAAACTTCCGCAAAGACGAAGCTGGCGCAGTAACCGTTGACTGGGTTGTTCTGACCGCAGCCGTTGTTGGCCTGGCCGTTGCAGCGTTCACCGCGATTGAAACCACAACGTCCTCGCTGACTTCCGAAGCAGCGACCGTTCTGGACAACGCGAACGCAACGACCACTGCGATCACTTACTAATCGCTCTGGCAATGTGCCGATATAGGACCGGGCGCCCCCAAAGCGCCCGATCTACATAACTGGAGCGCTGCCACATTTGGCTCCAATAGGAGAAATTCCATGCTTAAAGCCCTCAAAAACTTCCGCAAAGATGAAGCCGGTGCCGTGACTGTAGACTGGGTCGTTCTGACTGCCGCTGTTGTTGGTCTGGCCGTTGCTGCCTTTGCTGCGATTGAATCTGCGACCACCGCGCCTGTTGCCGCAGCCGCCGTTGTTCTGGACACTGCCGACGCAACGTCCGCAGCCGTGACCTACTAACGTCACCGCACCTACGTACAAAGTCCACAGGCGCTCTGACCGAGTCGCCTGTTTACTCATGTGAAGAAGCCTTTGACTGCACCAGGGCACGTGTACCGAAACGCCCAGAAAACAGCAGTTTGCTTCCCACAATTCGCCACATTTGAGGGCCACCCTGCAAGGTGAACCATCCCGCCCGGAATTGCCGGGTGGCGAAGACAAAAGAGGTCGATCATGCGAGCGATTTTTGCAGCAGTACTGGTAGTGGGTCTGGGGATTGCCGGATTCGCAGTTTATATGGCGCAGAGCTATATTGATGGTGTGGAAGCCGCCCATGCCAAGCAGCGCGATCAGAACCCTACGGTCGAGCTGGTCGATGGCTTTGTCGTGAAGCGCGCCATGAAGTTTGGTGAGAAACTGTCGCTCAAAGACGTACGTCGCGTGCGCTGGCCCAAAGCGGCGGCACCTGCCGGCATGTTCACAGATGCCGAGGTTTTGTTTCCTGACGCTGACAACAAAAAGCGCGTGATCCTGCGCTCCATGGAGGAAGGCGAAATCCTGCTTGCGGCGAAGCTGACCGAACCTGGCGAAGAAGCGGGCATCACGTCGCGTCTGAAAAATGGCGAACGCGCCTTTACCATCAAGGTTGATGTCACAAGCGGTGTGTCCGGGCACCTGCGGCCTGGCGATCGTGTGGACATCTACTGGACCGGTCGCATCGAGCGTGATGAAACCAACCGCGGTGAGTTCACCAAGCTGATCCAAGCCAATGTGCCTCTGGTGGCTGTCGATCAATCCGTCAACGAAGAGCAGGCCGAAGCCAAGATTGCCCGCACCGTCACTGTGGCGGCTAGCGCAGACCAGGTGCCCGCCTTGACTCAAGCGCAAAGCAGCGGTCGCCTGTCCCTCTCGCTTGTTGGTGCAAATGACGACACCGTCGCGGAAGTCGTCGAAGTGGACCAGCGTATGCTGCTGGGGATCGAAGACGAAGTGGAAGAACAAGTGGTGCAACAGATTGTGCAGGTCGAACAGCCCAAAGTCTGCACCATCAAAAACCGCAAGGGCGGCCAAGTGATCGAAATTCCGATCCCCTGCACCAACTAATAAAGATTTTAACGATCTTTCGAAGGAACAATTCAACAGGCGCCGGAAGCTTCGGGCGCCTGTTTTTTTGTGGTTTCGCGCAGAACCAGCCCCAGAGTTGTGGCCCGAGACACACAGACATTGACTTCAAAGCCCCTCCAGAACCCTTTGATTCTTGCAATATTTCGCCACTTGGCGCACAGTGGTTCAAAATGTGGGCAAAAGACCCGCGAACTGAGGCGTGATCGAGAGGCAGGTCACATGACATTTAGAAGTATTTTTGGGGCGGCCCTGTTGGGTGTCGCCGTTGGGATTTTGCCAATGATGGCAACTCCGTCTTACGCAGAATCTCTGCGTGTTGTGCGAAGTGGAACCTCCTCTTCCCTCAGCGTGCCGATGAACCGCGCGGTTGTGGTGGAGAGTGACGTTCCCTTCGCGGAACTGTCGATCGCCAACCCGGCAATTGCGGATATCTCTTCGCTGTCCGACCGCACCATCTATGTGCTCGGCAAATCGCCAGGTTTGACAACGCTCACCTTGCTGGACGCAACCGGCAAGCTGATCACCAACGTGGATGTGCGCGTGGCGCCGGATCTGTCAGAGTTCAAAGAACGTCTGAAGCAGATCCTGCCAAACGAGAAAATCGATGTGCGCTCTGCCAACGACGGCATCGTGATGTCCGGCACCGTTTCCTCGACGCAACGTTTGCAGCGCGCCTTGGATCTGGCGGAACGTTACGCGCCAGAGCGCGTGTCCAACCTGATGGTGGTTGGCGGCGTACAGCAGGTCATGCTGAAAGTGCGCTTTGCAGAGATGCAGCGTACTGTCGCTAAGTCATTGAGCTCCTCGGTGGCGATCTCCGGCAGCAACGGATTGATCGAAACCGGCACCTGGCTCTTGGGCGACAACGCCATCGGCAATCCAGCAACGACTTTCAAACCTGACGTTGAAGGTGGCGGCGTGTTCCGCTTTGACGCGGGCGCGTTTGAAATTGGCATTATGCTCGAGGCGCTTGAGCGCAAAGGCATGGTGCGCACTTTGGCAGAGCCAAACCTCTCCGCCCTGTCCGGTCAGGAAGCCAAGTTCCTCGCAGGTGGCGAATACCCAATTCCTGTTGCGCAAGATGGCGGCGAAATCACCGTTGAATTCAAACCCTTCGGTGTTGAGCTGAACTTTGTGCCACGCGTGGTCGACGGAGACCTGATCAATCTGGAACTGGCAACAGCCGTTTCTGCATTGGACGAAGCCAATGGCTATCAGGACGGCACTCTGAACATCGCCGCATTTAGCCGCCGCGAAGCTTCCACGACCGTGGAGATGCGCGATGGTGAAAGTTTTGCAATTGCGGGCCTGTTGCAGGACAACTTCCTGGACAATAACCAGCAGCTGCCGTGGCTTGGCGACGTGCCAGTGCTGGGCGCCCTGTTCCGCAGCGCGGATTACTCCCGCTCACAGTCTGAGCTGGTGGTGATTGTCACCGCACACCTTGTGACACCAACCCGCGGCGAAGCCCTGGCGTTGCCAACCGACCGGATCAAGCCGCCTACAGAACAGGAGCTGTTCTTGTTCGGCCATGTCTCCGGAAATGCCAAGAAACAACGTGGCGCTGCAGGTGAAGTTGCCAAACAGGACTTCAATGGCTCCTACGGCTACGTGATGGACTAAGGAAAGGCAGAGAGATGTACAAAAAACTCGCCGCACTTGCCCTGCTACTTGCCTCTGCCTGTTCTGATGGCGGCGGCAGCGTTGCCCCCTCTTGGGTCCGAGAATCCGGGTCCGTTGTTGACAGTGGCACTTTCGGATCCGCAACCGCCAACAACATCGGCATCCAAAACGGCGACCGGTCCTACGTGTTGAGCCTGGCCAATCGCTTTGCCGAAGAAGTTCCGAGCATGGTGAACTTCGATTTTGACAGCTCAGTTCTCGATGCAAACTCCCGCGCAGTTCTACGCCAGCAGGCAGACTGGATCCGTCAGTTCCCTGAGGTCCGGTTCAAAGTCTATGGCCACACGGACGCAGTTGGCAGCAACGCCTACAACAAGGCGCTGGGTATGCGCCGGGCGCGGGCTGTTGTGTCTTACCTGTCGTCCCAAGGCATTGGCCGTGATCGTCTAGAAGCGGTTGTTTCCCTTGGTAAAACCCAGCCGCTGGTGGCAACACAAAATCGCGAGCGCCGCAATCGCCGCACAGTGACAGAAGTAACCGGCTTTGTCTCAAATCATCCGAACATTCTGGATGGGAAATATGCCGGCGTTGTATATCGCGAATATATCGCCAGCGCCGTGCCGGTTCCGGGGATCACGGGACTGTCCATCACCTCAGGTGGCGGCGATTAAACGCACCAAATCATAGCCTTAAAAGAAAGCCAGCCTTCGGGTTGGCTTTTTCTTTTGCGAAACGATCCGTCAGATTTGTTGAGATCGTCGCACAATACCGCACAATTTCGGTTTTTTGGCCCCAATGTTGCCCAAGTTCGCGGTGATCTTCGTTTCCGAGGCGAAGTGTGTCCGGTGTGAGTCGGACCGCCATCAATCGGGGTGATTGATCGGGTATCGCCAAAATGAGGTGGGCACCTCTGCACAACAACAGGCGCCAATGGCGCAAAAGGACTTGAGGCTGAAGATGAGTAGCGAAGCGCTGCAGACCGAGCAAAATCCAATTCTGGCATGCACCATTTGCCGGGATGTGCAGAATTTTGAACTCCTGATTGTCGACATGGAAGAAGCTCTTGGAGAGCAATGGGGCGATCTTGGGTTTGAGGATGCCATTCCTTTCATGGCGCAGCCCGAAGCCGAGCAACTAGAATTCATCGCCATCGCCATGGACGATATGGACGAAGAAGCTCTGGACGTTTTGACCGAAATCATCACCGAAGCGCGCAACCGCAACATTCGCACACTTCTGATTGCCGAGGACGTCACCCCCGCCTCGCTGCACACGCTCCTGCGTCACGGTGCAGATGAGTTCATCCCCTATCCTTTGCCGCCGGGCGAACTGCAAGCGGCCATCGACAAAATCCGTGCGGCAGCCAAAGCGGCAGAGACCCCAGCCACATCCAAAGTAAAACTGGCCGCGTCTGAGGAATCCCACGAAGGGGTTTTGATCGCCGTACATGGTCTGGCCGGAGGCACCGGGGCGACCACCTTGGCGACCAACCTGGGATGGGAACTTGCCACCACCGGCAAAGAGCCACCAAGCGTCTGCCTGGTCGATTTGGACCTGCAGTTTGGTACCATGTCGACCTATCTCGACCTGCCGCGCCCCGACGCGGTCTTCGAATTGCTGACCGACACAGAAAGCATGGACAGCGAAAGTTTTGGCCTGGCGCTGCAGACCTACGAAGAGAAGCTGCATGTGCTGACCGCCCCGGCGGAGATCATTCCTTTGGACCTTGTGAGCCCAGAGGACATCGACCGGATGCTGCAGATGGCCCGCAAACACTATGATTACGTGATTGTGGATATGCCATCGACACTGGTGCAATGGTCAGAGGTCGTGCTGCAAGCAGCCCATGTCTATTTTGCCACGATGGAAATCGACATGCGCTCCGCCCAAAACGCCATGCGCCTGAAACGCGCGCTTCAGGCCGAAGACCTGCCATTTGAAAAGCTGCGTTACGTCATGAACCGGGCGCCAAAATTCACCGATCTTGCCGGCAAAAGCCGTGTGAAACGGTTGGCCGAAAGCCTCGGCATTTCCATTGACCTGAATATGCCTGATGGCGGCAAACAGGTCACTCAATCGTCTGACCACGGGCAGCCACTTGCGCTGAGCGCGGCCAAGAACCCCCTGCGCAAGGAAATTGCCAAACTTGCCGCCAGCCTGCACGCGCTGGACCAAGCCAGCGAAAAAGCCGCATAAAGAAGGACCGGAGCCATGTTTTCTCGTTACAAGAAGTCAGATGCCAAGCCCGGTCCGGCGGTTGCTGAAAAGGCGGTAAAAACGGAACAAAAGAAAGCCGCACCGGCCCCTGCCCCGGCAGCGGCACCAAGCGCGGCGGCGGCGCCAGCCCCCAAGAAGGTCATGCGACGCCCGATTGCGGAAAAAGCGGCCGGTACAGTGGCGGCTGGTGACAAGGAACGTCGCCGCAAGGAGCGGCTGGGCGAAATCAAACTTGAGCTGCACAGGGAGCTGCTGGACAACCTGAACCTGGCGGCACTGGACAAGGCCTCGGAACGCGAACTGCGGGCCGAAATCACAGCGATCGCCACGGAAGTCCTTCAGGAAAAGGCGATTGTGCTCAATCGCGAAGAGCGCACCACGCTGTTCCAGGAGCTCTATGACGAAGTCACCGGCCTCGGTCCTCTGGAAACACTGCTGCAAGACGAGACCGTCAACGATATTCTGGTGAACGGTCCCAAGCAGATTTTTGTGGAACGCGCCGGTAAGCTTGAGCTCACCGATATTGTGTTCAAAGACGAACGCCATCTGCTGCGCATCATCGACAAGATTGTGTCTGCCGTTGGCCGTCGCGTGGATGAATCCAACCCTTATGTGGACGCCCGTCTGGCCGATGGTTCGCGTTTCAACGCGATGGTGTCGCCGATCGCAGTGGACGGTTCGCTGGTTTCCATTCGTAAGTTTAAGAAAGATAAACTGGGCATTGATGACCTGGTGCGTTTTGGCGCCTTCTCCGAGGAGATGGCCGCCTATTTGCAAGCCGCCGTGGCCACACGTTTGAACGTGATCGTGTCCGGCGGTACCGGCTCGGGTAAAACAACCACGCTGAACGCGCTGAGCTCTTTCATCGACAACGCCGAACGCATCCTGACCATCGAGGATACGGCGGAACTTCAACTGCAACAAACCCATGTGGGCCGGATGGAAAGCCGCCCGCCAAACGTGGAAGGCAAAGGCGAAGTGTCGCCGCGCGACTGTCTGAAAAACGCCCTGCGGATGCGTCCTGACCGGATCATCGTGGGTGAGACGCGTGGCGAGGAAGTGATCGACATGCTGCAGGCCATGAACACCGGCCACGACGGGTCCATGACCACGATCCACGCCAACAACGCACGCGATGGTATTTCGCGTCTGGAGAACATGATCGCCATGGCCGGGATCGAAATGCCAATCAAAGCCGTGCGCAGCCAGATTTCCTCGGCGGTGAACCTGATTGTGCAGGCCTCGCGTCTGCAGGACGGGTCACGCCGCATGACGTCGATCACCGAGATCACCGGCATGGAAGGCGACGTGATTTCCATGCAGGAAATCTTCCGCTTTCAGCGCACCGGTCTGACGCCGGAAAACAAGATTATCGGGCACTTCACCGCCACCGGCGTGCGCTCTCACTATTCCGAGCGCTTCCGTCTCTGGGGCTATGACCTGCCGCCTGAAATTTACGAACCGTCTGCGGGGTAATCAGACATGCCATTCTCACCCGAACTCATTGTCTATGGCCTTATTTTTATTGGCGTTTTCGTATTGGTCGAAGGCGTCTATCTGACGGTCTTTGGCAAATCCATCAGCCTCAACAACCGCGTGAACCGGCGTCTGGAGATGTTGGACAAGGGCGCCAAACGCGAAGAGGTGCTCGACCAGCTTCGCAAGGAAATGAAACAGCATGGCGAGAACAAGGGCATCCCGCTCTATTCCATGCTGGCAGACAAGGCCCAAAAAGCGGCCATTGCATTTTCGCCGATCCAATTGATCATGATGATGGCTATTGTAAGCGTTCTGGCTTTTGTCGGCCTAACGATCGGAACCCAATCTGGTGCCATCACGCGTGCCGCAATCGCGCTGATGATGGGTGTGGGCGGGGTCTACACGTGGGTGTCCATGAAGGCCGGTAAACGCATCAAGATGATTGAGGAGCAACTGCCGGACGCCATCGAACTCATGGTGCGCTCCCTGCGCGTTGGGCACCCGTTTTCCGCGGCCATTCAGATTGTCTCCAAGGAAATCGAAGACCCGCTGGCCACCGAGTTTGGCGTGATTGCGGACGAGGCCGCCTATGGTCGCGACCTGGGTGAGGCGCTGAAAGACATGGCGGAACGCCTGGACATGCAGGACATGCGGTTCTTGTCGGTGGCCGTGACGATCCAACAGCAATCCGGTGGCAACCTAGCCGAAATCTTGGCAGGCCTGTCTAAAGTGATCCGCGCGCGCTTCCGCCTGTTCCGTCGCGTGAAAGCCATCACCGCGGAGGCCAAATGGTCGGGTAAATTCCTGTCGGCCTTCCCGGTGCTCGCGTTGATCGTGATCAACCTGATGGACCCCAATTACTATGACGAAGTGAAAGACCACTGGCTCTATATCCCTGGCTGTATCGCGGTAGGCGTGTTCCTGGGTTTGAACCTGATCGTCATGAAAATTCTGACCAACATCAAAGTGTAAGGAGATCCTGCTATGACGATTTTGGAAGCCTTGAACTTGATGCTGACCGACATTCTTGGTCCACGTGGACCACTGATTGCGGTGCTGGTTTTGGCCCTTTTCTTCGGCCTCCTGATTGCCGCCGGCATGATGGCGCGACAAGATGATCCGATCGAAAAACTCAAAAAGGCCCAAACCCAAAAAGCGGCGTCCCGCGCCACCAAGGAAGAGCGCCTGCGCCGCAAGGCCGCAAACGCAAAACTGGACAAATACAAAGCCTTCCTGGAGCCGCAAAGCGAAGCGGAACTGAGCTCTGTGCGCCTGAAGCTGATGCAGGCGGGCTATCCGTCCCGTGACGCGGTGCGCGCCTATTATCTCTCACAAATGCTGCTGGGCATTGGCGGTTTGATCCTGGGCGTCAGCTACTTCATTTTTGTGGTGCAGACCGACGACTCCACCGCCACCGATATGCTGTTTTGGATCCTCGGACCGGGCGGTGCTGGGTATTTCCTGCCCAAATACTGGGTCACCCGTCGGGTTGCTGAACGCAAAGAAGAAATCACCGCAGGCTTTCCGGACAGCCTCGACATGATGCTGGTTTGTGTGGAAGCGGGCCAATCCCTGGACCAGTCCATTGTGCGCGTTGCCAGCGAACTGCGCGCCTCTTACCCCGCTTTGGCGCAGGAGTTTGAAATCGTCGCGCATGAAATGAAAGCCGGTAAGGACAAATCTCAGGTTTTGTCAGACATGGGGGAGCGGTGCGGCGTGCAGGATGTGTCGTCCTTCGTGACCGTGCTGATCCAATCGGCCACCTTCGGCACCTCTATTGCTGAAGCGTTGCGGGTCTATGCCGGGGAAATGCGTGACAAGCGTGTGATGCGCGCAGAAGAGGCCGCAAACAAGTTGCCAACAAAGATGACTTTGGCCACTATGATGCTCACTGTGCCGCCGCTGTTGATCATCTTGGTCAGCCCATCTGTGATCGGGATCACCGCGCTCGGCCAATGAGGCAAGAAGAGCAAAAAAGCGCATAGAATGAAAAACTTCCGGGCCAGCGCCCTGTTGATACTGAGCTTTGCTGTAGCCGCCTGTGACACAGGCGGCTTTGGCGCATCCGAAGACAGCCCCTACGCTCCCGCCGTCGACCATAGTGAGCAGGCCGTGGATGGTTTGGTTGTTGGCTGGCGCTTGATGGACGCCGGCGAATATGAGTTGGCAATGGATTCCTTTGTGCGCGCAGGACTGGAACAGGGGCGCACGCCGGATGTGCTTGCCGCTGTGGGCACCGCCAATCTGGTGATGGGACGTCTGGGCCAGGCAGAGACCATTCTGCGGGAAGCGTTGAAGGCAGACAACACCCACCCAGAAACCTGGAACAATCTGGGCATCGTCCTGATGGAGCGCGGCGAATACGCAGAAGCCGAACAAATCCTGCGGCGCGCTTATGCGCTGGACAATGGCGAAAGTGACGCAATCCGAGATAATTTGCGCTTAGCACTCGCAAATTCGAATCAACCTGTCTATGGTGACGAAAAACCACAAGAATATAAATTGGTGCGGCGCGGTAGCAGCGACTACGTCATTCGCCAGACACCATAAATTGAGAGCAAGAGCAGCAAAGGACGCAAACAATGCGCCATCCTGTTTTGGGGACGATTTGTGTGGCCGGGCTTGTCGCGTTGACAGCCTGTTCCGATAAAGGTGATGAAAGCGTCGAGCGCGCCATTCAGGACGTGAACGCGGTAGATGAAACCAACCTATCTGACGTGATGTTGACGGTTGCGGACCCCAACGAGGGCATCTCCTACTTCCAGCGCACGCTGAAGGACAACCCTGACCGGATCGACATTCAACGCGGCTTGGCCATCTCTTACGTGCGCGCAAAACGCTACACCGAGGCCGTACCCGCGTGGAAAGCCGTCACCAAACACAAAGACAGCACTGCCAACGACCTGGTCGACATGGCAGATGCACAAATCCGTGCGGGTCTCTGGGACGACGCCGAGAAGACACTGGACAGCATTCCGCCCACGCATGAGACCTTTAAGCGCTACCGCCTTGAGGCGATGATTGCGGACAGCAACAAAGAATGGAACCGCGCGGACAGCTTTTATGAGATTGCCGTTGGCCTCACCACCCGCCCTGCGGGCGTGATGAACAACTGGGGATATTCCAAGCTGACCCGTGGCGACTACGCCGAAGCAGAGCGCCTGTTTGGCGAGGCCGTGCGCCAGGACAACACGCTGTTCACCGCAAAGAACAACATGGTTTTGGCCCGTGGCGCTCAGCGTCAGTACACGCTTCCGGTGATCCCGATGGTGCAAACCGAGCGCGCGCAGCTGCTGCACACACTGGCGCTGTCCGCGATCAAGCAAGGCGACACCGAAACCGGCAAAGTGCTGCTGCGTGAGGCCGTGGAAACCCATCCGCAACACTTTGAAGCTGCGGTACGCGCTTTGGACGCGCTGGAAAGCAGCTAAGGTTTCTTGATGCAGGTCTCCAGCACATTTGCGCTCTGGGCGTTGATCCCGGCGCTGCCACTTTGTGTGTTCATCTTCTGGATGGACATGAAGCACAAGAAGATCAGCAACCTGTCCGTCTGGGCGCTGTTTGCGATCTTTGTGGTGGTGGGGCTTGCTACCCTTCCGATTATGGAATTTGTCTGGCGCTTTGCCAACTACGCCGTTGTGTTTGCGGTGCTTCTGCTGATGTGGATGGCGCGGCAAGTTGGCGCGGGGGACGTGAAAATGGCCGCCGTGGCCGCGCTTTTTGTGCATAAAGGCGATGCCAGCTACATGCTGATCCTGACCTTTGGATCGATCATTGTCGCCGTCTTGGCCACACTGATCATCCGGGCCACGCCGCTGCGCAAGCTGGCCCCCGATTGGGCCGCGTGGAAGCTGAAAGCCTCTGAGAATGACATCAACGTCGGAAAGGGCGATCAGATGACCATTCCAATGGGCACGGGGATCGGCTTGGCGCTGTGCACCTACCTTGTGTTGGGCGTTCTGTACGGCCAATAAATCGCATCCTTTCACGATGCCGGCCCGATGCGGCCTAAAAAACGCCACCTTTTGATTGTCTATGGGATGGAAACAGACCGGGGGCAGCCTTGCCCTCAATCAGGAGTGTTGCGTCGATGAATATGCAGACCGCCAACGTGATGGCCCCACCGCCCCCCAAGCGGATTGAGGATATGAAACTGCCGCTGGTGATGATGCGGGATATCCTCCTGAAAACCATGTTCCGCAAAAACGTGGACATGGTGGGCGACATCTCCAAAGCCATCTGCCTGCCCCGCGCCGTGACCCAAGAGCTGGTTGATATGGCGCGGGAGCAAAAGCTTCTGGAAGCCACCGGCACGCTCAACGCCAATTCCGGTGACGAGATGGGCTATCAGTTGACCGATGCTGGCAAAGGCCGCGCGCATGATGCCCTGGCTCAATCAGAGTATTTTGGCGCCATGCCAGTGCCGCTGGAAGTGTATCGCGAACAGGTCAAGCGCCAGTCTATCCGCAACATTCAGATCACCCGCGACCAACTCACCGGGGCGATGGGGCATCTGATCCTTCCGCCGGACCTGCTGGACCAGCTTGGCCCGGCCGTTGGCTCCGGTCGTTCGATCCTGATGTATGGCCCGCCCGGCAACGGTAAATCCTCGATTTCCAACGGCATTCGCGACGCGATGGGCGATAAGGTCTATGTACCTCACGCCATCGAATACGCCGGTCAGGTGATCACCGTGTATGACCCGATTGTGCACTCCGCCGCCGAAGGCGACGAGCAAGACATGAACAGCCTGCGCCGCACCGCACGGTTTGATAGCCGCTATGTCAAATGTGACCGTCCCACGGTGATCACCGGTGGTGAGCTGTCTCTCAACATGCTCGACCTGGTCTACAACCCAACCGCGCGCACCTATCAGGCGCCTTTGCAGCTTAAGTCTACTGGCGGCATCTTCATCGTGGACGATTTGGGACGTCAGGAAGAACCACCCCAAGCGCTGGTCAACCGTTGGATTGTTCCACTCGAGGAAAGCAAGGACATCCTGGCGCTGCAATCGGGTGAGAAGTTCGAGGTGCCGTTTGACACATTGGTGATTTTCTCCACCAACTTCCACCCAAACGAGATCTTCGACCAAGCCGCCCTGCGCCGGATCTTTTACAAGATCAAAATTGACGGCCCAAGCCAGGAGAACTTCCTAAAGATCTTTGCGCTCGTGGCCAAAAAGAAAGGTCTGCCGCTGGATGAGAAATCCCTCATCCATCTGCTAAA
The DNA here is from genome assembly GCA_014872815.1 of Paracoccaceae bacterium. Lineage (GTDB taxonomy): Bacteria > Pseudomonadota > Alphaproteobacteria > Rhodobacterales > Rhodobacteraceae > Shimia. The sequence goes on from WKFK01000011.1 coordinate 181,904, forward strand.
AACCAAATACCCAACGATCGACAACACCTACGCAAACTATCAACCGGTGTTCCTGATCGATCAGATCATTTCGATCTGCGAGTTTGAAGGCATTCCCTACCAGATGCGGCCTGATCTGATTGATCGTGCCTGGGCCAATATGTTCGTGAAAGACGAGCACATTGTGAAGTGATCCAAAAGGCCGCATAACGCGGCCTTTTTTATGCGCCACGTTTCGCCTACATAGGGCACATGTCACCGCTTGCCCACATCGCAGCCCTGCCCGTCCGGTTTTACCGTTTGGTGTTCAGCCCCTGGGTTGGCTTCAATTGCCGGTATCAGCCGACGTGCTCTGCCTATGCACTAGAAGCGCTGGAGAAACACGGTGCCATAAAGGGCAGCTGGCTGACCCTGCGCCGTATTGGCCGGTGCCACCCTTTTGGCAGCAGCGGCTATGACCCCGTTCCCCCCTGTTGTGCCGACAAGCAAGACTCCCCCCAAGATACTCCAAGTCGCGAAACCTGACTGGACACCACTCAAGAGCGTGCTAGCCTGAAGCTATTCAATTGTCCTTGAGGAGATTTCCCATGCGTCTTTCTAATATTCTGGCCACCACGGCGGCATTGACATTAACGGGTACAATAGCGCTGGCAGACAAATTTGTTGGCTACGGCGCTGTAGACGGCTGGAACGTGCACATCGATACCGAAAAAGGCACCTGTTTGGTGGAGACCAAAGACGATTTTGACAACGTCATCCAAATGGGCCTGACCAAGGACCGCGCCATTGGCTACATTGGTATTTTCACCAAAGCGGAAACCAACATCCGGACAGATAAAAAACAGAATGTGGCGCTGTTGATTGGCGAAAACCTCTATGTTGGCGAGGCCACGGGGATGCGTGGCAACATCACCAAAGGCTACAGCGGCGGCTACGTGTTGACCGACAATCCCACCGTCTACGACGACATTCGCAAGGCGCGCACGATGACCGTTTTTCCAGAAGAGGAATACTCGTTTATTGTGGATTTGACAGGCACCGCCAAAGCACTTGATCTGGCGAAAAAGTGTAACGAAGACCAGCTCAACTAACGCCCCCACAGCTCTATCCGGGGGGGGGCACTATCGCCCGCCGGATAGAGCTCAGAGCACGCGAAACGCAGTGTTTCCAAAACAGCGACAGCCCCTTGCATTCACAGTTCCGTGAGCAAGACGCCTGAATCTGCGTTGTCGCCTCTGTCGCAAAAAGCACTTACCTAATAAAATAGGGGTTTCACGCGCGACGACGTTACATGCCACACCGCCTCTGCCCGTAGAAATGCCCTGTGCCCGAAATCACACGGGTCAGGTTTTCCTTACGAGCGCTTATGGTCAGCCCCCAACCTGTGGATATCCTTGGGGATATATTGACCTTGGAAGCACCCCCGCATAAGGCACGGCATGTTAGACGACCTCAACGATATCCACCCGCTGTTCCAGGACGCGCCTTCTTCGGCCAATTTCAAGAAGTTGCGCAAACGAATCGTACGTCAAACGCGTGAGGCGATTGAACAGTACGGTATGATCGAACGCGGCGCGAAGTGGCTTGTGTGCCTGTCCGGAGGTAAGGATTCCTATACCCTGCTAGCTGTTTTGCATGAGCTAAAATGGCGTGGCCTGCTGCCTGTGGAGCTTTTGGCTTGCAACCTGGATCAAGGCCAACCGAACTTTCCGGCCACCGTATTGCCGGCGTTTCTGGAAAAGATGGGTGTCCCCCATCGGATTGAGTATCAGGACACTTACTCCATTGTGAAAGACAAGGTGCCCGCCGGCCGCACCTACTGCGCCCTGTGTTCCCGCCTGCGCCGTGGCAACCTGTATCGGATCGCCCGCGAAGAAGGCTGCAGTGCCGTTGTGCTCGGCCATCACCGCGATGACATCCTCGAAACCTTCTTCATGAACCTCTTCCATGGCGGCCGCTTAGCCACCATGCCACCAAAGCTGGTTAACGAAGAAGGCGATCTTTTTGTCTACCGTCCATTGGCGCATGTGGCCGAAGAGGACTGCGAAAAATTCGCCAAAGCACTCAACTACCCGATCATCCCCTGTGACCTCTGCGGCTCTCAAGACGGCCTGCAACGTCAACAGGTCAAACAGATTTTGGACCAATGGGAAGCCAATAGCCCGGGCCGCCGTCAGGTGATGTTCAAGGCGCTGACCAATGTCAGACCCAGCCATATGATGGATCCAAAACTGTTCGATTTTGCCGGCTTGATGCGGGACTCGATAAAATTTGAACAAAATTCGGATACGGTCCCTAAGCTACGTTAACCGATCACTTAAGAGAATCGATGACACTGAACTGAGATTTACGCGTCATAGGACACCTTTTATGCAGTCGCGACTTGACACATTGATGGCTTCACTCCGGGCACAGGGAGCCCGTGAATCCTCCTTGCGTCGGTGGCTGCCGCTGCTGTTTCCAGTTGTGACCTTGGCGAGCTGGTTTGCCTTTGGCGAAATCGGTCTTCTGGTTTGTGCCTTTCTGCTACCATTGCCCTTTCTCATGTTCTCCCCTTTCGCCGCCGCCAAACGGCGCAATAAGAGCGAAAACGACGGGTTGACGGGTTTGCTGACACCCGCGGGTTTCGAAAGGCAGATGCAGGAAAAGATGTCCACACTAGAGGAAGACGGGCGCACCACAGCCTGTTTCTCCATCAAGATCGACAATTTTGCCCGTCTGCGCGAAAACCACGGAGATCAGGCGGCTGAGGAAGTCCTGCGCTATGTGGCAGAGCGTCTGCGAAGTGCCCTGCGCACCGGCGATCTGGTCTCTCGCTCAGGCGACGCATCGTTCACCGTGGCGCTTGATCCTATTGCCTTTTTTGACGTCGAAAGCGGCATTCAGATGGCGACGCGGTTTCAGACCGCCATCGAAGAGCCCGTGCCGCTACAAATGGCGTCGATCTATGTGAGCTGTTCGATTGGCTTCTGCCTGTCTTCGCGCCTGAACCGCCCGTCTGCAACGGCGATGATTCAAGCTGCGGACATGGCGATGTGCGAGGCGCAACTGACCGGCGACAGCAACATCCGCGCCTATTCCACCGATATGGGCCGCAAGGTGATTTCGCGCCGCAAAACCCAAAGCGAAGCGGCCCGCACGCTGCAACGCGACCAGATTCGCGCCTGGTTCCAACCGCAAGTGTCCACCGACACCGGCCTTGTGACCGGCTTTGAGGCTCTGGCCCGCTGGGAACACCCCGAGCGCGGTATCCTGGCGCCAATCCAGTTTTTGGATGTGCTGCACCAAACCGGACAAATGGGCCAACTGGCAGACCTCATGCTGCGTCAATCTTTGGATGCGGTCCGTGCTTGGGATGATGCCGGGTTCAATGTGCCAATGGTGGGCGTGAACTTTGCTGGAGAAGAACTGCGCAGCCCCACGCTGGTGGAACGCATTCAATGGGAGCTGGACCGCACCGAGTTGGAGGCCAAGCGCCTTGGCATCGAAGTGCTTGAGAGCGTGGTTGCCGGCACACCAGACGACATGGTCGTGCGCAATGTCGAAGCAATCAGCGCCTTGGGCTGTGAAATTGATCTGGATGATTTTGGTACCGGCCATGCGTCGATCTCTTCTATCCGCCGCCTGCCGGTGAAACGCATCAAAATCGACCGCTCTTTTGTGACCAACATCGACAAAGACCCAGAGCAGCAACGCATGATCGCAGCGATTGTGACCATGGCAGAGCGTCTTGGTCTGGAAACTCTGGCCGAAGGTGTCGAGAATTCGGCCGAGCACGCGATGTTGGCGCAGCTTGGGTGCTCTCATGTGCAGGGCTACGGCATCGCCCGCCCCATGCCGTTCTATGAGACCATCAAGTGGATGACCGAGCATCAGGAAAAGATCGGTCCAGCCCTTCAGATCGGCAATAAACCAAGCTGATCCTTCGACATAAACGAACGCCACGTCCTTCCCGCACGCAACGAACCACTGCCTTTCCGGCAAATTGGGTCGAATCCCCTTGACCTTTGGCCGCCACCTCTGTTGAACCTCCCCATCCTTTTAACGACAGATGGCTTGCGGCAATGGACGATCAGAACAAGAACCTCATCCTCGCGACGGCGCTCAGCTTTGGCGTCATCCTGATTTGGTTCCTCCTGTTTCCCCCCCCTGAGGCGACCCAGGACCCTAACGCTCCCACCGCAGTGGTAGAGGGCACCGATGCGGTCACCCCATCGACCGCGCCTGCCACCGCCGCGGCGGACTCCGGTGCAGCCACCTCTGTCGCGCCAACCGAAGTTGCCGACGCGCCGCGTGTTGAGATCGACACCGCGCGCTTGTCCGGTTCTGTATCGCTGCTGGGCGGTCGCCTGGACGATCTGAAGCTCAACGATTACCGCGAGACACAGGACGAAGACTCCCCAATCGTCACCTTCCTGTCCCCGAACGGTGAGCCGCACGCGTTCTATGCGCTCTATGGCTGGGCGCCGGGCGCCGGCCTGTCGCTGGACCAAGTGCCGGGGTCCAACACGCTTTGGGACATCGAAAGCGGCGACAAGCTGACCGTTGAGACGCCGATTACCCTGAAGTGGGACAACGGCGCAGGCCTGATCTTCCGCCGCACCATTTCGGTGGACAAAGACTACATGTTCTCCGTTGAGCAGACTGTCGAGAACACCGGCGCAGGCACCGTTGCCCTGGCACCTTATGGCGTTTTGGCCCGCTACGGTCAGCCTGAGGATCTGAAGAACTTCTTCATCCTGCACGAAGGTCTGATCTCCATGGCGGACGGCGAGCTGACCGAAACCGACTATGACGGCATGACCGACTACACCTTCGATCAGCGCGAAGGCGCGCCTGCGGAAGTGACCCAGGTTGAGGCCAACGGCTGGATCGGCTTCACCGACCACTACTGGATGGCCACTTTGATCCCGGAGCAAGGCAAGCCCTTCAAATCCGTGGCAAAATATGACCAGTCCCGCGACATCTATCAGACCGAAGCGGTGATGCCGACCGTGCAGGTGGCCGAAGGTCAAACCGCCTCTGCCAACTCCCGTCTGTTTGCGGGCTCCAAGGACTGGGGCAAAATCCGCAACTACCAGAACGAAGAAGGTGTTGAAGGTCTGCTCGAATCCATCGATTGGGGCTGGTTCTCCTTCCTCACGAAGCCGATCATGTGGCTCCTGATGTGGCTCTATGGCTTCATCGGTAACATGGGCTGGGCGATCATCGCGCTGACCGTTGTTCTGAAAATCATCGTCTTCCCGCTGGCCTATAAATCTTATGCCTCCATGGCGAAGATGAAAGAGCTTCAGCCGCAAATGGAGAAGCTGAAAGAGCAAGCCGGCGACGACCGTCAGAAGATGCAGCAGGCCATGATGGAGCTGTACAAGAAGGAAAAGGTCAATCCGGCGGCAGGCTGTCTGCCGATCCTGATCCAGATCCCTATCTTCTTCTCGCTCTACAAAGTGATCTTTGTAACCAAAGAACTGCGGCACGCGCCATGGTTTGGCTGGATCACCGACCTGTCCGCACCAGATCCAAGCTCGATCTTCAACCTGTTTGGCATCCTGCCTTACGGCGTGCCGGAACTGGGCTTCTTCGAGATCTTCTCTTTGGGCATCCTGCCAATCCTGCTGGGTATCTCCATGTGGCTGCAGCAGAAGCTGAACCCGGCCCCAACCGATCCAACGCAAAAGATGATCTTTGCCTGGATGCCATGGGTCTTCATGTTCATGCTCGGCAGCTTTGCCTCCGGTCTTGTGATCTACTGGATCACCAACAACGTGATCACTTTCATCCAGCAATACGCCATCATGCGCCAGCACGGCTATAAACCGGATGTGTTTGGCAACATCAAATCAAGCTTCAAGAAGTCGAAGCCTGAGGAGGACGCCAAATAATGGGAACCGTCTCCGCGCTCTGGCGACACCCAATCAAGGCCCACGGACGCGAGTCCGTGGGTCATGTCTCTTTGGTGGAGGGGCAAACCTTCCCTTGGGATCGCCGCTACGCCGTTGCGCATGAACGCGCCAAAACCGAAGGGGGCGAATGGGCGCGTTGCGTGAACTTCTCCCGCGCCGCCGGGGCGCCATCGTTGCAGGCGATCACCGCCAAGGTCGACGAGGCCACGGGCAAGATCACTTTACAGCACCCGGACCTCTGGGAGCTGACCTTTGATCCCGAAACCCAAGGCGACAAGCTGATTGATTGGGTCCGCCCGATCATGCCCAAAGACCGCGCCGCCAGTGCCAAACTGGTGCCCGCCGGTGAATTTGGCATGACCGACACCCCCTTCCCCTCCATCGCCATCCACACCACCGCCAGCCACCGCGCGATCGAAGGCCGCTTGGGGCGCAAACTCGCCACAGAACGCTGGCGCGGCAACATCTGGCTTGATGGCTTTGCGCCCTGGGAAGAGTTTGACTGGATTGGCAAAACGCTGCGCATTGGCAAGACCGAAATTGAGGTGCGCGAGCGCATCACGCGCTGCAAGGCAACCACCGCCAACACCGACACCGGTGTGCGCGACGCGGACACGCTGGGCGTTTTGAACGAAGCCTTTGGCCATCAGGACTTTGGCGTCTACGGTGTGGTGACAAAATCCGGCGACATTGCCGTCGGCGACACAGCAGAGGTGCTTTGATGCAACTTCCTTTCCCATTTGTCGAAGACCCAGAGCCCTTGGCGCTGGAGCGGGGTCGCAAGCTGTTTGACGGTTCCAACTCCGACTTCCTCAAAGGTGTGGTCGCCATGGATGGCCTGCCTGCGGGGGACCGTGTTGAGGTGTGTTTTGCCGGTCGATCCAACGTGGGCAAATCCACGCTGATCAACGCGCTGACCAATCGCAGCCGTCTGGCGCGTGCCTCCAACACCCCGGGCCGCACGCAGGAGATCAACTTCTTCACGCTGACCGACAGCCACTATCTCGTCGACTTACCGGGCTATGGTTATGCCAACGCGCCACTGGCGGTGGTGGAGAAATGGCAGCGCCTGCTGAAGCAATACCTGTCTGGTCGCGCCAACCTGCGCCGCGCCTTTGTGTTGATTGACACACGTCATGGCATCAAAGACGTGGACGAAGAGATCATGTCCCTGATGGACAGCTCCGCGCTGACCTTTCAGGTGGTGATGACCAAAGCCGACAAGGTGAAGGTCAAAGACCGAGAGAAAGTCTTCAAACAGGTGCGCGAGAAACTCGCCAAACACCCGGCGGCGTTCCCTGAGATTGTGCTGACCAGCTCGGAAAAAGGCGACGGCATTGCCACGCTGCGCGCCATCATCGCGGGTCTTGAATAACCCATGCGCCTCCTGACGTCTTTGGTTCTTCTGGTGGCCGTGATGGCCTCCGCACTCATCCCCACGGGATGGATGCCAAAGACGTTGGCAGACGGCCATATGGTGCTTGTCATCTGTACTGGTGATGAGATGATTGAAATGCTTGTGGATGACACCGGGGCGCCGGTGCCACTCCATGAGCAGACCGAAGACACGCGCAGCCCTTGTGCGTTTGCTGCGGTCGCCGATGTCGTTCCGGTGATGAACGGCCCTTTCCCGCTGCCGCTTGATGCGTCCCTGACCAACCGCTGGCAGCATCGGGACTTCACCCACAATAGCGCTGGCTTCCACCGCCGCTATGACGCCCGCGGCCCGCCCGCACTCTCCTGAATTCCCTTTTAAAACCAAACAAAGAACAAGCCGCCTTGGGGGTCCAAGCGCGGCCCTACAGGAGATGTTCCCTCATGGCTACGGACAGCCAATTTGCCGACGTGCGTGCAGAGCAATCCAGCGCAACGTCCCTCTCTCAAAAACTCTACTTCGCCGCCTGGCGCTGGCACTTCTATGCGGCGCTTTATGTGGTGCCCTTTATGATCATGCTCGCCGTGACCGGCTTGATGATGATGTTCATCACTCAGTTTGACGGCCGGGACGGCGAGAAGATCGCCGTTACCCCACAAGGCACCGCGTTGAGTGTCTCCGATCAAGCCGCCGCCGCAACAACCGCGGTGCCCGGCACAGTGGTCGAATACATCGGGCCGAAATCTGATGCGCTCGCCACGGTCTTCCGCATCAACACCGGCGACACGCACCAGATGGTCGCTATCGATCCCTACACCGGTGCTGTGCTTGGCAACTGGGACCGCCGTGCAGGGTGGTACGATCTGGCCGACAACATCCACGGTTCTCTGCTGCTAGGTGACACGGGCGACCGGCTGATTGAGATCGCCGCGGGCCTTGGGCTCGTTCTGGTCCTCACCGGCCTTTACCTGTGGTGGCCACGTGGTGGCGACACCTCGGTTCTTATGCCCAACCTGAAAGCGCGTGGTCGCGCGTTGTGGAAAAGCCTGCACGCCGTCACCGGGTTCTGGATCTCCGCTCTGCTGGTGATCTTCTTGATCTCCGGCCTCGCTTGGGCGGGCATCTGGGGCGGCAAATTTGTGCAGGCTTGGTCCACTTTCCCGGCTCAAAAATGGAATGACGTACCACTGTCAGACAGCACCCACGCCAGCATGAACCACGGCAACCAAAACGATGTGCCCTGGGCACTGGAGCAGACCCCAATGCCTGCTTCTGGCTCTGATGTGGGTGTCACCGGAACCGCCGCAGGCGCGCCTGTGGACATCAACAGCCTCGTGGCATTGGGCCGAGACTTGGGTCTAGAGGGCCGTTTCCGCGTGGCTTATCCGCGTGATGAAACAGGGGTCTGGACCATCAACCAGGACAGCATGAGCGGCGACAGCACCACACCAACCGTGGACGCCACCATTCACGTGGACCAATACACCGGCAAAATCCTCGCCGAGGTGCGCTTTGCCGACTACTCGGTTGCAGGCAAATCCATGGCGTTGGGCATCCCCTTCCACATGGGACTTATGGGCCTTTGGAACCTGCTCCTGAACACCGTGTTCTGCCTGATGGTGATCTTTGTTTGTGTGTCTGGCGTGGTCATGTGGCTCAAACGCCGCCCGTCCAAGGCCCTGCGCTTGGCAGCCCCGCCCGCGCCAAAGGAAATGCCGCTTTTTAAAGGCGTCTTGTTGATCGCCGCGCTGGTTTCCGTGGCCTTCCCGCTGGTCGGTGTGACCCTGCTGGCCGTGCTGGCCTTTGACGTGCTAGTCGTGAGCAACATTCCCGCGCTGAAACGCGCCTTGTCATAACCCATCCGCCCCGCCCGCAGCGGTGGGCGGGGCAACTTGAGGACCTTGAATGCAGCTCACAGGAATTGGCGTCGCAGGATGTGGCCGCATGGGCGGCCCAATGCTGACCGCACTGCGTGAAGCAGGGTTTGACGCCTTTGGCTTCGATGTCCGGCCCGCATCTGACTTTGGCGCGCTAACGCCTGACATGCGCGCCTTGGACGACTTCCGCCAAGACCTGCACATCCTGATCACCGTTGTGCGCGACATTGCTCAAACCGATGACGTGCTGTTTGGCGCGCAAAACCTGATCGAAACTGCGCCCAACCTGCAAACAGTGATCATCTCTTCCACGCTGTCGCCCAAATACGTCCGGGCCCTGCGTGATCGTATTCCAAGCCATGTTACTCTTATCGACGCCCCCATGTCCGGCGCTGCGATTGCCGCCGAGGAAGCGCGTCTTTCTTTTATGCTGGGCGGCGACACAGAAGCTCTGCGCCAACATCAGCCCCTGTTTGACGCCATGGGCGCGCATTTTCATCACATGGGCGGCTTTGGCGCAGGCATGCAGGCCAAGGTCCTCAACAATCTACTGGCCGCGTCCAACACGGCCATGACCCGGCTTGTGCTCGACTGGGCCGATCAAGCGGGCATTGACGAAGACGCGCTGCTGAACCTAATCCACACATCTTCTGGCCAGAACTGGCTCGCGTCTGGGTTCAACACCATCGAATTTGCCCGCGACGGCTGGGAAGAGGACAACACCATCGGCATTCTGACCAAAGACGTGGCCTCCGCACTCGACGCCGCGCCGGATGGGGCCGACACCACCCTGCCGGCAACCGTGCGTGACGCGATCTTTGCGCTCAAACCACGCGGTTAACCATCCGATAGGACAAGCCGCACAGCCGTTGCACTCTGCACGCAATTCCGGCAAGACACCTCTATGAGTATTCGCGCCCTTGCCCTCGCCGTCCACCTGTTCACCGCCACCGGTGCCGTTTTTGCCATGTTGGCCATGTTGGCCGCTGTGGATGGCAAATGGAGCCTGATGTTCCTCTGGTTGGTGGTGGCCTTTATCGTGGACGGGATCGACGGGCCCTTGGCGCGCCACTACCACGTGAAGAAAAACGCGCCGGAGTTTGACGGCGTCTTGCTCGACCTGATCATCGACTACCTGACCTATGTGTTCATCCCGGCCTATGCGCTCTTTAAATCCGGGCTGATGGATGGCTGGACCGGCTGGTTTGCGATCATCATCATCACCTTTGCCTCTGCGCTCTACTTCGCGGACACACGAATGAAAACCAAGGACAATTCCTTCTCCGGCTTCCCCGGATGCTGGAACATGGTGGTGATTGTGATCTTTGCGGTGGAGCCAAACTTCTGGGTCAGCTTGGCGCTGGTCTCCGTGCTCGCCGTGGCCATGTTCCTGCCCATAAAATTTGTGCACCCCACCCGCACGGAGCGTTGGCGCTGGCTCACCTTCCCGATGGCGCTCGCTTGGACCTTCTTTGCCGGTTGGGCTGCTTGGGTCGACTTCCACCCGGAAAGCTGGGCGCATTGGGGGCTGGTTGCCACCTCGGTCTACCTGACCGTCGCGGGTGCCGCGCAACAGCTCATCTACCGAGAAACGCTCTGATCAGATCAGCAACCCACCTGCCCGCTCATGTTTGAGCAACCAGACCTTGGTTTCCACACCACCTAATCCGGAAAAGCCGCCGAGCCCGTTTGCGCCAAGCACGCGGTGGCAGGGAATGATCACCGGGATCGGATTGCCGCCGCAACCCTGACCAATCGCTTGCGCTGGCACACCGAGGTCCTTGGACAACTCGCCATAGGTGCGGGTTTCCCCAAGCGGAATCTCCAACATGGCGTCACACACCCGTTGCTGAAACTCTGACGCCTCCACCTTCAACGGCAGATCAAACCCCTGCGCCGGATCATCAAAATAGGCCACCAATTGCGCGGCGGCCTCGCGCAACAATGGCGTGTCATCTGTACCGCCACTCTCCCATTCTGCGCGCACAATGGCGCCATCCTTTTCGGTGAGAGTCATCGGTCCGGTGGGCGTGTCTACGGTCAATCTCAACATGACGCCACACTGCCCAAGCAAAAGGCGCCCCGCAAGCGGGACGCCTCAGAATGCGCATCATTTGGAGCGCAAATTAGCTGAGCGGGTAGCCCATCTCTTCCAGAGCATCACTGCAACGTTTGCAAACGCCCGGATACTTGTGCTGGCCCACATCTGGCAGGATCTTCCAGCTGCGCTGACATTTCTGTCCCTGCGCTTTCTCAAAGACCACGCCCACACCTTCGACTTCAGGCATACGGAAGGCTTCAGCTGGCATTGGGTCGTTGGTCACCGAAATGTCGGACGTGATGCAGACATCAGCAAACTCAACGGTCTTGAGCGACGCTACCACATCCGCATCACGCACGTGCACAACCGGTGCAGCCTCCAGAGACGCCCCAATCACCTTGTTGGTCCGCTGGATTTCCAAGGCGGCGGTCACAACACGGCGCACTTCGCGCACCTTGGCCCATTTCGCGGCCAGTGGCTCGTCAATCCAATCCGCTGGCGTGTCCGGGAAGTCCACGAGGTGCACGGAGCTGCCCTCACCCGGGAAGCGCTCCAGCCAAACCTCTTCCATGGTGAACACCAGAACAGGCGACAGCCATGTGGTCAGGCGGTGGAACAGAATGTCCAGAACCGTGCGCGCAGAGCGACGGCGCAGCGTGTTGCCGTCACAATAGAGCGCATCTTTGCGGATATCGAAGTAAAAGGAGGACAGCTCCACAGTGGCAAAGTTGAACACAGCAGAGACAACACCCTGGAAGTTGAACTCCGCGTAGCCTTTGCGCACCTGATGATCCAGTTCTGCCAGACGGTGCAGCACCCAACGCTCCAGTTCCGGCATGTCCGCCGGATCCACACGATCTGCCTCAGTGAAGTCGCTGAGCGAGCCCATCATGAAGCGCATGGTGTTGCGCAGGCGGCGATAGCTGTCCGCCACACCTTTCAGGATTTCCGGGCCAATCCGCTGATCGGCAGTGTAGTCGGTCTGGGCCACCCACAGACGCAGGATATCCGCACCGTACTGCTGCACGACTTTCTCTGGCACGATGGTGTTGCCGAGCGATTTGGACATCTTGTTGCCCTTCTCGTCCAGCGTGAAGCCATGAGTCACCACATTACGATACGGCGCACGGCCTTTGGTACCACAGGCCTGCAACAGCGAGCTGTGGAACCAGCCTCGGTGCTGGTCGGTGCCTTCCATGTAGACATCGGCGATACCATCTTCGGTGCCGTCTTCACGGTCGCGCAGCACAAAGGCGTGGGTGGAGCCGGAGTCAAACCACACGTCAAGCACGTCAAACACCTGCTCCCACTCATCGGCGTTGTACTTGTCGCCAAGGAAGCGCTCTTTGGCGCCATCCATGTACCAGCAATCCGCGCCTTCTTCCTCAAACGCCGCTTTCACCCGCGCGTTTACCTCTGGATCACGCAGCAGGAATCCTTCGTCGGTGGGCAGAGCGCCTTTTTTGACAAAACAGGTCAGCGGCACGCCCCAGGCGCGCTGGCGGCTCAGCACCCAATCCGGACGATCCTCGATCATCGAGAACAGACGGTTGCGGCCCTTCTGCGGGGTCCATTTGACCAGCTCGTCGATGGAGCGCAGCGCGCGTTCGCGGATGCTGTCGCCCATTTCGCCCATGCCGTCATCCAGCTTACGATCCACAGAGGCAAACCACTGTGGCGTGTTGCGATAGATGATCGGGGCTTTGGAACGCCAGCTGTGCGGATAGCTGTGCTTGATTTTGCCACGCGCCAGCAGACCGCCCACTTCGACCAGCTTGTCGATGATCTTCTTGTTGGCGTCGCCTTCCTTACCCTTTCGGTTCAGGATGTAGGTGCCACCAAAGAACGGCAAGTCGGCACGGAAGCCACCATCGTCCATGACGTTGTAGGTGATCATTTGCTCCAGCATGCCGAGGTCACGGTAGAGCTCAAACTCCTCCATACCGTGGGACGGCGCACAATGCACAAAGCCGGTGCCTTCGGTGTCGGTCACAAACGGCGCCGCGCGGAAATCGCGCAGATCGTCCCATTCGCCTTCGCTGCCTTCAGCGCCGTTCAGCGGGTGCGCCAAGCCAACACCTTCAAGGTCGCTCACCGGCACATCGCCGACGCGTGTCCACATGGTGTCGTCCAAACGTGCGCGCTGCATCACGTCGCTGGCCAGATTGTCGGCAAGCACGAACTTGTCGCCAACATTGGCCCAGCTTTCCTCTGGTGTGCCAGTGACCTCATAGAGGCCGTAGGCAATGTCCTGACCAAACACGACGGCTTTGTTGGACGGGATTGTCCAAGGCGTGGTGGTCCAGATCACCACATAAGCACCGGCCAGCTTGTGATCGGCAGGCTCTGCGACCTTAAACTTCACCCAGATCGTGAAGCTCTCTTTGTCATGGTATTCCACCTCGGCCTCGGCCAGCGCGGTCTTTTCCACCGGCGACCACATCACAGGCTTACTGCCCTGATACAGCGTGCCGTTCATCAGGAACTTCATGAACTCATCGGCGATCACCGCCTCGGCATGATAATCCATGGTGATGTAGGGATCAGGCCAGTTGCCGGTGATGCCCAGACGTTTGAACTCCTCGCGCTGGATGTCGATCCAGCCCTCAGCAAACTTGCGGCATTCCTGACGGAATTCGACGACATCTACGGCGTCTTTGTCTTTGCCTTTCTTGCGGTACTGCTCTTCGATCTTCCACTCGATTGGCAGGCCGTGGCAGTCCCAACCCGGCACATAACGCGCGTCTTTGCCCATCATCTGATGAGAGCGCACGATCATGTCCTTGATGGTTTTGTTCAGCGCGTGGCCGATGTGCAGGTGGCCGTTGGCATAGGGCGGGCCGTCATGCAGGATAAACGGCTCCCGGCCTTCTTTTTCGCGCAGACGGTCATAGACGCCGATCTTCTCCCAGCGTTCCAGCCACGCAGGCTCACGCTTGGGCAGGCCAGCGCGCATCGGGAAGTCGGTTTTCGGGAGGTTCAGCGTATCTTTGTAGTCAGGTGTTTCGGCACACATGTGTCCGGTCCTTTTCAGGCGTCGTATCTGGAATGGTCTAGGGTCGGCGCGGTCTTCCATACGCCTTGTCCCGGCGGCTCGAACAGTTAGAGCGCCGGGCTGATAATTCGAATAATAATTGCGAATATCTGCGTCATAGCCGCCTTATAGGGCGCTCTTCGCCCGTGGTAAAGCGGCGATGCTTGTGACCTTGCACCTGATGGCCTATCTCCTCTTTCAAAGGAGAGGCCCATGGCTGACATACCCCCGAAATTTGACGTAACCCGCGACGAAATCGCGCGCGTGGTGGCCGCATTTTACGAGATGGTACGTCAACATCCCGGCCTTGGTCCGGTGTTTGCCGTGCATGTTGATGATTGGCCCCAACATGAAGCCAGGATTGTGGACTTCTGGGCCAACGCGATCCTCTATGAGCGCTCCTACGACGGCAACCCGCTGAGGGTACATCGCGACGCAGGCAACGTGCGGCCCGGTATGTTTGATGCTTGGCTGGGCCTGTTTGACCTGACTCTGCGCACTGAGTTGAGCGAAGATCAGGCGGCGGCGTGGTCGGCTTTGGCGCACAAAATTGGCCGCAGCCTGCGGGCTGGCGTCGTCGAACAGATCAAAGGCCCCGGCGGTGTACCGATTTTGAGATAAGGGTCGCGCCTGACCCTGGGAGGAAGCGAATGCGCCCTCCCGTGGGGAGGGTCGGGCGCGGCCCGGCCTGTCGTCCGGGCAATACGCCCGCAAATGTTTCACCCAACGTTGAACAAACTGCCGACGCCATAGGCAATCCCCGCCGCCACGCCACCAATAGCTAACGTCTCAAGCCCTGACCGCCACCACGGATCAAGCGACCACTTGGCCTTCATGGCGCCAATCACAAAAAACGTCACGCCAGTGAGCACCGCCGAAATCCGAAACGCGTCCTCCAGCCCAAACAAAAACGGCAAGAGCGGCACCAACCCCGCACCCAAAAACGCCAAAAACGTCGCCACCGCCGCCCGTTGCGGATGTGGATCCACGCCCGCCAATCCGTATTCCCCTTCCAGCATCAACTGAATCGCCGCCTCTTCTTTGGCCGCAATCGCATCTGTCGCCGCCTCCAGCACCTCGCCCTCAAGCCCCTTGAGCCGCAAAATCTCCCGAATTTCCCGCCGCTCGCCCTCAGGGTGCGCCTTCAAATGCTGCTTCTCCACGGCCCGCAACCGCTTGGCATCATCCAATTCCGCTTTGGTGCCCAGAAAATTGCCAGCCGCCATGGAAAACCCATCCGCCAGCACATTGGCGATGCCCAACGCGACAATCACAAACGGCGACAGCCCAGCCCCAGCCACCCCCGCGACAATCGCAAAAGTGGTCACCGAGCCATCAATGCCGCCATAGACAATATCGCGCAAAAGCCCGCGCCCCGGCGGGTCGCCAATCCGGCGTTCCACTTCTTGCTGGCTGTGTCCGTGTTGCATGCTCATACCTCCACCGTGGCAGCGCGCACCTCAGACGTCTTTGCGCCCGATCAAATCAGGTCGCGTCCTCCGCCTTGGTAAACAACCCCGTCAACGCGCGTTTCACCAAGCCCGCCACTGAAGGTCTGCACCCGTCGCCAAACGGCAGAGGGCGGCACACCTCCATCGCGGCCACGCCCACACGCGCCGTCAATGCGCCATTCACAATACCCTCGCCAAAGCGTCGGCTGACCTTCGCCAGCGCGCCGCCTCCGGCAATCGTGCCAATCAGGTCATCCCCCGCCGCCACCGCGCCAGTGGCCACAAGATGGGTCATCACCGCGCGGAACAGCCGCCAACTGCCCAACGTGCCGGAACGCCCGCCATAAATCTCCGCAATCCGCCGGATCATGCACACATTGGAGGTCAGCGCCGCAACCACGTCGGCCAAGGCCAAAGGCACCAGCGCGGTCACTGCTGCAACTTGCCGTGCCGCCGCTTCAACTTCGCGTTGCGCCGCCTGATCCAGTGGCAACATCAGCTCACGCTCCGCCAAGACCATCAGGGCATCCGCGTCCAAAACCTCTGCACGTTGCTTGGTCAGGCTATCCCGCCCCCAGGCCAGATCCTCCCGCCCACGATAGAACCGAAGCAACTCATCGACGATGTCGCGTGCCTGTCCCATCTCATGGCTCTGCGCCGCCGTATCCGCGCGGGCTTTCAGCCCATCCACCCGCTTGAGCCGCGCCAGTCCGGCCAGCTCCTTCAGAATGATCACCAGCGCCAGCACCAACGCCGCCCCACCAATCGCCATAACGGCCCAGCCGAGGTACGTATTGCGCGCCACCATCCCCGTGGCGAAATCCCATGCGGCCATGGACACCGCGGCACTTAGGAACATGCCCACCAGCGCCCAGAACCACCGCGTCAACCGGCTGGGCTTGCGGGCCACCAATTGCGCTGCCACCTGCATGGCCTGCCCGCTGGGCGCTGGCGCGTGCACCTCCGGCACCGGCGCGGCTTCCGCCACTTCCGGCGCTGCTTGGCCCTCAAGCTCGATCAAAACCGGTCCGTTGGTCACAACACATCCCCAATCAAAAACTGCGCCGCACGGTCCATGCGGATGTGCGGTGGGCCGTCGCCGGGTCGCAAGGTATTAGCGGCGGGCGCAAATTTCATCACTTGATAATCCTGATCGAGCCACGCTTCGGCCCCTGCCTTGGCCGGATTGAGCAAGGCACTGGCATCTTGTGGAAGCGCGCCGGGATAAAACGCTGCCTGCCGCCCATCTTCCAACAGACGCCCGCGCACGCAATCAAGCTTGCGCCCTTCATGCGCCACCGTTTCTTCCACCGTTGCCCGCAAAGATGCCAAGGACAACGCTTCCGTGCTGGCCCCAGCAAACTGTGCCCGATCCGCTGCGTCGCGTGTTAGGGCCTGCATGATGTTGGTCAGCTGCGGGTGCTGGCTGTGATGCAAGTGATCTGCCTTGGTCGCCGCGAACAGGATTTTCTCCACCCGCTTGCCCATCAACAGCCGCGTCAGAAACGCATTCCGCCCAGGACGAAACGCCGCCAGCGTGTCTGCCAACCCACCGCGCATGTCTTCCACCGCGCGCGGTCCGGCGTGGATTGCACCGAGCACATCCACCAGCACAACCTGCCGGTCAATGCGTGCAAAATGATCGCGAAAAAACGGCTTCACCACCTGCGCCTTATAGGCCTCAAACCGCTTCTCAAACGTGCGCCACATCGAGCGTCGCCCCGGCTTCTCCACCGCCGCCATCGGCGCAAATGTCAGAACCGGCGAGCCAGCCAAATCCCCCGGCAGCAAGAACCGCCCCGGTGTGCAATCGGAATATCCGGCACCGCGCGCCGCGTGCAGATATTCCGTGAAGGCCGCGGCCAAAGCCTGCGCTTTTGGCTCATCCAAGTCAGCGCCACCATCCATTGCCGACACCAACCCGAGGTATTCTGCCGCGTCTTCACGCTCCGCAATGCGCTCCAAAACCTCTGCGCTCCACTGCGCAAAGCTCTTGTCCATTAAGCCAAGGTCCAGCAACCACTCCCCCGGATAATCGACAATATCCAGATGCACCGTGCGTGCGCCTTGAAAGCCGGACAACAGCCCATTGGGCCGCACCCGTAACGACACCCGCAACTCGCTGATCGCCCGCGTGCTTTCTGGCCATTGCGGTGCTTGTCCGGTCATCGCCGCCAAATGGGTCTCAAAATCAAACCGCGGTACCAGATCATCCGGCTGCGGCTGCAAAAACGCCGCTTCAATGCGCCCTTCGGCATTGGCCACCAACTGGGGCATCCGACCGCGATCTAGCAAGTTCGCCACCAGCGAGGTGATAAACACCGTCTTGCCGGAACGTGCTAGTCCGGTCACGCCCAACCGTACCACCGGCTCAAACACGCCCGTGACGGCATCAGAAGCCGCTTCAATCTGACGGGCCACCCCGTCCGCAAGTGTGGAAATGACCAAGCTTTTGGCCCCTTTACATGGTTCGCCCCCAACCTATGCGCGCACCCAAGCCATTTCCAGTGGGCAGAAAGGCTTCAATTTCCCCGCCCAATGGGCTATCGCACGCGCCATGCCCAGATACGCCTTGCAAGTTGAATACCACGGAGCCCCTTTTGCCGGATGGCAAAGGCAGGCGGACCAGCCTTCTGTGCAAGGCGCAATTGAGGACGCGTTGGCAAAGCTGGAGCCGCGCGCGCACACCATCGCCGCCGCCGGCCGCACCGATGCGGGCGTGCATGGGCTGGCACAGGTGGCCCATTGCGACATGGAGAAAGACTGGGATCCGTTCCGCCTCTCTGAGGCGTTGAACTTCCAGCTCAAACCGGCGCCGGTGGCGATCACCAACTGCGCCAAAGTGGCTGACGATTGGCATGCACGCTTCTCCGCCACCGAGCGCCGCTACCTTTTTCGCATCCTGATGCGCCGCGCCCCGGCCACGCATCAGGCGGGTTTGGTCTGGCAAGTCAAACATGATCTAGACCCAGAAGCGATGCAGGCAGGGGCCGATCGTCTGATCGGCAACCACGACTTCACCACCTTCCGCAGCTCGATCTGTCAGGCCGCCAGCCCACAGAAAACACTGGACGAGCTGCACATCGCACACGTCGACACCATCGGCGGACCGGAAATCCATTTCCACGTCCGCGCCCGCTCCTTTTTGCACAACCAAGTGCGCAGCTTTGTCGGTACATTGGAACGCGTGGGCGCAGGCGCCTGGACGCCAGATGACGTCACCGAAGCGCTGGAGGCCAAAGACCGCGCCGCCTGTGGTCCGGTCTGCCCGCCCCAGGGGCTGTATCTGGCCGGCGTCACCTATCCAAACGCCCCCTTTTAATCCACTCAAACGGTTGCCGCAGTGGTCTTCCTCAGGCGCAGCCCTGTCATCAGTACTGCACCGGACACCACGTCGATCCCAGCGAACACCAGCAACAGCGGCTGTCCAGTTTGGACAAAAGCCCAGAGAAGCGTGGACGCCACAAAGAACCGCAATCCGCCTTCAAACACCCCCAGCTCACGCGAAACATTGCGCCACCGCCACACAGTCCACCCGGTCCCAATCACGCCCAACAGCTGCACCATCATCAACTGAATGGGATCAAACACCGGCCAAAAATCTCCGCCCAAAAGCGTGTTGACCTGCCCCATAGTGGCGAGATGCTGCACCTTCACAAACGGCAGTGCAAACGGCAACAGGGCCAAAAAATCATACACGCACACCGCTCTCTGCACGGTCACATAACGCTCAGGTGTCATTCCAATTTCTCCTGCATCTTGCCCACTGTGGCCCCACATTCCGGTGGCGTGCACGCGCAGGCTTCTGTATCGGTCTCATACCCGCCACTAGCCCGTTGTTTTCTCTCAAAGAACGACACGCCATGCACAGGCTGACCGTTTTCCTACACCAAGAGCCAACCGTGTCCGAAAAATCGCCAGATCGCCGTATTGCCCGCACCCAAAACGCGCTTTGGTCCGCTCTGCAAGGTCTGCTACAGGATCAAAGCTGGGACGACATCACCATCAAAATGATCTGCGATGGCGCGGATGTCGCCCGGTCCTCGTTCTATGCGCATTTTGACACCAAACTGGACCTGCTCGACATGGGGTTCTCTTCTGTCCTTGCCGAGCTGATGCCGTTGGCTGAGCGCAACACAGGGCCGTCAAAGGACTACGTCACGACCAATTGGCTTGTAGATCACATTCTGGAAAACCCCGGTTTCTTCATGCGGGTGTCGCGCAGCCAGTCTGACGTCGTGCTGTTTACCCGCTTTACCAAAGCCCTCGAAAACCTGCTGGCCCATGAACTTGACGCCATGGGAAAAACCACACCCAGCACAACCGTGACCTTCTGCATCGGCGGTGCCTTCGCGGTGGTCCGAGACCACATTGAAACCCGCGCAGCCACAGCACCCGCCACCCTCAAAGCCCGTCTCGCAGATCAGGTCCGTAAAGCGCTGCCTTAACCCGCTTTCACAGTCCTCAAATTTCTCGGGAAGCGCTTGCAATCACAAGCGCGGGGGCTGCCCTCTTTACTCCTTCGCATCAGCAAAACAAGGCCGATTGGAGGCCTGACCCAGGGGAAACTCTTGACCTTTGCGATCAAATATCGCCTAGCTGCGCTCCACCAGAACTTAGCGAGGCCCAGTATGTTTCAGCCTGCCATCACCGGCACCGGTGTTTTCACCCCAGAGCAAATCATCACCAATGACGAGCTTGTGGAGGCCTTTAACGCCTATGCTGACAAGATGAACGCCCAAAACGCCGACGCCATTGCAGCCGGTGAAATGGAGCCGATGCAACACTCCTCCAGCGAGTTCATTTTCAAAGCCTCCGGGATTGAGCAACGCCATGTTCTGGACAAGGAAGGCGTGCTGAACCCGGACGTAATGCACCCGCTACTGCGTCAACGCAGCGATGATGAGCCGGGCGTGATGACCGAAATGGCACTGGATGCTTGCGGCAAAGCGTTGGCGCAGGCGGGTGTGGACGCGTCCGAGATTGATCTGGTGATCTGTGCCGCCTCCAATATGGAGCGCGCCTATCCAGCCGTTGCCATTGAAATCCAAAAAGAATTGGGCGCAGGTGGCTTTGCCTTTGACATGAACGTGGCCTGTTCCTCCGCCACATTCGGCCTACAGGCTGCCGCCGATATGATCCGCTCTGGTTCCGTGCGCAAAGCCATCGTGGTGAACCCGGAAATCTGCTCGGGCCACTTGGAATGGCGCGACCGGGATTGCCACTTCATCTTTGGCGACGTCTGCACCGCCACCGTGATCGAGCGCGCCGAGGAGGCAAAAAGCGCCTATTTCGAGATCATCTCGACCCGCTGCGCCACCCAGTTCTCCAACAACATCCGTAACAACAACGGCTTCCTACGCCGCTCCCGCCCGGACGGCGTGGTCGACCGCCGCGACATGCAGTTCATGCAGAACGGCCGCAAAGTCTTCAAAGAGGTGGTGCCAATGGTGTCTGCCCATATGCTGGCGCACATCGAAGCCGAAGGTGTGGCGCCGGACAACCTGAGCCGCCTCTGGCTGCATCAAGCCAACAAGTCGATGAATGACTTCATCGGCAAAAAAGTCCTCGGCCGCACACCGGAAGCGGGCGAACAACCAAATATTCTGCAGGACTACGCCAATACCTCCTCGGCAGGCTCGATTATCGCTTTCTCGAAGTATTCAGATGACTTACAGCCCGGCGACTACGGTGTAATCTGTTCCTTTGGGGCGGGATATTCCGTTGGGTCGGTTCTGGTGAAGCGCCACTGAAACACAATCGATTCGCAATTGTCGGTATACCGCCGCGTACAGCCTGTTGTTTTTGACAGTTTGAATCGAAAAAACTACCAAAATTTGCACCCCAGGTAATGTTCTTTACCAAGTTGTAAATGACAGACTCACGCCGGTGAATCCGCTAACATCATTGGTGGAGGGAGCCGTTGTCTCGCTGTGATGCTTCCCCAGGCATACTGAGGCAATGGGTTCGTGAGGTGATAGTTTGCCGATCCCCTTCTGCTCTGCGCTGTCCCGTGCGGAGGTTAGTATGCACACCCGTGCACATTTTCCTTGTAGGTCTTTTTATGACGAAAGGGTGGCTCAGGTGTCTGCGCCACCCTTATTCGTTTTAGGATCTATCCCGATGCCGATACCGCGCCCGGGTGGTTGTTGGCACGCCCATTTCCACCAAAACCCCACCGCTGTCGCGGCTCATACGATTTAACGGGTCTTGCACCAAACCGGCACTCATGGCCAATGCCGCCAGCTCCGCCCGGTTGGACAACCCCGTCTTGCCAAGAATGTTTTTCATCCTCTGACGCACGGCAGAAACGGTGATCCCCAAGCGCTCGGCGATCACCTTGTCTTGCAGGCCGGTTCCAATCATCTCCAGCAATTCGCGCTGTTTGTCTGAAATCTTGTTTCGCGTGGTGAATTCCGCAGAGAAATGCGCCTGGTAGGCTTGATGCCCCGCCATAGCCACCGCCTGCAACACCCAGCCATGTGTTTGAATAATATGCTTCATTTCCCGCTTACTGTGATCGCCACAAAAGGTGATCAACGCGGCCTGAGGTGGAGCGTGAGAGCGTAAGGGGATCGAGAATCCCGCTCTGATCCCCCTCCGGGCAGCCTCTTCCAGAACGGCAAAGCGCGCCTGAGGCATATGATGAAACTCATCCAAAAACTCGATGCCAACCGCAATCGGTGTGAGATGATTTACGGCATGGGCGCGGAAGTAGCTCCACTTGGCAATGTCCGGGTCTTCGTTGAACGCATTCAACCAAGAACTGTCATAAGACGTGCGAATAAACAGCGTCTTTTTCCAGTCCTCAAAGTTGTCGGCACATATGAAATCGATGAAAGGCAGGTTCAGCGTCCGCCCCACCTCTACAATCAGTGCCCACACCTCCGCCGAGCTTTGCGTGGTCTCCAGATCTACCAGAAACCCTTGCAGCAAATCCGGAATGTGACGCTCCGCTTGCAAAAGCGGACGGCGCCTGGCGGGGTCGCGCATCGCTTAGACGGATTCTTCTTCGAGGTGCAATTTCATATCCACGAGCACTTGCTGCAATGCCACTGTTTCCCTCAAAAGCCGCTTGGCTTCGGTCACCGTGATGATTCCGTCCTCGATGGACTGGTTGTACTCCGCCATCAGCATCGCAAACCGTTGGCTTAGCGCGATGACATCAGAATTGACTCCCCCCTTATCATCGGAGTTCCGGCGTCTGCCTTCATGGCTCAAGGAATTGCCCTTCAGCTCCGCCAGTGCCGCTGTCACATGTGGGTAAGAGGCGGCCTCTTCCAGCGCCGCCACCGCATCAATCGGCATAAAACGATCCGCGTGCTCGTCATGGGACGAATAATACCGCCCCAGCGTGGCTTTGGATTTTCCCGTCAGTTCACAGGCCGCTTCGATTCCAACGTCTTTTACCAAGGCCTCGGAGTGTTTCTTTAAGTAGCTATCCACCACGCTCATGTATCGTCCCCAAACCGTATACTCATTAGACCATCCCTTAAAAACGCGGTTTGACGCCTCTAAGGGGAAAGCGGCCAATCTTTTCCCATATATCGCTTAACCTGAATTTGGCATTTGAGAAAGACCGGATGCATTACATCCGACTGTGAGTGAATCGGGTATTTATCCGAAAGTACTAGTTTTCCGGCGGGTGGGCCGGACCAAAGGAAAGCGGTGTGTGGTCTGTCACCTGCATGCTGCTGGCCGTTTCGGCCGCGCGACCCGAAGGCATCATCCCCATGGCCAAGCCACGATGCAACGGGTCGCGTTTCATATTTTGGGGCGCGCCATTGCATCCTCAAAACGACGGATTAGAAATTACGGTCCGAACTCTGCCTCACGGCCTTGATCCCCGCGCCCAATGCGGCCTATCACGCCGCCATGGCCAAGCTTTACTTCAATTACTCCACCATGAATGCCGGCAAATCCACCGTACTTTTGCAGGCGTCCCACAACTACCGCGAACGTGGCATGCAAACGTACCTGCTGACCGCGCAATTGGATCATCGCGCCGGCGAAGGCCGTATCGCCTCCCGCATTGGTATTTCTGACGACGCGGACACATTTGATGTGACGTCCGACTTGTTTAAAGTTCTGAAAGAGCGACTTGCAGCCGGCCCCCTTGCCTGTGTCTTCATCGATGAGGCGCAATTTCTCAGCGAGGCGCAAGTCTGGCAATTGGCCCGCGCAGTGGACGACTTGAAAGTCCCTGTGATGTGTTACGGCTTGCGAGTGGATTTTCAGGGCAAGCTGTTTCCGGGATCCGCGGCACTTCTGGCGCTAGCGGATGAAATGCGCGAAGTCCGCACCATCTGTCATTGCGGCAAAAAGGCCACCATGGTGGTGCGTCAAGACGAACAGGGCAATGTTTTACACGAAGGCGCACAAGTGCAAATCGGCGGCAATGAAAGCTATGTCTCGCTGTGTCGTCGACATTGGCGGGCCGCCATAGGCGACACCGCCGAAGAGTAAGGGCGTGTGTGGGGGCGTTGCCCCCGTCCCTGCGGGCCTCCCCAGAGATATTTCCAGCCAAATGAAGCGGAATTACACCAGATTGGGCGGGGTCTCGCCCTGTTCATAGGCCAGCAGGTTGTCCACTGCCATCAGGCCCATCTGCGTGCGGATCTCCAACGCGGCCGTGCCGAGATGCGGCAGCAGCGTGACGTTGTCGAGCTTGCGCAGCGCATCCGGCACGCGCGGCTCAAATTCATACACATCCAGCCCGGCACCACCAATCTCATTGTTTTGCAGTGCGGCCACCAAAGCGCTTTCTTTCACCACTTCCCCACGGGAGATGTTGATGAAATGTGCGTGGCTCTGCATCGCGCCAAAGACCTCGGCATTGAACAGATGCTGTGTGTCCGTACCGCCCGGCACCGCCGCCACCAGAACATCCACCTGCGCCGCCAGAGCCGCCAAATCCTCGACGCGCTCTGCGTTGTAAGGCAGGTCTTTCTCCGAGCGGTTCCAGTATTTCACCGCCATGCCAAAGCCATAGTGGCAGCGTTGCGCAATCGCCTGCCCAATGCGGCCCATACCCGCGATGCCCACGGTCTTGCCCGTCACATGCAGCCCCAGCATCTGCGTCGGATGCCAGCCTTTCCACTGCCCTGAGCGGACCAGTCGTTCGCCTTCGCTCGCACGGCGCGCGCTCATCAGGATCAGCGTCATCGCCACATCCGCCGTCGCGTCCGTCACCGCGCCGGGCGTATTGCTCACCAGCACATTGGCCTTGGCCGCCGCCTCCACGTCGATGTGATTGAACCCCACGCCAAAATTCGCCAAGAGCTTGCAGCGTGGCGTTCCAACATCGGCAAACACCTGCGCGTCAAACGCATCCCCCAGCGACGGCAGCACCATGTCAAAGTTACGCAACGCATCGCGTAGCTCGTCGCTTTGCATCGGCATATTGTTGAGCCGCACCGTGGTCTGAAAGGTCGAGCGCGCTTTTTCCAAAACCGCATCCGGCAAGGGGCGTGTGATCAAAAGGCTTTTCAATGTAGGCGCCCTCCATTTGGGACCGGCCCATCCGGGCCTATCAATGTGATGTCACCGGCGTCATCCGGCAGGCCCAGCACCAGCACCTCGGACATGAATTTTCCGATCTGACGCGGTGGGAAATTCACCACGGCCAGCACCTGTTTGCCCAGCAAAGTATCTGGGTCGTAATGCGCGGTGATCTGCGCAGACGTCTTGCGTGTGCCCAGCTCCTCGCCAAAATCAATCCAAAGCTTGATCGCGGGCTTGCGCGCCTCTGGGTAAGGCTCTGCCTGCACCACTGTGCCCACACGCACGTCAACCTTCAGAAAGTCGTCAAAATCGATTTGATCAGCCATTGCCCAGCTCCCGGCTGCGCTCTGCGGCGGCGCCCACGGTTTTGATCATCAACGGCGGCAAGCCATCGGAGGTGTCCATCAGAACTTCTAATCCAGCCTGCGTGGTGCCATTGGGACTGGTCACATTCACCCGCAACTGCGCTGGGGTGTCCACTGCCGTTTCAGCCAGCGCGCCTGCGCCCGCAACAGTGGCCTTGGCCAACGCCATAGACAACTCCGGCGACAAGCCCTGCGCCTCGCCCGCCGCAGCCATACATTCGATCATGTGAAACACATAGGCAGGCCCCGATCCGCTCAAACCGGTGACCGCATCCATCTGGCCTTCGTTTTCAAGTCGCACGACCTGTCCGACGGCCTTCAGCAGACCTTCAGAGGCATCCAGTCCAGCGTCGCCCGCCGGGCCATTCCCGACAATCGCGGTGATGCCCTTGCCCACCGCTGCTGGCGTGTTGGGCATGGCACGTACAATGGGGGTCTGGTCGCCCAAAATCTGCTCATAAGTGGCGATCGACACACCTGCCGCAACCGAGACAAACAAGGTCTCGCCATTGCCCATCGCCGCCAGCACCGGCAACGCGTCCGCCATCATTTGAGGTTTGACAGCAACAATCACAATCGCCGGGGCCGCAGGCAGGTCCGCGTTCATATGCACGCCGCTGCCCTGTACCCAATCGCTTGGAAACGGATCCTGCACCCAAACGCTGCTTGCGGGCAATCCATCCGCCAGCCAGCCTTGCAGCATGGCGGACCCCATCTTGCCACATCCCAGTAGCACCAGACCGCGTTCGGCCACGTCTTTGATGTTCATATTTGCCCCCTCTGGTGGTTTTGGGGGCAAGTGTTACGCCCGGCCGTAGGCCTCTGCAATGGCAACTTGCATTGCATCTTTCACACTTCTCTCGCCCCAGACCACCAACTGGAACGCCGGGTAAAACCGCTCTGCGTTCTGCAAGGCGCCACGGATCAGCGTGTCAATCTGCTCCGGGCTCGCCATCTGCCCCCCGGTCAGCACGAGGCCGTAGCGATAAATCATAAGCTGCTGCTTGTGCCAGTAGGTAAACGCCCCCGCCCAGCACTCGTCATTCACCGCGTTAAGCGTCTCATACAGCGCCGACAGCTTGTCCTCTGGCGGCTCTGCTTCATAGGAACACACCAGCTTCAGCGTTTCGTCATAGGCGGACCAGGCCAGCGTGATCGAGTAGGTCTTCCACTGGCCTTCCACCTCCATCGCGATCTGATCATCTGCAATGCGCTCAAAATTCCAGTGTCGCACCTCGGCGATGTGTTCGACGATGTCGATCGGATGCAAGTCTTCTTCGAGAAACTGCTCTGATAATGCCATAGCGCCACCTCTTTTTTGTATCGCGCCGAGGGAGTGGCAGCTCCCTAACGCTTGGTGCCTGCTCTAGGGCCTGTGGATAACTTCACACCCCTTACAAGATATGGTGCTGCGTTAGGTTGAGTGTGTAAAGCAAAATATCTGTGGATAACGCAATAAGTTGTGGATTAAACTCTGTTAAGCACAAGTCTTCGGCTTTTGGTCGCAGGCCCAAGGAGAGACTTGCTCTCCCTCCCCGCACTCCTATGATTTTGCCATGACCAACGCGTTTCCCTTTGCCCAAGTTGATGTGTTTTCCGAGCAGGCCAGTTACGGCAACCCGCTCGCCGTGGTGGCGGACGCCGAGCGGCTGGAGCAAAGCCAAATGGCGCAGCTGGCCCATTGGACCAACCTGAGTGAGACCTGTTTTCTGCTGCATCCCACCGACGACGGGGCCGACTACCGCGTGCGGATTTTCACCCCGCTGCAAGAGCTGCCTTTTGCCGGGCACCCGACTTTGGGCGCCTGTCACGTTTGGCTATCCCAAGGCGGCCAGCCTCAGGGTGAAAACGTGGTGCAACAATGCGGCGCGGGTCTGATCCACGTCCGCCGCGACAATGACCGCCTGTATTTCTGTGCCCCACCTTTGCGGCGCAGCGGCCCGCTTGACGCAGACATGATCACCCGCATCTCGACCGCCCTTGGGTTGCAGGACACACAAGTGGAGGCCGCCGCTTGGGTCGACAATGGCCCCGGCTGGGCCGCGCTCCTGCTCAAGGACCGCCAGACCCTACTACAAGCCAAGCCGGACTACGCCGCCCTCAAAGGCATGCGCATCGGCTTGGTCGCGCCGGTTGGCGAAGCAGGGCACGGGTTTGACTTCGAAGTCCGCGCTTTCTCGGCTGGTGGCTTTGAGGATCCGGTGACGGGCAGCCTCAACGCGGGCATTGCCCAGTGGCTTTTGGCAGACGGGATCGCCACGGGCGACTACATCGCCGCGCAAGGCACGCTGCTGGGCCGCAAAGGCCGCGTGCATGTGCTGCAAGATGGCGAAGACGTCTGGGTTGGCGGCGCTGTGCAGGACGGCATCACCGGCACCCTGACGCTCTAAGCGCAGCCAATCCCAAATCAAAAAAGGCCAACCCCAGGGTCAGCCTTTCTCACATCATTTTGTCAGCGTGCCTTAGCCCGCTTTGCCTTCCAGCGCCTCAATCCGCGCCTTCAGAGCTTCATTTTCCTCACGGGCTTTCTGCGCCATGGCGCGCACCGCATCAAACTCTTCGCGGGTGACAAAATCCCGATCCGCCAGCCAACGGTCCATCAACGACTTCATCGCGTTGTCGGCCTCGTCCTTGGCGCCCTGAGCCACACCCATGGCGTTGGTCATCAACTGAGACATGTCGTCCATGAATTTGTTCCGGGTTTGCATCGCACTCTCCGCTTATCTGATCCTGACTGCCTATATGGGCATCAACCCGCTCAGACACAAGGTTGACTTTGTCGCAACGGCAAGGCCACTTGTGGCGCAAACCCACGCGGCCCAGACAGCGACGGAGCAGTCCCATTCAGTTCCCTAATATTTCCCCTGAAATCTTCTCCATCTCCGCTTTTGGCATGGAATTTGCCCTGCGCTGGTACGCCCTGGCCTATATCGTCGGTATCCTGATCGGCTGGCGCATTGTGGTGGCCACCGTGAACCGCCCCGCGCTCTGGCCCAAGGACACAGCGCCCATCACCGCGCGACAAATTGAGGACCTGCTCACTTGGGTCATTCTTGGCGTAATTGCCGGGGGCCGCCTCGGCTACGTGCTGTTTTACAAACCTGCCTTCTACCTCGCCAATCCCGGCGACATCATCCGCATCTGGGACGGCGGCATGTCGTTTCACGGCGGCATGTTGGGCGTCATTGTCGCGGGCTGGCTCTATTGCCAGAAACACGGCCTGCTGAAACTCCAAGTTGGCGACGCCATGGCGCTTGGTGTGCCTGTCGGCCTGTTTCTGGGGCGCATCGCCAACTTCATCAACGCCGAGCTTTGGGGCCGCCCCACCGATGTGCCCTGGGGCGTGATATTCCCCGGCCACGCCGCACAAGACTGCGGCCAGCTCGCTGCCCTCTGCGCCCGTCACCCGTCACAGCTGTACGAAGCTCTAATGGAAGGTCTGATCCTCGGTGTGGTCATGCTCTACCTCGCCTACCGTCGCGGCGCCCTCAAAGCCCCCGGCACCATCACCGGCACCTTCTTTGTGGGCTATGGCCTCGCCCGCTTCATTGTCGAATTCTTCCGCCAGCCAGACGCGCAGTTCATCTCTGAAGGCAATCCACTGGGCCTCGCTCTGCACCTGAACGGCTATGGCTTCACCATGGGCCAACTGTTGTCCCTGCCAATGATCGCCCTTGGCGCCTACCTGATCCTGCGTGCCAAACGCCAGCCATGAGCGATCTGACCCAACATCTATTGGCGCGTATCGAAGCCCATGGCCCCATGACCGTGGCTGACTTCATGAGCGAAGCCCTGCTGCATCCCACGCTCGGCTACTACACCACGCGTGACCCGCTGGGCGCCGAGGGCGATTTCACCACCGCGCCGGAGATCAGCCAAATGTTTGGCGAACTCGTCGGCCTCGCGCTGGCGCAGGCCTGGCTCGACCAAGGCGCCCCCGCATCGTTCACGCTCGCTGAACTTGGCCCCGGTCGCGGTACGCTTATGGCCGACATCTTGCGCGCCACCCGCGCCGTGCCCGGCCTTCACGCCGCGGCGCACATCCACCTTGTCGAGGCCTCCCCAACCCTGCGCGAAAAACAACGCGACGCCATCAAGGCCGAGATCACGCACCACGACACCGTGGACACCCTGCCACAGCAGCCACTCTTTCTAGTCGCCAATGAATTCTTCGACGCGCTGCCTATCCGCCAATTCCAACGCGGCCCCACCGGCTGGCACGAGCGCCTGATCGCCATGCGCGACGGCAAGCTCAGCTTTGCCTTCGGCCCCGAATTGCCGCAACCGCAGCTCGAACACCGCCTGACCGACACCACGCAGGGCATGATTGTCGAAACCTGCGCCCCCGCGTTTTCGGTGGCGTCCGAGATCGGCGCCCGCATTCGCGACTTTGGCGGCGCCGCGCTGCTGATCGACTACGGGGACTGGCGGTCAAAGGGCGATACCCTGCAGGCGCTCAAAGACCACGAATACGCCAACCCGCTCGACACCCCCGGCGAGGCGGACATCACCGCGCATGTGGATTTTGAGGCCCTTGCCCAAGCTGCCCCCTGCGCCCATAGCACGCTCACCCCACAAGGCGTATTTCTCGAAACCCTCGGCATCACGCCCCGCGCTCAGGCCTTGGCCTCCCGCCTCAATGGCGACGCCTTGCAATCCCACATCGCTGCCCATCGCCGCTTGACGCACCCCGAAGAAATGGGAAACCTGTTCAAAGTGCTCGCGCTCTATCCGGAAAACGGCACACCTCCACCAGGATGCACACCATGACGCTTGAGATTCTGACTTCAGACCTGCTTGCTCCCGTGCGCCACGGGTTCTTCACCCGTCGCGGCGGTGCCTCTTCTGGCGTCTTTGAGGGGCTGAACTGCGGCATCGGCAGCTCCGATCAGGCCGAGATTGTCACCATCAATCGCCAACGTGTGGCCAATGCCATGGGCGTCGACCTGCTCCACCTTGCCAGCGTGCACCAAATTCACTCCGCCGATGTGGCAACCATCTCTGCGCCCATCTCGGGCGAACGCCCCCGCGCGGACGCCATTGTCACCGCCACGCCCGGCCTAGCTCTGTCGATTCTCACCGCAGATTGCCAACCGGTGCTGTTTTCCGATCCAGAGGCCGGTGTGATTGGCGCCGCCCACGCTGGATGGCGCGGCGCGTTGGACGGCGTGCTGGATGCAACCTTAGACGCAATGGAAGCGCTCGGTGCGTCCCGCGACACCACCCACGCCGTGATCGGCCCCTGCATCAGCCAAGACGCCTACGAAGTTGGCCCGGAGTTTCTCGACGCCTTCCTCACTGAAGACGCCGCCAACAGCCGATTCTTCAAAGAGGGCGACGGCGACCGCAAGCTTTTCGACCTGCCCTCCTATGGCCTGCATCGTTTACGGGCCGCAAACATTGGCAAAGCCGAATGGACCCGCCATTGCACCTATTCTGATCCGGACAGATTCTACTCCTACCGGCGCACAACCCACGCCAAAGAGGCAGATTACGGCCGCCTGATTGCCTCTATCTCTCTGTAAACAATGACTTTCTGCGGATACCGCAGATTTGTCTCTCTATTTTCCTCAAATCTGACCAATCCTGCCGCATCTCTGCCCCATTTCGACACGAGACTGATCTCAAGTTGGAAACAATGGTCCACAAGAGACCAAGACATGCCAAGGAGAGCAGACATGAAAACCCAGAGCCGCTTCGTTAAATCCGTAGTTGCAGCTTCCCAAAAAGACGCGCCACAAATGCCATGGGCCCGCGGTGCACGCCGCGCCGCCTTCATCGCCAAGCGCAAAGGCGTGATGCTGAAGCGCGCAGCTTAAGCCCCCGCCTCACCTCGTATTTTCGCAAAGCATCTTGCAATTTGACAGGGTGCTTTTGCGTTTTTTCCACCATATTGATGCGCAAATTTTCCGCAACACGGCGCCCCATGCTTTCTGCACACCTAGATTTTTGCAGACCCCACCCGCCGCATTGCTTAAATCCCTGAACCGTCTATAACGCGAGCCAAATTCTGATCTCAGAGGCGCATATGACGGACACACCTCAAGTCGGCATCATCATGGGCAGCCAGTCTGACTGGCCCACGATGAAAGAAGCAGCCACCATTTTGGAAGAGCTGGGCATTTCTTACGAAAAGAAGATTGTCTCCGCCCATCGCACGCCCGATCGTCTCTGGTCTTACGGCAAGGAAGCCGCAGGTCGCGGCCTTCAGGTGATCATCGCTGGCGCTGGCGGCGCTGCACATCTGCCCGGCATGATGGCCTCCAAAACCCGCGTACCAGTGGTCGGCGTTCCCGTTCAAACCCGCGCCCTCTCTGGTGTCGACAGCCTCTATTCCATCGTGCAGATGCCCAAAGGCTTCCCGGTGGCCACCATGGCCATTGGTGCCGCCGGTGCCGCCAACGCAGGTCTGATGGCCGCCGGCATTCTGGCACTGCAGGACGCCGATCTGGCCGCACGTCTGGACGCCTGGCGCGACACCCTCTCCGCCTCTATTCCGGATGAGCCGCAAGATGACTAAGCCGCTCGCTCCCGGATCGACCATTGGTATCCTCGGCGGTGGCCAACTCGGCCGCATGCTATCGGTTGCGGCCTCCCGTCTGGGCTACAAGACCTGTGTCTATGAACCCGGCGGAGACTGCCCAGCCAGCCATGTGGCGAACTACCACTTCCAAAAAGCCTACGACGACGCAGACGCCCTACGGCAGTTTGCCGAGGCTGTGGATGTCATCACCTACGAGTTTGAAAACATCCCCACATCGGCGCTGGACATTCTCGAAGCGCATTGCCCGATCCACCCCAACCGCGAAGCGCTGCGGGTGTCTCAGGATCGACTGACGGAAAAGACCTTCCTGCAAGACCTCGGCCTGAAAACCGCGCCATTTGCCGATGTCACCGACTCTGAGAGCATGGCCAAAGCCATTGCCGAGATCGGCGCACCGTCGATCCTGAAAACCCGCCGCTTTGGTTATGACGGCAAAGGCCAAGCCCGCCTGAAAACTGCTGCAGATGCCGACGCGGCTCTGGCCGATATGGCAGGCGCACCTGCCCTGCTGGAAGGCTTTGTCGACTTCTCCCACGAGGTCAGCGTGATTGCCGCCCGTGGCATTGACGGTCAGGTGGCCTGCTTTGATCCCGGTGAAAACGTGCACAAAGACGGCATCCTTGCCACAACCACCGTGCCCGCCCGCCTGTCCGCTGGTCAGCGCATGGACGCCGTCCTGCTCGCCGCCAACATCCTGAACAAACTGGAGTATGTTGGCGTCATGGGGGTGGAGCTCTTTGTTACCAAAGACGGCCTCATCGTGAACGAAGTCGCCCCGCGGGTGCACAATTCCGGCCACTGGACCCAAAACGGCTGCGCTGTGGATCAGTTTGAACAGCACATCCGCGCTGTCACCGGCCTGCCCCTCGGCGACGGCCAACGGCACAGCGATGTGGTCATGGAAAACCTGATTGGCCATGACATGGATCGCCTGCCAGAGCTGCTGCAGGAGCGCGACACCGCCGTGCATCTTTACGGCAAAGCGGAAACCAAAGCGGGCCGCAAGATGGGCCATGTGAACCGCATCAAACGCGGCGATAAGAGCGTCTGACGAAAAACTTGAAACACCAAGCATCCTTTAACGCGTTGAAATCATCGATTTCAGGCAGCGTTAAGGGATTCAGTTATTTCGCATGACGCTTTAGCCCCGCATATCCAGCAAAAACCGGCGGAAGGTCTGCCCACCATAACGGACCTCCCCCACTTCTTTGGCGCCCATCCGCGCCAGGGCCTTCACCGACCGCCGGGTTGGGGCCAGCAGGAACTGAACGGTCTCAATCCGCGCATCCTCCGCCGCAAAAGCCAGCGCCTGCCGCGTGATCTCCAAGCCTTTCCCAAAAGCCGCAGGCACAAGCACAAGCCCAAAATCCCAGACGTCGCCCTCTTTCTCAAAGCCACCCCAGCCGAGAAAAATGTCACCTTGCCAGATTGCCCAGTGGCCCAGTCCGTCCTCTGCCCAACGCTGCGCCTTGACCTGCAAAAACGCCTCCACATCAAAGGCTCCGTCGAGCAGCGGCAAATGCGCTGCCACCCGCGCATCCGCCATCTGCGCCGCCAAAAGCCCCCGCGGCACCGCCTGCAAATCTTCAAACTTAAAATCCGGCACCGGCCAACACCATCTCATTCAAAAAGTATCCTGGGGAGTCACCGCGCTGCGGTGACGGGGCAAAGCCCCTACCCCATAAAGCGAGCGGCCACATCGCCGGCCATAAAGCTGACCTGCCCGCCCACCAACGTGGCCCCAATCCGACCACTCTGCGCATCCACAATCACCAGATCCGCGCGTTTGCCCGCTTCCAAGGTGCCGCGATCCTTCAGCCCCAGCACCTCCGCTGGCTTGGCCGACACCAGCGCCCAAGCTTGTGCGAAGTCACAGACACCATCCTCCACCAGCCGCAACACCGCCTGCCGTGGCGCGGGATAGTGGTAGTCAGACGCCAAGCCATCCACCAGTCCCGCGGCCACCATCTCGGCCGCCGACACCTTGCCGGAATGGCTGCCGCCACGGACCACATTCGGCGCGCCCATCACCACCGGATCGCCCGCAGCTTTGGCTGTCTCCGCTGCCTCCAGGGTCTCTGGAAACTCACTGATCGACAGGCCGCAACCGCGCCAATTTTCCCGCGTCGCCGCGCTGTCATCATCATGGCTGCCCAGCTTCACGCCTTTGTCCGCCAACCGCGCCGCCAGCCGTGCCACCGCTTCGGGCACGGACTCCGTCACCGCATGCAGCGCCTGCAACAGCGCCAGATGTGCCTCAGGACTGCGCCCACTTTTGAGAGCCTGCCCGGTCAACCGTGGCGGCTTCTTTCCCTTCGCCAATGCCGCATGAGGTAAGTGATCATTGAACACCACGTAAGGCACGTCAAACGCGGCCACTGCAGCCTCAAACGCCGAATAGTCCTCCAACAGATGGCTCTCAAACCGCAGCTGGACCAACATCTCTGTGCGCAAGCCTTCTGTGGCGGACAGCGCCTCCAAAAACCGCCGTGCAAAATCTGGCGAGCGCATGCCGCCCTCCCAGCTCCAGAACTGCGCCAACACCGCTGTGGTGATCCCATTGGCGGCCAGTTCGGCATCAACCGACACCAACCCGTCGCCAAGGTTTTTCATCGCCCCACGCCGTGGCGCGAGGTGCCGCTCAAACCCGTCGCCATGCAGATCCACGATACCGGGCAGAATGCGATATCCGCGCAAATCCACTTGCCGCGCGCCGTCCGCATCCCCGATCGTTCCTGCCACAATCCCAATCGGCTCTTGCGCAAACCCTTCCGGGCGTAACACCTCTGCGCCGTGCAAAAGCAGGTCCGTCACTGGCCGTCCACTCCACCTTGATCAGGTGCACTTGGCCCCACAATCTCGCGCCACATCCGATCCCAAAGATCGTCGTCCTTCTCCGCTTCAGGATCACCATCCGCATCCACAATCCGCTGCAACTCCCGCAAGGTGGCGTCCGCATCCCCCCATTCCATGTCATGATCAAACGCGCCGGTCTCCAAAAACTCGCGCACCTGCACAA
Source organism: Paracoccaceae bacterium (assembly GCA_014872815.1). Classification (GTDB taxonomy): domain Bacteria; phylum Pseudomonadota; class Alphaproteobacteria; order Rhodobacterales; family Rhodobacteraceae; genus Shimia. The sequence goes on from WKFK01000011.1 coordinate 216,996, forward strand.
TCACCATGGGGTTGTTCATCATAAACGTATGGGTCACCGGCAGCACGATATGGTCCGCCATGCCCTCAACCTTGGTGCTTTCCACCGAGACTTTGCCATCATCCGGCCCGGCAATCAGGCTGCTGTAATAAGGGTTGAGAGACTTGTCCCCGGCAATCACCCCCAGTTCAAAATCCACCGGCGGCAGATTGGCGGGTAACCCATCGGTGCCAAGCTGCATCCCCGCAGGGCCGTTGAGCCAGACAAACGGCTCCAGGTAGCTGAACTCATCCACCAGTTCCGAGCCTTTGTTGGGCGGCCCCAACATCACCACGCGGCCCAGCTCCGGTGGGCGGTGGTTTTCAAACCACACGCGGGTCAGAATACCGCCCATCGAGTGGGTGACAAAATGCACCTTGGTCCAGCCGCACTGCGCCACAGCCTTAGGCAGGGTCATATCGGCCAGCGTCTCGATCTCTTCTTTGGTGGAGGGATAGCCCAAGCGCACCACTTTGTAGCCATAGCGCTCAAGCGCCAATTCCATCAGAACAAAGGAACTCTCAGAGCGTGCCAACCCGTGCAGCAGGATCACACAGTCCTGCGCCTCCGACTCTGCGGCCACTTTTGGCTGCTCTGCCAAACTCTGCGTGCCCAGCCCCAAGGCCAGCACCGCTGCCATTTTCAAAAATCGAACCATAGACTTGAGATAGGCCCTAAGCGGGGCCTACAAAAGCAAAAACCTTACGGAAAGTGCCCCAATGGCAACCCTTCGCCCACCAAAGTCGCGCCCACTGCGCCTCGCCGCCCGTGCCGTGATCCTGCACGAAGACCGCCTTTTGCTGGTCAACGCCTACCCAGATCACAAAGGCGCGCTCTGGTGTGCCCCCGGTGGTGGCGTCGAAAAACACAGCAGTCTGGCCGACAATCTGATCCGCGAAGTGCATGAGGAATGTGGGCTCACGATCTCCGTTGGCGCGCCCTGCCTGATCAACGAGTTCCACGATAAGGAGAGCGATTTTCATCAGGTCGATCTCTTCTTTCGCTGTACCATCACCGATGGAGCGCTGGACGAAACATGGCAGGACCCGGAAAACATCGTCTCCAAACGCCGCTTCTTTTCCCGCGCAGAAATGGACCAGATCTCCTACCGTCCGCTCAGCCTGCCGGACGTGGCCTGGAGTGATGGCGTGCACTACGACACTTTGGAACCCTTGTTGAAGTTCTAGCCTCAAGCCTTGCGCATCGACACAAGCACACCGCCAATCACAAGCACCGCCGCGCCCACAAAGCGCAGCGTCAGCGGCTCGCTCAAAAACGCCATGCCGCCTGCCATCGCGATCACCGGCACCGACAATTGCGCTACCGCGGCACGGCTGGCACCCAAACTTGGTAAAATCGCATACCACAACGCATAGCCCAGCCCCGAGGTCACCACACCAGATACCACGGCCAGCGCCACACCCGCCGCTGGCATCTCCATGTCCATGCCCAAAGCGGCCGCCAACGCCAAAGCCACCGGGGCGGCCAAGATGAAATTCATCGCCGTGGCCTGTGTGGCATCCGCCTCTTTGCGCCCTTGCAACGAATAGATGCCCCAGCCAAGCCCCGCGCCCGCCATCATCGCCACATGTGCAACCGAAATCGCGGGGCCACCGGTCGGTGCCAACAGCCAGACCAGCCCGCCCAGCGCCAGGCCAGCGCCCAGCCACCGCGTCGTTGGCACCTCTTCGCGCGCCACCACTGCGCCGCCAAACATGGTGATCTGCACCACGCCAAACAGCACCAAAGCGCCCAAACCCGCATCCAGGCCGCGATACGCCAGAGAAAAACCAAAGATATAGGCAAGCAACCCCGCCACAGCGACACTGCGCCCGCCCCCGCCCAGCGCAAAGCCACGCCGCTGCCAGGCCACCAAGACCGCCAAGGCCAGCGCCCCGCTCACAAGCCGCACCACGCCAAAATCCACCGCCTGCATGCCAGCGCCACTCACGGCAGCGCGGTTGAGGACAGAGTTCGCGGCAAAGGCCGTCATCGTGACAGCGGTCAGGAGAACCAATTTCATGAGGCCCTTGGTGACACGTGTGACCCGGCGGAGCAAGCAAGCCGGGTCACACGCTTGCCTCGCCAGAGAAGGACCAAACTCTAAGGCGGGGCGAACGGCCAATCAGGGAAACAGCACCCATTTTCCGGGCACCATGGAAAGCGAACCACAGTGCGGGGGTTTGGGGGAGCCGGAAAGCTGCGCTATTTTTGACTGGCCAAAACTTGTTGCGCAAAGCCGCGATCCCGCGCCTTGTCGCTCAACCAGATCGCCATATAGCGATCCCGAATACCATTGTGCTGCAACGTGCAGGTGCTCTTACCGTTCACCCAAAACTTCAGGGCATTGCTCCCTTTGGGCGAGGCCACAATTCGATCGCCCGGCTGAATGTCGCGGTAGCAGGCGGTCAACTTCTTTTGGATTTGCCCATGATCAGGTTTCTTACCTTCAATCCGTTCCATCTCGTCCATGCTGGCCTTGAGCAGGATCTTGCGTTTGATCTTGCGGGCGTATTCGATCTCCAGCGCATAGGACCCGTTGCGGTCAAACCCCTGCCCCTGCGGCGCAAACATCTGTGCATCGTAGACCTTGAAGCCCAGCCACCGGAACTGTCCGGTGCCCAATTCCTGGGGCTGTCCCAGAATACTGCGCACTTCCGGCGCCGGTGAAGCAGAATTGGCTGAGGCCTCCGCCGCCCAGCCCAAAAGCACCGCGCCGCTCAACAGCGCCATGAGTACCCGTTCCCGAAGTGGCAATCGCATATGCATCCGCCGTGCGCCTCCCGTCGCTTGTCAGGCTGGTTTTGCAAAGGGTACGCAGTCAAACGGCGCGCAGATCACTCCGCGCGCCGGTCCTAATTGTTCACAAGCCCGTGATGGACGCCTAGCGCCGCCCCTTGCGCCCTTTGTGCGCCTTGGTCACGGTCTTGATCATTTTGCCGAAGTTCTTGTCGTAGGCCCGCTTTTCCGCCAGCGAGGCGGTGTTGTGCCGTTCTTCTGCTTCCAGCTTACGCCAACGCTCCAGCCGCTCCGGATCCAGCGTACCGGCGTCAATGGCCGCCCGCACCGCACAACCCGGCTCACTTTCATGGGCACAGTCGCGGAACTTGCACTGGGTGGCCAGCGCGACCACATCGGCAAACAGATCGGCCAATCCGTCACCTGCGTCGGCAAGCTGCAGCTCCCGCATCCCCGGCGTGTCCAGAATGGCCAGACCCGCGTCGGTGAAATGCAACTGACGGCTCGTCGTGGTGTGCCGCCCGCGACTGTCGTCCTCACGGATCGCCCCGGTCTCGGCCTGCTCTGTGCCAAACAGCGCATTCACCAGCGTGGACTTGCCCACGCCAGAGGTGCCGAGAAACGCAATCGTCTGACCCGGCTTGCTCCAATCGGCAAGCTTTGCGGCCGGTTCCTCGCTTTTGGCATTCAAAAGCACCACTGGCACGCGATCGGAAATCGCCTGCGCCTGCTTAACAAACGGCGCTGTGTCTTCACACAAATCTGCCTTGGTCAGCACAATCACCGGCGTCACATCGGCCTCAAAGGCCAGCGCCAGAAACCGCTCCAGCCGCGCCACGTTGAAGTCGTTGTTGCAGCTGGTGACCACAAAAGCCGTGTCCACATTGGCGGCAATCATCTGAATGCTGCGATCATGCCCGGCGGCACGGCGCTTAAACAGGCTCTTGCGTTCCAGCACTTCGCTGTGGCTCGGTAGCTCTGCGTTATACAGCAGCCAGTCGCCCACTGTCGCCTCCGGCCCCGGCGGCACCAAGGCGTCGATGCCATCACCGCGCACCCGCAGGCCATTGCGGTGTACTTCCACCACCCGCACAGGCGGGGTGGCTTCTAGACTGTCCAGATCGGTTTGCTGGGCAAAAAACGATTGCCAGCCCAGAATATCCAACGGCGACCGCTTTGGCGTTTCCGCTTTGGCTGCGGCCCCTGTTGGCAAAAATTGGGAATAGTCCCGTGTCATTGTTGAGAGTCTCTCATGGAGCGGTCGCGCCACATCTGGCCACACCGCAAGGTATCAGAAAATGGGAAAGGCACAAACGCACAGCCCCGCGCCAAGGCGCCGGTCTCGCTGTCTCTGTTGTGCACCGGGTGGGCAACATGCCACCCGCCATGATCAGGCATCCAGTTTCTGGCCCATAAAACCTCCATCAAAGCTGTGAGGGATATAGTCCGCCCAGAGCTGCGTAACAACCCGCCCGCCTAGGGCGTACGACGGGTGATGAAATCCTGCATCATCTCAATCAGCATCGGCGCCTGCTTAGGCGTGATCACATGCCCCATGCCCGCGATCAGATGGTGGTCACAATTTGGGATCAACCCGGCAATCTCCGCGCCCGCTGCCGGCGGGATCAACGTGTCCTCTTCGCCGTGAATGACCTGACAGGGCAACTTCACCTGGGTCAGCTCCTGCCGCCGATCCGTGGAAGCGATGACGGCCAGTACCTGCCGGTTGACACCTTCCGGATCAAACGCCCGATCATAGGCCTGCGCCGCTTGCTCCGCGACCTCTTCGCCGGTCATCGGATAGGTCGAGCTGCCCCAGTTGGCATATTCGGCGATACAGTTTGTAATGTAGGTCTCCCGATCCACATGGCGCGCTAACAAGGTCGCCAGCCAGTCTGCATTGCCGCCCCGCTCCGCAAACGGCCGCGCAGTGGCCATCACGATGGTCCCGCTCAGCAACCGCTCCGCGTGATCCATACACAGAAGCTGCGTGATCGCGCCGCCCATGGACATGCCAAACACATGCGCCTTCTCAAGGCCCAGCGCGTCCATCACACCCACCACATCCTTCGCCATATCGTTCAACCGGTAGGCCGCAGGCGTTGGCCCTCCGGCCAAAGCCGCCGCGGTGATCTCTTCCGCATCGCTTGCCACCCCCTCTTTGGGACAGCGCTGCGACAACCCCACGTCGCGGTTGTCAAACAGCACCACACGGAAGCCTGCCGCTGCAAGCCCTTCGTAGAACTCGCTCGGCCAATGGATCAACTGCGACCCCAACCCGCGAATGAGCACCAGCGGAACGCCGTCTTTAGGTCCATAAGTCTGCACCTCAATCTGAATGCCATTTGCGGTGATCTGCATGTCGTGCTCCTTCTTTCGGGAGACACACTACCGGTCCCCAAGCCAAAGTAAATCGCGAGACATTACCCGGCTTGCATTCCACCAACGCCCTGCTAGCGTCCCGGCTTATGAGCACACAGACCATCGAGTATTTCTATTCCACCCACTCCGCCTACGCCTACCTTGGCGCACCAAGGTTGGCTGAGATTTGCCGAACCCGGGGCTGCACGCTGATTCATCGCCCCTTTGAACTCTCCCCCGTGGTGGAAGCGGCAGGCGGTCTCTCTTTTGCCGGGCGCAGTCAGGCGCATATAGACTACTTCTTTGGCCGGGAAATCGAACGCTGGGCAGAGTACCGAGGCCTCGACATCCTCCCCCACCGCCCAACTTTCCACGACAACCCGCTGCATCTCTCAAGCGGGGTGCTCATCGCCGCCCAGAAAGAGGCGCTTGACCTTGATGCGCTCTCCTTTGCCTTCCTGCAGGCGCACTGGCGAGACGACATTGACCTCGCAAACCAAGACCACCTTGCGCGCACCTTACGCAGCATCGGCGTGGCACCTGAGCCACTTCTGGAGCAGGCCTTGTCCGCGCCTGTTCAAGCCCAATTCGCCGCCAATACCCAGCGCGCCAAAGACCTCGCCCTGTTTGGCTCCCCCTCCTACATTGTGGACGGAGACATCTTCTACGGCCAAGATCACCTTGGCCTTGTGGACCGCGCCGTGCAGAAACCTTTCCGCCCCTCGACCTTCAAAAATCCTCCTGTTTCTTGAGATTGTGACCGGCTCCCAAGCCAGACCGCGCAGTCCCCACAGAGTATTTCCTAAAAATCTAGCGCAACGCCGTTGACTCCCCTTCGCACTCTCCCTAACTCTTTCGCCGTTAGCACTCGCCGACAGGGAGTGATAACGGCTCCGCTGAGGGAGTCAGGGAGACAACTCTAGTTAGGGAAACCTAGTCATGGCTTTTACACCTTTGCATGACCGCGTGCTCGTACGCCGCGTTGAAAGCGACGAGAAAACCGCAGGCGGTCTGATCATTCCAGACAGCGCCAAAGAAAAACCAGCCGAAGGCGAAGTTGTATCCGTAGGCGCAGGCCTGCGTGACGACGCCGGCAACCGCGTCGCACTCGACGTGTCCGCAGGCGACAAAGTCCTGTTCGGCAAATGGTCCGGCACCGAGATCACCGTAGACGGTGAAGAGCTGCTGATCATGAAAGAATCCGACATCATGGGCATTCTTGCCTAATCGTCTGACCGACATTTACGAATTTAGGAGCCAATAAGATGGCAAAAGACGTCAAATTTGACACCGATGCCCGCAACGCAATGCTGCGCGGCGTAAACGTTCTCGCAGACGCGGTCAAAGTGACCCTGGGCCCAAAAGGCCGTAATGTTGTTCTGGAGAAATCCTTCGGCGCACCACGCATCACCAAAGACGGTGTATCCGTGGCCAAAGAGATCGAGCTGGAAGACAAGTTCGAGAACATGGGCGCACAGATGGTGAAGGAAGTTGCTTCCCGCACCAACGACGAAGCCGGCGACGGCACCACCACCGCGACCGTTCTGGCACAGGCAATCGTCAAAGAAGGCCTGAAGCAGGTTGCAGCTGGCCTGAACCCAATGGACCTGAAGCGCGGCATCGACCTGGCAACTGCCAAAGTGGTTGAAGGCATCGTTGCTTCCGCTCGCGAAGTGAAAGACTCCGACGAAGTTGCACAGGTTGGCACCATCTCCGCCAACGGCGAAGAAGAAATCGGCCGTCAGATCGCAGACGCGATGCAGAAGGTTGGCAACGAAGGTGTTATCACCGTTGAGGAAAACAAAGGTCTGGAAACCGAGACCGATGTTGTTGAGGGCATGCAGTTCGACCGCGGCTACCTCTCCCCTTACTTCGTGACCAACGCAGACAAAATGATCGCTGATCTGGACGACTGCATGGTGCTGCTGCACGAGAAAAAACTGTCTTCCCTGCAGTCCATGGTTCCACTGCTTGAGCAGGTGATCCAGTCCCAGAAGCCTCTGCTGATCATCGCAGAAGATGTTGAAGGCGAAGCGCTGGCAACTCTGGTTGTGAACAAACTGCGCGGCGGCCTGAAAATTGCTGCTGTTAAGGCACCTGGCTTCGGCGACCGTCGTAAAGCCATGCTGCAGGACATCGCAATCCTGACCGGTGGTCAGGTTATCTCCGAAGATCTGGGCATGAAGCTCGAGAACGTCACCATGGACATGCTCGGCACCGCCAAGAAAATCGAGATCACCAAAGACGAAACCACCATCGTTGACGGTGCAGGCGAGAAAGCCGAGATCGAAGCACGTGTGGCTCAGATCCGCACCCAGATCGAAGAAACCTCTTCCGACTACGACCGTGAAAAGCTGCAAGAGCGCGTTGCCAAACTGGCAGGCGGTGTTGCTGTGATCCGCGTTGGCGGCATGACCGAAGTCGAAGTGAAAGAGCGCAAAGACCGCGTTGATGACGCCCTGAACGCGACCCGCGCGGCCGTACAGGAAGGCGTGATCGTTGGTGGTGGTGTTGCTCTGGTTCAGGCCGGCAAAGCACTGGAAGGTCTGGAAGGCGCAAACGCTGACCAGAACGCCGGTATCACCATCGTGAAAAAAGCCATCGAAGCACCTCTGCGTCAGATCGCTGAGAACGCCGGTGTGGACGGTGCGGTTGTTGCGGGCAAGATCCGTGAATCCGCTGACAACACCTTCGGCTTCAACGCACAGACCGAAGAATATGGCGACATGTTCTCCTTCGGTGTGATCGACCCAGCCAAAGTAACCCGCACCGCTCTGGAAGACGCGGCCTCTGTTGCAGGCCTGCTGATCACCACCGAAGCGATGGTTGCAGACAAGCCAGCCAAAGACGGCGGCGCAGCAGCCGGCGGCATGCCCGACATGGGCGGCATGGGCGGCATGGGCGGCATGATGTAATCACAACTCCCGTCAGGGATTGTGATGCGACAGTGCCTTGGCCTTCCGGCCAAGGTCACGAAAGCCTCCACCAGACAAGTTTAAAGGGTCGCCTCCGGGCGGCCCTTTTTCTTTTGGATGGTGTTTGTGAGGAATTTGAAAATTTACAACGCAATGGCCGTTTAGAGCCCATTTTAACGGATTCTGCGCTTTGCACGAACGACCAGTTTTACTGCCGATCAAGTGCGAGTTTCACTCCGAGCGCGACAAGAATGCTTCCTCCAATTCTGTTTGCAATGCGATTGGCCGACGACGAGGCTTTGAAAAGCGTGGTAATCTTGTCCGCGAGAATAACGCAGATGGCGTCCGCGCTCGAAAACATAATGTTCACGATCGTCCCCAATATGAGCAGTTGCACCCAAATCGGAAGTACAGCGCTCGGATCTGAGAATTGAGGAAGGAAGGCCACATAAAAGATGACGGTCTTTGGGTTCAAGACTTCAACCGAAACGCTCTCCCAGAAAGCACGTCTCGCACTTTTTTGACCTGCGACTTGTGGTTGGGTAGCCGTTTCCGCTTTGGTCAAGAACATCGAAATGCCAAGCCAAATCAGATAGGCTGCGCCGGCAAATTTGAGCGCAAGGAACAAGATAGGAATTGATCGGAATATGATCGCCAGCCCCACCGCCGCTGCCACGACATGGACGTATCCGCCGATATGTATGCCTAGCGCAGCGAACCAACCTGCGCGACGTCCGCGCGCTATGGTTTGCGCTGCGGCATAAAGGGTCGAAGGACCAGGCATATACGCAAAAATGCTTGTGGCGATCACAAAAGCGATCAAGATTTCAAACGATGGCATAAGTTCAGGACCTTCTCGCAAAATCATATGAAGTTACGTCGAAACGCGCAGCGATCCTAGCGCAAAAAACCTAAGCAGCCTTTCAACATGTGCCTTCAGAAGTCCGATTCGTCCGCATAGCAGCCATCCAATGAAACCTGCTCCCAAATTCTCTGTGGAGCTGCCTACGTCTTCCGAATCCACACCGCCCGGCCTCGCCGGGCAGCGCCCCATAGACCATCAGGGCCTCGCACCGCGAGCTCCCGAGAGGTGCCCCCATGGGCGTGAGCTTTGTCCCCACCAGAGGTCGGGCGCGGCCCCAACGTTTCGCAAATGCCAACACCCGCACGCCTGCCCGTCAGCCCCTCAAATAAACGCCGAGAAACTCTCCGCCTCGGCTTTCAACCGCCCGCTCTCATCAAAATCGCTATCCGCGTTAAACCGCATCAACAGCCGCTCCGCCAATCCGGCCACAAGCCCCGCCTGCCCGTCCAGCACGTCCGTCAGTCGCGCCTGCAACGCCGCTTCCTCAGCGCCCTCAAAATACCCGTGCACCCCATGCACGACCTCAGGCTGATACACGTCAAACCCCAGATAGCGCAGCGTATAGGCGGACGGCCACAGCAGCAGGTTCACGTCCCCCTCTTTGCCCCCCGGCCCGCATTCCGCCGCGCTTGCGCCGGTGGTCACACAAAACAACGCCCGCTTACCGCGACATCGCCCCGTGTCAAACCGCTCCTCCACCGTGTGCAAATCGCCATGCACCAGCGCGCGGTCAAACCAACCTTTTAAGACGGCGGGCGGCGCAAACCACCACAGCGGGAAGTGAAAGATGATCTGATCGGCCTGCAGAATCTTCTCCGCCTCTGCGGCCATATCCACCGGCACCGTGCCCGCGGCCACCGCCGCCTCATGCGCCTTAAGCGGGTCAAACGGCCCGGCCGTGTCCTGCCCAAAATGCCGTGCGCCTTCGACGGCATCAAACTGATGCGCCGACAGGTCACTCCACAGCACCTCATGCCCCGCCGCTGCACAAGCAGCTGCTGAAGCCTCTGCCCAAGCACCGGTAAATGACTGTCGACTGGGGTGGGCCAAAACGATGAGCGTGGTGGTCATGGGCTGTCCTTCAAAGTGGTCCCAAACCGCCTACACCCGTTGCGCCAATCTGCGCAACACCGTGCGGTGCGTGAACGATCAAAGCCGCCGCAGCGCGTCCAAAATCGCACCTCCGCAAAACAGTCGTGATACCGACGCAATACCGACGTGGTTTTGGCCCCAAAACGACTCGGTTAATCCCCACCCTGCGCCAGGGCCATCACCCCGGCCTCGCTTAGCATGTAGACGCCTTTGTCGACCTTCTCAAACCAGCCATAGTGGTTGTCGCGCATCATCGTCGTGGCCTTTTCTACGCCGGTGCCTTGGGCCACATCGCGCCCTCTGGACGCCCCGTTTTCATTGAGAAACACCGCGCATTTTTCCGCGTCCTGCCGATAGACAGTGACCTTCTCCCCGCGCATCCCGCCAGTGTTCGGGTCGCCCTCAAGCCGGGAAAAAGCCTTCAAAAGCCGCGTCTTACGCACCTTCGACTTGCGCGGCTGAAACGGCACAGGATCACAATGCACCTCCACCGCGCCATCTTTGGGGCGCACCGACAGCACCCCCAGTCCCAGCCGTTTGCACAAGCCGATATTGCCGGAAAACGCCTTCCACCCGGCGCGCCCTTTCCAGCGCGGCACGGCCACATAAACCGCATCGGTCACCGCCTGACGTGCGACGGCCTGTTGCAGCAAAACGAGAGAGAAAGAGGTCTTTAACTCAATGATGACAGGCTCTTCACCGTCTTTCACCGCCACCACATCCGCCGCGCCAACTTCGGCTTTCACCTCAAAGCCCCGCGCCTCAAGCCACGCCTTCACCGGCGCATAAAGATCGGTTTCTGCCATCTTGCCCATGCCCTTTGGTAACGCCAAACCGGCGCGTTGCCCACATCATTTGCTGCGCCTTAGGCATTCGCCCTTGAGCCTCAAAAATGCCCTGTTACCTTGGCCCAAATTGCTGTTGCGAGGCCCCGATGCGTTTTTTGTCCACTCTTCTGTTTTTGTTGTCATTTTCCGGCATCGCATCGGCCAACTGCGCAGGACCAAACCTCTATCAATTTTTGCCTGCAAGCGAACGCCACGCACTTGAGGCCAAAGCCGCTCAAGCCCCCTTTTCCGAAGGGCTGCTCTGGCGCGCCGAAAAGGACGGCGTGGTCAGCCACCTGATCGGCACCTTCCATGTGCACCTGCCAGAACACGCCGCGATGGTCACACGTCTGGGAGAGCTAACCCCGCAACCTGAAAAGGTTTTTCTTGAACTCACAGACGACGATCAACTCGGCTTTCAACGGCACCTCACAGAAAACCCCGACAGTTACCTGATCCAATCCGGCCCGTCTCTGATTGACCGCCTTGGCCCAGACCTTTGGCCCCGCGTTGAGGAGCAGCTCAAGGCGCGGGGCATGCCGCCCTTCCTCGCCGCCCGCTATCAACCGTGGTTTCTTGGCATGACCCTGATGCTGCCGCCCTGCGCCTTTGATGTTGTAAAGTCAGGCAAAAAAGGCCTCGATCAACAAATCGCGGCTATGGCGCAAACCAAAAATCTGCCCACCGCGTCGCTCGACACCATTGACGGTTTGCTCGCAATTTTGGCCTCTGATCCGATTGAAGAGCAAATGGAAGACCTGCGCTGGAGCCTGTCGCTCAACACCGATCTCGCTGCACCAGAGCTGATGGGCACGGTGATCGACATGTACCTGAAGGAAACCATTCAACTCATTTGGGAATTCAACACCGCAGAAACCTTCAAAAACGCGGCTGGTGACGAGAACAAATCGCGGCTTGCGACGCTGCTAAAGCAAGCAGAAGACGATTTGATCATCGCCCGCAACACCACCTGGACCAAAATGCTGAGCACCGAACTAGCCCAATCCCCTGCGCTTGTTGCTGTTGGCGCTCTGCATTTGCCTGGCGAGCACGGCGTTCTAAATCAACTGCAGAACGCCGGGTTCACCCTCACCCGTGTACCCTTGAAATCACAATAAAGCGACGGCCTTGCGCGCTGCGAGGTCGCAGGTCCAAAGCCGCAGGTGACAAACACAACGCGCCCTTCTATAAGGCGCGCAACTTCACCGCTTTTCTTTGTTTCTAAGGACGTCGCGACATGACTATTCAAGTTTTCGGCCACAAATCCCCCGACACCGATTCCACCGGCTCCCCAATCATTTGGGCCTGGTACCTGAACGAAGTGAAAGGCACCCCGGCGGAAGCCAAATTGCTGGGCGAGCCCAACACCGAGGCCGCATGGCTGCTGAACCGCTGGGACCTGCCAAAGCCTGCAATCATCGAAGACGTTGCCGATGACGCGGCTGTGGTCATCGTGGACACCAACAATCCCGCAGAACTGCCGGCCAACATCAACGGCGCAGACGTTCAGGCGATCATCGACCACCACAAGCTGGTCGGCGGTCTGGAAACCAAAGGCCCGATTGACATCACCATCCGCCCGGTGGCCTGTACCGCGACCATCATGCACGACCTGATGGGCGACATCGAGATGCCGGACCACATCAAAGGCGCAATGCTGACTTGCATCCTGTCTGACACGTTGGAATTCCGCTCCCCAACCACCACCGACCACGACAAAGCTGTTTGTGACAAACTGGCGGCAGATCTGGGCATCGACATCCCGTCCTACGCGGCGGAAATGTTTGCGGCAAAATCCGACGTATCTTCCTTCTCCGACGCAGAGCTGCTGCGCATGGACTCCAAGGAGTACGAAGTTGACGGCACAAAGTTCCGCGTGTCCGTGCTGGAAACCACCGCGCCGGGCGTTGTGCTTGACCGCAAAGCCTCTCTGATGGACAGCATGACCATTGTCGCATCTGAAGATGGTGTGGATCAGGTTCTGTTGTTTGTTGTGGACATCCTGAATGAAGAAGCCACCCTGCTCGTGCCAAACGATCTGGTGAAGACCGTCGCCGAGAAGTCCTTTGACGCATCTGTAGACGGTGACGCAGTGGTGCTTCCGGGCGTGATGAGCCGTAAAAAACAGATCATTCCAAATCTGAAAGTTTGATCTTGATCTAGTGCAGATGCAAAGGCCGGCTCCATCGGGAGCCGGCCTTTTTGCTTCAGTTGCTTCTCATAGCGTTCAACTCATCTGCAAACTGGAACATTCGTAGAGTTGCGCGGTTTGCGGCATGGTCCTGATTTTTCTCAAGCCATTGTTCTGCCTCTTCTTTCGAGACCTTCCCACTGGCAACACCACGAGACAAAGCGTCCAACTGATGCCTGTTAAACTGGCCGCCAACAGAGAATGTGTCCTTCACAAAATCCGGTGGATCGTCGTAGGCAACCTGCGGGCCACCTAGTTTTGCTGGCAACATCGCCAACTGAGCTTCAATTCGCTCTTGGTTCATGACCGCGAACGCAGCGCCACCCGCACACACAACAACGCCAACTAAAAGGGATAGACCGGACGTCTTTCGCCGGGGCGCCCGATATCCTGCACTGATATCACCCAACTCCCAAGGCTGCTTCTTGCTCGAGTTTGGCGCACCGCCCTCGGAAATGCGCTTGTTCTCAATCTTTTCTAGACGTTTCTTGAAATCTTCCTGCATCAGAAAACCCTCACACTAATGTACCTTCGCGACGCAATCCATCGCAGTCTGATGCAACGCAGTATGACTAAGACATAGAGTTTACTTGGGCGGGAATAGGGCGATTCAACGTCCGCGTGCTTTCCCCCCCCGACATCACCCAAGCTGAGTATTACGAATAGATGCCCCCTACCGGCCTGGCAGACGCCCATCTGCCAGCCACTCCCAGAGCTCCGCCCAAAGCGCCTCCCGCCCTTTGCGAAACGCACCGTCATGGCCCACTTTCGTGGTGCCAAGCTGCTTTGGTGTTCGCACCACCAAGTGCTTCTCGGCTTTGATGTAATGGCTCAGGGTGTCGCCACAGGCGGTCTTGGTGGCAATCGGATCATCACTCAGCACCCAGGCACAGATAGGGCTGCATGGATCGTCAAAGTGATGCGGATAGCGCCCTTCGGCCAGTTCCGGCAACAGATAACCGCGCCGCGCACTCCAGCGCCGCCAGGTCCGGAACACATCCGGCGGCAGGGCCTCTCCGCCCCACAGGCCGCCTGCCGGGATAAATCCATACCGCGCAAGGCAATAGGCCCCGTAGCCCCACCAGAAGAACAGCTCCAACGGGATGTTACGCAGCTTGTGCACGCCCCAATGCCCGCTGCCAACAGCCACGAAGGCATGGCGCTCAATCTGGCTGTGGTTTTGCATAAACCCGACAAACTGCCCGCCAATGCTGTGCCCCAAAGTTGTCAGCGGCACTCCCGGCGCAATGCTGTGAAGATGGTTGAGCGCGGCCGTCATATCCAAGCGCCCCCAATCCGGATAGTCGATGCCGCTGACCGCGAGATTTTCTGCTCCAGACTCGCCAATGCCTCGGAAATCATACGTCATAACCACCGCGCCACGTTCTGCCAGATAGGCGGCTACGTGACGATAGAACCGTCTGGGGAAGCCTGTACCCGCGGAAATGAGGATGGCCACCTGCGGCGCGGCTCCGCGATAGACCGTGCCTGCCAGCTTCCAATCGTCCTCCGCATGGAAGTGGATATCTTCAATTGTTACTGCGCCGCGATCCAACATCACTCTTGTCCCTCACGCCATTTCGCTTGATCAATCACGTCCTCGGCGTTCTCCGCCAAATGGGTTAGAAACCGGCCGATGACCTCCTGCTCCGCCGTATCAAATGGCGCCAACAACAGCTCGTTGACGTGCTGCACAAAGGGCACCGTACGTTGCACTAAGTTTTCCGCAGCCGGTTCCAGATAAATTCTAACCACACGCCCGTCGGAATCTTCCCGCGCGCGCCGTACAAAACCGCGCTCCACCATACGATCAATCAAACCGCTCAGGCTGGATTTGCGCATCGACACAGCTTTGGCGAGCTGTGTCACAGTCTGACCATCCTGTTTGGACAGGAGCACCAAAACGCCGTGTTGCGGCATCGACAAATCCGCCAACGCTTGCGTTTTTCGTTCCGACGCACGGGTGATTGCCGCATGTGCCCGGTTCATCAACAGGAAAATCTTGGGAGGTTTTGCCATATGTGGTTCGCATCCGAATTACTTTCACCTAATTCGTATACGAACTTTTTGTGCGATCAATCCCCGCACAGCATGACGTTGCGGGAGGTTGCAAAGCAAAACGGGCGCTGCTTTCGCACCGCCCGCTTCACTTCATCCGTGCGTCAATGCTGTTAGCCAGAGCTCAGATCACATGCCACAACCGGCGTTTTGCCTTCAAACACCAGCACGCCACACGCTGGCACGCGGTGTCCACCCACACTGGCTGAGAAGCTGTTGTAGTTGATCACAAATTCATAGGATCCAAACCGACGCCGACGCACACCATCCTGCATAGGAGACACCCCAACACCGGCCTGTTCACAGGCCATGGAAACCACGCGGTCCCACAACGCATCATCCGGGAAGCTGCCAAGATACCAGCGCCCATTCTGCCCTTGCAGAACCGCCGCGCCATCTTGCGTTTCGAGCAAAACTTCCGCCGCGCCAGACAGGCGCTCGTGCCAATGCTCAACCCGGCCACCACCTGACACATCCATGCCAGCATGTGGCGGCAAGCTCTCGATCAGATCAACCCGTACATCCAGGTTGGGCACGCCCGGACGGCCCTTGGCCGGGATCATGAACTCTTCGGTGATCGCCCCGGTGCGCGGCCCCATCACAGCCAGCGCATCCGCTTCGGAAATCGCCAGAACCAAAGCTGGATCAAGCGTGGCCAAGCCTGGCGCAAACACAGCTTTGTAACCGGAGAAATCCCGGCACGCCGCGCTTACGATGTCGACCGACAATCCCGCGCGACGCAATCCCCGATAGGCCGAAAACACCAGCCGGAAGTAGTCAAACCCAGCGCCCTGCGGTTGGGTTTTCCAAGCCCAATCAGAGGCATAGTCAAACACCAGCGCCACATCTGCCTGCTGGGTGTCTTGCTCTTTGAGCATCTCAAGCACACCGGCAACAGCCCGTGCCTCATCCATGCCTGGCGCCGCCACGCCATTTGGCGTTTGAAGGCCCGCGTGCATCTGTTCCTGCGCAAACGGTGCCTGCCGCCAGCGGAAATAGCTCACAACCTCTGCGCCATGGGCAAAGGCTTCCAACGCCCAAAGCGCCACCATGCCGGGCAACGGCGCGGGGTTGTACGGGGCCCAGTTCACTGGACCGGGCTGCTGTTCCATGACCCACCAACGGCCCTTTCCGACCGCGCGATAGAGATCATGGTGAAAGGCCTGCATGTCAGGATCACCCTGCCTCAGGAACCGCGCCTTGTGTTCGTCAGAGGCCTCTAGACGATCCGACAAGAACCCAATCGGGTAGCTATCCCAACTCGCAATATCGAGGTCATCGCCCACGTCAAAGTGGTCAAACTCCAGAATGCGCCCCATGTAGTTGTGGATCAGCGGCGCATCGGTGTTCGCCTTCAAAATCTCTGCCTGCACCTTGTTGAAGGCGACGACCTGATCGCTGGAGAACCGCCGGAACGCCAGCGCATGCGCGGGGTTTGGTTCGGTCACGGTCAGGTTCGGCAAGTCGATCTGATCAAACGAGGCATAGTCCATCGACCAGAACACATTGCCCCAGGCCTCATTGAGGTTTTCCACCGTGCTATAGCGGGCTTTGCACCACTCCTGAAACGCAAGTTTGGCAGGCTCAGAATAGCTGATGATCGTATCATGACAGCCATATTCATTGTCTGTTTGCCAAGCAGCCAAATGTGGGTTCTTGCCATAACGCTCCGCCAAAATTTGAGTGATGCGCGCACATTCCTCACGATAGCCTTGGTGGCTGAAGCAATAGTGTCTGCGCGAGCCAAACTTGCGCGGCGCGCCGTCTTCGTCCACCGCCAGCATGTCGGGATGTTTGTCGACCATCCAGCGTGGCGGCGTTGCAGTTGGCGTGCCCAGCACAACCTTTAGCCCCGCAGCACCCAGCGTCTCAATGGCTCGGTCCAGCCACTCGAGCGTCAACTGCCCAGGCACCGCCTCCATGCGGCTCCAAGCGAACTCGCCAATCCGCACCCAGCGGATGCCTGCCGCGATCATATCCGCCGCGTCTTTGGCCCACATGTCTTCCGGCCAGTGCTCCGGATAATAACAAACGCCCAGTTCTTGCTTCATAAAATCACCCGTGGTTCCGCCACCCCTTGGGCAACGTTGTCTATGGCAAAGACCATGCCGTTCTCCGGCACCTCAGCCAATGTCTTTTCATCGATGCCTTCGCGAGCGGTGGTCACCAAAAGCGTGGTCAGATCTTCCCCACCAAAGGCTGGACAGCTGCTATGTTGCCCCCCAACCGAGACCGCTTTGAGGAAGGTCCCGTCCGGATCATAAGCCGCCACGCGGGCAGCGCCCCATTGCGCAATCCAGACATTGCCGTCCGCATCCACAACCGCGCCGTCCGGGTTTAAGCCGTCTGCGTTGAGATCAAGATAGACCTCCGCCTTGCCAACTGGCCAACCGCTCTCCGCTTCCACTGCCTGACGCATCACCAGCTTGGTCACCGTGTCAGTGTAGTAGGCGCAGGCACGCGCCTTATCAAAACAGATCGCATTGCTGATCGTCACATCGGCCACCAGTTTGCGCAGTTCGCCATCAAAGTAGCGATAGATCGCGCCGGCCTTTGGCTCCGCACTTTTGCCCATAGTGCCAATCCAAAACCCGCCCCAAGGGTCCGCGCGCCCGTCGTTGGAGCGCGTCACTGGATTGTCCGCCTCCAAGGAGCACAGATACTCCTGCTCTTCAGTGTCGAGGTAGAATTTCCAAAGGCCCGTTTCGGACGCCAAGATCAACGTTTCCGTGTCAACCCAACCAGCCGCCGAGACATGTTCGTCAAACTGCCACTCAAGCGCTTCTCCGTCCTTCTGACTCAGCATCCGCTTGCCAACAATATCGAACCAGAACAGCTGCTTGCGCTCCGGGTGCCACAGAGGCCCCTCGCCCAACGCACACAGTCGATCATCAAAAATAGTGCTCATGCAAAAGCCTCGTCATAGGCGGCCACAATGGCCTCTGCCCGTTGACGCACATCCTCCACGCTCATACCCGCTTTGTAAATCGCCGAGCCAATACCAAAACCGTCCGCTCCGGCGGCAATCCACTCGCCAAAGTTCTCTGGTCCGGCGCCACCCACAGCATACACCTTGCTGTCTTGTGGTAGCACCGCCCGGACGGCCTTCAAGCCACCCGGCCCGGCCATATTGCCAGGGAACAGCTTCAGACCGGTTGCGCCTGCTTTCAAAGCGGCAAACGCCTCTGTTGGCGTAAACACGCCCGGCCAGCTTTCCATTCCCAGTTTGGCAGTGTGTGCAATCACCCCGGTGTCGCAGTTGGGCGAAACGATCAGCTTCCCGCCGACACCCGCAACCGCATCCACTTGCGCAACCTCGAGCACCGTGCCTGCCCCGACAAGTGCGCGTTCCCCAAACCCTTTCGCCAAAAGTTCAATGCTCTCCAATGGATCAGGTGAGTTCAGCGGCACTTCGATCTTATCAATACCCGCTGCAATGATGGCATCTGCCATGGCTTCGATTTCGCCCGGGGTTACCCCGCGCAAGATGGCAATAATCGACCGGTTCATGTTGTTATCCCAAAAGGTTGCGCGCGGCCGACAGCCCCGCAAATGTCATGTCCTGACAGTCCACAACGGTCACCCAACCGCCCTGGGCCTTCAGGGCCTCTGCATAAACGTCGGACAGCTGCTGCTCTCCGATCACCGCGATCTGCTGCCCCAACCAGTATGGCCGAGATGCCGCCAGTTCTGCCCCCAACAACAGTCCCGACAAGCGCGACCGGGCCGCCGAAGAAGGCGTTGCATTCAACAGATCACTGGCGCGAATGCCAAACAGTTCCGAGGCGAGGTTTTCCGGCCGCGACAGGGTCACATCCATGCCCGCTGCAAAGGCCTCAGCGTCCCAACCCTCACCAACCGAGTGCTGCAGCACAGACTGCTTGCTCAGGAGCGAAAACAACTCACCCGTCATGAAGGTGCGGAAACTCACCACCTCATCGGCGCTGACATGTGCCCATTTGGTGTGGGTGCCTGGCAAGCACAAAACGCCATCCCAGTTCGCGTTGCGCGACAGAAACCCCGCAATCTGCGTCTCTTCTCCGCGCATCACATCCGCAGGCTTTAGCTGTTTCAAACCAGGCACCACATGCACCCGTAACCGCGCATCCGTGTCGGGAACAAGCACTGGCTGAGGCGCCAGTGCGGGCGCAGGAACCGCCGTGTATGGCGCCTCAACCCAGCCTTGCCGAGCGCCCACCATGCCACACGCAATCACATCTGTCGGACCATCGCCAAGCCAGTCTTCAACCAACTCCATCAAAGCCGCCTCGAACCCGCCAGCGTCCAATTTCGCCATGCCCTTATCTGACTGCGCCGTGGCCAGAAGCCTGTCGTCTTCCATGGCATAGGCACGCAGCTTTGACGTGCCCCAATCCACTCCAATCCATTGTGCTTGCACAGACATATCTTACCCCGAAACCACAACGCCGCCGTCAACGGCCATGCATTGCCCCGTCATCATTCGGCTGGCGTTTGACGCCAAATAAAGCGTGGGGTCAATCATATCTTCCGGTGTGAGATGCTCTTTCAAACACTGCCGCTCCATATGCGACGCCAGCGCCTCCGGATCAGCCCACATGTCCAACTGCTTTTGCGTCAACACCCAGCCCGGCGCCAGAGCGTTCACGCGAATACCCTTTGGTCCCAACTCGCGGGCAAGCGACCGTGTCATGCCCGTGATCGCCGCGTTGGCGCTCGTGTAGATCGGGTATCCGGCGTTGCCCATGATATAGCTGATCGAACTGAAATTGATGATCGAGCCACCGCCCTCCATATGCCGCGCCGCTTCCTGGCAGGCAAAGAAATAGGCCTTCTGGTTCACTGCCTGCATCCAGTCGTAGAACTCTTCATCCACCTCATCGAGGGCGTGGCGTTGGTCATTGGCGGCGTTGTTCACGAGCACATCTAAGCCGCCATGCTCGCCCACGGCCTGTTGAATGGTTTCCCGCAGGCGTGGAATGTCGGAGATGTCCCCCTGCATGAATAGCGGCGTTGCACCGTGCTTGGTCTCCATCTCGGCAATGAACTCATCTGCCGCCGAACGTCCGATGATCGCCACCTTCGCCCCCTGCGCCATGAACCCATCCGTCAAGGCTGCGCCGATGCCGCTGGCCCCGCCAGTGATGTAGACGGATTTGCCTTTCAGATCAGGAAAAATCGTACCGGTCATCAGTGGCTCTCCCGTGTCACAAGCCGCGTGTCTTTGCCCACAAGGAAGTCCAGATCGGCCCCCTTGTCGGCCTGCAACACGTGGTCGTAGTAAAGTTTCGCGTAACCGCGGGTGTAGTGCTCTGGATCAGGCTCCCAAGCCGCACGACGCGCTTCAAGCTCTGCTTCATCCACCAGCAACTCCAACACGCCGCCTGACGCAGAGACCTTGATCCGGTCCCCGGTTTTCACCAGCGCCAAAGTGCCTCCGGCCTGAGCCTCGGGGCTCACATGCAAGATCACCGTGCCATAAGCCGTGCCAGACATCCGCGCGTCCGACACGCGGATCATGTCGCGCACGCCTTCTTTCACAAGCTTGCCCGGGATCGGCATATTGCCCACCTCTGGCATGCCCGGATAGCCCTTCGGACCGCAACCTTTGAGCACCAGAATGGTATCGGCGGTTACCGGCAAATCAGGCTTATCGATGTTAGCTTTCAGGTCTTCAATATTCTCAAAAACATATGCCTCGCCCTCATGTTCCAGAAGGTGATCCGTAGCCGCAGACGGCTTCACAATCGCCCCATTGGGGGCAAGGTTGCCACGCAACACCCGCAGGCCTGCCGCCGGTTTCACTGGGTTGTCCAACGGGCGAATGACGTCGTCGTTGTAGATTTCCGCGCCCTCGTGATAGGCGGCAATATCCTTGCCCAACACGGTGTTCGCTGGGCGCACATGCTCTTTCAACTGGCTCAGCACCGCAGGTACGCCACCGGCATAGCAGAAATCCTCCATCAGGTATTTGCCCGACGGCATGCAGTTCACCAGCAGCGGGATTTCCGAGCCGATCTCAAAATCTTTGAGTGTCAGATCGACGCCAACACGCCCAGCCAGCGCCAGCAGGTGCACCACCGCATTGGTGGAGCCACCCACGGCGGCGTTCGCCAGAATAGCATTCTCAAAGGCTTCTTTGGTCAGGATATCAGACGGTTTCAGATCCTCGTCCACCATCTCCACAATCCGTTTGCCGGTCAGATGCGCCAAAGCCATCCGGCGCGCATCCACCGCAGGCAGCGCCGCATTGGTTGGCAACGCCATACCCATCGCCTCAACCAAAGAGGCCATTGTCGACGCAGTGCCCATGGTCATACACACGCCCGCGCTGCGGCTCATGCCGCTTTCCGCGTTCATGAAGTCTTGCAGGGTCATCTCGCCCGCACGCACCTCTTCAGAGAACTTCCAAACATCCGTGCCAGAGCCAATGTCCTTGCCTTTGAACTTGCCGTTCAGCATCGGACCGGAACTCACAACGATAGTGGGCAGGTCGACCGAAGCCGCCCCCATCAGTTGTCCCGGCGTGGTTTTGTCACAGCCACCCAGAAGCACGACACCGTCGATGCCATAGGCGCGGATACTCTCTTCCACATCCATCGCCAGCAAATTGCGGAACAGCATCGCCGTCGGCTTCATCTGGGTCTCGCCCAGTGACATCACCGGGAATTCCACGGGGAATCCACCAGCCTCCCAAACACCGCGCTTCACACCTTCCGCCAGGGTCCGCAAGCCGGAGTTACACGGCGTCAACTCAGACCACGTGTTGCAAATGCCAATGATCGGCCGCCCGTCAAAGGCGTGATCGGGGAACCCCTGATTTTTCATCCAACTACGATGGATGAACCCGTCTTTGTCTAGCTTGCCATACCAATGCTGGGAACGACGCTTCTTGCTCATTTTTTCTTTCCTTCGATCACCCACATCCGGTCCGGGAAGGACCACGGCAATATGAGACCGTGTTGCATCAATAGCTGACCACTCAGGTTCACAGGACCGTCTTTCAACGGCATCTCGCGACGCGACAAATGATGCGCCTCATCCCGGTTGATCAGCTCAATTTCATATGTGGCATCCGACTCCAAGCCGGTCAGCCGCAAAGGACGCGGCATGATTTGTGTGCCGGTCGACGCCTTGCCTGCAAACACCACAAACCGCTGTTTATCCTGAGACAATTGCTGCTCTGCAATCACACTTGGATCAGACGAGTCCAGCCTTAAGATATCCGCTGTCCGCCGCCAATCCCGATTGCTTTTCCACCAAGCCGTGACCTGAGACAGTACTGATGCCTCTTCTTCGGTCAACTCGCGCGGGTCCATTTCAAATCCCATGTGCCGCTGAGCCGCGACCCAAGCGCGGAAACGGATGTCATGGACCCGCCCCGACGTGTGGCAGTGGCGTGGCCCGACATGGCTTCCAGTGATTGCCATCGGCAACATCAACGCCGCATCGTGCTGTATCCGCAAGCGTTCCAGCGCATCGTTGCTGTCGCTCAACCAGACCCGCTGTGTATGTTCTAGAATGCCGGCATCAATCCGTCCGCCACCGGAAGCACAGCTCTCGATTTCCACCTCTGGAAAATCAGCCCGCACCCGCCCCATAAGCGCATAGACACCGTCTGGCTGCGCCGCATCCGCGATGGGCAGCAGTCGGTTGTGATCCCATTTGATGTAGTCGATGTCATGTGCGGACAATACGGCTGCAATCTTGTCATAGAGATAGTCACGCACCTCTGGATTGCTGACATCCAGCACCCGCTGTTGCCGCCCTTCGACCTGATCCACCGGCCCCAAAATCCATTCCGGATGCGCCCGGGCCAAATCGCTGTCCATGTTGACCATCTCAGGCTCAAACCAGAGACCAAACACCATGCCCAGCGATTTCACATGCTCAATGATCGGCGTCAGACCATTCGGCCATTTGCGCGGATCAATCTCCCAATCGCCCAGCGAACTGGTGTCGTCGTCGCGTTGGCCGAACCAACCATCATCCAGAACAAACCGCTCTGCCCCCAGTTTCGCAGCGCGCTCTGCAATGTCCTTCAGCATCGCGACATCATGGTCAAAATACACCGCTTCCCAGCAGTTGTAGTGCACCGGCCGTGACCGCTGCAGATGCGGCCAGGTCACAACATGATCCCGTAAATGCCGCTGAAAGGCTGTGGCGCAGCCGTTTAGTCCGCTCTCTGATACAGAGAGATACAGCTTCGCCGTTTCAAAGACTTGCCCACGAGCGCGGGTCCCAGTGGCATGACCAAACTGAATCTGCCGACGCCCATCCGGCAGTTCTTCGGCATACATCACATGCCCACCGGACCAGCCATAATGCATGGCATACACAGTGCCAGAGGTGTTTTGTGCCCCACGTTCCGGGAAGTAAGCAATGGGCGGATGCTCATGCCCGGAGCGCCCGCCGCGCGCCTCGCGCATGTGGATACCCGCCCGCCACGGCGCACGCTCCAATTGAAACTCGCCGATCCATCGCCCAGAGAAATCCAAAATCTCTTCGCCATATTGCGGCCCCGGCATCACTGGCGCGGCCAGATGATGTACGACAATCTCCGCTTCAGACTTCAGCGTTGTCTGTGCCGCAACCACATCGCCTTCAACCTTGAATTCGAAGGTGATCGTCAGCCCAAGCGCCGCATCACGACACACAAACCGCGTGCCAACTGTCTCAATCAGCTTGAAGCGCGGAAATAGCGGTTGGCCGTCACGATAGGCCACCAACCCCGCCTGTCCCTGAAAGCTCTGTCCCGCTTCCGGACACAGCGACACATCCGGCAAACGGTCGATCATCCCGCCGGTCACATCCCGCGCGGCGATCAGGCCAATTTCCGTGAGGTCTTGCCCCGCTGGCAAAGCTGCCCCCCAGTAGAGCGCGCTGGGCACGCTCCCATCTGAGGCCAGAACCAAGGTCTGACCTGGCGCATCAATGCGCCAGGTTTGCATGTCTTGCGTCACTTCACGGCTCCAAGCGTCAGACCAGCAATAAAGTGCCGCTGCATCAGGAAGAACATCGCCACCGGCGGCAAGGCGGCCACGATCGAGCCCGCGCTCATCAGGTGATACGCCGCCCGGAACTGCGCGTTAAACGAGGTGATCCCTGCGGTTACCGGCTGGCTTTCGATGCCTTGGGTCAACACCACCGCCCAGAAGTAGTCGTTCCAGATAAAGGTGAAGATCAGCACTGAGAGCGCCGCCAGAGCGGGCTTCATCAAGGGCAGCACCACATACCAGAAGATGCGCCATTCGCTCACGCCTTCCACACGCGCCGCCTCAATCAATTCAAACGGCAGCGCCCGAATAAAGTTGCGCATGAACAGCGTGCAGAACCCAGTTTGAAACGCCACATGGAACAGCACCAGACCGGTTTTGGTATTGTACAGGCCAAGTTCCAGCGTCAGGTCCCGCACTGGCACCATCAGGATCTGAAACGGCACAAAGTTCCCGGCCACAAACATGAAGAATATCCACAGATTGGCGCGGAATTTATAAATGCCAAGCGCAAATCCCGTCATCGAGCTCAGCGCCACCGCCCCGATCACCGTGGGAATGGTGATCATGAAGGAGTTCAACAGATAGCGCGGCATGTCAGAGTTGAAAAACACCTGCCCGTAGTTGGTCGCCCCTTCAAAGCTTGACGGCAGCCCCCAGTAGTTGCCGGAGGTGAAATCCGCATCCGGCTTGACGGAGAACAACGCCACCGCCAGCAGAGGTGCCAGCCAGAACGCCAACGCCACGGGCAACAGAGATTTGTAGGCAACCTGCGCGGCCTGGGATTGTTTTTCGATGGGTTTCGGAAACATCTCAATGCCCCTTCTCTTCGCGATACATCGACCACAGGAAGTAGGTGATGAAGCACAGCATAATCAGGAACAGCACCACCGCGATGGCCGCGCCATAGCCCATGCGGAAGCCATATTCCGACAAGGCCACTTCGAACATGTAGTAGGCCAGCACGCGTGAGCTGCCAAACGGGCCGCCCTGCGTCATGATGGATATGAGGTCAAACGAGCGCAACGCGCCGATTATGGTCACCACAAAGGCAATAAAGGTCGCCGGGCGCAGCTGGGGGAGGATGATGTTCCACAACATCGACCAGCCTTTGGCCCCATCCAAACGCCCGGCCTCGATCTGCTCCGGATCCACCGCATTCAAACCGGTGAGATAGAGGATCATGCAATAGGCGGTCTGTGGCCATAGACCAGCGGCGACGATGCCATAGGTCACAAGGTTTTCATTGCCCAGGACATTGATCGGCCCCAGGCCAACCCACGCAAGCATCGTGTTCAGCAGACCGAAGGTGGGATCGTAGAACCAGGTAAACACCAGGCCAACCACCACTTGTGAGATCACAAAGGGAAAGAAAAACAGAGATTTATATATTCGGATGCCACGCACGGTCTGGTTCAGAAACAGCGCAATGAACAGACCGGCAGGAATGGCGAGCAGGTAGAGAAACAGCCACAGCACGTTGTTTTTCAACGACGTGAAAAAGGCGTCTCGATCCACATACTCCCAGTAGAGATCTTCGTAGTTGCGCATCCCCACATAGGTCTTTTCGCCCAACCCGTCCCACTCATAAAGCGAGAGGTTAAAAGACTGAAACACCGGTGCGATTACATAGACCGCAAAGAACAGGATGCCTGGCGCCAGGAACAACCACGGCGCAATGCGCTGTTGGTTGCGGTGGAACCAGCTTTCGGTTTCAGGAATGTCAGAGGATACGGTCATAAGTGAACCCGATAATTGAGGGTGGAAAGGCGGAGGATACCCCCGCCTCGCCGATCAAATGACGTGTCAGGACGACAAAACGCCTGACACTGGATCTTTATTTGTAGATGCGGCCGCGCGCCCGCTCCAGCTTCGCAAGGATCTTGTCCAACTGGTCTGGCTTGACCATGAACTCCTGGAAGCCTTCCATGGACACTTTCGCCATCTCTGCCGGTGCATCGCGGTCCCAGAACTGGGCCACACCGCCGGTGGAGTTGGTAGACAGCATCTTAAAGCCCTGCTGCAGGAACTTGTCATCATCCACCGAGGAGGCTGCGTTCACAGGCAGCTGACCCAGGTTTTTGCCGTTGTTGATGATCGTCTGCTCTTCTGGCGAAGTGGCAAAGCGCAGGAATTCACGTGCCGCTTCTTTGTTCTTCGCGTTTGCAGGGATGTGGAAGGTATCGGTTGGTGCGTCTTCAGACAGCTCGACGTCAGGGTTGATAACCGGGAACTGATAGAAGTCCAGTTGATCGTCGGTCAGCCCAGCTTCGCGCAGCGGTGCTACTGCAAAGTTACCCATCAGGTAAGAAGCCGCTTCACCGTTCACCATGAACGGCAGCGCTTCCTGCCAGCTGTAGGTCTGGTGGTCAGCAATGAAGCCGCCCATGTCGATCAGTTCTTTCCAGTTCATGAACGTCTGCTTCACGCGCTCGTCTTCCCAGGACACTTTGCCTGCGGCCAGATCCATGTGGAAATCAAAGCCGTTGGTGCGCATGTTCAGGTAGTCAAACCAGCCGCCAGCAGTCCACAGGTACTTGGTGCCAATGGTGTAGCAGGCCCGGCCGGAGGCAACAATCTTGCCGCAGTTAGCCTTTTCCTCTTCCCAGTTGGTTGGTTCGGACAGGCCCAGTTCGTCAAAGATATCTTTGCGGTAGTATACGCCCCACTGATAGTAGGTGTAGGCCACGCCCCACTGCTTGCCATCGATGGTCAACGCGCCTTTGGTGGACGCAAGACCCTCAGCAATCGCTGGCTCGGCATAGAGATCGGACACATCCTCAAACAAACCTGCTTCCACATAGGGGCGCATGCGGTTCGCTGCGTACCAAGTGGCAACGTCCGGCGCATTTGCGGTCAGGAAGTTGCGGATCTGGGTCTTATACGCTTCGCGATCGATCACCGTGGTTTCGATGTTCAGGTCCGGGTGCTTCTCCCCAAAGCGCGCGATCATCGCTTCCATCGTGGCGCGCGGTGCCGGGTTAGACGTGTCCAAGAAGATGGTCAGATCGCCCGTCAGTTCCGCAGACGCCGGCACAGCAAACGCAGAGGCAACCGCGGCGGCGGCAGCGGTGGTTTTCATTTTGGAAAGCATTTGTTCCTCCCTGTCTCCAAAATCATGCAATTTTCGGTTTCATTATTTGAAACCATGTTTTACATATTGAAATCTACACACAGAGTCGGCTAGGTTGTCAACAGATTCCTAACGGCTGATGGAATCTATGGAGGAGACAAAAACCACATGTCTGGTGACGGAACTGTCGGCAAAGCCCTTGATGTGCTTGAACAAGTTGCTGCTTTTGAGCGGCCGGTACGCTTTGGCGAATTGCAGGAAAAAAGTCCGTACCCAAAGGCGACTCTCTATCGATTCCTGCAAACCCTGACCAATCAGGGCATGCTGTCATATGAACCTGATCGCCAGACATATGCCATGGGCATGCGGCTTGTGCGCCTCGCCCACGCCGCCTGGACCACCAGTTCTCTGGCCCCAATTGCGCGCCCTTATTTGGATCAGCTGTCCACCGAAACTGGCGAAACCGTGCACCTTGCCCAACTGGACGCCTCTCAAGTCCTCTATGTGGACAAACGCAACGCAGCCAAGCCAGTGGAGATGTATTCCCAAGCGGGCAAAGTTGGCCCCGCCTACTGCACCGGTGTGGGCAAAGCCATGCTGGCCTTTGTCGAAGACGACGTTCTGGACCGCGCCATCGCGCAGCAAAGCTTTCACCGCTTTACACCCAGTACACTGGTTTCCCCGGAAAGCCTGCGGGAAGAACTCGCCGCCATCCGCGCCCGTGGCTACGCCTTTGACCGCGAAGAGCATGAACCCGGTATTGTCTGCATTGCGGTCCCGATCTTGACCAACGGCGGCCGCATGCTCGGCGCCCTCTCCGTGACCGGCCCCACCAGCCGCACATCTTTAGATCAACTCGAAACCCTCGCCCCCCGCGTCTTGGAAACCGCAAAACGCATTGGCGAAGAGGCGGAAGCCTGGCGCTTCCCGGAAACGCGACAACAAAAGGTAGAGACGACATGACGGGTGTAACCCTTCAAGGTGCCATCAAGAAATACGGCGAAACACAGGTCATTCATGGCATTGATCTGGAGATCGAAGACGGTGAATTCTGCGTGTTTGTCGGCCCCTCGGGCTGTGGCAAGTCCACCCTGCTGCGTATGATCGCGGGCCTTGAAGAGACCACCGACGGCCAAATCAACATCGGCCAACGGGACGTGACCCACATGGACCCGGCCAAACGCGGCGTGGCCATGGTGTTTCAGACCTACGCGCTCTACCCGCACATGACCGTGGCCGAAAATATGGGCTTTGGCCTGCGCATGAACGGGCATCCCAAGGCGGAAATCGAAGAGAAAGTGCAAAAAGCCTCATCGATCCTGAAGCTCGACCAGTATCTCAACCGCAAACCCAAGGCGCTCTCCGGCGGCCAACGCCAGCGTGTGGCCATTGGCCGAGCCATTGTACGCGGGCCAGAGGTTTTCCTCTTTGACGAACCTCTCTCCAACCTCGACGCCGAATTGCGGGTCGACATGCGTGTCGAAATCGCCCGCCTGCACCAGGAAATTGGCGCGACCATGATCTATGTGACCCATGATCAGGTCGAAGCCATGACCATGGCTGATAAGATTGTGGTGCTGCGGGACGGTCGTGTGGAGCAAGTTGGCGCGCCACTTGATCTTTACCGTGATCCAGACAATCGCTTCGTCGCCGGATTCATCGGGTCCCCGTCAATGAACTTCCTGGAATGTGATGTGTTGGGCGGAAAGCTCCTGCACCCGGCGTTTTCTTCCCCTCAGGACAGCCCTATTGCGCTGCCGGACGGGCTTTCAAAAGTGACCGTTGGCGCACGCCCCGAACATATCGAATTGGATCACAGCTCCGACGCGTTGACCATCGATCTGACCGAAGCACTTGGTGGCGTGTCCTATTGTTATCTCGCTGCGCAAGATGGCACCCGCCTGATTGTTGAAGAACGTGGCGACACCCGCAGTTCGGAAGGCGAAACCGTGGGCCTCTCCATTCCGACCAAACGTCTCTATCTGTTTGATCCTGAAACCGGATTGCGTTTGC
The DNA here is from genome assembly GCA_014872815.1 of Paracoccaceae bacterium. Classification (GTDB taxonomy): domain Bacteria; phylum Pseudomonadota; class Alphaproteobacteria; order Rhodobacterales; family Rhodobacteraceae; genus Shimia. Next base: position 246,123 of record WKFK01000011.1, read on the forward strand.
GCTGATCCAACCACCACTCACGTTAGGTCAAACACAAAACGCCCTGCTGTCCTCCGGCAGGGCGTTGGTTTTTGCAGGAGAGGATGAAATCAATCCTCAATCACCCAGTCGTCGGCAAAGGCCAGTTCACCAATGGCGATCCAAGACATGCGCACCCGCGCCACGCGGCTGTCGCCCCAAGTGCGAAACACCAGATGGAAGCCTAGGTTTGTCACCTCTTCCGCCACCACTTCAGCCCGGATATTGGCCTCTGCGTCCATGTCCCAAAGAGACAGGCTGACCTGCACAGACGGCGGCACACGGTACTTGGAAGAGAATTTCACCAGCTTGCGCCGTTCTCGCGTCCCATGACCGGTCCACATCTCGCCGTCGGTCTCGAAGTCCGAAAATAGGACTTCGTCACCTTGATCCACACCGACGTAGTTGTTTCGTATCCGTTTCATCGTCGGCCAATCTGTAATCCAAATACGTCGCTTTCAAGGCATTTTCGGCCTGATCAACGCAAAAGGCCCCGCCTGTGTCGGCGGGGCCTCTTAATCTGTGTGATCCGTGTGGGATCAGACCATGTCGTGCATCAGCTGCTCAAGGTCTGCGACAAATTTCTCCGCGCCGTCCTTGTGCTCTTCAGGCGCTTCCGCTGCAGCTTTGCGGGCGTCAGCGATGACGTCCTCAAGATCTGCTTTGGTCACGTCTTCGCCTTTGTGCGCATGCTCTGCGATCACCGAGATCGAGTCTGCTGTGATGTCCGCGAAACCACGGGTCACAACAAAGTCCTTCTCACCGTCTGCGGTCTGAACACGCACAACGCCAGGGCGCAGCGAGGTCAGCAGCGGAGAGTGGCCTGGCATTGCGGTCAGGTCACCTTCCGCACCGGGGATCTTCACGGCGGTTGCCTCAAACGAAGCCAAGCTGCGCTCGGGGCTAACCAGATCAAATTGCATCACGTTTGCCATTACGGGCCTCCTTAGGCCGCTTCAGCAGCCATCTTTTCGGCTTTTGCGATCACTTCCTCGATGCCGCCAACCATGTAGAAGGCTGCTTCAGGCAGGTGGTCGTATTCGCCAGCCACAACGGCTTTGAACGACGCGATGGTGTCTTCCAGAGGCACCTGAACACCGTCAGAACCAGTGAAGACCTTCGCAACGTCGAACGGCTGGGAGAGGAAACGCTGGATCTTACGCGCACGCGCAACAGTCAGCTTATCTTCTTCAGACAGTTCGTCCATGCCGAGGATGGCGATGATGTCCTGCAGCGACTTGTAGCGCTGGAGGATACCCTGAACGTCGAAGGCCACCTGGTAGTGCTCCTCACCCACAACCGATGGGTCCATCAGACGGGAAGAGGAGTCCAGTGGGTCAACCGCTGGGTAGATGCCAAGCTCGGAGATCGCACGGTTCAGAACCGTGGTCGCATCCAAGTGCGCAAAGGTGGTTGCTGGTGCAGGGTCGGTAAGGTCGTCCGCTGGAACATACACAGCCTGGATCGAGGTGATCGAGCCGGACTTTGTGGATGTAATGCGTTCCTGCATGGCGCCCATGTCAGTTGCCAGGGTTGGCTGGTAGCCCACCGCGGATGGGATACGACCCAGAAGCGCGGACACCTCGGAACCCGCTTGGGTAAAGCGGAAGATGTTGTCCACGAAGAACAGAACGTCGGTACCGGATTGGTCACGGAACTGTTCCGCCAGGGTCAGACCGGTCAGAGCAACACGGGCACGCGCACCGGGAGGCTCGTTCATCTGGCCGTAAACCAGAGCCACTTGGGACTCTTCGAGGTTGTCTGGCTTAATAACGTTGGATTCGATCATTTCCCAGTACAGGTCGTTACCTTCACGGGTCCGCTCACCAACACCTGCGAATACCGAGTAACCGGAGTGCACTTTTGCGATGTTGTTGATCAGTTCCATGATCAGAACGGTTTTACCCACGCCGGCGCCGCCGAACAGACCAATCTTACCACCTTTGGAGTAAGGCGCGAGAAGGTCGATAACCTTAATACCGGTCACCAGGATTTCGGACTCAGTCGCCTGCTCAGCGAACTCAGGCGCTGGCTGGTGGATGGCGCGGGTTTCGTCCGTTTCCACTGGGCCTTTTTCGTCGATTGGCTCACCAACCACGTTCAGAATACGACCGAGAGTCGCGTTACCAACCGGGATCGAGATCGGAGCGCCAGTGTCTTCCACTTCTGCGCCGCGAACCAGACCTTCGGTCGCGTCCATTGCAATGGTACGAACGGTGTTTTCACCGAGGTGCTGGGCAACTTCCAGAACCAGTTTCTTACCATTGTTATCGGTGTTCAGTGCGTTCAGGATCTCCGGCAGAGAGTCGTCGAACTGCACGTCGACAACAGCGCCGATGACCTGGGTCACCTTACCTTTTGCGTTTGCCATGTTTCGTCTCCGGTTCTTAGAGCGCTTCAGCGCCCGAGATGATTTCAATAAGCTCGTTGGTGATCACAGCCTGACGCGAGCGGTTAAACTCGATGGTCAGCTTGTCGATCATGTCGCCTGCGTTGCGGGTTGCGTTGTCCATTGCGGACATTCGCGCGCCCTGCTCGGAGGCACCGTTTTCCAGCAGCGCTGCAAAGATCTGTGTAGCGACACCGCGCGGCAGCAGGTCAGCCAGAATGGCCTCTTCGCTGGGCTCGTAGTCATACAGAGTGCTTGCGCCATCCTCTTCTGCCTCAAAGGAAGCTGGGATGATCTGCTGTTCGGTTGGGATCTGGCTCACAACGTTCACGAACTTCGCATAGAAGATCGTGGCCACGTCAAACTCACCCGCGTCAAAGCGCACAAGAATGTCGCGGGCAATGCCCTGAGCGTCATCGTAACCCACGCGCTTGACCTCCGTCAGGTCAACGTGGCCTACAAAGTCATCACCCAAATCACGTTTGATGGCGTCACGGCCCTTCTTGCCAACAGTCAGAACCTTGACGGTTTTGCCTGCGGCTTTCAGTTCCTCAGCCTTCGCACGTGCCAACTTAGCGATGTTTGCGTTGAAACCGCCACACAGACCACGTTCCGCGGTCATCACCACCAACAGATGGGTCTGATCGCTTCCGGTGCCCGCAAGCAGCTTCGGTGCAGATTCGGAGCCGCCAACCGAGGCCGCGAGCCCGGACAGAACGGCGTTAAACCGTTCTGTGTATGGGCGCGACTGCTCAGCAGCTTCCTGCGCGCGGCGAAGTTTCGCCGCGGCAACCATCTGCATGGCTTTTGTGATCTTACGAGTGTTTTTCACACTCTCGATCCGGTTTTTTAGGTCCTTCAGACTAGGCATTGTCCGAACCCCTTATGAAAAGTCAGCTGCGAATTCGTCCAGCGCGGCTTTCACTTTGTCTGCGGCGTCACCTTTGATCTTAGGATCTTCGTCGGTGATCCAAGCCAACAGGTCGGCCTTCTGGCTGCGCAGGAAGTTCAACAGACCTTCTTCGAAGCGTGCAACGTCGCTCAGCTCGATTTTGTCGAGGTAGCCGTTCACACCTGCGAAGATCACGCAGACGATTTCCGCGTTGGTCAGTGGGGAGTACTGCGGCTGTTTCATCAGCTCGGTCAGACGTGCACCACGGTTCAGCAGCTGCTGAGTTGCGGCATCAAGGTCGGAACCAAACTGCGCAAACGCAGCCATTTCACGGTACTGAGCCAGAGACAGCTTAACCGGACCGGCAACCGAAGACATCGCTTTGGTTTGCGCCGAGGAACCCACACGGGACACCGACAGACCGGTGTTCACAGCTGGACGGATACCTTGGTAGAACAGTTCGGTTTCCAGGAAGATCTGACCGTCGGTGATGGAGATCACGTTGGTTGGAATAAACGCGGAAACGTCGCCACCCTGGGTTTCAATGATTGGCAGCGCGGTCAGCGAGCCAGCACCGAAGTCCTCGTTCAGCTTCGCGGAACGCTCAAGCAAACGGGAGTGCAGGTAGAAAACGTCACCTGGGTACGCTTCACGGCCTGGTGGGCGGCGCAGCAGCAGGGACATCTGACGGTAAGCAACAGCTTGCTTGGACAGGTCATCATAGATGATCAGCGCGTGCTTGCCGTTGTCGCGGAAGTACTCGGCCATCGCGGTCGCGGCGTAAGGCGCGAGGAACTGCAGAGGCGCAGGCTCGGAAGCGGTTGCAGCAACAACAATGGAGTATTCCATTGCGCCGGACTCTTCCAACTTCTTCACCAGCTGAGCAACGGTGGAACGCTTCTGACCAACCGCAACGTACACACAGTACAGTTTCTTGCTTTCGTCGTCGCCAGCGGCTTCGTTGTAAGACTTCTGGTTCAGGATCGCGTCCAGAGCCACAGCAGACTTACCAGTCTGACGGTCACCAATGATCAGCTCACGCTGGCCACGGCCGATTGGGATCATTGCGTCAACGGACTTCAGGCCGGTCGCCATTGGCTCGTGTACGGATTTACGTGGGATGATGCCAGGCGCTTTGACGTCTGCAACGCCGCGCTTGTCCGCTTTGATTGGACCTTTGCCGTCCAGCGGGTTGCCCAGACCATCAACAACGCGGCCCAGCAGGCCTTCACCGATTGGCACGTCCACGATGGAGTTGGTGCGCTTAACAGTGTCGCCTTCTTTGATATCACGGTCAGAACCGAAGATAACGACACCAACGTTGTCGTTCTCAAGGTTCAGCGCCATGCCTTGAATACCACCAGGGAATTCAACCATCTCACCGGCTTGAACGTTGTCCAGACCGTAGACGCGCGCAATACCGTCACCGACGGAAAGCACACGGCCGACTTCGGCCACTTCGGCCTCTTGGCCAAAGTTTTTAATCTGCTCCTTAAGGATCGCAGAGATTTCGGCTGCTTGGATACCCATTATCCGACCTCTTTCATTGCATTCTGGAGGGAAGCAAGCTTGGAGCGGATCGACGTGTCGATCATCTTCGAGCCCACTTTAACTACAAGACCGCCCACGAGGCTCTCGTCGACGGTCGCGTTGATTTTGACATCTTTACCCACACGTGCGGCCAGCGTTTTCGCCAGCTTCTCGCTCTGGGTTTTGGTCAAAGCTTTGGCGGTGGTGACATCAGCAGTCACTTCGCCTTTGTTCTCGGCAATCATTGCCTGCAGTTGCTCGATCAGCTGTGGCAGAACAAACAGGCGGCGTTTTTCAGCCATTAGGCCCAGCACGTTTACGAGAACGTCCTGCACACCCATTTTCTTCGCCACTGCGGAAATCGCAGCACCTTGCTCTTCGCGGCTGATCAGCGGCGAATTGATCAGATCAACAAGCTCGGCGCTGTCGGCAAGTGCCGCGCCCAGACCATCGATGCTGGTTTCCAATTCGCTCAGCGCATTGTTCTCTTGTGCGATCTCAAAGACCGCGGCGGCATAGCGTTCTGCAATGCCGGAGGAGATCGAAGCTGGTTCGGACACGTCCACCCTTCCGCTTGCTGGCCTCGCACTCGGCATACAATTGTATGCATCGCGCAAGGACGTTTCATTACCTCGGGACTAACGAGGCGTTAAAATCCGTCGCGGGTGTAGCAGAGGCTTGCTCAGCTAGCAACATTGTTTGATGTAAACATGTGTGTTGCGAAAAGCCTGTTTTTCAAGGCTTTGCGCTGAGTGCGACCCTTTGCCTGTTAACTCTAGGGCAAAAAGTGTTTCGCAAACATCCGTTTTTGTCGAATCCCACCTATAAAATGAACCTGACAAAAACCTGACGTAGAGACAATTTTCTCAACTTTTGATTTTCAATTCAGATACTCTGCCACGCCACTTAACGGCGATATCAACACTTTCTCAACCCGCTCTCGCCCTACTGCAAATTGGGGATTTAGACCTGATTCTAAGTGTGGGAACGATCATGGGACCTTTACTATTACTGTCATTACTCGGCTTTGGCGCGGCCACTGCATTGGTAGACGTTGGCCCAGATGAGTCAACGGATGACTCGCAAGGCGATGGCCCAGAGGGTGACCGCGAAGAAACGCTCACCGAAGAAGTCTCAACCGACCTGCTGGATGGGTTTGACCCCGCTCCGGCCACTGGATCGGTGGAGGTCCTGACCGAAACGGAGGATCAAACCTCACCATCAAATCTCCACGGCACCGAGGGTGACGACATCCTCCATGCCCGTGGCGAGGAGAACATCGACGGCGGCGCAGGCGATGACACGCTGAGGTCCTTTGGAGAGGGGATGATCCTCGGTGGTGAAGGCGATGACGTTTTCACACTTGGCGGTGAGGCCGAAGGATTTGGAGGCGAAGGAGAAGACTATATGTATATCTCCGACGCGGCCTCCGGGTTTGGCGGGGATGGTGATGACACCTTTTTCCTGAAGCATAGCAACGACGCCGATGACGGCGCAGCAACGGCCGAAGGGGGAGATGGGAACGACACGTTCATCATGAAGCCGCTCTCAGGTTTGCCAGAAGAAACCGTTGCCCACGTTCTCACAGGCGGCGCAGGTGCGGACGTTTACGCCTTTGACATCGACGGCGCGACAGCGATCCGAGACGGCGCCGAAGAAGACAACCAGATCATCGCCACCATCTCAGACTTTGACCCAGCCGAAGACATGCTCATGCTCGATATTGGCGCAAAGTCCAGCTTTGACGATGTCGACGAACTGCCACTGCCGGAGGTCTCAACCACCGAAGATCCGGGCGGGGAATTTGTGGACGTCCACTTCAGCTGGACCAACCCGCTGAACCCCGACAATGTCGAAACCCGTACTGTACGCCTGGAAGGCCTGTCTGAATTTGACACCAGTGATGTGCAGCTGACCAGCATGTTTGATCCAGACAGCCAGCACAATGAAACGGACACCGGCGATGCCGATGCCCATCGTGTCTTTGGCCTGACACCAACGGAAGGCAGCGACGTTGCGGACGACCTGACGCTGAGCGAAAACTCCGCGACTGTCCTGAAAGATGGCGATGACAATGCTGAAATCACCGACGGAAGCCACTTGGTCTACGGCGGAGAAGGCAATGACAGCATCGAAGTCACTGAGGCCAATGACGGAGTTATCCAACTCTTCGGCGGCGAAGGTGACGACATACTGACCGCCGACCTGGTACAGAACAACGACACCGCTCTGATTGGTGGCGATGGCGACGACACCATCACCTTTGGCATGGGCCACTATGTCGAAGGCGGTGAAGGCAGCGACACGTTGGTGTTGAACCTGCACGAAGACGCTATGGATCAAGGCCCTGCCGTACTCAAACAGCTCACAGGCAATCACTTGACCATCAACATCCCTGAAGGGCTTGAAGGTGAGGTGGACGTGATCAACCACACCTACAGCAACGGCTTTGAAGTGGCCTATTCGGAGATTTTTGTGGGTGACGTCTGCATCCTGAAAATCATGGAAGAGGACTTTGCAACGGGTGTGGGCATCGCGGAAGAAGACCCGCGTCTGGAAATCCTGCGCGCCGCCTAAGCTTCGCCCTAGGCCGGCGCCACCTCCGGCGTCGGGTTCAACACACTCAATGGCTTTTTGACCCGCGCCGATACGCCCGGCCCGCTGGGCGCATGTACGCGCTTGCTGGCTTCCACAATCAGCACCCCGCCCGCCATCACCGGCGACACGGTTTTGCCAATGCTCTCCCAAATCGCTCCGGTCTTGCGCCAGAAGCGCTTATGGCTGGGCGGCTGATACAGCGTTGCGCGGTGGCGCTCCGGCATAAAGCCATGCTGGCGCAACTGCGTCTCCAATTGCCCTGCTGAATAGGGCCGTCCAAACCCAAAGGGCGTTTTATCGCTGCTTGACCACATACCGGTACGGTGCGGCACCACAAACATCGCCCGTCCCCCCGGCCCCAAAACCCGATGCGCCTCCGCCAAGACATCCCCCGGACGCTCGCTGGTTTCCAGCCCATGCATCAGCACCAATCGGTCCACGTGCCCTGTTTCCAGCGGCCAAAGCGTTTCCTCGCAAAGCACCGAGACATTCGCCATCCCTGCCGGCCAAGGCATGACCCCTTGCGGCGCAGGCATCAGGCCAAGCACCCGCCGTGCTTCCGGCAAATAAGGCCGCAACAGCGGCACTGCAAAGCCAAACCCGGCCACAGTCTGCCCCTTGGCTTCGGCAACAGGCCAGAGCTCCAGGATCTCGTCACGCACAGCCTTTTGGGCCGCGCGCCCCAAAGTGCTGCGGTAGTAGAAATTTCGTAGATCCTGCACATCAAGATGCATTGCACCCGGCTCCCCAATCGGCAAATCTAGAGCTAACATAACAATGCAGAGGCGGATTTCCATGCCCCATCAGATTGTCACCATTCCCTGTCTGTCTGACAACTACGCGTTTCTCATCCATGATGCCGCCTCCGGTGCAACCGCCCTTGTGGATGCCCCTGAGCCCGGCCCCATTCTGAACGAGCTCAAATCCCGTGGCTGGACACTCAGCCACGTATTGTTGACCCACCACCATTGGGACCATGTCGATGGCCTGCCCGACATTCTCGCCACCCACCCCGCCAAAGTGATTGGCGCGAAAGCAGATGCGCACCGCCTGCCCGCCCTAGACCTGGCCGTCTCTGAGGGAGAGACCTTCGACTTTGCAGGAGAAACTGTCTCGGTCCTTGACGTTTCCGGCCATACCGTCGGCCACATCGCGTTTCACTTCCCCAACACGGCCGCCGTCTTCACCGGTGACAGCCTGATGGCCATGGGCTGTGGCCGCCTGTTCGAAGGTTCTCCAGCGCAGATGTTTGACAGCCTCAGCAAACTCGCCGCCCTGCCCGATGACACCTCCGTTTGCTCCGGCCACGAATACACCGCCTCAAACTGCGCTTTCGCCGACTCCCTAGGCGAGGACAACGCCGCCGTGGCCCAACGCATCGCCGACACCAACGCCATGCGCGCCAAAGATACCGCCACCGTGCCGTCAAATCTGGGCTTGGAGAAACAAACGAACCCCTTCCTGCGCAGCAATGATCCCGCTCTACAGAAGGCGCTTGGCATGGAAGGCGCCGCGCCCGTGGACGTCTTCACCGAGGTCCGCAAACGCAAAGACAACTTTTGATCCGGCACTGGCAGGACGGCGTAAACCCCTTACATACTTGCCCAATGGGGCGGCGGCTCACGAGAGAGTGACCCAACCAGAGGCTGAATAGAGCGAAATCTGTATCAAATTTTGCAGAAAGTCCTTGAAGACCGCCGCCAATCGACCAAACTTTAACCATACGACCCTATGGTGAAGGCAGGGCCAACCGCCTTCATCGAAACCCGGAGGGAGCAGTCACACCGTGCCGTCATTTTCGAACTCACTAGAACAAGCCATCCACGCCGCGCTCGCGCAGGCCAACCAGCGCAAGCACGAGTTTGCCACGCTGGAGCACTTGCTCCTGTCGCTGCTGGAAGAGCCCGATGCCCTACGCGTGATGCAGGCTTGCGGCGTGAACATCGACGAGCTGCGCAAAGACCTTGAAGGCTTCATTGACGATGACCTGTCCAATCTGGTCACTGACATCGAAGGCTCCGAGGCCGTGCCAACGGCCGCGTTCCAACGCGTGATCCAACGTGCAGCGATCCACGTGCAAAGCTCTGGCCGCACCGAAGTGACCGGTGCCAACGTGTTGGTGGCAATTTTTGCCGAACGGGAATCCAATGCCGCCTACTTCCTGCAAGAGCAGGACATGACACGCTATGACGCGGTGAACTTCATCGCGCACGGCGTTGCCAAAGACCCCGCCTTTGGCGAGGCCCGCCCTGTAAGCGGCGCAGATGACGATCAGGAACAGCGCATCGAAGGCACCGCCGAAGGTGGCGAAGGCAAAGAAAGCGCGCTGGCAAAATACTGCGTTGATCTGAACGTGAAAGCCAACAAAGGCGACGTGGATCCACTGATCGGCCGCGATCACGAAGTCGAGCGTTGTATCCAAGTTCTCTGCCGCCGCCGCAAAAACAACCCGCTTCTCGTGGGCGATCCGGGCGTGGGCAAAACCGCCATCGCCGAAGGTCTGGCCCGCAAGATTGTGCAGGGGGAAATCCCTGAGGTTCTAAGCCAGACAACCATTTATTCCCTCGACATGGGCGCGCTGCTCGCGGGCACCCGCTATCGCGGCGACTTTGAGGAGCGCCTCAAGGCTGTGGTGACCGAGCTGGAAGATCACCCGGATGCCGTGCTGTTCATCGATGAAATCCACACGGTGATTGGTGCTGGCGCCACTTCTGGCGGCGCAATGGACGCGTCCAACTTGCTGAAACCTGCGCTGCAGGGCGGCAAGCTGCGCACCATGGGCTCCACCACCTACAAAGAGTTCCGCCAGCACTTCGAGAAAGACCGCGCCCTGTCCCGTCGCTTCCAGAAAATCGACGTGAACGAACCAACCGTGCCAGACAGCATCAAGATCCTCAAAGGTCTGAAAGAATACTTCGAAGAGCATCACAGTGTAAAATACACTGCCGATGCGATCAAAACCGCCGTGGAGCTTTCCGCACGCTACATCAATGACCGCAAGCTGCCGGACAAAGCCATCGACGTGATCGACGAAGCAGGTGCCGCGCAGCACCTTGTGGCCGCCTCCAAGCGCCGCAAGACCATCGGTGTAAAAGAGATCGAGGCTGTTGTGGCCAAGATCGCGCGCATCCCACCCAAAAGCGTCTCCAAAGACGACGCCGAAGTGCTCAAGGATTTGGAAAAGTCCCTCAAGCGCGTGGTGTTTGGTCAGGACAACGCCATCGAGTCGCTCAGCTCCGCCATCAAACTGGCCCGTGCCGGTCTGCGTGAGCCTGAAAAGCCCATCGGCAACTATCTCTTCGCCGGTCCAACCGGTGTGGGTAAAACCGAAGTGGCGAAACAGCTGGCGGACACGCTGGGTGTGGAATTGCTGCGCTTTGACATGTCTGAGTACATGGAGAAGCACGCGGTCTCCCGCCTTATTGGCGCGCCTCCCGGCTATGTCGGTTTTGACCAAGGCGGCCTGCTGACCGACGGCGTGGATCAGCACCCGCACTGTGTGTTGCTGTTAGATGAGATCGAAAAAGCCCACCCCGACGTCTACAACATCCTGTTGCAGGTGATGGACAACGGGGAACTGACCGATCACAACGGCCGCACCGTGAGCTTCCGAAACGTGGTTCTGATCATGACCTCCAACGCGGGAGCCTCTGAGCAGGCGAAAGCCGCCATCGGCTTTGGCCGCGACCGTCGCGAGGGTGAAGACACCGCCGCGATTGAGCGCACCTTCACGCCAGAATTCCGCAACCGTCTGGACGCGGTGATCTCCTTCGCACCACTGCCAAAAGAGGTCATCCTGCGCGTGGTGGAGAAGTTTGTACTGCAGCTTGAAGCGCAGCTGATGGATCGCAACGTGACCATCGAACTGACCCCGAAAGCGGCTCAATGGCTGGCGGACAAAGGCTACGATGACAAGATGGGCGCCCGCCCGCTTGGCCGCGTGATCCAGGAGCACATCAAAAAGCCACTGGCCGAAGAGCTGCTGTTTGGCAAGCTCGCCAAAGGTGGCGTGGTCAAAGTGAAGGTCAAAAACGGCAATCTGGAGCTGGATTTGGCTGGTCCGGACAACCCGCGTATCACCGGCGACAAGCCACCGCTGCTGACGGCGGACTGATGCTCAGAAACAGTCTTGCACTGATCGGCGCGCTCGCAGCTTTCCCCGCTGCGGGCGCGCCAACGTTTTCGCTGCCTGTGGACTGCGAGTTGGGCGAAACCTGCTTCATTCAGAACTATGTCGACCAAAACGAGGGTGACGGTTATTTCGACCACACCTGTGGATCGCTCTCTTATGATGGCCACAAAGGCACCGACTTTGCCCTGCCCTCCACCGATGCCATGGACGCTGGCGTGAATGTTTTGGCCGCAGCCGATGGTGTGGTTTTGGGCACCCGTGACGGCATGATCGACAAGGTCATCGCCACCGAAGACATCCCCAAACTCAACGGCAAGGACTGCGGCAATGGCGTCTCCATCGATCATGGCGACGGTTGGGTCAGCCAATACTGCCACATGAAACAAGGCTCTGTGTCCGTATCCCAAGGGGACCAAATCTCCCGCGGTCAAATGCTTGGTCAGATCGGGCTCTCCGGTCGCACACAATTTCCCCACCTGCATATCTCAATCCTCGAAGGAAACCGCGTTGTGGATCCTTTTGCACCAGACCGTTTGGGGGTCTGCGGCGAAAGTTATGACACACTCTGGGCAGGGGACATCTCCTATGTCGGCGGCGGCCTGATCCGCGTGGGCTTTGAGGTAGGCGTGCCGAAATACCGGTCGGTGAAATCAGGTATGGCGGGGCGCGACCGCATGCCGTCACAAGCCAAAGCACTGGTTCTCTTCGGCTACGCTTTCGGCAGCCTGCCCGAAGACGAAATGACCCTGACCATCACCGGTCCGCAAGGCACTGTCTTTGATCAGACCGTTGTACTGGAAAAAACGCAGGCGCAGTACTTCCGCGCGGGTGGCAAGCGCACTCCAATGGGCGGCTGGCCTAAAGGCCTCTACAAGGGCGAGGTCACCATCACTCGGGGTGGCGCACAACTCGACCAGCGGAGCATTACTCTCACGGTCGAATAGCGCACCTATTTCTCGGTAAATTTCAGTTCGATCCGGCGATTGCGCGCCCGCGCTTCAACTGTGTCTGCCGGGTCAACCGGCTGGTATTGACCAAACCCGTTTGCGGACAACCGTTCTGGCGGCAGGCCCAGCACGTCGATCATATAGCGTACAACAGACAGCGCCCGCGCTTGGCTCAGCTCCCAGTTATCTGCAAACACGCCGCCAGTGATCGGCACATCGTCGGTGTGACCATCCACGCGCAAAATCCAATCAATGTTGCTCGGGATATCATCAATCACACCTTGCAGAATACCCGCCACTTTGGCGACCTCGGCCTGCCCCTCAAAGGACAGGTCCGCCCCGCCAGGCGGGAACAGCACTTCAGAAGAGAACACAAAGCGGTCGCCCACAATACGCACCCCTTCCTGCGCGCCGAGCAAACTGCGCAGCTGTCCAAAGAACTCGGAACGATACTGCTCCAGGTCTTTGGTTTGGTTCTCCAGCGCAATCTTCTCCTGTTCCAGCCGGATGCGTTCTGCCTCTTCCAACAGGCGCCGCTTTCGCTCTTCTGCCGCCGCCCGGGCTAGGGCCGCGTTCAGATCGGAGCCCAACGCCTCAAGCTGCACCTGCGCCGCCGCATCTTTCTCTGCATACTCGTCCAGAATGGTCTGCAGCTGCCCCAATTGCGTGCGCAACGCGCCAATCTGTTGGTTCAATGCCGCAATCTGGCGCAGACTCTTCGCCGATTTGGCCTCTTCTTCTGACAGCGCCTTATTGGCTTCCGCCAACAACGCATCCCGCCGTTCCGCCTCAGTCAGCGCTGCAGCCTCTGCATTTTCAGCCGCTTTCTGCGCCGCCAGTGCCCTCGCCAATTCTTCTTCAACGTTCAGGACATCACGCAGCTTTTGTTCTGCTGCCAGTTTCGCTGCCAAAGCGGTCGCCAAACGTTCCCGCAAGGAAGCCCCCCCTTCCGTGGCCTCCACCTGCGCCGCGACAGCCGCTGCCAGTTGCTCTTCCAGATCCGCCACCTGTAACGCCAGCCCGTCGGCCATGGCTGCAGCTTCCGCCCCTTCGGTTTCCGCCGCGAGTTTCGCGGCCAATGCTTCTGCCAGCTGCGCTTCAAGGTCTTCCAAGTCGGTTGTGCGTTCCCCGACCTGCGCCTCAGCCGTCGCCCGCGCGGCCACTTCAGCCACCAACTGACTCTGTAACTCGCTCACCGTACGCCGGTTCTCTTCCAACCCCAGTAACGCCGCTGCCAGCTCCGCCTTCACGGAGGCCAGCTCACCTTCACGCGTTTCGAGTTCCGTCTCAACCGTCGCCAATTTCAGCACTGTATCGGCCAAATCCGCATCTACGTTCTGTCCTTCAACCAGCGCCGCCGCCAGCTTCAGGTCGAGATCATCCCGCGCCGCTTCTGCCGCCGCCAACAATGTCAGCGTGTCCTCGGCCTCTTTACGCTGCGCCTCAAGCGCCAACGTCATCGCCGTCAGCTCCGCATCCGCATTCTCAAGCCGCTTGCGCAACTCTTCGGCCGCCGCCGCTTCTATCAAACGCCGCTGCTCTTCCGCGGTCAACGCGCTCTCCAACTGATCGGCCTCGGCCGCGAGCGCATCAATCCGCAGCTGCCCTTCTGCGACGTCTGTTCTCAAACTATCGATCAGCGCCTGCATCGCCTCAGCTTCCGCCGCTGCCAAACGCGCCGCTTCTGCGCCCGCATCGATTTCACTGCGCGCCTGCGCCAATGCCAGATTCAACGCTTCACGCTCGTCGATCAGCGTGTCACGCTCGCCTTCCAATGCGGCAATATCCGCCCGCGCGTCATCCCGCTGCGCTAGCAAAGTCGCGACCTGCGCCTCAAAACTGGTGATCTGCGCCTGCGCCGCCTCCAATGCCGCTGCCTGTGCATCCCGTGTCGCCGTCAGCGCGGAAATAAGCGCATCCTGCTCGCGCAGCTGCGTGTCGCGATCCCCTAGGGTAGCTGCCAGCCCGCCAATCTCGGTTTCCAGCGCCTGCGCGCGTGTGCGTTCCAACCCCAAGGCATCTGCCAAAGCCGCCACCTCGGATTGCAGCGCGTTCAGCTCCGTGTCTTTTTCGGTGATGGTCTCCGACAACACAAACTGCACGATCATAAAGATCGTCAGCACAAACATCAGAACCAGCAAAAGCCCGGTCATGGCGTCCACAAAGCCGGGCCAGATGCTGGCTTGAAAACGTTGTCCGGTGCGTCGGGAGAGGGCCATGGCTTAGCCCTCCTTGCCGCCCTTGGGCGCAGGGGGGCGCTTCAACTGCACCTTTGTTGCAGGACCCGATGCCTCTGCTTCTGCTGCCTTTCCGATGCGGCGCAGCGCCCGCGCAATGCCGGTCAGTTCCGTGCGCAACTCGGTCATGCTTTCCTGTCGGCCTGCAGAAATCTCTTCCAGAATGCGCAGCATTTGCACGTCAATGGAGCGCAACCGCATCCGGCTTTCCGCATCCATGCCGCCGTCCAATCCGCCGCCATCAGACAGCTGCGCAATCAAACGCTCTTGCCCTTCCGCAATCCGCAACAACGCTTGCGTCGCCGTATCCTGCGCATCCAAGCGATCCGCCATACGATGCATCGCTTCAGACAAAGCCGCCGTATCACCGCCACCTTGCCCAGCACCATTGGCCGCCATGGTTTGACGCAGCTGCTCCAACTGTCCGGACATATGCTCAAACGCCGCGCCCAGAACAGACATGTCGCCACCCTCGCCCTCGCCGGTGGAGAACCCCACCCGCGTGATCGAGCTCAGCCATTCTTCAAGCTGACCGTAAAACCGGTTTTGCTCCTGACTAGCAAGCAGTTCCAAAAGCCCAACCACAAGCGATCCGGCCAATCCAAGCAAAGACGAAGCGAAAGCAACGCCCATGCCGCCCAATTGACTCTTGAGGCCTTCCATCATCTTGCCAACCGCATCCGCAGGTGCGGCGCCATCCGCGAGGTTCAGGCTCTGAATGGTGTCCACCACCGCCGGAACTGTCGTCGCCAAACCGTAAAACGTCCCCAGCAGGCCCAGAAAAATCAGCAGGCTGACAATGTAGCGCGTTATTTCTCGCCCTTCGTCAATTCGAGTGGCAACAGAATCCAAGATTGACCGACTAGAAGACGATGAAATTTGCGAGTTCGCGCCGCGCTCGCGCAACAGGCTGGCTAGAGGAACAAGCATTTTAGGTGGATTGGCCGCGTTGTGCCCGCCTAATCCGCCGGAGAATTCTTCGATCCAGCGCACAGATCGAAACAATGAAAGTACCTGAGCAAAAGTGGCGGCGACGCCAATAACGAATACAAACAGAATAAAGAGGTTTAACGCCGGGTTGGCCTCAAAGACAGAGTACACGTTCTCAAGTGCTATAAACCCTGCGAACAGTGAAGCGCCCAACACTGCTAGCATCAGGCCCACCTGTTTCCAAGGTTTCGTAAATCTCGGCTCGACTGTACGGTCCGGCTGATCCATTTAGATGGGTCCTGACGCTTTGTTTTTCAGGCTCACCCTACTGCCATGTCCCTGCGCTGCCAAGGAATTTCACCTCGCGGGACAAGATAGTCGTCACGCAGCAGTCAATCTGCGCACTTCTTGGGACAGCCACTTCAGATCCGCATCCTCAATGCCCAGCTCAAAAAGATGGTTTGCGGTGTTATGCAGATACTCTGTGTTAGGTCCACGCCCACCCACTGCCGTGGCAATAATCCGCGCCTGCTCGTCCAATGACAGGTGACAATACTGCACGTGGTCGGGATCAATCACATAGGTCACCGCCTCAACGGCACGCCCATCATGGAGTGTTAGTGGCAGAGTCTCTTCCAGATAGGCGGAGCTCACCAACTCGCGTTCCCGAAGATACTCCAACGTGCGGGCTTCATGGCCGTCGGCGACCTTCAGCGCCAGCCCCTGGCAATGCGCACCTACCTCCGCATCCAAGGCCAGTACCAATCCCGGCGCTTCCTCGGTGCCCCGATGATGGATCGAGCGCATACAAAAACTTCGATGCCAGCCGTCCAGCCGCGCCACCGCCTGCTCCGCCACCTCAAATCCGGGGTTCCACAAAAGCGATCCGTATCCAAATACCCACATAGTCTGCCTCTGGTCCTGCTGGCTTTGCGCCGTTAAACACCAAACCGACTCTGTGAGAAAGGCCCAAGCCATGATGAAATTGCTGTTTCGACTGATCGTTCTGGCCGCGCTCGGCTGGTCCGGCTTCTGGCTGTTTGGCTATATGACGCTCTCTTCGGCAGTACCCGCATGGTTCGAGGACCGCCGCGCCGAGGGCTGGGTGGCAGAGTATGATGACCTTTCCGTATCTGGTTTCCCGAGCCGCTTGGACAGTACCTTTGAAAACCTCACACTGGCTGACCCGCAAACCGGCGTGGCCTGGAGCGCGCCGTTTTTCAACATGCACGCGCTCACATACCGCCCACACCATGTCATTGCTGTTTGGCCGCACAGCCAAACCCTCGCTATTCCCAGCGAAAAACTCACAGTAAGCTCCGGCGACATGCGCGCGTCCCTGGTGCTTGATCCCGGAACGGATCTTACGCTCAACCGCACCAATGTCGCCATCGAAAGCCTCGGCATAACCTCAAGCGCAGACTGGCAGATGACCGCAAGCGCTCTGAACCTCGCCATGCATCGCGATGAAAATGACGCCAACACCTATCGCCTTGCCCTTAAAGCCGACGAGCTGACGCCGCCTGCGGGCTACACCTTACCCAACAACATCGACTTGCCACGCAGCTTCACCAGCTTCCGCGCCGATCTTACCGCCAGTTTTGACCGACCGTGGGATCGCTCCGCCATCGAACAATCCCGTCCACAACCCACAGCGCTTGATCTGACACTGGCTGAAATCATCTGGGGTGATCTACAGCTGCACGCCGCAGGCAAAGTCACAATCGACACGTCTGGCTACCCCTCTGGCGAAGTCACCATCCGCGCAGTCAACTGGCGGGACATCCTCGACGTGGCCCGCCTGTCCGGCCAAATTCCGGTGTCTGTAATCGATACCGTCGAACAGGCCCTTGGCTTCATCGCCCAACTGTCCGGCAACGCCAACGAACTCGATATTCCGCTGACCTTTGCAAACGGCGCCACCAAACTTGGCCCACTGCCCATCGGCCCAGCCCCGCGCATTTTCCTCCGCTAAGCGAGGGTTTTACCGACAGTACGGCCCGCCGCGATGCTTCGCGATGTCAAAGTGAAAATGGTCTTTGTGGTAGCGGTCTGCGTTGGGACCAAGCACCGTGCCAAACGGCCCACAGGCCTGCTTGTGCATCTTCTTCAGCATGCGGCCCTTCTTGCCATTGTTCCAGTCTTTCAAGACAGATAGGCTATCGCCGTTTTTAAGGGTAATGGCTGAAATATCAATCGCCTTGCCCTTACCATGCTCGCTGATCTTGGCACCGGGGCGGTTGTTGCGCGTCCGACAGGAATATCCGGCGGCAACTTTGATCTCTTTTGCACCGCCACCAAAGCTACGGACAGACTTCTTGAGCCCTTTGTCGACCCATTTCTCCAAAGCCTTCGCCGTGTCACAGGTCATCACAGCCGGGGTCGACAGCTTCACGCCATCCACTTCATACAGCTTGATAGCGCCTTTCTTGATGCCGCAGCCCCGCAGTTTACCCGGCACCGGCGGCACTTCCTTGCCAATCAAACGCTTGTTGCGACACACCTTGCCAATGCCAGCCGCCTTGTGCGCTTTGCGCTCCGCTCGCGTCAAACGCGCAGGCTTTGGCTCCGCCGCCTCGATGGTCGCAGCCGTCGCAGGCACAGCCGCCGCCACACGTGTCACACTGGCCGCCGCAGACCCAGGGCGCAAGACTGGCCGTAGGGAACGCTCCGGGGCAAGGCTTGGCAACGCCACAGGATAGACGGGCCGCAATACCGGACGCAAACTGCTTTCAGGCGCCTGAGCTTGCGCAAGGGTGCCCGCCACACAAGCCGCAATCAGCGTCACGTATGTCCACACCCGCGTCACGCCTTAGGCGCCTCCCGGCCAAAGTTTGGCGCAGCGGTATCCTGCCCCGCCTCGATAATCCCACGGCGAATTTCTCGCGTGCGGGTAAAATACTGATGCAGATGCTCACCGTCCCCGGTGCGGATCGCCCGTTGCAAAGCAAACAACTCCTCGGTGAAGCGGCCCAAAATCTCCAGCGTCGCGTCTTTGTTAGTCAAAAACACGTCGCGCCACATGGTTGGATCAGACGCCGCAATACGGGTGAAGTCCCGAAAACCCGCCGCCGAGTATTTAATCACTTCGCTGTCGGTCACACGACGCAAATCGTCGGCAACACCCACCATCGTGTAAGCAATCAGGTGCGGCGTATGGCTGGTCACGGCCAGCACCAAATCGTGGTGATCCGCATCCATCTCATCCACATTGGCGCCCATGCCTTCCCAGAGTGCGCGCAGCTGCGCCACAGCATCCACATCGCTGCCTTCTACCGGCACCAACAGGCACCAACGGTTGTCAAACAGCTCTGCAAACCCACTTTCCGGTCCAGAATGCTCTGTCCCTGCCAAAGGGTGGGCAGGGACGAAATGTACGCCTTCTGGCAAATGCGGACCAACTGCATCGATCACATCGCGTTTCACAGACCCCACATCAGTCACGGTCGCGCCCGCTTTGAGATGCGGCGCAATCTCTTGTGCGACCGCGCCCATCGCGCCCACTGGCACGCAAAGGACAACCAAATCCGCATCCGCCACGGCGTCCGCCACGCTGTCACAGACCCGATCACACAGCCCAATCCGCCGTGCCGTGTCCCGCGTGGCCTCAGATCTGGCAAAGCCAGTCACGTCTCCAGCCAAACCACCGCGCTTCATCGCCCAAAACATCGACGAGGCAATCAGCCCCAACCCAATCAAGGCCACGCGGTTGTAGACTGGTGAGGTCATCGTGCGCCGTCCTTGAACTGGCCAATGGCATGCGCCACCCGACGACAGCTTGGCTCATCCCCCACGGTGATACGCAGACAATTTGGCAGGCCATAGCCCGCGACACGCCGCACAATCAAGCCTTGGGATTTCAGATACTCATCACAGGCTTCCGCTTCGGCCTGATCGGCAAACCGCGCCAGAATAAAGTTGGTGCAGGAGGTGTCAGACGGCACGCCATGTTCCATGAGGGCTTCTGCCAGCCAAGCCCGCAAACGCGTGTTGTCCGCACGACACTTTGCCACCCACTCCTGATCGCGCACCGCTGCCGCTGCCAGCTTCATCTGAATGTCATTCAGGTTAAATGGCTGGCGCACGCGGTTGAGCACATCGATGATCGCCTGAGGTGCATAGCCCCAGCCCACGCGCAACCCGCCCAGACCGTAAATCTTGGAGAACGTCCGGGTCATCACCACGTTCTCACGTGCTTCCACAAGGCTCGCGCCACCATCAAACCCCTGCACGTATTCTGTGTAGGCGCCATCATGCACCAAAATACAGCCTTCAGGCAGACCATCGGCCAAACGCGCCAAATCATTGCCGCCAATCATTGTCCCGGTCGGATTGGCGGGGTTCGCCAGAAACACGATTTTGGTTTTTTTGGTGCAGGCCGCCAACATGGCATCCACATCCACAACCCGCTCGCGCTCTTTGGCCACAACCGGCGTCGCGCCAACCATTTTGGCCAAGATCGGGTACATGGAAAAGCCGTGTTCCGGATACACGATCTCGTCGCCCACACCGGCATAGGCCTGCGTAATGAATTGCAACACCTCGTCACTGCCCACGCCGCAAATGATGCGGTTGGCATCCAAACCATGCACCTCAGCAATCGCCGCGCGCAGCTCCGCATGATCTGTGCTCGGGTAGCGATGCAGGTTCAGCCCTGTCTTGGCATGCATGTCGGTCACGACTTCGCTGCATCCCATCGGGTTTTCATTTGACGACAGTTTCACAACGTCTTTGACGCCGTCCACAGTCGCACTGCCGCCCACATACAACTCAATATCCATGACACCGGGCTGCGGCTCAATTCGTGACATCACGTTACTCCCTCGTTGCCTGCTGTTTAGCGGGGCACCAAAGGCTTGGAAAGATGGGAAGCTTCAGACGCGGGGAATTGCCCCAACAAAACCCCACCGCCTGTTGCAAACAGGCGTCATATGGACAATTTGTCCGCCCCTAGACAGCACAAAACCCGACAGGGTGGAAACCCACCTGCCGGGCACACTTCACCCAACCGCATCTCGCCAAAGCGCAGCAACAGCGCGCGCAACAATAACAAAGTCAACACCCACGTGTTGACGCGCACATGGCGCCACCAACAGTGCGACAGCCCTCGTAGGCAAGCCTGCCTGCCGTGGCTCTTAGGCGTAGTAATCCACCACAGATTTGGAGCTATCAATGCCTGCCGCATCCAACTTGCTACGCAGCACCTGCGCAAAGTTGTCTCCGCCAGACGCCTGATAAGAGGCCACCGCCGAACGGATCGCACTCATAACTGCGCCATCCATCGCCTTCTGTCTCTGCGGCTCATAGCCCTGCAGCTGACTGCGAGAGGATTCCTGTACCGGCTCCACTTTTTCTGACTTCGAAGCCTCTTTAGGCGCCTGCACCGGCTGCCCGGCGTATTTCGCCAATGCCGCATGCAACATCGCGTTCTGCGTTGCGCTCAATCCAGACCACCCCGTGGTCTCTCCTAATATGCCAACCGCTTCTACCATAGCGATGTCTCCTTCTTGCACTTACCCGAGTGAACGGAGCCGCCCCCAAAAGCCGCCGTGCGCGAGGTGCAAAAACCTTGCCATCTTTTTAACGACAAAACAACCAAACCAATAAAATTGCTTGTAAAATTAAGAGCTTCTTAACCCAATACAACTGGACATTTCGGCACCAATCGGTCCGCATTTAATCAAAGCCACCGTGGCTTTTACTCCTTACGGGCAACATCCATATTGCTTTAAGCCAATCAAATATGCTCAAAGCAGGGTACGAACCCCGGCAATAAAGGCATTGCGCGCTGCTGTCAGGGTGAGCGGAGCCACTTCGCTCATCAGAGATCTAAGCCGGTCTTTCGCGTGCACTTGGCTCCCTTCATGTAACTTTTAGGCGGCGCGCCGCCACAAGCAAGAGGGTTTTGCCATGCTGCACAACGACAAACTTGAACAATGGGATCGTGAAAACTTCTTCCACCCCTCCACCCACTTGGCGGAATTTGCGCGGGGCAATGTGCCTCACCGCGTGATCACCGGCGGCACCGGCTGCCACATCGAGGACCGCGACGGCAACCGCCTGCTCGATGCCTTTGCGGGCCTCTACTGCGTCAACGTCGGCTACGGCCGCAGCGACATTGCCGATGCGATTTCGGACCAAGCCAAAGAGCTGGCCTACTACCACTCCTACGTGGGGCACGGCACCGAAGCCTCCATCACATTGGCCAAAATGGTGCTCGACCGCGCCCCCGACCACATGTCCAAGGTCTACTTCGGCCTCTCCGGCTCGGACGCCAATGAAACCAACATCAAACTGATCTGGTACTACAACAACATCCTCGGCCGCCCCGAGAAGAAAAAGATCATCTCCCGCTGGCGCGGATACCACGGCTCCGGCCTGATGACCGGCTCTCTGACCGGCCTTGAACTGTTCCACAAAAAATTTGATCTGCCGCTGGCGCAGGTGGTGCACACGGAGGCGCCCTACTACTTCCGCCGCGAGGATCAGAGCCAATCTGAGGCCCAGTTTGTCGCTCATTGCGTTGCCGCGCTGGAAGAAACCATTGCCCGCGAAGGGGCCGACACCATTGCCGCTTTCATTGGCGAGCCGGTTCTTGGCACCGGTGGCATTGTGCCGCCACCTGCGGGCTACTGGCCTGCGATCCAAGCCGTTCTGGACAAGCACGACATCCTGCTGGTCGCGGATGAAGTTGTCACCGGCTTTGGCCGCCTTGGTTCAATGTTTGGTTCTGACCACTACGGTCTGAAACCGGACCTGATCACTATCGCCAAAGGTCTGACCTCCGCCTACGCGCCGCTGTCTGGCTCAATTGTCTCCGACAAAATGTGGTCCGTGCTGGAAAAAGGCACCGACGAAAACGGCCCCATCGGCCATGGCTGGACCTACTCCGCGCACCCGATTGGCGCCGCCGCAGGTGTGACCAACCTCAAGCTGATCGACGAACTCAACCTCGTAGTAAATGCTGGTACTGTGGGCGCTTACCTCAACAAAACCATGTCTGAAGCCCTCGGCGCGCACGCCAACGTAGGCGACGTCCGTGGCGAAGGCATGATGTGTGCTGTCGAGTTTGTCGCTGACAAAGACAGCCGCACCTTCTTTGACGCAGCCGACAAGATTGGCCCTCAGATCGCCGCCAAGCTTCTGGAGCAGGACAATGTGATTGCCCGCGCCATGCCACAGGGTGACATTCTGGGCTTTGCCCCACCGTTCTGCCTGACCCGCGACGAAGTTGACCATGTTGTTGCCGCCACCGTGCGCGCCGTCGCATCCGTCCTGCCGTAAGACCCCCAAAGGAGCACAAGATGACTCAATCCAAAGCCCCTTTCAGCACCGCTGAATATGAACGCCGCCTCTGCAAAACCCGCGCCGCCATGGCAGACGCAGGTCTGGACGCGCTGTTTGTGACCGACCCGTCCAACCAGGCATGGTTGACCGGATATGATGGCTGGTCGTTTTACGTCCACCAAGGTGTGATTGTGACCATGGAAGGCGAACCCATCTGGTGGGGCCGCTACATGGACATGATGGGCGGTCGCCGCACCTGCTGGATGGATCATGCCAATATCCTCGGCTACGGCGATCATTTTGTGCAATCCACGGTCGTGCATCCGATGCAAGACCTCGCAGAACAGCTCAAAACGCGCGGCTTCACGGCCGCGCGGATTGGTGTGGAAATGGAGAACTACTACTACTCCGCCAAAGCCCATGCCGTCCTCACCGAAGAACTGCCCGAGGCCACGCTGGTGGACGCCACCGCACTGGTGAACTGGCAGCGTCTGGTGAAATCCGATGTCGAGGTGGACTTCATCCGCAAGGCTGCCCGCATCACCGAAAAGGTCATGTTGACCGCTATCGACCGCGCCGCCCCCGGCGTGCGCAAAAACGATGTGGTGGCCGACATCATGAAAGCCGGCATCGAAGGCATCGGCGACGATTGGGGCGACTACCCCGCCATCGTGCCGCTCACGCCCTCCGGCCTAGACGCCACCGCCGCCCACCTTACTTGGGATGGCACCCCGATGCGCGCAGGCGAAGCCACCTTCTTTGAGCTTTCCGGCTGCTACCGCCGTTACCACGCCCCGATCAGCCGCACCGTTTTCCTCGGCACACCGTCCGATGACATGCTGCGCGCGGAGGAAGCCCAGCTTGAAGGCATCGCTGCCGGTTTGGAAGCGGCCCGAGCGGGCAACCGCACCAGCGACATCGCCAATGCCTTTATGGATGTGCTGGCAAAGCACGGCATCGAACGCTCCGGCCGCATGGGCTACCCCATCGGCCTCAGCTACCCACCCGATTGGGGCGAGCGCACCGCCTCAATCCGCACTGAGGATGAAACCGTGCTACAACCCGGCATGGTCTTCCACTTCATGCCCGCCCTCTGGATGGACAGCTGGGGGCTGGAGACCACCGAAACCATCCTGATCCGTGAAAATGGCGCCGCAGAGCCGCTCTGTGATCTGGAGCGCAAGCTCATCGTCAAAGGCTGACCCATGCTGGAGACCACCAAACAGATCCTCTCCGAGCTGATCGCCTTCCCGACGGTCTCGGTCGACAGCAACCTCGACATGATCGCCTCCCTCGCCGCACGTCTCAAAGACTGCGGCGCCAAGGTGGAGATCTTCCACGACGAGACCGGCAAAAAGGCCAATCTCTTTGCCACCCTCGGTCCCGAGGTCGACGGCGGCATTGTGCTCTCTGGTCACAGCGACGTGGTGCCGGTCACTGATCAGGACTGGACCTCCGATCCGTTTGCCATGGAAGAACGCGATGGGCGTCTTTACGGGCGCGGCGCCTGCGACATGAAAGGTTTCATCGCCGCCACCGTCGCCATGGCACCCCACTTTGCCCAGCGGGCCACCAACACGCCGGTGCATTTTGCCTTCACCTATGACGAGGAAACCGGCTGTATTGGTGCAGGCCATCTGGTTGAGGCCCTCAAAGAGCGCAACATCAAACCGCGGCTGGCCATCATTGGCGAGCCGACCTCCATGCGCATCATCGAAGGCCACAAAGGCTGTTATGAATACAGCACCCGCTTTCAGGGCCTGGAAGGCCACGGCTCTACCCCTGATCAGGGCGTCAACGCCGTGGAATACGCCGCGCGCTATGTCTCCCGCCTTTTGGAACTGAAAGCCAAGCTTACCACCATGGCGCCCGCGAGCAGCCACTTTGAGCCGCCCTGGACCACCGTGAACGTCGGCGCCATCCACGGCGGCAACGTGCACAACGTCATCGCCTCCAAGGCGCAAGTGGACTGGGAAATGCGCCCCGTGCAGGCCAGCGACGCTACCTTTGTGAAAGAGGCCCTCAAAGCCTACTGCGAAGACGAACTCTTGCCTGCCATGCGCAAGGTCTACCCCGACGCGCAGATCGACACCGAGGTGGTGGGCGAAGTCGCAGGCCTCATCCCGGAAGACGACAACGCAGCCCGCAAATTGCTGATGGAACTCACCGGCGCCAACGGTGCGGACCTAGTGCCTTTTGGCACCGAAGCAGGTCTGTTTCAGTCAATGGGCATGGATGTGGTGGTCTGCGGCCCCGGCTCCATCGAGCAGGCCCACAAAGCCGACGAGTTCATCGCGCTGGATCAACTGGCCGATTGCCTCAAGCTGCTGGAAAAGCTCGGCGACACACTGGCCAAGGGCTAAGCCCGCCCAGCGCCGCAGCAACGTCCAAAACCCAAACAACCAAAAAGGGCCGCGATACACTCGCGGCCCTTTCCGTATTCTGTAACCTAGGTCGGCGAAGATTAGTTCTTCGCGTAGAATTCCACGACCAGGTTTGGTTCCATAACAACCGGGTATGGCACGTCAGAAAGGCCTGGGGTGCGCACGAAGGTTGCGGTCATTTTGTTGTGGTCGGCGTCGATGTAGTCAGGCACGTCGCGCTCGTTCAGCTGAACAGCTTCCAGCAGAACTGCGAGCTGCTTGGACTTCTCACGCACTTCAATCACGTCGCCTTCTTTGACGCGGTAAGATGCGATGTTCACGCGCTTGCCGTTCACCAGAACGTGGCCGTGGTTCACAAACTGACGGGCAGCAAACACGGTTGGAACAAACTTGGCGCGGTAAACAACTGCGTCCAGACGGCGCTCCAGCAGACCGATCAGGTTTTCACCGGTGTCGCCTTTTACACGCTCAGCTTCGCCGTAGATGCGACGGAACTGTTTCTCGGTCAGGTCGCCGTAGTAACCTTTCAGCTTCTGCTTGGCGCGCAGCTGAGTACCGAAGTCGGACATCTTGCCTTTGCGGCGCTGACCGTGCTGGCCTGGGCCATAGTCACGACGGTTGACTGGGGATTTTGGACGACCCCAGATGTTTTCGCCCATCCGGCGGTCAATTTTGTACTTGGCAGCAGTTCTTTTTGTCATCTGCTGATCTCCTTCGTTCAGGTTTCGAAGGGCGTTGTCCTCTTGCCAGATTTTGCTGACATGACAGGCATCCTCTTGCGAGGGCCACCAACACCAATGAAGCCGCGCTTATACGGGGGATTCTGGGGGAGTCAAGTGCCCGGCTCAGCTATCTTACCGAGGTAGTGATTGGCGTACTCTGTGTCGATCTCGATCCAGAGAGGCGAATGATCGGACATCTGCCAAGTACGCCATTTCGCATACCGTTTTTCCAACGGCTGGTCGGGCTCCAAATCATCTGGAATCATGCTCGCCCATACCTCACGGTCTTCATCCGTATCACGAAACACGTCAGAAAACATATTGACCACACCACCACCCAAAACGCGAAATCGCTCATCTTTAACTCGCAAAGCAATCTGGTCATAGTATTTGCCATGATCTAGGCGCACGATATCGCCGCCAATTTCATCCGGCACTCTGAAGCCGTTGCTCTCCAATGCCTCCATTGTCTTATGCTCCGGAGAAACGACATTGAAGTCCCCAAGAAGTATGTAATTTTCCGCCTGCTCCGGACGGTTTTTTAGGCCTCGATTTTCTTTGTCCTGACGTTTGCGAAAGAAGGCCATCAGCTTACTAATCTCATCTATCCGCCGCTTCAATTTGGCCCCGGATGCACTGCCGTAATAGATGTGTACTGTGCAGAGGTTGAACTTGAACCAACCGGATTGAAAGGCAACCGTGTACGGTGTACGAGCGAACTGGTTTCCCACCTCATGCAAGATTTTCTGCCCGTCTTCTGTGCCAGCCAGCTTCTTGGTGACAATCAACTGTCCAGACGGCAGCACCACTTCTCCGGCCATTTTTCGAAACCAGACCTTTTCAGTGTTATACACAAATGCAAGTCTCTCAGAGTTTCCACTCCACCCTTCGGTGGTATCAGTGACGATGTAATCCCACTCCCGGCCTAGAATACCCACCAATTTTTGCAGCGGCTCCAGATCACGGTTAACCTCCTGTACGGCAATAAGATCAAAGCAGGACATCATTTCCGCCAGATAGTAAAAGGTCTCCGGCAGGCGAGGCCCCCACTTAAACTTATTGCCGTCGAAATCCCGGATATTCCAAGTCGCCAACAATAACTTTGAATCTGATTTTCGGGAATGCAACGGTTCCAGTGTGGCGCGCATCTGTAACAAGCGCTTGGCGCAACGCTCACGCGCTGCTTTGTCTCGAATGCGGCGCATCCCAGTATAATTTAAAGACATAACAATTCACCTTATAATACATGACACGCACACATAACACGAAACCATGACGGGTGCATAACGCTCACAAAATATGGGACTGCATGCACCAACTTTCGCTACTAGGTAAGTTCTTACGCTTCAGGGAGCGCACCGGTCCTACCCCACCAACCCAATCACCTGACTGATCCGCGCCCCGGCGTTCACGGCCTGATAGGTCGGAAAGGGCACCCGCTCGGACAAATCAATCTCCCGCGCGACCCAGTCTTGGGCTTCTAACTTCTGCAAAGAAGTGGACAGCGCCCGATCCGTAATCGCGCCCAACCCCGCCTTGAAGCCGGAAAACCGTTGCGGTCGCGTCGCCAGCGCCAACACCGGCACGGTCCAGCTTTTGCGCAGCAGCTTAGTGTCACTTTCCTCCGCCGCCTGCAGAATCTCATCTGCCTTAGCCGCCGCCGCCACGCCCAGATCTGTCAAAACAAATTCCGGCCGCAGCGGATGCCCGTGACCGGGATTTCGCATCACCATCCCCAGCTCCATCAAATGCGCCAGACTGGCCCCAAAGGCCGTGCGCCCTGCCCCGGTGGCGGCAATCAACGTTGCCTGCCGCCCCGGCACACCGCGATGCATCTGCGCCAAAATGTCGAGGGCCCAGGCCCGAGAGGTGATCTTGACAAGCAACTTAATGTCCATAAAATATAGTAACTACATTTTTTGAAATCAGCAACCACTAAGGACCGCACCATGGCTCTTGCCGCATTGACCAACATCATCACGCTCTCAATTTCTGTGAGTGACCGCCACGCCAGCGCCGCCTGGTTCAAAGAGAAGCTCGGCTTTGAGTTGCGCTACCATATTGACGAAGCCGGCTGGAGCGAACTGAGCACCAAAACCGAGGGCGTGATCCTTGGCCTCGGCGAGCAATCCGAGCCTAACCCCGGCAACTGCGTCCCGGTGTTTGGCGTCGACGACATCGACACCGCCCGCAGCGCGCTTGAAGCCGCTGACGTGAAATTTGACGGCCCTACGCAGGTGATCCCGGACATGGTCAAGCTGGCGACCTTCTATGATCCGGACGACAACGCCTTCATGTTGGCCGAAGACCTCTCCAGCTAAGCAAAAAACCCCGCCAGTTCGGCGGGGTTTTCATTTGAGTCTCTCGATTGTTTAAGCTGCGTCGTGCATCAAAATTGCCGCTTCACTTGTGGTCAGATTGCGCCGTGCGTGCGGCCCGTAGCTGTGCGGATTCTGCGCCAACTCCGGCTGGCGCGCAAACAACCGCGCGCGGTCCTCTTCCTTCAGCGCGTCCAGCGCCGCATTGGCCGGGTGGAAACTTTCCGTTTCCACCCCATTGGCCCAGATCACCTCATGACACGGCAAAAGCAGATGCACATAGGTCACCTCCTTGAGCGCCGTATCCACACTGATGCTATTACCATTCACCAGATCCCGCGCCGCCACCAGAACCTCGTTCTCGTTAAACAGTGCGCGCGCGGTATGCCCGCGCACCAGCATCCGATGCTCCGGGCTGACCAGCAACTCCTGATCCGGTCGCTCAATGCCCAACGCCCCAGGCCTGATGCGGATTGGCCGCAGCTTTGGCATCGCAAACAGCCGCGCGCCGGTCATGCGACGCGATCCAATCCACTGAATCTGCTGCGCCCCACTGTCCCGCGTCTGCACTTGATCGCCTTCGCGCAGTTCTTCAATCAATCGCGGCCCCTGCGGTGTCGCGATCCGCGTGCCCGGGGTAAAACAAATCACCCCAGTGCCGTCTTGCATTGCTTTGGGTCGCTGCAATGCGCTCATGGAGGAATGCACCACCCAAAGCTCTTTGTTTTTCGGCGGAAGTTCATCCAAGAACATCAATAGCGGCGCACTGCCCGCTACCTCGATCACGGTCGCGGTGTAACTCTCCGCGCCGTCGGTCACCACAAAACCGCCCTCCATCAAGGGCAGTTCAATGTCGATCGCATCCAGACTCTGGATGTCGGTTTGATTGTTCACCGCTGCCCCTACCAGCTTGCGTACCATATGCGCGGCACGCTTGCGGATGCTTGCCCCTTCTTCCCCACGGTCCAGACGCAATAACCCATTGGGGCCGTCCACACGGACGGCGTCCCTTGACCAGGACCACACCACGCCTGTTTCCAGCGCCTGCAACGGTGCAGCCTTCTGACCATCTATTTCTGTCTGTGACCAGGAGATGACAAACGTGCCACGAAAGCCCGTTTTCATTGCCTGATTACCTGCCTTGTATTTTTTTATTAAGGCAAGGTTAACAAAGAGAGCGTCACCTGCCTAGACAGAATTTTTCCAAAAAACCAATGTGACTCAGTGTGTTGCAAAAAGCACCTCACGCAACTCAAAAGCGAAAACTCAGACGAATGGCCCCCACCAGCTGTCCCTCATATTGCATTTCAAACTCTTCACTGAGGTAGGTTACGCCATAAAAAAGGTGGTGTTTCTTGCCCTGCCAATGCACGCCTGCGCGCAGGCGCGTCCGCAAATCGGTCAACTCATAGCCGCGATCCTCAGGCAAATAGACACTACTAAAAACCTTAGCCACATCCGCGCCGACAACAAAGCTCATGCCTTTTTCCTGATTTGGCCCAGAGCGATACCGATTGCCCGTGACCCAGTCGCGCGACATCAGCGCCCCCTGACCGAACTGACCCAAAGTAAGGTCAACACCTGCGCGCACGAGATTTTCATCCCCCAATCGGGCCTCCACAAAAGGACGCAGACTGGCCTGGCTGCCGAGCGCAAAGTCGCGCCCAGCTTCGCCGACAAACCGCACCAGCCATTTATTGGGAATTTGATTGGCCCGCACTTCGTCGGAAGGTCCCGGAAAATCAAACAAGTCATGAATCGCCCCCTGAAGGCGATCAAGCCTCGTTTGCGGCCCCAGTGCCAGGATGTCTCCCCCAAAAGAAAACTCCGTGGATCGGCGTTGAAACTGTGTATGAACACCTGCGCTCAACATGCCAGCCCAAGGACGATCCATTGGCATGTGCTTCGTCAGACTGGCGGGTGAGAGGATTTCCCCACCGATACGCAACTCCAGCAAGTCACCTGGCGCTGTTGGCAGGTGCCCGTTCCAGCCATACCCCCAAAAGCGACTCGTGCCATAAGACGCGGTGCGCCAACGGTCTTTGCCATCCCCCAGAAGGTCATTTACGAACAGGCTACCAAACCCAAGGTAGTCCCGCCCACCAATCGTCAGGCCAGTCTTTTCACTCTCTGGCGCAGCAAAAGCCCCTTGGGTCGACATCACAAAACCCAGTACAATAGCAGCAACACGTCGCAGCATAATCAGTCCCCATTCACGCCCCCCGGCAGGTTTCTGATAGCGCGCACGCATCCCCCACGTCAGCGAAAGACTGACATATTGGTAAATACGCGAAAAATTGTGCTTAGTTTCTTAGGACGTCAGTAAAGCCCGCACAGGCCGCCCTAAACAGAGATGACAAGCGTGAATCTCAAGGTCAGTTTCACCAAAATCAAAACAGCCCGGCTTCTTTTGCAATCAAAGCTGCCTGCGTCCGGTTGCCTGCATCAATCTTGCGATACAGGTTCTTCACATGCAGTTTGACGGTGGGCTCGGACAAATCCAAATCCCGCGCAATTTCCTTGTTGGACTTGCCCACGGACAACCCCTCCAACACTTGCAATTCACGACGGGTCAGTTTTTTCGCGATCGGATGAGGTTCGGCTGCGTCCGCCGCCTGCATCAGCTCGGCTGGGATAAACTGTTCCCCCGCTGCCATGAATTTGATGGCATTCACCAAAGAGGACGCCGACAGCGTTTTGGGCACAAAGCCAGAGGCCCCCGCCGTCATCGCCTTTTGCACAATGTCACGACTTGCTTCGCCAGAAATCAGCGCCACACGGGGTGAGGACGAATGGGACAAAACCCGCTTTACGCCGTCGATGCCCTGCATGCCTGGCATATTGTAGTCGAGCAAAACGAGATCAAAAGGCCCTTTGCTATCCAGCGCCGCCAACGCTTGATCAAGATTTGCAGCTCCCACAGATTCCATTGAACCCGTAGCATCAACAAATGCCGTCACTGTATCCAACAACAACTCATGGTCGTCAGCGATTAAAATTTTCAAAGCGGTCCTCCAAGGGGCCGAATTTCAGTGCGCCTATCGCAACCTACTATAGCCAAAATACCCAAACCAGCGACGGCTTGTTACAAAATATCCATACAATGTGTACCCTGCTGTTGCCCCTTCCAAGGTCAGAAGCAGAAAAATTCAAACAAAAAGCCTGCATTACGCAACGGCAAACCTACCCTTTTGTATAGGACGTTTATCCACTTGACCAGATGCGCGCAAAACGTGTTCGGTATTATAAAGAAGTTAAGCATAACGAGGCGGCAGGACATGCGTAAAACATTCCAACGAGTTTTCGCGCTTGCTGTTTGGCTTTTGCTACCACTCACAAGCCCTGTTTGGGCAGCTGACACAATGGACGCTCCGTCCGGCGATGTCATTCTGACTGTGTCGGGAACGATCGACGTCACCAACGTCGCCGACACTGCTCAGTTCGATTTGGAGATGCTGCGCGCATTACCTGCAGCCTCCATTTCAACCACGACCATTTGGACCGATGGGGTTCTAATGTTCACGGGTGTACCGCTGGCGTCGCTGCTGGAAACTCTGGGGAGTTCCGGCAGCACGCTACGGGCTTCCGCCATCAACGACTATACCATCGAAATCCCGGTCGACTCGCTCGAAGCTGACGCACCGATTCTGGCGTATGAAATGAACGGCACGCCGATGCATCGCCGTGACAAAGGGCCGTTGTGGGTGATTTACCCCTTTGATTCCGACGCCAAGTACCGCACGTCTCAAATCCATTCGCGCGCCGTATGGCAACTCGACAGGATTGAAGTCGTCGACTAAAGTTTCGCGCATGGAAATTGTGCGTACTCTTTCTGACAATTCTGAAATCAGGTGGCGTTTGGGCGCTTGCACCGTGGTTTTCAACAGCGGGCCTAGTTGGTGAGCCGCCTGCCAACATCCGCTTTTGCCGTCGGCGCAAATGCGCCCCTGCGCAGAAACAAAGCCATGCGCATACTCGGCGTCATACTCACCGCACTGATTGCAGTTTTGCTGATTTTTGCTTTCCTGACGGCCTCACAGGTCTTCACAAACCTGCGTAACATTAAATTGCTCGCTTCCAACGATCTGGAGTGGTCACTGGCACAAATCGAGCTGGAAACCCGCGACTTTTCTGGCGCCTTGGAAGCGGCGCGCCTGTCACCAGAGCCTGATCTGGACCGCCTGCGCCTCAGATTTGACATCCTCTATAGCCGCGTGAGCTCAATGGGATCTGCACCTGCCTATTTACGCTTGGCAGTCGTGCCAGAATTTGAGGCCGCACTCAAACGCATCAACACCTTCATGGCCGACGCTGTCCCAATGATCGACAGTCCAGATGAAGCCCTGATTGAGGCATTGCCACTCTTGACGGCACAATCCGCGCACCTACGCGCAGATTCCCGTGCCTTATCATTGTCGGGGATTGCGCTTTATGCGGCAGAAAACGACAGGGCACGGCAACGCATCACCAATACGCTTTACCGACTGGCCACAATCGCGCTCCTTTTGATCGTCGCTGTTGTGGGACTGCTCATCAATCTCTTGTTCGCCAACCGGGCCGCCAGAGAAAAAGGAGCCGCACTGACGCAGGCCAATCGCCGCATGACCACCATTCTTTCCACCTCCATGGACGGCGTGCTTGTGGTCGACAGCACCGGCGCCGTGCTCGAGTTCAACAAAGCGTCGGAGACCATTTTCGGGTATCGATACGAAGACATTCGCGGCCAAAACATTCAGGACTTAATCGCACCACCAAACCTACGTGACGACCACTACCGCGCCATGCAACGCATCCTCAATGGGCAAGACCGCCATGCCGCCGGCAAAGGCCGTGTCCGCATGGACGCCAAACGCGCAGATGGCACAATTTTCCCAATCGAAATCGCCATCGAAATGGCAGAAGACAACGATGAGAAAATCCTGATTGGCTTTTTGCACGACATCTCTGATCGTGTCGCAGCCGAAGAAGAATTGCTCGAAACGCGTGACCGCGCCCTCGCCGGCGAACGTGCCAAAGCCGAGTTCCTTGCGGTGATGAGTCACGAAATCCGCACGCCTCTGAACGGCATTCTCGGAAATCTCAGCCTGCTCAACGATACGGCACTTAGTCCTGTCCAGACACGCTATGTGCGCAACATGGAAATCTCCGGCCGCGTACTGATGCGCCATGTCGACACGGTGCTCGACATCACCCGCTTTGAAGCTGGAAAACTCGACATTAACATCGCCTGCACGGACCTGTCTTCCATGTTGCAGGAGCTGGTCGAAAGCCAACTTTCCGCCGCCAATCGCCATGGCACGACGCTCAGCTGGCGCTGGGAGGGGCCTGCCCGCTCTTGGGTACGCACCGATCGTGCCGCGCTGGAGCAGGTGCTGCTCAATCTGGTGGGCAATGCCATCAAGTTCACCGACAACGGCACGATCACCATTGAGGCCGAAGCCTTGCCGGAAATCATCAACGGTACTCCCGCCGTCGAACTGCGCGTCATCGACACAGGCATCGGCATTTCAGAAGACCGCCTACCGAAAGTGTTTGACGATTTTGTCACCAATGACCCCACATTGGGCCGCGTGCCCGGCGGAACCGGCCTCGGGCT
Source organism: Paracoccaceae bacterium (assembly GCA_014872815.1). Lineage (GTDB taxonomy): Bacteria > Pseudomonadota > Alphaproteobacteria > Rhodobacterales > Rhodobacteraceae > Shimia. The sequence continues at coordinate 280,103 of WKFK01000011.1, forward strand.
TGGCATTGCGCGGCGCATCGTGACGGCTCTGGGAGGCGAGATCGGCGTGGAAAGCACACCGGATGTCGGCAGCACCTTTTGGGTACGTTTGCCCATGGAGGAAGGCCGACAACCACCAGCGAAAGAGTCCAATACTCCAGAACCAGCCGTCGCGCACCTGCACATGCTCGTGGTCGAGGACAATGAAATCAATCGAGAACTCGCCCAAGAATTGCTGCAACGCGAAGGCCATTGGGTCACGCTCGCCTCAAACGGCGCCGAGGGTCTCCAGCTTGCAGATAGCAAACCGTTCGACATGATCTTGATGGACATCGCCATGCCGGTCATGGACGGGCTTGAGGCGACCAAGCGAATTCGCGCCGGCATCGGACCCAACAAAGATACCCCGATTGTGGCCGTCTCAGCCAACATCCTGCCAGACGACCGCGACCGCTTCCTTGCGGGCGGCATGAGTGCGTTTTTGGCAAAACCCATTCGGCGCTCATCTTTGCAAAAATTGCTGCAAGAGCATTTTGCAATTGGTGAGCCAACCTCACCCATGACCGCTGGCTTGCCAGAGAGCACATTCAATCGACTCCAAGCGCGGTTCCTAAAGGAAGGGGACGCGCTCATCGCCGCCATTACGGCGCCCTACCGAGATTTTGAGGATGTGGCCAAACGCTGCCACGATCTGTCCGGTGCCGCCGCCATCTTCGGCGCCCACGCCTTGCAAGACATTCTGGCGCAGGCGGACACCGCCGCAAAACAGGGCAACACGCGTCTCTTTGAGGAACTCGTCGCGCAAATTCCACCCCTGTGGCGCGCAACACGCGGCGATCTCAACGCGCCGGACGCCGCCGAATAGCCCCTATGGCATTTCGGCACCAAGCGTCGGCGGAAACTCCTGCACAGCTTTAAGGAACCAGCCCAACGCACGGCTTCTATGTCCTCCGCTGCGATAGGCCACGGCCATTGGCAAAGACGCCTGCTGCGGGAAATCCAAAATCTCAAACCGACTGCGGAAATGACGGCTCTGCGCATAGCTGTCCACCACAACCCCCACCGCTTCACTGCGTTCAATCACCCCGGCGGCCATGGTGAAACTGGGCATGATGTGCAGTCGTCGCATTGGGTCGACCTCCCCCGCTTGCACCAAATGCTGGATCGGCTCCGCATACGGCCCGCTGGGCTCTGGCACAATCAATGGCAACCCGGCAAGATCCTCACTGCTCACCGGACGCCTCGCCAACGGATGCCCCCGCCGCACAAAAAACAGCGCATTGAGCGGCGGCAGAGGATCGCACCGCACCCCGGCTTCAGCCATCAAAGGCCGCGACGGGCCGATCAGGGCATCCAAATCCCCCTGACGAAACAATTGCAGCGCCGTCTCAAACGGAGCCCCGCGCAAGTGAATACGGACCTCCGGGTGTGCCCCAACAAGCGCCCAGACCGCCCGGCTCATCAACCCTTCCATCGAGCTGGGAGACACCCCAATCCGCAGCACCTGCTCTCGTGTCTGCCGTCCCTCATCTACATCTGCGGCCAGCTGATCCACATCCGCCAGTATCCGCGCGGCGCGATCAATAAACGCACGTCCTTCTGCCGTGGCCGTCACCCCTCGCGCATGGCGCTCAAACAGCGCCGCGCCCACGTCCTGCTCCACGTCAGCCACCGCCTTTGTCACCGCCGATTGCGTCACATTCAACGCGCGCGCCGCGGCCGAGATCGCCCCTTGGCGGTCCACGGCCACCACATAGCGCAGCTTGGTCAGATTCACCCATTCCTCCAATGAATAGCTTGAGAGAATATTGAATTTGCCAGATACCTTCGTCAATCCGATACTTCTGCGCAAGCGAGGAGGATTTCACATGAGTCACGAGGCCATTGTCGCCGGCGTCGGCATGATCAAATTTGCCAAACCGGGGGCATCAGACAGCTACGATCAAATGGGCGCCGCCGCCGTGCGTGCCGCGCTAAAAGACGCAGGGCTCGGCTACGAGGACGTACAACAGGCCTACGCGGGCTACGTCTACGGCGACAGCACCTGCGGCCAGAAAGCCCTCTATCACGTCGGCATGTCCGGCATTCCGATCATCAATGTGAACAACAACTGTTCCACCGGCTCCACCGCGCTCTATATGGCGCGCCAAGCCATCGAAAGCGGCATGGCGGACTGCGTGCTCGCCGTTGGCTTTGAGCAAATGCAACCCGGCGCGCTCACATCGCATTGGACAGACCGCCCAACGCCGTTTGATGATTTCGATAATGCCTGTGACACGCTGGTGGGGCACGCCGAAGTTCCCCTCGCCCTGCGCTACTTCGGCGGCGCGGGCAAATCGCATATGGAGAAATTTGGCACCGAGCTGGCTGATTTTGCCAAAATCCGCGCCAAAGCCTCCCGCCACGCAACTCGCAACCCGCTGGCCCTCTTTGCCAAGGAAGTTTCCGAGGCCGAGGTCATGGCCGCGCCGGTCATGTGGGACGGTGTGATGACCCGCCTGATGGCCTGCCCGCCCACCTGCGGCGGGGCCGCTGCGGTCCTGTGCTCGGAGAGCTTCGCAGCCAAACACGGTCTCGATGCAACAGTGAGGATCAAGGCCCAAGCCATGACCACCGACTACGCCTCCACCTTTGAGGCGCAGGACATGATGCAGGTCGTCGGCTACGACATGACCGCCGCTGCCGCAAAACAGGTTCAGGAAGCCTCTGGCATCGCCATAGACGACGTCGATGTCGTCGAATTACACGACTGCTTCGCCCACAACGAACTCATCACCTACGAAGGCTTAGGACTGACCCCCGAAGGCACAGCCCAAAAGTTCATCGCCGACGGCGACAACACCTACGGCGGCAAGTTTGTCACCAACCCCTCCGGCGGCCTTTTGTCCAAGGGCCATCCGCTTGGTGCCACCGGTCTCGCCCAATGCTACGAGCTGACCCATCAACTGCGCGGCACGGCTGACGCCCGTCAAGTCGACGGCGCTCGCACCGCACTGCAACACAACCTCGGCCTCGGCGGCGCCTGTGTCGTGACCCTCTATCAGGCGGCATAACCCCATGGGCATCTTCAACCGATCCACCAAAGGCCATGTGACCCCGCCCATCGAGGTTACTCTGGAGCGCGGCGCGCTGACGTTCTTCTCCGAAACCATCGGAGAGACCGACCCGATCTACCTTGATCCGGAGGCCGCACAAGCTGCCGGCCACCCCGACATTTTGGCCCCCGCCACCTACGCCGTGGTCGTTGGCACCTTTGCCGACCAGATCGCCCGCCGCAAAGGTCAGCCCGATATTCTGGAGCTGATCAACGGCGATCTGCGGGTGTTGCTGCATGGCACGGAGGCCTACACCTACCACGGCTCGATGTTTGCCGGAGACGTTGTGACCGTCGAAAATGAGGTGACAGATTTCACCGACGCCAAAGGTGGCAAATTGGAAATCGCCCACATCACCACCCGCATCACCCACCCCACGCGCGGCCTCTTGGTTGAGGCCACCCGCGGCATCATCCACCGCTTGGGCTGAGGGAGAGACATCATGACCGTCACACCAACCAATGCCCAAGTCGGCGACACACTACCAGCGCTGACCTTTGGCCCAATCTCCCGCACCACATTGGCGCTTTACGCTGGTGCCTCCGGGGATCACAACCCAATCCACATCGATCTGGATTTTGCAAAAAACGCGGGCATGGATGACGTTTTTGCCCACGGCATGCTGTCCATGGCGCAACTGGGCCGCCTCGTCTCCAACTGGGCGGGACAGGACCGCATGCGTGCGCTCTCAACCCGCTTCACCGCGATCACACCGGTTGACGCCACCGTCACCTGCACGGGCACCGTTGTGGACCGCCACGAAGAGCACGGCCGCGTCCTGCTTACCGTAACACTCGCCGCGCACATAGACGACGGCACCCAAACCTTACGCGGCGAAGCCAAAATCTGCGGCACGCCTTAATTCATCTTGCCTGAAGCGCATCGCGCTTCGGGCCGCGCCCGACCCGCCCCATGGGCGGGCGCGTTCCGCACCCACCCCGGGCCAGTCGCGGCCCTTTTGGGGACAAGGAGACATCAAATGCCCAATCACATGTGGATGAACGAAGACCACCTAGCCTTCGCCGACACTGTCAAACGCTTCTTTGACGAAGAGGTCACCCCCAACAAAGATGCCTGGACCGAAGCTGGCGTCATCCCCAAGTCCCTTTGGAAAAAAGCCGGAGACCTCGGCATCCTCGGCGCTACCTTCCCAGAAGAACACGGCGGGCTTGGCCTCTCGCGCCATTTCGACGCCGTGACTTTCCTAGAGCAAACCAAAGCCGGCGACAGCGGCTGGGGCGTGTCTGTGCACAACATCGCCGCGCATTACATCACTGCCTTTGGCACCGACGAGCAAAAGGCCCGCTGGCTGCCAGACCTCGCCTCAGGTGACAAAATCGCCGCCATCGCCATGACCGAACCGGGCACCGGCTCCGATCTGCAAGCGGTGAAAACCACCGCCATCCGCGACGGCAACGAATACCTGATCAACGGCTCCAAAACCTTCATCACCAACGGCGGATCCGCTGACCTGATCGTGCTCGTCGCCAAAACCGACCCCAGCGCCAAAGGCCGGGGTGTTTCCCTGATTATGGTGGAGACCGAAGACCTCGAAGGCTTTGCTGTGGGGCGCTGCCTCAAGAAGATGGGCATGAAGCGCAACGACACCGCAGAGCTCAGCTTCACCGACGTGCGCGTGCCACTCACCAACCTCATCGGCACTGAGGAAGGCCAAGGCTTCATCCAACTGATGAAACAGCTCCCCTGGGAACGGCTGATCCTCGGCTACATGGCTCTTGGCGCGTCCCAATGCGCACTTGAGCACACGCTCGCTTACGTGAAAGAGCGTAAAGCCTTTGGCAAACGGGTCATGGACTTCCAAAACACCCGTTTCAAACTCGCCGAATGCGCCACCAAAATCGAACTGCTCGCGTCCTTCTGTGACACATGCCTGGCCGAACTCGACGCAGGTCAACTCACCGCCGAAAAAGCCGCCATGGCAAAATGGTGGGGCACCCAGACCCAATGCGAAATCGTGGACGAATGCCTCCAGCTGCACGGCGGCTATGGCTACATGTCTGAATATCCGATCAGCGAACTCTACACCGACGCCCGCGTGCAAAAGATCTACGGCGGCACCAACGAGATCATGAAAGAAGTGATCGCCCGCTCGCTGGACATCGACTGAGGACCGCAACATGAAACTCACCGGAAAAACCGCTTACATCACCGGCGCAGGCAACGGCATCGGCCGCGCTGTCGCCCTGAAACTCGCCTCAGAAGGCGCCAACATCGTGCTCAACGACCTTGAGGAGGCCCCGGCCCAAGCTGTGGTCCAAGAAATCACCGCTGCGGGTGGCAACGCCATCGCGGTCGTCGGCTCGGTCACGGAAAACGGTTTTGCCGAGCGCTTCATCGGCGCCGGTGTCGAAAAATGGAACGCCATCGATATCATCGTCAACAACGCAGGCTATACCTGGGACAGCCTGATCGGCCACATGACCGACGATCAGTTTGACGCTATGATGGACGTCCATGTGAAAGCGCCCTTCCAAATCCTGCGCGCCGCCTCCGGCTTCATCAAAAGCGCGGCCAAACAAGAGGCCGAAGAGGGCCGCGAAGTTTTCCGCAAGGTGGTCAACATCTCGTCCATTGCAGGCACGGGCGGCAATGTTGGCCAGGCCAACTACTCCTCCGCCAAATCCGCCGTTCTGGGCCTGACCAAATCGCTGGCCAAAGAATGGGGCCGATATAAGGTCAACGTGAACTGCGTTGCCTTCGGCTACATCGAAACCCGCCTGACCGAGGCCACCGACGACAAGAAATCCATCACCGTGGACGGCAACACCGTCGGCATCGGCATCCCGACAAAAGTCGCAGGTAGTTTTGCGGCTATGGTCCCGCTTGGTCGCCCCGGCACGCCCGAAGAAGCGGCGGATGGCGTCTATCTGATGTGCTGTCCGGAAAGCAATTATGTCTCCGCGCAAGTACTCACCGTCGGCGGCGGTCTGAACGGCCTTTAGTCATTTGGCTCGGGCACAAGCCTGGGCTGCGCCCCTAAACGACAAACCGTGGCGACGAGGAAAACCATGCTCAACGGCATCCGCATCATCGAAATCGAAGGCCTCGGCCCCGGTCCCTTTGCCGCCATGCACCTCGCCGATCTGGGCGCGGATGTGATCACCATCCACCGCAAAGGCGGCGGGTCCATCACCGCAGACCAATCCGTGCTAGATCGTGGCAAGCGCTCCATCGCGCTGGATCTCAAAGACCCCGACGATCTAGCGACAGCCAAACAGCTCATCGCCTCCGCAGATGCGCTGATCGAAGGCTTCCGCCCTGGGGTCATGGAACGCCTTGGCCTCGGCCCTTCTGATTGCCACGCAACCAATCCGCGTCTGGTTTATGGCCGCATGACAGGATGGGGGCAAACCGGCCCCCGCGCTGAAACCGCAGGTCACGACCTCAACTACATCGCCCAATCCGGCGCGCTCTGGTACGCCTCTGAACCCGGCTCCCCGCCGATCACCCCCGCCACGCTTGTGGGCGACATCGGTGGTGGCGCGCTTTACCTCACCGTGGGCATTCTCTCAGGCATCCTGAATGCCCAGACCACGGGCAAAGGCACAGTTGTCGACGCCGCCATTGTAGATGGCTCCGCCCACATGATGACACTCCTCATGGCCCTGCGCCAAGCCGGCGGCCTATCAATGGAGCGCGGTCACAGCCTGCTCGATGGCCCGCATTGGTCCCGCAGCTACGTCTGCTCAGATGGCGGCTATGTTTCCGTCCAGGCGCTGGAGCCACAATTCTACGCCGCTTTTCTGGAAAAACTCGACCTGTCTGACGACCCTGAATTTGCCAAACAACACGACCGCGCTCTCTGGCCCAAACTCACCGCCCGCCTGACCGACATCTTTGTGCGTGAACCCCGCTTGCACTGGGATGATCTGTTTGCAGGCTCTGACGCCTGCGTCGCCGTGGTGCTGTCCCCGGAAGAAAGCGCCAACGCACCCCATATGTCGGCCCGCCATGTCTGGCATCACACCGAAGGCACCCTGCAAGCCGCCCCTGCCCCGCGCTTTGACGGGCGAACGGCAGACATCAAACCCGCCCCAAAACGCGGCCAACACACGGATGAGATTCTATCCGACCTCAAAAAGACGCAACGCCCGGCCCCTTAACGCAACAGAGGCGCGCCAATGGCGCACCTCCGCAAAACAGTCGTAATACCGACGTGATACCGACGTCAAAATCGAGGGTTAACGCCCCACGTTGCGCACCGTATCAATCATCAGCTGCACATTCTCCGGATCCGCATCCGGCGTGATTCCGTGGCCCAGGTTGAAGATATGCGGTCCCTTGCCAAACGCCTCGACAATCTTGCGTGTCTCATCCACCAGATCCTGCCCGCCAGTGACCATATGGCTGGACTTCAGGTTGCCTTGCACACAGCCATCCACCTGCACATTCGCTGCCGCCCATTCCGGCGTCACACCATCATCCAGCGCCACACAGTCTGCACCCGTCGCCTTGGCAAAGCCGACATAGCGCTCCCCTGCGCCGCGAGGGAAGGCAATCACTGGCACATCCGGATAGCGCGTTTTGAGCTCTGCAATGATTTTCTTTGCTGGTTCAAGGGCATAGCGATCAAAGTCCGCCCCCTTCAGCGACCCGGCCCAGCTGTCAAATAGCTTCACCACCTCGGCCCCCGCCTCGATCTGTTTGGACAGGTAATCCACGGTGCCCTCGATCAGAATGTTGATGATCTGATCAAAGACTTCCGGGTTTTCGTCCTTAAGCTTATGCGCTGGCCCCTGATCCGGCGTGCCACGGCCAGCAACCATATAGGTTGCAACGGTCCAAGGCGCGCCTGCAAAGCCAATCAATGTGGTCTCTTTAGGCAACTCACGGCGCAGGATTCGCACGGTTTCATAAACCGGGTTCAGCGTCTCATGGATCGCGCTCGCCGCGTTAAGTTTGTCAAAATCCGCCTGTGTTTCAATGGTCGACAGCCGAGGCCCTTCCCCGGTGACAAACCACAAATCCGCACCCAACGCTTGCGGCAGCAAGAGGATATCCGCAAACAGGATCGATGCATCAAACCCATAACGACGGATCGGCTGCAGTGTCACCTCAGCGGCCAATTTGCTGTTATAACAAAGACTTAGGAAGTCACCCGCCTGCGCACGTGTGGCGCGGTATTCCGGCAGATAGCGACCCGCCTGGCGCATCATCCAGATTGGTGGGGTTTCAAGTGTTTCGCCCGCCAGCGCCCGCAAGATCGTCTTTTCGGCCATGCCCATGTCCTTCCTGTGTTGCGCCCTCGTGGTCTGGCAACAGCGGCAAGATGTCAAGACCACAACGCTTGTCAGGACACCCTGTCGCGGCTATCCAAGCGCCATGACAGTGACTTTGCCAACCCCCGCCTCTCCGCTGAAAATCGGCACCCGTGGTTCCCCGCTCGCGCTGGCGCAAGCCTATGAAACCCGTCGTCGTCTGATGGCCGCGTTTGACCTGCCGGAAGACGCGTTTGAGATTGTGGTCATCACCACTTCCGGCGACAACGCCCAACTGATCGCCAAGGACAAGCCACTCAAGGAAGTGGGCGGTAAAGGCCTGTTCACAAAGGAAATTGAAGAGGCCATGCTGGTCGGGGGCATCGATATTGCTGTGCACTCGATGAAGGACATGCCGGTCCTGCAACCAGACGGCCTGCTGCTGGACACTTATCTGCCACGCGAAGACACCCGCGATGCCTTTGTCTCGCCAAACCACGCCTCACTCGCCGAGCTGCCAGAAGGCGCCACCGTGGGCACCTCCAGCCTGCGCCGTCGCGCACAGCTGTTGAATTACCGCAGCGATCTCAATGTCGTGGAGTTCCGGGGCAACGTCCAAACCCGCTTGAAAAAGCTGGAGGACGGCGTGGCAGATTGCACCTTCCTCGCCATGGCGGGCCTCAACCGGTTGGACATGGCCCATGTGGCCTCTTCGGCCATCGCTCCGGAAGACATGCTACCGGCAATTGCGCAAGGTGCGATCGGCATCGAACGCCGCGCCGATGACATGTCCACAGCCGCCCTGCTCGAAGCGATTCACGACGGCCCAACCGGCCAACGTCTTGCGGCGGAACGCGCCTTTTTAGCAGCTCTAGACGGTTCCTGTGAAACCCCTATCGCGGGCCTTGCAGAGTTGGACGGCAGCACCATCCGCTTGCGCGGCGAAGTGCTGCGCCCGGACGGTTCTGAAAGTCTGCGCGACGATCAAACCGCCCCAATCGAAGATGGCGCCGCGCTTGGCGAAGGCATGGCCAAATATCTTCTGGATCGCGGCGGCGAAGGCTTTTTTGACTGGCGCAGCTAAGGCTGCGCCGTCACACCCACTTCGCCAACGGCGGCAGGCTCATCAGCACGGCGTTGGCGTCATGACCGGTTTCCAGACCAAACTTGGTGCCCCGGTCATAGACGAGATTGTATTCCGCATAGAGGCCGCGATGCACCAGCTGCGCGTCCTTTTCAGCCTCTCCAAACGAATCCACACGCCGCTTTTCAACCAACGGAACAAAGGCTGGCAAGAAAGCCTTGCCAATGTCTTGAATGAAGGCAAAGTCTGCCGCCCAATCACCGGTGTTGTGGTCATCCAGAAAGATGCCGCCCACGCCGCGTGCACGGTTGCGATGCGGGATGTAAAAATACTCGTCAGCCCAAGCCTTTAGCCGTGGATAATGGTCCGCGCCATGCGCATCGCAATGTGCTTTCTGCACCCCGTGGAAATGCGCCGTGTCCTCGTCATACTCCAAACATGGGTTGAGGTCAGAGCCACCGCCAAACCACCAGCCATGCGGGGTCCAGAACATCCGTGTGTTCATATGAACGGCAGGGCAATGCGGGTTTTGCATATGCGCCACCAAGCTGATGCCGCTGGCCCAGAAACGCGGGTCCTCTTTCATACCTGGCAGGCCTTTGCGAGCGGCCATGGCATTCTGTGCGCGCTCCCCCAGCTCGCCATAAACGGTAGAGACATTCACGCCGACTTTCTCAAAAACACGCCCACCGCGCATCACCGACATCAACCCGCCACCGGCGTCCGACCCATCCGCGCTGCTGCGCTTGGTTTCGGTGACTTCAAAACGCCCAGCAGCCTGATCGGCAAACGGTCCTTCTGCGTGGCTATCCTCAAGCCCTTCAAAAGCGGCCACAATCTGATCGCGCAATTCACGAAACCATGCGCTCGCCCGCTGCTTTTCGGTATCCATTTGATCAGACATGCCTGCCCCTTCCGTTGTGTTCCGCAATGCCTATCATCGGCACGAAACAGACGCCAGCGGCAGAACAGCGCGGCGCCTAGTGCGCAGGGGTGCTCACAGTGTCCAAGAGCGAGCGACCGCCATCAACAGTCACAATCTGTCCCGTCATGAAGCCCGACGCCTCAGAGGCCAAAAACTGAACCGCATCCGCCAACTCTCCCGGCGACGCAATACGGCCCAAAGGCGTGTGCTGCTCAATCTCGTCGCGACAATCACGGTTGTCTTTCAACGCGTTCTGCAAACTTGCCGACATGACTGACCCAATCGCCACCGCGTTCACACGGATGCGTTCGGGAGCCAGCGCCACAGCCATCGCACGAGTCATCTGATCCAGCGCGGCGGTTGCAATCGAATAGCCCAAAAGATCGGGCTGCGACCGCTGCGCCGCAATCGAACTCAAGTTCACAATCGAGCCTACGGCCCCCTCTTCACTCCCTTCGGCCTGTTTGATCATCCGCTTTGCAACAATCTGGCTCAACCGCAGCGAAGTCATTAGGTTCTGTTGGATCATCAGGTCAACGGAGTTGTCATCCGGATCGAGTGGATCGCTGGTGGTCACCTGGCGACACCCATTGATCAAAATATCAATCTCATCAAAGGCATCAATCGTCGCGGAGATCAGATTGTTGATCGTCAGCTTCTCTCTCAGGTCACCCGCAAAATAGCGAATATTCCCCTCTTCCGGACGCTCGCCAAACTCAGCGCATAGGCTCTTTTCGTCCATGTCGGCAAACATGACATTGGCGCCATGCTCTGCAAAATGCCGCCCCACAGCCAAGCCAATACCATTGGCCGAGCCGGTGATAATGGCGGTCTTCCCCGCAATATTAAACGACATTTACGATCCCCATCACGCTGTCCATGAGCCTACACCAGCTCTGTGTCACCCTCTGGCCCGAGTGGGGCGCTGTGCATGCAATACCTTGAATCGGGTGTCCCCGGCAACGGCTTCGACCGACTGGAACGCATCCTGCAAGGTCGCCTCATAAGGCAGATGCCGGTTTGCCACCATCCACAACTGCCCGGAAGGGGCCAACATCTTGGCCGCGGCCCGAATGAAACGCTCGCCCAGCGCAGGCTCCGCTTTTCGCCCTGTGTGGAACGGCGGGTTCATCACCACCGTGTCTACCCGATGGCCGGGCTTAAAGTTGGTGGCATCCGCCCAGTGAAACTGCGCCCGTGGATCGGACAGGTTTTCCTTGGCACATTCCAGCGCGACATAATCCGCCTCAACCAAATGCAACACATCAAACGCCTGATGCGCCACCATCACACTGGACAGATAGCCCCATCCAGCGCCCAGATCGGCCACAACGCGGCCTAGTTTGGGCGGCAAGGCTTCCGCCAGCATTTTGGACGCCGGATCAATGCCATCCGCGCTAAACACCCCTGGCCGCGTGACAAAGCGCTCTGCCACTTTGGAGGGCTCGCCCGCCCGCCAATCAGCAAAGTCCCCGCCTTCAAACCAGAACAGGCGACCATGGGCCTTGGCAAAGCTGCCCAGAACCTCAGCACGTTTGCAGCATTCCTTATAAAGTCCGTCCACACCATCGGTCTTCTGACCATCGACAATCACCAGATCAGCACAAGCAGTCGCACGCGCAATCAGATCGCGCGCCAACGCTTTGGCTCTTGGCAAAACCACTACCGCGGCGGCGTACCTACCTTCTTCCACAACAGCGGCCGCGTAGCCCGCATCCGAAAAGGCATCAAAATCCGGCTTCAGGTGCTGCACCACATGCACCTGGCCACGCGGCAGCGTACTCAGATCATAGCCGACGCGCGGCGCAAACACGGCAATCCGCCCTTCAGACGGCAAAGACAGGCCGTAGTCCTCTACGGCCAAAGACAATCGGGAATGGGACATATCAAGCGGTGATCTGGGCGGACCCGATCACTCCTTCTCCATCGTACACTGCAAGGGATGTTGGTGCCGCTGCGCCAAATCCATCACCTGCGTGACCTTGGTTTCTGCAATCTCATGGCTGAACACACCCACAACCGCCACGCCTTTCTTGTGCACAGTCAGCATGATCTCAAACGCCTGCGCGTGGGTCATCGAAAAGAATCGTTCAAGCACATGCACCACAAATTCCATAGGCGTGTAGTCGTCGTTGAGCAGCATCACCTTGTAAAGCGGTGGCTTTTTGGTGCGGGTACGGGTTTCCAGCGCGACGCCAAGATCGCCGCCGTCATCGTCACCCATGCTCATGGTCATCGTCTGCAATGGCATATTCACTAGAATCCGGTTCGTGGTTTGCTGTTTATATAGCCTGAAGTTGGTCTTAGAAAAGAGGTCTGGAACAATCGGACCTTTTTCATGCCCAAGACCCTCACAACAGTTGCTTTTGATGCGGATGATACGCTTTGGCACACGGAACGGTTCTTTCGTCTCACCCAGACCAAATTTGCCGAGCTTCTAACAGATTTCACCGAGCCGGATCACCTCGAAGAACGCCTCTTGGAAGCCGAACGGCGCAACGTGGGACACTACGGTTTTGGTACCAAAGGATTCGTCCTATCTATGATCGAAACCGCGATTGAGGTAACTGAGGAACGCGTGCCTGCCTCCGTGATTGCCGAGCTCATGGCCTGCGGTCGCGAGATGCTACAACACCCCATCGACCTGCTGCCACATGCCCGTGAAGTTGTTGAAACACTGGCAAAATCCCACCGATTGCTATTGATCACCAAAGGCGATCTTCTCGATCAGGAGCGCAAGGTGGCCCAGTCCGGGTTGGGCGATTTGTTTGAATGGGTCGAGATTGTCAGCCACAAGACACCCGACATTTACACACGCACTTTCATGCGCCATGCCGACGGCCCCGACCGCGCCCTGATGGTGGGCGACTCGATTAAGTCTGACATTGTGCCTTCGCTGTCTGTCGGCAGTTGGGCGGCGCATGTACCCAATGGCCCCGCTTGGGCGCTGGAACAAGCGGAAACGCCCAAAGAAAATCCACGATTTGTGGCGCTTTCGTCACTGTCTGAAGTTTTACCGCTGGTGGAAGAGATTGGCTAACGGCATCAGAAGGCAGGTCTAGCGACCCAAAGAGGCCAAGCCACAACATCTGCCAAACCGCCTTCAAAGCTCCGCTCAACCTGCCCAAAACACAAGCTTTATTCGGTTTCGCGACTGTGTTACGCTTGATGTAATAAATAATGGTCAGACCGGAAAACCGGCGTCCTGAGGCAGAGAAAAAGAGCAGTTCACATGAAGGTGCGGCGCATTCAGCCGGCCCGTTTCGGGCTATTTTTGGCGACACTGGCATTCTGTGCAGTGATGACCCCGATGGTGTCCTGGGCGGCACCTTACGCAGCAATGGTGATTGACGCACGGGACGGCAAGGTCCTGCACAGTCGCAACGCCGACACGCGGCTCCATCCAGCGTCGTTGACCAAAATGATGACGCTCTACATCGCCATAGAAGCTGTTGAAAATGGCGAGATCAGCCTCGACACCAAGGTGAAAATCTCCAAAAACGCTGCCGCAGAGCCGCCATCCAAACTCGGCTTGAAAGCCGGTCAACGCATTGCTCTGCGCTACCTCATCCGCGCTGCGGCTGTTAAGTCCGCAAACGATGCGGCTACCGCTATCGGGGAGGCGCTGGAAGGATCTGAGGCGGCCTTTGCCCGCCGAATGAATCGCACGGCCAAGGCCTTGGGTATGTCCAATACCACGTTCAAGAACGCCCATGGCCTTACTGAAACGGGGCACATGTCCACCGCGCGGGACATGACCACCTTGGGTCGCCACGTGCTTTACGATTATCCGGACTACTACAATCTCTTCTCCCGCCGCTCCACCAGCGCCGGGATCAAGACCGTCAACAACACCAACCGCCGCTTGCTGGACGCCTATAGAGGCGCGGACGGTATCAAAACCGGCTATACCCGCGCAGCAGGGTTCAACCTTGTGGCCTCTGCCGAGCGCGGCAACAAACGTGTGATTGCAACCGTATTTGGCGGCCGGTCCACAGCCACCCGAAACGCGAAAGTGGCGGAACTGTTGGACCTAGGCTTCAAACGGTCCGACAATCGTGTGGCCCTGCGCAAACCCGGACGCCCAGCCTATCAGGGCAAAACTGCCCCCGTCGGCAAAACCATCCGTGTCGCCACGGCGGTCAAGAAATCCCTGCGCCCTGTCCTGCGCCCAACAACGGTCGCGCAGACACAACAGCCGCCTGCGACAGGTACAACCGCTGTGACAGAGGCCACCATTGTGGCGGAAGCCACAGTCATCGAACATGACATCCAATCCGCGCTCTTGCAGGCGCAGGACAACACTGGCGTGACTCTCGCCAGTCTGAAGGAAGAGCCTACACCGCCGCCACAGCCGAAAGTCGTGACGCGGATTTCCACCGCGGGCGGGCGTCATTGGGGCATCAACGTGGGCCGCTACTCCAGCCGTTTTGCCGCTGAAAAGATGTTGTTAAAAACCGCCCTGGCGGAGATGGCCACTCTGGATGGCAGCTTGCGCAAGGTTGTTAAGAACTCACGCGGGTTTGAAGCGAACTTCCTCGGTATGACCAAAGAAACTGCTGACCTCGCCTGCCGCCGCCTTCAGGCAAGACAGGTCACCTGCTACACACTCGGCCCAAGCTAAGCCTGACACCTTTACACAACAAAAGACCGTCGCAGTCACTGGCGACGGTTTTTAGTTGTGATGTCAACTCACTCTTAGGTTTTGGGCTTATCGTCATATTGACCAGACAGGATACGCTGCGCATCGCCTTCCGGATCGTCATATTGGTTGGACCGCACGGTATAGAGGAACCCAACCAAACCGACGCCACCTAAAAACAGGGAAATGGGGATCAGATACGACAGAACTTGCATGTCATCCTCTTAGGCGCAGGGCGTTTAGGGACACTGTAATCGAAGATGTCGACATCGCCAACGCAGCAATCAATGGAGTCGCCAAACCAGCCACCGCCAACGGCACCGCGACGATGTTGTAGACAGTCGCAATCCGGAAGTTCTCGCGAATACGCTTGATTGCACTTTTGGATACGTCCACCGCCTCCGGGATTGGCGACAAATCGCTTCCCAACAGCACAATATCGGACGCCACCCGAGCGGCATCCAACGCTGACGCAGGCGAAATCGATACATGTGCTGAAGCCAGCGCGGCCGTGTCATTCAACCCATCGCCGACCATCAACACAAAACGTCCATCTTGCGCCAGGGTCTGCACCCGTTTGGCCTTGTCCTCCGGCAGCGCCTCCGCCACCCATTTGGCAATGCCCAAGCGGGTCGCCAAGCTTTCCACCGCGCCAGTGGTGTCCCCAGACATCAAGATAACGTCCTTGCCTGCGGCCTGCAGCGCCCGCACTGCCTCCTCTGCTCCGTCCCTTAAAGCATCTTCAAACAGGAATGCCATCGGCGCATTATCCCCAACTCTCAGGAACGCTGACGTCTGATTGCCCGCCGTCGCGCCCACCCATGTTGGCCGCCCCAGTCGCACAAGTCTGTCACCAACTTTCCCCTGTGTGCCGTAGCCTGGCACCTCTTCAAGTTCGCTCACCAGCGCCGGACGCACACCCGCCGCTTGTGCTGCTTTGGTGATTGCCAAACTTAGAGGATGTGCCGATGCCATGGACAGGGCCAACGCTATGGCGAGGTCATCTTTGTCAAAACGATCCAAGTTGGTCAGCTCCGGCGCGCCAGCCGTCAATGTGCCGGTTTTGTCAAACACCACTGTGTCCACCTGCGCCAAACGCTCCAGTGCGGTACTGTGCTTGATCAACATACCCTTACGGAACAACCGCCCCGACGCCGCAGTGGTAACTGCAGGCACAGCCAACCCCAGTGCACAAGGACATGTGATAATCAAAACCGCCGCCGCGATATTAAGCGCAGTACGCATGTCAAATGTGAACAGATACCACCCAAGAAAGCTGAGCGCCGACAAGATATGCACGCCAGGCGCATATAGCTTGGCAGCCTTGTCCGCGAGTGACGTATAGTTTGAGCGGCCCGATTCAGCCACGGCCACCAAATCGGCCATGCGGTGCAAGCTGGTCTGCTCTCCGACCGCCGTGGCCCGAATGACCAAAGGCCCGGTTAGGTTCACTTCACCCGCGCTCACAATCTGCCCAGGTTCCGCAAACACCGGCAGCGTTTCGCCAGTCAGCAAAGACCGATCCAGCTCTGAGCGCCCTTCCACGATCTCGCCGTCCACAGGCATGCGCCCGCCTGGTTTGACTTTGATCCAATCGCCAACAGCGAGCTCTTTCACCGCAACGGTCTCGTCCTTGCCGTCAATAACACGCACGGCGCGCGGTACTTCCAAGGCGGCCAGTTCCTCCGCAGCGGAGCGTGCCACCGCGCGGGTGCGGTGATCTAAATAGCGCCCAGCCAGCAGGAAAAACACCAACGTGAGCGCGGCGTCAAAATAAGCGTGCTCCCCAGACAAAGTGGTTTCCCACAGCGATGTAACCACGGCCAATACGATCGCCAAAACAATAGGCACATCCATGTTCAAGCGCTTGTGCTTCAACGCGCTCCAAGCATGCACAAAAAACGGCTTGCCGGAAAACGCAATGGTCGGCAGCGCAATCGCCGCCGAAATCCAGTGAAACATGTCCCGCGTCGCCGCTTCGGCTCCGGACCAGACCGACACAGACAACAGCATGACGTTCATTGTGGCAAAACCCGCCACCGCCAGACGCATCAACAGATCACGCCCCGCTTTGTCAGCCTGTGTTGCACTTAACGTACCGGCGTCAAGCTCATGTGCCTCATAGCCGACCTGCTCCAGAACAGAGGTCAAATCCTCAGCGGTCACTTCTGGATCTGCCTCCACCGAGGCCCGCTTTAAGGTCAGGTTCACCCGTGCGGAATGCACGCCCGGATGCGCCGCCAATGCGCCCTCAACCGTAGAGATACACGCCGCGCAATGCACACTTGGTACAGAAAGCGCAATGCGCGCCTCTTGTTGTTCGGCCCGCTCTGCCAAAGCTTCCGCCGCGGGAGCCGCGTCACAGGCTGGACAGGCCGAGATATTCGGGCGCATTGCCGCAGTCATGTCTTAACTCTTCTCTACACGCAGGATCACGCGTTGCTCAAACGGAGTGCCGTCCAGTGCGGTGGCATTCATACGGATGTTCCAGTTCCCTGGTGCCAGCTCTTCACGCGCCACATAGGCCTTGCCATCAAACTGAAAGTTTGGCTGCCGGTCGTCCTTAACATGGGTCGCCCGGCCAAGGACTGCGTCCAGATTAGAAACCTGAACCGGCTTGCCGTTTACATCGGTAATCGACAAGATCAACAACCCACCTTTGGCCTGAGCGCTTACGTCCCAACCCAATGCTTCTTGGGCGTTGCGCCGCTTGTCAAAGCTCTGACTGGCAACATAAGAGTTCTTCACTTCAACGCCCGGGAATGTCGCGACGGCATTCCAAGCCATTGTAAAGTTCACGGCAATAATCACCCCAAATGCTCCGACAAAGATCATCAAGAAGTGTTTACCGGTAAATTTCCCCTGCGCCATCACTGACCCTTTCCATTAAATACGGTGTCTTTGTGCACACGATCGCCATTGCCGGTATCTTCAAACCAGAAACGGAAATCTGTCAGACTGCCATCAGCGGGGGCCGATCCGGCTGGTGCAATGACATATACTCGTTGGTTCTTCATCTGGTCCGCTGGCACTTCAACGGTTTCATAAGGTGTCCCCTCAAGCTGTACACGCAGGCTTGGATCCCCTTTGATCGAAATCCGGAACATCCGGTCTTCGCCGTGTTTGTTGCGCAAACGCACTTCGTATGTGTTGCGGATCGAGCCGTCTGACAGGGTCACAAACGTCGGGTTGCGCACCGGTGCCACTGTGGCTTCGATATCAGAGCGCATGAACAGTGCCACCACAAGGCCAATGCCCACAATCGACCATAGCGAGGTGTACATAATGGTGCGCGGGCGGAAGATGTGCTTCCAGATGTTGCGGGGAGGTTGCCCATCACGCTCTCGATCTTCGTCAGAAAGCGCCAGATAGTCGATCAACCCGCGTGGCTTTCCGATCTTCTCCATGATGTCGTCACAGGCATCAATGCACAGGCCACAGGTGATACACTCCATCTGTTGGCCATCGCGAATGTCGATCCCCATCGGGCAAACGTTCACGCAAGCCATACAGTTGATGCAATCGCCATGGGCATCTTCTGGTTCATCCTTGCGGGCCTTGCCCCGGGGTTCACCACGCCAGTCACGATAGCCGATGGTCAAAGTGTCCTCGTCCATCATCGCAGCCTGAATGCGCGGCCAAGGGCAAGCGTAGATACAAATCTGCTCACGCGCGAAGCCACCAAAGAAGAAGGTCGTAAACGTCAGGATAGCAACAGTCGTGTATGCAATCGGATGGGCGTTTCCGGTTACCAGATCTACGGCCAAGGTTGGCGCATCGGCAAAATAAAACACCCAAGCCCCACCTGTGGCCATGGCAATCAACAGCCAAGTAATCCACTTGGTGACCCGTAGGCGTGCTTTGCGAAAATCCAGCTTCTTCTGGCGATGCAAACGCAATCGCGCGTTGCGATCCCCTTCGATCCAACGTTCCACCAGTATGAACAAATCTGTCCAAACGGTTTGCGGGCAGGCATAGCCGCACCAGACCCGCCCCAAGGCGGAGGTAAACAAGAATAGGCCGAGTCCCGCCATGATAAGAAGGCCAGCAACAAAGTAGAACTCGTGTGGCCAAATCTCGATCATGAAAAAGAAGAAGCGGCGGTTCGCCAGATCAATCAGGACGGCCTGATCAGGGAGGCTCGCACCTCTATCCCAGCGCAGCATTGGCGTCAGGTAATAGATACCCAGCGCAACCGCCATAATTATCCATTTTAAATTTCGAAACGGCCCGTAAACGCGCTTCGGAAAGATTGGCTCTCGTGCCTCGTACAGGGACGGTGCAGGACTTTTGCTCACGGAATCACTCACATATTTTGGAGATGAGATTGCTTGCTCTTGTTCCAGTGATTGGACGACAGAACATTGACCTGAGTCAAATCTCACATTTGTGACTCACCTTTACACCCGCACCACGCAAACCACCCTGCGTCAGAGTAGCTCTGCGCGCATTTGCGCAGGGGTGCGGCCGGTCCAGTTCTGGAACGCACGATAGAAAGAGTTGGGGTCTCGATAGGCCAACAAATAGGAGATTTCCTCCACGCTCATGTCGGCTTGGCGCAAGTAATGTAAGGATAAATCTGATCGCGTGTCATCCAAAACGGATTGAAACGTCTGACCTTCCTTGCTGAGGTGACGCTGTAGACTGCGACGGCTTGTCACAAGCCGATCACTCACGGCATCAACCGACGCCTGTCCCGCCGGAAGCAATTCCAACAACGCATTCCTGACCCGCGTGGCCATTGACTGTGCACGCTGATGTTCCGCCAATTGTCGTGTCAACTCGCGCTCAAACCCGGCCCACAGCTGTGGATTTTCTGAGATGAGCGGACGGTATGCGTCTTCCCGCGTCAGTGTCAGCCTGGGCAATGGTGTCACCACAGCCTTTCTGCCGTAATGCCGATCAAACACCGCTTGATCTTCCATCAATTCAGGCACACCCACTTCAACGGGCAGGAAATCCACACCGGTAAACGTGCGTCCCATTTCCAAGAAATACACCATCTCAAACGCGGCCATACACTTTGGCACATCCAAGTTCGGTTCAGCCACATCGATTTCAAGTATGAGATGCCTCTCTGTCTCCGAGACAAGTAACTTGATCGGCGCAACAAGCGGTTTGAAAATCGCTTTGCGCTTTAAACCGGTGGCAATATTAGGGCTACAAGAGAAGGCAAACGCGGCCGGAATAAAAGGCCCTCGCGCCATTGCTTTGGCCATCTCAATAACCACTTTCGGATCGTCGATTTCATCTGAAATCGCTTCCCAAAGCGAAAAAAACTGTTGGGCAGTCACGCCTTTGTTCTCGGTATCAAACAAGTCCACCGGCATCCCTGCTCGTTTCAGGACCCGCTCAGGCGAAATTCCGCAGGATCGCAAAAGACCCGCTGTGGACTTATGAATTGGATACCGGACCTGCTTTTGCATATGTGCCTCCATCTGGAGACAAATACATAGAGGCATTGGCGCAGTTCGCCAACCAAATGGCACAATTTGCAAGTGATTTGAGAAATTGTGGGTGCCAATCTTTCCAGGAAACGCGCGAACAGGACGGAAAGATCGACACCCAATGGACAGCTCCGGTTGCGGCGTGCTGCCCTTGAGACTGTTCTACCAAGGGACGTCGACCAAAAACTTGATCTTGGTCAAATTCGCAAATTTTTCCGGCAAAAACGCACAAAAAAAAGACCGCCCCGATTTCCCGGAGCGGTCTGTGTTTGCTAAGTGGGCGAAGTTATTCGCCGCCACCCAATTGGTGCACATAGGCAGAAACCGCACGCACCTGTGCTTCGGTCAGGCGATTGCCCCAAGATGGCATCACACCAAAGCGGCTGTAGGTGACTGTCTCTTTGATGGAGGCATAGTCCCCACCATAGAGCCAGATCGCATCTGCCAAGTTTGGCGCGCCTTGAGAGCGATCGCCAGTGCCGTCGTCCATGTGGCAAGAGGAGCATTCGTCCGCAAAGACCTCAGCCCCGGCCGCAACCAAAGAGGCGTCTTGCGGTTCGCCAGACAGCGACATGACAAAGTTCACAACCGCGTCGATCTGCGCATCTTCGAGGTAGTCATCCCCAAAGGCTGGCATCTCGGAATACCGCGCATCGTCGTCTTCCTCGTTGCGGATACCATGCTTGATGGTCAGGTAGATGTTTTCAATGTCACCTCCCCAGAGCCAATCATTGTCCAGCAGGTTGGGATAGCCAACCGCGCCGGCTGCACCGGAACCGTGACACTGAGCACACCAGGTTTTGAACACCGCGTCGCCAGCAGACACCGCATACGGACCCAATTCCGGATCTGTGGTGATCTGTGTCAGCTCAGCTGCTTCCAGCTTGGCATTGATCGGCGCAAGCTTGTCTTCCGCCGCTTGGATTTCGGCCACCACGTCACCACGGGTTGACCAACCAAGTACACCAGCGGTTGCCCCCTTGATGCCAGGCCAGGCTGGATAGGCAATGGTATAGCCGATGCCCCAGATGATCGTGGCGTAGAACACCCACAGCCACCAACGCGGCATCGGGTTGTCAAATTCTTCGATCCCGTCCCAAACGTGACCTGTGGTGTTTGGATCGTTGTCGAATTTTTTCGATGGCTTGCTCATGTCCGCGCCTCCTCAGTCGTGGCGGGTTTATCTTCATGACGGAATGGAATGCTGGCCGTGTCTTTGTATTCCTTGCTTGCGCCAGGGCGGAACACCCAGAACACAATTGCCAGGAAGAACAAGAACAGGAACAGAAGCATCCAGCTGTCCGCAAATTCTCGCAGGAAGGAATAGGTTTCCATGTGGCTCCCCCCTTACCGCGATGCGTCCGGCGTGAAGGTCGAGAAATCAACCAACGTACCAAGCATTTGAAGATAAGCGATCATCGCATCCATTTCGGACACCCCAGCTTGACCGTCAAAGTTGCGCACGTTGACGCTGTCTTCGCCGTAGCGCTCCAGAAGACCATCATAGTCGCTGTCCGGATCGGCCTGCGCCATGAAGTCAGACTGGGCGTTTTCCAGCATGTCTTCGGTGTATGGCACACCCACAATCGCATTCGCTTTCATGATATCACCGATGTATTTGCCATCGATCATCTTCTTCTCGAGGAAGCCGTATTTCGGCATCACGGACTCTGGAACAACACTCTGCGGATCACGCATGTGGTCCAGGTGCCAGTCGTCCGAATAGCGTCCACCTACGCGAGCCAGATCCGGCCCGGTCCGTTTGGACCCCCACTGGTGTGGGTGGTCGTATTTGGACTCCGCTGCCAGCGAGTAGTGACCGTAACGCTCCACCTCATCGCGCATCGGACGCACCATCTGGCTGTGGCACACGTAGCACCCTTCACGCAGATAGATTTCACGTCCCGCAAGTTCGAGAGGGGTGTAAGGGCGCATGCCCTCCACATCCTCAATGGTGTTTTCCAGCCAGAACAAAGGTGCGATTTGCACAATGCCGCCGATGGTTACGACCAAGAAGCTGCATACAAGCAAGAGGGTCGCGTTGGTCTCGAGGATCTTATGTTTGTCGAGAATAGCCATAGCTGCCGGCCCTCCTTATTCAGCCGGGACTGCAACGGACAGGCTGGCTTCTTTCGCCGGTGCCTTACGTACAGTCATCCACAGGTTGTAGCACATGATGAGAGAGCCAGCGAGGAACAGAACCCCACCCAGACCGCGCACCACATACATCGGGAACTTCGCTGCCACAGTGTCGGCAAAGGAGTTCACCAAGAAGCCATTGGCATCCACTTCACGCCACATCAGGCCTTCCATGATACCGGTCACCCACATGGACGCCGCGTAGAGCACAATGCCGATGGTGGCGAGCCAGAAGTGCCAGCTTACAAGCTGCAGTGAGTAGAGACGCTCACGTTTCCACAGCACAGGCACCAGGAAGTACAGGCAGCCGAAGGTGATCATGCCGTTCCAGCCAAGTGCACCGGAGTGTACGTGACCAATGGTCCAGTCGGTGTAGTGAGACAGAGAGTTCACAGCGCGGATCGACATCATTGGACCTTCGAAAGTCGACATGCCGTAGAAACCTACCGAGATCACCATCATACGGATCACAGGGTCGGTGCGCAGTTTGTCCCAAGCACCGGAAAGAGTCATCAGACCGTTGATCATGCCACCCCACGACGGCATCCACAGCACCACGGAGAACACCATACCGAGGGTCGAGGCCCAGTCCGGCAGCGCAGTGTAGTGCAGGTGGTGCGGACCAGCCCAGATATACAGGAAGATCAGCGCCCAGAAGTGGATGATCGACAGCTTGTAGGAGAACACCGGACGCTCAGCCTGCTTCGGAATGAAGTAGTACATCATGCCGAGGAAGCCCGCAGTCAGGAAGAAGCCCACAGCGTTGTGGCCGTACCACCACTGCACCATCGCGTCTTGCACACCGGCCCAAACAATCACGGACTTGGAGCCGAAGATGGACACCGGAATGGTCAGGTTGTTGACCACATGCAGCATCGCCACAGTGACGATAAACGCGAGGAAGAACCAGTTGGCCACGTAGATGTGCGGCTCTTTACGCTTGATTACGGTACCGAGGAACACCGCCAGATAAGCAACCCAAACAATAGTCAACCACAGGTCCACATACCATTCAGGCTCGGCGTATTCTTTGGACTGCGTACCGCCCAGAAGGTAGCCTGTCGCTGCCAGAACGATAAAAAGTTGGTAGCCCCAGAAGACAAACCAACCCAGGTTGCCCCCCCAAAGCCGCGCCGCGCTGGTGCGCTGCACAACGTAGAAGGATGTCGCGATCAGCGCGTTACCGCCAAACGCAAAGATCACCGCCGAGGTGTGCAGAGGGCGCAGTCGACCAAAGTTGGCGAAGCCCTGTGCCCACTCAAAGTTGAGTGCCGGAAAGGCCAGTTGGAACGCGATAAAGACGCCCACCAAAAACCCTACGACGCCCCAGAAGGCGGTCGCGACCACGCCGAAGCGGACCACGTCATCCATGTATTCATCCTGCGGATGCACCTGCTCGGTGCCGGTTTTTCGCAGAACCCAAATAAAAAGCCCAAAGGACACACCCGCGATAAGCAGGGCGTGCACCATATAAGCTAAATCACGCGCATAGTTGGCCGCTATCATCGCGAAAAACGTGATGAGGGCCAGCGCGATCAGCTTGAAGTAATTTACCATTTCGCGTCCCTTCGTCTTGCCCTGCCCGATTCTTCTTCGGGCTTTGGGCGGATTTGACCAATCGTCTTTTGCAGGTGCAGCGAGCGATCCGCTTTGATCTGGGTCAAGGAAACCCTTCCGAATGTCTGCCTGTATCTATTTCAAGAAACACGGCTTTCTATGCAGCCACATGCAAAAGTCGTATCCAAATTACATCTTTTCATAACACGGGTTAGTGACAATGAACTACAAATCTTTGATGTGCGTTCTGACGGACTCGGACTTCACCGAAGCGCCTCTTGCACAAGGAATCGCGCTTGCGAAGGCTCAGGACGCCCACCTTGATGTGCTCGCGCTTGGCGTGGATCGGTCGCAAACTGGCTACTTCTATGCGGGTGCAGACGCACTATTGATGCAAGAAATGCTCAAACGCGCCCACGAAGAGGCGGACGCGGTAAAGGCTGCAGCGGAGACAGCACTCGCAAAAACCGACATCCGTTGGGGGTGTGATACCGGCGTTACGCAGATCGCAGACCTGGGGCGACACGTGGCCGCACGGGCCCGTTTTGCCGACCTGGTCGTGCTCCCAAAGCCATACGGCAAGAATCAAGGCACCGAATTGGAGCCCACATTGGAGGCCGCTTTGTTTGAAGGACAGGCCCCCGTTTTGATGGTACCTGAAACGGCGAAACCTTTCACCGCACCCAAAACGATTTCGATAGGCTGGAACGAAAGCGCCGAGGCGCTGGTCGCCACCCGCGCAGCCTTGCCATTCCTGAAAGCGGCGGACCTTGTTCATGTGGTGGTGATCGATCCGCCGACCCACGGCCCAAACCGTTCTGATCCCGGCGGCCTTCTGTCGCAATTCCTGTCTCGCCACGGTGTTCGTGTCGAAGTCGACGTTTTGTCCAAAACCCAACCACGCGTGTCTGACGTCCTGTTGCGTCACGCAACGGACACAGAAACAGACATGATCGTCATGGGGGCATATGGCCACTCTCGTTTCCGCGAAGCGATCTTGGGCGGCGCCACCCGTAACATGTTGGAACAATCCAACATTCCAGTGTTTTTGGCTCACTGATTTGGGTCAGAATAAAGCTCATTCGGGTATCATGGGACGCCCACTATAGAGCACAAAAGGCGGGGATCCCCCCGCCTTTTCCATTCCAGCAACGCTGAGGGTTTAAGCCATCATTCCGCCATCAGAATCGTCGCCGGCCTCATCAAGCAAGCGCTCAAAACTTGGTACAGTCACATGCCGCTTGCCTTCCAACTGGATCACCCCGTCACGTTTCAACGCTGACATCTGGCGGCTTACCGTTTCCAAAGTCAGGCCGAGATAGTCCGCCATCGCCTCACGGGTCAGCGGCAAATCAAACACAATCTTTCCGCCCACGCCCTCCAGCTTCAACGACGCATCGCGGCGCCCAATAATGGACAGCAAGCTGGCGATTTTTTCGCGCGCGGTTTTACGCCCCAAAACCAGCATCCATTCACGCGCCGCATCAAGTTCATCCAATGTCATTTCAAGCAACCGTTGAGCGACATGTGGTGTCTCCAGCATCATGCTCTCAAACGGTTTGCGCCGGAAGCAGCACATCACCAGATCCGTGGTCGCCACAACGTCATAAGACGCGGTTTCCCGACCTGGGCGACCAACAAAGTCGCTCGGCAACAAAAGCCCCACCATCTGCGTGCGCCCATCTTCCATGGTTTGCGTGAGCGAGGCGATGCCGGACACCACCGAGCCGACAAATTCCATGCGATCTCCGGACCAGATCACCGTCTGACCGGCTTCAAAACTCCGATAGTATTTGATGCCCTCAAGTGTCTCAAGTTCATCCGTATCACACCGCGCGCACACGGCGCGATGCTTAATTGGGCAGCTATCGCAGCCGACTGTTAAGTCCAATGTCTCGTTCATCGCCTGTTCATACCTAGACTTGATCTGGGTCAAAGGTTCGCATTCCCTACATCTATATGAGTACGCTCATGGAACAGGAAAAACAATTGGCCAAACTCGGACTGTTTGACGCGAAGGTTCCGCGTTACACAAGCTATCCGACAGCACCACACTTCAACAATGACGTTACGCCAGACACCTACAAGGCGTGGATTGAAGCGATTCCAACCGGTTCGCAAGTCTCCCTCTACGTGCATGTGCCGTTTTGTCGCCGCCTCTGTTGGTTCTGCGCGTGCCGCACGCAGGGCACGTCCACGCTCTCTCCGGTTGCAGCTTATGTAGAGACGTTGAAAGACGAACTCAAAATTCTGCAAGCTTCCCTGCCCGAAGGTGTGACCCTATCTCGCCTACATTGGGGCGGCGGAACACCAACCCTGCTTGACGCGCCCATGATGGAAGACCTCGCCAGTGCGATCTTCGACGTTGCGCCTATGGCCCAGAACGGCGAGTTCTCGGTGGAGATCGATCCCAATGAAATCGACCACAGCCGACTGGACGCGCTGGCTAAGGCCGGCATGAACCGCGCATCCATTGGCGTGCAGGATTTTGACGATGAAATCCAAAAAACCATTGGTCGCATCCAAGGCTATGACATCACCCGTGATGCGGTCGAAATGATCCGCGCGCATGGCGTGAAAAGCGTGAATGCGGACATTCTGTTCGGCCTGCCACACCAAACTCAAGCGCGTATCACGGAAAGCGTCCAGAAACTGCTGTCGCTCTCTCCCGACCGTGTGGCGCTCTACGGCTATGCGCACGTCCCTTGGATGGCGAAACGCCAGCAAATGATCCCCTCTGACGCGCTTCCAACACCGCAGGAACGTCTCGCGCTGTTTGAAACCGCACGCAAACTCTTCCTTTGGGACGACTACGACGAAATTGGCATCGACCACTTCGCCACCAAAACCGATGGCCTGTCTGTGGCACAGCGTAAAGGCACACTGCGCCGCAATTTTCAGGGCTACACGGATGATACAGCCGACGTGCTTCTGGCGGTTGGTGCGTCATCCATTGCGCGCTTCCCGCAAGGCTACGCGCAAAACGCCCCGGCCACTTCGGCTCACACCAGCGCCATTCGAGACGGACAGTTTTCCACCTCCCGCGGGCACACCTTCACCGATGAGGATCGCCTGCGCGGCCGCCTGATCGAAGCCCTGATGTGCGACTTCCGCATCGATGCCGAAGAAATTGTCGACCGCTTCGACATCTCCCGCGCCGAGTTGAACGAGTTGTTCTCCAAGGTCATGGCGCAATTTCCGGACATCTTGGCGCTGGAAAGTAACGCCTTGGTCATCCCGGATCCTGCGCGTCCGTTGACCCGCATGATTGCGCGGGCGTTTGATTCTTATGACATGAGTAAGGCACAACACAGCGCTGCGATCTGATCTCAGGCGGATCATACTTTCAAATTGGGCCGGTCCACTGGATCGGCCTATTTTGGTGGCACCCACTGATAGAGCGTATCGAACGCTTCCTGCCCGGTAACTTCAAATCCGTGCTGGCGATAAAACGCGTTGGCTGGGCTGTCTTTTAACACCATCAACCTCACCGGCAGATCCCGCTTTGCCGCATCGCGCAGCACACAGTGCAGGATTAGACTGCCGATCCCGCCACCTTGCTGATCCGGCGCGATATACAGGTGATCAAGATACAGATGATCACCTTTATCCTGCACCGCAAAGAAGCCCAGCAACTGCTTCCCTGACAACACCAGCGTTGTATCCGCTGGCACAAAACTGTCCAGAAACCGCCGTCGCGCCCGCTCCTGATTGAAACGCCCCACAGCCTCCAGGCTGGGTCGCATCGCATTTACCCGCAGCGTGGCCAACCGCTTGGCATCGGTCTCTTTAGCTGCATCAAATCTTAAGCTGGTCACGTCGGCGCCGCCGCCAGCAGCTCACGTGTGTAATCGGTCTGTGGGTTCTCAAACAGATCCTCTGACGCGCCCGCCTCCACCACATCCCCGGTTTTCATCACCATGATCTTATGGCTCATCGCCCGCACCACATGCAGGTCATGGCTGATGAACAGATAGGACAGACCGTATTTCTTCTGCAAATCTCGCAGAAGTTCCACAATCTGCACCTGCACCGTCATATCCAACGCCGAGGTCGGTTCATCCAGCACCACCAGCTTGGGGCGCAATATCATCGCCCGCGCAATCGCAATCCGCTGACGCTGCCCGCCGGAAAACTCATGCGGATAGCGGTCCATTGCCGCCGGGTCGAGACCAACCTCGGTCATGACTTCGCCCACCAAGGTGCGCGTATCACGTCCATCCGGGTTGCCATGCACACCTAGCCCTTCAGAGATGATCTGCTCACAGGTCATACGTGGACTCAGACTGCCAAACGGGTCCTGAAACACAATCTGCATGTCCTTGCGCAGCGCGCGCAGCTCTTTAGTGCTCCACTGACGCACATCATGTCCGTCGAAAGTGATTTTGCCGTCGCTGCTGATCAACCGCATGATCGCCAGCGCCAACGTGGTCTTGCCAGAACCACTCTCGCCCACAATTCCGAGCGTTTCCCCGGCTCGCACCGACAAGCTTGAATCATTCACTGCTTTGACGTGCCCAACTGTGCGTTTCAGCAGACCTTGCTGAATCGGGAACCACACCCGCAGGTTCTCGGTAGACACCATCTCTTCGGCACTGTCATCGACCGGCTCCGGCACACCGGACGGCTGCGCGCTCAGCAACAACTGCGTATAGGGATGCTGCGGGTTATCAAATATTTCCGACACAGGCCCGGCTTCAACAATCTCGCCATCCTTCATGACACAGACCTTGTCGGCAATCCGCCGCACCACGCCCAAATCATGCGTGATGAACAAAAGCCCCATGCCCTCACTGGCCTTCAGCTCCGCCAACAGCTGCAAAATCTGCGCCTGAATGGTCACGTCGAGAGCCGTGGTCGGCTCATCCGCAATCAGAATATCCGGCTTATTCGCCAGCGCCATCGCGATCATCACCCGCTGCCGTTGCCCACCGGACAGTTGATGCGGATAGGAGCTCAACCGTTGCTCCGCATCGCGCAGACCAACCTTCTGCAAAAGCTCCAACACCCGCGCTCGGGCCTTGTCGCCTGTCACGCCTTGGTGCAGGGCTAGACTCTCACCCAATTGCTTCTCAATCGTGTGCAACGGGTTGAGCGATGTCATCGGCTCCTGAAAGATAAAGCTGATGTCGTTGCCACGCACCTTGCGCAACAGCTTGTCAGGCGCGGCAACCATTTCCTGACCATCATAGATCACCGATCCGGACACCTCTGCGCTTCCCGGCAGCAAGGACACGGTGGACAAGGCCGTCACCGACTTACCAGACCCGGATTCCCCCACAAGCGCCACGGTCTCACCGCGATCTACCGTGAAGGACACACCTTTTACGGCTTCAACACGTTCTCCATCCTGCCGGAAAGCCACGCGCAGGCCTTTGACCTCCAAAACGCTCATGAGAAAGTCTTCCTTGGGTCAAATGCATCGCGCACGCCTTCAAAGATGAAGACCAGAAGCGACAGCATGATGGCAAAGGTGAAAAACGCGGTGAACGCCAGCCACGGCGCCTGAAGGTTTTGCTTCGCCTGAAGGGTCAACTCCCCAAGGCTCGGCGCCGACGACGGCAGACCAAAACCAAGGAAGTCCAACCCGGCCAGCGTGCTGATCGTGCCGGTCACAATGAACGGCAGCATGGTCACGGTCGCCACCATCGCATTGGGCAGCATGTGGCGGAACATGATAACGCGGTTGCTCACGCCCAGCGCTTTGGCTGCGCGCACATATTCCAGATTGCGCGCCCGCAAGAACTCTGCCCTGACCACACCGACAAGCGCCGTCCAGCTGAACAACACCGTCAACAGCACAAGCAGCCAGAAACTACGCCCCAAAATCGCGAACATAATGATGATAATATAAAGGCTCGGCGTCGCGCCCCAAATCTCGATCAGCCGCTGAAAAATCAGATCAATCCAGCCACCAAAGTACCCCTGTATGGCCCCCGCCGCGATGCCAATCAGGCTCGCCGCCGTGGTCACCACCAGCGTGAAGATGATCGACAATCGGAAGCCATAGATCACCCGCGCAACCACATCCCGTTTCCGGTCATCGGTGCCAAGCCAGTTGGTCCCATCCGGCGGCAACGGCGCCGCGCCTGGTCGATCTACTGGCGTGTCATAGCTGTACGGGATCAGCGGCCAAAGCGTCCAACCTTTGTCGAACTCCGCATGTTCAAACGTGCCCGCGTCGATCTGTTCCAGCATCTCCTCCGGCTCGTCGAAACAATCCTCGACCCCGCCAGAGGCAATCAGACATTCCACCACAGGATCTGTGTAAACCGCCTCGGTTTTGAAATCTCCGCCAAAGGTGGTCTCAGGGTAAAAGTTGAAGATCGGCGTGAAATATTCACCGCGATAGTTGATCAAGATCGGCCGGTCATTCGCAATGAACTCGGCAAATAAGGAGACCACAAACATCACAGTGAAGATGATCAAGGACCACAAGGCCCGCCGGTTGCGCTTAAAGTTGTTCCAGCGACGTTGGTTCAGGGGAGACAATGCCATCAGCCTTCCCTCTTCTCAAAATCAATGCGGGGATCGACAAAGACGTACATCAGGTCAGACAAGATGCCGACCACAAGGCCAATAAGGCCAAACACAAATAGCGTGCCAAAGATCACCGGATAATCCCGCGCCACCGCGGCTTCAAAGCCCAATCGCCCTAGCCCATCAAGCGAGAATATCGTCTCAATCAGGACTGATCCGCCAAAGAACACTCCGATAAACACCGCCGGAAAACCTGCGATCACAATCAGCATCGCATTGCGGAACACGTGACCATAAAGCACCCGCTTCTCGGTCAAGCCTTTGGCCCGCGCGGTCATCACATAGTGCTTTTTGATCTCATCCAAAAAGCTGTTCTTGGTCAGCAGTGTCAGCGTGGCAAAGGCGGCAATTGTCGAGGCCAAAACTGGCAAAGTGATGTGCCAGAAGTAATCCAATACTTTGCCGATCGTCGTCAGGTCTTCGAAGTTGTCCGAGGTCAGCCCCCGCAGCGGGAAAATCTTCCAGTAAGAGCCACCGGCAAACAGCACCAGAAGCATGATCGCGAACAGGAACCCGGGAATAGCATAACCGATAATGATCGCCCCTGAAGTCCAGGTATCAAACGGCGTGCCATCCTTGACTGCCTTGCGAATGCCCAACGGAATAGACACAGCATAGGCAATCAGCGTCGCCCATAGCCCCAGCGTGATCGACACCGGCATCTTCTCTAACACCAAGTCCACCACGGTGATTTTACGGAAATAGCTCTCCCCAAAATCAAGCCGCAAATAGTTGCCCATCATCGTCAAGAAGCGTTCCAAAGGCGGTTTGTCAAAGCCAAACTCCTTTTCCAGCTCTTCGATGAACTCTTTGGGCAACCCCCGTGCGCCTAAGTACTCACTGTCCGACCCGAAAGTCTCCTCCGTGGCCACATCATCGCCGCCTCCTGCAAAGCCGGAGAACACATCCCCCTCTCCCTGCATTTTGGCAAGCACCTGTTCCACAGGGCCACCTGGCACAAATTGCACCAGCGTGAAGTTGATGATCATGACCCCAAGTAGCGTCGGGATCACAAGCAATAGTCGTCGGAGGATATAGGCGCCCACCGGATTATTTCCTCAACGCGCCAGAGGCGATCAAAGCCTCATGCTTCTCTTTTTCATACCACCAGAAATCCAACACACCTGTTGCATAAGGCGGCAGCTCATCGGGCCGTCCATACATGTCAAAGTAAGCCACCCAGCTCTCTCCGACATAACCGGCGTGCGCCATGATACGTTCATACCGCAAAGCACGATCTAGCGCTGTCAGCGCTACAACCTCGTCTTCGCGCGTGGTGGTTGCCAGTGCCGCGTCAATGATCGCATCCACAACTGGGCTGCGCAGAGCCGCTGGGTTATAGGTGGACACTTCCGCGGTTTTGGACCCAAACATCTGGCGCAACCCAGTGCCTGCCGCCGCAAAGGAGCGATAGCGGTTGTAGATCATGTCGTAGTCTTTATCGATCCAACGCTGCTGCGCCTGCGCGCTATCCACCTTATCTGCTTTGACCTTGATGCCCCAGTTCTCAAGTGTTTTCACATAGGTCTCAATCAGGGCCAAACGGGTCTCGTCCCAGGTCGCGATCACAAGGCAATCCAGCGACATCTGATTGCCGTCGCCATCTACCATGAGGCCCGCGTCATTCACGGACCAACCAGCTTTTTCAAACAGTTTCAGCGCCGCTCGCTTGTTGCGCCGATCAATTGGGTTAGAGGCCTTTGAGGTATGCGGAAGCACAGCTTCCTCTGTCAGCATTTCTGCTGGCACCACATCACCAAGGGATTTGAGAAGCTCCAGTTCAGCCCCTTCCGGCTTGCCTTTGGCCTCCCACTCTTGCCCCTCTGCGTAGGAACTGCGCTGCGTGGTCAACTCATACTGAA
This sequence comes from Paracoccaceae bacterium, assembly GCA_014872815.1. Classification (GTDB taxonomy): domain Bacteria; phylum Pseudomonadota; class Alphaproteobacteria; order Rhodobacterales; family Rhodobacteraceae; genus Shimia. The sequence continues at coordinate 312,592 of WKFK01000011.1, forward strand.
GCGACTCACGCACCCACTCATAGTTAAACGCCAACGACAGCGCATGACGCACATCGCGATTATCAAGCGGCGCGCGCAGCGTGTTGTAGATCATGCCGAAATTTGCTGGCGCGGATCCGCTGGGCAAAGCTTCTTTCTTTACCGTGCCGTTTTCAATCCCAGGGAAGTCATACCCCGTGGCCCAACGCTTGGTAGAGCCTTCGGAGCGGAACGTGAACTCTCCTGCCTTAAAGGCCTCAAATTCCGCAGTCGCATCCGCAAAATACTCAATGCGCACTTTGTCAAAGTTAAACCGCCCCACGTTCGCCGGGTGATCCCAACCCCAATAGTTCGGGTTACGCACATATTCGACGTAGCGGTTAAACTCATAATCCCCAACTTGGTATGGCCCGGACGCCATTGGCGCCAGCACAGAAGCTTCATCCAACCGCTCACCGGTTTCTTTGTACCAAGCTTCAGAGAAAATCGGGGTGCCGCCCACTTGGCCGACCAACGAACGCCGCGAAATCCCATCCGCAAAGGTGTATTTGATCGTGTGATCGTCAATAACCTCAACACCGGTGATCCGCTCTTTCACAGAGCGCGCATAGGAACGGATCGCCTGTTCTAAAAAGAGATTGTGTGTGAACGCAGCATCCTGTGCCCGCAATGGCGAGCCATCGCTAAACACCACATCATCGCGCATGTGGAACACGCACCACTCTTTGCTCTTCGGGTATTCGACTTCTTTCGCAATCAGGCAATAACTGTCAGTGATCGAATCCGCAGGGGCGCCGCCACCCCAAGGCATTTCGGCAAACATGCTTTCCGCAACAACACTAGCATAGCCTTCCGGGTTGCCGCCTTTCCAGGCGAAACGGTTAAACCCATCAAAGGTCCCCCGTGTGCTTAGCGTAATTGTTCCCCCCTTTGGCGCGTTAGGGTTCACATAGTCAAAATGTGGATAATCCGCCGGATACTTCAGATCGCCAAAAAACGAATACCCATGGGAGCGGATGATCTCATCCTCATTGGCCCAGGCCATGCCGCCGCCTAGTCCGGCCCCAATCGACAATGCGCTTCCGCCCATCAATCGCAACGCGCCGCGGCGATCAAACATTGGCCCGGCAATTTTGATTGTCTTTTCTTTCATTTGGCCCCTCCTGCGCCCGCGCGCTTGTCAGCGGAATACTCCCTTTCAAGCTAAAGGCGGTCGGCAACAACATTCAAGTTCGGAATGGTTCAACAGGCCGTGATTCCGCTCAGCGGAGGCAAAATCCTGCTTTTCTTAACACTTTCAATGCCCTGAACCGATGGGAGACACCTACACGCTAACAACAAACGCGCCGCAGAACCGGCGTTGTATCACGTTCTGGGATGGAGGGAGTATGGGTGAGAGGCTGGACAACGACCCAAGCGGGGCTCGTTACGGCTGCTTCCTTCCGGATCTGACCGGGTTGGCGAGGCGCTCGCCCGCGCCAACCTCTCAAAAGGCGATATAGGCTGATTGATACTGAGATGCAAGCCGACCTGCTCAAATGCCGTTGAACTTTTCAAAGCTGCCCCATGTCCAGCTCAAACCGCGCAAATCCGCCATCCACTTCCCCCAAATGCCTCAGAGGCAGCGTTACCAGATCCACATACTTCACAGCTCCAGGCCCTGTATCAAACAGGGCTTTCACACCCGGCATTGCCTGCAACCGCCATGTCGCCAGAGCCTCATCCCGCCTTCCCGAGGTCTCCGCAATATGTTGCGCTAAAACATCCCGCACCCGCGCAGGCGCAATTTCCACAACATGCCCCTGTGCAACCGCCGGAAAATTGCCTCCCCCCCCGCCACGATAGTCGTTGGTCACCAACAGGAACTCTTGCTCCGGCGCGATCTGAACTCCACGCCAACAGATATTGCCCACCCGCCGCGCCTGAGGGTTGATCAGGCTGCCATCCATGCCGTAGCGCGCGGGTTGAGACAGATCGACAGTATAAGACAGCCCGTAAATGGCTTCCCGATTATAGGTCAGTGCATCCCGGTCATACAGAAACTGCCCCTGCCCCCCCTCAAACAACTGGTTGTAAACCGCACAGCCTTTCTCCAGCCACTCCACCACATCGCGACCACAGGTCTGAATGATACTGACATGGTTGGAGTAGGGCTGCATATCCGCAATCACCCGCGCCGACACCTCCCCCGGTGCCACATCGACATAGTGACTCGGCCCAGCGCGTCCGCCGCATTTCAAAGGGGCAATCGAAGCGATTAGCGGCATGGTTTCCAGTCCGCTCCCTGCCAAAGCCCGCCGCACAAAGGCGAGCTTCGCTTCCGCCACCAGTCGGGACGCACAATCATCTTTCACCATCGAAAAGTAGCTGGTGACCGGCCCCGCCACGTCGCCGATGGTGCGTCGCATGTAGCGTAAGGTCTGCCGATGCGCGCTTTCTACCGCAGTAACGACCACAGGCGCTTCCACAGGCGCAGTTCCGGCTTCACCCCGCAGGTCATGCACCTGCACCTCATGATCCGCCACGCTCCATCCATCGACGTTCTGGACAAGCATCAAATCAATCTGGCCCACATGGGTGGCATAGACCCCCGGCATTACCGCAGGTGTCCCATAGAGCGTGCCCCGCACAGGGTTTACCGCCTCACTCACGCCGAAGCTTGGCGAGGGAAACACCCGATGCACATGCCCGGCCACCACCGCATCCACGCCCTCCAATCCGGCCAGTGGCACAGCCACATTTTCGGTTTCCTCCGCATGTCCATCATCCCGGATTCCACTATGGGCCAGCGCGACAACCACATCCGCGCCCTGCCGTCGCAACTCCGCCACCTGCCGCCGCGCGGCCACCATCATGTCTTCGGCCACCAGACGTCCGGAAATGCGCAGCGCATCCCAGGCCACCACTTGCGGTGGCAAAACCGAAAACACGCCAATGCGTATTTCATGCGCGCGACCGCACTGATCCGTAACTGTACGGGTCAACACCACATGGGGTTGCCACAAATCCGCATACACCGTCGCATCCTGATCCCGGCTCAAATGCAAATTTGCGCATAGAACGGGCGCCTCCAAGGCCTGAAGCGCAGCTTGCACGTGTTCAGCGGGCAAATTGAACTCGTGGTTGCCCAAACCAATCGCATCGTAGCCAAGCCTATTCATGGCCGCGACCACGGGATTATCCACGCCAACGCCCGCGCCGCCTTCATGGGGGTCCGCAATGGCCGCACCTTCTAGAAAATCCCCGTTGTCAAACACCAAGGTCGTCGGCCCATCGACACGGGCCTCCTCAATCACAGTCGCCGCCCGCGCCAAAGACCCGAGCGCTGTGGCTTTGTCTTTGCTGTAGTCATAATCAAGCAACGTGGCATGCACATCACTGGTCGCCATGATGCGCAAAGCCACACGTGCTTTACCAGACCCTTTCGGGCGTGCGTGTGACACAACAGTTCCTCAGATTAGTTCCAGCTCCTAGGCAGACAAACGTCACGCGACCAAATCAATTGGCACATCCTAGTCGGATCCAATGTGCGCAACTTTAGAATGATTGTAAATCACGAAATTCCCCGACCTTGATTCAAGCGTCCCGGAGATCTGATTGCAGCCGCCCGCGCAACATGCCACCTCTGTGGCAACAGGAGACCAAGATGCGACACGCTGAAACCGTTACTTTTGGAGGGTCCGCCCTCAACCGCGCAGCCGAAATTCGCGGCTCAGATGCCGATGCCCGCGTTGAGCGCTCAGACAGTCGCAGCATCGCGCTCTGGCGTGGCAAGCCACTTTTTTGTGGAGAAGACTGCACCAAGTTGGCAATCCTCCCAACGGATCACCCCCTTTTTCAAGAAGCAGAATCCCCTCGGGTGCCGCCAATTTTTCTAGGCCTTTCTGAGGACGGCAGCACAGTGTTTGCCCATGACGTATCCGCATGGACGCCCCCAGATGTGGATGAAGACAAGCTCCGGCAGTTCTTTGATCCAACGCAACAGCATCACCCTGCTCTGCCTGATGACCATTTGTTTGCCGAACTGCGCAGCGTCATGGCGCAACTGTCTCCACGAGATGCTGAACTGGCCGCCACGGCCCGATCGATTTTTGCTTGGCACCGCTCCCATCGGTTTTGCTCCAATTGCGGCGAAGAGAGTCGCATGGCCCAATCTGGGTGGCAGCGCAACTGCCCTGCCTGCAACACCTACCACTTCCCCCGCACCGACCCGGTCGTGATCATGCTAATCACCAATGGTAACAAGGTGCTTATGGGCCGCTCTCCCGGATGGCCTGCAGGCATGTATTCTTTGCTTGCCGGGTTCGTGGAACCCGGGGAACCCATTGAGGCTGCCGTCCGCCGAGAAGTATTTGAAGAGGCTGGTATTCGTGTCGGCGCCGTGTCCTACCTTGCCAGCCAACCTTGGCCGTACCCGTCATCCTTGATGTTTGGCTGCGCTGGACAGGCGCTATCCGAAGACATCACCCCAGACCCAAACGAGCTGGAACATGCCCTCTGGGTCAGCCGCGAAGAGATGCTCACAGTGTTTTCGGGTCAACACCCGACGCTGAAACCCTCGCGAAAAGGCGCAATCGCCCACTTCCTCATAAGGAACTGGCTTGCGGACACGCTCGAATAACGCGACTATGGCCGCAAAATACCAGCGGACGCAGAGGCACCATGGAACTCACAGGCAGAGAAGATATCGACGTCCCGATTGCACAAGCTTTCGAGATGCTGACTGACGTAGAAGTGTATGAACGCTCCGCTTTGCGCCGCGGTGCCGATGTCACCCGCCTTGATTCTTTGCCTCAGGCTGGCGTGGGGGCCAAATGGGAAGTGGCCTTTCAATTTCGCGGCAAACCGCGCGAAGCACAAATCGAAATCACCGGCTTTGACGCGCCCAACGAGATCGAAATGAAGGCCATTCTGCAAGGTTTAGAAACGGACATAAAAATCGAACTTGTCGCGCTGTCACGAACCCGCACGCGTATTCAGTTCTGGTCTGGAATGAAGGCAAACTCACTGTCTGCTCGCTTGCTGCTGCAATCCCTTAAACTGGCCCGTGGCAACCTGAACAAGCGCATGGCCAAACGCATGGCAGCACTGCGCGATGACCTCGAAGACCGCTACGCACGCATGGCCTGAGGAACGCCAAGAAGTACCCTTATAGCTGAAATTCTCACACTTCGATGTCACTCTGGGCGTAGTTCGGATCAGTAGGACATTGGTGTGTCACAATCGTCACTTAAGCCTGCGTGGCAAACCGCAGCTGAATACGCCCCATCGGCTGTCTTTTTCGTTGCATTTGCCTTGACCGACAGCCTGCGGTTAGCCGGATGGAGTGGAACTGTCTTTGCCATAGCGGCCTGCACTGTCGCCATTCGAAAAAGCGCCTCTGCACACAGCCTCTTTTTGGGCATCAACTTTTACTTCCTAAGCATCACGCCACTCATTGAGATTTTGCACGCGACTGGATTCACCACTGCGGCCTCCGTCATAAACACCCGTGCGCGCTCCTTGGTTTTTCTGGCGATACTGATCACAGGACTGATTTTGTCAGCTCAATCCGCACGTGGATTTCTAAACGTGCCACAAATAGACACAGCCACCGTTCGACGCACCAACCTAACATTATGTTTGGCAAGTGCCGGTGCCACCCTCTGGGCGCTCACCTCAAATGGGCCTGAAATTGTGCAATTGGCTGCGCCGATGTCCGCGCTTTTTGCGCTGCATGCCATGCTCAAGCGGCAAGCAACACCAGCCCTTACCGAACCGCGTCTCGCTCTGCAGGATACACGCCCAGAATAGACACATTATTGGTGAAATACCGCAGTTCATCCATCGCCAGCTGCACGGCACGGTCTTCTGGGTGCCCTTCGATATCGGCGTAAAACTGGGTCGCGGTAAAGCTGCCGTTGACCATATAGCTTTCCAGCTTGGTCATGTTGATGCCATTGGTCGCAAAACCACCCATCGCCTTGTAAAGCGCGGCCGGAATGTTGCGCACCTCAAACACAAAAGTGGTCATCATTTTATGATCTGTACGACGGGTATAATCCGGCTCTCGCGACATGATCAGGAAACGCGTGGTGTTGTGACCGTGGTCTTCCACATCCCGAGCCAACACATCCAGACCGTAGATTTCTGCCGCCAGCTCTGACGCCAGCACCCCTTCGTTACGTGTCTTGTGCTCCGCCAGTTCGCGCGCGGCACCCGCGCTGTCCGCAGCGGAATAGCCCTTCATCCCATGCGATTTAAGGAAGTTTGCCGACTGCGGCAGCAACACCAAATGCGCCCGCACCGTGTCGATTTCCTCGATCGGCACACCCGGCAAGCCCATCAGGCTAATCCGCACACGTACAAAAGCTTCATCGATGATGTGCAAGCCACTTTCCGGCAACAGCCGGTGAATGTCCGCGACCCGCCCATAAGTGGAGTTCTCAATCGGCAGCATGGCCAGATCCGCCTGACCGCTCTTTACCGCGTCAATCACCTCTTCAAAGGTGCGGCACGGCATCGCCTCCATTTCTGGTCGCGCGTTGCGACAAGCTTCGTGGGAGTAGGCGCCTGCTTCCCCCTGAAAGGCAATCCGATTGGTCTTTTGGTCCATTTTATCTCTCTCCTCCCCAAAATTTGCAGCAGTTTCTGCAAAGGGGGCGTTTCGTCGCGGTAACTATACCTTGCGTTCGCTTAGGGGAAGCGGATAGATAGCCGACAAACGCCACGAGATGGAAACGTAGCATGTTCGACACGATGACAATGACCAAGGTAGTAGGCGCCCTCTGCGGTGCTCTGCTCGTATTTCTGCTGGGCGGCTGGGCCGCTGAAACTTTGTATCACACCGGTCCCAAAGGCCACGGTGATGATCACGCCCAACAAGGGTATGTAATCGAAGTGGAAGGCGGCGATACGGCTGCTGCGGAAGTAGAAGAAGGTCCTTCTCTGGAAGAACTGCTGGCCGCGGCTGATGTGGACAAAGGCGCCAAAGTTTTCAGCAAGTGTAAAGCGTGCCACAAGCTGGATGACGGCGCCAACGGCACTGGCCCACACCTCTACGCTGTGGTTGACCGCGCGGTGGCCTCTGTGGACGGCTTCGCGTACTCCGGCAAACTGATCGCCGTGGCGGACACTTGGTCCAACGAGAACCTCGATGCCTTCTTGGCAAACCCAAAAGGGTTCGCACCAGGCACGAAGATGTCCTTCTCCGGTTTGAAAAAGGCCAAGGACCGCGCCAACCTGATTGCCTATCTGGCGACCATCGGCGGCTAAGCCTTACCGGTTTTGAGAATTTGGAAAGACCGCAGCATCGCCTGCGGTCTTTTTCTTTTGGTCTTCTGCCTAGACTTGTGTGAGTACGCCGTTTGTGGCCCATACCATCTGCGCATCGGTCTCCACTGCACACGGCCGCACCGCGCGCAGACGGGCCAAGGCCTCGCCACTCGCCACTCCGGCGTCCAATAACACGCGTAAAAGGACCATCCCAGAACGTCCGCACCCACCTTTGCAATGAATCAGGACCCGCGCGCCAGCGGCCACTTGCAGTGCAACATCATCACAAAGCCCCGCCCACCGATCAGCCTCCTGATCAGGCGGAACCTGAAAGTCTGCGATGGGCCAATGCCGCCAGTCAATCTTATGATCGGCCAACTCTTGGTTAAGGTTTTGCGCCCCCGCAGCCTCCAACTCGTGACCCTCAGTCAAAGTCAAAACCAATGTCGCCCCCCAAGCCACTATTGTTTCAACAGCGCGTGCGAGATCTCCATCGCCGCCCGGGATCGGAGAAATCCCCAAAGCACCATTTCCAAGCTCTAAGGTTGCAATCGCGAATCCCATTTTTCATCCTTTGCCTGAGTGTGCCCGCACAGAGAATTACAACCCCTGTTGAGTCGTCGACTCACTTGAATTTTAATACAATTTGACTCCTCTTTTCAGGAGGACCAACCCATGAAACTCAAGACAATTTTCCTAACCACAACTTTGATTCTCGTGTCCGCAAGTCTAGCAACGGCTGGTATCGGCAATGGTAAAGGCGTCGATAAAGGCAACAAAAATGGCTGGGTCGATTCTGGCGGTGGCTACGAAGGCAAATCCCCCAAAGGCCTCAACGTGAGCGGTGACAATGGCCGTGTCGACAATGGCGGCGGCAACGGCGGCGAGAACCTCGACGGCAATACCCCTAACAAAAATGGTGAAGACGGCGGCGGTGACGATGATCCAAATTGATCTGAGCTGAACTGTTCCTGACGACAATAGAACGCCCTGCAATTTGCAGGGCGTTTTTGCTCATGGAGTTGCTGGACGCAGACCGTTCCAGCGCATAGTTTGCCAAGGACAAACGGCACGAGGCACCATGACCGACTCTCCAGACACCGCCTATCAGGTTCTCGCACGCAAATACCGCCCGGAAACCTTTGCGGATCTGGTGGGGCAAGACGCCATGGTGCGCACCCTGAAAAACGCCTTTGAGGCGGACCGCATCGCGCAGGCCTTTGTCATGACCGGCATCCGCGGCACCGGCAAAACCACCACCGCGCGGATCATCGCCAAAGGCATGAACTGCATCGGCCCGGATGGCGGCTCCGGCCCCACCACCGAGCCTTGCGGTGTCTGTGAGCACTGCACCGCGATCATGGAAGGCCGCCACGTCGATGTGATGGAGATGGACGCCGCCTCCCGCACCGGTGTGAATGACATCCGCGAAATCATCGATTCCGTGCACTACCGCGCCGCTTCCGCCCGCTACAAGATCTACATCATCGATGAGGTGCACATGCTCTCCACCAGCGCGTTCAACGCGCTGCTGAAAACGCTGGAAGAGCCACCTGCCCACGTAAAATTCATCTTCGCCACCACCGAGATTCGTAAAGTCCCGGTGACCGTGCTCTCGCGTTGCCAACGCTTCGATTTGCGTCGCATTGAACCAGAAGACATGATCGGCATGCTCAGCCGCATCGCCACGTCTGAGGGTGCTGAGATCGCCGACGATGCGCTCGCACTCATCACCCGTGCGGCTGAAGGCTCTGCAAGGGACGCAACTTCACTCCTAGACCAAGCCATTTCTCACGGGGCTGGCGAAACTACTGCAGACCAGGTCCGCGCCATGCTCGGCTTGGCTGACCGAGGTCGCGTGCTCGACCTGTTTGACATGATCCTGCGCGGCGACGCCGGTAGCGCGCTCAACGAGCTATCTGCACAATACGCCGCCGGGGCCGACCCCATGGCCATCCTGCGCGATCTGGCCGAGATCACCCATTGGGTCTCCGTGGTGAAGATCACGCCGGAAGCGGCTGAAGACCCGACTGTCAGCCCGGATGAACGCGCCCGCGGTCAAGCCATGGCAACCGACCTGCCGATGCGCGTGCTCACCCGCATGTGGCAGATGCTGCTTAAGGCACTGGACGAAGTGGCCGCCGCACCAAACGCCATGATGGCCGCCGAAATGGCAATCATCCGCCTGACCCACGTCGCTGACCTGCCCAGCCCCGAAGAGCTGGTGCGCAAGCTGCAGGACACGCCCCCGCCCCCAACGCCTCCTAACGGCGGCGGAGGCTATGGCGGTGGCCCCGGCGCTGGCAGCACCAATGCCCAGGGCGGCCCTATGGGCAGCGGCAACGGCCCCATGCATGGCGCGCCAACAGCCCATGCTGGCGGCAGTACTGTGACAGCGCTGGCCGTACAAAACGACACTGCGCTGGCGAAGTACCCAACCTTCGAACACGTGGTTGAACTGGTGCGCCAACGCCGCGACGGCGTGCTGCGCGTGCATGTCGAAGAATACGTGCGCCTCGCCAACTATCAGCCGGGTCGCATCGAGTTTGAGCCGGCCCCCGGCGCGCCCAAGGATCTGGCCCAAAAACTCGGCAGCCAGCTGCAACGCTGGACCGGCACCCGCTGGGCGGTGATTCTGGTGAACGAAGGCGGCGCGCCTTCGATTGCAGAAGTCCGCGACGCAGCCGAAAACGAAATGCGCGAACAGGCGCTGGGGCATCCACTGGTTCAGGCCGTCATGGAAGCGTTTCCGAAGTCCAAAATTACCGACATCAAGTCCCGCCGCGAATTGGCCAACGAAGCCCTCGCAGAAGCGCTGCCAGAGGTCGAAGACGAATGGGATCCGTTTGAGGAGTGAGCCGCGTGCGGTAAACAGTCCGGGGGACTGTTTCAACGACGAACGGGCGGAGCCCTTCCCCTTCAAACACTTAACTCTAATCGGCCAGACACCCTTGTTTACAAGCCACCTGATCCGTATCTAGGCGGCAAGCAATCACACTTAGGAGAGACCCAATGCTCAAAGGACTCGGCAATCTCGGCGACATGGCCGGCATGATGAAAAAAGCTCAGGAAATGCAGACCCGCATGACCGACATGCAGGACGAGCTGCACAACATCATGGTTGTTGGCGAAAGCGGCGCCGGTCTGGTGAAAGCCACCGCCTCTGCCAAAGGTGAGCTGAAAGCATTGGACATCGATCCGTCGATCTTCAACGGTGACGACAAGGAAGTGGTCGAAGACCTGATCCTCGCGGCCATCAAAGACGCCCAAACCAAAGCCAGCGACCGCGCTCAGGAAGAGCTTGGCAAAATCACCTCCGAACTGGGTCTGCCAGCGGATATGAAACTGCCGTTCTAAGGCAGGTGTGTTCCGGGTTGGTTCTTGCTATAGTCCAACAAATGGCATGCCAGAAAAGGCCCGGACATGAGCAGTTCCGAAATTGATACATTGATTGAGATGATGGCCAAGCTGCCCGGGCTTGGCCCCCGCTCTGCCCGGCGCGCGGTGTTGCATCTGATCCGCAAACGCGCGCTTTTGCTCACCCCGCTATCTGACGCGATGCTGCAGGTCGCCGCCACCGCACGCGAATGTCTAAACTGCGGCAACGTAGGCACCTCCGACATCTGCGACATTTGCGCATCTGAGAAACGCGCCACGGGTGTGCTCTGCGTGGTCGAAGACGTCGCTGACCTCTGGGCCATGGAACGCGCCCAAGTGTTTGACGGCCGTTACCACGTGCTGGGCGGCACGCTTTCCGCTCTGGAAGGTGTCGGTCCCGAAGAGCTTTCCATCCCCCGTCTGATGGACCGCGTGGTCAGTGAGAACATCACCGAGGTCATCCTCGCCCTCAACGCCACCGTGGATGGTCAAACCACAGCGCACTACATCGCCGACCAACTGGAAGACCAAGTGCGTCTCACTTCGCTGGCCCAAGGCGTGCCGGTTGGCGGCGAGTTGGACTACCTGGACGAAGGCACCATCAGCGCTGCCCTCAGCGCCCGAAAAACGCTCTAATCCCCCGACAAAAGAAAAGGCCGCGCTGACATCAGCACGGCCTCAATTCGTAGACAATTGCAGCGCTTAGCGCGGCTGCTCGTCCTCATCGCCACCTGGCAGGTTGAAGAAGCTGTCCGCATCCGCGAACTCGTCGTCAGACCGGGTATCGCTGTCGTCTTCGTCCTCATCCGCCAGCGAGAAGGCTTCGAGACCCTCAATTGCCGAAGGCATCTTCGGCTCGGCTTCCATCTCCAGTGACTGCTCAGTGGACACCAGCTTACGACGCTCATCGTCGGTCATTACAACGCCTTCAGCAGCGCGCTTCGCAGCGGCCTTCTGCACAGCAGTGTCGAGCTCGGACTGCTTACACAGACCCAGAGCCACCGGATCAATGGGCTGAATGTTGGCGATGTTCCAATGGGTGCGCTCACGGATCGCCTGAATGGTTGGCTTGGTGGTGCCCACCAGCTTGCTGATCTGGCCGTCAGACAGTTCCGGGTGGAACTTCACCAGCCACAGAATCGACGCCGGGCGGTCCTGACGCTTGGACAGTGGGGTGTAACGTGGACCACGGCGCTTCTCTTCACCGGACGCTGCTGCGTTGAACTTCAACTTCATCTTGTGCAGCGGGTTGTTCTCCGCTGTGTCAATTTCAGACTGAACCAGCTGGTTGTTGGCGACCGGGTCAAAGCCCTTTACGCCCGCAGCCACATCGCCATCCGCGATGCCCTGAATTTCCAGCTCGTGCATACCAACAAAATCCGCGATCTGTTTGAAGCTGATCGTGGTGTTGTCCACCAACCAGACGGCGGTGGCTTTTGGGTGCAGCAGCTTGGCCATATCTCTACTCCTTACGACGTTTTTCCCCGCTCAAAGATACAGAATTCCCGTCGTCTGACTTTTGTCAGACGGCACCGATAGTCTGGTGCGGGTTTCCGTTGTAGGGGAACTTGAGCCCGATATAGTGCGGATGAACAAAAAAGGAAAGAGTGAATGCGTTTTCGGCAAAGCGCTGCCGCAATGATCGCTGTGTTTGGAATGGCGCATCCCGTCTGGTCAGAGGCTCCACCCGAAGACGCCAATGACGTGGTTCGAGGGTTGTCAAAAAGCATATACACCGCCGGAGAATTGACCGGTGGCGACCAAGAAGAATGGACTGTGTTGGAGTTGGAATCCGTCCGCGCGTTAGAGGCCGTCGCGGCGTCCGACAAAAGCGCCTTTTTAAAGACCGACAAACACGGCCGCACACCGTTGATTAACGCTGCCGCAAATGGTCTCTACCCGTTGGTGCGCGCGATACTTGATAGCCCTCAAACGCAGCAGGATCTGAACGCCACAGATGACGATGGGCTGACGGCCTATCATCATGCTCTGCTATCCTTGAATATCCACCTTCAAGTTTGCGCGCCGGATGCAAACAACCCGTTTGCGCTGGTACCGTTCTACGTCTCGATGCCCTACTATTTGGACCGAAACCCATACCCGAAAGTCCTGAAGGCGCTGCAAGATGCAGGCGCGGACACATCTCAGGATGCGGCAAAATCCTATTGGCTTGAAAACTGTCCCAACCAAAGCCCGAGGCAACGCGAAATGGTCTCGGAAACGACAGACCTTTTTGCGACACTTTCCACAATACAACTGGAACTCGAAACTGCTGCCAAACGACAAAAAGTCGAAGAAGGAATCGAGATCTTAGAGTTGGTAATGCGGCCCAGTATCGAGGCTGGGAAAGCCACGCAAGACGAACTCGACAGCGCGATCGAAACTCTTTATCGCGAGGCTGGACTGACACCACCAAGTACTTTGCAGGATAACAAGTAACATGCTCAAACGCCTTGCCGTAATCGCTGGTCTCTGCGCCCTACCATTTGCCAACGCGGCAATTGCCGACGGCGATAAAGCCGGTGAGTTTGACTATTACGTGCTGGCGTTGAGCTGGTCGCCGAACTGGTGCGCCATCGAGGGCGACGCCAAAGGCAGCTCACAGTGTGACGACAGCGAAGACTTCGGCTGGATCATGCACGGCCTCTGGCCACAGTACCACCGCGGCTGGCCGGATCACTGCGTCACAGCTGAGCGCAACCCACCACGTCACGTAACCAACTCGATGGCTGACATCATGGGCACCTCCGGATTGGCTTGGTACCAGTGGAAGAAGCACGGCACCTGCTCTGGCTTGTCCGGCGAAGACTACTTCGCCACTGCGCGCAAAGCCTATGAGAGCATCACGCGTCCGGCCGTATTCCGCAAACTCGACAAAACCGTAAAATTGCCCGCCTCGGTGGTGGAGGACGCCTTCTTGAAAGCGAACCCACAACTTGAGCCGGACATGCTGACCATCACCTGCCGCGACAGCTTCATTCAGGAAGCCCGCGTGTGCCTCTCCAAAGACCTGGAACCGGTGCCTTGCGGTCGCGATGTGATCAAAGACTGCACGCTTCCCAACGCGCGTTTTGATCCCATCCGTTAAGCCTTAGACCTTATTGATGCGCAGGGCGCCGCTCCGGGCCTCTGCGCATTTCTTGGCGGAAAATTCAGCACTGTCCGCGCTGGTATTCACAGCCTTCACGGTACCCGCGCTGCGACGCATGTAAAACGGCACAAAGCCTTCTGCGATGCCGGAGCGCGCCATGGCATTCATCTCGCCACAATACACCCGATCCCCATTGCTCAGCGCCATGATCTCGAAATTCTGGAACCGCGCTTCGCCCGGCAATTCGGTCTGAACCGCCAGTTGGTTTTTTGCCCAAAACACCTCTCCCGGCTCCAACGGCGCGGATTTGGTCGACACTTTGGTGGTGCCGCCCGAGCAGCCTGTCGCCGCCGCGATCACCAGAAAAATTGCCACTTTATGCATACCTAAACTCCCAGGACGTGCCTCTGTTGACCCAAGAAACACCACGAGAATGCGGCTGAAAGGCGGCAGAAATGCAGAAAACCCGGCCCATTCAGGACCGGGTTTTCTTAAACTTGTTCAGACAGTCAGCAGGCTTAGTGCAGCTTGGCGTCTACTTCAGAGATACCAGCATCGATCAGCTTGTTGGCTTGCGCCGCTGTCATCTGCTGGGAAATCACGTCACGAGCTGCACCGATGGCGACAACAACCGCCTGATCACGTACTTCCTTGACGGCCGCGGCTTCTGCCGAGGCAATCTGATCTTCCGCTGCGGCCAGACGGCGCGCGATGGAAGCTTCCAGATCGACTTTCGCCTGATCAGCCGCCGCCTGAGCTTCGCTTTTCGCTTGCTCAACGATGCGGGCGGCTTGCTCCTGCACTTCTTTCTGTTTGCGCTCATAAGACGCCAGAACCGTCTGGGCTTCCTCACGCAAGGCGCGGGCTTCGTCCAGTTCGGATTTGATGTCGTCTGCACGCTTGTCCAGCAGACCAGCCAGAATGGATGGCACTTTGAAGTACAGCAGGATCGCAACAAACAGGATGAAACCCAATGTCACGATGAAGTCGGTGTTGCGCAGCGAGAAGAACGGGCCGCTTGCGGCCAGCGCCGGGGTGGCGCTCAGCGCCATGACAGCTGCAACTGTGGTCAGTTTACGCATGTGTCTTAGCCCTTCATCTGCGCATCAACGGCTTTCGCCACGTCTGCGTCTTCGGCAGCGCCACCCAGGGCGGTTACCAGTTCAGCAGTGGTCGCGTTGGCCACGTCTTTGATGCTTTCCAGCGCACCGGCACGGATCTCGGCAATGGCCTTCTCCGACTCGGCAGCCTTCGCTGCAATTTCTGCGTCCGCCTTTTCGGTGGCCGCGTTCAGATCAGCCTGGATTTCCGCTTTGGCTGCTGCAACAATGTTTGCTGCTTCAGCTTTGGCGTCGGCGAGGGCTTTGTTGTAAGCCTCTTCCGCTTCCACGGCCTTCGCCTTCAGCTCTTCAGCTGCGGCGATGTCATTTGTGATGGTCCCCTGACGCTCCGCCAGAACCGCAGCAATGCGCGGCAGCGCGATGCGCGACAGGACGAAGTAGATCACAACAAGTGTGACCAGAAGCCAGAAAATCTGGTTACCCCAGCTTGAGAAATCAAGCTGTGGCATGCCCGATGCAGAGGCGGCCTCTGCTGCGTGGCCTGCGGCGTCAGTCGTTTTGGTCGCCATGTCGTCCTCCTGGGAACTTCCGTTGGGTTACGGGCGGGGCGCAAGCAAGTGCGCCCGCACCCGCACGTAAGGATGGTTCCGTAGGCTTAGACGGCGAACATCAGCAGCAGAGCAACCAGGAACGAGAAGATGCCCAGTGCTTCCGCAAACGCGATGCCGATGAAGAGAGTTGCAGTCTGGGAAGCAGCTGCGGATGGGTTGCGCAGTGCGCCTGCCAGGAAGTTGGCTGCAACGTTACCAACACCCAGTGCTGCGATGCCAGTACCCAAGCCTGCGATGCCTGCGCCGATGTGTGCGAGTTGACCTTCCATTGGTATATCTCCTTACGATTGGAAGTTAATAGGTATGTGTGAGAGTTCAGACCTTAGTGGGAAGGATGCAGCGCATCTTTCAGATACACGCAGGTCAGAATGGTAAAGACGTAGGCCTGGATGAAGGCCACCAGGACCTCAAGGCCATACATTGCGGTGATCGCGACGATGGACACCGGGCTGACCACAGCAATCGCGGCGAAGCCTGCAAAAACCTTGATCACGGCGTGGCCCGCCATAACGTTACCTGCAAGACGAATGCTGTGGCTGACTGGACGTACGAAGTAGGAAATCACCTCGATGATCGCCAGTACCGGACGCAGTGCCAGAGGTGCGCTGGACACCCAGAACAGACCCAGGAACGCCGCGCCGTTTTTCACGAAGCCGACAACAGTCACGGTCACGAACACCAGCAGAGCCAGACCGATGGTGACAGCGAAGTGCGAAGTTGTGGTGAAGGACATTGGCAGCAGGCCAAGGAAGTTCGCCATCACGATGAACATGAACAGGGTCATAATGTATGGGAAGAACTTCACAGCGTCTTTGCCGGCCACGTCTTCCACCATTTTGTAGATGAAGCCATAGGCCAACTCGCCGATGGACTGACCACGGCTTGGGATGATCGCGCGACGGCGGGTGCCGACAACCATCATCGCCACAACGGCGATCACGGCCAGCGCCATCCACAGGGTCACGTTGGTGATGGTGAACAGGCCAATGTGGTCACCGCCAAACAGCGGTTTGACCAGAAACTGGTCCATTGGGTGGAATTCCAGACCGCCTTGTTCCGCGCCGTGTGCTTCGCTTGCCACGTTCAATCCCTCTCGTCTCTCTCAGCGGCATCCGCCGCTTGTTTCTCTTCGATCTCTTTGGCGCTGTGCAGCATCGTTTTGATGCCTGCCGCCAGACCGAGCATTGTAAACAGCACCAGAAAGATCGGGATCGTCCCGAACAGGCTGTCCAGCCCGTATCCGATGCCAAATCCGATCCCAAGACCGGAAACCATTTCGATCACCATGCGCCAGGCCAAGTTGGCTGCCGAATAGTGCTCATCAGCGCGGGGCTTTGGGTCCTGGGCCTTCTTAGCCGCTGCGATCCGGTCCTCCAGACGTTTCATCTGGTCTTTGTGGTCGGTCTCGCTCACGCGCAATTTACCCCTTGCTAACGTTGGCGCATTGCTACGGTGCAGCACGGCCTGAGTCAATGCGTGAATCGGAGCATTGAAAACTCGCGTAATGCATTGAAAATAATCGCTAAAGACGCCAAGCCAACTAAAACGACCCAGACCCAATGTAGGCCATCGCCTCGCATTGCCACCGTTTGGCGATATTCAACGAATTGGTTGATCTTTGCCACGCGAGGTCGTGACTGCACCTTTTGCAAGCACCACTCGCGTGTGACTTGCAAAAGGTGAACGCACCGTGAAAGGTTCGCCGCAAAGAGTAGAGCAAACGCTCTGCGACAAGCCTCGCACTCCAAAACAGGGAACTCTAAGGTGGCGCATGAAAAAGTCTGGGACTCGTGTTTTCTCCAGGATCTATCAAACGTTGCATATGTGACTTTGCACCTTCCCGGGTCTGACGAGCATCCAGATCCTCTGGCGCAAACGGTCAATTTCGCAAAACGCTACAGCTATGTCTTGCCCGCCAATCTTCTGGGATCGATCCAAGACATCAATGTGGATGAATACCCAGACTACATGTACCACACCTACAAAGGGTCCGTAAAACCACTTTCACAGTCGAAAGATCTGTTTTTTGCAAAGAACGGACTGCTCGTTGTCTCTGGTGCGATGTTCGATCTGTTGCAAGCTTTCAACATCGGTGCCTCCCGCTTACGCCACGTGCTTTTGCGAAAACATGACCAAAAGACCCCTCTAGAGGGGCGTTGGTATTTTCTACACATCCGAGAAAATCGCAATTGCCTGATCCCCGAACGCTCAACAGGGGTTGAGCGCACAAGGGCTGCAGACCGCTGGGACGTCAAGCCCGACAGCTGGAGCCGTGACCCAAATGAGACGTTTCAGTTCTGCGTCGCCCCAACAGCGGCAGCCGACTTGGACCTTTGGTACGACAGCCGGGCACGAAGTGTCTTGTTTTTCTCCGAGCGCCTGAAAGAAGCCATCGAAAGAGCGGGGCTCAGCTTCAAAAGCGGCAATGATTTTCGCGCCTGCAAGGTTGTTTAATGCCTCTGGGCAGACAGCCTTCCACGCAAAAATCGTTGCCGATCACACCTCAGCGATTTGGGTGACTTTTTTCAACAGCTGTGATCCGGCGCAATCCCAACGTCCTGCCCACGCAGGATCCGCCAGTTGCGTTTGATCAGGTTTTTCCAGATCAGCGTTGGCAGACCACGGAAGAAATCCGACGTCGCCCCCTTGCCCCCGCGAAACAGTGTCCGCAACGCCACCCAAGGCGGCACCGGCTTAAACAGTGCTTTTGCCACTGCTGGTTGCCCGACGCTGATCTGTGCAAGCGCGCGCTCAACAGCCTTGGGATTGTTCCAATCAGTGAACCACAACACACAGCCCTTCTTGTTGATGATAAACACGGAGTTCGGGTAGCCGCCAAAGGCCTGATGCGCCGTACCGTTTTCGTCATCAATCAGGATCAACCGCCCCTCCGCATCTTCTCGCAACGCGGTCGCGCAGTCTGTCTTGTCCTGCTGAGAGCTATGCGCCGGAATCTTTGCCCCCGGATGCGCTTCCCGCACATAAAGAACGCGAAAATCGCAGTTAGGAAACTGTGCTCGTAACCGCGCCATGCCAACGCGGCGTCCTTGGAACAGCGGGCAGGTCAGGCTGCCCATTTCCAACACAAGGAAATCTCCCTTAAAATCCAACAGCCGCTGGTCAATCCAGTCCGCGGTTTGCAGCGTGAAGTCCGGCGCCTTGTCGCCCGGCATCGGCCCCGCAAAACGATCCAGATCATAGGCGTCGGTTTTGAATTCAGTATAATTGTAATCAGACATCATCGTTTCCTTTCAATGAGGCGTCGCTGAGGTTCTCAAAAATCCTTTGCAACACAGAGACGGCCACGCGCTGCTCCTCAGCACTGATCCCGACACTCACTTGTGCAATCAACTGATCCGCCAGGGCGCTCATCTGCGACAGCGCCGCGCGCCCTTCCTCCGTCAGCTCCAAGTTCAACCGCCGCCGATCATGCGCATCCGGCGTGCGTTGCACCCATCCCTTACCCACCAGCTTGTCGGCAAGGCGCGACACTGTTGTTCGGTCACGCAGCGTTGCCGCACTCAACGCGGTTGTCGGCTGCGGGCCAGCCGCCAGAAACCGCAACGACGCCCAGTCCTCTGCAGTCGCCGCAAGGCCGTTGTCTTCAAAACGTGTGGTCAGTTCTTTTCGAGCCGCAAAGCCCAATCGATTGACCCAGTAAAGCGGGAGTGTGTCTTGTGCTTCCATATATGTGCATATAGCACCTATTGCTAAATGCACGCAATGGCGCGATTGTCGCACCTCATTGACCCCACCGGCTCTCACCCGCTAGGCAGGGCGCATGTCAAACACGCTAGACACCGTCTTCTCTGCCCTCGCCGATCCGACACGGCGTGAGATTCTCAACATGTTGCTTGAGGATGATATGGCCGTGACCGACGTCGCCGAGCCGTTTGACATATCCCTTGCCGCCATTTCCAAGCACCTAATGATCCTCACCAAGGCGGGCCTGATCTCTCAAGAAAAGCGCGGTCGGGTAAAATGGTGCAAGCTGGAGCCGGACGCCCTGCGTGCCGCCTCGGTCTGGATGCAGGGCTTTGGCCAATTTGAGCCCGTCAACCTGGATGCCTTTGAGCGGTTCCTGGAAACCGAGCTTACGCCGCCACCTGGCGCAGACACGCCCGAATAAACTTCGCCGCAGAGCGATAATGCGACGACGCCGCAGCCTCAGCCCAGCGCCCGGTGGTCCAGTTGTTGTTGCCACCTTTCATCGGCTTGCCATAAAGCGCCTCTTGATCGAGACCATCAATCAACCGATGCCACCTCTGATGCGCTGCCTCAAACTCGGCCTTGGCTGTGTCCCAATCCACGTCCTGATGCGCGGCCAGCACCTGTGCGTTATACTCTTTGAGCTGGTTCCACTTATACCCCGGCGCGGGAAAAGCCACGGGTTTGCCCGCTTGTCCATCGGCATACCAGCCAAGAAACAAGTCGATCCAATGCGCCCGATGCACCAAAACATCGCGCATACTCCAATTGTCGCCAAACTTAATGACTGCCGCATCCGCGGACACCGTTTCAATCACCGTCTGAAGCTTCGCAAACTCCTTGTCGGCAACGGCTAACAAATCCTCTTTTGTCGTGGCTGCAGGCATATCAATCCTCCCGCCTAAACATACCTCACAACCACACCTTCTGCCTTGACGTGAATCAAGGAGATGCCGAAGACCGCTTATCGTAGAGCATCATACCCTGCGAATGCGATGTCCAGCTTCGCCCGCTCCCAAGTGCCATCTGGCAAAAGCCACATCGGCTCAGCTAACAGCTTGAGATCGCGCACGCCCAGCGCCGGAACATGCCACCCCATGGAATGTGACATTGCCACCCGGACACCTGGCTTCGGGTTTAAGCTAGGCAAGATTTGCGCCGCTCCCATCTTCATATGATGCGCAATATCCCACTCCTGCACCCCAGCAGCGGTCCGCGTCACCACCCAACAGTGCATATCCGTTGTCGAGGTGCGTTTTTCTTCCGGGATGAAATATCCAGTGACATACCCCGCCTCAATCCCAGCAGCCCTGCAATAAGCGATCAAAAAAGCGTTGATGTCCACACAACTCCCACGGGTCAGACCACACAGCTGAGGCATGTCATCGTGCCCCTCATACAGGTCATCATTGCGATGTCCGTACTCAAACATGCCCGCCACATGATCCACGATAAGGCGCAACGCGTCATCTTTAGATGCCGCCCCCCCTACAAGCGCCTCAACTTCCCCAACCAGATTTGCTGCGGCGCGTGTGTACTTGCTATCGCGTTGCGCAAACATAGCATTTGGATAGGTCGCGCCACCGCGTTGAAACGCCCAGCGAAAAGTCACGTCTTCGGAATCCGGCATGACTTCGACCAGCGCCTGCCCGCTACCCGTTTCGAAGAGCACCTCATGACGCCCTCCAATCACTTGCAACGACATCGGCGTAACATCCGGCGTGGACAACCCCACAGGTGCAATCAACCGCGCACCTTCCCGGGTCGTTAGGGTTACATCCAAAGCAATCATAGCCGCGCCTTCCGACACCGATATTTCGAATTCCATCGAAACTTACAAACCAAACTCATGTGTCATTTTCAAGAAGCATCCAAAGCGCGACACAGGTCAGGCCAATCCCCACCAAGACAAATCCACTCGGCGCGCCATGCCCGAGCCCGATCTCCCACAAGATGACCCAACTGGGCACCAGATAAGTGTAGGCCATGACCTTGGCACTGGGCAGATGCAAAGTCGCAAACTGCAACAACACAAAGGTCGCTGCGGAGGCAAACACCGCCAAATAGACAATGGTGCCCCAAACCAGCGGCTCCAGCGCCAACCAATCCGTCGTCCACAGGTCGCGCCAGCCCACCCCGGACAGGATCACCAAGCCCGCGATCAGCGTGCCAAAGGTAAACACCACCGGTGCCTCGCCCCGATTCAGTTTGCGTACCATTGGCGTGTAGATCGCGTGCAACATGCAGCCCCAGAAATAGTAGATTTCTCCCTGCCCGACCTCAAAGCGCAAAAACGCTTGCCAATCCGCGCGGAAAATCACCCACAACGCGCCGACCGCGCCAATGCCCAGCGCGACAAACATGCGCGTGGTTGTGATCTGGCGCAGCAGCACCCAGCCAAACCCCGCCGACATCAACGGTGTCAGCGTGAAGACCGCCGCCGTGCTCACCGGATGGGCCGTCTTTAGCCCCTCAAACATCAGCACAAAATAACCCGCAAATAATCCGCCAAGGATCAGATACCGCCATGGCGCGCGCCAGGCGGAACTCGGCAGCCCTTTGGTGGCCAAAGCCGCCACCCCAATCACAGACGCCGCAATCAAAAACCGCACCGCATTCAGCGCGGCAGGCTCCACCGCATTCGCACTCATCGAGCCAAGCGAAAACGAACCAGCCACCAATGCGGAGAACAGCAACATGGCCAAATGGCCGCGAAGATGCAGACTCATCGTGCGGCGACCCAATCCTGCGCACGCTCCTTCAGGAAGGCGAGGAATGTCTGCACTTTGATGGTGCGGTGCAAATCCACATGGGTGATCAGGCGCACATTGATGTCCCACTCCGGCTTGGGCGCAAGCACCTGCGTCAAAGGTTCGGTGCTCTCCACATCCCAGACCGGCAAAAATCCCAACCCGGCCCCATGTCGCACCGCCGCTGCAATCGCCCGATCCGACGTAGAACGGAACACCACGTTTTCCCGAGGCACCTGGGTTTTGAGCCAGCGATAAAACGGCGCACGGCTGTCCGGGTTGTCATGCCCCACAAAACGGTGGTTCACCAAATCCGCTTCGTCTTTCGGCACACCATGCCGCGCAATGTAGCAGTCCGCCCCATAAAGCGCCGCAGGCAACTGCGCCAGTTTCTGCACCACATTGTCCGGCTGCACTTCTCCGTCCCCGGCACGAATGGCGACATGCGCTTCGCCGTATTCCAAACGGAACACACGGTCGCCCGTCAAGAACCGCACCAGCAAATCCGGATGCGCTGCCTGAAAATCCGCCAGAATCGGCGCGACCAAATTGGCAAAGCCGCCAAGTGCAGTCACCACCAGCTCGCCAGACACATCCGCACCGCGCCCCTTGATACGCCCTTCCAACTGACCAAACTGATCATCCGTGGTCTGCGCCACCCGCATCAGATCTTCACCCGCCTCTGTGGCCGTGTAACCCCGCGCATGGCGCTGAAACAACTTCACGCCCAGTTGCGCTTCCAGCGCATCAATATGCCGGATCACCGTCGCATGGTGCACACCAAGCACCTCTGCCGCGCCGCTCACCGTCCCCTGCCGCGCCACCTGAAACGCTGTGCGCACCTCATCCCAGTTCTTCATATTCTGCCCTCGTCACCGATGTGCAAATTCAAACACATCATGCGCATTAACTGCGATTGCGTGTGAAATTGCAATAACCCATCTTCCTCTCAATCACAGCGCAACCACTCACGGACACACCAACATGACACTCACAGTTTTGCACATCGACACCTCTGCCCGCTTCACCGCCTCCGCCTCCCGCGCCGCCTCCGCCGCATTAGTAGCTGAGCAAAACGCCAGCCACGTGATCCGCCGCGACCTCTCTGAGACGACACTGCCGTTTCTGGATGAAGGCTTTGCCCAAGCCACCTTCACCCCACCAGAAGCCCGCACCGAGGCTCAGAAAGAAGCACTCGCAATTTCCGACACGCTGGTGTCCGAGCTGCAGGCCGCCGACACCCTCGTTATTGGCGTCGCGATGTACAACTTCTCCATCCCGGCAAGCCTCAAGGCCTGGATTGACCAGATCGCCCGCGCCGGTGTGACTTTCGCCTACAGCGAGACCGGCCCCAAAGGTCTGCTTGAGGGCAAAAAAGCCATCATCACCATCGCTTCCGGTGGCACCGAGATTGGCTCCGGTATGGATTTCGCCTCCGACTACCTGCGCTTTGTGCTGGGTTTTGTTGGCATCACAGATGTGACCATCCTGAACAAGGACGGCGCAGAAGTGACCGCCAAAGCGGCCTAAAGCCCTTGCAGAGGCGCACGTATTATCGTGCGCCTTTTGCACTCATGTCATTGAAAGCATCTCTGGCGTCACGCCAATCTTCGCAAAAAACACCCACAAATCGCTGACATCCATCGCCACCGTGCGATCATTCACCAGCGGATGCATGTAAATCTTGTCAGCATCCTTAGCGGCAGCATCAATAAAGAACCGCACGCCCGCCTCGGCTCCGTTGATCATCGCCAACGGTGTAACCGCCCCGGGCCGCACGCCCAGGTTCTGCATCAACCGATCCGCCGACCCAAACGACAGTCCTCCAACACCCAGCTGTTTGCCCAGCGCCTTTAGGTCAATCTCCCGATCCTGCTCCAGCGTTACAAGATAATTGCGCTTCTTCTTGTCCCGCAGGTACAAGTTTTTCACGCGAAACGCCGCCTCACCGGGCACCACCATCGCCGCCTCAACCGCCTTGGCGTCCTCCACCGTGCGCAGCGGCACATGTTCGTGCAGCACATAGCCCAAGCCCCACGCATCCAACTGCGCCAAAAGCGCATCCGAACTCACCGGCAAGCTGTCCTGAAACTCAGATGATGCGTCCATCATCGCCTCCCATCACTTTCCTTGCCCCTCCATGCCGCGCCACGACCGGCGATGTAACCCCAAAACCGCCCGCTTTGCTTGACTCTGCGACTCCTTCGGCGTAAACGCGCGGCAACACTCCGGGAGTCCGTCAAACTTCCGGTCCCTTGGCCTATGTGCCGGGATCGCCCCCCGTCAGCGAGTTTCGCCCACGGGGGACATTGGCGTTTGGGCGGCTCATCCCTATGTTTGGGCCAGATTTGAAACGGTGATAAGGAGCCGGTAGCGATGTTTGAAAATTTAAGCGAACGCCTCTCTGGTGTCTTTGACCGCCTGACCAAACAAGGTGCATTGTCTGAAGACGACGTGAAAACCGCCCTGCGCGAGGTCCGTGTCGCCCTTCTGGAAGCCGACGTTTCGCTGCCCGTCGCCCGCGACTTTGTCAAAGCTGTACAGGAAAAAGCCACCGGTCAGGCCGTCACCAAATCCGTGACCCCCGGTCAGCAGGTTGTGAAAATCGTCCATGACGCGCTGAAAGACGTGCTCGCAGGGGACGAAAACGCCGAACCCGGCACGCTCAAAATCGACAGCCCGCCCGCCCCAATCCTGATGGTGGGTCTGCAAGGCTCCGGTAAGACCACCACCACTGGTAAGCTTGCCAAACGTCTGACCGAGAAAGACGGCAAGCGCGTGCTGATGGCCTCGCTCGACATCTATCGCCCGGCCGCGATGCAGCAGCTGGCCGTACTTGGCACCCAGATCGGCGTCGACACCCTGCCCATCGTGCCGGGTGAGTCCGCTGTACAGATCGCCAAACGCGCCAAGCAACAGGCGACCTTGGGCGGCTATGACGTCTACATGCTCGACACCGCCGGTCGTTTGCAGATCGACGAAGTCCTCATGAAAGAAGTCGAGGACGTGCGCGACGTGGTCAACCCACGCGAGACACTCCTCGTGGTCGATGGCCTCACCGGTCAGGTGGCTGTGGAAGTGGCTGAAGAGTTTGACGGCAAAATCGGCATCTCCGGTGTGGTCCTGACCCGTATGGACGGTGACGGCCGTGGCGGTGCAGCCCTCTCCATGCGAGCCGTGACCGGCAAGCCGATCAAATACGTCGGCCTCGGCGAAAAGATGGACGCGCTCGAAACCTTCGAGGCGGACCGGATCGCAGGCCGTATTCTGGGCATGGGCGACATCGTCGCGCTGGTTGAGAAAGCTCAAGAAACCATCGAGGCTGAACAAGCCGAGAAGATGATGAAGCGCTTCCAAAAGGGCCGCTTCAACATGAACGACATGAAAATGCAGCTCGAGCAGATGCAGAAAATGGGCGGCATGGAAGGCATGATGGGCATGCTTCCGGGCATGGGCAAAATGGCCAAACAGGTGCAGGACGCGGGTTTTGACGACCGCATGATCGTGCGCCAGATCGCCATGATCCAATCCATGACCAAAATGGAACGCGCCAACCCGCAAATCCTGCAAGCCTCCCGCAAAAAGCGGATCGCCAAAGGCTCCGGCATGGAGGTCTCCGATCTCAACAAACTTCTGAAGATGCAGCGCCAGATGGCCGACATGATGAAGAAGATGGGCAAAATGGGCAAAGGCGGCATGCTGAAACAGGCTATGAAAGGCATGGTCGGCGGCAAAGGCGGCGCGGACATGGCCAACATGGACCCAACCCAGATGGACCCGAAACAGCTTGAAGCCGCAGCCAAAGCCCTTGGCGGCAAAGGCGGTCTGCCCGGCGGCCTCCCAGGCTTGGGCGGCGGCATGGGCCTGCCCTCTGGTCTTTCTGGCTTCGGGAAGAAGAAGTAAGTGAACACGCACACCACATATCCCTGGGAGGCCCCTGCCTCCGGAGCTGCCGCCGCATTGGCGCTGCAGCTGGAGATGTGTGTGCCCACGCTTGAGACCGCCCGCCTGTCTCTGCGCCCGATCCGCCTGACGGATTTTGACACCTTCTTCGCCATCCTCTCCAGCGAACGTGCCGTCTTCATGGAAGGCCCGTTTGACCGTGACGAGGCATGGTCCGAATTCACCCAGTGCGTAAGCGGCTGGATGCTGCGCGGTGTGGGCTACTTCACCATCCTAAAACGTGACACCGGTGCGATCCTTGGTTTCGTGGGTCTCGGCATGGAATTTGGCGATCAGGAACATGAACTCGGTTACTTCCTCACGGCAGAGGCCGAAGGCAAAGGCTATGCCACCGAGGCCGCCGAAGCCGTACGTGACTTTGGCTTGGGCCAACAGGAATTGCCATCTCTTGTCAGCTACGTAGACCTGCCGAATACGCAGTCCGCCGCCGTCGCCGAACGCCTCGGTGCCAAACGCGACGCTCAGGCCGAAGCCAAATTTGCCGAGCCGGTACAGGTCTGGCGCCATCAACTGGAGGCCTACGCATGATGCGCTACGAAGTCCCCCAGCTTGAAACAGACCGTCTGATCCTGCGCGCTCACCGCGAAAGCGACATTGCCTCAGAGATCGAATTCTTCCAGACTGACCCCTCCAAAATGGTCGGTGGCCCCAAGGCCGCTGATGACGTTTGGCGCTACATCTCCATGATGATGGGGCACTGGGCGCTGCGTGGCTATGGCCTTTGGGCTTTGGAAGAAAAAGCCACTGGCACTTATGTGGGGCGCGCGGGGCTCTGGATGCCTTTGGGCTATGATGAGCCAGAAATCGGCTGGACCCTGATGAACCACGCCACCGGCAAAGGCTACGCGACGGAGGCCGCCCAAACGGCACGCGCCTATGCCTATGACGTGCTTGGCTGGGACACCGCCGTGTCTCTGACATTGCCAGAAAACACCGCCTCTCAGGCCGTGGCCAAACGTCTTGGCGCATCCCTTGAGCGCACGTTTGAAAGCAAATACGGCCCTGCGCAAATCTGGCGCCACCCCAGCCCAAGTGATCTCGAAAACGGCGGCATGGAGGCCTACGCATGAGCCTCACTCTGAACATTCCCGTGATCGAAACCGAGCGCCTGCGCCTGCGTGCCCACCGCGAGGGCGACCTCGACGTGATCGCCGCGTTCTTTGCCGATGACCGCAGCGCTTTTGTCGGCGGCCCCAAAAACCGCGCCGAAAGCTGGCGCGTGATTTCCGGAGCTCTCGGCCATTGGGCGCTGCGCGGCTACGGCATGTGGCTGGTGGCAGACAAAACAACCGACGCGCCGATTGGCGGCGTTGGCTTTCTCAACCCGGAAGGCTGGGATGAGGCAGAGCTGGGCTGGCATATGTTCAACGGTCACGAAGGCAAAGGCTACGCCTATGAGGCGACTGTTGCAGCAAAATCTTACGGCGCAACCCATTTCGGCATCCCCGCCCCGATCAGCTATATCGCCCCCGCGAACACCCGCTCCGTTGCCCTGGCCAAACGCCTTGGTGCGACTTACGAGCGTGACGGCGAAGTTCTTGGAAACGCGTGTCACATCTACCGCCACAGCAAAGCGGAGGCTGCGTGATGCCAAGCAAGTCTATTCCAATCCTTGAAACCAAACGTCTGGTCCTGCGCGGTCCGGAACCTGAGGATTACCCGAACTTCAAGGCCACCTTCGCCTCCTACCGCTCTCGCTTTATGGGCGGTCCGCTGAACGCCTATGAAACCTGGATGCTTTATGCGGCCGAAATCGGCCACTGGAACATCCGCGGCTATGGCATGTGGATGATCCACGACAAAGAGACCGACGAAACGCTGGGCATGGCGGGCGGCTGGTTCCCCGCCAAATGGCCGGAGCGAGAAATCGCCTGGATCATCTGGCCCGACAAGGCCGGTCACGGCTACGCGCTGGAATCCACCCACGCTGTGCGCCGCTATTTCTACAACGAGCTCGGCTGGGACGGGGCTGTGTCCTACATCGACCCGAAAAACCTCGACTCGATCCGCCTGGCCGAGCGCCTCGGCGCTGTCAAAGACAAATCCGCACCGTCGGTAGACGGGCATGACGTGGTCTACCGCCACCCCGCGCCTGACGCGCTGGCCTCCTCTCAGATTGGCGATGCCATCGAGATGGAAATCAGCCACTACGCCGACCCGATGTTCAAACCGAAAGGCTACGCTCTTGACTGACGACACCCAACGCGCCGCCGAATTGCTGAAAGGCTACCGCGAAAGCATCGACCGGCTTGATGCGATCCTCGTCTACACCCTGGGCGAGCGGTTCAAAGCCACGCAGGCTGTTGGCAAGCTCAAAGCCGAACACGACCTTCCCCCGTCCGATCCGGATCGCGAAGCGAAACAGATCGCACGTCTTGAAGATCTTGCGAAGAAGGCCGATCTGGACCCTGAATTCGCCAAGAATTTCCTGAATTTCATCATCGCTGAGGTCATTCAGCACCACAAGAAACATCAGGAATAACAAACCGTTGAGCAGGGCTAACCTGTTCTTCGACACCACCCCGCACCGTGCTGGTGCAACACTCAAGCACCCCGGTGCACACGCCATATTAGGAGATAACACCATGGCTATGAAAATTCGTCTCGCCCGCGGCGGTTCCAAAAAGCGTCCTTTCTACCGCGTAGTAGCAGCGGACTCCCGCATGCCACGTGACGGCCGCTTCATCGAGAAGCTGGGCACCTACAACCCACTGCTGCCAAAAGACAGCGAAGAGCGCGTAAAACTGAACATGGAGCGCGTTCAGTACTGGCTGGACCAGGGCGCACAGCCGTCTGACCGTGTGTCCCGCTTCCTGGAAGCTGCTGGTGTTGTTGCTAAGAAAGAGCGCAACAACCCTAAGAAAGCCGAGCCAGGCCAGAAAGCCAAGGACCGCGCAGAAGAGAAAGCGGCTAAAGCAGCCGAAGCCGCTGAAGCAGCAGCTGAAGAGTAAGACGGACTGTCCTGGAATGACCGAATTCACTTCTGATTTCCGGGACGATCTGCAACGGCTCATGCGGTGGCGGCGCGACGTGCGCCGCTTCCGCACCGATCCGGTGGACGAGGCACTTCTTAGGGAGTGCCTCGACACGTTTCTTCTGGCCCCCTCTGTCGGCCTGTCAGAGCCCTGGCGCGTGATCCGTGTAGACAGCGATCAAGCCCGCGCCGCCGCGCTCAAAAACTACGAAGCCGCCAACGCCGAAGCCCTCAAGGGGTATGACGGCGACCGCGCAGCGCTTTATGCAAATCTCAAACTCTCCGGCATGCAAGAATCGCCTGTGCAACTGGCGATCTACTGCGACGACGCCACCGCCAAAGGCCAAGGCCTTGGTGCCGCCACCATGCCCGAAATGCGCCGCTATTCCGTTGTAGGCGCCATTACCCAATTCTGGCTGACCGCCCGCAGCTTTGGGCTGGGCGTCGGCTGGGTCTCTATCCTGGACCCCGCGCAACTCAACCGCGATCTGGATGTGCCGTCCGAGTGGTCACTGGTCGCCTACCTCTGCGTCGGCTGGCCGGAAGAGCTGTCTGACACGCCGGAGCTTGCAAAAGCTGGCTGGGAAGACCGGGACACCGCGCTGCCCATTCAGTCACGCTGACCCCAACTGCTGCCAGCTCTCCCTTGCACCTCTGCCTGCAATCGGGGAAAACAAACCCAAGCAATGCAAAGGCCGCCCCATGAGCGACACATCTTCTGAACTCATCTGCGTTGGCGCCATTGGTGGTGCCTATGGCGTACACGGCGAAGTCCGCCTCAAAAGCTTCACAGCCGAAGCCGACGCGCTCGAAGACTACGCGCCACTGTTGACCGAAGACGGCGCCTTTGAGTTTGACATCGCCATCACACGATCCATCAAAAATGGCCTCGCAGCCCGTTTGTCCGGCATCGCGACCAAAGAACAGGCCGACGCGCTCAAAGGCGTGAAGCTCTTTGTCCCACGCGACCGCCTGCCGGAAACCGAGGATGATGAATACTACTACACCGATCTGGTGGGCCTTGAGGTGCGTGACACCGGCGGCAACGTGCTTGGCAAAGTGAAAAACGTGCTCAACCACGGTGCGGCGGACCTTCTGGAAGTTCTGCCCCCCAAGTCTTCAGAAACCGTATTTCTGCCTTTCACCATGGCCAATGTCCCCACAGTCGACATCTCTGCAGGCCGCATCATCGCCGATCCCCCCGAAGGCCTGTTTGACTGATGACTGACAACGCCAAACCCAAATCCCATGGCCGCCTGTCCATCTCCGCCTCGCTGAAACCGCGTGAGTTGATCACACACAATCCGCGCCTCGCCAAAGTCTGGTCCGCGCGCATCATCACTCTGTTTCCCGATGCCTTTCCCGGCGTCTTGGGCGAAAGCCTGACCGGCAAGGCACTCAAAGATGGCAAATGGCAGATCGAAACCACCAACCTGCGGGATTTCGGCCTGACCAAACACCGCAATGTCGACGACACGCCTGCCGGCGGTGGCGCGGGCATGGTGCTGCGCCCCGACGTGCTTGGCCCAGCCATTGAGCACACCATGCGCGGTGCACGCGGCAACTGGCCGCTGGTCTACCTCTCCCCGCGCGGGCGCCGGTTTGACCAAAAGATGGCCCGCGCCTGGTCTCAGGCAGACGGCATCACCATGCTGTGCGGCCGTTTTGAAGGCGTCGATCAACGTGTGCTGGACCACTACAACATTCAGGAAGTCAGCCTTGGCGATTTTGTTCTCACCGGTGGGGAAATCGCCGCCCAAGCCATGATCGACGCTACTGTGCGTCTTCTGCCGTCAGTGTTGGGCAACGCCGAGAGCATCGAAGACGAAAGCCACGCCAACGGCCTGCTGGAACACCCGCAATACACCAAGCCCGCCGAATGGAACGGGCACAAAATCCCGGACGTGCTGATGTCCGGCCACCACGCCAACATCGAAAAATGGCGCCATGAGATGGCCGAAGAGATCACCAAGACCCGCCGCCCGGACATGTGGGCTGCGTATAAGGCCGAAAAAGACAGCTAAGCAAATCCTTGCGCCCCGCCCCCAGTCCATGTTTTTGTTCGCGCATAGTGAATTTTAACAGGGACCAAAAACATGGCCGCCAAATTCGAGCTCTATACCGACAAAGCCGGTGAATTCCGTTTCCGCCTGAAAGCAGGCAACGGCGAAAACATCCTCGCCTCCGAAGGTTACAAACAGAAAGCCAGCTGCGAAAACGGCATCGAATCCGTCAAGAAAAACGCGGGCGAAGACGCGCGCTACGAGCGCAAAGAAACCGCCTCTGGCAAATTCATGTTCAACCTGAAAGCCACCAACGGTCAGGTGATCGGCACGTCGCAGAGCTACACCAGCGCCTCTGGCCGCGACAATGGCATTGAAAGCGTTATGCGCAACGCACCTGAGGCTGCTGTGGTCGAAATCGAAGACTAAAGCTGATCTGAGAATAGTGGCGCGGGCCGGCCATCCCCATGAACCAGCCCACGCCTGCCCCCCTGGGGATGACCACTGTTACGTGGTCGGGGGCATCTCGGCCAACGCTGCGATCACCGCTTTGATCACCTGCCCTCTGAGCGGCCCAAGCCGACAGACGGACTGCATCTCCGTATCCTTGCAAAACTGCGTGACCGCCTGCAGCGTTTTGGTATTGAACACGCCAGTCGCAGGGCCCGTTTCATATCCACGCGCTTTCAACTCTTCCTGCAGAACGTAGACATAGGCATTTTTGTCGAGCCGCGCGACCACCACAAAAGCGCGCTGAAAATCGGCCGGATCGGTGGCCTTCACGATGTCTCGCGCGGTCGTACGGAAAGCCCGCTCTTGCGCCGAAGTACGCACGGAGTCGCGCGCCAAATATAGCTGATCTTCAGCACGTGCCCGCCCCCGCAGGCTCTCATGCGCAACCATTTCCGCACGCAGCGCCATCACATCGGCGTCCCGATTGCCGCGCCATAACCGCAGCAAGGATTCCGCCGCTCGGCCGCCAGTCTTCCCCGTATCTGTGCGCGCCACATCCACCATGCGCTGAAGCAATTGCTCCGCATCCACATCAAAACGGGCCCCGGCCTGCATCGCGGCTAAGACGATCCGCATCGAGTTGAGGTCTCCGGCCTTTGCAAACCGCGTCAGCTCTTCCCGCCCGAAAGCCGGATCAGACGCCGGCCCAAATCGGTTTTGGTAGTGATACGCGGCGCGCAAAGCCTGCGCCCTCTCAATGCCCTGTGCCGCCGCCAAGTCCAATTGCTCCAACGCTGCCGCTGGCTGCTCCATGGCCATCAACAGCTTGGCATAGGACGCCCGCGCACTCTCACGCCCGCCCTCAATCGCGGCTCTATACCACCGCGCTGCCGCCTCTTGATCCACCTCCGTGCCAATGCCTTTCAGGTGGTAATAGGCCAACCGCGCTTGGGCACGCCCATAGCCGCTTTCCGCGAGACGATGCATCTGCCCAAAGGCCGCCTTAGCGTCCGTGCGCCCCTCCGAACCCAACCGCAGCGCCTCCGCCAAGGCATATCGTTGCTTGTCTGTCTTCGTCACTTCCGTCTGTGCAACCTGCGCGACAAAGGCGGACGCCACTGGTGGCGCCAATGCGTAAACTGTTGCAACGGACAGGGCGAGCAATGCCGAACGAGCCATGAAGACCTCCCATCTTTAGGTTGCTTCAATGTACCTGCCGCCTTCCCAAGCGCACCTCGACCAAACGGACAGAGCCAAGATCTTTGGGTTAGGCCTTCATGCTTTTGTCGCTACATCCGCTCACGCCACCGCACCCAGGCTTCCGGGCTACCGCGAAAGACGTTGATGTCCACTGCGCCCGCGATCCCCGGCACCACTCCCGTGCCGGTATACTGCCAAAACGTCCACCGCGCGCCGGGATACACTTTCTGGGGATGCCCCGCCACGGAACGCAGCCAGAACTCCGTCCCTCCCAGAGTGCCAATCCCGGTGTCCTGAAAGAAATCCACCGTGGTGTAAACAATCGGCCGACGCCCGTAGTGCGCTTCCAAAATCGACAAGAACTTTCGCGCCTCACTGCGCACCTTGCGGCCACTGGGCCGTAGGCGGCACGTGCGTGACTGCGGGGTCCATTCCATGTCCAACACATGTGGCAAGGGCGCCCCGCGCGGCACGTTCTTGATGAACCACGCTGCCTGCTCCTCCGCCGGGCGACAAAAATAATAGTAGTGATAGCCGCTCCACGGGATGCCCGCACTCGCCGCCCCGGCGCGATGTGTGTCAAACATCGGGTCCGCAAGATCGCCGCCCTCAGTGGCTTTGATAAACGCAAAGTTGACCCCGGCCCGCCGCGCCTCCTGCCAGTTGATGCTGGTCTGCCAGCGCGACACATCAATGCCATGCACCGGATAACTCGACGGCGGGCGCCTGTCCCATTCATGCGGATCGGCATCGCCAAACTTCGGATAGCTGACCACCTGCGCCGCCAAAGCCTGCACCCGCGCGGCCTCTTCCGCCGCCGCTTGCTGTGCCGCCTGCGCTGCCGGATCCTCCGGCACCGACCGGCCACAGCTCGCCACTACCAACAACGCCAACAAACCTGTCTTGAAAACCCGCATCTCACACCTGAAACAAACCACTGCGCCCCCTCAGTAAACCGAGAGGGCGTGGCGTTTGGCAAGCAAAGCTTTTGCCAACAGCAAAGCCCCGCTTAAGTCGCCTTCTTCGCCGCCAGAAACGCCTCTTTTGCCAGATGCCCCTTCAACGCTGGCAATCCAACCGCATGCACCGTCAAAACGCCAAGCTTGTTGAGCGCTGCAAACACCAATGCGTCCATGAACCAGGCCAGTGGCGTTGCCAAGCTGCCCCAATACGCGGGCAGCTCTGCAAAACTCGCAAACAGGTAGTTGCCCGTGACCGCATGTACCGCCAATCCGATCCAAAACCCGGCGCAGTAAGGACAGCGCCATTGTTCATAAAGCGTCTGCAAGGGATGCGGCAGCAACTTGAGGGCCCGCGTGAACCACGTCCCCCAATGCGGCAGGTGTTCCCAGAACAGCTGGTGTATCGCGATTCCCAACAAGAGGTTTTCTATCGCCATGATCGTTTCCTTTATTTAGTTTGCCTAACTTACCTTATGTGCGGACCTTCAACCCGCAGGCGCCGTGCTCCTACAGGCTCAGAGTGTCGTTCAACTTGTCCTTGATCTGTGTCGCTATCTGCTCATAAACCCGCGCGCCACGCGCCAGCTTCATCTGCCCTTCCGGTGTCAGCACAATGTGCTGCGCCCTGGCATCCATCATACATTGGAACCGCGAGACCAAGTTCCGCGCCTCCAGCTTGGAAATCATTGTGCTCGCACTGGCCTTAGTCACCCCAAGCGCGTCAACGATGTCCTGCAAATGCTGGCCGTGTTTGTCCTCATACCGCTGAAGGTCGGCTTGCTCTTGCACAGCGCTCAGATACTCAAACTCACTGAAGCTCAAGTCGAGATCACGCCCCGCCTTGGCCCAGGCCCGATGACAGGCTTGGTGCACCTTCTGTAGTTTTTTGGCAAGGTCTGACATGCGATTCCAATATAGTTCGCCAAGCTAACTATTCAATTCCCTTCCCCCTGTCAAACCCCTTGCACGCTTGGCCCATCTGCCCTAAACACCGCCTGTCCGCGGCTCTCATGAGTCGTTCGGGCCTGCTGTGCATTGCAATGATCTTCGGTTTCTTCGTCGAAGTTGGCAAATCTCAGCAGAGGAAGACAAGAAAAGACGACCTGACCCTCTGGCGGGCGCGGCCATCGCGGACCCGGAAGAAGACCAAGAGTTCTGAGGTGCATCAAACCTTTGTGGGCCAAACCACAAGCATCATAGGAGATGATCCAATGGATCTGATCGCACAGCTAGAAGCGGAGCAGATTGCTGCGCTGGGGAAAGACATCCCCGATTTCAAAGCCGGTGACACCATCCGTGTTGGCTTTAAAGTGACCGAAGGTTCCCGCACCCGTGTGCAGAACTACGAAGGCGTCTGCATCAGCCGCAAAAACGGCTCCGGCATCGCTGGCTCGTTCACTGTTCGCAAAATTTCCTTCGGCGAAGGCGTGGAGCGTGTGTTCCCGCTGCACTCCACCAACATCGACAGCATCACTGTTGTACGTCGTGGTCGTGTACGTCGCGCGAAGCTGTACTACCTGCGCTCCCGTCGTGGTAAGTCCGCGCGTATCGCAGAAGACACCAACTACAAGCCCAAAAAAGCGTAAGGAGTGGTCTCATGAAAAAAGATACCCATCCCGATTACCACTTCATCGACGTGAAAATGACCGATGGCACCATCATCAAGATGCGTTCCACCTACGGCAACGAAGGCGACACTCTGGCGCTCGACGTGGACCCATCCGTGCACCCAGCATGGAACGGCGGCTCCACCCGTCTGATGGACGCCGGTGGCCGCGTGTCCAAGTTCAAAAAGAAATACGAAGGCCTGGGCTTCTAAGAACCCTTACCTTTGTTACAGAAACGCCGCCTCCCTCGGGGCGGCGTTTTTTTGTGCCGGCTCAGCCTTTTCAAAAGCTACCGCCGCCCCTCTGCCGGCCCCCAAATGCTATCTTCAAAAACCGACGGCCAAATCGTTGGCAAGATGGCGTCAATACACACCTCAACAATCACATCAATCTCAGAACGGTCATTCAAGCCGAGCCTCCATTCCCTATTGCGGGCCAGAAGCGACGGCAAAGAAGCCAACCGCGTGGGCTCCCCCTCTTCGATGGAAAAGAAAAACCGTCCCGAATGCGCAGCAAACGGGAAAGGCGCACCAAACATTCCCCGCCGCCCAATAATCGCAATCAAGTCATCATGATTGGCGACATAGTCGAGCCCCATCTCTTCGAATTCTATACGAAAAATCAAATTCTCGCGCTCATAAACCCTTTCTCCGACAAAACGAGACATGCCCGGAATGCAGATGACAACTCTCAATATGAACTTGTCCAACGTATCATGATGGATCTCGTTTTCATCCAGGCACTGGATGTTTTGCAAATGCAGATCAAACCGCTTTCGCACGGCTGGGGTCAAAACAGTCGATGCGGCCCAACGAGGCTCCAGCCCAGGAATGTTTTCTGCAAGGAACTGATAAATCTTCACAGCAGAGGAAAATTCAAGCTCTTCTTCGCCCGCCAATCGCGCAAACCCAAGTGCAAAAAATGGGTGGGCGGAGACGTCCTCAAATTCTGCGTCGCTCAACCGCAAACGCAGCTCAGAAACGGATCCCCCATGTTTTATTACGTCCTCTTTGATGCGAAGAAAAACAGGGGCGCAATCACCGACTTTTCGCAAAGACGCCAACGCTGGATGCCCCTCAGGAAGGAAAACGACATCATCCAATGATGTCAGAAGATCAAATCCCGCAATCTCATTCCCGACGTCAAACCGGGGAGAGTATAACTTGTCTATGTCAGCAGGGTCTTTGGACTTCCTGCGAAAAAGGGGGTGAACGAAACAAGGCTCTTGGCGCACGAAAAAGTAAGCTGCAGGAACATAATGATGTGGGTCTGTCTGCGCCAAATCAGATATACCCTTTTTCACGATAGAGGTTCAGAACCACGTCAAAAAACTTCGCGACCCAAGCCTCCGAACCGTGTCCCAACACACTGGTATAGGGAATGACCTTTTCCGCCCCAACCCGCCATTTATCCAACGCAGTGAGAAATCTGCTTTCCCCCAAAATGTCTTCGGGAACAATGATCGCCAAAATGGAAGTGGCAAGTGGAAGACTGTCTTTCAACTGAATTTCAATGGCGGATGCGCGTTCGTCAACAGATGCAGGCTGAAAGGCATCTTGAAGGCCATTGAGCCGCGCCAAATATTCCAGCCCCTGAATTTCAAAATCAAAATTTCCGACATCTTGCGACACCTCTGAGCGCCCGACAAGATACTGTTCGTTGCTCTCAAAGAACTTGGCAACATACTTTTGCGCACTGAGCAACTCCGTATCCAACTCGAAATCCGCCCAATGAGACTCCGGCGCAAAAACCCGCCCATATCTGCCAGATTTGAAAGCCCCCGAGTCAAACGGCAAGACGCGGTGAATTTTGCCAATCGCTTCCGGCGCTAAGATGAATCCAACAGGCGCATTCCAAAGCAATTTCGATGCAGCTGTTTGGGACGCGCGATAAGAGGGGCGACCGTAAAACAGGTACAGCAAATCCTCGTTAAAAAACCGGCATTTGGATGGAACAAGCGCATCCCCTGCAGCGATCGCGCGGAACCCGTGCAACGTCGTTATATGCGTGAGTGGCAACGTGGAGGGAATACAACTCGCCCCTGCAATGTGACGCTGGACAGGATTGTCCTTCTTCATGAAAAATCTCGTTGGTCAAAGCGCCAGCATTCCCAAACAAACACCAGGCAGCGGGGCATATCGGTCCTCAATTTGTCGCCCGACCGACCAGAAAATGCAACTCCAAGATGTCACTCCTGCACGCCCCCCCCAAATCGTGGTATAGATTTGAAACTGAGGACCGTTTGCGAGAAGCAAAACACGGTTTCAAAAAAACCTCCGCCGTCTACGGCACCGTGGCAACCGCCGCCGACCGGCCCGCCCGATAACGCGCATAGAGGAACATCCCGAAACCAGCGCTGGTTTCCAGGATTTCCTCAAACTCAACACTGAGATGCTTGAAGCCAAAGACATGCGCGTCAATCAACATCGCCACGGCCACCGCCAAACAGGCCACCACGCCAATACTGTCCTCCGCATCCCACCGCCAGGAAAACCGCCGCGCCATGCGGACCATCCCCCAGAGCGCCAACCCCACAAGCACCAGCAACAGCGCTAGATGCGCCCCTTTGCCGAGGCCAAATACCTCCTTGGGCACAATCCGCAGGAACTCGATCAGGTCATGCGCCCCATCGATTTTCACGCCGCCCACACTTGGCGCGACAAAGCCAAAAATCCGCTCTCCAAAGCTGATCTCATCCAACGCCGCCAACAGACACAGTGCCCCCAAGGCAATATCCTTGGTGGTGCGTGGCGTAACGCGCAGCAAAAGCACAAATGCCGCAGCGCCAAAGAACAGGAACGACGCCCATTCAATCCACTGATCTTCATTCATCCAAAAACCGCGCCAAGCTGGGAACACCGCCCAAGCGATTACCAAACTCAGAAAGAAAACCGCCAGCGCGATGTGATGCCTGATCAACCTCGTCATGTGTTCTCTATGCCCTGCTCTATCTCAGCCCCCACGGCGTCTTTTCAGGCCTTCTGCTCTTGATCGCCAGTCTGCAAGGCGAACCGAAGACCTGTCAACGCTTTAGGCCGCCGCCATACGCTCTCCTCGCGTACGCAGCAGGATCATGCCCATTATCGCAACATTCAGCGCGTTCCAGGCAATGCCATTCACAAAGGCCAATTCGTAGCTGCCGCTGACGTCGTAAATCCAACCCGACATCCAACCGCCCAGCGCCATGCCCAGAATGGTCGCCATCATCACAAAGCCGACCCGGCTTCCGGCCTCTTTGGCGGGCATATACTCCCTCACCACCAAAGCATAGGCCGGCACAATGCCACCTTGCGCCAATCCAAAGGCCAGGCTGACCAGATAGAGCGGCACCAGCCCGTCAAACGGCAGAAACAGGAACAGCGCCCCCATCTGCAACACCGATCCAATCAACAACGTCAGGACGCCGCCCAGCTTGTCGGCCACCAGCCCACTGATCAAACGGCTGACCACGCCGCCCATCAACATCAGGGCCAGCATCTCTGCCCCCACAGCCGCGCCATAGCCAAGATCGACACAGAAACTCACAATGTGAACCTGCGGCATACTCATGGCCACACAACAGCCAATCCCCGCCAGCCCTAAAATCCACATCAATGGTGCAGGTTTAAACGGCGCCCCCGCCTGCCGCGCCTGCGCCGCGCTGTCCTGTGCCGCCAAAGCCTCCAGCGGCACTTTGGGGCGGAGCAGGAAGGCCAGCGGAACCACCGCCGCCACGGTCATCACCGCCAGCACCACAAACACCGCGCGCCAGCCATACGTGCTCAGTACACCGCTTAGCAAAACGGGCCAAATCGCCCCAGACAGGTAATTACCACTCGCGGCAATCGCCACCGCAATCCCGCGCCGTTTCTGAAACCACAGCGACACATCCGCAATCAGCGGGCCAAAGCCCACCGCCGTGCCAAAGCCCAAAAACAGATGCACAAACGACAGCATCAACACCGAGCCACTTAGCGCCGCCGCGCCATAGCTCACCGCACTGAGCACTGCCGCACCAATCAACGCCTTGGTCACGCCCCAACGGTCCACCGCTTGACCAATGACAAAATTGCCAAGCGCAAAGCCCACCATCGTCAGCACATAGGGCAGCGAAGCATCCGCCCGATCGACGCCAAATTCCGCCTGCACTGCAGGCATCACCACGATCACCGCCCACATGCCGACATTGGCAAACACGCCAATCACAAGGGTGATGGCGAGGCGGATCCAACTATAGCGGCTATCGAGAACAGGATGTGTCATGGCGCCACGCTAGGGGCGCCAAACGCCCCTGTATAGAGCCAGTTCCCCGCCCGGCCAGCGCCAGCCACCGCTACACGTCGACTTGCTGGTGCACCTCAATCACGTTGCCTTCGGGGTCTTGAAAAAACACCTGATGCCACTCTTTGGCAAAAGCTGTGCCGTAGTCCGAATAGGGCACGCCATTTTCCTCCAGCACCTTCAGAAACGCCGCCAGATCATCGGTGCGAAAAGCGATGTGCCCACGATCAACCGGATTGATCACCTGCCCGTTCACAAAAGCCACATCCAGCCGCCGCTCCGCCAGATGCATCTGCATGTCCCCATCTGTGGCAAAGCGGATTTGCCCGTCATAACCGCTATCTTCATCGGCCTCTGTGCGCGGGAACTCTTCTTGCGCAATATCATCCAGCCCCAACACCTTGGTGTAGAAATCATGCAACCGATCCACATCTTTGGAGACAAAATTGATGTGGTGAAATTCGAGTTTCATGAGCTTCTCCGGAAAACTGGGATTTATCGCAGGCCATTCAGTCAACATCAGACCCGAAGTGCAAGCGCAAACCTCAAGGGGGCGACTGCAACGGTGGGTTGATCCCCACACATATCCGCATAAGCTCGGCGCATGACCAATATCCTTGCGCCTTTCGATCACGCCTTCCCTTGCACCGAATTCCCGCATGCCCTGTTTTATGAATGGGAACACACCTTGCGGTTCGAATTGGGCGGAGAAGACGTCCCAACGGCCCGCCCCCTCAAGCGCTTCAACCAAGCGCTACACCGGGCCAGCGCCGTCGCAGAGGCCCTGTTCAAGGACACTGATACGCTGTG
Organism: Paracoccaceae bacterium; assembly: GCA_014872815.1. Taxonomy (GTDB): domain Bacteria; phylum Pseudomonadota; class Alphaproteobacteria; order Rhodobacterales; family Rhodobacteraceae; genus Shimia. The sequence continues at coordinate 352,656 of WKFK01000011.1, forward strand.
GCTGCTCACCTCATTTTACGGCACAAAACGCCGCACCAAGAAGCACCTCAAACCTCTCAAACACTGCGGACTCCCATGGAAAACCTGCACCCATTTGGGGGGCGTCGCGCAAAATGATCCAGATTTCATCGCGGACTGTGGCAGCGACCAATATCGGTTTTGGGACGCCATCCAACTGACGGAAAGAAGCCAGCTACACGAAGTGCTCTGGCTGGTGTTGGGGGCCGAACTCGGCATCCGCCCCAATCTGCGCACGGACGCGTATTTTGTAGATTTCAAACAAAATCTGGTCCTGCACCCTTACGATGACCGCGGCATGGATGTGGCCGCCGTGAGCAAGGAAACATTGCGTCCACTCTATCAAAGCTTTGAAGCATGGATTTTGGAATGGAACCGCCCGGAAATCCAAGCCTACTTTGGCGCCTAAACACCTTGGGAACGGGCTTTCTAGCTTTCAGCAACCCGCACCACCTGCTCGCGAAACGGCGGCTCGCCAAAGCTGCGAAACGCGCCGCCCTCAGAGTTAAACGCCCACCGCGCCACCAACAGCTGATATTCTTTGGCGTATAGGCTCGGCTCTTGCTCATCCTCAACCACACGCGTGCGCCAGGACCCCTGCACGCGGGTTGGCACGTAAACATCCTTGCGCTCAGGTGCTTTGAACCCTTTGGGCAGGCGATAGTTTGCGCTCTCCCACTTACGTTTCAAAAGCGTGACCAATTCCGCCGCGTCACGCTTGCGACGCCCCGCGAAAATCACATCGATCTCGACACCGTTCTCGACCAAGCCTTTGATGATCACGTCCTGGCGGGAGTTTTTGCCAAACTTTGGGATCAACTTGACAACCAGCTCTGTAGGCGGTTTCGCAAACAACCCGCTATCCTCGTAGGCTGGGGTGATCTTGGCTGGATTTTCGATACGTTTCTTCACAGTCCTGTTCCGCTGCTGTCCGGGGTCTACGCCCCGATCTTGCTGCGGCCCATAGTCTGCGAAACGCCTTAACAATGTGTTGGCAGCAGATGCAGAGTGACGCACTTCAAAGTGCGCCCCTGCACAAATCTCTCTCCGTCTCTCTCCAAATCGCCACCGTCGCGAAACAGACGCAATACCGACGTGATACCGACGTAGAAATCCGGACCGTTACTGCCCCAAAGCCTGCCCCAAATCCGCGATCAAATCGTCGGCATTCTCAGTCCCCACGGAAATACGCAACAGCGTTTCCGGAATACCCGTGTGCGGCTCGATGGTGTGGCGATGCTCCACAAGGCTTTCGACCCCGCCAAGCGATGTCGCCCGATGGAAAAGTTTCATCTTTCCAGCCACTTGCAGCGCCGTTTCTTTGTCCCCCTTCACAAGAAAGGACATCAAGAACCCCGCCCCGCCTGGCATCTGCGCCTTGGCCAACTCATGCTGCGGATGGCTCATCAAACCGGGGAAAAGCACACTGTCCACCTTCGGGTGGTCTTCCAGAAAACGTGCTATTTTCATGGCGTTATCCACCATGCGCTCCACCCGCAACGCCATCGTGCGCATCCCACGCAACAGCAGCCACGCCTCAAACGGTCCCATCACCGCCCCGGCACTGGCACGGTCCACTTCGATCTCTTCCCAGACCGGTGTGACCGCCTTGCAAACCAACACGCCCCCCAACACATCGGAGTGCCCGTTGATCACTTTTGTGGTGGAGTGCATCACAATATCTGCACCTAGTTTCAACGGGTTGGTCAGGATCGGCGAAGCTGCCGTGCTGTCCACCGCCAAGAGCGCGCCACAGCTCTCCGCCGCCTGTTTCGCGGCCGCCACATCAGTGACTTTCAGCCACGGGTTAGACGGCGTCTCCACCCAAACCACATTGGCTGGCCCCTTTGCGCATACCGCAGCCAATGCCGCTGTGTCGCTGGCATCCACCTCATCGATAACAATCTGACGACGCTCACAAAATTCCCGGATCCACTTCGTGGTGTTCCAATAAATGCCACTCTGCACAATCACCCGCCCACCGGTCGGTACCGTGCGGAAAAGCGCGGCAATCGCCGCCATGCCAGACGGGAACAATAACGCCGCCGCGCCGCCTTCCAACTGAGCCAGAACCGCTTCGGCCTGCCGCGCCACATCATTGTGCGGGCGTGCATAAATGTTGTTTTCGTTCAGAGGGTTGTAGTTTTCATCCCGCGCAAAAGTGGTCGCTGGTTGGATGGGCGGTACAACGCCCCCGCTTTGCTGATCAATCGCCCCGCCAGCCTGTGCCAACACGGTTTCCGGCAGCATGTCTTTGAAATCCATCATCTTCCCCTTCGCGTCTTTGCGCGCACAAAACCGCAGCCTCAGCAAACTTGCAACCCCAGCGCACGCCCGTGTAGGAGGTCTTCATGACCCGCGTGATACTCTTCAACAAACCCTTCGATGTGCTGTCGCAATTCACCGACAAAGGCCTTGAGAGCAGCAAACGCCGCACTCTGTCGGACTTCATCGACGTGCCAAAAGTCTATCCCGCAGGCCGTCTGGACCGCGACAGCGAGGGGTTGATGGTTTTGACGGACGACGGGAAATTGCAAGCGCGCATTGCTGATCCGCGCCACAAGATGGCAAAAACCTATTGGGTGCAGGTTGAAGGCGCACCGGATGACACCACGCTTGCGGCGCTGCGCAAAGGGGTAAAGTTGAAAGACGGCCTCACCAAACCCGCAAAGGCGCAAATCATAGACGAACCGGAAAATCTCTGGCCGCGCACCCCACCAATCCGCGTGCGAAAATCCATACCTGACACCTGGATTTCCCTCACCATTCGCGAGGGCCGAAACCGCCAGGTCCGCCGCATGACCGCCGCTGTGGGCCATCCAACTCTGCGCCTTATTCGGGCACAAATCGGCGAATGGCGGCTGGACGGGTTGGAAAGTGGCACCTGGCGCGACGCATAGAGACGCAATCACTTTTCCTGTGGATAATCACAACATATAGTAGACAGCAACAAACCCGCGCCGTAAGAGCCGCGGCACTGAAACATGAGCAGGGAAAACGGGCATGGCACATATTATTGCGGTCGGAAACGAGAAGGGCGGCGCAGGCAAATCCACCCTGTCGATGCACATCGCGACTGCGCTTGCCCGTATGGGCCACAAGGTTGGCGGCATCGACCTTGACCTGCGTCAGAAAAGCTTTGGCAGCTACATCGCCAATCGCCGGAAGTTCATGCAGAAAAACGGTCTGGATCTGCCCAGCCCGGACTACCACGACTTGCCCGAAGTGGACGAGAGCGCGTTGCAACCGGGCGAAAATATCTATGACCATCGCCTGTCTGCCGCCGTTTCGATGCTGGAGCCAAACAACGATTTCATTCTGATCGACTGCCCTGGCTCGCACACCCGCCTGAGCCAGGTCGCACACTCACTGGCCGACACGCTGGTCACACCGCTAAACGACAGTTTTGTGGACTTTGACCTGCTCGCGAAAATCGACTCCGACGGCGAAAAGATCCTTGGCCCATCGGTCTATTCCGAAATGGTCTGGAATGCTCGCCAACTGCGCGCCCAGGCGGGGTTGAAGCCCATCGACTGGATTGTCATGCGCAACCGGATGGGGGCGCAACAGATGGTCAACAAAGAGAAAATGGGCAAAGCTCTTGATCGTTTGGCCAAGCGCATCGGCTTCCGCGTGGCCCCGGGTTTCAACGAACGCGTTGTGTTCCGGGAGCTCTTTCCGCGCGGCCTCACTCTGCTGGATCTTCGCGACACCGGCGTGAAGCAACTCAACATCTCCAACGTGGCCGCCCGTCAGGAACTGCGTGAGTTGATCAAAGCACTGAACCTCCCCGGCGTGACCGTAGATTTCTAAGACAACCACGGCCGAGAGGGCGAGGACTCGTCGCGCCCCTAAAGCGTCAGGGGCGCTTTGCCAGCTTACGGAGCATGGCTTTTAGGGCCTGCACCTCCGCGTCATCCAGCTGTGCCGCAAGACCTACCTCATAGTCCTGTGCCACGTCGCGCAGGTCGCGGTAGACTTTGTCCCCCGCCGGCGTGAGTTCCAGCCACTCCACACGCCGGTCTTCCTCACTGCGCGCCCGCTTGACCAAACGCCGATCGGCCAACCGCTGAACGGCACGGCTGATCTTGGTCTTGTGCACCTTGCCTTTGGCCCCAATTTCCGTCGCGGTCAGCCGCCCAAAAATCCCAAGGTGAAACAGCACCCGCCATTCGCTGCGCAACAGCCCGTAACGGTCTTTGTAGACCTTCTGAAATCCCAGACTGGCCTCTTCCGCTGCTTGATTAAGCAGGTAGGGCAAAAACGCCTGCAAATCGAAGTCTTCCGCTTTTGTCATTTTCTACGCGTCCTCCCGCTTGTTAGTTACAAAATCAACTATTACCAACGCAACCAAATTCGAGATCAGGAGCGCGAGATGACCAAACACACTGTTCCGACCCGCATGCAGAAAGCCCCGTCTTTGGCTGGCCCGCATGAGGGCTACATGCCCGGCTTTGGCAACGACTATGAAACCGAAGCCCTGCCCGGCGCCCTGCCGCAAGGCATGAACAGCCCGCAGAAATGCAATTACGGCCTTTATGGCGAGCAGCTGTCCGGCACCGCCTTCACTGCCGAAAACGTCGAGCGCACCTGGTGTTACCGCCTGCGCCCGTCGGTCAAACACAACGGCCGTTACGAGAAAATCGACGTGCCGCACTGGCAGTCCGCCCCGAATGCTGACCCAGACCTTGGCAGTCTCGGCCAATACCGTTGGGATCCGGTGCCACACACCGAGGAGGCGCTCACCTGGATCACCGGCATGCGCACCATGACCACCGCGGGTGACGTGAACACTCAGGTCGGCATGGCCAGCCACATCTACCTCGTGAACACCTCGATGGAAGATGAATACTTCTTCTCCGCCGATTCCGAATTGCTGGTGGTGCCTCAGGAAGGTGTGCTGCGGTTCTCCACGGAACTGGGAATAATTGATCTGGAACCCAAAGAGATCGCTATCCTGCCACGTGGTCTCGTATACCGCGTTTCGGTGCTCGAAGGCCCCGCACGTGGCTTTGTCTGTGAAAACTATGGACAGAAGTTTGAGTTGCCCGGTCGCGGTCCTATTGGCGCCAACTGTATGGCCAACCCGCGGGACTTCAAGGCGCCCGTAGCAGCCTACGAAGATCGTGAAGTGCCGTCTACAGTGACCGTGAAATGGTGCGGCCAATTCCACCGCACCAACATTGATCAATCTCCGCTGGATGTGGTCGCATGGCATGGCAACTACGCACCGGTGAAATACGACCTGCGTACCTATTGCCCGGTTGGCGCAATCCTGTTTGACCACCCGGATCCCTCGATCTTCACCGTGCTGACCGCGCCTTCCGGCGTGCCAGGCACTGCCAACATCGACTTTGTCCTGTTCCGTGAACGCTGGATGGTGGCAGAGGATACCTTCCGCCCGCCGTGGTATCACAAGAACATCATGTCCGAACTGATGGGCAACATCTACGGCCAGTATGATGCCAAACCGCAGGGCTTTGTCCCCGGCGGCATGAGCCTGCACAATATGATGATGCCACACGGCCCGGACAAAAACGCCTTTGAAGGCGCATCCAACGCCAACCTTGGCCCGGACAAGCTCGACAACACCATGTCGTTTATGTTTGAGACCCGCTTTCCACAGCACATCACCAAATTTGCCGCCAACGAAGCCCCGGTGCAGGACGATTACATCGACTGCTGGGTGGACATCGAAAAGAAATTCGACGGCACCCCGGGCAAGAAGTAAGCTCTTGTGAGTTGGGGGCTTTGCCCCCGTCACAGCACACTGTGACTCCCCCAGGATATTTCTGGAATGAGAAAAGCTTGGGGGCGTCAGATGAAGTATCAGGAAGACCAATGCGCGCGAACAAAGTCACCCTTCTGGGCACCAAAGGCGGCCCAGCCATCCGGCCCGGTACCCGTATGCCAACCTCCATTCTGGTGGAAATGGATGGGCAAACCATCCTTGTGGACGCGGGCCTTGGGGTCAGCCGTGGTCTCTGTGATGCGGGCGTTGCGCTAACCGATCTGGACGCGATCCTGATCACCCATCTGCACTCTGACCACTATCTGGAATTGGGCCCTCTGCTGCACACCGCCTGGACCGCCGGGCTGAACAAGCCCATCCCGATTTACGGCCCGGAAGGGCTGGACCACTATTGGGCGGGCTTCCTCAACGCCATGTCCTTTGACGTGGAGCTGCGCCTGCGCGACGAAGGCCGCCCGGCGTTGGAGCCTCTGGCGCAAGTTCATACTCTAGAGCCCGGTCAGATGGACCTTGGCCCCTTGAAAGTCACCACCATCCGCAACGCACACCCGCCCATCACCGACAGCTATGCCCTGCGGTTTGATGGCGCGCAGCACAGTGTCGTGCTCTCCGGCGACACCGCACCCATTGCCGAAATGGTCGAGCTTGCCAAAGGCGCCGACCTACTGGTGCACGAGGCGATGCTATCCGCCGGCATTGACGCGCTGTGTGCCCGTGTGGGCAACGGCGACGACCGCTTGCGCATCCATCTGGAGCGCAGCCACACCCCTGCGGCTGAAGCCGGGCGCATCGCCACAGAGGCGGACGTCAAACAGCTTGCACTCAACCACCTCGTCCCCTGCGACGATCCAAACTTCACCGAGACCCACTGGCGGGAAGAAACCTCCCGCACCTGGTCCGGCCCTCTTTTCATCGGCACCGACGGAATGTCCCTTCCGCTCGACTGACCGCCTCAAAAGGAAACGCGCATGTCTTTGTTAAAATCCTGGGTCACAAGCGCCAATGACGCTGCCTGCCCTTTTCCCCTCAACAACCTGCCCTATGGCGTCTTCTCCGTGGACGATGGCGAGATGCGGTGCGGCACCGCGATTGGCGACCGCATCATCGACCTGACCGGCCTGGAAGAAGCGGGCACCCTGCGAGCCGATCCGGATACAGACGTGCTGGACGCGCCGTTCTGGAACGACTTTATGGAGTTGGGGCCACAAGTCTGGGCCGATTACCGAGCCAAACTGCAAGCTATGCTGGCCGAAAACGCCTCAGAAGAGACCCAAGAGGCGCTGACCTATTATTCCCTGCCCATGGCTGACGCCACGCTGCACATGCCCTTTGCCGTCAGCGAATACACCGATTTCTACGCCGGTCGGAACCATGCATTCAACGTTGGCACCATGTTCCGTGGTCCTGAAAACGCGCTGCCGCCTAACTGGCTGCACATCCCGATTGGCTACAATGGTCGGGCGTCTTCCGTGGTGGTCTCAGGCACCGACATCCGCCGCCCCTGGGGGCAGTTGAAGTCCCCGGATCATGACATGCCTGCCTTCCTGCCCTCGCGCCGCTTTGACATCGAGCTGGAGATGGGCGCTATTGTGGGCCAGTTTTCCCAACGTCCTGTGACCGTGCAGGAAGCCGACGACATGATCTTTGGCTATGTGCTACTCAACGACTGGTCTGCACGGGATATTCAGGCCTGGGAATACCAACCGCTTGGCCCGTTTCAAGCCAAAGCCACCGCCACCTCGATCTCCCCGTGGATCGTCACCAAGGCCGCGCTGGAACCGTTCCGCACCAACACGCCAGAGCGGGATTTTGAACTGCTCGATCACCTCAAGGACGTCGGCCCGATGCTCTATGACATCGACCTGTCCGTCACCATGGCACCGAAGGGTAAAGAGCCAACCGAGATCGCCCGCACCAACTATGACCAGATGTACTATTCCGCCGCGCAACAGCTGGCGCACCACAGCACCTCTGGCTGCCCGATGAACGTCGGCGACCTGCTGGGTTCCGGCACCATCTCCGGCCCAACAAAACCGGAGCGCGGCAGCCTTCTGGAGCTCAGCTGGGGCGGAAAAGAGCCGCTGACCCTTGATAGTGGCGAGCCCCGTACCTTCATTGAAGATGGAGACACGCTCACCCTCCAAGGCGCGGCCAGAGGAGACGGGTACACCATCGGATTTGGCGACTGTACCGGCACGCTTTTGCCTGCGCTTTCGGACCCTTTCGAAAGGTAACGCCTATGGCCACCACCCCCCGCTATGTCGGATATATCGCACAAAGTCTGGACGGCTATATCGCCACCCCGGATGGCGGGGTGGGCTGGCTTGATCCGTTCAGCACCGCGCTGGCCGAATGCAACTGCGAGGACGCTGGCGGCTACAACGCCTTTATCGAAGAGGTGGATGCCGTGCTGATGGGCCGCTCCACTTACCGACAAGTGATGGGCTGGGGCTGGCCCTATGGCGACCGCGCTGGCTACGTGCTGACCCACCGCCACGACTACAAGGGCGATCACATCACCGCCGCTGGCCCCATCGACGGCCTACGCGCCGCCATTGAGGCCAATGGCCACCAAAAGGTCTGGATTATGGGCGGCGGCGAAACCCAACGCGCCGCACTGGACGTGGGCATGTTTGATGAGATTTCGGTCTTTGTGATGCCCACCATCCTGGGCGATGGCTTGCCCTGCTTTGCCAAAGGGGCGCAGCAGAACCTGACCCTCAAAACATCGAGCCAGAAACCTGGTGGCATCTTGCAACTGGACTACGACATTGCCGGCCCTCCGGCTGAGGCCACCTAAACCCGACTTGGCACAGGCGCGGCCGCCGCCTAAGCAGATCATATTCAAACAAACCAACAGGACAGACCCTTTTGAAACGCATCGCCCTGGCCGCCCTCCTTTCTTTCAACCTCACAACAGCACAGGCCCAAACGGCCGAAGAGCTTGCCAAAACCTATGTGAACATGCCCGAAGTACAGCAGATGATGACGGACATGTTTTCCCCTCAAAGCATGGCAGTACAGGTTGTGGCCTCAATGCCCCCTGGCGTGACCCTGTCAGAGGCGCAACAGACCGCCATTGGCGAATTGATGTCCGACGAAATGAACACACTGCGCCCCAAGCTCGAAGAGCTGATGGAGGCCACAACCGCCGAGGTGTTTAGCGCCGAAGAAATCGACGCGCTGATCACTTTCTACAGCTCCGAACACGGTGCCGCCATTATGAGCAAAATGGGCCCGATGATGCAGAAGGTCATGGGCGGCCTCGCCTCGGACATGCAAGCGATGCAAACACGCATTACGCCGAAAATGATCGAAATCATGAGCTCTGAATAAGATACGAAATGACCGAGGCGCCGCTTAAGCGCCTCACTCAAATAACAAGATAAGGACCGCTGACCATGGCCAAAGCCTTCGCCTCCCAAGGGGACATGACCGAGAAAAACATCTCTTTCACCGAAGTGGGAGACGGCCTTTACGCCTTCACGGCCGAAGGGGACCCGAACTCCGGCGTGATCATCGGCGATGACAGGGTGATGATTGTCGAAGCCCAAGCCACGCCGCGACTGGCCAACAAGGTCATCGAATGTGTGCGCTCCGTCACCGACAAACCGATTTCCCATGTGGTGCTGACCCACTACCACGCCGTGCGTGTGCTCGGTGCGTCGGCCTATGGCGCGGATCAGATCATCATGGGCGACGCCGCCCGCGCCATGGTGGTGGAACGTGGTCAGGAAGACTGGGACAGCGAGTTCCAACGCTTCCCCCGCCTGTTTGAGGGCCACGAAAGCATCCCCGGCCTGACCTACCCCTCCACCACATTCTCCGACAACATGACCGTCTACCTCGGCAACCGCCGCATTGACCTCATGCATCTGGGCCGCGCCCACACCGCAGGCGACATCGTCATCCATGTGCCCGACCAGAACGTCATGTTCACAGGCGACATCGTCGAATACCACTCCGCCTGCTACTGCGGCGACGGACATTTCTCCGACTGGGGCGACACGCTCGACAACATCGCCGCTTTTGACGTGGACGCCATTGCCCCCGGCCGTGGTGACGCTTTGGTGGGCAAAGAGATGGTCAACGCCGCCATCGAAAACACCCGCGACTTTGTCGAAAGCACTTACCGCCCTGCCGCCAAGGTTGCGACCCGCGGCGGCACCCTGAAAGAAGCCTGGGACGCGGTGCGGGCCGAATGTGACCCAAAGTTCGCAGACTATGCGATTTACGAGCACTGCCTGCCCTTCAACGTCGCCCGCGCCTATGACGAAGCCCGTGGCATCGACACCCCGCGTATCTGGACCGCCCAGCGCGATCTGGAAATGTGGGAGGCACTGCAGGGGTAACACAAAAGCCCACGTCCTTGATCTATGTCGTGGCGCGCCGCCCCTTGGCGCGCCACTCTACCCCCAACAAACGCGCCTGTCCTTGGGAGGAGGAGCCCCATGAGCAAGATTTTTGACGTCCCGCTCTACGCCTACACGCGCAGTCCGGATCAGGACGAAGGCATGCCCGTCCGACACCCAGTGGTGATCATCGGTGCGGGCCCCGTCGGCCTCGCCACTGCCATTGATCTGGCACAGCAAGGCATCAAAACCGTCATTCTGGATGACAATGATCGGGTGTCCTTCGGCTCCCGCGCCATTTGTTTTGCCAAACGTCCGCTGGAAATCATGGACCGCCTCGGCTGCGGTGAGCGTCTGGTGGAACATGGCGTGCAATGGGACACTGGCAAGGTCTTCTTTGACACCCGCCAAGTCTATGAGTTCAGCCTGACCGAAGAAGAAGGCCACAAGAACCCCGCCTTCATCAACCTGCAGCAATACACCTTTGAGCAGGTCTTGGTGGAACGCATCCGCGAGATGCAGGCCGAAGGCGCGCCCATCGAAATCCGCGGCCACAACAAGGTGGAGGCCATTGGCCAACACGACACCCATGTGACCCTCGAGGTGGACACCCCCGAAGGCAGCTACACCATTGAGGCGCAGTGGTTGGTCGCCTGTGACGGGGCCAACTCCCCCACCCGCCGCATGTTGGGACTGGATTTTGACGGGCAAGTCTTTGAGGACAATTTCCTGATCGCCGACGTGGTGATGAAAGCCGACTTCCCGTCCGAACGCTGGTTCTGGTTTGATCCGCCCTTCAACCGGGGCCAATCCGCCTTGCTGCACAAACAGCCGGACAACGTCTGGCGCATCGACCTGCAACTGGGCCGTGACATCGACAAGGAGCGCGAGAAGCGGCCGGAAAACGTAATGACCCGCCTCAAAGAGATGCTGGGCGACGAGGCCGAGTTCGACCTTGAATGGGTCAGCATCTACACCTTCCAATGCTGCCGCATGGAGCGGTTCCGCCATGGCCGCACGCTGTTTGCCGGTGACTCCGCGCACCAAGTCTCCCCCTTTGGGGCCCGCGGTGCCAACTCCGGGCTGCAAGATGCGGATAACGTCGCGTGGAAACTCAAACTGGTGCTCGACGGCAAAGCACCTGAAACCCTGATGGACAGCTACCACACCGAACGGGCTTACGGTGCGGATGAAAACATCCTGAACTCCACGCGTTCGACTGAGTTCATCACTCCCAAATCCGAGATGAGCCGCATCCTCCGTGACGCCGTGCTGGACCTCTCTGCGCATCACGAATTTGCGCAACCACTGGTCAACTCGGGCCGCCTATCAGTGCCCTGCACCTATGACGGCAGTATGCTCAACTCCGCTGATGCGCTCGCCGCGCCGGACCTCACGCGCCCCGGCAGCCCCTGCCCGGACGCCCCGCTTGGCGAAGACAACCTGCTGGGCAAACTCGGCAACGCGTTCATCCTGCTCACCATCGACGCAGACGCACCGGACAGTTTTGAAGAGGATGGTGTCACTGTCAGCCGCCTTGCGCTCTCGGTGCGCGATGACCCGACGCTCACCCTCAAACGGCAATACCTCGGCGATGCCACCGCTGGCGTCTACCTGATCCGCCCAGATCAACACGTCGCCGCCCGCCGCGAAGCCTTTGACGAACCCCATTTCCGCGCCGCCCTGCGCCGCGCCACAGGCAAGGAGTGATCTGATGTCTGACAAGCTGATCCTGAGCCCCAACCTGGACAACGCCGATGGCTTCTTTGATGCCCTCGCCCGCGCCCATGACGGCCTTAAAAAATCCAGCAGCGACGCGCTCAACGCCCGTCTGATCTTCCTACTCGCCAATCACATTGGCGACAATGAGGTCCTGGACGAAGCGCTCAACGCCGCGCAAGCCAGCGGCCACCAACGATGAGCCGCTCGAAATGAGCACAGTGCTCTACGATTATTGGCGCTCCTCCGCCAGCTACCGCGTGCGCATCGCTTTGCACCTTGCGGACGAGCCTTTCGAGCGCGTGACCGTAGACCTCCTCGAAGGCGACCACCGCGCGCCAGATCATCTGGCGCGCAACCCGCAGGGTCTGGTCCCGGTGCTCGACATCGACGGCCACCGCTTCACGCAGTCTTTGGCCATTCTCGACTATCTCAACGACACCCGCGCGCTTGGCCTGCTACCTGGCGACCCAACTCAGCGCGCAAAGGTCCGGGCCTTGGCGCACAGCATCGCCGTGGATATTCATCCAGTCTGTAACCTGTCAGTGGTGCGCCACGCCACCTCCAGTGCCAAGGACAAACCCGCCGCAACCCAAGCCTGGATGCAACATTTCATTCACCCGGGTTTACAGGCCTTTGATGCACTTTTGGACGAGTTCACCCAAGCACCATTTTGCTGTGGGGACGCGCCAACGCAGGCCGACCTTTGCCTGATGCCGCAGCTCTACAATGCGCACCGCTGGGGCGTAGACCTATCCGACCTCCCCCGCCTTCAAGACATCGAAACAGCCTGCGCCGCGCATCCAGCTTTTGCGGCTGCGCACCCGGATCAGGTCCGTCCCACCTAGTCTTTAGAGGTCAATCTCATTGAGATCATTGAGCAGTTCCAAAAGCTGCTCGTAGCGCTCCGTGCCAAGATGGTCTCGCAGTTTGCCCGCATAGCTCTTAGCCGCTGGAATATTATCTGCAATCAGCTGACGACCGTCAGACGTGGCCTTAATCACCTGCCGACGCCCATCCTGCTCATCGCGCGTGCGCGTGATGTAGCCTTTTTCCTCAAGCTTCTGCAAAATCCGCGTCAGGCTCGGCAACAACAGCACCGCGCGATCTGCAATGGTGGTCGGATCCATCGGGCCTTCTTCGACCAGAACCCGCACCACACGCCATTGCTGTTCGGTGACCCCCGCATCGGCCAACAATAATCGCGCCGGTTTCATCACCTTTTCTCTGGCGCGCAAAAGCGCGATAGGAAGCGACTGAGATGTATCGGGAATATTGGTCTTGCCTGTCATCTCACCTTCATGCACTGGAATATTTCAAAACGCAATTTCTTTGGCGCACCAAACCCTACATTACAGTGCAAAGCGGCGGTCCTTTGCCTCTGAAATGGCCCACAGAATTGGTCTGGTTTTCCCGGGCCTCCACCTACGTAATTTCCCCGAATTGACCCTTTTTGGCCCCAGCTCCTACCATGATCACAATCGCCGCAATCCAATTTGCGGTTGAGTTCAGGGAGGAAAACTCATGAAGAAATGGCTCATTTCGGGCGCAATTTCTGCTTTGGCGCTGACCACCGCCGCGTCTGCAGATATCAAGATCGCCCACGTTTACGGCAAAACCGGCCCGTTTGAGGCCTACGCCAAACAATCCCATGACGGCCTGATGCTGGGTCTGGAATACGCCACCGGCGGCACCATGGAGATCAACGGCGAGAAAATCGTTGTGATCGAAAAAGACACGCAGCTGAAGCCAGACAATGGCAAAGCGCTGTTGGAAGAAGCCTATGGCGATGACGAAGTTGACCTCGCCGTTGGGCCGGTTAGCTCTGGCGTGGCGCTCGCCATGCTGCCAGTGGCCGAGGAATATGAAAAGCTGCTGATCGTTGAACCGGCGGTGGCCGACAGCATCACCGGCGCCAACTGGAACCGCTACATCTTCCGCACCGGTCGCAACAGCTCGCAGGACGCCGTGGCCAACGCCATCGCGCTGGCTGGCGAAGACGTACACATCGCCACCCTAGCGCAAGACTACGCCTTTGGCCGCGACGGCATCGCCGCCTTCCGCGAAGCGCTCGAAGGTCAAGGCCAGTCGATTGCCCACGAAGAATACGTACCCACCGACACCACCGACTTCACCGCCGCAGCAGAGCGTATCTTCACCGCGATGAAAGACCTCGAAGGCGACAAGAAGCTCTTCATCATCTGGGCAGGTGGCGGCAATCCAATGGGCAAAATCCAAGCCATGGATCCCTCCCGCTTTGGTGTAGAGATCGCCACAGGCGGCAACATTCTGGCGGCGATGAAAGCCTATAAGGATTTCCCCGGCCTCGAAGGCGCCACCTACTACTACTATGAAATCCCAAAGAACGATGTGAACGACTGGCTGGTGAAAACCCACCAGGAGCGTTTTGGCACCCCACCTGATTTCTTCACCGCAGGCGGCATGTCCGCAGGTATCGCTGTGGTGGAAGCCATCAAAAAGGCCGGCAGCACCGACACCGAAGAGCTGATCACCGCGATGGAAGGCATGGAATGGGAGACCCCCAAAGGCACCATGAAATTCCGCGCCGAAGATCACCAGGCGATGCAGACCATGTACCACTTCAAAATCAAAGTGGACGACAACGTCGAATGGGCCATCCCTGAACTAGTGCGTGAGCTCAAGATCGAAGACTTGCCAATCCCCGTTCGCAACTAAGCGCGAACATCCCCATGGCTGGTTCCGGATCCCGCGCCGGGACCAGCATTTCCCCAGACCACACTCACTGGGTTTCAAACCATGTCCCACCCCATTCTGGAAACCACCGACCTGACCGTGCGCTTTGGCGGCCATGTCGCAGTGGACCACATCTCCTGCAGCTTTAAAGCAGGCGAGCTGACCGCGATTGTCGGCCCCAACGGCGCAGGCAAAACCACTTATTTCAATCTGATCTCCGGTCAGATTCCCGTCTCTGAAGGCCGTGTAAAACTTGACGGCACCGACATCACCCGGATGTCCGTGGCCCAGCGCACGCACCGCGGCATCGGCCGCGCCTTCCAACTCACCAACCTGTTTCCCAACCTCTCAGTGTTAGAAAACGTGCGTCTTGTGGTGCAGTCAAAGGCTGGGCGCGGCTTCAACATCCTATCCATGGCGGACAGCCACGCCGAACTGACTGGCCCCGCCTATGACATTCTCGAACGCATCCGTATGACCGATCAGGCGGACCAAGTGGTCTCCGAACTGTCGCACGGCGACCAGCGCAAACTGGAGGTCGCCCTGCTGATCGCGCTCGACCCGCTGGTCTATATGTTTGACGAACCCACCGCCGGCATGAGCGTGGACGAAGCCCCCGTGGTACTGGATCTCATTGCCGAGCTCAAAACCCGCAAAGACCGCGCCATCCTGTTGGTCGAGCACAAGATGGACGTGATCCGCACATTGGCCGACCGCATCATCGTACTGCACAACGGCGCGCTGGCGGCCGATGGCGACCCCGCCGAAGTCATGGCCTCGGACGTGGTGCAAGAAGCCTACATGGGCCGCGATCTTGAGGAGGCTTTGGCCAATGTCTGATCCCATCCTGAAGCTCGACAATGTCTTCACCAACATCGCGCAGTATCACATTCTGCAGGGTGTCGACCTCACGGTACCACGTGGTGAAGTCACCATGCTTCTCGGCCGCAACGGCGTGGGCAAAACCACCACCTTGCGCACCATCATCGGCCACTGGCGCGCCCTTCAGGGCAGCGTCCTATTTGACGGTCAGGACATCACCAAGCTACCCACACCCGCCATTGCCCGCGCTGGCATCGGTTTTGTGCCTGAAGACATGGGTATCTTTGCCGACCTGACCGTGGAAGAGAACATGATCCTCGCCGCTGTCTCCGGCGCAATTGACGAAGCCCGCTTGCAATGGCTCTTCACCGTCTTCCCCGCGTTGGAAACTTTTTGGAAAAAAGACGCCGGCACGCTCTCAGGTGGGCAAAAGCAGATGTTGTCCATCGCCCGCGCCATGATCGAAGAGCGCGCGCTCTATCTGATCGACGAGCCCACCAAAGGCCTCGCCCCCGCGATCATCACCACCATGGCCCGCGCCATCAAAGAGCTCAAAGACCAAGGCGCATCCATCCTACTGGTGGAGCAAAACTTCGCTGTAGCCAAAGCGCTTGGCGACACCGCCAACGTCATGGATGACGGTCGCATGGTCTGGTCCGGCCAAATGTCCGAACTGGCAACCAACGCCGAACTGCAAGAGCGCCTGATGGGCCTCAGCATGGAGGCGCACTGATGTCCCCGAACACACCTAATCTGGAGGTCCGCCCATGAGCGCCGCCCCCGAACACGCGCCCACCATGGCCAAGATGTCGCTGACTGAGCGGCTGGCGCCCCATGCACCCATCCTTCTGGTGATTGCGCTGATCCTCGCCGGCCTTGTCGCCATCCCTGCCACCTCAAGTTGGCTCACCCTAACCGTCTCGGGCCTCGCCATGGGCATGATGATCTTCATCATGGCCTCAGGCCTGACCCTGGTCTTTGGCCTGATGGACGTGATCAACTTCGGCCACGGCGCTTTTGTCTCCGTCGGCGCCTTTGTTGGCGTGTCCTTTCTGCTCCTGCTGGAGCGCATGACTGGTGCGCCGAACCTGCTGTGGAACCTGACCGCGCTCATGGTCGCGATTGTTGGCGCTATGGGTGCCACTGGCGTCATGGGCTGGGCCTTTGAGCGGGTCATCGTGAAGCCGGTTTATGGCCATCACCTCAAACAGATCCTCGTCACCATGGGCGGCCTGATCGTGGTTGAACAGCTCATCATCGTGCTCTGGGGACCGGAAGAGATCTACATCACCCGCCCCGAAGCCCTCAAAGGCGCGATCACCTTTGCCGGGGCCGCGCTGGAAAAATACCGCCTTGTCGCCGTGGGCATTGGCCTCGTGGTCTTCCTCGCCATGCGTTACACCCTGCGCCGCACAAAAATCGGTCTGATCGTGCGCGCCGGTGTGGAAAACGGCGAGATGGTGCAGGCGTTGGGTTATAACCTGCGAATGGTGTTCATCGGCGTCTTTGTCGCGGGCTCCGCCCTCGCGGGACTCGGCGGCGTGCTCTGGGGCCTCTACCAAGAAGTCATCACCGCTCACATGGGCAACCAAACCATGATCCTTGTGTTCATCGTGGTGATCATCGGCGGGCTTGGATCGGTCGAAGGCTGCTTCATCGGCGCGCTTTTGGTGGGCCTGATGCAGAACTACGTGGCCTTCCTCGAACCCAAAGCCGCGCTGATTTCCAACATCGCCCTGATGGTGGCGATCCTGATGTGGCGCCCGATGGGCATGATCCCCGTGGTAAAGGCGAAATAGATATGCTGAAGACCCTTGTTTCCGGCGACACCCCACGCTCGCCCATCCTTCTCGCAATCCTGATTGTGATCCTGATCTGCCTTGCCTTCGCGCCCTTCTTGTTTCCCGGTGTGCGCTCTGTGGACACCGCCGCCCGCATCTGCATCTTCATTGTGCTGGTGGCGTCTTATGACCTGCTGCTGGGATACGGCGGCATCGTCAGCTTTGCCCACACCATGTTCTTCGGCCTTGGCGCCTATGGCGTGGCACTGGCCAGTACACACATGGGCCGCGGTTTTGACGCCCTGCTGGTTGGCTCTGTGGCGGGCGCAGGTTTGGCAGCGCTCCTTGCGCTGGTCATCGGTCTGTTTTCCTTACGCGTCCGCGCCATTTTCTTCGCCATGATCACGCTTGCGGTAGCCTCCGCCGTGGCCGTGTTGGTCAGCCAACTCTCCACCCTAACGGGCGGCGAAGATGGCCTGTCCTTCAAAATCCCTCGAGCGCTCGGCCCAGCCTTCAAGTTCATGGACGGCGAGATCTTTGGAGTGAAGGCCAACGGCAAACTGCTGAAGTACTACCTCGTCTTCATCTCTTGCTTCGTGCTCTTCCTGTTGATGCTGCGTGTGGTGAATTCCCCCTTTGGCCGCGTCCTGCAAGCCATCCGCGAGAATGACTTCCGGGCTGAGGCCATTGGCTACCGCGTTGTGCACTACCGTGTCGCCGCCACCTGCCTGTCCGCCGCCATTGCCGCCCTTGCCGGTGCGCTCTACGCGGTCTGGCTGCGCTACGTCGGCCCGGACACCACCCTTTCCATGGAGATCATGATCGACATCCTCTTGATGGTGGTGATCGGCGGCATGGGCACCATGTACGGAGCCGTCATCGGGGCAACCCTGTTTGTTCTGGCGCAGAACTACCTGCAAAACGTGCTCAGCCTCGCGGGCGAAAGCGTCTCCACCCTGCCCCTGCTGCCCGACCTGCTGAACGCAGACCGCTGGCTGCTGTGGCTTGGCGTGCTATTTATCCTGTCGGTCTACTTCTTCCCCACCGGCATCGTAGGACGCCTGCGCGGGAAGTAACATTTCAGGCGGCCTGCGCGCGCAAGTTGCGGGCCGCCAACGCATACCCACCAGACGCCCCATCCACAAAATGCATATGCGACCGTTCCACCGGCGAGGGCACGATGCAGGTCATCATCGCGGCATCCTGCACATGCAGCCCATAGCGGATCACGCCATCTGTGTGGGCTTTTTGCAGGACCGCCTCAATCTGCACCTGCGTATCCGCACCACAATCCAACGTCATCTTTAACCCGTCATCGAACTTCTGGTAGTCCGTGTTGCGCGCCACATCGACCTTGTAATCCACCGGATCAAACCGCCCCAGCCGTATTTCCGACCGCAACAACATCCAGGCAAACGCGCTGCCCAAAAGCAGTTTTGCTTTGCGCCACCACATGGCTCCCTTGGGGGCAATCCGCGCCTCCAAATCCAAACCAGGCGGTGGAAATTGCGCTTTGGGCCCCAATGAAGGCACCGGGTGTCCTTGGCGTTTGGCCTTATCTGCCACCGCAATCACGTCTTGCGCCACTCGGGCAAAATCAGCGTCACTCGCGCCCGCCTTCGGCACCATTACCAGCGATAAAATCGCTCCATGTGACGCATCGATATTAGCCCAGCGACAACTCAATCCAGTCAAATCCGGCGCGGCGGTCTCTGTGCTAACGGGTAAAGAAACTTCACCCGCCTTCATGCGCGCCTCCAGCCAGGCCATCCCACCACCAGAGAAACTGGCATAGTCGACGCCATCCGACGGCGCGTACCGCGCCACGCGTACGTCGTGTCCCGCCGCGCGCACGTCCGCCACGGTTGCTGTCGCCACCCGCAGCTGCAAACCGTATTCCTCCCGCGCCCAGTGCCGCACCGCATCCAGCGCGACCTCGGCTTGCGCGCGCTGTTCTGGCCACACCGCAAACTGCGCCCCATCTCCGCCAAACACATAGGGCAACGCCTGCATACCAGCCGCATTGAGCTGCGCCGAAATCACCGCCGCCCCCACAAGGTTCACGGCTTTGTAACGCCCTTTCGAAATCTCCTCAGTAGAGCCAACAATGTCGGCCACCCCCACAATCCAATCATCCGGCAAGCGCACATACCGCATCGGCTCCGCTAAGCGATCAAACTCAGTGATGCGCGCAATGCGTTCATAAAATGCAGGGCCAGACAGCAAGTCGGCATCGGTTGGAATGTCGTGAGGCAAATAATGAAGACTCATATCGAAATGGACCCAAATCGGTGGCGGATTGCCTGATATACGTGCACCATTCCCGAAAGATCAGGATATTTCAGCCATCTCACAGAGTTGTGGGCGTTAGTGTTCAATGCCTCCCACAAATCACCTCTTGTCATCATCGCCCACATACTGTCCTGTCGCGTTTGGAAATGGGGAGTTAGTTAACATGCGCATCGATTTGGTTCTCTTGTGTCTGGCCTATGTACTGAGCCAGTTCTTCCGTGCCTTCCTTGCCGTCCTAACCCAAGTGCTCGAGACAGACGTTGGTGCCACACCGGCCGATCTCGCCTTCGCCAGCGGCCTCTGGTTCCTTGTCTTTGCTGCCATGCAAATTCCGGTAGGCGCCGCGCTGGATCGCGTTGGACCGCGTCGCACATCCGCCCTCCTGTTGTTGATAGGTGGCGGCGGTGGCTCCGCCCTTTTCGCCATGGCCACCACTCCGCTACACATCACCGTTGCGATGGGGCTGATCGGGGTCGGCTGTGCGCCTGTTTTGATGGCCAGCTATTTCATCTTCGCGCGCATGTATCCACCGGCCCGCTTTGCCACATTGGCCGCATTGATGCTTGGCGTGGGTTCTGTCGGCAACCTGATCGCCGCCTATCCCACCGCTTGGGCCGCTGAGACCATCGGCTGGCGCGCCACACTTTGGGTCCTCGCCGCAATCAGCTCCAGCATCGCGGTTGGCCTCTGGGTCTTGGTGCAAGACCCCCCCAAAGCCAACGGCACCGAAAAAGGCTCTGTGCTGGACCTCCTGAAAATCCCGGCCCTGTGGCTGCTTTTCCCGCTGATGTTCGTGAACTACATGCCCGCCGCAGGCATCCGGGGCCTCTGGATCGGCCCCTACCTGTCAGACGTCTTCACCCTCACAACCAGCGAAATAGGCCAAGCCACGCTGGTCATGGGGGTTGCCATGATCCTGGGCACCTTCTGCTACGGTCCCGCTGATCGCATCTTTGGCACCCGCAAATGGGTCATCATCTGCGGCAGTGTTGTCGGCGCGGTCGCCCTTTGTGGTCTTGCCATATTCACAGACACAAGTGCACTGCGCTCGGTCCTGCTGATGTCGGTCGTCGGCTTTTGCGGCGCCGCCTTCCCGGTGCTCATCGCCCACGCCCGCAGCTTCTTCCCGGCGCATCTCACAGGGCGCGGTGTGACTCTGATGAACCTCTTTGGCATCGGCGGCGTTGGCGTGATGCAGTTTGGCTCTGGCAAAATCCATGCCGCCATCGCCCCAACCGATTCCCTTCTGGCCTACCAAACTCTGTTTGGTCTCATGGCCGGTCTGATCCTGCTGGGTGCACTGGTCTACTGCTTCTCAGAAGACCGCATGGATTGATCAAAAACCGCGCACTCTGCGCATTCATCGCAAACCGGAATGACCCCCTTAAGCAATTTCCGGCCTCCCACCCCTTTTTTCTTGAAGAAAACAAGGCTAAGAGAGCGCGTCGTTAGAAATGGAGACCTCAGATGGGTTATCGCATCGTCGTCGCTGGTGCCACAGGCAACGTGGGCCGCGAAATGCTGAACATTCTGGAGGAACGTCAGTTCCCAGTGGATGAGATTGCTGTTTTGGCAAGCCGCCGCAGCCAAGGCACAGAGGTCACCTTCGCCGACAAAACCCTGAAGATTCAGGACATTGAACAATTCGACTTCGCCGGTTGGGACATGGCGCTCTTCGCCATCGGCTCCGAAGCCACCAAGAAGTTCGCGCCCATCGCAGCGGCCGCAAACTGTGTCGTGATCGACAACAGCTCGCTGTATCGCTACGATCCCGACGTGCCACTGATCGTGCCAGAGTGCAACGCAAGCGACATTCACGGCTACTCCAAGAAAAACATCATCGCCAACCCGAACTGCTCCACCGCGCAGATGGTTGTTGCGCTGAAGCCGTTGCATGACCGCGCAAAGATCAAGCGCGTTGTGGTCTCAACCTATCAGTCCGTGTCCGGCTCCGGCAAAGACGCGATGGACGAACTCTGGGATCAGACCAAAGCGGTCTACAACCCAACATCTGACGTGCCGCCAAAGGTCTACACCAAAGAGATCGCGTTTAACGTAATCCCGCACATCGACGTCTTCATGGAAGACGGTTCCACCAAAGAAGAGTGGAAGATGGTCGCGGAAACAAAAAAAATCGTCGACAAAGACATCAAAGTCACCGCCACCTGCGTGCGCGTGCCTGTGTTTGTCGGCCACTCCGAGTCGATCAACATCGAGTTCGAAGAGTTCCTGGATGAAGACGAAGCCCGTGACATCCTGCGCGAAAGCCCCGGCATCATGGTGATCGACAAACGCGAAGACGGCGGCTACGTGACCCCGAAAGAATGCGTGGGCGATTTCGCCACCTTCATCTCCCGCATCCGCCAGGACAGCACCGTAGAGAACGGCATCAACCTCTGGTGCGTATCCGACAACCTGCGCAAAGGCGCGGCACTGAACGCAGTGCAGATCGCCGAGACCCTGGGCCGCGAAGTGCTCAAAAAGGGCTAACACCTCTTCCAAACGATCTTCAAAGGGCGTCCAACTGGGCGCCCTTTTTCATGCGCGATACACCGTTCGCCTCCGGCAACTCCCCGCCCACGCTTTCCTTTCTCACACAGCCAGCTTGCCTCTGTTGGCCTTCCATGGTCGTCTTGCCTCAAACAAGACACAGGTGATTGATGAAAAAAGTTATTTTGGCCGCCGCAACCCTACCGTTGGCCGCCCCTCTTCTAGCTGACACCATTCCACTCAGCGCGCCTGTCACGGCGGCGACCCTCTATTCAGAAGGCGCGACCCTGACCCGCGCGGTGCCATTTTCCGCCCCGGCAGGCACCCATGAACTATTGATCACAAATCTGCCCGCTTCGCTGGACCCAATGTCCGTTCGCGTGGCGCTTGATGGCGCCAAGCTCGGCGCCGTCAGTGTCCGCAACAGCCGAACGCTCCCAAATCAGGTCGAAGACAGCCCGGAACTTGTGGCAGCCAAAGCCGAGTTGGAGCGTGCCCAAACGGCCTTGCAATCCGCGGAAGACGCCCGCGCAGATGTGCTTATAAAGGCTGAAGCCGCCAAAGCGCGTCTGGCCTACATCGCCAGTCTTAGAGGCCCATCCGACACGGCGGCAACCGCCGAAACGCTCAGCGCAACCTTGGCCCTGATCAGTCAGGAAACTCTTGCGGCCCAACAGGAGATCACCGCCGCAGAAAGAGAAGCACGCGATTTTGAGAAAAATATCAAATCCTTGCAAAAGGCTGTCACCGATGCCCAACGCACTGTTGACGCCCTCACTCCAACGGAAAGCGATAACGCCATGTTGGCAATCGCCATTTCAACCAATGACGCGACCAGTGGCACCCTCACACTAACACACTTGGCTTATGACACCGCTTGGAGCCCCGCGTACGACGTGTATTTGAGCGAAAGTGATACACCCCAGCTGAAAATCGAACGCGGCGCCTTCATCCGACAACAAACCGGCGAAGATTGGACCGATGTAGCCATCACGCTCTCTACCAGTCGCCCTAATGAACAAACAACTCCAAGTGAGGTGTACCCTTGGCTTCGTAGGATTGAGGAAAAGCTCACTCCCAAGCAGCTCGCAGATATGGCCATTGCAGAAAGCCAAATGGAATTTGGTCGCATGGCCCCTGAGCCAGTTGTTGAGCCTGTTTATATCGAAGAACACGCCTCGTATTCCTTCGGCGATGGGATAAACGCCACCTACGCTTACCCAACCCCGGTCTCTGTATCATCAGCCTCCGACGCCCTGCACCTTGCACTGGGGACATTGGACCTCACACCGGACACCTACGCCTTTGCCAACCCGATGCGTGACGAAACCGCCTTCCTCATGGCCGAAGCCACCAACGACAGTGGCGAATTGATCCTGCCCAGCTTTGAGGCCAACTTCTTCCTGAACGGCACCTACATTGGCCAACAGGAGATGCCTCTGATTGCCGAAGGCGACGACATCGACTTCTCCTTTGGCCCAATCAACGGTCTGCGCCTGACCAATAAGGTCACAAACAAAGTCACCGGCGACAAAGGTGTGATCACCACACGCAACGAGCAAAGCGAAACACGCGTGCTGACCGCCGAAAACCTGACGGACCGCGCTTGGGACCTGCGCCTGTTGGGCCGCGTGCCCTATAGCGAGCAAGAGGATCTGGTGATCACCCATCAATCCACTCCGGCCCCGACTGAAACCAACTACGACGACCAACGCGGAATCTTGATGTGGCAACGCGAACTGACGGCGGGCGAGCGCTATGACGTGGAACTGTCCCACACCTTGCAATGGCCCTCGGAAATGATCCTGCGCTAACGGATTTCGGAAACACCTTGTTTCCAGATCGCGCCTCCCCAAATGCCGTGGCGGTTCACCCGCCACGACATTTTTTGCCCAGGCCGCACGACTGCGCAGGCCAAACGCCTCAAAAACGCCCTGTAAAACAACACACGCGAGGCAACACCGCCACCGGTCTCAAAGCGTCACGGCTCGACCTACCCAGCGCTCTAACCCACAGTAATTGAACCCTATTTAGCTGTAATTCTACGGACTTTGGGCCGCCCTAGAAACCATTTGAGAAGGTTTGGGCACCTATGTTGAGCCGAACCGTTTGGGTGAAACGGACAAAACTTAGGGTGAGATATGTCACAAGTGGCAAAGCTAAACATGAGCGAGCAGGCCGTCGTCGATCAGGACGAATTGGCCCGCATCTTTATACGCATGAACCCGGATGAAGCCGAAGAGACCTTTCTGGGGTTGGTCAAATCGCTGACCGATCATCTGGCCATGGGCGAGCATCATCTGAACGCCAACAACCTGTCGGAACTGGCCGACACCATGTCGCTGGTCGAGCTGATCGCCGGTCGCCTCTGCATGACCGCCTTGTCACAGGTTGCCGGCGACGTGGTGAGTTGCTGTGACCGTGGCGACCATGTGGCGCTTGCCGCCACACACGCCCGCTTGCTCCGCGTGGGCGAAGGCGCTTTGCGTGAAATATGGGATCTAAAGCGCACCTATATCTGATCGGTGCGCCAATCCGCTTGCAGGGGGCGCACCAACCGTTAGGCTGTGGACCAAACAGCTTACGATCGGTCAGAAAGGTGCGCCATGTCCCTCACATTTGCTTCCGCCGAAGGCGGCCCGTCCATCCCATTGCATGTGGTGGACAGCGACAGCTATGAGGCCTGGCGCGACGCCCAAACCCAATCCGCCCGAACCTTCCTGATCGCCACCGGCTTCAAACCCGCCATTGGCAAATCCATCCTGATCCCAGACTCCTCCGGCGCCCCAGTGATGGCTGTCGCAGGCTTTGGCATGCCGCAAACCCGCGCCCGTGGCCGCTTCGCTCTGGCCGCAGCCGCCGCGACCTTGCCCGCAGGTACCTATGCTCTGGCTGGCGCCCTGCCCGCGGGTGATCTGGAAACCGAGGCCCTCGGCTGGCTGCTCTCGCAATATGCCTTTGACCGCTATGCCAAATCTTCCGGTGCCACCGCCCAACTGATCTGCCCGCCCGGCGTGGACGCCGCCAAAGTAGAGGCCATTGCCGCGGGCGAGGCACTCACCCGCGATCTGATCAACACACCAGCCTCTCACATGGGCCCGCAAGAGCTCGAAGACGCAACCCGCGCGCTGGCCCTGAACTACGGCGCAATCTGCACCGTGACCAAAGGCGCCGCGCTGCTGGAACAAAACTTCCCGATGATCCACGCGGTGGGCCGTGCCGCAGCAGAGCACCGCGCCCCGCGCCTGATCGACATGCGCTGGGGCAGCGAAGGCCCCACGCTGACACTTGTCGGCAAAGGCGTCTGCTTTGACACTGGCGGGCTCAATCTCAAACCCGGCGGCTCCATGGCACTGATGAAGAAAGACATGGGCGGCTCCGCCACCGTGCTCGGCCTCGCTCAAATGATCATGGCGCTCAATCTGCCGCTGCAACTGCGCGTCCTGATCCCTGCGGTGGAAAACGCCGTGTCTGGCGATAGCTTCCGTCCCGGGGACATCCTCACCGCCCGCAACGGCCTCACCGTGGAAATCAACAACACCGACGCCGAAGGTCGCCTTGTGCTGGCCGATGCCTTGGCCCTAGGGTCAGAGGACAACCCCGACATGATCCTCTCCATGGCGACCCTCACCGGCGCCGCCCGCGTCGCCGTCGGCCCCGACCTCTCGCCCTACTACACCGATGATGCTGGCTTTGTCTCCGCGTTGGAAACCGCCGCCAACGATGTGTCCGACCCGGTCTGGCGCATGCCGTTCTGGGAACCTTATGAGAAGATGATCGAACCCGGGATCGCTGATTTGGACAACGCCCCTTCCGGTGGCTTTGCGGGCTCCATCACCGCCGCGCTCTTCCTGCGCCGCTTTGCCAAAGACCAACGCTACGCGCATTTTGACATCTACGGCTGGAACCCAAGCCCGTCGCCCGCCCGGCCCAAAGGCGGCGTCGGCATGGGCGCCCGCGCCATCCTCGCCGCCCTGCCAGAGGTGCTGTCACTCTGATGGATAAGCGTCTGACCCCCAGCACCGGCAAAGTCGCCGCCGCCTTCCTACGCGGCCAAGTCACCGCTGACCGCTTTGTCGATCCCACGCCCTACCGCGTTGCCATGGTGGTCACCGACCTTCTGTCCGGCCCGCAAGGTACCCGCGAACGCCAGCTCTTGCGCGGCGAAGTGGTCAACGTGGTGCACACCGAAAACGGCATGGCCTTTGGCTATGCCGAGAAAGACGGCTACGTCGGTTGGGTCGACATCGGTGACGTACTCAGCCACCCGAAACAGACGCCCACCTACAGCATTGCCGCCGCCCGCAGCTACGCCAAAACCACACCAGGCCTCAAAACCATGGGCCATGTGACCCCGCTCTCCTTTGGCACCCGCCTTGTGGTGCTCTCAGAAGAGGACACCTGGGCCCGCATCGCCTGGGACGGCGGCCAGGTCACCCGCGACCTCTATGTGCCCAGCCAGCATCTCACGCCCATCGATCACATCGAAAGCGACGCCGCCTCGGTTGCCGAACGCCTTATAGGATCACCGTATCTGTGGGGCGGCAATTCGTCTTTTGGCATAGACTGTTCCGGCCTTGTGCAAGCGGCCCTCCTCGCCTGTGGCACCCCTTGCCCCGGCGACAGCGACCTGCAAGAGGCCGCCTTTCCTGAGGCAACCGGCCCCTACCAGCGCGGCGACTTGCTGTTCTGGAAAGGCCATGTCGCCATGGTCACCGATGCCAACACAATGATCCACGCCAACGCCCACCACATGGCCGTCGCCTATGAGTCCATTGATGCGGCCATCGCCCGTATTCAGGCCCAAGGCGACGGGCCAGTGACCTCCCACAAACGTCCCATCTTAGGAGCCTCCAAATGAGCAGTGGTTTCTTCCAACCCGTGTCTGGCATGGACCTACCCCGCTTTGCGGGCGTGCCGTCTTTCATGCGCCTGCCCGTCATGGATCTGGACCATAACCGCATCGCAGATGTGGATGTTGGCCTGATCGGCGTGCCCTGGGACAGCGGCACCACCAACCGCCCCGGCCCGCGCCATGGCCCGCGCCAGTTGCGCGACGCCTCCACCATGATCCGCGCCCAAAACGGCGCCACCGGTGTGCGCCCCTTTGATCTGATCAACTGCGCCGATCTTGGTGATGTGGGCCCCAACCCCGCTGACA
Organism: Paracoccaceae bacterium; assembly: GCA_014872815.1. Taxonomy (GTDB): domain Bacteria; phylum Pseudomonadota; class Alphaproteobacteria; order Rhodobacterales; family Rhodobacteraceae; genus Shimia. The sequence goes on from WKFK01000011.1 coordinate 379,758, forward strand.
TCCACGACAGCATGGAGCGCATCACCGCTTTCTATGACGACGTGTTGGCTCAAAACATCACGCCCCTCACCGCAGGCGGCGACCACCTCACCTCCCTGCCCATCCTGCGCTCTCTCGCCAAAGACAGCCCCGTCGGGATGGTGCATTTTGACAGCCACACGGACCTCTACCACAGCTATTTCGGCGGCACGATGTACACCCACGGCACGCCTTTCCGCCGTGCGGTCGAAGAGGGCCTGCTGGACCCAAAACGTGTGGTGCAAATTGGCATCCGTGGCTCCACCTACGATAATGAGGACACCGATTTTGCCAAATCCGTCGGAATCCGCGTGATCCGCATCGAAGAGTTCTTCAAACGCGGCCTTGAGGATGTCATGACCGAGGCCCGCGAGATCGTCGGCACCGCACCGACCTATGTCAGCTATGACATCGACTTTGTGGACCCCACCTTCGCCCCTGGCACCGGCACGCCCGAAGTCGGCGGCCCCAACAGTTTTCAAGCGCTGGAAGTGGTGCGCAGGTTGGATGGCCTCAACATCATCGGCGCCGATCTGGTCGAGGTCTCCCCGCCGTTTGACAGCTCCGGCGGCACCGCCTTCCTGGGTGTTTCGGTGATGTTTGAACTGCTCTGCGTGATGGCCACCCATCTCTCACCCGATTGACCACGCATTCTCAGTCCCCAAATATCCCGGGGATGAATTGGCAAGGCCAAGAAGGGGCTGGCCCCTTCCCTGGCACAGCGTCAGCCCAGCTCCAACGTGCTCACGGCAAAATACCCGCCCGGCGCGTCGCCGACCGGCACCGGTGTGCCGCGATACATCCGCGCGGTGGCAAACCCCGGCGTCAAGCCCAACGCCTGACACAACGCCTTCAAGGGGGCCGATGGGTCTGGCACATCCAATGTCAGCGGTCCGCCCATCTGTGCCGCCACATGCGCAATCAACGCTAAAGCATCCGCCTCGCTTCGCGCCCAGAGCGGGCCGATCTTAACACCCTCACGACAGCGCCGCGCGGTGCAAAACCCTGCAACACCGTCCGTGCCTTGCATCACCCAGGTCTGACGGCTCTCCGCAGACGCAAACCATGCGCCAAGATATGCGGGCTTGCGCACACCAGATGCCGCCGCTTCCAGATCGATCAATGCCGCCACATCCTCCGGCGTTGCCACTCGGACGTTATCGCTCTCCCGCGCGGCCACCTCGCCCGTAAACCGCGTCGTGGCACTGAACAGGTCAAACCCCGAAGCCGCATAATTTTCCTGCTGATCCGGCACGCCGTCCAAGCCAACCACATGCGCTCCAGCGTGCTTGAGCGCATGTTGCCATAGCCCATAGCCAATGCCCTGCCCGCGAAACGCCGGCCGCGCGATATACAATCCAAGAAAGGCAAAATCCGCGGTGTGGGTCACCACCGAAATCGCCGCCGCCAGTTCCCCATCCACCGAGGCAACAAAGAACCCTTCCGGGTCCGCCCGCCAAAACGCCGCCGCATCCTCCAGCCCAGGGTTCCATCCTTCCTCGGCCGCCCAGTCCAGAATGGTTTCCAACTCATCCCGCGTGGCGGTGCGAAACTCTGTATTTGGGGTCATATGCGCCCGCTCACTCCACCGCGCGGATCAGTTTGCGTTCCAGCACCCGCAGCACAGTTTTCAGGTCATGCCCCCGTTTGAGCACCTGCCCGTCCATGCCAATCACCGCATAGAGCCCCTGCTTGTTGCGCAGCTTTGGCCGCTTCTCGATGCGATAGAGCGGGTTTTCCGCCGCCCGCCGAAATACGGAGAACACCGCCACTTCTCGTAGGCTGGAAATCCCGTAGTCCCGCCACTCGCCAGCGGCCACCATACGCCCGTAAAGCCCCAGGATGACCGACAGTTCGGTGCGATGAAACGCCACTTGTTCCGGTGGTTTCTGAGGCGGGTGCAATCTGCTGGGAGGTTGGGCATTCATAAAGTCAGACTTGCGCCAAACGCCCGCGAAATCAAGTCCGCAAGTGACATGCTTGCCGTTAACCAAGCCCCATTTTGGCCACAGATTCTTCTGCAAAAGGCCTTGGTGCCTTCCTTTTGTCGCCGCAACTGACCGGCATCTTACCCTCATAGCGAAAACGAAACGCTACCCTCGGCGGCGCGGCACTATTGCCCCCACCCAGTCTGCGTCGCCGAGGGGCACTTTTCTTTTTACCCGCTAGAGCCGCCCCTTCCGGGGCGGTTTTCTTTTGTGGGAAGCCGTCCAAAAAAGACGGCCCTCACGCAAAGCTGCCCTGACAGAACCAGCCCGCCGATATCTGCCCGCCATGGGCAAAATAAAGCCACAGCCGCTCACCATTCTTGCAGGTCACCCGCCAGTAATCGCGCACGCCGCTGCGCCACTCCGGCTCATCCAGCCACCACTCCGGCGCTATCCGCTCCGGCCCGCGCGCATCCGCCACCGCCAGATTCCGCCCACGCCAGCGAAACACCTCCGGCAGCCGCGGCACGTCAGGCGCATGCACCGGCTCTGGCCGCCACAATAGCAAAGGCCGCTTCAACACGCTCTCCGGCCAGGCCTGCTCCCAAGGTTCTGACCAGGCGGCGTGCAACACCTGCGCGGTTTTCTCCGGGATGTGGCTCGATGCCGGATGCCGCCGGGTGATCTGTTCCAGCCCCACCCGCGCGCCAATCCGGCCAATCAGATCCTCCAAGGCCTGCCCCTGATTGAGCCGTTTGTCCGCCGCCTGCCGCGCTTCCAGATGCCCCGCCGTGTGGCGCGCATGCAGCGTCTCTACCCGCACCGCCTCCAGCCGCAGCATATCAATGCCAAAGCCCGCATCGATGTCGGTCAGCTTCATCCGCAACAACGGCCGCACCCGCTCCGGATCATCCGTGGCACGCGCCAGCCCCACCTCTACGCTCTGCATGGTCTGATCGGTGCGAAACACCTGCAACCGCACCACGCGGAGGCCTTTGGACTTTGTCTTGAGACGCTCACACAGCGGCCCCAGCACCTTATCCACCGCCGCCGCCACATCTTCTTCCAGCCCAATCGGGTCCGGCAGACTCATGCGTGCCGCGTAAAACGTCTCTGGCGGCGCAGGGTTCACCGGCTCCGGCACCGCGCCCAGTGCCTGATCCAGCCGCAGCACCAACCCTTTGCCAAACCGCCGCGCCAGCCCCGCCCGCGGTTGCGCGGTCAAATCGCCAATCCGCCGCAATCCCAACCGCGCCAACTCCGCTTGTGTGTCGCCCTCCAACCGCAACGCCACCACCGGCAAAGGCGCCAGTGCCTCCCGCGTCTGCCCCGGCAGCGCAATGCGCCCCACATCCGCCTTATCCCGCGCCGCTGGCGGTGCCGCGCCGCCGCGCGTCCAATGCCGCCGTTTCACCGCCCGCGACCGCGTGGCCCGCGCCTCCTGATCGATATCATCCCCGCTGCGATGCGCCACACCCGGCTGCGCCCCAAACCGCGCCAAGGCCCAGGCCGCCCCCAGCGTATCCGCCAGCCCAGCCCGCACCGTCAGCTGCAAATCGGCACAGTCCTCTCCCACCTGTGCCAAGACGCCGTCTTCGCCGCCAAACAGATGGGTGCTGCCGGTCACATCCAGCACCAAGGCATCCTCTTCCGTGGCCGCCACCCAGGGCGAATACTTCCCCGCCCAGCGCGTCAGGACTTTCATAAAGCCCTGCTCAGCCTGCACATTCCGAAGCCGCGTGATCAAATGTGGGCACATCGCCTGCGCGTCTCTGAGCGGTTGGCCCAATGTGAGCCCCTCCCGCTCCGCCTGCTCGGACAGAGAACAAATCACCTGCATCTGCCCCGTGTCCCGCAGCACAGCCAAAGGCGCATCAAAGGTGCCCCGCTCCATTCGGATCAGGCGCTCGGCCCCCAAACGTGGGAACCATAGGGATAGAATGCGACGGTTCGGCATAGGCAGCACACGGAACAGAATCGTGATATTTGTTCACTTTATGTTCTCATATTTTTTGCTTGATTCCCAGCCCCGCCATGGGCTGCATAGAGGCAGCCAACCAAAGGAGCCAAAATGCGCCGCCACATCCTGATCGCCGCCGCTTTGTTGATCACCACTTCGGCCCACGCCCATAACGGTGTGAAAGAACCCGAAGTCATGGCCCGCATGATGGCGATGGAGAAAATCGGCGCCGCCTTCAAAACCTTGGTCAGCATGGCGAAACAGGAAACCCCGTTGCATCAAGCCAAAGCTCGCATGGCGCGCGACACCATTGTAACGGAGTCCGGCAAGATCAACGCCTTGTTTGAGAGCCCAGCCACCGATCCCAAATCCGAAGCCCTACCCGCCATTTGGGACAACTGGGCAGATTTCTCCGCCAAATCGGACAAGCTCACCGCCGCCGCCAAAGCGTTGGATTTCAAAGACCGCGCCGCACTGGCCAGCACGTTGGGTGGTGTCGGCGGCGCCTGCAAGGCTTGCCACAAAAACTACCGCGAAAAGAAATAGCCCGACCAAAGGTCGGGCCATCACATCGGTCAGGTCATCCGCTTAGCCGCAGGTGACTTTCAAAATTTTGCCGTCCGCATCATGCACCACATTCAGCCGGTTTTCGTGGAAATCCATGGTGGCGGGCGAGTTCTCTTCCATCACACGCACCATCTCCGGCACGGTCACCCCCTCCAGCACGCTTTTGTCCTGTCCCACAAGGAACTCAAACGTCGCCGGATCGCAGGTGGTGCTGCCTTTCGCCATTGTCTCTTCCTCGCCTTTACAGGCCGTCAAAGCCGCCAGCCCTACACAGCCTGCCGCTGCCAAAACCATAAACCGCATAATCTTACTCCTTGTCGCAAATATACAAATTTGCTTCGTCCCCGCCGTGCCAACCACAGAGGGCTTTCGCTATGTTCCCAATAAGGTTGCAATGATAGAGCGTTTCAACCACGCTCCAAAACAAACTGGGAGGATAGGCAAAATGATGCGCACGAAAGCCGCCGTCGCTTTGGAAGCCGGCAAGCCATTGGAAATCATGGACGTGAACCTCGAAGGCCCCAAGGCAGGCGAAGTTCTCATTGAAATCAAGGCCACCGGCCTGTGTCACACCGACGAATTCACCCGCTCCGGCGCCGACCCCGAAGGTCTGTTCCCGTCCATTCTGGGCCATGAAGGCGCCGGTGTGGTGGTGGAATGTGGCGAAGGCGTCACCACGCTGAAGCCCGGAGATCACGTGATCCCACTCTACACCCCGGAATGCCGTGAATGCCATTCCTGCCTGTCGGGCAAAACCAACCTCTGCACCGCCATCCGTGGCACGCAAGGTCAGGGCCTGATGCCAGACGGCACCACCCGTTTCTCCATGCTCGATGGCACGCCAATCTATCACTACATGGGCTGCTCGACCTTTGCGAACCACACCGTGATGCCGGAAATCGCGCTGGCGAAGGTCCGCGAAGACGCGCCCTTTGACAAAATCTGCTACATCGGCTGCGGCGTGACCACCGGCATCGGCGCGGTGATCAACACCGCTGGCGTGGAGATCGGCTCCTCTGCGGCGGTCTTCGGCCTCGGCGGCATTGGCCTCAACGTCATCCAGGGCCTGCGCATGGCCGGTGCCGACACCATCATCGGCGTTGACCTGAACGACGACAAAGCCGAGATGGCCAAGAAGTTTGGCATGACCCACTTTGTGAACCCCTCCAAGCTGGGCGAGCAATCCGTCGTGGATGCGATTGTCGAGATCACCAAGACCGAGAAAGACCAGTTTGGCGGCGTGGACTATTCCTTTGACGCCACCGGCAACGTTCAAGTCATGCGCGACGCGTTGGAATGCTCCCACCGTGGCTGGGGCGTCAGCGTCATCATCGGCGTAGCTCCCGCAGGTGCCGAAATCTCCACCCGCCCGTTCCAGCTGGTGACCGGCCGCGTTTGGAAAGGCACCGCGTTCGGCGGCGCCAAAGGCCGCACCGACGTGCCCAAGTTTGTCGATTGGTACATGGACGGCAAAATCGAGATCGACCCGATGATCACACACAAGCTGACCCTGGACGAGATCAACCACGGCTTTGACCTGATGCACGAAGGCAAATCCATCCGCGCGGTGGTGGAATACTAATCACCTGATCGAAGACTTAAGAAACGCGCCTCACACGGGGCGCGTTTTCATTTGGTCAAACGGCCTACCAATCACCGGACACCCCAACGTGCGCTGCAACGCGGCCACCAGCTCATCCACCGTTTCCGTGGTCACAAACAGGCCGCCAGTTTCATCCGCCAAGCATCGCGCCACGGTGGTGTCGGTCAACGGATCTTGCTCCGGGTTGTTCCAAGCAAAGAAATCTACCTCCGCCCGAAACCCAATCACATGCACGACCAAATCGCGCGCGGTGGCCCGAAACGCCCGTGCCATCTCGCAAGGCCGCCCGCCGCAAGTCTCATTGCCGTCGGTCACCAGCACCACAACGCCTGGGCTGTTGCGGTAGTCCATCGCCTCCGCCGCTTGCTGCACCGCCGCTGTCAACGGCGTCAGCCCATCCGGTTGCAGCCCATCAATCGCAGCAATCACCGGCCCGGCCGCGTTCTCAACCGGCCCAAATCGCAGGTTCACATTTGCACAGGCCCCGCCAGCACCCGGCCCGTAAGTCATCAACCCGACCCGCCGATAGGGCGCAATGTCTGGCATCGCACGACGGATCGCCTGTCGCGCTTCCTCAATGCGCGTATTGGGCCCAGTCTCAAAACTGATCTCCGCCATCGACGTCGACCCGTCAAAGACCAACATCGCGTCCGTCGCGCAGTCACCCACCTGAGCCGAAGGCGCGCCCACGCTCATCACTGAGGCGACAAACGCCACTGTTGCCATGACCTGTCTCATGCTCGCAGTCTGACACCCCAGGTATCTCAATGTCCAACTCCACCGCGCCATGGCTGCGGTCACTTTCCCGTCACCATTGCCTGCCAACACAAAAGGTATTCCAAAGTACTCTACACCAGATTACCCTACCGCCATGCCAGTTACTGCAGGATACCCATGACCACCGACCACCACATCCCGCGCCCCTTTGAGGCGGAGCAAGTCGCCAGCCTGCTGAACCCAGATCCCTTGGTGGGCGAAAGCGCTGGGCTGTTCCTCGCCGCCCCACGGCGCACGGGCAAAAGCACCTTCCTGCGCCGCGACCTTGCCCCGCTTCTGGAGCAGCAAGGCAAATGCGTGCTCTACGTGGACCTCTGGGCCGACCGCAGCTCTGATCCGGCCAAACTGATCACCGCTTGCCTCGCCAATGCGCTCAAGGACAACGACAGCCTAATCGCCAAATTGCATCGCAACGTGCCCTTCACCTCCGTCGGCGCGCTGGGCTTCAGCGTGAACCTAAAATCCGCGGGCCAATGGGAAGGCACCATCCCCGACGCGCTCCTGCTGCTCTGCGAGGCCACGCAAAAAGATGTGGTGCTGATCATCGACGAAGCCCAGCAAAGCCTCGCCACAGAGGCGGGCAAAAACGCCATGTTCGCCCTTAAGGCCGCCCGCGACGCGGTGAACCAATCCGGCCTGCCCAACCGGCTTTATCTGGTGATGACCGGCTCTCACCGCGACAAGCTCGCCGCGCTGATCCACGACCAGCAAGCCCCGTTCTTTGGCGCCCGCGTGCGTGACTTTCCCACCTTGGGCAGCAGCTATAGCACCGCGCTCACCCACCGCATCAACACCCGCCTCGCACCCGACGCCCAACTCACCGCCGCCACCGTGGACGCGGTGTTTGACGACCTCGGCCGTCGCCCGGAAATCCTCACAGATTGCCTGCGCGATTTGATCCTGGAACCCACCGCTGGCGACGAAGCCTTGCGCACCATCGCCTTACGTAAGAAACATCAGATGCGCGAAGCCCTGCTGGCCGAAATCAGCACACTCACCAAGCTGCAACAGGCGCTGTTGCGCAAAATGGCCACCGAAGGCATCCGGTTCTCGCCTTACACCGACGCCACCCGCCAGGCCCTCGCCGGACCAGACCGCAAACCCTACTCCAAGGGCGGCGTGCAAAAAGCGCTGGATGTGCTGCGCGACCGTGGCCTTGTCTGGCGGCCAAGTTTTGGCAACTACGTGCTGGAAAACGCCGATCTCGCACAAGCATTGCGAGGGGAGTAGCCTGCCTAAAGCTTCCCCGCGGCCCCAAGCCGCTTAAGCAAATCGCGCAGCACCTCTGTGTTGTCCACCCCGATGACCTCTACGCATTGGGCCTCGATCTCCCGGATTTGTCGCGCCGCCAAGCTGCGCAGTTGCTGACCTTTGTCCGTCACAGACACCACCTTGTCCCGCTTGCTGCCCTCGGCAAGCGTCACCTGCAACACCCCATGCGCCACCAACCGCGCCACCGCCTGCTGTGCGGCTTGCCGCGACATGCCCAATTCCCGGTGCAACGCCGACAGCTTCAATGTCCGCCCCCGCAGCTGCCCAAACACCCGCATGTCAGAGGCCCTGATGGCCGCGAACGCGGTGGCCTGCCGCCCCTGATCCATCTGTGCATTCCACCGCCCCAACACGGTCATCATCAGCCCCTTGATATTGTCAGCAAGGAAGCGATCATCTTTTTTATCAATCATAGTTGACAAACTGTCTTTCGATTTTCATTTATCAACCATAGTTGATGAATCATGGAGAGTTCAATGAACCGCCGCGACTTTCTCAAAACGTCCGGGGCCACCGCCTTGCTTGCAGGTGCCGGAACAAGCTTCGCGCAAACTTCCCCGCGCCCACTGCCATTGATCCCCATGACCGACCTCACAGCAGGCATAGAAGGCCGCCTGCCGCTGACACTGGCCGCATTCACCCATGATTTTGGCAACGCGGCGGCAAGCGCCACCTACGGCATCAACAACAGCTACCTTGGGCCGGTCCTGCGCGTGAAACAGGGCCAAACCCTGCCGTTTGACGTGCAAAACAGACTGCACGATGTCACCACGCTGCACTGGCACGGCCTGCATATCCCAGGCGACGTGGATGGCGGGCCGCATCAGGAAATTGCACCGGGTGACACTTGGGCTCCGGATGTGCCCATTGTCCAACACGCATCGATGAACTGGTTTCATTCCCACACCCACGGCAAAACCGCGCAACAAACCTACAAGGGCCTCGCGGGTGTGATGCTGGTCGAAGACGACGCCAGCCTTGCCGCGGACTTGCCGAAAACCTACGGTGTGGATGACTTCACCTTGGTGCTACAGGACAAGATGTTCGCCGCCGATGGCACGCTCACCTACGACGTCAGCGGCGCGGTGTTCGAGGACGGTTTCATTGGCGACACGCTGGTGGTCAATGGCGCCATCGCTCCAGTAGCACAATCCGTGCCCACCGGCCTCGTGCGCCTTCGCATTCTCAATGCCTGCAACGCCCAATTCCTCACCCTCTCCATGCAAACCGGCCCCATGCGTGTAATCGCCTCTGACGGCGGCTTTCTGGCCCGCACCGTGGAAACCGACAGCATCCTCATGTCCCCGGGGGAACGCTATGAAGTGCTCGTTGACCTACGCACAGCAGAGAGCAACAGCCTAATGGTTGGCCTAGAGCCGGAAGAAGGCCTGTTCAATTTCCTCGGCGGCCTGTTTGGCGGCGGCAACACAACCGCCACCGCCCTCACCCTGACGCGCACATCGGACAAGGGTTTTGACGGCGCCTTGCCCGATCAACTTGCCAATCTGGCCCCGCCAGACCGCAGCCAAGCCACCGTCACGCGTGATTTCTCCTTGGAAATGGACACCGGCGCCGACCTCGCCGCTTTGGCCGCCAACTGGGGCAATGTCTGCGGCGGCGGCGCGATGGCGATCAACGGCCAGCCCATGAACATGGACCGCATCGACGAAACCGTGCGCAAGGGCGACACCGAAGTCTGGCGCATCACTGTGGACGACCAACTGCACCCGTTCCACATCCACGGCTGCTCATTCCGCATCCTAACGCAAAACGACGCCCCGCCCCCAGCCTACGCCGCCGGCTGGAAAGACATGGTGCATGTTGAAAACGGCGCGTCCGAAGTGCTTGTCAAATTTGACTACGAGGCTCCGGACCACGCGCCCTACATGTACCATTGCCACATTCTCGAACACGAGGATTGCGGCATGATGGGCCAGTTCACCGTGACGTAGGTTTATGGCGCGCCCCGTAGCGCGCCATGAACATCTCCACCGCACCATCCACCACATGGTCGATTTCATCCTGGGAGAATTTGGTCTGCACCCCAGTCACTTGCCGCAGGAACAATCCGGCTTTGCACAGCTCGGCAAACTGATCCGCCGCCAAAGCAAAATCATCCACTTCCAGCTCGCCACGTTCTTCCGCCATGTAGAAAAACTCAATCAGACGGGTTTTCAGAATACCCGGTCCCGTCTCATAAAACTGTCGTCCAATATCGGGAAACCGATCGCCTTCGGACACACAGACGCGAAACATGTTGCGCCCGAAATCTGACAGGATGATCTCCATCAATCCACGCCCAACAATTCCCAGAACGTCCGGCACCGGCTGCGCAAGATCCACCTGCGCCTCAAGCCCCTCCGCCTGCAAAATACACTCTCGACGGGCCACTTCGGCAAACAACATACGTTTGTCCGGGAAGTAATTATAAAGCGTCGCCTTGGAGACTCCCGCTTGCTGCGCAATCACGTCCATGCTCACGCTTTCAAAGCCGTGCGACATGAACAACGCCCGCGCGCTGTCCACCACCTGTGCAAATTTGCGCCCCTTTTTCAGGATGGCCACAGTGTCGGTCATGTATCTCTCATAGGCTGTTCCGGCCTCCCGGGGAGTGTATTGGATACAATACACCGCACACTTCTATTGCGGCAAGCGCTTGCACCTCACAAAAGGGTATGCATATTTAGAATTATTCTAATGTGGAGCTTATCATGCGCTTTTTGCCCGCTCGCAAACGCCTCAAAGATCTAACTGAACAGGAGATCCTCGCCCTGGCCATTGCGTCGGAAGAGGATGACGCCCGCATCTACCGCAGCTTTGCGCAACAACTGCGCGAAGACTACCCAGCCTCCGCCAAAGTGTTTGAGGACATGGCGGCCGAAGAAGACACCCACCGCCAAGCCCTGATCGACCAGCACCGCACCCGTTTTGGCGACACCATTCCCTTGATCCGCCGCGAACATGTCGCAGGCTTTCACACCCGCGCACCGCTGTGGCTGTCCTCGAACCAATCGCTGGACAGCATTCGCGCGCTGGCCGCCGGCATGGAAGCAGACGCCGAGAACTTCTACCTCAACGCGATGAAGCAGGTGAGCGATGCGGACACCCGCAAACTGCTCGGCGATCTGGCCGCCGCCGAAGCAGGCCACCAAACCACCGCCGAAGCGGTCACGGAAAAACATCTTGATGCCGATGCCCGCAATGAGGAAAACGAAAAGGCCAACCGCCAGTTCATCCTGACATGGGTGCAACCGGGCCTCGCGGGGTTGATGGACGGCTCCGTCTCCACCCTCGCGCCGATTTTCGCCACGGCCTTCGCGACGCAAGACACGCACACCACCTTCCTTGTGGGGCTCGCCGCCTCTGTGGGCGCGGGCATCTCCATGGGCTTCACCGAGGCTGCCTCCGATGACGGCGAGCTCTCCGGACGCGGCTCACCTGTGAAACGCGGTTTTGCCTCCGGCATCATGACCACGCTGGGCGGTCTAGGCCACGCCCTGCCCTATCTGATCACCGATTTCTGGACCGCAACGATCATCGCAATCATCGTGGTGTTCATCGAACTCTGGGCCATCGTCTGGATACAAAACCGCTTTATGAAAACGCCCTTTGGCCGCGCCACCTTCCAGGTCGTGCTCGGCGGCGCGCTGGTCTTTGCCGCAGGGGCGCTCATTGGCGGCGGTTAACCTGTTCACAAGGAGGATTTGCCAAGCCTCGCAAACCTGCTAAGGCTTTCGCATGTTGGCAATCTTTCTGAAAACACTGCCGTTTTTCGCAATTATCGGCCTGGGCTACTGGGCCGGTCGCACCCGTTTCTTTTCCGCAGAAGCCACGTCCTATCTCACCAAGTTTGTCTTCTACTTCGCCCTCTCGGCCATGCTGTTTCGGTTTTCCGCCAACCTCAGCCTCGCAGACGTGCTCAACTGGCGCCTGATTGGCGGCTACCTGACGGGGTGTATCGCCGTCTACGGGTTTGCCACCCTTGTGGCCATGCTGCGCAAACAAGACATCGCCACCGCCGCAGTCGAAGCCCAATGTGCCACCATTGGCAATGTCGGCTTCCTGGGCGTGCCCATGCTGACGCTTTTGATGGGGGCTGACGCGATTGGCCCCGTCATGCTCGTCTTGGCCGTGGACCTGATTGTCTTCTCCAGCCTGATCGTGATCCTCATCACCGGTAGCCGCGACGGCCGTATGCACATCGGCGTGCTCAAAACCGTCACCCTCGGCCTGCTGCGCAACCCGATGATTGTCGCCATCTCGCTTGGCTTTGTCTGGTCTGCCTTAGAAATCCCGATCCCAGCCCCAATGAACGAATTCCTTGCGATACTGGGCGGCGCGGCCACACCCGGCGCGCTTTTTGCCATCGGTGCCTCACTGGCAGGCAAGTCCGCCGAACGGGTCGACGTGGCGCTTTGGCTGACCTTTGCCAAGCTGGTTCTCCATCCGCTCTTTGTCGCCATCGCCGTGTTGTGGCTTATCCCGATTGACCCCTATTCCGCCTCCGTGGTGATCGCTGCCGCCGCGCTCCCTGTGGCCGGAAACGTCTACATGCTGGCGCAACACTACGGCGTTGCCCCCCACCGCGCCTCCGCGGCAATCCTGTTCTCAACAGTCATATCCATCGCCACGGTCAGCGTTGTGATTGCATGGGTCAGCCAACTCTGACATCGTGGGCCTCGACCCTTTTGGCAGGAGGCCTTCCCATGGAAATCATCTCAGAAAACCGCGCCTTTGGCGGCACCCAAGGCGTGTACAGCCACAGCTCTCACAGCACCCGCTGTGACATGACCTTTGGCCTCTTCCTACCAGAAGAAGCCCAAATGGGCCCCGTACCGGTGATCTGGTATCTCTCTGGCCTGACCTGCACCCATGAAAATGCCATGACCAAAGCCGGTGCGCAGCAATGGGCCGCCGAACAGGGCGTCGCGCTGGTCTTCCCTGACACCTCCCCACGAGGCGACGGAGTCGCCGATGATCCGGCCTATGACCTTGGCAAAGGTGCAGGCTTCTACGTGAACGCCACCCAAGCGCCGTGGACCCCGCATTACAACATGTGGGATTACATCACCGAAGACCTGCCGTCGATGCTGCAGGAAAACTTCCCCGTCGACTTGTCGCGCCAATCCATCATGGGCCACTCCATGGGCGGCCACGGTGCGCTGACCATGGCCATGTCCCTGCCCGGCCGCTTCCGCTCCGTGTCGGCCTTTGCGCCCATCGCCAACCCCACCGCGTCCGAGTGGGGCCGCAAACAGCTCACCGCCTATCTCGGCAATGACGAAGCCGCCTGGGCCGCGCATGACGCCACGCTATTGATGACAGCAAACGGCTTTGACGGCCCTGTGCTGGTCGACACCGGCACCAATGATCAGTTCATCGATCTGCTGCGCCCCGAAGCATTGGCCGAGGCCGCCAATGCCCGCCGCCAGGAAGCCACCCTGCGCCTGCAAAAAGGCTATGACCACAGCTACTTCTTTGTCTCCACCTTCATGGAAGAGCACATCGCCTTCCACGCCGAAGCACTCTACGCGGATTAAGAAAGACCAACATCCATGACTGCCATTTACGTGGATGCCGACGCCTGCCCGGTGAAAGCCGAAGTCGAACGCGTCGGCACCCGCCACAAAGTGAAAATCTACGTGGTGTCCAACGGCGGATTGCGCCCGTCGCAAAACCCGCTGGTGGAAAACGTGATTGTGCCCGAAGGCCCCGATGTGGCCGACATGTGGATCGCCGACCGCGCAAAGACAGGCGACGTGGTCATCACCGGTGACATCCCACTGGCGGCGAAATGCGTGGAGGCCGGCGCACGGGTGCTCAAACACAACGGCGAAGCCCTCACCGCAGCCAACATCGGCAATGTGCTGGCCACCCGAGATCTCATGGCCGACCTACGTGCAGCTGACCCTTTCCGCCAAGGCGGCGGCAAAGGCTTCACCAAAGCCGACCGGTCAAGGTTTCTGGATGCTTTGGAGCGGGAGCTGCGCGCGGCCTCCCGCGCTTAGCCATCCTCCCAAAAACCAACCTTAAGGCGCCGCACTCAGGCCGTCCGCTATGGCGCGAAACACCGCCATGGCTTCAACTTCATGGGGTTTAAACTCCGGATCCGCCGACATCTTCACAATCACCGTCTCCGAGCTTGGGTCCACATAGATAAACTGTCCCCAAATGCCGATCGCCGAAAAGTCGCCGCGCTGACCATCAGGCAACCACCACTGATAGCCATAGCCCCAATGGCTATCGACGCTCCCGCGTTCCAGCCTTGGCGCGCTGACCGACGTCGCCTGAGCAACCCACTCCGCAGGCACAATCTGTTGCCCGCGATACCGTCCGCCCTGGGCATACGTTATCCCCAGCCGCGCAAAATCCCGCGCCGTGGCATTCAGCCCCCAAAAAGCCATCACTGTGCCGTACAGGTCGGTCGACCATTTGGCCTCACTTTCGGCCCCCAATGGCTCCCACAACTTTTGCTGCATGTAGCTGGCAACAGACATACCCGTCACCGACTGCAAAAGCAGTCCAAGCGCTTGCGTGTTCAAGCTGGCATAGTGAAACGCTTGCCCTGCCTCACCATCAGAGCCGTAGTCCCCAATCACGCGATCCACGCGACGGAATTTCAAAAACAGCTCGTCGTAGATCTTAAAGGCGTCGGTGCTTTTGTCGTCATACGCCTCTGAGAAGGCAATCGCTGATGACATGGTCAACACATCCGCAATCGCCACGCCATCAAATCCCGTTTTTGCAAGCGCGGGTACATATGTGGTGATCGGATCATCGACACTCTCGATCAGCCCCTCTGCCACCGCGATCCCAACCAACGTACTGACAAAAGACTTCGCCACGGAAAAAGACGTCACCAGGTCACTGGCCGCGTTACCCTGAAAATACGCTTCATGCACAAGCGCACCTTTGTGCACGACCACAAATGCCGTTGTCTGACTACGCGTAAGAAACTCCGATACCGCCCGCTCTTGCCCAACAAACAGATAGCTCTCGGCAATCTGGCGCGGCGCAATATCATAAGGCACCGGTACCGCGGCACGGTCAATTGGTGCCGTCGGAAAGGCATCTGCAAAGTTTCGGAACCGCACCACGCGATGCTCCGGATGAAACAGCGTCATCTTTGGCCAGGCGTAACCAAAGCCGACATAGGCCAAGGCCGCCAAAAGCACGGCCACACAAATAAGGAGGAGAGGGTGTGTCATTTTCATTCCATTGTCATTTCGCGAACTAACGATGCTTTAGGCCAAAAAAAGGCAAACCTGCCGGGGCTCAACAACAGGTCAGCCAATGCTGCAGCACGCTCAAGACCTCGTTTACAGACTGTTTGTTGACCGTGTAGAGCACCTGCCGATCCACTTTTTCAGATTGAAGAATGCCTGCTTTGCGCAGGATGGTCAGGTGCTCGGAGGCGGTAGACTGCGCAATGCCCATGCGGTCGGCGATCTCACCAACGCTGTGCGCTTCTTTATCACTGAACACCCGAAACAGAATCTCCTGCCGGTTCTCATTTGCCAGCGCCCGAAAAACATCCAGTAGATCGATCTGAGCCATCATGCGGCCTTCATTTCGTACATTCCCGAAATCACGAATACACTGACACACTCAGGAGTCAATCCTAAACCCCTGAGACAGTAAATGCGCCCCCAATGCGCCTAGTTCCGCCCCTTCAACTCCAACTGGCTCCATTTCAGCTCCTTTGGTGCCACATCTCCGGGAGCCCATTCCAGCAAGGAGCCGTAGTAGCCAAACTGCTTTTTCTCCGGAAACTCATCGCTCCAGCGTTCGCAGACAAACTGCAGACCACAGGACTGCCAACTGGAGTTCACTCCATCACGCCAACCAAAAGACGTGTTTAGCGCCAAAGACCCGCCTGAACATTCAATGTGGTAATAGCCTGCGTCCCAATACTTCCATTTGCTCTTCAGCCGCATCACAACCCCACGCCCATCGGTGCGCTGCCACCCGCCAGACATAATCTCGTATATGTCAAATACACCGTCCCGCGCCGTGTGCTGCAGCTCTTTCACCGCCCCGTTTTTGTAAAACACCACGTTGCCCCCACTGCTGGAGAACAACCCACTGTCCCAAAGCGTGGTGGCTGTATTGAGGTAATCCAAATCCGCAGGTTTCACGAGGCCGGTGGGATCTTCCGACCACCCGCGCTGCTGCAATTCTGGCAGTTCCGCATAAAACCCCGTTCCAAAATCCGCCGCTTCCTGAGCATTGCAAAACAGGTCGCCGTCGCTGGTATCTTCGCGATAATAAGACGTGCCACCGGTATAGGTTGGTTCCGCCACCGTGGTTTGGGCAGAGGGCGCAGGTTGCGGTACAGAGACTTGCGCTGTTGGACGTGCCTGCCCTGATGACCGCCGCGACACAGCCGCCTCTCGCTCCAACGCTTCAATCGCCTGGCGCGAGCCTTTCAGCCCCATCGTCATGGTTTTGAACTGGTCTTTTGCGTAGCTCGCGCGGGTCTGATAGCGGAATTTCACCGTGTCGCCGGATTTGAACGCTTCCAACATCGCCGCCTGATTGCGGGCGGAAATCGGGATGCGCACCTGCCCACTGTCGCCATAATCAATCAGACAATTCTGACCGCCACAGCCATTCATATCGAGCTCGGTCTCCCGCCCTCCGGCGTGCTCTACAGACACCCCCATGAAATGGATCATCGGATCGTCAGACACCCGATAGAGGCCATAGTAATACTCGCCGAATTCCGCATCATGCCCCACAAACACAGTCGCCAAAAGCGCGCCGTTATTGACCAAATCCCAACTGGCTTCGCTGTCATAATAGCTCCAGCGATCGGTGGAATAGGCCGGTTCCGGCGCCGAACCGCCGCCCCCTGCCACGGCTTGATCCAATGCCTCCGCCAAGCGATCAATCATGTCCTGATCCGCCTCAAGGAAATACGCGTCCTCCAAAAGCTGATCTGCCCGCGAGATGTTGCGCTCCACATGCACCCCCTCCGCGTAGTAAATGCCCAGCTGCGCAGCTGATTTTCCGTATCCAGCGCGCATTGCCGCCTCGAAATAATCCTCCGCAAGGGACACGTTCTTCTCAACACCCGTGCCCTCCATGTATTTGACGCCAATGTTGTTTTGCGCCACCGGATAGCCCGCATCCGCGGCCTGTTGCTGCAGATAGGCCACCGCCTCAATATCATCGTCGTAAAACGCACAGCGTTCCGTCGCGAACACCCAGGCCAGGTCATTGCGCGCCACCGGGTGCTCGTCCATAACGGCCGCCTGCATCAACTCCCGAAACGCCGCGCCATCACCGTCACAGGCGTCATCTGACATCTTGTTGAACTTTTCCCGCGCGGGCTGCCAGAACGCCCCAGCATCCTCCGCAACGGCCACTCCGCCGCTGCTCACTAAGCCCACAAGGCAGGCCGCAAAAACCGTGTGTTTCATGTCATCCCCTTTGCGCAAAACAGTCCAAATCACCGCAACGCCTGCCCCAGCGTAAGCCGAGGCAGGCGTTTTTGGCAAAGAAAATAGCGTTTTGGCGATTTACAGGAGGCTTTGCAGCAAATCGAAGCCCTTGCCCCAACCACTGTCCATGTTGCCCATCATCTGCGCAAAACAGTCGATCTCATCCGCGCTCGCATCCACCGGCACTTGCTCAAGCCTAACCTGCCCACGCCCGTTCTCTTCGCTGAAAGACACCGTGGTCAGAAGCTTTTGCGGCCAGTTTGGCATCATCGGATTGGGCGCCTGCTCCCAATTTTCATCGGTGCTGTGATGCATCCAGACAATCTTGACAGCCTCCGACACCTCCTGAAACTCCATGCGGCTATAGTCAGATTTCCCGCCCCATTTCATTTCGTTAAGCCACCGCCCGCCGGGACGCAGATCAAACTCATGGATCACCGTCTCCACCCCGGGCCCGTACCAGACCGATAGAAGCTTCGGATCGCTAAACGCCTTCCAAATTTGGCCCAAAGTGCCCTCAAACGTGCGCTTGTACATATAGGTCGGCAAATCACTCATCTTTCAAATCGTCCTTTTCGCTAGATTTCATTGTCTCAAGCAGCGCGTCCAGCTGATCGAAACTGCCAGACCAGAACCGGCTGAATTGCTCCATCCAGTCCACCGCCTCTTTCATAGGCGCAGCCTTCAAATACGCCGGGCGGCTTTGTCCCACCTGCCCGCGCTCAATCAACCCGGACGCTTCCAACACCTTCAGATGTTTGGACACCGCCGGTTGGCTCATTTCAAACGGTTCCGCCAAATCGCGCACATTGGCCTCCCCCTCACACAACCGTGCAAGAATAGCGCGTCGTGTTGGATCGGCTAAGGCGGCAAAGACCGCATTCAAGTCAGGATTAACATAACCACTTAGTTTCATAACTTAATGGTTATGCATTAAGCTCTTTCCGTCAACATCATTAAACTCAATCAAATCAACGCCTTTTTCCGAACACGTCGTTTTTGACCTAGACCTCACCCGCGAATCCCGCCCTTCTGCGCCCATGTCTCAGCCCCGCACCACTTTGCCACTTGGCCCGCTGTCCGCCCTCATCGCGACTTTCTTCTTTGCGATCAACGACGCGGCAATCAAATTCCTCTCCGGCGACTACGCGCTGCACCAAATTGTGCTAACCCGCTCGCTGATTGGGCTGACCATTCTGCTGATCGTGATTGTGCCGTTTCAAGGCGGATTTACTGCCCTGCGAACCAAGCGCCTTGGCATGCACATGCTGCGCGGTCTCTGCGTCGTCTTTGCCAACACCAGCTTTTTTCTTGGCCTCGCCGTCTTGCCCTTGGCGGACGCCATGGCGGTGTTCTTTATTTCACCTCTGCTGATCACACTCTTTGGCGCCCTCCTGCTGGGCGAGGTCATCGGCCCGCGCCGCAAAGCCGCCGTCGCTGCTGGCATGGTCGGCGTCTTGATCATGATCCGCCCCGGTGCGACCGACTTCAATCTGGCGCTGCTGCTGCCGGTTGTCGCCGCTGTCGCCTACGCGCTGCTACACGTGCTGACCCGCAAAATCGGCACCACCGAAAGCGCCGCCACCATGGCCGTGTTCATCCAGATCGTCTTCATCGTGGTCTCCGCCTGTGTCGGCTTGCTGCTGGGCCATGGCGCTTACGAGAACACTGGCGGCGAGATGATCAGCTTCCTCTTGCGCGCGTGGCACTGGCCCGCCACCTCAGACTGGCCCATCCTCTTGCTATTGGGCTGCTCCATCGCCTTTGGCGGCTTCTTTATCTCCCAAGCTTACCGCGTGTCCGAAGCCAGCCTGATCGCCCCGCTGGAATACGCCGCCATGCCCGTGGGCGTGCTCTTTGGCATCGTGATCTTTGGCGAATGGCCCGCCCCCACCACATGGATCGGCATGACGCTGATCATTGGCGCCGGCCTGTTTGTGTTCTGGCGTGAAGCCAAAGTGGGCAGCGCGCCAGTACCGGAACGTCCCCGCCTGCGCCGCTAAGCCTGCTCAACGCATTCCCCGCTTGCGTCCCAGCTTGCGCCCACTAAGGTCGGCGCAAACCATTCTTTCAGGGGCGAAACATGTCGCAAATTGACGCCGTGATTTTTGACATCGGCAATGTGCTGATCCAGTGGCAGCCGGAAAACTTCTACGACCGCACCGTCGGCGAATCCCGCCGCAAAGCCTTCTTTGCCGACACCAACATCCATCACCACCATGAACAGATCGATGCCGGGGCCTCCCTGCCCGGCATGATCGACAGCCTCGTGCCGCAATACCCCGAATATGAAGCCGAGTTGCGCATGTGGAACGACAACTGGAACGACCTCGCCGCCCCGGCCATCCCGCACTCCGTGCGCCTGCTTGACGCGCTGGTGGACAAAGGCGTGACCGTCTTCACCCTGACCAACTTTGGCCACGACAACTTCCCCCTATCCCAAGCAGTCTACCCGTTTCTCAATCGCTTTGACCGCGAATATGTCTCCGGCCGCTTGAAACTGATCAAACCTGACCCGGCGATCTACGCCCATGTCGAGGAAGACTGCGGCATCGCGCCGGACCGCCTGCTGTTCACCGACGACCGCGCCGACAACATCGCCGCGGCCAAGGCACGCGGCTGGCAAACCCATCTGTTTGAACACCCACAAGGCTGGGCCGACCGTCTGGTATCCGAAGGCCTGCTCACCACGGAGGAAGCCACATGACCACCATCATCTCCTTTGAAGAGGGCGAGAAGAACATCAATTGGCTTGGCCTGACCGATGCACTGGCTGCCGGCCACAGCCTGCCCAAGGCCGAAATCTCCGACAGCTTCCTCTACCGTGGCAAAGACACGCTGCTGCAACGGCAGGCTTGGATCGACGGCCTCGGCATCGCGGTCAAATCCGCAACTGTCTTCCCAGACAACCCATCGCAGGATGTGCCGATGATCCATGGCGCTGTGACGCTGTTTGACGATGCGCATGGTATTTTATCCGCGCTGATCGACTTTCACCTCGTGACCAAATGGAAAACCGCCGGGGATAGTCTTCTGGCCGCCCGCCGCCTTGCCCGCCCGGACAGCTCAAAAATCCTGATCGTTGGTGCAGGCACCGTGGGCCGCAACCTACACGCCGCCTACTCCGCCGTGTTCCCTGATGCCGAGTTCACCGTCTGGAACCGCACAGAGGCCAACGCCGAAAAAATGGCCGCCGAAATTGACGGGCTTAAAGTCGCCACCAATCTCGAACAGGCCGTGGGAGAGGCTGACATCGTGACCTCTGCCACCATGTCCACCGAGCCCACCCTGCGGGGCGACTGGCTGCAACCGGGCCAGCACATCGACCTGATCGGTGCCTACCGCCCCGACATGCGCGAGATCGACAACACCGCCCTCACCCGCGCCAGTCTCTTTGTCGACAGCTACGACACCACGCTGGACCACATTGGCGAGTTGAAAATCCCGCTGGCCGACGGCGTGATCACCCGCGAAGACGTGCTGGCGGACTACTACAGCCTCGACAAGTTCAAACGCACCTCGGACGATCAAATCACCCTGTTTAAGAACGGCGGCGGTGCACATCTTGATCTGATGACCAGCCGCTACATTCTGGATCAGTGGCAGGCGGCCCAGTCCTAAGCCCCCCTTAAAGCAAAGGCCGCTGCATTAACCCGCAACGGCCTAAAATTTTTCCACCTCCGCAAAACAGTCGCGATACCGACGTAATACCGACGTGGGTTTGGGGTGGTTAACGCGCCCCGCTTCTTCTGACCACAAATACTCCAGGGGTGTGGGGGCTGGCCCCCACTTGCCCTTACGCGGCGACCGCCTCAGGTGTCCGGTTTTCGCGGATCGGCAGGTGCACAATCGCACTGAACGCGCCCACGCCAACACCAACCCACCACACCAGCGTGTAGTCGCCATACAGGTCATACATCCGACCACCCAGCCACACACCGAGGAAGCTGCCAAGCTGGTGGGAGAAGAACACAATCCCATAAAGCGTTCCCATGTAGCGCAACCCATACAGATGCGCGACCAGACCGGAGGTCAGCGGTACGGTTGCAAGCCACAACGAGCCCATCACCACCGAGAAGACAATCACGCTCATCGGCGTTATGGGCATAAGAATAAAGATCGCTGCCGCCAATGTGCGCCCGGTGTAAATTCCTGCCAGCAGATACTTTTTCGGAAAATGCTTGCCCGCCCAACCGGCCAGCAAGGTGCCGCCAATATTGGCCAAACCAATCAGCGAAATCGCCACCGCACCCAGCGCAGAGGTCGAGGTGATGCCCATGTTTGCCAGTGTTGAGCCTGCCGCAATTGGTCCACACATCTCGGTGATCATCGCCGGGAAGTGTGCCGTCACAAAGGCCAGCTGATAGCCACAGCTGAAGAAACCCAGGAAGATCAACGTGTAAGACGGATCTTTAAAGGCCCGCTTCAAGATCTCGCCCATGCTCTCCTGCAGCTCTTCTTTGCTCGCTGCCGCCGGTGCCCGCATCGCAGGCAAAAGCAGCAAAACCGCCAAAATCGCAATCGCAAACACCACGAAGGTCTGCTGCCAAGACATGAACGACAGCATCCACTCCGCCATGGGCGCCCCAAACACCTGACCGCCCGATCCAGCCGCCGTGGCAATCGCCAAAGACATCGAGCGGTTCTCATCCGAGCTCGCCCGGCCCACCACGGCCAGGATCACACCAAAACCCGTGCCAGCAACGCCAAATCCCACAAGGATTTCAAGTATTTGATGCGCTTCCGGCGTCACCGCAAAGGACGACAAAACCAGCCCCGCCGCATAGGTCAACGCGCCAAGAATGATGGCTTTGCGATCGCCAATCTTCTCAGCAATGGCCCCAAAAATCGGCTGCCCGATGCCCCAGGCCAGGTTCTGAATCGCAATCGCCAGCGAGAACTCACTGCGCAGCCAACCGAACTCTTCAGCAATTGGGATCTGAAACACCCCAAAGCTGGCTCGAATGGCAAAGCTCACAAGGATGATGATACAGCCCACCATCAAAACCGGGGTCATCAAAGGGGTCTTGGCTTTCATCATCTTGCTCCTGTTTGCGCGAGATGGATTCTGAACAAATGAAGCACCCAAGGTCAATTCAGCATTTGTTCACCCCCTCATAACAGTCTGTCATAGGGTCCGGCGTGGCCCTTTTCCTCATCGCTTCAATTGGCTAAGGGGTTTGTATGGATAGCTTGCCCGAGATTTACGCCGCCCGCGTGGCTGACGGAACCCTGCACGCCGACGACGCCCAAGTCGCGGTGCTGCCGGAATTTGAACGCATCCGCAGTGATCTGGCCAAGCCCGTGAAGAAAAGCTGGTTCCGCAAATCCACGCCAGAACCCGTAAAGGGCCTCTATCTTTGGGGCGGTGTTGGACGTGGCAAATCCATGCTGATGGACCTATTTGTCGACAGCCTCGGCGTGCCGGTACGCCGTGTACATTTCCACGCTTTCATGCAGGAAATCCACGAGGCGATGCACAAGGCCCGTGCCGAAGGTGTTGAAGACACCGTACAACCCGTCGCCAAGGCTGTGGCAGACAGCGTGCGCGTGCTGGCCTTTGATGAAATGCAGATCACCGACATCACAGATGCGATGATTGTCGGCCGCCTATTTGAGCAACTGTTTGAGGCGGGCGTGGTGATTGTCACCACCTCCAACCGCATCCCGGATGACCTTTACAAAAACGGCCTCAACCGCCAGCTTTTCCTGCCCTTTATCGCCCTGATCAAAGAGCAGATGCGGGTCTGGGAAATGGTCAGCCCAACCGATTACCGCCAAAACCGCCTCGCCGGAAATCAAGTCTACTTTGTGCAGGCCGGATCTGAAGCCCGCGCACAAATCCGCGCCATCTGGGACGACCTTACCGGCGGTACCGCCGAGCCGCTTGTGCTCACCGTGAAGGGCCGCGAGGTCACCCTGCCCGCCTACCGCAACGGCATCGGCCGCGCGAGCTTCTTTGACCTCTGCGGCAAGATGCTTGGCCCCGGCGACTACCTCGCCATCGCCAACGCGGTGAAAGTGCTGATCTTGGAAGACATCCCCACCCTCAGCCGCAACAACTTCAACGAAGCCAAGCGCTTCGTGACCCTGATCGACGCGCTCTATGAAGCCAAAGTCCGCCTGATCTGCTCTGCCGCAGCTGAGCCAGAAATGCTTTATCTGGAGGGCGAAGGCATCTTTGAATTTGAACGCACCGCCTCCCGACTGCGAGAAATGCAGGACGCCGATTGGGGCAAAGAGCCTTAGATCGGGACTCTCGAAAACACATAAAGGTGTATGATAGCGTTCTCCTTCGAGCTATTTCTGTGCTAAATCCGACTAGCTCTGCTCCGGAACGCAGACCCCAAAAAAACCTACTACAGAAAAGAGCAGGACATGCGGAAAATTATCCAGAGGTCTTTGAACAAATATTGTCGCTGGCGCATTGGTCAGACCTTGCCTGGGGTTTTAGACGATTTGGATGCCTACAAGAAAAAGTCCAACACCACTGGCACGCAGTGGATAACGCTTTGGATGTCCGTGAAATCAATTCTCAAGCACCGCCCCGAAGAGATTCTGGAATCTGGAACCGGGTCTTCCACTATGGTTCTCGCCGCCACAGTCCAAAAGTTAAAAGCCGAAAACCCGAATTACAACGGTCGCGTGACAAGCATGGAAAGCGTGGGGGCTTGGCATGAAATTGCATCAAAAAACTTGCCTGAAAAATACAGGGCAGAAGTAGAAATCATTCTTGGACCAAGAGAAAAATTCGAAATGGGTTTTTTTCGAGGCTACTCTCACTCCAACATTCCCAACCGGAACTATGGTTTTATTTTGCTTGATGCCCCTGCCTATGACGACGAAAACGGCCTGTCCTTTTGTGCAGATGTTTTCAAAATTATGGACTTCGTGCAAAATGACACGCTCCATGGTGTCTCAGACGGCCGCGCCTCTTCTGTCTTTGTCTTGCAAACCCTCTATGGGCCAACGGTCGCACGCTACTATCACAGCCTTTATGCAGCCTCGTTCTCCATACCAAGAATTGACTTTAGAGATCGCAAAAACAACACGCCGAAGGACTGGCGTTGTACGCCGAATGGTCGATTGGTCTACAAGAAGTTTCGCAAGCACTGATGCAGCAATCAAAAGCCCCGGAAGGCGCTCTGCGACGCATCCAAATCTTTGAAAAATGGCAGGGGCACCAGGGCTCGAACCCGGGACCTACGGTTTTGGAGACCGTCGCTCTACCAACTGAGCTATACCCCTAACGTGGGGTGTTCGTAAGGCACCACCGCGCCGGTGGCAAGGGGTAAAACGCGCAAAAATCGCAAGACTGGCCAGCTTTGAATTGCCCCTGTATGAGAGGTGCGCACTCAAGAGGTTTGGACCCCATGTCGCTGAAGCAATCGCTCAATCGTTTGCGCAAAAAAATCGCCGATAGCCCGCGTGTGAACCGCGCGGTGGAAGGCATGTTTGCCGCCTATGTGCGATTCGCCTTCAAGACCTCCCGGTTTGAGCGCACCGGCTGTGAAGACCTCGACGCCTGCTTGGCGCGTGGCGAAGCCGTGATCACCACCGTGTGGCACCAACGCCTGATTCTCGGCCCCTATATGGTCAACGCCCCCAAAGGCACCCGCGTGGTCTCGCTCACCTCTGCCGCCCGTGCCGGTCGGCTGGCCGGGCAAATTCTTGTGCGCCTGGGCTGGGAGACCATCCCGATGTCCAGTCACCAACGCCACGTGACCTTGTCCCGCGAGGTGCTCAAACGCCACCGCGAAGGTTGCTCCCTGGGCGTCGTGCCCGACGGCCCCCGCGGCCCGGCTCGCGTCGCCTCCACCGTGCCGCTCATCTGGGCGCGCTCCACCGGTGCCCGCGTCTTCACCTTGGCCTTTGCCCAAAAACGCGTGCTGCGCCTACCAACATGGGACAAACAGATGCTGCCCCTGCCGTTTACACGGGGCGTCATCACCTGTCAGGAATGGACCGACGACGTCCCGCGCAAGCCCACAGAGGATGAAACCGAAGCCCTGCGACTGAGCCTGCAAAAGTCGCTCGACGAAATCACCGATGCGGCAGATGCGGCACTTGGAAAGCCTTCTGAGAATCCCACCCCCCCTGCCTAGTCCCATGTAGCACCGATTGGCGCCCCAGCATCGCCCTCGACGTCCTTTTTCAGGGCGAAGAGGGGCGAAGTGCGCTAGGCGATGTTCAGATTTCTCCACCGCCCGAGGTATCATATCCCGGACTGTGCGTTCGTCCATCGTCAACCCTACTTTCGTAGCCGGATTGTTTTGGTTCTGAATTGTATGAAAACGATACAAGACCCAACAAGAATAATACTAAAGCTACAAAACAGAGCCACCAAGACCCAGAAAAGTGAAAGGCAATCCCGCCAATTGTCGGGCCAAGGAGAGTTATCGCGACTTTGGGACAAAGTCTTTTCATGAGAAAAAAACTATCCTCTCTAAAATCGAAAGTCACACGAACTCTGTTTAGATTGCCACAATGGTCTCACCAAGGCTCCCCCGCTTTCTTAAAGCAAAAAGGCCGCCCATTGGGCGGCCCTTCCGTAGTCTGAACCGAGGAGGCTTTCGGGAGCTTTCAAGCGGACTTGAAAG
>WKFK01000013.1 GCA_014872815.1 Paracoccaceae bacterium
CCAATGGGCGCCGGGCCTGCCAAAAACCCGCTCCGGCAAAATCATGCGCCGCATCCTGCGCAAAATCGCCGAGAACGACTACGGCAGCCTCGGGGATACCAGCACGCTGGCCGATCCGTCGGTGGTGGATGAACTCATCGAAAACCGCATGAACCGGGGGTGATTGGATATGCAAGGCGATACCGCAACTCTCACACGCACCGTTAATGTCATCTTGCTTGGCCCTCCCGGGGCCGGCAAAGGCACTCAGGCGGAACTTCTGGTCAAAAACCACGGTTTGGTGCAGCTCTCTACCGGAGACATGCTGCGCGAAGCCAAAGCCAGCGGATCTGAGCTTGGGCAACGCGTTGCGCAGGTCATGGAACGCGGAGAGCTGGTTACCGATGACATCGTGATTGGCCTGATCAAGGAAAAGCTGTCCAAGACAGACGCCAAAGGTTTCATCTTTGACGGTTTCCCCCGCACGCTGGCGCAGGCAGATGCCTTGGGCCAACTGCTGGAAGAGTTTGACATTAAGCTGGACGCAGCCATCGAGCTCAAGGTCGATGACAAGATTTTGGTACAGCGCATCTTGCACCGTGCTGCACAGGCTAAGGCTGCCGGACAGCCGGTGCGTGCCGATGACAACGAGGAAACATTGGTGCAGCGCCTAGAGGCTTATCACGCACAAACAGCACCGTTGATTGCCTACTACGAGGGCAAGGGCGTGCTGAAGTCCGTGGATGCAATGGGCGCTATTGACGCCATTGCCAAGGAACTGAGCGCGATCGTTTCCTGATCGATCGCATGAGGGAAAGCACCCGCCAGCGACAAGGCCAGCGGGTGTGGAGGAAAGAACCGAGAGGGAGGAGACATATATGTCCGACAACTCATCTAACGACGCTTATTGGAAAGCCAATGTGCGTATCATTTTGATCAGCCTCGTCATCTGGGCGCTGGTCTCTTTTGGGTTTGGCATCCTGCTGCGCCCAATGCTTGCGGGGATCTCCGTGGGCGGGTCTGATCTGGGCTTCTGGTTTGCCCAGCAAGGATCGATCCTGGTCTTCCTGGCGCTGATCTTCAACTACGCCTGGCAGATGAACAAACTCGACATCGCCCACGGCGTTGACGAAGAATAATAAGGATCTGAGGGACAATGAGCCAATTCGCAATCAACCTGCTGTTTGTGGGCGCGTCATTCGCGCTTTACATCGGCATCGCGATCTGGGCCCGCGCTGGGTCCACGTCTGAATTCTACGCTGCGGGTCGCGGCGTTCACCCGGTCACCAATGGTATGGCGACAGCGGCGGACTGGATGTCCGCGGCCTCGTTTATCTCCATGGCTGGCCTCATCGCCTTTACCGGCTATGACAACTCTTCCTTCCTGATGGGCTGGACCGGTGGCTACGTGCTGCTGGCGCTGCTGCTTGCGCCCTACCTGCGTAAGTTTGGCAAGTTCACCGTGTCGGAATTCATCGGCGACCGTTTCTACAGCCCCACCGCCCGTATTGTGGCTGTGGTCTGCTTGATCGTTGCCTCCACCACTTACGTGATTGGTCAGATGACTGGTGTGGGCGTGGCCTTTGGCCGCTTCCTGGAAGTGTCCAACACTGCTGGCCTGCTGATCGGTGCCTGTGTTGTGTTTGCCTATGCTGTTTTTGGCGGCATGAAAGGTGTGACCTACACCCAGGTGGCGCAATACTGTGTTCTGATCACCGCTTACACCATTCCAGCGGTCTTCATCTCGCTGCAACTGACCGGCACACCTATCCCAGCGCTGGGTCTGTTTGGGGATCACGTCGCTTCCGGTGAGCCTCTGCTGGCGAAACTGGATGCGGTTGTGACTGATCTGGGCTTCAAGGAATACACAGCCCACCACGCCGACACGCTGAACATGGTGCTCTTCACCCTGTCTCTGATGATCGGTACCGCAGGTCTGCCACACGTCATTATGCGCTTCTTCACCGTGCCTAAAGTTTCGGACGCCCGTTGGTCCGCAGGCTGGACGCTGGTGTTTATTGCGCTGCTGTATCTGACGGCGCCTGCTGTTGGTGCGATGGCCCGCCTGAACATCTCCGAGCTGATGTGGCCAAACGGCGGCATCTCCGGCGAAGCTGTGACCACTGAGCAGATCGCAAACGATCCTGAATATGACTGGATGGCTACATGGCAGAAAACCGGTCTGCTGGATTGGGAAGACAAAAACGGCGACGGCAAGATCCAGTTCTACAATGACAAGAACGAAGATCTTCAGGCAATGGCTGCGGAAAAAGGCTGGGAAGGCAACGAGCTGACCAAGTTTAACCGTGACATCCTGGTGCTGGCGAACCCTGAAATCGCAAACCTGCCATCTTGGGTAATTGGTCTTGTGGCAGCTGGTGGTCTGGCAGCGGCGCTGTCGACTGCTGCGGGTCTGTTGCTGGCGATCTCCTCCGCCGTGTCTCACGACCTGATCAAAGGTGCGATCAACCCGAACATCTCCGAAAAAGGCGAACTTCTGTCCGCACGGATTGCGATGGCGGTGGCGATTGCTGTGGCAACGTGGCTGGGTCTGAACCCTCCAGGATTTGCGGCGCAAACCGTGGCCTTGGCCTTCGGTCTGGCAGCGGCGTCCATCTTCCCGGCGTTGATGATGGGGATCTTCTCCACCAAGATCAACAACACCGGTGCGGTGGCTGGCATGCTGGCCGGTCTGGTTGTGACCCTGATCTACATCTTCCTGCATAAAGGCTGGCTGTTCATTCCGGGCACCAACTCCTTCACCGATGCTGACCCGCTTCTGGGTACGATCAAATCGACCAGCTTCGGTGCCATTGGTGCGGCGGTGAACTTTGCGGTGGCCTACATTGTGGCAGGTATGACCAAAGAGACACCAGCAGAGATCAAGGCGCTTGTGGAAAGCGTGCGTGTTCCCCGCGGCGCAGGTGCAGCTCAGGACCACTGAGCCCTTGCGTCCCCTGACGGCGGGTTGCCCCCCAATCCGCCGTCACTTTGATGCCGTTGCCTCCGATCTTGTCGGGGGCAACTTTTCCCTTCCAGGATTTATGATTGGCTTGGAAGAGATTGCTGTGGCAGCGCGTCCGCTTGCCGCTTACGCCCCCCACATGACAAGGTGCCCCCATGTCACTAACTCATGATCAAATTACCCGTTTCTTGCGTTCCGTTCATCCCTATGACAGCCTGTCTGACGAGGCATTGCTGGAGCTGGGCGCGTCCTTTGACGTTCAAAGCCTAGAAACCGATGCGCAGATTTACCGCCTCGGACAAAAACTTGATGGTCTTTATCTGATTTATAGCGGCACTGTTGAGGTGACCGATGAAAATGGCGCGGTGGTATCCCATTTGGGATTGCGTAATTCCTTTGGCGAACGTGGGCTGCTGCGTGATGGCGTGGCGGTGACCAGCGCCCGTTGTGAAAGCGACACAACCTTGTTGATGCTACCTGTGAGTGCGTTCCAGAAAGTGCGCACCACAGAAGGCGCGGTGCAGCGGTTCTTTGATCGAGCCGGACCAGTGGCGCGAAAGGCGCCCACTAGTGATCTGGCTTCCACCGAGGTGGCCACCATCATGGCGCGGACGCCGATCACGCTGCCGCCGGAAGATACCGCCAAAGCTGCGGCCCAGAAGATGCACGCGGCTGGAATTTCGTCACTGTGCATCACCGAAGGCGACGCACTGTTAGGCATCATCACCACCGGCGATCTGGTCGGGAAAGTGCTGGCCGAGGACCGCGCACCGGAGACTGCTCTGGCAGAGATCATGACCCGCGCGCCACGGACATTGCCGTCCACCGCAATTGGCTCGGACGTGCTGCATATGATGATGGAGCATGGCATTGGGCATATTCCAATCGTCGATAAGGATAAGCTGGTGGGTATTGTCACACAGACCGACCTGACTCGGTTTCAGGCGGTCACCAGCGCGGAGATGGTACGGGAAATTGCCAAGGCGGACAGTGCCGAGGAGATGGCTACAGTCACCGCTCGCATTCCACAGTTGTTGGCGCAGCTTGTCGGGGCGGGACACCGGCACGACATTGTCACGCGCTTGATCACTGATGTGGCGGATACGGCCACGCGGCGGCTTTTGACTTTGGCTGAGAATATACTTGGCGCGCCGCCTGTGCCCTATGTTTGGCTGGCTTGTGGCTCTCAGGGACGGCAAGAACAGACCGGCGTAAGCGATCAGGACAATTGTTTGATCCTTGATGATGCGGCCACGGAAGAGATGCGCGTTGGCTATTTTGCACAATTAGCGCAGTTTGTTTGCGACGGGCTCAATACCTGTGGCTACGTCTATTGTCCCGGCGATATGATGGCGACGGCGGACCGCTGGCGGCAACCCTTGCGGGTCTGGCGGGAGTATTTTGTTGGTTGGATCACAACCCCCAACCCCGAAGCGCAGATGCTGGCCAGCGTGATGTTTGATCTGCGGCCCATTGGGGGCAAGCTGGATTGCTTTGCGCGGCTGCAGAACGAGACTTTGGCGGCCGCGTCCCATAATTCGATTTTTGTCGCGCATATGGTCGGGAACGCGCTTAAGCACCATCCGCCACTTGGCGTGTTGCGCGGGTTGGCGACCATTCGTTCTGGTGAGCACAAGAACCAGATTGATATGAAGCACAACGGGGTTGTGCCGGTGGTCGATCTGGGACGGTTGTGTGCGCTGCAGGGGCGATTGACGCCCGCGAATACACGTGCCCGATTGCGAGCAGCAAGTGACGGAACCGCGGGGATTTCAAGCGCAGGGGCGGCGGACCTGCTCAATGCGTATGACTTGATTGCGGAGATGCGGCTGGACCATCAGCTGCGCCAGATCCATGCGGGACAAGCGCCGGATAATTATTTGTCTCCGGCGGATTTGTCGGACTTTGAACGCAGCCATCTTCGTGACGCTTTTGTGGTTGTGAAATCGCTTCAATCCGCGATTGGTCATGGGCGTGGCGCATTGAGCTAAGCAAGGAAGAGGGGGGAGCGAGATGTTTCTGGAACTGATCGCGGTGATTTTTGCGGGTATGGCTGGGGGCGGCTTGATGGCCATTATCATCAAGTTTTCCGGCAGCCGATTGCCCAAGTGGTTGACGCCAGTGGCCGCTGGGGGCGCGATGATCGCCGCAACTGTGAGCTCGGAATACAGCTGGTACGGCCGCACGGCAGCAACTTTGCCGGAGGGCTTTGAGGTCGTGGAGACCGTGGAAACCAACGCGTTCTACCGTCCGTGGACCTATGTGGTGCCTTTGACCGAACGGTTTGTGGCGCTGGATGCGGCTTCGGTCCAGACCAATCCGGCGCAGCCTGATCTGCGCTTGGCGCAGGTGTATTTTTACGGCCGTTGGTCACCGCTCAACCGTCTGAATGTGGCGGCGGATTGTGGAACAGGGCGCCGCGCCGCGCTGACCGACGGGATCAGCTTTGACGATGCCGGCTCCATTGAAGGGGCGCAGTGGGTGATGGCGGCGGAAGATGATGCACTTTTGAGTGCGGTGTGTGAGGTGTCGTGATGGGACAGCGGGCGATTTTGGTGGGGTTGTCATTGCGGTTGCGTATCTTGCTGTTCTTCGCCCTGTTGGCCTTTGGCGGTGTGGCGGTGATTTTTGGCGCGCTTTGGGCGGGCTATCGCAGCGCGTTGACGGACGGCGTGGCGAGCGGGTTTATCCTTGCGGGGATAATCGGCGGCTTTGGTTTTCTGGCGTTGGCCGTGGGCATCTGGCTTTTGTTTGATGAGAACGTCGCCAAGCCCATTCAAGCCTTGGCCACCACACTGCGCGCGCGGGCGCATTCTGGTGTGAATGCCACAGTGGACACACATTCGGCGCGCTACCTGGGCGATTTGGCGCCGGCCGTCGAAGCCGTTTCCACGCGGTTGAGCAATGCCACCATAGATATTGCCCAAACGGTCGCTCAAGAGACCGAGGCGCTGGCCTCAGATCGGGAACAACTAACGGCATTGCTGACCGAAATCCCGGTGGCAATCCTGTTGGTCGGTCCAGATCATCGGATTGTGCTCTATGACGGGCAGGCGGCGGGGACCTTGGCGCAGATTGCGCCGCCACGGTTGAATGCGTCGATCTTTGATTACCTCTCCAAAGAGCGGGTGCTGGATGCGCATGAGCGCTTGCTGCAGGACGGCGCAGAGGTGGCGTTTGAGGCGACCTGTCCGGATGGGCGGGTGTCCTTTGATGCCCGGCTTAAGCCTTTGCGTGGCACGCACAGCTACATGATCCTGATTGATGAAGCCCATGCGGAGATTGCACCGGACGCGGAACGGCCGCTGACCTTTGACTTTGAGCTGCTGGGGGATCAGCCGATTTCCGATCTGGCGGCGCGGCGGCTCGATCAAATCCCTTTTGTGGTGTTTGACTGCGAAACCACTGGCTTGCTTCCGCATAAAGACGAGTTGGTGCAACTGGGCGCGGTGCGGGTTCTGCGCGGCGAGATTGTGTATGGGGAGGCGATGGATCGCTATATTCATCCGGGCCGTCCCATTCCGCCAGCTTCCACCAAAGTGCACCACATCACCGACGCGATGGTGGCCTCTGCGCCGCCGCCAAAATCGGTGGTGGCGGAGTTTCACCACTTTGCGCGGGACGCGGTGATTGTGGCCCACAATGCGCCGTTTGATATGGCGTTTATGCATCGGCACGGCAATGAGATGGAGATCGACTGGCCGCAGCCTATTCTGGATACGGTGCTGCTCTCGGCGGTGCTGTTTGGCACCACCGAAAAGCACACTTTGGACGCGCTTTGTGAGCGCTTGGGGGTAGTGATCCCCGAGCATCTGCGCCACACGGCTCTGGGGGATGCACAGGCTACGGCGGAAGTCTTGTGTCATATGCTGCCGATGTTGGCTGCGCGGGGGCACACGACGCTGGGTGATGTGTTGGAGCAGACCCGCAAGCATGGCCGCTTGCTGGACGACATGAACTGAGGGGACGCAGTTTACTTCGGTAGGATCGGGATCATGGTGCCAGTCAGCAGCGCGATCTGCGTGCGCTTGGCACCTTCAATGGCAAAGACCTCAGCCTGCACGATCACCAAACGTTTGCCCGGTTTTATGACGTTGCCGACGGCCTCCAGACGTTCGCCTTGAGCGGGGGCGAGAAGGTGAATCTTCATTTCGCTGGTAAGAACTTCGGCTTCCAAAGGCATGACAGATAAAGCGGAATAGCCTGCGGTACTGTCACCAAGACCAAAGGTCAAAGCGGCATGACCAAAGCCGTGTTGCTGTTGACAGCTTTCCAGAACGGGGGCAGCCAAGGTCACGCTGCCGTGAGACACATCGGCGACCGTCGCGCCCATGGTTTGCATCATGGATTGCTTGGCAAAGCTGGCGCGAATTTTGGCGTCGATTTCTGGTGACATGCTGCACTGCTCCCAATTGGACACTCGCACCCTGAAGGGGGGAGCATGTGTCGGTCAATCAGTGACGTTGCGGATTTCTTTAGATTTCTTAAAGAATTGGCCTGCGCGCTTAACGCGGCATGGGCAGTTGTCTCGGGGTTTGTCCGGTGATGATCGCCATGGCTTCGGGGCGCATGAGCGCAGCCAAGGCCGTGTCGTCTGAGCGCAAGCCGCCAGTGTAGGTGCCGTACGCGGGCAGAATGACCCGATCGCTGTCATACAGGAAGGCCGGACGTGAGATGCTGCGCAGTCGGGTTTTTACACGAACTTTGGGGTGGTAGTGGCCTGAGACTTCTCCACTTTTCCCGTTCTGCGCGATATGGCGAAACGTCAGAGGCGGCACAGGAAGTTCGGCCAGATGTGCGCCGCCAAGGTCAATGGGGCCGGGGTCATGGTTGCCTTCGATCCAGACCCAACGGCGCCCGGCCTGAAGGCGGGAAATCCAAAGGCGGTCCGCCTCTTGCAGCGTCTTGGCGGCTTCGACATCGTCAAAGCTGTCGCCTAGGCAAATTACTGTGGCCGCATTGCTGGCCTGGAGGTCATTTTCCAATCTTATCAATGTGTCACGTGTCTCATACGGCGGCATCGCAGGGCCGCCACGACGCAGGACACGCTCGGTTTTCCCGAGGTGCAGGTCCGATACAATCAGCATACGCTGATCCTCCCACCAAAGAGCGCCAGAGCCCAGTGCGGTGAGGGTTGTGCCAGCTAGGGAAAAGGAAATTCCGTTCATGGTATGTTCGTATCCTGTGTCCCCGACTGGATCAAGAGGACAGTTTTGCGCCTTGCAGAATTCGAACATTTTTCCGGCTTTTACGCAGCTTTGTGCGCGCCAGGCTGCACAACCTAAACTTTTGCGAGCCCGCTGTCGTTCATAAGCGCCTCGGTCTCTTCCGCGAGCAGGCGTTCCTCCGCGCTGCCGCTTTGCACCGGTACTTTGCCAACTTCCAACAAAAGCGGCGCGGCGAGCGGCGTGACATGCGGCGCGGCGATGTGGTCAATGCGGTCGCCGACATTTTTAAGCAACGCCTCGATCCGGGAAAAGTCCACCAGACCGCGCAACGCCTCTTCGCGGGTGATTTGCATCAAGACGTGATCGGGATCGTATTTGAGCAGGGTATCGTAAAGAATGTCTGAACTGAACGTTGCCTGCCGTCCTGACTTGCGCGCACTTGGGGTGTTGCGCTCGATCAGGCCGGCAATGGTCGCAGCGCCCCGGAAGGTTTTCTTCATCAGCGCATTGCCCGCCAACCATCCGTCCAATCCGTCCTTTAGGGTTTTCAGGTCAAACAGCGGACGTGGGTCGGTCACTTCGTCCAGCCCCCAAATTAGCGTGGCGTAATCCGACGACACAAACCCCATCGGGGCGAGGTCCATGTCTTCCATGCGTTTGGTCAGCAGTAGGCCTAGAGTTTGCTGCGCGTTACGCCCGGCAAAGCCGTAGACACACATGTTTTGGCGTCCGTCACGCTCGAAGGTTTCCACTAGCAATCGGCCTGGTTCTGGTAGGCGCGACAGGCGACGCTGGAGGTGCAACCAATCTGCCGTATGGGCGGGAAGGTCCGGCCAGCTGTCTGCCTGTAAATAGCGCAGGGTGCGTTGGGACAGCTGCGTCGATGTGGAGAATTTGGTGCCGGAAAACACCGCCACTCGGGGCTTGCGGGCGGCGTTGCGCGAGACCTGTACCGTCATGTCGCGCAGGCCTTCGTAGCGCACAATCTGCCCGCCGATCAGGAAGGTGTCCCCAGCGGAAAGCGTTGCGGCGAAGGCCTCTTCGACTTCCCCCAGGGGTTTGCCACCGCGGTTGCGTTTGAGCTGTACCTTGAGGGTGTCGCTGTCCTGAATGGTGCCCGCGTTCATGCGTAGCCGTGCAGCTGCCCGTGGGTCGCGCAACTGCCATTGGCCATCTGGGAGCTGTTGCAGGCGTTGCCAGCGGTCATAGGCTTTGAGCGCGTAGCCGCCGGTGGCACAGAACTCCAGACAGGTGTCAAAGGCACCGCGGGACAGGTCCATATAGGCGCCTGCGCTGGTCATTTCGGTGAAGAGGTCGTCTGCGTCAAACGGGCCGGAGGCGGCGCGCAGCAGGATATGCTGGCACAGCACGTCGCGAGGGCCGGGGCCGCGTGGGTCGCCGTCCAGGTCGCCTTCCTGCACAGCTTGAAGGGCGTTGATGCATTCGACCACTTCCCATCGGTTGGCAGGTACCAGCAGTGCCTTGGAGGGGGCGTTGTAGCGGTGATTGGCGCGGCCAATGCGTTGCACCAGACGTTTGACGTTTTTAGGGGCACCCACCTGAATGACAAGGTCGACGTTGCCCCAGTCGATGCCGAGATCCAGGCTGCCGGTACAGACAATGGCGCGCAGGTCTCCGCGCACCATCGCGGCTTCGACCTTCTCGCGTTGTTCGCGATCAAGGCTGCCGTGGTGGATGCCAATCGGCAGGGCGTCGTCATTGGCAAGCCACAGATTGTGAAAGAAAATTTCCGCCTGCGCGCGGGTATTGTGGAAGATCAGCGTGGTCCTGTGGGTCTTGACCTGCTCGAGCACGGCAGGGATGGCGTAGGCCGCGCCACCGCCGAGCCAAGGCGGAGCCTCTTCGGTTTCCAACATGGCAATGTCTGGCGCGGGACCGGGATCGGCATAGAGAATTTCACAAGGGTCTGGATTGCGCGCGAGCAGTTTGGCGATGTCCTCTGGATGGTCCACTGTGGCGGAAAGGCCAACGCGTTTGAGGTCCGGACACAGCGATTGCAGGCGGGCAAGCGCGAGGAAGAGTTGATCGCCGCGTTTGCTTTCGGCCAGTGCGTGGATTTCATCGACGACCACACGTTTGAGACCTTTGAATATCCGGGGCGCATCTTCGTAAGAGGTTAAAAGTGCGAGGCTTTCTGGGGTCGTGAGCAGGATATGCGGTGGGTCCACCCGTTGGCGTTTCTTTACGGTTTGCGATGTGTCCCCAGTGCGGTCTTCAATGCGGATATCGAGGCCAATCTCCTCTACTGGCGTGCGCAGGTTGCGCTTTATGTCCGCCGCCAGAGCCTTAAGTGGGGAAACGTAGAGGGTGTGCAGGCCCTCATGCGGCATGGTGGCCAGATCGGCCAATGTGGGCAAGAACCCGGCGAGGGTTTTGCCGCCGCCGGTGGGCGCGATCAGCAGGGTGCAGGGATCATCCGCACGGTCGAGCATGGCGCGCTGATGCGGGTGCGGCTGCCACTTACGTTTGGCAAACCAAGCCTCGATGTTGTCGGGTAAAGCCGTCAGGTCCGGCAAGGATCAGGTCGCGTCAGGCGCGCAGAAAAGGTTATACAACAATGAGATAACCTGTGATGTCTTGTCGTCTGCCAAGCTGTAGTAGATGGTTTTTCCGTCGCGCCGCGTGGTAACCAAGCCTTCTTCGCGCAGGCGGGCGAGCATTTGGCTCACGGCGGCTTGGCGCAGGTCGAGCAGAGCTTCCAGTTCCGACACAGATTTTTCACCGGACCCCAGATGGCACAGGATCATCAAACGGCCCGAATGCGCTAGCGTTTTTAGGTAAGCTGCTGCGGCTTCGGCGTTTTTCTCCATTTCGGAGGGCGGTGCTGGCGGGGTTTGGATATTCACGGTTTTGGGTCCAGTTGCTCTTGACTGCCAGTCATATAGCATTGGGGCGATCTGTTTTCGAGGTGTGTTACGATTTTAGTGGGGCGCCTCCGGCAAATGCGTTGCCATTGACGTAATCACAGGGGGCGTCTTGCATTTGAAGATGTAGGCCGTTGCCGTTAAATTTATGTTGTTTGGCAAGGGTTTCGTTGACCGCTATGCCGAGACCTGGTGCGGTCGGCGGAGTGACAAAGCCGTTTTCGACAGTGATCGAGGATGTGATGAGCGCGTCGTGGAAGTCTGTCTCGATGGTCTCAATCATCAGGAGGTTGGGGATGGAGGCGGCAAGGTGGATGTTGGCGGCCCACTCAATGGGGCCTGCGTAGAGGTGGGGCGCTACTTGGGCGTTGTAACACTCTGCGATTGCTGCGACTTTCTTCATTTCCCAGATGCCGCCAGCGCGTCCTAAGGCGGGTTGCAGGATTTCGGCGGCACCCGTGCGCAACACGGTGGCAAACTCGGACTTGGTGGTCAGGCGTTCGCCGGTAGCCACTGGAATCCTGACGTTTTTCGCGACGCGGGCTATGTCTTCGATGTTGTCCGGTGGGGTGGGTTCTTCGAACCAGAGGGGGCTGTAAGGCTCTAGCGCTTGGCCGAGGCGGATGGCGCCTGCTGTGCTAAATTGACCGTGGGTGCCGAAGAGCAAATCCGCTTTGTTTCCAACGGCTTCGCGGATGGCGGCGCAGAAGGCAACGGAGAGGGAGATGTCGCGCATGGCGGGCATGTGGCCGCCGCGCATGGTGTAGGGGCCTGCGGGGTCGAATTTGACGGCGGTGTAGCCCTTTTCGACCATCGCCAGCGCGCTCTCGGCGGCCATTTCCGGAGACGTCCAGAACTCGGAAATGTTATGATTCTCAAGGGGATAGAGGTATGTGTAGGCGCGCAGGCGTTCGTTCATCAGCCCGCCCAAAAGCGCATAGACCGGGCGCTCACGGTCTTTGCCCATGATGTCCCAACAGGCGATTTCCAGGCCGGAGAATGCGCCCATAACCGTTAAATCGGGGCGTTGCGTAAAGCCGGACGAGTAGGTGCGGCGGAACAAACGTTCAATGTTTTCAGGGTTTTCGCCCTCAAAATAGCGCGTAAATACGTCTCGGATGACGGCTTCCATGGCGTCGGGACCCACGGAGGAGGCGTAGCATTCGCCCCAGCCGGTGATGCCGGTATCGGTTTGAAGTTTCACCAAAATCCAGTAGCGCCCGCCCCAACCGGGCGCGGGGGGCGCGGTGACGATGATATCCAGATCGGTGAGTTTCATCGCGGGTCTCCTTAAGGCATCGCACGGTGAAGTAAGGGGCCTTTTGAGGGCAAAATCAACGTCGGTATTACGTCGGTATCACGACTGTTTCGCGGTGGTGCGTATTTTTCCGTTGCATGTGTTAATCTGAAGACATGTTAAGACGTGGGGCCTCAATGCGCAGCACTATGGACGTAAAACGCCAGACGCCCGGCGTACCCTTCTCAGGGCGTGTCAGGTCTCACTCAGATAACGGACCTGAATAGGGGGGGCGGATGGGCCGGCTCCCCTGGTGGCGGCTTCATCGTCCGACATCATGCCGCCTTACAGCGTCAAGCTGTGTCTTGAGACGGCGGCGCGGTGTCGTTAAGGGCTGATGGCGTCGGCGAAGGCTTCGAGTTCGCGCTCGATCTCCGTCACCACAATCTGCGCGCTATGGAAGGTCAGATCCACAGCGTCGGCGTCATCCATGAAGGCTTCGATCTCCAACAAGATGGGCTGACCGTCAAAGTCCGCGGTGATCTTCCAGCGCTTTGTGTCTTCAACAGGGATGTCACCCACGGTGTCGCCAATGGCCTTGGCAATGTCCTCGGGGAAGGCAAAGCGGTGGTTGTTGGCCAATTGCGTGAGGAAAGGCGCCACTTCGCGGCTGTCGAAGTTCATCGAAGTTTCCGACGTGATGGGTAGCGGCGCCCTGGGGGCGTTGGGTTTGAACAGCTCGGTGACAAACTTGAGCACGGGGGCCTCCAGATGCGATTGGGACGTTAGCCGTCAAATACAATCACATTGCGCTTTGCGCTACCGGTTTTGGTGTCGGCGATGGCCTCGTTGATTTGGTCCAGCGTCCAGCGGCCGGAGATCAGCTCGTCGAGTTTCAGGCGGCCTTGTTGGTAAAGGTCGACCATCCACGGGATGTCGCGTTTGATCACAACGTCACCCATTTTGGAGCCTTGCATGCCTTGGCCGATGGCGGCGAGGATGACAGGCTCGTAGGTGGACTTTGCCCCGGAATGCGGCATGCCGACCATAATGACCTTGCCACCCGGCGCGAGGTAACGCGGCGCGTCGTCATAGGCGGGGATGGCGCCGACGGTGACGATCACCGCGTCCGCGCCGCGGCCCATGGCGCGCATGGCCTTTACAAAGGGTTTCTTGTCGGTGGCCAGCACGCCATCGGTGGCACCAAATTCTTTGGCGATTTCAAGCTTCTCTTCGCTCATGTCCACAGCGACGATGCGACGGGCTCCGGCGATGCGCGCGCCCTGGATGGCGTTGAGGCCAACCCCGCCGGCGCCGATGACCACCACGTCCTGACCGGCGCGGATGTGCGCGGAGTTCACCACGGCACCAACGCCGGTGATGACGCCGCAAGCGATCAGGCTGGCGGCTTCCATTGGGATGTCGTCCGTGATTTTCACCACTTGGGATTGGTCCACCACGACCTTTTCGGCAAAGGCACCGCAGGCCATGGCCTGGTGCAGCTTGCCGCCGTCCACAGTGGTCAGTGGGCCTTTGTCGCCATCATACGGCGTGCCGCAAATGACGGGCTTGCCTTCGGAGCAGGTTGGGCAGGTGCCGCAGGCGCGGATCAGGGTGACCACAACTGGGTCGCCTTCGGCCAGGCCAACCACGCCGTCACCCACAGAGGTGATGTGACCGGCGGCTTCGTGGCCGTAGACCGCGGGCAGGCTGCCGCCCCAGGCACCGTCCGCAAAAGAAATGTCAGAGTGGCAAATGGCAACGGCGGCGAGTTTGACTTCGATCTCGCCCATGTGCGGCGCGCGCAGGGTGACGTCCTCAACAACAAGGGGCTGGCCAAATTCATGGCAGACGGCGGCTTTGATGGTGCTCATGGAGTGTTCCCTGTGTCTTGATTTTTAGCGTCCAGTTTGGCCCAGCTTAGGCGCGTACCGGCGGTTCAATCCAGACACAGGGTGTCGTTTTTTGCCTAAGTGGCGCGACGTGACTTTGCAAAAACCGCGATTGCGATCATCAAAAGGGCAGCGGCG
This sequence comes from Paracoccaceae bacterium, assembly GCA_014872815.1. Lineage (GTDB taxonomy): Bacteria > Pseudomonadota > Alphaproteobacteria > Rhodobacterales > Rhodobacteraceae > Shimia. The sequence continues at coordinate 14,265 of WKFK01000013.1, forward strand.
AGCGCAAAGGGGGCACCGGGCAAGTAGAGGATCGCGTGTTCGTCGGAAAAATGGGCAAAGGTTTGCGTCATCATCAACGGCGCGACGATATGGGCCAGCGACGTAAGGGAGGCGGAGATGCCTTGCAGTTCGCCTTGCGCGTCATCAGACACACGGCGGGACATGATGCTTTGCAGCGCGGGCAGACCCACAGAGGACAGGGCGCCAATCAGGATGCCGAGGAAGAGCAGCGCCCCGTTGGAGATCACCGAGAGGTAGATTAGGGCGACAACCTCCAAGCTGAGGCCAATCACCACGGTGCGGCGGTTGCCAAACCATTTTGTGGTGGGGCCAATCAGGGTCGCCTGCACAATGGCAAAGGCGAGGCAGTATGCGGTGAGGCTGATGCCAATCATGGCCTCTTCCCAGCCAAAGCGTTCTATGACGAAATAGGGCCAGATTGCGGGGTAAACGGCCGCTGCAATTTGATAGAAGAAGAACACGACCAGCAGTTTGGTCATAGCAGGCAGTTTGCCAAGCGCTTGCAGCGCGCCCAACGGATTGGCGCGGCGCCACTCAAAGGCACGGCGGTTGGCATCTGTCACGGTTTCTTTGAGCACCATCCAGCCCAAAAGCGCGTTGCCGCCCGCCAGCAGAGCGGCGGCCCAGAAGGGTGCTCGGGTGCCAAATTGGCCCATGAAGCCGCCCAGGGCGGGTCCAAAGACAAAGCCCACCCCCATGGCGGCGCCGATCATGCCAAAGGCTTTGGCCTTTTCTTTGGCGTCGGACATGTCCGCCATATAGGCCATGGCGGTGGCGTAGGTGGCGGCGGTGATGCCTGCCACGATGCGCCCAATCACCAAAATCCAGATGTTGTGCGCCACGGCCATGATCACGTAGTCGGCTGACATCACAGCAAGGGATACGAGCAGCACAGGACGGCGGCCATACCGGTCGGACAGGTTGCCCAGCAGGGGTCCACAAAGGAACTGCATAAAGGCAAAGACAGTGGAGAGAATGCCGCCCCAAATGGCCGCGGCGCCAAGGTCGCCGCCGGTCACTTCTTGGATAAGGTCGGGCATAACCGGGATGATCAGGCCAATGCCCATGGCATCGATCATCACCGTGGCCAGAATCACAAAAATTGGTAAGCGGTTGCGCATCATAATGACTTTAACTCTATGGTTGAATTTGGGCAGGAAAGTGTCGCTCGGTCAACTGATTACTCTTGCGGGTCAACAGAATTCCGAAGCGGCTAGTCGGGCGCGTGGCGATGGCTGGCACAGCGGTCCAAGGACAACAGGTTGGTGCCGACCACAATGCGGAGTTATGACGCTGTGGCCTTTTGCAGCAATGACAGGCTGCTGAGGGCGATTTGCGGCAGGTAGAGGGGCTCGCTGGCCGCATCCGACGTGTCCTGAAACAAGGTGTTCAAGCCATGAAGTTGAGCAGAAAGGGCGGTGGCCGCGGGGGACGACAGGGCGGCGTCTGCCGCCGTGCCGCCTGCCTGTGTCAGCCAGTTGGCAATGGTGCGAATGGCGGCGCGGGCGTCTTGGGGCGCGCCAAGTTTGAGCGCCTCGCCGATGGCGGTGCCAATCTCCGGTGCCTCCGTGAAGGCCACCCGCAGAGAGGTTTCGCGGATCATTGGCAGGTCCGCCAACAAGGCGGCGCGGCTGTCGCTGTCGGGCAGGGTTTTGAGTGCGGTGTCAGCCTGCGCGAGAAGCTGACGCAGGCGCAGCATCAGCGCGGTGTCGGCCACGTCTTGCGGATGGGCGTCGTGCAGGATGTATTTGCTGTGTTCCGGCGCTTCCATCGCTTTGTCAAAGGCGGCGACCAAAGCGGGTATGTAGCTGCCATCCTTGGCGACGCCATCGGCCAGACCCGCCGGATCGATCTGCACCTCCATCGCGCTGCGATGGATGAAAAAGGCGCTGTCTTCGGGGATCTCGCCGCGTTCAGTCTGCACCTTGGCCAGCGTACCCAGCACCAGCAACGCGGCGCGGATTTCGGCGCTGTGGGTGAACAGGCGGCCTGCTTCGCCCACCGAATAGAGCTTGGTGAACATCGGGCTGTCAAAAACAGAGGCGGTCATAGGCGCGATCTTTCTGTCGTCAGTCTTTCAGGATGTGATCGATCAGGGCGGCGAGGCCAGCGGGATCGGCAAAGAAAGGAGAGTGACTGGTGGGCATCTCAAAGACGTCTGATGCGGGCCAGTCCTTGGTCATGGTGACCTGAAACTCTGGCGGGATGGTTTGGTCATCGGTGCAGCGGATGTAGCTGCGGGGCGTGAGACGGTGGCCGTCCCCCAGCGTGATTTTGGTCTCTTGGGCCGCGATGGATTGCGGTGTTAGGTTTGCCAGTGCGTAGTCTGCGGTGCCTTCGGGGCAGTCGTGATAAAAGGCGTCGCGCACTTGGGCGGGATCGATCGTGTAGCTGAGGCCGTCAGCGGATTTCACCACGGCTTTCATCAGCGGTTGGCGCGGGGCGGCGCGGCGCATTTCGGCCAGTGAGTAAACATCCCATGGGGCGTAGGCGCAAAGGTAGATCAGGCGGGCGATTTTACTTTGGCCAGTTTCATGCGCCATGTCGGCGGCGCGGGTGATCGGGAAGCCGCCCCAGCTGTGGCCCAGGACTACGGTGTCTTCGCCAAGTGCATCGATGATCGACTGTGCGCAGCTGTCCAGTGTGACGTCTGCCACGGGGGTGGTGTCGTTGCCGTGGGACGGCATGTCGATGGCGCGGGCGGTGTGGCCGAGGGCCTCAAGCGCGGGGATCAGGTCGCGGAAGCACCAGGCGCCGTGGCTGGTGCCATGCACGAGAAGGATATCAGACATGGCCGGTTTCTTTCATGAAGGTTGTGAGCAGCGCGGCGTAGTCCTCTGGCTTTTCCACGCAGGGCAGGTGGCCGGTGCGGCGCAGGAGTTCCAAACGTGCGCCGGGGATCAGCTCAACGGTTTCGCGCACCAGATCGGGGGGCGTGGCGCCGTCTTCGGATCCGGCGATGCCCAGTGTTGGTAGGCGCAGACCGGAGGTGGGCGTGTAAAAGTCGGTGCCTTGGATGGCTGCACAGCAGCCCGCGTAGCCCTCGGTTGGAGTGCTTTCCAGCATGGCTTTCCAGTGGGCCAGCTCTGGTCGGGTTTGGAAATCCCGCGAAAACCAGCGCAGCATGATGTCAGCGGACATGGCGGGCAGGCCCTTGGAGGTGACCATATCGATGCGGTCCTGCCACACTTTGGGGGAGCCGATTTTGGCGGCTGTGTTGGACAGCACCATGGCGCGCACCAGATCAAGGCGTTTCACGGCAAGGCCCTGCGCCACCATGCCGCCAATCGACAGGCCCACCACCAACGCGTCTTTGACATTGAGATGCTCCAGCAGGGCCTCGGCGTCTTTCACCAATGTCCCCATGGCATAGGGCGCGGGCGGCACTTCTGTTTCGCCATGACCGCGCATGTCATAGCGGATGATGCGCAGGCCGTCGGGCAGATGCGTCAGGATCGGGTCCCAGAGGTGCAGCGTGGTGCCAAGCGAGTTGATGAACAGCACCGGCGCGCCGCTGGGGTCGCCCTCGTCGCGGTAGTGGATGTTGATTTGGTTGATCGTGGCGGTTGGCATGGTCAGTCTTGGTCGTCGGTTTTGAGGCGCATGTGGGCCATGATTTGCCCGTGGTCAGAGGCGAGTTTGTTATAGGGCGCTTCGGCGTGGCTGCCATCGGTGAGATGGTCGTTGAACACGCTGAAGTATTCCATGTCGCCGAGGCGGTCCGGATTGTCCGGGTGGAAGTGTTGGCTGAGATAGATTTGATCGATGCTTTCGTAAACCCCTCCAAAGGCGGTGGTGTAGACCATGTCGCGCAGAGATTTGCGGGTGAACAAGGCTTCGGCTGAGGTTAGGCGAACAGAGGTGACGGCCTCTTGGATGGCGTCGTTTTCTTTTCGGGTATAGCGGTCGTTGGCGTGTTTGGCGTCGTGGCGCAGCATCCAGCTGTAGTTGCGGAAGGGCACCTCGCCAGAGATGATTTCGGAACTGACCGCATGTTCGCCGTCGTTGAAATCGCCCAGCACCATGACCGGGCGGCCTTGGTTCAGCTCTTCGACAATGGCGCGGCGCAGGACCCAGGCTTCGGCCATGCGGCGCAGGGCAGCGCGCATGGCGCCCATGGCGCGGCCCAGTGGGTCGTAGTTGGTGAGGTCGGCCTCAGAGGCGTTGCCATCAGCGTCGCGGGGGAACTCGCCCAGTTTGGATTTGAGGTGGCAGTTGAAGACGGTGATGACCTGATCGTCCACAGGGATGCGCGCCTTCAGGATTGGGCGGGAGGTGCGACGCAAGACAAAGGCGCCGCTGTCGGCGCCATCGAGGCCCTGGAAGGGGATTTCGACGGGGGTGTCGAGGTCTTGGATGATCTCGGGGGGCTCGGCAAAGCCGTAGCGCGACAGGATCGCGACACCGGGGCGGCGTTTGCCCGGCTCGCCGGTGTCGTTCACGTTGGGCGCGACAAACAAGCCGCCGTCGCCATAGGGCGTGTAGCCCAGTTTGCGGAAGATGGCTTTGCGGTGATAGCGCTTGGATTTGTCCGGGATCACCGCGGCGTTGGACTCTGCGCCGATGCGGTCGGCCTCGGCCACGACGGCGCGCAGGGAGGGTTCGTCAAAGATCTCTTGGAAACAGACGATGTCGGCGTCCATGGAGAAGAGCTGGGAGGCGGTCCAGTCCTCTTTCCAGGCGTGTTCTTCAGGCGTGTAGGATTGGAAGGTGTAGTATTCCTGATCCGGGCCGATCAGGTTTTTCACGTTGAAAGAGGCGATGGAGAAATTGGTCATAACATTTGCCTAAAGCACAGAAACCGAGGCGCGGCGCGTCTCGGATCGCGCCCGACCCCGCCCCCCAAGGGCGGGCGCGATGTTGCAACGGAGGCCACAGCGTGTGGCGGTGTGAGTGGGGCATTGAGGTGTCATATTGAGAGCCGCCCTTCGGTGTCGGGCGTGATCCTTTTGTTAGGGAAACCTTTTAAGCGCATCGGCAAAGACATCGGCGTCGACATTGCCGCCGGTGCAGACCGCAACCACTGCGTCGCCTTCGATTTTATCGCCATGAAACAGCGCGGCGGCCAAGGCGCATGCGCCGCCGGGTTCGGCGACGATTTTCAGGCGTTTGAAGGCGAGGGACATGGCCTGCAGCACCTCGTCTTCACTTACAACAAAGCCGGGGCCAACCAGACGTTGCAGGATCGGGAAGGTGAGATCGCCGGGCTGGGGCGTGATTATGGCGTCGCAGATGGAGCCGGTTTCACTGGCATTGCGCTGGATGCTGCCGGTTTCCAAAGAGCGGGCGGTGTCGTCAAAACCCTCGGGTTCCGATAGGCGCGCGCGCAGGTTGGGGGCTTCGGCCTCCAAGGCCAGGGCGATGCCTGCAGTCAGCCCTCCGCCGCCACAGCACGCAATCACGTCGCCTGAGGTCACGCCAAGTTCTGCGGCTTGGGTGGCGATTTCCAGCCCCACGGTGCCTTGTCCGGCAATCACCTGTGGCTCGTCATAAGGGCGGATCAGGGTCAGGCCGCGCTCTTCGGCGATCTTGTTGCCCACCTCTTCGCGGCTTTCGCCACCGGCGCGGTCATAAAGCACCACTTCGGCGCCCAAGGCGCGGGTGTTGTCGATTTTCAGCTTCGGAGCGTTTTGCGGCATGATGATCACCGAGGGCGCGCCGTGGGCAGTGGCGGCAGCAGCCACGCCTTGGGCGTGATTGCCGGAAGAGAAGGCGATCACACCGCGTTTGCGGGTGGCTTCGTCCATAGCAGAGACCGCAGACCAACCGCCGCGAAACTTGAAAGACCCGGTGTGTTGCAGGTTTTCGGCTTTCACCAGCACGCGGCGGCCAGCGATGTCATCCAGAAACGGCGAGGTCAGCATGGGCGTAACGCGGGCGTGGCCTTTGATGCGTGTGGCTGCGGCGCGGATCATGTCGATGTTCATGCGGGCTCTCCGTTGGGCAGTTGGGCGATCCATTGGTGCAGGACGTCCAGACATTCCGGTTCGTCCAAGAAAGGCACGTGGGCGCGGTCTTTTACTTCGGAGGCCAGCATGGGCGCGCGGGACTGCATTTCGGTGTAGGTCTCTTGGCTCAGAATGTCGGAGTTCTCACCACGCAAGACGGCGAGGGGGCGGCCACTGAGCTTGTCAAACTGAAGCCATAGGTCACCTGCGGGGGCTTTGGGATCGAACTCGGCCAGCACGGCGTTGCGCAGTTTCGGGTCGTAGTTGATGTTGAGGCCATCGTCAGTTTCGACAAAGTGGTGCGCGGCCTCTTCTTCCCAACGCCTGACGGGGACATTGTGAAAGCCGGGCAGGCGGGTGGCGAGAGCTTCGGCGGCTTCGGTGCGGGTGGTCCAGACTGGCTTGCGGCCGATGAAGACAAGGATGACTTCGAGACCGTCGGTTTCGATCACTGGTCCCACGTCGTTGAAACAGACACCAGTGAGGCGGTCTGGCGCCATTTCCATCAGCGTGAGTGCGATGAGGCCGCCACGCGAGGTGCCAAGGATGGCAGTTTTATCGATGTCCAGATGGTCGAGCAGCTCAAGCGCGTCTTGGGCTTCGCGTACCAGATTGTAGGCGGCGAAGTCTTCGGCCCAGTCCGATTGGCCGCGTCCGCGATAGTCCATGCGGATCACACGGGCGTCTTTCAGGTGCGGACGCACATAGTCAAAATCACTGGCGTTGCGGGTCAGGCCGGAGAGGCAGAGCACAATCGGGCCGGGCCCGCCGGTGTCGTCAAAATAGAGCGACAGGCCGTCAGAGGTGGTGAAATGGGACATCAGGAACTCGTGAGATCGGGAATGCTGGTGAGGTCAGACAGGATGTGATGGGGTGTCCACGGCAGACGGTCGACGGGCTCACCCGCGCGGTTCACCCAGGCCGTGGTGAAGCCGTAGCCGGTGGCGCAACCCGCGTCCCAACCGTTGGAGGAGACAAACAGGACTTCGTCTTTGGCGCAGTTGAAACGTTTGCCAACAAGGTCATAGACCACAGCGGCGGGTTTGAAGATCTGCACGTCTTCGACGCTGAGCACATCATCGAGGAATTCTTGTACGCCTGCGGAGTCCACCGCGCCGGTGAGCATGTCGGGCGAGCCGTTGGACAAGATCGCGGTGTTCATGCCAGCCGCCTTGAGTTTGGCGAGCATGTCCGGCACTTCAGGGTAGGCGGAGAGCTCCCAGTAGAGCGCCAGAAGGCGTTCGCGCAAGTCTGGGTCACCTTGCAGGCCGGAGGCTTCCAGCGCCCAGTCGAGGCCGTTTTGGGTGACCTCCCAGAAGTCGGTGTGGGCACCTGCTACGGCGCGCAGCCAGGTGTATTGCAGCTGTTTCAGGCGCCAATCGTTGGCAACCTTCTGCCAGTGTTTTGCAAAAGCTTCGCGGCCCGGCTCTGCGGCGGCTTCGCGGGCTGCGGCGGCGACGTCAAACAGCGTGCCGTAGGCGTCAAAAATGCAGGTGGTGATGGCCATGGTGTCCTCCCGTGTCGCGGGCAGAGTGGCAGGTTTGGTGCGGGGCGAAAAGGTCTGTTTTACAAATAGACGTGAGGGCGATAGGGTGCGCGCTTCAAGCCGGCCGGAAGGGCCGGGGCAAGCTGACAGATGGGACATTTTATGACCGCAGCAAAATCGGGCGACACCGTCCGCATCCACTACACTGGCACCTTGAGCGATGGCTCTGTTTTTGACAGCTCTGAGGGGCGGGACCCGCTGGAGTTCACTCTGGGCAGTGGTCAGGTGATCCCAGGCTTTGACACCGCCGTGGACGGCATGAGCGTGGGTGAGAAAAAAGTGGCGGAGATCCCTGCGGATCAGGCCTATGGCCCACGTCATGAGGAAGCCATTCAGGATGTGCCACGGGAGCAGATCCCGGCAGAGATCCCGCTGGAAATTGGTCTCCAGCTGCAGATGCAATCCCCAACCGGTCAGGTCGTGCCTGTGACCGTTGTGGAGATCACCGAGGAAGTGGTGAAGCTGGACGCGAACCACATGCTGGCGGGCAAGGACCTGACCTTTGCGATTGAGCTGGTGTCGATCAACTGATCTTTCGGTTCTTTAAGGGACTTATTGGCTCACCGCGTTGCGGTGAGCTTTCTTGTTGTCGCAGGTCTGAGATTTGAGCACAGAGCCAGACCGGCCCTAGCAAAGCTAGCTGGGCTTGAGTTTGATGCGGCAATCTCAATCAAGTCCGGTGGTTGGCGCGTAAGATGAGGCTGCAAGTGCTGGGGTAATGGTGGCCTCGTTGGAGGTGGCCGCCAGCAAGGCGGAAAACACAAACATCAGGCTGATCACGGCCAACATTGGCTCCAAGCGTTTTAGACCGGGCCGATCACCAAAGGAATTGGTCGCCAGTAAGACCAATAAGGACACGCCAAACGTGGCAAGAAAGAGTGATATGATCGGCATGGGCGCGCCCGTCCAAAGATGCAGGAACCGTATGGATAACTCGGTATTGCACAGGTTTGTTGATTGTCCAAAATGTTTTTTAAATGATCATACAAGTTTTGCGTGAGTGTCTGCGGTGGAGCTTTCATAAGTATCTGACATATAATCAAAAGGCGCCCTTTCCGTCATGATGTGCGTGCTGAGTAAAACCTACTGTTTTGTGAGGATTGCGGCTTACTCGCGCCCAGGCGCGGCCAGAATTGGTTGCGACTGATGTACTGGCGTCTGAAAAATTGTGGGAGTCATTGGCGCCGCGTTGCGCGCTTTTTCACGCGCTGCATGAGGGGGGCTATTTTGTTTTGACAAATGTGTCCACGATCAGATCGTCGCGTTTGCAGTAGGCAAACCCATTTGTATAGGACACAGAGCCGCCCAGATGGTTTGCGCAATGCTTCTCAAAATAGAGATCATGCAACATTGATTTGGAGGGGCTTTGAATGGTGGGCTGCGCGCTGCCAGACACGGTGGTTTGCAACGCCCAGAAGATCGCAACCAAACTCACAACAACAAGCAGCGGCTCCGCGCGGTTCAGGCGTGGCTTCGCAGCAGTTGAGACGCTGGAGAGATAGACCAGAAGCAATACGCCTAGACCGGCGATCAAGAGAGCGACGAAGTGCATAGTGCGAAGTCCAAAGGTTGTGTTGGGGGTTGATTGCGCGCTCTATAGGGGGGCGGTGCATGATCTCAAAGAGGTAATTTTGAGCAGGATGCGGCTATTTTTTAAGCGGCTACAGGCCGTGCGCTCTTAGCATTTTGATTTAATTTACGTATTTTGCGCGTCTGCCATCAATCACCGGCAAAAAAATGTGTCTGATGCGTATTTTTCGGCGCTTTTCTTTTGCCAAAGCCGCGTTAGCCTGCGTGGTGGGAGGCCATTTTCATGGATTTATGTGCAGTTTTGCGACTCAGATGGCCGCTGTTGCAAGCGCCGATGGCGGGGGTGTCGACATCACAGATGGCCGCGGCAGTGAGCAATGCCGGTGGTCTGGGGGCGCTGGGCCTTGGGGCGGCGGGCGTGGAGGGCGCGCGGGAGATGATCCGGGCGGCGCGGGCGCTGACGGATCGTCCGATCAATGCCAATGTGTTTTGCCACGCGCCTGCACTGCGGGATGCCGACGTAGAAGCGGATTGGCTGGCCGCGCTGGCACCAACGTTTGCGCGGTTTGGCGCCAAGCCGCCAGAGGCGTTGCATGAGATTTACACCAGCTTTGTAGTGGATCGCGCGATGTGTGACATGCTGATTGAGGAAGCGCCGGGGGTGGTGAGCCTGCATTTTGGCCTGCCGGAGAAGACGTGGATTGCGGAGTTGCAGGCCGCGGGCAATCTGGTGATTGCCAGTGCCACCAATGTGGCGGAGGCGCGGGCCTGTCAGGCGGCAGGTGTCGATGCGATTGTGGCGCAGGGTATTGAAGCGGGCGGTCATCGCGGTGCGTTTGATCCGTATGCAGAGGACGAGGCGCTGCCGACTCTGGCATTGGTGGAGCAGCTTGTGGCGGCTTGTGAGCTGCCGGTGATTGCGGCAGGCGGTTTGATGGATGGCGCGGATGTGGCGCGGGCCTTGGCGCGGGGGGCTGCGGCGGCACAGCTGGGTACGGCGTTTCTGGATTGTACGGAGTCGGCAGCGGACGCGGCGTATCGCGCGGCATTGCGGGACCCGGAGCAGGGGCCGCCGGTGCTGACCACATCCATTTCAGGGCGCGCGGCGCGCTGTATGCGGAATGATTTTGTGAAGCTGGGGCAGGGTTTGCACGCCAAGGTGCCGGATTATCCGGTGACTTATGATGCGGGCAAAGCGCTCAATGCCGCGGCAAAATCAGCGGGCGAGACAGGCTTTGGCGCGCAGTGGGCGGGCACCGGCGTGGCGCGGGTGCGGTCTGGTGGTGCGGCGGAGATTTTGGAGGCCATTGGTGCGGAGCTGAATGCGGTTCAGGCCTGAAACCAGAAATGCGAAATGCCCCGCGAGGGGCATTTCTGAAAGCTTGTAATTCGAGGCTGTGCTTAGCCGCGATATTTGGACAGCAGCATCGAGCCGTTGGTGCCACCAAAGCCGAAGCTGTTGGTCATCACTGTGTCCAGACCGGCGTTTTCCACCAGATCAGTGGCCACTTCGCCCGGGTTGATTGCCGGGTCCAGAGTTTCCACGTTGATCGATGGCGTGATGAAGTCGCCATCCAGCATCAGCAGGCAGAAGATCGCTTCCAATGCGCCCGCCGCGCCCTGAGCGTGGCCGGTCATGGATTTGGTCGAAGAGATTGGCGGTGTGGTGCCTTCGCCGAAGACACGGCGCACGGCCTCTACTTCGCCAACATCGCCAACGGGTGTGGAGGTGCCGTGGGCGTTGATGTAGCTGACCTTGCGGTCTTCAGGCAGGGTGGCCACGGCCAGACGCATGGCGCGCTCGCCGCCTTCACCGGAAGGTGCCACCATGTCGTGGCCGTCGGAGGTTGCGGCAAAGCCGGTGACCTCGGCGTAGATTTTGGCACCGCGCGCGAGGGCGTGCTCGAGGTCTTCGAGAACCACAATGCCGCCGCCGCCGGAAATCACAAAGCCGTCGCGGTCCGCGTCAAAGGCGCGGGAGGCTTTTTCCGGGGTGTCGTTGTATTTGCTGCTCATCGCGCCCATGGCGTCAAACAGGCAAGAGAGCGTCCAGTCGAGTTCTTCGCCGCCGCCCGCGAACATCACGTCCTGTTTGCCCATCATGATCTGCTCTGCGGCGTTGCCGATACAGTGTAGCGAGGTGGAACAAGCGGAGGTGATCGAGTAGTTGATGCCTTTGATTTTAAAGGCGGTCGCCAGGTTGGCGGAAATCGTCGAGCTCATGCATTTTGGCACCGCAAATGGCCCAATGCGCTTGGTCGCGCCGGTTTTTGCAACCGTCTGGTGCGCGGTCAGCATCGCAGAGGTGGACGGGCCGCCAGAGCCCGCCACAAGGCCGGTGCGCTCGTTCACAACCTGATCTTCGGAAAGGCCAGCGTCGGCGATGGCCTGCTGCATGGCGATATGGGCGTAGGCCGCACCCCCGCCCATAAAGCGCAGGGTGCGTTTGTCGACGTGTTCTTTGATATCGATGTCGAGATGACCGGCGATCTGGCTGCGGAAGCCGTGCTCGGCCATTTCAGAACTGGCGGAAATGCCGGATTTGCCCGCTTTCAGCGAGGCGGTGACTTCTTCGGCATTGTTGCCAATCGAGGATACGATACCCAGTCCGGTAACGACGACGCGACGCATGTGCGCTCTCCCATAGTTTGCTGGGCACTATGTAGGGGATGAAGGGGGGGCGGCGCAAGGTGGGGTGACAGTTGCCCCTGCGAGTTTTCGGTCAGCAAGAGTTCGCCACACTCCGCGTGAAGCGTTCGCCGGACGGGAGATAGGTTTCGAGAATGATCTGCCCCCCCGCTGCAAAATAGGCGCGGCTGTTCCGGTCGCCACAATAATTGTTTTTGAGGTGCTCTTTCAGATAGGCCTCGTAGCCTTGCTTGCCGATTGGAAAACCATATTTGTCCAAGTCTTTCGTCATGTCTTGAGGAACATCCCATCTGACAATGGTTTGACTTCCTTTTGCTTTGATATCTCGAAGAACCGCACCCCCGCCCATCTTGCGGCCGGTATTCAAATCACCAATTTTTTCAAGTGATTTAGGGAAATAGCATAGGATTGCGCCGTTACAGGACTCAAAAAGCGCCACTGACTCAGATCGACTGGGCATGACCCACGCCTTGTTGGAGGGTTTGCTTGATGGCGCTTCGCTACAAGCTGCTGCGAGAGAGGCGAAAGCAAGGGAGGCAATAAGGCTGCGCATTAAGATACTCAGTGAACTAAATCTCTTTAAGGTAGAGTGTATTGTTGTGGGGTATTCGCCTGGATTGCGAGGCAAAAAGCTATGACGTGTCGCAGCACGGAAAAATCAGTTGCTAAAAGAGCACGGGCTTTCTCGTTCGGACGCTGCCAAATCTCTGATTTGGCTATGGCTGGAAATCACTCACGCCAGCCTTGCATCCACATAGAGCACATTGCGCTGGGTGCGCTCTAGGTCTGTGAGCACGCGGTAGGTGTCTTCGATCTGGGGCAGGGCGAGGATGTGCTCGGGCTTGCCATCGGCCAGAATGGCGCCGTTGCGTAGGAGCACGAGGCGGTCGCAGAATTTGGCGGCGAGGTTCAAATCGTGCAGGGCGGCCATGACCACCGGTTTTTTGCGGTCCATCTCATTGCGGATGGAGGTCAAGATCGAGAGCTGGTGGTGGAGGTCCAGCGCGCTGGTGGGTTCATCGAGCAGGATCACATCGGGCGCACGCACGATGGTTTGGGCCACCGCCACCATTTGCGCCTGTCCGCCGCTGAGATCGGCCACGCCACGATTGGCAAGGTGGGACAGGCCGAGGGCGTGTAACGTGTCAGACACGCGGTCGAGGTTTTCGTCGTTCACGCGCCATCCAGTTGTTTGTTTGAGCGCAAGCAGCACGCTTTCAAACACTGACAGAAGCGCGTTGCAGCCATAGGCTTGCGGCATGTAAGCCACCCGTTTGGCGCGGTCTTTGCGCCCCAAATGGGTGACGTCCTCGCCGGCAATGGTCAGCGCGCCTTTGTTGGGGGTGATCAGCCCGGCGATGGTTTTGAACAAGGTGGATTTTCCTGCGGCGTTTGGGCCGATGAGGCCCACAAAGGCGCCGGGGGGGATATCTTTGACGGTGACGTCTTGCAGCACATTGGTGCGGCCATAGCCTGCGGACAGGTTGTCGATGGTCAGGGTCATTGCAGGCGCTCCCGTCGTGAGCTGAGGATGATGGAGATGAAGATCGGCACGCCAATCAGGGAAGTGATGATGCCGATGGGGTAGATGATGCCCGGGGTGATGGTTTTGGAGATCAGGGAGGTAAGGGACAGAACCAGCGCGCCAACCATGGCCGACAGCGGCACGAAGTAGCGCTGGTCTTCGCCGACCAGCATGCGGGCGATGTGTGGGCCAACGAGGCCAACAAAGCCGACGGTGCCAACAAAGGACACGGCGGTGGCGGCAAGGAGCGAGATGCAGATCAACATTTCCACACGCAGGCGGCCAACATCGACGCCCATGCTTTGCGCGGTGGCTTCGCCCATGCGCAAGGCGGTCATCGGCCAGGTGCGGTAGAGGCTGAAGGGGATGGCGAAGCACAATAGGATGGTGCCGAGGCCGATCTTTTCCCAGCTGGCGCGGCTGAGGGAGCCCATCATCCAGAAGACAATGCGGGCGATTTGATCCTCGGATGCCATGTATTGCATCAGCGCCAGCAAGGCGGAGAAGGTGAAGAAGATCGCGATGCCAAAGAGGATCATGGTTTCAGATCCCACGCCTTTGAGGCGGGTGGCGAGCAGGATGAAACCACAGGTGCAGAGCGCGAAGACAAAGGCGTTTACAGTGACCAGCAAGGGGCCAACGGCGGGGATGACGCTGAAACCAAGAACGATGGCGAGCGAGGCGCCGAAGCTCGCGGCGGCGGAGACGCCAAGCGTGAACGGTTCGGCCAGCGGGTTGTTCAGGATGGTCTGCATCTGTGCACCGGCCACGGCGAGAAGTGCGCCAACAAGGACAGCCGTGACGGCGACGGGCAGGCGGTAGTCCCAGACAATGACTTTTAACCGGGCGCCGTGGGACATTGGGTCCACCAGCACCTCGGCGATGGTGGACAGGCTATAGCCGCCGGGGCCGGTGGTGATGTCCAAAAGAAAGCTCAGGCACAGAAGGCCAAAGACAGCGGCGATGACGCCATAGCGGCGGGACACGCGGGCGACATAGTCGTGCCGGATGGCCGCGGGATCAACTTCGAGGGTCACGGGGGAGGTCTCCGAGGAGGGAAAGATACAGTGTCCGGCCCCGCACAGAGCGGAGCCGGGCGTTGGCGCGGGGGATCAGCCGCCAACCTTCAGACTGCCCCAGAACACGCCGGAGTAGTCAATCGGAAGGAACCTATCGTGTAGTTCCTTCATGGAGGCTTCTGGGTCTACGTCCTCAAACAGCTCCGGGTGCATCCATTTGGCAAAAGCCTGCATGGCGACGAAGTGGTACGGGCTGTTGTAGAACTGATGGTAAACCGAGTGGAATCGGCCGTTTTTCACCGCCGACAGTTCGCCCCAACCTTCACGTGAGGCGAGACCCGCAAGGCGTTCTTGTACTGCGGCGGGCTCTGCTTCGTAGCCAAACAGAACAGCGGTGGTGGCCGGGTTGGCCTCAGACCAGTTGGCACCGGTGCCGATGATGATTTCCGGATCATCGGCAAAGATCGCCTCAAGGCTGACGCTGGTTTTGAAGCCTGGGAACTTCATGGAGCCCCAGTTGCGGCCACCGGCCAGATCGACCAGGCGGCCGAGGTTTGCCGCGCCATAGGTGTTGCAGCATTTGTTCGGGTTATAGCCTGCAGCATTTTCGATGAAGACAATGGGGCGGTCTTCCGCCGGGATCTGCGCCACGCGGGCGTAGATCTGTTTCATCTGGCGCTGGTAGAAGTCGCCGAATTCATCCGCCTGATCGCGTCTGTCAAATATACGCCCCATCAGTTGAATGCTGGGCACGGTGTTCTCGGTTGGGTTCTGGCGGAAGTCGACAAAGACCGTGGCCACGCCCGCCTCATCCAGCTTTTCGATGATGCCGCTTTCCTGCGCCTTGAGTAGGTTGCCTAGGTTCATGAACACCACTTCGGTGCCAAGCGCCACAACCGCTTCGAGGTTCCACTCGTCGGAATAGGGGCTGCCAAAGCTCTTCAGATCGGCAATCTCAGGGTATTTGGCCAGGTATTTGCGGTAGGCGTCCGGGTCATATTTGACCATGTCATCTTTCCAGCCGACGACGCGCTCAAACGGGTTGTCTCGATCCAGAAGCGCAATCGAATAGATCATGCGGCCTTCGCCGATCACGACTTTGGATGGGTTTTTCTCAACTTCGACAACGCGGCCTGCGACGTCGGTGACGGTGATGGTCTCTGCAAGGGCGATCGTGGCGGACGTTACGGACAACGTCATGGCTGCGGCAGCGGAGCAAAGACCCCGTGTCAGTGTGCTGACTTTCATGGGTCTCTCCTTGGATGTGTCGCGCTCAGAGTCGCGATCTGCGCGCAAGTGATATTAATGCAGTAAAAGAGTCAAGTATGAGGTGGGTGTTTTGCCGTGGAAATTCTGAGGTTTATCAGGGGGTATTATTTCAAGCGGTCAACAAGAAAGGTTGTGAGTGCTTTGATATGCGGTTTTGCCAGCTTGGAATGTGGCACTGTCAAAGAAACGGGGAGAGGGGAAATATGCCAGTTTGGCAGCAATTGAACCATTCGCCCTTCGGCAATGTCTGCTGCGACGATGTCGCGGGCCAGAACGGCGATGCCATGGCCCATGCGCGCGGCTTGAACGCACAGTTCGTAGGAGTTTGCGAGCACTTGCGGACGCGGTGTTTGGAACTGAAACATCTCAGCGTTTTGGGTGAATGACCAGATTGTGTTTTCTTGTTCACGTAAGACAACAGGCTGGCCTGCCAATTGACTGGGATGGTTATAGCTCTTGGTTGAAAATGGCGCGGATGCCGCCGCGCAAATCACGCGTTCAATGGGTTTTAGCGGGTACGCCTTAACGCCGCTGTCTTTGATGGCGCCAACGCGTATGCGCAGGTCAATGCCTGATGTTTCACGGTCTGTTGGGTGGTCTGCGCCAATTGCTCGAACACGGATGTTGGGGAATTGGTCAAAGAAATCCTTCAATTGCGGGAGCACATATTCGGTGAGGTAGATGTTGGAGCCGCCGAGGCTCGCAACACCCGTGATCTCAGGGCCTTGTTGTCCCGGCGTTCCAATTTCAGACCGGGCATGAGCAACCGCGTCGACAGCCGTCGAACAGCCTTCTAACAACGCCTGTCCTGCCTGGGTGAGGCCGACTTTTCGGGTGCTGCGGTGAAACAGCTTCAGATCAAGATCTTGTTCCAGTTCTACGAGCTTCTGACTGACGTTTGATTTCGATAACCGCAACAGATCTGCGGCTTCGGTAATCGAGCCCGTACGGGCGATGGCGACAAAAACTTCAATATGCGAAAAAAAGCGACTGTTCATAATGGTGAACAGTAATTCAGTAATTGTCAGTACTGAAGGATAAAATTGCGTGTTAGCCAGCGTGCATCAGCGGCCAATGAAGCCGCACAGTGTTGGAAGGATTGAAGGTATGACTAAAGAACCAATCGTTGAGATTGTACGTTGGCGTGGATTGGATGGCATCACTGACGACCAAATGACAGAAGCCGTTGCCGGTATAGAGCCGGATTTGAAGACGCTGCCGGGGTTTGTCAGTCAGACTTTGCACAAAGACGACGATGGGCATTGGGTCGCTCTTTATGAGTGGCAAGAGCGTGCACAAGGCGAAGCCTCGATTGCGCTTATGGGCCCAAAAGATACGTTTGCTAGGTTGATGGCGTTGGTGCTGCCTGAGAGCATTCAGATCGAGTTTTTGTCCCATCCCTGAGTGCGCAGAGCGCACTGTGTAAGGGTGGCTTGGACTTCATCGTGCTCCTGCGCGTCTGTGCGACCTATCAATAAAAAGCTCCCGGAGATACCTTCGGGAGCTTTCGTGTTGTTTCTTAAAAGCGTCTGCCCAGCTTATTCCGCCGCGAGACCAACCTTCATGTCTTTCACTTCATAGATCTCTTCGCCGTCGGCAAAGACTTTGCCGTTGGCGACGCCGAGCTTCAGCTTACGGTCGATGATGCGGGTGAAATCCACGTGGTAGGTCAGCATTTTGCGGTCTGGTTTGACCATGCCTTTGAGCTTCACTTCGCCCACGCCCATCGCCATGCCTTTGCCGGGCATGCCGCGCCAGCCGAGGTTGAAGCCGGTGAGCTGCCACAGACCGTCAAGGCCGAGACAACCTGGCATGATCGGGTTGCCGGGGAAATGGCATTCAAAGAACCACAGGTCCGGGGTGATGTCGAACTCTGCGACCACGTGGCCTTTGCCAAACTCGCCGCGGTCTGCGGAGATATCGGTGATGCGGTCCATCATCAGCATGGGCGGCGCAGGCAGTTGCGCGTTGCCGGGGCCAAACAATTCGCCACGGGCGCATTTCAGCAGGTCGTCTTTGTCAAAGCTCGTGGGATAGTCGGCCATTCTGGGTGGTCCCTTGTCATTTAGGTGTTGCTTTCGCCTGCTTTATCACCTGCTAGCCCGTCCCTGCAAGGTGAGTGTCAGGCGTGGCCGCTTGGCTCTGCGCGCTTGCGACTCATTTTCATTTGAACTCAGCCGCATTTTTGCGCTAAATATGCGGCTGACGCACAGGATTGAACAGATGACCACTGAGGCACTTCGCAACGGCACCCAATGGCTCGCATCGGCTGGACTGCGCCCGACACGGCAACGTGTGGCGCTGGCAGCATTGCTTGTGGGCGACGGAAACGACCGGCACGTGACGGCGGAAAGCCTATTTGCCTCTGTGCGCGAGCATGGTGACAGCGTGTCTTTGGCCACGGTGTACAATACGCTGCGGGCGTTTTGCGACGCGGGCCTGATGCAGGAAATTACGGTGGATGGGGCCAAGAGCTATTTTGATACCAACACCGGCGACCATCCGCATTTCTTCTGGGAAGACGACCGCGTGCTGACCGACGCGCCAGCCGACGAGCTGGAGATTTCCCGACTGCCCGGTGCGCCTGAGGGCGCTGAGATTTCCAAGATCGACGTGGTAATCCGCTTGCGCCGCACCTAGGCGCGACGCTGGGTTAAAGTTTTCTGAGAGCAATTGTCCTTGATTTGGGCCTGTGACAGCATGGGCCCAGAGCAGGGAGGATGTGTCATGAAAGCTGTAACGTGGCGGGGCTTTGGGCCGGCGCGGGATGTTTTGAAGGTTGAGGAGTTGGCGACGCCAACAGCGGGGGCTGGAGAGGTGTTGGTGCGGGTGGCCTATTCCGGCGTGAACCCGTCAGACTGTAAGGCGCGCAGAGGGTCGCGGCCGGGCGTGACCAAACCGCCATTTGACATGATTGTGCCGCACAGCGATGGGTCCGGTGTGATTGAGGCAGTCGGCGACGGTGTCGACGCGGCCCGCGTGGGCGAGCGCGTATGGCTTTGGAATGGGCAATGGCAGCGGCCGTTTGGGACCTGCGCTGAGTACATCGCCGTGCCGGCGGAGCAAGCGGTGGCCTTGCCTGACAGCGTGTCGCTTGAGGACGGCGCAGTGATGGGCATTCCGGGCCTGACGGCGGCGCAGACGGTGTTTGGCGGTGGCGATGTGGCTGGCCAAACGGTGCTGGTGTCCGGCGGCGGCGGCTCGGTTGGATATCTTGCGGTGCAACTGGCGGCTTGGGGCGGGGCGACGGTGATCGCGACCTGCGGGGCGCGAGATATGGACCGCGTGAAAGCAGCGGGCGCAACACATGTGTTCGATTATGCCAGCCCGACATTGGCGGCGGATATATTGGCCGTGTGCGACGGTGTGGATCGCGCGGTGGAAGTTGAGCTGGGGCCGAACCTGCCTCTGCTGACCGAAGTGATGAAACCACTGGGCACCATTGCCGCCTATGGGTCTGCCAAGGACATGGCACCGGAGATGCCGTTTGGGCCGATGCTGTTCAAGGCGCTCAAGCTGGATATTTCGCTGATCTACATTTTGCCCCTCAAGGAGCGCGAGGCGGCGATTGCAAGGCTACATGGCGCGTTTGCGGATGGCGCTTTGAGGCTGGACGCGCCAAATGTGTTTGCTTTGGAAGAGGCAGCTGCGGCACATGAGATGGTGGAGGCCGGGAGGCGCACCGGGGCTGTTTTGGTGACGTGCTGACTCTTTAACTTAAGCCTTCTAGTTAAGTTAGGCCTTCTAGGCCAAACCACTGGGGCAGCACGGATATGAAGCGCCGCCAGAGGCCTGCATCCGGGTCTTTGGTGACCGCTGTGGGCGCAACAGTTTGGGGCTGGTGTGTCCACTGCAGGCCTGTGTTCTCGGCGGTAACCTTGTAGGCGAAATCGGCGAGGCTTTTGTCCAGGTTGGCGAGGATGCTGCGCGCATATGCGGGGCTTTCGACCAAGAGGCCGATCTCGGCGTTGGTTTTGATGGAGCGTGGGTCGAGGTTGAGCGAGCCAACGAGCACGGAGGTGTCGTCGATCACGGCGAGTTTGGTGTGCAGTGTGATGTGCGGCGGGTTTTCGATGTCGGTCAAGTTGAGCGCTGCGATGGCGTCGTGGCGCAGCTCATAAAGCTCCACACCGGCAGCCAGAAGGTCGGCGCGGTGGCGGGCATAGCCGCCGTGCACATAGGCGTGGTTGGTGGAGGCCAGAGAGTTGGTCACGATCCGCAGTTTCACGCCGGAGCGGGCGAGATTGGCGTAGAAGCGCGCGCCGTAGTCTTCGGGCACAAAGTAGGGGCTGATCAGCGTGACCTGTGATGTGGCCTCACCGATGGCGGCAAAGAAGGCTTCGCCCAGAATGTGCGGGCCTTTGCCATCGGGATTGCGTAGCTTTTGCGGGGTGTCGGCGATGATGCGGGAGGTGCCTCGGAATGGGGCAACCTTTCGGTTGGCGATGTCTTTTAAGTAGGGCGCGTTGATCGCTTTGGTGTAGGCGGCGACTTCGGGGCTGTCGGGGTCATAAGCCCAATCTGACAGGGTGATCTGTGGTGGCTTTGGCGCGGATTTGGCGCGCAGATTAGCTACGGGAACCGCGTAGGTGTCATTCCAGTAGGTGTCAAAGATCGGGTTGATCTCGGACGCCTCAGGACCAAAGACCGCGAGGTCATAGTCGGCAAAAACCTCGGTGGGTTTGAGCTCGTAATATTCATCTGCAAAGTTGCGCCCGCCAATGATCGCCATGTTGTTGTCGACCACAAAGGTCTTGATGTGCATGCGCCGGTTCACGCGTTTGAAATCCCACAGAAACCCCAGGGCTTTGGGCGCGTTGCGGGAACTGGGATTGAAAATGCGGATTTCGATATTGGGATGCGTGTCGAGCACGGCGAGGTCGGTGTCATCGGCGGTGGAGAAGACGTCATCCACCAAGAGCCGCACACGCACGCCGCGGTTGGCCGCGTCAAACAAGCGGTGGGTGAGGATGCCACTGGCGGTGTCCGGTTTGATCAGGAATGTGGCGATGTCGATACTGTGCTGTGCGCTTTCGATCATGCGCAGGCGGGCCCCGAGCGCGTCGGTGCCGTTGGTGAGTTCGAAATAGGCAGATTGCGCACCGGTTTGGGCGGAGACTGCGCGGCTGACTGAGTCTGGTGAGTCGTCTGCGGAGAGAGCGTAGGAGGGCGTGCGCGGCGCGTCAAAAGGCACTTTGGCGCAGGCGGTCAGTGCGGTTGAGACCACAAGGAGCGCGCAAAGGCGCGTTGCGCCACGCCTTAGAACCACTGACCGGGTTCCATTAGGCCGAGGTCGAGAAGCTGGCGCGAATGCCAGTCAAAGCGCACAGAGTTGTGCCAGGTGAATTCTTCAATGTCGAACGTTGAGCCCGGGTTCGCTTTTAAGGCTTTGGCGGTCCGGAAGGAGCAAACTGCTGCCGTCAGGTTGTTGTGCCATGGGCAGGCGTAGGTGTTGTATTCTTCATCCGTAAAGGTGAAGTCCTCCCGCAGTTGCAGGCCGGGTTTGGCGCGGAAGATGGAAATCCGGTCGATCTTTCGTTTGTTGGCCGGGATGTGTTCCTCATAGCGCCAACGCAAACCACCAAAGAAGTCCAGTTGGCGTTCTTTCGGGTGGTTGTGGTTCTCTGGATCAAGGCGTGCGAGCGCATAATAGCCGGATCGGTCCAGTTGCGCGGTTTCCAAGGATACGGCGTTGGGTGCTTTTTCTAGGTCTGGTGCATACAGGTCGATCACATAGGTGAGCATCGCGTCGCGCTGCTCCTCGGTGTGGAAGGCCAGCATTTCGCCAATGCCGCGGGTCTCACAAAACGGGAAGAATAGGTATTCTGCGTTGAAGCCGTAGTAGAGCCAAAGGGTTGGAGCCGCTTCGATGAATCTGTTGACCGCATCGATCATACGTCGCCCGCGCGGCGCTTCCATGGTGATGCGGGGACACAGCTCGGATAATTCGTCAGACAGAGGAAAGGTGGACGGCATCAATACGATGACTTTTTTGAAGCCAAGGTCGAGGTGATGGTACAGCGTGCTTTCGATTTCGACGTCATCTTCGACGAAGATCAAAGCCACCGGACCTTTGGCCAGTTCTGCTTTGCCATCGCGCAGAAACTGCTCCACCGAGTCGTATGTCATGCGCGCCCCATTTTGCGTGTTTTTGTCCTTGTTGCGCTCAAAATCCGCTAAAAGCGATCGCATTGCAAGCGCCCCCGGTTTTCTGTAGGGAAGCGCCTTGAAACCGCTGCAGGATATGTCCCATGGCCGAGAACACCACCGCTGAGAAAAAGAAGCTCTTCATCAAGACCTACGGGTGCCAGATGAACGTTTATGACAGTGAACGTATGGCCGAGGCCATGGGTGGTGCCGGCTATGAGACCACGGACAAGCCGGATGATGCGGATATGATCCTGCTCAACACCTGTCACATTCGCGAAAAGGCCGCCGAGAAGGTCTATTCCGAGCTGGGCCGGTTCAAGGGCTTGAAGGCGGAGAAGCCGGACCTGAAGATCGGCGTGGCGGGCTGCGTGGCGCAGGCTGAAGGTCAAGAGATCATGCGGCGGCAACCTATGGTCGATCTGGTGGTTGGGCCACAGGCGTATCACCGTCTGCCGGAGATGGAGGCCAAGACGCAAGAAGGCGTGAAGGCGCTGGACACGGATTTTCCCGAGGAAGACAAGTTTGAGAAGCTGAAAGGCCGCCCCAAAGCCAAGCGCGCGCCAACCGCATTTCTGACCGTGCAAGAAGGCTGTGACAAGTTCTGTGCCTTCTGTGTGGTGCCTTACACGCGTGGGGCCGAGGTGTCCCGTCCGGTGGAACGTGTGGTCACAGAAGCGCGCGATCTTGTGGAACGCGGTGTGCGGGAGATCACTCTGCTTGGGCAGAATGTGAACGCCTATCACGGGGCGCATGGCGGCGGCGACATGACGCTCGCCGGCTTGATCTGGGAGTTGGACAAGATCGACGGTCTGGAGCGTATTCGCTTCACCACCAGTCACCCCAACGACATGATGGACGACCTGATCGAGGCGCACGGGACCTGTTCCAAGCTGATGCCGTATCTGCACTTGCCGGTGCAGTCCGGCTCCAACAAGATCCTCAAGCGTATGAACCGCAGCCATGACCGCGACAGCTATATCAAGCTGATTGAGCGCATTCGTGCGGCGCGGCCTGATCTGCTGTTGTCCGGCGATTTCATTGTGGGCTTCCCGGAAGAGACCGAAGAGGATTTCCAGGACACGATGGATTTGATCCGAGAGGTCAAATACGGCCAAGCCTATAGCTTCAAATACTCCACCCGTCCGGGCACCCCGGCAGCGGAACGCCCGTTGGTGGACCCCGCTGAGGCGGATGATCGTTTGCAGCGTCTGCAGGCGCTGCTTGGGGAGCAGCAGAAAGAGATCCAGAACAGCATGGTCGGCAAAGAGGTGAATGTCCTTTACGAAAAAGCCGGACGTCTGGAGGGGCAGATGGTGGGCAAGTCCGATTACCTGCACGCAGTCTATGTGGCTGATCCAAAGGGCCAAATTGGCGATATCAAGCGGGTGAGAATCGTCGAAAGCTCCGCCAACTCCCTTGGGGGTGTATTGGTCTGAGATTGACCCAACGTCGGAAACAATCTTGGTTAATTTGAGAATATTGATGCGCGCGTTCTGCTTTGGGTAGGGCGCGCGTGACACATTTCGGACATATTTTGTGTATCGCCCTGCGTGAATTAAGGATTTCTTCTTCACATGTGCGGCAACTCAGTGCATCTTGATCGGATAGAGAAAGCTTTGATTTAGAACGCTGTTTCAAGATATTGGCTTTCGGGGGATAGGAGAGGTACTCGCTGTGGCGAACAAAACCAAACAAATGGCGCGGGCGGCGCTTGGAGGTGCGGCGGCTGCCTGTGTCGCGCTTCTGGCCATTGCTCAGCCCGCTGCGGCCCAAAACCAACGCACTGTTCTGGGCCAACCTTACGTGCCAACCGTCTGGGTCGATCCGGATGGCTGTGAACACTGGGTGATGGATGACGGTGTTGAGGGCTATATGACCCCGCACGTGAACCGTCAGGGTATCCCGGTATGTCGGCGCGGCAATGTCTGTGGTGTGATGAACTCTGATCAGTTCTTTGCCACTGACAAATACGCGATCAATTCCGCCAACCGTCAGCGTCTCGCGGAGTTCTTCAGCAGCTCCACCGCGTCGGCCTTTATCATTGCCGGTCACACCGACAGCCGCGCGAGCGATGAATACAACATGCGCCTGAGCTACAACCGCGCCAATGCGGTGGCGAAAGTGGCCCGCAGCACCGGCGTGCGCGTTGTCGACGTGCGCGGGTATGGTGAGCGGATGCCGCGTGCGACCAACCGCACCGCAGCAGGCATGGCGGAGAACCGCCGCGTTGAAATCATCTGTCTGCGTTAAGGGAGAAGCGATATGAAACTGACCAAGAGCGTTCTGCTTCTCGGCCTTGCTGTTAGCGTGTCGGCCTGTGTCGACAACAAAGTTGACAAGACTGTGGACAACTTCACCGATGACGGCCACCTCAGCAATCTGATTGCTGGTATCTGGGTGGACCCGAATGGCTGTGACCATTGGATCATCGACGACGGTGTGGAAGGCTACCTGTCTCAGCGGCTGGACCCATATGGCAAGCCCGTGTGTTCCGGTGCCGCCCCTCCCGGCGTGGCCACCGGCCCGTTCAAAGCGGGTGCGGGCATCGGCGACTGGATCTGATCCAACGCGCTTAATCCTTGCAAAGGTCGCCATAGTCTGGCGGCCTTTTTTCTTGGCAAAACTTTGCTGTGAGTGTCGGCGTCACGGAATTTTCACGTGCGCCCGCTTGCACCTGCCTGCGCAACTTGGCACCATGGGACTATACCCTTCTTCACAGGAGATGTGATTGCCCACAGGCACTATGACCCCACCGCCTTCATCCGATGCCCCGAAAAAGACTTCGGTGGAATTTCCGGACAACCGATTGCTGATTGAGCTTTGCGGCGAATATGACCGCAACCTTGCGGATATAGAGCAAAAGCTGGGGGTGCAGATCCTGCGACGGGGAAACCTGCTCGACATTCATGGCGAAGAGGCGGCTCAGACTGAGGCGGCCAACGTGCTGAACGCGCTCTATACACGCCTGGAAAGTGGCAAGTCTGTCGAAGGCGGCGACATCGACCGCGAGATTCGCATGGGCGGCTCTGAGGAAGACACCGGCGTGCGCGATGGCGATCAGATGGAGATGTTCAAAGGCGGCGCGGTGGAGATCAAGACCCGCAAAAAGCTGGTTGAACCGCGCACCGACGCGCAGAAGGCTTATGTTCTGTCGCTGTTTGACAATGAACTGGCCTTTGGCATTGGCCCTGCAGGCACCGGTAAGACCTACTTGGCGGTCGCGGTGGGCGTGTCGATGTTCATCTCCGGTCAGGTGGATCGGATCATTCTGTCCCGACCTGCCGTGGAGGCTGGGGAAAAGCTTGGCTACCTGCCGGGGGACATGAAAGACAAGGTCGATCCCTACATGCAGCCGCTTTATGACGCGCTGAATGATTTCTTGCCGGCCAAGCAGCTAGGCAAGCTGATCGAAGAGAAAAAGATCGAGATTGCGCCGTTGGCCTTTATGCGAGGACGCACGCTGTCCAATGCCTTTGTGGTGCTGGATGAGGCGCAGAATGCCACAACCATGCAGATGAAGATGTTCCTGACCCGATTGGGTGAGGGCTCGCGCATGGTGATCACTGGCGACCGCAGCCAGATCGACCTGCCGCGCGGTGTGCCGTCGGGGCTGAAAGATGCGGAGCGTCTGTTGAGCAATATCCCCAACATCAGTTTCAACTACTTCACGGCAGATGATGTGGTGCGCCACCCGCTGGTTGCGGCGATCATCAAAGCCTATGACGCCGATGCGGCTCGGGCGTTGAAAGACCGGGAAAGCAAGGCCTGAGACTTCATTTGGCCAAAAATATCCACGGGGCTTGTGGGGGCCGTCAGCCCCCACGCGGAGCAGGGACAATGCTGACCGATACCATTATCGAAGACGAGCGCTGGCGCTCGGTAGCGTTTGAAGAGCTGGCGGAGACGGCGGCGCAGGCGGTGTTGGCGCATCTGGGCATGGTGGCAGATGTCTTTGAAATTGCCGTGCTGGCCTGTGATGACGTGCGCATAGCCGCGTTGAACGCAGATTTCCGCGACAAGGACAAAGCCACCAATGTGCTGAGTTGGCCGAGTGAGGAGCGGGGTGTTGAACGAGATGGGGATGTGCCGGAATTGCCGGAGCAGAGCTTTCCGGGCATGTCGGAGGAGCTTGGCGACATCGCGATATCCTATGATACCTGCGCGCGGGAGGCCGTGGCGGCGGGCAAGCCGATGGCCGAGCATGTGACGCATTTAATGGTGCACGGTACTTTGCATTTGCTGGGCTATGATCATGTGCGTGACAAAGATGCCACTTTGATGGAAGGTTTAGAGACCACCATACTTGGCAAAATGGGTCTGGCGGACCCATATGAGATTACATAGCGGGCAAAATTCCGCAGGAAACCTTGGAAAGGACCAATGGGCGACAGTGCAGACGGGTCTTCTAACGCAGCGCCAAGCGCGCAGCCGGAAGGCCAGAATAGTAAACCGAAAGGCTGGATGAGCCGCCTGTTTGGTATGAATGACACCCCGCAAACCGTGGCAGACCGCCCGGCTGTTGCCTCTACACCAGTGCCGCAAGCGCACGGCATGATGAACCTGCGTCGCATGCGGGTTGAGGATGTGGCGGTGCCCAAGGCCGATATTCAATCGGTACCCACCACGATCACAAAGACGGAACTGGTGCAGCTGTTTCGCGACAGCGGGCTCACCCGCTTGCCTGTGTATGAGAACACCTTGGACACGCCGGTGGGCTTTGTGCACCTAAAGGATTTTGCGCTGCGCCATGGGTTCAATGGTGATAACGCCAAGGATTTTGACATCACCCGCGTGCTGCGGCCGCTGTTGTTTGTGCCGCCGAGCATGTCGATTGGCGTGCTGCTGACCAAGATGCAGGCAGAGCGTCGGCATATGGCGCTGGTGATTGATGAATATGGCGGTGTTGACGGCTTGGTGACCATCGAGGACCTGATTGAACAGGTCATCGGCGAGATCGAAGACGAACATGACGTGGAAGAGGCCGACCTCTTTGTTGAGGAAAAGCCGGGGTGCTATCTGGCGTTGGCCAAAACGCCGCTGGATGAGTTTGAAGCCGCTGTGGGCCGGTCGCTGAGCCACCACGAAGAGGTCGACCCGGAAGAGATCGACACTTTGGGTGGTCTGGTCTTCATGCTTGCGGGGCACGTGCCCGCGCGGGGAGAGGTGGTGGAAAGCCCGGATGGCGTGGAGTTTGAGGTTGTGGACGCCGATCCGCGCCGGATCAAACGCCTGCGGGTGTTCCTGCCAAGCCCCTCTGTGGTGGTGCAGGATGGCTGACGGCGCTTTGCGCCGCCGATTGCGGGCTGTGCCTCACAAAATGCTTGTGCGTGGCGGCGTCCTTGGGGCGCTTGCCGCATTGGGGCATCAGCCCTTTGATCTGTGGTTCTTCACGTTTCTGGGCTTTGCCGCGGCGTTTTATCAGCTGATCCGAGTGGACGCAGGGCGGTTGGCCTTTTCCCTCGGTTTGGGCTTTGGCACGGGTTACTTTGCCTTGTCGCTCAACTGGATCGTGGAGCCGTTTTTTGTGGATCCGTGGCGCCATGGATGGATGGCGCCTTTTGCAATCACGTTTTTGGCTGCTGGCTTGGGGTTGTTTTTTGCGCTGGCCTTTTGGAGCGCGAAGCGTCTGAGCGTCGCTGGTGGTGCAGTGGTTTTGACACTTACCTTGACGGAGGTGATCCGGGCCTATCTGTTCACTGGCTTCCCCTGGGCCATGCCGTCTTACGTGTTGATCGATCAGTTGGTGGCGCAGGGGGCTGCCTTTGTGGGGCCGCATGGGCTCAATCTGGTCTTCTTTGCGGTGGCCTGGATTTTGGCGTGGGCGGTGTTCAGCGGCTGGCGTCGCGATGTTTGGACCCTTGCCGCGCTGGTGATGATTGCCGGGCTTGCGGTGCCCGTGGCGCCGCCTGCTCCAGGGCCCACCGAAGCTCGCCCGGTGGTGCGTTTGATCCAACCCAACGCGCCGCAACATCAAAAGTGGGACCCGCGATACGCTGGTATATTCTTTGAGCGGATGGTGAAATTCACCCGCGCAGGGGAAGAACGACCGGACCTCATCGTTTGGCCGGAAACGGCAGTGCCGGTTTGGTTGCACAATGCGGCGAACACGTTGGGGATCATCTCTGGCGCGGCGGGGGATGTGCCTGTGGTGTTGGGGATCAACCGCGCCGAAGGCAGTCGCATTTATAACGCTGCTATCCTGATGGATGCGGAAGGGCAGGTTGCCCAGACCTATGACAAACATCATTTGGTGCCGTTTGGCGAGTACATCCCGCTTGGCGACCTGCTGAGCAAGATTGGCATTCAAGGGCTGGCCAGTCGCGATGGCGGTGGGTTTTCGCGCGGTGTTGGCGCGGACGTGCTTGATCTGGGGGTGCTGGGCAAGGCGTTGGTGTTGATTTGTTATGAGGCGGTGTTCCCGCAGGACGTGCGGGCTGCGCCAGAGCGGCCAACCTTCATTTTGCATCTGACAAACGATGCGTGGTTTGGCAATTTTTCCGGTCCTTATCAGCATCTGGATCAAGCGCGGATGCGCGCCATTGAAAGCGGATTGCCAGTTTTGCGCGCTGCCAACACCGGGGTGAGTGCCGTGATAGACGCAAAGGGCCGTGTGCTGGACGCCTTGCCGCTCAACACCGAGGGGTATCTGGATGTGACCTTGCCAAATGCCTTTCCTGAAACACCCTATGCGAAAGTGGGTGACATTTTGATCATTGTCTTGGTTGTGTTGCTGCTTTTAACCGCGCTTTTACGGCATTACCGCAAAACGCATTGACCCTGCGCTGACGGAGGCGTAAGGCAAGGGAGTATTTGTCGCCACAACGGCTTCCTGACGTGGCGATTGACTTTCAATGGAGCACTTCATGACACGACAGAACTACACGTTTACTTCCGAAAGTGTTTCGGAAGGCCACCCGGATAAGGTTTGTGACCGTATCTCGGACGCCGTTTTGGATGCCTTTTTGGCAGAGGAACCAGAGGCACGTGTGGCGGCGGAAACGTTTGCCACAACGAACCGCGTGGTGATTGGCGGCGAGGTTGGTCTGTCGGATCAGGAAAAGCTGCATGACTACATGGACCGCATCGACGAGATTGCGCGCGCCTGTATCAAAGACATCGGCTATGAGCAGGACAAATTCCACCACGAGACCGTGGAGATCACCAACCTGCTGCATGAACAGTCCGCGCATATTGCGCAGGGCGTAGACGCTGCGGCCGACAAAGACGAAGGTGCCGGTGATCAGGGCATCATGTTTGGTTATGCCACCACCGAAACTGAGGCGTTGATGCCTGCGCCGATCCAATACAGCCACGCCATCCTGCGTCGTCTGGCGGAGGTGCGCAAATCCGGTCAGGAGCCGACGCTTGGCCCGGATGCGAAGTCGCAGCTCTCTGTGGTCTATGAAGGCGGCAAGCCTGTGGGCGTAAGCTCCATCGTGTTGTCGACACAGCATCTGGATGAGGCCATGACCAGCGCCGATGTGCGCGCGGTTGTTGAGCCCTACATTCGTGAGACCTTGCCAGAGGGCTGGATCACCGACGCCACTGCATGGCACGTGAACCCAACTGGCAAGTTCGTGATTGGCGGTCCGGATGGCGATGCCGGTCTGACCGGTCGTAAGATCATCGTGGACACCTATGGTGGCGCGGCCCCACACGGTGGTGGTGCGTTCTCTGGTAAAGACCCAACGAAAGTGGACCGCTCCGCAGCCTACGCGGCGCGCTACCTGGCGAAGAACGTTGTGGCCGCTGGGATGGCGGAGCGCTGCACCATTCAGCTGTCTTATGCGATTGGTGTGTCTGAGCCGCTGTCGATTTACGCCGATACACATGGCACTGGCGAAGTTGCTCCGGCCGACATCGAGAAAGCCGTGCGCAGCGTGATGAGCCTGACCCCACGCGGCATTCGCGAGAAGCTGCAGCTTAACAAGCCGATCTATCAGCGCACGGCGGCCTATGGCCATTTTGGACGGACGCCAACCGAAGACGGTGGCTTCAGTTGGGAACGTACGGACCTGGTGGAAGATCTGAAAAAAGCCATCTGATCCGCAGTGTAGCGCAGAATGTGAGAGCCCGCCGTGATGTTCGGCGGGCTTTTTTTGCGCCCGGTGCCTGTCACGGACAATATGCCCCAACGGAAGTCTTTGGCTTCGCGGGGCTCCTGTGCCACGGTCGGTCCGGGAAATGGGAGGAATGCGCGATGTTGATCGATGTGGCTTTGCCGCTGTCGTTGGCGATTATTATGTTTTCACTGGGGTTTGGGCTGACCTTTGCCGATTTTGGTCGGGTACTGACCATGCCGCGCGCGGTGATTGTGGGCGTGCTGATGCAGGTGGTGGCGGTGCCAGCCGTTGCGTTCCTGTTGGTGTCGTTCACAAGCTTGCCGCCGGCGATGGCCTTTGGCGTGATGTTGCTGTCGTTTTGCCCCGGGGGCGTGACGTCCAACATCCTGACCAAACTGGCCGGGGGGACCGTGGCGTTGTCGATCACTTTGACGGCGGTGGTGAGCCTGTTGTCGGTGCTGACCGTGCCTGCGCTCACCGGCTGGGCGGCGACCACGTTTCTGAGCGGCGATGCGCCGGTGATTAACGTGACCGCGATTGGCATCAGCATGTTTGCGATCACCGCCGTGCCGGTGGCGATTGGCGTGCTGCTGCGGTTTGTAGCGCCGACGTTTGCGGACAATAATGAGGGGCGGGTGTCCGCCGTGGCTTTGGTGTTGTTCGTGGTGATTGTCGCGGCGGCGCTGGCGACCAACTGGACGATGTTCATGGAGAACATTGGCGGATTGGGCCCGGTACTGATGGCGCTGAATGCGGTGTTGCTGATAGCGGGTGTTGTGGTGGCGCGGGTGCTGGGGCTGTCGGGGCCGGATGGGCTTTGTATCTCGGTGGAGATGGGGGTGCAGAACGCAACCCTCGGCATCGCTGTGGCGGGCATTATTGCGCAAACCGGCGGCATTCCGGAATATGCGGTGCCTGCTGCGGTTTACGGGATCACGATGTATATTGTGACCATTCCGGGCATGTTCATTCTGCGCAAGATTTTTGGCTGAACTTGACCTTTGCTGCAGGTTTGGGCAAAGGCAGGCCCGCAGCATAAGGTATTTTGGCATGTCCGACGACAAACATCCCGGCAAAGATTCTGGCAGACACGCAAGCGGTGCGCCGTGGCGCAACTTCTATGGCCGTTTCAAAGGCAAGGGCCTGCGCGCCAGCCAAGAGGCGTATTTAGACGAAGACTTGGCGGCGTTGTCACCGGGCAAGGTGGGCTGGGAAGAGAACCCGGAGCGCGAAAACCTCGATCTTGAGGCGCTGTTTGGCGGCAAAGATGTTTGGCTGGAAGTGGGCTTTGGCGGCGGCGAGCACATGGTGCATCAGGCGGTGCAGAACCCCGATGTGGGCATCATTGGCTGTGAGCCTTATATCAACGGGGTTGCCATGCTGCTTGGCAAAATCCGTGAAGCTGGAGCCGAGAACATCAAAGTGCACCCGGGCGATGCGCGCGACATGTTTGACGTGCTGCCAGATCAAAGCCTGAGCCGCGCGTTTTTGCTGTACCCTGATCCTTGGCCCAAGAAGCGCCACCACCGTCGTCGCTTTGTGACACCGGAACATTTGGAGCCGCTGTCCCGGAAACTGAAGCCGGGGGCAATTTTCCGCGTGGCGACGGACATTGAGGACTATGTGCGCCAAACGCTGGAACAGGTGCCGCGTCACGGGTTTGAGTGGTTGGCGGAGAAGCCGGAGGACTGGCGCGAACCGTGGAGCGATTGGATCTCCACGCGCTACGAGCAGAAGGCGTTCCGCGAAGGGCGCACGCCGCATTATCTGACCTTCCGGAAGACCTAACTGCGGCGCCGGGGTGACGGCGCAACAATCGCGCCAATCCGGCCATGGACCTTGGGCATTTGTTGCGCTAACAGCGTTGTCAAAAGCAATAAGGATGACGCGCTATGTCCGGCCACGGCACCCCCATTCCGATGACTTCCTCCGCTTGCGGTCCGCTCAAGGGCGAGGCGCATGTGCCTGGTGACAAGTCGATCAGTCACCGCAGCTTGATCCTTGGCGCGATGGCCGTTGGGGAGACCAAAATCTCAGGGTTGCTCGAAGGCGAAGATGTGCTCGACACCGGCAAGGCGATGGCGGCGTTTGGGGCAGAGGTGATCAACCACGGCGAAGGCAACTGGTCTGTGCATGGTGTGGGCGTGGGTGGCTTTGCAGAACCTGACACCGTGATTGATTGCGGCAACTCCGGTACCGGTGTGCGCTTGATCATGGGCGCAATGGCGACCAGTGACATCACTGTGACTTTCACGGGCGACGCCAGCCTGAATGGCCGTCCGATGGCGCGGGTGACCGATCCGATTGCGTTGTTCGGTGCGACTTCTGTGGGGCGCTCCGGTGGGCGGCTGCCGATGACCATCGTGGGTGCCAAAGATCCGGTGCCGGTGCGTTATGAGGTTCCGATGCCATCGGCGCAGGTGAAGTCTGCGGTGCTCTTGGCAGGGTTGAACGCGCCGGGGCAGACCGTGGTGATCGAGAAAGAAGCCACGCGGGATCATACCGAGCGTATGCTCGCAGGCTTTGGTGCAGAGATTTCGGTCGAAGAAACCGACGAAGGCCGCGTGATCACTTTGACCGGTCAGCCAGAGCTGAAGCCGCAGACCATTGTGGTGCCACGTGATCCAAGCTCGGCAGCTTTCCCTGTCTGTGCGGCGATCATCACGCCGGGCTCTGATGTGTTGGTGCCAAATATCGGGCTGAACCCGACGCGGGCGGGGCTGTTTTATGCGCTGCAAGCGATGAACGCGGACCTGACGTTTGAGAACGAACGCGAAGAGGGCGGGGAGCCTGTCGCGGACCTGCGGGCGCGGTTCTCGCCCAACCTCAAAGGCGCAGAGATTGATCCGGCGGGCGCGGCCAGCATGATTGACGAATACCCTGTGTTGTCGGTTGTGGCGGCCTTTGCCGAAGGGGACACCGTGATGCGCGGCGTGAAAGAACTGCGCGTGAAAGAAAGCGACCGGATTGACGCAATGGCCAAAGGTCTGCGGGCCAATGGTGTTGAAGTCGATGAGGGTGAGGACTGGTGGATCGTGAAAGGTCTGGGCCACGGCAATGTGCCGGGGGGCGCGACCTGTGAGAGCTTCCTGGACCACCGCATCGCTATGAGCTTTATGGTGATGGGGATGGCGACGCAGCAGCCGGTGAGCGTGGATGATGGCGGCCCAATTGCCACGTCGTTCCCGATTTTTGAGCCGCTGATGAGCGGTCTGGGCGCAAAGATCACCCGGACCTAATCCAACTTCGCTGCCACGCGGCGCACGTTTTTGTTGATTTTGGCGAAGCCTCGGTCATGATCGGGGCTTACGTCATTTTGGGCATGGGACATGAGCTTCAGTCAGCGTGTTTTCTGGATCAGTTTCACCGGTGCGACCGCGATCTATCTGGTTATGGTGTTTTGGACCATGCCGACGATCAGCGCCGCCGCTGGAGGATTGGCGCCGTTTGACATGCGGCCCTTTGGGTATTCGCCTCAGGAAGCGCGTGGCTTTTTGTCCGCGCTGAGCACTGAGGGACGCGATTTCTACATCTCCGTGCAGCAGCGGCTTGATCTGGTTTATCCGGCGCTCTTGGGCATCATGTTGATTGTAGGGTTTCAGAACCTATTTCAGCGCCCCTGGAGCATGGTGTTTTCCTTTGTGGCGCTGCTTATGGTGTCTGCGGATTATCTGGAGAACTACATGGTAGCGACCATGTTGCATGTTGGCGTGGATGGGGTGGAAGACAGTATCGTGGCGATTGCCAGTTTCTGGACGCGGTGCAAATCTGCGGCGGCCACTGTGGCCTTTGTCGGATTGGTTGCGGGGGCTGTGATGCAAGTGCGACGGCGCTGGGCATAATCGGGGCACCCCTTGCGCCGCGCGCTGTGGCTGGGTAGAGCGGCTAGACGTCAGAAAAAGGCAGGGCAGGATATGCGGTTTACCATTGCAATTGATGGGCCAGCGGCAGCGGGCAAAGGCACAATTTCCAAGGCTGTGGCGGCGCACTATGGCTTTGCCCATCTGGACACCGGGTTGCTGTATCGCGCGGTTGGTGCGCGCACACTGGACGGGACAGACCCGATTGCCGCGGCCAAAGGTCTGACTGCGGAAGACTTGGAGGCGGACAATCTGCGCACGCCGGAAGTGGCGCAGGCGGCCAGCAAGGTCGCGGTGATTGGTGAGGTGCGGGCGGCACTGGTGGACTTTCAGCGGGCCTTTGCCCGTCGCGCTGGTGGCGCGGTTTTGGATGGGCGGGACATCGGGACGGTGATCTGTCCGAATGCTGAGGCCAAGCTGTTTGTCACGGCAAGTGCAGAGGTGCGGGCCGAACGCCGTTATCTGGAACTGGTTGGAAAAGGCACGGAGATCGATCGAGGGACTGTTTTGGCGGATGTCAAAGAGCGGGATGCGCGTGACATGGAGCGTGCGGAAGCGCCTCTGAAGCCTGCGGCGGATGCGGTTTTGATCGATACGTCAGACCTTGCCATCGCAGATGCCATAGCCGCAGCAGTGGCGGCTATTGATGCCGTACGTCCAACTGAGTGAGCCCATCACCTTTCTGTGATGTGATCTGACAATTTGAACCAAATTCTCCTGAGCCTGCGTAAGGGGCTGAAATACTGGGAGGAAAGTTCATGTCATTACAAGCACTGTTTCCGGCGGTGGGCAGCAGTCTGCCAACTTCTAGCGGCACCTTATCTGCGGTGGCAGATTTCGAAATTCTAGCACGTGCCTTGGATGCGGCCGGCCTGTCGGCCACTGTGGGCGGATTGAGCGACTTTACCTTGTTTGCTCCAACAGATGCCGCTTTTGCCGATTTGGCAGTCACTTTGGGGTTCTCTGGTGACACCGACGATCCCGATGCGGTGTTTGGGGCGATTGCCGGGGCGCTGTCTGGCCTTTCATCTGATGGCGATCCCATCCCGCTATTAACCGATATCCTGCTGTATCACGTCAGCGGCGCCGAAAGTGATGCTGCGGGTCTCAATGCGGATGGGCCAGTGGCCACGTTGTTGACGGACGCCTCGGTAGAGGTCACCGGCAACACCGTGGTGGATGGCGACCCGAATTTTCAGAACGCAGACATCATCAGCCCCGATGTGGATGCGGGGATGGGGACCATTCAGGTGATCGACCAAGTGTTGTTGCCGCTGGACACGCCCGCTGAGAGTGATCCTGGGACTTTGTTGGACGTACTCAAAGAAAGCGGAGGCAGTTTCGATGATGACAATACTGATTTTGACATGCTTCTGGCGGCGTTACAGGCGACGGGGCTAGATGCGGCGGCGGATGATCCAGACGCGGACCTCACTGTTTTTGCGCCCAATGATGCGGCCTTTGTCTCTTTGGCGCAGAGCCTCGGATATGAGGGAGAGGATGAGGAGGGCGCGTTTCAGGCAATTGTCGACGCGGCTGGCGTGCTGCGCCCTGAAGATCCGCTGTCCTTTGTCAGTGACGTTCTAACTTATCACATCAGCCCGGGCGAACAGGACAGCACCGCGGTTCTTGGTGCGGATAGTATCGATACGCTGCTTGGATCAGAGCTGGGTGTCGACGGCGCGTCGTTGGTGGACGCGGATCCGGATGCGGCTGATGCTGAGATCATTGCGACAGACATTGCTGCCAGTAACGGCGTCGCGCATGTGATTGACGAGGTGCTCCGGCCTTTGGACTTGCCGATGCTGGAGGAGGAGCCCGAGGAGGACCCAGAGGTGACATCTGAAGAAACGTCGGAGGATGATGACGGTTTCGGTTGGGTCGAGGGGCTGGGGTTCGCCGGTATCTTCTTGGCGCTGATCTTTCTCGTGTAATTTGGTCTGCTCAGGCAGACTTTTTCTGCTCCGCCTGCGCGTCAAACTCCAACCGTGCTTCATCAATATTGGGCAGGTTGTCCAAAGCCCATATGCCGAGTGCCTTGACCGGTGCGTAAAACGAATAGCCCAGCTCCGTGAGTTCGTATTCCACCTTTGGTGGGATGGTCGGGTGATATGTCCTGTTGACCAACCCGTCGCGTTCCAACTCCCGCAGTTTCAGGGACAACATGCGCTGGGAGATGCCCAGATGACGTTTGAGCTCGTTGAAGCGCAGCACTTTGTATTGCGCGAGCGAGAGCACGATCAGCACAGACCAACGGTCTCCCACACGCCCCAGAACTTCGTTGATGCGGGAGCATTCTGGGCATTGGCCGTCTTTTTCAACAAAGCACATGGCGGTTCCTTTCGTGTAACCAGGTCTCAGAAATGTGCCTTCTTGTGGCAATTTCCAGTGCCTCCTATATCGCGGGTATCAAAATGTTACCACCCAAGACCCCGGTGGATTGTACACGCCGGACATAAGGACAGCACAGAATGACATCCCTGAAAGACTTGATGAATTGGCGTTACGCCACCAAGAAGATGGACCCAGCCAAAACCGTTCCGGCGGACAAGGTAGAAGCGATCTTGGAAGCAATCCGCATGGCGCCGACCTCCAGCGGCACGCAGCCATTTGAGGTGTTCGTGGTCACGAATGACGAGATGCGCGAGAAGATCCGCAAGGTGGGCTGGGATCAGAGCCAGATCACCGAAGGCAGCCACCTGTTGGTGTTTGCGGCCTGGGACAACTACTCGGCAGAGCGCATTGATGCGGTGCGCGCTCATATGGAAGAGCTGCGCGGCGAAAATGAAATGCTGACGCAGTATTACGAGAACCTGAAGAACGTCTATCTGCCGCGCGATGAAACCGTGAACCACGACCATGCGGCGCGTCAGGCCTATATCGCGCTGGGCTTTGCCATGTTGGCGGCGGCGGAACTGGGGGTGGACACCTGCCCGATGGAAGGGTTTGATCCGGACGCCGTGGATGAGATCATGGGGCTGAAAGAGCTGGGCCTGAAATCCGTGACGCTGTTGCCGCTGGGCTACCGTCAGGAAGGCGCAGACTGGCTGCTGCCCATGGCGAAGGTGCGCAAGTCGCGCGAGACCCTGGTGAATGAGATCAGCTAAGGTCGCTTAGACAGAATGGTCAAAGAAGGGCGCTCCATAATGGGGCGCCTTTTTTCGGTCGTATGTGGGTTGAAATTTATCGTGACAGAAATGTAATAACATAACTAAATGAATCTGTCGGGAATGAGCGGACCCATGGGACGGAATATCAAAAGCAATCTGCGTGGGCGACGCAGGCAGGGCAATGTCATGCAGGCCTATGATGCACTGCCGCCAGAGTTGCGCCAGTGGTTGAGTACGGCCGCCTTGCCTTGGAGCCCGGCCTCGGCGCGCGGAATCTGGCGCAAAGCAGGGGGCGCGAAGAACCCGCAAGCAGCGCTTGAGCGGTTGGATGCTGTTGAAGCGGCAACGCTGCGCCGGGATGGTTTGATGCAGGGAATCGGCTTGCCGAACTAGGGGTTTAGGGCTATATCGCCCCTGTCTATAAGGCGCAAATGCCATAAAACAACGGGACGAGCAGGGTCGGAAACGCCGGCCCTCTTTGTTTTTTGTGTGTTTTTCCAGTTGTTTGGCGCGTCAAAGACCAAATCGATCTGCCAGAATGGCAGGCGCTAACCAAGACCGGCGGAGACAACCGCACGGCCAGAAAAAACGTTTGATAAAGGAAATGACGCCGCATGGCTAACGCAACCATGGAGGAATTCGAAGCCCTCCTTAACGAAAGCTTCGAAATGGACACACCGAACGAGGGTTCGGTTGTCAAAGGCAAAGTCATCGCAATTGAAGCGGGCCAAGCCATCATCGACGTAGGCTACAAAATGGAAGGCCGCGTTGAACTCAAAGAATTCGCAAACCCAGGTGAAGGTCCTGAAATCGCCGTTGGCGACGAAGTGGAAGTTTACCTGCGCGCGGCAGAAAACGCCCGTGGCGAAGCTGTTATCTCCCGTGAGATGGCCCGCCGCGAAGAAGCGTGGGATCGCCTCGAAAAAGCATACGCAGACGATGCCCGCGTTGAAGGCGCGATCTTCGGCCGCGTTAAAGGTGGCTTCACCGTTGATCTCGGCGGCGCCGTGGCCTTCTTGCCTGGTTCCCAGGTTGACGTACGCCCAGTGCGTGACGCAGGCCCACTGATGGGTCTGAAGCAGCCATTCCAGATCCTGAAAATGGACCGTCGTCGTGGCAACATCGTTGTGTCCCGTCGCGCGATCCTGGAAGAGTCCCGCGCCGAGCAGCGCGCAGAAGTCATCGGCAACCTGTCCGAAGGTCAGGCAGTCGACGGTGTGGTCAAGAACATCACCGAATACGGTGCGTTTGTTGACCTCGGCGGTGTTGACGGCCTGCTGCACGTCACCGACATGGCATGGCGCCGTGTGAACCAC
>WKFK01000014.1 GCA_014872815.1 Paracoccaceae bacterium
GGTGTTCTTCACCTTGGTGTAAGGCTTGATCCAGTCCACACGCTGGCCATGCTCCCGCCAAAACCCCTCAGGATCAGACACTGAGGCCGCGTACATTTCTTGATACTTATCTGCGGTGATGATGGCGTTTTCGGCCAGCTCTTTGGAGGGGGGAAAGGTGGAGTCAGACATGTTGGACCTCGAATAGGAATTCTTTGGGGGCGAGGTTAGGGGGCTGCGCCGCGAGGTCAACTCGACTTTTGGCGCAACCCCAAATTGTCGGCGTCAGATCGCCAGATATTCGGCGCGCAGCTCTTCGTTTTCGAGAACTTCGTTAGCGGAGCCGTCAAAGACCACCGAGCCGGTGTCCAGGATCACGGCGCGATCTGCCAGTTCCAGCGCGCGCACGGCGTTCTGTTCCACGATCACGGTGGTGATGCCTTGCTCTTTGATGATGCGCAGGGTTTTTTCGATCTCGTCCACGATCACCGGCGCGAGGCCTTCATACGGCTCGTCCAGCAGCAGCACTTTGATGTCGCGGCTGAGGGCGCGGGCGATGGCGAGCATTTGCTGTTCCCCACCGGAGAGCGTGACGCCTTCTTGCTTGCGGCGTTCCCCAAGGCGCGGGAAGAGTTCGTACAGGCGTTCAATCGACCAGCCGATGGGCGGGGCGATCTGGGCCAGTTGAATGTTCTCTTCCACAGTCAGGCCGGGAATGATCGAGCGATCTTCCGGCACCAGACCGATACCGGCCTGCGCGGCCTCATAGCTTTTCATCAGGTGCAGCGGCTTGTGGTCGAGCCAGATTTCGCCGTGGGTCACCTGTGGGTCGTCCATGCGGGCGATGGAGCGCAGGGTGGAGGTTTTGCCCGCCCCGTTGCGGCCCAAGAGCGCAAGGATTTCGCCTTCGTGCACGTTGAAGCTGATGTTTTGAACGATGTAGCTCTCGCCGTAGTAGCTCTCCATGTTCCATACGGAGAGGTAGGCGGGGGCGGTTTCGGCCAGATTGTGGCCTTTGGAGAAGTCGGGTTTGACGTTCATGTGTCCTGTCCCCCTTATGCGGTTTCGCCGAGGTACGCTTCGCGCACTTTCGGGTGACCTTTGATGTTTTCAGGATCGTCTTCGACTAGCGGTGTACCCTGTGCCAGCACGGTGATGCGCTGAGCCAGAGAGAACACCACGTGCATGTCGTGCTCGATGATGGCGATGGTAATGTCGCGCTCGTCGCTGATCTGCTTGAGAAGATCGATGGTGTTGTTGGTGTCGGCCCGCGCCATACCGGCGGTGGGTTCATCCAGCAGCAGCAAGCGAGGTTCCTGTGCCAGACACATGCCGATTTCCAAGCGACGTTTGTCGCCACGGGACATGGAGGCCGCGTGCATGTGATGCTTGTCGGCCATGTTCATGTCCTTGAGCATCGACTCGGCTTTTTCCACGATGTCCTTTTCACGCATCATGTCTTCGATAGCGCGCATCCGGAACGCCCCGTCCCGCTTGGCAAAGCAGGGGATCATCATGTTTTCCAACACGGTCAGGTCCCCAAAGATTTCTGGGGTCTGGAATACGCGGGAAATGCCCATCTGGTTGATCTCATGTGGGGTGCGGCCCAGCACCGACTGGCCGTCAAACATGACAGAGCCGGTGTCCGGGATGAGCTTACCCACGAGGCAGTTCAGCAGGGTGGATTTCCCGGCCCCGTTGGGGCCGATGATTGCGTGGACGCTGTTTTCCTTGACGGAGAGGTTCACGTCACCGAGGGCCTGAAGACCGCCGAACCGCTTGCCTACGTCTTTGACTTCGAGAATTCCCATATCTCTTGTCTCCTTATTCTGCAGGTTCAGTGGAGCCGCCAGTGTCTTTGGCTTTGCCACGGTTTTTGATCCACTTGCCAATGCGCTGACCACCTTCGACCAGGCCACCTGGCAGGAAGATCACGACCAGCATGAAGAGGATGCCGAGGGTGAGGTGCCAGCCTTTGCCGATGAACGGGTAGACCAGGAAGACGATGAAGTCTTCGAGACCGTCCGGCATGAAGGCGAACCACTCGTGCAGAACGTCTTTGTTGATCTTGGAAAGGATGTTTTCCATATACTTGATCACACCGGCGCCCAGCACCGGACCGATCAGCGTGCCAACACCGCCCAGGATGGTCATCAGAACCACCTCACCGGAGGCTGTCCAGAACATGCGCTCCGGACCCACCTGGGTGTCCATGGCCACCAGAAGACCACCTGCGAGCCCCGCATACATGCCGGAGATCACAAAGGCTGCCAGCGTGTGCGGACGTGGATTCAGACCGGTGTAGGACATACGGGTCTGGTTGGATTTGATCGCACGCAGCATCAGGCCAAACGGGCTGCGGAAGATGCGGATCGAGATGTAGAAGGCAATCAGCATCACAACAGCGGCAATGTAGTACCCCGCGTTGAAGGTGAAGAGCCAGTCGCCGACGTTGAGCTCAAAGCTTTGACGCATATCCATGCCAAAGAGGTTGGCGCGACCGGTTTCGCCTTCTGCCAAGTTGGACAGCAGCGGACGGTCGGTGGATTTGATCTGCAGGCCGGTTTCACCACCGGTGATTGGGGTGAGCACCGAATAGGCCAGCGCATAAGACATCTGTGCGAAGGCAAGCGTCAGGATCGAGAAGTAGATGCCCGAGCGGCGCAGACAGATGTAGCCGACGGCCACCGAGAAGATGCCAGCCACGATCACACCCATGAAGATGGCTGGGATCACGTTAAGTGTGACCAGTTTCATCATCCAGATGGCGCCGTAGGAGCCCACACCTAGGAAGGCGGCGTGACCAAAGCTGAGGTAGCCGGTGAGGCCGAACAGCAGGTTAAAGCCAATGGCAAAGATGCCGAAGATCACAAAGCGCTGCATCAGGTCGGGGTAGCCCGCGTTGAACTGCGCCATGCCGGAGCTTTCCGGAAAGGGGTTGAGAATGAAGGGCGCCAACATGGTCAGCCCGGTAACGATCAGCATAAGCTGAAGATCTTTTTTGTTGAGACCGAGCATGAGTTAGTCCTCCATGACGCCCTTGCGGCCCATCAGGCCCCGTGGACGGGTCAGCAGAATTACGATGGCGACGAGGTAGATGATGATCTGGTTCAGACCCGGCAGGATCTCCAGAACCTCGCGCATGGAGGCGAAACTTTCCAAAATGCCGAGCAGGAAGCCTGCCAGCACCGCACCCGGAAGCGAGCCCATGCCGCCCACAACCACCACAACAAAGCTAAGCACCAGGAAGTCCATGCCCATATGGTAGTTTGGCGAATTGATCGGCGTGTACATCACCCCGGCCAGACCGGCGACCGCGGCCGCAAGGCCAAACATGATGGTGAAGCGCTTGTCGATGTTGATGCCCAGGAGGCCAACGGTTTCACGGTCCGCCATACCGGCACGCACAACCATGCCAAACGTGGTGTATTGCAGGAAGGCAAACACGGCACCGATGATGACGGCGGCAAACACGAAGTAGATGATCCGCCAGTAGGGGTAGATGATCAGGTTGGGGTCAAAACCAAGCGCGGCCCCAAAGTCAAACGAGCCTGCAAACGCCTGCGGGGCAGGGGTTGGGATCGGGTTGGCGCCATAGAAATACTTGATCACTTCCTGAAGCACGATCGCCAGACCAAAGGTCACAAGGATCTGATCGGCGTGCGGGCGGTTGTAGAAGTGTTTGATCAGGCCGCGTTCCATGGCGTAGCCCACGAACATCATCACCGGCACGGTGAACAGGATCGACAGGGGGACGGCCCAGTCGATGATCGCGTCGCCGGTGGCCTGGCCAAAGAGGTCATGCAGATAAGGCACATCCACTTTCAACGGGTTGCCGAGAAAGTCGGTTTTGGTCTCATCCACAACTGTGTGTGACAGGGTCAAGATGCGGCTGAAGGTCACCGCGCAGAAGGCACCGATCATGAACAGCGCACCGTGCGCAAAGTTCACAACACCCAAGGTGCCAAAGATCAGGGTCAAGCCAAGAGCGATCAACGCATATGCGGATCCCTTGTCCAGCCCGTTCAGAATTTGAAGGATAATTGCTTCCATCGGTCCGTCCCTATGGTTGTCCGATTTCGCCTATGCTGGCGAAGTGGGGCGGGCATGGCTGCCCGCCCGAATTGGGGCGTGAATTACGCGCCGTTGTTGCAGGCACCCAGGGTGGCCTCTGGGCCGCCCATCTGTGGGTGATCAGGTGCGTAGGTCACCTGCTCAACCGGGGTCACTTCAACGATTTCCAGAAGGTCGAACTCGGAGGTTGGGTTCTCTTTACCCTTCACAACCAGCACGTCCTTGAAGCACTGGTGGTCAGCGCCACGATAGAGCGTCTTACCGTTGCCCAGACCGTCGAACTCAAAGTCTTCCAGAGCTTCTGCAACCGCACATGGGGCGAAGGAGCCCGCACGCTGAACGGCGTCTGCATAGAGCAGGGTCTGCACGTAGGTGGTGTGCGCCGCCTGGGATGGTGGGAAGCCGTATTTGGTGCCGAAGGATTTCACGAAGGCTTTGGAGCCCTCATCCTGGAGAGACCAGTGCCAGTTGGTGGAGCCGAAGATGCCTTTCACGTTGGCACCCGCACCCTTCGCCATCAGGCGGGAGTAGAGTGGCACAACGATCTGGAAGTCTTTGCCGTTTACCTGCTTGTCGCGCAGACCGAACTGAACCGCGTTGGTCAGCGAGTTCACCATGTTGCCGCCGTAGTGGTTCAGAACCAGCGTGTCGGCGCCGGACTGCAGAACAGGCGCGATGTAGGAGGAGAAGTCGGTCTGTGTCAGCGGTGTTTTCACAGCGGCCACAGTTTCCCAGCCCATCGCTTCGGTGGAGGCTTTCACCGCTTCTTCGGTGGTGTAACCCCAGTTGTAGTCGGCGGTCAGGTGATAGGCCTTACGGTCGGTGCCGTAAGCGTTTGCCAGAACCGGCGCCAGTGCGGCACCCGACATGTAGGAGTTGAAGAAGTGACGGAAACCGTTGGCCTTGCGGTCTTTACCGGTTGTGTCGTTGGAGTGGGTCAGACCCGCCATGAAGATTACGCCGGCCTCTTGGCAGAGCGCCTGTACGGCTACAGCCACACCAGAGGACGAACCGCCGGTGATCATGATGGCGCCGTCTTTCTCGATCATGGACTTCGCGGAAGCACGGGCAGCGTCAGACTTGGTCTGTGTGTCGCCGGTGACGTATTCCACTTTCTTGCCCAGGATGCCTGTGCCATCCAGCTCTTTGGAGCTGAAAGTGTTCAGCATGCCGCCGTCGCCGCCACCGTTGAGGTGCTCAACCGCCAGCTGGTAGGCGCGCAGTTCGTCGGCACCTTCGTCCGCGTAGGGACCGGTCTGTGGCACGTTGAAGCCCAGAGTTACGGTGCCGCCAGTGGGTTCGTTGGTGAACGCATGCGCGGACTGCGCCGTAAAGATCGTTGGCAGCGCCAGACCAGCACCGGCGACGGCACTGGTTTTGAGCAAGCCACGACGTGTGAAGTTGCTTTTGGACATATAATCCTCCCGTTGTGTCATGTGTGGATTGGGCTCCTCTTCCCGCACCACAGGCACTATTCGTGCAAAACTATTATCGGGTGGCGTTCGAAAATTTCGCAACAACTGCTTTCAAAGACACAATTTTTTTGTAAAGTAATTCGCATTGCTCTGCAGCAATATGTAAAGAAATTATTTTGCAGTGCAGAAAGTGATTGAAACTGAGGGAAAAGCCAATGGTCCAGCAAACCCTAGCAGGCAGTCGTATCCGAGAGCGCCGGGTGATGGCCGGATTGCGCCAAGCCGAGCTTGCGCGCCAAGTCGGTATCTCTGGCAGCTACCTCAACTTGATTGAGCACAACCGCCGCAGAATCGGCGGCAAACTCCTAAACGACATTGCGCAGGCCCTCAATGTAGAGCCGTCTTTGTTAAGTGAAGGTGCAGAGGCGGCGCTTTTGTCGGCCCTGCGCGAAGCGGCGGCAGAGACGGAGGCGGTGGCGCCAGAGTTGGAGCGCGGGGATGAGTTTGCCGGGCGGTTTCCGGGCTGGGCCGGGTTGATTGCGGAGCAACACAAGCGGTTGCGCAGCTTGGAACATACGGCGGCCACTTTGACGGACCGGCTCACACACGACCCGCATCTGGCGACCTCCGTGCATGAGATGCTGACCATGGTGACGGC
The DNA here is from genome assembly GCA_014872815.1 of Paracoccaceae bacterium. GTDB lineage: Bacteria > Pseudomonadota > Alphaproteobacteria > Rhodobacterales > Rhodobacteraceae > Shimia. Next base: position 6,127 of record WKFK01000014.1, read on the forward strand.
GATCCGGTCAACCGCCGGGATTCTCGCAGACACCAAGGAAATTGAACCCGAGTGGCGCAACCGGTTTCACCGCAACCTGAATGAAGACAGTCAGCGGCTTGCGGAAGGGGCGGAGCAGTTGGTGGCCTATCTGGACGACGCGGGCGATGCCTCTGCGGGCATGACGTTGCCCCTGGAAGAGGTGGAGGCGATGCTGGCGGCGCATAAATTCCGGTTTGACAGCCTCGTGAATGCCACGCCGGATGAATTGTCGGCCTTTGTTGCGGATCAGGCGCAACTGACCTCTGATGCGGCGCGCGACATGGCGATGACGGTGGTGCGGCAATTGCGGGCGGACGCGCGGTTGTTGTCGTTGGATATGTTGGAACGTCAGGTGGAAGGCGGCAAGGTCGCGCCTGCGCAGATCGCGTCAGATTATGGGGTGCCGCTCAGCACGGTTTTACGCCGGTTGGCGGCGGTGTCAGATGAAATGCTGCCGATGCCCTTGGGGTTGGTGATGTGTGACGCGGCAGGTACGTTGATGCTGCGGAAGCCGGTTGAGGGCTTTGCCATTCCGCGCTTCTCTGGAGCCTGTCCGAAGTGGCCGCTGTTTCAGGCGTTGTCACGTCCGATGCAGGCGCTGCGCCAAACGGTCACCATGACGGGGCGGGAGGCGAAGCGGTTTGATTGCTATGCGGTGAGCGAGCCGATTGGCACGATCCAAGTCAATGTCGCGCCGCTCTATCACAGTTATATGTTGATTGTTCCGCTGGAAGAATCGGGCGATGCGGAGGCCGCTGTGGGGTCGTCCTGTCGGGTGTGTCCGTTGGCGCATTGTGAGGGACGTCGGGAGCCATCATTGTTGGCCGATGTGGGGTAAGGGCGGAAAATCTCTTTTCTTTTTGTCGATGCCCGCTAAGAATGGCGCACCGCTTGTGGACTTTCGGGGAGGGGAAGCTGCATGGGCAAAAACGTTCTCGTCATCGAAGATGAGCCCAACATCATCGAAGCCATCAGCTTCATTCTGTCTCGTGACGGTTGGTCCGTTGCGACCCATTCCAACGGCCATGACGCGGTTGGGGTGGTGCAGGCATCTATGCCTGATCTGGTTATTCTGGACGTGATGTTGCCGGGCAAAACCGGATATGACATCCTGCGCGAGCTGCGCAGTGAAGACGCCACGCAGGGGCTGCCGGTGCTGATGCTGACCGCCAAAGGGCAGGTCAAGGACCGTGAGATGGCCGAGCGCGCCGGCGCAAGCCGCTTTATGACCAAGCCGTTTTCCAACGCCGAAGTGCTGGATGCGGTGCGCGAGTTGGTGGCCGGGTGAGCGCCAAACACAATATTCCTTTTCTGGAACGGCAGAGTTACCGCCGCCGTCGGCTGATTGACACTATCCGCATGTTGCCCGTGATTGGGGCGGTGTTGTGGGCTGTGCCGTTGTTGTGGCGGCAATCTGAGGACAGCGGCACGGTCCTGACCTCGGATGCTATTATCTACATCTTTTTGGTCTGGCTGCTGTTGGTTGTGGGCGGGGGCTGGCTCGCGCAAAGTCTCAAACGCAGCAATGCGGAGGAGCGGGAGCGGGGGCGCTGATGGGCACGCTGAATGTTCTGGTTGGCGTGTGCCTGATCTACGTCGTGTTCCTGTTTCTGATCGCCTTTGCGGCAGAGCGCGCGGCGCTGGAAGGCAAAGGCGGTTGGCTGCGCAGCCCGATGATTTATACGCTGTCGCTGTCGATCTATTGCACGGCGTGGACGTTTTACGGCGCGGTGGGCTACGCGGCGCGCTCCGGTCTGGAGTATCTGACGATCTATATTGGCCCTTCGTTGGTGATGATCGGTTGGTGGTGGCTCTTGCGCAAGTTGGTGCGGATTGGCCGCAGTCAGCGCATCACATCGATTGCGGATTTGATTTCCTCTCGCTACGGCAAATCCAATTTGTTGGCGGTAGGCGTGACCGTTTTGGCGGTGATTGGCACCACGCCGTACATCGCCCTACAGCTGCAATCTGTAACTGTAAGTTTTGATGTTTTTTCAAGCGCTTACGGTTCGGAGTTGACGGAGGCTGCGCAGGGCAGCAATGCGCTTCTGGTGGCGGCTGGCCTGACGCTTTTTACTATTGTGTTTGGTACACGCAATCTGGATGTGAATGAGCGCCACCACGGTGTGGTGATGGCTGTGGCCGTGGAAGCGATTGTGAAATTGTTTGCGCTGTTGGCGGTGGGGATTTTTGTGGTCTGGGGCTTGGGTGGCGGGGTCAGTGAAACTCTGGCTCGCATTGATGCCAGCGAGATTGGGCAGTGGCAGATGCGCGGCGACCGTTGGGCGACGCTGATTTTTCTGTCGGGTGCAGCGTTTTTGTGCTTGCCACGCATGTTTCAAGTCATGGTGGTCGAGAACGAGAATGAGGACCATTTGCGCACCGCAAGCTGGGCCTTTCCGGCCTATCTGATGATCATGAGCCTGTTTGTGGTGCCGATTGCGGTGGTCGGGTTGGACCTCATGCCTGCGGGTAGCAACCCGGACTTTTTTGTGCTGACCGTACCGCTGGCGACGGGCAATGATGCGCTGGCGATGCTGAGTTTTATTGGCGGATTTTCCAGCGCGACATCGATGGTGATTGTGGCGGCGCTGGCGTTGTCGACCATGGTCTCCAACCATATTGTCATGCCGATCTGGCTGAGCACGCAAAGCGTTGGCGCGTCGGTGTCCGGCGACGTGCGCCACGTGGTCTTGCTGTCGCGGCGGATTTCCATCGGAGCGGTTGTGTTCTTGGGCTACCTCTATTTCCGCCTGTCGGGCGGGGGCAGTGCGCTGGCCTCGATGGGGCTGATTTCCTTTGCCGGCGTGGCGCAGTTTTTGCCGGTGCTGATTGGCGGGATTTTCTGGCGAGGGGCGACGCGCACAGGGGCGTTTGCGGGCCTGACTGTGGGCTTTGTGATTTGGGCTTACACGCTCCTGCTGCCCAGCTTTGGCGCGGGCACATTGGTGTCAGAAACCATGCTGGCGGAGGGGCCCATGGGGGTGGGGTGGCTGCGGCCTCAGGCGTTTTTTGGCATCACCGGCATGGACCCGTTGGTACATGCAGTGTTCTGGTCCATCCTATTGAATACAATGAGCTTCTTTATTGCGTCACTGGTGGGGTTCCCGTCGCCGCTTGAGCGTTTGCAGGGCGCGCAGTTTGTGAATGTGTTTGAGCATAGCTCCACACCGCAGAGCTGGGGAGGCAGTCTGGCGCAGACTGAGGATCTGATGGTGATGGCGCAGCGCATCATCGGCGCGCGGGAGGCGCAAAACCTGTTTGAACGCGAAGCCAAGCGGCAGGGCATGAGTGGACTGTTACCGGAACCGTCGCCCGACTTTTTGCAGCGTTTGGAGCGGGAATTGGCGGGCTCTGTGGGGGCGGCAACGGCACATGCGATGATTGGGCAGATTGTCGGTGGTGCGTCGGTGTCGGTTGAAGATCTGATGGCGGTGGCGGATGAGACCGCGCAGATGATGGAATACTCCAGCCGGTTGGAGGCCAAATCAGAAGAACAGGCGCGCACGGCGCGGCAGTTGCGTCAAGCCAACGAGAAGTTGACGCTGATTTCGGAGCAAAAAGACAGCTTCCTTAGTCAGGTGAGCCATGAGCTGCGCACGCCGATGACCTCCATTCGCGCCTTCTCGGAAATCCTGCGGGACAGTGACCGGTTGAGCGAAGAGGAGAAGATTAAATACAGCTCGATCATTCATGATGAAGCGCTGCGGCTGACACGGTTGTTGGATGATTTGCTGGATCTGAGTGTGTTGGAGAGCGGGCGGGTGAACCTGAACCTGCAAAGCGGGTCATTGAAAGGCATTTTAGATCACGCGGTGTCGAGTGCCTTGACTGGGGCAGGAACCAGCAAGGTGCAGGTCGTGCGCGATAGTCAGCAAGAAGAGGTGATGCTCTACACCGACCTGGATCGGCTGAGCCAAGTGTTCATCAACCTTATTGGAAACGCTCAGAAATATTGCGATGCCAGCGTGCCGAAGCTGCGCATTGAAGTGGGGCACAGTACTGGGGCTTTGGTGGTGGATTTCATCGACAATGGCAGTGGTATCCCGAAGGTGGAGCAGGCGGTTATTTTCGAAAAATTCTCCCGCACGGGGGAGCAGAGGGTCAAAGGCGCGGGGCTTGGTCTGGCGATTTGTCGCGAGATTATGACCCGTTTGGGAGGGACGGTGGAGTACCTTCCCGGGCAGGGGGGCGCGGCCTTTCGGGTGACCTTACCGGAAGAGGCCGCATTGGCAGCGCAATAGGCGCAATTTCACTCGGTTTTTGATGGTCTCGTAGAGGCTCTGTTAACCTTATTGCGGCACATCTGTCCTGTAAGGAGCCACAAATAGGGCAGATCCGGATATGAGTGAAACTCAAGCCACCTCTATTCTACGACGTAAAGCAGCGGATGGGCGGACCGAGCACCAGGCGCGCGCGATGACCCCCAACAAGGCCCTGCGCCTTGGCCTCGCTTTGGCGGCGGAAAAGGGTATGGATCTGGCGCTGGATGTGACCGATGTGCGCCATGTGAAGCTGCCGCACCGGGCCGTTGAGGTGACGCTGGACAATGAATCCCTGTTGATCTTGCTTGAAGGGCAGAATGGCGAGCCCGGTGCGCTGGCGATGGATATGCAGGTGATGGCGGGTTTGGTAGAGTTCCAAACACTTGGTCAGGTTGTGCCAAAGCCGGTGACGGATCGTGTGCCCACCAAGGTGGATGCTGCGCTGATCACGCCGTTTTTGGAAGACGCGCTGATGCGCTATGTGCGCATGCTGGCCGAAGAAGGCGAGGCGCCTTACTGGCTGCAGCACTACAAATTTGGCGCGATGATGCAGGACACGCGCACGTTGTCACTGGCGATGACAGCGCAGGATTATCATATGTTTGTGCTCGACGTGAAACTGGAGCGCGGCAAGAAAACCGGCACTATGGCGTTGCTGTTCCCGGATGTGCAGGTGTTGATTGATGAGCCTGAGGCGGATGCGGAAACCGACGCCGAGAAATTCCAGAACGGTGTGAAAGAGGCAAGCACGGTGCTGACTGCGGTGGTGGGCAAGATCAGCCTGCCCATTGCGCAAATTCAGGCGTTGCAAGCGGGGGATACGTTGCCACTTGGCGAGGATGCCATGCAACATGCCACGCTCGAAGCGCTGACCGGTGAAGAGATTGCCGAGATCCGGATTGGGCAGCTGAACGGTATGCGCGCAGTTTGTGTTCCGGGGCTGGTCGGGGCGGCTCCTGCTGCGTCCTCGTCTACGGAGTTGGCTGTGCCGGATATGCCGGACATTGGTATGCCAGATATGGGGGCGCCAGAGATGCCTGCGATGGACATGCCCGCGATGGATATGCCCGCGATGGGCGGCATGGATGACCTTGGGGGCGATCTGCCTGGGATGGCGGAGATGCCTGCGCTGGATGGCGGAGAGCTGCCAGATATGGGTGGCGATCTGCCTGATCTTGGCGGTGATTTGCCGGATCTGGGTGGTGGCGGCCTACCGGACCTTGAGCCAATGGGCGAGATGGGGGTTGGTCTGGATGCGGACAACGGCATGGAAGATCTTGCCGGGTTGGATGATATCGACGATCTGATTCAGTTGGGAAGCGACGATATTGGAGATCCGGCGGCGCTGGCTGATTTGGATTTAACGGGCACGTAAGACTTTCGAGCAGTCTTAACGAGCAGACACAAAAAAGCCCCGCCGGAAGAGCGGGGCTTTTTGTATTAACGGGGGCAAGTGATTAGCCCTCAGATTTGATCGCGTCCAGATGGGGAGCCAAGCCGGAAATATCGTAGCCGCCATTGGCTGCAGCATTTACGATATCGGCCGAGTCCATGTCTTTGGCCTGAGACAGCGCCCAGCAGATGGTGGAGCGTGTGCCAGAGCGGCAATAGGCCAGAACCTTGCCTTCCGCATTTGCCAAGCTGTCGCGTTGCAGAGCTTGGCGGTCCGGTGTCATCGTGTCCATGGTCAGCGGATTGACCACATATTGCAGGCCCGCGGCTTCGGCGGCGGCGCGCATGGTTTCGGAATGCTGATCCGGGCCCACCTCGTTGTCGGGGCGGTTGTTGATGACAAGCCCAAAGCCAGCTTCGGCAAGGGCGGCAAAATCTGCAGCGTCAATCTGTGGCGCGGCAAAGAAGCGGTCGGTGATCTGACGAATATCCATGGCGATTGCTTACTCGGCGGGAACGGCGCTGTCCAGTTGCGCGCGCGCCAGAGGGGCCAGTACCATGCCAGCGAGCATTGCCGCGAAGAACACCCAATGCGGCCAGCCGCCGTAGCTGAGCGAGGCAACCGCTGGACCGGGGCAGAGACCGGCGAGCCCCCAGCCGATGCCAAACAGGATCGAGCCCAGGACCAAATTGCGACCCAGCTTTGGTTCTGGTGGGGCAGGGAATTCGCCGCCTACAATAGGTTTGCGCCCGTTGGTCAGCAGCCAGGCAATGGCCATTGGAATGATTGCGCCGCCCATGACAAAGGCCAGAGTTGGGTCCCAGTTGCCAAAGACGTCCAGCCAGCCTTGCACCTTGGAGGTGTCGGTCATGCCAGAAATGAACAGGCCTGCGCCAAACAGGCCGCCTGCGATCAGGGCAAGAAACATGCGGGTCATCAGATCACTCCCAGAAGGTGGCGGAAGAGCACAACGGTCAGGCCGCCGGCCATGATGTAGAACACGGTGGCCACAATCCCGCGCAAGGACAGGCGGGAGATGCCACAGACGCCGTGGCCGGAGGTGCAGCCATTGGCGAGGCGGGTGCCGACGCCGACACAGAGGCCGGCCGCAATCAGCACAGCAATGTTGGTGGTGGCGTGGGTGTCCACGTCAGAGAACATGGGGTAGAGCAATACGGGCATCAGAAAGACACCGGCCAAAAAGGCGAGACGTTCGGCCATATTGCTTTTGCCGGAGCCGTCCACCAAGCCGCCGAGAATGCCGCTGGCGCCCATCACGCGCCCGTTGCCCAGCAGAAAGACGGCGCCGCCAAGGCCGATGAGAAGGCCGCCGCCCAGCCCATAGAGCCAGTCGGTAGGTATAGTGTTTAGCATATTTTTTCCTTTGGTGTTCGCGCGTTAAGGGTCAAAGTTTATTTACTGGAACCTTGAGGAAGACGTCGCCTTCTTCATCAGCTTCCGGCATTTGCCCGGCGCGCATGTTCACTTGCAGCGATGGGATGATGAGTTTGGGCATCGCCAAAGTGGCGTCTCGGCTGTCGCGCATTTTGACAAAGCTGTCTTTGTCTGCGCCGTCACCGACATGTACGTTGTTGGCCTTTTGCTCCCCCACCGTGGTTTCCCAGGCGTATTCATCGCGACCCGGTGCCTTGTAGTCATGACCGACAAAAATGCGGGTCTCGTCAGGCAGGGCGAGGATTTTCTGGATCGACTGATACAGCGTTTCCGATGAGCCGCCCGGGAAGTCACAGCGGGCGGTGCCGAAGTCCGGCATGAACAGGGTGTCGCCAACAAAGGCGGCGTCGCCAATCACATAGGTCATGCAGGCCGGAGTGTGGCCGGGGGTATGCAATACGTCGCCGCGCAGTTGCCCAATCATGAAGCTGTCGCCTTCTTCGAACAGTTTGTCGAATTGGCTGCCGTCTCTTTGGAACTCGGTGCCTTCGTTGAAGACCTTGCCAAAGGTGTCCTGCACAATGGTGATGTTTTTACCGATGCCAATTTTGCCGCCGATCTTTTCTTGCAAGTAAGGCGCGGCGGAGAGGTGGTCTGCGTGTACGTGGCTCTCGAGAATCCATTCCACCTTCAAATTATGCTTTTCAACGTGGGCGATGATCTCATCGGCGGATTTGGTATCGGTGCGACCGGAGCTGTAGTCAAAGTCCAGAACGCTGTCGATAATGGCGCACGATGCCCCGGCGGGGTCTTTCACAACAAATGAAATTGTGTTCGTCGCATTGTCAAAAAAGGCTGTTACGTCGGGGGTCATGGCGATTCCTCTATTTGCTGAGAAACATATATTAAAGATTGCATGTGTTTCAAGGTGCGGGTGCATTTTGTGATGAAAACCGCCGCGGTGCGACGTGTTTTTGGGCGGTGCTTGATGTGAATCAAGGCGCAACTTGGGCGCTACTGTCAAGGTGCGTGCGGGATTTGAGATCGCAGGTTTCGGCGGTGTCATGACAAATGGAGACGACGATGACAGACCATAGCAAATACAAGGCAGCCTTGCTTAAGCGCTTGTCAGAACTGGATAAACGTCTGCACGCCATCGAAGCGGAGCTGGATGCGCCGCATTCCAAAGATTGGGATGAAGCCGCCGTGGAGCACGAGGGCGACGAGGTGCTTGAGGGGCTCGGTACCAGCGGGCAGGAAGAAATTCGTCGCATTCAGGCCGCACTGGAGCGGATGCGTGCCGGTGAGTATGGTTTTTGCGTAAAGTGTGGCGAGGCTATCGCTGTTGCGCGATTGGATGTGGTGCCGGATGCGCCGCTATGTAGCGGCTGTGCTGCGGGCTAGCCCGCGCCGGCACACTCAGACTTGGAATTTGCGTAGGGAGGACGTGAGATGACTGTGGACCAACTGTTGAACCGTGCAGAGGCGCTGGAAACTAAGATTCACAAGGCGGACACTGGGGACCGTTATGAACTGCATCAGCAGCTGCATCGGACTTTGATGAATATTGAGCAGAGCGGCGGCCGTGTGCCTGCGCGTTTGCGGCGGCTGGACCTGGATCTGCTGGATCAGGAAATCGAAGACAGTTTTGACAACATGCCTGTGTGACAGATGTGCCGATCTGAGTGCGGCCTGTGGATAACTGGGCTTGCGCAGCGGCCTTCTGCGGTTAAACTCTGAAAACACAAGGGCTTGCGCCCGTGTTTGTCGGGGTTGAGGCATGACGCAGTTGCTAGAATATTCGGTAGAGGGCGGGGTTGCGATCCTGTCTATGAACCATCCGCCCACCAATGCGTTGACCGCGGAGTTGCGGACGGCGGTGTATGACGCACTGCAGGATGCGTTGGCAGATAAGATGGTGGGCGCGATTGCGTTGGTTGGCAGCGGGGCCGAGTTCTCCGCTGGGCGCGATTATTCCGAACTGGGCAAACCGATTGCACATCCCAATCTGGCGGAGCTGTGCGCGGCGATTGAGGCGGCAGAGAAACCGGTCGTGGCTGGGTTGTCTGGCACAGTGATGGGCGGCGGGCTGGAGCTGGCCTGGGCCTGTCATTATCGCGTGGCGCATAGCAGCGCCAAGGTTGCGATGCCGGAGGTGGCGCTAGGCGTGATGCCCGGAGCGGGGGGCACGCAGCGGGCGCCGCGTCTGCTCGGGGCGGATACAGCGTTGAATATCCTCTTGTCCGGTGTGTTGATGCCGATCACCTCCGCCGAGGTGGCGGGCATGGTGGACGACATTACAGACGGTGATCTGCGTGAGGCGACCGTGCTTTTTGGACTCACATGTATTGCCAAATACCACCCCGCGCGGCGGACGTCTGACGCGACCCAAGGGATTGCAGATTTTGACGCCTTTCAGGCGGGGGTGCGCAAGTGGGAAGCCCGCATTGAACCCCGGGGGCAGGATGCGGCCTTGGCCATTTTGGAATGCGTGAAGGCGGTGCCTTTGTTGCCGTTTGAGGTTGGGTTGGAATTTGAGCGCGAACGGTTTGAGACGTTGGTTACGTCCGATCAAAGCCGAGCTTTGCGTCATGTGGCGCTGGCTGAGCGACGGGCGGCGCGCTTGCCGGAGTTGCATCAGGCCGAGGCGCGTCCTGTAAAGAGCCTTGGCGTGGTTGTGGGCGCTGATCGTGTGGGCGCGGATTTGGCGCTGGCAGCGCTGCAGCACGGTTCGAACGTGGTTTTGACGGCACAGGTGCCGGCGGCGCTGGAACTGGCGCAGCGTCGGATTGAGGCCGCCCTACAGCGCATGGTGAGTGGCGGTCATTTCGCAGATGCGACCGGTCGTGAGGTGCGGGCGCGGCTGCGGGTGGAATCCGATTTTGTGGCGCTCTCTGGCGCGGATGTGGTGATAGAGGCCGTGGGGCAGGGGCGAGAGATATCACGCCAGATTGCGGCGCAGCTTGATGCCATCGTCAAAGAGGAGGCGGTGATTGCAGTGCATGATCCAGCAGCCCAGATTGGACCGGTGGCACAGGCCACAGGCAGCCCACAGGATGTGGTCGGTCTCTATGTGCCAAACCTGCATTTGCGCACGTCAGGTGCGGAAGTTGCGGTGGGCAAAAGCACAGGGCCAGAGGCCGTTGCAACGCTGTTTATCATGCTGGGTGAGATTGGTTTCCTGCCGGTGCGGGCGAAGACCTACAATGGCCTCATCGGGCAGAACGTGTTGGGCGCTTGTGTGCGGGCGGCTGAGGATTTGGTTCGGATTGGGGCCGACCCTTACGAGATCGATCGGGTGATGCATACTTGGGGCTTCACGATAGGGCCGTTTCAAATTGCCGATGCGCTTGGGCTCAATGCGCCGGGGTTGCGCACGGCGCAGGCAGGGATCAGCACCGTGCTTTACCGGATGGGACGTGAGGGGCGCGGCGCGCAGCGCGGGTGGTACCAGTATTCTCAAGAGCATCCTTTTGGTGCGTCGGATGCAGATGCGCTGCGTATTGCGCAGGCGACCATTGAGGATGAGGCCAAGTCTGTGAGCAAGGTCGGCCTGCGCGGTGTCGATATTCAAAAAACCTGCCTGGCGGCGATGGCCAATGCTGGGGCGCGGTTGTTGCGCATGGGCGTGGCGTCCAAACCGTCCGACATCGATGTGGCGATGATCCACGGGTTTGGCTTCCCGCGTTGGCGCGGCGGGCCGATGCTGGCCGCCGATGATCACGGGTTGGTGGATCTGCGCAATCACCTGCGCACGATGGCGGCGCAGGGGGATGCGTTTTGGAAACCCGAGCCGTTGTTTGACACGCTGATTAAGAACGGGCGCGGCTTTGGCGCCTTAAACGGGTAAGGTCAGGACAGGGAAATCCCGACCATCACCACCATCAGGCCAATCACAGACAGGAACAGTGCGCCCATGTTGAGTGGCACGACTTTCTGAACCGCGATACGCAGCTCGTCGTCTGAGAGACCGGCACGGCGGGCTTTGGCCACTTTCACGATGGAGAGGATCAGGCCTAAGAGGCCAATCATCGACATCAGGGCGCCGCCCCAGATCATCCATTGCATCGCGGATTTCCCTTTGTTGCGGGCGCCAGAGGTCTGGCGCCATGTCTGGGACAGGCTGCTATCGGATTGTGGTGAGGCGTGCAAGGTTGGGGACGCGCGGCATTTGGCACAGATCACAGGAAATGGCTTTGCGGGCCTTGCATGGCACGGCGGTTTGCGGTCTATAGCTGCGTTAATCTTGGCGCCCGCGCGGCGCGCATAATCGGCACAAAATGAGGTCAGACATGAGCGAAGGCACATCTTCGGACGCGCAATACGGCGTCACCGGTCAGGAACTGAAACAGTTCATCGAGCGCGTCGAGCGTTTGGAACTTGAGAAAGCCGAAGTGGCTGAGCAGATCAAAGAGGTCTTTGCAGAGATGAAAGGCCGCGGCTTTGACGTGAAGGCAATCCGCACAATAATCCGCGAGCGCAAGCAGGACCCCAATGATGTGGCAGAGCAGGAAGCGGTGATTGACATGTATAAGTCTGCGTTGGGCATGGCGTAACCTTCCGGCACACCAAGTGCTTGAGAGGCTCTCCTTTGGGGAGCCTTTTTTGTTTGGCAAGACACGCAGCATTGACGCAAAGAAATGAGGCGATACCCTGTTACCGATGGCCGGGGAATACGTTGGGCTGGCTGTGATCCCAATTTGTGTTGAGGGAATTGGTCTATGCGGTTTTTGAGATTTGCCACTCTTTATGCGCTGTTGTCCGCGGTTGGCTTGCTGCCAAATGTCGCGGCTGCGGAAGGTGCAGCGGATGCGAACAACCCGCTTGCCGATGTGCGGGCTTTCAATATTCAAGGGTATTATTTGGGTGACTTCAGTGGCATGCCAGATAGCACGGACGGCTACCAGGCAATCTTGCGCTATGCGCAGCCATTGACCTTTGGCGACACCAATTGGCTCATGCGCGCATCGGTGCCTTACAACTCGCTTCCTGTTGGCGGTGGCGGCACGACACTCAGCGGTATCGGCGACATTGATGTATTCTTGGCCTATCAGTTTGACACCAAACCCGGCATCAGCTTTGGGATTGGACCGCAGGTGGTTGCGCCGACGGCATCCGACGACAGGTTGGGGGCGGATCAGTGGCAGCTTGGGGTGGCCAATGTCTATTTCAACGGTACATCGCCGAAGTTCCAATGGGGCTATTTGTTGATCTACCGCACCGGTATTGGCAGCACGCCAGCGGGGCGCACGCGGCCTGAAGTGGGGGCATTTCAGCCATTCTGGTTCTATCAGTTGGGCCAAGGTTGGTACACCGGGGGCGCACCCATCTGGACCTATGATTTTGCGACCGACAATTACAATGTGCCCTTTGGGCTGCGCCTGGGCAAAGTCCAACAGCACGGCAAGGTCACGGCCAATTATTTCATTGAGCCACAGTGGTCTTTGGCCAGTCGTGGTGACGGACAGCCAGAGTTCCAGCTCTACGCTGCAGTGAATTTGCAGTTTCGCTGAGGTTTAGGGCGTTAGGACAGTGACGCCGGGGATGCGTTCGATAAGGTAGACATCCTCGTCATAGGCCTGGGTCATCTGTTCGACCATTTGGTCCGTCCACCCTGGCAGATCGAGTTCTTCTTCGATCGCGTCTTCAATGGCGAACTTGTCCAGAAAGGCCGCGTAAATCCGGCGCTTTTGAATTTCAGTCACGCCGGGGTGTTCGGCCAGAAAGGCCTCCAGCCGGGTCATACCTTCGTCGCTCATGATGGTGCGTAGCAGATCCGTGGCGCCCGCAACCTCCGTGGCGGGGTCCAGACCGGCCATCTCGCGCATGATTTCCTCCCATATGATTGGGGTGTCCTCGTTGCACCAGACGGTGACCGGAATATGCGGGACGGCATTGCGAATGCGAATGATCAGTTCGGACCAGCGCAGGGCGGTCGGGTCACAATTGTCGGTGACCTCTTCAATAGGATGGTTCGGCGAGGCCGCCACCAATGCAGGGACAAAAGTGGCCGGATTGCGAATGGCCAGAAAGATCTCCAACTCTTCACCGTAAAACAGCGCCGAAGCTCCACGTAGGCGGTCCTCTGCGTGGGGAAAGAGGGTGTTATCCCGGATGGCACGGCGCGGCACGCCAAAGAAATTGTCGTTGGACAGGATCATCCGGTCCGGTCGCGCATCGCCAATCATTCCGCCCATCACCGCCCCTTTAAAATCGGTGGCCATGATGGAATGGGACATTTGCCCAAGCGTGTCGCGGATCTGTCGGCGGTAGGTGGACGGCGGGGGCAGGGCGATGCCGTTCTGCGCCAACAGGTCCTGATTTTTGGTCAGGCTGCCGAGCAGTTTGCCCTCATCTGTAAAGTGCGCGCCCGCGTGAAGTACAATCTGCATGTTCTTTTCGTTGTTGGATTGTGCCGTAACAAGTATAGCCTCGTTTCTGGACAGTAAAACCAGATTCAGGCAACACAAGGGCGCGATAAAGGAATCCCCTGTGCAATCACATGTGACAACACCGCCCGTCGATCAAGCTTCACCCGCTAAGCGGTTGAAAAAACTCTTGTCGTTTGATCCATGGTCATTGGGAGCGTTGTTTGTTGCCATTGTTGTATTGGCGCCGATATTGGCGGTGGTCTGGATTGCGTTCCATCCGGTGGAGAACATTTGGCCGCATTTGCTCTCCACAACCTTGCCGCGCTACATGCGCAACACACTGGTGTTGATGGCCTCTGTGGGCGTTTTGGCCGCCTCCATGGGAGCGACCACCGCTTGGTTGGTGACGCGCTATCGGTTTCCTGGCGTAAAGTGGATTCAGTGGGCGCTGCTGCTGCCACTGGCGATCCCGGCCTATGTTGGCGCTTACGCCTTGGTGGATTTTCTGGAATACGCGGGGCCGGTTCAAACTGGGTTGCGCGAGCTGTTTGGTTGGAAGACCAGCCGTGACTATTGGTTCCCGGAAATCCGCTCCATGGGCGCGGCGATCCTTGTGCTGTCTGCGGCGTTGTTCCCCTATGTTTATATCCTTGCGCGCGCGGCCTACCGGGAACAATCCGGTGCCAGCGAGGAGGTGGCGCGGTCGCTCGGGGCGGGGCCATTGGCCCGGTTCTGGCGCGTGGGCCTGCCGATGGCACGTCCGGCGATTGCCGCCGGCACAGCGATCGTCATGATGGAAACCGTGAATGATTTTGGCACGGTGGATTATTTTGCGGTGCAGACGCTCACCACCGGCATTTTCAGCGTATGGCTGGAAAGCAATAACGCGGGGGGCGCGGCGCAGATTTCCAGCGTGGTGCTGATGCTGGTCATTCTGCTGGTCACCATGGAGAAGATCAGCCGCCGAAAGGTGCAATTTTTCAGTTTGAGCAATCGCAACCGCCCGGCCGAGCCGGTACAGCTCACGGGGCCTTGGGGCTGGCTGGCGATGCTGGCCTGTTTGATGCCGTTTCTGATTGGGTTTGTGATGCCGTTCACGGTCATCGCGCACAACGCTGCCGGAAGCCTGGACCAATGGCGCGATCCGGCGCTGCTGACGGCGCTGTGGAACACGTTGCGGGTGTGCGGCATTGCGGCGGTGGTGACGGTGATCGCTGGCGTCTTGATGGTCTATGGCGTGCGATTGTCCGGGCGCAGCCTGCCGCGGCTGCTCTTGCCGATCACCACTATTGGATACGCGGCGCCGGGGGCGGTTTTGGCGGTGGGAATCCTGATCCCGCTCGCCGTGCTCGACCATAAGCTGGCGGATGTGATTGAGGCGGCAACTGGCTCCCCGACGGGATTGATTCTCACCGGCTCTTCCTTTGCGTTGATTCTGGCGTACTGCGTGCGATTCTTTGCCATCGCACAGGGCGCAGCCGATGGCGCCATGGGACGTGTGCCGCCCAGTCTGCCGATGGCTGCCCGATCGCTGGGACGCACAAAGGGGCAGGTGCTGCGCGAGGTCTATATGCCATTGGTGCGCGCCTCGGTAGGCTCTGCACTGCTTTTGGTCTTTGTCGATTGTGTGAAAGAACTGCCGGCGACCATGCTGCTGCGCCCATTTAACTTTGATACATTGGCCACGCGCGTGCATGAGCAGGCCAGTTTGGAGAACCTGCCGGACGCCAGCCCTGGCGCGATTATGATTGTTTTGGTGGGGCTGGTGGCGGTTGGATTGCTTGCTCGTGCAAATCGCTAAAAAAGCCTCTTGCAGGTTCTGAGCGAAGGCCTTAAACGAAGCTCCAGTGCCCCTATAGCTCAGCTGGTAGAGCAACTGATTTGTAATCAGTAGGTCCGCGGTTCGAGTCCGTGTGGGGGCACCATTTTTCATGTTTTTCAATAGGTTATCCTCGAATATGTGAGGGTAAAAACCTATGGGAATGAAGCTACCTCAAGGCGTCTTTAAGCGTGGCAAGGGATACTCTGTCCGCGTCACCGTCCCGACAAAGCTTGTCGATTCTTTTGGTAAGAAAGAGATCATCCGTGGTCTTGGGACGCGCGACAAACTTGAAGCCGCACTCAAAGCGCCCGATGTGATCCTAGAGATCAAAAAGGGATTTTCCGAGGTGGGTAGGGGGCAACCTGTCCGTGAAAGACAGCAGGACATCTCCGTTCGCGCTATGGCGCATCGCTGGTTGTCCTTCTATCAGGTCGTCATCGGCTGTCACGCGTGGCTCTTAGACCCCAAGGACAATCCATCAGGATGTGTCGGTGATCGCGATCTCATAATCATCGATGAAGTGCCAAGTCAGAGTCAGGTTGCAAGCCTTAGCGTTGGTACATTTAACCTTGCGCGAGAGTTTTCTGAAACCAACGTCACGGAGGGGCACGAAGCAATCGTCGCGCTTGAAGCTTGGGCGGAGAAGTTTCGCGAGCAGACGCCTTCTAACTCTTTTGACCAGCCTGAATTTCCCGATCCACTGAGTGTGCTCCGAGTGCGTAATCAGAGAGGCTTGGTGATTGAACCTGACAGTCCCCTAGACCTCGTATTGAGGTTTGCCCAAGCTATGTACCAAAATCGTGCTTTCGTCCGCTGTAAGGCCGTTGCGGTTGATGGCCGCCAAGCCAACCAACCTAGATTCGTCTCGTTTGAGAAATGGACACCTTTCTTCCCGGATGCACAGTTCGCCGTGTTCTCGGCCACAGTCCACCTCGACGGGTTTCAAGTCAGCCCATACGCGGATCGTTTGGATGTCGTGCAAGGTTCGCTTGCCAACTACCCGTACATGGTCATCAGGGAGGTACCTTGGGTATTGTCCTCCTCTTGCACATCGGACATCGTTTGCAACAGGGATCAAAGAAACAAGGCCGTCGCACAAATCATGTCGCTGATCCGGCATACAGAGGAAGGCTCGAGTGTTTTGATCGTCGTGCCCAAGAAAATCGAGTCCGATGTCATCCATGCTGTTTCAAAGACGTATGGTTCGCGGGACATGCCGAAGACAAGCAAGACCGTATTTATTACGCACTATGGCTGCGACGTAGGCTCTAACGCATACCGCGAGTGTACTGAGGTTATCCTCTGGTCTAACTATTATGTCCCTGCGGAAGCCTCCCTTGGAGAGATGTTGCACTTTGCTGAAGAGCTGGTCTCAACTTGCAGTCTGTCGGAAGCAAACAGCCGTGAAGGACGTTTGACCGATTTCAAGCAAGACAAGCTCTATGCCAACATCAAGCAAATGGGCGCAAGGGGATCATGCCGGTATATTGACGACAATGGCAATGCCCTGCCTATGCGACTTTGGGTGTGCTGGAAGCAACTGGATGTAGGGCGCTTGGATGACTTGTTTCCGGGACATAAGTTGGAGCGGCATGTTGACCCAGAGTACGCAAAACCCACCAGCTACAAGGTAACTGATCGAGTGCTGGATTACCTAGTCGACCGACAGTCAGAACAAGGTCCTATCACTTTGAACGCCATTGCAGATGCTATGGGCATGGACAAAGCAAACTTGCGCAAACAAACAGGAAATCTTCTGAAGGAAAACCAGCGTTTCGCTGCCTATGGCTGGAAGTATGTCAAAGGTGTTGCTCGAAGCAGGACCGACATGAATCGATTTGAGCAGGTTTGACTTAGAGCTTTGACATGAAACTCTTCAATTGAGGCTGCTGTGAAAAAAACTGAGACCCTCCGCCATCTGGTGGGGGGCTTCATACCAACTGCTTTCTCTACTGGAGCTGAGTTCCCACGTTTTTTGGTTCTGTGCATGAAGGTTAAGGCAATCTAGTGAGCATGTTTTGCCCGACAAGGATGCCTTCCAACCGATGCTGGGGCGTTCAGAATGCACGTCAAAAGAGAAAAACCCATCACGTTTTGTGGTCGGCGCTTTCCTTAGTGCAAGAGTAGCTCTGATGTGGTTACAATCTACGCGAGCATATGTGTTGCTCATAGCGGATTTGAGTCGTCTTCCCTGAAGTCATCTACGTCCCCTACAACCGCAATTTTTAGGCACTAACTAAATGATCCAGTATTTTGAAAAGATTGAAAATCTTGGTGTTTTTGCAAATTATAAAAAGCCGAAAGATGTAGAATCATTCCAACGCTTCAACTTGATTTATGGGCTGAACGGATCTGGCAAGACTACCTTGTCTCGATTCTTTTCTGACTTGAATGAGGGGGTCGCAGAAGGCTTTCCCGACCTGAAATACAAGATCAACACCGAAGATGGTGACTTCAAGCAAGGTACGCCTTACTCGCGTAAAATACGAGTGTTCAATGCAGAGTATGTTGAGGCAAACATCGGACAACTCGAAGGGACGCTCAACCCAATTTACGTAATTGGTGCAGAGAACAAAACACTGGCGAATACTGTCAAGGCCGACGAAGACCGTCTAGAGGCATTACAGCAGCAACTTTCAGAACAACAGACTGAGTTAGGAAGGTTGAAGAAAAAGAAAGGCAGGATCTTCACCGACATTGCTCCAAAAATCACTGAGGCCGCGAAAGGCGCCGTAACCCGGAATTACAACAAGAGAAATGCGGAGAAGGCATACGAGGGATTGGCTACTTTCAAACAGCTCGAGTTAGAGGAACTTTCCGAGGCCTCTAGAGCTATGAGACAGTCTCCAATGGACAAACTGACACAGTTCACAGGGCCACAAATTCGACTGGGGGAGACAGAAAAACCACTGTTTGACGCGATAGATCTTCAGATAGCTGCAATCACTAACATACTGCAGAAGAGCGCAACATCTTCGGCGATCGAACGGTTGACAAGCAATCCAGCGCTTGCAGCTTGGGTCGAGGCTGGTAGGGCACTTCATGCTCATTCAGCTGATGTCAAATGTGAATATTGCCAACAAAAAGTTCCGGAGGCACGTGAAGCTGAGCTAGCAGCACACTTCAACACTTCTGATGCTAACTTGAAATCCGAAATTGAACGGGCGATCGAGGACAATCAAGCAATCTACGAGGGAGTTGAACGGATTTCTGTCTTAAGTGATCAGGCTTTCTATCCTGAGTTTAGGAAAGAATACGCAGTTCAGGCTAAAGTCCTCCTTTCGCAGAAATCTGATATCATTGAGCTTTTAGAACGACTTGAAAAGGCGTTAAACGAAAAGCTGACTAGACGAACCGAGAGTTATGATTTGACGTTCCCTCTGGTGACTAGTGGCGCTTGGGGTGACGCCTTGTCCTCTATTAATGATCTAATCAAAGGTCACAACACTGAAACCGATAGCTTTGAACAGCGACTAGAAGCGAACTTTGAGAAGATTGAAACACACTTCCTCAGTACGATCGAAAAAGAAGTCAAGGACGTCTCTGCGTCGATTTCAGCAGTGGAGAAAACGATCGGAATTTGTACTGATGGCGACCCTGACAGTACGGCGCTTGGTGTAGACGATTTGACAAAACGCATTGCGGAAAACCGAGCAAAACTCTCAAATTCACAACAAGCTGCTGCCGAACTATCAGAAAAACTGGCTGCCTTCCTGGGGCGTGATGACTTAAAGTTTGAACCAGAGGGGGAAGGCTATCGGATCATGCGTTTCGGTCGCGCTGCCAAAAGGCTGAGTGAAGGTGAGAAAACGGCGATAACCTTCCTATATTTCGTTGTCAGCCTAGGGGATCGAGATTTCGACCTTACGGAAGGGATCGTGGTGATAGATGACCCGATTTCAAGCTTGGATTCTAGTTCGGTTTACCAAGCCTTCGCGTATTTAAAAAACGCTGTTAAAAATGCTAAACAGATCTTCCTTTTGACTCACAATTTCGAGTTCTTGAAGCTTCTCCTAAACTGGTTCCAGAACATTCCAAGCCCTAAGAAAAATGGTAAATCTACTTATTGGATGCTCCATTGCTCTTTGACGCCGGGAGGAGCTAGAGAAACTGAGATCAGGCCCCTTGATAAAGTCCTCCTTCAAAATAAAAATGAGTTTGCCTACTTGCTGAAGGAACTAATGAAGTTTGAGTCAGATGGGACTATTCAGACGGCTTACCCCATTCCAAACATAATCCGGAAAGTTCTTGAAACGTTTCTAGAACAACATTCAACTGGGCAAAGTCTGTACTCCAAGCTTGAAAACCTCAACTTCGAAGAGGCGAAAAAGACGGCGCTCTATAAATTTGCAAACGATCTGTCGCATCCAACATACTCTGGGCTTGATCCTGCCCTTGTCGGGGAAACCCAAACTAACATTAAGCATCTATTGGAAATGATTGAGGAAGTAGCCCCGATTCATTTCAAAGCGCTCACTGAAACTATAGGTTCCATAGAGGAGACATGAGTTCCAATTTGAAAGCGACCAATCTAGCGCGGTAGCCATTATGTTGCCATCGTACGGTAACGAACTACGTTTTGTTGAGGTGAACACATGTCCGAGTTGAAAATCCAGTGCCCAAAATGTTCCAATGAATTTGAACTGACGGAGCAATTAGCTGGTCCAATGTTGGCTGAGCTCCGGGCGTCTTTCAATGATCAATTGGCCCAAAAAGAAGCGCAAGCGGCAGACGCGCTGGCAGCTGCTCAGGCGGAAGCAAAGGAAGCGGCTAAAACCGAAATGGTGGCAGAACAGACTGCGCTCAGAGAACGTATCAAGGCGCAGGATGCAAAGCTTCGTGAAGCTCAAGTGGCTCAAGCTTCTGCGCTAAAGCGTGAACAAGAGCTGAAAGACAAAGAAGCTGAGATGGAGTTGACGTTGCAGAAGATGCTTGCAGCTGAACGCCCGGCACTGGCTGAAAGGCTGACACGGGAGGCTAATGAAAAGGCCGAGCTGAAGTTGGCAGAACAAGAACAAGTAATGCAGGGCATGAAACGTCAAATTGAAGCGCTGAAACAAAAATCCGAACAAGGCTCAATGCAGACCCAAGGGGAAGCCGCTGAGATTGTGTTGGAGGAAACACTAAGTGCAGCCTTTGCTATGGATGCTTTTCTACCCGTTGCTAAAGGTGTTAGTGGCGCGGATGTCCGCCAAGACGTATCTACGCCCAATGGGATCGCTGGCAGCATCCTTTGGGAAAGCAAACGTACAAAGAATTGGAGTGCCGGGTGGCTTGCAAAACTACGCAACGACCAGAGAGAAGCAGGCTGCGAATTGGCGGTACTAACCTCTCAAGCTCTGCCTGACGGTATTGATAGTTTCGGCATGATTGACGGTATCTGGGTTTGTGCGCCGAGGTATGCAGTACCGCTTGCCCAATCTTTACGTCAGACCTTGATCGACGTAGCAAACGCCAAGGAACGGGCGATAGGGCAAGAAACCAAGATGGAAATGATTTATGACTATTTGACCGGAAACCAGTTCAAACAACGCGTTGACGCGATTGTCGAACGTTTTGAAGATATGCAAGAAAACCTGCGCAAGGAACGTGTCTTCATGGAAAAACAATGGGCGCTACGGGCCAAACAAATCGATCTAGTGATCGCATCAACGGTTGGAATGCACGGTGATTTGCAGGGAATCGCAGGACGGTCGATGCCTGAAATTGAAAGCGTCGCGACACTACAAATTGGTAAAGAGGACTAAGTGGCACACAAACCGTTCTTGAGGACTGCGCGACGATTTTTTGCTGAATGCACTTTAGACATCGAAAAGAAAGAGCCGAGCTCGGTCAAGAAGAACCGAATTCTACCTCAAAAACATGTACGGTATTGCGCTCAGATTCCCGTACATCTAACCTCAAGGTTCCGAAACTGGATAACTTTGAGAAAAACGAAGCTCCAGTGCCCCTATAGCTCAGCTGGTAGAGCAACTGATTTGTAATCAGTAGGTCCGCGGTTCGAGTCCGTGTGGGGGCACCACTTTTATCACGCAAGATACTGTTAAATAGAGAAAAAAGGCGAAGTCTTTCGACTTCACCCCACAATTTACCCCACACTGGTCGCTTGCTAGGATCACGCTTTTTCAAACAAACCTTTCGGCCCCGCAATCCTCGAATAGGTGGTTGAATGCTCCTTGCCGCCCAATTTGTAGGTCGTGAGCTTGCCCACATTTCTCAAACGAGGCACCCTTTCACTGCTGCAGTTGTTTTCTTCGCTAGTTTGTCGTTGCTGCTAGGTTTTTGAGTTTACCGCTCGGACGGCATTAACGTGGCAAGTTGGGCGGAGAGCCGACCTTCACTGCGGTTCGCGCCAAGGTTTGCTATGCGCAGATAGTGACCTTTGCAAACTCACATGAGGCGGCCAATTGCGAACCTTAGGAGTTATATTGGCGTATTCAGTAACCAGTTTTTTGAACTGTTCGCGCATTTCGTTGGATCTAAGTATAAAATTACACCCTCCAAGGAGTGTGTAATGGTTTTTAGTATACTGTTGTTATTGGGGGGAGCAGCCCTTGCAGGCTCTCTCATGATCGGAAACGAAGGTTCAGAACCTGTGGAATGCGACGGTACTTCTGAAGACTCTGAAAATAGCGAAAACACGGTCGGCGATTCTGACGATCCTTCCGGTGAAGGTACTGGGATTTGGGACGTGGTATTTCCGGAGGATCCGGGAGCTACAAATCCTGATGATGACGGGGGCTTGGTGGAGTTTGAATTGACCACTTCTGATGTAGCGAGTCTGCCTGGACCTCTTTCGGATTGGGTTGCGGAGGCAGAGGTTGAAAACATCACTGCCGGAGAAGATGATCTCGTTTACTTCGGCTTTTCGGAAGATACTCAAGGTGAACTCCTCATCATGCCTGCAGACTATGTTGAAGCCGGTTCCGATCAAGAAACTGACGAGGAAACTACCCACACCGGCTTGAATGTCTATTTTGTTCCGGAAGGTGAAGACTGGCCTGAAGACTACGAGTGGCTTGAAGACGCCGCCACCCTACAAAATACTTCGGGCGGTGGTGAAGTGGATGAAGACTTTGGAACGATTAGACTTGTTGCGCGAATCAGTACTGGTTCTTTTGGGACCGTCATTGATGCTGAGGGCAATGTGCAATCCACCTTTGACGCAACGTTGGGCAACCCTGAGATCGAAAGCAATCTCGAAATGGAGAGCCTGGAGCCTATGCAATTGGCCAGCTAGAATTGTCGGTTGACGCGAGCTGGAAAAGTTGCCTAGGAACACTAAATGAAATTTTCAATAAAACTTCTATAAGCTCCTCTATTCTAACACAATTACACCCCATCAAGGCAATGGCCGTGCCGGATAATCATACGCGTGTTTGTGTGAGGTGCTCGGTATGCCCCGTTATGTTATTGCGGACTCCAATATCTATTCTTCTGAGACGATTGAAACTGAAATGTTTGGTGCGAACTTCGTAACCAGCCATGATTTCGCGTTTTCTCAACAAGACGAACTGAATACGGTTTTGGAAACCCTAGGCGTAAGCTCGTTTCGTTTTCCGGGTGGTGGCGTAACCGAAGGCGAGTTTGCGGAAGCCTCCTTCATGACGGGCAACTGGTCGGCGGACTCGATTTTGTGGAACGACGAGATAAAATCCCTCACTCCGCTTTCTGCCTTTTTCGAAACCGCTGCCGAGGTCAGTGCAAACGTTCAATTGGTCATTCCAACCCGAGTGGCCTTCGACCTTTCTGCTGGTCAAGCGCTGGCAACAGGACAGTATGGGCATCGCGAAACAATCGACCCACAGTACTTTGATCTCTTACGTAACTATGTCGAAGAGGCGCTCGCGCAGGCGAATGCAAACGGGATTGAAATATCTCGGTTTGAAATTGGGAACGAGTTCTGGCTGGGCGGTGAAATGTCTGCTGCAGAGTATGGATTCGTTTCGGCCGAAATTGCCAATTTCCTGAACGATGAATTTCCGGGGATCGACATTATCACCCAACTGGTTGCGACAACCGGCAGATTTAGCCCAGTAGAAGCGAGGGAAGTGTATCTCGAGCCCGATGGAGCAGGTGACTATATAATTCACTTTGCAAATGCATTCGACGGACTGCCACCTTCTGATTGGCCTGCTGCGATCATGCCGGCCAATGGGAATACCAATACCCAAACCAACTCAATTGCAGACGCCCTTTTAAGCAACCCTCCAGCTGCTCAGATCATTGATGGTGTGGTCGAGCACGTTTACTTTAGTGATGGGTTTGAAGGGGTGGATAACGAACGGGATTTTGCGCTTCGGTCAATTTTCGACACTTTCAGCAATGCGATAAACCGGTCGGATTTGGACTACTTCATTACAGAGTGGTCTCCGAGAAATCCTCGAAATTCCGATGTGTCCGACAACCTCGGCAACGCCAATGGTCTGCAGTACGCACACATGACCGTCGAGGCCTTTTTTGAGTTGTCCTCAAATGGCGTCGATGGCGCCAACTTTTGGCCAATGACCTTTGCCAACCCAAACACAGAGTATCGAACCCTAATCGATATTGTGGACCGGGAGCTAACTTTCGGTGGCGTTGCCTTCTCCTGGCTCTCGACCGCGACTGTAGGCATGACAGCGAGAGCAGATTTCGAAGTCATCGGTGAGATTTCAGTTCATGCCTTTGGGAGCGAGACCGAAATCGCTCTATTTGTTGGAGACCGGGACGGACACGAAAATACTGGGACAAATGCAGTTGTTTTGAACATGGATGAACTAGGTGTCAGCGAGGATTATTTTGTCGTGATTTCTGGGCTGACATCTGAAAACGGCGAGTTTGACGACATTTCCGGAAATGCGGTCGTTGCCACTTCTGGAGGTACTATAGTGAGCGGTGACTTGTCATTTGAGTTGCTGGCTTGGGAGCTTGCACTCGTGGAAATCCAGATTGTTACGGCAGGAGATGATCGTCTTCACGGTTCAAATTTAAGTGATTTCATGCGTGGGGAAGGGGGAGACGACTGGATAAATGGGTTTGAGGGGAATGACACTCTCAAAGGACAACTTGGCCATGATACGCTCCGTGGGGATGACGGCGAGGATGTACTGAAAGGTGGATGGGGGGATGATCTTTTATTCGGCGGAACCGGAGACGATCTCTTAGAGGGAGGGCATGGAGCTGATGAGCTGCACGGAGGGCGCGGCAACGACGTAATTTGGGGACAGGATGGCAACGACACTATCTTCTCGGGCCCGGGAACGGATTTAGCTTTTGGTGGAGCAGGAAACGACATTATCTACCTTCAAACCAATGAAGTGCACGAGGGTGGTCTGGGAGGTTTGAACGTTTCGGGGAATGGCCAGGTTGGAACTGGCGTCTTCATCGCTGCCACCGGCATGAACCGATACAGCGATGTGGTCTACGGGGGAGTGGGAACAGATACCGTTGTTCTAAGTAATCAGGATGATGCTTACTTTCTTCACGACGGTTACTCAGAACTTCATCAAGAGGTAGAAACCTTGCCGACTTCATGGGGCGATGACACCGCAGCGCGTTTTCAAGAAATCGAAATCCTGGATGCCGGGGCTGGCAATGACTTAGTTGATCTTACCAGCGACACTTTCACGAGCGGTGGAGTAACGATACTGGGCGGAGAAGGTAACGATACCATTTGGGGGTCTTCCTCCGGTGAAAGGATCGAAGGTGGGGCTGGGGCTGACGTCCTATTTGGAGGTGCGGGTGCTGACACACTTCTGGGAGGAACCGGCTCTGACGTGTTTGAATTCACCTGTACATCCACCGAAAGCCGTCTCGAAGACTTTTCGATTGTTGAGAATGATAGGCTCGCTTTCTATGGCGGATCTCTCGTCGTTTTTGACGAAGGTTCTTTGAGGCTAAATGGTAGCTTCCTAGAAATAGATTATGTCGATTCATTCGAGGTTGATGGCACTGTTAGGATCGAACTTTCAGCGGCATCTTTAGCGGCAATACAGGCCGTTGGCATCGCTTCCATTGAGTTTGATTTATTCGCATAGACTGTTTGCTCACAGCTAAGCAAGTTGAGGCGCTGAAATTCGTTTTTCTCAACCCTTAGGGTGCTACCCTTTTATGCGGTTTTGCGTTTCAGGCGCTTTTGCCAATCCCCTGAATTGGAGAAAATGGTTGGCCCAAGGCTTGGCCTCCTATGCAGCTTAGGCGCACTTCCCCGATGTCCCAAAACTGTCTTTCTTCTTTGCCATTGTATGGTTTTCCAGGATATGAGTCGCAGGTGCACTTGAGAACAAAGTGCGCACATTTAATGGTTTGTTAAGGTCAGTCCTCTAAAACTTTAATCGTCGAGCGGCACTAAACTTATCAAGCCAGTAAAACCAGAACTAAAGTCAATACCAGTACCAGTATCTTAAGAGTAGTTTTGTTTAACGCCGCGTTGGCGGCGGGAGGTAAAGACCTATGTTGCAAGGTAAGGCGAACAATTTCGTTGTTCTTAGTAAGGATGATGTGGAGAGGTGGATCATGCGATTGCAGGAGATCCCTGATTTCATCCAAAGCGACGAGCTAGTTTTATTGTTTATCGACATCCTTTCGACAACAGAAGATGCTCAGAATGTTGAGCCTATTGAAGGTTCAGATCAAAGCATCCCGGCACCACGTCTTGTGCATTGAAGACTGTAGCTAAAACATGCGGCGCCTACTTCCGCCGCATGGCTAAGATGCAGGTTCCCTTAATGTTCTTTTAGAAGTTCCGGCGCATAATGGTTGTGAGTACAAAAACTGGTAAGCGTTATGAGTTATTTTGGTGTAGAATCCTCTTTCATTGAGTTCGTTTCCGGCTACCGCGGCGCGCCGATGGCGAGAGGGGAAGGGTGCCCGCTTTTTCTTACGAGCAAAGGAAACGATGAGGATTGGACTTGGGATCAGTTTTCAGCAGACAACCACTACGATTTCGGTTTCTCAATCGAATTTGAATTTCCTTGGGCATCATCTCGAGTCTTTTCTGGACGGATAGAGGCGCTTGCCCACTTGGAACTCGCGGGGCTTCCAGATGTTGATCCCTCGCCGAAAGATCCGCCCATTGACGATGGTCTAGTTTGCGTTATGCCGGAAAGGAACGTCCTGTTATCCGTTTTCACGCTGGATCCGGCGTCCGAACACTTTGAGTTTAATGGAGACACCGAACCACAATCCGATTTGCTCGAGGAAATCGCAGATCTTACGGATAAATGGCGCCCATCGGAAGTGGATGAAGGAAGCATCCCGGAGGTTGATCTTTTGGCATCAACAGCCTTTGCCGATCACATGAACACCGATGGTGAGCTCGCAGAAATCATTTTTTGATCTGTGCCTGCCTGCAAAGCAACTTAGAACGGTTCTGGAATGCGTCACGTATGACCTGGACCGGTTACAGTGGTCACAATGCATTTCTACGGTGTTAAAATGGCAAGTCGTGCACTTTCATTTAGTTCCGCTCCGAGTTTTGTTTACGCGCAAACAAAACTCCCCATACGACACTCCCTCAACACAGTAAGAAGCGGCATGAAACGGGAACGCATCGTGAATATGTGCACTGCCTCAGCCCTCCGAAAGCAGAGGCCAGAGGTTCGAAACCTCTCAGGCGCGCGCTTTGTTCTCTTGGAGTTCTCGAAACGTAGTCACGAGCGCTGAATCAATGCAACAATCAAAACGAATGCTAGCGTCCACCCTTACAGGGCACACCCGTACTGGCTTGCGAAAAAAGTACCATAGCAAACGTAAGACTAGCTAACTTGGTCGCGAACGGGCGCGGATGTCGATCACGAGCTCGACTTCCTACCTTGCTGTACTCTAACAACTAAGACAGATCGTGTGGCTATTCGAGAAAAATTTCTCGTCGGGGTGGGCTGATAAAGCTTTTGGATGGGCTTCACCCAACTCTTGGGCGATTTTCCACATCATCTCAAGATGATCGAAAGCTGGCTTCCAGCACCTAAAGATACGATTTTCAGACCGCTTGGTCTCTATGCGAATTTTATGCAGTGTTTTTTCCAGCAGTTGTGCGGTTACTTCGCAAGCTGCGAGACACGCATTCTTCTATAGTTTCTTGAACTTGAATGTCCGCAAAGAGGGCTGCAGATGCAGCAATCCAAAACGGGCTAGTGTCCTCTTTGGGCCGATAGCAACCAGGCGTCGCAATTGCCTCGGATCTCGGCGATGGCCCGTTTTCTAAGTTCGCATTTCTGCTTTTGGAAGAGAGACTCACGAGAGCATAAACGCGCTGAGAAAGCTATTTTCTCTTGATCTGAAAACCTTATGAAGAGCGAAACTTACCCCACATTCTGCCCCACACTCCCAAGGCGCTATGTTGCAACGTGATGCCACGATTTACGACCTGTTTCCAATGCAATGAGCAGCAAACAAAAGGGTAGAAGTGCGATTTGCAACAAGTTGCAATAAGAAGCAGGTTCCGTGTGGGGGCACCAATTTCAAGAAATATCATGCAATGTTTTTCGGGTTAGGCCGAATGCATTGGTTTGCATTCAATCCGGTGGCCGGTGGCCCGTAGTTGTTGGTCCCGTTTGAGGTTGCGGATGTGAAACTTTGAAGTTTCCATCGTATGTGGGGGCGTGCAGGCTTGTTGCTTCTAGGACTCTACTTCCTAACAGTATCCCCCCAAGTTTTTGCCCGTTTAACTGCCCGCGGGTGGCTTTCCAGACGGCGGATAGATGGGTTTTGACCGCTGTATGGTTTTAACAACGTGCCGATGTCTGTCGGTGCGGGCCATCAAGAAATTGGCGGCAAAAATACACTGGTTGCGGTTTGTCGGAATAGTGAATTCTACCACTTGTCGCGGATGTCATGAAATGGAATAACATAACAGAATTCTTCCACTTTGTTTTCTGGAGCCCCGCTATGACCCTCAGAACCGTTCTTCTTTGTTCCACCTTGGCCGCCACAGCACATCCCTTGTTGGCGGAAGAAAAACGCGCGTTGGGAGCGCATGCGCATGGTCATGGCGCTTTGAATATCGCGGTGGAAGGCGCAACGCTTGCGATGGAGTTGGAAGTTCCGGGATTTGACATCGTTGGCTTTGAGCACGCTGCTGAGAGCGATGCGGACAAAATGGCCGTTAAAAAAGGTGTGACGCAGCTTTTGGCGGCTGCTGATCTGTTCATTTTGCCTGAAGCCGCGGGCTGTGAGGTGACGTCCGCCGAGGCTGAATTGCACGGAGACGACAGCCATGGCGAACACGGTCATGACGATCATGGGGAACACAAAGAGCATGATAACCATGCAGATCATGATGACGACAAGCATGATCACGATGACCACGAAGATCATAAAGACGAGCACGCGCACGATGATCATGACGATCACAAAGATGAACACGGCCATGATGATCATGCCCATGACGATCATGATGGGCATGACGACCATGAGGGTGGGGAAAGCCATTCCGAATTTCATGCGGAATATGCCTTTGCCTGTGCTGACCCCGACAAATTGACCCAAATCGAATTGGCTTACTTTGGTGTTTTCCCCAACGCGGAAGAGCTGGAGGTGCAGGTTGTGAGTGACGCCGGTGCCAAAAAGGTTGAAGCCAGCGGTGAGGCACCTATCGTACCCTTGAACTGACCTAAAAAGGACGCGCCTTGGCCGATGACTGCCGCTGTTGAAATCAAAGATGTGGCATTTTCCTGGCGTGGGCGAACGGCGTTTTCCCTTGCGGTGCCAGAGTTTTCGGTGGCCGCGGGGGACAGGGTCTTCCTGCTTGGGGAAAGTGGTAGCGGGAAATCCACTTTCTTAAGCCTGATCTGCGGGATCAACCTGCCGGACAGGGGCGATGTTGCCATTGCTGGAACGTCTCTGTCGGACCTCAAGCCCGCTGCGCGCGACAGGTTTCGGGCAGAAAACATCGGCGTGATTTTTCAAATGTTCAATCTGCTGCCTTACGCCTCGCCACTGGAAAATATCCTGCTTCCGCTGTCCTTTGCGCCAAACCTGCGCCGGCGCATCAAAGAGCCCACTTCCGAAGCCTTGCGCCTTACACGGGCGCTTGGCCTTCCGGACGCGCTGGTTTTGCGCGCAGGCACGACGGAATTGAGCATCGGTCAGCAGCAAAGGGTTGCCGCGGCGCGCGCTCTGATTGGACAGCCCAAGCTGATTTTGGCGGATGAGCCCACGTCATCGCTGGACGCGTCTGCGCAAGAGGCGTTTGTGGCGTTGTTGATGGAACAAGCGGCCGCGGTCGGCGCGACGCTGATTATGGTGTCACATGATCAACGGCTGGCAGCGCAGTTTGACCGTCAGGTGGATTTGTCCGACATCGCCCAAGTCACGCGGGGGGATAGGTGATGCTGTTGCGTCTGGCGTTCAAATCCCTGGTGAGTCGTCTGCTGACGGTGAGTTTGACGGTGTTTGCGATTGCTTTGTCGGTGGCTCTGTTTCTGGGCGTCGAGAAGGTGCGCACCGGTGCCAAGACCAGTTTCGCGGACACCATTTCCGGCGCGGACTTGATTGTGGGCGCGCGGTCGGGTGGGGTGCAGCTTTTGCTGTACTCGGTGTTCCGGGTGGGCAACGCGACAAACAATGTCACGTGGCAGAGCTATCAGGACATTGCGGCCCACAAAGACGTTGATTGGATTGTGCCCTTGTCGCTGGGCGACAGTCACAAGGGATTTCGTGTACTGGGTACCACTGCCGCGTTTTTTGACCGCTATAAATATCGTGGCGGGCGCGACGTGTCCTTTGCCGAAGGGCAGGCTTTTGACGATCTGTTTGACGCGGTGGTCGGGGCCGATGTGGCCGCGGAGCTTGGCTATGCACTGGGCGACGAGATTGTCGTGGCCCATGGCGTGGCTTCTTTCACGGAGCATGACGACAAGCCGTTTACGATCTCCGGTGTGCTGCAGAAAACCGGGACGCCAGTGGATCGCACGGTGTTTGTCAGCCTGGAGGCGATTGAGGCGATCCATATCGACTGGCAGGGCGGTGGGCGGTCGCAAAACACCATCAGCGCGGATGAAGTTCGCCAGATGGAGTTGACCCCCAAAGCCGTCACAGCGGCTTTGGTTGGGGTGTCTTCACGGCTCAAGATATTCGGGGTGCAGCGTTGGGTGAATGACTACGCTGAGGAGCCGTTATTGGCGATCCTACCCGGTGTGGCGCTAAGCGAATTGTGGAGCCTGATTGGCGTGGCGGAGACCGCGCTTGTTGGGGTGTCGGTCATGGTGGTTGTGACGGCGCTTTTGGGCATGGTGGCGATGATCTTCTCCGGGTTAAATGAAAGGCGACGGGAAATGGCGCTGTTGCGGGCGATTGGTGCGCGACCGCGGACCATTTTTGGGCTTTTGACCTTGGAAGCGGCATTGATGAGTTTGGTGGCGGTCTTCCTGGGCGTGGCCCTGCTTTACACGGGATTGTTTGTTGCGCGTTCCTATGTTGATGCGGCATTTGGTCTGTATCTGGAGATCACATGGCCTTCGGCGCGTGAATATCTTGTGTTGGCGGTGGTGGTCGCGGCTGGAACTCTGGTGAGCCTGATACCGGCCTTGCGGGCCTATTTCATGTCGCTTGCAGATGGGATGCAAGTGCGCAGCTGATGCAGGCAAAAGGGGAGATCGACATGCTAACTCGCCGAGGTTTTATGGGGGCAAGCGCAGCAGCATTTGCCACTGTGACTGCGACGCCGGTCTTTGCGCGTGGTATTGTCGATCTGGATTGGGCGGACCTCATCCCAGAGGGAGACACCGGTACGCTGATGGAGCAGCTGCGCGGAATTGGCGTGGTGGAGCACGGTCAGTTGACCACCGGATTTGAGCAGGTTGCAGCCAGCGGCGTGACCGAAAGCTACAACGGCAAAACTGTGCGCCTGCCGGGATTTGTCGTGCCTTTGGATTTCAGCTCTACTGGTGTCACAGAGTTCATTCTTGCGCCTTTTGTGGGCGCCTGTATCCACGTTCCGCCACCGCCAGCCAACCAGCTTGTCTTGGTCACCGCCAAGAAACCCTACATGATGGGCGATCTGTTCGACCCGGTGGAGGTGACGGGCACTTTTGGGACAGCGGCGACCAGCACGGATCTTGCGGAAATCGGTTACACGCTGAGTGAAGCCAAGGTGCGCGCCTATACAGGCTAGCCGCCAAGAGACCTCTTTGGCGCGTAGCCTCTGAACGGTTCCACATTGAGTTCAAAAATATGCTCGTGACGGCATGAAGCAAAGAACAACGCGCGAGTGTCTTTGTGTCTAGGTCGGGAGAGCGGCGCTTTGCGTGGCTGAAAGACGCCTCACCCCTGCACGGTCAGGTCGCAGTTGCTGCCAATGGCACGTTACCCGGCCGCTGCATACTGGGTGGGATGCCAAATTTACGGGAATACTCGCGGCTGAATTGGGTGGGGCTTTCGTAGCCAACACCATAGGCCGCCGCGGCGACCGAAGCGTTTTCCGACACCAATAGTCTCCGCGCCTCTAACAGGCGGAGCTCTTTTTGATATTGCAGCGGGGTTGTCGCGGTGACGGAGCGGAAATGCTCGTGAAACGCGGACAGGCTCATGCCGCATTCCGAGGCGAGATCCGCGACGGGAAGGTTTGTTTTGTAGTTGGCGCGCATGGTTGCGATGGCTTGCGCAATGCGGCTCGCTGGGCTTTCTTGATTGAGCAGTTGGCGCAACATGCCGCCATGGTGCGCGCGCAGCAGGCGGAAGTGGATTTCACGCAAGACCAAGGGCGCAAGCGAACGGGCCTCAATTGGGTCTTTGGATAGATTGAACAGGCGGTGGATGGCGTCAATCAACGCCGCGTCGGAGGCTGCGGCGTTGAGGGCGTGGGCGCTTTCGGAGCCCTCGAAGTCAGCCAGTTCGTCCTGCATGCTGCGTGCCATGGCGAGGTCCAACCGCAAGGCCAGTGCCGTGTAGGGCGCATCCGGACTGGCCTGCATCACAGCGGCTTCAACGGGAATGGCGTGGCTGACGATGAGCGTGTCTCCGGCGCTGTAGCGGACAACGCGCCCGTTTACATGCGCTTCTTTGGCGCCTTGCAGTACGAGACACATGATGGGTTCATAAAATGAGGCGGCGCACTCTGTGGTTTGGGTTTGGGCAAAAGCAAATAGACCGTCCACACCGGTGGCACATCCAGTGCCCAGTGTTCCAGTTTTCTCGACCAGATCAGACACGTCTGAGATCAGAGTTTTGGGTATCATGTCGCGGCCTCCTTTGCCTTGAGAACATAGTGGTTTGGCCGGGGGCTGGCATTCACAAAGATGTCAGTCTGGAGGATTGGGCAGATCATTTGGAGGATCGGGCACGGCGGTTGAGTACCGGTGGGCTAGATTGGGGGCAGAAGGACGGAGAGGCCCCATCATGTCACACACCCGGATTGTTGTTTGCACCAAACAAGGTGGTCGAGCGCTTGAAGCCGCGAAGCTTCTGTCCGGCACAATAGGGAGCAGCCGCGCTTGGAGGCGCGGAGTGGTCCGAGCGGTACCTTCAGCCGTAATCGATCCATCGGATCGGAAATAGAACAAGGGCAGCCGCAAGACACAGGCTGCCATAACGCGTTTTTCGTAGCGAACAGGGAGACCTAGAGCCATGGCAATTTCACTTAAGTTGAACGGGGAGACCCATACGGTTGAGGCCGAACCGGGCACACCGCTGTTGTGGGTGATCCGGGATGAGTTGAAGCTCACCGGGACAAAATTCGGGTGCGGGGTTGCGTCCTGCGGGGCCTGCACGGTGCATATGGATGGTGAGCCGGTGCGGTCCTGTCAGACGTATATTGAAGACGTCGAGGACGCCGAAATCACCACCATCGAGAAAATGGAAGAAGACAAAGTGGGCGCGGCAGTGCAGCAGGCCTGGCGTGAACTGGATGTGGTGCAGTGCGGATATTGCCAGTCCGGCCAAATCATGAGCGCGGTTGGTCTGTTGCGCGAAAATGCGACCCCGACCGCCGAGGAGGTTGACGACTACATGTACGGCAACGCCTGCCGCTGTGCCACTTATCAACGTATTCGAGCAGGCGTATTGCGCGCGTCTGAAATTCTGGAGGCTTGAGAGATATGACAGCCAATATTTCCCGTCGTGGATTTTTGAAATCTGCCGCTGCCGCCGCTGCTGTATTGTATGTGGGGGCGACGCCGGATGGTGCTGCCGCTGCCGGGTCATCAGATGCGATGCTCAACCCGTTTGTGAAGATCGACAGTGATGGCAATGTCATTGCGATCATTAAACATTTCGAGAAAGGGCAGGGGCCAGCCACCGGCCTTTCAACGTTGATTGCGGAAGAGCTTGGCGTGACCATGGAGCAGATTGGCTATGAGTTCGCGCCCTCTGATCCGCAGGTCTATAACAACCTGTTTTTTGGACCGTTCCAGGGCACAGGTGGCTCGACCGCCATGGCCAACTCCTGGATGCAATACCGCACCGCTGGCGCAAATGCGCGTGAGATGCTGATCAAGGCGGCGGCGCAAGCCTGGGGCATGGATGCTGCGGGCTTGGACATTCAGAAAGGCATGGTCACTGGCGGCGGTAAATCCGCGCCACTTGGTGAGTTCGTTGCCGCGGCAGCTGAGATTGCGCCGTCGGAAACGCCGCGTTTGCGGGATCAATCCGAGTGGAAAATCATCGGCAATGAAGCCACGCGGCGTCTGGACAGCTCGATCAAAGTCAATGGTCAGGCCAAGTTTGGCATGGACGTGCATTTGCCCAATCAGATGGTGGTGATGATCAAACGCACACCCCAACGCGGCGGCGTGGTCGCTGGATTTGATGACAGCGCAGCCAAGGACGTCAAAGGCTATATCATGGCGATGCCGCTGCCAACCAAACACGGTGTGGCGGTTTATGCGGAGAACACCTGGGCGGCGATGCAGGCGCGTGCGGTGATTGAGGTGGACTGGGATATGTCCGCTGCTGAGACCCGCTCTTCGCAGGAAATTCGGGATGAGATCATGGCCGCGTTGGACGCGACGCCGGTTTATAATGTGAATAAGGCGGATGCGATGGCTGTTACGTCGGCGGTCGATGCGGCGGCGCAGGTGGTCGAGAAGACCTTTTACTTCCCACTACTGGCCCATGCGCCAATGGAGCCGATGAACTGCACCATTGAGCAGACCGCGGAAGGCGATATTGTTCTGCATGACGGCGCGCAAATGCCAACCGGGCCGCATATGGCGTATCAGCAGATCTTTGACCTTCCTGCAGAGAAAATTCACATCAAAACGATGCTGACCGGTGGGTCCTTTGGTCGTCGGGCGACACCGGATGCGGATTACCAGGTGGAGGCCGGCTTGGCCTTTGTGATGACCGACCGGTCTCGTCCGGTGAAACTTGTCTGGGACCGTGAAGACGACATTCGTGGCGGCTATTACCGTCCAGCGACCGGGCACAAGGTGCGTGTTGGTCTGGATGCAGATGGCAAGATTGCCGCCTGGGAACATCAAGTTGCCGGGCAATCGATCATGAAAGGCACGGCGTTTGAGGCGTTTTCGGTCAAAGATGGCGTGGACCATTCCACGGTCGAAGGCCTGGCTGATAGCCCGTATGTCATTCCGAACATGGCGGTTGGCTTGACCGACACGGAGAAAGCCACGTCGGTGTTGTGGTGGCGCTCTGTGGGGCACACGCACACCGCCTATGTGATGGAAGTCATGATGGATATGGCCGCAAAGGCCGCCGGTCGTGATCCGGTGGAGTTCCGCCTGGCTTACCTGGAAGGTGGTGACAAAGACGCGCAACGCAAGGCGGGCGTGTTGAAACTCGCGGCAGAGAAAGGCAACTGGGGCAACCCGGCGGCGGGGAACGTTCAGGGCGTCGCGGTGCACAAGTCCTTTGGGTCTTTTGTGGCCGAGGTCGTTGAAGTCTCAGGCACCCCTGACGATGGCATCCAGATCGAGAAAGTCACGGCAGCGGTGGATTGCGGCATTGCGGTGAACCCGGATGTGATCCGGGCGCAGACCGAGGGCGCGATTGGCTATGGCATTGGGCACGCAATGCGGGACCAGATCACGCTGGACGGCGGGGCGGTGGAGCAATCCAATTTCCCCGATTACGAGCCGCTGCGGATTTCTGACATCAAGTCAATCGAAACGCATATTGTTCCGTCCGCAGAAGCACCAACTGGCATCGGCGAGCCGGGCACGCCGCCATCAGCACCTGCGCTCGCCAATGCGATTGCACAGTTGGATGTACAGGTCGCGGAACTGCCCATGAGTGAAAACGGCGTGGCTTTCGCCTAAAATAATGCGCGCCGCGAGCTTTCGTTCGCGGCGCCTTACTCCAAATGCACAAGGCCTTGGGCGTCTTGTACCGTTCAAACAACCCGAATGCTGCCAGTGGATTGCAAGTCAGCGATATCGCTCACACCCAAAAGCATCACGCGGGGCTGGTTGTCGACCAATAGAACCACGCCTGCCGGTTCTTCTGAGTTCTGGAACTGAATGTCCGACAGGTCGTTCACATTGGCCATGTCAAACTCCAAAACATCTTGTCCTGATGTGAAATCCGTCACCACGTCCACGGCATCATCATCACCAAAGCGGAACACGTCCGCGCCGGACCAGCCGATCAGGGTGTCAGCTCCGGTGCCGCCTGATAGCGTGTCCAAGCCCCGACCGCCGTTCAGGAGGTCATCGCCAGAACCACCTTCCAGAAGATCGTTACCCACACTTCCGGCCAGGGTGTCGTCGCCGTGCTGGCCGATAAGTGTGTCATTACCCCAGTTGCCTTTCAGAGAGTCGTTGCCGCCCGCTCCCGATAGGCTGTCATTGCCAGCTCCACCAAGGAGGCGGTCATCGCCTTGGCCACCGGAGAGGCGATCATTGCCACCGTCACCGGAAAGTCGGTCATCGCCGCCCTCACCGGAGATGAGGTCATTTCCAGCCCCCCCGGATAACGTGTCGTTGCCATTGCGGCCAGTTAGGGTGTCGTCAGACTGGGTGCCGGTCTCCACTACGCTTTGCACAGAGGAACCAGCCTCCGGCGCGATGACGCTTGTGAAGGTGACTTGAGCCACTTCAAAGGGCTTCAAAGTGACCTGCACTGTGGTCGAAGTGACGTCAAACGGCGTAAGCTGTGCCTGAACGTCGTGCTCGTTGTAGTAATGTGGCGTGCCGTCTACCAACACAAAGCTGGCGTCTTGACGTCCTTCGCCGGGCACGTAGTGGGTCCCGTCCGCACCGCGCGCCTCTGTGTTGATCCCGAGAATTTGGGCGTCGGCTTCGCCATAGCTCTCGATCAGAGGCGCCAGATCCAGCTCATATGTTTCTTCGTCCAAAGAGCGGGAGGATATAAAGGCGACCAGCGTGTCATCAGAGCGGTATATGTCGATTTCAAAGGAGCCGTCATCGTTGCTGACCGTCGTTTCCAGCAGCTCGAGCCCGACGAGGTCTGTCGACATCATGTCAAACATCGCCCCTCGGATTGTGTTCAATAGTTGGCCGTCGGTGTCCAGAATTGGCGTGTCAGTGGGCGCGCCGGCAAGATCGGTGGTGGTGTTGTGTTGCACCGCCCAAATGTGGGCGCTGTCTGCTCCCATTTCGAGCATGTTTTCAAACTGTTCCAGATACACAGAGGCCGCACGCAGGCCATTTTCTTCGATGGCCTTGAGGCGGATGTTCCATTCTGTGATGTGCAAATCTAGGTCTTTGTCGAAAGCAGTTTGCCACACGGCGAAGTCTCTATTGATGTATGAACTGGCGCTTTCGTCGTCGACAAAGGTCTGCTCCAGAGTGCGGTAGTAGTAATGCTCGACCACGCCGTCGATCGCGTCTCTGGCGGTTTCACTCAGACCGTCAATGATTTGTTGGTTGGCGTCTACAAGACGCTCTGTGAAGCCGCGATCATCCACGCTGCTGTGAAACTCAGAGCCCGCATTGGGGGTGGCCATTTGCACCAGAATGTCGGGTTGGGCGTCCTCTGCAATGCCGGCGTACTCCATGCCCTGCGCCAAAGCGCGGGCGGCGATGTCGGCTTTGGCCGCGTAGGCGGATTCTCCCATGGCCCAGTATTCATTGCCAATTTCAAAGGCGCTCACCACGTCACCGTAGTCGCGGGTCACGGTTTCGGCGAATTGGGAGATGTCATTGGCAAAGTCGCTGTAGTCGTCTTCGGACAGAAACTTGGTGGGAATGACCAAAGTCACTTGCAAAGGATCGCCATCGGCCTCTGCGCCGCCTTGCGCTGCCCAATCCAGGAACTCGACAAGTTCCTGACGGAGTTCTGGCGTGCCGTCTGCGCTGGTGTCCATGGCAACGACATTCAGCCAATCGACGCCATCAATGTCGGCTGGATTACCGTCGCCTTGACCGGCAGGGAAGCGGATGTGGTTTACATCGAGCGCATCGGTTGCATGCGAAAAGCTGTTTGTCGGCGTGCCGTTTTCTGTGTTGACCGAGTAAACCGCGTTTGCCCCGAAATGGGTGTCTTGCACCACAGTGCCGGTCTCTGCCCAGCTTTGCAGCGACAGCTCTGTTGTGTTGTCGGACGGCGGGCCGCTGGTTGGCTCAGGCTCAGGCTCTGGGGGTGGAGGTGTTGGGTCCGTGGGGGGATCGTCGAGCACCGATGGCCCGCCTTCATCGGGTGGAGCTGGAACCTCAGGTGTGTCTTCATCATCGGTGTTTGATCCCGATCCCGGTGCGCCGATAACTGCACCGCCCGCCAAAGTGGCGATCAATACCCAAAAAAACATCTATATATCCAATCTTCACGGTAATCCGAGAAGCGTAGACAAAAAGCGGGCCGTTAGGCAAAGTTTTCCGAAAATTTGAGAAAAAATGGGTGTTTTGGTGAACAAAACATCCGTTGGCTTCGCATTGTTTCAGAGGTGGCGTGCGGCTTGGTCGATCAATAGGAGTCCAAGAAAGCGAGGACAACCTGAGTTAAATCGCCGCTTGGCACCGGGGTTGGGGACAGGTCGAACCTCGCCATGCGGCCAATAACCTCTACAGGTTCAGCGTAACGTTCAATCCAGTGATAGCTGTCGCGGTTGGTGTAATCGTCAAAAAGGACAGTCACCGGGCGCTGCGTGCGCATCATTGCAGCGAGGAAGCAGGCAGGGCGAAAACGCCCATCAATGAGAATGAGGTCTGGCTGTTTGAAGTAGGGCTGATCCCAGATGTTGAGCGCATAGTTGGGGTAGTTTTTCCAGGACTCGCCACGCTGTTTGGGGCGGGGGCGCCCCCACATCATGGTTGGGCCGGTGTCGACCCAATGCACTTTTACTGGGGCATCGGGGTGCTGGCGTCTGAGGGCCTCTTTCACGCTGCGGGCCCATTTGCGATCATTTTCCACGGACATGACGAGGGAGTGGGGTTGTGACGCCGCCAACATGGTGGAGCCGCCACAGCCATACTCCAATATCACGTCATGTTTGGCGTATTGGTTCGCCAAATACGCTTGCTCGCGATCTGGAAATGCCTGACGAGGCGTTTCAAACGCCTCTTTCACTGCCAAATTGTGCCTCATCTAAGAGCTCCGCTCTTTTATGCTTTGTGCAAGTCTAACGCGAAGGAGGTGTTTTGAGAATCCCTTTTATTCATCAAGTTTGACAGGTTCGCATAGGCGACTTTAAACAACGTCAAAAAAGCCTTCCCGTAAAGCCGAGGATGCAGTACTAATTTCCTAGTAAATAAATACGGAGTGGCCACGTTGGCACGTCGACGCAGCGAGATGCTCACAGATGTTGAGCTGGAATTCATGATTGCCCTTTGGGAGATCGGCACAGGATCTGTGCGCGATATCATGGGGGCGCTTAAAGAAGATCAGCAGCGCGCTTACACGTCGGTGGCCACTGTGATGAAAATTCTGGACGACAAGGGATTTGTAACCTCGGACCGCAAGGACCGGGCACTGGTCTATACCCCTGCCGTTCAGAAACGCGACTATGAAGGTCGCAGCCTGAAAAATCTGTCTAAAACCTTGTTTGGAGGAACCCCGACAGCGCTGGTGGCGCGACTGGTGGATAATGAGGACCTGACGGACGAAATGATCCAGGAAATCAAAGAGATCATCGACACAAGGATCAGAAAGGATGACGGTTGATCAAATCGTAGGGGGGGCGATCTGGGTTCAGCTACTGATCCTGTTAGCCGCGATTGTTTTTGCCATCTTTGAGGGCTTGTTTGTGCTGACCGGCGGGCGGCGCAGTTTTTCGACGCGACGACGTTTGGGTATGGCCGCCATTGCCAGTTTGGCGGTGGTGCCTTTGGTGACGCCGTATCTGATGACGACGTCTTATGCGGCTTCTGTGAACGCCACAGATGTTGTGGTTTCTCAGGTGCTTAACGGCAATATTGCCTTGTCAGCACAGGAGATGTCAGCGCTGCTCGCGATGAAAACACAGTGGCTGGATCAGATGTCCACTGGCGGCTCGATTGTGGCGCAGGTTTTGATCGCGGCCTTTGCCGCCGGATTTGTGGTGCGCAGTATTTACCTGACTATCAACATCGGGCGTATCCGCCGAGCCATCACGGCAGGGCGCGTTGTGCAGCGCACGAAATGGGTGTCCGTGATGGTCTCACCAGCGGTAAACGTGCCGTTTTCGACGCGCGGTTTGCTGCGGTACTATGTGGTGCTGCCGACGTCTCTGTTCCGCGATGGCGCCGGGGTGGAGATGGCCTTAGGCCATGAGATGCAGCACATTCGGCAAGGGGACGTGGATGCAGAGGTGTTGCTGTCTTTGATTTCTCCTCTTGCCGTGCTCAATCCCGGTTTTTGGTTTCTTTCCAGTCGCTTGCGCAAGTTGGGTGAGCTGGCCTGTGACCGGGCCTATCTGGCACGCAAGGGCTTTGATGCGCACGGCTATGCGCTGCGGTTGCTGGAGATCGCACGGTTTTCGCAAGCGCAGGCCAAGGCACAGCCTGCGGCCTTTGGGGTGCCTTTGGTGGGACGCAAAGTGCCGTTCCTGTCACGTCGCTCCATGCTGAAGGATCGGATTGTCGAGATCGCAAGGGATCAGGAAGCTCCGGCCAAAGAAGCTCTGGCATTGGGCGCTGGGATGTCGGTTTTGATGGCCAGTGTGGTGCTGCTTGGGGCGGTGTCTTTGACCGAGCCAGAAGATTGGAGCCATGAGCGAATTATGCTCAGCACGGTGGCCAATCTGGATCGCCTGAACGAGCTCAACACGCTGGCGCAGCGCAGCTGGTAATACCCCTCAGATTTTCAAACAAACAGTCCCGTCACTGAGCTAAGTGGCGGGGCTGTTATCGTTTGAAAACCACGTCGGTATTACGTCGGTATCACGTCTGTTTTGCGGAGGTGTGCAGTTGGCTTCGGTTGAGTTTGGTAAACACACTGTGCGGCGATCTTGCGGGGTGCAAAATTCGGGCTTTTGGGACCGCAGAAAGAGCCTCATGTCGGGGCGTCAAAATCATAAGGAAACAGCTCTACCTGTTCGCTGCCGAACAATTGCCAGTCATCATATCCGAGACTGAAGTCTAAATTTTTGGTGCCCTGCCGGAATGGGAAGTAATATTGCTTCGGCATGGTTGCGGGGTTTTCAGGATCGTCGGACTGCGGGATAAAGGCCACTGCGGTCGTCCATTGCCACAATATCAGGCGGCGGACCTTGCCCTCTGGCACGGTGAACGTGACTTTGCTTTCTTCGTAGGTTGTAACTTCGTAATTGGTGGAGACTTGAACGGAGCCACCGCCGCCCCAAGTGCCTCCATCAAACATGCCGCTGACGGACCCATGGATTTGGGTGTCTGTCGCGGTTGTGGATTTTGTAAGTCGCGTGGAGATTTGCTTGTAGGTGCCCGCCGCATAGGGTTGTTGCAGGGCTGGAACCGGGACGCTGCGCCAATAGGACAAAAGGCAGAAGTTGAGGGGCGGCACCTGGCCTTGATTGCCGGACAGGTCCAGCATCATTTGCATAGATTGGTGGTCGAAGTTGTCCATGACTGTAGGGTGGATTTGGGACAAATCGACTGGCGTCACCTTTGACACAAATGTGGTGGCTTGCGGCTTGGTGTTGGGCGGCATCGAGTTCACAGAACCGACGTTTGGAATGTCCGGAATGTTAGAAATCGAATCCTTTAATGTTGTCATGTGTTCCCCTTCAAGCGTTTTTTGCACTGGTGCCGCCAAATCCACTCGTCGATGAGTTGAGTGTGCCGGTAGCGACTACCCTACGGTACGTTTTGATGCTTGCGCTACATAATTTTGTCGATCTGGCTTGGGCAGGGGATGCCTTTTAGTGCGTTTGGGGGATGCTACCGTGGTTGCCATTGCCGAAACCGAGGGGGATTTTGTGAATGAGAAGCGAAAGGCACAAAGCGCCTTCAGTTCCCAATTACTCCCGCCAGAGGTTCCTGAAGCTGTAGCAGACTGAATAGAGTGCGGTTCTTGTGAACACAAAAAAGGGCAGCGCTTGGTCCGGCGCTGCCCTTTGCTCATTCTTAATTTAAGGGTCAGACCTTCCAAAAGCAGAAGGTGCCCCAACCAATCGCCAGCCCTAGTGGCCACCAGAGCGGTTCGCCCATCAGGCCCAGCCACGCCAGGAAGATGAAGCTGCCACCCAGGCAAGTGAGGAACAAACGGTCGCCTCGGGTGGTGGTGAGGCCAAGCGCGCCTTTACGTTCGGCTCCGCCGGGGTATTTGATCTCCAGCACAATCAGCAGGCCAATTGTGGAGAACAGGCAGATGAAAATTGCGGCTGTGGGCCAGGTCCATGCCATCCAGCTTAGCATATCAAACTCTCCCCATCGCGAAGCCCTTCGCGATGTAGTTGCGGACAAAATAGATCACGATGGCGCCGGGGATGATCGTCAAGGTTCCCGCCGCTGCAAGCAACCCCAACTCATATCCTGCCGAAGACGCAGTCTTGGTCATCGTGGCGGCGATGGGTTTGGCGGCCACGGCTGTTAGCGTTTTGGCCAAGAGCAGCTCCACCCATGAGAACATGAAGCAGAAGAAGGCGGCGACGCCGACGCCGGCTTTGATTGTCGGTATGAAGATCGTCAGGAAGAAGCGTGGGAAAGAGTAGCCGTCCACATAGGCGGTTTCATCCAGCTCTTTGGGCACGCCGCCCATGAAGCCTTCCAAGATCCATACGGCGAGCGGGATGTTGAAGAGACAGTGCGCCAGCGCCACGGCGAGGTGCGTGTCAAACAGGCCCACAGCGGAGTAGAGCTGAAAGAAGGGCAGGGCGAACACGGCCGCCGGGGCCATGCGGTTGGTCAGCAGCCAGAAGAACAGCTGTTTGTCACCCAAGAAGCGGTAGCGGCTGAAAGCGTAGGCCGCTGGCAAGGCCACAGCGATGGAGATCACCGTGTTCAGCGACACATAGATGATCGAGTTGATGTAGCCCCAGTACCATGTCGGATCGGTGAAGATCGTGATGTAGGCCTCCAGCGTGAAGGTCTGTGGGAAGAGCGAAAACCCGGAGAGGATCTCGTTGGTGGTTTTGAAGCTCATCGCCACCAGCCAGTAGATCGGCAGCATCAGGAACAGGATATAGAGGATTGGAACGAGTGATCGTTTGCGCATGATCGCTCTCCTTAGTTCAGGTCGTCTTTGGTCATGAGCGTGTAGAACAGCCAGGACACAAAGAGGGTGATTGCGAAGTAGATGAGGCTCATCGCGGCGGCGGGGCCGAGGTCAAACTGACCCAAAGCGATTTTTACCAGATCGATGGACAGGAGCGTGGTCGAGTTGCCGGGGCCACCGCCCGTGAGCACGAAAGGTTCGGTGTAGATGTTGAAGCTGTCCATGAAGCGCAAAAGGATGGCGATGGTCAGCACGTTTTTCATCTTGGGCAGTTGGATGTAGCGGAACACCGACCAGTTGGAGGCGCCGTCGATTTTGGCCGCCTGATAGTAGGCGTCGGGGATCGAAACGAGACCAGCGTAGGCCAAGAGCACAACCAGTGAAGTCCAGTGCCACACATCCATGGTGATGATGGTGATCCAGGCCGCCACAGGGTCCTGTGTCATGTCATAGTTGATGCCCAGCACGTGGTTCAGGAAGTAGCCCAGCAGGCCAATGTCTGGCAGGGCAAAGATGTTCCACATGGCACCCACAACGTTCCACGGGATCAACATGGGCAGGGCCATGAGCACGAGGCAGACCGGCACCCAGAAGCCTTTGCGCGGCATGGCAAGAGCGATGGCGATGCCCAGTGGCACTTCGATGATCAGGATCATGAAGGTGAAGAAGAACTGACGTCCCAAGGCGGCGTGGAAACGCTCTGAGCGCAGGATCTGTTCAAACCAGGTGAGGCCTTCCCAGAAGAAGAGGTTGTCGCCGAAGGTTTCTTGGACGGAGTAGTTGACCACCGTCATCATCGGGATGATGGCGTTGAAGGCCACGAGGATCAGCACCGGGAGCACAAAGAACCAGGCTTTTTGGTTTTCGGTTTTCATGCGGCGCTCTCCTTTTGAGCGGGCGTGGTGGCAATCCAGCCGTCGGCATAGAGCCGGGTTTGGTGGGGCGTGAATTGCAGATGCACGGTGTCGCCCAAGGCGGGCGGGGTGTCATTGATGATGGCAGCGACCTTGCTGTCGCCAACTGAGACCTCGACCACGGCGTGGCGGCCGACGTCTGCGACACGTTTGACGGTGCCAGCGATGCCGCTGTCGCCAAGGGACACAAACTCCGGACGGATGCCGAGTTCCAGTGTACCGCTTGTGCCTGCAGCGATGGGGCCTTCGAGGGTTACGGGCTGGCCATTGAAGATCGCCTGACCGTCTTTGACCTCGGCGGGCAGCACGTTCATGCCCGGGGAGCCAATGAAGTGGCCCACAAAGGTATGGGCGGGGCGTTCAAACAGTTCCTCGGGCGTGCCGATTTGCACAACTTCGCCAAGTTGCATGACCACCACCTGATCTGCGAAGGTGAGCGCCTCGGTCTGGTCGTGGGTCACGTAGATCATTGTGTGGGAGACACGCTGATGCAGCTCTTTGAGCTTGGTGCGCAACTTCCACTTAAGATGCGGGTCGATCACGGTGAGTGGTTCGTCAAACATTACGACGTTCACGTCATCGCGCACGAGGCCGCGGCCCATGGAGATCTTTTGCTTGTTGTCAGGCGACAGGCCTGCCGCTTTGCGGTCCAGAATGTCGGTCACCTCGAGCATCTCCGCAATCTCGGCCACGCGCTTTTCGATGATCGCGGGATCAACGCCGCGGTTTTTGAGCGGGAACGCGAGGTTTTGGCGCACGGTCATCGTGTCGTAGATCACCGGGAACTGGAAGACCTGCGCGATGTCGCGCTGATCAGGCGGCAGTTTGGTGACGTCCTGGCCGTCAAACAGGATTTGGCCTTCGGACGGCTCCAAGAGACCGGAGATGATATTGAGAAGCGTGGACTTGCCACAGCCAGACGGGCCAAGCAGGGCGTAAGCGCCGCCGTCTTGCCAATCCAGGTCGACTTCTTTGAGGGCATAATCTTGCGGGCCTTTGGGCTCCGGAAAGTAGCTATGCCGCAGGTTTTTGAGTGTGATTTTCGCCATTGATCTGTGCCCTTTAGCCGACGCGGGCGCCG
The DNA here is from genome assembly GCA_014872815.1 of Paracoccaceae bacterium. Taxonomy (GTDB): domain Bacteria; phylum Pseudomonadota; class Alphaproteobacteria; order Rhodobacterales; family Rhodobacteraceae; genus Shimia. Next base: position 50,833 of record WKFK01000014.1, read on the forward strand.
TCGGGTGCGAAGTAGAAACAGGTGGTGGGATCAAGGAAGAAATCGTGATCTTCGCCAATCCGGTAAGGGTGGGTGCCATGGGCGAGGCTGACCCAGCTGTTGCCAGCAAACTCAAAGTGGGCCGAGCTTTCGGAGCCGGAGAGTTCGGTCACGCCGACATGGCCGGTCAGCGCCACGTCAGAGCCGACATGTGCGTGGGGTAGAACGTGGTGCGGGCGCACGGCCATGATGTAGTCGCCATCGGTCAGGCCAGCAGCGTCGCCAGATGCGGTCCAGCTGAGAGTGCCGAGATGCATGGCGTCGCCGCGTTTGGTGACGGGGGCGTGGTTGATGGGCGGGTCGGAGAACACGCGTGCGGCAGTGAGCGACGCGGGGGCGCGGTAGATGTCGGCGGTGGGGCCAAACTGGGCCACGCTGCCGTCCACCATCAGGGCGGTTTCGCCGCCCAGAAGCAGCGCTTCTTCGGGCTCGGATGTCGCATAAACCACCACGGCGCCGCGACCGGCAAAAAGCTCGGGCAGTTGCTCGCGCAGTTCTTCGCGCAGTTTGTAGTCGAGGTTGGCCAGCGGCTCGTCCAGAAACACCGCACGGCTTTCCTTGGCGATGGCGCGGGCGAGGGCGCAGCGCTGCTGCTGACCACCAGAAAGTTCGTGCGGGCGGCGGTGCAGCATCGGGCCGAGTTGCAGGATGTCTGCAGCCTCCGCGACGCGGTCGTTGATCTCGGATTTGGCCATGCCTGCGACCTTCAGTGGCGAGGCGATGTTTTCAAACACGGTCATGTGCGGGTAGTTCACAAAGAACTGGTGCACGAGGCTGATCTTGCGTTTTTGGGTGGTGAGGGCGGTGACGTCTTCGCCCTCCATGAGGATCTGACCGGAGGCGATTGGGTCAAGCCCGGCCATCATCTTGATCAGAGAGGTTTTGCCAGCGCCGGTTTCGCCCAGCAGCACGTTGAAGTGGCCTTTTCTCAACGTGAGGGTCGTGGGTTTGATGTGTGTCACACCCTGCACGACCTTTGTAATATTCTTTATTTCCAGTGCCATGGATGCACCTTTTGATCCTTGTTTCGCCCTGTGGAGGAGGGACCCGAGTGGGTGGGGAGTTGGGCAGGTTGGCCGGGGCTTAGAGGGTAAGCCCCGGCCAGTTCGACCAAATTCACGGGGAGTGAATGGTCTGGAGGAACCTTAAGTTGCCGCTTGTTCGGGGAGCGATAAGCCGCTCCCCGCTTTTGCGCGACAGCTCTTAGTTAGAGCTCCAGCGGGCAACCAGATCGTCGTAGTTGACGGTCTCACCCTGTGGCTTTTCGTTGTCCAGCTTTGCCTTTGCGCCGCCGTTGGCAAACCACCACTCTGCGTCTTTCTCTTCGTTCAGACGTGGGCCACAGCCGCCATAGACATTCTGAGCTTCGTCTGCGCGCTGCATACGGGCCATGGTGATGTCCATTTCTTCGGCCAGACGGTCCATCGCTTCCTGCGGTGTGAAGGCACCGGAGTTCACGTCACCGATCTGCTGCCACCAGATTTGGGCCAGCTTCGGATAGTCCGGCACGTTGATGCCGGTTGGGGACCATGCCACACGATCAGGCGAGCGGTAGAATTCCACCAGACCACCCAGTTTTGGGGCGCGCTCAGTGAAGCTTTCGTGGTTCACAGAGCTGTCACGGATGAAGGTCAGACCCACGTGGGATTTCTTCACGTCAACCGTTTTGGAGGTCACGAACTGAGCGTAGAGCCATGCGGCCTGCGCGCGGTCCGATGGGGTGGACTTCAGGAAGGTCCAGGAGCCTACGTCCTGATAGCCAACCTTCTGACCTTCTTCCCAGTATGGGCCGTGTGGGCTAGGTGCCATACGCCACAGTGGGTTGCCGTCGGCGTCCACGGTGTTGTTGCCTTCAGACTGTGGCTTCACCATGTCTGCGGTAAAGGCGGTGTACCAGAAGATTTGCTGGGCCACGTTGCCTTGTGCCAGAGCTGGCAGCGACTGGTAGAAGTCATAAGACGCCGCGCCGGGAGGGGCGTAGTTGCGCAGCCATTCGTCCCATTTGCGGATCGCGTAGACCGCGGCTGGACCGTTGGCAGCACCACCGCGGGTGACAGATGCGCCAGCCGGGTTACAGGAGCCTTCTTCCATGCGGATGCCCCATTCGTCGATGGGCACACCGTTTGGTTCGCCCTTGGAGCCTGCGCCCGCCATGGAGAGCCATGCATCAGTCATACGCCAGCCAAGGTCAGGGGCGCGTTTGCCGTAGTCCATGTGGCCGTAGATGTCGATGCCGTCGATGGTTTTCACGTCTTTGGAGAAGAACTCAGCGATGTCTTCATAGGCGGACCAGTTTACAGGCACGCCAAGGTCATAGCCGTATTTGGCTTTGAAGGCCTCTTGCAGGTCTTCGCGGTCAAACCAGTCTTTGCGGAACCAGTAGAGGTTTGCGAACTGCTGGTCTGGCAGCTGGTACAGATCACCGTCCGGGCCGGTGGTGAACTGGGTGCCCATGAAGTCATCCAGATCCAGGGTCGGCGAGGTGGTGGCGGACCATTCGCCTGCCATCATGTCGGTCAGGTTGTAGGCCAACTGCAGACGGGAGTGGGTGCCGATCAGGTCGGAGTCGTTGACGTAGCCGTCATAGAGATTCCGCTTGGTCTGCATCTGCGTCTGCACCGCCTGAACCACTTCGCCTTCGCCGAGGATCTGGTGGTTGACCTTGATGCCAGTGATTTCTTCAAAGGCCTTGGTCAGAACTTCGGCCTCATAGCCGTGGGTCGGAATGCCTTCCGACAGCACGTTGATTTCCATGCCCGCATAGGGCTGTGCAGCGGAGATGAACCACTGCATTTCGCTCATCTGCTCGTCTTTGGACAGCGAAGACGGCTGGAACTCTGCGTCGATCCAGCGCTTGGCTGCCGCTTCGTCGGCGTAAAGCGATTGTGTACCCGCAATCACGGCAGACGCCGCAACGGCGGAGATAAGATACTTCCGCATCTTGTCCTCCCAATGTTTGTAGACCAGCCCGAGGGCCGGATGCCTAAAGGTGTCAAATGCGCTTTTTTCAGTCAACTAATAAATTAGTAGATTGAATATTTCGCGATGATGTTCGTGTCTAACTCATTGCAAAGTAGTGTGAAATTTAAAATGATTACTTTGCGGAAAAGCCCAGATTTCACAAAAGTGACGTAGAATTTTCGATTCTGTCAATGTTCGTAATATTCGAAATTGCGCGCAAATGTGCGGGCGCGGGCTTGCGTCAGGGGTGGTGTTCTGCCCGCTCAGAGGGAACGGCACCGCGTGTATTGTCTCAAAAATGGAAACAGTTCGTCGAAAATTTTTGTTAACTGCTGCACAGTTTTGGCGCTAGGCTGAACCCACTGGCACTATCCCCGACTACTTTTTGAGCTTTTGAAGATTCCTAAGGGAGCGGTTTATGCTGTTTTTAACTGTGTTGTTGCCACTATTGGCGGGCATGGCGGTTGTTAGTCTGGACGGGTCTTCCGGTGGTACGGAAGATGAGACGGACAGCCCGACGCCTGAAACCAGTGACGATCCAGTAAGTGATGATCCAGTATCTGACGATGTCCCAGTCGCGGAGGATGATACGCCAACGGGAGACACTCCAGTCTCAGAGGTCGCAGGGGAGCTGATTGTTGGCACCGAGGGCGACGACACGCTTTTGGGCACAGAAGGCGGTGACACCATCGAAGGCGGGGCGGGAGAAGACCGTTTGGATGGGGGTGACGGCGACGACCTGATCGACGGTGAGGCTGGCAATGATGTCATCTTTGGTCGTCATGGGGTGGATGTACTCAACGGTAATGATGGCGATGACCTGATCAAGGGAGGGAAGGGCAACGATTTCCTGTTTGGGGATGCAGGAGATGACACGCTGATTGGCTCTCCAGGCGTTGATGTCCTCGTCGCGGGAAGTGGCGCAGACTATTTGCGGGGTGACCAAGGGGATGATGTCTTACTGGCGCTGGATGATTTGTCGTTGGAAAGCGCGCCGGACACGTTGCTGGGCGGCCTTGGCAACGACCGGCTTGTCGGGGATGACGGGGATGTGTTGACAGGTGGGGAAGGCGTGTCCCGTTTCGGAGTGGTGGTTGGTGGCGGTGCCCCCGTGACCATCACTGATTTCCAGCTTTTCCATCCACCGGGTTCTGAACTGGCGACAGATCTTTTGTCTTTGTTGGATGAAAATGGCGATCTGATCCCAAGCTATGAGATATTGGCGAACGGCGGTCGGCTTGAAGACAGTGCGGACGGCAGCGGGGTCAACCTTTTTTACAACGATCAATTGGTGGTGATCATAGAAGGTTATGAGGCGCAGGATTTCCGCGCGGACTCCAATTGGCTTGGCAACTTTTCACCGGAACTGACGGGGCGTTTGGATGGCAATGATCTGCTGACTGGTGATGCCGGGGGCGCTGTGCGCAATGACGACATGAATGGGGGGATTGGGGACGATACCCTGATCGGTGGTCTGGGTGCGGATACTTTGGACGGCGATGCCGGTGATGACGTGATCAACACGGTCGACAGTGTCGCCAGCCCAGATGGGCAGGATATTGCGCTGGGCGGTGCCGGGAATGATCAGTTCATTGCGGACTCAGGCGACAGTCTGGCGGGGCAGGAGGGGCGTGATGCCTTCGATATATATGTGCCCACAGATGACGGCATGGCACCGGTTGAAATCTATGGCTACGAGTTTTCGACGGAAAACCAAGAGGTGGAGTTCCTTACGCTTCTGGGGCCGGACGGCACGCCCTTGAGTGCGGAGGACGTGGCAGAGAACCTTGTGATTTATCAGGATGAGAACGGCACTGACGCAATCCTGGAGTATGACGGCCGCATGATGGCTGTGATGCACGGTATTGATGCCGACCTGATCCTGGATCAGACTCTGTGGATCGGAAACTTCAACCCATCGCCAACCACTTCATTGGAGCCAACAAGCGGTGGTAGCGATGCTACGCCGATATCCATGACGCTGCAGAGTTCTTCGGGCACAGGGATGGTGGTGTCTCAAGAAATGTTTGGTGCCAACGCGGTGTTCAGTGTGAACACGGATATGGGCGTGCCGCTTGAGAACTATGTTGAAGGCGCACGGGCGCTTGATGTTGCGAACTTCCGCTTCCCGGCAGGTCAGGGCGACTCGTTGGATGGGGAGAATGAGGGCATCGACTGGCTCAATGTGATTGAGTTGGAAGAAAACGAAAACGGCGAGATGGTCTTGCGCGAAGAGGTGCGCAACGCGTTGGATGCGGCGATTGCCGCCCATGATACGGGCAACGATGTGAAGGTCACGATGGTGATCGCGACCAAGCTCTATTCCATTGAGGAGTACGAAGCCAAGTATGATGATATCGCCCGTTTTGCCGAGATCATGGTCACGGATTATGCGGATCAGGTTGAGGCGATCGAGATTGGCAACGAGTATTGGGCGATTGGAGAGACCGCCTATGGCACCAAAGCTGATATTGCAGCGCGGGCCTTGGCGGAAGGCATGGAGCGGGCTGGCGTGTCCGAGGACGATCAGCCGAGCATCATCGTTCAGATGGCGACGCCGAATGACGGTAGTGAGTATCACACCTCAGTAGATGATCGCCCCTTTGGCGAGCGCAGGGATGATGCCAACCAGCACATTATTGACCTGCTGTCTCAGGAAGCGCGTGATGCAATCGATGGCGTGGTGGAGCATTACTACTACCGCCGCGACTATGATGAGTTCACCGGCGATGGCAATGAGCAGGGCTTTATTCCAAATGACTACGCCATTTGGGAGGCGAACTTTGACAAAGAGCTCGACTTGCATATCACCGAATGGAACATCCGGACGACCAACCTGGAGCAAAACGGTATTCGCTCTGCCGGTATTCTGCCTGAGATGATGGAGTATATGGTCAGCTGGGGCGCGGATGCGGCGCATGGATGGCCTGTCGTGCATAACACCACTTCGATGCTGGCCGGTACACGCTCCGATATGCCGATCCTTAATGAGGATGGCTGGGTGGTGAACTCCGTACGTGGCGCGACATTTGATGTGATGTCGTCCGAGTTGGTTGGTATGCAACTGCTGGAGACCACCTTCTCCAATGATGATGGGCGTATGGAGATACAAGCCTATCAAGAGGATGGGAAAGTTGTTGTGCAGGTGGCCTCTCGCACAGGGGAAGCTGTGGATCTGGATCTGGATTTGTCGAGTTTGGTCTCTGGGTTTGAAAACGCCTATGGGGTGAAGGTGGGGTATGATCGTTCTGCGGATAGCTCTGACGGGGTGTACCGTGATGACGGCGAATACATACAGGCCGAGAGCACCATCATTGATGGGGAACCCTACTACTTCAACGAATATGACGTGCGAGCGACTGTGACCGATGTGGCCGTAGATAGCGCGGATGTGAACTTGTCGCTGAACCCCTACGAAATGGTGCAGCTGGTCTTTGAGTTTGGAGAAACACCGCCACCACCCGCAGAAGAGGGGCGGCAAATCGTTGGCACGTCTGGGGATGACGAGATCGTGACCGAAGGGGGGAACGACTCCATTCTCGGGATAGAAGGCAACGACAACATCATCGCGAATGGTGGCTTTGACACTGTGCGTGGGGGGGAAGGAAATGACCGTATCGAAGGGGGCAAGCAGGACGACTTCATCTATGGGGATGAAGGGGATGATGCTCTTTACGGTCACGCGGGCGATGACAGTCTGAAGGCGGGGGAAGGAAACGACAGTCTCTCCGGGAACCAAGGGGCGGACACGCTTCTTGGTAAGGAGGGCAATGACTTGCTCCGTGGCGGAGATGACAATGACACCATGAATGGTGGACAGGGCAATGACACGCTTAAAGGGGGCTCTGGACGTGATACCCTGACCGGGTACAATGGGGCGGATACCTTTGCTTTTGAGCTTGAGGACATGATGGATGGGGATATCATCACCGACTTCGAGCCAGGCAAAGATGTGATCTCACTGGATTATGACGACATCACTTCAATAGACGACTTGACCATTTCCCAAGTGGAGCAAGGCATTGTGATTTATGTTGGGGATTATGGCGGGATGTTGTTGCAAGGCGAACTGACGGTGGCGCAGGTGGCGGACCCGCGCAATTTCCTCTTTACCTGACAGGTGTGTGAGGCGGCTTTCAAGTTGTAAATGACAGCGCTAAACACTTGTGAGGCCGCCCTACAAGGGGCAGCGCTGACAAGGAGCGATCATGTCATATCTGTTTCCTCCCACCGAGGTGTTTGGACTTCCTGTAGCTGGCGAAACCGCAACCTACCCGGTGCGTCGCATCTTTTGTGTCGGGCGCAACTATGTTGCGCATGCGGCGGAGATGGGCGGCGAAGTTGACCGAGAGGCGCCGTGGTATTTCACCAAGTCCGTGGCCCATGCGGTTATGAGTGGCGCGGAGCTGCCGTACCCCTCTGGCACAGCGAACTATCACCATGAGATGGAATTGGCCTTTGCGCTGGGCGCGGACGTGTTTGAAGCCACTGAGCCGGAAGCTGCAGAGGCGATCTATGCCTATGGCTGTGCCTTGGATATGACGCGGCGCGATCGCCAGCAGGATGGCAAGGACAATCGGCGGCCCTGGTCGCTGGGCAAAGATGTGGAAGGCTCGGCCGTGTTTGCCGAGATGACCCGAGCCAAGGATTTTGGTGCTTTGGCGGCGCAACGCATTGCGCTGGGCGTGAATGGGGACAGGCGACAGGACGGGCGTCTGAGCGATATGGTGTGGTCTCCGGTCGAGATCGTGATGCACCTGTCGAAGTTCTATCACTTGGGGCCCGGTGATGTTGTGATGACTGGCACGCCGTCTGGAGTGGGGCCGGTGGTTGCCGGGGACGAAATTATTGGCACAATTGATGGGCTTGCACCGGTGAAACTGGCGTTGATGGTTACAAAAAGCTGACGTACTGAACGTGTTAAGAACTGCCGCGTCGGGGATGGCGCAGGCAGGCAAGCGCGAAGGAACAGCATGGGACTTAAGTTTTTCTCCGACAAGGCGCGGCCGGTTCACCTTGGCCCGTACCCATTGGAACGACTGAAGCGGCAGGACACTGCTGCCTGGCGGAATGTGCCAGATGACCCTGTGTTGACCTTCCATCGTCCAGAGCGGCCTGAAAGCATCGTAAACGCCATGGGTGAGTTTCAGGCGATGATGGATGCGCTGCGCGACGGGATGGTGAACGGGGTGCAATCCGACATTCCCAGCGATCCCGTGGAGCGGGCCAACCACCTGAAGTCCTTTGGCTATTTCAACGATGCCTCGATGGTGGGGGTTGGGCCGCTGACGGATGCGGCGCGGTTGGATGTGCCGCGGCGCAACCCGGATATCGACCGGCTGGCCGAGGCGCTGCGCACGCGCCAGATCAAATCGCTGGCGGCGGGGATCGACCTGATCATGGCCGATCTTAAGGATTCTATGGAGATGCCGCCGAGCTCGATTGACGGCCACAAACATGCGCTGGTATTTTTGATTGAACACCACCGGGATCCGGAGCGGGGCGAGCCGGGCAGTGACTGGATTTTGGACGCGCAGGACCATCGGGCCTGTTTGCGGGCCACCGAAGTGGCGGTGGTTATTGCCAATTATATCAGGCTGTTGGGCTTCGGCGCCAAGGCGCATACGGCGACGTCGTCAGATGTTGATCTGGGCAAAGTGGCGCTGTCGGCGGGGCTGGTGTCTTGTGAAGACGGCACGCTGGTGGCGCCGTGGTTGGGCACGCGGTATGGCTTGGCGGTGATCACCACCGACATGGAGCTGGCGCATGATGGCGCGTTGGCACCAATGGCGGAACAGCCTTGGTTCAAGACGCAAGGGCCAGCGTGGTGGCTGGGCAAAGGCTTTGCCAAATCGGCGATGAACCAGGACCCGTACCGCAACCGGGACTATGTAAAAGGCGCGCAACCGTTTGAGCGCCTGAAGCGGGTGGAGACACCGACCACCTACATTGACGAGGCCAATGTGGCGCGGGTGCCCAAGCGCGCGGATATGTTTGCGCGGGTGCAGTTTGGCGACATGGGCAAGTCGTTACAGGATGCGGCCAAAGGCGGCTACTACGTGCGTAAAGCCGCGCCAAGCATGGCGCAGCGGCGCGCCTTGGGGGCCTTCGTACTGTTGCAGGATGGCGCGAGCGCTGAGGTTAAAAAGTCAACGGATTCAGAGCGTAACGCGGCGAACTTGAAAGCGACAACGTATTTCCTCGGCGTGGATGCGGTGGGCTTGAGCCGTTGTCCGGAGTGGGCGTGGTACAGCCATGATGCCACCGGCACGCCCATCAATCCGATACATGACAATGCGATCAGCATGATTGTGGATCAGGGCTATGAAACCATGGAAGGCGCCAGCGGGGATGACTGGATCAGCGTGGCGCAGTCGATGCGGGCCTATTTGCGGTTTTCGTTGCTGGGCGGGGTGATCGCGCAGCAGATCCGCAATCTGGGCTATAAGGCCAAAGCGCATACGGTGATGGACGGTGAGGTGCTGCAGCCGCCGCTGTTGTTGTTGTCGGGATTGGGCGAGGTCAGCCGGATTGGGGAAGTGATCCTGAACCCCTATCTGGGGCCGCGGTTGAAGTCCGGGGTGGTGACCACGGATATGCCGATGGATCACGATCAACCGATTGATTTTGGGCTGCAAGACTTCTGTGAGAACTGCAACAAATGTGCGCGGGAATGCCCGTCTGGCGCAATCACAGCGGGTCCAAAGTTGATGTTCAACGGCTATGAGATCTGGAAGTCGGACAGCCAGAAGTGTGCGACTTACCGGATTTCGACGCCGGGGGGCTCGATGTGCGGTCGGTGCATGAAAACCTGCCCGTGGAACCTTGAGGGTCTGTTTGCCGAGGCGCCGTTCCGCTGGGCGGCGAGCAATTTCCCGAGCCTTGCAAAGCCTTTGGCTAAGCTGGACGATGCGGTCGGCAATGGCGGGCTTAACGACACTAAGAAATGGTGGTGGGACATTGAGCTGGAGGAAGATGGGGCCTATCGACCGACGCAGCATCCGCTCAACCGTCGGGATTTGCAGAAAGATCTGGACCTGAAATACGAGGACCAGACGTTGGCGGTCTATCCGGCGGCGCTGGCCCCACATCCGTGGCCCTATCCGTTCCCGATGGATCGGGAGGCGGGGATTCAGGCCTACGAATCAATGGTTTCTGCGGATGAGTATAAGGCGCGTGTGGCCTCCGGCGATGACAGTGTGATCGATCGGTATGTGGTGCCGGATGCAGAGGATGCGCCGGTGTTGCAGGTGCAGATTTCGCATGTGGAACCGATGACGGCGGATGTGACCAAGTATGAATTCCAGACCTTGGACGGCACGCCGTTGCCAGAATGGACGGCAGGTGGGCATTTGGATGTGCTCGTTGCGCCGGAATTTTTGCGTCAGTACAGCATGTCTGGAGATCCTAAAGATCGGTCAAAGTATCAGATCGGTGTGTTGCGTGAAGACGAAGGGCGGGGCGGAAGTGCTTTCCTACACAGGATTTTCCGAGAAGGGCGCAAGGTGTTTGTGTCCAAGCCGATCAACCATTTTGAGCTGGTCGAGGACGCCTCAAAGAGCTTCCTGATGGGCGGCGGGATCGGGATTACGCCGATGATCGCCTTTGCCCACCGCCTGCATGATCTGGGCAGGGATTTTGCGTTGCATTATTCGGCAAGCCGCGAAGACGGGGCCGGATATGTCAATGATCTCAAGGCGATGCCTTGGGCGGACAAGGTGGTGTTCCACTTCTCCGACAAAGGCACACGGGCGGATTTGGATGCGGTGCTGAGTGGCTATCAAGAGGGGTGGCATGTCTACACCTGTGGGCCCGATCGCTTCATGGATGGTGTGATGGCCGCAGCAGAGCGCCAGGGCTTCCCGGAAGAGGCGCGGCATTTGGAGTATTTCAATGTGCCGGAGCAGCCGGAGTATGAGAACTTCGCGTTCACATTACGACTTAAGGACGGGCGGGAACTGATTGTTCCCGAAGATAAAATTGCCACTGACGTCTTGCTTGAGAATGGTGTGCATATTGATGTGAAATGTGCCGACGGGATTTGTGGTGTTTGCAAATGCGGGCTTGTCTCTGGTGAGGTGGAACACCGCGATTTTGTGCTGTCCAACAAGCAGCGCGAGACCTCTGTGATCCTCTGTCAGAGCCGCGCGAAAGAGGCCGGCGGGGTGATTGAAATCGACCTGTAGGGCGGTGCATTAACCGGCGAGGATACCGGCGTTTGGAACGTCGGTATTACGTCGGTATCGCGTCTGTTTTGCGGAGGTGCGCTTTTTTGAGCGCTATGGGTTAACGCGCGCGTGCGTCTCTTAAAGTGATCCCGTTTTGGCAATCTCAAGCGCCGCGCCGATGACCAGATCAGCGGCCACGGACGCGAGGATCATGCCCATGACGCGGCTGACAATGGCTGCGCCGGAGTTGCCGATCACACGGATGATAGGACCAGCGGCCAGCATGCAGAGATAGGCAAACACCAGAACGACCAGCATGACCACCGCAGTGATGGCCTGATCCGGGATCGCGACGGTGTTGTTGTCGGTCAGAAGGACAATTGCGAGCATGGCGCCGGGGCTTGCGAGGGACGGTACCGCTAGCGGGAATACGGCCGGTGAGGGTTTCTCCTCCAGTTCGGCGTCCACGTCAGCGGCGTGTTTGTCGCTTTCTGGTTTGCTTTCGCCAAAGATCATGGTGAGGGCAAAGAGGAAGAGCACGATGCCACCCGCGACCTGAAACGACAGCAGGCTGATGCCGAGGCCGTCGATCAACAGTTGGCCGAAGATCAGGAAGAACATCAGAACGCCAGCGGAGACCGCCGCCGCCAGCAGGGCGGTCTTGCGGCGTTCCGGCGCAGTCATGGCGGCGGTCACGGCGATAAATACGGGGATCGTACCAATGGGGTCGATCACAACCCAGAGGGTGACAAAGCGTTCAAACAAATCCATGGGGGCAGGCTAGGGAATAGACTTTTGGTTGTCACGAGTTTGTTGTTGGAACTGACCAATAGGGCGGCGTTCTGATGCTTTGTTTCAGTGGGATCGCGTTTCGGGGCTTGACCTCGGGACGGCTTAATTATTGCATGTTCTTATGGGCTTTGAAGTGATTGTATCTAAAGAACTCAAACTGGTTTACACCAAGTACTTCGGTTTTGTTGAGCGCCAAGAGATGGAGCAAGCATTGTTTGCGACCCTTGAGCATCCCGAGTATGTGCCTGGAATGTCGGAGTTGACCGATCTTTCATTGGTTGAGGGAGCTGAGCTCTCCCTAAAGACGATAGACGACCACACTTCTCAAGTGGCCGCCCACTATGAGATGCAGGCAAAGTTTACGGCTCACTACGTTTTTGCACCCACAGATCTCGGGTTCGAGTTGGTGCAAGCACATCGTAAGCTTTCTCAGCAGCGTATTGATAATCTGACTCTCTACATTTTTCGGAGTGAGGCGGAAACTTTGAAAGCCATGGGGCGCAGCGAGACCTCTATTGCTGAGCTGTTGACCACCTTATCGCGCTAAATCCTCGCATCCCACGCCTGCGCCCCGATGGTTTGCGCCCTCACGATCGAGAGGCTGTCCTGACAGAGTGTGGTGCCAACGGCGCAACTACCGTGCGATTGCGCCGCTGATTTTTTGCACACCGGAGACCGGCCGGTTCGAAACGACCCTTTGACACTCAAACACTCACCAAGCATTGGGTTTCGCCTGCGATGATGCCTTCTTCGTCGGTGGGAATGACAAAAGCGGCGAGGCGGCTGTCTGTGGTGGTGATACGGGCGTTGCCCGCCGTATTGGCTGTGTCGTCGATGTCTGCGCCGAGCCAGGCGCATCCTTGAAGGATACGGGCGCGAATGGCGGCAGCGTTTTCGCCGATGCCGCCGGTGAAAACCAGCGAGTCGACGCCGCCCATGGATGCGGCCAAGGCGCCGATTTTCTTGCAGGCCTGATAGACAAAGAGGTCCACGGCTTCGGCGGCAGCTGGGCTGTCAGAGGCGAGCAGGTCGCGCATGTCAGAACTGATGTCAGATACCCCCAAGAGGCCGGATTTGGTGCCCAGCGTGTCTTCGATTTCCGCCACGGACATGCCGCGGTCGCGCAGCATGTGGAAGATCACACCGGGGTCAAGCTCGCCACAGCGGCGGCCCATGACCAAACCGTCCAGCGCGGTGTAGCCCATGGTGGTGGCGACGGATTTCATGTTTTGCATCGCACACATGGAGGCGCCGTTGCCGAGGTGGGCCACGATGACTTTGCCGTTGGGTTTGTCCAAGTGGCGCGGCAGTTGGGTGGAGATATAGAGGTAGCTCAGCCCGTGGAATCCGTAGCGCAGGACGCCGTCGTCAGAGAAACTGCGCGGGATGGCGAAGAGCTGCGCGATGCGCGGCTGGGTGCGGTGGAAGGCGGTGTCAAAGCATGCGACCTGCGGGATGTCAGGCCAGCGGCGGGCAACGGCCTCGATGCCGGCGAGGTTGTGTGGCTGGTGACCGGGTGCCAGCGGGGCGAGGGTGCGCAGCTTGGCAATCACCGCGTCGGTGACGCGTGCCGGGGCGGCAAAATCCTGACCGCCGTGTACCACACGGTGCCCCGCGCCAATGATGCGTAGGTTGTCGGAAAGGCCCGCGATATGGGTCAGAAGCCAGTCGAGGATTTCGGCGTGAGTGGCGTTGTCCGCCACTGGCACGTCGATCTGCTTTGCCCCGCCATGGTATTGCGGGTTTAGCCCGATGCGGTCGACCTGTCCGTGTAATATCTGTTTGAGATCAGTATTGTATACGGCGTACTTGATGGAGGACGATCCGGCGTTCAGGACCAGAATGGCGTCTTGTGTCTCTGCCATTACATCAGATCCCGGCCAAGGGTGTGGTGCACCATGAGCTGTGCCAGTGCGGCGGAGACCAGACGGGACAGCGTGCCGTCGGCCCGCGAGGTGAGCATGATCGGCACGCGTGCGCCCAACACGAGACCGGCGCTGTCGGCACCGGCGAGGTACATCAGCTGTTTGGCGATCATGTTGCCGGCCTCAAGGTCCGGGGCAACGAGAATGTCGGCCTCGCCTGGCACCGGCGAGGTGATGCCTTTGGCGTCCGCAGCCTTGCGCGAGATGGCGTTGTCAAAGGCCAGTGGGCCGTCCAGCACGCCGCCGGTGATCTGGCCGCGGTCGGCCATTTTACAGAGTGCGGCGGCTTCGACGGTGGAGGGGATCTTGGGGTAGATGGTTTCCAGCGCGGAGAGGATGGCTACCTTGGGTTCGTCCACGCCAAGCGCGTGGCCGAGTTCGATGGCGTTTTGCACGATGTCGGCTTTGACCATCAGGTCGGGGAAGATGTTGATCGCGGCGTCGGTGATCATCAGCGGCTTGGGGTAGGTGGGCACGTCGAGCACAAAAACGTGGCTCATGCGGCGCTCGGTGCGCAGCCCAGTGACCTTGTCGACCACGGCGCTCATGACCTCGTCGGTGTGCAACGCGCCTTTCATCAGGGCCTGGGCTTTGCCTTCGCGCACAAGACGCACGGCGGCCTGGGCGCTGGCGTGGCTGTGTTTGGCGTCGACGATTTCCAGCCCCTCGATGTTGAGGCCTTTCTCGGCTGCTACAGCTTTGATGCGGTCTTCGGGCCCGACCAGAATGGGGGTGATCAGGGTTTTGTCGCGGGCTTCGAGCGCGCCGATCAGGGAGGCGGCGTCACAGGGATGCACAACGGCGGTGGTGATCGGGTCCAGCGGCGCGGTTGCGGCCAGCATGGCGTCAAAACTGTTCACGTGGGGGGCGGACTGTTCCAAGGGAGGCTCCAGTGCTCTGAGTGGTAATATGTTTGCGCGTTATGCTCCCACTATGGAGGGCGCACTTTGATTCACAACAAAAATAGTGGGGAAAAGCCATGCGAAAGACGCAACACCGCGTCACAGTGAGCGGGGCTGTGTAAGGTGCTGAAATTGTGGAGCCTTAGGCGTTGGGGTCAAAACAGCCGAAGTGGGACTGGGCAAAGACCAGAGGTTTGCCTTCGCCAATCCAGAGGCGTTCCACCTGACCCACAACGATGTCGTGGTCACCGCCATCGTGCACCGCGTGGGTGCGGCATTCAAAACGGGCCAGACAGTCTGGCAGCAGCGGGACGTTGTCGGCGTTGGTGGCGTGTTGCAGCGTGGCGAAGGGGTCACCGTTGCGGGCGAAGTCCATGGCCAAGGCGCTCTGGTCATCGCGCAGCATATGGATGGCAAAGTGGCTGGCACCGGCAAAGAACGGATGACGTTCCGAATTGCGGGCCGGACACCAGAGCACCAGCGGCGGATCAAGCGACACAGAAGAGAAAGAATTGGCGGTCATGCCAAGCGGCCCCTGCGCGGTAGGCACGGTGACAACGGTCACACCGGTGGCAAAGCAGCCCAAAGCGTCGCGGAAGCGGCGCTGGTTCTCAGCCGTGGGGGCAAAGGTTTCATCCGTCATATGCAGGTTGTCTTTCATGTCGCGCATCCTAGCGCAGCAATGGGCCGAAATTGGGGCGGGTGCAAGAGACAGTTTGTTGTGTCTTAGCGTTCTCCCTTGTCGTCTTTCAGACCAGCTGCGCGCTCTCCTTATATATACATCGGTTTTTACGCAAAAGGCGCGATGCTGGATTTCACAAGGTGCCTTGTTTTGGCCGCAAGTCGAACACCGCATGCCCCAGAAACGGACCGCAAATGGCACCGATTTGGTCCGAATGCTGCCCCAGATGCTTGTTCATGTGGTTTTCAGGATTTGAGGGAAACACCATGCGCGTCATCAGACTACTCGCCACACTTGCGACACTGCTTCCGGGCGTTGTGCATGCTGAAGCCAATGTAAGAGGGAAGTTGCCGGGAGAGGCGGCGGTTGGACGGTTGATGCTGAAGGGCAAAGCCATGTGCACCGGCGCGTTGATTTCACCCGAGCTGGTGTTGACGGCGGCGCATTGTCTGTATGATCCACGGACTGGGAAAAAGCTCAATCCGAACCAGATTGAATTTCAGGCCGGTTTGAAACAGGGCAAAGCGAAAGCCGTGCGCAAAGTTTCTGCGGCAACCGCGCATCCGGATTATATCCATCGCCGCAAAGGCCAGGCGCAGGTGGGCAGCGATATTGCGCTGTTGAAGCTGGGCACGCCTATTGCGCAGAATTCTGTGCTGCCGATGCGCTATGGGGCCAATCTGTCCAGTGGCGATATGCTGGGCGTGTTGAGCTACACCATCAGCAGCCGCACTGATCCGATTTTGGAATACCCCTGCCGTGTCTTGGCCCGTCAGCAAGACACGTTGGTGATGAGCTGTGAAGTGAATTTTGGTGCCTCCGGCGCGCCGGTTCTGGCGCTGACCAATGGCAACAACCCTGCGGTTGTCTCTGTGGTTTCGGCCAAGGCGGCGATGGGCGGACAGAATGTCTCCGTAGGGACGCTGTTGAGCGCGGATACGCTCCGGCAAATGATTGCGGGTGGGTAAGCCTCCTGCTCTGGCTTACTTGTCCAACTCTGGCGGCCTTCGGGCCGCCATTTTTTGTTTGCGCTGGCCTATTTGCCAAACAGAAGGCGCAGGCCGAGGGCGGAAAGTACCACGGCGGCGATGCGATCCAGATAGACCTTGGCGCGCAGGTAGGCGGCGCGGGCTGCGGAGGTGCTCATGCCAAAGGCCAGCAGGCTGTAAAAGATCAGCTCGATCACCAGATGGTTGGCGAAGATGAAGCCTTTTTCCGCGAGCGTCATGTTGGCTGGGAAGATCACCACCAGAACGGCGGCGGCAAACAACACCGATTTGGGGTTCATCAGGTTGATCATCAGCCCCTGCCAGAAGGCGTGATGAGCCGGTTTCACGTCGGTTGGTGCAAGCGGCTCGCGCGCGTCTTTCCACATGCCGAAGGCGACATACATCAGATAGAGCGCGCCGACGGTTTTTACAGCGACATAGGCCCATGGGAAGGCGGTGAAGATCACCTCCAGCCCCATGAGTGCGGCCAGGGTCCAGAGGGCCGCCATGAGGCCGAGGCCAGCCCCAACGGCGAGACCAGCGCGACGCCCTGCGGTGAGGGTGGTTTTTACGGAAATCAGGAAGGCTGGACCGGGACTGGCAATGGCGGCGGCCAGTGCGAGGTTGAAGGCAAGGATATGGGTGAGGTCCATGAGATGCGGCTCCTGTTGTGCTGCCCTAGAGGTACGGGAGCCGGAAGGCTAAGTCACGGAGTTGTTGCGGGGGAAAGCGCTTCGGCACAAGTCGTGCTGATAAATTGTGCGCCGGGAATGTGGCGGGGAGTTGGGGGCGACAGCGTCCGTCTAAATCTGTTCGGATTTCAGCTGCCTCACCAACAGCAAACACAGCAGGGTTGCCAAAAGCAAAAACACTGCGCCTAGGCTCCAAGCGACGGAAAGGCTGTACACTTCTGCAACTGCCCCAACGAGCAGGAGGCCCAATGCGGCGCCGAGTTGTTGGATGAGCGATTTGAGCGACAGCAGGGTGGAGCGCTGATGATCCGCGACGCAGCGATGCAGGATGCTGCTGGCCGGGGTTTCGCAGATGCCTAGGCAAACGGAATAGAGGATGAAGACGGCCGCAAATGTGAGGATGGTGCCTTGGTAGGCGAGTGCGATTTGGATGGCTGCCAAGCAAGCGAAGGTGGCTGAGAGCGTTTTGGCGTGGCGGCGCTTGAAAAGCTTGCTGACGTGCGGTGAGAGCGCGGCGCCAAAGGCGATGGCAAAGAAGTAGGTGGCCGTCAGTGCGCCGATGACAGAGTTGGCGTATGTCTCGTCCAGCATGGGTTTGGCGAAGGTCGGCCAGAGCACCTCGACCGGGTTGGTGGCCATTAGGAAGAAAGCCAGCGCGGCCAACAGCAGGGAAAGCGTTGGGTGTTTGAGGGCGAGCAGGCCTGCGTCTTTGATCACCAGCGGCACGTTGGCAAATCCCTGTTTGAGGGCGCGTGGGTGCTTGGGGCGGGGCGGCTCAATAATGGCGCGTTTGGTGAAGGCAAACACGCCGAGCATCACGATAAAGCTGGCGGCATAGGAGGTGTCATAGGGGCTGAACCCGAGGGTTTGCGCATAGGGGCCGAGGATGTCGGGGAGAACACCGCCGAGGATTGCGCCTGTCGCCAGGCCGATGGCGTTGGCGGATTGCGCTTTGGCAAGGGCGGGTTGCACATCCACGTTGGGGGCGGTGGTTTTGAAGGTTTCGACAAACCACGCGTCCAAAGTGCCCGACCGCAGAGCGCGGCCAAAGCCGATGAAGGCAAAAGAGAGCGCCAGCACGTGGAAATTGCTGCTGGAGAGAAAGAGCGCGAGGGAGATTAGACTGGCGATGACGGCGGTCAGAAAGACCGGTTTACGCCCGATGCTGTCCGCCAACCCGCCGAAGGGCAACTCCATCGTCATCGTGGTGAGCGAATAAACCCCGAAGAGCAGCGAGATCTGGAAGAGGTCCATGCCGCGATCAGTGAGGGCTAGTGCAACCACGGCCACCGTGAGCCCCATGGCAAAACGGTCCAGAAACTGGTGGATTTGGAACACCCGAATGTGGCGTTGTGCCGAGACGCTGAGGTCAGAAAAGGAGAACGCGGTTTCTGGTGTCATGGAGGCACCTTCGACGTTGCGGTCAGGTTGCGCAACAGTTTGATCGCGCGAAGGTTGCGCCTAGGGCTCCCGGAAGGCCTCTTTGCTCTTATAGAGCGGTTTCATCAGGTAGCGCAGGACGGTTTTGGAGCCGGTGTGCAGCTCGACTGTGGCGCGCATTCCGGGGCGGATTTCGATGGCTTTTTGCCGCTCGGTCAGCGCGTCGGCGTTCACGTTGACGGTGACTTTGTAGTAAGGCGGCGCGGACGGGTCGCGTTCGTCCTCGAACGTGTCCGCGGAAATGAAATCCACCTTGCCTTTTAGGCTTCCGTAGATGGTGTAGTCGTAGGCGGTGAGCTTGATGGAGGCGTCCTGACCGGGTTCGACGTTGGCGATGTTTTCCGGGCGGACTTGGGCCTCAACAAAGAGTTCTTCGCCTAACGGAATGATTTCAAAGATTTCTTCACCAGGACGGACCACGCCGCCGATGGTGGTGACGGCGAGGTTGTTGACGATGCCCCTCATAGGGGCGGTGATCACAGTGCGGGAAAGTTGGTCCTGCGCGAGGCGCATTTCCTGGCGCAGGGATGTGATCTCTTTGAGGGTTTCAGAGTACTCTTCTGCCAGCGTCAGTTCGGCTTGCGTGAGGATGTCCATGTAGCGGATTTCGGCCTCAGAAGCTTTCTCGCGGGCTTTGTTGACCTCCAGTAGGGCGACAAACTCTTTCTTGTAGAGGCGCTCCATGTTGGCGAGTTCTTCCTGAGCTTGTTCCAGCTGCGTGAAGGCGCCTTCGCGGCGGCTGTCGATGTCGGTCTGACGGGCTTCGATCAGGGCCTTTTCAGAGGCCAGAATGCGGGGCGCGCGTTTGGCGAGCTCTTCGGGCACGTCGAAGGTAAATTTGCCGTCGATTTCGGCCTCAAGGCGCAAACGGCGCAGTTCCAGCGCGTCGATCTGGTCTTGCAGATCGTCGAAAGCGGTGCGGAAGCGGGTGTCGCTGAGGGTGGCGAGCACTTGACCGGCTTCGACCAGGTCGCCTTGTTTGACCGCGAGATCGGCGAGGATGCCGCCTTCGAGGTTTTGCACCGATTGGGAGCGTGAGGAGGACACAACCTGACCGTCGGCACGCACAATTTCGTCGACCCAGGCGAAGGCAGACCAGATGACAAATAGCCCGACGGCGGCGGCAATCAGGCGGATGGTGAGGCGAGAGGCTTTGAGTTGCTCGTCGAGGCCGGTTTCGTTGTCAAACTCGGAGGCGGTCATCCGTTGGCGCCTTCCGCGAGGTGGGCGAGGACCTGTTCACGTGGGCCATCCACCACAAGGCGGCCGTTTTGCAGGATCAGCGTGCGGGTAGAGAGCGCCAAGATGGGCGTGCGGTGCGTGGCGATGAGGGCAGTGCGGCCTTCAAGCCAAGTCGAGAGGCGGCTGACCAGCGTGCGTTCCAGCGTTTGGTCGAGTGCAGCGGTGGGTTCATCCAGAAGTACGATGCTGGGATTTTGCAGCCAGAGGCGCGCCCAACCGATGGATTGGCGTTGGCCAATCGACAGGCCTTCGCCGCCGTCGCGGATTTGCAGATCCAGCCCCTGCGGGTGGTTGCGCAGGAAGGGGCCGAGGCCGGCAAAATCGAGTGCAGCCATCAGGCGGTCATCGTCGCGTTCCAGCTGTGTCAGGTTGAGGTTGTCACGCAGGGAGCCTGCAAAAAGGCGGACGTCCTGGCTGAGGTAGCCGATGTTGCGGCGCAGGTCGCGTTGGTCGATCTGGCCCATGTCGGTGCCGTCGAGCAGCACGCGACCTTTGGTCGGGCCATAGAGACCGGCCATGAGTTTCAGCAGCGTGGATTTGCCGGAGCCGTTGGCACCCAGAATAGTCACGCGCTGGCCCGGTTTGATAACTACGCCGGGCACATCAAGGGAAGCGCCGCTGTCTTCGTCATAGGCAAAGGACAGCTCGCGAAGTTCAAACTGGCCTTCGAGTTTCTCGCGGCGCAGGTACTTGCGTTCGCCATCTTTCTCTTGCTCAGAAAGTGCAATGGCATCAAGGCTTTCCAGCGCGCCTTTGACGTTGGACCAGCGCGCCAGAGTGCCGGCAAATTGGGTCAGAGGGGCTAAGGTGCGCGAGGTGAGGATGCCGCAAGCGATGATGGTGCCGACGGTGAACTCGCCTGCAAACACCAGGTAAGTGCCGATCACCACGGTGGCGATGTAGGTCATCTGCTGCACGCCTTGAGACCAGTAGGTCAGGGCGGAGCTGAGGCGGCGCTGCTCGGCGGAAGAGTGGCTGGAGACGGCGTTGAGTTCGTCCCAGAGGCGCAGCACGCGGTCTTCGCCGCGTTGGGTTTTTACGGTGTCGAGCTCGGTGATGACCTCTTGCAGCAGGCGGCCCACTTTGGCCGACGCGCCTTGGGTTTCGCGTGAGAGGGTGATCATACGTTTTTGCAGAACATAGGCGGGCAGGACCATGAGAACGCCGCCGAGCATCAGCACCCAGACAAGGTTGCCCGCGATGGAGGCCACAAGCGCGAGGAAGATGACAATAAACGGCATATCCGCCAGCACCGAGATGGTGGTGGAGGTAAAGAAGTCGCGCACCGCGCCGAAGTCGCGCATGGCGGCAAACAGGCCGGATGGGGGCAGGGGGCGGCGGTCCGAGCGCATCCCAAGCAGGCGCTTCATCAGGCGGTGCTGGATGGAGAGTTCCATGCGGCGGCCTGCGGCGTCGCTCATCTTGGCGCGGGCGAGTTTCAGCAGGCCTTCAAGGCCAATGGCAAAGATTGCGCCGATGGCGAGCACCCACAGCGTGGCCTGAGATTGGTGCGGGATCACGCGGTCGTAGACTTGTAGCGAGAAGAGCGCGACGGCGACCGCCAAGAGGTTGGCAACCAGCGAGCCGAGCATGATCTCGCCCATGTGGCGGCGGTATTTGGTGAACTCGCCCCAGAACCAGTGGCCCGACATGCCGTCTGCGATCTGTGGCACGTGGCGCTCAGCCAATTGGCGCAGGGAGACTTTGGCGCGCAGGGCGGTGCCAGAGAAAAACGGCTCAAACTCGGTGACCGGCACTTCGGCGCGGTTGTCCGCGCAGCTGTCGTCATAGACGTAGAGGGTGTCTTCGTCTTGAGAGAGGACGAGAATGGCCTGACCGTTGTTCATCATCGCCACCGCGGGCCATGCGGCGGGAGTGACCTTCATTTTGTGATGAATTTTGGGTTCCACACCAGCGTGGGCCAGCGCACCGGAGAGGGCTTTGACCGAGACGTCACCGGGGGCATTGGTCCACATGTGTTCGGCCACATCGGTGACCGGAATGTCGACCCCATTGAGCGAGGCCAGTGTGGAGATCAGCGTGGCGCGGTGTTGGATGCGGGTGGCCGTAGCCTCGACCAGATCGTGGATGGCATCCGCAGGGGTGGCGGCCGGTTTGTTTGGCGCTGGCGCATCGACGGTTTTGGGGGTGATCTGTGCCACTTGCGGAGCAGCGGGGGGCGCTTGCGCGGGCGCGGGCGCCTTGTTGGCGGGTTTGGACGACTTCACCGCAGCAATGGAGAGCACCACCGGTGCTTTACCTTTGGGGGTCCCGTCGCTCAAATCGCGTCTCCGTCTGCCAGCAGGCCCAGATCGCGGGCGAGTTCCAGTTGCGCCAGCAGCTTGTCGTATTTGGCGTCCACGCCGTCAAGAGCGCGCAGCACCGATTGTTCATACACATCGACCACTTCGAGCACGGAGCGTTGTCCGGCGCGGAATTGGGCCTCGAACAGTTTGTAGGTGTCGCGGCCTTCGCGGGCGAGCTGGTTGGCTTCGCGTTCCTGGCGTTCGAGGCTTTTGATGTTGCTTTCCAAGCGTTTGCGGTCGCGCGCGCCGTCTTCACGGGCCTCGTCCACTTGCCGGGCGGCAATGTCTTTGGAGGCCTCAATAGCTTTCAGGCGGTCGCCGGTGCCAAGGCCCAGGCCAACATCGTTGGAGATGTTCAGACCGGCGCTGTTGCCGCGGTTGGTGGTGCGGGCGCTGGCCTTGAGGCCGGGCAGTTGCGCGGCACGTTCTACGGTGGCTTGGGCGACAGAGCGTTCGGCTTCGGCCCGGGCGCGCAGCACGTCCAGAGGTTCGACCGCCGGGTAAGATTGCGCGGAGAGGGCGGACACAGGTTTCAGGGTGAAGGTCGTGCCGGTCATGGCCTTGAGTTCGGCCAGCGCGGTGCCTGCGCTTTCAGAGGCGGTTTCGCTTTTGGTTTCCAATGTCTGGATCTTGCTGCGCACCATGCGCAGGTCGCCTTTGTTGGAGACACCGCCGTCGACGCGGCCCTGCACGATGCGTTCAAAATGGTGCAGTTGGGCGAGGCCTTTGGTGCCGACCTGTGCTTTCTCTTGGCCGCGTAAGCCTTTGATATAGAGCGCCAGAGCAGTGTAGGTGCGTTCGTTAAGATCCTCTGAGAGGGTGACGGCGGCAACTTCGACATCGGCGGCGGCATAGTCGCGTTCGGCTTTTTTGCGGCCGTGGTCAAACAGCACCTGTTCAAACACCAGTCCGGCGATCACGTCGCTGAGTGTGGTGAGCGAGATTTCCGGGCTCAGGGTCGGGAGCCAGTTTTTGTTTTCGGCCTGTGCCCGCAGTTTGGCGGTTTGCAGTTGGGCCTCAGCGGAACGGCGCGAGGACGTCAGCGCCACGTCGGCCACATGTCCCAATGCGCTGTCGGTTGGAATGACCGAGCGGCGGGCCAGAAGGGTGGTGAGAATCTCACTTTGGGTCTTGGCATCCGCGTCCTGCTCAAAGCTGGTGCGTTTGCTGACTTCGGCGGCGGCCTCGGCCTCTTCGGGTTTGGCTTTCAGCAGGCTCAAGGGCTTGCTCATGTCCGGTAGGTGCTCACTCATATTGGCCATGCAGCCGCTCAGGAGCGTGGCGCCCAGTAACAAGGGCAGGCTGGATGTCAGAGAGCGGCGGGACATTTTGGCGGCGGTCATCCGGAGCTAGGGAGGTGCGAAGGGCGGCCGATGGCCGCCCCAAACGATCATCAGATGATGACGTTGATGTCTTGGTCAACGATCAGGGTCACGCCGTCATTGCCAACGGTGTAGACGTCATAGGCTTCGCCTTCGATGTTCACGGTCTGGTTGGTTTTGGTCGCGTCCGCCACGGTGATCTGGTCGTCGGAGCCGCCATGGATCGTGAGCGTGTCGGATGTGTCAGACAAGGCTTTGATCTGCGCTTCGGTCAGGGTCAGGTTTGCGTCAGACGCGTAGTCCAACTCAATGCCTTCGATGTTGAAGTTACCGGCGGCTGCATGTTCGATGGTGCCCGCGTTGGTGACGTTGTCGTCCAGAACCAGAAGGGTATCGGACTGGTTGCCCGCATCATCGGTAGAGGCGATCACCAAATGGGTGCCGTCAGAGGCTGCCGGATTGAGCGCGAACAGGGATTCATCCCCGCCGAGTGGCACCTCAGTTGCGGCCAATTCGGAAGATGTGCCGTTTTGGTGCAGCGCATGGATGTCATAATCCTGTGCCTCTGTGCTGAGCGATACAGCGGTCACGTCATCATCAGAGAAGGTCACGGATTGCACCACCGGGTTGGTGATTTCCGTGTCCACGGCAAAGGTCGCATTGGCGGTGGCCGTGTTGCCTGCCGCGTCGGTCACCGCGAGGGTGGCGTTTGCCGTGTAGGTACCTTCTGGCAGAGAGCCGTTTTCGTAGGTGACAAACCAGTTTCCTGAGGCATCCGAAGTGGTGCTGCGCACCACGCCGTCCACGGTCACGACAACGGAAGAGTTTGGCTCCGTTGTGCCTTCGAGCACCACGCCGCCCTGCATTTGTGCGGCATTGACCGGGGCGGCAAAGACGCCAGCAGAAATGTCAACGGCAATTGAGGTGGAGGTGTCCACATGGATGGTCGACGTGGCGGAGGCGGTGTTGCCTGCGGTATCCGTCGCGGTGACGGTGACAGGGGCATCATATTCGCCCTGTGGGATGTCCGCTGCGGTGAAGTTGGCAACCCATGTGCCGTTGGCGGCGGCAGTGACTGTGCGCGATGCGCCTGCGATCTGGACAACCACGGTGCTGCCTGCGTCGGCGGTGCCTGTGAGGCTCAGACCCCCCGCCACTTCTGCGGCGTTGGCGATGTCGTCGCCGCCGGCCTGACCTGCGTTGATGCCTGCGGACAACTCTGTGTCCACTGCGACGGTGCCGGTCGTGGTGGCGCTGTTGCCAGCGGCATCGGTTGCAGTGATGGACACGGTGCTGTTGTAGGTGCCTTGCGGGATTTCACCGCCTGCGAAGGTCGCCGCCCATGTGCCGTTGGCCGCGGCGGTTACGGTGTGGGTCACGCCTTCCATGGTGACGGCCACGGAAGAGCCGGGCTCTGCGGTGCCTGTCAGGGTGAAACCACCGGCCACTTCTGTGGCATTGGCGGTGTTGTCGCCGCCCAGCTGGCTTGCATCCATGGCCGCCGAGATTTCGGTGTCCACCCGGAAGCTGTCAGACGTGGTGGTTACATTGCCCGCCAAGTCAGTCGCAGTCACAGAGACTGTGGTGTCGTAGGTGCCCTGTGGGATTTCGCCAGCGGCGAAGGTGGCCGACCATGTGCCGTCGCCTGCGGCGGTCACGGTGTGGGTGACGCCTTGGATGGTCACGGCGACCGAGGAGCCTGCTTCGGCTGTGCCGGTCAGCGTGACGCCCGCGGCGGCCTCAGCCGCGTTCACCATATCGTCGCCCGCAATCGGGGAGGTGATGGTGGCAAGGCCTTCGGTGTCGATCTGCACCGTGAAGGTTTCGGTGTGGCTGTTGCCTGCCAGATCGGTTGCGGTGATCGACACAGTGCTGTCGTAGGTGCCGGTGCCAATCGCGGAGGCGGCAAAGGCGGAAGACCATGTGCCGTCGCCTGCGACGGTGACGGTTTGGGTCACGCCTTCGAACTGAATGGACAGGGTGGAGCCTGCTTCGCCAGTGCCGGAAAGTACAACGCCATCAGAGGCTTCTGCGGCGTTGATGATGTTGTCGCCTTCGACGATACCCATGGCGACGCCGGGTGCGATTGTGTCCACCTGTAGGGTGTCGGTCACGGTGGTGACGTTGCCGCGCTGATCGGTGGATGTGATGGTGATGCCGGTGGTGTATTCGCCGGTGGTCAGGGCGGAGGAGTCAAACGTGACAGACCAGGTGCCGTCGTCAAGCACTGTCGTGGTCTGTGTGGTGCCGTCGATTTCCACGGTCAATGTTGCGCCCGCTTCGCCGGTGCCGCTGATCACATGGCCGGTGGTGTGCTCCGCTTCGTTGACGATATCGCCAGTCGCAACGGTCCCGTCCATCACCGAAACGTCTGGTGGGGTGGTGTCGATATCAACGGAAGGACCGTCCAGATCATAGACAGTGCCGCCAGGGGAGACCACATTTACAGTGGCGTCATAGGCGCCATCGGCCGGCAGATCGGCAGGATCAAAGATCACCTCGTAGGTGCCATCATCCGCGATAACGCCTGTCCCTGTTTCGTCGCCGATAGTCACGGTGACGGTTGAGCCGGGTTCGCCGGTGCCGGTGATTGTGACGCTATCGTCGGCGGTGCCGCCCACTTCGCGCAACACGTTCACATCATCCACGGTTGGCGTGGCTTCACCCCCACCGCCGCCACCGCCGCCGATCCCGGTTGCCACAACCGCGGCGCCACCTGCGCCTACGAGACCGGGAACCAACCCTGCCAGCGGCGCTGCCAGTGGGGCCACAACCGGCTCTACCCGCTCAAGATCCAGGAAGGCCAGTTGGTCATATTCGCTCCATTTGTCCGTCATGGAGACGCTGTCATATTGCGCGAAGTACTGATCGTTGATCGGGTCGCCGAGCTCGACAACCTGCACCTGACCGTTTTTGGACAGAAGCAGTTCACGATCCTCAATTGAGAAGTAGTTTTCCAGAGTGATGGTTTCGCCGTTCACCAGATGAATCACCAAATCACCACCGTCATTCACATAGCCAGCGACGTCTGCGGGGGTGAGGTTGAGGGAGATATGGGAGGCTTGTTGGCTTGCGATGACGCCATTTGCGGCATCTGCAGTTTGGCCGCGTACAACAACTCCATCCGCGCCGCGGACGGCATAACTGTAACTACTCATGTAATGTACCGCTCTAGGTTGTTCGGGCTTATGCCCTTGTTTGATTTGCCCTGACTATAAGTCTGACCAAAGCGTAAGCCAATCACTTTTTTGCCATATTTTGTTAAAATTAAGGGATTTCGTAGTTTTTCGACAACGGTTTTTGGAGCGGGATGGTAACCCTAAATAGCGGGGCGAAAAATCCAAAAGTTGTCTCGTTCGGGACGCAAGTTTTGGTGGGCTCAACATGGGGAAGTTGCACAGATTGTGGTTGAATTGTGGCGGGGCGATTTTTGTGTGGTCCGCACAAATTGAGCCGAAATACGCAACCTGTGATTGAGTTTGCTCGAGATGTGCGGGCGCGGTGTGAGGGTTGTGAGGGGGGGCATAGGCCGCGAGCCAGAAGAGTTTTGTGGGGCGATACTGCCGGCAGGCAGGATTTGGCCTATCCAAATGGTGCGACAAAACGGTCTTTGGGGCTTGAAATCTATGTATCTGAAGAAATTGTGAAAAATCTGTTCTGGTGGTGCGTCTGCAGGCGTGGGGGCGCCCTTTGTGCCGCGACAGGGCATGGTAACATGCGGCGCGTGCAAGAAAGCGCTTATTCTCGGCCGAAATCAGCCAGTTGACGGGTTTGTCATTTGGGCGTGAGCGCCGTAGATGCCTTGGTGTCTTTGATAAAATGAACGCGTCAGAGAGGGCGCGTGGCAGGGTGTGATCCCGCCGCAGAGCGATCAAAGGCTATTGAGTGGATACCTGAGAGCAGGTTGGTCGTTCGGCCTGACTTAGGTGCAGTGAAACCCCAAGAAATGGGGGATGGAGAGAGACTATGGTTGGATTGAAGCACGCGGTTTTGATCGCCCCAGCGGCAATGGTTGTGGGCAGTGTTGCCATGACGTCGACGGCCGCGGCAGAAGACGGTTTCCGGTTTTATGGGTTTTTGAACGGTGCTGTAACAAGCGTGGATGACGGCGTTCAGCGACGCAATGAGTTCAGTGACAACAGCAATGCGCCCAGCCGGATTGGTGCCTGGTATGAGATGGGCACAAATGCGGGCACGTTGAAGTTTAACTTCGAGACAGCTTTGGGATTGCGGGGCACGTCCAGCCTAAGCATGGACTCCAGCGATGACTTCTTTGATTGGGATAAGACCGATCTGCGGAAGTTTGAAGCGATCTATGAAACCGATCGTTTCGGAACGGTTTATGTGGGGCAGGGTTCCATGGCGTCAGACGGCATTTCGGGCGGGACCGATATGTCTGGCACGGATCTGAGTGGGACAGTGGCCATCGCTGATACCGCGGGCGGATTTGCGTTCCAGCCAACAGGTGGCGGTGCGGCTGGTCCAACCATCGGCGACGTGTTCAAAGACTTTGACGGCAGCCGCAAGGGCCGTGTGCGGTATGACACGGCAAGCCTTGGTGGGTTTGTGGTGTCGGCGTCTGCCGGGACCGAGATCTTGAAGGACAATGACGACACCAATTTCTATGATGTGGCGTTGCGCTACGGCAATGATTTTGGGGACACCACCTTCAAAGCGACGTTGGCCTATGCGCAGACCGATGGGGCGTCTGATGACGCCAAGTCCGTTCTTGGGTCCGTGGGGGCGTTGCACAATCCGACCGGGATCAGCGGCACGCTCACTGTTGGGCAAAACGACCGGGATAGCGGGCTGAAGAGCGATTACGTCTATGCAAAGGTTGGTTTGCAGCGCGATTGGTTCAGCTTTGGCCGTACACATCTGTCTGTTGATGCCTATCGCGGCAATGACATGTTTGACGCGGCCGGTGACAAATCCGTGGCCTACGGTTTTGAAGCGGTGCAGAAGATCGACAATGCCAATGTGGACCTGTTCTTCAGCTACCACCAGCACGGCTATGACGTGAACACCGGCACCACCTACAACGATGTGGACGCCTACATGCTGGGTGCGCGCTGGAGCTTCTGAGCCCAAAAGTCAAAACGTAAATTTGAAGGGCGTCCTGTTGGGGCGCCCTTTTTGCTTTGTGCGTTGGGGCCCGTGCACATGTGATGTTGTTGCCTGCGAAAAGATGGTAGGGTGCATTTGCATCCGGCGGATCTGCATGCGCAGATCGCGATTTGTCGGTTTGGAATTTGAACTCTTGCGGCCGAAAGCCGCTATTTTGCGCCAGTTTTTGTGCCGGTCGATTTGAAGCCGTATTCAAGGCGCCTGTGACTATTGGACATCACATTCCGGCGGCCGTGCCGCTGGGGAGGGAGACATTGCAATGAGGAATTTGACGTATCAAAGCAGCGCGCTGGCGGTAAGTGTGGGCTTGGTGGCCTTGTTTGGCGGGTCCAGTGCTCTGGCACAAGACAACAATGCCCGGTTTTATGGGTTCTTCAATTTGATTGTTACCAGCACCGATGATGGGTTTGAGACCAACACGCAGTTGGTGGACAACTCCAATGCGCCCAGCCGGTTTGGTCTGTGGTGGGAAACGCCGTTGGGGCAAGGGACGTTTAAGTTCAACTTTGAAACGGCGCTTGGCTTGCGCGGGTCGTCTTCGCTGAGCATGACCAATAAAGAGCCGGATTTTGTGGACTACGCGCGCACCAGCCTGCGAAAGGTCGATTTCAGCTGGGGCGGTGACTTCGGCACGTTTTACATCGGGCAGGGCAGTATGGCCGCGGATGGGATGACGGGGGCGGACGACTCCGGGACTGGGTATATTTCTACCTCTGCGGTGGCTGATGTGTCGGGTGGCTACACGTTCCGTGTGAGCGGAACAGGGGCGCCGGGGCCGACAGTTGGGGCTGTGTTCAATGACTTTGATGGCGGACGTTTGGGACGTATCCGGTATGACTCGCCCACGTTTGGCTCTGGATTTTCGGTCGGGGCTTCGGTTGGTGAGAATATCCTTGTGTCCGGCAATGATGACATCAATTACGATCTGGCGCTGCGGTACTCTCGCGAAAACGGCGGCATGAAATACGACGCGCGCTTAGGCGGGCTTTGGGTGGATGGCCGCAATGGCAATGCGGACAACACGGCTGTGGTTGGATCGTTTAGCGCGTTGCATCTGAGCACTGGGATCAACGCCAAGATCGGAGCAGGGTGGCGCGACAACAGCGGTCTGGACAGCAACTATGTTTACACAAAGCTCGGCATTCGGCGCGACTGGTGGCAGGTGGGAGAAACCCGCCTGTCGGCGGATTTCTTCTGGGGCAATGACAGTGTTTTGGCTGGGGATGACGGGTTCACTTGGGGGCTGCAGGCCACGCAGGTGATCGAAAATGCCAATGCTGAACTGTATTTGGCCTATCGTCAGCACAGCTACAGCCAGCCCGGAGTGAGTTTTGAGGATGTGGGCGCTTGGGCCTTTGGCGGTCGCTGGTTCTGGTAACCGAAGCCAGCGCGTCAAAGCGCCAAGGTTTACACGCTTTGACGCTGCGCGCAGATGCCTGCATTTTTGACGCCTTTGCCCTTGCGCCGGGGCGCGAGGGCCACTAGAAGAGCACAAATTTTTCTCGACTGCGCGCGGACTCATTGTGCCGCGCGCCGCTACTTATGGGGATACCCGATGCAGGTTACTGAAACGCTGAACGAAGGTCTGAAGCGCGGCTACACCATCAAGGTGGAGGCTTCCGAGCTTGAGGCAACTGTAAACGACAAGCTGAAAGAAGCGCAGCCGGAAATCGAAATGAAAGGTTTCCGCAAAGGCAAAGTGCCGATGCCACTTCTGAAAAAGCAGTTTGGCGAGCGCCTGATGGGCGAAGCGATGCAGGAAACCATCGACGGTGCGATGAACAAGCACTTTGAGGAGTCCGGTGACCGCCCTGCGATGCAGCCAAAAGTCGAGATGAAAGACGGCGAAAACTGGAAGCCAGGCGACGACGTTGAAGTCGAGATGTCCTATGAGGCGCTGCCAGAAATTCCAGAAGTTGACCTGAAGGGCATCAAGCTGGAGAAAATGGTTGTGAAAGCAGCCGAAGCGGATGTGGACGAAGCGCTGGCCAACCTAGCCGAAACCGCGCAGGACTTCAAAGCCCGCAAGAAAGGCTCCAAAGCCAAAGACGGCGACCAGGTTGTCATGGACTTCGTTGGCCGCATCGACGGGGAAGCGTTTGACGGCGGTGCCGGCGAAGAGTTCCCACTGGTGCTGGGTTCCGGTCAGTTCATCCCTGGCTTTGAAGAGCAGCTGGTCGGTGTGAAGGCTGGCGAAGAAAAAGACGTGACCGTGACCTTCCCAGAAGAGTACGGCGCCGAAAACCTGGCTGGCAAAGAAGCTGTGTTCTCCTGCACCATCAAAGAGGTGAAGGAACCAGTTGCGGCCGAGATCAACGACGAGCTGGCCACCAAATTTGGTGCCGAAGACCTCGCAGCTCTGAAAACTCAGGTATCCGAGCGTCTGGAAGGCGAATACGCCGGTGCGGCCCGTGCCGTAACCAAGCGCGCGCTGCTTGACGCGCTGGACGGTCTGGTGTCCTTCGACCTGCCACCATCCCTGGTGGAAGCGGAAGCGGGCCAGATTGCG
This sequence comes from Paracoccaceae bacterium, assembly GCA_014872815.1. Taxonomy (GTDB): domain Bacteria; phylum Pseudomonadota; class Alphaproteobacteria; order Rhodobacterales; family Rhodobacteraceae; genus Shimia. The sequence continues at coordinate 81,929 of WKFK01000014.1, forward strand.
CACCAGCTGTGGCACGAAGAAAACCCAGAAGTTGAAGGCCACGACCACCCAGAGATCGAGCCTACTGAGGAGCACAACAAGCTGGCCGAGCGCCGCGTGCGTCTGGGCCTGCTGCTGGCAGAACTGGGCCAGAAGGCAGAGGTTGAAGTGACCGACGCCGAGATGACTCAAGCGATCATGAACCAGGCGCGTCAGTACCCTGGTCAAGAGCGCCAGTTCTTCGAATTCATCCAGCAGAACCAGCAGATGCAGCAGCAGCTGCGCGCGCCGATTTTTGAAGACAAAGTTGTCGACTATGTCTTTGAACTGGCTGAGATGACTGAAAAAGAGGTCTCCAAAGACGACCTGCAAAAAGCCGTAGAGGCACTGGACGACGAATAAGTCCAATACCCGTTAACGGGACAGTGAGAGGCCGCTCCAGATTGGGGCGGCCTTTTTTGTTGGGGTGGTGACGGGGCGGCAGAGTTGACGTTGTTGTGCTTCGTGGTTTGCTTGTCCTTATGTGAGGGAGGAGCACCTATGGGATACACAACTTTCGACAAAGCCGGATATGACGCCTTCAAAGCCAACGATCGCGCCGGGCCGGTGCATATGCTGAACCTGGTCAAGCTGCGCGATAAAGCAGAATACGCCGATGGGCGCGAGGCTACGGGGGCGGAGGCTTATGCGGTCTATGGGCGTGAGAGCGCGGCGACCTTTGCCAAGCTGGGTGGCAAGATTATTTGGCGGGGCGAGATGGAGCAGATGTTGATCGGGCCGGAGAAGCAGTGGGATCTGTGTTTTATTGCCGAGTATCCCAGCGTGGAGGCTTTTGCGTCGATGCATAAGTATCCGGAATACCGGGCCGCGGTCGAACATCGGCAGGCAGCGGTGGCGGACAGCCGCTTGATCCGAATGGCGCCGAAGGACTTGGGGGGGAATTTTGGGGAGTGAAGCCGAAGCTTTCTTCCCAATTTGGTTTCTATATAGCCAGCTGTCGCCCCTTGACCTGCGAAATTGTTTGGCGGTTAGGTGGGCGATGGTTGATCGTCGGGGTTTCTTCTGAAAATACGCGAAGTTATGCCGGGTGCGCGATCGTTGCCCGCTTGTTGCACTGCGAGGCATTCTGCAACTGCGCCGGACTTTGAGCCTCGAATGATCTCATTTGTACATGGGCTACATGTTTCCAAGAAAACGCATGTGTTGCAGGGTGCCAAAAAGGACTTTCGATGTCCGCGCTTGATCGACGTATCAAATCCTTTGAAAACACTTGTTTTGTGTACGTCCTCAAAACTATTGATTGCCAGGTTCAAACGATCAATTCTGCGAGATACGTTGATGTTTTCGTTTTCTTCAAATGACATGGCGGGGCAAGGGAAATTGTTCCCTAGTAGATCTACATAGGAGTAAACGCTGGTGCCTCCGCACGCTTCGTCGGTGATTGTTTCGCAGGGCGTGCCGGTTGCCTGAGCGAGATACTCGCCCAGAGCCGGAGGGATATACATATTGAAGCGGGAGCCTTCGCGCATCAAGCAGCCAACGTAGAACTCCACAAGTGCGTCCAAGAGATCGCGGCCAGTGATCGCCAAGGTGTCTTTGTTTTTCTCTGCGCGATCATTGTATTGTAGTGTTTTGAAATTGATGGTTCTAAAGCCATGTTCGGCTGCAAAGGCAGCCAGTTTTGGCGTTTCCGGACGATTTGCGGCGGTTAAGACAAAGGTCATATCGACTGTCAGGTCTCCGTCTAAATATCTTTTGTGCCGTGTGAGCGCCCGAAGGTTATTCATTGTTTTTGCAAAAGATCCTTTGCCCCGCATTTTGTCATGGCTCTGGGCTTCAATGCCGTCCAAGCTAACCACGATGTTCTTTAAGGCCGCATTTTGACACACAGCGTATAGGCTCCGGAAATCGATCAAATTTGAGTTTACGGAAACGTAAAGGCCTAGTTGTTCCGCGGCCGAAACGATGTCTGTAAAATCCTTACGGAGCGTTGGTTCTCCCCCCAAAAGCGTTACGGTGTCGACACCGCCTTTCTGAAGCTGGCGCAGAACTGCGCAAATCTCTTTTGTCGACATCCCTTTGCGGGGACGCAATTGATCGTTTCCGACGAAACAGTGAGCGCAACGAATGTTGCACTCACCGGTGAGGTAAATCACTGCAGATGTCACAGCGGGTTATTTTTCGAAGCGAACTTTATTGGTGCCGCTATTGCAGCAACCTGCGCCAATGCCCCAACGGGCTTCTACAACGTCAATGCCTGAAGCGCGCGCAACGCCGCCTAGAGCACCCTGCCAAGTGCGTGCAAGTCGCTCCATTTCTTGGGCCTGCGCCTCATCGTCAACATCCACACCCATTTCGATTGCCACCGCCTTTGGGTTTGCTACAAATCTCGCCAGTGTTGTGGGGTCTTCCAGATGAGAAATAATCTGTTTGGGATCGGCCATGATACTCTCCAACTCTTAAATAAAAACACCTTTAGGGTGCTTCATGATCCTGTTTGCTGTCAAGGAAAAGAAAACCAAGCAGGTATTGTCCTCACCAGTATGGGGCGGTCAAACCTGCGCGTCTGAGGCTTCTTTCGGTGTGATGTGGAAGGCTTTGTGGACTTTGACAGCTCGGGCTGTTTGTCGCCTGAGCTGGTTGAGGGAGGTCAGTGATGGCCCGAGAACACCAAGAGGCGGAAGGGCATCATGATGGCGCGGAAGCGCAAGATCAGGGCGTGCGCGTAGCCGACGGTGTCGATCACATGCAGGGCAACAAATTCGCCGGTGCCAATGTCGGGATCTTGCAGTCGCTCGTGGTTGTTAGTGTAGGCGTTGACCTCACATTTGCTGCCTGGCGGCAGGTGGTCGGTGCCGCCTTCATAGAGTGGTTCCATATAGGCAATCACGGTGCCCGGCTGGCGGTCGTTCTGTGGGTCGCGCAGCGTGTCGGTGGGGCGAATTTGACCTGAGGGGATCACGTCCTGGACTTCCACAATTACCATGGGGGTGATACGCATAGGGCTAGAAATGCAGGACATTTCGGCCAGCATGCCGGGGTGCAGTATCTGCGCGGTCAGCTGGCTGAAGCCGGCCTGAAAGCGGCCGCGGCCGGTGTCGGTGGGCACCAGAATGCCTGCGGGACGCAGGATCGGGTTGATATAGTCGCCGACACGCAGGTCAAATTGCTCGATGCGGCCGGTTTGACCGGCGTAGATGCTCATCTTGCTCAACTCGACTTCGGCTTGGTGCAGCGCGGCGCGGGCGCTGTCCTTCTGCGCAGGCAGTTGGATTTCGACACGGTGTTTGGCGGATTCCACGGCGGAATGCGCGGCATCCACGGCGGCGAGACGTTCTTGGATCAGATTTTCAAGTCGCTCCACCTCGCGCACGGTCACGGCAGGGGAGTTTTGCTCATAGAGCGTGTTCTTGCGCTCAAACTCATCTTTGGTTTGCTCAAAGGCGGCCTCGGCAGCGTCGAGATTGGCTTGGGCCACGCGCAGGTCGTCACGGGCCAAAAGCTCGCCAGCATCGACTTCGACCATTGCGGCGCGGGCAGTGGCAACGGCGGCGCGTTGGCGGCTGTCGTCCAGGCGGAAAATCAACTCTCCGGCTTCGACGTCCTGATTGTTTTCCACGTTCACTTCAACCACGCGGCCAGAGAGTTCCGGCAGGATGGTGACGGTGCGGAAGTAGGAGGACGCGTTGGTGGTGGAGGGATGGAAGTAGAAGATCAGGGTGATCAGGCTGACCGTGAGGATGAAACAGGCGCTGAGACCGTAGCGCAGCTCGTACCACATGGAGAACAGGGTGATCTCTTGCCCTAGACGTTTGCCCTGCCAATAGCGGCGGAACAGGAAGTCAGGGAAGATGGTGAGCATGGAGCAAGCGAGGAATTCCAACATGCGTTAGGTCTCCCCGTCTTTGGTTGGGGCTGGCGCAGGGGGGGCGATTTCGGCCGATGGCGCTTCGGCAACTGGTTCTGCGATGGGTTGCGGGGCCGCCTTGAGGCGGTCGAGCGCGTCAGCGATGCGTTGCAGCGGCGTTTCGTAGTCGGGAACCTGTACGAGAGCGAGCAAAAGCGCGGCGACCCAATAGAGGTTGTTGTGGGTGAACAGCGCGATGAGGGCGAGCACGCCGACCATTTGCAGCTGATTGGCGCCGACCTTGTGGGCGAGCTTTTCCGGCAGCGAATGCAGGTGCAGGAAGAAGGTGGTGATGATGAACACCATGACGGCGACAAAGATCGCGACGTTTGTCATCATCGGGTCCCCACCGGTGCCGTCGGAAATGAAACTCGGCAAGTGATGGGGGGCTAAAGGGTGCAGGGTTGCTGCGGCTTCAGAGCTCACGAAGGGGCCTCAATAACTGGTCAAAATCTGACGTCAGAATAGAGAGGCCCAGTGGGGCTGCCAAGTCAACTTAGGGGCGCAAACCTGTTTCTTTCAACAATCCTGCGGCCTTGGCTTCGGGGTAGTAGCCTTTGGCATAAAGGAAAACCGAGCGATCGTAATTGCCTTCGGCGACCATATAGGCGCCGCGCAGGTACTTCACTGCGTAGGTGAGGTTGGTTTCGGCATCCAAAAGACCTTCGCGCCCGCCGGTGTAGCCCATGCCGCGTGCGGTGGGCAGTTGGATCTGCATCAGGCCAATATTCGGCCCGTTGGTGGCCCAGGGTCGGTGGGTGCTTTCGCGGATGATGACACGTTGGACCAGATCGCGGGGCACCTCGTAGTGGTCGGCCCATTTGTTGATCAGCGCGCGCAGTTCTGGCGTTTCGTTGGGATAAAGCGGCGGGTCGAATGTGGACACGGACGGTTCAGAGCCACCGCACGCGGCGAGCGGCAGGCTGATCAGCATAAGTAGCGCGTTGCGGCGGGAAAAATTCTGCGACATGGGGCCTCCTGACAGTCGTGGCGTCAGTATGGCTTTTGTCTGTGTGAAGGGAAGGGGAGCGTGGTAGGTGCGCGGTATCTTGCGGATGGGCAAAGAAAAAGCCGCGCCCAGGTGCACCCGGGCGCGGCTCTGCGAATTCTTCGCGGTGAAACGCTTACTGCTCTTCGGCAGGCGCTTCTTCTGCTTCGGAAGCTTCCGGAGCAAAGTCTTCGTCGTCAGACGCTGCAGCACCGATATCGTCGAACAATTCGGAGATTTCGAATTCTGCTTCAGCCTCTGCTTCCGCGGCCAGTTCCTGGATGGACTTGCCGGAGGCCTGAAGCTCTGCTTCTTCCTCGGAGCGCGCCACGTTCAGGTCGATGGTCACGTCGACTTCTGGGTGCAGCAGTACGTGTACAGCGTGCAGGCCCAGGTCTTTGATTGGCTTGGCCAGAACAACCTGTTTCTTGTCCACGGTGAAACCAGCGGCGGTGGCGGCTTCTGCGGCGTCACGGGTGGTGACAGAACCGTAGAGGGCACCAGCGTCGGACGCGGAGCGAATCACGATGAACTGCTGTCCGTCGAGTTTCTCTGCCAGCGCTTCGGCTTCTTTCTTGGTTTCCAGGTTACGCGCTTCGAGTTGCGCTTTTTGCGCTTCGAAGGATGCGATGTTGGACTTGGAAGCGGTCAGTGCTTTGCCCTGAGGCAGCAGGAAGTTGCGGGCATAACCCGGCTTCACGTCAACCACGTCGCCCATTTGGCCCAGCTTGGCTACACGTTCCAGAAGGATAACTTGCATATCAGTCTCTCCTTACTTCACGGCGTATGGAAGCAGTGCGAGGAAGCGCGCGCGTTTGATTGCACGGGCCAGCTCACGCTGTTTCTTTGCAGACACTGCGGTGATGCGGGACGGCACGATTTTGCCACGCTCAGAGATGTAGCGCTGCAGCAGCTTGGTGTCTTTGTAGTCGATTTTCGGCGCGTTCTCACCCGAGAAAGGGCAGACTTTGCGACGGCGGAAAAATGGTTTTGCAGCCATAACTTAATGTCCTCTCTTAAGGTGATTAGTTGCGGCGGTCGCGACGGTTGTCACGCTCGTCACGTTTCTGCATCTGAACCGATGGACCTTCGGCGTGCTCGTCGACCTTGATGGTCAGAACGCGCATCACGTCGTCATGCAGGCGCATCAGGCGTTCCATTTCCTGAACCGCAGCGGATGGTGCGTCGGTCTTCAGGAAGGCGTAGTGGCCCTTGCGGTTCTTGTTGATTTTGTAGGCCATGGTTTTCACGCCCCAGTACTCGGACTCTACAACGGACCCGCCGTTGTCAGAAAGAACGGTGCTGAAGTGCTCAACGAGGCTTTCGGCTTGCGCGTTGGACAGGTCCTGGCGCGAGATGAAAACATGCTCATACAGTGGCATGTGCTCTCCATTCGATTTTAGGCGCATTTCAAAGAGCGGGGCGTCTTTAGCCTTTTGCACCCCACCCACGAGAGACTGCGCGGTTCAAGCTTTTGCAAAAGGATGGCGCTGTATAGCCGAAATTGGGGAGAGCGCAAGCCTTGTGTGCAAAGGGGCAGCAAGGTTTTTGCGTGCGCCCGTTTGTGGCGCGAAATTCCCGACATCTCAAGGCAAAAGGGCATGAGGTTTTCCTCAATCCGCCGCATTCCTGCCCGATTTCAAATCGAAAGTCTAAGCAACCGGTGGAGAAGCCGTTGGACTTATGGCCGATGAAGGCCAATTTGGAGAGTGGGAATATGGTGGCGCTGACCAATTTTGCAGATGATACGCGGTCTTGTGTGACGCGGGTGGAGGGGAGGCGTCCATCGCTGTCCGTGCGCGCATCCTCGGCCGTGTTTGGCTTTGCGTTTATTATGGCGGGTGTGGGGCTTTGGTTGATGCCGGGGTTGGACCTGACGCCGACCATCCTTCTGGCGAAAATGGGTGTGTCGATCCTTCTGGTGACTGGCGGTGTGGGCATGACCCAGATCGCAACAGACAAGCCACGCAAGGAACTACACTTTGACGAGCGCAACGAACAGTTGTTGGTGTATGAAGGTCTGCCACGGGGCCGTAAACATGTGCTGCAAGCGATTAACTATGAGGACATTGGGCGTGTGGATGTGAGCGCGTCGTCGCTGGTGGTTTTGAATGAGGCCGGCGAAACCATGGTGGCCCTGCCGATCGATGGCAATCATGCGCGGTTGGATGCGATTGCGCAGTTGCGCAGCCAGTCGATTTTGCCAAGCTGAGCAAAGATTTGCCGGATTGTTGCAAAAGGTCGCCGAGGGGCGGCCTTTTTTGTGTGAGATCACGCAATTGTTCACGACTGCACAGAATATGTGGGTTTACTGCGAATTGTCGCACAGCGTTGAATGGGCACATTGGTTCCATCAGAAATTAATCTTGTCCTCAGGAGACACCCAATGAAACGCACCCTTCTTGCCGCCGGTTTTGCTTTTGCCGCCGCTGCTGCTACCTCCGCCGTTGCGGCGCCGGAAAAATACATGCTGGACGCCAGCCACAGCCAGATTCTGTTTTCTTATAACCACCTAGGTTATTCCACGACCTGGGGCATGTTCTCCGGCTTTGAAGGTGAGATTATGTTTGACCAGGAAGAGCCAGCCAACAGCTCTGTGTCAGTCTCCATGCCCGTAAAATCCATGTGGACCGGTTGGGAAAAGCGTGATGCGCACATCATGAGCCCGGACTTCTTTGACGCCAGCGACGATGAGTTGGTGAGCTTCACCTCCACCGGCATCGAAGTGACCGGCGACACCACCGCGCTGATCACCGGCGATCTGACCGTGAACGGCGTGACCAAGTCCGTTGTGCTTGATGCGCAGATGAATGCAGCCAGTGAGCACCCGATGGCGAAGAAACCATGGGCAGGTTTCAACGCGACCACCACACTGAAGCGCACCGATTTTGACGTAGGTAACTTTGCTCCGTTTGTTGGTGATGAAGTCCAAGTTCAGATTTCTGTTGAGGCTATGAAAGCCGAGTAAGCCATTCGCTTAACACTCACGGAGAGGGGCGCCTTTGGGGCGTCCCTTTTTTGTTGCGCTTAGACGTGCTGGCCGCCGTTGATCTCAATCTCGGTGCCGGTCACGTAAGAGGATTGATCCGAGCAGAGATAATAGATCACATCCGCCACTTCGGATGGTTGGCCCAGACGTTTCATCGGCAGGCCTTCGACAATCTTTTCCGTGCCAGGCGAGAGGATGGCTGTTTCGACTTCGCCGGGGGCAATAGCGTTCACGCGTACGCCAAGCGGGCCAAAGTCATGGGCCATTTCGCGGGTCAAGGCAGCCAGCGCGGCCTTTGAGGTGGCATAGGCTGCGCCGGCAAAGGGGTGGACGCGCGAGCCAGCGATGGAAGTGACATTCACGATGGAGCCTTTGGCGGCGGCCAATTCATCGCGCAAACCGCGGGCGAGGATGACCGAGGCGAAGAAATTCACGTGGAAGACTTTGCCCCAGTCCATCAGGTCGGTGGTGAAGGTGTTCAGACGCTCACCATTGGGGCCTTTGGGGGAAATCCCGGCGTTGTTGGCGAGGCCGTGCAGCGGGCCGTCGAGCCGTTCGCGGATCAGTTCTACGGCGTTGATGGCGTCGGCGGGATCGCTGAGGTCGAGCTGGATGTGGTTTTTTTCGCCATCCGGCCAAGGACAGCGCGGGTCAAAGGGTTGGCGGGAACAGGTTAGGACACGCCAGCCTTCGCTGGAGAAACGCTTGACGGTGGCGTGGCCGATGCCTCGGCTGGCACCGGTGAGGAGGAGCGTTTTCTGCATGAGGTAATTCCTGAAAAATGTGAAAGGCTTAGTGTTGGCGCAACTCTAGTCTCACGATGGGGAATGACAAGCCGGAGGCAGGATGTCGCACATAAAAAAGCCGCCCGTTGGGGCGGCTTTGTCCATGCAGATTAAACCGTTAAGGGGTCATCTTGCTTTTGATGGCGATGTCCAACGTATCGTTGTTGATGTCCATGATGCCTTCAACTTCGATATTGACCGCGGTGTTGTCGGTCAGCGTATCGATGATCTGATCTTCCAGGCCGCCATCTACGAAATATGTGTAGAAAGCTTGGGCAACTTCATCTGATCCGTCACCGACAAATGTGACTGTCACTTTCTTCATGGAAAAATCCCTGTGTAGCAAAAACAAACGAAACCCAAGGTCTCGTACCGGGATGTGACCACATTTGGTTTATTGGGCGCAAATGAAACTTGAGTGAAACGGCCCTCCAATTTGGAGGGCCATACGTGTTTGGTGGACTTATTCGCCTCGTGTGGCTGTCAAAGCGACCTTTACATCCACGCCAAAGCCCAGCGAGCTTTCGTCGGTCATGTCGTCGCCCACATGAAAGGCGCGGCGATCCAGGGGCACGGTGCCGGTCATGTCGGCTGTGTTGCCGTCGAGCGCCAATTCAAAGGGCAGGTCGATGGAGACGGCGTGGCCGTTGATCGTTAGCTCGCCCTTGGCCAGATAGCCGGTGTCGGTGGGCAGGAGGTCAGCGACATAAGTGGCTGTTGGGAATGCAGCGGCGTTGAGGTAGTCCGCACCGAGCGCTTGGTCGGTGACCGAGCCAAGGGTGAGGGAGCCAATGGCGATGGTGACGGTGACGGTGCCGTGTTTGCCTTCGGTTGGTTCCTCGTTAAAGGCGATGTCTGCGGTCCAGTCGGCGAAGCGTCCAGTGACTTCGGCACCAAACTGTTGCACGGCGATGTCCAATGTGCCGGATTGCACCTGCCATTCGGAGGAGACTTCGGCGAGGGCGGCGATTTCTGAGCGCTCTTCAGCCGCAAAGAGCCCTGCATTCGCGCCGATCACGAGGGCAACAGCCCAGACGGCCAGCGCGCTGAGGGCTGGGCGCAGGTGGCCGGGTTGGTCGGCGGGCGGCTCTGGCAGATCGGTGTGGCCGGGCAACATGCGTTGCAGGGTTTTGTCACGGTCGATGACGAAGTGTTTAAGCGCGCCGCCGATGTGGGCGAGCAGGGTCAGGACCAGTACGATCATAAAGAGGAAATGTGCGCCGCCAAGGATTGCGGCGACAGTTGGGTCGTTGGGGACAAAGAACAGAGACTGACCAAACGGCCACCAGATCGGGGCAAAGCCTGTGGTGGCGGCGTGGTGCATCCAGCCGGTGAGTGGGACAAGCACCATGGAGCCGTAGAGCACCCAATGGGCGGTCTCGGCGGCCCAGGCTTCCAGGCCGTGGTCGCCGTTGAGCAATTTGGGGCGCGGTTGTGTGAAGGCCCAAAGAATGCGCAAAAGCGCGGTGAAAAAGGCGGCGAGGCCCACGGTTTTGTGCAAAGAGAACAGGGTGGCTTTGAACGCCAGCTGCGCGCTGTCGTCATAGGGCGCGCGGTAGGCGACAAAGCCTAGGATCAGCGCGGAGAGGATCAGCAGGGCGGTGAGCCAGTGGAAGGTCTTGGCGACGGAGCCGTAGCGGGTGGCTGTGTTGCTGCGGGGCATGGGAAACCTCTTCAAAGTGTTGGGGTGACTTTGGGGGCTTCGGTGCGGCAAGGCAACTGGCGGTGGTGCACCCGCGTTGTGCGTGAATGCGCAGCAGGGCGGGGATTCGGCGGATAGTTGCGCGTTGATGTGGTGTCCGAAGCGAGGCCTTAACGTTCTATTGACGTTGCGTGCGCTGGCCGTGCGCGCTATGCCAAGCCAAAGATTTGCAAGGAGAGCCAAGAATGAGCCGTGCATTTGTGTTTCCGGGACAGGGTGCCCAGACCATTGGAATGGGGAAAGCGCTGGCGGAGGCCTATCCAGAGGCCAAAGCGGTGTTTGACGAAGTTGACGCGGCCTTGGGCGAAAGCCTGAGCGGGTTGATCTGGGAAGGGGAGCAAGAGACGCTGACCCTGACGCAGAACGCACAGCCTGCGCTGATGGCGACCTCGCTGGCGGCGATGAAGGCGCTTGAGGCGGAAGGCGTGACCATTGCGGCGGCGTCCTGCGTGGCGGGCCACTCGCTCGGCGAATATTCGGCTCTGGCGGCGGCTGGCGCCCTGAGCATTGGCGACACCGCGCGGTTGCTCCGTACCCGTGGCGAGGCGATGCAGGCGGCCGTGCCTGTGGGCGAAGGCGCGATGGCGGCCATTTTGGGCCTGGATTTTGCGGCGGTGCAGGAAGTTGCGGACACGGCGGCGCAGGGGGAAGTCTGTCAAGCAGCGAACGACAATGACCCAACACAGGTTGTGGTGTCTGGTGCGAAGGCGGCCGTTGAACGCGCAGCCGAGATTGCCAAAGAAAAGGGTGCGCGTCGTGCGGTGATGCTGCCGGTGAGTGCACCATTCCACTGTGCCCTGATGCAGCCTGCAGCGGATGTGATGGAAGCGGCCTTGGCGCAGGTTGAGATCAAAGCACCGGCGGTGCCGGTGATTGCCAACGTGCGCGCGGCGGCGGTGACTGACCCTGATGAGATCCGCAAACTGCTGGTGGAGCAGGTGACTGGCTCCGTGCGCTGGCGCGAATCGGTGCAGAACATGGCAGCTGATGGCGTGACAGAGTTCTGGGAGATTGGCGCAGGCAAAGCGCTGTCCGGGATGATCCGGAAGATTGATCGTGCCAACGCGGTACGTGCCGTGGGCACGCCAGAGGATGTGAAGGCGGCGGCGGAGAGCTTGTCTTGATCCGACGCTTTGTCGCAGCCTGTGGAGGCGTCGCCCTTGGGGCGGCGGTGCTGGCGGGCTGTGTGCAAATGGAGGTGGCATATCTGAATGCCACCGACACCATCTCGTTTGAGGCGGATGGGAGTGATCTGTTGGTGAATGGCACGTTGAATAGCCGCAGTCTGGCGGCGTTTGAGCAAGCCATGATCGATAATCCGGATGTGACGCGGTTGGTGTTGCTCGAGGTGCCGGGATCGGTGGACGATGAGGTCAACTTGCAACTTGGCCACCGTGTGCGAGACCTTGGGCTGGACACACATGTGACAGCAGACAGCGAAATCCACTCTGGCGGCACAGACCTATTCCTGGCGGGCGTGGAGCGCAGCATGGAAGACGGCGCGGTTCTGGGCGTGCACAGCTGGGCGGTGGGCAACCTGCAGGGGCGGGACTTGCCGAAATCGAACCCGGAACATGCGGCTTATGTCAGCTATACTAAGCGGATGCTGGGCAGTGACGCGTTTTATTGGTTCACCCTGGAAGCGGCGCCGGTGCAGGAAACGCACGTGATGAGCGCCGAAGAGATTGCAAAATATGGGCTTTTGACTAAGCCTGTTGTGAGAAACTGAGAGAGACAAACATGTTTGATCTGACTGGAAAAACTGCACTTGTGACAGGTGCATCGGGTGGCATTGGTGGTGCAATTGCAAAGGCGCTGCATGGTGCGGGCGCAACCGTTGGCCTGTCTGGTACCCGTGTGGAGCCGCTTGAGGCGCTTGCGGCAGAGCTTGGCGAGCGCGCGCATGTGCTGCCATGTAACCTGAGCGATGCAGAGGCGGTTGATGCGCTGCCAAAACAGGCGATCGAGGCCATGGGCAGCGTCGACATTCTAGTGAACAACGCCGGGATCACCCGTGACCAGATTTTCATGCGCATGTCGGATGAGGAATGGCAGAGCGTGATCGACGTGAACCTAACCAGCGCGATGCGTCTATGCCGTGGCGTGATGCGTCCGATGATGAAGGCGCGTTGGGGTCGGATCATCAACATTAGCTCCATCGTGGGCGCGACCGGCAACCCTGGTCAGGTGAACTACGCGGCATCCAAAGCCGGCATGGTTGGTATGACCAAGTCCATTGCTTATGAGGTGGCAAGCCGTGGCATCACCGCGAATGCGATTGCGCCGGGCTTTATTGCGACTGCGATGACCGACAAGCTGAATGACGATCAGAAAGAGACCATCAACAAGCAGATTCCTGCAGCACGCATGGGCTCTTCGGAAGAGATTGCGGCGGCGGTTCTGTACCTGGCCAGCCCGGAGGCGGGTTATGTGACCGGCTCCACCTTGCATGTGAACGGCGGCATGGCCATGTTGTAAGCCTTGGCGGCGTCCTTTGGGGCGCCGCAATTGTCGCTGGGGAAAGCGTTTGCGTTGTGAGGCGGATGTGCTATAGGCGGCGAGTATTTTCCGGGTGCCTTGAGGGGTGGACGGAGACCTTCCGGTTCAGCCGGATCAAAACCGTCCCGATCAGGGGCACAAATCAGACCCGCCCGGGTGGGTGGGAGTTCAAACGGGCCGAGATGCCCAAGACGAATGAGGAATTGACATGAGCGACGTCGCAGACCGCGTGAAAAAGATCGTTGTAGAGCACCTGGGTGTGGAAGAAGACAAAGTTGTTGAAGCAGCTTCCTTCATCGACGATCTGGGCGCAGACAGCCTCGACACCGTGGAACTGGTAATGGCTTTTGAAGAAGAGTTCGGCATCGAGATCCCAGACGATGCAGCTGAAACCATCCAGACCTTCGGCGACGCCGTTAAGTTCATCTCCGAAGCTTCCTAAGCCGGAGATCCTGCCATTTGCAGGTGAGTGAGATTTGCAAACGTCCGTCTCTTTGGTGAGGCGGGCGTTTTGCGTTTGGCGGGAGCGTGTGGCTTCCGCAAGGAAATGGTCTAAATCTGGGCGCAGAAGCGCGCAAAGGATCAAGCTGTGGGATGGCCGCTCTTGCCCCTTAGGGGTGAAGCGGGGTATGAACCCGCAAAAGACTTCTGAGGAAGGGCATAGAAAATGCGTCGTGTTGTTGTCACCGGGCTTGGGCTCGTCACTCCTTTGGCTTCCGGTGTGGAGGAAAGCTGGTCTCGTATTCTGGACGGTCAGTCCGGTGCAGGCACCATCACCCGTTTCAATCCAGAGCGTGTGACCACCAAATATGCATGTGAAGTGCCGTATGGCGATGGCACCGACGGCACCTTCAATCCAGATGACTGGATGGCGCCAAAAGAGCGCCGCAAGGTGGATGACTTTATCCTCTACGGTCTGGCCGCCTCGCAGATGGCGGTGGAAGACTCTGGCTGGATGCCGGAAGACACCGAGTCGCTGGAACGCACCGGTGTGATGATTGGCTCCGGTATTGGTGGCCTTCAGTCGATTGAGCAAACCACGCTGTTGATGGCCGAGAAAGGCCCGCGCCGTGTGTCGCCGTTCTTTATTCCCGGTGCGCTGATCAACCTGATTTCTGGCCAGGTGAGCATCAAATATGGCTTCAAAGGTCCAAACCACTCGGTTGTGACCGCTTGCTCTACCGGTGCGCATGCTATTGGCGACGCAGCTCGTCTGATTGCGTCTGATGATGCGGATGTGATGGTCGCTGGCGGCGGTGAAGCGGCGATCTGTGAGATTGGCATTGCGGGCTTTAATGCCTGTAAAGCGCTCTCCACGCAGCATGCGGATGATCCGAAGAAAGCCTCCCGTCCGTATGACGCGGACCGTGACGGCTTTGTCATGGGCGAGGGCGCGGGCATTGTGGTGCTGGAAGAATACGAGCACGCCAAAGCGCGTGGCGCGAAGATCTACGCCGAAGTTCTGGGCTATGGCCTGTCTGGGGACGCGTATCACATCACCGCGCCTGCGGAGACTGGCGAGGGTGGCGAGCGTTCCATGCGGGCGGCGCTGAAGAAGGCGGGTCTTGAGCCAAAAGACATCGACTACATCAACGCACACGGCACCTCCACGATGGCTGACACCATCGAATTGGGCGCGGTTGAGCGCATGATGGGCGAGCATGCTGGCAAGGTGACCATGTCTTCGACCAAGTCGATGACCGGCCACCTGTTGGGCGCGGCGGGCGCGATTGAGGCGATCTTCTCGATCCTGGCGATCCGCGATCAGGTGGCGCCGCCCACCATCAACCTCGACAATCAGGCGGTGGAAACCCCGATTGATCTGGCCCCCAACAAGAAGGTGGAACGCGAGATCAATGTGGCGCTGTCCAACAGCTTTGGCTTTGGCGGCACAAACGCATCCGTGATCTTCGGAAAGGTTGATTAATGTGGCGCGCAGTTGCGTCTAACGCACTCACTCTACTTATCGTGGCGCTCTTCCTGTTGGGGGGCGTCATCCTTTTTGGGCAGTCGACTTATCGCGCGGAAGGTCCTTTGACGGAGCCTGTATGTGTGCGTGTCCAGCCTGGATCGAACATGACCCGCGTGTCGCAAGACCTTGAAAAAAAAGGCGCAATTGCCAGCGGAACACTGTTTCGACTGGGTGCGGACTATTCGGATAAGGCGGATAAGTTGAAGGCTGGTGCCTTCCTCGTGCCGGAAGGCGCGTCGATGGAAGAGATTGTTGATATCGTCACCCGTGGCGGTGCCAGCACGTGCGGCACCGAGGTGGTGTATCGCATCGGTGTAACCCGTAAGACGGTGCAGGTGCGCGAACTTGACCCGACAACGGGTAGCTTTGTTGAGGTGGCGGCGTTTAACCCTGCTGAAGACGAGGCACCGGCGGATTATACCCGCGTACGGGGCGAAGCAGACACGCGCTATCGCATTGCCGTGGCCGAGGGTGTGACCAGCTGGCAGGTTATGGACACACTCAACAGTATTGAATTGCTGAGCGGTGAGATCGCGCGGCCGGAAGAGGGCTCTTTGGCGCCAGATAGCTATGAGGTCCGAGTTGGCGATAGCCGTCAGAGTGTGATTGACCGGATGCAGGACGCGCAGGAGATTCTTGTGGCCGCGGCTTGGGAAAGCCGGGCGGAAGGTCTGCCGCTGAGTTCTCCGGAAGAGCTGCTTATTCTCGCGTCGATCATTGAAAAAGAGACCGGTGTCGCCGAAGAGCGTCGCCAGGTGGCGAGTGTGTTTACCAACCGCCTGAACCAAGGCATGCGTCTGCAGACCGACCCGACGGTTATTTATGGCGTCACCGAGGGGGTGGGCGTTTTGGGGCGCGGCTTGCGCCAAAGCGAATTGCGACGTGAGACCCCTTGGAACACCTATGTGATTGACGGCCTGCCACCGACGCCGATTGCCAACCCCGGCCGGGCCAGTCTTGAGGCGGCGGCAAATCCAGATACGACGCCGTATATCTTCTTTGTGGCGGATGGCACTGGGGGACATGCCTTTGCCGAGACGCTGGCCGAGCATAACCAGAATGTGGCGGCCTGGCGCAAAATCGAGGCGGAACGCGCCAATCAGTAAATTGGTTGGCCATAGAAATACAAAACGCGGCGCTTTAGGGTGCCGCGTTTTTGTTTGGGGGGTGCGAGAACCGTTAGTTCGGCAGCACTTCCACCAGAATTTTGGCAGGTCGTTGGAACGTCGAGCTGGCACTGTCGGAGGCGGGGCCTGCTTGGACGGTGCCGAAGAAACAGGCGGCGGCAAGCGACAGTCTTAAAGGCCAGGACGGCGTGGTATTGGCAGCAATACGCATCGTAGTCACCCTTCATTCATCTCACTTAATCTCACCACATAAAGGTTTAGTTTTTGATAAGGGCGCAATTAGGGCGGTAGGGGGCCGGATTGGAAACACTGTGTTCTTGCAAGCTGCAACGGGTGCGTTCGTTCTGTTAGTGAGTTGAAAACATTAGTATTATTGATTTTTTTCGCGAAATTGTGATAGGACTGTTTGGGCTGGAACCACGCGAGAAGTCAGCCGTAGGCCGCAAGAGCGAGCATTACATATCGTGTGGGACTTGTGCGGAGGGGCAACTGCGCATGAGAGGCATAGAGCAGCTATGACACAACATTTCACGCCTTCGGGTGGACGCGTACTGGATCAGGAATTGGACGCGCTGCAGCTTATGTTGCGGCGGGTGACGGGCGAGTTGGAGCGGATGAAGGTTGCGCTGCAACGTGATGGCCCGGCAGCCACCGCAGCCGGGCGGCGGGTTTTGGCAGAGGTACGGCAGTGCATGCGATTGGCGCTATTGGTGGAGAGAGACATTGACCAGCGCACCGCAACAGACAGTTCAACAAGCTATTCACAGCTTGACCTCGACGCCGCGCGATCTTCGATCGGGCGCCGCTTGGATCGCCTCCGAGCCACGCGCGGTGCAGAGTGAGTTTTTGGACAGCCTGACGGAGGGGGAGCTATTGGCGCTCCCCTTTTTGTTTGAGTTCTGGGCGATGCCGCATCAGGTGCCGCCAGAGGGTGATTGGAAGACTTGGGTGATCCTCGGTGGGCGCGGGGCGGGTAAGACACGCGCCGGGGCCGAATGGGTGCGATCGATGGTGGAGGGGGCCAGACCGCGGGATGCGGGAGAGGCGCATCGGGTGGCTTTGGTGGGAGAGACCATCGATCAGGTGCGTGAAGTGATGATTTTTGGCGAGAGCGGCTTGATCGCCTGTGCGCCGCCGGATCGGCGACCTGTTTGGGAGGCCGGGCGGCGTCGGTTGGTGTGGCCCAACGGAGCGGTGGCGCAGGCGTTTTCTGCGCATGACCCTGAGAGCCTTCGTGGTCCGCAATTTGATGCGGCTTGGGTGGATGAACTGGCGAAATGGCGCAATGGCCAAGAGACCTGGGACATGCTGCAGTTTGCGTTGCGGTTGGGAGAAAACCCGCGCCAAGTGGTGACGACGACGCCGCGCAATGTGGCTGTGTTGAAGCGGCTTTTGGAGGTGGCAACCACCGTGCAAACCAGCGCACCGACGCAAGCCAATCGTGCCAACCTGGCAGAGAGTTTTCTGGCGGAAGTCGAAGCGCGCTATGCGGGCACGCGGGTGGGGCGTCAGGAATTGGATGGCATTTTGATGGAGGACGCCGAGGGCGCCTTGTGGACGCGCGCGCAATTGGATGCGTTGCGGTGTGAAGACCTGCCAGAGATGGACCGGATTGTGGTGGCCGTCGATCCGCCGGTGAGTGGGCATGCGGGCAGTGATGAATGCGGGATTGTTGTGGTGGGGGCGGTGACAAAAGGCCCGGTGCAAGACTGGCGTGCCTATGTGCTAGACGATGCAACGGTGCGGGCGGCCACGCCAGACGCCTGGGCTCGGGTGGCGTTGACGGCGATGGAGACCTGGGGGGCAGAACGCCTTGTGGCAGAGGTCAATCAAGGCGGCGATCTGGTACAATCGGTGATCAATCAGGTAGACCCGCTTGTGCCCTTTAAGGCCGTGCGCGCGACCCGCGGTAAAGTGGCACGGGCGGAACCTGTGGCGGCTCTTTATGAGCAGGGGCGGGTGTTGCATCGCGCAGATCTTGGAGACCTGGAAGATCAGATGTGCCTGATGACGGCGCAGGGCTTTGTTGGGTCGGGAAGTCCGGACCGTGTGGATGCACTGGTTTGGGCGCTTCATGAGTTGATTGTGGCGCCTTCTGCGCATTGGCGGCGTCCTCGGTTGCGGGAGCTCTAAAGCAACAGCTGCGCACGGTTCGAACGCTACAATTTAAGACAAAACTGTCAGAACTGTGTGTGTCCAAAGCGGACGGACTGAGTTGAGCGGGTCGCTTGAGAGGCGGCGCAGAGATCCGGGAGCGGCAGAGCATGCTAGGGAAGTTTTTGCAGAAGAAGGCCCCAGAGGCGGCACCACAAGCGAAGGCCAGTGCGACAGGCAAGGTGGTTGCCTACCACAGCGCTGGTCGCGTGGCTTGGAGCCCGCGTGATACGGTGTCGCTGACCCGTACGGGGTTTGCTGCCAATCCGGTTGGGTTTCGCGCCGTGCGGATGATTGCCGAGGCGGCAGCGGCCTTGCCATTGGTCCTACAGGATCAGCGCCAGCGGTTCGAGGCTCACCCGGTTTTGAAACTGTTGACTGCGCCCAACGGGGCGCAGGGGCAGGCAGAGCTGTTTGAGGCGCTTTATGGGCAGATTTTGTTGTCTGGCGATGGCTATGTTGAAGCGGTTGGTGGCGAGACAGGCGCGCCGGTGGAGCTGCATGTGTTGCGCTCAGATCGGATGAGCGTGGTGCCGGGGGCGGATGGGTGGCCGGTCGGATATGAATACGCGGTGGGCGCGCGCAAACACCGGTTTGCAGTGGGAGACATTTCGCCCATCTGCCATATCAAGACGTTTCACCCGCAAGACGACCATTTTGGATTGTCCCCGATGCAGGCGGCGGCGATGGCGGTGGATGTACATAACAGTGCATCGCGCTGGTCCAAGGCGCTTCTGGACAATGCAGCACGGCCTTCGGGGGCGATTGTCTACCGCGGGCACGACGGGCAAGGCAGCCTGTCGGCGGATCAATATGACCGGTTGGTCAGCGAGATGGAAAGCCACCATCAAGGCGCGCGCAATGCCGGGCGACCGATGTTGCTCGAAGGCGGGCTGGATTGGAAACCAATGGGGTTCTCGCCAAGCGATATGGAGTTTCACAAGACGAAGGACGCGGCGGCTCGGGAGATCGCGCTGGCCTTTGGGGTGCCGCCGATGCTGCTCGGCATCCCCGGCGATGCAACCTATGCGAATTATCAAGAGGCCAACCGGGCATTTTATCGGCTCACTGTGTTGCCGCTTGCGGCGCGGGTGACGGCGGCGGTGGGCTCATGGCTGGCGAAACATGTCGGCGAAGAGATCACCTTGAAGCCGGATTTGGATCAGGTGCCCGCTTTGGCCTCAGAGCGCGACGCGCAATGGGCGCGGGTGGCAGGCGCGGCGTTCCTGTCAGATGCGGAGAAGCGTCGATTGCTGGGTTTGCCCGCGCAGCCAGATGAGGGCGCGCATGGGTGATCCGCGATACGGTTTTGAGAGTTTTGACTGTGCGCCGGGGCTGCGGCTGGAGGCGCATGAGAGGGTGGCGAAATTGCAGTTTGAGAGTTTGAACCGGCGTTTGGACAAGATCGAACAGCTGATTGAGCGGTTGGAGCGGCGGTTGTGGCTGACGGTCTATGGTGTGGTCGGGGTGATCCTAGCACAAGCGTTTCAGTCGGTTTTGAGTGTGACGCCATGAGCGAGGAGTGTGTGATGCAAGACAGCGGTTTGGAGCGGAAGTTTGCGCGGTTCGGCGATGGATTGAGCGTCGACGACGGGCAGGTGATCAGCGGCTATGCGAGCCTGTTTGGCGCGGCGGATCGTGGGGGCGACATCGTGCAGAAAGGGGCCTATGGCGCGTCTCTGGAGCGGCTGTCCAAAGAGGGGCGGCAGGTGAAGATGCTTTGGCAGCATGATCCGGCACAGCCCATCGGGTTGTGGGAAGAGGTGCGCGAGGATTCGCGTGGGCTGTGGGTCAAGGGACGGTTGCTGGACAATGTTGCCAAGGGGCGCGAAGCTGCAGCCTTGATCGCGGCGGGGGCGATTGACGGGCTGTCGATAGGCTACCGGACCAAGAAAGCCAGTAAGAACTCAAAGGGCCAAAGGCTCTTGACGGAACTGGAGCTATGGGAGGTGTCGTTAGTGACCTTTCCGATGCTGCCCAGTGCGCGGTTGACCGCGAAGGAGGACGCTTTGCTGCCCTTGCGGGAAGCGGCGGCCTATCTGCGGAACATCAGCCGCGGGATGGCGGCGCAGTAAGCGCCACAACAAAAACGGGAAATCAGTGATGAGTAAGACCGAGACAGAGTCTCGGATCGGGGAAGGCGTGTCTCCGGTCCAGGAAATGAAGTCTGCTGTGGCGGAGTTCGCAAGCAGTTTCAATGCCTTTCGGGGTGACATTCACGCGGAAATCAAACAACAGAAAGAGCGATTGATCATGCTTGAACGCAAATCGACACAGGCGGCGCGGCCGCATTTGGCAGCGGCAACGGATTTTGACGCGCCGCATCAGAAAGCTTTTGATACTTACCTGCGCACCGGCGAGGATGATGGGCTGCGCGGGCTTGAGCTTGAGGGCAAAGCCATGTCCACATCGGTCAACAGTGACGGCGGCTATTTGGTCGATCCCCAAACGGCAGACACCATCAAGTCCGTGCTGAACAGTACGGCCAGCATTCGCGGGATCGCGAATGTTGTGACGGTTGAGGCCGGGTCTTACGATGTGTTGATCGACAGTTCGGAAACCGGCGCGGGATGGGCGGATGAGACCTCAGCCACCACTGAAACCGGCACGCCGACCATCGAGCGTATCGCTATTCCCCTTCATGAACTCTCTGCCTTGCCCAAAGCGTCGCAGAGGTTGTTGGATGACAGCGCGTTTGACATTGAAGCCTGGCTGGCGGGGCGCATTGCCGACAAGTTTGCACGAGCGGAGGCGGCGGCCTTCATTACCGGCGATGGGGTCGACAAACCAACCGGGATTCTGACCCACACTGCGGTCGATGATGCCAGCTGGAGCTGGGGCAACATTGGCTATGTCGCCACGGGTGTGGATGGGGATTTCAACGGCGGTGATGCGTTGGTGGATCTGGTCTATGCACTTGGGGCGCAATACCGCGCCAATGGCAGCTTTGTGATGAACTCCAAAACGGCTGGTGCTGTGCGGAAGCTGAAAGACGCGGATGGGCGTTTTCTGTGGTCTGATGGTTTGGCTGCAGGGGAACCAGCGAGGTTGCTGGGCTATCCGGTGCTGATTGCCGAAGACATGCCTGACATTGCGAGTGGGGCGGATGCCATTGCCTTTGGGGATTTTGCCGCCGGGTACACGGTGGCGGAGCGTCCTGATCTGCGGGTGTTGCGCGATCCGTTTAGCGCCAAGCCACATGTGTTGTTCTATGCCACCAAACGCATTGGCGGCGATGTCAGTGACTTTGCTGCGATCAAGCTGCTGCGCTTTGCTGTGAGCTGATTTCCTGGGTGGGTGGGGCGCGAAAGCGCCGTCATCCGGGCGCGCGTCGGACTGCACACGTTGTCTGGCTTACCCCCTCCGTTGAAGCGACGTGAGGACGCGCGCCCACTAAAGACCATCGAGAATTTTGGAGTTTTTCCATGATGTTAGTCGAAGAGACTTCGGTGCCGACGGAGGCGCTGCCGGTTCAAGAGTTTCGAGATCACCTGCGGCTTGGAAGCGGGTTTTCCGACGATACGTTGCAGGACAGCGTTTTGGAGAGTTTTTTGCGCGCAGCGATCAGCGCCGTAGAGGCGCGGACCGGCAAGGCGATGTTTCAGCAGACTTTTGGGTGGACCGTGTATGGCTGGCGCAATGGGTCCGCCCAGGGGCTACCAGTTGCGCCGGTCTCAGAGGTGATCGATGTGACGCTGGAGGATGCGCAGGGGGCCGTGGTGTCGGTGGCATCCAGTGCTTACCGATTGGTCAGTGATGCGCATCATCCTAGTTTGAAGGGCGTTTCGGGGGCATTGCCGAGCATTCCGAGCGATGGAAGCGCCACTGTCCGGTTTGTCGCTGGATATGGCACGGCATGGTCGGACAGCCCTGCGGATATGCGTCAAGCTGTGCTTTTGCTGGCGGCGCATTATTACGAATTCCGGCATGAAACCAATTTGAGCGAGGGCTGTATGCCTTTCGGCGTTGTGAGCTTGCTGGAGCGGTACCGCCCGATGCGTTTGGGTGCGGGAGCGGTGTCATGAGCGGCGCAGTGACACTGTCGCGGCGTCTCTTGCTTGAGCGGCCGTTGGCCGCCCCGGACGGGGCGGGGGGATTTTCGCAAACCTGGGAAACACTCGGTGCGGTCTGGGCGGAGGTTGTCGCACGCGGCGGGCGTGAAATGGACGGCGGTGTGATGTCTTTGTCGGCGGCGAAGTATCGGATCACCTTGCGGGGAGCACCGATGGGGGCAGAGCAACGGCCGACACCAGAGTGCCGGTTTCGGGAAGGGGATCGGGTCTACGTCATCGAGGCGGTCACGGAAAAGGACGCGCAGGGCCGATATCTGGTGTGTCACACACGGGAGGAGGTGGCGTCATGAGTTATGGAGTCGGGGGGGGCCTGCAGCAGGCTGTTTTTGGGGCCTTACAGGCGGATACGGCGCTTAGTGCACTGGTTGGAAATGATATTTTCGATCAGTTACCAACCGGTAAGACGCCGAACCTGTTTGTGTCGCTTGGGCCCGAAACTGTGATGGACCGTTCTGACAGAGAGGGTAGCGGCGCAGAGCACCGCTTTGTGGTGTCCGTGATTGGCGAGGCCAGTGGCTTTGCCAAAGTGAAAGCGGCAGCCGCAGCGGTGAGCGACGTTCTGATTGACTTGGACACCAGTTTGAGTCGCGGGCGGTTGGTCTATCTGCGGTTTGATCGGGCGGTGGCAAAACGGGACGGGCGCAAGAACCTGCGCCGGGTGGATCTGCGCTTTGTCGCGCGGGTGGAAGACAATCATATCTAGTTTGGAGAGAAACCATGGGTGCGCAAAACGGCAAGGACCTATTGATCAAGGTGGATTTGACTGGCGACGGGCAGTTTGAAACCGTGGCGGGGCTACGTGCGACGCGGATCAGTTTCAACGCAGAAAGCGTGGATGTGACGTCGCTGGAAAGTCAGGGCGGGTGGCGTGAGCTACTGGCGGGGGCCGGGGTGAAGTCTGCGAGCATAAGCGGGTCCGGAGTGTTCAAAGATGCGAACACGGACGAGCGTGCCCGACAGATTTTCTTTGATGGGGAAACGCCGGATTTTCAGGTGATTATTCCTGACTTTGGCATCGTTGAGGGCGCGTTTCAGATCACGTCGATTGAGTACGCTGGCAGCCACAACGGTGAAGCGACTTACGAAATGGCGATGGCCAGTGCCGGGGCGCTGACTTTCACGGCGGTGTGAGTATGGCCAATCCCTACGCAGGTGAGGTGGCGCTTACAATTGATGGGCGGCGGCATGTGTTGAAGTTGACGCTTGGCGCCTTGGCCGAGTTGGAGGCGGGGTTGGGCGAAGAGACGCTGGTGGCGCTTATCGGACGCTTTGAGAGTGGTGGATTTGCCTCGCGGGACGTGCTGGCGCTGATCGTGGCAGGGCTGCGGGGCGGCGGGTGGCAGGGGGAGGCAAAGGACCTGATGCAATCGGAAATCAAGGGCGGGGCAATGGAAGCCGCGAAAGTCGCGGCGCAGTTGTTGGTGCGGGCGTTTGGCCCGGTGGGCGTGTCGGACGATGACCCGGTTTGACTGGCCCGTATTGATGCAGGCCGGAGTGCATGGGCTGGGCCTGAAGCCAGCAGAGTTCTGGCAGCTCACCCCGGCTGAATTTGCGTTGATGATGGGGCCGTCGGGGGCACGGACGATGACGCGTAGCGGGTTTGAAACACTGATGGCGGCTTATCCCGACACAAAGGAAGGATCACAGCATGGATGATTTTGACGCCTTTGAAGGGCAAGTGGATGCGCTGGAAGTCACCCTGGGGCAGGCGACTGCGATGGTGGCCGGCTTTGACGGCGAATTGCGCCGTATGCAGCAGGCGTTGGACGCGACCGGACAGGATGTGGCCTCTCTGGAAAAAGGCATCAGTCGCGGATTGCGCAAAGCCTTTGACGGATTGGTGTTTGATGGCATGAAGCTTTCAGACGCGCTGGAACGTTTGGCGCAGAGCATGATTGATGCCGCGTATCGAGGCGCGTTGAAGCCGGTCACAGATCAGATTGGACAGGTGGTGTCTTCTGGAATTGGCGGATTGATGGGCGATCTGCTGCCTTTTGCCGATGGGGGCGCATTTACGCAGGGGCGGGTGATGCCCTTTGCCAATGGCGGTGTCGTCAGCGGGCCGGTCAGTTTTCCGTTGCGGGGTGGTCGCGGATTGATGGGCGAGGCCGGTCCAGAGGCGATTTTGCCGCTTTCACGTGGGATCGACGGAAAGTTGGGCGTGCGCAGTCAGGGGGGCGGTGGTCCGGTTCAGGTGGTGATGAATATTACCACACCAGATGTCGAAGGCTTCCGCCGCTCGCAGGGACAGATTGCCACGCAAATGAGCCGCGCTTTGGGGCGGGCCCAGCGCAACCGATAGGAGGCGAATATGAGTTTTCACGAGGTCAGGTTCCCAGCCACATTGAGTTTTGGGTCCGTTGGCGGGCCACAGAGGCGCACTGAGGTCGTGACTTTGGTCAATGGGTTTGAAGAGCGCAACACGCCTTGGGCGCATTCGCGCAGGCGCTATGACGCTGGGGTCGGTATGCGGTCGTTGGATGACGTGGAGACGTTGATCGCATTCTTTGAGGCGCGGCGGGGGCAGTTGCATGGCTTTCGCTGGAAAGACTGGTCTGACTATAAGTCCTGCCCGGCGTCTCAGGACGTGGATTACCGCGATCAGGTGATTGCGCATGGCGATGATGTGACCGCCGCATTCCAACTGGCTAAGACGTATCATTCTGGTCCGCACAGCTATGAGCGACCAATTCGTAAGCCGGTTCAAGGGTCGGTCAAGGTTGGCCTGGGTGGCGATGGGCTGGTGGAAGGCGTCGATTACGAGGTCGACCTCCCCAGTGGGGTTGTCACGTTTGCGCATCCCCCTAATCAGGGCACAGAGATCACCGCCGGGTTTGAGTTTGACGTGCCGGTGCGTTTTGACGCCGACAGTATTCAGACCAGCGTGGCCAGTTTCAAAGCTGGTGACTTGCCCAACGTGCCGGTGATTGAGGTGCGGGTCTGATGGCGTTTCAACCAGAGTTGTTAGAGCACCTCCAAACTGGTGAGACCACGGTGGCCCGTACCTGGGGGATCACGCGGAAAGATGGCGTGAAACTGGGCTTTACGGATCATGACGGGGACCTTGCCTTTGAGGGGTTTACGTTTCGCGCCGCAACGGGATTGACGGCGAGTGCCATTGAGCAGGGCACTGGCCTGTCGGTGGATAATGCAGAGGCTGTTGGACTGTTGAGCGACGCCGCCGTGACGGATGCAGACATCGAAGCGGGGCGTTTGGATGGCGCGGAGGTGGTGGCCTGGATGGTAAATTGGGCGGATACGTCACAGCGCAGCGTGGTGTTTCGTGGCTCCATCGGAGAAATTCGTCGATCCGGGGGGGCATTTATCGCCGAATTGCGCGGTCTAGCAGAAGCGCTGAATTCGCCGCGCGGACGGGTGTATCAGCGCCCTTGCACCGCGGTCCTTGGAGATACGTCCTGTCGCTTTGACGTTGCTGCGGCTGGGTATCGAACTCAGGTTGCCATTGCGCAGGTTGAAGATCAGCGGGTCTTTGAGGTTGGACGTCTGGCCGAATTTGAAAGTGGCTGGTTCGCGCGCGGACAGATGCGGATTGTCTCGGGGCAGGCTGAGGGTCTGGGCGGGCTTATAAAGCGTGACTGGGTGGCCGAAGATGGCGTTCGGCGTATCGAACTATGGGAAGAAGTGCGGTCCGAAGTTGCGGTTGGGGATAGGCTTCAGCTCACAGCAGGCTGTGACAAGCGGTTTTCGACGTGTCGATTCAAGTTTTTGAACCACCTCAACTTTCAGGGGTTTCCTGACATTCCAGGGGAAGACTGGGTCACCAGTTATCCGAGCCAGAACAGCGGAAATACGGGGGGCAGCCTCCGATGAGCGGGACAGTAGGACAAAAGGCGGTCGCCGAGGCGCGCCGTTGGATTGGCACGCCCTATGTGCATCAAGCCAGTTGTCGGGGTGGCGGTGCCGACTGTCTTGGCCTCATACGCGGTGTTTGGCGGCACTTATATGGGGCGGAACCTGAGATGGTGCCGGCATATACGCAGGACTGGTCTGAGGCTCATGGGACAGAAGCGCTTTGGGCAGCAGCGCGACGGTGTTTGTGTTCCAAGCCCATCACCGACCATCAGCCTGGAGACGTGCTCTTGTTTCGCATGAAATGCGGAGCCGTTGCCAAACACTTGGCGATCGCCGGTGAAGTTGGCCCAAGGGCCAGCTTCATTCACGCCTACAGCGGGCATGCGGTGGTTGAGAGTCCGATGAGCACACCTTGGCAGCGGCGGATCGTGGCGCGGTTTGCCTTTCCTGACCACGTCTAAGAATTAGTAAGGGGCAAAACGGTATGGCAACAGTGATTTTAGCCGCCGCTGGCGCGGCGCTTGGCGGGACGGTGGGAGGTGGATTGCTCGGTGTGTCCTCTGTGGCCATTGGCCGCCTGGCAGGTGCAACTCTTGGACGCCTGGTTGATCAAGGTGTCATGGGGGCAGGCTCAGATGTGATCGAAACCGGCAAACTGGACCGCTTCCGGTTAACCGGGTCTGCGGAAGGGGCGGCGCAGGCCCGGATTTTTGGACGCATGAGAGTGGCCGGGCAGGTCATTTGGGCGACCCGTTTTGCCGAGACGGTGACAGAGACAGGCGGTGGCAAAGGCATGCCTTCTCAACCCAAAACCCGCAGTTACAGCTATTCGGTCTCTTTGGCGATTGCTTTGTGTGAGGGGGAAATCCTTCGCGTGGGGCGTATTTGGGCTGACGGAATTGAGATCGGTCAAGAAGAACTGTCTATGCAAGTGTATACCGGCACGGATGATCAAATGCCTGATCCAAAAATGGAGGCTGTCGAGGGGGAGGGCGCTGTGCCCGCCTATCGTGGGACCGCCTATGTGGTGATCGAGGATCTGCAACTTGAACGTTTTGGCAACCGGGTGCCTCAGTTTAACTTTGAAGTGGTGCGGGCAACGCCGGATATTTTGCCTGAGAGTGAAGCTGACTACAGCAATTGTGTGCGCGCGGTTGCCCTGATGCCAGGCACGGGCGAGTACGCTTTGGCGACATCGCCGGTGTATTCCTCTCCTGAGCCTGGTGAGACACGTTGCGCCAATGAGCACACGCCGTCAGGGCAGACAGACTTTGTGACGTCGTTTCAAGACCTCCGAGAGGAACTTCCGAATTGTGGTGCAGCCTCTTTGGTCGTGAGTTGGTTTGGGGACGATCTACGTGCGGACATGTGTCAGCTGCGTCCCAAAGTCGAGAATGTCGACGTTGACGGGGATAATATGCCTTGGCGGGTTTCTGGTCTGTCGCGGGCTCAAGCGGAGGCTGTTGCGCAATTGGAGGGGCGGCCGGTTTACGGAGGCACTCCGGCGGATAAGGCGGTGGTGCAGGCGATCAGGCACATGTCCGCTGCTGGTACGCTGGTGACGTTCTATCCGTTCATTCTGATGGAGCAGATGGCCGGGAATGGCCTGCCTGACCCCTGGAGCGACGCGGGGGATCAGCCGGTTTTGCCTTGGCGAGGGCGGATCACCAGCTCGGTTGCTTTTGGAAAAGACGGCAGTCCAGATGGGTCTGCTCAGGCAGACGCCGAGGTAGCGGCTTTCTTTGGCACGGCCGTGGCTGCAGACTTTTTGGTGGGTGACGATGATGTGCAGTACACAGGACCCGAAGAATGGTCTTATCGACGGTTCATCTTACACTATGCAGCATTGTGTGCGGCGGCGGGCGGCGTTGAAGCTTTTTGCATAGGGTCGGAAATGCGCGGGTTGACGCAGATCCGTGGGGCATCGGGTTTTCCCGCGGTTGCGGCGCTCAAAGCACTTGCGAAAGATGTGCGAGCCTTGTTGGGGCCTGACGTCAAAATCGGCTACGCGGCGGATTGGTCAGAGTATTTTGGGTTTCATCCTCCAGACGGATCAGGAGACGTGTATTTCCATTTGGATCCCCTCTGGTCCGATCCTGAGATCGATTTTATTGGCATCGACAACTACATGCCGCTGTCTGACTGGCGAGACGGGGATGCACATCTGGATGCGCAGGAGTGGGAAAGCCCAACGGATGTGGCGTATTTGGCGGCAAATATTGCGGGCGGGGAAGGCTTTGATTGGTTCTATCATTCCGACAACGCGCGGGAGGCCCAAATCCGGTCGCCCATCGAGGATGAGGCGTATCTAGAACCGTGGGTGTTTCGATACAAAGACATCCAAAATTGGTGGTCAAATGCACATCATGAACGCATCGGTGGCGTGCGCCAAGAAACTGCGACCGATTGGGTGCCTCGGTCAAAGCCGATCTGGTTCACAGAAATTGGATGTGCGGCCATTGAGAGGGGCACCAATCAACCAAACGTCTTTTTGGACGCCAAATCATCGGAGTCTGCATTGCCCTATTTCTCTAAGGGACTGCGGGATGACGAAGTGCAGCAACGTTATTACCAGGCGTTTTCGCGGCACTTTGGCGAGGTGGAAAACAATCCTCAATCAGATGTCTATGACGGATTGATGGTTGATCGGAACCGTATGTTTGCCTGGGCTTGGGATGCGCGTCCATTTCCGGCCTTCCCGAACGACCGGGAGACTTGGAGCGATGGCGACAATTATGCGAAGGGCCATTGGATTAACGGACGGGTGTCTAACAGAACACTCGCATCTGTTGTGGCTGAGATTTGCATGGCGGCTGGGGTCACGACATTTGATGTTTCCAAATTGCGCGGCGTGGTGCGTGGGTACGTGCAAAGAGATGTGGCCGATGGCCGCGCGGCGCTCCAACCCTTGATGTTGCGACATGGATTTGACGCGGTTGAGCGTGACGGTGTTTTGCAATTTGTCATGCGTGGTGGACCACGGGCGGCTGATTTCGAGTTGGACGATCTGGCAGTATCCGATGAGGTTGAGGGAGACATCGAGTTAAACCGACAGGCAGATGCAGAATTGGCAGGGCGTGTGCGCTTGAGTTTTGTGCTTGCAGAAAATGCGTTTGATACGGTCGCGGAAGAAGCGATTTTGCATGATGAGGCCACGTTCGGTGTGGCGCAGAGTGAAACCGAAGAATTGATGACGCGCGGAGAGGGGCGTCAAACGGTCGAACGTTGGCTTGCCGAAACACGGGTGGCGCGAGACCGCGTAAAGCTTGCGCTCCCGCCCAGTCGGGCCGATGTCGGGGCCGGTGATGTTGTCAAAATTGGGTCTTCTGGGGGACAGGCGCAAAGCTTTCGAATGGAGCGTGTGACACAACAGGAGGGGCAACTTCTTGAAGGTGCGCGCGTTGAGCGGCAGATTTATGAAGCCTCTCAGATGAGCGAGGATGTCGTCAGGCAAAGCGGTTTTGTGGCCCCGGTGCCGGTGCATAGCCTGTTGCTGGATGTTCCATTGATGACTGGCGAAGAGGTGCCTCATGCGCCTCATATTGCAGTAACAGGCCGGCCGTGGCCCGGAAGCGCCGCTGTCTATATGAGCGATCAGGATGAAGGGTATTCCCTCAACACGGTGGTCGACCATACGGCGATAATTGGGGTGACAGAGAATGCACTTTCGCGTGCTCCTGCCGGCCGCTGGGATCTTGGCGCGGCCTTGCAGGTACGGCTGCTCAGCGGCGCGTTGACATCGGTTTCCGCTGCAGACGCCTTAAACGGGAAAAATCTGGCGTTTGTGGGCAGTGGGAGACCGGATGAATGGGAGGCGCTGCAATTCCAATCGGCAGAGTTGGTTGAAGAGCGGCGTTATCTTGTGTCACGGCGATTGCGCGGGCAATTGGGCACGGATGCAATGATGCCGGATGCTTGGATGCCTGGTAGTTGGTTCGTGGTGATGTCACCGGAGGTCACGCAGTTAACGCTGAATCGGCAGAAGCGAGATTATGCACAGCATATACGCGTTGGGCCAGCGCAGAGGCCAGTCACTGATCCAACCTATACACACCAAATTCACGCATTTTCTGGCGTAGGGCTGCGTCCTTATGCGCCTGTGCATCTTGCGCAGGTGAGACAGCAAAACGGCGATCTGCACCTGTCATGGATTAGGCGTGCGCGTGTGGATGGAGATGCATGGGACGGGCTGGACATACCGCTTGCAGAGGAAGCAGAGGCGTATCTTGTGCGGGCGCGCCGTGGAACGCAGGTTTTACGGGAGGTTCAGGTGGGTCAACAGAGCTGGGTGTATTCCAATGCGTTGCAAGCGGAGGATGGCGGCGCGGCTGGCATAGAGGTTGACGTTGCGCAAATCTCTGCCACGTTTGGACCAGGCCTTTTCCGGACGATTCCGCTTTAGGTTCGAACGTTCATTCACGCTCTTGTGTTTCATTCGATTTGCTTTTTGCCGTCTTCACACCTTTGAATTTGCGGCGCTTTGCCTAGGTGGTGTAGACTGGCGGAGAGAAAAGGGGATCAGGATGGCAGAGACGCAACCCAAAGTGACCGAACTTGACCCGGTCTGGCAGCGCATTACACGAGAAGCAGAAGAAGCGGTAAAGGAAGAACCGCTGATGGGTGGCTTGGTGCATGCCTGCGTTTTACACCATCGCACGATTGAGCGTGCCTTGAGCTATCGCTTTGCTGCAAAGCTTTCGTCCAACGAGATGTCGATGGTTATCTTGCGAGAGATCGCAGACGAAGCGTTTGCCTCTGATCCGTCGATTGCGGAATCTGCGCGGGCGGATTTGATGGCAATTTATGACCGCGATCCTGCATGTCATCGCCTGTTGCAGCCGATCTTGTATTTCAAAGGCTATCAAGCTGTGCAAGCGTATCGCATTGGCAATTGGCTGTGGCGTCAGGGGCGCACTGACTTGGCCTACTTCATCCAAATGCGCACCAGTGAGATTTTTGGAATCGACATTCACCCTGCCGCCAAGATTGGTAAAGGCATCATGATCGACCACGCGCATTCCATCGTGATTGGCGAGACCGCTGTGGTGGGAGACAACGTGTCGATGCTGCACTCGGTGACACTTGGCGGTACCGGCAAAGAAGAAGAGGACCGTCACCCCAAAATTGGCGATGGCGTCTTGATCGGCGCCGGAGCCAAAGTGCTCGGCAACATCAAAGTAGGGCATTGCAGCCGCGTTGCTGCTGGTTCGGTTGTGCTGCAAGAAGTGCCGCCATGTTCAACCGTTGCCGGTGTGCCTGCCAAAGTGGTTGGCGAGGCGGGCTGTGATCAGCCCGCGGTGAATATGAATCAGGATATTGGTGACTGCAACAAAGGTTGACAGCCACATGATTTGAAACAAAAAAAGGACCGCATGGTGCGGTCCTTTTTTTGTTGTCTCGCTTGTTTGCTCAGGCCAGCATTACCATTGGATTTTCCAAGTTGTCGACAATGGCATTTAGCAACTGCGCCCCCAAGGCACCATCAATCACGCGGTGATCGACGGATAGGGTCACGGACATCACGGTTGCGACCTCCAGATCACCTTCGGCATTCACAATCGGCTTCTTTGTGCCCGCGCCAACTGCAAGGATCGCGCCATGCGGCGGGTTGATCACTGCGTCAAAGTTGTCGATGCCAAACATGCCGAGGTTGGAGATGGCAAAGCTGCCGCCCTGGTATTCATGCGGTGCCAATTTGCGGTCACGGGCACGAGTGGCGAGGTCTTTCATCTCTGCAGAAAGAGCCGAAAGAGACTTCATCTCGGCGTCTTTGAGCACTGGCGTGAACAGGCCGCCTTCGATGGCCACAGCCACTGCTACGTCGGACGGAGACAGCTTCAGGATGCGGTCGTTGGCCCAAACGGCGTTTGCTTCTGGCACCTCTTGCAAGGCCAGAGCGCAAGCTTTGATGATGAAATCGTTCACCGAGAGTTTTGCGCCGCGTTTCTCCAGCTGTTTGTTGAGCTGGCTGCGGAAGGCCAGCAGCGCGTCCAATTTGATGTCGCGACGCAGGTAGAAGTGCGGGATCGACTGTTTGGCTTCGGTGAGGCGTGCGGCAATGGTTTTGCGCATGCCGTCCAGCGCAACTTCTTCGAAGTCGCGGTCCGCGTACATTTTGAGGACCATGTCGGTATCCGGCCCGCTGGGCAGTGTGGCTGCTGGCGTCGATGCGGACGGTTTTGCTGTAGTGGCCGCAGGCTGAGCGGCTGGTGACGTCGTGGCACCTTCAACATCTGCCTTCACGATGCGTCCGCGTGGACCGGATCCCTGAATGGTTGAGAGATCCAAGCCTTTGTTGGCCGCGATGCGACGCGCAAGTGGCGATGCGAAGATGCGGTTTCCGTCTGCTGCAACCGGGGCAGCGGGGGCGGCGGGAGTAGGTGCTGCAGGAGCCCCGCTAGGAGCAGCTGCTTCTGGCGTACTCTCGGTCGCTTCTTCAGGCGTAGCGGTTGATGTGGCACCGAGGTCGCTCGCGCTTTCGCCTTCTTCGAGCAAAATTGCGATAGGGGAGTTTACAGCAACGCCCTCAGAGCCTTCCGGCACGAGGATTTTGCCAATCACACCATCTTCGACGGCCTCAAACTCCATGGTCGCCTTGTCAGTTTCAATCTCTGCCAACAGGTCGCCCGACGAGACATCGTCCCCTTCTTTGACAAGCCATTTGGCCAGAGTGCCCTCTTCCATGGTGGGCGAGAGAGCCGGCATGAGGATTTCAATAGGCATGTGCGTGTCTCCTCACCGATAAGTCACTTGTTTCACTGCCGCGATGACCTCGTCTGTGGTCGTCAGCGCCAGTTTTTCGAGGTTGGCCGCATAGGGCATCGGGACGTCTTTGCCGGTGCAGTTGATCACCGGGGCGTCCAGATAGTCAAATGCGCGCTCCATGATGGTGGCCGAAAGGTGGTTGCCGATGGAGCCCACCGGCCAGCCTTCTTCGACAGTTACACAGCGGTTTGTTTTCATCACCGAGGCAATCACTGTGTCATAGTCGATCGGGCGCAGGGTGCGCAGGTCGATGACCTCGGCGGAGATGCCGTCTTCGGCCAGCTTATCCGCGGCTTCAAGCGCGTACTGCATGCCAATGCCAAAGCTGACGAGGGTCACATCAGTGCCTTCGCGCCAGATACGGGCTTTGCCAAAGGGGATGGTGAAATCATCGATGTCCGGAACGTCAAAACTGCGCCCGTACATGATTTCATTTTCCAGGAAGATGACTGGGTTTGGATCTCGGATAGCCGACTTCAGCAGGCCTTTGGCGTCGGAGGCCGAGTAAGGCATCGCAACTTTTAGGCCCGGGATCTGCGCGTACCAGGCTGCGTAGTCCTGGCTGTGTTGTGCACCTACACGTGCCGCTGCGCCATTTGGACCGCGGAACACCATGGGTGCGCCCATTTGTCCGCCGGACATATACAGCGTCTTAGCTGCAGAATTGATAATTTGGTCAATGGCTTGCATGGCGAAGTTGAATGTCATGAATTCAACGATTGGCTTCAAGCCGCCAAATGCCGCGCCCACTGCGATGCCAGCAAAACCATGTTCGGTAATGGGCGTGTCAATGACCCGTTTGCTGCCAAACTCGTCCAGCAGACCCTGGCTTACCTTATATGCGCCCTGATACTCCGCGACTTCTTCTCCCATAAGATAGACGTCTTCGTCGCCTCGCATTTCCTCGGCCATGGCGTCCCGGAGCGCTTCGCGAACGGTTTGCGTTTTCATTGGCGTGCCTTCGGGCCAATCAGGTGTCAGATCTGGTGCAGGCGCCGCAGGAACGGCCTGCGCAGGTACAGAGGCAGGGGCTTCGGCGGCAGGAGCGGGCGCGCTGGCCTCAGGTGCTGCTGGAGCGGCCTCAACGGCGCTGACGTCTTCGCCCTCTTCGGCCAAAATAGCGATGGCCGTGTTGACGGCCACACCTTCGGTGCCTTCGGCGACGAGGATTTTGCCAATCACACCTTCGTCGACGGCTTCAAACTCCATTGTGGCTTTGTCGGTTTCGATCTCGGCAATGATGTCGCCGGATTGCACGGTGTCGCCTTCTTTGACCAGCCATTTGGCCAGCGTGCCTTCTTCCATGGTTGGAGAGAGGGCGGGCATGAGAATTTCAGTAGCCATATCTGTGTCCTCTCGTTGGCTTATGCGTAGATGTCGGTCCAGAGTTCGGACTCGTCTGGCAGGGGGCTTTCCTTGGCGAAGTCCGCCGAGGCATTCACGATGGCTTTGATCTCTTTGTCGATCGCTTTCAGATCGTCCTCAGAGGCGTGTTTGCCGGTTAGGAGCATCTGACGCACGTTTTCGATGGGATCACGTTCCTCGCGCATTTTCTGCACCTCTTCGCGGGTGCGGTACTTTGCGGGGTCGGACATGGAGTGGCCGCGATAGCGATAGGTTTTGACCTCAAGGATGTAGGGGCCCTTGCCGGAGCGGCAGTGTTTGACGGCGCGTTCGCCTGCGTCTTTGACCGCGAGAACGTCCATGCCATCAACCATTTCCCCAGGAATACCAAAGGCTTCTCCACGTTTGTAAATGTCGTGAGAGGAGGTCGAGCGCGCCTGAGCGGTGCCCATGGCGTATTGGTTGTTCTCGATCACAAACACCACGGGCAAATCCCAGAGTGCAGCCATGTTGAAGGTCTCATAGACCTGGCCCTGGTTCGCGGCGCCGTCGCCGAAGTAGGTGAAGGTCACGCGGCCGTTGTCTTTGTATTTGTCTGCAAAAGCGAGGCCCGCGCCAAGCGGTACCTGTGCGCCAACAATGCCGTGGCCGCCATAGAAATGCTTCTCTTTTGAGAACATGTGCATGGAGCCGCCTTTGCCTTTGGAGTAGCCGCCCTCGCGCCCTGTGAGTTCGGCCATCACGCCGTTGGCGTCCATGCCACAGGCCAGCATATGGCCGTGATCGCGATATGAGGTGATGCGTTTGTCACCTTCTTCTGTTGCGGCTTCTAGGCCTACTACCACGGCTTCCTGCCCGATGTAGAGGTGGCAGAACCCGCCGATTAATCCCATTCCGTAGAGTTGGCCGGCCTTCTCTTCGAAGCGGCGGATCAACAGCATGTCGCGGTAGTATTGTGTGAGGTCTTCGCCCGAGACGTTGGGCTTCTTTGCAGCACGTTTTGCCGCCATGGTGGCTCCTCCCAAAGACAAAATGGTTTAGCATTAAACCAAACTTGCAGGGAGGGTAGCGGATCACTGCATGGGTTGCGAGTGGAAAAGGTTGTTAATTGTCAGGATGTTCGCGGTTTTAGCGAATTACCAGCTCATCCGCGCGGATCATGCCCAACACGTCACGGGCCTGTTGGTCCAGCAAATCAAGGTCCAAATAGCTGTCAGACAGGCGGCGTGTAAGGTTTTCCATATGGGCAACTTCGGCCTGTGCCAAAGCCAGCTCTGCTTCCAATTGCTGCTTCTCTGCAAGGATTTCCACACGACGGAACAAACCATAGTCGCCCTGCACCGCGGCAAAGGAGAAGTAGGTTGCGAGCGTGAACGCTATGCCAAAAAACGCAAGTGCGCCTAGGGCGGGTTTGGTGGAAGATGCTGCCATTTTTGCCTCAATTCGCGCCTTTGCGGCGTCTGTTCTCTTTATACCGTAGGTGATTCGCTCTGTGAATCCCTTAAGCGCAGTTTTTTTGATTATTTTTCGGAGTGTTAGGATTGGTGTTCGGAGGCTGTTTTGTAGGTCGGTATTACGTCGGTATCGCGTCTGTTTTACGGAGGTGCGCATTTGTGGCGGGCAAGCGCGTTGCAAATGTTAGCGCAACGGACGTGCTATTTGGCAAATACTAGTGTTTGATGTGCCGATCACCTGCTGTCTTGGTGCGTCATCCCGTAGAACTCAGAGCTTTTCCCTCTCGCCCCTTCGGACGATCTCTGTCACAGTTTCCCCAAAGACATTTGGCACTGAAGCTAAACACACAGGGGCAGTTGGTATGAGTTTTTCACGTCGCAATTTTTTGGTGGGTTTGTCTTCGTTGGCGCTGGCGGCGTGTCAGGGCACGTCTACCACGCCCTCGCGGCAAACGGCGTCAATTGCGCAGGGGTTGCCGGTGGATTTGCGGCCGACGCCCAACAGCGCATACGACGCTTGGGTCGCAAGTTTTCGCGGGCGGGCGTTGAGCGCGGGGATCAGTGAGAGCACGTTGAACGCGGCGTTTCGAAATACCGGGTATTTGCCGGGGGTCATCAAACGTGATCGCAATCAGGTGGAGTTCAGTCGGACGCTGGAGGACTACTTGGCGATTGCAGCCTCGGAGGAGCGGATTGCCAAGGGCAAAGCGGCTTTTGCGCGGCACGGCACTACGCTGCGCAGTCTTGAGCAAAGCTACGGGGTGGATGCGGAGATCATCTGTGCGATCTGGGGGCTGGAGAGCTTTTATGGCGAGCGTAAGGGCGACATCCCGGTGATTTCGGCGACCTCGACGCTGGCCTTTGATGGGCGGCGCGGCAGTTTCTACGAAAAACAG
This sequence comes from Paracoccaceae bacterium, assembly GCA_014872815.1. Taxonomy (GTDB): domain Bacteria; phylum Pseudomonadota; class Alphaproteobacteria; order Rhodobacterales; family Rhodobacteraceae; genus Shimia. The sequence goes on from WKFK01000014.1 coordinate 118,376, forward strand.
CTGATTGCGGCGCTGAAGATTTTGCAGAATGGCGATATCACGGTGGGCCGCATGACCGGCAGTTGGGCCGGGGCGATGGGACATACGCAGTTTATTCCGACAAGTTATCAAGCCTTTGCGGTGGATTACACCGGCGATGGGCGGCGCGATATCTGGTCAGATGATCCATCAGATGCGCTGGCCTCCACGGCGGCCTATTTGCAAAAGAACGGCTGGACGCGTGGCACAAAGTGGGGACGAGAGCTGCGGCCGGGCGAGAGCGCAGGGCGGGTGATTCAGCCGCAGGCCGGTGGGCCACGGTTTGGCGTGACCGGGAATTTCTCGGCGATCAAACGCTACAACAACTCGGACAGCTACGCGATTGGCGTGGGGCATCTGGCAGATCGCATTGCCGGTGGCGGGCCTTTGCGCACGGCGTTCCCGCCGGATCAGTACGGGCTCACCAAGGACGACCGGATTGCCCTGCAGTCTCGTTTGACTGCGCGTGGGTTTGATACCGGTGGCGCGGATGGTGTGTTGGGGCCAAAGTCACGTGCGGCCATTGCCGAATACCAGCGCAGTCGCGGATTGGAGCCGACGGGCGATCCGTCTCAGGCGTTGTTGGCCTCATTGGCGTGACACGCAAAAGGCACCCCGTGACGGAGCGCCTTTTTAATGTCTGTCTCTTCGACTTAGCCTGCGATGGAGGCCCGATAGATGCCTTCGATGCTGTCCGCGATGGTGGCGGCGAATTCATCGTCGCTTTGCTGTGCAGAGAGGCCTTCAGTCAGGGCGCGGGAGAAGCTGGCGATCATGCCGGTGTTTTCCGCCAGTTTGGCGTTGGCTTCCTCGCGGGTGTAGCCGCCGGAGAGCGCCACAACCTTCATCACGCGGGGATGGTCGACCAGGGTTTTGTATTGGTTGGCTTTGTTTGGCAGCGTCAGTTTCAGCATGACCTGCTTGTCTTCAGGCAGGGCGTCCAGCTCTGCGGTCAGTTCGGCCAGAAGGATGTCTTCGGCTTCAGATTTGTCCGCGATGGAGATGGTGATCTCTGGCTCGATGATCGGCATCAGGCCGTGGCCGATGATCTGTTTGCCCACTTCGAACTGCTGCGCCACAACCGCTTTGATACCAGCCTCATTGGCTGCGGAGATCACGGAGCGCATTTTGGTGCCAAACACGCCTTTGGCAACGGCACGTTCGCAGAGCGCGTCAAGCTCTGGCATGGGTTTCATCACCTGACAGCCGTTTTCTTCGTCCGCGAGGCCTTTGTCGACTTTCAGGAATGGTACAACGCCGCGCTTTTCCCACATGTAAGTTGGGGTTGGGGTGCCGTCGATCTCGCGGTCCATGGTCATTTCAAACAAGATTGCGCCAACCACTTTGTCACCGGTGAAGGCGGGGGCCTGCGCAATGCGGGAGCGCATGCCGTGGATCAGGTCAAACATCTCTTCGTCGTTGCTATAGGCATCTGCCTGCACGCCGTAGAGACCGAGCGCCTTTGGTGTGGAACCGCCGGATTGGTCCAGTGCGGCGATGAAGCCTTGGCCCTTGGAGATTTTTTCAGCTTGAGCTTGGTTTGACATATCTGTCCCCATCAAAAAATGGTTGTGCATAAAAGGGATAAAGTCCCGTTGCCCCGCTCATAGAGGAGCGGGACAACGACTGCAATTGTGGTGGCGCTACCGACTTTTAATTTGAGGGTCGGATTAAATTTGCGCCTGTGTTTTGCGCGGTTTGCGCAACGCAACGGTTATTGGCTCAGCGCCGCAACGCCGGGGAGTTCTTTGCCTTCCATCCATTCGAGGAAGGCGCCGCCTGCGGTGGAGATGTAGCTGAAATCAGCCGCGGCGCCGGAGGCGTTCAGCGCCGCAACGGTGTCACCGCCGCCGGCCACAGAGACCAGCGCGCCGGATTTGGTGAGAGCCGCAGCTTTGAGCGCTGCGGCGTCGGTGGCGGCATTAAACGGTTCAATCTCAAAAGCGCCCATGGGGCCGTTCCAGATCAGGGTTTTGGAGGCTTCGAACACGTCAGAGACCGCGGCCACAGTGGCGGGGCCTGCGTCTAGGATCATCGCGTCGGCGGGGCAGGCATCAGCGGAAACAGTTTCGTTAGCGGCGTTGGCAGCAAATTCGCGGGCCACAACCACATCGGCGGGCAGCACAATGGTGCAGCCGGCGGCATTGGCTTTGGCGAGGATTTCGGACGCGGTATCGGTCATGTCGTGCTCGGCCAGAGATTTGCCCACGTCGATGCCTTGGGCTGCGAGGAAGGTGTTGGCCATGCCGCCGCCGATGACGATGTTGTCGACTTTTTCAACGAGGTTGCCGAGCAATTCCAGTTTGGTAGAGACTTTCGCGCCGCCAACAACCGCCGTGACAGGGCGGACAGGATTGGCCAGTGCGCCCTCCAGCGCGGAGAGTTCGGCCTGCATCAGTCGGCCAGCACATGCGGGTAGGGCGTGGGCCAAGCCGCAGGTGGAGCTGTGGGCGCGGTGGGCGGCGGAGAAGGCGTCGTTGCAGAAGATGTCGCCGAGTTTGGCCATGGCGGCGGTCAGGTCGGCGTCGTTTTTGGTTTCGCCTGCGTGGTAGCGGGTGTTTTCCAGTAAAAGGACCTCACCGTCCGCCAGAGCGTTCGCGGCGGCTTCGGCGGCAGGGCCGACACAATCGGCGGCAAACATCACTTTGGTGCCAAAGGCGGCCTCAAGCGCGGGGACCAGTTGTTGTAGGGACATCTCTGGCACGCGCGCGCCTTTCGGGCGGCCAAAATGGGCCAGCAGGATGGGCTTGCCGCCCGCGGCGAGGATGTCTTTCACGGTGGGAACAATGCGGTCGATGCGGGTGGTGTCGGTGACCACGCCATCGGCAACCGGCACGTTGATGTCCACGCGGGTCAGCACTTTTTTGCCGCTCAGCTGCATTTCATCGAGTGTCTTCCACGCCATGGGCTCAATCTCCAAAGAAAATCCGTTGCCGCATTCCTAGCGCACTGGGGCACGGGGTCAACGCTCTCTTGGCAATCGCTGTAGGGATGTTTAACTACGGGGCAAGAATTTACATTGAGGAGCGCCGAAATGGCTGAGATCAAAGATCCTGAAAACACAATCCTGATGGAACTGACCGGTGGCACGGTTGTTATCGAGCTGCTGCCGGATGTGGCACCGGGCCATGCCGAGCGCATGAAGGAACTGGCGCGGTCTGGTCAGTACGACAACGTGTGTTTTCACCGTGTGATCGACGGCTTTATGGCGCAAACCGGCGATGTGGCCAACGGCAACATGGAGAAAGACTTCAACATCCGCATGGCGGGCACCGGTGGCTCCGATCTGCCGAACCTGAAGGCGGAGTTCTCCAAGCTGCCGCACGACCGGGGCACCCTGGGCGCGGCGCGCAGCCAGATGCCGGATTCCGCGAACAGCCAGTTCTTCATCAACTTCAAGGACAACCACTTCCTGAACGGTCAGTACACGGTTTATGGCCGTGTGATTGAAGGTATGGAGCATGTGGACGCGATTGTCCGTGGCGAGCCACCTGCGAACCCAGACCGCATGATCAGCGTAAAGGTGGCAGCAGATGTCGATGCTTAAGCTTGCAGCGGCCTTTGCCGTGATGGCCAGCCCTGCGCTGGCCACCGGCATTCAGATCGAGGTGGAAGGTGAGGCCAATGGCACGATCACCATCGACCTCTTTGAAGATGTCGCGCCGGGCCACGTGGAGCGTATCACCACGTTGGCGAATGAAGGGGCATACGATGGTGTGGTGTTTCACCGCGTGATCGATCGCTTCATGGCGCAGACCGGTGACGTGCAATACGGCAAGCTTGAAGGCGGAAATATGGGCCGGGCGGGTACCGGCAACTCCAGCTATCCCGATCTCAAGCAAGAGTTTTCCGACATCAAGTATGAGCGTGGCATCGTTGGCATGGCGCGCAAAGGCTATAGCGTGGACACTGCCAACGCGCAGTTCTTCATCATGTTCACAGAGTACCCGTCCCTTAACGGTCAATATACTGTTGTTGGCGAAGTGACCGAGGGTATGGATGTGGTCGATGCCATCAAGCGCGGCAAAGGCGCAAATGGCGCGGTGATTGGCCAGCCGGATGTGATGAAAACTGTCACTGTTATCGACTAACTTTTGAAGTGCGCCCGTAGGCGATGCTCAAGAAAAGGCCCATCGCAGGATTTGCGGTGGGCCTTTTGTTTTTGATGTTGTGTTTGGGCTTTAGTGCATCGGACGCTCGGAGGAGGGTGTCTCCTGCGTGTCTGGTACAAACCACGACGGTGAGGCCTCGGGCACCGGCAGAAAGGTGCTGCGGCTTTGCACGCCGCGCTGCCAGATGATCGGGCGCTCTGCCGGGGCGGTGTCGTGGATCGACACGCTGAGTTTTGTGGTGTCGTGTTGCGCGGTGATGGTGATCTGAGACCCAACGCTGACCGGCGTGGACTGCTCCAACAGATAGGAGAAGCGCCCCCAGTGACCGTCGGTGTTCAGGTCGTTGGACACGGAAATGCCCGGCGCGAGCACCATGTCAAAGCTGACCACAACCGCGTGGGCTGTGCCCATGGTGGTGCAGAACAGCGGCTGTGTGGTTTTGCCGTGGGACATGTCCGGGCGGGTGAAGTCAAAGTGGAACAACTCGCTGGTCGGCCCCAAGGGGCGCAGGCCGCAAGCGGCGGAGTCGTTGGGGGTGACCTGCGCGACATTGGCAAACTTGTGGAAGGCGGAGAGGTCAAAACCTTCGGCCTTAAGCGGGCGATACTGGTTGCGCAGAGCCGCGCTTTCCACCAGTTGCGCTTTGAGGGTGCCGCTTTCGGGCACGGCGCGGGCGTTGGGCTTGGCGAGGTGTTCCATCGCGTGAGTCAGAGTGGCCAGTGCGCCTTCACCCAGCAGGTTGCTGTCGACAATTTCGGAGACCACAACGTCGGCCCGCTCTGGCAGGTCTTCGCCGATGATCAACTCATGGGACCATTTGGACAGCACGGTGATTTTGTCGCTCAGGCCGTTGTCTGCGATCACCTGTTTGGCGGCGGCGGCAATCAGCGGCTGGCCTTCGATGGCGTAGACATGCTTGGCGCCTGCGCGGGCTGCGAGCATCGCGGTAAGACCGGCACCGCAGCCGATATCGAGCACGATGTCACCGGGTTGGACCTTGGCAGCAATGGCTTTTGCATAGGCCTGGTTGCGCACGGTGTCGGCCAGCATAGGGAAGTGCCAGCGGGGCACAAACATCTGATGCAATTGCTCTTTCAGGAGATGGGCCGCGTGATGATGCGGGTCTTTCTCAAGCGCTTGGGCCAGCAGATTGGAGGCGTGCACACCCCCATCGCCCAGTGGGGCGTTTTCAGCGAGTTCCACAAGGCTGTTGGCGTCCAGCATCTCAAAGCGGGGTTCAAACTCGGCAATGAGATCAAGGTCGGCGGCAGAGGGTTGTTCTTCTAACAACTTTAATTTTCCTTTTTTGAGGCAAATGCTGCGGAGCTAGCTATGCGGCAGAGGGATTGAGGATTGGTAAAGGCGTCTCACATCTGCGTGTGAGGGCTGGCGCGGGGGCGGGTTTCGGCGCAGGCTTGGCGGAGCGCGGGAGGGCAGGGTTATGGTATTGAAACGATTGGGACGTTTGGCCACGGTGGTTGCGGCGGCGGCGTTTGGCGGGATGGTTTCTGCTGATCCGAGCTTCTGGAAGCATGAGTGGCCCGAGACGGATTTTTCCAGAACCAGCATCAATAATTGGGTCGAAATCATGAGTGGCGGGCCGCCCAAAGACGGGATTCCGGCGCTCAGTGATCCGCAGTTTATTCGGGTGAGCGATGAGAGCCGGATTGGGGATCGCGAGCCGGTGGTAACGGTGGAGATGCCAGGTGAGCTGCCGCGGGCCTATCCGATCCGCTACCTGACCTGGCATGAGATCGTGAATGATCAGGTTGGCAAGACGCCGATTGCGGTGACGTTTTGCCCGTTGTGCAATTCGGCCATCACCTTTGATCGGCGGGCCGAAGGCAAGGTGCTGACGCTTGGGGTGTCTGGCAAGCTGCGCAACAGTGATATGGTGATGTATGACCGCGAGACCCAGAGCTGGTGGCAGCAAGCCATTGGCATGGGGATTGTCGGCGAGATGACGGGCGTGGAGCTGAAGGCGTTGCCCACTTGGATGGAGAGCTGGGCGCAGTATAAGGCGCGGCACCCAGACGGGCTGGTGATGGCGGAACCGCCATACAATCGCGACTACGGGCGCAATCCCTATGTGCGGTATGACAGCGCGGCGCGGCCGTTTTTGTACAGCGGGGAGAACCCGCCGCATGGGGTGCCGCCCTTGGTGCGCGTGGTGCGCGTGGGCGATCGGGCTTGGCCGATGACGCGATTGGCCGAGGAAGGTTCAGTGTCGGAAGCAGGTGTGACGATTTCCTGGCAGGCGGGGCAAGCCTCGGCCTTGGACAAGGCCAGTATTGGCAAAAGCAAGGATGTGGGCACCATTCGGGTGAAGGATGCCAGCGGCAAAGATGTGCCGCATGACGTGCTGTTTGCCTTTGCCTTTCATGCGTTTTGGCCGGACGGGCAATGGATGCTAAGGAAGTAGGTCTGCGCGCCACAACTGTCAGAACCGTTGATTAAAAACAGATTTCCGCGCTACGGTTGAAGCTATTGGGATTTCAATAGCTTTTGGGGAGGCGCGAGATGGACGCCGAACTACCGTTTTTTGTCGTAGCGCCCGGTGGCACGGACTTTCTGATGTTGGCCATTGGCATCTTCCTTGTCTTTGTCTTGCTGGGCCTTGGCGCGCTGTATTTTACGGTGCAGGCCATTCCCGACCGCATGGCCTCTGGCAGCCACAAGATCCAGATGCAGATGGTTGGCATTTTGGGCGTGATCTCGCTTTTCACCATGAACAACGCGTTCTGGATTGCAGGTATATTGCTGGCGGCGATCCCGTTTCATGAGCTGTTCCCAGACCATTTTGCGCGGGTAGATCAGGCTTTGGCGGCGAAAGAAGAGACAACGGAGATTGATGACGAAGAGACGGCGCCTGTTGACGCAGATGTCCCGGCAGTTGCGGAGGTGCAAGACAATGCTTGAGTTGATGTTGAGCTGCCTTGTCACGCTGGTTCCCGATATCCTCTATCGCCGTTATGCGCAGGGCAAACGGCTGGGGCATGAGATCACATTCTTCAACGTTTGGTATGAGTTGCGGTGGGGCATAACGTCTTGCGGGATTTTGGCGGTGTCGCTGATCACGTTGATTTTCTATTTCCATCCTACGTCTGACAAAATCACCTCGTTCTTCCGCACCGTGACAATCCTGTCAGAATCCGGTGGTCGTGTTGCGGAGGTTTATGTGAGCAACCATGACCGTGTGGCGGAAGGCGATCCGCTGTTCCGGCTGGACACCGCGCGCCAAGAAGCGGCAGCGGAGACGGCGCGGCGACAGATGGCCGAGGTGGATGCGGCCTTGCTGCTTGGCGCAACTGAGATTGCCGGGGCGCAGGCGCAGTTGGATGCGTCAGAGGCGCAGCTCACACAGGCGCGGGATGATCTGCAGCGGCGGCAAAGCATTGCGGAGCGCAACAGCACCGTGGTGACGGAGCAGGAGTTGGAGCAGCTGTCCAATGCGGTGGATGTAGCCGAGGGGCAGCGCAACGCGGCGATTGCGGCGCTGCAGGCGGCCACTTTGCGGGTCAGTGACACCTTGCCGGCACAGCGCGACAGTGCCGAGGCGGCTCTGGCGCAGGCGGAGACGGAGATTGCCTTGTCCACGGTGTATGCCGGTGTTAGCGGAACGGTGACACAGTTTCAGCTCAAACCCGGTGATGTGATCAACCCGATCCTGCGGCCTGCCGGTGTGTTGGTGGCGGATATGGCGGGGCCGCGGCGGTTCATGGCGGGGTTCCGGCAGATTTCGGCGGGCATCGTGAAAGAGGGTATGTTGATTGAGATGACCTGTCCGGCGAAGCCTTTGACAGTGATACCGATGCGGGTGGTGCAGGTGCAGGACACGATTGCCGCCGGACAGTTCCGGCCCGGCGACAATCTGATTGATATTCAGGACCGCATTCGGCCTGGGACTTTGTTGGCGATCATGGAGCCAATCTTTCCGGAGAAAGTAGAAGGCGTGCCGCCGGGCAGCCGGTGCACCGGGGTTGGCTTTACAGACCACTCCCAGTTCATCGAAGAGAACGGGCTCACCGGCCTGCACGCCTTTATGTATAAAGCGATCGACGGACTGGGCGTGACCAACGCGGTGGTCATTCGCGCCATGGCGATTGTCATTCCGGTGAAGGCACTGGTGTTCAACTGACTTAGAGTCTTGCCCCTAGGCCGCGTGCGTTTCCAGCGAGACGTAAGTGTCCATGGGGGCGTCTGGGTCGAAGTCGGTCAGGTCCATCACCGAGAAGAAGTCGGCGCAGGCTGGGGATTGCATCTCCTTTTCGATGACCTCGGCCATATCGGCCTCGCTGCGGAACTGAACGATGTCCAGATAGGTACCGTCTTGGGCGCGAACCAACTCGCGGCGCAGCACGCCCGGTTCATGCGACACAAACTCCGATTGGAATTTGGCGGAGGCCGCCAGCAGGTCGGCTTCGGTCTTGGAGGGGGCCAGTTTAATCGGGGCCAGAACGGTGATCGGTGTCATGGGAGTCTCCTGTAGTTGTGACAGGGATGGGATATTGAGTAATGAGCCGTTTTATGTCCTATTTGTTTCATGGCACAGAAACGTTCTCGTGCGGATGCACAAACCCGAATGATGCGATTGGATCAGATCGCGGCGCAGCTCAAAGGCGATGAGCCGTGCACCGTTGAGGATTTGGCAAAGACCCATGGGGTGAGCCGCCGCACCATTGCGCGGGATCTGGAGATCATGCGGGCGCAGGGGATGCCGATTGAGGCGGAACGTGGCCGTGGCGGCGGCGTGCGGATGGATGTGAACTGGGGGGTAGGGCGGCTCAACCTGTCTTATGCGGAGAGTGTCGATCTGCTGATCAGTTTAGCGGTGGCAGAACAGATGAACTCGCCATTATTCCTTGCCAAAATGGGCTCCATTCGGCGGCAGTTGATTGCCTCGTTTTCCAAAGAAAAGCGGCGGGCCGTAGAGGGCATTAAGAAGCGTATTTTGATTGCGGAGCAAGCGTCACTACCAGTGCAGACATCGATGGGCGAACCAAAGCCGCGCGTGGTGCAGACCTTGCATCAGGCGTTTTTGAACCAGAAATTGGTGGAGATTGCCTATGTGCGGGAGGACGGAGCAAAGTCAAAACGCACGATTGCACCGCACTACCTGCTGCTGTGCTCGCCGGTGTGGTATGTGCTGGCCTGGGATCACCTGCGAGATGCGCCGCGCACGTTTCGTTGTGACCGGATACAGAGCGCGACCGAGGGGTTTGAGCGGTTTTCGTTGCAGGATGCCAAAGTGTTTGAGCCTGCCGTGGAGCACTACAATGTGCTATGAGGCCATGGCAGGCACGGCCTCATAAGGGGTGTTTACTCGTCAGAGCCGATGACCTTCCACAGAATGCCACCAATGGCGCCACCAAGCAAAGGGGCAACCCAGAACAGCCAAAGCTGCGCCAGCGCGGGACCGTCGGCAAAGAGCGCGACACCGGTGGAGCGGGCGGGGTTCACCGAGGTGTTGGTGACCGGGATGGAGATGAGGTGGATCAGGGTCAGTCCCAGGCCGATGGCGATGGGGGCAAAGCCTGCTGGAGCACCGGAGGAGGTGGCCCCGAGGATGATGAAAAGGAACGCCGCGGTGAGCACGACCTCGATGACCAGAGCGGACATCATGGAGTAGCCCTGTGGGGACGCTTCGCCGTAGCCGTTGGAGGCAAAGCCGCCGACACCGGCAAAGTCCGGGGCGCCGGAAACGATCACGTACAGTACAATGGATGCAGCTATCGCGCCTGCGACTTGGGCGACCCAATACGGGATCAGATCTTTGGCCTCAAAGCGGCCCCCAATCATCAGGCCCAGGCTGACGGCGGGATTAAAATGACCACCGGAAATGTGACCGACCGCATAGGCCATTGTCATCACGGTGAGGCCGAAGGCCAAGCTGACGCCAAGCCAGCCGATGCCGACATCTGCGACACCAGCGGCAAGCACTGCGCTGCCACAGCCGCCAAGCACCAGCCAGAAGGTGCCAATGAATTCTGCGCTGAGTTTTTGAAACATAAAGTACCTCCCAAAAATAACTGAGACAAAGCGTAGGAGGCGAATTTGGCTCTGCCTAGGGGAGAAAATCGGGAGGTTTTGCAGGATAGTTGGTGGGGCTTGCGCTGCTGGGAAGGTGGCCTGCTGTCGGTTTTGGTGTGTTTTCAGACGGTTGTTCAAAAGAAAACCGCCGCGCCCGAGGCGCAGCGGTCCAAAATGTCTGTGGCGATTTTGTCGCTTATTTCGCTGGCTTTGTGGCGGCGGCTGGCGCGGCTGCTGGAGCTGCGGCCTTTGGCGCGGCGGCTTTGCCAACGGTCAGCGGATCGTCCTGACGCTGTACGGAGCCTTCGAAGTGCGCGCCGCTCTCGATGGCGATGGTCTTGTGAATGATGTCGCCTTCCACACGGGCGGTGGAGGTCAGGCGTACCTTCAGACCACGGACGCGGCCGACGATGCGACCGTTGATAACCACGTCGTCTGCGATGATTTCACCTTTGATGGTGGCGCTTTCGCCAACGGTGAGTAGGTGGGCGCGGATGTCGCCTTCGACGGTGCCTTCGACTTGAATGTCACCTGTGGTCTTCAGATTGCCCGAGATGTGCAGATCAGAAGAGAGCACAGAGGCTGCCGGCTTTGCCTTTGGGGCGGAGGCGCTTTTGAACTCGCTTGCCTTGGCGGGTGCAGCCGGAATCGGCGAGGCATCGGCGCCTGCAGGCTTGGCCGGAGTGTCATTGGTCGGTGCGGGGTCGTTGATTTTGCTCTTAGAAAACATCTCTTCCAGCCTTGATAAATGTCATCGGGTTCACTGCGCGACCGTTCACGCGCACTTCGTAGTGCAAATGCGTACCGGTCGAACGTCCGGAATTGCCCATATCACCAATATGCTCCCCACGCGAGACCCTTTGGCCCTCCTTCACGCGGATTTTCGCCAAGTGGGCGTAGCGGGTTTCAATTCCGTGTTCATGTTTGATCTTCACCAGACGCCCATACCCGGACAGCCAGCCTGCATGCACAACCACACCGTCCGCTGTGGAATGGATCGGTGTGCCGTAGCGGGCGGCAAAATCGGTGCCTTTGTGCATCCGGCCCCAACGCATGCCGAACCCAGAGGTGTAGCGGAATGCGGATTTCAGCGGATTGTCAAAAGGCACCGTTTCGGCGGCGATGCGGTAGACGTTCAACTGGTCCAATTGTTCCAGCAGCCGGTTGGCGCGCAGGGTTTCTTGCGAAATCTCAGCGCCTTTGGTGGAGAAGCTGAGCGGCATCATTGGGCCACCTTGGCCCTGATAGCCGCGGCGGACTTCGTCCATCAGGCTTTTGGTGTCCAGACCGGCGGCGGTGAACATTTTGGTCAGCGGCTCAACGGAGACGGTCATGGCGTCTTCAAGCTGGCGGAAGATTTTGTCGTTCTTCTCTTCCATCAGGAGGAGCTCGCGTTCCATTTCCTCTGCGGCTTGCAGGGCCAGCTGGGCATTGGCGACCACTTCATCCCGCTCAGCGGCGGTTTCATTAAGCGCGGTGGACAACACGTCCAACATGTCGTTGCCCAGAGGGGAAGCGCCGATGAGGGCCGTTTGGGTCTCTGCCTGCGCAGCGTCGCGGGCGACAACTTCGGCGCGGGCGGCCTCACGTTCCTGCATGGTGCGGCGCAGGGTGGCCTGGATCACTTCGATGCCGGTTTCCAGCTCTTTGCGGCGGATTTCAGAGGCCAGCAGTTCAGACTGCATGTCAGAAATCTGTGTGAGCGCGGAGTTAAAGCGGGCTTGTGCGGCAAGGGCTTCCTCTGTGCGCATGTCACGTTCCGAGGAGAGATCGTTCAGGCGCTGCTCATAGGTGAGTTGGTCGCGCTTGGCCTGTTCGCGGAAGTTGCCGGAGCCGATGCTGTCCATCAATAGGATCGCGGTGGCGATGATTGCCCAAGCGACGATGGCGGAGGACCCCACAAAAGCAATGAGCTGCGTGCTTGGCTTCAGTCGGATGAAGCGGGTGTCTGTGTCTGACCGAAGAAAGAGCCTGCGTTCCGGAAAGAAGCGTTCCAGGATCGCATGTGCGCGGATCGCGAGTCGTGTTCTCACGGAAGAATTCCTTGTTTAGTCCCATCCCAGAGCACGCCACTCCCGGCGAAACCCTTTGTCCCCAACGCCTTTTGGTGGCGCCTTGGGGCAGGGTTGTAGCCGCATGGGCTATGTCCGGCAAGGTTTTTGACCTTTTTGGGCGGGTATCAGGTGGAAGAGGCACAGAGATGGGCGGTTTGTTGCCTATCTCTTAGCGGGCATAGGCAGGTGGCTCTTCGTCGGCAAGCGGCCAGTAGAAGTCCGGTGGCAGGCCAGCGTCGGCGCGTTTTTCCTCATTGAACGGAGGCTTAAGTGCACCGTGAAAGTATTTTTGCACCAAGCCGTGGAAGGTGGCTTTGGGGTCGAGCGCGTGGCGGCCGCAGAGGAAGTTGAACCATTTGGCACCATAAGCCACATGGCCGACTTCTTCGGCGTAGATAATGCGCAATGCCTCAAGGGTTTGCGCGTCCTTGGCGTTTTCAAAAATGCGGATCATGCCGGGTGTCACGTCTAGGCCGCGGGCTTCGAGCACCATAGGCACAACAGCGAGCCGGCCCATGAGATCGTCCACGGTATCCTCAGCGGCGCGCCACATGCCTGCGTGGGCGGGAAGTGCTCCGTAGAAGCTGTCTTTGGCTTCAAGACTGTCGCATATCAAATTGAAATGGTTGGATTCTTCGGCGGCGGATTTGACCCAGTCGTCATAGAATCCAAGCGGCATTGCGACGTCAGTAAAACGGGCGATGATGTCCCAATGCAAATCAACGGCGTTGAGTTCGATATGGGCCACTGCGTGCAGCATGGCGATGCGGCCTTGCGGGCTGCCGGGTTTGCGGCGCGGCACGTCGCGTGGGTTCAACAGTTCTGGCTGCTCTGGCCGGGCTGGTTGCAACGGCGGACTTGCGGTGCCGATGGGTAGAGGATTGCCGGATTCACGGGCGGCAAACCACGCTTCGGCGTGTTTTTTGGAGATCGCGGTTTTGGTGCGGCCGTCGGCGGTGGTAAGAACTTCCACCGCCATTTCTGCGAGTGACTGTGCCATCAGAGTGCTTTTGCTGCCTCCAGGACCTCTTCGGCGTGGCCGTCGACTTTGACCTTGGGCCAGGTGCGGGCAATGTTACCATCGGCGTCGATCAAAACGGTGGCGCGGACGATGCCCATGAAGGTTTTGCCATACATCTTTTTTTCGGCCCAGACGCCGTAGTCTTCGCAGACGGTGCCGTTCTCATCGGACAAAAGCGGCACGGTGAGTTCTTTTTTCTCCACAAATTTGTCATGGCTTTTCATGCTGTCCTTGGAGATGCCAAAGACTTTCACGCCGGCCGCGGCGAAGTCTTCCAACAGGTGGGAAAAGGCGATGGCTTCTTTGGTGCAGCCTGCGGTGTTGTCGCGAGGATAGAAAAACAAGGCGACGGGCGCAGGGCGCAGGGCGGAGAGGGTAACGTCGTCGCCTGAGGTGGACGGCAAGGTGAAATCGGGGGCAGGTTGGTTGGCATCAATCATCAGTTTGCTCCTATGTGGCCCGATGTTGCCAATGCGGTGATCTGGCCTTGGGTCGGGCGTCGCTTGCAGGTATAGTTTTGTCCACGAGCACCGAAATAGCAGAACAAACAGAGGCATCAACCCTGACAGAGAACGGCGATCATAACTCCGCATCTGAGGGTCCAGCCAAAACATCCGATACCACCGTATCACCCGAAGACGGGAGAGATACGGTCCAACCGGAGGCGGAGATCACAGAGGCGCAACCGGGACGGCGCCCGCGCCGTGCGCGGCGGTTTGGTGTGATCGCCTTGTTCAGTCTGATTGTGCCGGTGGTGTTTCTCGCTGTGGTGGCCTTTGTGGTGAGCGGTAAGCCGCTTGAAGCGCCAGAGTGGCTGCATGATCGGGTGCAAGCTGCCGTGAACCAGCAGTTGGAAGGCGTTGAGGTCACGATTGAGCGCATGGCGCTGGTTGTGGAGGACGATTGGGACCCCAGCATTGAATTGCAGGGGGTGCTGGTGTCATCTGAGGATGGCGGCAGACCGGTGCGTTTGGAAACTGCACGGGCGCGGTTGGCCTTTGCTCCGCTGCTGGATCGGCAAATTGCGCTGCGGGATGTGCAGGTCTCGGGGGTGTCCTTGTTGGTGCTGCGTCAGCAAGATGGCAGGGTGCAGGTGTCAATCGGACAGGGCGGCGGGGCGTTTCAGACGGACACAGATATCACAACCTTCGGCGATCAGATCGAAGGCTATTTGCAGGCGCCTTTGCTGGCTTATCTTGACCTGTTTCAGATTGAAGACGTGACAATCCGGTTTGAGGACAGGCGGGCACGACAGGCTTGGACGGTGGATGGGGGGCACATCACCTTGCGGCGCACCGAGGAGTTGGTCGAACTGGCCTCGCAACTGACGTTGCTGGGCGGGCGTAGCTACGCCAGCACAATTGAAGCCTCGGTGTCCACGCGGTTTGGCACGCGCACCACGGAATTTGGTGTGAACTTTGAGGATCTCCCAAGTGAGGACATTGCCTCGCAATCTGCCGCGCTCAGCTGGTTGCAGATCCTGCGAGCGCCGATTTCCGGAGCGCTGAGAGCGAGCATCGATAGCGAGGGAAATCTTCGCAATGTGAACGCCACTTTGCAAATCGCGGATGGCGTGTTGCAGCCGGATGGCGCGGTGCGGCCGGTGCCGTTTGAGGGAATGCGCAGTTACCTCACCTATGATCCCAACCGCGGTGCGATCCGTTTTGACGAGTTGTCGCTGAGCAGTGATATGGTGCGGGTCAATGCCCATGGCGAAGCTTTCATTGGCTCGCTGTCGCAGGGATTGCCTGAAGAGTTTTTGGTGCAGCTGACGCTCAATGAGTTCCGCGCCAATCCGCGCAACCTTGACGACGATCCCGTTGCTCTGGAGCGGTCATATGCGGATTTTCGTTTGAACCTGGACCCGTTTGAGCTGGATCTGGGGCATTTGGTGGTGCGCCAGAATGGCAATCAGATTGTGCTTGATGGGCATCTCGCCACTGAAGGTGAGAATTGGGCCTATGCGCTGAACGGCCATATGGATGAAGTTGTGCCGGCGAGTGTGCTGGCGCTGTGGCCCAAGAGCTTTAAGCACAAGTTGCGCAAGTGGATTGATCAAAACATTTACAAAGCCACGTTGCACGATATTGATTTGGCGGTGCGCTCTAGAGGCGCGGAGCCACCGGACGTTTACGTCGATTTTCAGTTCAAAGATGCGGATATCAAAGCAGTGAAAACCATGCCACCCGTGCGGGATGGGATTGGGTTTGGTGTGCTGAAGGATCATCAACTGCATATCACGGCAGAGGCGGGGTATGTGGAGGCCGATCAAGGCGGACGCATTGATGTCACTGGCACCAATATGGTCATCCTGAACACCCGCATAAAGCAGTCTCCGGCCGTGGTGCAGGCGCAGGCCCGCGGGCCGGTTGAAGCCGTGCTGTCGCTTTTGGATCGCAAGCCTTTGGAGCTGTTCACAAAGGCGAACTTGCCGGTGGATTTTGCCTCTGGTTGGGCGGATCTGGAGGGCGAAATAGAGCTTGTTCTCAAGGACAAGCTGCCAATTGAAGAGGTGGTCTATGATGTCCGGGGCAATCTAAGCAACGTGCGGAGCGATCACTTTTTGCCGGGCAAAGAGATGCGCGCGGAGTTGCAGGTGACGGCAACACCCGAACGTGTTGAGGTTTGGGGCGATGGAACTTTGGCCGGTATTCCGGCGACCGCCAAATGGCATATGTTGGGCGGGAAAGAAAATGCCGGGCGCAGTTGGGTGAGTGGCACGGCAGAGCTCAGTGAGGCTGCGTTGGAGACGTTTCAAGTGGGCTTGCCAAAAGGCACGGTGTCGCAATCTGGCCTGGCAACCTACGACATGGAAATTCTGCGCGGTGAAGCTCCGAGGTTGCGATTGCGCTCTGACCTTGTGGGAGTGGGGTTGTCGTCGCCTCCGCTGGGGTGGCGTAAGGCGGCGAGCACCGAAGGCCAGCTGGAAATTGATATGACCTTGGGGGCGCGGCCACGCATGGACCGTGTGGTACTCAAGGCGCCGGGTCTACAGGCAAGCGGGAGCATTTCCATTGCAGAAGGCGGTGGGCTCGACGTTGCGCGGATGGACAGTTTTGTTGTTGGAAACTGGTTGCGCGGGGCGGGTCAATTGGTGGGGCGTGGTCGTGCTTTGCCTGCGGTGGTCGTGAGCGAAGGCCGCTTGGATATGCGTAACATGCCAGCGAGCAGCAAGACGGGCGGTGGTGGTCGTCAGGCGGGCATTGGGCCGATCACCGCCACTGCGGTAGAAGTGGTAGTCACAGACAGTATCCGGCTGTCTTCGGTTAAAGCAGACATCAACTTTGATGGTGGTCTCAACGGAAGTTTCAGCGGTGGTTTTAATGGCGGCCCGCTGGTGTTCGGCACGCTGGCGCCGCATCAGAATGGCACGCAGTTGCGCCTCACCTCTGACAATGGTGGCAGGATCGCACAGCGTATGGGATTGGTGAAGGCCGCAAGCCAGGGGCAGATGACCTTGTCGATGGTGCCGAGGGCCACTACGGGCGAATATGACGGCGTCATGGAAATGCGCAACGTGAAGGTTCAGAGCATGCCGCTGGTGGCGGAGTTACTGAATGCCATCAGTGTCGTCGGACTAGTGGAGCAGCTAAGTGGGCCAGGCATTTTGTTCACGGATGTGTTTGCGCGGTTCAGATTGTCGCCGGATCGTTTGGTGATAGGGGAGAGCAGTGCGGCTGGGCCATCCATGGGGCTGTCCGCCAACGGCACATATGGGTTTGCGCAGGAGTGGTTTGACATACAGGGCACGATTTCGCCGCTTTATGCGGTGAACATGGTCGGGCGGCCCTTCTCCCGACGCGGCGAAGGGTTGATTGGCTTCAACTATAAGCTCCGTGGCCCGGCGCAACAGCCGGAGATTTCGGTGAACCCACTCTCGGCCTTGACGCCGGGCTTCTTTAGAGAGATTTTCCGCCGTCCACCTCCGGACCTGAGTAACTAACGGCGCGAGCACTGATGCAGCTTTCTGATTTTGATTTTGATCTTCCCGAGTCTTTGATTGCGACGCGGCCTGCGGAGCCACGCAGTTCAGCGCGGTTGTTGGTGGCCAAGGACGGCGAGATCACCGATGGGGTGGTCACGGATCTGGTGGATCTGTTGCAGCCAGGTGACCGGCTGGTGCTGAATGACACCAAGGTGATCCCGGCGCGCCTGTCTGGCTATCGCGTGCGGCAGGGGCCGGAAGGGGAAACGCAGTCCCGCATGGACGTGACACTGCTGGAGCCACGCGCGGGCGGCGCCTGGGCGGCGTTGATCAAGCCTTTGCGGAAAATCCGCGAGGGTGAAGAGATTGTCTTTGCCGCGGGTTTGACAGGCCGTCTGATGTCCAAGGAAGACGGGCAGGGGCTGGTGCAGTTTGATTTGGAGGGCGACGACTTTGACGCGGCGCTGGAGGCTGCGGGCAATATGCCGTTGCCGCCCTACATTGCCGCCAAGCGTGCGGCGGACGAAAAAGACAAGACCGACTATCAGACCGTTTGGGCGAAACACTCCGGGGCGGTGGCGGCCCCAACCGCTTCGCTGCACTTTGACGATGCGTTGCTGGCGGCTTTGAAGGCAAAGGGCGTTCAGTTCACCCATGTGACATTGCATGTCGGGGCGGGGACGTTCTTGCCGGTGAAGGTGGAGAACGTCAAAGAGCATAAAATGCACGCCGAATGGGGGCGCGTCACCGAGACCGCCGCGGCGGAGATTGCAGCCACCAAGGCCGCAGGGGGGCGGGTGATTCCGGTGGGCACAACGGCGCTGCGGTTGATTGAAAGTGCGGCGCGGGGCAGTGGCACTATCCAACCTTGGGAAGGCAATACGGATATATTCATCTATCCGGGGTTTGCGTTCAACGTCGCGGATGCGTTGATGACCAATTTCCACTTGCCAAAATCGACTTTGATGATGTTGGTCAGCGCCCTTCTTGGTCAGGACGAAATCCGCAAGGTGTATGACCATGCTGTCAAAGAAGGCTATCGGTTTTTCTCTTATGGTGATGCCTCTCTGTTGATCCCGTAAAATTTTTTCTGCGATGCCGTAAAACGACATGGCTTTGTCGCGATTGGGTGCGATGGCGGCAGGGGCGTTTTGCATACGGGCGCATCTGTGAGAGAGTTATGTCGAGGGTCGTTCTATGGGGCAGTTTCTGAAAGGCGCATGGCCGCTGTTGCTGGGAATGCTGTTGCTGATGGTGGGCAACGGCATGCATGGAACGTTGTTGGGTATTCGCGGCGAGGCGGCAGGATTCTCGACCTTTGAGATGTCGATGGTGATGTCGGCCTATTTTGTCGGCTTCCTCGGGGGGAGCCGCGTCACACCAGAGTTGATCCGCCGTGTGGGGCATGTGCGGGTCTTTGCGGCCATGGCCTCGATGATTTCGGCCGTGCTGATCCTGTACCCAACGCTGGAGCATCCGGTGGCGTGGATTGCGGGGCGGACGTTGATGGGGCTGTGTTTCTCGGGTGTGTATGTGACAGCGGAGAGCTGGCTCAACAATGCGGCGACCAATGATACGCGCGGCAAGGCGCTGTCGATCTACATGATGGTGCAAATGATTGGCATTGTGACCGCGCAGGGCATGATGACCATTCCAGATGCCACAGGGTTTCTGTTGTTTGTGATCCCCTCGGTG
This sequence comes from Paracoccaceae bacterium, assembly GCA_014872815.1. Lineage (GTDB taxonomy): Bacteria > Pseudomonadota > Alphaproteobacteria > Rhodobacterales > Rhodobacteraceae > Shimia. The sequence continues at coordinate 137,231 of WKFK01000014.1, forward strand.
CTGGTATCGATTTCTTTTGCGCCCATTTTGTTGTCGGTCTCTCCCACACCGGCATTTGAGACCACCAAGCCGATGAGCCTCAAAGAACTGTTTCAGAACTCGCCACTGGGGGTTGTGGGCATGTTCCTACTGGGCGGCGTGTTTTCCGCGCAGTTCGGTATGTCGGCGGTGTTTGCAACGCGGGCCGGGCTGACTCTCAGTGAACTGTCGCTGTTTATTGCGGCGTTCTACGTCGGCGCGACGGTGTTTCAGTATCCGCTGGGCTGGATGAGCGACCGCATGGATCGGCGGGTGCTGATCATGTTTGTCGCCGCGATTGGTGCCGCTGGGGCGACGCTGGGATTCACGGCGGGTGACAATTATCCAATGTTGCTCGTGGCGGCGTTGTTCATTGGTGGGTTTTCCAATCCGCTTTATTCGATGCTGATCGCGCACGCGAATGACTTCCTTGAGTACGAAGACATGGCGGCGGCTTCTGGCGGGTTGGTGTTTGTGAACGGCGTGGGCGCCATCGCGGGCCCGCTGATCACCGGTTGGATGATGGATGTGGTGGGGCCGAGTGGATACTTCATCTATCTGATCGTCCTCTTGGCTGCACTTGGGGCCTATGCGGGCTATCGCACGACCCGTCGTCCGGCGGCGCCCGTGGATGAAACCGGCAGTTATACCGCCGTTATGCCAACCGCATCGGTTGTGGCTGTGGAGGTTGCGCAAGAGGTGGCAATCGAAACCGCGATGGAGGAAGAGCAGGAAGCTGCCGCTGGGTAAGCGGAGCTCCGCTTTTGTTAGCGTATAAGGTCGCGTGCTGTGTCGGGATGTTGCATTTTGTGACTACCCATTCCCATTTTTCTGTGTGTAACGTTTTTATTACAACGCTTCTTTCGAAGTGGAACAGGCAGAAGGAGAAGGGACATGGTGGGTCCCGAAGAAGTACTTTCGTTTTGGCTTGATGAGGTAGGGCCAAGCGGATGGTATGCGGTTTCCGAAGAGCTGGACGCAGAGATCCGGCAGCGGTTTGAGGCAACATGGCAGCAGGCGCAGGCCGGTGGATTGGGACAATGGTTGGCCTATCCAAGTGGCACCTTGGCCTATTTGATCCTGACGGATCAGTTTTCCCGCAACATGTTCCGAGGTTCGGCACAGGCGTTTGCATCCGACCGCAAGGCGCTGTGCGCGGCAAAGGTTGCGATTGACAAGAAATGGGATCTGAAGATTGACGAGCCTGCGCGGCAGTTTTTCTACCTGCCTTTGATGCACTCAGAAAACCTGTGTGATCAGGAACGCTGCATTCGTATGTTCCTGGAGCGGATGCCGGAAACCGGCGAAGCAAACTTGCTGCACGCCAAAGCACATCGCGAAGTGATCCGTAGATTTGGTCGCTTTCCGTACCGCAATGATGCCCTTGCGCGGGCGTCAACAGAGGTCGAGATGGCCTATGTGGCGGATGGCGGCTACGGTGCCACGGTGCGGACACTGCAAGCCGCAGAGTAAGCGGCGGTTAGTCAGGAAGAGAGCTGGCGTCCTGCGCAGGGTCGGGCGCGTAGCAGCTGGCGACTTCACCAATGCGGCCACTCACCCGGGTGGCCACATCATCCAAAGCCGTTTGCATCAAGGTTTCTGGTGTGTCCGCAAGGCGCGCCAAACTGTTGTTGATGCCTTCCAATTCCCGTTGTACCGCATCGGCGCGGCTTTGCAGGTTCGCGGTTGCCTGTGCCGTGAGAGCGTTGCTGTCCAGCGAGATCGATGCCAGGTCGCTGCGCAGGGTGGCAACTTCGTTTCGCAATCCATTGACGCTGTCTTCCAGCGGCGAGACGATTTGCAAATTTTGGGCGAAGCTGGCCGCCACTCGCTCCGCGCTGTCGGATAGACGCCAGAGGAAAAATAAGCAAATTGCCACTAAAATCAGTGTGGCATTGATCATGGCGATCAGAAGATCTTTCAACGTTTTCATGGTTATATCCCCGACTCGTTGATCCAAACACAGTGTGCGCTTTCGACTGCGCGATCACCAGAAAAATTTTACGCGCAAAACGGGCGGTGCAGTTTGTTGAAGCTGCTGTGGAGTTCCAGTAGGCTCGCGCAAAGACATAGCGGGAGGCGGGGAAACACCATGGCTAGCAAGAACTTCGACATGATTGTGATTGGCGCAGGGCCGGGCGGCTATGTGGCTGCTATTCGCGGCGCGCAGCTGGGCCTGAAGGTCGCGATCGTGGAGCGTGAGCACATGGGCGGAATTTGCCTGAACTGGGGCTGTATTCCGACCAAGGCGATGTTGCGGTCAGCAGAGGTGTTTCACCTTATGGAGCGCGCCAAGGATTTTGGTTTGAAGGCCGAAGGCATCGGATATGACATCGATGCGGTGGTGAAACGCTCACGCGGGGTGGCAAAACAGCTGAGCTCCGGTGTGGCGTTTTTGATGAAGAAGAACAAGGTTGAGGTCTTCATGGGCGAGGCGACTTTGCCCGCCAAAGGCAAAGTGTCGGTCAAAGGCGAAAAAGGTGTTGAGGAGCTCACGGCGAAGAACATCGTTTTGGCGACGGGCGCACGGGCGCGGGAATTGCCGGGTCTGGAGGGCGATGGCAAACGGGTCTGGACCTATAAAGACGCGTTGGTGCCGCCACATATGCCCAAGAAATTGCTGGTGATTGGCTCCGGCGCGATTGGGATAGAGTTTGCCAGTTTCTACAACACACTGGGTGCGGACACGACAGTTGTAGAGGTCATGGATCGCGTGTTGCCGGTTGAAGATGCGGAGATAAGTGCCTTTGCTAAAAAGCAATTTGTCAAACAGGGTATGACGATCATGGAGAAGTCCACGGTCAAGAAACTGGATCGCGGCAAAGACAAAGTTACGGCGCATATTGAGGTGGGCGGCAAGGTTACCACACAGGACTTTGACACGGTGATTTCGGCCGTGGGGATTGTGGGCAATGTGGAGAACCTCGGGCTGGAAAAGCTAGGCGTGAAGATTGATCGCACGCATGTGGTTACAGATCAGTATTGCCAAACGGGTGTCGATGGGCTGTTTGCGATTGGCGACATCGCAGGCGCGCCGTGGTTGGCGCACAAGGCGAGCCATGAAGGTGTGATGGTTGCCGAGTTGATTGCTGGTGGCAAACCGCATCCGGTGAAGCCGGAGAGCATTGCGGGTTGTACTTATTGCCATCCGCAGGTCGCGAGTGTGGGCTACACCGAGGCCAAGGCCAAAGAGTTGGGCTATGACGTGAAAGTGGGCCGCTTCCCGTTTATTGGCAATGGCAAGGCGATTGCTTTGGGCGAACCGGAAGGCATGGTGAAGACCGTGTTTGACGCGAAGACCGGTGAGTTACTTGGCGCGCATATGGTGGGCGCGGAAGTCACTGAGTTGATCCAAGGTTATGTTGTGGGACGCCAGCTTGAAACCACCGAAGCCGAGCTTATGGAAACCGTGTTCCCGCATCCGACGTTGAGTGAGATGATGCACGAAAGCGTGCTGGACGCCTATGACCGGGTGATCCACATCTAAATTGGATTCAGATTGAGTCGGGCGCGTTCCGGTTTTGCCGGGCGCGCCTTTGAGGTTTTTCAGTGTCAAAACAACAGAGTATGCTGCCGGTTGTGATGATTTGGCTGGCCGGCGTTGGTGCGGCGGGTCAGTTTGCCAAGGTTAGCGTCACATTTGATCAGGTGGGGCAGGTATATCCTGAGGCGGGTGCGCGGTTGGGGTTTGCCTTGTCGATCCTTGGGTTGGCTGGGATTTTTCTCGGCGTGGTGGCAGGCGTTCTGGCGTCCAAAATTGGTATGCGACGCACCTTGCTGGGTGGGCTTGGCCTGAGCGCGATTGTGTCCTTTGTGCAGGCCATGGGATTGTCCTTTGATCTGTTTCTTCTGAGCCGGGTTGTTGAAGGCCTGGCGCATTTGGCGATTGTGGTGGCAGCGCCAACGTTGATTGCCAAAGTGTCGCCGCCAGAGAAACGGGCGTTTTCTCTGACCCTTTGGGGCACGTTTTTTGGCGTGGCCTTTGCGCTCTTTGCCTGGTTTGGGCGGCCTTTGGTGGACGTTTATGGGTTAAACGCGATGTATCTGGCACATGGGGGATGGATGGCCCTGAGCGTTCTTGGGGTGGCGGCAATTGGCTTGCCTGAGGAGAAGGCGCAGACGGGCCAGCGGTTGCGCCTCGGCGGCGTGCTCAAGCAGCATTGGGAGGTCTATCGCTCACCGTTTATGAATGCGGCGGCGGTTGGGTGGCTGTTTTATACCTTCTGTTTTGTCAGCCTGTTGACGTTGTTGCCGCCTTATATCGCGCCGGAATGGCGCACATTCACAGTTGGGGCGATGCCGCTCATGAGCATGATCAGCTCCATGACACTTGGGGTGTGGTTGTTGCGCTATTGGTCCACCGTGCGCGTGATCCAGGCGGGTTTCTTGGCATCCGCAGCGGCCTCATTTGTGTTGATTTTTGTGCCAGGGTCACCGGTGGTGTGTCTGGCATTGGCGGGCGCATTGGGCTTGATTCAAGGGGCAAGTTTTGCGTTGGTGCCCGAACTAAATGACACGGCGGCGGATCGGGCCAATGCAAACGGCGTGTTTGCGCAGGCAGGCAATTTGGGCAACACCATCGGCACGCCAATTTTGTTGGGGGTGATTGCAATGAGCGGTTATGCTGGGATGCTGATGGTATCCGCCGTGTTGCTGATCATTGGGGCGGCGGCGCATATGGTGCTGGCACAAGCGCGGGCGCGTGTGCGTGGTCCCGGCGGGTAGTATGGGAAAAAGGCGGCACCAGAGGGCCGCCTTTGTTGGTTCTTGGATTGGCTGCCTATTCCACTTTGAGAGGGACGGACGCCAAGAGTTTGTTGTCGATATCAAGGAAGTAGCGGATTTCGTAGTCGCCGGGTTCCTCCGGAACTGCGAGCGTCAAAGGCGTGCCTTGTTCCGCATAGGTGTAGGTGATGTATTCGCTGGCCGCGTTGCCCACTGCGAGGTAGTCGCGCGGGTGGCCGGGACCGTCCCAAGTGACCTCGATACTGCTGCCCGCGGCTGCGGAGGCTGGAGCGGTGATGGTGACGGGCACGTCCTCGACCGTCAGTGGCGCGCGCGCCAGCACTTTGATCGGGTTGGTGTCGGCCACATAGCGCAGCTCGTAGGTGCCCGGATTGGCGGGCAGGTTGAGGGGCAGGTCGCTGCCGTCACGGGTGTAGGCGTAGGGGCCGTAGTCTCCGTCAGGTGCACCCGGTGACACGATGGTCAGGTAGTCGCCGTCACCACCGGGGCCGGTCCAAGTGGCGGTGATTTGACCACCAATCGGGCCTGAGGCGGGGCCAGAAACCGTTGCACCCACTGCGGCCACCTCAACCGGCACACGCGCCTGAACAGAGCGATCCTGGCCCAGTACGTAACGGATTTCGTAGGTGCCGGGGTTGCCGGGCATCACCAAGTTCAGCGGATTGCCCTCGCGGGTGTAGGAGTAGTTGACGTATGTGTCGTCGGCCATATCCGAGCCCGCGACAGTGATGTAGTCGCCGTCATAGCCGGGACCCGTCCAGGTGACTGAAAGTTTGGCGCCTGCGTTGGCCGTGGCGCCCGCGTCCAGGCCATAGGCCAGCGCAGCGACAGAGATCGGTGCGCGATGGATGATCGTCCGGTCCTGGCTCATGGTGTAGACAAGTTCGTACTCACCCGGTTCGCCCGGCATTTGCAGCATCAGGGGGCTGCCTTCGCGAGTGTAGGTGTAGGTGATCCATTTTTCGTCGCCGGGTTTGGTGACGGAGATGTAGTCGCCCTTGTAATCTGGGCCTGTCCAATCCACCGGCACGGTCGCGCCTGCGACCAACTCGTCCGGGGCGGAGAGCGTGGCGGTGACCTCGGTTGCGGTGATTGGTTGGCTGGCCAACGGCTTACGACCGTCGCTTAGGATGTAGCGCAGTTCGTATGCGCCCGGCTTGGGGGGCATTTGTAGCGAGAGCGGGCTGCCTTCACGGGTGTAAGTGTATGTGATCCATTTGTTGGTTTCGGGATCTACGGCGGCGATGAAGTCATCCTTGGCGTTGGGGCCGGTCCAGTCGACGGTGATCATGCTGCCAGCGGGGGCGGATTGCGGGCCGGACACGGTGGCCGGCGGCTTGAATTCCGGGAGTTCCAGCACCACGCGTTTGTCGACAGAGCCGACGCCAAAACGCACTTCGGCGGTGGCTTCGTCTTCGGGGCGTAGCACGGATACGGTGTATTCACCTTCGAGCAGCTGTTCCTTCAAGGAGGCGGCGCTGTGGTCGTCATGGATGGCAGCGTCGCCGGTGAGATCCCAGATCAGCGGGCTGTTGATGACCGGGCCGTTTTTGCCGTCTGTGGCGACAATGGTGACTTGTACGGGTTGTGGTTCCGGTTCGGGGGGCGGGGCAGCGGCGACCTCGGTGAGCGCGTTGCCAAGTTCGTCTGCGTTGGCGGCGGCGAGGAATGTGCCGCCGGTCGCCTCTGCCATGCACTGGAACTGCGCCAGTGCTTCGGGATCGGTGACGTCAAAGCCCACCACATGGGCGGTGAAGTCGACGCCGGTGGCTTCGAGCTCTTTGGCCACGGCGCAGACGTCCGGCACACAGGTTTCAATACCGTCTGATACCAGGATCACCGTGGCGGCTTCTTCGGTGTGGCGCAGGGCCTTGGCGGCGGCCACAACGGCATCCGCCATAGGGGTTTTGCCTTTGGGAGAGATGCCATTCACAGCGGAGGTGATGGCGGCGCGCGTGTCCGGGCCGGGCATGACCACGGTTTCGATGTCGGAACAGTCGCCTTTGCGGCGGTGGCCATAGACGGTCAGGCCGAGATCAAGGTCGGCAGGCAGGGTGGTCATCAAGTCGCCCATCACTTCCTGAGCGATGGTGATTTTGGCCACGCCTTCAATCTGGCCCCACATGGAGCCAGAGCCGTCCATCACCACAATGGCGGCGGGGTTGTCTTGGGCAAGAAGGCTGGCGGGCAGCAGGCACATTGCGGCCGTGGTTGCTCTCAAAAACGTCATCCAAAAGGTCCTCAAGTTCGTAATGCGCAGAGACTACGAGAGAAATTCGGATTGAGGCAAGTGTCAGTTCAAAAACCGGGCTTGGCGAATTTAAATGTTCTCTGTATGTTCGCGATATCTGGTTGGCAGTGGGGGTGTGATCCCCTATGTCTGGTGCCGTATCCGTTGGGGGTTTGAATGGCCGAGCTGAAGAATATTGAGGTGCGCGGGGCGCGCGAGCACAACTTGAAGTCCATTGACGTGGACATTCCGCGCGATCAGCTGGTGGTGATCACCGGTCTGTCGGGCTCGGGTAAATCCTCGCTGGCCTTTGACACGATTTATGCCGAGGGGCAGCGGCGCTATGTCGAGAGCCTGAGCGCCTATGCACGGCAGTTCCTTGATATGATGGAAAAGCCGGATGTGGACCACATCAGCGGGCTGTCTCCTGCAATTTCGATTGAGCAAAAGACCACCTCCAAGAACCCGCGCTCGACCGTGGGGACAGTGACGGAGATTTACGACTATCTGCGTCTGTTGTTTGCGCGTGTGGGCACGCCGTATTCTCCGGCAACCGGTCTGCCGATTGAGGCCCAGCAGGTGCAGGACATGGTCGACCGGATCATGGGGCTGGAAGAAGGCACGCGTGGCTACCTGTTGGCACCGATCGTGCGGGACCGCAAAGGCGAGTACAAAAAAGAGTTCCTTGAGCTGCGTAAGCAGGGCTTCCAGCGGGTGAAGGTCGACGGGGCTTTCTATGAGCTGGATGAGCCGCCCGCGTTGGACAAGAAATTCCGCCACGACATTGATGTGGTCGTGGACCGGCTTGTGGTGCGCGAAGGCATGGAAACCCGACTGGCTGACAGCTTGCGCACAGCGCTGGATCTGGCAGATGGCATTGCGGTTCTGGAGACCGCGCCCAAGGAAGGCGACCCGGAGCGGATCACGTTTAGTGAGAAATTTGCCTGTCCGGTGAGTGGGTTCACCATTCCTGAGATTGAACCACGGTTATTCTCGTTCAACGCGCCGTTTGGGGCCTGTCCTGAGTGTGACGGCCTTGGCAAAGAGCTGTTCTTTGACGAGCGGCTGGTGGTGCCGGATGTGACGTTGAAGGTCTATGACGGGGCGCTGGCGCCGTGGCGGAAGGGCAAGTCGCCGTACTTCCTGCAGACCATTGAGGCGCTGGCGAAACACTACGAGTTTGACAAGAACACGCCGTGGAAAGACCTGCCGAAACATGTGCAGCAAGTGTTCCTTTATGGTTCAGGTGAGGAAGAGATCGAGTTCCGCTATGACGAAGGCGGACGGGTTTACAATGTGACGCGCGTGTTTGAAGGGGTGATCCCCAACATGGAGCGGCGCTATCGCGAGACGGATAGCAACTGGATTCGCGAAGAGTTTGAGAACTACCAGAACAACCGGCCTTGTGGCGCCTGTCGTGGGCACCGTCTGCGCGAAGAAGCTCTGGCGGTTCGGATTGCAGAGAAACACATCGGCCATGTGGTGCAGCTGTCGATCCGCGAGGCGTTGGCCTGGATTGAGAGCGTGCCTGCAGCCCTGACGCCGCAGCGGCAGGAGATTGCGCGGGCGATTGTGAAGGAGATCCAGGAGCGGCTTGGCTTCTTGAATAATGTGGGTCTGGAATACCTGACCCTGTCGCGCAACAGTGGCACGCTGTCCGGCGGAGAGAGCCAGCGTATTCGACTGGCGAGCCAGATTGGCTCTGGCCTGACCGGCGTGCTGTATGTGCTGGATGAACCGTCAATTGGCCTGCACCAGCGCGACAATGACCGGCTGCTCACAACGCTGAAAAACCTGCGAGATCAGGGCAATACGGTGATTGTGGTGGAGCACGATGAGGAGGCCGTGCGCGAGGCGGACTATGTGTTCGACATCGGGCCAGGGGCCGGTGTGCATGGTGGTCAGGTGGTGTCCAAAGGTAAGCCGGAAGAGATTGCCGCTGATCCGGCGTCTTTGACAGGGCAATACCTGTCGGGTGCGCGTGAAATTGCGGTGCCAACGGAGCGGCGTGAGGGCAATGGCAAGGCGATCACGGTGGTGAAGGCCACGGGCAACAACCTGAAGAAGGTCACTGCCGACTTCCCGCTTGGTAAGTTTGTCTGTGTGACAGGTGTGTCAGGTGGCGGGAAATCGACGCTGACCATTGAGACCCTGTTCAAGACGGCCTCTATGCGTCTGAACGGCGCGCGGCAGACGCCAGCGCCCTGTGAGACCATCAAGGGGTTGGAGCATCTGGATAAGGTGATCGACATTGACCAGCGGCCGATTGGGCGCACGCCGCGGTCCAACCCTGCGACCTATACAGGGGCGTTTACGCCAATCCGCGATTGGTTTGCTGGTTTGCCGGAAGCGAAAGCGCGGGGCTATAAGCCCGGGCGGTTTAGCTTCAACGTCAAGGGCGGTCGCTGCGAGGCCTGTCAAGGCGACGGGGTCATCAAGATCGAGATGCACTTCCTGCCGGATGTTTATGTGGAATGTGAGACCTGTAAGGGCGCGCGCTACAACCGCGAGACATTGGAAATTCAGTTCAAAGGCAAGAGCATTGCCGATGTGCTGGATATGACCGTCGAAGAGGCGCAGGAGTTCTTCAAAGCGGTGCCGAGCATTCGCGACAAGATGGATGCGCTGATGCGTGTTGGTCTGGGCTATATCAAGGTTGGGCAGCAGGCGACGACGCTGTCTGGTGGTGAGGCCCAGCGGGTGAAACTGTCCAAGGAACTGGCGAAGCGTTCTACCGGGCGTACGCTCTATATTCTGGATGAGCCAACCACGGGTCTGCACTTTGAAGATGTGCGTAAGTTGCTGGAAGTGCTGCATGAATTGGTTGATCAGGGCAACACTGTTGTGGTGATTGAACACAATTTGGATGTGGTGAAAACCGCAGATCACATCATCGACATTGGTCCGGAAGGCGGCGATGGCGGCGGTAAGGTGGTTGCCAAAGGCACGCCGGAGAAGGTGGCCAAGGTGGCGGCGAGCCATACGGGGCGCTACCTGAAAGACATGCTGGTGCCGAAGAAGAAGGTGGCCGCAGAATAGGAAAAACGGGCGGTGGTTGTTTATACCACCGCCCGTTTTCTTTAGGCCGTCACGGTTTGGCGGGGTTTCGCAAGCATGATGGGTAACACAAACATCAGCAGGAAGCCGGTGTTTAACACGGCGTTGAACCAGGCACCTGCGAGGATGGAGCCTGTGCTGTCCACCAGATACCAACTCCAGACGCCCCAGTTGATGATGCTTGCGCCAGTGGCCGGATCTTTTGCGTAGACGTGAATGGTGATTTGCCACACCAGCATACCCAGCCCAACCAGCAGTCCGCCGCCAATTGCGCCAAGGACTTTTTCGCTATCGCCGCCAAAACTCTGTGCGCCATCCAGCGGCAAATGCGTGAGGTCCATGAACCACCCGACGATGCCGTGGTAAGACGCCGCTAGGGCAAAGAGCGGTATAAGACCAAAAATCACCGTGCCAATAGACGTCAGTTTCAAAAGATAGATCACGCGATCCTGTGTCATGTGCAGTCTCCATTGAGGTTATGGCGGCACATTGCGTTTGATCGGTGAGGCAAAACAATTACCTGTGAGGTAAGTGCTTTGTGCAAAGGAATGGCTATGCTGGTCGGGACAATGAGGAGCGGGACATGGGCGTGGAGTTTGGCGCGGTTTTGAAAGAGTGGCGACAGGTGCGGCGGGTGAGCCAGCTGGATCTCGGGCTGTCCGCCGGTGTGAGCTCACGGCACATTTCGTTTTTGGAAACCGGGCGGTCGCGTCCCAGTCGGGGGATGGTGCTTCGGCTGTGTGATGAGCTGGACGTGCCAATTGCGCAGCGCAATCGCATGCTGACGGCGGCAGGTATGAGCCCAGCCTATGCCAAACGCGATCTGTCAGAAGCAGATATGGCACCTATGCGCACGGCCATGGAGTGGACCCTCAGGAAACACGAGCCTTACCCAGCGCTTGCGATGGATCGGCACTGGTGTTTGGTTGCTATGAACGCAGTTGCTGAGCGGCTGCTTGCGGCGTTTGATGTCAATGTTGGTGACAGTCTGATTGATATGATGGTTGACGTGAAAGGTGTCGAGCAATCTCTTGTAAACTATGAAGAAGTTGTCCGTCACATGATTGCGAGGCTGCGGGTCGAGAGCGCGTACTATGGCCATGATCCTGTGTTGGAAGATGGCATCGCCCGGATGGAGGCTAAATTGGGGGCCGCGGTATTAGACGTCGACGGGGTCAAACCTGCGATCATTCCCGCGATCTACGAGTTTGGCGGCATGCAGTTGTCGTTTTTCTCAACCATCAGTCAATTTGGCTCCACTGAGGACATTGCCCTCAGTGAATTGCGTATCGAGATGATGTTCCCGGTGGATGACGCGACGCGCCAGGCGTTGGAGGCTATGGCCGGACCGTGATCACTTGTTGTCCAGTGGACAAGTGCGGAATCCAAAAACGGTGTAGAGTGGGCAGCTGCCGAGGAGGCCTGTGAAGAGAGGGATCAGGCCGATCCACATCCAGGCGCCGTAGCCAGCCAAGGCACCGGCGAGGAGCGCGAGGCCAATCACGATCCGCATAATTTTGTCTACGGTTCCAACGTTCTTTTTGAGCATGTGTTTCCCTCCTAAGGTCAAGGGAATAATACATGCCTCAAATGGAATGTGACTTGATCTGCCTCAAGGTCGTGGTAAATTACGCGGCCAAAAGCGCGGTGGCCTCAAAGCTGCGCAGGCTTGGGCGGGCGGCGATGTCCTCATAGCTAATGTTTCTGTCGCGCATGACTTTCCGCAAGGAGCGGTTGGCGAAGGGATCAAAGCTGTGGCGGGTCATCGGGCCGGGCAGGAAGCTTTCGGACCATTGGCCTTCTGAATACAGCAACTCGTGCTGCGGCATCAGAATGTGGAAATAGGTGATGGTGCCGTTGGTGTCGCAACGGGTCACATCGCGGCCGTTCACAAGATCCTTGGCTTTCACCAGCACTTCGTCGCAGCCAAACAGCAGTTCAGCGCGATAGCCTTGTAGCAAGACGCGGTGTTGCGGGGATACGATCAGGTCGCGGTCGTTGTCGAGCACGCCTGCTTTGATGCGGATGGGCAGAGACTCATAGCGCGGTGGCATATGGGAATGGCCGATCCATTGAATTGGCTGAAAGCCGTTGTCGAGTGTGTCCACCAACATGCCTGCTTTGAGCTGCTCAACCGGTATATCACCTTCTGAAGTGCGGATCAGAGTGCCTACGGTGAAACAAGGTGTGTGCTGTTCAATCTCAACAAGCGCCGTGTCAGTTTCACCCGCAGAGTCCTGGATGGTATAGTTGAAATAGACGGTCTCGTTGTCAGTATCGGCATCAACGGTGAGGGTGCCGTCCGTGTTGAGTGTGACCACTTGGCCGGTCGCGAGCGTGACGCTGTTTGGCAAACCGCCGCTGCCGGTGGCACTGACTGCAATGCCGTTGATGTGCGTGATCGTCAGGGTAGGGCCGGCGGAGGAATCGTCGTTGGCAAGCACATTCAGTGTCTTGCTGTTGCCCAAGGCAATGCGCATGTCATCGTCTTGTGCCACGATGGCTGTCTGCACCGATCCGCCAGCGATTAGCAGGTTGGAGTCGTACTGCGTGTCAGTGGCGTCGGCGATGCCGATCACCAGTTCGTTCACACCGTCCTGGAGCGGTACGACAAAGGTCAGAGTGACGGTAAAGCCGTCCATCTCGGTGTTGTACTGATCCCCAGCGTTGTCGTTGTAGATGTTCTCGTTGGCATCATTGATGTTGCCCACTGTGGCGCCACCGTCGCCGACGGAGATTTGCGCCTCAACGCCGTTGACCCAGACGCCGATGGCGTCGTTGTAGCTCAGGTATTCCGGGTATTCTTCTGAGGACAAAACGAAGTCGATGGTGAGCAGTTCACCGGCGGTGCCGTTAAAGTCGATGGTTAGGTAGGAGGCATCAAAGGTGTTGGTACCTGCGGCAGCATTGAACAACGCGTTGTTGTCTTCACCGGAGGTGTTGGTGGAGGTATTGGCGCGTTGGTTGGTGTTGGTGCTGCCGTCGCTATTGGTAAAGTCATCCACGTGACCGGTGGAGAGGATCACACCGCTGTCGGCAGGCGCGACGCCCGGAGTTGTTGTGTCGGCACCAGTGTAAATGCCGGAGGATTGGTTGTCGCCGGTGTAGGTGGCGCTGACGATGCGGGTTGGGTCGCCAAAGATCTCATTGGCCATCGCGGTGGCGGTGGCGCTTGTGTCGATGCTCAGTTCCGTTGCCGTTGGCATGTCTTTACCTCAGTGCGTTCTGCTCTTGTCCTGTGACGGGACCTCTGCGGGTCCTCGCCTTGAGCAAAACTGGCGGGCAAACGTGGCGCGAACGGGGCTGTGGTAAGGAAAGATTAATTAAAATTGTGTGGGGTCAAACAGGCGCGGGACAACAAAAAGGGCCGCGCCAGATGCGGCGCGGCCCTTTTTTTAAGCGCTATCGCTCCTGATTTAGCTGCGTCCGCGCTTTTCAAAACGTGGCAACATTGCGGAGAAGTCGGTACCAAGCCCGCCTTCATTCTCCACAAACTGCTCATAAAGCGCAGCAGCGGCCTGGCCCATTGGGGTGTCGGCATCGGCGCTTTCGGCGGCCTGTTGCGACAGACGCAGGTCTTTGAGCATCAGCTCAGAGGCAAAGCCTGGCTGGTAGTCGTTATCGGCCGGAGATTGCGGACCAACACCAGGGGCAGGGCAGTAGGCGTTCATTGTCCAGCTGTAGCCGGAAGAGGTGGACACCACGTCAAACATCGACTGACGGTCAAGCCCCAGTTTGTCTGCCAGCGCAAAGGCTTCGCAGGTGGCGATCATGGTCACGCCGAGGATCATGTTGTTGCAGATCTTGGCGGCCTGGCCGGCGCCCGCGTCGCCGCAATGCACCGCCTTTTGGCCCATGATGTCAAACAGAGGGTCGGCCTTTGCAAAGGCCTCTTTTGAGCCACCGGCCATAAAGGTCAGCGTGCCGCCCGCTGCGCCGCCCACGCCACCGGACACAGGCGCATCCACGGGCAGGAGACCGGCTGCGGTGGCTTGTTCGGCCACGGCTCGGGCGCTGTCGACGTCGACAGTGGAGCAATCCACAAAGGCAGCACCCTTGGTCATCACAGGGATGATGTCTTTGGCAACGGCGCGCAGGATCTGGCCGTTGGGCAGCATGGTGATGACCACGTCGGCACCGGTTGCGGCAGCGGCGCCGGTTTCGGCCATGGTGACGCCCTCGATGGATACATCCGCCATGTCGAAGCCGGTGACCTCATGGCCCGCTCTTGCAAGGTTGGCAGCCATTGGGCCACCCATATTGCCCAGTCCGATAAATCCGATCTTCATGGTGCTACTCTCCCTTTTCAAATGTCAGCGCATCCGCACCAAGCGGCAGGACCATCTTGGTCACTATGCCGGCGGGCAGGGTGTCCAAGCTGTATTTCCACTGCGGATTGCGGTCTTTGTCGATGATTTGTGCGCGGATGCCTTCCAGGAAGTCGCCATCCTCCATGGCGCGGAAGGTGAACCGGTATTCCTGATCCAGCGCGTAACGAATGTCGTCGCGCCTGCGCACACGGTGAATGATCTCCAGCGCCGCGCCCATGGCGATTGGCGAGTTGCGGGAGAGCTTTTTCAGGGCACCGGCGGCAAATTCGCTTTCGGAATACTTCAGCGCGTTGAGAACGTCATTGAGGGTCTCGCCACCGAAGTTGGCGTCGATGTCAGCCTGTTGTGTGGTGAGCGGGCCAGCATTTGGCTCAGAGGCGGCTGCGTCGATCAGACTGTAATCGGCCGTCTCCTCGAGTTGCGCGATCAGGGCGGGCCATTGGTCTTCGGGGATGAAGTAATCGGCAAAGCCTGCGTAGATGGCATCGGCGGCATTGAGACGCGCTGCGGTGAGGCCGAGGTATTCGCCCAGACGCCCCGGGGCACGCGCGAGGATTAGGGAGCCGCCCACGTCTGGCACAAGGCCAATGCCACATTCGGGCATGGCGATCTGGCTTGTGGAACCCACAATGCGGTGGGAGCCGTGACAGCCAACGCCGACACCGCCGCCCATGGTGAAGCCCTGCATGAAGCTGACCACCGGTTTGGGGAACTCAAAGAGTTTCGCGTTCATGCGGTATTCGTCGGCCCAGAATTTGCGGCCATAGGCAAAGTCGCCTTTGGTGCCAGTGTCATAGAGCTCGGCAATGTCGCCGCCCGCGCAGAAGGCTTTTTCACCTTCCGCATCGATGACGATCATTTTTACGGCGTCGTCCGTGGCCCAGATTTCTAGCGCGTCTTCGATGGCGACGCACATATCATAGGACATGGCGTTGAGCGCCTTGGGGCGGGTGAAGGTGATGCGGCCGGTGTGACCGACTTTGCGGATGGAGATGTCAGACACGCGGGGCGCTCCGTCTTTGTAAAAGGGCCGCTCCTGAAGGGCGGCCCGGTCGTGGTTAGGCAGTGATCATCTGGCGGGAGATGATCAGGCGCATGATTTCGTTGGTGCCTTCGAGGATCTGGTGCACGCGCAAGTCGCGGACAATTTTCTCGATGCCGTAGTCTGCGAGGTAGCCATAGCCGCCGTGCAACTGCAAGCAGCCGTTGGCGACGTCAAAGGCCACGTCGGTGACCATCAGCTTGGCCATGGCGCAGTATTTGGTGGCGTCGTGGTCGCCGTTGTCGAGCTTCCATGCGGCCTGACGCAGGAAGGTGCGGGCGGCTTGCAGTTTGGTTTCATACTCCGCGAGGCGGAACTGCAGGGCCTGGAACTGGTTGATGGATTTGCCAAAGGCTTTGCGCTCGGACATGTATTGCACGGTCAGGTCCAGCGCCTTCTGTGCGCCCCCCAGAGCACCGGCGGAAATGTTCAGGCGGCCTCCGTCCAGACCGTTCATGGCGTAGGTAAACCCTTTGCCTTCTTCGCCAATCAGGTTGTCGGCAGGCACTTTGCAGTCGTCAAACTGGACCTGGGATGTTGGCTGGCTGAGCCATCCCATTTTCTTTTCCAAAGCGCCAAACGAAAGCCCGTCTGTGCCGTCTTCGACCACAACCGTGGAAATGCCTTTGGGGCCGTCCTCTCCAGTGCGCACCATGCAAATGTAGGCGTCGGAGTAGGAGCCGCCGGAGATGAAGGCTTTGGTGCCGTTGAGCACATAGCCCTCGTTGTCGCGCTCAGCGCGGGTTTTCAGAGCGGCGGCGTCGGAGCCAGAGCCGGGCTCGGTCAGGCAGTAGGAGAAGACCTTGTTCATGGCGCAGAGGTCCGGCAGCCATTTCTGCTTGGTTTCCTCGGAGCCAAATTTGTCGATCATGCCGCCGCACATGTTGTGGATCGACAGGAAGGAGCCAACGGAGGGGCAGGACATGGCGAGGGCTTCGAACACCAGCGTGGCATCCAAACGGGACAGGCCGGAGCCGCCGTATTCCTCGGACACGTAGATGCCGCCCAGACCCAACTCGGCGATTTGCGGCCAAAGCTCTTTTGGGATGGTGCCGTCGGATTCCCACTTTTGGGCGTGTGGCGCGATGTGTTCTTCGCCAAACCCTTTTGCCATATCAAAGATCAGGGTCTGTTCTTCACTCAGTGCAAAATCCATGTCTCATCCTTCAAGATCGCGGTGTCGGCGGGGCCGATACCAAAGCGGGTGCGGATGAGGGCAGGACACGAGGGTCCATTCGCAGCCTCCCTCCGCGAATTGAACGTGTGTTAAATTATCATTCTTGCACAAGGAATGCAAAGTGCGAATGGCGCAAAAATAGCGCTATCACGCCGCGATTATGCAGAGTGGTTTTGCAGGTTTGCCGGTGTGCGCGGTGTTAGCTTGCCGCTTTGATGTCGTCAGAAGGCGGTTCGGCGGTCTCTTCAAGCGCCTGTGCGTATGTGACGGAGCGGTTGCGTCCTGTTGATTTGGCGTGATCCAGTGCTTCATCCGCGCGCATCAAGAGTTCGGTTGGGTCCAAATCTGAATTGGGATCTGCGCAGGCAATGCCAAAGCTTGCAGTGACTCGCAGGCTGACGTTACCGGTGCAATCGGTCGCTAGGGCGGCGATGCGGTTGCGCATGCGTTCCGCGACCACACGGGCATTGTCGCACGATGTGTCAGGTAGGATCATGACGAACTCTTCGCCACCGTAGCGGCAAACGCGATCAGCACGGCGCAGGTTGGACGCTTGTACCAAACCTGCCACAGACCGCAGCACATCGTCACCCGCAGGGTGACCGTAGGTGTCATTCACGATCTGCAAATGGTCGATGTCAAACAGGACGAGAGATATGCCTTGATCGGAAAAGTCTTTCTCCCGCCAGGCCAGCGACAGTTCGCTGTCGAAGGCTTTGCGGTTGAGGAGACCGGTCAAAGGATCGCGACTTGCGGCATTTTGCGCGTCTTGGTGCAACTGCAACAAGCCGGTCCGTTCTTGATCAAGAACCTCGGCGCGGCTGATGGCGTGCGTGACACGGCGGCCGACTTTCAGGCTGTAGGCACATATGAACAGAACGAAGGCGTAATTGACCAGATAGACGCCGTGATAGGTATTGCTGACGATGATGTCGTTTACGCCTGCCAAAAGGGGGACAAACCACCCCAATGTGTAGAACCATGCATCGGGGATACGGTCGTAAATGGCCTTGGCACTGGTCCAAAGGATGAGGCCGAAAATCGCGAAACAGTACACTTGTACGGTTGACAGGTGGTCAGTGACAAACGGCAGCGGTGCAGTCAGCACAATTGCGCCGCCGAGCATTGCGATGACTCCCGTGACTAGGGGGCCACCCAACTCAGAAATCTGTCGCCAGATCAGCGCTTGTTGCAAAGCATAGCCTGCCCAGGCGATCAGCAGAATATCGGCGTATTCAATCCGAATGCGCAAAGGGCGGATGTCCGGGCCGAAAATCACCTCAAGAACTCCGGCAAGGAGGACGGAGCGGATGAGAAATGCGAAGGACACAAGCGCGAGCAGCAAGGTTGCAGGGTCTTTGCGGTAGACAAAGAACAGAAATAGATTCAGCACAGTCACGAAAAGCGTGATGCCTATCAGCGCGCCTTCGACGATATGCTTCAAATGTGCTCCGCTTTGTATGCTGGCCATGTCCGCAATGAAGGGAATGCGAAGAATGCCGCCGTAGCTTTGCAACTCTTTGCGGATTTGTACCACCAAAAAGCCTTCACCAACTTGGTCGAGAGGATAGTCTTGGGAGTGGTGAGCTGCTGATATTGGCCCCTCCATTGCACCACTGCCACCAATGCGCGCCGCGGTGGATAGATCTACCGCGGGCACCCAATACACTTCATAGGCGTCGGCAACGCGTGGAAAAGAAATCGCCAGCGGCGTGGAGCGGGAATAAGGAAGCGTGAGTTTCAGCACATACGTGCCATACCCATGGGCGTGAGGATTGGCTTCATCGCGAGGGACCGTTTCTTGCCAGTCTGACGGCACATGAATCGTGCTCATTTCATTGGCTGCGGCCGCTTTGGCAGCCTCTTGCGGCTGGAGTCTTTGTCCAAAGTGGAACCACCATTCGCCATGTAGAGGTGCTTTGCTGTGCGCCTCAAACGGGTGATTAGAAAGGTCAATTTCAGTGGTGTGATCGGAGTGTGCACCGGAGACATTCGGCAGTGTGGTCAAGAGCACTGCCCAAGTGATCACAACCGTTACGGCATGAAAAATTACCTGAGCAATCTTGAGGTGCATTTGCCTGTGTCTCGCCTTTGTGTCGATGTCTGAGTTGTGGCGGAAAGCGTTTAAACACGGTTTAATCTGAGGAACAGGCGCGCCGGAATTCTATGCCAAAGTAGGCGGGAATTGGATCAAACTTTAGCAGGATGGCGGAGTTTCGCCATTAGGTCATAAAGGGTGACGTAACGTTGCCATCAAGGGTTCCTATTTGGTTAAGGAAATGAGGCAAAGCTGTGGCTGTTTGGGACATTTCTGTTTGAAATGCGTCTATGCTTTCATAGGCGAGTAGTCACTGAAGCGACGTTGGAGTAGGCGACTGCGCATCACCGATGTCGAAATGCCTCCAGCAAGATTTTGAGCGTCGAATTTAGTCTCCGAGTTGTTTGATGTCGCGGCAAAAGAAACGGGCGGCAAAGCGCCGCCCGTATTTGTTCGCATGGTCTGGTAAGAGAGCCAGATCAATCCATCTGTTTGAAGTGGAACTCGCCGCCTTCTTTGATGCCAGACGGCCAACGGGAGGTCACGGTTTTGGTGCGGGTGTAGAATTTGAACGCATCCGGGCCGTGCTGGTTCAGGTCACCAAAGGCAGATTTCTTCCAGCCGCCAAAGGTGTGGTAGGCCAGTGGCACAGGAATTGGCACGTTCACACCGACCATGCCGATGTTGATGCGGTTGGCAAAGTCGCGTGCGGTGTCGCCGTCACGGGTAAAGATCGCGGTGCCGTTGCCGTACTCGTGATCCATCGCCAAACCGAGCGCTTCCTCATAGGATTGCGCACGCACCATGGAGAGGACTGGACCGAAGATTTCGGTTTTATAGATGTCCATGTCCTTGGTGACTTTGTCAAAGAGGTGTGGGCCTACAAAGAAGCCGTCCTCATAGCCCTGCAGGCTGAAGTCGCGGCCGTCGACCACGAGGTCTGCGCCCTGATCCACGCCGGTCTGGACCAGACGCAGGATGTTTTCTTTGGCGGCGGCGGTCACAACCGGGCCGTAGTCAACATCGTCACCCGCGGTATAAGGCGCGATTTTGAGCTTTTCGATCCGTGGGATCAGCTTGTCGCGCAGCTTGTCTGCGGTTTCTTCACCCACAGGGACCGCCACGGAGATCGCCATGCAGCGTTCGCCGGCAGCGCCGTAACCTGCGCCCACCAGAGCGTCGGCGGCTTGGTCCAGATCGGCGTCTGGCATGATGATCATGTGGTTTTTTGCGCCGCCGAAGCACTGCACGCGCTTACCCTGCGCACAGCCGGTGCCGTAGATGTATTCGGCGATTGGGGTGGAGCCCACAAAGCCCACGGATTGGATGATTGGATCATAGAGGATCGCATCAACAGCTTCTTTGTCGCCGTTCACCACCTGAATGATGCCTTTTGGTAGGCCGGCTTCTTCGAGCAACTCGGCCAGCATCAGCGGAACGGATGGGTCGCGCTCGGATGGTTTCAGGATGAAGGCATTGCCGCAAGCGATTGCTGGCGCAAACATCCACATCGGGATCATGGCGGGGAAGTTGAACGGGGTGATGCCCGCGGTCACGCCCAGAGGCTGACGCATAGAGTAGATGTCGATGCCAGGACCGGCTGCGTCGGTGTACTCACCTTTCAGCATCTGTGGTGCGGCGATGCAGTATTCCGCCACTTCCAGACCACGCTGGATATCGCCTTTGGCGTCTGGGAAAGTTTTGCCGTGCTCGGACGACAGCTTTTCAGCCAGCTTGTCCATATCGCGGTGCAGCAGGTCGACAAACTTCATCAGCACGCGGGCGCGACGCTGTGGGTTCACGGCGGCCCAAGCAGGCTGTGCCGCTTGTGCAGCGGCTACAGCTGCGTCCATCTCTTCTTTGCTGGCGAGTGGCACTTTGGCTTGAACTTCACCGGTGGCCGGGTTCATGACATCGGCAAAACGGCCAGACGTCCCTTTGACGTGTTCGCCGTTGATGAAATGAGTCAACTCTTGCATGGCATCCTCCTATGACAGTTGCGCGAAAGAATAGGCTTGCAAAAATTGCCGGAAAAGAGGCAACTGTTCAAAATAGCTTTGCAAAAATGAGTGGGGGCGGCATGGCGGCGCATTGGGATGACCTTCGGGTGTTTTTGGCGGTGGCGCGGGAGGAAAGCCTGTCTGCGGCGGGGCGTCGTTTAAATGTTGACCCTGCCACGGTTGGCCGTCGTGTGGCGCGCTTGGAAACCGCGTTTGATGCGCCCTTGTTTGTGAAGTCGCCGACAGGCTATGCGTTGACGGACGCCGGACAACGGTTGATGGGCCACGCGCTTCGGGTGGAACAAAGCTTGCAGGAAGCCACGGAAGAGATGGTCGGGCAGAGCACCGGCCTGTCCGGACAAATTCGCATCGGCGCGCCGGATGGGGTTGCGAATTTCCTTCTGCCGCAGGTGTGCGCGCGGATTGCGGAGGATAACCCCGATCTTGATATTCAGATTGTGGCGCTTCCTCGGGTTGTGAACTTGTCCCGCCGTGAGGCCGATTTGGTGGTTGCCGTAAGCGCGCCAACAGCTGGGCGCCTTACCGTGCAGAAAATCACGGATTACAAACTGCATCTGGCTGCAGCGCGGTGGTATCTCCGAAATCATCCGAAAATCACATCTGTTGAAGATCTGAAGGACCATGTGGTGACGGGCTACATCCCAGACATGATCTTTGACAAAGAGCTGGACTATCTCAGTGAAGTCGGGGTTGAGCGGGTGCGTCTGGCGTCCAATTCGGCCTCTGTGCAGTTCAATTGGGTGCGTGTCGGGTCCGGAATTGGCGTGGTGCATGACTTTGCCATTCCTTCCGCTCGCGGGGTGGTGAAAGTGCTTGATGATGAGATCAGTCTGACCCGTAGTTTTTACCTTATCCGCCATGCGGATGATCGGCGGTTGGAGCGCCTCAACCGTTTTGCCGAAGCACTGTGTGACGGCATGCGGCAAGAGGTGGCCCACCTAGAAGGTCAAACTTGACAAGTGCTTAGGATACGGCAACGCTGATCCTTAGGGGAGCGCAAGAACTGTTTCAAAGCGGAGGTCGCCATGCTCGTACACCAAATTCTCAAGTCCAAGGGCTCTGAAGGAGTCTTGACTGTTAAGCCGGGAACCTTGGTGGAGGAGGCGGCAAAGATCCTTGCCGAAAACGGGATAGGGACCGTGGTCGTGTCGCCAGATGGCGAGGCCTTGGCGGGCATCCTTTCGGAGCGCGATATTGTGCGGGAGCTGGCCAAACGCGGCGTGGGATGCATGTCCGACAAGGTCGACGATTACATGACCACGGAGCTTGTGACCTGTGGTCGCAACGACGATGCGGTGTCCGTGCTGGAGAAGATGACCAAAGGGCGGTTCCGCCATATGCCGGTGGTGGAAGAGGACAAGCTTGTGGGCCTTATTTCTTTGGGCGATGCGGTCAAGGCGCGGCTGTCGGAAGTGGCGATGGAGAAAGATGCGCTGCAAGGGATGATCATGGGGCATTGAGCCCGTGCCGCGACGTTTCCTGTCCGCAGAACTACCTATGTCTTAAAGAACCCTTGCAAATGGCTGCGCAATAATGTTGCGTGCGCGCAGGACCGCAAGACCCACCGGGGGAGGCAGAAATGCGCACCGCACTTTACCCAGGCACGTTTGACCCTATCACATTGGGACATATAGATATTATCCGCCGAGCGGCCGTTTTGGTCGATCGGTTGGTGATTGGTGTTGCCATCAATCGCGACAAGGGACCGATGTTTGATCTGGAAGAGCGGGTGGCGATGATCGAAGGTGAGTGCGCCAAGCTGTCTGCGGAAACAGGCACCGAGATTATCGCGCATCCGTTTGAGAACCTGCTGATTGACTGTGCCAAGGAAGTGGGTGCGCGGATTATTGTGCGGGGCCTGCGGGCTGTAACCGACTTTGAGTATGAATATCAAATGGTTGGTATGAACCGGGCGCTGGACAGCAGCATTGAGACTGTGTTCCTGATGGCGGATCTGAAACATCAGGCGATTGCGTCGAAACTGGTGAAAGAGATCGCGCGGTTGGATGGGGATGTGTCCCAGTTTGTGACGCCAGCGGTGAATGACGCGCTGATGCAGCGGTTGGGCAAAGCCTGACGCGCGGCAGCTGCGTTAATCCAAAAATCTAGCCCCAAAATCATGTCGGTATTACGTCGGTATCGCGTCTGTTTTTGAACGGTGCGTTTTTGCGCGCGTAAGTGTGACCGCACCGCACGCCGCAACGCCTTGTTGTGCAACAGCTCTTTGCAAATCTGTCGTTGTGAGTCATGAAGAACCAACAGGACAGACAGCCCCAACTAAGGGGCAAAAGGAGTGCGTGAGATGGCAGGCGGTTTGCTGGCGTTGTTGGATGATGTGGCCTCGATTGCCAAAGTGGCGGCGGCCTCGATTGACGATGTTGCGGCTGGCGCGGCCAAGGCGAGTGCCAAAGCGGCGGGGGCGGTGATCGACGACGCGGCGGTGACGCCAAAGTACTTGCATGGGTTTGAAGCCAAGCGCGAGCTGCCAATCATTTGGAAAATCGCCAAAGGCTCGATCAAGAACAAGCTTCTCATTCTGTTGCCGGTGGCTTTGCTGTTGGCCAATTTTGCACCCTGGCTGATTTCGCCGCTGCTGATGATAGGCGGGGCGTATCTGTGTTTTGAAGGGGCCGAGAAAGTCCTGCACGCGTTCCTGCCGCATGAGGAGCATCATGGCAGCGCGGAAGAGGTGGTCGACGATCCGGCGCATCTGGAAGAGAAGAAGGCGGCGGGCGCGATCAAGACTGATTTCATTCTGTCGGCGGAAATCATGACCATCATCCTGTCCGGCATCCCGCAAAGCAATTTCTGGATGGAAGCGGCGACGTTGGCTGTGGCCGGGGTCGGCATCACCGTGGCGGTCTATGGCTCCGTCGCGCTGATTGTGAAAATGGATGATGTGGGTCTGGCGATGTATGCTGGTGGCCGTCTGTCCATGACGCGCACTCTGGGCCGTTGGCTGGTGCGGGGCATGCCGTATTTCATGAAACTTCTGACCATTGTCGGCA
Organism: Paracoccaceae bacterium; assembly: GCA_014872815.1. Lineage (GTDB taxonomy): Bacteria > Pseudomonadota > Alphaproteobacteria > Rhodobacterales > Rhodobacteraceae > Shimia. Next base: position 160,899 of record WKFK01000014.1, read on the forward strand.
CCGCAGCGATGCTTTGGGTCGGTGGCTCCATTGTGATCCACGGCATGGAAGAGCTCGGCTTTGGCTGGCTAGGGCACCACATTCACGACATTGCCTATGCGGCGGGCCACATGGTGCCAGCGGCCTATGAAGGATTTGTTGAGTGGACCACCAAAGCAGCGCTGGACGGCGTGTTTGGTCTGGTGTTGGGCGCGGCACTGATCCCGGTGGCAACCAAGGTGATCGCGCCGATCTGGGGGGCGGTGAGCGGCAAGAAAGCGGCGCATTAATGCATCCGTTTTTTGTGGCGGCCTAAATTTTTGAGATTTTGGTTTGAACGTTCACCGCGATTGGGTTTGATTTGATCAAATTTTAGCAGATGAGATATTGAAGTATGGGTGTTGAGGTAAGGAAGGCGGCGCAGAAAGATGCGGCCGTGGTGGCGGGGTTTGTCTGTGCTCTTTTGCAAGAGCTGTCCGGGAGCGACGACATTGACCGTGCGGCGGTGTCTGCCGCGGCAGAGGCGCTATTGCAGCGCGGGCAAATTACCGCGTTTGTGGCCGCTCAAGACGGGACGCCTGTGGGGGTGATCACCCTACATGAATGTGCCGCGATTTATGCCGGGGGCGTATTTGGCGAGATTTCCGAGCTCTATGTGACGCCGGCGTTCCGGTCGCAGGGCGTGGCAGCGACGTTATTGGCGGCGGCGCAGGAAGAAGGTGTTGCGCGCGGCTGGAAGCGGCTGGAGGTTGGCGCGCCAGCGCAGCCGCAATGGCATCGGACCTTGGCGTTTTATGAGGCTCAAGGGTTTGTGGAAACTGGACCGCGGCTGCGACGGTTGATTTGAGGTGGTCCTTTGCCGTCCGACACAAAGGGCGGGGATTTACGTGTCTTCGACGCCAGTCCAATCTTGATGCCCTCTGGCGTTGAGCATCGAGGACATGCGGAAACGTCCCTCGGCGTTGTGCAGCAGGGCAGTGGACGTGTAGGGCGCGGTGGCCAGGTGGGCACCGCTGAGCATGCGGGTGCGGAAGGTGCCGAGCCAGGTGCCGTCGGGACATGCCTCAAGCGAGATTGGGACACGGTCGATGAGATCCAAGTTCATCATTTTGGCCGCGACCAGGTATTGATGAAAGCTGTCCCGCACTGCGTCTTCGGTCGCTAAGACGATCGGCTTGAGTTTGGTGACCAATGAGAACGGCAGGATCAAGCGATCACGCCATTGATCAAACTTGCGATCAATAAAGGCGTCAGAAATATCCGTGAGAAAACGCTCAAACTCAGTATCCATACCCAGAGTTGTACGCGTGTTTTGGTCTTTTTGCGAGCGCGACCAAAGGCGGCAGGGCAATAATGCGGATCGGGCCTTGATATTAGGCAGGTTTGGTCGTTTCGCCGGTTTGCGCGTCATAGGCGGCGGCCATGGCGCTGCGCAGACGGGCGACGGCAGTGTCGGTGTTTTCCTCGGCGTCAAAGTGCATCTGGTCGAGTACGTCGATGTGTATGATGCCTTTGAACGGGAAGAATTTGCCGCGTGGTAGGAGTTTGTCGGAGTGGCTGATCACAAAGGGGCGCACGGCACGGCCGGTTTTTTGCGCGATGAGCACGGCGCCGGCTTTGAATGGGGCGAGGCCCGGCTTGGTGGCGCGGGTGCCTTCGACAAACAGGATAGGCGAGCGGCGCTCCGGCATTGCGGCGATGGCGTCGGTCAGCGAAGACAGCGCGTCGCGCCCCTTTTGACGGTCGATTTTCAACAGGCCGGCACCTTCGAAGCCGCGTTTCAAGAGGGCAGCTTCGCAGAGTTCCTTTTTGGCGCCAAAGGTCACCCATTTCTCGTCCGGGATCACGTGCAGCATAGAAAAGCCATCCAGATGGCTGCGGTGGTTTACGGCAATGATGGAGTTGCTGTCGGTGCGCAGGGCTTCAACGGCGGCGTCGGAGATGTCGACTTTCACGTCAAGGAACCACAGCAGCCAGGAGCAGCAGCGCGACACTGTGCGCCAGAACCAGCCGCGAAAGCCGGGGCGTTTGCCACAGACTGTGGGGATGAAGGCCACAAACAGGAAAATGAACGGGCCGGTGAGGACCAGAAGGCAGCGCTTTAGGAATGTGGCGAGCATGGGTGGTCCTGTCGTGGGAAGTGTTCCCAGCCACATAGTGGGTTACGGAGGGTAAGGATAGGGGGAATTGGGGTAGGTTTTAGGTTGGAAAGGTGATGCATTGGCGGTTTTCTGGCTTGTGTGCTCTTCACGTCCCAAATCGGCCCCGGGTAGACTGAGTAAGAACCGCCATTGATGGAAATTTGAATTTATGAAACTGTTTTATTCCCAAAACTCCCCATTTGCGCGTATTGCGCGTCTGGCGCTTCGCGAAAGTGGGCTTAAGTCTAAAGTATCCGAGTTGCTTGCGGCGAACCGGGAGCCGGACAACCCGGTTTTGGAGTATAGCCCGGTTGGCAGAGTGCCTACCTTGGTTGACGGTGATTTTGTCGTTACAGAAGCAAAAAATGTCTTTGCCTATTTGGTGGCTAAATCAAATTTGGACGCTTTTTGTCAAGAACCGAGCAATGGTTGGGAGGAGCTATGTCAGGAAGGCCAAATACTTGGATTCCTGGATGGTATTGCAAGCTGGGTTCGCGAAAACAGGCGCTCAGAAGGAGGCCGCTCAGACTTTCTGATCCAAGTGGAGATGGACCGTTCCGTTCGGTGCTTGGAGTTTCTAGATGGCGAAGCCGATGGGGGGCGCATACCGGAATTCCCTGTCTTTAGAAGCCTTGCTTTGGCAGCGGCACTGGGGCTGATGGATTTCCACAGATACCACCCTGAATGGCGTAAGGAGTATGCTTCGTTGTCAAATTGGTTTGCGCGTCAGGAGCAGCGCGATTCTATGCGAGAGACAAAGCTGTTTTGAAGATTTATCGGCGGTTGACTTGCCGAGGTGTAAAAAAGGCGCCCCAAAATGAGGCGCCTTTTCAATGGGGTATGTGTCGATCTTACAGCAGGTCTTTGACCTTCTGAGCGACGTTGGCTGCGGTGATGCCGAATTTCTCGAACAGCTCACCGGCCGGGGCGGAGGCGCCGAAGCTGTCCATACCCACAAAGTCGGATTTGCCCGCGCGAGCACGTTCACCCAGCAGCCACTGGTCCCAGCCGCCGTTGCGCACGGCGGCTTCGACACCGACACGCACAGCGGCGCCAGCTGGCAGCACTTTGCGACGGTAGGCTTCGTCTTGCGCGGCGAAGAGTTCCATACAGGGCATGGAGACCACGCGGGTGCCGATGCCTTCGGCCTCAAGCAGCTTTTTGGCCTCCATCGCGGTGGAAACCTCAGAGCCGGTGGCGATCAGGATGGCCTGACGTTTGCCGGTCGCTTCGGCCAGAACATAGGCGCCCTGGGCGGTGAGGTTCTTGAGCTTGTGCTCGGTCCGCACGGTGGGCAGGTTCTGACGGGTCAGGGCCAGCACCGATGGGGTTTCCTTGGCGGTCAGGGCAATTTCCCAGGCCTCGGCGGTTTCCACGGTGTCGGCGGGACGGAACACATAGGTGTTTGGTGTCGCGCGGCAGATCGCCAGATGCTCCACCGGCTGGTGGGTTGGGCCGTCTTCGCCCACGCCGATGGAGTCATGGGTCATGACAAACACGGTTGGGATTTTGGACAGGGCGGCCAGACGCATGGACGGGCGCGCGTAGTCGGTGAAGCAGAAGAAGGTGCCGCCGTAGGGGCGGATACCACCGTGCAGTGCCATGCCGTTCATCGCAGCGGCCATGCCGTGCTCACGGATGCCCCAGTAGACGTAGCGGCCTTTGCGGTTGTCGGTGTCAAATACGCCGAGATCGCCGGTCTTGGTGTTGTTGGAGCCGGTCAGGTCGGCGGAGCCGCCCACGGTTTCTGGCATGATCGGGTTGATCGCGGCCAGCGCCATTTCGGAGGACTTCCGGGTCGCCACAGTTGGCTGATCCTCAGACGCCTGTTTTTTCAGCGCCTTGATGGTCGCAGACAGCTTGTTTGGGGCGTCCAGAGCGTAGGCACGGTTGAAACGGTCCTGCTTCTGCTTGGAGGCTTCGGCAAAGCGGCCTTCCCAGGCCTCGCGATCCGCGGCACCGCGGGAACCGATGGCCTCCCACTGCGCTTTGATGTCCGCTGGAACTTCAAACGGGGCAGAGGTCCAGCCGTAGCCTTCTTTGGCGGCTTTCATCTGATCCGCATCGGTCAATGCACCGTGACCTTTGGAGGTGTCTTGCGCGGCGTGGCCAATGGCGATGTGCGTTTTGCAGGCAATCATCGACGGCTTTTTGGTCTTTTTGGCGGCTTCAATCGCGGCGTCGATCGCTTCAGGATCGTGGCCGTCGATCTCCAGCACGTGCCAGCCGGAGGCTTTGAAGCGTTTGACCTGATCGGTGCGGTCAGACAGCTCTACGGTGCCGTCGATGGTGATGTTGTTGTTGTCCCAGAGCACAATCAGGTGGCCCAGAGAATGACGACCGGCAAGGCCGATGGCCTCTTGGGAGATGCCTTCCATCAGGCAGCCGTCACCGGCAATCACATAGGTGTAGTGGTCCACCAGCTTGCGGCCGTATTGGGCGCGCTGGATTTCTTCGGCCATGGCAAACCCCACGGCGTTGGCGATGCCCTGACCCAGCGGGCCGGTGGTGGTCTCCACTGCGTCGATCAGGAAGTTTTCCGGGTGGCCTGCGGTCAGAGCGCCGGACTGACGGAAGTTCTTCACCTGCTCGTGGGTGACCTGCTTGTCGCCCATGAGATAGAGCAGGGAGTAGATCAACATCGAGCCGTGGCCTGCGGACAGGATGAAACGGTCGCGGTCTGGCCAGTTCGGCGCAGCGACATCAAATTTCATGTGCTTTTCAAACAGCACGGTGGCCACGTCAGCCATGCCCATTGGCATGCCGGAGTGACCGGAGTTTGCGGCGGCAACGGCATCCAGCGTCAGGGCGCGGATGGCGGCGGCTTTCATCCAATGTTCTGGGTTCTTTTCACGCAGTGCGGCGATGTCCACGGATGCGCTCCTTCGGTTAAGAGGTTGGGTTGCCGGGTCAATATCAGTTTCGTGGTTAATAGCAAGCTAACAAGGGTTGTTAGCGGTTAAAATCCGCCCTTTGTTCTCGGCGATTTCTCGCGGAATAGGGGCGCATTTTCCTATTTCAGTCGCTAATATCAGGGCATTGAGCGTCGTTCTTTGATTCGTTAATAAGGGCAGGCGCGCAAGAAGAACGCGGGTCACCAAGAACCGGACCGGAAAGGACGAGGCATATGAGCGACATCAGCGAATTGGAAGGCAGGCTGACGGCGGCGCTAGAACGCATTGCGCGGGGCGTAGACGGGATGCAGGCATCAGCCTCTGAGCCGGAAGAAGGCGAAGACGTGCAAGCCTTGCGGCGGGCCTTGGAAAATGAAGCGCTGGTGACTGCCCAGATGGAAGAACGCGTGCGGGCCTTGACCGCGCGGCAAACTGAGCTGGAAGAAGAGTTGAGTGCGGCGCAGGCCGCCAAATCAGACGCGGAAGAGGCGCTGAAAGCGGCAGAAGGCAAGGCGGATGAAGCCACGGCGGCGCTGACCACGGCGGAAGCGCGGGCCGAGGCGGCAGAGACGGCAGCTGCGGCCGCCGCGGATGTGGCAGAAGACGGCGGTGCGGCAGAGGCACCAGAGGCGCGCTCTGACGGTGACGCAGAGCAGCGCGAGATGCTGGAAGAGCTGGCCAAGCGTTTGCGCCGGTTGCGCCAAATGGCGCGGCGAGAGCGGGCTGCGAACCAAGTGTTGCGCGAGCAAGTTGAAAAAGACGGCATGGTGGATCCGTCAGCGATCAATGAAGCGTTAAAGGCGGATCTGGATACGCTGTCAGCCCTGCGCGAAGCGGAGAACGCCGAAACGGCGATTATTTTGGCGGAGCTGCGTCCGTTGGTGCAGGGCATGGTCGTGGCGCCAGAAGCGGATGCCGACATGCCTGAGCCGGGTGCTGAGAGCGGCAGCGAAGAGACGCTTGAGCCTTTAGAAGATGCCGGTGAAGAAACCAAAGAAACGGGAGACGCCTGATGCCTGAAGTACAGATTGAAATTGGCGGTCGCGTTTTTGAAGTCGCCTGTCAGGAAGGTGAACAACATTTTCTGCGCGCAGCGGCCCAGATGCTGGATGAGCAGGCGCGGGTGCTTGTGGGCCAAGCGGGACGTATTCCCGAGGCTCGGATGTTGCTGATGTCTGGCCTGATGCTGGCGGACAAGACCGCCGGTCTAGAAGATCAGCTGCGCGATGCGGAAGCCAAAATTGCCGCGCGTGACAAGGAAATTCAGGCGCTGCATGAGGCGCCCAAGGCGGAGCCAGAGAAGGTGGAAGTGCCCACCATTCCGGAGGAAGTGACGCAGACGCTGGCCGAGATGGCGGCGCGGGCGGAAAGCCTGGCGGATTTGGTGGAAGAGAAGGCGGCGGGCTAACTCGCATTTTTTCTCAACGAAGAACAACAAAGCCCCGCCAATTTGGCGGGGCTTTTTAATGGGTTATCGCGTGAAGCTTATGCGTTGGCTTCGCGAATTTTGTCGGCCGCGTCTTTGTCAAACGCCACGCCGTTGTCGGTGAACAGCGTGTCGAGTTCGCCAGACAGGGTCATTTCAGTGACGATGTCGCAGCCGCCGACAAATTCGCCTTTGACGTAGAGCTGTGGGATGGTGGGCCAGTCGGAGTAGTCCTTGATTCCCTGGCGGATTTCTTCGTCCGCGAGCACGTTCACGTCGGCGTAATCCACCGCCATGTAGTTCAGTACGCCGGCAACGCGGGAGGAGAAGCCACATTGCGGCATGTCCTTGGTGCCTTTCATAAAGAGCACCATGTCGTTGGCTTTTACAATCTCGTCGATGCGGTCTTTGACGTCGGTCATTTGCGTTTCCTTTTGGCGGGCTGCCGATGTGGTTGGCTTCCATATAAGGAAGCGTGAGGGGTTTGCCAATTGCAGGGCCTGTTCGCGTCCCCTGCAGGTGGCTAGTCTTTGTCTTTTGGCACAAAGAGACGCGCGTAGGCGTCCGGGTCTTTGGGCACTTTCCATGTTGTGACAGATCCGCCCCCCATGCCGGATTGATAATCCGAGCGCAGGACATGGTGGTCTGGGTCATCCTCTTCTTCGACCAGCGGACTGCGGTCCCGCGCCACCCAGGCCACCAGCGCGGTCATGGCGCAGATGGCAATAATCAGGAAGGCGATGAAGAGGTTCATGGTGGATTACTCGGGTGCCTTGGTGGTCAGCGCCAGCGCGTGTAGTTCGCCAGACGGGCCGTCCATTTTGCCTTTGAGGGCGGCGTAGACAGCGCGTTGTTGTTGCACGCGGTTTTTGCCGCGGAAGCTTTCGTCAATCACCATCGCGGACATATGCACGCCGTCGGTGCCGCCAACCTGAATGTCGGCGTCCGGGAAAGTCTCGCGCAGGAGTTCCTCGATTTCGTGAGCGGTCATTGGCATTGTGAGCTATTCCTTTGTGTCGTTGCTCAAAAATGTAGGTCGCTGGCTGCGGGTCTGCAAGGCGAATTCGTGGGTCTGAACCTAGAGGAAGGTCGCAAGGGATTGCAGGTAGGCGGGCACGTCGGCGAGGGCGTCTTGTACCTCGGGGTCCTCAAAATCATGCACCGACTTTGGATCTTCTGGGCAAAGCGCGGCCATTAAGAACTGCCCTTGGCGTTTGGCGCTTTCTGGAACGGGCAGGTGGCTGGCCTCTTGCAGGAGCAGCAGGGCTTCGTGGATGGGGCGCAGGACACGCAGGGCGTAGGTCATGTGTTCCAGAAGATCGGGGTCGTCACGCCAGGTTTCGCTGTCAAACAGCTCTTGTGTCACCCGCTGGCCGGCCCCGGCGCATTGGTAGGCCACACAGCCGCCAAATCCTTTGGGCAGGAGATCGTCGTGGATCGCGCAGTTGAGGCAACTGTCGGAGAGATTGGGGCAGGGCGTGTCGGCGCGCTTGAGCAGGGCGAAGTCTTCGTCGGCGTCAAACGGGTAGGCGACACAACAGAGCGCGGCGCACTGGCTGCAGTCATCGGTGAGGTTGGGCAAGGAGACGGGCGGGGTCATGGCAATAGGCCTGCGTCAGTCTTCGTAGAGGTCTGAGGGTACCTTGGAGGTTTTGTAGAGCACTAACAAGGAGGTCAGGCCCCAGCAATAGGCCACGCCAAGGGCCAGCCATGACAAGAGGTCATGGGACCACATTGGCCGAAAAATTGAGCGCATGTCGGATTTGGCAAAGCCGGTTTCACAGGGGAAATGGCCGTTTTGACCAATGAGGAAATCATTGGCGTAATGCGCAGCGATGAACCCGAAGGCGCAGATCAACGGGAGCGCTGCGACGTTCCAGGAGATTTCAGCGAACCTATGGGCGACGATGACACCCGGCGCATGAATGAGGGCGCCAAAGATCGCGACCTTTGCAAAGTTCATCGCGGTTTTGTGGGCGTAATCGGTCGCGCAGAAATCAACGGCAAATGACGTTCGGTGGGACGCCAAAAGCAGCGTGTAGGCGATGCAAAACACGCCGATCTGCGACAGGATGTAGAAGATCGGCGCGTTGGATTTCATGGGTTAGGCAACTGCGGCGGTAAAGCTGCTGCGGAAGGTGGCAGAGAGCTCCTCCAGAGAGGCCTCGGAGGTGCCGAACTTCACGCTGTCACCGGTGAACTTCCCAACGGAAGTGATTGAAACGCCAGCCTTTTGTGCGTTGATCATCAGCGCTTCAGCCTGATCGAAGTTGCAGGCTACCAAGTAGCGCGCTTGATCTTCGCCAAACAGGGTTGGGGTGTCGTCCATGTCGATCTGAACACCTACGCCTGCGGCTTCGGCCATTTCAAAGGCCGCCAGGGCCAGACCGCCGTCTGCGAGGTCGGTGCAGGCTTTGATCCAATCGCGGTTGTTGCGGATGAACTCGCCGTTTTTGCGTTCCTCTTCGAGGTTCACATGTGGCGCGTCGCCTTCCTCGCGGTTGAAGACTTCTGCGAGCAGCGCAGATTGGCCGAGGTGGCCATTGGTTTCACCGATCAGCAAAGCAACATGGCCGTCACGCGCTTCGCCAAGGATCGGCTCTTCGCCAGCGGCAATCAGGCCGACAGCGCCAATTGTTGGGGTCGGCAGAATGGCGGAGCCGTCGGTCTCGTTGTAGAGCGAAACGTTGCCGGACACGATAGGCATATCGAGCGCGGCAACTGCTTCACCGATGCCTTTGATTGCGCCCACAAACTGGCCCATGATTTCCGGCTTTTCGGGGTTGCCGAAGTTCAGGTTGTCAGTGGTTGCCAGAGGCTTAGCACCTACAGCGGACAGGTTGCGGAACGCTTCGGCCACGGCCTGTTTGCCACCCTCGGTTGGGTTGGCTTTCACGTAGCGTGGGGTCACATCAGAAGTGAAGGCCAGCTTTTTGTCGGTGCCGTGCACGCGGATCACGCCGGAGCCCATGCCGGGACGCTGGGCGGTGTCGCCCATGACGGTGGTGTCATATTGCTCATAGACCCACTGTTTGCCCGCGTAGTTCGGGGAAGAGATCAGGGCTTTCAAACCGTCGATGGCGTCGATGGATGGCACATCGCCAAGCTCTTCTGCTGCTGGAGTTTCCACCCATGGCCGGTCATATTCTGGCGCGCGGCCAGACAGAGGAGACAGCGGCAGGTCCGCTTTGACTTCGCCGTTGTGCAGGATCAGGAAGCGGTCTTCGGCGATGGTTTCGCCAACGATGGCGAAGTCGAGGTCCCACTTTTCAAAGACGGCGCGGGCTTCGGCTTCCAGCTCTGGTTTCAGAACCATGAGCATGCGCTCCTGAGACTCCGACAGCATCATTTCATAAGCTGTCATGTTGTCTTCGCGCTGTGGCACGTCTTCGAGGTTGAGCTTCACGCCCAGTTTGCCTTTGTCGCCCATTTCTACGGCGGAGCAGGTCAGGCCTGCGGCGCCCATGTCTTGGATCGAGATCACCGCGCCGGTCTGCATCAGCTCCAGTGTGGCTTCCATCAGGCGTTTTTCTGTGAAGGGGTCGCCAACCTGAACGGTGGGGCGTTTTTCTTCGATGGTGTCGTCAAATTCGGCAGAGGCCATGGTTGCGCCGCCGACGCCGTCCCGGCCGGTTTTGGCGCCGAGGTAGACCACCGGCATGCCGACGCCGGAAGCGGCGGAGTAGAAGATGCTGTCAGTTTTGGCCAAACCGGCTGCAAATGCGTTTACAAGACAGTTGCCGTTGTAGGCCGGGTGGAAGCGGACTTCGCCGCCCACGGTGGGCACGCCAAAACAGTTGCCGTAGCCGCCAACGCCTTCGACCACGCCGTTCACCAGCTGTGTGGTTTTGTGGTGGTCTGGTTCACCAAAGGAGAGCGAGTTCATCGCGGCCACCGGGCGCGCGCCCATGGTGAAGACATCACGCAAAATGCCGCCAACACCGGTGGCGGCACCTTGGTAAGGTTCGATGTAGGACGGGTGGTTGTGGCTTTCCATTTTGAAAACAACAGCATCGCCGTCGCCAATGTCCACGATACCGGCGTTTTCGCCCGGGCCACAGATCACTTGCGGGCCATCGGTTGGAAGGGTGCGCAGCCATTTTTTTGAGGATTTGTACGAGCAGTGCTCGTTCCACATGGCGGAGAAAATACCCAGCTCTGTGAAGGTTGGCTCGCGGCCAATGATCTCCAGGATCAGGTTGTATTCGTCAGGCTTCAGTCCATGAGCTTCGATGAGATCGGTGGTGATGGCCGGTTCCTGCATGTCGCGAGAGTCCCCAAATAAACAGCATTTGGGGGGCTTTTAGGGCAGGGAGGGCAAAAGGGGAAGCCTTATAACGCCTGACTAGAAGCGTTGGCCTACATAGATGTAGAGAAGGTCCTCTTCGCGGTCGTTGTAGGACACGTCGACAGAGAAGACGGCTTTGAATTTTTTGGAGAGCTGGAAGCGTAGTCCAAGCCCGCCGGCATAGCGGACATCGGTGTCGCGGAGATTGCCAAAGCTGCTTCCGGTGTTGCCCAAACCGGCAAAGGCCACGCCTGAGAAGCGGTTGCTGAACTGGTGGCGGTATTCGGCTTGCGCAGACAGCAGGGCGTCGTTGAGGAATTCGGTTGGGCTGAAGCCGCGGAAGCCATCGGTGCCGCCTAGAGAGCATTGGTCAAAGAATGGGGTGTCGTCGCTGCTTGCGCAGGCGGCAAAACGCGCGGCGAGGCTGTTGTGATCTCCCAGCGGCAGGTAGTGATTATAGGTCAGGACCGCTTTGCTGAAATCGCGGCTGTTGCTGTTGAGGATTTGGCCGTAGGTCAGGGCGCCGTCAAGCAGGTGACCGGAGCGGGCGGAGAAGTCGTCGTCCCGGGTGTCCCATTTGGCCAGAAGACTGAAGGTGCCCACTTCGAGCTGGCCTTCGGGGAGCGCTGGCAGGCCGCTTCCGGGGCCATCATAGCCCAAGGTGGTGTCTAGATACCGCATGGAGGCGCCAAAGAGGATCTCAGGGGTGACGCCGCGCAACACGCTTACATTCACAATGTCGCCGGTCTGGCGCACAGGCACCGGGATGCCGCCAACGTAGAGGTCATAAAATCCTTCGGCTTGTCCTAGGCTTGCGCTGAGCTGCCAGCGGTTTTGATCCCAGACAAACTTGCCACCGAGGCCATAGGCGTTGGTCCCGTTGTCAGAGCGCATAGCCCCCAATCCAATGATGGAGGTGTCGCTGCCTTCGTCGATATTGAAGAGATAGCCGCCGCCCAGAACCAGCCCGGCGCCGATAAGGACGTTTTTGAATGGTACGGGCGCGACCACCACTGAGCCATTGCCAAAGCCCAGTGGGGTTTCCTGCTCGCGGGCGTCATCCAGGCTTTCGTTGAGCATGTCGTTGCTAAGCGGGTCCGCCTGAACAGGTGCGAGCGTCAGGAGGGTAAAAAGCGCAGCGCCCGGAAATATCCGGGCGGCTGCTTTGCGTGTGGTGGCAAAAAGTGCCGTCATGGTCTGTCCTTTATCGGGCCGGATCAATCCGGCCCTTTTGCAGGGGCTGCGGCGGCTTGCTCTTCTTGTTGCTGGGCAGCGGCGGCCGCTGCGGCTGTCAAAGCAGTTTTCTCAGCCTCGGGCAGATCGTTGGCCGCTTCTGGCAAAGCAACGCGCACTTCGCGGCGAGCGAAGTCGATGCCAGCGGCGTTGAACTCGGCTTTAACGCGGTTGTAGATCTCTTTGCGGATCATGAACTGCTTGCCGGGTTTGGCCATGAATTTACCACGGATGATCATGCCCACGTCGTCAAAGTCAAACACACCTTGCGATTTGAACGGCTGCAGGAAGTCGTCCTTGTAGAGCTCCTCTTGCAGCATCTCCTGACCGATCTTTTTGAAGATCTTTTTCACCTGGTTTGGATTGGTGTCAAACGGCACGGTGAATTTGAGCTTCATGATCACCCAGTCACGGGAGTAGTTGGTGAGCTTGGGGATTTCGCCATAGGGGATGGTGTGCACCGGGCCACGGTGGTGGCGCAGCTGCATGGAGCGGATCGAGATTTTCTCAACCGCGCCCATGGTGCCTTCGATCTCGACATATTCGCCAACGCGGAAGGCGTCATCCACAAGGAAGAACACGCCGGAGACCACATCTGTCACCAGCTTCTGTGCGCCGAAACCGATCGCCAGACCGGCGATACCGGCACCGGCCAAGAGCGGTGTGATGTCGACGCCCAGATTGCCAATGGCTAAGAGCGTGAAGACCACGATGATCGCGCCTTGGGCTGTGACCAGCGCAAGCGGCAGGACGGTGGAGAGGCGAGAGCCGCCGCCGCCGCCCATTTCGTTGTCGGCGTCTTCCTGAGACATGCCAAGGGCCGTCATCTCTGCCGCCAGACGGCGGTTGATGTAGAGGCTCACGCCCTCGTAGACGACGTAGCCGACAATCGCGGTCATGGCGAAGCTGAAGAGGTTGTCGCCAATGCCTGCGCCTTCTTGCAGCAGGCTCAACAAAGACACGTTCCAAGTGCGGGTGATGATGACAAGCACTGCGCCCACGGCGATCACGCGGCCAATGCGTACGTAGCTGCGTTTGGTGGCAATATAGGCGTCATGTGCCACTTGGCCTTCGCCCTGCATCGGCGGCACGAGGTGACGGACAAGGCCGCGGATGCCGGTGTCGATCACCGGGGCGATCAGCAGCCAGAACATGGTGGTGTAATGTGCGCCACCCAGCAGGAGGTGGACTTTGCCGAGGCCGATCAGTGTGGAGACCAGCACCCAGGTGGCCCCGGCCACGCCCATGGCGAAGTAAGGATACAGGCGCGCTACCGCTTCGTCGAACTCGGTGCGATCCGGATCATCCCCGCGCATCATATCACTGAGACCTTCGCGCGCGGTCCAGGCAACATAGGCGATGTAGACATAGACCATGCTATCGATCCAGAACCCGATGCGGGTCTCACCGGCCGGCACGCCGTTAATGACGTTGAAGTCGACCACAAAGATGGTGGCTCCGCCGAGAATGACGATGCCAATGATGTGGCGGTGGATGAAGCTGGCCCAATGGTCATTCACGTTCACCAAACGCAGGTCCGGACGGCTGGGGGCCATAAGGAAGCGGGAGAAGGCGGCGGCGATGCGCGGCATCCAGATCATGTAGCCGATAAACGGGGCCACAAAGGTCACTGATTGTGCGTCCAGGAAGGTGCGCCCAAGTGTTCGGACGGTGATGTAGAAGATCACCAGTCCAAAAATCTCACGCAGGAAGCGTTTGAAGAGGAAAGTTACGGACTCGCGTAGGGTCGCACCGGACTCGGCAGGTTCCGGATTGCGGACTTTGATCAACCAGGTGCGCACGGCGTATTCGACACCAAGACCCACAGCCAGCAAAAGGGCTGTCAGGCCAAAGAGGGTGAGCACGCCACCAAAGCCGCCATAGGTGTCGCCGAAGTTTTGAAAGGCTGTGATCTGTGCGGGCACCAGACCCGGTAGTTTACGCACGGCATCCAGAAGCGGTTGGGAAAAGGCCTGCCACAGTGCGGTTGCACGATCGATAAGCGACTTTGGGGCTGCTTCTTCGGCTTGCGCCGCAGCGACGGCGTCGAGCCGATCCAGCAGCACTGCGCGGACTTCGTCGTCCGACATGCGCGCGACCATGGCGTTGATTGCCTCTGTGGTCATTTCTTCGGGGTTGATCTCAACCGCCTCGGGGGCGCTGGAGCCGGAGGGTGTGGTGGTGGGCAGGCCCTGGGCCTGCGCCGAGGTCATTGCAACGACGCATAATGACAGCGCCAGAAGAATGCTCGAAACGATATGTCTCATAAGGAACTCTACGGTCAAAAAATGATTAACCATAGGAGATGACTTTTACGTGAGCAGGTCAAGGTGTGTTCGCCTTACTCTGGAAGGCAAGAGCGCTGATTTCAGGTTCTGAAATGGCAAAAAAAGGGCCGAGCTATAAGCTCGGCCTTAGTCCAACAGGGAGGTGAAAGCGCTGAGCGTATAAGCAATCAACGCCTTCGAGAGATGAATTAGTAGTCAGGTTGTGAACCTTCAAGAGATATTCTGTCGCAGGCATGTCATGCCCGCTATGCGCGCATTGCATAGCTTAAGAAATGTCTTTTTCCCGCAATTGCTTGCGGTGCAGAATGATCTCTTCTTGTACGAAGTCCCGGAAGGCCGCAATGCGTTTGGATTGGCGCAATTCTTCCGGAAAGGCCAAGTATACTGGAACTTCGGCGGATTCAATTTCGGTGCCAATGCGCACCAAATCAGGGAAATCCTGCATCAGATAGTCCGGCAAAACGCCAATGCCGAGATCGTGGCTGACCGCCTGGAGCACGCCAAAGTAGTTGTTCACGTAGAGCATCTTGGTGATGTCATTTGCCAGAAGGCTGGTGACAAAACTCGCACCTGCACCGACCTGTTCCGACGTTACATTCTGGCAGATCAGGCGGTGGTTGGTGAGCTCTTTGAGTGTCTTTGGTTCGCCATGTTTTTCCAGATAGCTGGGCGAGGCATAAAGGCGCATGCGCACGCTCATCAACCGTTTGCGAATGAGGTCTGCCTGACTGGGTTCTTTCATGCGGATGGCGACATCGGCTTCGCGCATGGGCAGGTCCAGGACCTTTTCTTCAAGCATCAGGTCGATGTTGAGGTCGGGATATTGTTCGTAAAGCTTTGCCAGGCGCGGCGCCAGCCAGAGGGTGCCAAAACCGATGGTGGTGGTGACGCGCAGTTCACCAAAGACTTCTTCTTCGCTGTCACGGATACGGGCGGAGGCGGCGTCCAGACGTTTGTTCATTGCGGTGGTTGCGTCAAACAGCAGCTCACCTTGTTCCGTCAGGATCAGGCCGCGCGCATGGCGGTGGAATAGGGTTGTGTTCAGGCTTTCTTCAAGCGCCCGAATTTGACGCGACACGGCAGATTGAGACAGGTGCAGCACGTCGCCCGCGTGGGTCAGACTGCCTGCATCAGCTACCGCATGAAAGATCCTGAGTTTATCCCAATCCATGATGGCTCCATTTTTTGTTTTGTGTCATGCGGTTAGTTCTCAGTCAAAGAAAAACTCACCGTGAGGAGGCTTGGATGTGCGCTGATACGTCGTTAAAGTGACGAGGGAAAGTGAAGTTTTGACGAAAGCCTTCAATTTGGACAGAAATCTGTTCTTGTGCAAAAATGAAGGTATCCGTTAATGGTGTGCCCAATAAAATGGCGCATTTGGAATAGCATTTGATCAAGACGATGTGTCCGAAATTTCAGAGCGTATTGTTTGTTTGATCAAATTGGCGGATTAGTTTGATTGGAAAACTAATCCTTGTCCATCAATCCGTTAACGCTTGGTTAAGAATCGTTGTAAAACAGTGTTTTATCTAAAGGACGAGGCGCTTAATGCAGGTACTGACACGGCTCAAGGCAAAGATCCGTAGGCATCATATAGCCCACATCGGGATTTTTCTGCTCGCCTTGGTGCTGTGGCCGATTTTAGGTGAATTAGACCTGTTTGAAGCGTTTTATGAGTACAGTCGGGCCCATGAAGATTGGGAGTTGGATGAGCTCGCTGTTCTTGCCCTTCTGCTGACCTTTGCGTTGCTTTTTTCTGTGATCATTCAAGGGCGCCATTTGCGGGCTATGGAACGCGAGCGCGAAGAGTTGAGACAGCAAGCCAAAACAAGTGCACGACATGATCCTCTCACTGGAGCACTCAATCGCCGGGCGTTTTTGGACAGCATTGAGCAGATGTTGACTGCGGATGGCTCAGAAAAAGATGTGCGTCACGTTGCATTTCTTGGGTTGGACAAGTTTCGGAACATCAATGATCTCTATGGTTATCGGAGTGGGGACGCGGTTTTGATTGAGGTTGCCGAGCGGTTGAAAGCGGAAGTTGGGGCTGGTGGTATCGTGGCGCGTATGGCGGGCGACGAATTTGCGGTTGCTTATGACCCGATGATCACTCAAGGCCGGGCCGAGCGGGTTGCTCAGCGTTTGGTGCATGAAATTGGCAAGCCCGTTTGGGTTAACCAGAATACCGAAATACGTGTCGGCGTTTCGGTGGGCTTGGTGACATTGCAGCCTGAGGACACGGTTACAGAATTCATGCGTTGTGCGGCAAAGGCCATGCAAATGGCAAAAGAGCACGCACGCGGGCGTTTTGCCTGGTACGATGCCGAATTGGATCGGCAGTCGATGGATCGCGAACAGCTTGCCTCTGACCTGAGCAAGGCCATTGCCAAGGACAATGTTGTGCCTTGGTTCCAGCCGATTGTGGAGATTGACCAAAATCGGGTGAGTGGCGTGGAAGTCTTGGCACGCTGGAAACATCCTGAGCGCGGTTTTGTCCCGCCTGGAGTCTTTATTGAAATCGCCGAGGACATTGGGCAAATCGGCCCCCTTGGATTGAGTGTATTGCGGCAAGCGTGTGTGCAGGCCAAAGACTGGCCGGTGCCGTTGACGCTTTCCTTCAACGTTTCGGGAATGCAGTTTAAGGATCCGGCCTTGGTGCCGTCGATCCGGTTGCTTTTGGAGAGCACGGGGTTTCCAGCCAAACGCCTCATTATTGAGATCACAGAAAATTCGGTGATTGATGATTTCAAGGTGGCGCGGGAGAAACTTGAGGAGCTTAAGGCTATGGGTGTGGCCGTCGCCTTGGACGATTTTGGTACTGGCTATTCGAGTTTGGCCTGCTTGCAGAACCTGCCATTTGACCGATTGAAGATCGACCGCAGTTTTGTGACTGGGATTTCCGAACAACCGCAAAGCCAGAAAATCGTATCCGGTATCATCGGACTGGCGCAAGGGTTGCAGTTGGAAGTGACGGCAGAGGGGATCGAAACGCTCGAGGATCTGTCTTACGTTACGTATCTTGATTGCACTCGGGGGCAGGGTTTCCTGTATGATCAGGCCATTCCGGGTGAGCAGGTTATTGCAAACCTGGATGATAAATGGCGTGATCTTCCCACGGCACCACAAACGATTTCGCATTTTGCAGGAAAGACTTAGAGGTAAGAACCTCATGTGTCTTGAGCCGGTGTGCAGAGTGTTGCGCATCGGCTTTTTTGTGGCTGACGCATTTTGGGGCAAAGTCGCTGCGGGAGGGTGGAGACATTAAAAGAACGGATGTTCAAAAAAAATATTGCATAGGTCAGATATTGCGACCTAATATTCCGCGTATATTGGAAAGACCGTCCAGCGAGGGGAGCGCAAGATGAGTATCCAGAAGGTGTCTTTGAACGACCGATTGGACCTGACCAAAGACAATGTGATGCTGAATGGCACGCAGGCTTTGGTGCGGCTGATGTTGATGCAGAAGGCACGGGATACAAAGGCGGGGCTTAATACGGCTGGGTATGTGACTGGCTATCGCGGGTCGCCTCTGGGCGCTGTGGACAGTCAGATGATGCGGGCGGAGAAAGAGCTCACCGCGCATGACGTGCTCTTTCAATCCGGTTTGAACGAAGACCTCGCGGCGACGCAGCTGTGGGGTAGTCAGCAGGCGGAGCTGCGCGGCGAAGGCAAGTTCGATGGGGTCTTTGGCCTGTGGTACGGCAAGGGGCCGGGCGTGGACCGGACCGGCGATGTGATGCGCCATGCCAATATGGCGGGCACCAGCCCCAACGGTGGTGTGCTCATGGCGATGGGCGACGACCACACGGGCGAAAGCTCCACGGTGCTGCACCAGTCCGAATGGGCGCTGGTGGATGCTTATATGCCTGTTGTGTCGCCTGCCGGTGTGCAGGAGGTCTTGGACTATGGCCTCTATGGCCTCGCGCTCAGCCGGTTTGCTGGGGTTTGGGTGGGTCTGAAAACCATGAAGGACACCATTGAGGCCACGGCGGTGGTGAATGGCGATCCGCATCGTTTGGAATTTGTGACGCCGGAGTTTGACATGCCGGAAGGCGGGCTGAACATCCGCCTGCATGACACGCCACACGCGCAGGAAGCGCGGATGATTGACCACAAACGCTTTGCCGCAGAAGCGTTTAGCCGTGCCAACAAGATGGACAAGCGGGTTTGGGGTAAGCCGGGGGCCAAGATTGGCTTTGTGGCCGCTGGCAAGAACTGGCTCGATTTGGTGCATGCCATGGACCTGCTTGGCATTGATGAGGGCGAGGCGGAGCGGCTTGGCATCACCACTTATAAGGTCGGGCAGACCTTCCCGCTGGATATGACCTCGTTCAGCGAATGGGCCGAGGGGCTTGATCTGATTGTGGTGGTGGAAGAAAAGCGCAAGCTGATCGAGGTGCAGATTAAAGAGGCGATCTTTGACGACCGGCGTGGGCGGCGGGTCTATGGCTGGTATAAAGGCGGTCACGGCAGTATGGGGCGCGAAGAGCTGTTCCCGACCCGTGGCGCGCTAGACCCGATCATGATTGCCGAGAAGCTGGGCGACATTCTGGTGGAGGAAGGCCGAGGCACCGATGCGGTGAAGGCTGGAATGAACACCTTGAAAGAGGCGCAGCGGGCGGACAATGCCGAGGATATTGCAGTGCGCACGCCGTGGTTCTGTTCTGGCTGTCCGCACAACACCTCCACCAAAGTGCCGGAAGGTAGCCGGGCTTATGCCGGGATTGGCTGTCACTATATGGTGCAATGGATGGACCGTGAGACCACCGGCTTTACCCACATGGGCGGCGAGGGGGGCAACTGGATTGGTGAGGCGCCGTTCAGCAAGACCAAACATGTGTTCCAGAACTTGGGGGACGGGACGTACAACCACTCCGGTGTGCAGGCCATTCGGGCGGCTTTGGCAGCGAACACCAACATCACCTACAAAATCCTGTTCAATGACGCCGTGGCAATGACCGGCGGGCAGGCCAATGATGGCGGGTTGAGCCCGCAGAAGATTGCCGATGAGGTACGCGCCATGGGCGTGCAGCATGTCGCGGTGGTCTATGACGAGAAAGAGGATGTGGACCAGTCCGTGTTCCCGGCTGGCATCACGTTCCATGAGCGTGCGGAACTGATGAATGTTGAGAAGAAGTTTCGTGAAATCAGCGGTGTAAGCTGCATTGTTTATGTGCAGACCTGTGCCAGTGAAAAGCGACGTCGGCGCAAGCGTGGGCAATTTCCGGACCCAGATCGTCGGGTGTTCATCAACACAGATATTTGCGAAGGCTGTGGCGATTGCGGGGTGCAGTCCAACTGCATTTCCATCGAGCCGGTGGAAACCGAGCTGGGGCGCAAGCGCAAGATCAACCAATCGAGTTGTAACAAAGACTTTAGCTGTCTGAATGGGTTCTGTCCGAGCTTTGTGACCGTGGAAGGCGCGAAGATCCGCAAGGGCGCAACGGCCGCGTTGGAATTGCCGCCCATGCCGATGCCGGAGATCAAGCCGATTGCGGGCACGCATAATGTGGTGATCACCGGGGTTGGTGGTACCGGCGTTGTGACCATTGGTGCAATCCTGTCTCAGGCGGCGCAGATTGACGGTAAGGCCGCGGGCATGATGGAAATGGCCGGGTTGGCGCAGAAGGGCGGTGCGGTGCACATCCATTGCCGTGTCGCGGAGACCCCGGAAGCGATCAGCGCGGTGCGTGTCGCCACAGGGGAATGTGATGCGTTGATCGGGGGCGATCTGGTGGTGAGTGCCGGGGCGAAGACCTTGGGACTGACCTCTGCGGGGCGCACCGGCGCGGTGGTAAACAGCCATGAGATTATTACGGGCAACTTCACGCAGGACACAGAGTTCAAACTGCCTACCGGGCGGTTGGAAGTGGCACTGCAAGCGCGCCTGCGTGAAAAACTGGCGTTGTTTGATGCCTCTGAGCTGTCCCGCGTGGTGATGGGTGATGCGATTTTCTCCAACATGATGGTGTTTGGCGCGGCCTGGCAAAAGGGGCTGGTGCCGGTCAGCCATGAGGCGATTGTGAGCGCGATTGAGCTCAACGGCGCTGCGGTGGAGAAGAACCTGCGGGCGTTTGAAATTGGACGCTGGGCGGTGCTTTACCCGGAGCAGGCGGCGGGCATGTTGGAGCCGAAAGTGGTGCAGAAGCCCAAAACGCTGGAAGAGAAGATCGCCTTCCGCGCGGAGCATCTGGTGAAATATCAGGGCAACGGGCTGGCGAAGAAGTATCGCAAACTGGTGGATGGTATTGAAGATGCGCGTCTGAAAGAGGCGGTGGCCTTGGGGTACCATAAGTTGTTGGCGTATAAGGATGAATATGAAGTGGCGCGCCTGCATCTGGAGACGCGTGCAAAGGCCGAGGAGGTCTTTGAAGGCAACTTTGAGATGAAGGTGCATTTGTCGCCACCGCTGATTGCGAAAGAGGGGCCAAATGGGCGTCCGCTCAAGACTGAGTATGGGGCCGGCATGATGCGCATGTTCCCGATTTTGGCGAAGATGAAAGCCCTGCGCGGCACGGCCTTGGACCCGTTTGGGCGTCATCCTGAACGCAAAATGGAGCGGGCATTGATCGCGCAGTATGAGGCGGATATGGCCAAAGTGGTCTCGGCATTTGGCGCGCAGGCGCCAGAGGCTGCGGTGGCTCTGGCGGAATTGCCGATGCAGATCAAAGGCTTTGGGCCGGTCAAGGTGGCCAATGAGGCCAAGGCGGCAAAGCGGCGCGAGGAGCTTTTGGCGGCGTTGCAGCAGGGCGATGCGGTGTCTGCGGCCGCTGAATAAGCAGGCCAAAACTTGAACGACAAATCAAGAAATCCCGTGTGTTTTTAACGGGGTTTCCTGCACTGGGGTGTTGCCTCTTGACGTTACGGAAGGGACTTAATTTTCCTTCATAAATCTGTCATAGGAAACGCGTGTTTTTTGCGATTCGAGAGCAACCATGACTTACGCGATCAACAATGCACGTGACATCAGCTATGCCTATGCTGCGGAAACACGCAGCGGCAAGGCGATGATCCGCATGCTGGAAAACTCCACGGGCCGTTTGAGATTGATCAAGCGGGCTGCCGGCTATGAGGATGAAGTGGCCGCGGGTCGGGACTTCTGGGAAGTGATGCGGGAGCGCTATGGTCTGACGCTGGATGTGATTGGTGGTTCGCTGGAGAATATCCCAAAGACCGGTCCTGTGGTGATGATTGCCAACCATCCGTACGGTATTCTGGACGGGTTGATGATGGGCTATATGCTGAGCGTCACACGCGGTGACTTCCGGATCATGGCACATCAGGTGTTCCGCAAGGCGCAGGACATGGAAAAAGTGATCCTGCCGGTGAGCTTTGATGAAGACCGGGAAGCGGTGAAGCTGAACCTGCGGACGCGCAAAGTCTCGCTGGACTACCTCAAGCAGGGCGGCGCGATTGGGATTTTCCCAGGTGGCACGGTGTCGACCGCGGACAAGCCGTTTGGCCGTCCATTTGACCCGTATTGGCGTGGGTTTACCGCGCGGATGATTGCCAAGTCGGAAGCGGCGGTGGTGCCGGTGTTCTTTGACGGGCAGACCAGCCGGTTGTTCCAGGTGGCGAGCCATCTGCATTACACGCTGCGTATGGGGTTCTTGATCCGTGAGTTCAAAAAACGCGTGGACACGCCCGTCCGCGTGGTGATTGGCGAGCCTGTGGAGCAGGCTGCGATCAAGAGCCGCGCCAGTGACACCTGGGAGCTCATGGACTTCCTGCGGGAACGCACCTATTCTTTGTCTCCAAAGCCGATCCGCAAAATGGGATATGGCTTTGAGTTTGAAGAAAAACATAAGCTTGACGGCCAGAAGGCTGCAAACAGGTAGATCGAGGTGTGGCGTGGCAGTTGGACTCTTTGACAGTGGATTGGGCGGGCTGACCGTTTATGACGCGGTGAGCAAGCGCTTGCCAGATGTGCCGTTGGTGTATTTCGGAGACAACGCCCACGCGCCCTATGGTGTGCGTGACGCTGATGACGTCTACAACCTGACCACCGCTGCCGTGGAGCGGATGTGGGACGCGGGCTGTGATCTGGTGATCCTGGCCTGTAATACCGCCAGTGCGGCGGCACTGCGCCGGATGCAGGAAAGCTGGATTCCCAAAGACAAGCGCGTGCTGGGTGTGTTTGTGCCTTTGATCGAAGCGCTGACGGAGCGCAGCTGGGGCGACAATTCGCCTCCACGCGAGGTTGAAGTCAAACATGTGGCGCTGTTTGCGACACCGGCGACTGTGGCGAGCCGGGCGTTTCAGCGGGAGCTGGCGTTTCGGGCGATTGGCGTGGATGTTGAGGCGCAGGCCTGTGGTGGGGTGGTGGATGCCATCGAAGATGGCGACATGATCTTGGCGGAAGCTTTGGTTCGGTCCCACGTGGACGCACTCAAGCGTAAGATGCCAAATCCTCAGGCGGCGATTTTGGGCTGCACGCACTACCCAATCATGCACGACACTTTTCAGGACGCTTTGGGCGCGGATGTAAATGTGTATAGTCAGGCCAATCTGGTGGCAGATTCACTGGCAGACTATTTGGAGCGGCACCCCAAAATGATTGGGCAAGGTACAGACAATTTGTTCTTGACCACGGGTGATCCTCGCAAGGTGAGCGATCGCGCGACCCAGTTCCTGCGACGACAAATCACCTTCCAAGCCGCGTAACTGCGGCGAGGGGGCGCAGGCTCTCGCAATTTCATCCATTTCAGATTATTTAGCCCCGTAGGTGACGGGGATGGTTGCGCGAAGGCTGTGACCAAATGAAGGGAAGAGGTCGACAACATGACCCATAAAATCGCAATTCTTGGTGCCAGCGGCTATACAGGCGCCGAACTGGTGCGTTTGATCGCCACCCATCCCAGCATGGAAATTGTGGCACTGTCCGCGGATCGTAAGGCGGGTATGGAGATGGCGGCGGTGTTCCCGCATCTGCGGCACCTGAAACTGCCCACCCTGTGCAAGATCGACGAGATCGATTTTGGCGGTGTGGATTTGTGTTTTTGTGCATTGCCGCATGCGACTTCTCAGAAAGTAATCAAAGGCTTGCCGTCTGATGTTAAGGTTGTGGACCTGAGTGCGGATTTCCGTCTGACTGATCCGGAAGAATACGCCAAATGGTATGGCGGGCAGCATGATGCGCTCGAGATCCAGAAAGAGTCCGTCTATGGCCTTACCGAGTTCTATCGCGACGAGATCAAGGCCGCGAGGGTTGTGGCCGGGACCGGCTGCAACGCCGCCACGGGGCAGTTTGCTTTGCGTCCGCTGATTGAGGCCGACGTGATTGACCTTGATCAAATCATTTTGGATCTGAAATGCGCAGTATCCGGCGCAGGGCGGTCCTTGAAAGAGAACCTCCTGCACGCCGAGCTGAGCGAAGGCTATCATGCCTATGCGATTGGCGGCACGCACCGGCATCTGGGGGAGTTCGATCAGGAGTTTTCTAAGATCGCGGGCCGCGAGGTGAAGGTGCAATTCACCCCGCATCTGGTGCCAGCCAACCGGGGTATCTTGGCAACCGTGTATGTGCAGGGTAACGCAGAGGTGATCCATGCCACGTTGGCAAAAGCCTATGCTGAGGAACCGTTTATCGAGGTGTTGCCCTTTGGCGAAGCGCCGAGCACGCGGCATGTGCGTGGCTCCAACTTCTGCCATATCGGCGTGACCGGCGACCGGATCGACGGGCGGGCTATTGTGATTGCGGCGTTGGACAACCTGACCAAGGGGTCTAGCGGCCAGGCGTTGCAAAACGCCAACCTGATGTTGGGAGAAGAAGAGACCGCTGGCCTGATGCTGGCACCTTGTTTCCCGTAATTTGCGCGAGGGCGCCGGAGAGGACAAATGAAGAGCCTAAAAAAGCAACGCCGGATTCAGGTGATCATCCTGACCTTCGTAGCCCTGATTATCTCGACCGCGTTGATTGGCTATGCCATGCGCGACGGGATCAATTTTTTCCGGTCCCCCTCTCAGATCATTGCTGAGCCGCCAGCGGCCACGGAAGTGTTCCGGATTGGTGGGCTTGTGGAAGAAGGCACGCTGGTGCGCGGTGATGGGGAAACCGTGCGGTTTTCCGTGACCGACGGTGGCGCATCGGTGCCCGTTGCCTTTACGGGCGTTTTGCCGGACTTGTTCAAGGAAAACGAAGGTATGGTCGGCACTGGCAAATACATTGACGGTGTGTTTGTAGCCTCTGAAATTTTGGCAAAACACGACGAGACATATATGCCGAAGGAAGTGGTGGACGCGTTGAAAGAGCAGGGCGTGTATCAGCACTATGATGAAGAGGCTGGCGACAGCTAATTCTCGACGCTTTTGAGAATTGAAACCCCGTAAGCCACGACGCTTGCGGGGTTTTTTCATTGCGGCAACGGGCAGCGTGCGGCGGGGTGGCGGCGGTTTAAGACAAAGCACGGCAGCCTGTGGTGAGAGGCACACAGGAGGTTGCGATGTTGGATGTTCGGCAAGTGGCAAAGGAGATTGTGGCGCGGGAAGGCGGGTTTGTGAACGATCCGGATGATCCGGGCGGGGCAACCAATTTGGGCGTGACGCTGGCCACAGCGCGGCGGTTGGGGTTGGACAAGGACGGAGATGGCGATGTTGATGTGGCTGATGTGAAACGGCTGTCTCCTGAGGATGCGGAGGCGGTGTACCTGCGGCACTACTATGAGGGGCCGAAGGTCAACATGTTGCCGGAAGTTTTGCAGGCCTCGGTGTTTGACATGTACGTCAATGCGGGCAACAACGCGGTGAAGATTTTGCAGCGCTTGTTGGGACAGATGGGGCAGCAGGTCACGGTGGATGGCAAGATCGGGCCGCAGACCATTGCCGCCAGCAAGGTTGCGGCACATATGGCGCCGGATCATTTGGCGGATGCCTATGGGGTGGCGCGGCGGAACTACTATTTCCGACTGGCAGACTTGCGACCGAAGTCGCGCAAGTACGCGCGTTCGCGGGCCGGCAAGAAGGGCGGCTGGATCAAACGGGCAGAGGAGTTCATCTCGCCGCGCTATCATCTGACGCAACAGGAGTTTGACAAACGGGTGGCGTCATGGGGCTGATTGAGCCGGTTTTGACCTTTGTGTTTGGTGGCGGGCGCAATGTGGTGAAAGAAACCGCCGAGGTGTTTCGCGAGAATGCGGAAGGGGCGGCACAGCGGGCGCAGGATGTGCAGATCGCGGCGATGCAAGGGCATATGGCAGAATTTCGGGCGCAGGACCGCGGGCGGTTTGATCGGGTGATGGACGCCGTCAACCGCCTGCCGCGTCCGGCGATGGCGTTGGGGTGTTTGGCGCTGTTTGTGAGCGCTATGGTTGACCCAGTTTGGTTTGCTGCGCGCATGAGCGGTATCGCGCTGGTGCCGGAGCCGTTGTGGTGGCTGTTGGGCGTGGTGGTCAGTTTCTACTTTGGTGCCCGCCATCAGGCAAAAGGGCAAGAATTCCAGCGCTCTATGTCGGAAAAGTTAAAGCGCGTGCCAGAGGTGGTGGACGTTATTGAGACACTTGAGGGGCCGTTGCGCCCTGAGGTGCGCTCTCCGATGGAGGATGGTGAGAACCCTGTGCTTTTGGATTGGCGCAAACATTCCAGTGAGGGCGCGACAAAGTGATCACTCTGCGGGGTCGATTTGGATTGGCCCCGTTCCCGGCGCGGCGTATACATATTGCATGATAGTTGAGCTCGGCCATTTCGCACTGATCCTAGCCGCCGTCACCGCAGTGGTGCAGGCAATTGTTCCTCTTATTGGCGCGCAGAAGCGTTGGCCCGGCTGGATGGCCGTGGCCGAACCGGCGGCAGGATTACAGTTCCTGTTCACGGCCTTCAGCTTTGCGGCGCTGACCTACGCCTTTGTGACCTCGGATTTCTCCGTGGCGCTGGTAACGGGGAACTCACACACCCTGAAACCCATGATCTATAAGGTCAGCGGTGTCTGGGGGAACCATGAGGGCTCTATGCTCTTGTGGGTGTTGATCCTGACGTTGTTTGGCGCCTGTCTGGCGTGGTTTGGCGGCAACCTGCCGCCCGGCATTCGCGCGCGAGCGCTTGCGGTGCAGAGTGCCGTGGCTGTGGCGTTCTTTGCCTTCATCCTGTTCACCTCGAACCCGTTCCTGCGCATGGAGTCGGTGCCGTTTGATGGCCGTGACCTCAACCCGTTGTTGCAGGACGTGGGCCTCGCGCTGCACCCGCCGTTTTTGTATCTCGGCTATGTGGGGCTTTCGATGGCCTTCTCCTTTGCCATTGCCGCGCTGATCGAAGGCCGCGTGGACGCCGCCTGGGGACGCTGGGTGCGTCCTTGGACGTTGGCGGCTTGGGTGTTTCTAACCATCGGTATCGCGTTGGGCTCCTGGTGGGCGTACTACGAGCTGGGCTGGGGCGGTTTCTGGTTCTGGGATCCGGTGGAAAATGCGTCCTTTATGCCATGGCTGTTGGCGGCAGCGTTGTTGCACTCCGCCATTGTGGTGGAGAAACGTGAGAGCCTGAAAAGCTGGACCATCCTGTTGGCGATTATGGCGTTTAGCTTCTCGCTGATCGGGACGTTCATTGTGCGGTCGGGCGTGATCACCTCGGTGCATGCCTTTGCTAATGATCCGGAGCGGGGTGTATTTATCCTGGGTATTCTGGTGTTTTTCACTGGCGGGGCGCTGACCTTGTTTGCGGCGCGGGCCAGTGAGATGGAAGCCAAAGGGGTGTTTGGTGTTGTCAGTCGCGAGAGCGCGCTGGTGTTCAACAATATCCTGCTGGCTGTGTCTTGTTTCGTGGTTTTCATCGGCACGATCTGGCCGCTGGTCAGCGAGATGTTCTTTGACCGGAAACTCAGCGTTGGCGCGCCGTTCTTTAACATGGCTTTCACGCCGTTCATGGTGGTGCTTGGCCTGATTTTGCCCGTTGGTGCGATGTTGCCCTGGAAGCGGGCGAAACTGAGCAAAGTGGTGAAGCCGCTTGTGCCTGCTTTTGTGCTGGCGGTGGCGATCGGCGGGCTCGCGTGGTCTATCCAAGGTGGCCGGTCTCTGTTGGGACCTGTCGGCATGTTCCTTGGCGCGTGGTTGCTCATGGGGGCGTTTGTAGATTTGATGTCGCGTACAGGACGCGGCTCGCTGGGCGCACGGTTTGGGCGCTTGTCCCGCCTGCCGCGGGCCGATTGGGGCAAAGCGGTGGCGCATACAGGTTTTGGCGTGACGATTTTCGGTGTCGCTGGTTTGATGGCCTGGGAGCAGGAAGACATCCGCGTGGCGCAGATTGGACAGCCGTATATGGTTGGAGCCTATGAAATCACCTTGGAAAACGTGCGGGAGACCGAAGGGCCAAACTACTTGACCACCATGGCAGATGTTCAGGTGCGTAAGGATGGTCAGGACGTCGCGATGCTGCATCCGGAGAAGCGGGTCTATCCGGTGGCGGGCATGCCCACGACGGAGGCGGCGATTGATTACCGTATCCTGCGCGATGTCTACTTGGCGCTCGGGGACGCCCAGCCGGGCGGGGCCTACACGTTGCGGACCTACATTAAGCCTCTGACCAACTGGATTTGGATCGGCTCCCTGCTTATGTCTCTTGGCGGGCTGCTGAGCCTGACCGACCGCCGCTACCGTGTGGCGGCCGGTGCGCGCAAGGCGCCAGCGGGTGGCGTGCCAGCGGAGTGAGGCGGATGAAAACCAGATTGAAGACTATTGGGGCCGCACTAGGGCTGGCGCTTTTGACGGCGGGGCCAAGTGGTGCTGTGCAACCGGACGAAATTCTGGATGATCCGGTGCTGGAAGAGCGTGCACGGGAAATTTCCAAGGACCTACGGTGTCTTGTCTGTCGCAATGAAAGCATTGACGACAGCAACGCGCAACTGGCCAAGGACCTGCGGGTTCTGGTGCGAGAGCGCTTGACCGAAGGGGATAGCAACGAAGAAGTGGTGGATTTTGTGGTCGACCGCTATGGCGAATACGTCTTGCTGCGGCCACGCACCAGCGGCACCAATATGGTGCTGTATGCGGCTGGACCGGCGATGTTGCTTATCGCGCTGATCGTTGGGTTTGGTTACACACGGCGCCGTTCCACAGCCCGCACGCCAACGGAACGCAAATTGAGCGAAGAGGAAGAAGCGCGGCTTCAGGAAATCCTCAAGGAATGACGTCGGGTCCCGCTTGGAGCAACTGCTGCGGGATGCGATGAGAGGGTAGGAGCGGAGAGGGACCCTATGGATTATCAGACTATTACCTATGATGTGACCGATGGTGTTGCGACGGTGACATTGAACCTGCCGGACACGCTGAATGCGATGACGCAGCAGATGCGGGCAGAGATCACCGATGCGGTGATTGCCGCGGGCTCTGAGGCGCGGGTGCTGGTGTTGACCGGCGCGGGCAAGGCGTTTTGTTCCGGTCAGGATCTGGGCGACAGCTCCAGCGCGGCGAGCATGGATTTGGAGCGCACGCTGCGGGACGAGTACATGCCAATGATCCGTGCCATTCGCGAGTGTCCGATCCCAACCATCAGCGCGGTGAACGGACCTGCGGCGGGGGCAGGGGCCAACTTGGCGTTGGCAGCTGACGTGGTGATCGCCAAAGAGAGTGCATACTTCATGCAGGCGTTTTCGCGCATTGGATTGATGCCGGATGCCGGGGGCACCTACGAGCTTCCAAAGGCCATGGGGGCAGCCAAGGCGATGGGGGCAGCTTTGTTTGCCGATAAGATCTCAGCGCGGCAGGCCGATGACTGGGGCATGATCTGGGAAGCGGTGGCTGACGATGCCTATGAGGCAACCGTGAAGAAACGGGCGGCGCATCTGGCCAACGGCCCGACACTGGCATTTAAAGAGATCAAACGTGCCATTCAGGAAAGCTATGGCAACGACTGGACCAAGCAGATGGAACAGGAAGCCAAGCGTCAGGGCAAACTGGGCAAGACCCGGGACTTCCAAGAGGGCGTTGTGGCGTTTTTGGAAAAGCGCCCCGCGAAATACGAGGGGCGCTAAGTCTCTTACCGACCGTTCAGTCTCTTCAAAAGGGCCAGCGCTTCGGGCGTTGGCCTTTGTTCTATGCGGCGATAAACGCGCCCGTCGATGGTACGCTCGCAGAGTTTGTGATCAATCAAAGACCGACGCAGCAACACGTGGTCGTCAAAACTGAGGCCGGTTTTCAGGATCTCGTTGACGTCTTTTTCTGATAGGTCCTGATGCGCGGGCATACGTGCCCAGAACGGCCAAAGACAAAGTCCCTGCACTTTGGTCCACTTGGGCCAGCGGAACATGCGGCCCGTGTCGTCAAACACGCGTAAGGCGCGTTTGAGGGCCAGTTCGTCCAGGGGAGTGTCATCCGCTGGTTTGGCGGCCTTCAAGTGTTGGTGGTTCTGAAACCCGGCGGCCTTGGCAACAAGCGCCATCATGGCGGCGTGGCCTGGCAGTTTGTCCTGTTCCGATAAGGATTTGCGCAGGGTTTTGGTGAAGGCCGAAACGTCGGCCACATATAGAGGGATCACGTCTTTAGACATGAGGGCATCCTTTTGAAGTCGTGCATCCCGAAGCCGGGGTCGATGGCCGCCCTTGTCGACGGCACGTGCAAAAGCATGCTGTCGAAGATGTCTCGCAGGTTTAGCAAAGTCAGTGTGACCGGCGGCGCCTGGGTGAACTGCGGACCCGTGCCCCTGTTTAGGAGCTTCGCCGGTGGGAGGCAAGCGCAGGTTTGTTGGCGCTTGCCTAAGAGTTTTAGGCCGTAGATACAGCGTAGAGCTGCACATCTGCCGCCGTAAAGGCGCTCGCGCCTGTCACTTGGGCCACCAAGCGGCCATCGCTGTACACGTTGTGAACACCATTTTGTTCGGCGACTGTGATCGTTGGCTCCGACGTGCTGGCTTCATAGCGCACAACCAACACATCTTCTGAAGGGTTAAAATCTGTCACCTCGGGGACGTTGGTTTCGTCGCTGACCCATTCGCCGATTTCGAACGCATCATTGCCGGACCCGCCGGAACCGATGTCGCCTTCGCCCAGAAGCAGTAGATCATTGCCCTCTTCACCATAGAGTTCGTTGGCTTCGGACTCTGTTGGCGCTGTGTATTGGCTGTTTCCGACAATGAGGCGTCCGTCTTGCGTGAACAAATCATCTGGGCCGGGGTCACCGGCTAAAGTGTTGGCTCCCACCAAGATGTCATCACCCTCCGCGCCGCGCAGTGTGTCGTTATCCGCACCGCCAAGGAGGTAATCGTCATCTTGGCCACCTAGAATAAGGTCATCTCCGGTGCCACCAAAAATCAGGTCCTCTCCGGAGCGTCCTTTGATCAGATCATTGCCGTCTTCACCAAAGAGAATGTCATCGCCTGCGCGACCGGTGATGTCGTCGTCCCCGTCTGCGCCGCCGATCAGGTCGTCGGTGTTCGTACCCATTATGGTATCGTTGCCGTCGTCTCCTTCTGCGGTTTCAAACAGCTCCTCCACGGAGGGATCGGACCCACCACCGTCAGACTCGCTTCCATCAAAGGCACCGGTCAAAGCCCCCACGGCCACACCGGCCATCAATAACCCCAAAAACAGCATTCTTAACTCCAAATTGCCGTGCGCTATCTGCGCGAAATCTACTTAGACGTGGTCTGAGGGATGCGGATTGATGGACATGCGTATACCGGTCCCCAAAGCGCAAATGTTTGTTTCATTTAGCGTTTGGGGGGTACGTTGCACGTTCTGTGCTGTGCCCTCGGCCCCCAGCCGAGATAAGCAGACTATGTGTATACACGTCATGCGTGTCAATGATTTGAGGAGAATTTGAGTTGGATTGGGGTTAATGCGCGGGTGCGTAGTAGACTGTTTCCCATTCTGGAACGGCGGCCAAAAGAAAACGCGCCGAGCGAGGCCCGGCGCGTTTGGTTTTGAATTGAGTCGCTTGAATTAGCGGTTCTCGATGTCGGTGTAGGAGCGCACGTCTTCGCCAAGATAGAGCTGACGTGGGCGGCCAATTTTGTGCGCTGGGTCGGAGAGCTGTTCTTTCCACTGGGAGATCCAGCCCACGGTGCGAGACAGCGCAAAGATTGGGGTGAACATCGAGGTTGGGAAACCCATCGCTTCCAGAATGATGCCAGAGTAGAAATCAACGTTCGGGAAGAGTTTCTTCTCTTTGAAGTATGGATCGTTGAGCGCGATGTGCTCCAGCTCTTTGGCGACCTGCAGCAGTGGGTTGTCTTCAACACCCAGCAACTCCAGAACTTCGTCCGCGGATTCTTTCATCACGGTCGCGCGTGGGTCCATGTTTTTATAAACACGGTGGCCAAAGCCCATCAGGCGGAACGGATCGTTCTTGTCCTTGGCGCGCTCGATGTATTCCGGGATGCGATCTACGGAACCGATCTCTTTGAGCATCTCCAAGCAGGCCTGGTTTGCGCCGCCGTGGGCAGGGCCCCAGAGGCAGGCGATGCCGGCTGCGATACAAGCGAATGGGTTGGCGCCGGAAGAGGAGGCCAGACGCACCGTGGAGGTGGAGGCGTTCTGCTCGTGATCGGCGTGCAGCGTGAAGATACGGTCCATCGCGCGGGACAGGATCGGGTTCACTTCGTATTCTTCTGCAGGCACGGCAAAGCACATGCGCAGGAAGTTGGAGGCGTAGTCCAGATCATTGCGTGGATACACAAACGGCTGACCGATGGTGTATTTATAGGCCCAAGCGGCGATGGTTGGCATCTTCGCGATCAGGCGGTGGGATGCGATTTCGCGCTGACGTGGGTCAGAAATGTCGGTGGAGTCGTGGTAGAAGGCCGACATCGCGCCAACCACACCCACCATAACGGCCATTGGGTGCGCATCACGACGGAACCCACGGAAGAAGTTGCCCATCTGCTCGTGCAGCATGGTGTGGTGCGTGATGGTGGTTTCAAAGTCTTCCAGTTGGGCGGCGGTTGGCAGTTCGCCGTAAAGCAGCAGGTAGCAAACTTCGAGATAGTGCGATTTACCCGCCAGATCGCCAATTGGGTAACCACGGTGAGTCAGAACACCTTCTTCACCGTCAATGTAGGTGATGGTCGATTCACAAGACGCGGTGGAGGTGAAGCCTGGATCATAGGTGAATACGCCGGCTTGGCCATATAGTTTGCGGATGTCGAGCACATCCGGGCCGGACGTTGGCGAGTGGATCGGCAGATCGTAGGTTGTGCCGTCAATCGTTAGCGTTGCGGTTCGTGGGGCCTCGGACATGGCGGGTTTCCTTCCTGTATACCTATTAGCCGGGGACGCGGATCGCCCCGGCACGTTGTGTCTGCGACGTCTTAAGGCCCGGTAAAGAGGGCTTACTCCGTCACGTCATCTTTGGCGGCGTCCAAAAGACGCGCGAGAGATTCCTCGCGTCCCAAAACAAGCATCATGTCAAAGACGCTAGGGGTCGCAGCCCGGCCAGCCAATGCCGCCCGCATCGGGCCAGCAATCTTGCCGAACTTGATTTCATTGGCTTCGCAGTAACTATTTGTAACCGCCTCAAGCCCTTCTCGCGTCCAGCTAGCATTTTGCAGCTGCGGCGTCAATTCGTTCAGTATACCACGGGATACTGTATCGAGGTGCTTGGCTGCTTTGGCTTCGACTTCAATCGGACGGGAAGTCAGGGAAAAGTGAGCCTTTCCAAGGAGTTCTGGCAGTGTCTTGGCACGGTCTTTCAAGCAGTACAGCGCCTCCCGTAGTAATACGGTCTGTGCGTCTGTCAAAGCTGGCTGGTCCACCGCTTCCAAATAGGCCACGATCTCTTGCAGCAGTGCAGCATCGTCCATGATGGCAATGTGCTGACCACAGATGTTTTCCAGCTTTTTGGTGTCAAAGCGTGCGGGGCTTTTGCCAATGCCATCCAGGTCAAACCACTCTTTGGCCTGTGCATCGGTAAAGAATTCGTCATCACCGTGGCTCCAACCGAGGCGCGCGAGGTAGTTGCGCATGCCAGTCGCTGGGTAACCCAGGGCTTGATACTCATGCGCGCCGGTCGCGCCGTGACGTTTAGACATTTTTTTGCCGTCTGCGCCGTGGATCAGTGGGATGTGGGCGTACACCGGGAGATCCCAGCCCATGGCCTCGTAGATCATCATCTGACGCGCGGCGTTGTTGAGGTGATCGTCCCCGCGGATCACATGGGTTACGCCCATGTCGTGGTCATCTACAACAACTGCCAGCATGTAGACCGGTGTGCCATCGGAGCGTAACAGGATCATGTCATCCAGTTGATCATTGCGAATGGTCACGTCGCCCTGCACTTGATCGCGGATCACGGTCTGGCCTTCACGCGGGGCTTTGATGCGGATCACGTAGGGCGCGTCTGGATGTGTCGAGGCGTCCGCGTCGCGCCATGGGCTGCGATAGTGTGTGGACTTGCCCGCCGCACGGGCTTCATCCCGGAAAGCGGCAATTTCGTCTTGGGTGGCGAAGCATTTGTAGGCCTTGCCTGCGTCCAGCAGTTGCAGCGCCACCTCGGCGTGGCGTTTGGCGCCCTCAAATTGGCTCACAACCTCGCCGTCGTGATCCAGTCCAAGCCAGCTCAGTCCTTGCAGGATGGCGTCGGTCGCTTCCGGTGTGGAGCGTTCGCGATCCGTGTCTTCGATGCGCAGCAGAAATTTGCCGTCGCGACCACGGGCATAGAGCCAGTTGAACAGCGCCGTACGTGCGCCGCCGATGTGCAGATAACCGGTGGGCGATGGGGCAAAACGGGTGACGACCTGGCCTGTCATAGCGGGCTTAACCTTTCAGTAACCATTGGGGTTCTAGCGTTGAGGCACTGTCTAGCGACACCGATAAGAGAGGACAAGGCTTGCGCGTCGTCACGTCTCTGCGCCTGTCCCTTTTGCATCAACGCGGGCATCTGTTTTGTTGGGTGCCAGTTTGTTTGGGGCTTGGGATCGGGTTCTATTTTGCGCTGCCGGTGGAGCCTGCCGTTGCGGTGTTGGTCGGGATTGGGCTGATTTCTTTAACACTCGCGTGGTTGACGATCGGTAAGGAGGCCGATGTTGGCGCGTTTTTGTGGATGGTGGCCTTTGTACTGGCGGGTGTGTGCCTGGCGGGCGGGCGGGCGCATCTCGTGGCGGGGCCGGTCTTGGAGTTTCGCTACTACGGACCGATTGAGGGGCGGATTGTGGCGATTGATCGCTCGGCATCAGATGCGGTGCGGTTGACGCTTGAGGATGTGATCCTAGCGGAGATGACACCTGCGGAAACACCCGTTCGAGTGCGCATTTCTCTCCATGGCAGTGTGGCAGGTACTGCGCCGACGCCGGGAAAACTGGTTGGGACGACGGGGCATCTGTCGCCGCCGTCTGGACCAGTGGAACCGGGGGGCTTTGATTTTCAGCGCCATGCCTGGTTCATGCAGATTGGTGGGGTTGGATACACGCGCGTGCCGGTTTTGGCTATGGCACCGCCAGAAGGCAGTGGCGGAATATTTGGGTTCCGGATGCGGCTGTCTTCGGCGATTCAAGCGCGCATGACGCCTGATGTGGCGGGTTTTGCTGCTGCCGTGACAACGGGTGATCGTAGTGCCATTGCCGAAGAGGTCACTGAGGCGCTTCGTGGGGCCAACCTAGCGCATTTGTTGGCGATTTCAGGATTGCACATGGGGCTTCTGGCCGGGTTTGTCTTTGGCGCGGTGCGGTTTTGCATTGCGCTGGTGCCTACGGTGGCATTGCGGGTGAATGGCAAAAAGATCGCCGCTTGCGTGTCTTTTGCAGCGGCCACGGGCTATTTGCTGCTGTCCGGTGGCGCGGTGTCTACCGAGCGGGCATACGTGATGACTGTGGTGGTCTTGTTGGCCGTGCTATTGGATCGGCGGGCGTTGACATTGCGGGCGGTTGCGGTGGCGGCGACGGTGGTTCTGGTGTTGCAGCCAGAAGCGCTGATGGGACCGGGGTTTCAGATGTCCTTTGCGGCCACGGCAGCTCTGGTTGGGGTGTTTGGCTGGTTGCGGGACATGCAGTGGCATTTGGGGCCAAAGTGGTTACGGCCGGTGTCTGCGGTTGTGGTGTCGTCACTGGTGGCGGGTTTGGCGACCGCGCCATTTGCGGCGATGCATTTCAATCATGTCGCGCATTATGGCCTATTGGCGAACGTAGTGTCGGTGCCTGTGATGGGCATTTTGGTGGTGCCTGCCGCCGTGGTGGCCGCGATTTTGGCGCCGGTGGGGCTTGAGGCCGTGCCGCTTTGGGCTATGGAGCAGGGCCTGCGCTGGATATTGACCGTGGCCCAATTTGTCAGTGGGTTGGATGGCGCGCGCGGAACTGTGCCAAGCGGCGGGCGATGGGTTTTGCCAGTGATTGCTTTGGGCGGGCTGTGGCTGTTGCTGTGGCAGGGACGCGCGCGGGTGGCTGGGCTGGCGGTTGTTTGTGCCGGGTTTTGGCTTTGGTCACAGGCTGAGCGGCCTGATGTGTTGATTTCTGACACTGGTGGCCTTGTCGGGATCATGACGCCGGAAGGCCGGGCGCTATCGAAAGCCAAAGGACAGGGGTTTGTTGCTGAGAACTGGTTGGAAAACGATGGCAGCACGCGCGATCAGGCGGGGGCCGCGAGTCTGTGGCCCGGCGAAACGAGCCGAATGCCGTTTGTCGCTTTGGTCAGCGGTGGGCGGTTGATCCACGTGCAAGGGAAAACCGGCAGGGCGCTTTTTGATGGCTGCGCGCCGGAGGATATCGTTGTGTTTTCAACGGTTTTTGGCGGGCAGTTGCCGTGTGACACCTTGGACGTGAAAGACTTGGAAGCGCTTGGATCTGTGGCTTTGAGCTTCGAGGGAGCGACTCCACTACGCAAAACGGCCCGCGAAGTTGCGGGCCGTCGGTTGTGGAATGATGCTGAGGTGCGGGGTCAGTAGGTGCGGATCAACCCGACCAGTTTGCCTTGCACTTTAACCTTGTCCTCAGGATAGACGCGGGTTTCATATGCCGGGTTGGCGGCCTCCAGCGCGATCGAGCTACCGTTGTGGTGGAATTTCTTGAGAGTGGCTTCTTGGTCTTCCACCAGCGCCACCACGATGTCGCCATTGTCCGCCGTTGTGGTTTCCGAGATGATCACCACATCGCCGTTGTTGATGCCCGCGTCGATCATGGAATCGCCTTTGACTTCAAGCGCGTAGTGGTTTTGCCCCACGGAGAGCATCTGCCCTGGCACGGCGACGTGATGGTCTACATGGCTGATGGCTTCTATGGGGACACCGGCGGCGATTTTGCCCATCACGGGCAGCTCGCGCGCGTGCAATGTCACCTCATTTGGCGTCACATTGGCCGGTTGGGACGGTGATGGATGTGGGCCGTCGATCACTTTGGGATTGAACCCGGCCGTTGGGGCCGAAGGCGCGCCGCCCATGCTCTCTGGCAGTTTAACAATCTCAATCGCGCGGGCGCGGTGGGCGAGGCGGCGGATAAAACCCCGCTCTTCCAATGCGGTGATCAGGCGGTGAATGCCCGATTTGGAGCGCAAATCCAGCGCGTCTTTCATTTCGTCAAAGCTGGGCGGCACCCCGTCTTTTTGCAGACGGGTGTGAATGAATTCCAGCAGGTCTAGTTGCTTCTTGGTCAACATGCTCGAGGACCCCCATATAGAGTGTGTCTTATCCTCGTTCTACGCATGTTCTTGTTTTGTGTCAAAACTTTTATAGAACATAGCGGAAACAGATGCCAAAATGTGGTACAGGGACAGGTGTTCGGCCTAGATTGGAATATACTCCACTGCGGTGCCCGCGGGCCACTTTGGTGCGCTTGGGGGCACAACCAGGAGCGCATTTGCGTCTGAAAGAATGGAGAGCAGAGAGCTGTCCTGATTGTCAAAAAGTGAGAGTTTTCCGTGCTCTACACGGGCGCGCATGTAGTGTTCACGTGGGCCGTTTTTGGGCATAGGAGTGGCCAAAGTGGCTGGCAGGCGCGGTGTCGGTGCTTCGCCAAGCCCCAACATGGCACGGATCACCGGCAGGACAAAGACGTGTCCGCAAACCATGGCGGACACCGGGTTGCCGGGCAGGCCAATCATCATCGCACCATTGGCCAAAGTGCCCGCCATCAAGGGTTTTCCGGGGCGCATGGCGATCTTGTAGAAGCTGCGCTCCATGCCGAGATCTTGTGCCACGTCGCCAACCAGATCATGGTCGCCCACAGAGGCGCCGCCGATGGTGATGATCAGATCGGCGTCATCCACCAGATCAAAGGCTGCTTCGAGCGAAGCGCGGGTGTCGCGGGCAATGGGCAACAGGCGGGCTTCGCAGCCTGCGTCGCGCAGCATGGCCTGCAGGCCAAAGCTGTTGGAGGCGATGATCTGATCGGGGCCGGGTGTTTCGCCTGGCATGACCAGCTCGTCACCGGTGGAGAGGATCGCCACTTTGGGGCGGCGGGTTACGGGGACTTCGGCGATGTTCATCGACGCCATCAGCGCAACATCGGACGGGCGCAAGACACGCGGGGCTGCGATGGTTTGCCCTACTTTGAAGTCACCGCCCAAGGGTCTGATATGAAAGCCTTTGTCTAGGTTTTCTGAGAGTGTGACGGTGTCACCTTCGCGGCTCACATCTTCCTGAATGATCACACGGTCCGCGCCTTCCGGCACTGGAGCGCCGGTGAAGATGCGCACGGCCTGGCCTGCGGCCACGGTGCTGTCAAAGGCATGCCCGGCGGCGGCTTCGCCAATCACTTCGTATGATTTCCCTGGCGCCGCGCCTTCGGCAACAATGGCATAGCCGTCCATGGCGGAGGCGGAAAATGGAGGCTGATCGCGGTTTGCAGTGACCGGCTCTGCAAGCGTGCGCCCGTTGGCGTGCGTCAGCGGCACGGTTTCCACTGGCAGCTGTTTGGTGAGGGCGAAGAGATGCGCAAGCGCGTCAGCAACCGAGATCATTTTGCTTCGTAACGCCCTGATTTACCGCCGTCTTTGAGGATCACGCGAATGCCGCCAATTTCCATGGCTTTGTCGACCGCTTTGGACATGTCATAGACCGTTAGGGCCGCCACATTGACCGCGGTCAGCGCTTCCATTTCCACACCGGTCTGGCCGGTGGTTTTCACGGTGGCCTCGATGCGCACACCGGGCAGGTCAGGGTCTGGTGTCAGTTCCACCGCCACTTTGGTGATGGGCAGCGGATGGCACAGCGGGATCAGGTCGGCGCATT
Organism: Paracoccaceae bacterium; assembly: GCA_014872815.1. Taxonomy (GTDB): domain Bacteria; phylum Pseudomonadota; class Alphaproteobacteria; order Rhodobacterales; family Rhodobacteraceae; genus Shimia. The sequence goes on from WKFK01000014.1 coordinate 199,216, forward strand.
TCTTTGCGCCCATGATACCAGCGAGACGCGCCACGCCCAGCACGTCGCCTTTCTTAGCACGGCCTTCGTTGATGATGTCAAAAGTGGCGGGCGCCATTTTGACCCAGCCTTCAGCGGTGGCGACGCGAGATGTCACTGCCTTTTCAGAGACATCCACCATGTGGGCGTCGCCCTTGGTGTCAAAATGGGTAAGGCCAGAGGCGTGTGTGTCACTCATCACATGCCACCCATCGCGTTTAGGGGGTTGGCCAAAAGGGCACGGGTGGCGGTGGCCACGTCGTCCTGACGCATGAGGCTCTCACCGATCAGGAAGGTACGCGCGCCGTAGCGGGCCATGTCGGCCAGTTCCGCAGGTGTGTTGAGACCGCTTTCGCAGACAATCAGACGGTCTTCCGGCACCAGTTTGGACAGCGTGCGGGTGGTGTCGAGCGTCGTTTCAAAAGTTTTGAGATTGCGGTTGTTGATGCCCATGAGTGGGGACTTGAGCTGGCTGGCGCGTTCCAGCTCCTCTCGGTCATGCACCTCCAGCAGTACGTCCATGTTCCAGCTAAAGGCGGCCTCTTCAAGTTCCTGCGCCTGTGCGTCGCTGACGGAGGCGAGGATGATCAGAATGCAGTCCGCCCCAAGCGCGCGGGCTTCGGCCACCTGATAGGTGTCATACATGAAGTCTTTACGCAGCGCGGGCAGGCTGGTCGCGTTACGGGCTTCGGTCAGGAAAGATTTTTGGCCCTGAAAGCTGGGCGTGTCTGTCAATACGGACAGGCAGGTTGCGCCGCCTTCTTCATAGGCTTTGGCAAGCTCCGGCGGGTTGAAATCTTCTCGGATGAGACCTTTGGAGGGAGACGCTTTCTTGACTTCGGCGATCAAGCCATAGCCCTCGCGGGCGGCCCTGTGCAGCGCATCGGAAAAGCCACGCGTAGGGCTGGCTTCACGGGCCTCGGCCTCGACGGCCTCCAAAGGTTTGGCGGCTTTGTCGGCAGCCACTTCTTCCAGCTTGTAAGCTTTGATTTTGTCCAGAACGGTTTCGGTCATGCGTCAGTCCAATTTATCGGTGTGTCGCCTTGATCGACGAGCCAAGAGTTGATGGTTGAAAACGGGCGGGAGCCGAAAAATCCGCGACGGGCGGAAAGCGGCGAGGGATGCGCCGTTTCAATCATCAGATGTTGGCCGCCATCTTTAGGCGATGTGATGTGAGGTGCAAGGGCTTGGGCCTGTTTTCCCCATAGAACAAAAGCCGTAGGGCGCCGGGCAGAGACTTCGGTCAGCACTTGATGGGCCAGGGTTTGCCAGCCAAGCGCTTTGTGGCCATTTGCTTCGCCCGCTGGAACAGAAAGCACGGTGTTGAGCAAGAGCACGCCTTGGTCTGCCCAGAAGTGCAGATCGCCGTTTGCTGGAGCCGCTCCAAGGTCGTCTTGCAACTCTTTGTAAATGTTATTCAAAGAGCGAGGGAGTGGGGTCACGTTTGGCTCAACGGAGAAAGACAGGCCATGGGCGTGGCCGGGCGTGGGATACGGATCCTGGCCCAGGATGACAACGCGCACGTCCTTTGGTGCTACGGCGTCGAGCGCGGCAAACCGTTGAGCCGCGGGAGGAAGTATCTCCCGCGGGTCGTTGTGGATTTGCGTCTCGATGTTTTGCCAGCTATCGGTGAAGAACGGCAGATGCGCCCAGTGGCTGGGCGGGGGGGCTGTGCTCATGCCGCCGAGGTGACTTTGGCCAGCGCAGCGACTTTGCCCTTGGCGGCGCCGGAATCGATGCTTTCGCGGGCTTTTTCCACACCTTCGCGCAGATCGCTGGCCGCATCGGCCACCACTAGTGCTGCGGCGGAGTTGAGCAGGACGGCATCGCGGTAGGCGCTTTGCGCGCCATCTAGCAATGCACGGAAGGCGTTGGCATTGTCTTCTGGCGTGCCACCAACGATGTCTTCAAACGGATGCACAGGCAGACCCGCGTCCTCAGGGTGCAACTCCACGTCTTTGACAGTGCCGTCGCTTTCCAGCGCAGACACCCAGCTTACGCCAGTGATGGTCAACTCGTCGGTGCCGTCGGAGCCATGCACCAGCCAAGCGCGCTCGCTGCCCAATTGACCCAGGGTTTCGGCCATGGGGCGGATTAGGTCGCGGGTGAAGGCACCGGTGAGTTGGCGTTTCACACCCGCCGGGTTGGTTAGTGGGCCGAGGATGTTGAAGATCGTGCGCGTGCCAAGTTCGGCGCGGGTCGGCATCACATGGGCAATGGCCGGGTGATGCATGGGCGCCATCATGAAGGCAATGCCGCAGGTTTCCAGCGCTTTTTCAACCACTTCAGGACCAACCATGACGTTGATACCCATCTGGGTTTGCACGTCTGCCGTGCCGGATTTCGAGCTGAGATTGCGGTTGCCGTGTTTTGCAACGGCGACGCCCGCGCCTGCGGTGACAAATGCCGTGGCGGTGGAGATGTTGAGTGTGTGTTTGCCGTCGCCGCCGGTGCCGACGATGTCAATGGCGCCGTCTGGTGCTTTCACCGCGTGGCATTTGGAGCGCATCACGGCGGCGGCGGCGGCGTATTCATCGACGGTTTCGCCGCGAGTGCGCAGGGCCATCAACAGACCGCCCATTTGGCTGGGTGTGGCTTCGCCTTCAAAAAGGAGCGTGAAGGCGTCTTCGGCTTCAGCGCGCGTCAATGGACGGTCAGCCGCGGCGCCGATCAGGATTTTAATGTCGGCAGTCATGCGGCGGCGTCCTCTTTGGCTGGCATCATGTCCAGAAAGTTTTTGAGCAGGGCGTGGCCATGCTCCGATGCGATGGATTCCGGGTGGAATTGCACGCCGTGGATTGGCAGCTCTTTGTGTTGCAGCCCCATGATGGTGCCATCGTCCAGTTCCGCGGTGATTTCGAGACAGTCCGGCAGTTTTGCGCGGTCCACCACAAGGGAGTGGTAGCGCGTCGCTTCAAACGGGCTGGGCAGCCCAGCAAAGAGGCCTTTGCCTGTGTGTTTCATTGTGCCCATTTTGCCGTGCACAATCTCATGGCAGCGCACAACGTCGCCGCCGAAGTGTTGACCGATGGTTTGGTGCCCCAAGCATACGCCCATCAAAGGCGTGCGGGTTTCGGCTGCCGCCGCCGTCAAAGCCAGGCAGATGCCGGCCTGAGACGGGTCGCATGGACCGGGGGACAGAAGGATGCCCGACGGGTTCATGCCCATGGCGTCCTGAACAGTCAACGCGTCGTTTCGCCAGACCTGCACATCGGCGCCCATTTCGCCCAGATAGTGCACAAGGTTGTAGGTGAAACTGTCGTAGTTATCGATCAGAAGCAGCATTTTGTCGGTTCTTTCCCTAAAGATGCAAAAGGGGTGGAGGCAGAGGGCCTGCTCGCGGTATACATGTTCAGGCTTGGCGCAGAGGGTCAAGAGGGGCAGGTGCAGGTCGCCCCATAAAATGGACGTAAAAGAGAGGCAGGCAGCTATGTTGCGCGGATTATTCTCAGGTGTGTTTTGGGGCGCGATCCTGGTGGGGGGCGTTTTGGCGGTGACGTCTCTACTGTCACCGTTGCCTGCGACGGTGAAACCTCAGACCAATGCGGATGCGCCAGCAGACACAGAGGACACATCCCAAGATAGTGGCGCTGTGGCGCAGGAATCACAGGCGGATGCGGTGATGGAAGAGGCGATTGCGACGGTTGTGCCTGAGGCAGATGGCAGCGATGCGCCCCCCTTGAGCAACACCGCCTCTGCGCCGAAACCTGAAACGGGTACAGAGGCGGCCGCATTGGCAGTGCCGGACGCACCGGAGAGCGGCGGCGCTGTTGAATTAAATGAAGAAACGCCTGTTCTGCCCAATCCGCAGGCGGAAAGCCCTGCTGTACCAGTGCCGGATTCCGAACTGTCTATTTCGACCAATCCAACGCAATCTGTTGCTCCTGACGTGGTGGAGAATGAGGCGTTCCCCACGCCTTCGGAAAATGACGCGGCTGCGGAGGCGGAAAGCTTGGTGACAGAGGCGGCGCCTATTGAGGAGGCTGAAGACATCACGCCGAGTGCCGAGGCTGCCGAGGAAGACATGGTTGAGGAGGCGGCGGTGCGGGAGAGCCTGCTAAAACCCGCAACCGATCTGAACGAAACGTTTGAGCAGCGCACTTCCACACGCTTGCCAACTGTTGGTGCGAATGAGGAAGAAAGCGTTGAGGCTTTGGCTTCGCGTCCTGTCGAGGCAAATGCAGAACAATTTGAAAATGCGGAAGAAAAGCCCGTTATGGCGATTGTTCTGGTGGATACGGGTGAGGCGGCTTTTGATATGGAAGCGCTTGAGAGCTTTCCCTATCCGCTGAGCATTGCGGTGAACACGCTTGATCCAAATGTCGCCGAAAAGGCGGCGGACTATCGCGCGCGCGGATTTGAGGTGCTTGCCATGGTCGATATGCCTGCAGATGCCAGCGCCGGTGATGTGGAGCAAGCGATGCAGGCGCATTTGTCCGTGTCCGATTCTTTTGTTGCTGTCATGGAAGGATTGGACGACGGGCTGCAAAGCAGCAAAGTGATCAGCGACCAGGTGACAGAGGCGCTTTTGGCAAGTGGTCATGGTTTGTTGATGCAAAGCAATGGGTTGAACACGGCGCAAAAGCTGGCTGCCAAGGAAGGCGTGCCGTCCAGCACGGTGTTCCGCGCGTTTGACACCGGTGAACAGACGGCGGTCGTGATGCGTCGGTTCCTGGATGGGGCGGCGTTCAAGGCCGGGCAGGAACAAGGGGTCGTGATGGTGGGCCAATTGCGCGATGAGGCGATATCAGCGCTGCTGCTGTGGGCGCTTCAGGATCGGGCCGGTACGGTGGCCATGGCGCCGGTTTCCGCAGCCTTGGTAACCATCAACTAAGCCGCACCGCACGCAGCGTTAAGACACAGAAAAACCGACGTTTTGCGACGTCGGTTTTTTGTCGGTATTGCGTCTGTTTTGCGGAGGCGCGCATTTTGAGGTGCGATAGGTTAACTTGGGCGCACAGCGCGGGTGAATTGCAGCGGTAGCGAGGGGCAGAGGTGACACCAGGGATCATGATTGCGATTGGCCTGTTTGGCCTTTTCGTTGGGGGGGAGATGCTTGTTCGCGGGGCGGTCGCCATAGCCAAAGCCTATGGTTTGCCACCCATGGTGATCGGATTGACGCTGGTTGGATTTGGCACGTCCACTCCGGAGCTGGTCACCAGCGTCCAAGCGGCCCTGTCTGGGTCTGCTGGGATTGCCATTGGCAATGTCGTGGGCAGCAACATTGGCAACATTCTCCTCATTCTTGGTGTGTCTGCGATGCTCTTGCCTTTGGCCGTGGCAAGAGACGCTTTGTGGCGGGATGGGACCGTCATGATCGCAGCCACGCTTGTGCTTTTGGGTGTTGTTTTCTTTGGAGAGATCACGCGGTGGATTGGGGTCGGCTTTGCGGCAGCTTTGTGCGCTTACCTGTTTACGGTCTTCTGGTCCGTGCCCAAGACGAAAGAAACGCCTGACACCACGGTCTATGAAAGGGAAGCGGCGGCGGTTCCTGGTCCGGACATGGGCTTTGGCGCGGCTCTGGGTGTCGCTGTCACCGGGTTGCTTGCGACCATCATTGGGGCTCGGCTCCTCGTGGACGGCGCGATCAGCGTGTCTGAATATATGGGGATTTCGGAGACGACAATCGGTTTGACGGTGGTGGCGATTGGGACGTCAACGCCTGAGTTGGTGACCTCTGTCATTGCTGTTAGGAAAGGGCAGGGAGACGTCGCCATTGGCAATGTCATTGGCAGTAATCTATTCAATATACTAGGGATTTTAGGCGTGACAGCCTTGATTCAGCCCATCAAGGTACCTGCCGAAATCGCAACTTTTGACATCTGGGTACTTCTTGCGGCGTCTGTCGTGTTGGTTGGCTTTGCGCGTACCGGATGGAGGATCAACCGATTGGAAGGCGGTCTCTTTCTGGTGGCGTACTTCGGCTATTTTGGATTTTTGTTTATGCACTAGGCTAGTGTCAAAATTTCACCGGATTACGTGGACGTGGCTCGAGGGTGAGAAACTCCGGCCAGCCGATGAACTTTTCGATCAAGACTAAGAGGATGCAGGCGGCCACCACGCCGAGCACCAGTTTGACCCGTGTTTCTGACGGTGGGTTTCGGGCCCATTTGTTCATGCGCATGAGGTGGCGGAAGTTCATCACTAAGGCCTGTGTTGGCTGACTTCGGATTAAGCTAGGAAAGCCAGTTGAGAATGGCAAGCCGTGATGGGGGCGCTGCCCCCGATCCGTTGGGTCTCCCCCGAGGTAGTGAGGGAAAGAGAAAGCGTTTAGGGCGCCAGCTCCGTAGGGCTCAGATGTTTAGCTATCTTCTACAAAGCGCACCTTGCCGATGAAGGGCAGGTTGCGGTTGCGTTGAGCGTAGTCGATGCCGTAGCCCACGACAAATTCATCGGGGATGGAAAAGCCAATCCAATCCGCAGCGATGTCGGCCTCGCGGCGGGACGGTTTGTCCAGCAGGGCGATGGTTTTGATCTTGGCAGGGTTGCGGGCCTTGAGCAGGTGCAGCACGTGGGTCAAGGTGTGGCCGGTGTCAACGATGTCTTCCACAACAAGCACATCGCGCCCTTCAATTTCGCCGCGCAAGTCTTTGAAAATACGGACTTCACGGCTGCTTTCCATGGCGTTGCCGTAAGAGGATGCCTCAAGGAAGTCGACCTCAACCGGTAGGTCCAACTCGCGCACAAGGTCAGCGATAAACACAAAGGAACCGCGCAGCAGGCCAACCACGATGAGCTTATCGGTGCCGTCATATTCGGCCTGAATTTCCCGGGAGAGGTCTTCGATGCGCGCGGCAATAGATTTGGCTGAGATCATTTGATCGATGACATATGGACGCTCTGACATGAGACCCTCTTGATTTTCTCTCGCTTGCGCCGCTATGTGCGCCACCAGAACCGTGCATAGCGAGGACGCTGTGCGCTGTCACGCCAAAATGAGACGACATGCCGACGCATTCTGAGACCCGCACGCTGCCCTATACCGCCCAACAGATGTATGATCTGGTGGCCGATGTGGCGGCATATCCGAAGTTTTTGCCCTGGTGCGCGGCGGCGCGTATTCGTTCTGTTACGCCTGTACAAACGGAGCGCGGGGCAGCAGATGAGATGCTCGCGGATCTGGTGATCTCGTTCAAAGTGTTTCGCGAGCGCTTTGGCAGCCGGGTTGTGCTGCATCCTGAGATCAAACATATCGACACAGAATATCTGGACGGACCGTTCAAGTATATGAAGTCCACTTGGGATTTTGCTGATGTGGATGGCGGCGTCGAAGTGAAGTTTTTTGTGGATTTTGAGTTTAAAAACATCATTCTGCAAAAGGCGATTGGCCTGGTGTTCAATGAGGCGATGCACCGGATTGTGGCCGCGTTTGAGGCGCGGGCCGAGGCGCTGTATCGGTAAGCTATATCTGGGTGTGTCCGGCACTAGGGTGTGACCTCACTCTCCCTCAAAATTCCGCAATTGTACCTAGTTTTATGCACGCCAAAGGTGTATTTTTGTGTTTTCGTACTCAGGTGAGGTTTCATGTATTTACTTTTGGCGCTTTTGGGAATGGCAGGTGTTGGTGCACTGGTGAACAGCGGGTCTGACGCTGACACCGGAGGCGGATCTGACTCCGATCCTGTGTCCACAGACACCACGGAAGATGAGGTGGTTCCTGTTGAGGACATCGACGTGACCGCTCTGACCTATGATTCCAGTGAAGAGCCTGGTCTAGATGGCTGGCCGATTGTTATTCTGAATGATGAAATTTTGACGCCTTCGGAAGAATCCGACACCGGCGAGCCGATTTATGACCTCAGTGAGTTTGATGCAGAAAGTGATCGCATCGCAATACTGGAACCAGTGGATCATTTTGCCTCTTACAACGAGGCCAACTTTGATGTGACGCAAACCGATGACGGCGACCTGGTCGTCTCTGGCGCGGTTCTGGAAGGTATCGACACTCTTCCACGTGGCGTGCTGGAAGTGCATTTCGTGGAAGAGGATTTCATCGAAGAGGGCGACACGGCGTTCTCGCTGGAGGACAGCGAAATTGTGGCCAGCTATGAGATTGTCTCGGCGCAGGTCGCGGGCGAAGGGGATGACAGCTATCGTCCCGGCGGTCGGATAGAGCTCTTCTCGCTGACGGATTTGGAGGGGGAGACGCGGCTTGCAATCCGGGGCGACACTGTTGTGCGTGTGGAAACCGGCGATGAAGCGGATGTGATCAATCTGAGCGCAGACACACATGGCGGGGAGCCGGGGGTGTCGCCGTATGATGGTGCGGATGTAGACGCGAACGAGGCTTTTGTTTCTGTGGACTCTGGGCCTGGCAACTGGATCGCAGAGCATGATGTGAGTTTTGTGGAGACCAACGCCGGTGACGATCGCATCGTCATGGGCGCGCGCGAAACTGTTGTGGTTGCCGGTGACGGTGCAGATACAATTACGGCCGGGGCAACCAATAGTAGCTACATTGAAGCGGGCGACGGAGACGATCTGGTCGATTTGAGCGCGGTGGAGGAAGCTGGGCTGTCTGTTGTTCAGGGTGGCGCAGGGAACGACACTTTTGTTGGTGGGGCAGGAGCGGATCTGTATTTCGGCGGCACACATATGTTTGGTGCGGGCGGCGATAATGCTTCTGGCGGAGACGGCGCGGACTCGCTTTTTGGTAGCACCGGTGCGGATGTGATTGACGGTGGCGAAGGCGACGACACCATAGGCGGCGCGCGTGCCTATGTGCCATTGCATGATTATACATCGGGGTTCCCAGCTCTTGATGAAAGAGACTACGCGGACAGGTCCGCGGATACGCTGTTGGGCGGTTCCGGGGACGACGTGCTTCTGGGGGGCGCGGAGGATGTAATGACTGGGGGCGGCGGCGAGGACCAGTACGGAGTTTACTGGACCCAAAACCCAGAGGGTGACGCGGGGCCTGCTGTAGTGACCGACTTTGAGCCTGGTGTTGAAGCCTTGCAGATAACGGTGCATGTGGATGACTTTGCTGGCTTAACAGACAGTCCCGAGCAGGAAATCACGCTTGATCTAGTTGAAGTCGACGGCAATACGCAGGTGATGTTCCAAGGTCAGCTTTTGGTCGAGCTGCAAGGCGTGACCGGGGTGTCTGCGGCTGACGTGAGTGCAAATGTATTTGTACCCTATGATCGCTGGTAGGCGCGTTTGGACGCTTCAACGGTGTCCGCCTTATATACGGAGAATGGCTTTGACTACGGTTTGCTGTCGTAAATTGAGCCGCGGGTAAGCTACCGTCATCGGTCGCTGAGCCACGCGAATCTACCATTGCCTTTTGGTGCCATTTGGGAGTGCCCCTTTGCGTCGAATGGGAGGGGGGCGTTGCGCGCGATAAACGGGTTTTGAGCAAGTTTTTATTAAAGGCTCTCGAGTATCCTCATTCAGGTTCAGGTTGTGAATCCTGTTTTATGAGGGCGCGTAGAGATGATGATATTTTTGGTTGCGATTGGAGTTGCTGGAACAGTGGCGGCAATGGCTATGATGGATGACATGGTCGCGGATCTGGAGGATGAGGCGCGGGCTGCGGCGGAAGCGCAGCAAGCGGAGCAGGATGCACAGGTAGAAGGTGGTCAGGGCGACGCGGAGGTGGTTATGCCAGACTGGTTTTCCGAGGCGCAGGCAGAGTTAGAGGACCTGTATTCGGACGGGCAAGATGAGCTGTTGGAGGCAGGGGGCACAGATGTCGTGGTTAGCGATCCGGCGGAAGATGTAGGCGCGGAATCGGTCGCGCCGGAGTCTGATTTCGAACCGGTTGGATGGGAGGACCTTCTGGCGGAGTTTGAGGCGGCTGAGGAAGAACTCGCAGCTGATTTGATGGCCGGTGCCGAGGCTTGGGCGGAGGATAAGGCTGGCGCCGAGGAGCAGGTGGCGATGCCAGAGCCTGAAGGCTTGACTGAGATTGTTGACGAAGAGGACGCCGAGCCGGGTGTGGAGGAGAGTGCGCCGCTTTCCATCGCGGATTTTATGCCGAGTGAAGATGTGCTGATGATCGAAGGTGTGGCTTCAGAGGATGTGACACTGGAAGAGGCTGGAGGCCACACGCAGGTCATGCATGGGGAGGAGGTTCTTGCCGTGCTTGAGGGCGTTACCGGGGTGTCTGTCGAGGACATTTTGGGCACCCACCATAGCGATATGGCGCTGGCCTAGCTGGCGTTGGAAAAAAGGGCGGCCAGTGTGGCCGCCCAGTTCCGGAGTGATTTCTTCGAAGTTTTAGGACGCGATGTCGTAAGCGCGTTCGCCATGCACCTCGAGGTCGAGGCCGTTGACTTCGGTTTCTTCATCTACGCGTAGCGGCGTGATCAGGTTGACCAGTTTGACAAGCACGTAGGTCACAACCACGGTGAAGATACCGACGATGGCCAGTGCACCCAGTTGTGCGGTCCAGCTCCCTTGCCCAAAGACCGCGATCATGATGGTGCCGAAGATGCCGCCCACACCGTGCACGGCAAAGACATCCAGCGTGTCGTCGATCTTTAGTTTGTTGCGCACCAGGTTCACCGCCTCCTGACATAGAATGCCAGCGATCGCGCCGATTGCCAGCGCTTCGACCGGGCCTACAAATCCAGAAGCAGGCGTGATGGAGGCGAGACCAGCGATGGTGCCGGTGACGAGGCCAACCAGAGAGGCTTTGCCGTATTTGATGCGCTCCCACAGGGCCCAGGTCAGGGAGGCTGTGGCCGCGGAGATGTGGGTGACTGTCAGGGCCATGGCGGCACCGCCGTCCGCGGCGAGCTGAGAGCCGCCGTTGAAGCCGAACCAGCCAACCCAGAGCATGGCCGCGCCAATCATGACCATCCAAGGCGCGTGTGGCGGTGTGGTGCGGTGCTTGCGTGCGCCGAGCATCACGGCAATCACGAGGGCTGCCAGACCTGCGGTTTCATGCACAACAATGCCGCCTGCGAAGTCCCGCACGCCAACTTCGCCAAAGATGCCGCCGTCCGCCATCATGCCGCCGCCCCAGATCCAGTGCACAACCGGTGCGTAGCACAGCAGCATCCACAGACCGGAGAAGATCATCACAAATCCAAAGCCGATCCGCTCCACATAAGCGCCGACAATCAGCGCCGGGGTGATGATCGCGAAAGTCATTTGGAAGGCAAAGAACAGGACCTCTGGCAGGGTGCCGGACAGGCTGTCAGTGGTGACGCCGGAGAGGAACATTTTGCCGAGGCCGCCCCAAACCGAGGTGGCACCGCCGTCATTGCCAAAGGCGATGGAGTAGCCAAAGACGAGCCACAGAACGCTCATCAAGCAGGCAATGGCATAGGTTTGCATAAAGACGCTGAGCACGTTGCGGGCGCGTACGAGGCCCCCATAAAACAACGCCAGACCCGGCAGTGTCATGAACAGGACCAGGGCTGTTGCCACGATGATCCATGCGGTGTCCGCTCCGTTCATATTTCTTTCCTCTTTGTCCCGTGAGTGGTGGTTTTCGCCAAAGAGCGGAAAACTTGCACAGAACAAAGGCTGAAGGAGGCTCAGAGCGCCTTAAATCAGGGCATTTTGCAAGGTGGTTAAAATATGGGCGGAAAACGCAGGGTGACGCTTAAATGGACGTCACTTTGCGCAGACGGCCTTAAAAAGCAGCGCCAAAGCGTGATTCCGCGCCGCTTCACGCACGTTTTCGCGGCCCAGGGCCCCAAATTCGACGGTTTCTGTGGTGCAGCCGGTTTGCATGGCGATGCCAAAACAGACACGGCCTTCCGGTTTGAACTCGGATCCCCCCGGACCCGCGATGCCTGTGATCGCAACGGCCAGTTGTGCGTCGGAGTTCACCAAAGCGCCGAGCGCCATTTCTCGCGCGACTTCCTCGCTGACAGCGCCAACGGCCGCCAGGGTGGCTTCGCGTACCCCGAGCATCTCGGTTTTGGCGCGGTTGGTGTAGGTCACGAATCCGCGCTCAAAAACGTCCGAGCTGCCTGCGACGTCGGTGAGGGCGGCGGCGACCATCCCGGCGGTGCAGCTTTCCGCCGTCGCAACGCGCAGGTTGGCGTTGCGACAGGCCTGCAGGAGGTGAGCGACATCCACCATCAGATCAACACGATATGATAGAGCGCGGCGGCGGCCAGCGTGGCGATGCCCGCAAACAAACCGGCCCAGATGTCATCCAGCATGACGCCAATAGGGTCGTGGCGTTGGTCGGCTTTGCCCACCAGCCATGGCTTCTTGATGTCAAACAGGCGGAAAAACAGAAACGCGGCAATTGGACCGGGCCAGACCATGGACATGTCGCGCATGGCAAAGGCCACGGCGGGAAACAACAAGGCAATCCACATGCCGGCAACTTCGTCGATCACAATCTCGGAAGGGTCTTCGGTGGGGCGGTCGGCCAGATCTTGGATGCAGGCCCACATACCAACCACGATGGACAGGGCAGTCAGAATGGCCAGCAGCCAGACGCCGACAAAATGTGCGGCGGCCCAGCCTATGACCAGCGCGGCCAAGGACCCCCAGGTGCCGGGTGCGGCGGGCAGGCGGCCAACGCCAAAGAATGTCGTGATCATGCGGATCATGGTTTCACCAATGTTGCCGTTGCGATGGCGGCAATCCCTTCTTCGCGGCCTGTAAAGCCGAGCTTTTCACTTGTGGTGGCTTTGATGGAGACGCGATCAGAGGCCAGCCCCATGATCTCGCCCATGCGGGCCATCATCGCGGCGGCGTGCGGGCCGACTTTAGGGCGTTCGCAGATCAGCGTGCAATCGACGTTGGAAATTGTGAAGCCTCTGGTGGCAGCCAGATCAACGGCGTGTTTGAGGAACACGGCGCTGTCCATGTCTTTCCATTCTGCTTCGGACGGCGGGAAATGACGGCCAATGTCGCCTTCGGCCAGCGCACCGTAGATGGCATCTGTGACGGCATGCATGCCGACGTCCGCGTCCGAGTGGCCTTTGAGGGCCTTGCTGTGCGGGATTTTCACGCCGCAGAGGATGACGTGGTCGCCGTCTTCAAAGGCGTGCACGTCGTAGCCGTTGCCGAGTCTGATATCCATGGGGCCCCTTTGGTGGTTTTGCAGGTGCTGCTCCAGACGGGCAAAATCGTCCGGTGTGGTGATCTTCAGGTTGCGCTCATTGCCTGCCACGATGGTCACGTCAAGGCCTGCGGCGCGGGCGACCTCGACATCATCCGCCGCGTTGCCCGGGTGGGCGCGATGCGCAGCCAAGATGGCGTCAAAGGCAAAGCCCTGAGGGGTTTGGGCGCGAAACAGACCGTCGCGGTTTTGCGTGCCGGTCACCAAGCCGTCCTGTCCGCGCCAGAGGGCGTCGGTGACGGGCAGGGCGGGGGCCGCGCCTGCCGCGCCTGATTGCAGCGCGTCAAGCACGGCGTCGATGGTTGCGGCATCAATGCCCGCGCGGGCCACATCGTGGATCAAGACATGGGTGAAGCCGTGGCCGTCCAGCGCTTCCAGTCCGGCTTGCACAGAGGCGTCGCGGGTGTCGCCGCCATGGACCGTCGGCACGTTCAGGGTGGCGCTGTGTGCGATATCGTCGAGGTGCACCACGGCCAGCACGTGGTCAATGCGCGGGTGCGTTTGAAAGGCGGCGATGGTATGGTCGGCCACGCGTTTGCCAGCCAGCGGGCGCCACTGTTTTGGCACCCCAGCGCCAGCGCGGGTGCCCCGGCCAGCGGCGACAATCACAGCGGCGGTCTTGAAAGCGGAATTTGTCATGGCCCCTGTGTAGAACTTGCACGTCGGAGTGGCAATTGACCCTTGTTGTCTGCTTAATTTTTGAGCATACGCCAAAAACTGCTACAATAATGACCAAAATCCCCGGTGATTTGTTTGAGTTTGACCAAGAGGTCAGATACGCCGAGGGCACTGCACAAGGATTAGGCACGTGACCGTTCAAGTCGCACATCTCACTCTGACACCCCCTGTTTTTCTGGCGCCGCTGGCTGGAATCACCGATCGCCCGTTCCGCGATCTGGTGGGCAGTTTTGGCGCGGGCCTGGTGGTGAGCGAGATGGTCGCCAGTCAGGAGATGGTGCAGGCCAAGCCGGGCGTGCGCGAGCGGGCGGAGCTGGGATTCGGAGACGCAACCACATCGGTGCAGCTTGCCGGGCGCGAGGCGCATTGGATGGCGGAGGCTGCGCGGCAGGTGGAAGCCAATGGCGCCACGCTGATTGATATCAATATGGGCTGTCCCGCGAAGAAAGTGACCAGCGCCAGCGGGGCCGGGGCCAGCGGTTCGGCTTTGATGAAAGATTTGGACCACGCGCTGACGCTCATTGAAGCGGTTGTGGGCGCGGTGGAGATTCCGGTGACGCTCAAGACCCGCCTTGGTTGGGACGACAATATGTTAAATGCGCCGGAGCTGGCGCAGCGGGCGGAAAACGCTGGGGTGCAGATGTTGACCATTCATGGACGCACACGGTGTCAGTTTTATAAAGGGTCCGCGGATTGGGCGGCAATCAAAGGCGTGAAAGACGTTGTGTCGATCCCGGTGATTGCCAATGGCGACATTGTCGATGTGCCCACGGCCAAGGCAGCGCTGGCGGCGTCTGGGGCGGATGGCGTCATGGTGGGACGCGGCGCGCAAGGTAAGCCGTGGCTGCTGGCGCAGATGGCGGCGGAACTGTTTGGCGGGGAGGCTCCGGAGGAGCCCACAGGGCAGGCGTTGGTGGAGATGGTGCAGGGGCACTATGAGGCGATGCTGTCGTTCTATGGGGTGGATCTTGGGCTGCGCGTCGCCCGCAAACATCTTGGGTGGTACATGGACCATGTCGGCACAGACGCCGGTTTGCGGCGCAGGGTGCAGACCAGCCGCGACACGGACGAAGTGATGGCGCTTTTGGGGAATGCTTTGGTGCCCTCAAACGATATTCCAAGAGATGGAGAAGCGGCATGAGTGCGCAGAATCCAATTTGGAGCAGCCTGCCGGTGCCTGCATTGGTCGTGGATGAAACTGATGTGATCCTGCGGATCAACCCGGCGGCGGAGATGTTTTTGAACGCTTCGTCCAAGTCCATGGTGGGGCAACCAATCTGGGACAAGGTGATGATTGATGCGCCGCTTGAGGAAGCGTTTCATCGGGCGCGGGAACATGGCACCCCACTGTTTGTGAATGATGCGGACATTGGCACCGGGGATGGGCCGCCAATGCAGTGCAATTTGCAGATTGCACCGTTGGCGGATGCGCCGGGAGAAATGCTGTTTTTGATTTCCAGTCGGGAGCTGGCTGGGCGGATGACACGCAGCCATTCTGTAAAATCTTCGGCCAAATCCGCCATTGGTATGGCGGAAATGCTGGCGCATGAGATCAAGAACCCGCTGGCAGGCATCACGGGTGCGGCACAGCTTTTGTCGATGAACCTGAGCCCGGATGATCTGGAGCTGACCGATCTGATTGTGGAAGAGAGCCGCCGGATTGTGAAGCTGTTGGAGCAGGTGGAGCAGTTTGGCAACCTGTCGTTGCCGCAGCGAAAGCCGGTGAACATTCACGATGTGCTGGACCGTGCGCGGCGGTCTGCGCTGGTGAGTTATGGCGCACATATGCAGATTATCGAGGATTATGACCCGTCCTTGCCGCCCGCCGAAGGGGATGCGGATCAGCTGCTGCAAGTGGTGCTCAACCTTTTGAAGAACGCCAGTGAAGCCGCTGTAAAATCAGGAACAATTCGTATTCGGACTTTCTACGAGCATAGCTTCCGTTTGCGGCGGGCAGATGGCACCGGGCAGCCGTTGCCATTGCAAATCGAGATCATCGATGACGGACCCGGCCTGCCGGATGACCTTAAGGGGGACGTGTTTGATCCCTTTGTGTCGGGGCGGGAAAACGGCACCGGGCTTGGCCTCGCCTTGGTCAGCAAAATCATTTCCGATCATGGTGGCATGATCACGGTGGACTCCGTGCCCGGGCGCACGGTTTTCAAACTCTCGCTTCCGCGGGCAAGCAAAGACACACTCAAAGCATATGAGGAGAGCCTCTGATGGATGGCACGGTTCTGGTTGCAGATGATGATCGCACAATCCGCACGGTTTTGACGCAGGCACTCACGCGGGCGGGGTGCAAGGTGCATGCCACCTCGTCTCTTACCACGCTGATGCGCTGGGTCGGTGAGGGCAAGGGGGATGTGGTGATCACCGATGTGATGATGCCGGATGGCAATGGGTTGGAAATGTTGCCAAAGATTTCCGAGGACCGCCCCGGCCTGCCAGTGATCGTGATCTCGGCGCAGAACACCATAATGACGGCCATTCAAGCGGCAGAAGCCGAGGCGTATGATTATTTGCCCAAGCCGTTTGACCTGCCGGATCTGATGAAGCGGACCGGGAAAGCGCTGGAGCAGAAACGACGGGCGCCTTCTGCGCCTGTGGCGGAAGATGAGCGGCCGGATGAGCTGCCTTTGGTAGGGCGTACGGCTGCGATGCAGGCGCTTTATCGCTTGGTGGCGCGGGTGATGAATACCGATTTGCCGGTGCTGATCTCTGGTGAAAGTGGAACGGGCAAGTCGCTGATTGCGAAAGAAATTCACGATTTTTCGGATCGGCGAAACCTGCCGTTTGTGGTGGTGAATGCCGCGGACCTGAGTGATTTGGAAGGCCCCGCGAAGGTTTTGGCAAAGGCCAAGGGCGGCACCATTCTGTTTGACGAGATTGGCGATATTGATGATGAGGTGCAGGCCCGTATTGTGCGCATGATGGACACGCCGGGGGAGCATTATCCGCGGTTTATGGCCACCAGTCAGGTGAATTTGAACGCGGCGATGGACAGCGGTTCCGTGCGGCAGGATCTGTATTATCGATTGAACGGTGCGGCGATCCACGTGCCGGCGTTGCGTGAGCGCGTGGACGACATCCCGCTGCTGGTGGAGCACTTCCTCAATCGGGCAGAGCGGGAAGGCGCGCCGATGCGGGTGTTCTCGGATGAGGCGATGGAGTTGTTCCGGGCCTACAGCTGGCCGGGCAATGTGCGTCAGTTGGAAAACGCGGTGCGTCGGTTGGTGCTGACCGCGCAGGCCGAGGAGGTCACGCGGGGAGAGGCCGAAATGATGTTGGGCGCGCAGCCTCAGGCGGGGCCGCTTCTGGGCGGTGACGACAGTGAAAAACTGTCGGCCTCTGTGGCGCGGCATTTGCGTCGGTATTTTGACCTGCATGGCAATATGCTGCCACCGGCGGGGCTCTACGCGCGCATTCTGCGGGAGATCGAACTGCCGCTCATTGAGATCGCGCTGGACGCGACTGGGGGCAATCAGGCGAAATGTGCTGATTTGCTGGGGATCAACCGGAATACACTTCGTAAAAAAATCACTGATTTGGATATTCACGTGACACGCCGCCGCAAATTGATGTAAAAAGGCCACATAAGCGTGGCGCGCGGGCCGCACTCCGAAAAAATGAGTCGGAACCTTGAATGCGCCACAGAATATGGCGGTGGGCCGCGAAGGCGGTACCAAATCAATTGAGGAAGTCGGGTGTCGAGCCGGACAGTGACCAGTCATTGGGCGCGTTTCCAGCGCCTGCGCAGGCAAAGGCGTGTCCAGAATGCCGCAACTTTGGGGTTGGTGGTTCTGGGGCCGGTGCTGGCGCTCGCGACCTTCCTTGTGCTCGGTCCTTTTGACCTTGGCGCGTCCTCCAATGGCCTGCGGGCGATTCTTCTCGCTGATCTTGTCTATGTGCTCGTGGTGGCGACCTTAGTGTTGCAAAACGTCATGCGCGCGATTGCGTCGCGGCGGGCTAAATCGGTTGGCTCGCGGTTGCATCTGCGTCTGACGGGGGCGTTTGCGCTTTTGGCGCTGGTGCCAGCGGTGACTGTGGCGGTTTTTGCTGGTCTGACGCTGAACATTGGTCTGGAAGGCTGGTTCAGCGAACGGGTGCGTCAGGTGGTCGGCAACTCGCTGTCGGCTGCGCAGGCCTATGAACAGGAACATATCGTTGGATTGGAAGAGGATGCCGGGTTGCTGGCGGATTTTCTGAACGACAACAAGCGACGCAGTTTTGGCCTGGATGCCGGGGAAGTGCGGGTGTTGCTGGCCTCCGGTCAGGTGCAAATTCAGCGTGGCCTGAAAGAAGCCTTTGTGATCGACAGCGCCGGTGAAATTCAAGCGCGCGGCGAGCGGTCTTACCTGTTTGATTATGAGAAGCCCACTGAGGCGGACATGCAGGTGGCGATTGATCAAGGCTCGGTGATCATTCGCGATCTGGACAACAACGAGATGCGGGCGCTGGTGCGGCTGGACGCGTTTTTGGATCGGTTCCTGTACATCAGTCGTGAAGTGGACGCCGAGATTTTCCAGCTTTTGGATGATACGCAGGCCAGTGCCCGGCTGTATTCGCAGTTGGAAAGCGAGCGCGGGCAGCGGCTGTTTGAATTTGGCATGATCTATTTGGGCTTTGCGCTGATCCTTGTGTTGGCGGCGATCTGGATGGGCATGTGGTTTGCGGAACGGCTGTCGCGACCGGTAGGGCGGCTGACTGGCGCGGCGCAACGCGTGGGCGCGGGTGATCTGGATGTGCGCGTGATGGAAGAGGATGGTGACGATGAAATCGCCATGTTGAGCCGGTACTTCAACCAGATGACCCGGCAGTTGAAGGCTCAGCGGGAAACGTTGCTGGACAACACGCGGCAGATTGATCGGCGGCGGCGCATGTTTGACTCCGTCTTGAGTTCTGTAACGTCCGGCGTGGTGGGGCTGGACAGCGAAGGCAAGGTGGCCTTTGTAAACCGCTCCGCACAAAGTCTGTTGGACTGGGACGAGGACCGGCAAGACATGCCATTGACACTGGCGGTGCCGGAGTTTGGTCCGTTGCTGGAGGAGTTGCAGTCCGGCGGGAAAGAGTTTGCCCAGGAAGAGATCAAGGTCAGCCGGTCAGGACGGTTGGAAAATCTTTTGGTGCGCGTGTCGACCCGGCGGCGGGAGGATGGATCGCTGGAAGGCTATGTGGTTGCTTTTGACGATGTGACGGATCTGGTTACGGCGCAGCGCATGGCGGCTTGGGGCGATGTGGCCCGGCGCATTGCCCATGAGATCAAGAACCCGCTGACGCCTATTCAGTTGAGTGCGGAGCGTATTCGGCGCAAGTTTGCCAGCAAAGTTGGCGAAGAGAGCGATCAGCTTGAGCAGATGACCGAGGTCATTGTACGTCAGACGAATGACCTGCGTCGGATCGTGGATGAGTTCTCCAAGTTTGCACGGATGCCGGAGCCAGAACGCAAGTCGGTTGAGGTGGTGGAGCTGGTATCCGGCGCGGTGCTTTTGCAAGAAGCGGGACAGCCGAATGTGCGGTTTGTGAGAGATATTTGCAAAGGGCCAATGGCGGCGGATCTGGACGCGACGATGATTTCTCAGGCCTTGACCAACTTGATCAAGAATGCCGGGGAAGCCATTGAAACCTTGCAGGAAAAAGGTGCGCCGGACGGGTTTGTTCCTGAAATACATGTGCGTTTGATCCGCGAAGAGGATCAGGCGGTGGTGCGGATTGCGGACAACGGTATTGGCCTGCCAGAAGATCGCGCACGTTTGTTTGAACCCTATGTCACCACGCGGGACAAGGGCACGGGTCTTGGTCTCCCGATTGTGAAAAAGATCATCGAAGAGCACGGTGGGCAGCTCGCGCTGCTGGATGCGCCGGTGTTTGACAACAATTCCCACGCAGGTGCGATGGCCGAAGTTCGGCTGCCGCTGTCTCAGCAGGCTGTGGCTGCGATGGAATCCAAAGAGAGCGAGCGAGTATTATGAGTGACATTCTGATCGTAGATGACGAACGCGATATCCGGGAATTGATTTCGGATATTTTGAAGGACGAAGGCTACACTACACGGCTTGCGGGCAACTCAGACGACGCCATGGCTGAAGTGACCAGCGCGCAACCGGCGCTGATGATCCTCGATATCTGGCTCAAAGACAGCAACATGGATGGGATCGATATCCTGAAGGCTGTCAAAAATGACTATCCGGAAGTTCCAGTGGTCATCATCTCAGGGCACGGAAATATCGAGATTGCGGTCGCGGCGATCAAGCAAGGTGCCTATGACTTTATTGAGAAGCCGTTCAATATTGACCAGCTCTTGGTGGTGATTAAGCGCGCGATGGAGACCAGCCGTCTGCGCCGAGAAAACACAGAGCTGAAGCGGCAAGACAGCAAACCGACAGATCTGATTGGGGAAAGTGCGGCGTTCCGCGGTCTGATTTCGCAGTTGGATAAGGTCACGCGCTCCAACGGCCGGGTGATGCTGACCGGGCCGGCGGGCGTTGGGAAGGACGTGGCGGCGCGTTATATTCACGCAAATTCCAATCGGGCAGGTGCACCATTTGTCACAGTGTCTTGCGCGGGTATGGACCCGGATCGCGTTGAGGAAATTCTGTTTGGACGCGAGAGCGCGGAGCGCGGGGTGGAAACCGGCCTGCTGGAACAAGCCAATGGCGGTGTGATCTATTTTGACGAAGTGGCGGATATGCCGCTTGCGGCGCAGAGCAAAATCCTTCGGGTTTTGGTGGATCAACAATTCGCACGCGTTGGTGGTGCCAAGAAGGTGCGGGTGGATTTGCGGGTGATCTCGTCAACCAATCGCAATTTGAAACAAGCGATTGATGCCGGCGAGTTCCGGGAAGAGTTGTACCACCGCCTAAACGTTGTGCCGATTTCTGTGCCGTCTCTGGAAGAGCGGCGAGAGGACATTCCGGCCTTGGCCGCGTATTTCCTGAACCAGTTGCATGAGGCACAGGGCTTGCCTTTGCGTGAGCTGAGCGCGGATGCGGCGGCATTGATGCAGACAATGGTCTGGCCAGGCAATGTGCGTCAGCTCAAAAATCTGATCGAACGGGTTTTGATTTTGGGAGACGGGCAAGGCGAGATTGAATGCCGCGAGCTGCCTGGGGAAAGTGAAGCGCCTGCCGAAGAAGGACGCGTTGTGCTTTCTGGTGCTTTGGCAACTTTGCCGTTGCGCGAAGCGCGAGAAGCCTTTGAACGCGAGTACCTGCTCACTCAGATCAATCGTTTTGGGGGTAATATCAGTCGCACCGCCAGTTTCGTTGGCATGGAGCGCAGTGCATTGCACCGCAAACTAAAATCGTTGGGCGTTGTCACGTCAAACAAAGCAGGCGCGCGGGTTGCGCATGTGTCTGGTGAGGAAGAGGTTGAGCGGGAAGCCGGGTAACTTGGCCTCCCGCCAATTGATCAGATCGGTTTTGTCAGATCGATGAGCACGCGTCCGTTGTCGGTGCGAAGACCACAGATATTGGGGCTGAGTTCCGGCGCAACGGTTATCGGAGCGTATGAGCGTCCGGCGAGTTGTTCGTCTTTACAGTAGGGGATGGTCACACGAGCATATCCCTTGCTTTGCATACATTCGCGTGCCGCGGTGTAACGACGTCCCTCGTTCACGTCGTAGCTTTCGGGGCGTTGACCAATGACTTCTCCAGCGGCGTTATAGATCGGCCACCAGTCGGTCACGATCCAAGGGGGGAATTCGTCCGCCGCCAAACGGTTGCACTGTGCCTGATCCACATTGCGTTCGGTTTTTGTTTTGCCCGGCTGGTACATGGTTGAGAACTCGGTGCAGCCTGACAACGCCACCAACAAGCAACCGGTTAATAAAGGTTTTTTCATGAGAAGGTCCTTGGCTGTGGCGGATCAAATGGGCTTGCTGAGGTCTACCAGTGCCACACCACCGTTTTGGGCGCGAATGGCACAGAGATTGGGGGCGGGCTTTGGCGCGCCTTTTACGGGGGCGAATTGCCGGCCGGCCAATTGTTCATTGGTGCAAACGGGGTGTGTCACAGCCGTATAGCCTTTGAGAGACATACAGTCGCGTCGGTGTTCGGCCCGCATTCCGGCGTTGATGTCCCGTACTTGCACGTGGTTGCCGCCGTAATACCCGGGATACCCGCCCCAAGTTCCTCCCACATAACCGCCATAGCCACCATGGTATCCGCCGTACACGGTGGTGGTGAAGGCAGCGGAAGGGAATAATCTGTTGGCTTCGACGGAACAGGCCGTGTCGTCACGTGACGCCGTTTCGCGGGAGACCCCTGGTTTTGCAAACCCGGAATAGGATGTTGGGCTGCAGGCGGTCAGAGTTAAGGCCAAAACACCGAGGATCGAAAGTGTCCGCATGAGACTCACCTATGAAGCAAATACTTGATACTTAAGCGATCAAAGCCGTTATGACCGAATGGGTCAATGGTAACAATTGACCTGATTGGCGGCTTCTGGCATGGCTGAGGGCCGAAACCCTAGAGGGAAGCACATGAAGGTCATTATCTGTGGGGCTGGTCAAGTGGGGTGGCAGATTGCGCGCCATTTGTCTGGTGAAAACAACGACGTTACCGTTGTTGATAACAACCCGGAGTTGGTGCGACGCGCCACGGATACGCTCGATGTGCAAGGGATTGCAGGCTTCGCGAGCTACCCAGACGTCTTGGACCGAGCAGGCGCGCGGGATGCGGACATGGTGATTGCTGCGACTTACTCGGATGAGGTCAATATGGTGACCTGCCAAGTTGCGCATTCGGTTTTTTCGGTGCCTCGCAAGATCGCGCGTTTGCGCAGCCAATCGTATCTGGATGTGCTGTATTCGGATCTGTACCGCCGGGATCACATGCCAATTGACGTGGTGATTTCACCGGAGCGGGAAGTGGCGGATGCGGCTTTGAAGCGTTTGGCGACGCCGACAGCTTTTGATGCTGAAACGTTTCTAGGCGGCAAGATCCAGATGTTGGGTTTGACGCTGGATGAAGACTGTCCGGTTGTGAACACGCCTTTGCGGCAGCTGACTGATCTTTTCTCCACGCTGAGCGCGGTTGTTGTGGGGGTGCGCCGCGGCGGAACGCTGATCGCGCCCGAACCAGGCGATCAGTTGTTTGTTGGTGACGACATTTATGTTTTCACTTTGGCCGAAGACGTGAGCCGGACCATGGAAGTGTTTGGCAAGCAGCAAAAAAAGCAAGAGCGCGCGGTCATTGTCGGCGGCGGAAATGTGGGTCTTATGGTGGCGCAGCGGCTTGAGGCTAGCGCATCGCGTATTCGCACAAAGATTATTGAGCGGGATCGCAAGGTGGCTGAGCGCGCGGCAGAGGCGCTTGAGCGGACCATTGTGTTGAACGGGGACGGCATGGATGTGGCCTTGCTTGCAGAAGCGGGGGTGGATCGGGCGGATGCGGTTTTGGCCGTAACCGATGATGATAAAACCAACATGTTGGCGTCGGTGCGTTCAAAATCCGCGGGTTGTCCGCTGGCGATTTCCTTGATCAATGACCCCACGCTCGCACCACTTATGACGCCGCTGGATATTGACGCGTTTATCAACCCGCGCGCCACGACGGTGAGCTCGATCCTGCGTCACATCCGCCATGGGCGCGTGAAAGATGTGTATTCGGTGGGGGACACGGAAGCCGAGATCATTGAGGCAGAGGTGTTGTCTACGTCACCAATTGCTGGACAGATGGTCCGCGATATTGATTTTCCGGAAGGCGTGTTGATTGGGGCGATTTTAAAGGGGACGGAGGTCGTCAAACCCAAAGGCGGTACGCGCATCAATGAGGGTGATATTATTGTCCTGTTCTCGCTGACTGCAGATGTGCCGGAAGTGGAGCGGCTGTTGCAGGTCTCCATCGACTTTTTCTAAGCCATGAGATTGGGCCTGTCACAAATTCCGCTGCTGGTGCAGATGGTGTTGTTTTCCGGCGCCATGATGTTTGTGCCTGCGGTGTTGGCGACCTATCAAGATCAGCATTTTGTGGCGCGCATGTTCTTTTATGGCGGCATTCTGGTGCTGTTCACCTGTGTTTTGATCGCGATCGCCATCCAAGGCACAAAGCGTCGAGCGCGGACCTCTGACAACCTGAAAGCGCTGTTCTTTGCCATCACGCTTCTTCCTGCTGTGCTGGCATGGCCGATGTATGAGGCGTTGGACGTTGTGCCGTTTGTGGATGTGTATTTTGAGATGGTCAGCAGCCTGACCACGACAGGTATGACGATTTACGAGCCTGCCAGCATGCTGGTGGATCCGCTGCATCTTTGGCGCGGTATGGTGGGTTGGCTTGGTGGTCTGTTGATGTGGATTGCTGCGGCCGCGGTTTTGGCCCCTTTGAGCCTTGGCGGATTTGAAGTGACCGCAATTGGGGAGCCAGGGCAGGTGAGCAACAGCATTGGCCATATGCAGCGTGCACACCCAATGAAGCGGTGGAGCAAAGCGTCACAGGCACTTGTGCCGATTTATGCGGGGCTGACGTTTGCCTTGGCGGTGATGCTGATCATCCTTGGGGACAGTCCTTTTGTGGCGACCATGCATGCCATGGCCACCATGTCGACCAGTGGGATCTCTGCGGTAGGCGGCGTTGGCGCCAGCGTGAGTGGCGTCCCCGGGGAGATGGTGATCTTTTTGTTTCTGCTGTTTGCCCTGGCGCGTGGGACGTTTAGTTCGGACACAGGATCAGTTCGGCGGAACAATCTTTGGGAAGACCCTGAGTTGCGTCTGGGATTTCTGATTGTGGCCATCGTGCCCACGGCGCTGTTTATGCGCCATTGGGTGGGCGCGTTTGAAGGAGACGCGACGCAAGACCCGGCGGCGGCGCTAAAGGCGGCCTGGGGCGGCTTGTTCACTGTGATGAGTTTCCTGACAACCACTGGCTTTCAAAGTGGTGAATGGGAGGTGGCACGTGAGTGGAGTGGATTGTCAGCACCGGGTTTGATCCTGATGGCGTTGGCCATGGTGGGCGGCGGTGTTGCGACCACTGCGGGAGGCGTGAAGCTCTTGCGGGTGTATGCGCTCTATGTGCAGGGCTTGGGCGAAATGGAACGACTGGTACATCCAAATGTTGTGCTGGGGCGGCGTAGAACAGGCGCGCGGCAGATCCGTCGCAAAGGCGCTGTGATTGCCTGGGTGTTTTTTATGCTGTTTGCGCTGTCGATCGCGACGGTGACCATTGCGTTGGCTCTGCTTGGCAATGATTTTCAGGAAGCAACCATTCTGGCAATTGCCGCACTCACCACAGCGGGGCCGCTGACGCAAATTGCCGGAGAGTTCCCAATCGCGATTTCGTCGCTTGGCGTCGCAGAAAAGCTTATTTTATGTGCAGCCATGACTTTCGGGAGGCTGGAGGCATTGGCCATCATCGCATTGATTTCACCGGATTTGTGGCAGAAATGATGCGGTTTACGTTGGGCCTGACCAAAAACTTAACAATTTAGGCTGGTAAGTCATAAATCCACG
This sequence comes from Paracoccaceae bacterium, assembly GCA_014872815.1. Classification (GTDB taxonomy): domain Bacteria; phylum Pseudomonadota; class Alphaproteobacteria; order Rhodobacterales; family Rhodobacteraceae; genus Shimia. Next base: position 224,400 of record WKFK01000014.1, read on the forward strand.
TTCCATACTCCGTTCGCACGACTACCCGATGCATAAACAAGAACAAAGGCAATCGCGACATGGCTTCGGATCGACAGAATCTCCAAGACGCATTTTTAAATCACGTCCGGAAAACCAAAGTTCCGGTAACCATCTTCCTGATCAATGGCGTAAAATTGCAGGGTGTGATCACCTGGTTTGACAATTTTTGTGTGTTGTTGCGCCGCGACGGTCAGAGCCAATTGGTTTATAAACACGCGATTTCGACAATCATGCCGGCACAGCCGATTTCTCTTTACGAGGGTGAAGACGCCTCTTGATGGAGCATGACACGCAGGTGACCCGCGCTTGGGTCCTGCATCCCGATATCACTGGCGCTGATGTGCGGCGCGAGGCCTCTTTCGCTTTGGAAGAGGCCATTTCGCTTGCGGCGGCTTTGCCAGAGCTTGAAGTGGTTGGCTCAAACGTGGTGCGCTTGCCACGGGCGCAGCCGGGCAAGCTGTTTGGCTCTGGCAAAATCGAAGAGCTCAAGGCGCTGTTCAAAGCCAATGAGGTGGAGCTGGTCCTGATCGACGGGCCGGTGACGCCGGTGCAACAGCGCAACCTGGAGAAGGAATGGAAGGTCAAACTTCTGGACCGGACAGGGTTGATCCTGGAGATCTTCTCGGATCGCGCGCGCACGCGGGAAGGTGTGCTTCAGGTCGAGATGGCGGCGCTGTCCTATCAGCGTACACGTCTGGTGCGGGCTTGGACCCACCTGGAGCGCCAGCGTGGCGGTCTGGGGTTTGTGGGTGGTCCCGGGGAAACCCAGATTGAGGCCGACCGACGGGCGATTGATGACCAGCTGGTGCGTCTGCGGCGACAGCTTGCGAAGGTTGTGAAAACCCGCGAGTTGCATCGCAAAGCACGCGCGAAAGTGCCGTTTCCGATTGTCGCGCTGGTGGGGTATACCAATGCCGGAAAATCCACGCTTTTCAATCGTGTAACGGGCGCAGATGTGATGGCGAAGGACATGCTCTTTGCCACATTGGACCCAACCATGCGTGCGGTGGAGTTGCCCAACAATGGCCCGGAAGTGATCCTGTCGGACACGGTGGGGTTCATCAGCGATCTGCCGACCCAGTTGGTAGCGGCATTCCGGGCGACCTTGGAAGAGGTTCTGGCAGCGGATTTGGTGCTGCATGTGCGCGACATCGCGCATCCGGAAAGCCAGCATCAGGCCGAGGATGTGACCACAATTCTGGAAGATCTGGGTCTGAGCGAAGACACGCCGCAAATTGAAGTCTGGAACAAGATTGACTTGCTGAGCGCGGATGAGCGGGACGCGGTGGTTGCCAAGGCAGAGCGTGAGGATGCGATTTTTGCCGTGTCTGCGGTGAGCGGGCAAGGGCTGGACGAAATGTTTGCCGCCATCGCGCAGGCACTGTCCGGGGAAAAGACCCGCGAGGTGCTGACCCTGTCGTTTGCAGAAGGCAAAGGGCGCGCCTGGCTGTTCAAAGAAGGCGTTGTGGAAAGCGAAGAGCAGACCGAGGACGGCTTTGAAATCACCGTCCTGTGGTCACCCAAACAGCGCGCGCAGTTTGAGGGGCTTTAAGTCTTTTATTGCGCGCGTGGCGTGAGGGTTGTGACGCCAACTGCTGCGGCGCGGGCCAATTTTTCGTCCAAGGACATCGGGATGTACTCGCCGCGACGCCAAAGTTGCGCCATGTCATCGTAGAAGCGCGACAAGAAGTGGCCGGATTGACCGGTGGAGATGATGAAGACCGAGCTGTCGGGGTCTGCAAAGTCGTATACGCCGCGATAGCCCGCTGCATGCACATTCAGGAACGGGTTATCACCGGTGCCGGAGGTTTTGCCACGCTGGAGTGTGTTGTCGCCGCCGGATGTAGATTGGCGGATGTTCACAAAGAAGCGCAATACCGGCACTTTGCCTAGGACCTGATGGTCATGGGTGGCTTGGTGCACGTCCCCCCAGCGCAGGGCTTCGAGTTGCTGGCCGTAGCGTTCTTCAATGGCAATAAGCGCATCATCCAAGGCCAAGCGAGCCATGTCAGCGCAGGTTTCTTCGGGGGCGCTTTGGCGCACGTCACACCATGCTGACGCGCCGCCGACATTGCGAAAGACACGTTCGATGAAGAGCGGTTCCACGTGGGTGAACTCGTCCGCAAGCGGGCCAAGGTCGTCACGGATCAAACGCTCTTGCAACGCGCGGGTCCAAGCGGCGTAGATCAGCGGTTCAGGCATATGCTCGTTCATTTCGCCGTTCCATTCGGACAGCAAGGTCAGGGCGCGCTGGCGCTGGCGCTCGCGGGAGCCTTCGGGCGCGGCTTCGCCGGTGAACCAGAGGTCTGCGCCAATCAGCGGGAGCAGCGCGCGAGCGGAGAAACTGACGGTGTCGAGCTGGGCTTCGATGAAGCTGTCGCGGGTGTGCACGCGGCGCGATTGCATCAGGCGGGTCCAGCGTTGGATGCGTTGGCTGTCACCCCAGACGTGAGAGATATGGGCTGGGAAAGGTCGCTCGGCCACTTTGTTGTTGGTGTTGCCGACAATGCCGCCAATGGGCTCGATGAACGACGGGTTGGCGGAGGCATCAAAGGTACCTTGCCAACGGTTCTCTGCGCGCCATCCGAAGGCTGGCAAGCGGCCTTGGCTTTGATGATTGGCATCGCGTTTTGGCAGTGCTCCGATTAGCTTCATGCCGATGTTTTCGCGATCCGCCAATGTCAGTGTGAGGCCGGGGGCAATGTGGCCTTCGGTGGCTCCCATGCCGCCATCAACGGACTTGGCAAACATAAGTGCCATAAGCGCACTCGTTGATGTGTCGCGCGGGCTGAGCGCGGTCCATTGCAGGGCCGCCACATGGCCGGGGGGCGTGATGGCGCCAAGGTTGAAATGGGAGCCGGGCAGGACAGGGCCGTTTTCAGTCCAACGTAGGGTGAGCGTGACCGGTTCAGCGTCTTTGATGGTGATAATGGATTTGCGCGTGGAAAAAGGTTTGTAGCCATGAGGCGTGCGGTAGAATTCGGAGTTGGACGGGTCCAATTCCTCAATCATCACATCTTGATCATCGACATAGGCGGCAGTCACTCCCCAACCGAGGTCGTTGCTGCGCCCGGCAAGGACAACAGGGATGCCGGGGATTGTCGCGCCGATCACGCCACCGCCGGAAAGCTCCAAGCGTGCCAGATACCAGATGGCTGGTGCGGAGAGGCCAAGGTGTGGGTCGTTAGCCAAGAGAGTGCCGCCAGAGGCGCTGCGGTTTGGCGCGGCGGCCCAAGCGTTGGAAGCACCGGAGAGGCTTGGCAAAGCGAACGGCGAGAGCGGATGCGCGGGCAGAGGCGTGCTTTTCGCAAAGGTCGGTGTGTTGGGCACCAGGCTGGCATATTCCGGTAGGGCAGCCACGCCAGAGCCCGGAGCATCAGGTAGGATGTCGACGAGGCGCGCCTGAACCGGCAAGGCCAGGGAGGTGCGGGCGCGCAGGACTTCGAACTGCATATGACCGGTGAGCTGTAGCGCCATGAGTTTTTGCAAAGCGATGGAGTCAGCCGGTTGCCATGGGGCAAAGCTCTGTTTGAACAGGAAGAGTTCCGGCGCGCCGCGGCCAAGCGCTTCGGTGTTCACCTCATTGATGCGGGCGTTCACGCCGCGGGCGTAGGCTTCCAAAGCGGCGAGGGTTTCGTCGTCTTGCACCATAACAGATTGCCGGGCGGCGCCAGCCAGATCAAAGCGGCGCATGAGCTTGTCGATGTCCAGCGTGCGTGGACCGAAGACCTCGGACAAGCGGCCTTGCACGGTGCGGCGCATGGTCAGCATTTGCCACAGGCGATCCTGTGCGTGAGCATAGCCCAGGCCAAAGAAGACATCCTCGTCAGTTTGGCCAAAGATGTGAGGGACATTCGCGTTGTCACGTACAATCTCTACAGGCTGTGAAATGCCTGCGACCGAGAGGGATTTATCGTAGGTTGGCAGGCTGCGTGAGGCGAGGAAATAGATCAGCATGACGCCAAGAACACACAGAATCACCAGGCCGCTCGCGATCCGCAAAAGCCATTGAAAGAATGTGGTCATAGGGCTGCCCTTGATTGTTCTTGCCTTCTGCTTGCGCAGGCGAGACAAGTATTACGACAATAGACAGTTGGGGAAAAGACGATGGCAAAAGTTGCCTTTTTGGGTCTGGGTGTAATGGGCTATCCGATGGCTGGTCACCTGGTAAAAGCCGGTCACGAGGTGACTGTTTTTAATCGCACAACGGCCAAGGCGGAAGCCTGGGCGAAGGAACACGGTGGTGCTTTTGGTGTGACGCCAAAAGAGGCCGTGCACGGCGCGGATTTTGTAATGTGCTGTGTTGGCAATGACGACGATTTGCGGCAGGTCTGTATTGGCGAGAGTGGTGCGTTTGAAGGGATGGCGGCTGAAACGATTTTTGTCGATCACACCACGGTGTCGGCCAAGGTGACTGCTGAGTTGTACGATGCGGGTAAAGCGCAGGGCATCGCCTTTGTGGATGCGCCAGTGTCAGGCGGTCAAGCCGGAGCAGAGAATGGCGTGCTTTCAATCATGTGCGGGGGAGATGAAGCCAGCTATGCGGCTGCGGAACCTGTGATGCAGGCCTATGGCCGCTCTATCAAATGCTTGGGCGAAAGCGGTGCCGGGCAACTGACCAAGATGGTGAACCAGATTTGTATTGCCGGCTTGGTGCAAGGTTTGTCGGAGGGGCTGCACTTTGCAGAAAAAGCGGGACTGGACGGGCGTGCAGTCGTTGAGGTGATTGCCGGTGGCGCCGCTGGCAGTTGGCAGATGCAAAACCGATATGAGACCATGATCGACGATGAGTTCGAGCATGGCTTTGCTGTGGACTGGATGCGCAAGGATCTCGGGATTTGCCTGTCGACCGCGGATGAAGTGGGCGCAAGCCTGCCCGTCACTGCGCTGGTCGATCAGTTCTACAAAGACGTGCAGAAACAGGGTGGCGGGCGTTGGGATACGTCGAGCCTGATCAAGCGCCTGCGGGCAATGGGCTAAGCACACCGGTTTGGCGCAGAAGCGCCAGAGCCTGAAGCCAATACGGCGTCCCGTCAGGGGCGCTGTCTCTAAATAGAGCATGCACCGGTGCGTTGTGGCCGCGCCTTTCGCAGAGTTGCACCTCTATCGGCGCGTGAACTTCATCTATGTAAGATCTTATCACAGAACAGTTTTCTGTGGGTACGATACGGTCTTCAACACTATGAAGCATTAGACATGGTGGTGTATCGCTTTGCAGCGTCCAGGGATGCTGGAGAGCAGCGCCTAGGGTGACGACACAGGCGGGTTTTTCATAGCTTGGCAGCAGGGGGTCCGGGCAGGCCAGAGACAGGCCAATCATTCCCCCAGCGGAAATACCAATGAAGCCAAATTTTGACTGGCTAAAATCACAAGGCCCGTTTCCATTGCGTAGGAATGAAATGGCTTCTCCTACGTCTTGGCGCGCAGCTTCGAAGCGTGGTCCCATATGATTGTGGGCCAATTTTACGCCTAAGGAGATTGCTTTTTTGCGATTGGCGTAGATGTGACGGCGCTGTTGAACGGGCAGCGCGCGATCTTCTGTCCTCAGCCGATAGCTGACGGACGCAACGGCTGCACCCAAAGCAGTCAACCGTTTGGCAAGTTTTTCTGCTGGTGCCGCTGTGCGGTCACCTTTCACAAAACCGCCGCCATGTGCGAACAGTACCAGCCCCGAAGGGGAGTTTCCTTCCGGTAGATACAGGTCGAGCGCGAGGGGCGTACCCGCGCGCTCAACATAGTCGATACCGTGAATTGCGTGCATTTCCGGTCCTGAAATCAGGTTATGGAATAATGCGCGAGTATTTTATGCCTTCGAGCGTGGCACCAATTTTCAAACCGGCTTGTCCGAAGATGACTGCGATGACCGGTGCAAGCAGGTTGGTGGTTTCCGCTGACAAGTTGGCACCTTCATTTGCCACCACATACTGAACGCCGGCGCCGGCAGCCCAGCCGTTCGATCGACGGAATTCGGTTAGGGCGCCTTCGGTCATGAAAAACAGCACATGCGCGTGTTGTTGAGCGCCAAATTGCAGGCCGACGCTGCCTTTTGTGGCTGAGTAATAATCGACAGTGACATCGTTAACGCGCAGCGCGCCACGACCATAGCCACCGCCGAACCCAAGACCGGCTTCCGTGATCAACGGCATCACCAGAACACCGGTTGATTTCGCCTTCAGATCCAGGGTGTTGGGGTAGTTCGTGTACAGATGGTCCAGCGTTGCGTCGACGCGTGCGTCTATTTCATTCGCCCCATTGGAGCCAACGCCATTGCCACATGCTGCTGTGACTCCAGCTGCGGCCAAGCTGGTCAGCGCGAAGCCGCGTCGTGTCAGGTTGCTCATGATGTTATTGCCCGTTTTTGTGTTTCTGCTCATACCGCCGGTTTTTTGATCCGGGTTGATGGGGAGTATAGCCTCTGTGGCAGTCTATGTCACGAAATCTGCGGTAAATCGCCAAATTTAGGGGCGTTTTTGCCTATTTCTCTGCCAGCTTGCGGGCAACTGCGGGGGCGAAATACGTGAGGATTCCATCACAGCCCGCGCGTTTAAAGGCCATAAGGCTTTCCATCATCGCTTTATCTCCGTCGATCCATCCGTTTTGAGCTGCACCTGCAATCATCGCATATTCGCCGGAGACTTGGTAGGCGAAGGTTGGTACGCCAAAGGCGTCTTTCACGTTTCGGCAGATGTCCAAATAGGGCATGCCGGGTTTGACCATCACCATATCTGCGCCCTCAGATAGGTCGCGTGCGACCAATCGAAGGGCTTCATCCGCGTTGGCTGGGTCCATTTGGTAGGTGGTCTTGTCGCCTTTGAGAGCACCGGACGCGCCAACCGCATCGCGGAAAGGTCCATAAAATGCGCTAGCGTATTTGGCGGCGTAGCTCATCAGCATCACGTTCTGATGACTGTTTGCCTCAAGTGCGGAGCGTATGGCACCAATGCGGTTGTCCATCATGTCGGACGGACCAAGGATATCGGCGCCCGCGTCAGCCTGTGACAGTGCCTGTTTGACCAGAGCCTCCACCGTTGCGTCATTCACAATTTCGCCGTCCACGACATACCCGTCGTGGCCATGGATGTTATAGGGGTCGAGCGCCACATCCGTCATCACAGCGATCTCCGGGACGGCTTCCTTAATTGCGCGGGTGGCTCGGTTGGACAGGTTATCGGGGTTCCAGGCCTCTGCGCAGTCTTCGGTTTTCAACGCTGGGTCGGTGTAGGGAAACAGGCAGATAACAGGGATGCCAAGATCCGCCGCTTCCTTAGCTGCTTCTACGATTTTGTCCACCGAGCGACGATAAACGCCAGGCATCGAAGGGATTGGCTCTTCGACGCCTTCGCCATCACGCACAAAGACAGGCCAGATCAAGTCATTCACGGTCAGTGTGTTTTGCCGCACAAGGCCACGCACAGCGGCAGATTGACGGGTGCGGCGTAGGCGCGCAGTGGGAAAAGGCGCTGGCGTGTGGGTCATGGCGGGCTCCATAAAAGTGCAACAGCAGAGGTGCCACGGATTTTCGCGCACCTCAAGGCTAGGAATTGCCGCAGGGGCGCGGTATGTGAAGTGAAATTCTAAAGGGCAGTGAAGACTTTGGACCTGAGCCAAACCATTTTTGAACTTATCGATATGCGCAGTTTCAGTAACCTATGGTTCTGGATTGCGCTGGCGGTTTTCTGGTCTTCGGCCAGCCATTGGGTGTTGGGGGTGCCGTGGGACTCCGTGCTGCGGGCCAAGCGCAATGGCGGACAGGCGGAAATTGACCTTCAGGACCTGGTTCGGATCAACAGCAATCGTCTGCTCCATATCATTGATGTATCAGGGCTTTTCCTGGTCGGGTTGACATTTTTCATTCTCACCGGCCTTGCTGGCCTTGGGTTTGGCTACAACGTAGAGTTTGCGCAGGCGGTCTTCTTGTTGCTGTTTCCCATGAGCCTTGTTGGGTTGCTGAGTGTGCGGGTTGCGCGTCGTATTCGGGCGGAGGCGCAAACGGGTGCGGCGCTAAGAAAGCAACTGGCGCGGCATCGGTTTTGGGTGCAGTTTATTGGTATGATTTCGATTTTTGTGACCTCGCTTTGGGGTATGTTTCAGAACTTTCAAATCTCACCACTTGGGTGAGGTCCACCTTCTAACAAATTGAAAACTGGACGGTTAATCCGATGAAAGATGCGCAACACGTCTCTGTAGGTGGGGCTCCAGAGGGCTTTGACGCTCAGTTGATCCTGAAAGAGGTTGCCAAGAGCAATGGGCCGATGGTGCACGTGGCGCGCGATGACAAGCGCATGGCCGCCACCAAGTCGGCGCTGGAATTCTTTGCGCCAGACATGCCGGTGATTGTGTTTCCGGGGTGGGATTGCCTGCCTTATGATCGCGTGTCACCCAACGCCGATATTTCGGCCACCCGGATGGCGACACTGGCGGGGTTGGTGCATGACATGCCCAGCCAGTTTGTGTTGTTGACCACGCTGAATGCGGCCACCCAACGTGTGCCAGCGCGCAAGGTTTTGAAAGAAGCGGCGTTCCGGGCGCAGGTAGATCAACGCGTTGATGAAGAGGCGTTGCGTCAGTTTTTGGTGCGCATGGGGTTCACGCAAGCGCCCACGGTGATGGAGCCGGGGGACTATGCGATCCGGGGTGGGATCATTGATATCTTCCCACCCGGTGACAGCGGGCCGGTGCGGCTTGATTTCTTTGGGGACGTGCTTGATGGCGTGCGGCGGTTTGATCCGGCGACGCAGCGGACGACCGAGAAACTGGATATGATCGAACTGGCCCCGGTGAGTGAGGTCATTTTGGACGAGGCGGCGATTACGCGGTTTCGGCAAAATTACCGCATCGAGTTTGGCGCCGCGGGCACCGATGATCCGCTCTATGAGGCGATCAGCGCGGGGCGAAAACACCAGGGTGTGGAGCATTGGCTGCCGTTCTTCCATGAGGGGCTGGAAACGCTGTTTGACTACCTACCGGACGCTGTGATTTCCGTGGATGATCAATCGGATGCGGCGCGGATTGCGCGGTGGGACAGTGTGGCGGACCAGTATGAAACCCGCCAACACGCGATGTCGCAGAAGGCGCGGTTGGACACGGTGTATAAACCGGTGCCGCCGGAATTGCTGTATCTGGATGATACGGCGTGGACCGAGGCGATTGGCGGTCGGCGGGTTCTGCATTTCTCGGCATTGCCGCAGGCGTCCGGGCCGGGGGTGATCGATGCAGGCGGGCGCATTGGCCGCAACTTCTCGCCGGAGCGTCAGCAGGAAAACCTAAGCCTGTTTGGAGCCTTGGCAGACCACATTCGCAAAAAACTGGCGGATGGGCCGGTTGTGGTGGCAAGCTACTCCGAAGGTGCGCGGGAGCGTTTGAGTGGGTTGATTGAGGATGAGGGGTTGGCAGAGACCATCCACGTCAACGATGCACGTAACCTTGGCAAAACGGGCCTGTTTTTGGCGGTTTGGGCGTTGGAGCACGGATTTGAAACGCCGGGAATGACGGTGATTTCGGAGCAGGATGTTTTAGGGGATCGTTTGATCCGTGCGCCGCGCAAGAAGAAGCGGGCGGAGAATTTCCTAACCGAGACACAGTCACTCAGTCCGGGTGATCTGGTTGTGCATGTAGATCACGGGGTTGGGCGCTATCTCGGGCTTGAAGTGGTTACCGCAGCAGGGGCTGCGCATGAGACCATTGCGCTGGAATATGCTGAAAGTGCAAAGCTATACCTGCCGGTGGAAAACATTGAGCTGCTGTCCAAATACGGCCATGACGAAGGGCTGTTGGACCGGCTGGGCGGTGGTGCGTGGCAGGCGAAGAAAGCCAAACTCAAAGAGCGCATTCGCGAGATGGCGGATCGGCTTATCCGCGTCGCGGCGGAGCGGGAATTGCGCTCAGCACCTGTTTTGGAAGCGCAGCATCACGCTTGGGAAGAGTTTTCGGCGCGGTTCCCCTATCAGGAGACTGAGGATCAGCTGCGCGCGATTGAGGATGTGATTGGCGACCTGGCGTCCGGACGTCCTATGGACCGGCTGGTTTGCGGGGATGTAGGCTTTGGCAAAACCGAAGTGGCGATGCGCGCAGCCTTTGTGGCGGCCATGTCCGGTCAGCAGGTGGCTGTGATTGCGCCAACGACCTTGTTGGCGCGGCAGCACGCCAAGGGGTTTGCGGAGAGATTTCGAGGATTTCCTTTGGAAGTCAGGGCATTGTCGCGCTTTGTCACAGCAAAAGACGCGGAGAAAACCCGCGATGGCATGGCGCGTGGCACCGTGGATATTGTGGTGGGCACACATGCGTTGCTGGCCAAGAACATCCGGTTCAAGAACCTTGGCCTGTTGATCATTGATGAAGAGCAGCATTTTGGCGTGGCGCACAAAGAGCGGCTTAAGCAGATGCGCAGTGATGTGCATGTGCTGACGCTGACCGCGACGCCGATCCCTCGGACCTTGCAGTTGAGCCTATCTGGTGTGCGCGATCTGTCGATCATTGGAACGCCGCCGGTGGACCGTTTGGCGATCCGCACCTATGTGAGTGCCTTTGATGCGGTCACTGTCCGTGAGGCGCTGTTGCGGGAGCACTATCGCGGGGGGCAGAGTTTCTACGTGGTGCCACGCATTAGCGATCTGCCTGAAATCGAAGAGTTTTTGCGAGATCATGTGCCGGAAGTGAGTTTTATCACGGCCAATGGCCAGATGGCGGCAGGCGAGCTCGATGACCGTATGAATGCGTTCTATGACGGAAAATATGATGTGCTGTTGGCGACCACGATTGTGGAGAGTGGGCTGGATATTCCAACCGCGAACACGATGATTGTGCATCGCGCGGATATGTTTGGCTTGGCGCAGCTCTATCAAATTCGCGGTCGGGTTGGGCGCTCTAAGACCCGCGCTTATGCGTATTTGACCACAAAACCGCGGACGAAACTGACGCCAGCGGCGGAAAAACGGCTTCGGGTTTTGGGGTCACTGGACACGCTAGGAGCCGGATTTACCTTGGCTTCTCAAGATCTTGACATCCGTGGGGCTGGCAACCTGCTGGGCGAAGAGCAGTCCGGGCAGATGCGCGATGTGGGCTATGAGCTGTATCAATCGATGCTGGAAGAGGCGATTGCCAAGATCAAGGCGGGTGAGCTGGAAGGTCTGTCAGATGGCGATGATCAATGGGCGCCCCAGATCAACCTTGGCGTGCCGGTGCTGATCCCAGACAGCTACGTGCCGGATCTGGATGTGCGTCTGGGTCTCTATCGCCGATTGAGTGGTCTGCAGGGTAAGGTTGAGTTGGAAGGCTTTGCTGCCGAGTTGATCGACCGGTTTGGGAAATTGCCTAAAGAGGTCAATACCTTGCTGTTGATCGTGCGCATCAAGGAGATGTGTAAGAAGGCGGGCATTGCCAAGTTGGATGGTGGTCCTAAAGGCGCGACCATTCAGTTCCACAATGACAAATTTTCCTCGCCGCAGGGGTTGGTGGAGTTCATTCAGGACCAGAAGGGACTTGCCAAGGTCAAAGACAACAAGATTGTTGTGCGGCGCGATTGGAAGAAGTCGTCTGACAAGATCAAAGGGGCTTTCGCGATTGCCCGGGATCTGGCGCAGAAGGTTGTGGACGAGAAGAAACGCAAGAAGGCCACGAAATAGCACGTCGGTATTGCGTCGGTATCACGTCTGTTTTGTGGAGGTGCGTTTTGAGTGAGAGGCCTGGGGGCGTTGCCCCCAAGCCTCCGCGACTATGTGGAGCCATTGAAGTGGCGGATCAGTCCAAGCGCAGGCGCGCGATGACATAAAGCAGCAGGCAGAGGCAGAGCGCCGCCGCTGTGAGGAAAGGCGCGCGCAGGGCAAACTCTCGGCCAAGTGACGGTTCCAGCAGCGCAACCAGAGCTCCGCCAGCCATTGCGCCCAGTGGCATGCTGCCCCAGCCGAAGAAGCGATAGATGCTGTTGACGCGGCCCAGGAGCTCGGTGGGTATGCGGCGTTGGCGCCATGAGACGGTGATCACATTCCAGAGCATGGCGGCGGCCATGATCAAGAACAGCGCGAGGGCCATGGGGAGGGCTGAGGTGCTCAGCCCGATGGTGGTGTAGCCGAGGCCCCATATGGCTATGGCGGCATAAAGGCAGGTTTGGGTGCCAAACCATTGTACCAGCTTGGGCGCGGTGAGGCTGCCCGTTATGGCGCCGAGGGCAGCGATAGAGAGCAGGAAGCCGTATTGTGTGGCCGAAAGCGTCAATACATCCTGCGCGAACAGCACTTGAACCGTGACTGTGGCGGAGGCGAGGAAGTTGGCGCAGCCAAGCACCACGGCGAGGCGCAGAAGCAGGTTGTCGGAGCGCATGAACGCAATGCCCTCTTTCAGGGCGCCGAAGAAATTTTGTTGCACTTTGGGACGCGGGGCGAGGCTGATCATCCAGACAAGGCCAGCAGCAAGGACCAGCGCGGCGACGTCGAGGCCAAAGGGGAGGGCAACGCTGGACGCGATCAAGAACCCCGCGAGAGGTGGGCCGATGAACTGACCGGTGAGTTGCTCCACGCTCCACATCTGACCGTTGGCGGTCTCCAGATCAGAGGCGGTGACAAGATCAGGCAGGATCGTCTGGGCGGCGTTGTCGCGCAGGACTTCGGCGGCGCCCAAAAGGAACGTGAGTGCGGCGAGCAGCCAAATGGCACCTGTGCCCGGTGAACTGAGCGCGAGCCATAGGATGGCGCCCACGATAGCTGCGCGCAACAGGTCGGCACGAGCAATGAGTTTGCGGCGGTCGACTTGATCCGCAATCACACCGGCGGGCAAAGCCAATAATAGCCATGGCAGGCTACCGGCGGCGGCAACCGCAGCAATCGCCACAGGATCACGTGTCAGCAGGGTCGCCAGCCACGGGATGGCCAGCATGACAAGCCCGTCGCCTAGGTTGGTCAAGGCGCCGGAAGCAAAGAGTAAGCGGTAGTTGCGATTGCGGAAAATCAAAGCGCTGGTCATGCGGCCACTGTTCCGCACCACAAGAAGATGTGCAAGTCACCTTATGCGGTTATTGTGCTGCGCGCCTCGATGCGCCGCATGTGCAGCATGAGAAGGAACCCAATCAGCGCCAAAAGCCCAATTGATAGAACCAGCGGCAACGGGGTGCCATCAAACGCCAGCCCGATGGGGGCTGCCAGGATGACACCAAATATGGTGGCCAATGCCCCCATGACGGAGGCTGCGGTGCCTGCCATGTGGCCCAGTGGCTCCATGGCGAGGGCATTCAGGTTACCGATCGTCAAGCCGATGGAGAAAAACACGGTGAATTGCCAAAACGCGAAGGCATAAAACTGTGTCTGCATATCTGGAATTGTCATGCACATCAGCATGATGACAGAGCTGATGGCTTTGCCAGCGACGGCAGCAGTCACCAAAAAGCGCATGCCGAGTTTCATGACCAGTTTGGCATTCAGGATGCTGGCGGACCCGGAGGCCAGCGCGATTCCGGCAAACCAATAAGGAAAGTCCGCAGCCCGATCATACGTTTGGTCATAGACCAATTGAACCGTGCCAATCAGCGCAAACAGGATGCCCATGATCAGCGATTGTACGAGAATGGAGGTTCGGACAGCCGGGATTGACCACATCTCGCGCAGACCGGCCATCAGCTTGGCGATGGAGAATGGGCGGCGCTGATCTACGGCAAGGGGTTCTGGCAGCCGGATGCCGATCCAGAGAACCGAGATGAGGGCAAAAATGATGAAGGCCACAAAAATACCGCGCCAAGACGACAGGTCGATGATCATTTGCCCCATGAGCGGCGCTGCGGCTGGGACCAGAATAAACACGAGCATGACAAAGGACATGATGCGCGCCATGTCGCGGCCGGAAAACAGGTCGCGGACAATTGCGAGGGTTACAATCCGTGGACCGGCAGCGCCCATGCCTTGGAACAGGCGGGCGGCGAGCAGCCATTCCAGAGTTTGGCTTTTGTATCCGATGAAGGCGCATAAAATGTAGAGCGCGGCCCCTGAGATCAGTACCGGCTTGCGACCAAACCTGTCAGACAGCGGTCCGGTAAAGAATGTGCCGATGCCCATACCGAGTACAAAGGACATCACGATCAGTGTTTCAGTGTTTTGGCGTCCTGGGCTGAGTTCTTCGGCAATGGTTGGCAGCGCGGGAAGCATTGCATCAATGGAGAACGCGATGGTGGCAAACAGCATTGCGCATAGGGCGATAAATTCCACCCGCGTCATCGGCAATGTGTCTTTGGTCATGGCGTGCTCCAACTGGTAACTGTCGTTCAGCGGTGCGCACAGAACGCGGCGACATTGACGCGCATTCTCTGGCCCACATCTGACGGATGATCGTGCTTGAGTGGTCAGGCCGGACAAAAACGGCGGACTGACCTGGGCAGCCTAGCGCGGGCTGCCATGGTTCACAAGTGAAGAGTGAACGATTGTTCAGATGTCATTCAGACGCGCTCTCGGCTTCGGTTTGCGCTTTCAAATCGGCAATCACGCGGCGCCACAGCTCGGGCGGTTGTGCGCCTGGAACGGCATGTCGATTTGCCACGATAAAAGTAGGTACCGAGTTGACGCCCATTTCGCGGCTGTGGGCGTCCCGTTTGCGGATGTCCTCGACATCGGCATCCGACGCCAGCAGTTTGCGCACCACGGCGGCGTCCATGCCTGCGCTGTCGGCGATATCCGCCAAAACATCGGTGTCACCAATATCGCGGCCTTCTTTGAAATAGGCCGCAAACAGCGCATCCACCACAGCGTTCTGCTTTTGCTCGATGCCTGCCCAATGGATCAGGCGGTGGGCGTTGATGGTGTTTGGTGTGCGTTTGATGGCCGCGAAGTCGATCTCAAGGCCTTCTTCCGTCGCGTGCTGCTCAATCTCGGAATAGACGCGCACGGCGTTTTCTTTGCCGCCGAATTTTGTTTCCAGATAGTCGCGGCGGTCCATGCCCTCAGCAGGCATGTCCGGGTTAAGTTGGAACGGGTGCCATTCGATCACAAAAGGATGATCTGGCTCGGCTTCCAAGGCTTTCATCAAGCGGGACTTGCCGATGAAGCACCACGGGCAGATCGGGTCAGAGATGATGTCGAGTTTGATCATGTGGATGCCTTGTAGGTCTCGCGCAGGGCGCGGCGGTTGAGTTTGCCGTTGGCGTTGGTGGGCAACGCGGGCAGGCGTTTGAAGAGCCGAGGCTGCTTGTAACGCGCGAGTTGGATCTGCGCAAAGGCTTTCAGTTCGTCCTCCACGAGATCGTGATCGGCGGTATAGAAGGCAGCTATGATGCGGGTGTCGGGTTTGACTTCAACGTCGGTCACGGCGATGCCCGTTATGTCCGGGTGTGGCAGCAAGGCGGCCTCCACTTCTAAAGGGGACACGCGGAAGCCGCCGGCGTTCATCATGTCATCCGCGCGGCCCATGTAGGTGATGTGTCCGTCAGCGTCCATTTGGCCCAGATCACCGGTGAGGAACCACTCGCCTTGATAGCGCGCGGCGGTCTCTTCGGGCGCGTCGAGATAGCCAAGCATCAGGCCGGGATCGGATTTGTGTACGGCGATGGTGCCAGGCGCCTCAAGCGGAACGGGGCCGGTGTCTCCAACAATGGCAATGTGGCGGCCGGTTTGGGGACGCCCCAGGGTGTCTTGAGGCGCGGGATGGTTGGGACATCCAGAAATGAACGTGGAACACTCAGACATTCCAAAGGCCTCATAGAGTTTGGTGCCGGTGGCGGTGTTCCATTGGGTGCGCAGGGGCTCGGTGAGTTTTTCACCGGCGCAGAGGCCGTGACGCAGATCTGGGAGCGCCGGGTCTGCGCTGGTTGATAGGATTTTGCGATAGACCCCCGGCGCGGCGGCAAACAGGGTTGCGCGGTTCTGGCGCAGGAGTGCGGGCAGGTCTTGCGGTGCGATGTTCGGGGCGGGGATCAGTGCGGTTGCACCGATGGTCCAAGGGTCCATGAGGCCCGTGCCCAATGTGAAGGTCCAGTTGAAGGCGCCGGCGTGCAGGAGACGGTCTGTTTCACGAAGATCATACCAGCCGTCACACATCATCTGACGGGCCCAGATGGCGCGATGCGCGTGCACGACGGCGCGCGGAATACCAGAGGTGCCGGAGGTGTAGATGATGTAGGCGGGGCGATCAGGATCGCCCATGTCAAAGGCGGCTTCTGGGAGTGTATGAAATGCAAGGAGGTCTTTTGTTGTTAGTACCTTGCGTTCAAAACTTAAATCAGTGGAAACTTCTGGATCGTGCAAAATGGCGGCGGGTTTCAAGGTCTCGACCAGTTTGGTGACTTCGGTCGCGGTGAGTTGAGCCGACGTCGGCACAGGTATCAATCCAACAGCGATGCACGCGAGGTAGGCGATCGGAAATTCGACCGTATTGCCGAGGCGCATCAGCACGCGATCCCCTGGGGTGAGACCTGATTGCAGCAGGCCGGTGCCCGTTCCGAGAATGGCCGACTTCAAATCAGCGTATGTCCAGCTTTGAGGCGCTTCAGGAGACAATACCCGCAGCGCTTCTTTATCCACCAGACGGTCAGCATGTCGCAGCACGTGTGCCGCCATATTGAAAGGGGACGGGCAGGGTGGCGGCGGGCCTTGGTGGAATACGGACAGCATAGCGTTTGCCTAAGCGGCTTATGCAATGGCTTCAAGAGGTCGGAGGCGGTTGCCAGCAGCGTCATCTGCAGGATAAAAGCGCGCATGACTTCAAAAAGCCCAAAATCATTGATCAAGATCGCGCGTGAAAACGGCGCACAGGATCACGTCGAGCCGCTGGATCTTGGCGAACGTGTGCGGCAGTTGCGCAAGGCGCGCAATTGGACGTTGGAGCAGGCGGCAGGTCAGGCTGGTTTGGCGCGGTCCACCTTATCCAAGATCGAGAATGGGCAGATGTCGCCGACCTATGATGCAGTGAAAAAGCTTGCGGTGGGCTTGGAGATTTCGGTGCCGCAGCTGTTTACAGCGCCGCAGAAAGATCAGGTCAACGGGCGTATGTCAGTGGTGAAATCCGGTGACGGCACGCGGCAAGTGACGACCACCTATGAGCATGAATTGTTGGCCGAGGGGTTGCGCAAAAAGGCGATGTTGCCGTATCGCGCGCGGGTGCGGGCGCGGTCGATGGAAGAGTTTGACGGTTGGGTGCGGCACGATGGGGAAGAGTTCCTCTATGTGCTGACCGGCGTGATCACGCTTTATACCGAGTTTTATGAGCCGGTGGAAATGCGTCGTGGGGACAGCGCATATTACGATGGGTCGATGGGGCACAACGTGGTCTCGGTCAGCGAAGATGATGCCACGATTTTGTGGGTGACGTCGCTGGTTTAGGCCGCCCGGACGCGATGGTCCTGGCCTAGGTTCCTATGCATTGCGGGAACAAATTTGCAGTTAGCGAAAATTGTAACGTTTGATTGCACGTATTTTTAACGACGATTGGGGCATTCCGTAAGGGCACTAAAATTTGGAGCCAGAATGGAACCTCAAGAGAGAATCGGGCTTGCGAGCCTGACGAAGATGGCGTTTGACGGCGTCGATCTGCAGCCATTGCGCAACGAACTGTTGAGCAAAGTGTTCACCGGGAAAGATGCGGATGGCATCTTTATGGATCTGTCAGTGATTGACCAATTGCAGGGAAACCGCGCGGCGGGGCTGGCCTGGCAGGAAGAAGCGCTCAAACGTCATCGCATCTTCAGCACCAAGAAAACCGATGGCGCGCGTACCAAATTGCTGGTGTTTGCCGAACCGAGCCATATTGGGGGCAATACGCCAATTGAGTTTCTCCTGCAGGATGCGGATGTTGAAATTCTCACCTATTATCTGAATGTTGACAGCAACGAACAGATTGATTTGCCCGCCCATGATGTCGCGTTCTGTGCGGCTCCTGCGGACAGTGACAAGGCGCAGGCGTTTCAGGAAAAAGTGCGGGCGCTGACCGCGGCAGCCGGAACCAAAGTGGTGAACTTACCGGATGGTCAGGTTGATCTGGAGCGGGATTCTCTGGAGGCGATGTTTGCTGACAAAGCCGGATTGACCCTGCCAAAAACGCAACGGTTTGACCGTTGGGAGTTAGAAGGTGCAGCGGCCGAGGATGCGTTGGCGGCGCTCGGTGACTACCCCTATGTGGTGCGGCCTGTCGGCAGCCATGCAGGTGAGGGGCTCGTGTTGATCGAGAGCCGGGATGCGCTGAGCGATTACCTGTTTGAGCGCAATGAAGCGGCATTCTTTGTGTCCGAGTTTATCCGCTACGCAACGCCGGAAGACGGGTTCTACCGAAAATACCGCGTGATCTTTGTGGATGGGCAGCCTTATCCGTGCCACATGGCCATCGCGGACCAGTGGGACCTTTGGTATCTGAATGCGCGCATGGAAGAGTTTGCCGAAAAACGCGCCGAAGAAGCGGCTTGGATGGATAGCTTTGATCGTCGGTTTGCCACACGACACGAAGATGGTTTTGGTGCGCTGACCGAGGCGATTGATCTGGATTACTTTGGTGTGGATTGTGCCGAGGACCCCGAGGGCAATCTGGTTGTGTTTGAGGCGGACAATGCGCTGATCGTGCATGATATGGATGATGAAGACGTTTTTCCGTACAAAAGCAAACACATGAAGCGCATATTTGAAGCGTTTGAAGCGCTGTTAGATAAGAACCGGCGGGCGGAAACGTCGCAAGAAACGACGGAGCCAACGCCGACGCGGCGGCTGTCCTAGGCACTTTGAGAGGCGCTCCAAATTGGGGCGCCTTTTTTACTGGAGAGCTTCCAAGGCGGTGGCCATGTCGCCGTAGCCCGTGAAGCGGCGCTCAAAAGCCAATCCGAGCCGATCCGCGCAGTCTCTGGCTTCTTCGGTCAAGGCTGGGTCATTTGTTTGGGCTTGGTAGACCAGCTTCTCGTAATTGCCAAAGTACATGTCGCGCAGCTCTGGGTGGCGGTCGAGACCCATGGGTTTGATGATGAAGGCCTCAAATTGGCGGACCAGAAAGTCGGTCAGATAGAAGGCTGTAAACTCGTTTTCGGCGATTTGGGCAAAGCGCTCGTTGCCTTCAAAGAAGCTGTAGCAATGGGGGCCTGCGATCATTTTGACGCCCAGTTCGTCGCAGGTGGTTTGCAGCTGCCCGCCGGTGCCGCAGTCGGCATAGACCACAAAGATGTCGTCATAGCTGTCGCGGTGTTTGGCAACGGCATCGCGCACGGCGGGGGCGATTTTTTCGGGATGAATGTGGAAGATGGCAGGCAGGCAGGTGAGGTCCATGTGGGACCAGTTGTTTAGTTTGATCAGGTCGAGGATTTCGCGGGCCAGCGCGCCACAGGCCAGCAGCAGGACGCGGCCTGTCGAGCCGGTAGGTGCAAGGCCGGATTGTGCCAACGTGCTGTCGTCTGGGAGCTGGGTCATGGCTTGGTCAGTTTGATGGCAAAACGTCCCGGGAGAAGCCCTGCGGGGCCATAGCTGTCAAGGATCTCGCAGCGCCAGCCAATGGCTTCTAGCGCCTGTCTGGTGCTGTCGGGATGACGGCGAGATTGCTGATGAATGACCGTGTCAAAGCGGTCACCAACCTGAGTTTCGATGCGTCTGGTGAGTAGATCACGCTCCACGGTGACCTCGATGCGCATTTGCCAGTCTGCGCCAGTGTTGCGCGGCGCTTTGGGCAGGCATCTGGGGCCGATGAGATCGGCAAAGAGCAGGCCGCCGGTGGGCAATGCGTCGAAGGCTGCGCGGGCCACAGGCAGGAGCGTGTCGCGTTTGGTGGTGGCGTCGATGTAGCTCAGCACTTCGCCCAGACAGGTGATCGCGGTGGTGCCTTTGGGGATGCGGATGTCGGCTGCGTTACCCTGTTTCACCAGCAACCCGCGGGCCTGGGCGATTTCCACAAAAGCGGGCGAGAGGTCGACACCTTCGCCCATGACACCGCGGTCTTCGGCCACAGAGAGCCAGGTGCCGTCGCCGCAGCCGATGTCAAACAGATGGGCGTTTGCCGGGCCATGCAGGATTTGCGCGGCGAGCCAGTCGTGGGCCTCGTCAAAGGTGTCGTTGTAGCCTTCGGCGTGGATGCGGGCGAGATCGGGGGAGTACAGTCCAGACATGTCGGTACCTTGAACAAAAACGGCCCGCCTGTGAAGGGCGGGCCGGATAAAATCGCTCGGGGAGTGAGCAAAGGGATTTGGCCTAATCAGGCGATCATCTGGTTGTGTTTGCGAGCAACCCACTCTTTGGCGGTTTCCACGGCCACGGCAGCGTCACGGCAGTAGGCGTCTGCGCCGATGGCTTTGCCAAATTCTTCGTTGAGAGGCGCGCCACCAACCAGCACGATGTAGTCATCACGCTTGCCTTGCTCGACCATCGTGTCGATCACAACTTTCATGTAGGGCATGGTGGTGGTGAGCAGTGCTGACATGCCAAGGATGTCTGGTTTGTGCTCTTCCAGCGCTTCCATGTAGCTTTCAACGGCGTTGTTGATGCCGAGGTCCACCACTTCAAAGCCAGCGCCTTCCATCATCATGGATACGAGGTTTTTACCGATGTCGTGAATGTCGCCTTTGACAGTGCCGATGACCATGGAGCCCATGCGCGGCGCGCCGGTTTCGGCCAGCAATGGCTTCAGGATGGACATGCCGCCTTTCATGGCGTTGGCCGCCAGCAGCACTTCAGGCACAAAGAGGATGCCATCGCGGAAGTCAGCGCCGACGATGGTCATGCCGCCCACCAGCACTTCGGTCAGGATGCGGTAGGGTTCCCAGCCGCGTTCCAGCAGGATGTTCACGCCTTCTTCGATTTCCTCCTTGAGGCCATCGTAGAGGTCGTCAAACATCTGTTGGACAAGTTTCTCGTCGTCGAGTTCGGACAGGATGATGTCGTCTTCTTCTTCTGACATGCGCGTATTCCCATACCCTGGCGGGGGCCCAAAACGGGCACCGGTTGCTATTCGTTATATCCCAGCTTTCAATGTTTTTCAGCGGGCAAACTGTCTGAATAGCGACATAGCCAAAGCCGAGTGCGACGTGTAGGGGCAAAAATCCTACGCGCGATGAAAGTTTCTCATCCAGATCATGGGGTTTGTTGCATTTGTTCTATTTTTGTTCCACTTTGGGGGTATGGTCAAAAACAATCGGCACAAAATCGATGAGGCGCGACGGAGAGCGCGTGGGGCGCAGAGCAATGCGTCTGGTCGGTATGAACCCGTGCGGGAAGAGGTGCAGGACGGATGGGACATTGAAGAAGAACGGGCTGCGTTCGTCACTGAGGTGAGCGAGGAACGGCCGCGGTCGGTGATCACGCGCAATACCTCGCCGGACATTCCCTTTGATCGTTCGCTCAACCCCTACCGTGGCTGTGAGCATGGCTGTACCTATTGTTTTGCGCGGCCGACACACGCCTATCTGGGGCTGTCACCCGGATTGGATTTTGAAAGTAAATTGGTGGCGCGCCCCAAGGCGGCGGAGGTGCTGGAGAAGGAACTGCGGCGCAAATCTTACCAACCGGGGATGTTGGCGATTGGCACGAATACCGATCCCTATCAGCCGATTGAGCGGCGCTATCGTGTGATGCGCTCTGTGCTGGAGGTATTGCAGCGCTACAATCATCCTGTCGCGATCACTACCAAAGGCACGTTGGTGGAGCGCGACATTGATATTTTGAGCGCCATGGCGGCAAAAGGGTTGGCGCAGGTTGGGGTTTCTTTGACGACGATGGATGTGTCGTTGTCCCGGGTGATGGAGCCTCGCTGTCCGTTGCCAAAGCGACGGTTACAGATCATTCGGAGGCTGACAGAGGCAGGCATCCCTGTGCGGGTGATGTTGGCTCCAGTGGTGCCTGGTTTGACGGATCATGAGGTGGAGACGCTTTTAGAGGCGGCTGCGGAGGCCGGTGCAACGGGCATGGCTTGGATCATGTTGCGTCTGCCGATGGAGGTGGCGCCGTTGTTTGAAGAATGGCTGCAAGCGGCATATCCGGGGCGCGCGGCAAAAGTACTGGCGCGGATGCGGGAGATGCATGGCGGGGAGTTGTATCATGCTGAGTTCAACAAACGTATGCGGGGCGAGGGGATCTATGCCGAGATGATCGCCCAGCGGGTGGAGAAAGCCCGTGTGCGGTATGGGTTGGAGAAGGAGATGCCGAAGCTGCGTTGTGATCTGTTTGAGGTGCCGTTTGCACGGGACGGACAGCTTGCGCTTTTCTGAAACTGTTTCAGCTATCGCGAAAATCAACACATTGGAAAGTTTCGGACACTGATGCTGCGGGTCCGAGTTATTTCCATTGGAGACGGACTATGAAGAACGTGATTGCAGCAGTTGGCCTTTCCTTGGCCTGTATGGCCGGAGAGGCCACCGCCGAACGCCTTGTCGTGGGCGTGGAAAACATCGAATACCTTCCGCACTATAACTGGGACGGAGCAAGCTATACCGGATTTGGGGCAGACCTATTGTCCGCTTTTGCGGAGGATGAAGGGTATGAACTGGAGTTCAAAGCCCTGCCAATCACCCGACTGATGCAAGCGGTGGTAACCGGGGATGTTGACCTGAAATACCCGGACAACGCTTATTGGTCCGCGGAACTGAAAGACGGTCAGGGCGTGGTTTATTCCGACGTTGTGGTTGAAGCGATCGATGGCGTGATGGTGTTGCCTGAGCATGTTGGGCGTTCGGCAGACGAGGTTGATCAACTTGGTACGGTTCTGGGGTTCACGCCGTATTCTTGGTTGGATCGGATCAATAGCGGTGATGTGAAGCTCAAGGAGAACTCCAGCTTTATCGGCATGGTGCGACAGGCGCTGGTCGGGCGGATTGACGGGGCCTATGCCAATCAGGATGTGATCCGCCGTGTTTTGCGTGAGCTGGGCAAGGATGAGACGGCACTGGTGTTTGATGAAAGCCTGCCGCACTCCGTGTCGAATTATCATGTGTCTTCCAGCAACCGTGCGGACGTTGTGGAGGCCTTCAATATATGGCTGGCAGAGAATGGCGATACGGTTGCGTCGCTGCGTGCGAAACACGCCTTTTGATTAGTATTGGCGCACCAAAGCAATGTCATGGGCGGTGCGCTGCCCATGGCGCAATTCTGATATGCGGGTGCTGTGACTTGGTTGTGTCGCGTGTTAAGACGGGATCACCACTCACAGAAGACTGACGACCAACATGAGAAGACTAATTGCGGCTGTCGTTTTGGCGGCAACGCCCGTTTGGGCGGAGGTGCAAGTGCGCGATGCGGATACGATTGTTGTGGATGGCACGCCGGTGCGCTTTCAAGGGGTTGACGCGCCGGAGCTGAAAACGCGTGCTGGCAAGGATGCCAAGCGCTGGACGGTGAATTACCTACGCGGCAAGAAGGTCACCTGTGACCTGACTGGAGAGCGGTCGTATGATCGCTACATCGGCGTGTGTTACGCCAATGGGCATGACATTGGCGCGGCAGTGATTGCGGCGGGGCATGCGCTGGATTGTGCCCGCTATTCTGGGGGGCGTTATCGCCATTTGGAAAAGGCTTCTGCGAAAAGCCGCATCAAGAGGGCGGGCTATTGCAGTTAAAGAAAAGGCGCCGAACATCGGCGCCTTTTTTGGTAGTCCAGACTTAGCCGCGACGGCGGCGGCCGCGGCGTTCGCGGGCCGGGGCAGCACCGTCATCACCGGTGCCGTCTGTCGCGGAAGAGAAGCCGCCAAGTGCTTCGGCAATAGCCTCAAGCGACGGGCGTTCACCACGGGGGCGGGTTTCCAGCGCTTCGCGCATGGCTTTGAGGTGGTTGGGCATGGTGCCGCAGCAGCCGCCAATGATGGTTGCGCCACAGTCGCGTGCCATGACGGCGTAGTCTGCCATCAGTTCCGGTGTGCCATCATAGTGGATGTGACCATCGTGGTATTTCGGAATGCCGGCGTTGCCTTTGGCCACAATCGGGATTTCGGTACCTTGCGCGGAGAAACCAAGCACAGTGCGCAGTAGGTCTGGTGCGCCGGTGCCGCAGTTGGCGCCAAAACCCAGCGGCGTGTTTGGCAGGCTGTTGACCAGTTGCACCATGTCAGCAGAGGTCACACCCATCATGGTGCGGCCTGCGGTGTCAAAGCTCATGGTGCCGACCCAGGGCATATCTGCGAGGGCGAAGGCCTCGGCGGCGGCTTTGTACTCTTCTGGTGCGGAGATGGTTTCGAGCCAGAGAACGTCGGCGCCACCTTCTTTCAGTCCTTCGGCCTGTTCGTGGAACATTTCGACGGCTGCAGCGTGGCTGAGTGTGCCTACGGGCTCCATGATGTCGCCAGTTGGACCCACGGAGCCTGCAACGACGACCGGACGGCCTGCAGCGTCGGCCACATCGCGGCCGATTTCAGCGGCGAGGCGGTTGAGTTCACGCACCCGGTTTTGGGCATCGTGCAGCTTCAGGCGCGACGCGTTGCCACCAAAGGAGTTGGTCAGAAAGATGTCTGAGCCGTTGTCGACCGCAAGGCTGTAGAGTTTTTTTATATTCTGCGGTTCATCCGCGTTCCACAGTTCCGGCGCATCGCCGGAGCTCAGCCCCATATTGAACAGGTTTGTGCCGGTGGCGCCGTCGGCCATGAGCCAGTCACGGGTTTCCAAAAGCTTGGAGAGGGCGTTGGTCATCAGGAACTCCTTTGGGCACGGCGTGCCGGGTGTCAGTTGCGCAGCGATGTGCCACGGGCGGGGCCGGTACACAACTCAATTTGATGCAAGACCATTATGAGGCGGAGGATAGGTGATTTTCCGCCTGTGCGGGCTGCGCGCAGGCGATGGGCGTGGCAGGCGCGCTGCGCAGGTTCACGGCGCGTGTGAGGTCCAGCGCGGCCAGGCCGAGCTGTGCCGAGCCGGGGGCTGCCATGAAGAGCGGCTCCCAGCGGGGGGCAAAGCAGGCTTTGAACTGGCGCAGGCCTGCACCGCCCGCGTGTTTGAAGTGGTAGCCGCGGATCTTGCGCTCCAGCGCGGTTTTGCCTTCGGGCAGAGCTGGCGCAGCGGCCAGTGACAGGCGCGGCACGTCAGCCTCCGCCGCGGCCTCGATGGCCTTTTGGACCAGTAAGTGCATGGTGCCGTCAGGCGCGTTGGGCAACACGCGCATGAGGTCGAGGCACCATTCATGTGTGGTGGCGTGGAAGCTGACAAAGCCGACGAGCTTATCGCCTTGAAAGGCAAGGAAGACGGTTTGGCAGCCGACATAGAAGTTGTCAAAGCGGCCCATGGTCAGACCTTTGGGAATGCCGTGTTTGGCTTCCCACGCAGCAGAGACTTGCGCCATGTCGCCCAGCGGCAGCATATGGGCCGCGGGCTGGCTTAGGATCACGTCGGCCTTTTCGGCTTGGCGCAATTTGCGGCGCAGTTGGCGATAGGTCGATCCGGCTGTGGAATGCTGGCTTGGTGTGAGAACAGCCTCGTCGGAGATATGTACCACGGCCCAACCTGCCTTGCGGGTTTTCACGGCTTGTCGAGCGGAGATTTTGTATTTGCAGGCGATCCGATTTTGGGCGCGTGCGGCGTTTTTGAGTGGCCGCGCCATAGCGTGTGCGTCGCCCTCGATCGGGTCAAACAAGGCTACGAGGGTCTGGCCGATCCGCACCGCGCCGTAGCGGCCTGCGTCACAAGACAGGAGCGCGCCGCCGTTTTGACGGATCACACCAAGTTCGGCGCGGCTGACCGTGGACATGGGCGCACTGTCATAGGCCTCATAGGCGCGGTGCTGGCGCGGGGCGCGGGCTGGACGCGGCTTGGCAAGATGGCGCAGGAACACCAGCCCGGCTAGGAGCGCGGGCAGCGCGTAGTAGATGGCGCGGAAGGCCAGAACGCCGGCGAGCAGGGAGGCTTCCGGGTGGTGCGGCAGCATTGCCAGGAGCGTCAGTTCAAACGGGCCAACACCGCCGGGAGTGCCGGAAAAGATGGCGGCGCCTAGCGCGATTAGGAAGACCGGGAGCAGGACAGCGAAGCTGAGAGGCAGGTCTGGTGGCAGCAGGACGTAGAGCGCCAGCGCAGCAAAGATGGTGTCGATCAGGCAGAGGGACAGCAGAGCCGCCATTGCGGGCAGGGTTGGCAGGCTGAGGCGGCTGCCTTGACGCGGCAGGACAGGGAAAACAAAAGCCAGCACGACAACAAGGAATGCGACAGCCAGAATGACCGGCGGCAAGAAAGACGGCACGTGTGGGGTGGGCAGGATCAGTGCGGCAAGGGCAATGGTCACAGCCATGGCGGCCAAGAAGGTCACGGTGACAAAAGCAGTGATGCGCGCGGCGTCTTTGAGCGAGAGACCCGGCATCATGCGCCAGCGCACGAAGGTGCCAACGACTGCGCCTGCGCCTAAGGTTTGGCCCAGGCCAATGGCGGTGGCCCCAACAGTCATGGCCTCAGACGTGCTGCGATGCATCTGAAAATGACGTTGGGCAATCACATCATACCGCGAGACCGCCATAAAACTGATGGCGGAAAACGTGAGGGCCAGCCCCCATTGCCACGGCGTGGCAGAGAGCACGGACGCCCAAAGCGCGCCGTAGTCCACATCGTCCACTTGTTCGGAAAGCAGCCAGAGGCACACGGCGCCAAAGGCAAAAGGCCAAATCCGTCGCAGAAAGGTCTGCGCAGTCTTCATCATTGGTGTCTTCAAGGTTCCCGCCCCAAAAATTTACCTGTCCCACGTGATCCAAATCGCTATCTGACGTGTGGTTTCGGCCGCCTTAACAAAGACAATTGGAGCTAAATAAAGCGCGCGGACTGAAAGCCCACGCGCCGTAAATTGTTTTTATTGGGTGGCCTTAAGCCTCGGTTGCCATTTCTTCTTTGGCTTCCGCAAGGGCTTCGCGACGTTTTGCGCGGATGGTTTGCTCATCTGCCTTGTCCCCCAAATCGCCCACTACCTTGCGAATGACATCATCATGACCGGCTTCTTCAAAATCTGCGGCGATGACGGTTTTGGCGTAGGCTTCAGCGTCGGCGCCGGATTTACCAAGCAACTCTGCGGCCCAAAGACCCAGTTTCTTGTTGGCGCGGGCTTCGGCCTTGAATTTCATCTCTTCGTCATGGGCGAATTTGGCCTCAAAGGCGGCTTCGCGGTCGTCAAATGTGCTCATAATTGAACTCCTCCATAATTCGTGGATGTCTTAATACCCATATGACCATTCAACGCGAATGCTGCAAGTGCAAGCGCCACGCTTGCGACAATGTCATCCATCCATTATGAGGGCGATCAAATTCGGGACTCATCCCGGAAGAGAAGGAATGTAGCCATGGCCCGCGGCAAAAAAATCTATGAAGGCAAAGCCAAGATTCTGTTTGAGGGCCCTGAGCCGGGCACCATTGTGCAATACTTCAAAGACGACGCCACCGCGTTCAACGCGGAAAAGAAAGACGTCATCGACGGCAAAGGTGTGTTGAACAATCGCCTGAGCGAATATTTCATGACCGGTCTTGGTCAGATTGGTGTGCCGACCCATTTCCTGAAGCGTATGAACATGCGTGAGCAGTTGGTGCGCAACTGTGAGATCATCCCGTTGGAAGTGATCGTGCGTAACTATGCCGCCGGATCCATGAGCAAACGTTTGGGCATCGAAGAGGGCACGCAGTTGCCGCGTCCGATTGTAGAGTACTGCTACAAGGACGACAGCCTGGGTGATCCACTGGTGTCCGAAGAGCATATCGCCGCCTTTGGCTGGGCCAGCCAACAGGACATGGACGATATCCTCGGTCTGGCGTTGCGCGTGAATGACTGGCTGAGCGGTGTGATGTTTGGTGTGGGCATTCGCCTGATCGACTTCAAAATCGAGATTGGCCGTGTTTATGAGGGTGATTTCCAGCGTTTGGTTGTGGCCGACGAGATTAGCCCGGACAGCTGTCGTCTGTGGGACATCGAGAGCGGGCAGAAGCTCGACAAAGATGTGTTCCGCCGCGACCTTGGCAATCTGACCGATGCTTATGCCGAAGTGGCGCGCCGCCTGGGCGTGCTACCGAAGGGCACCGGCCCCAAGCCGACGCTTGTAAACTGACCCTGACCTAAGGCTCCTGCGCCCTGTTGCGGGCGCCGGGGAAAGACGAATTTTGGCAAGAAAAGCGGGACAGTCCCGCCACATGCCCAATTGGAGAGAGACCAAATGAAAGCCCGCGTATATGTCATGCTGAAGAACGGCGTTCTGGACCCACAAGGTGAGGCCGTGCGTCACGCCCTTGGCAGCCTCGGCTTTGATGGTGTGGAAGGTGTGCGTCAGGGTAAGGTGATCGAACTGGATCTGGCTGAGGGCACCACCGAGGCGACTGTGACCGAGATGTGCGAGAAGCTGCTCGCCAACACCGTGATCGAAAGCTACCGGGTGGAGATGGGCTGATGAAAGCGGCGGTCATTGTTTTCCCGGGCTCCAACTGTGACCGCGATCTCGCGGTGGCATTTGAGCAGGCCGGTGCGGATGTCACCATGGTGTGGCACAAGGATACGGCGCTGCCGGAAGGTGTCGACATTGTAGGTGTGCCGGGCGGTTTCAGCTTTGGTGACTACCTGCGCTGTGGGGCGATTGCGGCAAACTCTCCAATTTGTCAGTCGCTTATCAAGCATGCTGAACGTGGTGGTTATGCGTTGGGAGTCTGCAACGGCTTTCAGATTCTGACCGAAACCGGTTTGCTGCCAGGCGCGCTGCGCCGCAATGCCGGGCTAAAGTACATCTGCCGCACGGTGGGCCTTGAAGTGGCGAGCGCCGACACGGCGTTTACCGCTGGCTACAGCAAGGGTGACGTTGTGAACGTGCCAATCGCGCACCATGACGGCAACTATTTTGTCACTGACGAGAAGCTGGCTCAGCTGCGTGATGAAGACCGGATTGCGTTCACCTATACTGACAACCCAAACGGATCAGTTGCCGATATCGCCGGTGTGGTGAGCAAGAACCGTCGTGTGCTTGGCATGATGCCTCACCCGGAACGGGCGGCGGATACCGGCCATGGCGGTACCGACGGGGTGGCAATGTTCCGCGCGTTGATGGACCAGTTCGCCACTGCGTGACTTGAGGGTGTCGGCGCGTCGGCGTAATATTCTTGCATGACGCAAAACGCCTCCGACACCACTGAAAAACTGCGCCCGGCGACAACAAGCTGGCGGGCGCGTGTGACCTTGGCGTTGTTGGTCGTGGTCGCGGGGGTGACGATCTGGGTCACCAACAGTTTTCTGACAGATCGGTTTACGGCCAATACGCGCAATCGGGCAGAGCTTCGATTGGCGCTCTATTCTGGCAACCTGCTGAGTGAGTTGCGGCGAAGCGCCATTGTTCCGCAGCTGCTGGCCAAAGACCCCGCATTGATTGGGGCGTTGAACTCTCAGGATTTCTCCAGCTCGACAGCGCGGTTGATCAGCTTTGTGGATGAAATCGGTGCGGCGTCTTTGTTGATGCTGGATGAGACCGGACGCACGGTGGCGGCGACGGATCGCACGCGGCTTGGTACGATGTATCGGGAACAAGAGTTTTTTATCAACGCGTTACGGTCCAATGTTACACTGTTTACAACGGCGAGAGACGAGACCGGTGCCTATCGGTTCATTTACTCTCGGCGATTGGAAAGCGGTGGGGCCACGCTTGGCGTGATCGCGGTTGAGGTGGACCTGCACAAGTTTGAGCGCGCCTGGGCTGGCATTTCGGATGCGGTTTTGGTGACAAACAGTGAGGGCACCATCATCCTCAGCAGCGAGCCACGGTGGCGCGGCTTGACGGAAGAAGAGGCCCTCTCCCGACAGCCAGCATTGGGGGCCATCGAGCGCGCGATCAAAGTGACGGCGG
The DNA here is from genome assembly GCA_014872815.1 of Paracoccaceae bacterium. Lineage (GTDB taxonomy): Bacteria > Pseudomonadota > Alphaproteobacteria > Rhodobacterales > Rhodobacteraceae > Shimia. The sequence goes on from WKFK01000014.1 coordinate 254,107, forward strand.
ACTGGGCGCAAGACCCTGCGGATGCGTATTTGCGCGGCGAAGCCGTGATGCGCATGGGCGCGCGTATCCCGTTCCGGGGCTGGCAGATGACCAGTTTCACCAGCTATGCGGGCGTGCGGGAAAAGGTGAACGCGGTTCTGGCGTTGGAGATTATGGGATTTGCGATCCTGTTGGCGTTGGGTTTTTACGTGTTGGGGCGCAAAAGCGCGCTACGGATGGCGTTGTTTCAGCGCGAGAGTGTTGAGTTGCGTGGGTTGAACCAGCGGCTTCAGCGTGAAATTGCAGAGCGCGAGCGGATGCAGCAGAGTCTTGAAGTGGCGGAGCAAAGTCTGGCGCAGAGCTCCAAACTGGCGGCGCTTGGAGAGATGTCGGCGGCGGTGAGCCATGAGTTGAACCAGCCTTTGGCGGCGATGAAGACCTATCTTGCTGGTGCACAGCTTTTAGTGAAGCGCAATCGGCCGGAAGAGGCGCTGACCTCGTTTCAGCGGATTGACGACCTGATTGAGCGCATGGGCGCGATCACCAAGCAGCTCAAATCCTATGCTCGAAAAGGCGGGGATGAGTTCCATGTGGTTGATATGGGGGAGGCTGTGGCCTCGGCTTTGTCGATGATGGAGCCGCAATTGCGCCAGCGACAGGTGCGCATAAGCAAGATTGTGCCGACGGACCCGGTGCGCGTGATGGGGGATCGGGTGCGGATTGAGCAGGTGATGATCAACCTGTTGCGCAACGCGCTGGATGCGACGGAGTCCGTGGCCGATCCGGAGATCGAAATCCTTTTGGCAGCAGGGGAAACCGCCACTTTGACAGTGCGCGACAACGGACCTGGCATCGAGGATTTGAACAACCTTTTTGAGCCGTTTTTCACCACCAAACAGCCGGGTGAGGGCGTTGGTTTGGGGTTGGCAATCAGCTCTGGCATCGTCAGCGACCTCGGCGGACGGCTGACAGCGCGGAATGGAGACGGGCAGGGGGCTGTATTTGAAGTTCAACTGCCTATCTTGAACGAAGATATTGAAGCAGCGGAGTAAATTCGTGGCACAAAGCATGAAGATCGCGATCGTCGACGACGAGCAGGACATGCGGCAGTCGATCAGCCAATGGCTGGCACTGTCGGGCTATGACACAGAAACCTTTCCCAGCGCCGAGGATGCGTTGAAGGCGCTTGGCGCGGAGTATCCGGGGATCGTGATTTCCGACATCAAGATGCCAGGCATGGACGGGATGCAGTTTCTGAAGAAGCTGATGGGCGCGGACAGTTCATTGCCCGTGATCATGATCACGGGGCACGGTGACGTACCGATGGCCGTAGAAGCGATGCGCGTCGGTGCGTTTGATTTCCTGGAGAAGCCGTTTAACCCGGATCGTATGACGCAATTGGCGAAGAAGGCCACCAATGCGCGACGCTTGACGCTGGATGCGCGAGCGCTGCGGCGTGAGCTGTCTGATGGCGATCAGATTATGAATAAACTGATCGGTGCGAGCCCGGTGATGGCGCGTCTCAGGGAAGACATTCTCGATCTGGGACAAGCTGACGGGCATGTGCTTATCGATGGTGAGACCGGTACGGGCAAGACCTTGGTGGCGCATGCACTGCATGCGGTTGGCAGCCGGGCGGGCAAGAAGTTCGTGCTGGTGAGCTGTGGCGCTTTTGAAGAAGAGGCGCTTGCCAAACGCCTGTTCGGACCAATGAACCCGGAAGACAGTCAGTTGCCAGCGGTGGAAGAAGCGCGTGGCGGGACGTTGGTGCTGGAAGACATCGAGAGCCTGAGCGACGCGCTGCAGGCCAAGTTGCTCAATGTGATCAATGAGCAGGGCACACCAGCGGAAACGCGGATTGTGGCGATTTCCAACATGCAGGAGCAGGATCGCACCTGTGAAGATGCGCTGCGTTCCGATCTGTTTTATCGCTTGGCCGCGCTGCGGATTACTGTGCCGCCTTTGCGGCAGCGTGGCGAAGACATTCTGAGCCTTTTTACGCGTCTGTCAGAGCAATTTAGCGAGGAATATGGTTGTGATGCGCCGAAGGTAAGCGCGCAGGAAGCGGCGCAATTGTTGCAGGCCCCGTGGCCCGGAAACGTGCGCCAGTTGATCAATTTGGCGGAACGAGCTGTGCTGCAGAGCCGTCGTGGTGAAGGCACCATTGCCTCGCTGTTGATGAGCGATCACGAAGAGATGCAGCCGGTTGTGACCACAGAAGGCAAGCCGCTCAAAGAGTACGTGGAGGCTTTTGAGCGTATGCTGATCGACAACACGATGCGCCGCCATCGCGGGTCCATTGCTGGCGTGATGGAAGAGCTGTGCCTGCCTCGCCGGACGCTGAACGAAAAGATGGCGAAATACGGACTTCAGAGGGCTGATTACCTCTGATTTCAGGCCGATAGATTATGTGAACGCCGCAGGCCCGTGAAGGGCTTGCGGCGTTTTCTGTTTGGTGACAAGGTGCGCACCGTTGGCGCTAACGGAGTTTGTGGAGGTAATTGGTTGTGGCGATGTTGAATTCCCCGGCGGCTTATTTGTTTGATATGGATGGGTTGCTTCTGGACACAGAGCGGATGTTCCTGTCGGCCTTTGTGACATTGACGGAAGACCTTCAGATTGCACGCGAAGAGGCGGAAGCGTTCTTTGGCACGTTGGTGGGCACGTCGAGCCAGCACAGTACGGCGCAGTTGCACAAGTTTCTTCCAAAGAGCACCGATGTGGCAGAGTTTGACTTGCGGTGGCGTGCGCTTCACAAGGAGAATGTCACCAATGGTGTGCCGGTAAAGCCGTTTGCTTTGGACGTGCTGCAAGCCATTCGGAGTAAAAAGGTGCCAATGGCGGTTGTGACCTCCACCCACGGACCGGCGGCGCAGCATCATTTGGAGACCGCGGGGCTCCTGCCGTTCTTTGACACGGTCTGTACCGGCAATGAGGTGGCTGCTAACAAGCCGGATCCGGAGCCATATCTGGAGGGCGCGCGCCGGTTGGGAGTGGACGCGACGCATTGTGTGGCCTTTGAGGATAGTGATTTGGGCACCACGGCCGCGGTGCGTGCCGGGTGTTTCACGGTGCAGATTCCGGACCTGCGTCCGCCAAACACCCCGTTGCCGGACTTGGGGCAGCTGATTGCCCAAGATTTGGGCCATGCTGCTGTCCAGATTGGGCTTTTTGATAAGCCGTTAACCTAAGCCACGTATCCGTCAGACGATTCCCCATTGTGTTTTCCACAGGAGTGGTTTTATGTGGGGGAACGGTCTGCGCAGGTATTGCGCGCCGTAATGAGTTTCGCTGAGTGTTGCGTATCAGGTGGCCCAACAGGACCCCGAGGGGCAGAGGGCCGGGCACAATACTCAGACCGATTGGGTTCATGAAAATGAACCAGTAGAGACGCCCGCACCGCCATGGCGGAGGGCATGTAACAGGCGCAGGCTCGGACACACCGATCGCCGCGTCGGAGAAGAAACGCGATGAAGCGCGCGAGTAATTTGAGAGACCGAGCAGGGACCGTACGCGGCCCCATCGGCGGCGCGCATCCCCTCGCTCAGACAAGACACCCCCGATCAGTTCACCGACCCGATCCCCCGGGAGGGGCGCGGCGCTTGCGCGGGTGCAAACGGATAACATGGCTAAGAAAATGCTCATCGATGCCACCCACGCGGAAGAAACCCGCGTTGTGGTGGTGGACGGAAACAAGGTTGAGGAGTTCGACTTTGAATCCGAAAACAAGCGCCAGCTTGCTGGCAATATCTATCTAGCAAAAGTTACACGGGTTGAGCCGTCACTGCAGGCGGCCTTTGTGGACTATGGTGGAAACCGCCATGGCTTCCTGGCGTTTTCGGAAATTCACCCGGATTACTACCAGATCCCAGTGGCGGATCGTGAAGCGCTTATGGAAGAAGAGCGCGCCTACGCCGAGTCCCTGAAGGCGCGCGACGAGGAAGACGAAAAACCGAAGTCGCGGTCGCGTCGGACCCGCTCTCGCAAGAAGAAGTCTGAGGATCAGGTGGCTTCTGAGGCAACCGAGACTGAGGCAGTAGAGGCTACCTCTGAGGCGCCGGTCGCGGAAATCTCGGGTATGGAGACCATCGATCTGGTGGAAGACGCTGGCGGGGACGAGGACGAAGGTCTTTCTCCGATGGAGCTGGTGGAAGAGACACCGGTTGAGGAGCCTGCCGAAGAAGAAGCCTCTGTAACCACTGCCGAGGTGGACGTTGAGGCTGATGCGGCTGAAATTGAGGCGACAGAAGCGGAAGAGCCTGCTGAGGAAACTCCGGTAGCGGAAAGCGATGTCGCGGCGGAAACCGAGGCTGCTGAGGCGGTTGACGCAACGGATTCGGAAGAAACTGCAGAAGCTGCGGTTGAGGAAACTTCTGAGGGCGGTGAAGACAAAGACGAAGGTCCAAAGACCATCGCGGCCAACACCGAAGGCGAAGACGCCGTGGTCAGCAAAGACCCGGAAACCGGCGAAGAAACCGAAACCGAGGCAAGCGCTGCGCCGGAAGGCGACGACGCCGCGGAAGCCGACGTTGCGGTGAAAGAGGCTGTCGAAGAGACCGACGTGGCTGCGTCGGAAAGTGCCGAAAATGCGGATGCTGAAGTTGAGCCTGCGGGAGAAAGTGCCGCGGAAGAGGCACCAGAAGATGCAGAGGCGGAGACTGCTCAAGCTGAGGAAGCAGAAGCCACGGCTGAAGAGCCAGAGGTTGCGGAAGCGGCTGATGATGCGTCGGACAGTTCTGAAGCCGACACTGAGAGCACTGCGCAGGAAAAGGGCTCTGAGGCTAAAGACGCTCCGGAAGCTGAGACAGAGCCAGCAGATGGTGCCGAAGAAGCGGATGCCGATGCGGACTCTGAAGCTTCTTCGGATGACGAAGACAGTGGTAAGAAATCCGGCCGTCGTCGTTCCCGTCGTCGCGGTAAACGTTCTGAAGCGTCTGAGAAAGACGAGAGCATTGAATCTGTAGCAGATGAAGACGACAGCGAGGACATTCGTCCGCCGCGCAAGCCGCGTCCGCGTCGTTATAAGATTCAAGAAGTGATCAAAGTGCGCCAGATCATGCTGGTGCAGGTGGTGAAAGAAGAGCGCGGCAACAAAGGCGCGGCGCTGACCACCTACCTGTCTTTGGCAGGTCGCTATTGTGTGTTGATGCCAAACACTGCGCGTGGTGGCGGCATTTCCCGCAAGATCACCAATGCGGCAGACCGTAAGAAGCTCAAAGAAATCTCCAACGAGATTGATGTGCCGCAGGGCGCGGGACTGATTGTGCGTACGGCGGGAGCTAAGCGTACCAAATCTGAGATCAAGCGCGACTATGAGTATTTGCAGCGTCTGTGGGAGCAGATCCGCGAGCTGACACTCAAGTCGACTGCACCTGCCAAAATCTATGAAGAAGGCGACCTGATCAAACGCTCGATCCGCGATCTGTATTCGCGTGAGATTGACGAGGTTCTGGTTGAGGGCGAGCGCGGCTATCGCATCGCCAAAGACTTCATGAAGATGATCATGCCGTCCCACGCCAAAAACGTGAAACGGTATCAGGACAGTCTGCCGTTGTTGGCGCGCTATCAGGTAGAGAGCTACCTGTCTGGGATGTTCAATCCGACGGTGCAGCTGAAGTCCGGTGGCTACATTGTGATCGGTGTGACCGAAGCGTTGGTGGCGATCGATGTGAACTCCGGTCGGGCGACCAAAGAAGGCTCGATTGAAGAGACCGCACTTAAGACCAACTTGGAAGCTGCGGAAGAGGTGGCACGCCAGCTGCGTTTGCGTGATCTTGCCGGTCTGATCGTGATCGACTTCATCGATATGGATGAGCGCAAGAACAACACTGCCGTTGAAAAGCGCATGAAGGACAAGCTGAAGACCGATCGTGCCCGCATTCAGGTGGGACGGATTTCGGGCTTCGGTTTGATGGAGATGAGCCGTCAGCGCCTGCGTCCGGGTATGATCGAGGCGACCACACAGCCATGTCCACATTGTCACGGCACCGGTTTGATCCGGTCCGATGATAACCTGGCACTGTCGATCCTGCGTCAGATTGAGGAAGAGGGCACGCGTGGCCGGTCCCGAGAGGTTCTGGTGAAAGCGCCAGTGGCCATCGTGAACTACCTGATGAACCAGAAGCGTGAGCATGTGGCGCAAATTGAGGCGCGCTACGGCCTGTCTGTGCGGATCGAAGCCGACCCGCATTTGGTGTCGCCGGACTTCACAATTGAGAAGTTCAAGACTGCGACACGCGTTGTGTCTGCCCCGGAAGCACCGGTTGTGTCTGGTGACATCTCTATCATGGATGAGATTGATGATGCCGAGGTGGAAGACGCCGAGGTGATTTCGGAAGACAAGCCCGAGACCGAGGACGGTGAAGGCAAGCCAAAGAAGCGTCGTCGTCGTCGTCGCCGTCGTCGCGGTAATGTTGAGAATGCTGAAGGGGACGCGTCCAACGATACGTCGTCTGAAGGGGACACTGCGCAGTCTGGGGAAGCTGAGGCTTCTGAAGCCGGCGAAGAAGAGGCTGCTGAAGCTGCAGAGAAACCTAAGAAGCGCAGCCGGAGCCGTCGGAGCCGCTCTCGTGGGAAGAAGTCTGAGGCCTCATCGGAAGAGGTGAGTGCCGAGGCTACTTCTGATGACGCCGCTGTAGCGGAAGTATCGGAGGTTCAGACAGCTGAAGCTGAGACGCCTTCGGTGGAGGTTGAGGAAGCCGAAGTTGCTGAGCCCGAGGTTGTAGTGGAACCGGAAGCCCAGACTTCGGTGGAAGAAAATGCGCCTGAGCCGGAGGCAAAGGCAGACGTAGCGCCAGTTGAGGAGGCACCTGTGGAAGTGGAGCCGGAGTCCGTTGCGGAAGTGGCCGTTTCCGAGCCAGAACCAACGGCGCCACCCAAGCCAAAACGGCGTGGCTGGTGGTCACGCGGAAAGTGAATTTGATGCGCCGGGGGAAACCCCGGCGTTTTCGTTTGTGCGTGTTGAACAGCAAAAGTTTGCGAGAACCTAAGATATCGGCACTCGGTTAAGTTTAGTGCGAGCGCAGAATTTTGCATATTTGGTGTTTCTGGCAAGATTAAGGTTGATCTGCACCATTCTGAAAAGGTACGGAAAAATACCTTTTAGGCTTGAAGGTATTTTAAGCTTAAAAAAAAATTCATCAGCTTATTGACGGACGCCCCTTAGAACGCCCAAGGTTCCTCTTGAAAAAACAAAGAACCAGGGAGCGACATGATGAAGTTGCGGAGTGCGGCGCTGGCCGCGGCAATGGCATTGGCAGGCGCAACAGCGCAGGCGGATGTGAAGGTTGGAATGATCACCACACTGTCTGGCGGCGGCGCAGGTTTGGGCATCGACGTGCGCGATGGCTTCATGCTTGCTGTGAAGCAGGCGGGCCGGGATGATCTGGAAGTTGTGATCGAGGACGATCAGCGTAAACCGGACATCGCTGTGCAGCTTGCTGACAAAATGATTCAGTCTGAAAAAGTCGATGTGCTGACCGGCATCATCTGGTCCAACCTCGCGATGGCCGTGGTGCCAGCCGCGACCGCGCAGGGCAAATTTTACTTGTCACCAAACGCGGGTCCGTCGCCACTCGCAGGCAAGGGCTGTCATCCGAACTACTTCAACGTGGCGTGGCAGAACGACAACCTGCACGAAGCGGCAGGCGCATATGCAAACGACAGCGGCCTGAAGAACAGTTTTATCCTCGCGCCAAACTATCCGGCGGGCAAAGACGCGCTGACGGGATACAAGCGTTTCTTTGAAGGTGAGTTGGCTGGTGAGCTGTACACCAAGCTGGGGCAAACCGACTACGCCGCCGAGATCGCGCAGATCCGAGCGTCCGGCGCAGACAGCGTGTATTTCTTCTTGCCGGGCGGCATGGGGATTTCTTTCCTGAAGCAATATGCCGCGAGCGGCGTGGACCTGCCTCTGGTGGGGCCGGCGTTCAGCTTTGATCAGGGTATCCTGCAGGCGGTAGGTGATGCGGCGATGGGTGTGAAGAACACCAGCCAGTGGAACAAGGACATCGACAACGCTACCAACGCGGCCTTTGTCGAGACCTTCCAGGCCGAGTATGGCCGTCAGCCGTCGCTCTATGCGTCCCAGGGCTTTGACACTGCTAACCTGCTGATCTCTGCGATGGGCAAGGCAGATGTGGCTGACGCAGATGCGTTCCGTGCAGCGCTGAAAGCGGCGGAGTTTGACTCCGTACGTGGGGATTTCGCTTTTGGTGACAACCACCATCCGGTGCAGAACATCTACGTGCGCGAGGTGATCAAGGAAGGTGACGTGTACACCAACAAGATCATCGCGACGGGTTTGACCAACCACGCGGATGCCTATGCGGCTGACTGCAAAATGTAAGTGACTCCGGGGAGGCCTTAGGGCCTTCCCACCTCCATGCATCTTGGCGGGGTGGGTGCATGACGTTCAGTCTTCAATATCCTGAATAAACTATCTTTTCTGCGCTGAATCTATTGGCGGAGGGGTGCCGCTTTGGCACTGAATGAGGGCAATGACAACACTACTATTCATAGAGCAGATGCTGAACGGGCTACAGTTTGGCGTGATGCTGTTTCTCATGAGCGCGGGCCTGACTTTGGTCTTTGGTGTCATGGGGCTGATCAATCTGGCGCATGGGTCGCTTTATATGATTGGCGCTTTTGCCGCTGCAGCTGTGGCGGCCGCAACCGGCTCCTTTGTGCTGGCCCTGATGGCGTCTTTGGCGGCGGCGGCATTGGCTGGGGCGCTGATTGAGCTGACCATCATTCGGCGCTTGTATGACCGGGACCATTTGGATCAGGTTTTGGCGACCTTTGCGTTGATCCTGATCTTTTCCGAAGGCACGCGTTGGATGTTTGGGTCGTTTCCTTTGTTCCTAGACGTGCCACCAATGTTGGCAGGGCCAGTGACCTTGCCGGGCGGGATCGAATACCCGGCCTACCGGTTGTCCATCATCGTGATTGGCCTGTTGGTGGCGGTGGGCATGTTTGCCCTGATCAATCGTACGCGGGTTGGCATCCGTATCCGCGCTGGCGAGGCGGATCGGGAGATGATTGCCGCCCTTGGCGTGGACATTGCCAAGCTTTACACTTTTGTCTTTGCGCTTGGCGCGGCGTTGGCCGGTTTTGCCGGGGCTTTGGTTGGGGCAATCCAATCGGTGCAAGTGGGCATGGGCGAACCAGTTCTGATCCTGGCGTTCGTGGTGATTGTGATTGGCGGCATTGGATCGATCAAAGGCGCGTTTGTTGGTGCCTTGCTGGTGGGGATCACCGACACAATGGGGCGGTTTTTGCTGCCGCAAATCTTCGCATTGTTCCTCGAACCGTCGGCGGCGGTGTCGGTGGGATCGGCATTGGCGTCGATGCTGATTTACATCCTGATGGCGGGCGTTTTGGTGTTCCGCCCCCGCGGACTATATGGGGTGGCGTGAGATGACACGGGAAACCTGGATCAATGTGGCCGCGCTGGCGGTTTTGCTTGGGGTGCCGCTTTGGGCGTTGATGGCGGATGAGCCGTTTATCATCACGCTGGCGACACGTGCGGTGATTTTTGCGCTGGCAGGTGTGGGGTTGAACCTCGCGCTCGGGACCGGTGGTTTGGTCAGCCTTGGACACGCGGCGTTTTTTGGCATTGGCGGCTATGCGATGGGCATTTTGGCAAGCCACGCGCAGGCCTATACGCCAATCATGGAAGCGCCGTTTCTGATCGAAGGCACGAAGTCTATGCCGGTGATCTGGCTGGTGGCGATGGTGACAAGCGCCTTGGCCGCGTTGGCGATTGGGGCGTTGAGCCTGCGGACCTCGGGCGTTTATTTCATCATGATCACCTTGGCCTTTGGGCAGATGATCTACTACTTCGCGATCAGCTGGCCGGCTTATGGTGGTGAGGATGGTCTGTCGATCTATAAGCGCAATGAATTTCCTGGGCTGAACACACTGGTGCCGATGCAGTTCTTTGGCCTGTGCTTTGCGATCCTGTGTCTGACCTTGTTGTTGATGAATGCGATTCACAAATCGTCTTTTGGGCTGGCCTTGAGCGCGGCGCGGCAGAATGAGACACGAGTGCTGTCTGTTGGCATGAAACCCTACCATCTGCGCCTGGTCGCCTTTGTGATTTCCGGCGCTGTGACTGGTCTGGCCGGGGCGTTGTTTGCGGATCTCAACCGCTTTGTCAGCCCGACGATGCTGAGTTGGCAGATGTCTGGGGAGATCATCATTTTCATTATCATTGGCGGCGTTGGGCGGCTGTTTGGGCCGGTGATTGGCGCGATGATTTTTATCCTTCTGGAGCATACGCTGGGCGGGTTGTCGGAGTTTTGGCATGTTTACCTTGGCGCGCTGCTGCTTGGCATCGTGCTTTTTGCAAAGGGTGGTGTGATTGGTGCCCTTGCGGGTCGGGAGAAAGCCCATGACTGATGTGGTGTTGAGCACAGAGCGGCTTTTCAAAAGTTTTGGCGCGTTGAAGGCAACCAACGATGTGTCGCTGAATTTGCGCAAAGGGGAAATCCACGCGCTTATTGGCCCGAACGGGGCAGGGAAGTCGACGTTGATCCAGCAAATCACCGGTCATTTGGCCTCTGATAGCGGCACAGTGCGGCTTATGGATGAGGATCTGACCGGAGTCGGGCCAGCGGAGCGCGCGCGCAAAGGGCTTGGACGGACCTTTCAGATCTCGTCCTTGGCGATGGAGCACACGGTTTTGCAAAATGCGGTGCTTGGCGCGTTGGGACAGCGCGGCAATGTGATGTCGTTTCTCAAACCCGTGATGAAGGACGACCAACTTGTGTCGGCGGCCAAGGCGGCCTTGGCGCAGGTTGGCTTGGCTGAATTTGCAGCAACGCGGACAGCGGATTTGAGCCACGGGCAACGGCGGCAACTGGAAGTGGCCGTTGCGCTGACCTTGAAGCCAAGAGCGTTTCTGATGGATGAACCGATGGCTGGCCTCGGCCTAGAAGGCGCGCAGCAGATGATCGGACTTTTGACGGAGTTGCGCAAAGAAGCCCCCATTCTGTTGATTGAGCACGATATGGATGCGGTTTTTGCGCTGGCGGATCGGATCAGCGTGCTTGTTTATGGCGAGGTGATCGCCACTGGCACGCCAGAGGAAATCAAAGTGAATCCGGAAATCCGGCGGGCCTATCTGGGGGATGAGGTGCCAGCATGAGTTTGATCGAGCTAAAAAATGTCGCGGCCTTTTATGGTCCCAGTCAGGCGCTGTTCGATGTGTCGCTGAGCGTGGGCGAAGGCGAGGTGCTGGCGCTTATGGGGCGCAATGGCATGGGGAAGACCACTACTGTAAAGGTCATGTGCCGTATGCTCAAAAACTCAGAAGGCGCAGTGCAGTTTGGCGGGCAGGATATTGGCGGTTTGCCGTCGTACAAGGCCGCGCGATTGGGTATTGGACTGGTGCCCGAGGGGCGGCGGTGTTTCGCAAATCTGTCGGTGTATGAGAACCTGATTGCGGCGGCCCGCAAAGGGGCTTGGGACTTTGCGGCAGTGTGCCGTTTGTTTCCGCGCCTTGAAGAGCGGCGGGATCAGTCCGCGGCCTCGCTTTCTGGGGGAGAGCAGCAGATGCTGGCGATTGGCCGGGCGCTGATGACTAACCCAAAGCTGCTCATTCTGGATGAAGCGACCGAAGGTCTGGCACCGGTGATCCGACAGGAGATTTGGGAAGCTGTTGCCAAGCTTAAGGCTGAGACAGGCATGGCGATCATCGCTATCGACAAATCGCTCAAGGAGTTGGGGCAGGTAGCTGACCGTGCGGTTATCCTTGAAAAGGGCCGCACGGTCTGGACCGGTGGTTTTGACGCGTTGGGACCGGAAGAAACCGACCGTTACCTTGGCGTCTAAGGCATTGTTTTTGGCAATATCGGCGCGGTGCGGTCTGTGGACAGGTCCGCGTCGGAAAACAGCCAAGGGCCGCGCAGGCCACGCACGCCTTCGGCCTCCACAACCATACCACGCGCTTGGATTTGTGGGTCGGTCAGGGCCTGCTCAATAGAGTTGATTGGACCGGCAGGGACTGTGGCCGCTTCCAGTGCTGCCAAAAGCTCTACTGAAGACCGTTTGCTGGTTTCCAGCTCAATTTGTTCGGTGAGGGCATCGCGATTGGTAACGCGCAGTTGGTTGGTGGCGTAGTCGGCCGCCTCTCCAAGGTCACCACGCGACAGCACCCCGCAAAGGCGTTGGAATTGTCCGTCATTCCCAACCGCGATGATGATGTGACCGTCGGAGGTGGGGACCACTTGGTAAGGCGCGATGTTGGGATGCGCATTGCCTTTGCGGTTTGGGCTGTCGCCAGTGGCGAGATAGTTCATCGCCTGATTGGCTAGCATTGCTGTGGCGCAATCCAGAAGGGACATGTCGATATGCTGTCCGCGCCCTGTGGTGTGGCGTTGTTCAACCGCAGCCAAAATGCCGATGGTGCCATATAGACCGGTGACCACATCTGTGACGGCAACGCCGACCTTTTGCGGCTGCCGTTCAGGCTCGCCAGTGATCGACATCAGGCCGGACATGCCTTGCAACAGGAAGTCATAGCCTGCGCGGGTGGCGTAGGGTCCGGTTTGGCCAAAGCCGGTGATTGAACAGTAGATCAGGCGCGGGTTGATTTGGGACAGGGCGTCATAATCCAGACCGTATTTTTTCAGGCCGCCAACTTTGAAATTTTCAATCAGGATGTCAGCGTCTTTGATCAGCTCCAGCACCTGAGCACGGCCTTCTTCGGTGCGGAAATCCGCGACGACAGAGGTTTTGCCGCGGTTGGCGGCGTAGAAATAGGCGGCGGTCTTATCACCCTCGCGTTCGATGAAGGGAGGGCCCCAGGTGCGGGTGTCGTCACCCTGCGGGGCTTCCACTTTGATGACCTCGGCACCAAGATCGGCGAGCGATTGGCCGATCCACGGGCCAGCCAGAATGCGGGCGAGTTCTACTACTTTGAGACCTTTGAGTGGGGTCATGGGAAGCCTTCAGAGATAGGGCGGCGTGCAGGCGGAAATCACCTCTGCCGGTTCATTGGAGATATTGCGAAAGCGGTGGGGTTGCCGGCTGTTAAAGAGGTAGCTGTCCCCGGCGCGTAGAATTTGTGTTTGGTTGCCAACCGTTACCTCAAGCTCGCCAGATACCACGATGCCGCCTTCGTTGGCGGGATGTGAGAGCATGGTTTCGCCAGTATCCGCGCCGGGCGCATAGTGTTCCTTAAGAATTTGCAAGCCGTGCTCCTTGGCGTTGCCTACCTGTTTCAGCGTAAGTTTCGAAGACGTGTCGCCAAGCTGTGACGTAAGGTCGAGTAGGGCATCCGACGAGAAGAAAACTTGGCCCGGGGATTGGCCATCTGGTTCAAAAAACTCGGTCATGGACATGCCCATGCCGCCCAAAATTTTGCGCAAGCTGGCGACAGATGGGCTGGATCGATTGGTTTCGATCATGGAAATCTGACCGTGGGGCACACCGGCATACTGTGCCAGTTGTCGCTGACTCAGGCCCGCCGAAACGCGTAACTTTTTAAGGCGTTCGCCCACATCGAACGGATCGTCCATCGGGTCCTCCGTGTTGCTGAGGCACTTGTGCTATCATGGCGCAGGCGGTTGCAACCAAACTTTGATGATTTGGGTCTAGCAATGCTCAATATTCTGCGCAATAGAAGGCAAAAAAGTTTTCGCGACGTAGCGACGTTTCATGTCTGCAACCTTGACGTTGAGGCAGGGGCGGACATGTTGGGCGGCAACGGAAATAGATGTTTTGCGCCTCGAGATGAGGCGGACGGAAGGAGAGACCATGGCCAAGGATCTGGCACCACAGTCCAAACCGGAATTGGGTTCGTTCAACTGGGAAGACCCGTTTCTGATTGAAAGCCAATTGGAAGAAGATGAGCGCATGGTGCGGGATGCCGCGCGTGCCTATTGCGACGAAAAGCTGGCGCCGCGTGTCATGGCAGCCTACGAAAACGAAGAGACCGATCCAGCGATCTTTGCCGAAATGGGTGAAATGGGCCTGCTGGGCACCACTATTCCAGAAGAATACGGTGGGATTGGTGCGGGCTACGTCACCTATGGTCTGGTGGCGCGTGAAGTGGAGCGCGTGGACAGTGGCTATCGTTCGATGATGTCGGTGCAGAGTTCGTTGGTGATGTATCCGATTTATGCCTACGGGTCTGAGGAACAGCGCAAGAAGTACCTGCCAAAACTGGCGTCTGGCGAATGGATTGGCTGTTTTGGTCTGACCGAGCCAGATGCAGGTTCTGATCCTGCGGGTATGAAAACCACCGCCAAAAAGGTCGATGGCGGCTATGTCCTCCATGGGTCTAAGATGTGGATCTCCAATTCCCCAATTGCGGATGTGTTTGTTGTTTGGGCCAAGTCCGATGCGCACGGCGGCAAGATCCGTGGTTTCGTTTTGGAGAAGGGCACCAAGGGCCTCTCCGCGCCAAAAATCGCGCACAAAGGGTCTCTGCGGGCTTCGATCACAGGCGAGATTGTACTCGACAACGTAGAAGTGTCTGAGGATGCGCTGTTGCCAAATGTTGAAGGTCTGAAAGGGCCGTTTGGCTGTTTGAACCGCGCGCGTTATGGCATTGCATGGGGCGCGATGGGGGCTGCGGAGTACTGCTGGCACGCGGCGCGTCAGTATGGTTTGGACCGCAAACAGTTTGGCAAACCGCTGGCACAGACCCAGTTGTTCCAATTGAAACTGGCAAATATGCAAACCGAGATTTCTTTGGGGATGCAGGCAGCGCTGCGCGTGGGGCGTCTAATGGATGAGGCCAAGGCGGCGCCAGAGATGGTGTCTATCATCAAACGTAACAATTGTGGTAAAGCACTGGATATCGCACGTCTGTCGCGGGACATGCATGGTGGCAACGGCATCAGCCTTGAGTTTGGCGTGATCCGCCACATGGTGAACCTCGAAACTGTGAACACCTACGAAGGCACGCATGACGTGCATGCGTTGATCCTTGGGCGGGCTCAGACCGGCTTGCAGGCGTTCTTCTGAGTTCAGAAGCAAAAAGAACAGAAAAGTAGAAATCGCGCTGCCGGAAGGCGGCGCGTTTTTTTGTTTTGGATCTCCGCAAAGCTCTGGGTGAGGGGCGCTTTTTGAGGTTTGATCTGCTGGTGGCCGATTTCCGGGCGCAAATCCATTTGTCGACAAATGGAATGCACAGGTGATTTTTGTCCACTATTGGCCTTTCAGCGTCGCCGAAGCTGTCACCGGGATGTCATTTACGACATAAGCACGGTGGTCGTTTGTCGACAAGGTCACGCGAATCTCGTGCTGACCGGGAGGTAAGTTGCCGATGGTTGTGGTCGGGCGATACAGACGACCGAGCTTCAGTCCGTTGATGTAGATATGCCCGTGACCAGTGCCCGGCACATGTGGACCATCGACCAGATCGGGGGTAAATTCAAAATCGTCTGAAACGACTGTGACTGTCCAACCCACGTCAGTGCGTGCCGTTGTAAGCGCAATCTTTGGAGCGGGTTCACCTTTACCCACCTGACAGATGTCACCTATCCCAAAAAGACCGAAGGAGGCTGCAGCGCCTTCTTCTTTAGGCGCGCTCAATCTGGCGCGGGTGGTTACAGGTCCCGCATTGGCAAAAGTCAGTGAAATCGGGAAGGTACGCCCGTCTTTGAGGGCGCCGGAAACGCCGGACAGTTTAATAAAAACACCGTCTGCAGCCAAGGAAGCACCACTGTTTTCCGGTATCGCAAGGACGCCGTGAGTCTCACTAAATGTTGTGGTAGACGCATCCGGCGCATGGGCCGAGAGCAGGTGATCATAGGGGCCAGAGTTCGTGATTGAGACAAAAACGGCCAGTTGATCAGCTTGTCCAATGAGAGGTGCAGCTGTTGCGTTGGAGAGCAAAATTGTTGACGTTTTGGTCGGTTTAAGAAGCGTTGTTCCGCCCCAGACTGCCAGGGCGCATAGCACCAAAATGAGGAGAAAGTTTCGCGCTTTCATCTTTGCGTTCCGTCGCTATAGTCGCCGAATGACTGCGAAATTGTCCGACAGCGCCCGTGAACTCAAGTGCGGGCTCATCGCGCGCATTTTCCTTTTTGGTAGTATAGCAACGATTGGCACGCCGGCGTTTGCCCACACCTCCGAGGGTGGGTTTGTGCTCCTTCTGCCAACTGATCTGTATATTGCGTCTGGCGTTCTGGCTGTCGCGTTGACGGTCCTGCTTCTGGTGTTCCTGTCCGACAAATGGGTGTCGAGGATCTTTCGCCCCGTCGCTTTGTGGCCGTTGCCTGTTGGGAATCTCCCTTTAGCGACGAGTTTGATGTCTACGGCGTTCTTGCTGTGGTTGGTCTATGTCGGATTGAATGGTCCGCGCGATCCTTTGGCCAATCCTTTGCCGCTTACCGTTTGGACAGTTTGGTGGGTCGGCCTGGTGTTCGTGCAAGGATTCCTGGGAAATGTTTGGCGCTGGATTGATCCCTGGCGCGGTGCGGTCTGGGCGATGCGCCGTGTTTTAGGGCCGCGCCCTGTTTTTCGGTTCCCGACCTTCTTGGGCCACTGGCTCGGTATTCTGTCATTTGGTGGGTTTGCCGCTTTCTTGTTGGCGGACATTGCCCCATCTGATCCGGCACGACTCGCGCGAGTTGTTGCGTTCTACTGGGCTGTGCACTTCTTAGGTATGGTGTTGTGTGGGCGGCGGTGGTCCCTGCGTGCAGAGGGCCTTGGCATGGTGATGCAGCTCTATGCGCGTCTGTCGCCACTTGGCAAACGCGGAAAGCAAACCGCAATTGGGCTTTGGGGATGGCGACTTGCTTTGGGGCGGCCGGTTCCCTTTGGGCTGGCGGTGATGAGCCTCTTGTTGTTGGGTTCCGGCAGTTTTGACGGCGTGAATGAAACCTTTTGGTGGTTGGCGCAACTGGGGATTAACCCGTTGGAGTTTCCGGGACGTTCGGCGGTGGTGTGGCAAACCCTGATCGGCTTGATTGTGGCCAACCTGCTATTGTTGGCGATCTTTGTTGCAGCGCTTTGGTTGGGCTTCACGCTGGGCGGCGTTCAGAAGATCCGGCTTGGCGAGGCGTTTTGCATTTTTGCACCTGCGGTTTTGCCGATCGCACTAGGGTATCATTTTGCCCATTACTTCACGAGCTTCCTCGTAGAGGCGCAATACGCAATGATCGCGGCGACCGATCCGTGGGCGCGAGGGCAGGACCTCCTTGGCCTAGGAGAGATGTACGTCACAACCGGGTTCTTTAACGTGCAAGAAAGCGTCCGCGTTCTGTGGCTATGCCAGGCTGGAGGCGTTGTGATCGGCCACATAATCGCTGTGCTGCTCTCTCACGCGCTGGCGGTGCGGCATTTGGGGGCAGGACGTATGGCGGTGGTGTCTCAAGCCCCTTTGGCGCTGTTTATGATTGGCTACACATTTTTTGGCCTTTGGCTACTTGCATCGCCGCGTGGCTTCTGAAACAACACGCGCCCTCTAAACGGAACGGCGGTTTATTTGCACACCAACATGGGCATTCGACCGGACTAGTTCCAAAAGAACCAAGTGGACACAGAGGGCAAATTGATGACCACAACCAAGACAATAGCGGAAAAAGCTGTCTCCAAGCCGACACGCCGTGATGCGCTTAAAACCCTGGCATTGGGCGGAGCGGCGGCAGCCTCGATGCCTCTGTGGGCAAGATATGCTGGTGCACAAACGTCTGAGCCGATCAAAGTTGGGTTTCAGGTGCACCGTACGGGCATCGGCGCCGCCTATGGTCGTTGGTATGACCGCACAACATCCGCAGCTGCGGCGCTGATCAATGAGCAGGGTGGCATTAATGGCCGTCCTTTGGAGATCATTGCAGAAGACGATGGGACCGATCCGAAGCGTGGCGCTGAAGTGGTCGAGAAATTCGCGGCTAAGCACAACTGTGACATCGGTTTTGGGACGTTGTTTTCCCATGTTGTCATCGGGTCCGCACCGCGTGCCGGGGAATTGAAACTGCCGTATTTTGTGGTGTCGGAAGGGCATCATGTGGCGAGTGGCATGCTGAACCGATACACGCTTCAGCCTGGGATCACCGATGTGAAGAGCCAAGTGCAAGCGATGGCGCCGTTTGTTGCCGACAACCTTGGTAAAAAAGTGACCATGGTGTTCCCGGATTTTGCATTCGGCCATGACCACCGCGACTATTTTACCGCGGCGATTGAGGCGCAGGGTGGCGAAGTCTTGGAGCACATTGCTATCCCGCCGACCGAGACGTCCTTTACCAAGTACTTCCCGAAAATCCCGCGTGAGACTGAAGTGATTTATCACGTGATGGTTGGCCCCGCAGTGCTGACCTTTGTCAAAGAGCTTGGCGAGTTCTTTGGGCCGCAACGCCCGGAAATCTTTGGATTTATTGACAGCCTTGAGGCGGTGGATATTACAAGCCCGGGGCTTGAATTCCTGGAAGGGACATATTTCTGGGAAGGCAATCCGCGGTATGCGCAGGAAAACCAATCCGAATATGACGCCTTCTTCCGTGAGCGGGTTGGGGTGGATGCCAACGGCGCGTCTGTAAGCGATCCGCGAGATGTCTCAACCTACGCCCACATGTTTGGCTGCTGGGAAACATTGCATGTGGTCAAAGCAGGTATGGAAGCGTCGGGCTACCGCGGCACGCAGGATCGCGCAGCGTTGATCGAAGCGGTCGAAGCGATGACAGACATGCCACACTCCATTGCACATCCACAGGGCGCGAAAGTGTTCAACGGAAAAACACACCAGGTGTTTGGCAAGCAATACATCTCCAAAGTGGTCGATGGCAAATTGCTGTTGGTGCACACAACGTCGATTGAAGACACGTTCTATCCGGACGAAGTCGACTACACGACTCAGTCTCTTTGATCCGAGATGCGAGGCGCGTCATGTGCGGCGCGCCTTGCAATAGGCAGGTGTAGGAATGGATTTTGGACCTTATTTGATGCTCGCCATCATGGAGGGAGCGTTGACCGCGGCGGTGCTCGCTCTGACTGCGTCTGGGCTAGCATTGGTGTTTGGTGTAATGCGCGTGGTCAATGTGGCGCATGGCGAGTTCTTTATGCTGGGCGCAGTTTTGGCATGGTGGGTATCACAGCTGGCCGGGGGCTCACCTGTGTGGGGCTTTTTATTAGCGCTTTGTGTCGTCCCCCTTTTGGTTGGTGTCCTAGCTGCAGCCGTGGACATGACGATCCTCAAGCGTATCAATTATGATCCGGAGCGTACCATCGTTGCGACCATCGGCATCCTTTATATCTTGCAGCAGGTGACATTGATGACCTATGGGCCGGAAGCCCGTCCGGTTGCGCCGCCGTTCAATACACGCGTAGCCCTGCCTTGGTTTGAGATGTCAAACGGGGCGCTGCAATTGTATTGGCCGTGGGGGCTTTCCATCACCAGCTATAAGCTCTTTGTGATTGGGGCAGCTTGCGTTGTTTTGTTGGGCTTATGGGCCCTTATGACGCAAACAAAACTGGGGTTGCTGATGCGGGCCACAGAGCAAGATCGGGAGATGGCACACGCCTTCGGAATCCCGGTTCAGCGTGTATACGCAATTGCTTTTGGGCTTGGTGCAGGGATGGCAGCATTGGCGGCCGTTTTGATTGTGCCAATCCAACAGGCGCACTATTTGATGGGAGGTGATCCGCTCCTCCTGAGCTTCATCGTCGTGATCATAGGCGGCTTGGGGAGTTTGCCAGGGGCAATATTGGCCGCACTGCTTATTGGTCTTTCTGACGGGATCATTTCCGTATTCTTCTCACCTACACTGGCAAAAATCTTTGCCACGCTCTTGGTGGCCTTTGTACTGGTGTTTCGCCCCAATGGACTCTGGGGGACGCGAAATTCATGACGACGGACCTCAAAAAATCCGTGATCTTGCACGCTGGCGTCGTATTGGCCTTGTTTGTCCTGCAGTTTGTGCTTCCTGCTTACCACCACGGGAATATGGCCCGGATCATGGTGCTGGCCAGTTATGCCATCGGGTATAATCTGTTGTTTGGCTATACCGGATTGTTGAGCTTGGGGCATGCGCTGTTCTTTGCTGCGGGTCTCTATGGCGCTGGACTGGCAATGTCGCAGTTTGGCCTGTCCGCTGGGCCAGCTTTGGTTATCGGAGTGGTGGCGGGCGTTGTGATCGGCGCTGTTGTTGGCGGTTTGGCTCTGCGGACCGAAGGCGTTGCGTTTATGATTGTGACGTTGATGTTTGCGCAGGCGGGGTACCTCACCATTTTGTATTTTGGCGCGTATACGCGGGGAGATGAGGGCTTTGTGATCGCACAGACAGAGAGAGTGCTTTTTGGAGTCGATCTCTCTGCCCCTTTGGTGAGGTATTTTGCTGCCTTTTCATTGTTTTGCGCCGCGATCCTCACTTGTTTTCTTGCTGTGAAATCCCGGTTTGGCAGAGTGTTGGTCGCGATACGAGAGAACGAAGAACGCGCCGCAATGCTGGGATATGACGTGGCCAAGTACAAACTTGGGGCGGTAGTGCTGTCTGCTGGCCTCTCGGCATTGGCTGGGGCTGGCTATGCGCTATTGTTTGGCTATGTCGGTGCTTCCTTTGCTTCGGTTCAGTATTCAATCTTTCCATTGCTGTGGGTTTTGCTCGGCGGGGCTGGCACTGTTCTTGGTCCCTTGGTCGGGACGGTTTTCATGTTTTATTTGATCGATCTGAGTTCGGGGTTGACCACCGCCTACATGTTGATTGCCGGTCTGGTTTTGGTGGTGTTGACGGTTTTTGCGCCTCAAGGCGTCATGGGGGAAGTTCGACGTCGCATGTGGAGGTGGCTGCCATGAGTCTGCTGTCTGCAAGTGGAATATCTAAGCAGTACAACGGGTTGGCTGCTTTGTCTGACGTGTCGTTTGACGTGCCGTCCGGACAGGTGCGCGCTTTGATCGGCCCAAATGGCGCGGGAAAAACAACGCTGGTCGGGGTGTTGTCTGGACGTATTCCACCGTCTAGCGGCTCTGTGCATTTTGCCGGACAGGATGTGACCACTTGGCCTGCGCACAAGCGTATTTCGCAAGGGATGGGTTATACGTTTCAGATCACCTCGATTTTTGCAGATCTGAGCGTGCGCGAAAACGTGGCTTTGGCCGCCCGGCGGCATCAAAAAAGCGCTGCCGTTGTCGACGCGATGGTGGAGGAAGCTCTGCTCAAGACTGGTCTGTGGGACCGAGTTGACGACATTGCCGGTACCTTAAGCTATGGTCACCAACGCCTGCTAGAAATTGCTATGGGATTGGCTCAGACGCCAAAACTGTTGATCTTGGATGAACCGACACAGGGTCTTACGGAAGGCGATGTGGAGGCTTTCAAGCGACTTATCAAGAGCCTACGCGGTGAAATCACCGTATTGCTGATCGAGCATAATATGGATGTGGTTATGCAACTTGCCGACGTCATTACCGTTTTGGAAGCCGGGCGCGTTTTGTTTGAAGGCATTCCAACAGATGTGAAAGCCAACGCACTCGTGCGCGCGGCCTATCTTGGAGGCGGCGATGCTGAAACTTGAAACCGTTTCCGCGGGATACGGTGCTGCGCAGGTACTGCGTGGCGTATCGTTTGAAGCGCATCCAGGGCAGATTTTGTGCCTCGTTGGGAGAAACGGGGCCGGAAAATCGACAACCATGAAGGCGATCATGGGCTTACTTCCTTTGATGGAAGGCCGAGTGTTGTGTGATGGTGCTGTTCTTTCTGACCTACCGCCACATAAAGTTCCAGCGCTTGGCGTAGGGTATGTGCCTCAAGGACGACGACTGTTTGGGGCACTGACCGTTGCAGAAAACCTTGCGGTTGGTTGCTTGACGTTTGGTAAGGGGAATGCGGCTTTAGACGAGGTCCTGGAAGTTTTCCCGAGACTTAAGGAACGACTGGCGCAACGCGCGAATACTCTAAGCGGGGGAGAACAACAAATGCTCGCTATGGGGCGTGCGATGTGTTTAAGGCCAAAGGTTCTGTTGCTGGATGAGCCCACAGAAGGCCTGCAACCCTCCATGGTCGCCGCCATTCGAAGTGCCGCAGATCATATGCGACAGCAGGGTGCTGCGGTGGTGTTGGTTGAGCAGCGTCTGGATGCGATTACCGCACTGGCGGATCAAGTTGTTATGCTGGAAAACGGACATCTACGAGGCACGCTCACCCGGTCTCAGTTGATGACGGAAGACAGGGGTCTATTGGAAGCGCATCTTGGGGTCTAGGTGGGGCTGTGAGTGTGTGTGGCCATAAAGCTCGGTCAGGTCAGCTTCTTAAGCAGCAGTAGAAAGATTGTTTGCTCCGCTTCGTTTAAGGGGGCAAGCGTGTCTTTCGTAATCTGATGCGCGGCTGGGGCCAGGGTTTCAAACAAATCCCACCCAGCAGCGGAAGGTTTCAGCAGCAGGCGTCTTTGATCGTTCTGATCAGGTGAGCTGATGATAAGGTCTTTGGCGCGGAGGCGATCAACAACGCCCTTGATCGTGGCTCCGTCCATGGCGGTCGCTCGCCCCAGAGCATTTTGTGACACAGCACCTAACTCACAAAGTTTGGCGAGTGCGGCAAATTGGGTTGGTGTTAGGTCCTTTATCCCTTCGGCAAAAATTGCCAGGTGTTTTTGATTGGCACGCCTCATGAGGTGGCCGACCTGGTCCTCTAGGGAGTAGCTATCGGCAGCGTCGGCAAGTGTTGAGGGCGGAGTATCGGAGGACATCACAGCGGGCCTTTTGTGGGCGAACAGCTTGGTCTATTGTCAGAGCTGGAGGAGCCGTCGCTTTATCTATTTGTGTACGCACGAAAAATTCACGCTTTGCCCTGACGTTTGGAGAAGTCACCATGGGGATATATCATCGACCAGGCAAGGTGAAAGATGCGCTCGCGGTATTGGCAGCATCAAATGCGCGTCCTGTCGCTGGGTGCACGGACGTGTTTGCTGCGATGGAGAACCAAGAGCTGTCGGGCGACGTAGTTGATGTCACCCGTCTCCAAGAGCTCAAAGGTGTTCGCGAAGATTCAGATGGCTGGCGGATTGGCGCAGCAACAACATGGCGTGAGATCAGCCAGTTAGAGATGCCCCGCGCGTTTGAGATGCTGTTGCAATCCGGCAGAGAGATCGGGGGTGTCCAGGTTCAGAATTCCGGCACTATTGGCGGAAATATCTGTAACGCGTCACCGGCGGCAGACGGCGTTCCGCCTTTGTTAGCTCTGGACGCCTCTGTGGAGCTCATGTCCGTGCGCGGCACCCGATATATTAGGCTGAACGACTTTCTGACGGGAGCAGGCCGAAGTGTTTGCCAAAAAGACGAGTTGGTAAGCGCGATACTGATTCCAAAGAGCAGTGGGACCGGACACAGTCGCTTTCTGAAATTGGGTGCACGCAAACATTTGGTGATTTCAATTGCCATGGTGGCAGTCCGGTTGGACGTTGAGAATTCGGTCATAAAGACGGCCGCCATTGCTGTTGGTGCGTGCGGACCGGTGGCGAAGCGTGCGTTTGATTTGGAGATTGCTCTAATCGGCGCGGAGGTTGGCGAGGCCGCGGGGTTGGTCTCTCAGGACAATCTGGCCTCAATTATCGCACCCATTTCTGACATCCGCGCGACCGCTGAGTATCGTGCCGAAGCGGCGCTAGAGCTAATCCGGAGAGGTTTGTTGGACGTGGCGGGTTCTTTCGCGTGATTTCTTTTAAGATCAACGGTGAAGAGCGGTCTGTTGACGGACCGTTTGGGCGCAGGCTTTCGCATGTCTTGCGGGATGACTTAGGGCTTCTTGGAACAAAGGTCGGGTGCGATTCAGGCGACTGTGGCGCGTGTACGGTGCTTTTGGATGGGCGTGCTGTCTGCGCTTGTCTCACGCCTGTGGCGCAAGTGGAAGGTTGCCATGTGGAAACCGTTGAGGGCTTAGGGAGCCCAACACCGAGTGCATTGCAGAAGGCGTTTTTGCGGCATGGAGCAGCGCAATGCGGTATTTGCACCCCTGGGATGCTGATGGCCGCTGAGGCATTGCTGAGACGAGATAAGTCACCAGAACGTGCGGCGGTAGAAGAGGCTCTTGCAGGCGTACTGTGTCGCTGCACTGGGTATCAGAAGATCATCGACGCTGTTTTGGATGTGAGCGGTGAGAAGACGATACCTGTCTCACAAACCAGCCCGTCTGTTGGTAGCCGTTTGGAACGGGTGGATGGGGGTGAAAAAGTTCAAGGTCGAGAGTTGTTTGGCGCTGATTTTGTGCCTGATCGGGCTCTTTGGATCAAAGCCATACGCAGCCCTCATGCGTCAGCCACGTTCGAGTTAGGAGATTTTGATAATTGGGCAAACGAGAATGGCGTCCTCGTTTTTACTGCTGAGCACATACCGGGCAAGAATTGTTTTGGAGTGATTGAGCGCTTTGCCGATCAGCCTGTTATGGCGGAAAAGGCTGTGCGTATGGTGGGCGAGTGTGTCGCGTTGGTCGCAGGCGACAAAGAGCTCATGGCGCGACTGGACTTAAGCTCATTTCCGGTGACATGGCATCCAATGAAGGCGGTTGAGGGCGGTGATCCCGCCTGTCAGGAGCTGGTTCATGAGGCTCGTGCGGATAACGAGTTGATCAGAGGTTTGGTTCAACGAGGAAACGCGGATTTGGCTCTGTCTGAGGCTGCCTATGTCGTTGAAGGGTCTTTGGTCACGGGACATGTCGAGCATGCCTACATTGAGCCCGAAGCCGGTGCGGCTTGGATGGATGGCGATAGTCTCAATATCAGAGCCGCAACACAGGCGCCGGTGCTGGACCAGGAAACCACTGCAAAGGTATTGGGATTGCCTTTTGAGCGCGTCCGGATTCGACCAGCCGCGACGGGTGGTGGGTTTGGTGGGAAGCTGGACCTGTCCGTGGAACCCTTTGTGGGTTTAGTGACCTTACTGACCGGTCGTCCAAGTCAAATGGTATATACGCGGCGCGAAAGCATGTCGGTCAGTACGAAAAGGCACCCAGCGGTGATGCACGCAAAAGTGGGAGCGGATGCCGACGGGCGGCTTGTCGGGATGTCATTTGATGGGGACTTTGATACGGGGGCCTATGCCAGTTGGGGCCCAACCGTGGCCGTGCGGGTCCCGGTGCACGCCAGTGGGCCTTATCTCCTTCCCAACTATCAAGCTAAAGCACGGGCTTTGCATACCAACGGCCCAATATCCGGCGCCTTTCGTGGATTTGGTGTGCCACAAGCAGCAGCATTGCAGGAAAGGTTATTTGATCAACTCGCGGATCAAATTGGAATGGATCGCTTGGCGTTTCGGCGGCAAAATGCGCTGGCGGATAATGTGCCAACCGTTTGTGGGCAAAAACTGCAATCAGTTGGCATTGGCGCATGTTTGGAAGCCCTTCAACCTCCGTGGGATCGGGCTTTGCGGGAAGTGTCTGCTTTCAACGCGACAAGCGACCTCAAACGTCGGGGAGTAGGAGTTGCAAGTTGTTGGTATGGTTGCGGAAACACCGCCATGCCTAACCCTTCGACGATCCGCATCGGCATTACATCTGAAGGTGAAATTTGTTTGCATCAAGGCGCGATGGATATCGGCCAAGGTGCCAATACCGTGATCACTCAGATCGCAGCAGATACTTTAGGGATACCAATCGCCCAGTTTAGGTTAATCGGTCCTGATACTGCCGTGACCCCAGATTGTGGAAAGACATCTGCGAGCCGGCAAACAGTGATATCTGGTAAGGCCGCCCTATTGGCGGCAAGTATGTTGCGTGCCCAGATTTTGCGACTGGCAAATATTGGGGAAAACGCGGACATCAAAGTGTCTGGCGGGATTTTGTCTGTGTCGAACGGTGAGACGAAGCGGGAAATTCTTCTGGCATCTCTACCGGAAGACGCCTTCGGGTATGTGCTTCGGTCCGAAAAAACATATGATCCTCCCACTGCTGCATTGGATGCAAGCGGGCAGGGGGCGCCCTATGCCGTTTATGGCTATGGCGCGCAGATGGCGGAAGTTGAAGTGGACATGAAGTTGGGCACTGTGAAAGTGCTCAAAATGACGGCTGCGCACGACCTGGGCAAGGTGATCAATCCCCTTTTGGCGGAAGGACAGATCGAGGGTGGCATCGCCCAAGGGTTGGGAATGGCACTTATGGAAGAGTATCATTCTGGCCAGACAGACAATCTGCATGACTACTTGATCCCGACTATTGGAGATGTGCCAGACATTGTATCGCATCTCATTGAGGTGCCGGATTCGGAAGGGCCCTTGGGGGCCAAAGGGATTGGTGAGCACGTGCTCATCCCGACGGCGCCTGCCATTTTGAACGCCATTCGGCATGCGACAGGCGCAGAAATTTCCCGTCTTCCGGCGCGTCCGGATCGCGTATTGGCTGCCATCAAATCAAGCCAGACATGACTGAGTGTCTGATCTAGATACGCCGACCTGTCATCACATTTGGGAACGAAGTGCACGATCGTTTAGATCGGAGAAAGTTCTGCCTAGTTGGCGTCTTTCATGACACGAGCGAGTGCGCAAAACTGTTCTAGGCTAACCACTTCGGCGCGATCTGTGGGTTTGATACCCGCAGCGATGAGGCGGTCTTCGATATCCGGAGCCTGTCCTTTAAGAGCGGCGCGGAGCATTTTACGGCGCTGGTTAAAGGCTGCTGCGACAATGCGAGACAGTGTATGGGCATCTGCCGGGTAACGCGGCTCGGGCAAAGCGGTTAGATGCACGACCGCGGAGTGTACTTTGGGCGGAGGTGAAAACGCACCGGGCGGCAGAGACATAACGATGTTGGCGTTGGTACGCCATTGCGACAGGATGGCGAGCCGACCATAGGCTTTTGAGCCGGGCTGCGCCGTAATGCGCTCTGCAACTTCGCGTTGGAACATCAGGGTCAGGCTTTGCCAGAACGGCGGCCACTTTTTGGGGGTGAGCCACCGCACCAGAAGTTCCGTGCCAACGTTGTAAGGCAGATTGGCGGCGACGCGGATGGGCGGCGTGAGGTGGCTTAAGGGATCAACTTCCAGCGCGTCCCCGTTGATGACCTCGAGGCGTCCTGGATAGGCGTCCGCGATTTCTGCTAGCGCTGGCATACAACGGTGGTCTTTCTCGATCGCGAGGACTTTACGTGCACCTTCTGCGAGCAGACCACGGGTCAGGCCGCCGGGGCCTGGGCCAATTTCCAACACATCGCAATCGGTTAGCTCGCCCGCACGGCGCGCAATTTTGGCCGTGAGATTGAGATCTAAGAGAAAGTTCTGTCCCAAGGATTTACGGGCGGAGAGGCCGTGGGTATCGATCACCTGACGCAGCGTGGGAAGATCATCAATCGCGCTCATGCAAATAGCCTTGGTTTGGGCGGCTGCGCCGCGGGTAGATGCCTCCGGCGGGGATATTTCCCGTCAAATGAAGGGTCAAGTGCTTTGTGCCATTCGTGCCGCCAAGCGCAAGGCGGCAATGGTACTGGACGGATTGGCCTTGCCGGTACCGGCGATATCGAACGCGGTGCCGTGATCCGGTGAGGTTCGAATAAAGGGGAGGCCAAGGGTGACATTCACACCACCGTCAAAATCGAGGGTCTTGATCGGGATCAGGGCTTGATCGTGATAGGTGCAGATTGCCACGTCATAACGCGCACGGGCAGCAGCGTGAAACATTGTGTCAGCCGGCAATGGCCCTGATATGTCAAAACCTTCGTCACGCAATTTGTCGATCACTGGAACAATAGTGGCTGCATCTTCGTGTCCCATTGCTCCACCTTCGCCCGCATGGGGATTTAGGCCTGCCACAGCGATGCGCGGGCTTTGGATACCAAACTGTGACTGGAGACCCTTGGCGGTGATGCGGATGGTGTCTTCAAGCAGAGCGGGGGTCAGAGCTTTTGGGACCTCAGACAGCGGGATATGAATGGTTGCTGGCACCACCCGTAACAGATCAGATGCAAGCATCATGACCACGTCATCCACCCCTGCAAGATCTGCGAGGTATTCCGTGTGACCGGGAAATGGGAAATCAGCCCCGTCTTTGAGCGCTTTTTTGTGGATTGGCAGCGTGCAGACAGCACTTGCTTCGCCAGTCATTGCCAAGTCCACTGCCTGGGCAATCACATCAATGACACCTTCAGCATTGTCTGAATGTGGGGTTCCTGGCGTCCGTGTTGCGGCAAAAGGATGCGGCAAAACAGGCAGGGCGTCTGCCATGACCTCAATTGCCTCTTCTGGGCCTTGCAGCACTCTATGAGGCACCGTGCCGGGCAAATGGGTGGGGTCTGCAATTAGAAAAAATGGAACCTCACTATTAAGTGCGGTCCAGGCCTTTTCTGCAATCTCCAGTCCGACACCCGCGGGCTCCCCACAGGTAAGGGCGATGGGGGCAAAACTCATTTTTCAATGATCCGGGCTTGCGCGCGCAGCTGACTGAGATAGCTATTGGCATAGCTTTCCAGTCGAAGATTACGCAGGGATTGAGCGACGTCCTCACGAGAGAGTTCTGCATCGTTGATTTCGGCTGTGCGGCCACAAAGCATCAAGACAATCAGGTTGTGTCCATCTGCCGAAGTGAGATTTGTGGAAATCTCATTGTCGTCCAGCTTTGCCAGTTCAATCGCGACATCCCGTGGAATTTCGTTTGGTTTTTGCGTTTCGCGGAACAACCGTTCCGCAGGTAATCCATGGCCGACACCGTACAAGTCGTCACATTTGTCCACTTCGGATCGTACCCGTGTAGCTTCCTCAAGAGCCTCCTCGGATCGGCCACCGGGGATGTAGAATTTTGCATAGTCAATCGCTGAGTAGCGTGGCGTGCTGCGACCCGTTTCCGCAATGCCACGCAATTGAAACAATGCAATGGCGTTGGGCAGTTGCAGTGGAGGGGTTACCTCGCCTTTCCGCAGGCCAGAAATAACAGGGCGTAGGGGAGCGGGTAGGTTTGTGACATTCATCCAGTCGACATGTCCGCCGTTTTCTTTTGTACCCGAGGCGGAGTAGATTCGTGCTGCAGATTCAAATTCCGAGAAGCTGCTGAGCTCAGAAATTTGAGCTGCCAGGCTGTCTACCTGTGCTTTGGTTTGTGGCGTGACTGGAATGATGATTTCAGACAGTAGAACACGTACGCCGCCCTGACCGCTAGATTGGGCGATTGCGCGGTCAATTTCTTCTTCGCTGACTTGCGCGTTCGCACCGAAGCGAGTTTGGACGACGCCACCCCAAGCGATCTGGGATGAAAGAAAGTCTCTTAGGGCTTCCTCTGAAATACCTTCAGCTGCCAGCGCTTTTAGCATGTCCTCAGGTTTCATGTTTACGCGTTTGGCAAAGCTTTCCAGCCCGGAGACAATTCCTTCCTCAGAAGGTGCAATGCCAGCTTGACGGGCTGCTTGCAATTTTAGGCGGTCTTCAATCAACTGTTCGCGTGCAAGCTCAAGAGGGTCGCCCGGTGCGCTCATGATCACCAAGAGCCGAGCCCGCTGCTCAATCTCAAAATACGTTACGGCCGAGTCATTGACGATCACTGCAGGGCTAAAAGCGTTTTGTGCGTGAACAGGCATATTGAGCAGTCCGACAATGGCACAGACGCTCGAAGTTTTGGCGAGGGCGCTGAGCGCGGAACGGATCATGGTGCGTGACATCATTTGGATGGGTACTTCCTGCAGGTCAGCCGCATTTGCGGTCATAACTCTTATTATTCGAATTTACTGAAAAACCAAGTAGCGCGACATTGAAGCCAACTCGGGTGCTAGACTGCACATTAGTCGAAGTGGAAAAACGGCGCGAGAGGGAAAGTCCGACACGCAAACATTCGTTCCGGTACTCAAGCCCGACGCCAGCTTCGGAAGTTTCGCCGCTTACAGCATCAAAACGCCAATCCATCAGTCCGGTCCAGTGCCGATTGAGGCGATAGCTTCCATCAAAGGTCAATTCGGAAATGTCACTCGCGCGGGATTCTGCGAGATCTTTCTCTAACCAGATGTAGCTTGCGTCGAGCCAGAGTGTTTCATTGGTCCAGCCGATACGCGCTGCCGCCTTGTCTAAGTCTCCGCGCGTGTCAAAAATGGCGCGGCCTGTGAACAAAAGGCCGTCTTGATTGCTGATTTGTCCAGCAACCAAAAGATCAGATGACGTTCCTGAAAGCCCCGAGCTTTGTGTGAAATTCGTTTCTGGATCTTGCCTAAATACCTGTCCAAACGTCAGATTTCCGCGCCACCCAGTTGTGCTGATACGCGACCAATTCAATCCAACAGCTGTAGACAAACCGCGTTCTCGTCGGTCGTGTGAAGGGAAACGAGACAGGGAAAGTAGATTTCCTTCGTCAAACTCCACAGCGGTACTTTCATCGTTGGCGATATCGAGGTTGTCGCCGCCGGTCCATGCAATTTGAGCGACTGGTTCAATGACATAGGTGGCGCCATTGTCTGCAGTTTTGGACATCGGATAGCGCAGATATGCTGCCAAGGACGGTGCGAGCCCACTGTCAAACGAACTGACCGTGCTGTCGTTGTTTGTTGAATAGGCGTCAAAAGCCAACGCCCCCGTTACCCCTGTGCGCAGCCCGTTGCCCAAGGTCCAGTCCCCCAACCATTGCACGCTCGCATTGGCACGAGTGACATCCCGACCGACAACGTCATCTGTGGAGCGACGGACATGTCCATGCGCCTCTATATTGGTGCGCAACTCACCACCCCAAATGTTGAGGTATCGCCTCTCTGTCTCCGCTTTTAAGACGAGCGAAGGAATTTCATCGTCACTCTCGCCTTCTCGAAGGGTCTTGTAGTGATAAAGCGCAAACCGAGTGTTTTCAGTGCGGCTTGAACGCGTGATTTTGATATCACTGTTGAGGCGGTCGTAATCCGCATAGTCATAGTCGGTGAGGTATGTGTCGTCGGTTACCGCTTTGAGGTCAAAGGTCAGTTTAAAGTCTCTACGGAGCTGAAATAAACCTTCTGCAAACACGTATCCGCGTGTTTTTTTAGTTCCGATCGTGTCGTTTGATAGAGCGCCGTTAAACTCCAAGCCTCCGTTTTTGAAAGCTTGTCGATATCGAAATTCTAGGGTCTGTGTTTCGCTGGACAGATAAGGTGTCAGCGTGACATCTTTGTCCGTCCCCCAAGGAAGAAAGTAAGGTACTTTCACACCATATCCCAGCAAAGTCGAATGATTGAACTCTGGGATTAGGAAGCCGCGTGTGCGGTCCAATGTCGGGTCCGGCATGCGCAAGTGCGGAAAATAGAATATGGGAATGTCGCGTACCAAAACACTCGCGTGATCAAAGTACAGTTGCTTTTCCAATTGGTCATGGACCACGCGACGGGCGCGTATCTGCCAGAGAGGGGGCTCGCCAGTCGTACAAACGTGGCATGAACTTACCGTGGTTTTATCTAAGACATTGTAACGTCCGTCTGAGCGCGTCAGCTTTGTCGCGGCCAACTGAACCTGATCGGCGAGTACAAGTCTTGCGCTATGGATGATCCCATTGCGCAACTCGCTGTCGAGTTCCGCGGCACTTGCGATGACAGTGGCTTGGTCGCCTTGCGTGATACGAATAGGGCCGGTGAGACGGATCTCGCCGGTTTCGTTATTGTAGATCACCTCTTTTGCGGTCAAGCGAATGTCTCCAGACAGCGCTTCGACATTTCCGCGTGCGATCAGAAGACCCTCTGCTGTGAGTGTCACTGCATCTGCTACCAAGACAACGTTTTGCAATTCTGAAGCCGTGCTGGGGGCTTGCTGTTGCGCTACGCTAGTGCTTTGTTGCGCTGATGCTGGCAGTGTTGTGGCCAAAGCCGCGGTTGACGCTGCCAGTAAAAAAAGAGTCGGAAAGGTCTTCATCCGTCCTCCATATGCAACAAAAACCCAAGAGCCAATAAAATGCTGGCAATGGGCGGTGCCCAGGCCGCCAACATCACAGGAATCTGGCCGTTTTCACCCAGAATTTGCGCAAAGTTTCGAATGAAATGGAGGCCAAATCCAATAAGAACCGAAATCAAAACTGCGATGCCTGTGTTACCAAATCGGGTGTGGCGCATTGTGAAAGCCGAAGCCACAAGAACCATCGCCATAAGAAACAAAGGTTGAGCAAGTTCCATCTGAAGCCAGACAGTGTGCCGACGGGCAGAAAAACCCGCATCTTCTAGTTCGGCAATAAATGACGGCAGTTTCCATACAGAGATTGAGGACGGCGTTCCAAAGCGTTCTCGAATGCGATCTGCCGTTAGAGTGCTTGGGAATACAACAACGTCTTCACGTTTTGGGGCGCCGCCTTCGTTCAGACCTACGCTTAGAGCCCATGTCCGGACATTGCTGAGCTCCCACCCGCCTTCGATCAGTCGCGCAGTGTCCGCTTCAATTCGAGTTTTTGGACCGCTGTCTTTTGCGTAGGTAACAATAGTGATGTCCATAAAAACAGTGGCGTCAGAGTTGGTTCGTCCCGCGTGAATGACGGCTTGTCCGTCGTCCCCACCTTGCCGCAACCAAATGCCCTCATCGGACAAGGAAAGAGCGCTACCGCCGCCTGATCTCAGCATCTCGCTCTGAGTTTCGTACTGCACAGAGGTCGCGGCCACGATCGGGTTGAGCATACTGACTGACAGAAGGCCTATCATAAGGGCAACCATGGTAGGCGACAGGACTGACACAATTCCGGAGCGGCCAGCAGCACGCACAACCACCATTTCGGAACTACGCGACAGGTTTACGAACAGCGCGATTGTCGCAAGGATGACGATCAGCGGCATCAACTGGTAGATGCTTTCAGGCGTGCGTAGTAGCGTGAGCCCGAGAACTTTTTCAAACCCAATGGATTCTACATCGTATCTACGCAGTTGTTCCATCATGTCTACGAGAACTGTGAGCACAAAGAACACGGTGCAGATGCCAAGGAAGATCCAGAGGAACTTGCGCGCGAAATAGAAGTGAACAGTCATTGGGTCGCCCGCCTGCGCCAGTTCAGAGGATGGGCGGAGATGTAGAGCAGCACGCCTGCAACAACAAAGCCCAGTGCGCTGGGGATGTACATGATCGGCCAAAGATCCGGGTTGGCGCGCACAGGATCTGAGATCGCGTTTTTCATCGCTTCCAGAATGATGAGAATGACAAAGGCTGCAATGATCTGTCGCCAAACACCGAAGCGACTAAATCCGCCCACAAGCAACATCGCAAAACCTATCAAGGCAAAACTGATTGTGGACAGTGGCATTGCAAAACGTTCGTGCAATTCCTCGGTAATGCCGCCGACGCTTTCCCCGGTTACTTCTGCAACAGCGTCGACTTTGCCGAGGATGTCCCATGATGAAAAATGCTTGGCCGATACGCGAGGTTTCGCGCTTGGGTCAATTAGGGCACTGATGTCGTAAGAGAAATCGGCAAAGGTTGTCGTCATCAATGTGTCAGTGTCATGCCGATGGAGTTGTGCCAGCCCATCCACCATAACAAGTTTGGGTCCGGTTTCGTCTTGAACCAGGTAGGCATCAGAAGCGGTGTAAGAGGTAGTGCGACCATGTGTGCGTTGGTCGGAAAGAAAAACATCCTTGAGCACGCCATTGGGCGTGATTTCGCGGATGTAGAAAGTGACGCCATCAGCAGGATGCAAAAATGTGCCATCTGTCAAAAGCCGAGCCGTCACATTTTCAGTAATTTCTTTTTGTCGTTTGCTGAGTTCCGCGTTGCTTGCTGGGACCAGGAAATGCGTGAGAGCGGACAGCATGAGGGCGCAAATTAATCCGAAAACGGCCACAGGGCGCGCCAGGCGCCAAGGACTAAAACCAGTCGCCTGCATAACGGTCAGTTCACTTTCGCTGGACAAGCGGTTGGTCACATAAACGGTTCCTGCGAACACAGCGATGGGCAGAACCAAACGGATTACGTTTGGTAGAGTTAGTACCGACAATTCCAGAAACACCGAAACGTTTTGGCCGCTGGCGATCAACTGATCAAACAGCGACACCGCACGATTAACCCAGTAAACGGACACAAGGATCAGCGCAAAAAAACCGAACAGTGTCAGGAATTGCGACAGGATATATCTGTCGAATCTGCTCACCTGATAAGAATCCCCCGAACCCTATTATTGGCGGCACTTTAGGCGAAATTTTCGGGTGGTGAAACTGCTAACTGGCGAAGTGCTCTGGTCAAGCGAGCGGGTGCGCGTTAGGTGTTTGGGAACGCGATTTTGGAGGTATATTATGCGCCCTGTGACGATTTCTTTTGAAGAGACCAAGCTGGATGATATTGGCAGCGTGGAGGGGCGCATTGCGGTCTTTGTACCGGCGGAAGGCAATCTGGATCAGGGCGCGCGACGCCTGAACCGCTTGACTCGTGGGGCCGTAGAACGGCTGCGGGAGGACAAGGCCGAAGAAGCCAGCCTTGGCACCGTGTTCAGCCTGTCCTATCCGGCTGGTGTGGTGGCAGAAGCTGTGGACGTGGTGATCCTGCCACGTCGCTGTTCCGTCGAAGACGCCCGCAAAGCCGGTGCTGGACTTGGGAAGGTCCGTGGCAATGCCGCGCTTACGGTTCTGGCGGGCACCAACCCAAAAGCGGCAGAAATCGCATTTGGTATCGCCATGCGCGACTATGGCTTTGACGATCACAAGACTGTAGATGCTAAAGAGGATGCCCGAGCCGTCACCATGATGGTCAGCAAGCCGGACGAGGTAGAAGCGGCAGCCGCACCACTTTTGGCCGTGGCTGAAGGCACATTTTTTACCCGCGATCTTGTAAACGAGCCTGCCAATGTGCTGACCACAACTGAGTTTGCCAATCGTCTGGTGGCGCTGAAAGACATTGGGCTTGAGGTAGAAGTCTTGGAAGAAGACAAGCTCAAGGAATTGGGCATGGGGGCGTTGTTGTCTGTTGGAGAAGGCTCGGAGAGCCCTTCAAAAGTTGCGGTGATGCAGTGGAATGGTGGCGAGAAAGATGCGGCGCCGTTGGCGCTGGTAGGCAAAGGCGTGGTGTTTGACACCGGTGGTATTTCCCTCAAGCCTGCCGCCGGTATGGAAGACATGACCATGGACATGGGCGGCGCGGGCGTTGTGGCGGGCGTGATGAAAGCTCTGGCATTGCGCAAGGCAAAAGCCAATGTGGTTGGGCTTGTCGGTCTGGTTGAAAATATGCCCTCGGGCCGCGCTACACGTCCTGGCGATGTGGTGACTTCCATGAAGGGCGACACCATTGAAGTGATCAACACCGATGCCGAGGGGCGTTTGGTTTTGTGTGACGTAATTCACTACGCGCAAGAACGGTTTAAGCCAGCAGGCATGATCGATTTGGCCACTTTGACCGGCGCAATCATCATTGGCTTGGGTCACGAAAACGCAGGTGTGTTTTCCAACGATGACGCGCTCTGCAACGGGTTCTTGAAAGCCGCCGAAGCCGAGGGCGAAGGCGCGTGGCGGATGCCGCTCGGCAAAGGCTATGCCAAACAATTGAAGTCGCGGATTGCAGATGTGAAAAACGTTGGTGGCCGTCCGGCGGGATCAATCACCGCGGCCGAGTTCCTTCAGCGGTTTGTGCAGGACGGTACGCCCTGGATTCACCTCGACATCGCCGGGGTGGCCAGTGTGAAAGCCGAAACCGCGCTGGCGCCAGCAGGGGCCACCGGGTGGGGTGTGAGCGCGCTGAGCCGCTTGGTTGCGGATAAGTTTGAGGGTTAAGCCTTGGGCGCTGCCTACTTCTACCATCTGACCCAGAATTCCATGGAGGTCACCCTGCCGCGTCTTTTGGAAAAGGCGCGCGGGGCCGGGTGGAAGATTGTCGTGCGGGGGCGGGATGAAGGCCGGATGGATTGGCTTGATCAAAAACTGTGGGCGTTGGGGGACACAAGTTTTCTCGCCCATGGTATGGCTGGCGGGCCGCATGATGCGTTGCAGCCGGTGTTGCTGACCACATCGACGGATGTACCCGATGCCGTTGGCTGCGTGATGAGCGTGGACGGGGCGGGTGTGAGCGCAGAAGAGGTCAATGCAGTGGAGCGGGTGTGCATCCTATTTGACGGGCACGACCCGGAGGCGGTGCAACATGCGCGAGGACAGTGGAAAGCACTGACCGATGCGGGCTGTGCGGCGCAGTACTGGTCCGAAGAGACCGGAAATTGGCAGAAAAAGGCTGAATCCGGAGGTGGTTAGGCGTCGAATCTAACGTGTTAGGATAAGCTTGCTGCCTGTGATGGTGATTTGATCGAAGAGTTGGAGATAGCTCATGCCCAGGAGGGATTGGCCCATCTCTCCTTCGTTGACGCTGGCTCGGACATTTGTGTCAACATAGCCCCCCAAAGCCACTTCCTCCAAACGGACCGGTGCGGTGCGCACTTCGCCATTGGCGGTCATCGCGCGGCCAAAGTAGGGCAGGTTGTCTGGGTCCACACCAGCGCGGCGGGCATCGGCTTGTGTCAGCACCACATCGGTGGCACCGGTATCAACGACAAAATACACCTCCGCTCCGTTCACGGACAGCGTGGCATAGTAGTGCCCGTCATTGCTGCGTGGAATTTCGATACGACCTTCGTCAGCTAAGACCACCTGAGTGGGTGTCACAGTGCTGCGGATATCTTCCCACATGCCCACCACGGCGATGGCGCCAAGAAAGATCAGCGCCCAAATGGCGCCGTAACGCAGGGTTTGACCGAGATTGATGCGGCCGGACCCGATGGTCCAGATCAGCACCATGACCAGCAAAAGCAGAAGATAGGCGAGGTTGCCAAAGGAGATGTCGTCCATGTGTTCAGCCCATAAACCCGAAGTCTTTCAGCCCATCCAGAATAAACTGCACCGACAGTGCAGCCAGCAACATGCCAAGTAAGCGCGTGATCACAGTAATTCCAGTACGGCCCAGCAAACGCTCAAAAAAGCCGGAAGTCAGGAAAAGGCAGAACACTATGGCCAGAACGAGAGCCGCAACGCCCAGAACAGCCAAAGTGGCCTGAACGCCAGAATCTTGACCTGCCAGAAGGATTACCGAGGTGATGGCACCGGGGCCTGCAAGCAAGGGAATGGACAGTGGAAAGATGGACGGATCAGGATAGTCTTCTTCGGCTTCTTCCGCCTGATCTTCCCGGCGTTTGGTGCGGCGTTCAAACAACATGTCAAAAGCGGTCACAAAAAGCAAAATGCCGCCGGCAATACGAAAGGCTGGCATTGAGATTCCGATGCCACCGAGCACGGCTTCTCCGAGAAAGCCAAACACAGACAAGATAACAAAGGCTGTCACACAAGCGCGGATTGCGATCTTGCGCCGCTCCTTCGCGGGAACGCCTTGAGTGAGCGAGATAAAGATCGGAAACAACCCAATTGGGTCGATGATCACAAAAAGCGTCACAAAAGCCGTGATGAAGGCGGCGCTATCCATGGTAAGTTTAGGTTCCTGTCAGTGGTGAAACAGACGCTACGCTCAGGCTTCGGCTTTTTCCAGCTTTTCCAGCGCCTTCATCCAAAGATCTTCGGCACGGTCCTGAGCATCCCGGACTTCGGCGTATTTCTTTTGCCAGACTTCCATTTCGCCGAGTTTCTCGTCTTCATACAGCGAAGGATCAGCCAATTTCTTGGCCAGTTTGTCGGCCATGTCATTGAGTTTCTCGACACGCTGTTCGGATTTGCGTACCTCGGCCCGCAAGGCAAGGATATCATCCCGGCTGGCGCGCTTGGGGGCTGGTTTGGCTTTCGGTTTGGAGCTGACCGGCTTGTCGGCTGTCAGCAGCAACTTACGATAGGCCTGAAGGTCTTCCTCATATGGCTTCACTGTGCCGTCTTTGACCAGCCACAGGCGATCCGCCACCAAAGTCAGCAGGTGCATGTCATGGCTGACCAAAATCACGGCACCGGAATAGGCGGTGAGGGCCTCGACCAGCGCTTCACGGCTTTCGATGTCGAGGTGGTTGGTGGGTTCGTCGAGGATCAAGAGATGCGGTGCGTCCAAAGTGGCCAGCAACAGGGACAGGCGGGCTTTCTGACCACCGGATAGGCGGCCCACTTCGGTTTCTGCCTGTGCGGCGCCAAGACCGAACCCTGCTAAGCGGGCACGCAGACGTGCCTGTCCCTCAGCTGGGCGTTCCCGCATTAGGTGCTGGATGGGAGTTTCGTCGACGTAAAGTTCATCTACTTGGTGCTGGGCAAAGAAGCCGATGCGCAGCTTGGAGGAGGTTGTGAACTTGCCGCTCATAGGCTGCAGACGGCTAGAAAGCAGTTTCGCCAGTGTCGACTTACCCTGACCGTTTTTGCCCAAAAGCGCGATGCGATCATCCTGATCAATGCGCAGGTTCAGGTTCTTGAGCACCACTGTGTCGCCATAGCCAGTGGAGCCACCTTCGATGGCGATGATCGGCGGAGAAAGCTCTTCCGGCTTGGGGAAAGTGAACACCACACGTGCCGCATCTTCTGGCGCCGTGATCGGTGTCATTTTTTCCAACATCTTCACGCGGCTCTGGGCTTGTTTGGCTTTGGAGGCCTTGGCTTTGAAGCGGTCCACGAAGGCTTGCAGGTGTTCGCGTTGCGCTTGTTGTTTCTTGGCCGCAGCGGCCTGTACGGCGCGTTGTTCCGCGCGTTGCTTTGCGAACTGATCATAGGTGCCGGTGTAGTAGGCCAGCTTGCGCTCATCCAAATGCAGGATTGCACCAACGGAACGGTTGAGCAACTCTCGGTCGTGCGAGATGATCAGTACCGTGTGGGGATATTTGACCAGATAGTTTTCAAGCCAAAGCGCGCCCTCGAGATCGAGGTAGTTGGTGGGTTCGTCAAGCAGTAGGTAGTCCGGCTGCGAGAACAGCACTGCCGCCAGAGCCACACGCATACGCCAGCCGCCGGAATAGGCGGAGCAGGGCAGTTGTTGGTCCTCATGGTCAAAACCTAGGCCTTTGAGGATGGAGGCGGCGCGGGCCTCGGCGCTCCAAGCGTCAATGTCGCTTAGGCGAGTCTGGATCTCCGCGATGCGATTGGAATCAGTGGCGGTTTCAGACTCGGCCAGCAAGGCCGCCCGTTCGGTGTCTGCCGCCAGCACAGTGTCGATCAGCGACACTTCGTTGGAGGGCACCTCCTGCGCAACGCCGCCAATTCGAGCGCGCTGGGGCAGGGTGATGTTGCCGCCTTCCAAGGACAACTCCCCGCGGATCAGGCGAAAAAGCGTGGTTTTGCCTGCGCCATTGCGGCCAATCAAACCCACTTTGTGGCCGGTGGGAATCGTTGCAGAAGCGCCCTCAAATAAGGGGCGGCCTTCGACGGAATAGGAGATGTCTGAAATCTTAAGCATGGGGCGGGTGTGGCGCAGTATTGCGACGGCGTCAATCATCGCTTTTCAAGTCCTCAAACCCATGGTATCGGAGCGCCAATTCGAATGCTGGCCAGACGTGGTGTCTGGCCCTCACTTTAATGGAGATACAGACATGGCTCTGGAACGCACCTTCTCGATCATCAAACCTGATGCCACCCGCCGCAACCTGACCGGCGCGATCAACGCCAAGTTCGAAGAAGCTGGCCTGCGCATCGTCGCACAGAAGCGCATCCACCTGACCAAAGAGCAAGCTGGCGTTTTCTACGCTGTGCATGCCGAGCGTCCATTCTACGACGAACTGTGCGAGTTCATGGCGTCCGCGCCAATCGTTGCTCAGGTTCTGGAAGGTGAAGGTGCAATCGCGAAGAACCGCGAAGTTATGGGCGCAACCAACCCAGCCGACGCAGCGCCAGGCACCATCCGTGCAGAATTCGCTGAATCTGTTGGCGAAAACTCCGTACACGGTTCTGACGCTCCAGAAACCGCTGCGGTAGAAATCGCATACTTCTTCTCCGGTCTGGAGCTGGTAGGCTAAGCCAACCGGTTTTTTGATCATTTCTTAAGGGGCCTGCCAGTTGCGCGGGCCCCTATTTTCTTGCCTGAACCTTTAAAGCCAGACACGTTAGGATTGTTCGAGTTGTGTTGGGTTGTTTCTAAAAGGGAATTGGGGAGATTTTACCGTGAAGTATCACGACAATCATTGCACCATAAAAGGCAATGGATTGAAGGCTGTCAAATATGTCTCGGGTAGCTTTGAAATGACGGATGGACAAAAGAAGAAAGGCAAGCCGAAAGTTTACCAAACGGTCTTTAAGGAAACTCTGCCTGAGGTTTTCGATCATGTTTGGTATTTTAAAGTAACTTGCGGCCGCAAAGGATCTGAAGATGTCCGAGATGATTTCTTTGACTACAGCTTTGATCGTTCTGAGCAGCAGTGCATGGCACCATGTGCCTACGATGGGGCCGAGAAGTGGATTTCCGGGCACACAATGACGCATTCACCAAAAACGATGAACTTCTTCTGCAAGCTTGAGCTTACAATGTCCAATGATGAAGTGGTCCCAGTATTGCTCGGGCAAGCAGGCCGATTTGGCGAAATGAATACGCAAAATGTTTGGTTGATGCGGGGACCGGATTTATGTTTGAACGTGCACCCAAACAGGGTAACAAACGGGTTTTGTATTGAGACACCGGACGAAAGCACCTGGGCGACAGGCGGATTGGGTCGCAAGCACTATGCGCTGGCCCCTTCTGATGAGTGTTTTGAAGTGATTGATAGGGCTTTATGACCGCTGGGAGGGGCGTACTCCAATCTCGTTCATAAGGCGCTCAAACCTACTTAGATTTTCATCATGGGACTTGGCCTTGAGCGCGTCGAACCTCTTGCGCAGGGCGTCTTTTTCTTTGCCCTTACAGTCGTTC
The DNA here is from genome assembly GCA_014872815.1 of Paracoccaceae bacterium. GTDB lineage: Bacteria > Pseudomonadota > Alphaproteobacteria > Rhodobacterales > Rhodobacteraceae > Shimia. The sequence goes on from WKFK01000014.1 coordinate 294,640, forward strand.
CAGGGGCGGCCTTGCAGACCCATCACCAAAACGTAGTAACCAATGAAATGCGGTTTTGTGCCGGTCTTGAGCAGGCGGGCGTAGGTTTCATCCGCGCCCAGCGTGCGGACTTCTTCCGCAGTGTGGATACCGGCGCGGGCGCAGGCCTCTTCATAGGCTGGGCCCAGGTTGCGAATGCTGGAAACTGGTTCTGACATGGCGGCACATTAAACCGCCTGGTCCGGCAGGGGCAAGCGATGCCGTCAGCATTCTGAGTGCGAAATCGGCGGTTAGATCATCGCCCAATCGCTGAAGATTGGTGTGTTGCTCGGCGCAGGCTTTGACTGCTTTTCCGGCTTGCGTGGCTGGTCTTTTTTGGACTGTGACATAGTGTGCCTCCTTTGATGACATGCCAGCACATCTCCCTTTCCCAAATATGGAGAGCGCTGCTCAATGTCTGAATGATTTTAAGTATCAAGGTGCGGTGGTGATGCCGGAAATGGGGCGTTTTTGTGCGGATCGGCTAAGAGTTGAGGCAAAGGAGATTAGGGTTTGTCAGAGTTTGATTGTGATTGGAATAGTGCGTGAGGTTGATTTTTTGTACGTATTTCATGTGGTTGGATTCTCTTCTTCATGTAATCTCGCCGGCTTTCGCTAAGGGAATATGAGGGTTTTGAGGTTGTTTCTCTTGCGCTTCGATCGCGTTATTGGCTTTGATGGACTTAAGTGATTTGAATAGATTTGTTGGGAATTCCACCACGCGATGATCTGCGATTGTGCGGAAAATTGCGGCATCACAACGATGGATTGGACGATTAAGATGGCCACAAAAGCAGAGTTGGAAGCGGAGCTGAAGCAACTGCGGGCGGAGTTGTCGGAGCGGGATGCAGCGTTGGATGCTGCGAAAGCCTCTAGAACGGACGCAGATCATGAAACTGAGTTGGAGGACGACTCGCCGAGTTTAGAAACCGACATCGGCGAAATTCTGGCCGAGTTGGAAGAATTTCCCCATAAACAGCCATTGATGTTTGCGCTGGGGGCTTTTGCCGTGGGCTACCTGATTGGCCGGATGAAATAGGAGCAGGACAATGAGCAATCGAATTTCGCGCAATATATCCATCATCCTCCGCTCCGAAAGATTGATCGCGCAACGGCATCTTGCTGTGTTGCGGCGTCAGACCGGCTTGATGGTGATGGCATTGGTTGTGTCGGGCATTGGGCTGGTGATGTTGAACGTGGCCGGATTCTTTGCGTTGGAAGAGGTGATGACACCGGCAGCAGCAGCCTTGATTGTTGGCGTGGTGAACTTTGTGCTCGCGGGGCTGTTTGTGGCTCTGGCAGCGTCCAAATCTGGCATCGATGAAGACGTCACTGCAGTCACAGAGGTGCGTGACATGGCGATTGAAGATCTGGAAGCGGAGGTGCGTCAGGCAGCGGATGAGGCCAAGTCCGCTGTGGATGCGGTGAAAGCCATGGCCGCGAATCCCTTGGGCGGGATCGCACCAAGCGTCGCCGCTGGCATCGCCAAGGCGGTTGTAAAATCTATGAAGTCTAAAGAATAAGCGGCTGAATCTGCGGACTAGCCTACAACGTAACGATTTTGACGTTGTTGCCTTTCGCTGCCAGAGCCACTTTGCCTTCACATAGGCGCAGCGCATCTGCGCCGAAGACCTCATGACGCCAGCCATGCAGTGCCTGCACGTCGCGGCTGCCAGACGCGAGTGCGTCCAGATCGGCAGAGGATGCGATCAGTTTGGGAGCGACGCTGGAGCTTTCGGTTTTGGCTTTCAGCAGGACACGCAACAGATCAGCCAAAGCCGGGTTCACCTGGAGCTTGTCATCGCGTTTGGGAAGGCGCGGCATCTGATCTTGGGGACACTCTTTGCCAGCTTTCACCGCGGCTAGAATGCCATCGGCAATCTCGCCCTTGCGCGCCTCGCGCAACAGTAGGCGAGAACGGCCAAGCTCGTTCATATTGCCTGGTTTGGTAGAAGCCAGCTCGACAAGAGCGTCGTCCTTGAACACACGGTTACGAGGGATGTTGCGGCTTTGGGCGTGGGCTTCACGGAATTTCGCCAACTCGCGCACGATGGCGAGAAATTTTGGCGATGTGGTGCGGGTTTTCACGCGCTTCCAGGCGTCTTCCGGATCGATGATGTAGGTTTCCGGGCGGGTCAGAAGCTGTAGCTCTTCCTCAACCCAATGGGCGCGGCCGGTTTCAGCGAGTTTGGCGGAGAGAAACTCGTAGATCTTGCGTAGGTGGGTCACGTCACCAATGGCGTAGGTTTTCTGCGCATCGGTCAATGGGCGGCGGGACCAGTCGGTGAAGCGGGAGCTTTTATCCAAGCTCTGTTTGGCAATTTTGCGCACTAATGTTTCGTAACCTGCCTGCTCGCCAAAGCCGCAAACCATGGCGGCAACCTGCGTGTCAAACAGCGGATCGGGGAACACACCCGCTTCCACAAAGAAGATTTCCAGGTCCTGACGCGCAGCGTGGAACACCTTCACAACATTGGTGTCGCGAAAGAGCTCAAACATTGGCTCCAGGGACATGCCGTCTACCAGCGGATCGACCAGAACGGCGTTTTCTGTGCCGTCGCCAGGCATCGCCATCTGCACCAAGCAAAGCTTGGAATAGTAGGTACGCTCGCGCAGGAATTCCGTGTCGATGGTCACATAAGGCTCTTTGCGCGCCATTTCACAGAATTGCGCGAGCTCTTCGGTCGTCGTGAGGGTTTTCATATGCAGCGTGTCTTCTTGGTGTGTTCTGTAAAGCTGTGGATAACAGCACTACGCACAAACGTAGAGGAAAGCAATTGATCCACTCTTAAAGAGTGATTGGTGTGGTATTTCCTGCCGCAAATTGGCGCAGAACCGCTGGGTAGAGCTTGTGTTCCTGTACCAAAACGCGTGCTGCCAGCTTCTCTGGTGTGTCGTCAGCCTCTACTGGCACGCGGGCCTGGCCTAGGATTGGACCGTCGTCCAGTGCAGGAGTCACAAGGTGCACCGTACAGCCATGTTCATTGTCGCCAGCTTCCAATGCGCGGGCATGGGTGTGCAGACCTTTGTATTTTGGCAGCAGGGACGGGTGGATATTGAGCATCCGGCCTTCCCATGGCGCCACAAAACCTTCTGTCAGAACACGCATGAAGCCTGCAAGACACAGTATGTCCGGTTGGACCTTATTAAGTTCCGCCTGAAGCGCGGCCTCAAACGCGGGACGGTCGCCTTTGTAGGGGCGGTGATCAACTGCGACGGTTTTCACGCCCATGGCTTCGGCCTTGGCTAAGCCGCCCGCTTCGGCACTGTTAGCGAGTACCAAAACGGGTTCCGCCGCGTGGCCGGGTTGCGCCATGTCTTCGAGCAGGCGAACCATATTGGATCCGCTGCCCGAAATGAAAATCGCGACGCGTTTCTTCACAGGAGGGACCCTGTGTATGAGACGCCTTCACCGACTTTTACTGTGCCCAGTGTGTAAACGGTTTCGCCTTGCTCTTGCAGCAGGGCGGTCAGGGCCTCGGCTTGGTCGGCTTCAACGGAGAGGATCATGCCAACGCCACAGTTGAAAGTTTTGAGAATTTCGGCTTCTTCCATGCCACCAGTTTTGGCGAGCCATTGGAACACGGGTGGCAATTCCCATGCGCTGAGGTCGATGTGACCGGACAGGCCTTCCGGCAGCACACGCGGCAGGTTCTCGGTCAGGCCGCCGCCGGTGATGTGGGCCAATGCGTGCACACCGCCTGCGCGGACTGCGGCGAGGCATTGTTTCACATAGAGACGGGTCGGGGTCAGAAGCGCCGCGCCAAGGGTTTGGCTGTTGTCCCATGGGCATGCGTCGTCCCACTTGAGGCCAGACACTTCGACGAGCTTGCGGACGAGGCTGTAGCCGTTGGAGTGCACGCCATTGGAGGCAAGGCCCAGAAGCACGTTGCCTTCTTTCACACCTGCGGGCAGGTCCGCGCCGCGCTCCATGGCGCCAACAGAAAAGCCTGCGAGGTCAAAGTCACCAGCTTCATACATGCCAGGCATTTCGGCGGTTTCGCCGCCGATCAGGGCGCAGCCGGATTGGTAGCATCCTTCGGCGATGCCTTCGATGATGCGCGCTGCTGTTTCGGTTTCCAGTTTGCCGGTGGCAAAATAGTCTAGGAAGAAGAGCGGCTCTGCACCCTGGCAGACCAGATCGTTCACACACATGGCAACCAGATCAATGCCGACGCCGTCAACGTTGTCGGTGTCGATCGCAATGCGCAGTTTGGTGCCAACGCCGTCGGTGGCGCCGACGAGGATTGGATCGGTGTAGCCCGCGTCCTTGAGGTCAAACAAAGCGCCAAAGCCGCCCAAGCCTGCCATCACGCCGGAACGTGAGGTGCGTTTTGCGGCGGGCTTGATGCGCTCCACCAGTGCGTTGCCTGCGTCAATGTCCACACCTGCATCCGCGTAGGTGATGCCGTTTTTGCCGTCGCTCATGGGGTATGTCCTTACAATCCGATGCTTGGCGTGGTCCTTACTGCATTGGCTCGGCGATTGGAACAGGGGAATGCACCGCCTGTGGTGACAGGCGGTGCAAGTGCAGCATCAGGTGCCGTATTGCCATGGGGCAGGTTGGTAAGCGTAGCCATTTGCAGACTTGCGCACTTTGCCGAGGCCGGGGAAGTCGAGGTGCGCGCCGGTGACCAGCAGGTTGTCGGCAGAAGCCCGATCAAACATGCTGAGACGGGTGTCCACCGTTTGAGTGGCGTCGGTGTCAAAGGCGATGGTGAGGCTTGGATTGTCAAACTGCAGTGCGGTCATATGCACCAGATCGCCCCAGAACAGGAGTTGATCGTTGCCAGTTTGCAGCAGATACCCTGCGTGGCCGGGGGTGTGACCTGGTAGCGGTAGGCTGGTTAGGCCGGGTAGAATGTCCTGTTCACCGTTGTGCAGGATCATGCGGTCGGCATAGGGGGCAACGGTGTTGCGTGCAATTTGGAAGAAGCCACGCGAACTTTCTGGCACGCTCGCCATAATTGCGTCGTCATGCCAGAACCCATACTCGGTTTGTCCGACAGCCAATTGCGCGTTCACAAAAACAGCCTGTCCATTTGCATCAATCAACCCGCCGGAATGATCGGGGTGAATGTGGGTGAGCGCGACCATGTCTATTGAGGCGGGACTGATGTTGTGAGCATTTAGGGCTTTGCTGAGGTCGCCCATGGTGTCACCAAGGAAGGAACTGGTGCCCGCATCGATCAATACGCGGCGCCCGCCAATTTCTACCAGAAATGCGTTGACCGGAATGCGCACGCCGGCTGGGTAGAGTTTCTGTTGAGCTCTTTCCAAAGCCACGCTGACGCTTGCCTCGTCGAAACCAGGTATAATTGCAGGCGCTGCATCCAGATACCCGTCGAGTAGGGCGATGACCGTCGCATCTCCTACGGTGAAGCGATAGGTGCCCTGGAACGGTTTTTCGGACGTTTGCGAGGCCAAGACCGGCGCGGGTGCGGCCGCAAGGGCAGGGGCTGCGGCGGCGCTGAACAGGAAGTTTCTGCGGGTGATCGACATAAGGGTCTCCAATATCCCTGAAGCAAATTTTGGGTCCAGCTTGTGCTGGTATCGGCTATCTATGCTTGATAATTTGACCGCGGTACCGATGTGATGGTGATATCGGGTATAAGGAGTGCTTATAGCATGGACCGAATGAGTTTGATGGAGACCTTTGTGAGTGCGCTTGCGGAGGGAAGTCTCTCTGGTGCGGGACAGCAGCGTGGTATCTCGCAATCTGCGGCCAGTCAGCAAATTCGCCAGTTGGAAACCCACATCGGACAGCAATTGTTGCATCGGTCTCCGCAAGGTGTGTCTGCCACCCGGGCCGGGGTTTTGGTGCAGGAGCATGCGCAAAAGCTTTTGGAGCGTTACGAGTTGATGCTGGCCGAATTGGAAGCATTGGATGGGGATGTTGCGGGCACCATACGGATCAATACTGGCAACTTCCTGGGACGTGTGGTGTTTGGACCTGTGTTGATTGAGCTGGGTAAGGCGCATCCGGATTTGGACATCGTGCTTCGGATGGAAGATCGTTTGGTCGATGTGGTGCGCGAAGGCTACGACTTGGCTATTCGCGCAGGAAGATTGGGCGACACCTCCGGATTTGGACGCAAAATTGCGTCTCTGGAGACGGTGTTTTTTGCGACCCCAAGTTATTTGGACAAGCAAGGGCGCCCCGAAGCGCCGGAAGATATGAAACGACTGAAATTTATTCAGCACCACGAAGATAAGACCGCGGGCTTTTTTGATGTGAAGCGTGATGGTCAAACCTATCAAGCGCCTATTCGTGTGGGTTTCACAGCGGACGATCCCGAAATCATCCTGAAAGCCGTGCGCACGGGCATGGGCTATACCCGCGCCGCGCGTATGCTGATCCAAAAAGAGTTGGACGCGGGCATCTACGAAGTGGTGCTTCCTGAGTTTGGAGCGCCAAGCAAAGACGTGTTTGCAATTTCGCCAACAAAGACCATCGCCGGGTCAAAAATTGATCTCGTGATCAATGCTTTCGTCGACAAATTGGTTGCGTTACGCCGCCAAGCGGAAATCAAATTGGTGGAAGGCAAACTGTCCGCTTGACGCCACTGGCGGCATTTCATAACCAAGCACTTGGCGGGCCTGTAGCTCAATTGGTTAGAGCAGAGCGCTCATAACGCTTTGGTTGCGGGTTCAAGTCCTGCCGGGCCTACCAAAAATCCGCCAATTTACCCAAGGCAACTGGCTTTCTCTCTCGATCAGCGAACGCGACGGTCTATACTATTGGTAAGCGCCTTGACGCGAATGGTGCGCACGCCGGCCATTTGCTGTTCTGTAAGGACAACAGCTGTGGTGACTTCTCGCGTCTGATCTGACCCGCCAATCACGGGTTCTAACGGTGGACGGCCCATCAAATTTAGGGTTAGTACGCCACCATCAAGTGCAGCCTCTTCCGGTATAATCAAACGCGTATCTGATGTGCCGTGCACGGAGGACACGCCAATAGCCATGATCAATCTGCCTTCTGTGACACGATGCACTTCGACAGAGGTGACTTTATCGATTGGTAGGCCACGATACTCTTCGGTTTCCTTGGCAGCAAAGAAAGATCGTCCGTCTTCCGTTTTGTCTGGAATCAGAGGATTTACGGCTTCTACTGCAGCTGTGTCTTTGTCCCACCAATTTGCAGGGTTCCACCGTGATTGACAGGCGGACAACGCCAAGGTGGCGGTGAGCAATACTAAAACAGGTGTGCGCATCGATAGGCCTCATTCTTTGCATCATGGGTTAACCTATTCGTTTCGCCTTGAAAAGCTTCTGATGCGAGCACGGCGCGTAGGGGTGGACCTTTTTGATTGTGCAACATAGGTGAAAGAGCACCATTTGACGTCGCAGGAGTGATCGCACCATGGCAACCGAGGCCTTTGAAGACATCGTTGAGGACTTTGAGTTCATTGAGGACTGGGAAGACCGCTATCGCTATGTGATCGAGCAAGGTAAAGACATGCCAGTACTGGATGAAGCACTTCGGGTTCCTGCAACGAAGGTGGATGGCTGTGCCAGTCAGGTGTGGCTGCATCCCACCATTGAGGGCGGCGTGTTCCATTTTGAGGGCGCCAGTGACGCAATGATTGTCAGCGGGCTGATCGCGGTGTTGCGCAAGCTTTACAACGGCCTGAGCCTTGCCGAGGTGATTGCTGTGGATGCGCGGGCCGAGTTGGAGCGGTTGGGGCTCAACGAACATCTGTCGTCACAGCGCTCCAACGGGTTGCGGGCGATGATCGAGCGGATTCGTCTGGTCGCTACGGAAGCCGCTTGAGATGTCCTTTGGGCGTTGCCTCCGGCGGGGATATTTAGGAGCCAATTGAAGCGCGGGCGCGGAAATACGCAAGAACGTACAGGCGGATCGCTGTCGCAAGTCCAGCTTCCAGATCGCGCTCTGCATCAATTTGGGCCGCTAGGGCATTGATCGGGATGTTCTTTTCCTCCGCAATGTGGCGGAAGGCATGCCAGAAATCATCCTCCAATGATACGCTTGTGCGGTGTCCGCGCAGCGTGAGAGAGCGCTTGATTGGCCGGCTCATTCGCGTTCTTTTCCGTCTAGATCCCGGCAGTTTTTTTCCGCCTGCGTCTCTTCCAGTATTTTCTGTGCTTTGGTGCGGCCAAATTTTACGGCGTTTTGATCCGCCTGCGCTTTTTTGTCAGAGCGGGCTTTGGCTTTACGGAACTTGTTGAGATTCACCACAGTCATGCCAGCAGGTTACTTTGAAAACGTCAGCTTGCCCAGACCATCAGCGTTTATGAAAAGATGGCCTCTGCTTCGCAAATTTTAATCTCGTCAATCACCATGGCAAAAACCGGCGTCGTGGCCAAGGATAGCCCTCCCATAATTAGGATGAGGATCAGGTAGAGGGGACGAATGCTCTGTTTTTTCATAGCAATTACCTAGGGTGGCTGTTGTTTAATTTCAAACGTTTGACCAGCATTTTTCCGTCGAAAAAGAAAAGGCGGCTCAGGTTTGAGCCGCCCTTTAGATTGCTTTTGATGTCAGAGATCAGTCTTTGGGGCCAATCATCTGTTCTGGACGCACGACAGCGTCAAAGGTTGCTTCATCGACAAACCCAAGCGCGATGGCTTCCTCTTTCAATGTGGTGCCATTTTTGTGCGCGGTCTTGGCCACGGTGGTCGCGTTGTCATAACCAATGGTTGGGGCCAGCGCGGTCACCAGCATCAGACTTTCTTTCATCAGCTTGTCGATACGCGGCTCATTGGCTTTGATGCCGTTGAGCATGCGCTCTGTGAAGCTGTCCGCAACGTCGCCGAGAAGCTGCATGGATTGCAGAAGGTTGTAGGACATCATCGGGTTGTAGACGTTGAGTTCGAAGTGGCCCTGAGAGCCAGCAAAGGTCATGGCGGCGTTGTTGCCCATGACGTGTGCGGCGACCTGTGTCATCGCTTCAGCCTGCGTTGGGTTTACCTTGCCTGGCATGATCGAAGAGCCTGGCTCGTTTTCTGGCAGGATCAACTCGCCAAGACCCGAGCGCGGGCCGGAGCCGAGGAAGCGGATGTCGTTGGCGATTTTGTACATCGCGCCAGCCACAGTCGCCAGAGCGCCAGACATAAAGACCATGGCGTCATGCGCCGCCAGTGCCTCGAATTTGTTGGGCGCGGTCACAAATGGCAAGCCTGTGATCTCGGCCATATGACCCGCCACAGCTTCGCCCCAACCGGGTTGCGTGTTCAGGCCGGTGCCAACCGCGGTACCGCCTTGTGCCAGTTCATAGATGCCAGGCAGAGCTGCCTCGACGCGGGCGATGCCTTGACGGATTTGGTGGGCGTAGCCGCCAAACTCCTGACCCAGTGTCAGGGGGGTTGCGTCCTGGGTGTGGGTTCGGCCGATCTTGATGATGTCTTTGAACTCTTCGGACTTGGCTTCCAGTCCTTCGGCCAGTTTGTTCAAGCCCGGAAGCAACACGTCGCGCACGGTCATAGCGGCGGCAATGTGCATGGCGGTTGGGAAGGTGTCATTGGATGACTGGCCCATGTTACAGTGATCGTTAGGATGCACTGGATCTTTGGAGCCAATCACGCCGCCGAGGATTTCAATTGCACGGTTTGCAATCACCTCGTTGGAGTTCATGTTGGATTGTGTGCCGGAACCGGTCTGCCAAACCACCAGAGGGAAGTTGTCGTCAAATTTGCCCGCAACCACTTCGGAAGCCGCCTGAATAACTGCGTCCGCGATTTTGGCGTCCAGTTTGCCTGTGGCTTTGTTTTGCATCGCGCAAGCTTGCTTGATCACGCCAAGCGCACGCACGATGGCCACGGGTTGCTTTTCCCAACCGATTGGGAAGTTCATGATTGAGCGCTGAGTTTGTGCACCCCAATACTTGTCGGAAGGGACCTCAAGTGGGCCAAAGCTGTCGGTTTCAGTACGGGTATCTGCCATGACGACCTCCGGTAAAAAATGTCAGGAGTGTCATAGCGCAAGTGAGGTAAAGTGCAATACTGTATACCGTGGAATACCGCTAACAAGGTGCGGCAGAACAGCTTCGAAATGCGGGTTTGGAGGCCGCGGCAAGACCACGAGGACTTTGATTAAGCAATCGACCGAGTGGATTACTTGCGGAAGCTGTCCAATGACACAACTTCTGCGTCCTTGCGCGGCTCTTCGACAATCTCTTCGAGATTGATTTCGTCAGGCAGCTCGTCCAGCACCTCATCCCCTTCCTCTTCATCCTGAGTTTCAAACCGCAGGCCGAATTCCACCGAGGGATCCACGAAGGTCTTGATGGAATTGTATGGGATATACAGAGGTTCTGGCGCATCGCCGAAGTTGAGTGTCACAGCGAATCCTTCGTCTGTGACCGTCAAATTGTCATACCAGTGCTGCATCACCACAGTCATTTCGCCGGGGTAACGGTCCGCCAACCATTCGGCAATTTCGACGTCCGGATGTTGGGTGTCAAAGGTGATGAAAAAATGGTGCTCACCGGGTAGGCCGTTCTGTTGAACATCGGCCAAAACCGTCTGAATCAAGCTGCGCATCGCGCGATGCATGAGATTTCCGTAGTCAATGGTCCCGGACATGGCAGTGCTCCGATAGTCTGTTGTTTTGACAATAGACCATTGCGCGGGAAACGAAAGATGATCTAGCGCAAAAAAGTTGGTTTAAAGCAGCCCAATTAGCATCGCAGCTGAGGCTGAAAGCACCAGCACAGCGAAAAGTGGTAAGCGTAGTTTCAGCATGGCGAAGATTGCCGCCGCTGTCAGCATGCCCGCGATGGGGTCAAAGCTGGTCAAAACGGGTAAAGTGCCAATAGGACTTGGCAGGGTTTCGGCGAACAAGAGATTGATCGTAAACCACAGGCTCAGGTTGGCAATTACGCCCAAAACGGCCGCGGAAATGACCGCAAGCGCAGAGCTTAACCGTGGGTTTGATAGAATGCGGGAAACGTGGGGCGCACCCGCGAAAATCCATAGAAAACAGGGAATAAAGGTACACCACAGCGCAAGAAGACCAGCCGTCAAGGCGAGGCCAGCGCCGCCTTGAAGCTGACCCGCAAGAGTAGCGACAAACTGAGTGACAAGGATCAAAGGCCCTGGAGTGGTTTCTGCCAGACCCAGCGCGTCCATCATCTGATCGGTGGTGAGCCAGCTGAAGTCCTGCACCACGGCTTGAACCATATAGGCCAGTACAGCGTAAGCGCCCCCGAAAGTGACCACCGCCAGCTGTGAAAAAAACAAAGCGACGTCTTTTAGAAAGCCGCCGACTGATATGGCAAAAATCACAGGTATGAGCCAAAGGAAGCCCCATATGCCAATGGCTGTTGCCGTTTGTTTCCAAGGGTTCGAGATGTGAGCTTCAGAGCGCGAGGCGGTCGACGGTGTGGTTTGAGAAGGCAGAGCAAAACCTAAAGCCGCAGCCAAAAAGATAACGGCAGGAAAAGGCAATGCTGCCGTGTAAAGAGCGATAAAGCTGGCCAGTGCGATTCCGGTGTTTAACTTATTTGTCAGTACCTTGCGCGACAATACTATCGACGCTTGTACAATGATGGCGACGACAGCCGCTTTCACCCCCACAAACGCAGACGCAACCAGAGGAAGCTCGCCATACGCCGCATAGCCCGCAACGAGAAGGAAGATCAGCGTGGCACCGGGGAGTACAAAAAGACTTCCGGCGATCACGCCTCCGATCGTCCCGCGTAGCCTCCAACCACAGAAAGTGGCGAGTTGCATGGCCTCCGGTCCAGGCAACAACATGCAAAAGGACAGTGCGCCAAGAAAGTCTTTTTCTTTCAACCAGCCTGTGCGCTCAACAAGCTCTTGATGCATTAAGCCAATTTGGGCCGCAGGTCCACCAAAGGATAAGAGGCCAATGCGTCCAAAGACGCGCAGTAGTTCGGAGAGGTGGGGCATCTGCGTCATGGCGTATGGCTAGCGCAAGATGCCCAGAGTGCAAGGGTTTTGTTGCGGCCTTAGGCGACCTTTTGTCCAGTCAGGCACATGGCCATCGTCTGTTCTGGCAGGAAACCCATTTTCTCGAAAAATGCAACAAAGTCAAAGTTGTTATAGGCTTCAACCATGACGCTGCCTTCAAAGCGAACAAAGAGTTGACCAAACCCTGTGATCCGATCTCCGCTTACTGGATTGAGGATGCTCATGGTCCAAAGCGCTGCGGCCCAGTCTCCATCCACCATGACTTTTTCAACACATACAAACGGATCTTCTACCAGCGCCAAATACATTGTCGCCATTTCGCGGAAATCTTCAGGTCCAACGTCGAACCCGGGAAGAACCCCTTCCGCGGTGCTATCAGGACGGAACATCTCGTCGATGGCGTCCATATCTGCTTCTACCCAAACACGCCGAAACCAGTCTTCGATTATCTTACGTTTATCAACAGACATTTTCAGTGCCTTTCAGTTGTATCCCCACGATGCACGCTAGGTTCCAAAGAGTAAGCGAATGGTTAAAAAGAAAGGTCAAATCGTGGCGAAAATGAGATTTTTAACAAATAAAGTGTTTTGGCGGTGCAAACCTTAACAACAGGTCGACCGTTAACCAATTTTCGCCGAGAAATTAACCATTTCCTTTGCGGAAACGTAAAAAGGTTAACGGGCAGATTCGGTTCTTGTGTCCAAAGATTCGGGAGATAAAGTGCAGGATTCTGTTGCCAGGTTCCTGCGGACCCCGCCTGAGGCAGCTAGCGTCAGGACTTAGATTTCGGTGTTAGGCACTGCTTACGCAGCGACTGCTACCGGAGCACGATTGTCATTTGCAATTGTACAGTTTTCGCCGATAACGGTGGCAGACAGCCGAGACAAAGCTAACTTCTTTAGACGTCCGTCGATCCTATTTCGTCCCCATGATCCCCAAATGAAGGATGTTTGGTGGAGACGCCGGGTACCGCCCCCGGGTCCGATCCGTTTATTACAAGCGCGTTTATGTCCATAGTCCCCGAAAGGACATCTCTTAGATAGTGCTGTTGCGCGGGGGGTGCAAGCGCCGTTAACCGGTTTTTGGCACGTCGGTAATGTGTCGGTATCACGTCTGTATCGCGGAGGTGGCGCAAATGGCGGTCCGCCAGAGGTTATCGGACCGCGCGTTGTCACGAAAAAAGTTAAGAGCCGTTAGGCATGTTCGGCGTAAGAGGCGTCCCAGAAATCCCGTTCCAATTTCACGGCTCGTAGGAAAAGGGCTTCGACGTCGGCTTGCGCCTCTGGGGAAAGAGTTGGCCAAACTGCGTCCAGCTGACTACGCAAATACTCCACGACTCCCTCAAAACCGTCGCCGGCATGCAGGGTGATCCATTCGGCAAAATAGAACGGCAGAGTGTCATTGGGCGGGTTCACCGGAGTGGCCCAGCTGAGATAGACCCACTCTGCCACGACCAACACGGCCAGCATGAGTTCGTAACGGCCGGAGGCAGCGGCCTCGGCCATCAGCGCGTTGAAGCCTTCGGTGGGCGGCGCGGGGGGCGGGTTTTGGTCCGCCTCGCTCATATCCAGGGCCGCAAAGGAGCGTAGGAAATATGTGTTCTCGGGGCCAGTGACCAGCGCCAGGAACTGCGCTGCCGGGACCGAGTCAGCCAAAGTTGGCGCATGGGCGATGGCACTCGCGAGCAGGCGTACGAAGTTGCCGACAAACTGGTAGTCCTGCGCCAGATACCAACGCATTTTGTCCAAGGGCAGGGTGCCCTCTGCCAATTCGGTGCAGAAGGGATGCGTGGTGGCGGCGGTCCAGTCGTCACCCGCAAGGGTGCGCAGATGGTCGGTTGGGCGCATGTGAGACTCCTGTTGATTGGCTCTTTGGCCGTTTGGGCGGAGAAAACGCAGATTGTGGGAGAGGTGCAAGCAGGTTTTGCTTTGATCACCTTGTCCGGGATTCAGTACCGGTAATTTCTACGGCTTGCGGATTTTCACAAAGTGTAAGCTCTGACCACTGCGGCTATCAGCGAGAGCATAAGGCCAAGGCGACCAAGAAGGCCTAGCGCTGCGCAGAAGCGCGCCCCTATCGAAGCATTGCACACCTCTGCTGCCACCGATTCACCGGTAATAAGAATGTCAAATGCGCTTCGAATGGACTGCTCTCTTCCTGTAGCGCGCCACAGGCAAAAGATTCCGATCACTTCAAGGAAGATCGACGCCAAAAAGCTGACAAAGATCCATGTGCCTAAGGTCCAGTTTACGATCATTGTTTGTCCTGGGAGTCTGGCGACGTCATCGCCGCGCGCGGGCCTCCATGGCCTCTTCGCCCAGAGTGAGCGTGTATGCGGTGAGTTCCGCAAGGGCGGCATCCGCATCCGAGCCGTTTTGCATTTCCAACGCGTCGGCGATGCGGGTGTGCAGACCGATGATCACATCGCGGTTGCGCTGGGTGAAGGTGATCATGTTCATCAGAGGCTGCATGGCTTCCACAGCGCCGGCGAGTTGGTAAGACAGCACAGGATTGCCGGCGCCATCCACCAGCGCGCGGTGGAAGGCCACGTCGCTGTCACAGAAGCGCTCGTCGGATAGGCCCGGCTGCGCCTGACGGTGGATTTCCGCGCGCATAGTGGCGAGATGGTCCGGCGTGCGGCGTTGGGCCGATAGAGGCGCGCAGGCGCGCTCCAGGGCAAAGCGGGCTTCGCAGGCCGTTTCAAAATCCACCGCGTTCATCGACAGCAAGAGCGTGCTGGTTGTGATATGTTGGGCGTAGGCTTCGTCATAGGACAGGCGCCGTACAAAGGCCCCGCCGGTGGCACCACGTTGGGTGCGAATGAGGTTCTGCGCCGCCAGACGTTTGAGCGCCTCGCGCACGGTGGGGCGGGAGACGTCAAATTGATCGGCCAGCTCGGATTCCGAGGGCAGGCGTTCATCGACAATCATGTCTCCAGAGATGATCGCATCGCGGATGGCTTTGGCGATTTGAGCGGAGAGGTCGGCTTTGTTCTTGGGGTCTATTTTCAATTGTCTGACATTTAGTGTTTGCTGCGCGTTTAATTGTCTGACATTTTAGTCTCAAGAAGTGAGTCGCGGCAAGAGGAGGAATGTCGACGATGATCGCAGATCGCATTCGTTCCATGACTGGCACCCATTGGCTTGCCTTGTTTGGCGGCATTCTGGCCGCGTGGGCCGTGCTGTTTCTGATGGCTATTCCGGCAGAGATGCGGGAGCTCAACGCGATTTATGGCGCGGACTTCTGGGTCAGCCTGTGCACGATCACACCGGATGCCAGCGGCTTTGCCCGGGTGTTGCTGATGTGGGTCGTGATGAGCGCCGCGATGATGGCGCCGACGGCTTTGCCAGCCTTTGCCACCTACGATGATCTGGCGCGCCAAGCGTCCGGCGCGAAGTTTTCCGCGCTGGTGGGCGGCTATCTGGCGGTGTGGATCGGGTTTTCCCTACTGGCCGCGGCGCTACAGATGGTGTTGTTTCAAGCGGGACTGCTGGGCGCGTTGGGCGAAAGCCGGTCGGCGTTTTTCTCTGCGTTCCTGTTGACGGTGGCGGGGCTGTATCAGTTCTCCCCCATGAAGGAGGCCTGCCTCTCTAAGTGCCGCATGCCGATGACGTTTTTCATGCAGCATTGGGACGAGGGGCCTTGGAAGAACGGGCTGCGCTTGGGGCTGACCTGTCTGGGATGCTGTTGGGCGTTGATGCTTTTGGCCTTTGTGGGCGGCGTGATGAACATCGGCTTCATGGGGCTGGCCACGCTGATCATGATTTTTGAGAAACTGCCCGACGTCGGGCGTTGGGTGACAAAGCCACTGGGGCTCGTGCTGTTGTGCAGTGCGGCCTATGTGGCGGCGCACGCCCTGTGAGGAATACTTAAGGAGGAGCAACCATGGCATCGGACCGCATTCAAGCGCCCGCCAAGATCGACAACCGCCACCCGGACGCAATGAAATCCGGACTGGGCACCATTCCGTGGACCATCAAAGGGGAGTTGATCCTCAACTGTAACTGTACAGTGTTCTGCCCTTGCGTGGTGAGCCTTGGCCTGCATCCGCCCACCGAGGGACACTGTCAGACCTGGGGCGGCGTGCGCATTGACGAGGGTCAGTACGGTGACGTGGACCTGTCTGGCCTGAACATCGGTCTGTTGATCGAGATTCCAGGCATGATGAGCCGTGGTAACTGGAAGGTGGCGCTGTTCATTGACGATCGCGCGAGCCCTGAGGCCTACAACGCGCTGGTCGATATCTTTAGCGGTAAAGCCAAAGGCACCACCGGCCTGTTCCAGATTTTGGTGGGCGAGATCATTGGGGTGGAACGTCAGCCGGTGTCTTATGACACGTCTGAGGATGGCAAGACCCGTCACATCACCGTCGGCAAGAAAATCGAGGGTGTGGTCTATCCGGTGGAAGGCAAGAACAAAGACGAGGAGATTGTGATCTCCAACACCAAATACTGGATGGGGCCAGACATCACAGTGGCGACAGCCTCCAAGGGCCGCGTGCGTGCCTTTGGTCGGGTTTGGGATTTTGGCGGGCGCTCTGCTGAGATCTGCCAGATCGACTGGCACGGGCCTCGCTAGGACCGATGTCGATGATCACGCCTGAATACTGCCAGATGATGGCCAAGTATAACGCCTGGCAAAACCGGAATATGCGTGCGGCGTGTGAAACCCTGACCGAGGCAGACTTGCGGGCCGATCGCGGTGCGTTTTTTGGCTCGGTCATGGCGACAATCAATCACATCCTCTGGGGTGATGCCCTGTGGATGAGCCGTTTGGACGGCGGGGATGGCCCGTCCAAGCCGGCGACTGAACATGCAGATTTGTGCCCAACCTTTGCGGTCTGGGCGCAGGAACGGACACGCATGGACCAGCGAATCGTGCAGTGGGCAGAAAGTGTTACCATCGAAAGTTTAAGTGGATATTTGAGCTGGCATGCCCAGATGCTGAACAAAGACATGCGCAAGCCAATGGCGCTGTGTGTGGTGCATCTGTTCAATCATCAGACCCACCACCGCGGCCAAGTACATGCCATGCTGACCGGCTTTGGTCGCAACACAGAAGACACGGATTTGGTTTTGATGCCTGAGGAGGTTTCATGGCTCTGATTTCTCCATCGCGGCGCCTGCGCCGTACGCCGTTTTCGGACGGTGTCGAGGCGGCGGGTGTTAAGGCTTACACGGTCTACAACCGCATGTTGCTACCGACTGTGTTTCGCTCTGTGGAAGAGGACTACCGCCATCTCAAAACCGCGGTGCAGGTTTGGGATGTGGCGGTGGAGCGTCAAGTTGAAGTGCGCGGTCCAGATGCCAGCAAGCTGATGCAGATGCTGACGCCGCGGGATCTGCGCGGTATGCTGCCGGGGCAGTGCTACTACGTGCCCATCGTGGATGAAACCGGCGGCATGTTGAACGATCCGGTGGCGGTGAAACTCGCCGAGGACCGGTGGTGGATTTCGATTGCCGACAGTGACTTGCTGTTCTGGGTCAAGGGCATTGCTTATGGCTACAGGTTGGATGTGCTGGTCGACGAGCCAGATGTGAGTCCACTGGCTGTGCAAGGGCCGAAGTCTGACGACCTTATGGCGCGGGTGTTTGGGGAGAAAGTACGCGACATCCGGTTTTTCCGCTTTGGTTGGTTTGAGTTTAAGGGACGCAGCCTTGTGGTGGCGCGGTCTGGCTATTCCAAACAGGGTGGGTTTGAAATCTACGTCGAGGGCAGTGACATCGGCATGCCGCTTTGGAATGCCCTCATGGAAGCAGGCAAAGATCTGGATGTGCATGCCGGGTGCCCCAATTTGATTGAGCGGATCGAAGGTGGGTTGCTGAGCTATGGCAACGACATGACCGATGACAACACACCACATGAATGTGGTTTGGGTCGGTTCTGTAACACCAACACCGCGATTGGCTGTGTCGGGCGGGATGCGCTGTTACGCGTGGCGCAGGAAGGCCCCGTGCGACAGATCCGGCCCGTTGAGATTCATGGCACGGCAGTGCCGCCATGTGGTCAGCTGTGGCCGATCATGGACGGAGACGATCACGTCGGTAACGTGAGTAGCGCCGCGTGGTCGCCGGATTTCACCACCAACGTGGCGATCGGCATGGTGCGGATGACCCATTGGAAATCCGGCACCGAGGTGGATGTGGTGACACCGGATGGCGTGCGGCCTGCGACGGTTTACGAGGCCTTCTGGCAATAGCGGATGTGGCTGGGGGCGGAGGCCTTCGGCGAGGATATTTTTGGGATGAGAAAGCCGGGCGGCGGTCTGGCGCGAGAGGAGAGATAAGATGTTCAAAGCACTGGTGATGGACCAAAACGACGAGGGTTTGGCGAGCGCGTCGATCAAAGACTTGACGCTGGATGATCTGCCGGACGCAGAGGTCACCGTGGCGGTTGAGTACTCCACGGTGAACTACAAGGACGGTCTATGCCTATCGTCCAAGGGCGGCGGGCTGGTGCGCAAGTATCCGCATGTGCCGGGCATTGATTTTGCCGGGACTGTGGAGGCGTCAGACGATGATCGCTACAAGCCGGGCGATAAGGTTGTGCTGACCGGTTGGCGCGTGGGTGAGGCGCATTGGGGCGGCTATGGCCAGAAAGCGCGGGTGAAAGCCGATTGGCTGGTGCCGCTGCCAGAAGGATTGTCCCCGCAACAGGCGATGGCGGTGGGTACCGCGGGCTTTACGTCGATGCTGTCGGTGATGGCGCTTGAGGATCATGGATTGAAGCCAGGAAACGGCCCGGTGTTGGTGACCGGCGCAGCGGGCGGTGTGGGCTCTGTGGCGGTCGCGATCCTGGCAAACCTTGGGTATGAGGTCGCCGGGGTGACCGGGCGTCCGGAGAGTGGCGACTACATCAAATCGCTTGGCGCGACGCAGATTGTGGCGCGGGAAGAGCTCAACGAGACCGTGAAGCGCCCACTGGAGAGCGAGACCTGGGCCGGTTGCGTCGATGCCGTGGGCGGTGCGATGTTGGCGCGCGTGCTGGGTCAGATGAAGTATGGGGCCTCTGTGGCAGCCGTAGGGTTGGCTGGTGGCGCGGCACTGCCAGCCACCGTAATCCCGTTCCTGCTCCGCGGTGTGAATCTCTTGGGGATCGACTCGGTGATGCAGCCTTATGACAACCGCTTGCGGGCCTGGGAGCGGATCGCCAAAGACCTGCCGATGGACAAACTTGAGGCGATGGTGAAACCCGCAACCCTGTCTGATCTGCCGCAATTGGGCGCAGACATTCTGCAAGGTCAGGTGCAGGGCCGCGTTGTGGTTGACGTGAACGCGTAACGACGCGACAACACCTTGAAGCAGGCGGGTGAGGAAACTTGCCCGCCTTTTGCATGTCTGAAGGAGGTGTCGCGCCATGAGCTATGACAACGACAATATTTTTGCAAAAATCCTGCGGGGCGAAATCCCAAGCGAGAAGCTTTACGAGGATGACGACACCTATGTGTTTATGGACATAATGCCACGCGCCGATGGCCATTGTCTGATCATTCCAAAGACGCCGTGTCGCAACATGCTGGACGCCACACCAGAACAGCTGACCGCCTGCTTGAAAACCGTGCAGAAGATGGGCCATGCGGTGATGAAAGCTTTTGGTGCGGAAGGCGTGACGGTGCAGCAGTTTAACGAGGCGGCTGGTGGGCAGGAGGTGTTCCACCTGCATTATCATGTGCTGCCGCGCCACGAAGGCATAAAGCTGCGCCCACCGGGTACGATGGCGGATTTTGCGGTGCTGAAAGAGCAGGCGGATAAGATCCGCGCAGCGCTGGCGTAAACGCCGCGTTTTGCGCGCGTTTCCCGGCTTGACCCCGCCGGGAAACGGCGGTTTGGTGCGGGTCCATTCAGGGGAGGTATCCGATGCTTGACGTAGATTTTGTGCGCAGCCAGTTTCCGGCGTTTTCAGAGCAATCGCTTGAGGGCCAAGCGTTTTTTGAGAATGCTGGTGGCAGTTATACGTCTGCGCAAGTGATTGACCGGCTGACCCGCTTTTACCGCGAACGCAAAGTGCAGCCTTATGCGCCTTATCGAGCCTCCGAACTTGGCGGCGCCGAAATGGATGAAGCCCGCGCGCGCCTGGCCGCGTTGATGGGGGTGGAGACGGATGAGGTCTCTTTCGGGCCGTCAACGACGCAGAACACTTATGTTCTGGCGCAGGCGTTTCGCCAGTGGATGGATCCCGGCGACGCCATCATCGTGACCAATCAGGATCATGAGGCCAACTCTGGCCCATGGCGTCGACTGGCCGAGGAAGGCATTGAGATTCGCGAATGGAAGATTGATCCGGACACAGGCCACCTTGATCCAGAAAAGCTGATGGAGCTGCTCGATGATCGGGTGCGGTTGGTGTGTTTTCCGCATTGCTCCAATGTGGTGGGGGAAATCAACCCGGTGGCCAAGATCACGTCGTTGGCCCATGCTGCGGGTGCGTTTGTTTGCGTAGACGGTGTAAGCTATGCGCCCCATGGCCTGCCAGATGTTGGCGGCATGGGGGCGGATATCTACCTGTTTTCGGCCTATAAGACTTATGGACCACATCAGGGGATCATGGTGATCCGGCGCAACATCGGGAATATGCTTCCGAACCAAGGCCACTATTTCAACGGCGATAGCCTGTATAAGCGGTTTACACCTGCCGGACCTGACCATGCACAGGTGGCCGCGAGTGCGGGGATGGTGGATTACATAGAGGCGCTGGCGGCGCATCACGGGATCATGGGGGAAACACCTGTGGCGACCGGTGTGGCCGTGCATGACTTGATGCGGGACCATGAAGAAAGGCTTTTGCAGCCCTTGCTGGATTATGCGGCCTCCAAGAACTCGGTGCGCCTGATTGGTCCAACAGAGGCCGCCAAACGGGCGCCGACGGTGGCATTGGTGGCCAATGCGCCGGGTGAGGCACTGGCCGCGCAGTTGGCGGGGCGTGGTGTGATGGCGGGGGGCGGTGATTTCTATGCGGTCCGCGCGCTAGACGCGATGAATGTGGACACGGATCACGGTGTTTTGAGGGTGAGTTTTGTACACTACACCAGCGAAGCAGAGGTTCAGAAACTGATTTCCGCACTGGACGACGTATTGTGATCCAAGCCCGTGGCCTTGCCGTAAGTGTTTGAAAGCACACCAAAGGCGGGGTTCGGACCATCCCATGACAGACACTGCTCCACTGACGATCTTGTGGTTTCGTCGCGATTTGCGGCTCTCTGATCATGCGGCTTTGACCGACGCTGCAGCACGCGGGCCAGTCTTGCCTGTGTTTGTGCTCGACCCCATATTTGAAAGCCTCGGTGCAGCGGCGAAAATGCGCTTGCTGCTGTCTTTGAGAGCCTTGTCGCAGGATCTAGAGGCGCGGGGGATGCGCCTTGTCCTGCGGTGGGGTGCCGCCTTGCCCGTTCTGCAGGAGCTGGTTGCGGAGAGTGGGGCGGAGGCGGTGTTTTGGAGCCGGGCTTATGATGCTCCGTCGGTTGCGCGCGATACTGAGGTAAAGACGGCTTTCAAAGAAGCAGGTGTTCAGGCGCAGAGCTTCACGGGGGCATTGTTGTTTGAACCGTGGTCGGTGGAGACCGGGCAGGGCGGGCCGTATCGCGTGTATACGCCGTTCTGGAAGGCCGTGCGGCATCGAGACGTGGCAGCGTGTTTAGAGGTGCCGGAATTGTCGGGCCCAGCGGATTGGCCGGTCAGCGATGACCTGGAAGCCTGGGCGTTGGGGGCGCAGATGCGCTGTGGTTTTGAGGTGGTTGCAGGTCAGGTACAGGCCGGAGAAGCGGATGCGCAGGCGAAACTGGCCTGTTTTCTGGACACGCGGGTTGATGCGTACAAGGCCAAGCGGGATTTTCTCAACGCGGCGGCAACGTCCGATCTGTCCGATGCTTTGACCTACGGGGAAATCAGCCCGGCGCAGATGTGGCACGGTGGCCAACGTCGCATGCAGGATGGTGCCGCAGGGGCCGAGCACTTTCTGAAGGAAATTGTGTGGCGCGAGTTTGCCTGGCATTTGCTGTGGCACTATCCGGCGATGGATCGAGAGAATTGGCGAGAAGACTGGGGGCAGTTTCACTGGCATGAAAATGCGAGCGATCCGTTCTTTGTTGCCTGGTGTCAGGGTCGGACCGGTGTGGACGTTGTCGATGCGGCCATGCGCGAGCTCTATGTAACGGGCAAAATGCACAACCGCGCGCGGATGATTGTTGCGAGTTATTTGACCAAACATCTGCGTATGCACTGGCGGTTGGGGCTGCAGTGGTTTGAAGACTGTTTGGTGGACTGGGACCCTGCGTCCAATGCGATGGGCTGGCAATGGGTGGCGGGCTGTGGACCAGACGCCGCGCCTTATTTCCGTATCTTCAACCCGGACACGCAGGCTGAAAAATTTGACGCCGATGGGGTGTATCGACGCTACTGGCTTGATCCGAACGCGGACGGGGCACAGGCGTTCATGCAGGCGATCCCACGCAGCTGGCTTCCGGTGTTTGAAACCCCGGTACAGGCGCCGATTGTGGCCTTAAAAGCGGGTCGTGACGCTGCTCTGAAGGCCTACGAAGACTTCAAATCACAATAAAAACTTGCCGTAAGGCGCTGGTCGCGCTTAGCATTTATGGCACATAAGGAAGAGGGGGCAGATATGCATCTGACATCGACCAAAGGCGAAGAGAACCTACCGCGCTATTTTGCGGCCGTGTTTGACACCGCAAAGAAGATCAACCACGGGCGGATCGACTTTGTGATGGAAGATGGACGCAAGTTTCGGGCGGAAGGTCCAAAGCCGGGTCCAGTTTGTGAGATGCATGTGCACAATGGGGATACCTTTGCCCGTTTGATGCGCGAAGGCGAACTTGGGTTTTGTGAAGCCTATCTGGAAGGGTGGTGGAGCAGCCCCGACTTGCAGGCGTTCTGTGATTTCCTACGCAACGACAATGACGCTCTGAGGGACGGGTTCCCCGGCATGTATTTTGTGCGTGCTTTTGAGCGACTGCGGCATTGGATGAACACCAACACTAAGACACAAGCCAAGAAAAACATCAGCTACCACTATGACTTAGGTAACGAGTTTTATGGATTGTGGCTTGATGACACCATGACCTATTCCTCGGCTATCTTTAAGACCGGTCAGGAAAGCATGGAGGACGCTCAGATCGCCAAATACGCCAGTATGGTGGATCAGATGGGGGTGAAACCCGGCGATCACGTGTTGGAAATCGGCTGTGGCTGGGGCGGGTTTGCCGAATATGCAGCGAAGGAGCGCGGGCTCAAGGTGACGGGTCTGACGATCTCCGAGGAGCAGTTGAAGTATGCGAGGGAACGCATTGAGAAGGCAGGGCTTTCTCATATGGTGGATTTCAAACTTCAGGATTATCGTGATGAGACGGCAACCTATGATGGGATAGCCAGCATTGAGATGTTTGAGGCCGTTGGGGAAAAGTACTGGCCGGTCTATTTTGAAACCGTGCGGGAGCGGTTGAAACCGGGTGCGAAGGCGACGTTGCAGATCAT
Organism: Paracoccaceae bacterium; assembly: GCA_014872815.1. GTDB lineage: Bacteria > Pseudomonadota > Alphaproteobacteria > Rhodobacterales > Rhodobacteraceae > Shimia. The sequence continues at coordinate 318,039 of WKFK01000014.1, forward strand.
CACGCTGACGGAACAACGGTTCGAACAATATCGCAAAGGCGTTGATTTCATTCAGAAGTACATCTTCCCTGGCGGAATGCTTCCGAGTCCAACCGCCCTGCGGGAAGAGGTTAAAAAAGCGGGCCTTACTGTGGCTGGCTCCATTGAGTTTGGTGAGAGCTACAGCCAGACCCTGCGCCGCTGGCATGAAACATTTAATGACCATTGGGACCGCATCCAGGGCATGGGCTTTGACGAGCGCTTCCGCCGCATGTGGAATTTTTATCTGACCTCTTGTGCTGCGGCGTTTCGCAGTGGAAGCTGCGACGTGACTCAAATCACGATTGCAAAGCCCGGTACATGACCACATCCAACAAGTTGATTGCCGCCATCTGTCTTGCCTTCATTGGGGGATTGGTGGCGGAGTTTGTAAAACCCCAAATGCCGGAAGGGTCCGATCCGGGACATTTGACGCTGATCAGTGCGTTTGTGGGTGTGATTGTCGGGTGGCGTGTTATGGGGCGTCGTGCGGGGCGGAGCGGATCTATCGAGCTTGGTCTGGTTGGCGTTACCTCGCTGGTGTTTTGGGGACTGTTTGTTTTTGGCATGATAGAAATGCTTGATCTGGCTTACAGTCGACGGTTGGACGAACCGGTGGAGGCGATGGAGCGGGTCGTGACCATCGCGCTGGAATATGCGCTGTATTTGGCACACCCCAACATTCTGATCACGCTGTGCGTCGGCGTCGTTGTAAGCGGATTCGCAACCAATTTTGCCGCGCGGCGTTGGGGATAAAACAATGAATAATGTGTTTGTTTACGGCACGTTGCGACACGTGCCGCTGCTCGCGACCGTGATTGGCAGAGACGCAGAAACATTGAAACTCCGTAAGGGCGGGCTACCTAACCATGCCGTCTTTGCCGTCAAGGATCAGGATTTTCCGATTTTGAAGCCCGCTGATGGGACGGCGACTGGTCTTTTGATCACTGACCTGAGCGATACTGAGGTCGAACGCCTGCGGTTCTACGAAGGCAGTTATGACTATGATCTTACGGATGCGGTTGTCGTCGCTGATGAAATCGAATGTGCGGCCAGAGTGTTCAAGAGCGACAACGAAGGTTGGGTTCCCGATGGAGCTTGGTCGCTTGAGAATTGGGCGCAACGGTTTGGCGACGTGACTGTGCTGCGGGCCATTGAAGAAATGAGCTACTTTGGCGTCCGGTCCCGCCAGGACGTGGACCGGATGCTACCGATGATCAAAGCGCGTGCGACCGCAAAACTACAAGCCAAGCGGCGCAATGACGCGCTCAGTCCAAGCGGGATGACGGCCGCAGACGTGAGTGACGTGACGCTGGAACGGGCCTATGCCGAGTATTTTACACTGGATGAGTTTGATCTGACCTTTCGCCGGTATGATGGTGCGCAGAGCGAAATGGTCAAACGGGCGGTGTTTGTGGCCACAGACGCGGTGATCGTATTGCCTTATGACCCTGTGCGGGATCGCGTTTTGTTGATTGAACAATTTCGGCCAGGCCCATTTGCGCGGGGAGATGACCTTCCCTGGCAATTGGAGCCCATTGCAGGCCGTTTGGATGCAGACGAAAGCCCGGAAACCTGCGCCCGACGGGAGGCGCAAGAGGAAGCTGGGTTGGAGCTTTCGGCGCTGCATGAGGTGGCGAATTGTTACGCTTCACCCGGTTGTAGTACAGAATTTTACAATATTTACCTGGGCTTGGCCGACCTTCCTGATGGGGTTGTCGGTGTCTCGGGCTTGGAGCAGGAAGCGGAAGACATTCGGTCTTATGTCTACAGCTTTGATGAGCTGATGCAGATGGTGGATCGGATGCAGGTGGTGAATGCGCCTCTGGTGTTGGCAGCGCTGTGGTTGGCGCGTCATCGCGACAGGCTGCGCGGGACCGCTTGAGTTTGCCGCGCGCCTTGCCTACACAGGATTTCAGACATCTATAAAGGACCGCGCAACATGCATATCGCCCGTGATCTGGCCCAAGCGATTGGCAACACCCCTTTGATCCGCCTGAACAAAGTCAGCGACGAGACTGGGTGTGAGATTTATGGCAAGGCGGAGTTCATGAACCCCGGCCAGTCGGTCAAGGACCGCGCTGCGCTTTACATCATCAAAGACGCGATTGCGCGTGGCGATTTGAAGCCGGGTGGCACCATTGTCGAAGGTACGGCTGGCAACACCGGGATTGGCCTAGCGCTTGTGGGCGCGTCCATGGGGTTCAAGACCGTGATTGTGATCCCTGAGACGCAATCGCAGGAAAAGAAAGACATGCTGCGTCTGGCTGGTGCGGAGCTGGTGCAGGTGCCGGCGGCGCCGTATCGGAACCCCAACAACTATGTGCGCTATTCCGGCCGCCTTGCGGCGGAGTTGGCGAAGACCGAGCCGAATGGCGCGATCTGGGCCAATCAGTTCGATAACGTGGCCAACCGTCAGGCGCATGTGGAAACCACAGGTCCGGAAATCTGGACACAGACCGAAGGCAAGGTGGATGGCTTCACCTGTGCGGTGGGCTCTGGCGGCACGCTGGCGGGCGTGGCGGAAGCCTTGCAGTCCAAGGGCGTGAAAATTGGCCTCGCGGACCCAATGGGCGCGGCGCTGTACAATTTCTACGCCAATGGCGAGCTGAAATCCGAAGGTGGGTCCATCACCGAAGGCATCGGGCAGGGACGCATCACGGCCAACCTTGAAGGCTTCACCCCGGATATGAGCTATCAGATCTCGGACGAAGAGGCGTTGCCTTATGTGTTTGATCTGCTGGAAAACGAGGGGCTGTGTCTCGGTGGATCCTCTGGTGTGAACATTGCCGGTGCGGTGCGCATGGCTAAAGATATGGGGCCGGGCCACACGATTGTGACCATCCTCTGTGACTATGGCACACGCTATCAATCAAAGCTGTTCAACCCGGAATTCCTTAAGGAAAAAGGCCTGCCTACCCCGGCATGGCTGGGCAGCAAGGGCCCAAGCAGCATTCCGGGTGTGTTCGAAGACGTATAAGGCAGTGTCATAATATGCGCCCCCTGATGAGGTATCTAAGTGTCGCGGTCACGGTACTGACCGTTTGGGTAACAGCAGTTTGGGCGCAAGGCACATTGCCGCCTGATTATGGCGAATGGCGGCGGGTTGCAGATCGCGCCGCCGAGGCCATCGACAATGATCGCGCTTCTGAGGCGGCGATGGATACGCTGCGCGATCAGCTGTCGCTATGGAGCGAAGACTTCACCAACGAAAGCTCGCGATCGCGGATTTCGGTGACCACGCTTGAGGCACAGTTGGAGCGTCTGGGGCCCGTGCCGGAGGGAGGCGAGGCCGAGGACGTCGCTGAGGAACGGCGACAATTGGAGCTTTCCTTATCTGAAGCCCGGGCGCCCGTTCGTAAGGCTGAACTGGCGCTGACCGAGGCAGAAGAGTTGGTCCGGTCAATTGATGTTTTGCTTCGAGAGCGGCAAACTCAAATCTTGCTTGAGCCGGGGCCATTGCCCTTAAACCCGGACCTCTGGTGGCCGGCGGTACGGGAACTCAAGGAGTCTGTCCGGCTTATTGCTTTAGAATTCCAGACCGGTTGGGTGCACGAAAAACAACGCAACGAGTTGCGTAAGTCTTTGCCCCAAATGCTGTTTTATTTGGCCATTGCCGTCGTACTGCTGACGCGCGGGATGCGGTGGACTGACAAGGCTTTGCAAAGCATGGTCCGGGATCGAGCGCACCTGTCAGCGGGGCGTTGGATTGCGGTGTTCTGTCTATCTTATGGGCAGGTCGTGTTGCCGATGCTTGGGGTGTTTGCCTTTTCCAAAGCGGTCTATGCCACGGACCTTCCAGGTCTGCGTGGTGATGTGGTTTTATCCATTCTACCACTGATGACTTTTGAGCTCCTAACAGCGCGTTGGTTGGGAGAGCGGGTGTTTTCCCGCAACGAAAGACCTTTGCTGCTTGTCAGTTTGACAGAGGCCGAAAAACGCAAGGGCCGACGCGCCAGCACGGTATTGGGCGCAACGCTTGCGTTCAGCTCATTGTTCGTTGAGCTGGCGCGTTATGAGAGTTGGACTCGTGGCACGGAGTCAGTGTTATTTTTTCTAACGACGGTTGTCGCAGCCTATTTCCTCGGCCTGTTGGGGCGATTGGTGTCGCGCCACGCGGGGTCTATGCGGGCCGAAGAAGATGGGCCGCTGACGGCGATTGGTCAGCTGATTTCGTTGTTGGGGCGTTACACTTTTTTAGTATCTTTGATCGGTGGCGTTCTGGCCACCATCGGATTGACCCGTGGCGCGAGTTATTTGGTTTTCTCCAGCACGCGCACTGTGTTTTTGGTAGCGTTCTTGCTGGTAGCGCAGCGCGTTATTCAAAAGATCTTCTCAGCGTTGAATGGTCGCGATGATGACGAAAGTCCGCTCGCGGCAGTTCTAGCAGGCATTGGCATTGTGATTTTGTCGATTCCGGTGTTCCTAATGTGCTGGGGCGCGCAGGTTGCCGACCTGCAGCAAATCTGGCGCAATATTTCAGATGGGTTGCAGTTTGGCGATCTGATCCTGTCGCCTGAGAATATTCTCCTTTTGATCGTGGTTTATGCTTTTGGTCACGCGGTCACGCGGTTGTCGCAGAGCTTTTTGCGGGACAACATTTTGCCCAAGACGCGTTTGGATGCGGGAGGTCAGACGGCCGTTGTGTCCGGGGCAGGGTACATCGGTATCTTTTTGGCCGCGCTGATTGCGTTGACTGTTGCTGGAATCAACCTTGGCAATATCGCCTTGTTTGCTGGTGCGCTGTCAGTCGGTATCGGCTTTGGCCTGCAAAACATCGTGTCCAACTTTGTCAGTGGCATCATCCTGTTGATTGAACGCCCAGTAAGCGAGGGCGATTGGATCGATGTGAATGGGCAGATGGGCTATGTGCGCGACATTTCGGTGCGTTCGACCAGGATCGAGACGTTTGATCGCACGGATGTGGTGATCCCGAACAGCGATCTGATTTCCGGTACAGTCACAAACTACACCCGTGGCAACACCGTGGGCCGGGTGATCGTGCCGGTTGGTGTGGCGTATGGCACAGACACGCGCTGGGTTGAGGGCATACTGCGCGAGATCGCGGAAGCACATCCAATGGTTTTGGCGAACCCGGCACCCGCTGTTGTGTTTCAGGGATTTGGCGCGGACTCGCTGGACTTTGAAATCCGGGCGATCTTGCGGGATGTGAACTGGATGCTGACGGTGAAAAGTGATTTGAACCACGAAATCGCGCGGCGTTTCGTGGAAGAGGGTATCGAGATACCCTTTGCGCAGCGCGATTTGTGGCTGCGTAATCCGGAAGTTTTGCGAGGCGAGGCTCCTGTCGCAAACACGCCTGCGGCCCCTGTGGCTACTAGCCCGGCACCAGTAAGCACAACACCAACACCGCCGGACTTGGATGACATGGACGGCTCGGACGGAGATGGGGACGGAGACGGCCGATGAGCAAACTGTTGTTTTTGGAAGATGCCTATCAGAAAGAAGCGATTGGCGTGGTTATCGGACACACTCCGGAAGGAGGTATTCTGGTAGATGCGCCCTTGTTTTACGCGACAAGTGGCGGGCAGCCGGGGGATAGCGGTGTGCTTGAATGGGATGGGCATACCTCCGAAATCGCGACGACAGTGAAAACACACGAAGGTGAGATTGCCCTTGTGCCTTCAGCGCCGGAAGAATTGCCGCCAATTGGCACGGATGTGAAACAGGTGCTGGATTGGGGACGACGTCATCGACATATGCGCGTGCATACAGCGCTGCATCTGCTGTCCGTGGTCATACCTTTGCCAGTGACCGGTGGGTCCATTGGGGCAGAGAAAGGCCGGTTGGACTTTGATATGCCGGAGGCGCCAGCGGACAAGCAGGCGCTGAGTGATGCGCTGAACGCCTTGATTGATCGTGATCTGGCGGTGACCGAAGACTGGATCACCGATGCGGAACTGGATGCCAATCCGGGTTTGGTGAAAACCATGTCCGTTGCGCCACCGAAGGGTGCCGGTAAAGTGCGCCTGGTGCGCATTGGCAGCGAGGATGAGCAGGTTGATTTACAACCCTGCGGCGGTACGCATGTGGCCAGCACGGGTGAGATTGGCCGCGTTCGGATTGGAAAGATCGAAAAGAAGGGCAAGCAGAACAGACGGGTTTACCTGCATCTCGATGCCTGAGTGTGTTTTGCCACTTGGTTGCGAAAACGAGCAAGCCGCGGGTGAGAGTGCTGCGGCTTTTTCTTTGCCTGATGTGCAGACACAAAAAAAGGCGGGGTGCCATGTCCAGTAGACCCCGCCTTCTTTGTGAGACCAGATTTTTTCTAGTCGTCTGACACAACCACACGAAGGTGTGCGTGCCGGGTTGGAACGAGGCGCGGCGCGGCCGGTGTTTTGGCGCGTTCCTGCGCTGGCTGCATCCCAGTCGGCGTGGTGATTTCGACCTTCTGAGGCTGCGGTGTGGCCGCTGTGTCAGAAGAGGTTTTCGCGCTTGGCATGTCGATGCGGCGCAGAAAGCTGCCTTCCAGATCAAACCGCTGAGGCGCACGGCCCAATTCACCGTCCACAGTGATGGCGCCGAGAATTCGGTTCACTTCGCCACTGTCAGAGCGCAATGGCAGTAGCATCATTTCAGCGTTGAGACCGTTGCGGCGGAAGCCACGGGTGGTGCCCATTTCAAGGCGACCGATGGCTGGCGCGGCAAAGACTTTCTCGAGCGCTTGACCGAAGCTGTCCCGGGACGCTTCGTTGATCAGCGCGGACATGGGCATGCCGCGCATGTCCATGCCCATCACATCGGTGAGCGTATTACAGGAGACCCGCAGGCGCGCCATGCCCGGTGCGATGCGTTCCAGAATGAACGCGTGTTTGAGCACTTTTTGAATTTGGCGTGGATCCACGTCGCTGCGATAAGGCACCGCATTTCCGTCGCGCAGACCATCCCAGTAGGATTTTACGTCCTGCATTACAGCGATGCTGTGCACCTTTGCTGCGCTTGATTTACTGTCACCAAAAATTCTCATGCTCTTCCCCCCAGGAAAAAACTACTGCGTCTGATCTTTGTACCGTACAGTCCGTCTTTGGGCCGGTTTCTGTTGCCGTTTGCTCAAAGTCGTAAACAACTTGTAAATCAGTTATCTCACATTTTAGCGGATTTGCGATAAAAAATGATTTCAATGGTTAACCGTTTGTGCCGTTAACGTTGCTCTTACCCTCTGAATAGATTTACCTAAAGGACAACTGAATTTGCTGGAGGACGTCCCGTGCTGGAGTCGATGACCGGATACGCAAGCCTTAAGGGTGAAGGGCAGGGACACAGCTGGACCTGGGATCTGCGCAGTGTGAATGCGAAGGGACTGGATCTGCGCTTGAGGGTGCCGGATTGGATTGAAGGACTGGAACCAGCGGTGCGCGGTGCGCTGTCCAAAGGCATGGCGCGTGGCTCGGTGAACCTGTCGCTTCGGATAAATCGAGATGATGAAACCGGAGCTTTGGCGGTGAACGCCGCGCAATTGGAAGCGGTCCTGTCGGCGCTTCAGGCGGTGGAAGAGCGGGCGATGGACAAAGGCATTTCGCTGGCGCCGTCCAAAGCCAGTGATCTGCTTTCGCAACGCGGTGTGATGGAACAGGCGGTTGAGGAAACCGACAGCAAGGCTTTGTTGGCGGCGATCACCGCGCAGTTACCGGAGTTGATTGCCAGCTTCAAACAGATGCGCGCCAGGGAAGGTCAGGCGCTTGAAGCGGTGCTCGCGGATCAGTTGGAGCAGGTGTCTGATCTGACCCAACAGGCTGCAGAGGCAGCAGAAGCGCGGCGGGAAGAGGCGGCGGAGACCTTGCGGGCCAATCTGGCGCGGGTTCTGGAAAATGCGGACGGGCTGGACGAAAGCCGGCTGGCGCAGGAACTGGCGGTATTGGCTGTGAAATCCGACGTGATGGAAGAGTTGGATCGGTTGCGGGCGCATGTGCAGGCCGCCAAAGACCTACTGGCACAAGGAAGCCCGGTGGGGCGTAAGCTCGACTTCTTGATGCAGGAATTCAATCGAGAGGCCAATACGCTGTGTTCCAAGGCACAGTCGGTGGATTTGACGCGGATTGGGCTGGACCTCAAGGCCGTGATCGACCAGATGAGAGAGCAAGTTCAAAACGTGGAATAATCACATGACTCAGCGACGTGGCCTGCTCATCATTTTATCTTCACCCTCCGGTGCAGGGAAATCAACGCTCGCGCGGCGGTTGATGGAATGGGACCCGGGTTTGAGTTTTTCGATTTCCGCCACCACGCGCGCGCCACGCCCCGGTGAGGCACATGGCCGTGAGTATTACTTTCTCTCGGAAGACGAGTTTAAAAGTCAGGTGGCCGATGGTGAAATGCTGGAGCACGCCCACGTGTTTGGTAATTTCTACGGTTCCCCGGCAGGTCCGGTGCGCGAGACCATTGAAAACGGCAATGATGTGCTGTTTGACGTGGACTGGCAGGGCGAGGCGCAGATCCGCAACTCCGACCTTGGCAAACACGCGCTCTCCATTTTTATTCTACCGCCCTCCATCAAAGAACTGCACCGCCGTTTGGTGAGCCGTGCGCAGGACAGTGAAGACGTGATCGATAAGCGGATGCAAAAAAGCTGGGATGAAATCAGCCACTGGCATTCCTATGATTATGTGCTGGTGAATGATGATCTGGATGCCACAGAGGCACAGCTGAAGACCATTATTGCGGCGGAACGTATGCGCCGTGAACAGCAGCCCGCCTTGCAAGGCCATGTGAACGGGTTGCAGAGCGAATTTCAGGAGATGCCCTAATGCCGATGTATGAGTTGGATGGAATTGCTCCAAAACAAGACGACAGCAGCTGGGTGGCACCGGATGCCAATGTGATTGGCAACGTGGTGCTTGAGGCGGACACCTCTGTTTGGTTCGGTAGCACGCTGCGTGGGGATAACGAAACCATCACGGTGGGCGCAGGGTCTAATGTGCAGGAAAACTCGGTGATGCACACGGACCCGGGCTACCCCTTGACGATCGGTCAGAACTGCACAATTGGCCATAAAGCGATGTTGCATGGCTGCACCATTGGCGACAACAGCCTAATTGGCATGGGCGCGACCGTGCTCAATGGCGCGAAGATCGGGAAAAACTGTCTTATTGGGGCAGGGGCGTTGATCACCGAAGGCAAAGAAATTCCGGATGGCAGTCTGGTGATGGGCGCGCCTGGCAAGGTGGTACGTCTACTGGACGACGCAGCGATTGCCGGTCTGACGATGTCGGCCAAACATTATCAGGACAACGCCAAACGCTTCAAAGCGGGTCTGCGCGAAGTTTGACGACAGGTTTTGCCCTGTCAAAGACGCTCTGTCATAAAACTGTTACAATAAAACGGTTTGAGCCGTGGGGTTGATGTGCCCTTCGCTGGGCAAAGCAGAACGGAACAGACGGGAGCAAGGCGATGCCGCGTGATTTCTACAAGAGCTACCTTGAGGCCGTGCCGCTGCCGGCGGTGCTGGTGGATGCGGAAGCGCGCATACTTGCGGGAAATGAGGCGGCGGTAAAACTCAACCCTCATGCGGATGATGATCGGCCCCTGATTTTGGTGTTTCGTCAACCGAGCCTCAACAGCGCCGTAGATGCCTGTTTGAGGGATGGGAAAGGTCAACGCGCAATCTATGCGCATAATGATGGGCCACAGGAACACCGATTTGATGTTACGGTGTCTCCGGTAGACTTGGTGGCTGCCTCTGGTGGGCGGCTTGTTGCGCCCACCATGCGCACCAAAGGTGTGATGATTTGTTTTCAGGATGTCACTGAGATCCAGCAGCTTGATCAAATGCGTCGGGATTTTGTGGCCAATGTGAGCCATGAGTTGCGCACGCCATTGACCGCGATTTTGGGATTTGTGGAAACGTTGCAAGGCCCTGCGCGCGGGGACCCAGCCGCAACAGATCGCTTCCTCAACATCATGTCGGACGAAGCAAGCCGGATGAACCGGCTGGTCGGAGACCTTTTGTCATTGAGCCGCGTGGAAGAAGTGTCTCGGATGCGGCCAACCGATCCGGTGGATTTGGACCAGATCATTCGTTCCGTTGTGCGCAACCTATCGCCTTTGGCGAACAGCAATAACAGCACAGTGACGTATGAAGATGCCGAGACACCCGTCGTTGTCCCGGGCGATGCCGATCAACTTTTGCAGGTGATTACCAACCTCATAGAGAATGCGCTGAAATACGGCGGGCAGGGGACCCAGGTAGAGGTGTCTTTGATCAAAGTGCACGGCCGCCTTGGGTTGCGCGGGGATGGATGGATGGTGTCTGTGCAAGACAACGGGCCCGGCATCGATAGCATTCACATCACGCGACTGACTGAAAGGTTTTACAGAATCGACTCACACAGATCGCGTGAAATGGGCGGTACTGGTCTGGGACTCGCAATTGTAAAACATATCATTAACCGCCATCGCGGCCGTTTGAAGATCGAGAGCACTTTAGGAAAAGGCAGTGTTTTCAGCGTGGTGTTGCCTGCGACCTAGTCCATCTTTTGACTTGGCTGTCATAAAAAACGTCATTTGTCATACAGCTGTTACATTGGCGTCACAAAAGCTTTGACCAGGCACTTTAGATCGTCGCTCGAGACTGTCGACGAACAGTCTGGATCAAATGGAGTTACACTTATGTCCGTCAAACTGACTGCCTCTGCTCTGGCCATCGCGGCCGTTGCTGCCACTTCTGCCGCCGCGCGTGACCAGGTTCAGGTCGCCGGTTCTTCCACCGTTCTGCCTTACGCTTCTATCGTTGCGGAAGCTTTCGGCGAGAACTTTGACTTCCCAACCCCAGTTGTTGAGTCCGGTGGCTCCTCTGCAGGTTTGAAGCGTTTCTGCCAGGGTGTTGGCACTGAGCACACCGATGTGGCAAACGCCTCCCGCAAAATCCGCGAAAAAGAGATCAAAGCATGTGCCGAAAACGGCGTGACCGACATCATCGAAGTCCGCATCGGCTATGACGGCATCGTGTTCGCTTCCCAGCTGAACGGCCCAGCCTACACCCAGTTCACCCAGTCCGACATCTTCAACGCGCTGGCGCCAAAGGTGATGGTAGACGGCAAACTGGTAGACAACCCACACAAACAGTGGTCCGACTTCAACCCAGATCTGCCATCTGAGGACATCCTGGCTTTCATCCCAGGCACCAAGCACGGCACCCGTGAAGTGTTTGAGGAAAAAGTTGTGGCCGCAGGCTGTGAAGCCACCGGCGCTTTTGAAGCCATGATGGCCGCTGGCATGTCCGAAGATGACGCAGAAGATGCGTGTCTGGCAGTGATGTCCGACGGCCGTGCCGTAGACATCGACGGTGACTACACCGAGACCCTGGCCTCCATCGACGCCAACGCAAACGGCATCGGCGTGTTTGGTCTGGCCTTCTACGAGAACAACACCGACAAGCTGAAAGTGGCGACCATGGCGGGCGTTGAGCCTTCCACCGAGACCATCTCCACCGGTGAATACCCTGTGTCCCGCCCGCTGTTCTTCTACGTGAAGAAAGCCCACATCGGCGTGATCCCAGGCCTGAAAGAATACGCTGAATTCTTCATCTCCGACGAGATCGCAGGTGGCGACGGCCCACTGGCAGAGTACGGCCTGGTGTCCGATCCGGCGCTGGCCGACACTCAGGGAGCTGTTGCGGCGGAAGCCGTGATGGGCGGCATGTAAAATAAGCCACGATGGCTTAAGACCTTCGAAGAGGCGGCGTGTGTTGCCGCCTCTTCTCAACTTAGCAAGTCTTGATGCAAGACTTTTGGGGGACCAATGCCTCTTCTTTGGCTCTTTATATCTGTGCTGGCGATTGCGGTCGTCGGCTTTGTTTTTGGGAGACAGCGTGCGCTAAGCAGCGCTGGTGGTGACGTCCGTTCGCTGCACTCCCTGCCAAACTACTACGGTTGGAACGTGTTCATGAAGGCCACGGTTCCAGCATTTGGTTTGATCGCTGTGTGGCTGATTGCGCAGCCACTGGTTTTGCAAAACAGCATTGCCGGCATGATCCCGGCAAGTGAGATCAAAGAAGGGTCCAACATTGGCCTGGTAATGGCGGAGGTCCGCCGCACCGCGACGGGGATTGAGAACGCGGTCGCCGCTGGCGTGATCAGCCCGGCCCTGGCGACCGACGTAAATGCAGACAGCGTTGCTGTGACCGCGCTGCTGAAAGAGGCAGGCCAGGTGGTGACAAGCGAGATTTCGCAGTCACTTTTGAACGCGGCGCAAGCCTTCCGCGCCATGAATGCAACCGGCAATCTGTTGATGACCGCCTTGGCACTGATTGTGGCTTTGGCGGCCGGTGGGTTTGCGGCGATGCAATGCACCAAAGACTACAAAGCGCGCAACGCGGTTGAACGGGGCATTCTGATGCTGTTGATCGCGGCGGCGTCGGTGGCGATCCTGACCACCATCGGCATTGTTCTGTCTTTGGTGTTCAACACAATCGAGTTTTTCCGTCTTTATCCAGCGCTGGACTTCTTCTTCTCGCCAGAATGGGCGCCGAGCTTCTCTGGCCGGGGTGGCTCTTCCAAACTGGGCATTCTGCCACTGTTGTGGGGCACGCTCTATATTTCGATCATCGCATTGATTGTGGCGGTTCCAATTGGACTGTTTGCGGCGGTTTATCTCTCAGAGTATGCCACACCGCGCATTCGCAGCATTGCCAAGCCAATGCTTGAGATCCTCGCAGGTATCCCGACCATTGTGTATGGTTTGTTTGCGCTGTTGACGATTGGTCCGATGTTGGTGTCGGTCTTTGGTCAAGATGGATTGGGCTGGATGGGTGGCGGCCGTGCGGTGATGACCGCAGGCATCGCCATGGGCATCATGTTGATCCCGTTTGTGAGCTCGCTATCAGACGACATCATCAATGCGGTGCCTCAAGCGATGCGCGATGGCTCTTACGGCTTGGGCGCGACACAATCCGAAACCATCAAACAGGTGGTGATCCCCGCCGCTTTGCCGGGCATCGTTGGTGCGGTGCTCCTAGCGGCGTCCCGCGCGATTGGGGAAACCATGATTGTGGTTATGGGGGCAGGGGCCGCGGCGCGGCTTTCACTCAACCCGTTTGAAGCCATGACCACTGTGACCGCCAAAATCGTGTCCCAGCTGACCGGCGACAGTGACTTTGCGTCGCCAGAGGCGCTGGTGGCTTTTGCCTTGGGCATCACCCTCTTTGTTTTGACCTTGGCCCTTAACGTGCTCGCGCTCTTCATTGTGCGCAAATATCGGGAGCAGTACGAATGACCGACGCAAGTCTTCCCAACACAGGTGGCGCGCCCAAGTCCGGCTCGCTGCATGAAATCGACGCGCGCACCAAAAAGCGCAATGCGGCTGAAAAACGCTTCCGCATGTACGGCGTGGCGGCGATTGCTACGGGCATTATCTTCTTGCTGGTGCTGCTGTTTGCCATCCTGGGCAACGGACTTGGCGCGTTTCAACAAACGTTTATCAGCGTGCCGGTGTATTTGGATGAGTCCAAGCTTGACAAAAAGGGCAACCGCAACATCGACGACATCAAGAAGGTCTCAACATTCGGCTACAACCCCTTGATCCAAAAAGCCGTTTTGAAAGCGGTTGTGGATGCGGGCATTGAGACTCCGCTGAAGAAGTCCAAGGATATGAAGGCGCTGATTTCAGCTTCTGCGGCGGCGCAGGTGCGTCAGGCGGTGATCGACAATCCCGCGCTGATTGGTCAGACGGTGGAGTTCCGTTTCCTCGCGTCGAGCCGTGTGGACGGTTATCTGAAAGGCCGCGTGCACCGAGAGCTTCTGGCGCGTGATAAGAACATTGATGCAGAGCATCTTGATATTGTCGACGGGCTTAAAGAGATCGGCGTGGTGAAGAAAACCTTCAACTCGGCCTTTATCTTTGGCGCGGATGCCTCCGAGAGCCGCGCCGAGCAGGCCGGGATCGGTGTGTCGATGATTGGGTCGCTGTTCATGATGTTGGTGGTGCTGTTCCTTGCGTTGCCTATTGGTGTAGCGGCTTCGATCTACCTTGAAGAATTCGCACCGAAAAACCGCTGGACTGATTTGATTGAGGTGAACATTTCAAACCTCGCAGCGGTGCCATCCATTGTGTTTGGTATCCTAGGTCTAGCGGTGTTCATCCAGTTCATGCACTTGCCGCAATCCGCACCGCTGGTGGGTGGCCTTGTGCTGACACTGATGACCTTGCCGACGATCATCATCTCGACCCGTGCGTCTCTCAAAGCCGTACCGCCAAGCATCCGCGATGCGGCGCTTGGGGTGGGGGCCTCCAAAATGCAGTCGGTGTTCCACCATGTGCTGCCATTGGCTGCGCCTGGCATCCTCACCGGCACCATCATTGGTCTGGCGCAGGCGCTTGGCGAAACCGCGCCGCTGCTGCTGATCGGGATGGTGGGGTATATTGCCTCCAATCCTCCCGGCGGCGTGATCGAAGGGCTGATGTCACCAAATTCTGCGATGCCGGCACAAATCTATGAATGGGCCAAACGGGCTGACCCGGCCTACTACGAACGCGCTTGGGGCGGGATCATCATTCTCTTGATCTTCCTCGTCTCGATGAACACTCTTGCAGTACTCCTGCGCCGCCGGTTTGAACGCCGCTGGTAAGCTAAGGACACTTACCCATGTACGACACAGCAAAACTGGGGACTGACGTGAACCAGAACGAAACCAAAATCTCCGCCCGCAATGTGCAGGTTTACTATGGCGACACCCACGCGATCAAAGATGTGAACGTGGATATCGAAGCAAAATCTGTGACGGCTTTCATCGGTCCGTCCGGTTGCGGAAAGTCAACTTTCTTGCGTTGCATCAATCGGATGAACGACACAATTGATGTGTGTCGCGTTGAAGGTGACATCAAAATTGACGGCGAAGACATCTACGACAAACGCGTCGATCCGGTGCAGCTGCGCGCCAAAGTGGGCATGGTGTTTCAGAAGCCAAACCCATTTCCGAAGTCGATCTATGACAACATCGCTTACGGTCCGCGGATCCATGGCTTGGCAAAGAACAAAGCTGAGTTGGATGAAATCGTGGAGAAATCCCTGCGCCGTGGTGCGATCTGGAACGAAGTGAAAGACCGGTTGCACGCGCCAGGCACCGGTCTGTCCGGTGGTCAGCAACAGCGTCTGTG
Organism: Paracoccaceae bacterium; assembly: GCA_014872815.1. GTDB lineage: Bacteria > Pseudomonadota > Alphaproteobacteria > Rhodobacterales > Rhodobacteraceae > Shimia. The sequence goes on from WKFK01000014.1 coordinate 333,168, forward strand.
TATCGCTCGCGCCGTGGCGACCGAGCCGGAAGTACTGTTGATGGATGAACCATGTTCCGCGCTCGATCCGATTGCGACAGCACAGGTCGAAGAGCTGATTGACGAGTTGCGCGATCAGTACTCGGTGGTGATTGTGACGCACTCGATGCAACAGGCGGCCCGTGTGAGCCAGAAAACCGCCTTTTTCCACCTCGGCAACCTGGTGGAATATGGGGACACCTCGCAAATTTTCACTAACCCGAATGATGAGCGTACCGAAAGCTACATCACCGGCCGGATCGGCTAAGGAGAGAGACCATGAACGACCAACATATTGTGTCCGCCTTCGACCGTGATCTGGAAGGCATTCAGGCCCAAGTGATGAAAATGGGGGGACTGGTTGAGGCAGCGATAGGTGAGGCCGCCAACGCCATGGCTGCGCGTGACGAAGAGCTTGCAGCACAAGTGAGAGCCGCCGACAAAGCCATTGATGGGCTTGAAGAATTGATCAATGAGCGGTGTGCAAATTTGATTGCGCTACGTGCACCGGCGGCCGTCGATCTTCGTGTCGTGCTGTCTGTGATGAAAATTGCCGGTAACCTAGAACGTATTGGCGACTATGCCAAAAACATGGCCAAGCGGACATCCGTATTGGTGCACATGGAGCAGGTCGAAGGCGCCAATGGCTCTCTCAAGCGTATGGCACATGAAGTGCAATTGATGCTCAAAGATGTTCTGGATGCCTTCATTCAGCGCGACGTTGAAATGGCACGGGATGTCCTGGAGCGCGATGAAAGCGTCGACCAAATGTACAACGCTTTGTTCCGTGAGTTCCTGACATTTATGATGGAAGATCCACGCTACATTACGCCCTGTATGCACTTGCATTTCATGGCAAAAAACACGGAGCGGATGGGCGATCATGTCACTGCGATTGCCGAGCAGGTGATCTATCTGGTGACCGGTAGCATGCCTGACGAAGCCCGCCCCAAAGCCACCCGTTTGGACGCGTAACAGAAGCCTTTAGAGGATAAAGCAGATGGCAAAAGATCATCCCACCGTTCTCGTTGTCGAAGATGAACCGGCACAGCGTGAGGTTCTGAGCTACAACTTGCAGTCCGAAGGGTTTGACGTTGAAGTGGCTGCCGATGGCGATACAGCGCTCCTGATGGTGCAAGAAGTTGAACCAGACATCATCGTGTTAGATTGGATGCTTCCGGGTACCTCTGGCATCGAAATTTGCCGGCGCCTTAAGACGCGCGCTGAAACGCAGAATATCCCGGTTATCATGTTGTCGGCGCGGTCTGAAGAAGTGGATCGCGTGCGTGGCCTTGAAACCGGTGCGGATGACTATGTGGTTAAGCCTTACTCGGTGATTGAATTGATGGCACGGGTGCGCAATCAGCTGCGGCGCGTCCGACCGTCGTCTGTCGGCCAAACGCTGACTTACGAAGACATCATCCTAAATGCGGAAACGCATCGCGTGACACGCAATGAAGAAGCGCTGCGCCTTGGGCCGACAGAATTTCGCTTGTTGGCAACCTTTATGGAGAAGCCTGGGCGTGTCTGGAGCCGCGAGCAGTTGTTGGACCGCGTTTGGGGCCGGGACATTTACGTCGACAGTCGCACCGTGGATGTTCACATCGGTCGCTTGCGTAAGGCGCTTTGTGTTCATGGCGGGGATGATCCGCTACGGACCGTACGTGGCGCTGGTTACGCGCTTGGGTGACCGAGCTATAGGAAACTTCGGTTTGTAAGATGTTGAAAAAACGAATGTTAAGTTTCAGCGTCAAGTTCTTCTAAATCAAATAGGGGCGTGTGCTGGCAACATTAGGTACGCGCTTCTCACCGTTATATTAAATCGTATAATTGGTATTATGTTGTTTATTTAGCAGGTCGACATACGGTTGCCCGATCATTTGCGCCGGTCCCGGCGCAGGCTTAGTCTGCGTATAAACTGAGGTTTTTATCGGATAAAGACAGCGGTTCGCCCTATAGACATCCATCACGTGTTTAAGTTAACTTATTGGTTAAGTTCATGGGGATGAGCTGAGCGTTGTAAATCCCATACAGAGTTTTGTAACGGATCTGCCTCCGGTGGCTGAGCGGCTCCGTGTTATGTGTAAAAGAAGGTCAAAATGAACGATACGATAGATTATATCGAAGAGGTTATGAACCAAAGTAGCTTGGAAGCACTTTGGGACTTGCATTGCGCGAAATTGGAAACCTTTGGGTTTGACAAGATCATCTACGGCTACACGAACTATCGCAGCGGTATGTCTCTGGGTGACGTCGAAGACTTCTTCATTCTATCAACGTATGATCGAGACTATTTGGACCAATTCATTGGCGGTGGTTTATATTTCTATGGACCGATGATGAAATGGACGCTGGAAAATACCGGCGCGCAAAGCTGGCGGCTGGCGCGTGAAGCCTACGATGCTGGCGAGCTCAGTGAAAAACAACGTGAAGTGTTTGAGTTCAATCGCAGCTACGGCCTTGAAGCAGGATATACGGTGAGCTTTCCCACGGTGTCGTCGCGCACCAAAGGTGCGATTTCGCTAGGCGCACGGGAAAACGTGACACAGGAAGAGCTCGACGCCCTTTGGGAGAAATGTGGGCGGGAAATAACGCTGATCAACAATGTGGCGCATTTGAAAATCCAGTCCCTGCCCTACGCAAATCCTGAGCGGGAACTCACCAACCGCCAACGTGAGGTTCTGGAGTGGGTTGGAGACGGAAAAACAATTCAGGATATTGCGCTTCTGATTGGCCGGACTCCCGCCACGGTGGAGAAACACTTGCGCCTTGCACGGGATGCGATGAATGTTGAAACAACTGCCCAAGCGTTGCTCAAAGCCTCCTTCATGAAGCAAATCTACTTGCTCGAGGGGCACAACTGACGCATACTGTGTTCACGAGTATGGTATACCTGACTTGTTGGTTAATTGTCAGAATGTCAAAATGACGACGTTCCGTGAGTGGTGGCTTTGGCCTTTGGAACAAATCGGCTTTGATCTTCGCAATATCGAAGCTCTCTAGGTCGACCGGTAATCAACCCGGTGTCAGGGTTGGGCTTATTTCGGTCTGGACCTGACAATTTTCGGTGGCCTCCCCATCCCCATGTTTAGGAGGTCGGAGAAAAGGAACGACGTCATCTCCTGGTGGCGTCGTTTTTTTCTGCCTAAGAAGGTTCTTAGCTGCATCGTGCAAAAATGGCCTAACGCCGCGACAGGTTACTATCTGCGAGGTTTTCAGGGTGATGATTGGAGGCCAAAAAAAGGCCGCTCCAAACTGGAGCGGCCTTTCTTAGAACATGTAAGCAGGGACTTAGCCTTGAGCAGCTTTGGCCACTTCTGCTGCGAAGTCTTCTTCTTTTTTCTCGATGCCTTCGCCCACTTCCATGCGGACATAGCCAACGATTTCAGCGCCGGCTTCTTTAGCCGCTGCCGCAACAGTCAGATCTGGGTTGATCACGAAGTTCTGGCCCAGCAGAGTGACTTCGGCCATGAATTTCTTCATGCGACCTACGATCATCTTCTCGATCACCTGCTCCGGCTTACCAGATTCACGTGCAATCTCGATCTGAACGTTTTTCTCTTTTTCAACAACCGCTGGGTCCAGGTCATCTTCGCCCAGAGCCTGTGGGTTGGCCGCTGCGATGTGCATGGCAACCTGCTTGCCAAATGCTTCGTCGCCGCCTTTCAGCGCCACGAGAACACCGATTTTGCCCATGCCGTCGGTTGCTGGGTTGTGCACGTAGGAAGTCACAACGTCGCCTTCGACAGTTGCCATGCGGCGTACGGACATGTTCTCACCGATGGTCGCAACAGCGTCGGTTACGGTTTCTTCAACGGTCTTGCCGCCCAGATCCGCCGCTTTCAGCGCGTCAACGTCGGACACGTTGATCGCTGCGCCTGCGATGTTGGCAACCATGGACTGGAAGTCAGCGTTTTTGCCAACGAAGTCGGTTTCGGAGTTCACCTCAACGGCAACACCTTTGCCACCGTCTACCTTCACGGCCACCAGACCTTCGGCTGCGGTACGGCCAGATTTCTTTGCCGCTTTCGCCAGACCTTTGGTGCGCAGCCAATCGATTGCTGCTTCCTGGTCGCCGTTGGTTTCGGTCAACGCTTTTTTCGCGTCCATCATGCCTGCGCCGGTCATCTCGCGCAGTTCTTTAACCATTGCTGCTGTGATCGCCATCTTCGGCTCTCCTCGTCAGAAATTGGGAATGTGGGGGCGGGTCTACCCTGCCCCCATGTCAAATGTGTAACGGCGGAAGCTTACGCTTCTGCGGCAGCTTCTTCAGCAACGGCTTCTTCAACCGGAGCTTCGAACTCACCCAGGTCTACGCCAGCAGCGCCCAGCTGTGCTGTCATGCCGTCCAGCGCGGCACGGGAAACCAGATCACAGTACAGTGCGATCGCGCGGGACGCGTCGTCGTTGCCTGGGATGATGTAGTCAACGCCGTCTGGGGAGCAGTTGGTGTCCACAACAGCCACAACTGGGATGCCCAGCTTGTTGGCTTCTGCGATGGCCAGTGCTTCTTTTTTCACGTCGATGACGAACAGCAGGTCAGGAACGCCGCCCATGTCGCGGATACCGCCGAGGGACGCTTGCAGCTTCTCCTGGTCGCGCTCGATGCCCAGACGCTCTTTCTTGGTCAGGCCTTCTGCGCCAGACGCGAGCTTCTCGTCGATCTCTTTCAGACGGTTGATGGACTGGGACACGGTTTTCCAGTTGGTCAGCGTGCCGCCGAGCCAGCGGTGGTTCATGTAGTACTGCGCGGATTTCTCTGCGGCATCTGCGATCGGCGCTGCGGCCTGACGCTTTGTGCCAACGAAGAGAACGCGGCCGCCTTTTGCAACGGTGTCACGAACAGCGTTCAGAGCTGCGTCCAGCATTGGAACAGTTTGGGTGAGGTCCATGATGTGGATGCCGTTGCGGGAGCCGTAGATGAACGGGCCCATGCGTGGGTTCCAACGCTGTGTTTGGTGACCAAAGTGTACGCCTGCTTCCAGCAGCTGGCGCATGGAGAACTCAGGAAGAGCCATGCTTGTATTTCCTTTTCCGGTTTACGCCTTGGCGGGGAGAAGTGAGAGCGCCCCTAGATCAGGGAACTCCAACCGGCGGATTGACAGGGATGTCTCCCCTGCCCGACCCAAACCCCGCCTGCGGGTTTGAATGGCGCGCGTTTACAGCAGGATTTGGCGGCGCGCAAGGGGGTATGGCCCATAAAATGCAGGGCCGCGCCGATTATTCAAAGCGTTCTTTCAGTGTTGTGCGGATTTGATCCTCCGCCGATTTGGCCAGCGCCTTGCGATTGGTGAAGTCAGCCACCTTTAAAGGCGCGTGATAAATCACGTCAACGCGCCCCTGACGGGGGGCAGCCAATGTGGACAAAAGATGCGGGGCAAAGTCCATATCGCCCCACCAGCCATAGAACCGTGCCTCTTCGCCTTTGGGTGCCTGATAGTGCACCGTGACCGGCTGAATCAGCATGAAGTCCTTCAGTCTCGGGTCAAAGAACGCCTCAAAAAGTGTTGTTTTAAATGGCAAAACCCGCAAGCTGTCGCTGCTGGTGCCTTCTGGGAAGAACAACAATTGATGCCCGGCCAAAAGGCGGTCTTCGAAGATTTGCTTTTGCGCGCGCGCATCGCGACGGTCGCGGCGGATGAACACTGTACCAGTGGCTTTTGCGAGCCAGCCAATGCCGGGCCATTTGGCGACCTCAGCCTTGGAAACAAAATAGACCTGCTGTGCGGCGTTCAGCGAAAAGATGTCCAGCCAGGATGAATGATTGGCGACCACCGCGCCACGATCTCGGATTGGTGTGCCATGAACAGCAAATCGGATGCCCATCAGTCGAAACGCATTACGGCAGACAAATTGCGTGATGTAGGGTGTCCAAGGGCGGCGCAGACCAAACAGAGGTTTTTCGATCAAGCGAAGGAGCAAGAGCAGGAGCAGGCAGCCAAATACCAAAATTGCCAAGGGGAATCCACGTACAATGGCCCGCACTACGTCGCCAAATCCCAGTTTGAGTGGCTCCGGATAGCCTTCTTCGCTCTCCCAAACGCTCACAGGTTCCGCTCCTTAGTGTAAAGAGCGCGGTTTTTCTCATTCATCCGTGCCGTGTCGAGGACCAGACAGACGTCCGTGGTGTTGAACGCATGGTCAAGGAAAGCCCCCTCGCCCACAAAACCGCCTAGGCGCAAGTAGGCTTTGATCAACGGTGGCACCGCCAGCATGGCGGCACGCCGGTCAATTTGGTCTTCAGAGACAAGGTCCATGGTTTGGAACACGTCCGCTTGGGCACGGGGGCGGATGTCCTCTGGCGCGAGATGGCGGCTGTGCAACAGTGACAAAGGCTGTGCCAACGCCTCAACGTCAGTGCCGTGAAAACTTGCGACGCCAAACAGTACTTCAATGTCATGTTCTGCCACATAACCTGCAAGCGCGTTCCAGAGGTGGAACATGGCGGCCCCCCCCCTATAATCTTCGTGCAGACACGAGCGGCCTAATTCCAGCAGTTTGCGGCCGGAGGATTTCAGGACACTGAGGTCATATTCATCTTCGGAGTAAAATCGGCCAAGTTCCGCCGCTGCATCACCTCTTAACACCCGATACACACCGACAACCTGATCCAATGGGTTCGCTGAGCGTGCCAGATCCTTAAGGATTAGGTGATCAAAATACGGGTCAAACTGATCTTTTTCGAGCCGTGCACCGTGATCTACCATAGGACCACAGCCACCCAGTTCTTCCACAAAAACACGATACCGCAGACGTTGCGCCGCCTGAAGCTCCGCGTCATCCTCAGCGAGTTTAACCATAAATTCTGGGGTGTGCGCACTCATCAGGAGGCGGTTTCCTCTTGTTTCCGGGTGTTTTAGGCGGCGCATCGGCGAAAATCAACCACATGCCAAACAACTGATCTGTTGACGATTTTTTCACCGCATGCACTATTTGTTAACGATTTTACGTCTCTGTGGCGGGCATCAAAAGGACATGAGATCCATCGATGACCACCTTGCCTGCGTCACGGAAATTGACCGTGATCTTGCCACCGATGTTGGATTGCACCTGTCCCAGCCCCCAATCGGGTTGGTTTGGGTGTGTCACCAACATGCCTGGCTCCAGGAAGGCGTTGAGGTCAGAGTTTGGATCGCTCATGGGGCGCTCATGCAGTAAAGGAAAGTTGCATGTCACATAATACGGATTTCGCAGCATTGGTAGGGTCGCGAATCTGCCACGATTTAATCAGCCCGGTTGGGGCAATTGGCAACGGCCTGGAGTTGATCGCTTTGACCGGCGACGCCAAAGGCCCGGAAATGGAAATGATTTCCGACAGCGTGCACAATGCAAACGCGCGCATTCGCCTGTTTCGCGTGGCTTTTGGCCAGCCTGGGGACGCGCAAATGGTGGGCGAAGCGGAAATTCAATCTATCATTCAAGGCCTCGCGCCAAGTTCGCGTGTGTCGACCTACTGGGAGATTGAGGGCGCTGTCACACGGTCCGAGTTGCGCTTGGCGTTCCTGACGCTCATGTGCTTTGATACTGCGATGCCGTTTGGGGGCACTGTAACGGTCACCAAAGACGGCGACAAATGGCTGTTGCTGGCAGAAAGCGAAAAACTGCGTGCGGATGATGCGCTTTGGGATCCGATCTCCAAAGGGGAAATTCCAGAACACCTCGTGCCGGCCAAGGTTCAATTTGGTTTGCTGCCACAAGGCGTCACTATGCTGGGACGCCACCTTGGTCTGCAACGTACCGAGATGAGTTTGGAAGTTACTTTCTAACAAAAAAGGCGCCCTATGAGGCGCCTTTCTTTTTGTACTTTATGGTGCTCTTAGGCGCGGGTTGTGCCGTTGCCCTCGACCAAATATTTGAAGCTGGTGAGTTGGGCTGCGCCAACAGGGCCGCGCGCGTGCATTTTTCCGGTGGCGATGCCGATTTCAGCCCCCATGCCAAATTCACCGCCATCGGCAAACTGGGTAGAGGCGTTGCGCATCAGAATGGCGCTGTCCAAACGTTCAAAGAAACGCGCTGCGGTGGCATCATCTTCTGTGAGAATACAGTCGGTGTGGTTGGACCCATATTCCCGGATATGCGCGATGGCGCCGTCCACATCCGAAACCACTTTGGCCGCGATGTCCATGTCGAGGTATTCTTTGCCCCAGTCGTCCGCGGTGGCGGAAATGGTCCCATCGATCTTGGCCAGTGTTTCATCCGCATGCACACGCACACCGGCTTCAATCAGCATTTGGATCAAGGCGGCACCAAGACCATCCACAAGGCTTTCGTGGATCAGCAGGCATTCCGCCGCGCCACAGATGCCCGTGCGCCGCGTCTTGGCGTTCATTACCACATCCATGGCTTTTTGCGGATCAGCGGCGGTATCTACGTAGACGTGCACAATGCCTTCAAGGTGCGCAAAAACCGGCACGCGGGCTTCGCGCTGCACGAGGCCAACCAAGCCTTTGCCGCCACGGGGCACAATCACATCTACGGTGTCAACCATAGTCAGCAGTTCCTGCACCGCCGCACGATCACGGGTGGGCACAAGCTGGATGGAGGCCTCCGGCAGTCCAACAGACTGGAGCCCATCGACCAAGCACGCGTGGATGGCGCTGGAACTGTGAAAGCTCTCCGAGCCCCCGCGCAGGATCACTGCGTTACCTGATTTCAGGCACAGCGCACCTGCATCGGCCGTCACATTGGGACGGCTTTCATAGATCACGCCGACCACGCCTAGGGGCGTGCGCACACGGCGAATATTGAGGCCAGACGGCATGTCCCATTCAGTTAGCACCTCCCCGACCGGATCATCCTGTGCGGCTACGGTGCGCAGACCGGTGACGACGCCTTCAATGCGGTTTTCGTCCAGCATCAGGCGGTCCATCATCGCGTCTGACAGACCTTTGTCGCGGCCAAATTCGAGATCTTTCTTGTTGGCCTCAATGATCTCAGCGCGACGGGACCAAACGGCATCGGCTGCCGCTTCCAGCGCCGCGCGTTTGATTTCCGGCGGAGCAAAGGCCAGTTCCGCGCTTGCCGCTTTGGCGTTTGCGCCAATCTGGGCCATCAGGGCGGGGATGTCTGCGATGTCTTTCATCGGTTCAGTCCTTTGCTAAGGGTGGTCGTTGTCGCCTTCGACGAGGATATTTATGGCCAATTGAAGTTTAAAGTGCCAGATCATCCCGATGGATCAGGGCAGCGCGGCCCGGATAGCCCAGTAGAGTTTCGATGTCTCGGCTGTGGCGGCCCTTGATTTTATCAGCCTCAAAGGAGGAATAGGCTGCCAACCCCTGCCCCAACCGGTGACCTGAGGCGTCCCGAATTTCGATCGGATCGCCACGCTCGAAGTCCCCACTGACGGTCGTGACGCCTGCCGGCAGCAAGCTCTTACCGAACGTCAAGGCACTCGCTGCGCCTGCGTCAACGACCAATGCGCCTTGCGGCTTCATCGAGGTGATCCAGCGTTTGCGCGCCAGTTGTGGCGTGCCTTGCGCGAGGAACCATGTGGCGTTGGCCCCGTCTTCGAGCGCTTGAATGGGACGCAACGCCGAGCCTTCGGTGATCGCCATGGCGCACCCGCCAGCAGTGGCCGTCTTGGCCGCCATCAGCTTTGTGATCATGCCGCCTTTGGACAGGCCGGATACGCCCTCACCAGCCATGTCTTCGATCTCTGGTGTGATCTTTTCCACCACTTCAAAGCGTTTCGCTTCAGGGTTGGTCATGGGGTTGTCGGTGTAGAACCCGTCCACATCCGAAAGCAGGATCAGATGATCCGCACCGGTGGTCAGCGCGATTTGCGCCGCCAAACGGTCATTGTCGCCGTAGCGGATTTCATCAGTCGCCACCGTGTCGTTTTCATTCACGATGGGCACAACGCCGAGGGTCAAAAGCTGATCCAAAGTGGCGCGGGAGTTGAGATAACGGCGGCGGTTGGCGCTGTCTTCCAAAGTGACCAACACTTGCGCCGTGGTGATAGCGTAAGGCGCAAGCGCCTCCTCATAGGCGCGGGCAAGACGGATTTGGCCCACCGCGGCGGCGGCTTGAGATTGGTCCAGAGACAGGTCGGCGTTGGGCAGTTTAAGCGCGCCGCGCCCCAAGGCGATGGAGCCGGATGACACCAGTACCACGTCGGTGCCGCGCGCCTTAAGCATGGCCACGTCCTCGGCCAAAGCCTTGAGCCACGCATCTTTCAATAACCCAGAGGTCCGGTCGACCAGCAGTGCCGACCCGATTTTGATCACAACCCGTTTTGCAGTGCTTAGGGTTGCCACGGCGCCTCTTCCTCTTCGGCTTCCTCAGCCTCTTCGATCTTTTGACGAAGACGGTCATCGTCGATTTGCGCCCGCAGAGCCCGCAGCACTTCAGTGGTGCCTTCATGGCTGGCACCGGACATGAGCATCACCTCACCACCAGCGATGGCTTCCAGCTCTTCCTTGAGGAACACGCGCTCCTCAGCATCCAGACTGTCGATCTTGTTCAGCACCGTTACGCGAGGTTTGTCCGCGAGAATGTCGGCGTAGTTGGTGATTTCCTGCACAATGGTTTTGTAGTCTTCCAGCAGTGTGCCGGAGGTGCCGTCCACCAGATGCAAAAGCACTGCACAGCGCTCGACGTGACCAAGGAACAGATCGCCAAGGCCCCTGCCCTCGCTGGCCCCTTCGATCAGGCCTGGAATGTCGGCAACGACAAATTCAACACCATCGACCCCGACCACACCCAAATTGGGGTGCAGTGTGGTGAAGGGATAGTCTGCGATTTTAGGACGCGCGTTGGACGTGGCAGCCAGGAAAGTAGATTTGCCCGCATTAGGCAGGCCAAGCAGGCCGACGTCAGCAATCAGTTTCAGGCGCAGCCAGATGGTGCGCTCAACTCCGGGTTGGCCCGGGTTGGCGCGGCGTGGCGCTTGGTTTGTCGATGACTTGAAGTGCAGGTTGCCAAAGCCACCGTTGCCGCCCTTAGCCAGCAGCACACGCTGACCAACTTCGGTCAGGTCGGCAATCACGGTTTCCTGATCCTCATCGAGGATCTCAGTGCCCACTGGCACACGTAAGATGATGTCGTCGCCGGTTTTACCAGTCCGTTGGTTGCCCATGCCGGGCTGGCCGTTTTTGGCAAAGAAGTGCTGCTGATAACGGAAGTCGATCAGGGTGTTGAGCCCCTCAACCGCTTCAGCCCAGACATAGCCGCCGTTGCCGCCGTCGCCGCCATCAGGGCCGCCGTATTCGATGTATTTCTCACGTCGGAAGGACACGCAGCCCCCGCCGCCGCCGCCGGAACGGATGTAGACTTTGGCAAGGTCTAGGAATTTCATATCATTGGTCCTTTTTCGGCGCGTGTTGCGCTCATACCTTGCCGCGCGGCAAGGCTCAATCCAGTTTCAAACTATATGTCCAGGTTGGCACAGTGGCATCACGCGCCAGCGAGAAGCTTTCGGCGTCGCCGAGGTATTGGAAACCGCAGTTGGTCAGCACGCGGGCCGAGGCCGGGTTGTCCTGAAACACCGAGGCGAAGATCGTGGTGCTGTTGAGCGGGTTGGCCGCGATCATGGCGCGGACCGCTTCTGAGGCCAGACCGGTGTTGCGGAAGGCTTTGCCAATCCAATAGGCAATCTCGACCTGCCCTTCGTCCACACGGGTCAGGCCGATCAGGCCCATTACCTCAGGTTGGCCATCAGCGCTGCCATCAAAGGCCCACACGTCTTGCACACGATCGTCAGATTGCGCGCGGTTGATAAAGGCCTCAATGTATCCCGGCGGCAAAGGGTGCGGGATCGACGCGGTTAGTCGCGCCAGCTCCCGATCCGCGGTGTGCATCTCGATCAGGCCCTGGTCAGATCGGCGCAGCGGGCGCAAAACAAAACGCTCTGCTTCAATAACGGGCTGATTGACGATGGTGTCCAATTTCATCGCGGTCTCCTCCTCAAAGAACCACATAAAGCACCGAGGCCACGGTCAAAGCGGCCAAAGTGCGCATCAAATATTTTTCCGCGGGCTTGCCAGCCACAGTGCGGGCGATCTGGTCTCCGGCGTAGGTCCAGATCGGATGAAAAACCGCCTGTGCCGCCAATAGGCAGATGGCGATGGTCGCTGTAGCTTGCAAGGCAGGTGTCGCGGGTGTGACAAAATTTGTGAACCCCGCCACAATCATCGCCCAGGCTTTGGGGTTCAGCGGATGCACCAGCAGACCGGCAGCAAAACCGGGCGGCTGTTCACTCTCACCACTGCCAGGAGACAGCCGCAAATTGGCGACTTTCCAGGCAAGCCAGCAAATGTAAGCGGCGCTGATCCACTTAAGCGCTGCAAAGACCTCCGGCACCGCCTCGGCCAGTTCCATCAGGCCAAACCCAATCGGCCAGATGATCAGTTGCTTGCCCAAGGCCACCCCTGCCACAAAGGGCAGCGCTGCCTTAAAGCCAAACCGCGCGCCGGTGGCCAATAGCGCCATGTTCGCAGGACCAGGTGTGCCCACCTGACTTGCGGCAAAAACGCTAAAACTGATCACGGCGACGCTCATGTCGGATCTCAAAACTCAAAAAAGAAAAAGGGCCGGCTTTGTCAGCCGGCCCCTATATGTCTCATAACCTTTACGGGTTCGGCTTATTCAGCGGCCTCCGCCACCGGGAGAACCGAAATAAAGGTGCGGCCTTTCAGGCCCTTGTGGAACTTCACGTTGCCGTCGACGGTTGCAAAGATGGTGTGATCTTTGCCCATGCCAACGCCTTCACCCGGCCACATCTTGGTGCCGCGCTGACGCACGATGATGTTGCCTGGGATGACGTTCTCGCCACCGTATTTTTTCACGCCAAGACGGCGACCTGCGGAGTCGCGACCGTTACGGGAACTACCACCAGCTTTTTTATGTGCCATATCGTTAGTCTCCTATAGTCTCTTACTTCGCCAGTTCTTTGGCTTGTTCAACCCACTCAGGCTTCACTTTGGTGCCTTCGAAAGTCGCTGCGTCCACGGCTGCCAGAGCAGCATAGGTGGAGATGCCTGCTTCTACCAGCTTTTTGGCAGCAGCCGGACCAACACCGTTGATGGCGGTCAGATCGTCTGCAGCTGCATCTGCGGCAGGAGCTTCGGCTTTCTTGGCAGCTTTGGCAGGCTTGGCTGGTGCTGCTTCTGCAGGAGCAGAAACGGAACCGGAACCGATCGCGGCTTTCACGCCGGATTTGTCTGCGCCGGAGGCCAGAATGTCGGTGATGCGAACCAGAGTCAGTTTCTGACGGTGGCCCACGGTACGCTTGGAGCTGTGCTTACGACGACGCTTCACGAATTTGATCAGCTTTTCGCCTTTGATCTGGTCGATCACGTCTGCCTGCACGGCTGCGCCTTCAACGAAAGGAGCGCCAACAACGGTGGTGTCACCGCCAACCATCAGCACTTCGTTGAATTGAATCTTTTCGCCAGCGTCTGCAGCCAGTTTTTCAACACGCAGGACGTCGCCTGCCTGTACTTTATACTGTTTGCCGCCGGTCTTCAGGACTGCGAACATGTCCTATTCCTTCGATCTTGTCGCGTCCTTCGGTCCCTTTGCTCGTAAGCTCCAGCGTTTTGGCAGATGCCACCTCAAACAGCGCGCCCCTTTTGGGGGCTGTGTTACAATAAAATCAGGCGCAAAGTGCACACTTCACGCCGGATGCGCGCTTATCCTGTGGAAAACCTTTTAAGTCAACCCGTTTTTTAAGGGCGTCTGTGGTCTCAGAGGTCCTGAACTGGCTGAATATCGCCCATGCGCAGCGCCAGGGCCTCAAAACGGTTGGACATGACCTCAAAATGCACCGCGTTCATCAGCTCATACACGGTCATCATGTCAGGATGCTCCAACGCCTCCGTATATTCCACCAGCTCTTCCAGTGTGAAATCCCGGTACGTGTACGCGGCATTGGCGAGCGACGAGGTTTCAATGGCTTCGGCCATCTCCTCGGCATTTTCGTTCAGCAGCGCACGCAGGCCGTCTTCGTCTGTACGCAGCTCGATAACTCCGGCATAGGAGGCCGCCAGAATGAAACGCACCTGAATTTCTGTCATTGCCTTAGGGCCAATGTCATTTGGGTCAATTGCGACGCTCATACGGCGAAACAGATCGACACGTGGATCATCTTTGGCTTCTAGATCCGCAAGCATGGCATTGCCCACCAGGTCCTTTTCTTCGTCGTCCGCCATATGGCTGCTGTTTTCCACGTCCACCAAACGCTGCCCCAAGTCCGACGCATAGAACGCCGCCGCATGCGCCAACAGATCGTCCTCCAGCGTGGCTTCGAGAATATCCAGCGCGCGGTTCTGCATGAAATCCGTGTCAAACACATCTTCCGCCATTGCCGTCCATTGCGCGCCAAAGTCGCCCTGGTTCATGCCCAAGAGGTCCGGCGCAGAAGTTGCAGACAAGGCTATTGAGTCGATCGCCACATCAAATCCGGTGACTTTCAAAAAGGCCTCCACCTTGGCGCGATCAGCCGCCTGCGCGGCAGACATCAGCGCAAATACGCAGGTCAAAGCCGATAGAGCCAGCAGGAACAGCCGGTTTTTGATATAGTCAATCGGGGCCACGCGGGCAGAGGTCTTTTGCATAGGGTCAAGCTAATCCTTTTGTTGGACAAAACAATGCAAATCCCACTTGCGCCACATCACAATCCCGATTAAACGACGCCCTCACCAAGACCACGGTCTATCGGACGGAGAGGTGCCGGAGTGGTCGAACGGGGCGGTCTCGAAAACCGTTGTCCCTTCACGGGGACCCAGGGTTCGAATCCCTGTCTCTCCGCCACTTACATCCGCAATGGTATCGATTTACTGACCTCTAGGGCTTGCAGGGCTTCTAGGGCTGGATCGGCGTCGATGTCGGTGTCCGGTATCTCTAAGCCAGCGTTCACAGAGATGGCTGAAAACTGCAGAGACACCACATAGGCGAGGTCTGGATCAAACAGCACACGAGCGGACAAAACATCCGAAATTGTGCGACGCAGTTCTGCATCGCCGGTTTCAAAATGCATGGCGAGTGCCTGCACAAGGGCGCTGCGCGTATTATACGTGTTTTGCGGACTGCTCATTAGCATGGCATCTAGCCAGTTTATCCCCCCCACCCCTTCAAGCGCGATCAAACTGAGAGCGTAAGCCCCAAGCATCTCGCTCTCATGCGCCAGTCCCTGTGTTGCTCGAAACCTCAAAAAGGTGGACAGCTCCGGCGTGGCAGGCGCCAGCCCCATAAGCAGTATTCGAATTGCGCGCAGATCCATTTCGGTAATCGTATCAAGTTGTGACTGCAGCGTCTCGGCATCCACATCCAAATTGAGACCTTTCAATGTGCCGTACTCAGCGAGATCGAGCTCTCTTAGCGCAAGTGTACGAACTCTCTTATCTGAATGGTTCAAGTGGCTTGCAAAATAGCTCGCCCGCCTTTTGGGATCTTGTTCCCACTCTGGAAGACGGTCCTGAATGGTTTTCAGAATGGGGGCAAATGATGCGTCCACTGTGATCAGGCGATGCCATACTTCGGTGTCTGCGTCCCGGGCAAACAGGACTTGCGCATTTGGTTGCAGGCGCAGCAACCGGCGTGTGCTGCTGTCTACAAGCATTGGCAAAACCACAGAAGTGCCTGACGATCGCAATGCGTCAGTCACTTCGTATCGAAAGGCGTTTTCTTCTGCAGGGCGCGCTAGAACAATGTGATCTGCCGATATCATGCGCTCAACAAGAGTGGGTTGGGGCTCATATCCGTGAAAGGCACAGGCAGTTGCAACGCCTGGGACCAGCCCGCCAATCAAACAGGCGGCCAGAGCGTTTGCACTAACCAGGTGTCTTCTAAAACCCATGCAGGCGCTCCACCAACCAAAACGTAGCCACCCCACCGATCGCATATCCAACGACCATGTTTGCCATTCGAGGCACATGCGCGGAAATGGAGCCAAATGCTCTGATTGCTTGCCGGCCAGTCCAACCGACGGACAGGATCACTGCAACAAATGTAAGCTGCCCCGCCTCAACACCAAGATTAAAGGCAAACAGGGCCATGGCAACATCACTGTCAGGCAGTCCGATTTCCGCAAGCGCACCTGCAAATCCAAGGCCGTGTAGGAGGCCAAAAGAAAAGGCCACAATCCAGGGCGCGCGTGTTGCCAGGCCTGTGGTCGCCTTGTCTTGTCGGAGTATCTCGACAGCCAAGAAAACAACAGACAACGCTATTATGGCTTCGACGGGAGGACCGGGAACGGACATGTGACCAAGGGCCGCCAACGCCAGTGTAATACTGTGCGCGATTGTGAAGGCGGTGATGGCGCCGATCAAATGTTTGGTGCTCGGGATCAACATCACAAGCGCAAATACAAACAATAGATGGTCCAAGCCTTCCAGAATGTGCTCAAAACCAAGATGGATGTAGGTCCAGAAAATCCGCGCGACCGACGGGGTGTCTGGAAGAATGGCCGAAGTCTCAACAGGAGTGAGGCGAAGTGTGGTGCCACCGTGTTCCAAGGGCTGATAGCGCAGCAGAACATCCGTGCTTTGCCTCTGCAGGCCGCTGATCGTGATTTCTTGCCCTGACAGATGCGTTTCGCAAACAGCAGTCCAATGCGAGACCCAAGCCGCGCCATCAAACTGAGGTGCCGGGCCCGTATGCGGCGTGCATCCCCGGGGCAGTGAGGCGTCAATCATCATCGCTCGGCCTTGCACATCCGGCTTGCGCCAAAAAATCTGATAGGCGCCGCTTTCTACCTCGCGAATATCGAGATAGCCGGGATCAAGTTCATGCGCGGACGCAGTGTGTGCAGCCCCCCACGTGACCAACGACAACACCATGGCTTGCAACCATCTCATTGAGCGATCCATCGCTGCAATGTCTCCGCATCTGGGCGCGAAATGGTATATTGGGAAAGAAGCGTCGCCTCATTGGTTTCCCGCAACCGAGCGGCCAGTGTATTTCGCCAATCTGCAATGGCCTTGTCGCGAACTGTGTCCAATGAAAGCGGTGTCGGTTCGACAAACTCCGCAACGCGCACCAAATGGGTCCCATAGCCAGAAACAACCGGGCCACCCCATTGTCCTGGATTCAACCCGATCAGTTGTGAAAACATGCCACGACCAAAGGTTCCATCGATTTGACGCTGGTCAGCCCGTTCCATTTTGGGCATCAGCATGGAGGAAATCCCATCCGCTGGCGGTGCTTCCCCTGCATTGAGCTTTGTTAGGAGTCCCGCGACTTCGGTTTGAGACATGGTCGGTGAAATGCCGACTTGTTCGAAGGTTATCTTTGCTGGGCTCTGAAAGCGGTCCGGGTAGGCTTCTATATGGTCTGTGAGGGTGGCATCGTCCGGTACGGCCGATTGGGCCGCAGACTCTGTCAAAAAGGCCATTTTTTGGACCATCCGGTTGCGCACAATCCCGTCACCTTGGTCCAAGCCAAGGGCCAAAGCTTCACGTACCAAGACCTCCTGTCGAATGTATTGATTCACCAAAGCAAGTGCTTCTTCTTCGGTGGGAGACCGCTGCATTTGCGCCTCAAATCTTGTTTGCAAAACGTCATACACCTGCTCTGAGATCTCAATCTCCTTGGGGTTTTCGGGTGTTTCGGACGTTGGGTTGAGGACATAGAACCAGCCAAAAATGACGCAGCCAAGCAGGAAAAAATGAACAAATGGGTCTCGGACAAATGTCATATCTCGCCTTCGCTATTGAAGAGATGCAGTGTTGTTTTGATGGTTCCCTGCACGGCACCTAAGAGTCAATCAAATCAGCTCATTGCAAGGTCATTCACAAACGTGGTGAAGACCAGGCCTTATTGGCAAAACAGCCAACTCACGCATCACGTCTCAGGTGCAGGTCCTGATGGTGGCTGTGTCTCTGTATTTGAGATTCAAATGCAAAAAAGCCCTCAAGTCTTCTCGACTTAAGGGCTTTTTATGGCTCCGGCGGTAGGGATCGAACCTACGACCAATTGATTAACAGTCAACTGCTCTACCGCTGAGCTACGCCGGAACATTTTGTGTCTGTCAGAGTGTGTCTCTGAAGATGTGGCGGGGTATAACTATGGTTTTCGGGGACGTCCAGAGGCTTTTTTGAAGTTTTTTGAATTTCTACAAAAAAAGTTTCAGAGACGCCTGAAAACGGTGTCTGCGCGCAGGTCGCCAAGGGCTTCAACTAGGCTTTTTCCTTGTAAATCAATTAAGTGCGCGAAAACGTTGCGAGTGGCCGCTGGCAACAACTCGGCTGGTGTGTCCTTGTAAATCAGGGCTGCGAGCGCTTCTGCTGTGCGAGAGCCTCCTTTAAGCGCTTCAAGAATGTCAGTCTCCCGTGCGCGCCGGTGATCCATCAGCCATTTTAGACGCTCTGAGGGGTTTTCGATGGGGGCGCCATGGCCCGCGTGGAAGACCCGCCAAGACCGGGCGCGCAATTTTTCGCAAGAGGCCATGAAATCAGTGAGGTCCCCGTCCGGCGGCGACACCAAAGAACTGGCCCATCCCATGACATGATCGCCAACAAAGCAAATATCACCCAATGCGAAGGAAATGTGGTTGCCAAAATGGCCCGGCGTGTGAATCACCTCCAGCTTCCAGTCTGGCCCTTGGATCACGTCACCGTCTTTAACCAGCACATCTGGGGCAAAGGTTTTGTCCACGCCCTCCCCGCCTCCTACCAAACCAGTTTGCGCTAAGGCCTGCATGACGCTACTGCGTCCAGATTCGGGACCGCCAAACGCTAGAATCGGTGCGCCCGTGTGGTCAAAGAGCGCCCGTGCCAGCGGGGAATGATCGAGATGAGCATGTGTCACACAAATGTGGGTGATGGATTGTCCTGGCTCGAGCGCTGCCAGAATAGCCTCTAAATGCTGTGCGTTGTCTGGGCCCGGATCGATCACCGCGAGCTCGGTCTCGCCCACAAGATAAGTATTTGTACCACGGAATGTCATGGGAGACGGATTGGGCGCAAGGATGCGCCGCACATTGGGCTCCACCACCTCTGCAACACCTGGTTCGGGGTTGAAAGCCAACATTTGGGCGTCCATGGTCTTCCTCTCTAGCGACGATGATGGGGCAAGGTCTACGCATGTTTTTTAAGTGGCTCAAACACTATATGCCGCGCAGCCTTTATGGTCGCGCCGCGCTCATTCTCGTCCTACCCGTGGTGCTGTTGCAACTTGTGGTGTCATTCGGTTTGATCACCCGGCATTTTGAGGGCGTGACCGAACAAATGACTCAAGCGGTTACCCGTGAAGTCTTTTTGGTTCTGGAGGGGCTTGATGCGGTCGAAACCGTCCCTGAAGCCCTGCCCATCATCCTCGACACGTTGGAAATGAGCATCGACTATGTCGATCAATTGGAAACGCAGGACACACGTGTCTGGTACGACTTCTCAGCCTTCATCATCTCGCGAGAATTCAAAAGATACCTCCCCGGGGTCACAGCTGTGCAGCTCGCAGAAAAGGGGCGGGTCAATCTCTTCATGCAGCGACCTGAGGGAAATTTGGTGGTTCGGTTTGACCGTCGTCGCGTTTCCGCATCCAATTCGCACCAATTGTTTGTAAATATGGTGTTCTTCGGCGCGTTGCTGACCTTCGTGGCTTACCTTTATCTGCGCAATCAATTGCGTCCAATCAAACGGCTGGCTGCGGCGGCAGAAGCGTTTGGCCGAGGTCAAAACGTGCCTTATTCGCCAGGCGGCGCTGTCGAAGTGCGTGCTGCAGGCAGCGCATTTTTGGACATGCGGGCGCGTATTGAGCGCCAAATTGAACAGCGCACCCTCCTTCTTTCCGGTGTGAGCCACGACCTGCGCACGCCGTTAACCCGCTTCAAACTGGGCGTGTCCTTGCTCGAGGATGAGGATCGTGAGCCACTCGAAAAGGACATCGAGGAAATGCAGCTTATGCTGGATGCGTTTCTGAGTTTTGCGCGCGGCGTTTATGAGGACGAAAACGATCTAGTCGATGCAGTCGCCTTTGTGCAAGCGATTGTGGACGACTTTAAACGCACCGACGCACCGGTGGCGATTCACGAGATCCAGGGGAGCGGCCAGATCTCTTTGCGCCCGGCAACAGCACGCCGCGCAATCGAAAACCTGATTGGCAATGCGGTGCGCTATGCGAACCGCGCTGAAGTGTCTGTCCAAATCACAGACCGCTACCTGCGCGTGCGTGTGGAAGACGATGGACCGGGGATTCCGGCGGAGTTCCACGACGAAGCGCTGAAGCCATTCGCGCGGCTTGAGCCTGCGCGCAACCAGAACAAAGGCATGGGTGTTGGCTTGGGCCTTTCAATCGCTGCGGACGTGGCGCGCGCCCACGGGGGCATTCTGCGCCTCGGGAAAAGTGAGCGCCTTGGAGGGCTGCGTGCGGATCTGGTCCTTGGGCGCACCGAGTCGCACCGCGCTTAAAAGAAAATTAGGCGGCATGTTGTAGGTCTAAAAGGACTCTCTCACAGCCCCGAGTTTGCGATGATCCGCACGCACAAACATATCGTCGTTTTTGCCGCTTTTTGGACACTTGCGGCCGTTGCGACGTGTTGCGGTTTGGTCTTCGGCCTGCTTGACCTACCCGTGTCTTCGCGCTCAGTGCTTGCCTCAATCGTTTTGCCGCTTTGCGTCGTGCCCGTCGCGTCCTTCTTCTCTGGTCGGCTTCTTCTGCGGCTTCATCAGTTGTCTCAAAAACTGCAGCATGCAGTGGATCATGATGCTTTGACATCAACGGTCACACGCCAACATTTTTTCCAACGCCTTCAATCTCTTGCACCTGATGAAGAGTCGTCGATTTTGATGGTGGATGTAGATCAGTTTAAAGCGATCAACGATACGCACGGACATTTTGTTGGCGATGTTGTGCTGCGAGAGGTCGCGCATCGCCTCATCAACAACACACGCCGCAACGATTTGGTCGCACGATTTGGAAGCGAGGAATTCATTGTCCTTCTTCCAAACACCAGTCGCGAAGACGCAGCATTGGTCGCAGAACGCATGCGAGCGACCGTTTCACGCACACCAATTCGAACTTCGGTTAGCAAAATTGTTACGACAGTTAGCATCGGCATTGGCCATATGTCAGAGGCTCAAAATGCTCAGGCTGCGCTTCAGGAAGCCGACGATGCTCTGTATGCTGCGAAAACTGCCGGATGCAATTTGGTCCGTGCAGCCGCTTGATCGGCGTTTCTTTGCCGCTGCAATAACTTTACAGCATCAATTGAAGTCGATAGCACTCAAGTCTCTCTTGGAAGACCCAAAAAAGGACGAGACATGCGCATCGGCAATCGTGAAATTGGCCCAAATCACCCCCCTCTCGTGATCGCAGAAATTGGGATCAACCATGGTGGCGATCTTGGTGTTGCTAAAGAAATGGTGCGCC
This sequence comes from Paracoccaceae bacterium, assembly GCA_014872815.1. Taxonomy (GTDB): domain Bacteria; phylum Pseudomonadota; class Alphaproteobacteria; order Rhodobacterales; family Rhodobacteraceae; genus Shimia. The sequence continues at coordinate 354,492 of WKFK01000014.1, forward strand.
TCGCTGCCTTGTCCGGGTGTGAAATGGTCAAACACCAGACGCACTTCGTGGATGACGAGATGACCGATGAGGCGAAGGAGATTTTCCCGCCGAACGCAGATGTCTCGATCTGGGAAGTCATGGAGCAATGCGCATTGTCGGCCGAAGAAGAGCTGGAGTTGATGCGCTATACCGAGGAGCTCGGTATGATTTTCATCTCCACGCCGTTTTCCCGACGGGCTGCAGACTTTCTTGCGGATGCCGGCGTGCCAGCTTTCAAGATTGGTTCTGGGGAAGCGGACAACCTTCCTCTGATCCGTCATATCGCCTCTTTCGGCAAACCGGTCATCCTGTCCACAGGTATGCAGACCATCGAAACAATGCGGCGCTCTGTGGCGATCCTGGAGGATGCTGGTGTTGAATATGCGCTGCTGGAATGCACCAACCTCTATCCGTCCCCGCCGGAAATTGTCTCCTTGCGTGGCGTGACCGATTTAAAAGAGGCATTTCCAAATGCGGTTGTGGGCTTTTCTGACCATTCTATTGGTCCGGAAATGGCCTTGGCGTCCGTAGCGTTGGGGGCCTGCATCTTGGAGCGTCACTATACAGACACGCGGTATCGTCAGGGGCCGGACATCATAAACTCTATGGACCCTTCAGAGCTGCGTCATATCATTGACCGTTCGCGTGAAATCTGGATAGCAGCCAACAATCCCAAGCAACGCACAGACGCAGAAGAACCGGTTTATGCCTTTGCGCGCGCATCTGTTGTCGCGGACAAAGACCTGCCTGCCGGCCATGTGATCGGCGAAGAAGATATTTGGGCGCGCCGCCCAGGATCGGGCGAAATTCCTGGGTATGACTTTGACAAAGTGGTTGGAAAAACGCTTGTGCGTGACGTGCAGCGCAACAGGCAATTGAAATGGAGCGATTTTTCGTGAAGGTACTGCCGAAAAATCTAGGGATTTGGTTGATCAATTTGCCCAAAGACGTCGACAGGCGGTCAAAAATGGAGGCCCAGCTGGCCTCCATGGGTATCAAGGCCACTCTATTTGAGGCCATAAATGGCAAAGAGCAGGCTGAGCTTTTGTCGCGACGCGTAGAGGCAACCGCCTATGCTGAGAATATGGGGCAACCGCTCTTACCGGGTAAGATGGGCGTGTTCGCCAGCCATGTAGGTGTTTGGGAAACTTTCTTGGCTTCAGGAAAAGACGTTGCTTTGGTTTTGGAAGACGATGTTGTTTTCCATGACGACTTTCTCACAGCGTTAGAAACCGCACTTTCAGCACCAGCAGAGTGGGACCTTATTAGATTTAACTGCATCCGAGCAAAAATTCCCGTGACCCAAGCGACCAAAAATGGATACAGATTCAATGCTTACATCGGTCCCTTTACTGGCAATGCTTGCTATCTGATCACTCGAGATTTGGCCGCGAAATTGGTTACCACAGTTTGGCCGCAGACACGCGCCATGGACCATGAGTTGAACCGATTCTTCCTGCATGACTACAGGCAAATTGGGTTGGAGCCCTTTTCAAGCCATCCGGATGATGGCGGTACATCCACCATTACAGGTAAGGATTTTAGCAAGGTCAAAAAACCTCATTGGAGAAAACGCTTGCCGCACTATCGGTTGAAGGCCGCGAATTATTTCAGAAGATTTGCCTGGCTTCTCTCACATGGCATGCTGTTTCGACCTTCCAGAAAGCTGTGAAACCCCATAATCAGTTTTTCCAAATCCCATAAGTATTTCGGAAGTATTCAATACAGGCGCGATTGGCCTCCACACGCCCATGTCCCTCGTGAATGAGTTTTGCCAGTGATTCTTCACGAAGGTTTGTTTTATGGCCTGAAGCGCGCACTTTCTTTTCTGTGTTTAACCAAATCGGAATACCGCGGCGTTCCAAACAGCCGGACAACCATACATCATCAACGGTCCAAAGTACGTCTGGAATTTCAAAACAGGTGTCGTCAAAAAAATCTGGTTTAACCAACACACCGCCCCAGCCCTCAAGGATGTCGACATAGCCAGCTGCGCTGGCCTTTGACGGTTTCCATTTGCCTAGGCTCGCAGCGCGCTTAAGACGGTAAGCAAAGTCTTTTTCAATGAACCCAGCACGAGGCGTGCGCGCACTTTGCCAACCATCGTTTGCATAGTGGGGTGCATCCAAGTGCCCGCCCTCCTCACAAATACAACAATCCGGATGCTCGAGTGCAGAGTCCAAAAATCTCTGAGCCCAGGTGGAGTCATAGAGCTTATCATCATCGCAGAACAAAATATGGACATCTTGTCCGCGGTATTCTTTTGCCGCTGGCAGCACTTTGGTCGCAGGGCCAAGATCGTTGTCAACGATGCGCAGATTCACCCCATCTGGAACTTTTGGAAGATCCGCCAAGTCATACTCGAACCTTTTGTATTTCCGCGCTACGTAAAGGTTGATCGCATCAATCTCAGCCGACTGCTCAAGAAGATGAGATAAGTTATCCCCAACAGCAGAAAACCGTGGCGGTATTGTTGTGAGCGATAGAATGAGGCGTGTCATGTAAGGGATTACCTTTTGACCGAGCCGCCAAAGCGGGTCCAATAGTCCACCATCCAAGGCACCTGACCACGCCCGTAGTGGGGTGATTTGTCCCAGTTTCCTTTTGGGGGATCGATCAGATCAATTGGGCGTGGCTTGCCATGGAAGCACAGGATTTTCGCGGTCGGCTCTTTTGGGTGTCGGAACCTATCAACAATCAAAGGCTGTCGAAGGTGATATTTAAAGCTTTGCAGCCAGCCATCCGGCCAATAGGAAATATCGCCAAAACCAAGCTTTCCGAATTCTCCGTGCAAAAAATCTTGCTCGTTTCCATAGGCACTTAACATGTCGTCCATGTTGGACACCATGTGGTCAACAACCGCGCCTAAGCGTCCAATGTCAAAACCAAATATTCCGGTGCCAGTGCGAGCCGGGCCAGATTTGTAGCGCCAGGGCCGAGAGTCCAAACACACAAACGCGCCAGGAAACGTGAACATCTCTGTCAAGTCGCCTGAAATGACAGTATCCAGATCAATAAACAAAGCGCGCCCGTTCAATCCATAAAGATCGTCCGAAAAAACTGTCAGTTTTGGCCAGGCACCAGCCTTCCATGCACTCTGCGGCAAACCGATTTCAGGAATGGGGTATGTGATCACCTCTGGATCAATGCCGTTTGCATCATCTGTTAAGCATACAAATTTGAAATCGCCATCCATGTTTGCTTTGGCAGCATTATATAGAACGTTCACATATTCGGCCGAATAGAGTGCCCCCCATTTCATCGTGAGAACAATGCGGTCCATGTGCGAGCCTTTCCACAGTGGCATGGTTTCAATAAGGAATTTTGCCTGACGCACACCTAGCTTTCACGGTTATGAAAGTCCAGCGCAACGCATTTTGACCTTCTCTTGTCTTCCCATAGTGCCAACGCTAGATTTAGGCCGAATGTGCCGGCTAAGAGTAGACTTTGGCACGGTTTTTCTATCCTATTGAAGACAAGGGACATATCGCTTGACTGCACATAACTCTGAGAAATATTCCCTTCTCTTCCTCACCGGTACGCGCGCGGATTTTGGCAAGCTGGAGCCACTCGCGCTGGCTGCCCGTGATGCTGGGTTTGATGTCTCCTTTTTTATCACCGGTATGCACATGCTGGAGCGGTACGGACGGACTAAACTCGAAGTTCATCGGATGCCGGGCGTGACAAAACACGAGTTTTTGAATCAACGCCCTGGGGATCCTCAGGATTCAATATTGGCAAAAACTCTCACCGGGTTCTCTGACTACGTAACCGAAACGCGCCCCGATCTCGTGGTCGTTCATGGCGACCGTATAGAGGCTCTGGCTGGGGCACTGGTTGCCGCCACAAATTACATTCCCTGCGCGCATATTGAGGGCGGTGAAGTCTCAGGGACGATTGATGAAATCTACCGACATTGTAACACCAAACTGGCCAGCCATCACTTTGTCAGCTCCGATGACGCCAAGCGTCGCGCCATGGCAATGGGCGAGCCGGAGACGGCAATCCATGTCATCGGATCACCTGAACTGGACTTTCATGCCGGGCCGTCGGGCGTCTCTCTTCAGGACGTGAAGGACCGCTATGATATTGGTTTTGACGACTTTGGGCTTGTCACCTTCCATCCGGTCACGTCTGAGCAGGAAACCATGGGGGCTCAGGCCAAGGCTTTGTTTGCCGCTTTGGAAGCTTCAGGACGCAATTTTGTGGTGATCGCCCCCAACAATGACCCAGGATCTGAGGATATTTTTGAAGTTCTCGACAAGCTTCCTGCTGATCGGTTCCGCCAATTTCCGTCGATGCGTTTCAATCACTTCTCGGAACTCATGAAGAATGCCGCTTGTATGGTGGGCAACTCCTCTGCCGGTGTTCGTGAGGCGCCATTCCTTGGATTGCCGTCTTTGGACATCGGCACGCGGCAAACCAATCGCGCGCAATCCGGCTCTGTATTTGGTTGCGCGGCATCGGACCGAGCGGCAATAGACAGGTTTCTGAAAGAAGAATGGGGCCATCGGCATGCACCGCATACTGGGTTTGGTGAAGGCCGTGCCGCAGAGCGTTTTGTTGAAACCCTGCAAAACGATGATTTTTGGGCGCAAGGTTTGCAAAAAGCCTTTCACGACATCGACTAGAACGCTAGGTCTGCTTGACCAAAGCGCTATGATACGCAGCTATAGGAACGCCCCTTATGCCCCTTAAATTACGTGTATTTTTGGGACTGTGGTCGGTTCTGTGGCATTTATTTTTGCCGTTGGTTCTGGTGTATTTGTATCGGCGCGGCCGCAAAGACACGCTCTATAATCAGTTCATTGGCGAACGTTTTGGCCGATATGCACAGCCCTTGCGTGGCGCTATTTGGGTACACGCGGTGTCTCTCGGCGAGCTGCGCAGCGCGGTTCCTATGATCCAGGCTTTTCTGGATCGCGGTGAAAAGATCGTGGTCACGCATTTCACCCCGGCAGGACGAAGAGAAACGGAAAAGGTGTTTGCGCGAGAAATAGAGGCAGGTCAGTTGCACTGTGTTTGGGTGCCGCTGGAAACCTCTTGGGCCTATCGTGCGTTTTTCCGGAACTATACACCCAAACTTGGCCTGGTGATGGAAATTGAAATCTGGCCACGCATGGTTATGGCAAGCCAACGAGCAGGCGTCCCCCTGTTCATGTGCAATGCGCAGTATCCTTCCAAGTCCATCGTGAAAGACCAGAAGTCTTTTGGCCTGCGTCCAGCGGTGATGCAGCATTATGCCGGAGCTTTTGTGAAATCAGATCTTCAAGCCGAACGGTTTGCTGCCGTGAATGTCCCAAACATCCACGTCACCGGCGAGTTGCGGTTTGATCAACCTATACCCGATCATCTCCCGCCAGCGGGGCACGCGGCACGTCGATGGTTGAATGCAAGCGAAAGACCTGTGGTTAGTCTTGGGTCCACGGTTGAGGGCGAAGACCAGTTGTACATCGATGCCATGAAAAAGATGCTGGCAACGTCCGAAGTCAAACCACTGTTTATCTACATCCCGCGCCGACCTGAACGTTTTGAGGAAATTTACGATAGACTGTGCGGCGAAGGCTTCTCCGTGTTGAGACGCTCGAGCGCTCTGCCGGACACTTTGAACGTAGCAACGATTGAGAAGTTAGAGCCACTTATAGATGCCCCAGACGTTGTTCTGGGTGACAGTCTAGGAGAAATGTATTTCTATTTGGCGATGGCAGACAAATCCGTTGTTGGTGGCGGTTTTGTACCCGCCGGTGCCCACAACATCATTGAGCCCCTCGCCTTGAAAAAGCCGGTCATTACCGGGCCTGAAACCTGGACAATCGAATACCCATTTTTGGAGGCCGAAGCAGCGGGCGTGGCTTGTAGCGCAGCAAATGCAGATGAACTGACGGAGCTTCTCACAGGAGCCTTTACCCCATCTGCGCAAGAGATCGACGATTTTTTCTCAGCACATGCGGGCGGAACTGCCAAACTAATGGCGGCCTTGCCTGCGGCGCTTGAGGCCGCAGGCTCTAATGCTTAAATGCGACCTTCGTTGAGTTCGCCCAGAAGGAACTCCACCAAACGAAAATCGTGCGGTTCATCGATGTCAAACCCACGGATGGACGGGATCTCAAAGGGCATGACGCGGCCTTCGTAAATCGTCTTGGCCGTCCGTAGGTAATGCGGATCCACGACATAAACACAGCCCACATGGTCATATACTTTAGGCGCAGCTTGTCGTGCCCACACACCTCCGGGGAGCTGTTTAGACACATGAAGTGCGCCGGTTTCATCAACTTCGACCATATTGAAGTACGGATTTTTGCGGGCTTCACAAACACTCATAACCATGTCCGGAGCTTGGTTATGAAATACAGACAGCGCGCCCGTTACATCATCCGGCACGCGCAACGGGTTGGTGCAGTCCAAATCGAGAAATGCAGAAACCTCCTGCCCTATCGCCTTTTGGCTGGCGTCTAACGCATGTTGCCAAACGCCCCATTTGGGGGCAGAGGCCGTCGCAAGCTCTGCCGGGCGCAGTCCAATGTCCAACGCACCTTTGGCAACAGAGTGATTATAGATTTCCTCGTCATCGGTCGACACAACCACAGCGTCAATTTGAGGGTGCGCGAACAGCAGATCCAAAGACCAATCAATAAGCGGCTTACCCTGGATCAAGCGGAAGTTTTTGCCAGGTACGCCCTGCGACCCTTTGCGTGCGCCAACGTGTCCCAAGATCATGAGCTGCTCTCCTTTTCACGCGCTGCAAGCGTGCGATAGTAGTCTGTGAGTTTTTGTTTCATTGGTCCAATTGCCTTCTCAGACCAGATCAAGCGGCGCCCTTTGCGGTCAACAAAGCCACCGCCTTCCGGCATTTGCAGGAGTTCCTGCCCTTTGACTTCCACCCCAGGTAAAGTCACCGCCTCAAGCTTTTGCCAACGTGCCTTAATCCATGGCATGGAGGCCCGCAGATAAATCAACCAACGCCATGGCAACATGAATTCTGTCGGAAACTTAACCGCCATTGTTTTGGGAATGGCCTGCAAGGTCTCTTGCGCAGCCCAACTCATAAACCGCTCGTCGGCGACCATAGGGCGAAAGCCGGTCATGCCGTGTTCTGCATGCAGCTCTCGGAACATGGCAGCAATATAGCCGCATTCTCGTGGATGATAGACCACAATCGAAGAGTTCCCACGCGCATAACGTTTTTTGCGAGACCGTTTCCAGACCCAGCGTCCCAAGGCTCCGATAGGCAACATAGCGCTTTGGAACAGCACGAGAGCCTTGTCGGTCTTGGCGACGTCCAGAAATTTGGCCAAGTCGCCAAACACGACAGTATCAATGTCCACGTACACCGCAGGCAAATCTGTCGGAACGACCCCGTCTTCAAACATTGCCAACTTAGCCTGACATCCAGACGTCTTCATTTCGTCGCGCAGAAAAAACTCAGGAAAGTCACGTTGTACAATGCCGTCTGGCAGCCCGTCGCGAGGACGGTCTGTGATCAAAACCGTTCGGAACGGCCGACTGGCTTTTGCGGTGATTGTTTCCACCAATTGGCTGACCTCTGCGGCGCCGTACTTTGTGCCCCATAGGATCAGAACCAATTGCCATTCAGGAGATGCTGTCATTGCATTGCTTTCGCCACCATTATGAAATTGTGTTACGCTGCCGCCCTAAGAGGTGCAATCTCAAATCGAGCCATCTTGCTTGCGTGCACCAATGACTGCGCCTAAGTATCAACTCACAATTGCGCTTTCATCCTAGGTAATCAGGTCGACATTTCCATGACACACCCCTCCCGTCGTTTTGGGCATTGGCTGACTGATTTATTTGCCCGCGGGTTCTTGGGAGCCATGAAGGCTTTTCCTTACCATACACGCCTCAACATCACGGGCTGGGTAGCCTCCAATGTCTTGGCGCCGCTGACCGGCAACCGCGCTCGCATACGCGAAAATCTTGACCTTGTGATGCCTGAACTGACTCTAGCTGAACGTGAGGCGATTGTGCGCCAAGCCCCCGATAATATGGGGCGGTCCTTGATGGAAATGTATTCCGCCAAAGAAGCTTTGCCGCGGTTCTTTGATGCGCCAATTCAAGGTCCGGGTTTGGATGCACTTCTCGAGGCTAAAGAAAATGGCACAGGGGCTGTCATCGTTACCGGCCACTTCGGGAATTACTTAGCCCTGCGTGGGGCCATGCTGGGGCGCGGGTTGCCGATTGGCGGTCTCTACAAACCCATGGCGAACCCCTATTTCAACGCGCATTACGTGGCCGCGATGGAAGATTACGGCAAACCGGTGTTTGCTCGTGGCCGCAGAGGCATGTCCAATATGGTCAAGCATCTGCGCGGCGGGGGGCTGCTCGGTATTATTCTGGATCAAAGGATCAATGAGGCGCCTGTGCTGTCGTTCATGGGGAAACCTGCCCGCACCGCATTATCGGCCGCTGATTTGGCGCTTAAGTATGGCGTTCCTTTGGTTCCGGCCTACGGCGTGCGGCAACCCGATGACAGTTTCATCATTGAAACCGAAGCACCGATTCCCCACACGACATCTGAAGAGATGACGCAAATGCTCAATGACAGCTTGGAAGCGCAGGTGCGCTCACACCCCGGACAGTGGATGTGGACGCACAACCGCTGGCGCGACGCAGGTAACGATACCTCTGAGGATCGCGCCCGAGGGCACTAATAGGCAATTCCCCAAAATCTCCACATTTGCGCGCCACTTTGACCACAGGCGGCGCGCATAGGTTGGTTGTGGCCTTTTCTGCAAAATTCCGGCCACACAAGCTGCCTAAGGAGACATCCAATGTATCACGCGCCTCAAGCTGTGGCCGCAGAGCCGTCCCGTCACGCCCGCCTGTGGGAGCTGATCCGTCAGCAAAACCTTGCCGCGATGAAAACGCCAGCCAACGTGGTACAAGTTGCGCCCAAGCCAACGGTCCAGGCCAAACGTCCTGAGCCATTGGAAGTTGAGTTTGAGTTCGATACAGACCGGATGTTGAAATCCGCATCCAACTCTCTCAAGCGGGCGAGCTGACCGATTGGTCAGCCCCTAAACCCTGTTGCAACAACAAATTTCTCCGAGCTGTCGGATCGGCTGCTCGGTGGTTTCACATTCGCAACCTTGGTGAACTTCTGCTTCAAAAGCTTCTGAAGCTCTCCTTCCGCGCCACCAGCAAGCACCTTGGCCACAAAGGTGCCGCCCTCTTCCAACACATCGAAAGCGAAATAGGCCGCTGTCTCACACAGCGCCATAATTTTGAGATGATCTGTCTGTTTGTGACCAGAGCTGGAGGCGGCCATGTCGCTCATCACCACATCGGCCTTACCGCCCAGCCATTCTTTGACTTTGTCGTCCGCGCCTTCATCCATGAAATCGAGTTGATGAATATCTGCGCCAGCGACAGCTTCAACTTCCTGCAAGTCGATGCCCAATAGGGTGCCAACTTTCTTGCCGGACTTCTCTCCCAACGCGTTGATGCGCGGCACCGCCACTTGCAGCCAACCACCTGGCGCACAGCCCAGATCGACAACACGCGCGCCCGGTACAAGGAAACGGAACTTGTCATCCAGCTCCATGATCTTGAACGCAGCGCGTCCGCGATAGCCTTCGGCCTTTGCGCGGGCCACATAGGGGTCATTGAGCTGACGTTGCAACCAACGTGTGGATGACAGTTTACGCCCACGTGCCGATTTCACCTTGATGGTCAAATCCCGCTGTCCACGTCCCGAAGTATTTTTACCGGTAGGTTTCTTGGCCATTTCCGTCACCACATTGCTTTGAAACAAAGCCTTCTAGTCATTTTTGCGCTGTGCTCAAGGGCCACCGTCTCAAAACGGGCCATCCTCAAGCACGCCATCCGCACTCATTTGCGCATAAAGGAGGCCTTCACGCAGGCCCCGATCTGCAACCGACAGCCTGTCCGTCGGCCAACAGCGCAAGAGCGCCTGCAATATTGCAGAGCCACTCATGATCAATGCCTGCCGATCCTGCCCAATGCGCGGGTCGGCCCGGCGCCCCTTGGGGCCAAGGTCCAGATATCCACGGATGACCTTGTCTATCTGCTCGCTGGTCATGCGTAGCCCATCAACTTTGGTCCGGTCATAGCGACGCAAACCCAAATGGCTGGCCGCTACCGTGGTCACGGTGCCGCTGGTTCCGATGATCTGGAACCCTTCGCTTGGCGGCGCATCTTTGTAGGGCGCAAACTCGCTGAGGTTTTCCTCAAAGAACCAGCTCATCAGGGCGAAACGGGCCGAGTCGTCTTCCACGTCACGGAATTGATCGCGCAGAGTGGCCACACCCAACGGCACAGAAATCCAATCCACCACTTTGGCTGCCGGAAACGGGCTCTCCGCCGAATGAAATCCGCTGCGCAACCGCATAATCGCCCGCGCCCGCTCCAGAGGGGGCACTGATGTCAGGTCTATCCACACCAACTCTGTGGAACCGCCGCCGATGTCCACGACCAAAAGCTGTTCGGTCTTGGTGCTCACCAAAGGTGCGCAGGAGATCACCGCCAAACGGGCTTCTTCTTCCGGCTGGATGATTTCCAACTGCAAGCCGGTCTCACGCCGCACTTGCCGCACAAATTCACGCGCGTTTTTGGCGCGCCGACAGGCTTCTGTCGCCACGAGCCGCATGCTTTTGACTTTGTGCCTCTTGAGTTTTTGCTGACAGATGCGCATGGCCTGAATCGTGCGCCGCATACTGCCACGCGACAATCGTCCGGTGCTTTCCAGCCCGGAGCCCAGTTGGACAGACTTGCTAAAGCTGTCCACCACATGGATCTGACTGCCCTTGGGTTGGGCAATCAACATGCGGCAACTGTTTGTGCCCAGATCTAACGCAGCATACAGCGCGCTGGGATCGGACGGTTTCGGCGCGGGGCTCTCAACCGGTTTAGGGAACGCGCCCGCACCTTTGGGACGCTTGGGCGCCATCGTTACGCCCTCCATTTCGTGTTACCCTCAACGTAGTGCGTCCCCCTGCCCCGCGCAATCCCGTTTCGGCGACATTCACGTGAGTTGGGTAACCGCCGCCCCTCATCTTCTTCATGCAAAGAATTCACCGCCCGCCCCATAGCCAAGCAGGGCTGCCTCTGGCTACAAAGCCCCCACAACAAACCCCAAGGTCGCGTTACGCTGTCCTTTTGTCGAAATTGAGCCAAATCGGTCGAGAACCCTGTCTTAGGAATGAAGAACCGATACCGGAGGAATCAAACCCATGCCTGACGTCACCATTGTCTACTGGCGCGATATTCCTGCTCAAGTGATTGTGGGCAAAGGGCGCCGCGGCGCGAAAAAACCTTTGGCCGAACGCTTTGAACAGGCCATCGACCGTGCGGCAATGAAGGTGGGCGCGTCCGATACCGACGCCTATCTGGCGGAATGGCGCAAGGGAGATCCTTATCCGGTGGAGGGCGAGCCGACGGCTGTCTTGGAGCAAGAAGTGGGGCGGCTTGAAGCAGAGTTTGATCAAGAGCGCATCAAAGCGCTGATCAACAATGAAGGCTGGGCATGACACGCCCCTCTTTTTGGGAGGCCGCAATGGCTTTGTTGAATTTCAAGCGTAAGACCGAGGAGGTCAAAACCACCACGCCAGAAATGGAAGCCTTTCTGAAGGGGTATTCTATCGAGGTCATGCCGCGCACAGCGGCCAAGGTGGAAGACTTCCGCGCGCTCCTGCCTGTTGGCACGCGTGTGTACATTGCGCACATCGAGGGCACGCCGATCGAGGACATGGTCGACACAGCTCGCCGCATCGCGGCCGAAGGCTATGACGTCATGCCCCATTTCCCAGCGCGCATCATCAAAGACAAAGCCACGCTGGAAAACTGGATCGCCATGTATCAAGGCGAAGCCGACGTGAAACAAGGTCTGATGCTGGCCGGTGGCGTGGCCGAGCCACATGGCGAATTCTCTGACTCCATGCAGCTCCTTGACACCGGCCTGTTTGACAAAGCCGATTTTGAGCGCCTGCACATCGCAGGGCATCCAGAAGGCAACAAAGACATCGACCCCTCCGGTGGCACAAGCAACGTGGACGCAGCCCTGCAATGGAAACAGGACTTCTCACAGCGTTCCGACGCCCAAATGGCCATTGCAACGCAATTTGCTTTTGAAGCCGCGCCGATCATCGACTGGGCGAACGGCGTCAAAGCTGCGGGCGTCGATATTCCGATCCACATCGGCATCGCCGGCCCAGCAAAGCTACAAACGCTGATCAAATTTGCCATCGCCTGTGGCGTGGGCCCGTCCCTTAAGGTCCTGCAAAAACGCGCGATGGATGTGTCCAAACTGCTGTTGCCGTATGAGCCCACCGAGGTGCTGACTGATCTGGCCAACCATAAGGCAGCCAACCCCGAGTTCAACATCGACTCGGTCCACTTCTTCCCGCTTGGCGGCATAAAGACCAATGCCAACTGGGCCATTGAAAACGGCGGTGCCTCGGCGCAGCCTGCGAAAGTCTGACAGGATTAAATATGACCCGTACTATTATTGAATCACAAACAAAAACGGCGATCATGGGTTTTGATCAACCGTTCACCGTGATCGGCGAGCGCATCAACCCAACGGGCCGCAAAATCCTGAACGCAGAACTGGAAGCAGGCGATTTCTCCCGTGTGCAGGCCGACGCGATTGCGCAGGTCGAGGCCGGTGCCACGGTGCTGGATATCAACTCCGGTGCGGTGTTCTCCAATAAGATGGCCGAAGACCCGCGTTATGCGGACAACAACTTTGTTGAGCCGGATTTGATGCGCCAACTCGTGGAAAAAGTGCAAGAAGTCACGGACTGCCCGCTCTGCATCGATAGCTCCGTCCCTGGCGCGCTGGAGGCTGGTCTGCAGGTGGCAAAAGGCCGCCCGCTGCTGAACTCCGTGACCGGCGAAGAAGAGCGCCTGGAAATTGTTCTACCGCTGGTGAAGAAGTACAACGTGCCTGTGGTCGCGATCTCCAACGACGACACCGGCATTTCCGAAGATCCGGAAGTCCGCTTTGCCGTTGCAAAGAAGATCGTAGAACGTGCCGCAGATTTTGGCATCCCGGCACATGACATCGTGGTCGACCCGCTGGTAATGCCCATCGGCGCCATGGGCACTGCTGGCTTGCAGGTTTTTGAACTCAACAACCGCCTGCGTAATGAGCTCGGCGTGAACACCACCTGTGGTGCGTCCAACATCTCCTTTGGCCTGCCAAACCGTCACGGCATCAACAACGCCTTTTTGCCAATGGCCATGGCCACCGGCATGACCAGCGCGATCATGAACCCGATCGCCCTGCCCGTCGGCCCCAAAAAACTGGCCGAGAAAAAGGCCGAGGTTGAGGCCGCAGGCATCATCCTACCGGAAGGCATGGACGACGAAGCCTTCTGCCAAATGTTTGGGCTGGGCTCTACCAAGGCACGTGCAGGTAAGGAAATGGAGGCGATCCGCGCCGCCAACTTCCTCACCAACAACGACGAAGGCGGCGCTGAGTGGATCAAATTTAACAAACCACCTGCCGCGACGGGTGAAGGTGGCCGTGGACGCCGTGGCAGTGGTCGCCGCCGTCGCGCCTAAAGCAAACACATCGCAAACGAACACAGGGCGGGGATTTCCCCGCCCTTTTTCTTTACGAGCAAGGTTTGGAGCGCGTTTACCGTTTGGTCAGCACTTTCGCAGTAAACAGAGCTTACCAATTGGCAAGCTCCTACCATCCGGTAAGCTAGCCTTAGAAACCGAGCCACGCAGGACCTTATCATGTCTCAGCCGTCCCCTGCCCGCGACCGCTACATCACCCTCGCCACCGAGGGGTTTGCCAACCACGGCTATCACGGGCTGAGCCTGGCCAATCTGGCCAAAACCGCAGGGGTGACCAAACAGGCGTTGCTGCATCACTTTGGCACCAAAGACGCGCTCTACAACACTGTGCTGGAGACACTCACAGAGCGCCTATTGGCGTCGCTCAACGACACGCCGGATGTCTCCCCAAAACTGCGCCTTATCCTGCATTTTCAAGACTTACTCAGCGGCGAGACCGACAGCACAGCAGATGCCCGCTTGATCCTGCGCAACCTTTTGGACAGCACCACAGAAACCGGCGTCGCGCCTCTGAAACCCTATCTCAAAGCCCTGCTGGATTTGGCGCGTGCAGTGCCCGCAAAAAAGGCGGCCACCGATATGGAATTGTTGCTGGGGCTTTGCGGGGTAATTGGCAGCGCGCAATACCTTCTGATCTCCGAGGATGCTCTGTCTGCCTTTTTGCGCACCGAAGATACCGCCGCCCAGAAAGCAGCGCGTCAAAAAGCAGTTGCAACCCAGCTCAAGGCCTTTCTGGACGCGGAATAAGCTCCCTTACCTTTCGGCAAGGCGCCTCCGACTTACCATCCGGTAAAAGACAGTCTTCCGCTTAAATCCAAACTGGCCATCCGCCAAACACGCAACTTTAGCGGATCTATTAACCTGAGATTCACCAGTTTTCCGCCACAGTGGGTTCTATGCAGGCCACTTTGTCACATACGACCACCGGCCAAAATTGGCTGGACCAGGTGTTCTCTTCCTTCAAATCCGGAGAGGCCGGTGCCGTGCGCCGTCGCATTCAGGATGTCGAGGCGGAATGTGGACGCGCTGCTTTGGAATTGGCCGTTCGAAAACGTGGCTGGCATCTGATCGAAACCGACCGTGACTTTATCATTTTGTGCACGACCGGTTCCTTCAAGATCATCTGTTAAACGGATTAGCCCCGCTTTTTGCGAGGTCGAAAATCAAAGGCGCCATCCGTCTCGGTTCCTTGCGCACCAAACAGGCTGTGCTTTTGAATTTTCTGCGTACCGGTCACGGGAATCTCATCCATAAACCTGATCCATCCCGGCGCTTTGTAGTAGGCCAATCGCGCAAAACTCCAGTCAAACAGCTCTTGGGCCAGCGTCTCATCTGCCGCGCCAAGCACTTGAATACAGGCCATAACCTCTTCGTCTCGCATCGCATCTTCCACGGCAACAACAGCCACGCGATCGACCTTGGGGTGATCTTGCAAACACGCTTCAATCTCTGCCGCCGCGATGTTTTCACCGGACCGGCGGATGATATTTTTCTTGCGATCCACAAAGGTCACCATGTCGCTGTCGTCCATCACCACGGTGTCACCGGTGTGAAACCAGCCGCCACGCCAAGCCTCCTCGGTGGCTTCCGGCAGGTTCAGATATCCGGAAAACGCGCCGCGTCTGGGCGTCTCTGCACTGTATCGCAACGTCATTTCGCCCGGCACCCCGCGCGGGACCTCGACGTCGTTTTCATCGACCACACGAATGTCCAACCCCGGCTGAGGACGTCCCATCGCGCGGGTATCAATGCGGCGCGGTTCATGACAATCCGCTAACATGCGACACATCTCAGACATGCCCCAGACCTCTATCAATGGAAATCCAAACCGCTCTTCAAAAGGACGGTGCAGTGTGGGCTCGACCCCTGCCCCCACAGCCCATTTAACCTGATGTTTTTCTTCCCATTCTTCCGGTTCTCGGTTCATCAATGCCGGAATGATGATCCCGAGATAATGCGCCGCCGTCGCGCCGGTTTCCGCCAACTCCCGCCACCAGACACTGGCACGGAAACGTTCCGGAATAATCTGCGCGCTACCAGTTTCAATCACCGCCATAAACAACAGAATTGCGGCATTCACATGGAACAGTGGCAACGGGCAATAGACTTTGGTTTCCCCGGCTTCAAACTGGATCAAACCGCCGCGCGAGGCATACCACTGCCCCATCTCCACCTCGTAGGCGTGGCTCAGAATGCACCCCTTTGGGCGCCCTGTGGTGCCGGAAGTGTAGATCAAACTGGCCTCTGTTGCGCCACTTACCGGTTGGTCAGATGGCGCAGCACGCCGCGCTTTCGGCAACTCAGGCAGGCTTTCCGTCATTTCCACAGTAGGTACATCCAACCCACTTTCGGCGATCCCCTGTGCCATCAACTCCGCCAACTCGGGCGCGACCAAAGCCAAATCCGCCGCGCTATCTTGCAAGAGATACGCCACTTCGGCCGGGCGATAATCCGGATTCACCGGCACCCAGCTGATCCCGCGCTTCGCCAGGGCCAGCTTGATCAGGAGCATCTCCGGGCGGTTCTCCAACAGCACGGCAATCCGGTGGCTGTGACCGTAGCCAGCATCTGAAAGCGTGGCCACCATTTCGTCTACAGCCTGTGCAGCCTCCCCATAGGAGCACACATAGCCATCCGGATGATAGCTGCGCCCGGCATTGGCAGGCACCTGCAAAAAACTATGGTCTGAAAACGCTTTAGCCCGCGCATCAAACAGCGCCCCAATGGTCTCAACCATCGCAAATCTCCTCTTCCCCATGTCGAAACGTACCCAACGACACAGCGACCAAAACGACAAGAGTGACGCGCCGTATTCAGTAGTTATACGGGTTCGCCACGCGCGCGGGCCTCATCCATCAGTTGGCCGTTAAACTCCGCTCCGAAAACAAAAATTGCCGACATCAGATAAAGATAAACCAAAGCAGACATAATCCCTGCAAGCCCAGCATAAGTGACTGAATAGGTTGAAAAACTGCTGATATAGAAGCTGAAGGCTTTTGAGGCAACAAACCAAAGGATCAGGCAGAGCAGCACGCCAGGCCACAGGCTTTTAGCCTTATGGGGCACCCCTGGAAGCCACCTGTGACAGGCATAGAGGTAAAACATCGTCACGCCAAAAATGGTGGCCTGGCGAAACTGATCATTGCTCAAAATAGATTGGTCCAGCCACGGCACCATATCGTCAAAGAAGTGAATGGCGATGGGCACAATCACGCTGATTACACCCGCAACAGTGAGCAAAGCACTTCCGGCCACCACAAACAAAACGGCCAGCGCGCGGACTTTCCAAAACGGGCGCGGATCGGTTTCGCGGTAAGCATCTGTGATCACGGAGCGAATAGCATCCACACCATTTGAGGCAAAGACGATGGCCAGCACTGCCCCAAGAGTCAGCGTTGATCCGGCCGACTGTAAAACGGCTCTAAGCTCGTGCTCTATCGGCCTCGCGATCGCGTCTGGCCATGCGCCAATCGCAAAATCAATGATATCGTCTACCTGGGCTTCGGGACTGAGTACGCCGGCCAATGACAAGGCAAAAAGGCAAAATGGAAACAGAGCAAACACAAAGGACAGCGTCAGATGTGAACTGCGCATAAAGCCGTTCTTGGCGGAAAACCGCGCCACCGTGGCCTGCAAGCTGTTAACCAAATTCATCATAAGTGTCCGCCTCTGTTACGCTTTTGTCCACCAAGCCGTTGCCAAAGGTCAAGCAGGATAAGGGCCGTTTTCTCACTGCGACAATTTTGGCGCAAAATCACAAAGAGATTTCCTAAATTCCAAAAGGATTTGTTTACCCCTTTCCCATATCAGGTGCACAGAGGACGAAACGGCCTGGGGACATCGCCGCGGACCTCCTCCGGAAGACCCGCATCGCTTTCCTCCCTCCCTTGGGCGGTGCGACCACTACGACCAACTTCATACTCTCCCTCCTCCCTCCCTGATGGAGTTGGTTGTCGGCGCCCTACGTTACGCCTTGACGCACGGCGCCGGTCTGAACCCAAGTCAGACCACTCACGGACACAAGGCCAGCGCCGGTTGCTCCCACCCGAGCAACCGGCGCTTTACGTTGTGGACCTCAGCAAAAAGAGCGCCCCCAAGAGGAGGCGCTCCTATCTTTATTCACCGAACAGTTCAGTTGGACGCCAGATAGCCCTTGATCTCACGTCCTGACGTGGCGACATCACGCCCTGGGTTTTCCGGCACAACAATCTCGCCATCCAGCTCTGCTGTCACCTCTTCGTAGGTTTTCAGATAGTTTTCAGGCAGTCGGTGCGCGATACCTTGGTGACAATCGATACAGGTTTTACCTTCATCCAACGCCAGCTGGTGCTGCGCAGCGGCGCGGTTTTCCTGCACGGTGAAGTCCATATAGGTGAACTTGTGGCAGTTACGGCACTCCCGACTATCACTTTTCTTCATCTTTACCCAAGAGGCAGACGCCATCGCAAGCCGATGCTCGTTGTACTTCTCTTCGGTGTCGATAGTCCCCATCACAGTGTGATACAGGTCTTTAGATGCGAGGATCTTCGCCTTGATCTTATGCTGCCACTCTTTGGGTACGTGACAGTCCGGACAGGTCGCCCGCACGCCCGAGCGGTTGTTGTAGTGGATGGTCTCTGTATATTCCTCGAAATTGCGCTCCATCTCGTGACAGGACACACAGAACTCTTCAGTATTGGTTAGTTCCAGCGACCAGTGGAACCCGCCCCAAAACAGGATACCCGCCAGAAATCCGCCAAACAGCAGTCCACCCAGCGAAAACACAGAGGTAGGAGACCACAGTGTCCTCCAGGTGCGACGGAAAAATCCGGGCTTTTTGCCGGTGGGGTTGTCTTGATCAGACATAGCTACCTTCCTTTTTCCGGGCGTCAGTTGGACGGCTCAAATTCGTTTTCAACCAACGCAGGCGCATTGGCCTGTGGCACGTGGCATTGGTTACAGAACCAACGGGTGCCAGCTACTTCGTCTAGTTGCTGGCCTTCGCGGCCCAAGTAGTGGGTCATCGACAGTGTCGGTGCGCCCCGCTCACCCGCTTTGGTCCAGTCGTGGCAGGCCAGACACTGGTTGGCGCTCAGATCGATCTGGTATTGTTCCACTGTGTGGGGGATCAGTGGCGGCTGTTGACGATAATTGCGCGCCACGCGGCCAGATTGCTGATGGAGCGGTTCATCCAGACGATTAGAGGCATCGATCGGGTCATTTCGCAGAGACTTTAGCCCACTTGCCTGATCCGCGACAGCAAGCCCGCTGCCAAGAACAATGGCCGCAGCCGTCAGGACGCTGATGAGGGGATGTTTTTTCATCTTTCTTTCTCCTTAGCTTCTTAGGCGGCTTTGCCGACCTTTGGCGCTGGGTTGGTTCGGTTTCGGACACGCCCCGGCGCGGGCGTCTCGTCAAATCGATGGGTAAAGTGGAAAACGTTGACCGAGCACACATCGATGCAACGGCCACAATTTGTGCAATCAGGCGACAGGATCAGCGGGGTGTCCGCGTCTTTGCCGCGCAGCGCAGGGGTGATCACCTGCATTTCCGGACAGACCGCAAAACAGTCCATACAATCATCACAGGCCGCGCGTTTTTGCGCGGTGACCCGCAAAAGAGACTTGCTGCCCAAGAGGCCATAAAAGGCTCCGACTGGGCACAGGTGCCCACACCAGCCTCTCCGGGCCAGCAGCAGATCAAACAGGAACACACCAAGAACCAAAGCCCAGGCAAATCCGGCGCCAAAAATCAGCCCGCGGTGCAGCATGGAAATCGGATTCACAAACTCCCAGGCGACAGTGCCGGTCAGCACGCTCACGCCGAGGACCATAGCCAGCATGAAATACTTGGTGCCGCGCTTGGGCTGCCAGCCTTTCGGCAGGTCCAGCTTGCGATGCAGCCAGCTGGCGGCATCCGTGACCGGATTGATCGGGCAAACCCAGCTGCAATACACGCGACCGCCAATCAGAGCGTATATCACACCAACAATCACCGCACCGATCAGGGCGGTCAGCTCCGGCCAATGTCCGGCCACCATGCCCTGAAGCGCGATGAACGGGTCGGTCAGCGGCAGCAAATCAAAGGTCAGCGATCCGCTGAGATTGCCTTTCACCCACCAAATGCCAAACCAAGGCCCGAGCAAAAACAGGCTCAGGAAAATTGCTTGGCTCGCGCGGCGCAGGATCAGAAACCGATACGCCAACCAATAGCCTTTGTCGCGAATGGCTTCGGCGCCAACCGGCAGTGCAGTTTTATCGCTCATTGCCCCACACCTCCTGTTGTGGCGCCTTTTGGCAACTTGAAGGTCGGCTCAAAACCCCCTGGTGCCGCTAGATTATCTGTGCCCGCACCTGGCAACCGATCCGGCAGGTCGATGATTTCATCCACAATATCGGGGCGCTGTTCCCAGCTACGTTTGTAGTGCTCGGCCTGATCAGCCTGCGCCACACGGATCGGCAAAACCTTGATCGCAGCCTCGCCCGGCAACACGCAGGATTTCTCACACTTGCCGCAGCCGGTGCAGTGATCCGAATGCACAACAGGCATAAAGATCGCATGGTGACCGGAGCGTTCGTTATGGCGCCGCTCCAGCGTGATGGCCTCATCAATCACCGGGCAAACGCGGTAACAGACGTCACAACGCAAACCGAGTGCGTTCAGGCAATTCTCCTGATCGATCAGCACCGCCAAGCCCATGCGGCTGTCGTCAATGTCGGTCAAACCTTTGTCCAGCGCCCCTGTTGGGCAGGCAGCCACGCAAGGAATATCCTCACACATCTCACACGGCACATCACGGGCGGTGAAAAACGGCGTGCCGGTCGCAGCACCATCTACGCCGAGTTCGGCGAGAGTGAGCGTGTCATAGGGGCAATCCCGCACACACAGACCGCAGCGGATACAGGCGGCCAAAAAGTCGTCTTCAGGCAAAGCCCCGGGTGGGCGGATGGCCCGATCTGGCAAGGCCCGTGCATCCTTTACAAACCAGGCCAATGTCATGCCCGCCACCGCACAGCCAGCCGTTCCCCGCGCAGCATCCTGAAGGAAGCGGCGCCGGGCGGGGTTTTTTGGCTGTGTCGACGTGGCGGACATGGCTCTAGCTTTCGTTCCTGTGGGAAGAGCGCTTAAACGCGCTCAATCTTACAGGCACATTTCTTGAAGTCGGTCTCTTTGGAGAGCGGGCAAGTGGCGTCCAAAGTCAGCTTGTTGATCAGCTGGCCTTCGTCAAACCACGGCACAAACACCACCCCTTTGGGCATCTTGTTCCGACCCCGGGTTTCCACCCGGCTGTGCATGTCGCCCCTACGGGTGGAGATCACAATCTCCTGCCCCCGGCGCAGACCACGCTCGCGTGCATCCTCTGGATGCATGAACACTTGCGCATAGGGATAAGACCGGTGCAGCTCCGGCACACGACGGGTCATGGAACCCGAGTGCCAGTGCTCAAGCACACGACCGGTTACGAGCCACAGGTTGTAGTCGTCATCCGGGCTTTCCGCTGGCGGCTCATAGGGGGCAAAGATGACTTTGGCTTTTCCATCCTTGTGGCCATAGAATTTCACGCCCTCGCCTTCTGGAACATAGGGGTCATAGCCCTCGCGGAAGCGATACAGCGTTTCCTTGCCATCCACGACCGGCCACCGCAGGCCGCGCGCTTTGTGATAGGTGTCAAACTCCGCCAGATCGTGCGCTTTGCCGCGTCCAAAGGAGGCATACTCCTCGAACAGGCCTTTCTGCACGTAGAACCCAAAGTGGTTGGATTCATCGTTGGCAAAGCCTTCTTGCAGCTCGTCCAGGCCGTATTTGTCGACCTGACCATTGGCAAACAGCACCTCAAACAGCGTTTTGCCTTTGTATTCCGGATTGGCATCCAGAATATCCGCTGGCCAAACCTCGTCTGTCATAAAGCGCTTGGAGAACTCCATCAGCTGCCACACATCGGACTTAGCATCGCCCGGCGCATCCACCTGCTGACGCCAGAATTGAGTCCGACGCTCTGCGTTGCCATAGGCGCCTTCTTTCTCCACCCACATCGCGGTGGGCAGGATCAGGTCAGCGGCCAAGGTGGTCACGGTTGGATAAGGATCTGACACCACAACAAAATTGTCGGGGTTACGGTACCCCGGGTAACCTTCCTCGTTCATATTCGGTGCGGCTTGCATGTTGTTGTTACACTGCACCCAATAGGCGTTGATCTTGCCGTCTTTCAGGTCGCGGTTCTGTTGCACCGCGTGGGAACCCACTTTGGCGTTCAGGATACCGGCTGGCAGCTTCCATTTCTTCTCAGAAATCGCCCGATGTTCATCATTGGCCACAACCATGTCCGCTGGCAGGCGGTGGGCAAAGGTACCAACCTCACGCGCAGTACCGCAGGCAGACGGTTGACCCGTCAGAGAGAATGGCGAGTTGCCCGGCTCAGAGATTTTGCCGGTCAGCAGGTGCACGTTGTACATCAACCCATTCACCCAGGACCCGCGGGTGTGCTGGTTGAATCCCATGGTCCAAAGCGACATGACCTTGCGATCCGGATCGGCATATTGTTGCGCTAAACGCAGAAGCGCATTTTCCGGCACGCCGGAAATTTCGCTGGTCTTCTCAAGAGTGTATTCGGAGACATACTCTTTGTAGGCCTCAAAATCGATTTCCTCCAGCTTGCCGTTATTTGGGTTCGCGGCCGCCTGTTGCAGTGGGTGCTCGTCCCGCAAACCATAGCCGATATCGGTCACCGCTTTGGTGAAGTTCACATTTTCATTCACGAAGTCCCAGTTCACCGCATCATTTTCGATGATGTAGTTGGCGATAAAGTTCAGGATCGCCAAATCAGTTTGCGGCGTGAAGATCATGCCGTTGTCCGCAAGCTCAAACGAACGATGCTCAAAGGTAGAGAGCACATGCACCTGCGCACCCGGCTTGGTCAGACGGGTATCGGTTAGGCGCGACCACAGAATTGGGTGCATCTCCGCCATATTAGAACCCCAAAGCACAAAGGTGTCTGCGTGCTCAAGGTCGTCATAGCAGCCCATCGGCTCATCGATGCCAAAGGCGCGCATAAAGCCAACCACAGCCGACGCCATACAGTGACGCGCGTTGGGATCGATGTTGTTGGACAAGAAGCCCGCTTTCATCAGCTTGGCCGCAGCATAGCCTTCCCAAACGGTCCACTGACCGGAGCCAAACATGCCAATGCCGGTTGGACCTTTGTCGGCCAGCGCGGCTTTCCACTTCTCCGCCATGACGTCGAAAGCTTCTTCCCAGCTCACCGGGGTGAACTCGCCCTCTTTGTCATAGACACCGCCCGTCTTGCGCAGCAGCGGCGTGGTCAAACGGTCTTCGCCGTACATGATCTTGGACAGGAAGTAGCCTTTGATACAGTTCAGGCCGCGGTTCACCGGCGCCTCTGGGTCACCTTGGGTCGCAACCACCCGGCCCTCTTTTGTGCCAACCAAAACGGAACAGCCCGTGCCACAGAAACGACAAGGCGCCTTGTCCCATCGGATGTCAGGTGTCCCCACCTGTGCCTGGGCCTCCTTGGGCAACGTAATTCCCGCTGCAGTCGCCGTGGCGGCGGCAGCAGAGGCTTTCAAAAATGTGCGACGGGACGTGGGCAATGTCATGGCTGGTCCTCCTTAGAGCGCTTGAGATGCGGTCGCATCTGCGCCGCTCGGTTCAAAATGGTGATAAGTCAGCGTGACCGTGATCACGCCGGGGATCTGGTGCATGTCCATGATGATTTCAGACGCGCGCCTAGTCTCGGTATCCTCCACCGTGACAACGATGCGCCCATCCTCATGGGCGTGCACTTCACAGCCCTCAGACGCATCAATCGCCGACACAACGGCCGGCGCTTTTTCAGGCATCGCGTGGACTAAACATCCGCAGATATTGTACATTCGGTAATCTCGCTGGCTGTTGATAGGCTGGCGGTTTGCTGAAGCGCTGGGCGCTCAACGGTGATGGCATCAGACGGGCAAGGCGCCACGCAGGCGCCACATCCGGTACATGTTTCAAGATCAATCAATGGCGCTGAGCGGCCGCCCGTCATCAGGCGAAAGTGGATTGCATTCTCATCGCAATGGTCTTCACAGGTACGACAGGCAACGCCTTGTAGGGACAGACAGCGGTCTTCGACACGCGCGCGATAGTCCCAATGGTTCGCCTGTTGAATTGCTCCAACACTGCATGCTTCGGTGCAAGCTCCGCAGAACGTACACTCCCGCGCAGTCAGATCCACCATGGGGAAGCCGTCGGTGTCTGCTGTAATGATGGCTTGCGGGCAGTTCGCGGCACAGTCTCCGCACCGTGTGCATTTCTCGACAAAAGAAGCCAGCTCCAGCGCCCCCGGAGGGCGTAGAAAATCACTTTCTTCAAAATGCCCCCGCAAAAATGCACGTCTCTGGGGCGAATGGGTCGTCTTTCTTGCCACGTAAACACCTACTGATGTTTTTCTGTTGCCTCTTCATGAGGTCAGGTTGGTTGCAAAACGAGTGCCTGTAATTGACTTTAATCATGCCGTGGAAGTGAAAGCCGACAAAGTACAGATTTCAATGAAAGCAAGAAGGCGCAATTCCATTGGCCACGTTCCTGAAAAACGAGAACTTCAACAAAAACATATCCTGTTATTGCGATGTTTTGACGTGCCTGCTCTTCCCTCGAAAATCTCCTTTGGAAATTGGCGACAGAGATTGGATCAGTTTTTCTTGGAAATATTATTTTGCTGAAATCACACCGGGAATTCAGAAACAATTTCCGCGGTGTTCTCAGCAAAGGCTCTTTGCTTGCTCTCAGCTTAGGTAGACCTTAGCTCGCACTTCATGTGTTACATAATATGCAAAAATGACACTTATCAGGTAACATTTATATTGCCGCGAATCGAACTTCCCGATATCCCAACCATACGGTCGGCAATTGCGAACAGGACCGAGCACACCACCACGGAGACGACATGACCGAAGCTTTCATCTGCGACGCGACCCGCACCCCTATCGGACGTTATGGTGGCGCGCTCTCTTCCGTCCGCACCGACGACCTCGCTGCTTTGCCAATTGCGGCTCTGGTGGAACGTAACCCACAGGTTGACTGGGCGTCTCTGGATGACGTGATCTACGGCTCTGCAAACCAAGCAGGTGAAGACAACCGCAACGTGGCGCGCATGGCGGCCCTGCTCGCGGGTCTGCCAACAGATGTGCCCGGCACCACCATCAATCGCCTCTGCGCCTCCGGCATGGATGCGGTTGGCATGGCGTCGCGCGGCTTGCGCGCCGGTGATTATGACCTCGCCATTGCCGGTGGCGTCGAAAGCATGTCCCGCGCACCGTTTGTGATGCCGAAAGCCACGACCGCCTTCTCCCGCGCCAACGAAGTCTTTGACACAACCATCGGCTGGCGCTTTGTGAACAAGAAGATGAAGGCGCAATACGGCGTCGACAGCATGCCGCAAACCGCCGACAACGTGGCCGCCGACTACAACATCAGCCGCGAGGACCAAGACGCCTTTGCCGCCCGCTCCCAAGCGCGCTGGGCAGCCGCAAATGAGGCAGGATACTTCACGGAAGAAATCACACCAGTGACCATTCCACAGCGTAAGGGCGATGATTTGGTGGTGGACACCGACGAACATCCCCGCCCCGGCACCGGCGTCGACAAACTGGCAAAATTACGCGGTGTAAACGGCCCTGACCTATCGGTCACCGCAGGCAACGCATCGGGTGTAAACGACGGCGCTGCGGCCATCCTGATGGCCACCGAAGCCGCCGCCGCCAAAAACGGTTTGACCCCGATGGCGCGCATTGTGGGCATGGCTGCCGCTGGCGTGGAGCCCCGCGTGATGGGTATTGGCCCAGTCCCGGCCACCCGCAAAGTGCTCGCCCGCACTGGACTGACCATCGAGCAGATGGATGTGATAGAATTGAACGAAGCCTTTGCCGCACAGGGCCTCGCATCTCTGCGCGAACTCGGCGTTGCCGACGACGCGCGCCACGTAAACGCACAAGGCGGCGCGATTGCGCTGGGCCACCCGCTCGGCATGTCCGGCGCGCGCATCGTGATGTCCGCCGCCTATCAACTGAAACGCACCGGCGGCCGCTACGCGCTCTGCACCATGTGCGTCGGCGTTGGCCAAGGCACCGCCATCATTCTCGAACGGGTCTAAGGCACCCCAAGCCTGAGGAGGAACCCAGTCATGTATGCACAGATGATCAAATCCGAGGCGTCCACCGACGACCCGGAGCAGCTCAAAGAGTTTCAGGCCAAGATCGATGCCGACATCAAGGTCGAGCCGCGTGACTGGATGCCCGAAGGCTATCGCAAAACCCTGATCCGCCAAATCGGCCAACACGCGCACAGCGAAATTGTTGGCCAATTGCCAGAAGGCAATTGGATCACCCGCGCGCCCACGCTGGAGCGCAAGATGATCCTGCTCGCCAAGGTGCAAGACGAGGCCGGCCACGGCCTTTACCTCTACGCCGCCGCAGAAACGCTGGGTGTGAGCCGCGATGACCTCACCGAACAGCTTCTGTCCGGCAAGATGAAGTATTCCTCCATCTTCAACTACCCCACGCTGAACTGGGCCGACATCGGCGCAGTGGGCTGGCTGGTGGATGGCGCCGCCATCATGAACCAGGTGCCGCTGCAACGGACCTCCTATGGCCCCTACTCCCGCGCGATGATCCGCATCTGCAAGGAAGAAAGCTTTCACCAGCGTCAAGGCTACGACATCATGATGAAGATGGCCCAGGGTACTGAGGCGCAGAAGAAAATGGCGCAGGATGCGCTGAACCGCCTATGGTATCCAAGCCTCATGATGTTCGGCCCGTCCGACAAGGACTCAGTGCATTCCACCCAAAACATGGCGTGGAAAATCAAAATGAACACAAACGACGAACTGCGTCAAAAGTTTGTCGACCAAACCGTGCCACAAGCCGAATACCTCGGCCTGACCATTCCGGACGAAAACCTGACATGGAACGAGGAAAAAGGCGGCTACGACTATTCCGACCCGGACTGGTCCGAGTTTTTTGACGTGCTCAAAGGCAACGGCCCCTGCAACGCCGACCGCATGGAAGCCCGCAACAAAGCTTGGGACAACGGCGCTTGGGTGCGTGACGGCCTGATGGCCCATGCAGAGAAAAAACGCGCCGCCAAAACAGCCGCAGAATAAGGACTTAGATCATGAGCAAAGAATGGCCCCTCTGGGAAATTTTCATTCGCGGCCAACACGGCCTGAGCCACCGTCACGTCGGCAGCCTGCACGCGCCAGACGCGGAAATGGCAATCAAAAACGCCCGTGACGTCTACACCCGTCGCAATGAAGGCGTGTCGATCTGGGTAGTGGAAGCCAACAACATTTCGGCCTCCAGCCCGTCGGAAAAAGGCCCGCTATATGAGCCCTCCGAGAGCAAGATCTACCGCCACCCCACCTTCTTCGACATCCCGGATGAAGTGGGGCATATGTGATGGCAAACGTGGACAAGGAGATGCTCACGCAGTTCCTGCTGCGCATGGGCGACAACACCCTCATTCTCGGCCACCGCGTCTCGGAATGGTGCGGCCACGCGCCGGTGCTGGAAGAAGACATCGCGCTCGCCAACACCGCGCTGGACCTGATTGGGCAGACCCAGCTCTGGCTCGGCTATGCCGCTGAAGTCATGGATGACGGCAAAACTGCCGACGACATCGCCTTTCTGCGCGACGCCTGGGATTTCCGCAATTTGCTGCTTCTGGAGCTGCCAAATGGTGACTTCGGCCAGACCTTGATGCGCCAATTTCTGTTTGACGCCTATCAGTCAATTCTGCTGCCACGATTGATGAAGTCTTCCGACCAAACCATTGCGGAGATTGCAGAAAAGGCCTGCAAGGAAGCCGCGTATCACGTCGAGCGTTCCGCCGAAACCGTGGTTGGCCTGGGCGATGGCACTGAGGAAAGCCACAAGCGCATGCAGGCGGCCTTGGAGCGTTTGTGGCCCTATGTGGGTGAGATGTTTGCCTCTGATGAGGTCGACGCGGCCATGGCGGCAGCCGGTGTGGCACCTGATCCCGCGAGCCTACGCGAAGAATATGATGCGCTGATTGGCAAGGTGTTGTCTGAGGCCACACTATCCATTCCGGACAGCGACTTTGCCCACAAAGGCGGCCGCAACGGAAAAACCCACACCGAGCATCTCGGCCACCTGCTAACGCAAATGCAATGGCTGCAGCGCGCTTACCCGGGCGCAACGTGGTAAACGATCGCGAACATACCTCTGCTGAGCCCACCCTGCCCGAAGTGGCGCAGGTCTGGGACTGGCTGCACGCCGTGCCTGATCCCGAGATCCCCGTGATTTCCCTCACCGATCTCGGCATCATTCGGGACGTCGCGTATGAGGAAGACACTCTGATCGTGACGGTGACGCCGACGTACTCTGGTTGCCCGGCGACGAGCATCATCAACCTCGACATTGAAACCGCTCTACGCGGTCACGGTGTCGAAAAACTCGAACTGCGTCGACAACTCAGCCCAGCTTGGACCACCGATTGGATGACACAATCCGGCCGCGACAAGCTGGAGGCCTATGGCATCGCCCCGCCCCAGCCGGCTGGCGGCCCCGATAAATGCCCACACTGCGGCAGTCAACACGTTGAGAAAATGAGCCAATTTGGCTCCACCCCTTGTAAGGCCCAATGGCGCTGCACCGCCTGCCTGGAGCCTTTTGACTATTTTAAGTGCATCTGAGGAGAGACCCGAATGGCCCAATCCGCGCGCTTTCACGACCTTGAGGTCACCGACATCCGCAAAACCATCCGCGACGCCGTGGTGGTCACACTTGCGCCTGTGAATGGCGCGGCAGCGGAATTTGACTTCACCCAAGGCCAATACCTGACCTTCAAACGTGACTTTGACGGCGAAGAACTGCGCCGCAGCTACTCGATCTGCGCAGGCAAAGACGACGGCATCCTGCAAGTCGGGATCAAGCGCGTTGACGGCGGTGCCTTCTCCACTTGGGCCAACACCGAACTCAAGGTCGGCGACACCGTGCAAGCCATGCCTCCAATGGGCGGCTTTTTCACTGAACTCGATGAGACGGCAGACAAGACCTACCTAGGCTTTGCGGGCGGCTCCGGCATCACGCCGGTGCTATCGCTGATCAAAACCACGCTGGCGCGCGAGCCAAAGTCTTCCTTCACCCTGATCTACGCCAACAAAGGCGTGACCACGATCATGTTCCGTGAGGAGCTGGAAGACCTGAAAAACCAATACATGGGCCGCTTTAACGTGATTCATGTTCTGGAAACCGACGCGCAAGAGATCGACCTCTTCACCGGCATGGTAACCGAGGAAAAATGCGCACAGCTGTTCCAAACCGGCTGGATCGATATCGAGAGCGTGGACACCGCCTTCATCTGCGGCCCGGAGCCAATGATGCTGGGCATTGCCAAAGCTCTCAAGGATCACGGACTTTCCGAGGAGCAGATCAAGTTTGAACTCTTCGCATCTGGCCAACCCGGCCGCGCCAAACGCAAAGCCTTCAGCACCACAGATGCAGGCAAAGCGATCACCGCGCAAATCACGCTGGACGGCGCCACTCAGACCATCGAGATGGACCGCGACACCACAATCCTGGACGCCGCGCGCGCCAACACCATGGATGCGCCTTATGCCTGCAAGGCGGGCGTTTGCTCCACCTGCAAATGCCGCGTGATCGAAGGCGAGGTAGAAATGATGACCAACCACGCGCTTGAGGACTATGAGGTGGAAAAAGGCTTCATCCTCAGCTGCCAGTCCTATCCTGTGACAGACAAGGTGGTTGTCGACTACGACCAATAAACGTTTGTCCGAAAAAAAAGAAACGGCCCTGACGACGTCGGGCCGTTTTCAAAATTGTCGCACATTGCATCGACTGATACCGAGGCCAGTCGAAACGAACGCAGGTTACTCTTGCGTTTCAAATGCCGCGCCGACACCGACGCCGTAATCGAGGGCCTGCAACTGCGTGTCATAGCCTAGGCTAAAGTCGAGGTAATAGTCGTCCTCCAGATACGCTGCACCCACGGTAGGCCGCAAAGAGCCTGCGCCAAATTTGTAATCGACACCAAGCGCCAAAACTGCGCTATCGGGCTCGTCATCATGGAACACACGAACACCAGCCGCCCAGTCACCGCCAAACACATACGTCAAGCCGAGCCCAAAAGAAGGGTCAGCCTGCACGGCGTGCCCGCCGAGCAAAACTGCGCTTGCTAAACCGGCTTGAAGAATTCGTCTCATATCACTCTTCCAATTCTTTAGTGGTATCCCACATGAGATTTATGCCGAAATCGAAAAATTATCCACAGCACAAAAGCAACCTGTGGATAATTGTGATTTACTTGTTCGATCCTGTGATAAAAAAGCGTCGCTTCAATGCTAATTACAGGCGACAGCTGCTCCTCCGGCCGATAAGCACGTCGTGTCTACTATATCGGTCGGTTCATCTGTGATGGTCGGAGCACCAGAGGCGGCAGGCGTTTCAGTTTCAAATGCGGCACCGACACCCAGACCGTAGTCAAGCGCCTGAGCTTTGATGTCGTAACCCAAACTGAAATCAAAGTAGTAATCTTCGTCCAGATAGGCTGCCCCTACAGTCGGACGAAATGATCCGGAGCCAAATTTATAATCCGCCCCAAGCGCCAAGACGGCACTTTCAGGCTCATCGTCGTGGAACACGCGCACGCCAATCGCCCAATCTCCGCCAAAGACATAGGTAAACCCGAACCCAAAGGAAGGTTCGGCTTTCGCCGTGCTACCGCCGGCCAAAATCGCCGCGAGAACAAAGCTAGAAATGTGTTTTTTCAAAACTCTACCCTTTACAAAAACAACAATAATGGGCGACTTTTAGCACAAATTAACCAGATGGTCCAAAAACTATCTACGGCGGGCTGCGCGGCAGAGCGTTTTAAGTCAGGCCCCGCACGCCGCCCAGCACCAAATCTGTCGCAAGATCGGCATAGCGTTCTCGGGCCTCCGAGTCCGCGCCATGCTGCCACATGTAGTACCAATTGAGCATACCAAACACCGACATCGTGGTCTCGCGCAGGCGGACCGGGTCGTTGTCAAACACGCCCTCTGCGCTGGCGGCGATAACCCTACTCATGTGGTTCACCAGATCGCGCTGATACCCGCGTAACACCTGCTGCTGATCCTCCGGCAGAGCGCGCATGCCAGTGCTCTGTACGCGGTGCTCATCATCTGCGCCCTGATAAGCCAAAAGAATTTCACGCACAGTGGCGCGCAATTGAGCTTTGCCGTCTAAGCCCCTCAAATCAAGATCACAAATCCGATCCCGCAGGGCTTTCAAATAGGTATCTAAAACATCAAACAAAAGCGCATCTTTGCTGTCGTAATAGTGATAGATATTGGCTTTGGAAATTCCACATTCTTTGGCCAGCACAGACATCGACGCGCGGTCATAACCTTGCTCGGCAAAGACCCGCGCGGCAGACTTCAAAATCCGCGCGCGTTTCTCCTCATAGTCCTTGGCGATTGTGCGCGCCATTATCCAGCACCCCGATTGTCCACGACCCGCTTCGCCTTGCCCTGGCTGCGCTCCACTTCACCGGGATCGCCCACGATCACTTCTACTGACACGCCGATCATGTCCTTGATATGTTTGGTCAACATGCGCGCCGCTGCGGTTTTAGACAGGTTGTCTGCCGCACTAGGCATCGCCTCAACAAACACCCGCATCGCGTCCATGCGACCTGATTTATACAGTTCGATCTGGTAATATGGCGCAAGCCCACCGGTCGCAAGCACCTGCTCCTCCACCTGACTTGGGAAGACATTCACGCCACGCAGGATGATCATGTCGTCGGACCGGCCCGTGATCTTCTCCATCCGCCGCATCGACCGCGCCGTGCCAGGCAAAAGCCGCGTTAAATCCCGCGTGCGATAACGGATCATCGGCAGACCTTCTTTGGTCAATGTGGTGAAAACCAGCTCGCCCAGCTCACCGTCTGGCAGCACTTCACCGGTCTCTGGATCAATGATCTCCGGAAAGAAGTGGTCTTCCCAAATCACCGGTCCATCTTTGGTCTCGACACATTCATTGGCCACCCCCGGCCCCATGATCTCGCTTAGCCCGTAAATATCCACCGCGTGCATGTCAAAAGCCGCCTCAACCTCCTTGCGCATCGCATCTGTCCAAGGTTCGGCCCCAAACACGCCGACAGCCAGCGAACTCTCGCGTGGATCCATGCCAAGCTTATGATACTGCTCCAGTATGTTGAGCATATAACTTGGCGTGACCATGATCCCATCCGGCTTGAAGTCGGAGATCAACCCAACCTGCTTCTCGGTCTGCCCGCCACTCATTGGCACCACTGTGGCGCCAAGACGCTCGATCCCATAATGCGCACCCAAACCGCCGGTAAACAGCCCATAGCCATAGGCGTTGTGCACCAAATCCCCGGCCCGAAGTCCCGACGCCCGCAGGCTGCGTGCCATCAAGTCGGCCCAGTTGTCGATGTCCTTAGCGGTGTAACCAACCACAGTCGGTTTACCCGTGGTGCCAGATGACGCATGCAGGCGCGCAATCTGCTGGCGCGGCACAGCCAACAAGCCAAAGGGGTAATTGTCGCGCAGGTCGTTTTTGTACGAGAACGGAAACTTCGCCAGATCAGCCAAGCTTTGCAGATCATCCGGATGCACACCTGCCTCATCAAAGCGCTGCTTGTACATCGCTACATTCTCATACGCATGGTTCAGCGACCACTTAAGCCGCTCCAGTTGCAATCCACGAATTTCGTCAATCGACGCAATTTCAATGGGTTCCAGCTCTTCTTTGCGCGGTGACAAATCTTTCATAACGTCCTCCCCAACGTCGATTATTCTTCAAACAGAGCGCCATTGATCGCGCGCGACGCGCCACGAAACTCCGCAATCACCTGACCGTCCTGATTGGACACTGTCACATCATAAATCCCGCTGCGCCCGGTCAGGCTGACCTCCCGCGCCTTCGCGGTGAGCACGTCCCCTTCACGCCCCGGCGCGATGTAAGAAATGTTGTTGTGCTGCGCCACAGTCGCTTGATTGCGGCTGTTGCAGGCAAAAGCAAAGGCGCTGTCGGCCAAAGTAAACGTGAAGCCACCATGGCAAATCCCGTGGCCGTTACAATGCTCTGGCTTCACCGTCATGGTGAGCGTCGCCCGCCCTTCATCCACCTCAACAATCTGCATGCCCATGTGCTGACTTGCTCGGTCAGTTGACCACATCGCGGCCGCGCTTTTCTCGGCCCGCTCTTTTGGCGTCATCTGTGCCTCCCAACACAATCTCCTCACGCTACAGCTTGCATAAACCGAACGGTTGGTCAATAAATGATTCACGGAGACATATCGGGGAGAGAGTCATGTCCATCCAAAACGTTTCAAGCTTTGCCGCAGGTCAGTGGATCGCGCCCGGCACCGGTGCGCGCAACATCGCCTCTGCCATCACTGGCGACGTCATCGCCACTGCCGGCAACGACGCCCTCGATGTGCAGGCCATGCTGGACTACGCCCGCACCGTAGGCGGCCCAGCGTTGCGCAAGATGACTTTCCATGACCGCGCCCGCATGCTGAAAGCCCTCGCGCTGCACCTGCGCGAGCACCGCAAAGCGATGTATGAGCTCTCCTTCAACACCGGTGCGACGCAAGCCGACCATCTGATCGACATCGACGGCGGCATTGGCACCATGCTGGTGTTTGCCTCCAAAGGCCGCCGCGAAATGCCCGACAACACCGTCTATCTGGATGGCGACGTGGAACAGCTCTCCCGCAGCGGCACCTTTATGGGTCAACACATCTGCACCCCGCTGCAAGGCGTTGCGGTACACATCAACGCCTTCAACTTCCCGGTCTGGGGCATGTTGGAAAAACTCGCCCCCACCCTGCTCGCCGGTGTACCTGCGATTGTAAAACCCGCCACCTCCACCTGCTACGTCACCGAACTTTGCGTGCGTATCATGGTCGACAGCGGCATCCTGCCCGACGGTGCGGTGCAGCTGGTGTCCGGTGGCCTCGGCGACATGCTCGACCATCTAACCTGTCAGGACGCTGTGGCCTTCACTGGCTCCGCCGATACCGCCTTAAAGTTACGCTCCAACCCTTTGATTTTGGACAACTCCGTGCGCTTCACGTCTGAATCAGACAGCCTGAACGCGTCGATCCTTGGCCCAGATGCCAAGCCAGGAACACCCGAATTTGACCTCTTCATCAAAGAGGTTTCGCGCGAGATGACCACCAAAGCGGGACAGAAATGTACCGCCATCCGCCGTATTATCGCGCCGGAGAGCACCACCGAGGCCGTAATCGAAGCGCTTTCCGCGCGTCTTGCCAAAACCGTAATCGGTGATCCACGATTGGAAACCACCCGCATGGGGGCCCTGGTCTCCGCAGGTCAAAAACGCGACGTGCTCGAAAAAGCCGCCCTGCTGGGCACCGAGGCAGAGCGTGTCTTTGGCAACCCAGACGATTTCCAAGTCGAAGGCGCTGACGCCGAGAAAGGCGCCTTTGTGCCACCGATGCTGTTCCACTGCGCGTCTCCCGATACCGCTGAACACGTGCACGCCTCTGAGGCCTTTGGCCCCGTCTCCACTCTCATGGGGTACCGAGATCTCGACCACGCCATCGCGCTCGCCAACAAAGGCCAAGGCTCGCTAGTGGCCTCCGTCATCACCCACGATGCAGAGGTTGCCCGCGAGGTTGCCACGGGCGCTGCCGCCTTCCATGGACGACTGTATTTTAACAACCGCGACAGCATGGGCGAGAGCACAGGGCATGGCTCTCCCCTGCCCCACATGGTACACGGCGGCCCGGGCCGCGCAGGTGGCGGCGAAGAACTTGGCGGCGTACGTGCGGTAAAACACTACATGCAACGCACCGCAATTCAGGGCAGCCCGGACATCCTCACCGGTATCGGCCAGCAATGGGTGCCCGGCGCCAAGGAAATCGACGCCGGCGCACACCCGTTCACCCGCCGCTTTGGTGAACTCGCTGTAGGCGAAACACTCTACACCAAGCCGCGTGAAATCACGCTCGAGGACATTGAGCATTTTGCCAATTTCACCGGCGACACCTTCTATGCCCACATGGACGAAGACGCCGCCGCGCGAAACCCGTTCTTCCCGGGCCGCGTCGCCCATGGCTACCTTCTCCTGTCCTTCGCAGCCGGCTTGTTCGTGGAGCCCAACGAAGGCCCGGTTCTGGCCAACACCGGCCTTGATACTCTGCGCTTCATGAAGCCTGTGGTCGCAGGCGACAGCCTGAAAGTGCGCCTGACAGTAAAGAAAAAGACCAAGCGCAACGACGACTACGGCGAGGTCCGCTGGCACGTCACCGCCTCCAATCAGGATGACGAGATGGTTGCCGAATACGAACTGCTGACCATGGTGGCCTACTAGCGCCGATTGGCCGCGGCCTGCCCACTGGCGCGCCGCGGCCTTTGCCTCTATGCACATGGGACCCCTCTATTGGACAACCCATGCCGCTAAAACTGACCCAACTCTCTGATCTTGCCACGCTGCCGTTTGATCAGATCATTGACGTGCGCTCTCCGGCGGAATTTGCCCTGGATCACGTCCCCGGCGCGATCAATCTTCCGGCTATGTCCAATGACGAGCGCGCGCGTGTTGGCACCATCTACGTGCAAGAAGACCCGTTCAAAGCCCGCAAAATCGGCGCTGCGATTGTGGCTCGCAACGTCGCCACGCACCTCGAAGGCCCACTGTCAGAGAAAGAAGGCAGCTACAAACCGCTGGTCTACTGCTGGCGCGGTGGCCAGCGCTCCGGCTCCGTGGCGATCATCCTCAAACAAATCGGCTGGCGTGCGGACACCATTGAGGGCGGTTATCAAACCTATCGCCGCTTGGTCTCCAAAGCGCTTTACGAAGGCGTTATGCCTTGCCCGGTTGTGGTAATTGACGGCGGCACGGGGACAGCCAAAACCCGCCTTCTGGATCACCTCGCGAGACAAGGCGCACAGACGCTTGACCTTGAAGCCATGGCCGAACATCGCGGCAGCCTCTTTGGCCCCATGGGGAATACCCAACCCAGCCAAAAGGCTTTTGAAAGTCGGCTCGCCATGGGCCTCGCCAAATTGCAGCCCAATCGCCCGGTCTATGTCGAGGCGGAAAGCTCGAAAATTGGTCGCCTGATCATCCCGCCGGTGCTGTGGCAGGCCATGATCACTGCGCCGAACCTGCGGCTCACCGCGCCGCTTGAAGCCCGCGTTGATCATCTGATCTCCACCTATCCGGACATGCGCGCGGACGATACCAAATTGCACTCAGTGCTGGACATGCTCACCCGCTATCACGGGCACGAGAAAGTGGCCCAATGGAAAGCCCTGGCCGCTGCACGGGAGTATCCCGCCTTAACCCGTGCGCTGATCGAAACGCACTATGACCCGCGTTACGCAAGAATTTCAAAAGCCCACGCGCCGGATGCGGAGGAGGTTCCACTGCCTGACCTCAGTGACGACACGCTCGCCGCCTGCGCCGCTCGGTTGATCATGTCAGAGTGATTGAGAGCGCCCCCTCGGTCACGCGCCCGATAATCGCTGCCCTGTGGCCTGCTCCCAGCAACTCTCCGACGAGACCGGCGGCCTCTCCCGCCGCAACCGCCGCTAGGAAACCGCCCGACGTTTGTGGATCATGTAGCAAAGCCGCCTTCGCACTCTCAGGCCCAAACACCGGCGCGGACAGCTTGTTCTCCTCAAATATCGTGCTGCGATGTCCAGCTTCGGCCAGTGCCTCCGCCCCCGCATAGGTTGGCACATCCTCCAAACATATCTCTGCCGCCACTTCAGACGCGTGACACATGGCCATCAGATGCCCGGCCAATCCAAAGCCGGTGACGTCCGTCATCGCATGGGCACCGCGTAAAATCTCCGCCGCATCGCCCTGCGGCTGCGCCAAGACTTCGTACAGCGCGGCCACGTCTCGACCCTTGGCTTTGCCCTGCATTTCTGCCGCCAACACTGTGCCGGACCCAATCGGCCGCGTCAGGATCAAGACATCCCCCGCCTTGGCCCCTGCCAAAGTGATAGGCGTGCCATCAAGCAAACCAGTGACGGTCAGCCCAATAGTCAACTCCGCCCCCATCGTGGAATGCCCGCCGACGATCTCTGCGCCCGCGCCGCGCACAATCTCCCCAACGTCAGTGAGAATTTCGCGCATTGCCCGCGCCTGCAGTTCCGGTGTCATGCGCGGAAGCGTCACGGACAGTAGTGCGGATTGCGGTTTGGCGCCCATGGCCCAGACATCCCCAAGCGCATGCACCGCCGCGATGCGCGCCATCAAGCCATGGTCTGCCACAAATCCCCGCAGATGATCGACACTCAGCACCTGTTTTTGTCCACCCATCTCCAACACAGCGGCATCATCGCCTGCGCCCTGCAAAACATCCGCGCGCGTCACAGCAGGCATCTCTGCCAAAGCCGCGTTAAGCCGCCCCGGCGCTACCTTCGCGCCACAACCGCCACACAACATCTGATCGCTCTGCACACCCAGCGCAACCGGTCCGACCGGTGCCGTCCCTTTCATCTCTGGAAACTCTGAAAAATTCCGCATAAAGCTCTGATCAATATGATCTTTCCAACGCCACAGCTGCGCCTTTGGAGTGGCCAAACACCACCCCCACTTCGCGGCCATCGCACTCCTGCTGCCAAGCGACATCAACTTGAGGTAATCCGCCTGTGGTCGGAACGGCTGCATCGCGCCACCGGTCAATGCGGCAGATATGTTGTGATGGAGCACTGGCGCCGCACGCACGGCAAAGACACCAGCTTTGGGACGCGGGCTGGCCAACAAGGCCGCGCAATCACCCACGGCAAACAGGTCTTTGCGTCCAGACACCAAAAGCTGGTCATCCACATGAATAAAACCTTGGGTATCTTTGGGCAGGTCCGAAGTCGCCAACCACGAATGCGCAAAGCCACCCGCCGTTCCAACCGTGAATTCGGATGCCACATCAGAATACCTGCGCAGTTTCACTGCCTCTGCAGTGACCGCTTCGACCTCAACCGCGCTCACCACAGTGACGCCCAACCGAAGCATCTCCTCGCGCAATAAGCGGTCTGCCCCCGGCGTCCCACTCGCCAGCTTGGTGTTTGCCTCAATCAGCGTGACACAGTGCGCCTTACCCAAGCCTTGTAAGCGATGCGCCATAGCCAAAGCCAACTCGCAGCCCGCCACGCCACCGCCGATCACCGCGACCTTGCCTGCCTTCCGGCCAGTTTTCACGTGTTCCAGAAAGGCATCCCAACGGTCCGCGTAGGCATCCAAAGGCTTCGCACCGATCCCGAAGTCAGAGAACCCCGGAATATGCGCTGCTCGCGCATGTAACCCAACATCCAATGAGGCCACATCGTAAGCAATCTCACCGCGCCCCGGCACATGGATCACCCTGCGATCCGCATCGATCCCATCCGCAGCGCCAAAGATCACCCGCGCTCCGGAAAACCGCGCCAGTTTCACCAGATCAATTTCCAAATCGTCTCGCGCGTAGTGCCCTGCAATATGACCTGGCAACATGCCTGAATACGGCGCTGTTGGTCCGGGATTAATCAACGTGACCTGTACACCATGAACCGGATTCATGCCCCACATGCGCAACATCAAGGCATGCGCGTGCCCACCACCAACCAACACCAAATCTCGGGTCAGCATGGTTTGAGTTGTCATCCCCACAGGCCATTTTCCTTCCGCTTCCTAATTGATTGGAGAATTTCTGGGTTACCCTGTCTATGCAACCGCAAAACCAACTGTGACCAGTCAGTTAACACAATCGTGCAGCGGCAGCTCTATCCCAGAAACTGCACCTCCGTAAAACAGACGCGATACCGACGTGATACCGACGCGAAAATCAGTATCTTTTAGACCGTTTGGTAAACTTTTTGACGTGGAACCA
This sequence comes from Paracoccaceae bacterium, assembly GCA_014872815.1. GTDB lineage: Bacteria > Pseudomonadota > Alphaproteobacteria > Rhodobacterales > Rhodobacteraceae > Shimia. The sequence continues at coordinate 392,952 of WKFK01000014.1, forward strand.
ATGATCCGTGCTAGACAAGCCCTTCGTGCCTTGACAGGGTGCGACTTCCAACAGCTACGAGGGCACATCATGAGCGCGCGCAAGATCATCATCGACACGGATCCAGGCCAGGACGACGCCGTCGCCATTCTCTTAGCATTGGCCAGCCCTGAAGAGATCGACGTTCTTGGGATCACGGCTGTGGCAGGCAACGTGCCTCTAGCCCTGACATCAAAAAATGCGCGTATTGTCTGCGAGTTAGCGGGAAAGCCTGACACCAAAGTATTCGAAGGCTGTGACCGCCCAATGGGCCGTGAGTTGGTCACCGCAGAGCATGTACATGGCAAAACCGGCCTTAACGGACCGGTGCTTCCCGATCCCGTTATGGAGGTTGAAGATCAACACGCCGTGGACTTCATCATCGACACCCTGCGCGCCCACGACGCCGGCACGGTGACGCTCTGCCCGCTTGGTCCATTGACCAACATCGGCACGGCGTTTGAAAAAGCGCCTGATATCATTGAAAAAGTGCAAGAAATTGTTCTGATGGGCGGTGCCTACTTCGAAGTTGGCAACATCACGCCTGCAGCTGAATTCAACATTTACGTTGATCCGCAAGCCGCTGATATCGTGTTTAAATCTGGCGTTCCAATTGTGGTCATGCCGCTTGATGTCACGCATAAAGCTTTGGTCACCAAACCCCGCAATGACGCCTTCCGCAACCTTGGCACAAAAGTCGGCACAGCCGTCGCGGAAATGACTGATTTCTTTGAAAGATTTGACAAAGAGAAATACGGCTCGGACGGTGCACCGTTGCATGATCCCTGTGTCACAGCCTATCTCATCCAGCCAGAGCTTTTCTCCGGTCGCCACATCAATGTGGAAATCGAAACGCAATCCGAACTCACCATGGGCATGACTGTGGCTGACTGGTGGCGTGTAACGGACCGCACTCCAAACGCTATGTTTATCGGAGATGTCGACGCGGACGGGTTCTTTTCTCTTTTGGTTGAACGCCTTAGCCGACTGTAAACCAACTCAACTCGACGAGTTTCGCAAGGCCGCGCCGTCAATCGCAGCCTTGTGACCGTTCTGCGGTGGCAATCCCGTAAAACCCAGATATGCTGCGCGCATGACGCTGCAGATCCCCTTCGAAAATACCTATGTCTCTCTGCCCAACCGGCTGTTTTCACATCAGAAACCGACGCCCGTTCGGGCGCCAAAGTTGTTGGCTTTCAATGAACCGCTCGCAGATGAGCTTGGCATTTGCGGAACGCAGGACCCAGACGAACTTGCACAGGTGTTTTCCGGCAGCTCACTCCCAGACGGTGCACAGCCTATCGCGCAGCTTTATGCGGGACATCAATTTGGCAACTGGAACCCACAACTGGGTGACGGACGCGCCGTTTTGATCGGGGAATCAAACGGATACGACGTCCAGCTGAAGGGATCCGGCCCCACACCTTATGCCCGCCGCGGAGATGGACGGGCTTGGCTTGGTCCTGTTTTACGGGAATACATCGTGTCAGAGGCCATGCACGCGCTTGGCATCCCAACCACCCGTGCCTTAGCCGCTGTAGAGACCGGCGAAGAGATCATGCGCGACCGCCCCTTGCCCGGCGCTGTACTCACCCGTGTCGCGTCCAGCCACATCCGGGTTGGCACATTTCAGATTCTGGCCGCGCGTCAAGATGTTGAAGGATTACAAGCCCTTCTGGATTATTCCATCGCGCGACACTACCCATCAGCCAGCACACCGGCGGCGTTTCTCAGGGAGGTTGTCGCCAAACAGGCCGAGCTGATCGCTCAGTGGATGTCTGTTGGCTTCATTCACGGCGTCATGAACACCGACAACTGCGCCATTTCAGGCGAAACCATCGACTATGGGCCTTGCGCGTTCATGGACGCCTTCCATCCTGGCCAAGTGTTTTCTTCCATCGATCGTCACGGCCGCTATGCTTACGGCAATCAACCACAAATCATTGCCTGGAATATGGCGCAACTGGCCACGTCACTGCTTCCGCTAGAGGACAACTCGGACGCAGCGGTTGAAGAGTTTACTGATATCATCAACGACATGCCGGGGATGCTTCGAGGTATGTGGCAAGACCGGTTTGCCGCAAAGCTCGGCATCTCAGAAACCAAGGACAACGACGAAGGTTTGATAACTCATCTTCTTTCGATCATGACAGATCAGAAGGCAGACTTTACGAATTCCTTCAGATACTTAACTGACGGTTCAGTGACAGAAACAGGACTTGAAGCGCACAAGGACTATTCGGCTTGGCACGCGCAGTGGACGGATCGCAAACGCGAACAGCCTACCGATCCGGTAGAAGTTATGGCCAAATCCAACCCATATCTCATTCCGCGCAACCATCAAATTGAAGCAATGATTACACAGGCCGTTGCCGGAGACTTGAACCTGTTCCATCGCCTCAACGCAGCCCTGTCATCGCCGTTTGAAGCCTCTCCCGAGGCCGCTGACCTGACCGTCCCCCCAACCACAGAAGAAAAAGTAACGCAAACCTTCTGCGGCACTTAACATCGCGCCAAAACCTTTTATTCTAAATGAGATAACCCCTGAGATCTCCTCAAAAACGGATAGGTTCAGTGCTCCGCATTGCCAGCTACAACCTGCAAAAATGCGTCGGTGTTGACCTGCAACGTCGCCCGGCGCGCAGTATGGTGGTGATCCGCGCGCTCAAAGCTGACGTTGTGGTGTTACAAGAGGCTGACAAGCGCCTCCCGCCACGTCCGGCTGCGCTTCCACATGATTTGGTCGCCAAGAAAGGGTTCAAACACGTCGATTTTGGACAACCCAAAGGGTCGTTAGGCTTTCATGGCAATGCGATGCTCGTGCGCCCGAATATAGAGGTGTTGGAAACTTCCGGATTAGACCTGCCAGGCTTGGAGCCACGCGGCGCCATCCGCGCCGACTTGCGGACATCCATTGGGGATATCCGCATCATCGGCGTGCACCTCGGCCTCATCCGCCGCTATCGCTTGATGCAACTTGGCGCTGTCGCGCGAGCCGTGCGGCGCTTACCAGAAATGCCGACACTTATTGCTGGAGATTTCAACGAGTGGGGATCCAAAGCGGCGCTGGACGCTGTCACACCGGGCTTTGACTTCCTATCTACCGGCCATACCTTCCCCGCACCACGTCCAATTGCCGGGCTGGACGGTTTTGCACATACCAAAGAAATCGAAGTTCGGGATCATGGCGTTTTGACACGAATTCCGGCTCATGTTGCGTCTGATCATTTGCCGATTTGGTTAGAACTGCACCGATCCGCATAAATCGTGCTGATCTCGTTTTGAAAGGGTCCTTCGCGATGACACCGTATTTTGTCTACGACGTCTTTACACCATCACCCTTTGGCGGAAACCAGTTGGCGATCATACCAGATGCTACAGGTCTTTCTGAAACCAACCTCCAGAGAATTGCCAGGGAATTCAACTTCTCGGAAACTACTTTTGTCTTCCCCCCCGACGATCCCGCTCATACAGCAAAAGTGCGGATCTTTACTCCCACGATGGAAATCCCTTTCGCTGGACATCCTTTGATCGGCACCGCATGTGCACTGGCGCAGGAAGGTCCTGCACAGGAGATGGTTCTGGAACTTGGGATTGGGCCACTTACCGTGAGGTCAGACGGAGAAAACGCCTCATTTACAACGACGCAACCTCTTGAAATTCTGTGCGAACCTGAGCCAACACTGGTCGCAGAGGCGCTTAACATAGAAACCGGAGACATTCAGTTTCAAACGCATCCGCCGGTGATGGCTTCATTGGGCTTGCCTTTCACGATCACGGAAGTGAAATCACGAGAAGTTTTGGCGCAAACGACACCCGACATCGCCGCGATGCGCAAAGGCAATACGCGCTACCCATCCGGTTTGGATTTTGCGCAGTTTGTCTACGCACGCGACGGCAACACCCTGTATGCGCGGATGTTTGCACCTTTAGACAACATCCCGGAAGACCCGGCCACAGGCAGCGCGTGCGCCACCACAGCCGCCCTACTTGCAAAAATCGAAAACAGCAATTTAGACCTGCGCATACATCAAGGCGTTGAAATGGCGCGACCAAGTGAAATTTCTGTCTCTGTCGCGGATGGGCAGGTCACGGTCTCTGGTCAGGCACAGCGCATAATGGAAGGCAAACTGTTGTTTGGATGATCCGTGCCGTTTCTTGCGAGGATCCGAACAAAAGAAGTGGAAACCAGCGGCGGCTTTAGATAGACAGGAAAGCCAAATAAAGAACACTAAGACAGATCAGGTGCGGTATGGGCGACTCCATAATTGAGCGGTGCGAAACCAAAGGGTTGCGGATGACAGAACAACGCCGAACCATTGCGTTTGTTTTGCAAGAAAGCACTGATCATCCAGATGTTGAGGAACTATACGCAAGGGCATCCGCAAGAGATTCCGGTATCTCACTTGCCACTGTGTATCGGACCGTGAAACTCTTTGAAGAAGCCGGAATACTGGACAAACTGGAGTTTGGTGATGGCCGCGCGCGCTATGAGGATGCGGAGCGCGAGCATCATGATCACTTGATTGATATTTCCACTGGTGAGGTTATCGAGTTTGTCGATCCGGAGATTGAAGCACTGCAAGAGAAGATTGCCGAGAAACTAGGGTTTCAGCTCAAAGGCCATCGACTTGAACTCTATGGTGTTCCTCTGAAAAAGTGACGACTAAGGCACCTAAGCGACTTGTTTTGGCCGAGGCTTTGCGCCACTGAGCCTCGCTTTTGTTTATTTTGCCCGAGACTTCGGAAGTTGTGCTGGCCATTTCGGCTCGCGAACTTCAGTGTTGCTCTATGACACGCAGCGCACATCAGACCACTGAGCCAACCATACTACTTCTTGCGGCAGGAGAGGCCAGCCGAATGCGTGGCGGCGACAAGCTTCTTGAAGAGATCGATGGGGTGCCGCTGCTGAGAAAACTGACAACAGATGCTCGGAGCGTTGCAGACAACGTGTTGGTCTGTTTGCGCGAAGAAGATGATCCGCGCAGGTCTGTACTGGACGATTTGAATTGCCGTTTTGTTGCGGTTCCAGACGCGTCCAAGGGCATGGCCCATTCGCTTCGTGCAGGCGTTGCTGAGCTTTCGACCACAACCACTGCTGTGATGGTTGTTCCAGCTGATATGCCCGACATCACTCGCGCCGATTTGGCCAAGATGCTCCGATCTCACCAAGACCAACCAGAAGCAATCCTGCGTGCCACCACAAAAGACCAGCAAGCTGGTCACCCTGTCCTGTTTCCCAAGCGTCTTTTTGGTGCTCTGGAGAAGCTCTCTGGAGATGTCGGCGCCCGTGAAGTGCTTAGACGACATGCGAATGAAATACAGCGCGTCCAACTCCCAGGAACCAATGCTTTAACGGATCTGGATACTCCTGAGGACTGGCTCGAATGGCGCCAAAACCGACTTAAAGAAAAAGGGCCGTAGAAACGGCCCCTTTTTTAAAAATCAAAGTTCTGTTCAGACAAACTATGGAGAGACACATCTTCCAGTGTGATCTGATGACTTGAGCTGACCGAGATGACCACATCACCGCCCACTTGCACCGCGTGATTGGCCATAACATCCGAAAAGTTGGTGAAATCCGAAACCTGAGAGAAGTCCAGCACATCAGCGGACAGATCGAAATCGGTCACGGTGTCCTGACCGAAACTATTGGTGAAAACGAACCGATCCGCCCCGCTGCCTCCGGTCAAAACATCAGCGCCGCTGTCTCCACGCAAGGTATCGTTGCCCGCGCCGCCAATCAGCGTGTCATTGCCCGATGCGCCGCGCAAATAGTTGGCTTGAGAGTCACCGGTTAGATTATCTGCCGCTCGGTCAGACCCATAAAGATGCTCGATGCTGACGTAGGTATCACCGCTGCTGTTTTCACCGGTTTCCAGATTGACTGTGACCCCGATCGAGTGCCCCCAATAGGCAGCCGTATCTTGGCCTTCGCCACCGTCAAAGAGGTCAATGCCAGCTTCATCCCGAAGATAGTCGTCTCCTGCGCCGCCTCTCATTGTGTCATTTCCAGAGCCGCCATAAATGCGGTCAATTCCATCGTCGCCTTGCATGCTGTCGTGTCCGGCACCGCCATACAGCGTGTCGGCACCACCGTTGCCAAATAGGCGATCTTCCCCATTGGATCCGTGCAGCCAGTTGGCGTCATGATCCCCAATTAGGGTGTCATTTGCCCGGCTGGACCCCAGCACATTTTCAATGCTGATATATGTGTCGCCGCTGGAGTTCTCGCCGGTCAGTAGATTGACAGATACGCCGCCGCCATGACCATAGTATGCAACCGTATCGTTGCCAGAGCCGCCGTCAAACAGGTCGATGCCAGCATCATCACGCAGGTAGTCATTGCCGTCACCGCCCCGCAACGTGTCATTCCCGGAGCCACCATACAACCGATCAGCGTCGTCGTTGCCTTCCAAACTATCGTTCCCGGCGCCACCGTAGATACTGTCGGCGCCGCCGTTGCCAAACAACCTGTCATTGCCATTGGACGCATGCAGCCAGTTGGTCCCATGGCTGCCGATCAACGTGTCGTCGGCCAAGCTAGACCCCAGGATGTTCTCTATGCTGATGTACGTGTCACCGCTCGAATTCTCACCAGTCAGGAGATTAACAGAGACGCCGGATTTGTGGCCGTAGTAGGCAACCGTGTCATTCCCGGCTCCGCCATCAAACAGATCTATCCCGCTTTCGTCCCTCAAGTAGTCGTTACCAGAACCACCAATCAACCGATCATTTCCGGAGCCACCATACAGACGGTCATTTCCGGTCTCGCCTTCAAGACTGTCGTTTCCATCATAGCCGTAAATGATGTCGCTTCCCCCAGCCCCGTCCAAATGGTTTGCGACGCTGCTGCCATAGATTTTGTCATTTGCGACATTGGATCCCAGCACGTGTTCGATGCTGTCGTATGTGTCCCCACCGGAATTGGCTCCGGTGGTCAGATTCACTGTCATACCGATGGAATGACCCCAGTAGGACACAGTATCTTGGCCATTACCCCCGACAAAATCATCACGACCATTTTCGTCTCTTAGGTAATCGTCTCCATCACCGCCAACCAGTTTGTCGTCACCTGCTCCGCCATACAAACGATCGTGACCAGATTTTCCTTCAAGACGATCATTACCATCATCGCCATACACCGTATCATGTCCGGTGCCACCAACGAGACTGTCTTGCCCTTCATAACCACGAAGATAGTCGTCACCGCCACTGCCGAAAAAGTCGTCCACGCCGGTGCCACCATGCATGACCTCGGCAGAGCTATCACCCGATTGAACGTTGGAATGCTCAATCGTAATTTCGATCACTTCATACGGATCCAAATCAAAGCTGATATTGCTTGCGTTTGGACCAAGCTGTCCTTGGCTCAACAGGCTGACAGACCCAGACACGTCAGTTTCCGTCGCAAAGTAAAAATCATCCAAAGAAGTGGGATTGCTTACACCTGGTCGCACGAAAATATCTTCGGGCTTTGGAAGGTAGGTTTTCCATTCCCCAGAGGCGTATTTAAACAGACTGTCGTCGTATGCATCCCCCAGCACATTGATCAATGCGTCGCGCTCAGCTGTGTCCACAGTTCGGCGACCGATCCGAGCGACCAAATCCCCGTTTGCGTCATACGCAGCATTGTCACTGAGCCCGTCCGAGGAGCTCGCGTCTATGCCCACAACGCGACCACTCCAAGAGACCGCGCCGCCTGCCAGATCGGAAAGATCAAGCGAGAAGTTTTGCCCAAAGCTCTCGGTATGTGACGTGACATACACCACACTCCGGTACCCATTGGTGTAGGCGTTGACCTCCAGTGCTGTGGCGTCAAAACCTTCCACAGAGATGGCGTACATTGCGCCATCTGAGGGATTAAGGCTTTCGGCCATCAATTGCAGCATCACCCCCGCAGGTGTTAGCTGTACTGGTCCCTCATCAGAGTTCCCACCAGCAATGGAAGTGGATGTATTGTGACGGATGGTCCAAAAATCGGCGCCATCAACGCCCATCTCAATCATGTTCTGGAACTGCTCAACAACAACACCGGCAGCCTTAAGGCCGGTCCAATGCCAATGTCCGGTTTCCACATTCCACTCGGTCACCTGAATGTTCAGGTCTTGAGGCAGCATCGCTTCCCACGTTGCAAAACGCAGGTCCAGTGTTTTCAGTTCGGAACGGGTGAGCTGCTCGCTTTGATCGTAGCCATCAAGCTCTTTGTCAAAATAGTAGTGCGCAATGATCCCATCAATGCCCGCAGACGCCGCGTCCGTTTGGAACCCGTTGGTAATGTTGTTATCAGCATCGAGCTGCTCCATGAGCTCCAGATTACCTTTAATAACGCGCTGCTCGTAACCATTCAGGCTGCGGTAGTAATCGGAGGCGGACATGGAGTCTGTCCAGTCGTCAGGGCGATGCTCTGGATCCCAGTGCGCCATGGCCGCCATGGCATCTGCATCACTTACAGAGCCATAGCTTCCGCCTTTGTAGTTGGAAGCGCCGCCAGCGACGTTAGAGGTCTGCACCCAGATTTCGGGTTGGTATCCATTGACCGTTACCGACCGCAAGGCATTGGCAACATCTGCCGCATAGGATCCGTACTCAGTCTCATCAATGGTTTGCCAAAACTCGTTGCCAATTTCATAACCGGCGATCAGGTCAATCTGATCTCCCATGTAGGTGAGCACGAGTTCTGCCCAGTCACGAATATCCTGCTGGTTGGTGTGCTCTGCCGCCAAAGCTGGAACCACTAACGTTGTGCGGGACCCAGTTTCTTTTACCCAGTCCAGATAGTTTTTTGTGTCTTCACGGATCTGGTCAAAGCCGGTCTGGCTCCGATCCAACTCCGTGATTTGCTCATTCGCCGCGCGCCCAGCCGGATACCGGAGCCGTGTCGACCCCAACATCTCCACGGCTTCGATGAAACCATCATTTGGCACACCGTTGACTTCGTTCGTCGTCCCCAAAAGGTTCGCGCCGAACATATCAGAACGCACCTCTACCGGTGCACTACTGCGATCCACAGTAATGGTAATAGGCATCTTGTTGTCCTCAGAATTCGTTACAGAGGCACGGGCAGGTTTTTCTCCTGCTGCATCTGCTAACACCCTTCTGAGTGCGTAGCGCCAGTTCTATGTTTCGTGATTCTGATGAAGCTCTATCTCTTGAGACGCATCACATTTTTCCCACCTAATGGCCCACCCCTGAGCCGTTAAAATCCCAATCTCAGTCGTAGGGAAATGCCGCTAATGAGTCCTAAACTGAACTATGAGAATTTTCGACAAAGCTGTCTTAGGTTTTAGAGGTGACGCTAAATCTCTCGTAAACCTCTTAAAAACAAGTGCTTCGATGATCTTGCGCAAAAGAATGACCGAACGCCCGTTGTTAGCTGGATTTTAAGCAGTTTTGGCATGCCTAAATGTTGCCACAAAGGTGCCTCGATGCTGCCTCAGGTTAACACCTTGCCGCCACAAACCCGGCCAGAACACGCCTTAAATCATGCGCGAGAACCGAATCTCCGCGATTACGAACAACGCCCAATTGTTAAGAGAAGTGGCGCACCTGAGAGGATTCGAACCTCTGGCCTCTGCCTTCGGAGGGCAGCGCTCTATCCAGCTGAGCTACAGGTGCCTAGGGTCGGGGTATAGCCAGTGTGGCTACGCCCCGCAATCGCAAAATGAACGTCTATCCAAAGAGTTCATGCGCCAATTCTAGCGCGTCGATGAGCGTGTCGGCCTCATCGGTGGTGTTGTAGAGACCAAAGCTGGCGCGACAGGTCGCGGACACGCCGAGATGCTCCATCAAGGGTCCGGCACAGTGGTGCCCTGCCCGCACGGCCACACCCTTTTTGTCCAGGATCGTGGAGATGTCATGCGCATGCGCAGCCCCATCCAATGTGAAGCTGAAGATCGCTGCCTTGTCCGCCGTGGTGCCCTGCACCTGCAACCAGTTCAGGCCGGAGAGCTTTTGCATAGTGTAGTCGCGCAGCTTGGCTTCGTGGGCTGCGACATTGTCCATGCCGAGCTCCATCAAGTAGTCCAGCGCCACCCCAAAGCCAATCGTTTGCACGATGCCCGGCGTACCGGCCTCGAACTTCATCGGAGGATCGTTGTAGATCACAGCCTCTTTCGAGACTTCCTTGATCATATCGCCCCCGCCAATGAAAGGCCGCATCTCTTTCATGCGGTCCATCTTGCAGTAGATCGCCCCGGAACCTGACGGGCCGTAAAGCTTATGGCCGGTGATGGCATAGAAATCACAGCCAATGTCCTGCACGTCTACCGGCGCATGCACGGACCCTTGCGAGCCATCCACAAGCACAGGCACGCCCTTGGCATGTGCGCCCTCTGTGATGGCCTTCACGTCCACCATTGTACCTAGCACGTTGGAACACTGCGTCACCGCAACAAGCTTGGTTTTGGGGCCAATTGCATCAAGAACGGCCTGAGGATCCAACGCCCCAGTGCTGTCCACATCCACCCATTTCAGAACAACGCCCTGCCGTTCTCGCAGGAAATGCCAAGGTACAATGTTGGCATGGTGTTCCATCACCGAGAGAATGATCTCATCGCCAGCTTCCAGCCGCGGCATGGCCCAGCCATAGGCGACCATATTGATGCCTTCGGTGGTGCCGGAATTCAGGACAATCTCGTCCTCGCTGCCAGCGTTCAGAAACTTGGCAATCTTACCGCGCACGGCCTCATACTTGTCCGTCGCAAGGTTAGAAAGGTAGTGCAAGCCTCTGTGAACATTCGCATATTCCATAGAGTAGGCATTGGTTATCGCATCAATCACAACCTGCGGCTTTTGCGCCGAAGCCCCGTTGTCCAAATAAACCAGCGGCTTGCCATTCACCTCGCGGCTCAGGATCGGAAAATCAGCACGGATCTTGTTGACGTCATACATGTTATGTATTTCCTAGAAAAACAGTCAGAACGATACTTGAGACAATCGACATCGCGATCTGAAGAACCAGCACCGCCACAACAATCAGTGCCAAGGCTTTTGCAAGACTTCCGAAACCATGTAAAACATTGACAAACTGAAGGTTTATCCAAAACCCATAGAAGGCCAAACCGATCATTACCCAAAATGCAAGATCAATGGAAAGTACTGCCAAAAGCAACACCAACGCCAGAACGCAAACTTGAAAAACTTGTAGCCAACCCAGGCCAAGTAAGATTTCCTCAAGACGCGCCCGCCCGCCGAGTATTCGACCACCTTGATAGATCAAAAAACACAAAAGTGCGGAGTTAGCGAACATAAGACTTGTGTATAGGATCGGTGCCTGCGTCAAAGCGGCAAAGATCGGCGCGAGGGCTGGAAAGAAACCGACAGCCAAAAAAATCAGACAGGTGCTGAGCACAGTGCCCAAAGCGACGACCAACCAGCCTTCATTACTTGAAACAGGCCGTCCTAGGATAACCAGCGCAGCCTCGGCAGGATCCCGAAAGGTCAACCAAAACAAAGCGGTAAGTTGCTCTTTCATGCGGCCACCCTGCCTGCTTCGAGAAGACCGGACATCCAAATCCAGACAAAGGAAACAAACCAAAGCGCGCTGACAATGGTCAACGCCGTGCCTTGCCCGATGAAACCTTCGACTAGGCCGACTAGCAGATACAGCGGACCTGTTGAGAGCATCGCCCAGAACAACGCAAAGCGGGCGCCAAAACTCGACTGCTTGCGCCCAAAGGCACGCAACACCAGGTGGGAGACAAACGCCAAAGTGACCGCTAAAAGCGGCAACACAAACATCAGGGCAAAGAGATTGGCCCCCAATAGGGGGTTCAGTTCAACCTGCTCCAAATGCGCCTCGCGCGCCAAAGCCGGCCAACGAGACACAAAAATCACGCCACAGGCGGCCATCAGGATCGCAAAGGCACGGTCCTCACGCTCGCCCATCGCCAGACGGCGGGCAACCACCGCGCGCGGGGCGCGGTAGCTGGCCATCATATCGCTCGTCACAGACATCAGCCGCGTCGACGCTCCAACCAGGATTCCAGACGCCCGATGATCTCGTCACGCAGCTCTTCGCTTTCGACTTCTTCAACGGCTTCGGCCACGAAGGACATCACCAACAAGTCGGTTGCGATGTCTTTGGGAACACCACGGGCCCGCAGGTAGAACAGCGCGTCTTCGTCAATCGCTCCGGACGTGGAACCGTGTGAACAGGCCACATCATCCGCGTAGATTTCAAGCTCTGGCTTCGCGAGAAACTGACTGTCTTCATCCAGCAGCAGCGACTGGCTGATTTGATAGCCATCGGTCTTCTGCGCACCAGGCTGCACGAGGATCTTGCCCTGAAACACACCAGTGGCACCGTTGCGCAGGACCTTCTTGAACACCTGACGGCTTTCGCAGTTCACAGCGTCATGAGTGACAAACACGGTGTCATCGTGATGGAAGTCACCGTCGCCAAGACAGGCGCCCGCCACGTGGGCGACTGCGTCATCACCGGTAAGCTCAAGCACAGCTTCGTTCCGGGTCAAACGTCCGTTCACCGTCAAAGTAAAGCTTTTGAACACGCTTTCGGTGCCCATGCGGCCAAACATGTGCGTGACGGCCCGACGCTCGTGGTCACGCCCCTGCGCACGCACGTGATGGAAGGCCGCGTTGTCGGCGACATCCACTTCCATGGACTTGTTAAAACGCGCCGCAGCCGGACCGTTTTCCAACACTGTCACTTCAGCACCCGCATCAAGCTTGATCACGTGGTGCAGAACCGCGTCGGATGTTTCCGCCTTGTGCTGATAAATCAGGCTCACAGGCTTTGCGACTTTGCCAGTCACGTGGATCACAACACCGTCGGTGGCATAGGCCGTGTTGAAAGCCGCCAGCGGACGTTCAACTGGCACCTGACCTTTGGCTTCAAGCACACCATAGAGCTCTTTTGCCCAGTGGATGTCTTTCTCGGCCACGTCCGCCAGACGCTCGATCGTCAGGCCTTCGCCCGCCAGATCGTCAGACTGGTCCGCATCAAACACGCCGTCGACAAAAACCACTTTGATCCGGTCAAAGCTGTCAAACAAAGGCGCTTCGCCAGTCTCAAACACAGCCGCTGCAGGCGCCTCTGCTTGTGTCAGCGTGTCCGGACGGGTGTATTTCCAATACTCGTCCCGACGCTCTGGCAAACCCATTTCGTGTAGGCGGCCAAGAGCCGCCGCGCGCGCTTCACTGGCCCACTGACCGCCTGCCGGAACGGTCAACCCGTCCAAACGTGCCGCAGTGGCTTCTTGTTTCTTAGCCAAAGCCGCCATTATGCGACCTCCGCCAGAATGTCGGCATAGCCGTTTTTCTCGACTTCAAGCGCCAACTCAGGACCACCGGTTTTCACAATACGACCATCCGCCATGATGTGCACAACGTCTGGTTTGATGTGGTCCAGCAAGCGCTGGTAGTGGGTGATCACAAGGAAACCACGGCCTTCATCACGCAGTGCGTTTACGCCTTCAGACACCAGCTTCATCGCGTCCACGTCCAGACCGGAGTCGGTCTCGTCCAGGATGCACATCTTTGGCTCCAGCATCGCCATCTGCAGGATCTCATTACGCTTTTTCTCACCACCGGAGAAGCCAACGTTCACCGGACGCTTCAGCATGTCTGCGTCGATCTTCAGGGTTTTCGCTTTGGCACGGATCTCTTTTAGGAAGTCCGCCGCGGAGAGCTCCTCTTCACCACGCGCCTTTCGCTGTGCGTTCACAGCGGTGCGCAGGAAGGTCATGTTGCCCACACCCGGGATTTCCACAGGGTATTGGAATGCAAGGAACAGACCCAGCGCCGCGCGCTCTTCGGCTTCCAGTTCCAGCAGGTCTTCGCCGCCCAGGGTGGCTTCACCGTCAGTCACTTGATAGCCGTCTTTGCCGGACAGCACATAGGACAGCGTGGACTTACCGGAACCGTTTGGCCCCATGATTGCGTGCACCTTGCCCGCTTCCACCTTGAGATCGACACCTTTGAGGATCTGCTTGTCTTCTTCTTCAAGTTTGACCTTCAGGCCTTTGATTTCCAACATGTTCATCTTCCTTCGCGTTTCCACGGGATGCCACGGCACCCGGTCATATCTTTGTCTGTTACGCTGTTTTTAAGCGCTCACATAAGTGATCAGCATCATCACGCCCATCGCCACAATCCCGCACACGGCAGAGGTCACAAAAACTGATCCTGCGATCAGCCCGTCAGTTGACCCAAGCCGCTTCTTGCGCACGCCAAAGCCAACAGCAGAGCCCAGAGCGATGCCTGCACCAACGCCAGCGGATTGTTGCATGAGGGCGTGAAGCGTTTCCATTAGCCTACGGAGCCTTCCAACGAGATCGCCACTAGCTGTTGCGCTTCCATGGCAAACTCCATCGGCAGCGCTTGAAGCACCTCCTTGGCAAATCCGTTCACAATCAGCGCCACGGCCTCTTCTTCGTCCATGCCGCGCTGACGGCAGTAGAACATCTGCTCATCATCCACCTTGGACGTGGTTGCTTCGTGCTCCACACGAGACGAGTTGTTCTTCACCTCGATATACGGCACCGTATGCGCCCCGCATTTATCTCCGATCAGCAGGCTATCACACTGGGTGTAATTCCGGCTGTTCTTGGCTTTCGGGTGCATGGAGACCTGACCACGGTACGTGTTCTGCGCCACGCCCGCGCTGATGCCTTTGGAGACAATCCGCGACTTGGTATTTTTGCCGAGGTGGATCATCTTCGTGCCGGTATCAGCCTGCTGGTGGTTGTTGGTGATCGCAATCGAGTAAAACTCACCCTGCGCATCATCGCCACGCAGAATGCAGGACGGGTATTTCCATGTCACAGCTGAACCGGTCTCAACCTGCGTCCACATCACTTTGGCACGGTCCCCCCGGCAATCGGCGCGTTTGGTCACGAAGTTGTAGATACCGCCTTTGCCATTCTCATCCCCAGGATACCAGTTCTGAACGGTGGAGTATTTCACTTCCGCGTCTTCTTCGATGACAATTTCGACCACTGCCGCGTGGAGCTGAGAGGTATCACGCTGAGGAGCAGTACAGCCTTCAAGGTAGGATACGTAAGAGCCTTTGTCCGCAATGATCAGCGTCCGCTCAAACTGTCCGGTGTTTTCCGCATTGATACGGAAGTAGGTGGACAGTTCCATTGGGCAACGGACGCCAGGTGGAACATAAACAAAGGACCCGTCCGAGAACACTGCGCTGTTCAGCGTGGCGTAGAAGTTGTCAGACACTGGAACAACGGAGCCAAGGTACTTTTTCACCAGCTCCGGATGTTCTCGGATCGCCTCAGAGATCGAGCAGAAGATCACGCCCGCTTCTTTCAGCTCTTTCTGGAAGGTTGTGCCCACAGACACGGAGTCAAACACCGCGTCAACCGCAACCTTACGGCCTTCCGCCGGTGCGTTCTCCGCACCTTCGACACCAGCCAAAATCATCTGTTCTTTCAGAGGGATACCGAGCTTTTCATAGGTGGCCAGCAGCTTTGGGTCAACCTCATCCAAGGACTTCGGTTTCTCTTCCATGCTCTTTGGACGCGCATAGTAATACTGATCCTGGAAATCGACCTCCGGATAGTCCAGCATCGCCCAGTCCGGTTCTTCTTTGGTCAGCCAGCGCTTATACGCCTCCAGCCGCCATTCGGTCATCCATTCCGGTTCTTCGTTTTTCTCCGAAATCAAGCGGACAATGTCCTCGGTCAGCCCTTTGGGAGCGTATTCCATCTCGATCTCGGTTTCCCAACCGTATTTGTATTTGCCGCCAACTTCGCGCACGGCATCTACGGTTTCCTGGTCAACACCTTCTTTGACTTGGGTCTGATCAATTGCCGCCATGTGCGTCTCCTGTCTCCGTTTTGCGCTCACGCGCGGTGTTTCTTCATCTGAGCCAGCCACTTATCGGCAAAACCCATGACGTCCTGTTCGCTTGTTTGTGGCCCCAAGCTCACCCGAATGGCGCTTGCAGCCGTCATCTCATCATATCCCATCGCGGTCAGCACCTTGCTGGCGCGCACCTTGCCCGAAGAGCAAGCCGATCCTGCCGAAACTGCGAAACCCGCCAGATCCATCTGCATGACCTGCGTTTCCCCCTTCCAGCCCGGCACCGCAACAGCCGTTGTGTTCGGAAGCCGCTTGGCACCTTTGCCAACAATTATGGCCTCCGGCGCGTCCGCGATAAGCCGTTCTTCCAGCATGTCACGCAGCTGCGCAATCCGATCCCAAACACCATCGGCCAAGTCTTGCGCGGCCGCTTTGGCTGCGGCCGCAAAACCAGCGGCGCCAATCACATTTTCGGTGCCCGCACGGCGGCCCATTTCCTGACCTCCGCCTAACAGTTGTGCTGGCACATCTGTGCCACGTTTCACAACCAAAGCCCCAATGCCCTTTGGGCCACCCAACTTATGCGCCGAAATCAGCGCCATCTGCGCTCCGGTCCAGTTAAAAGCCACCGGCAACTTGCCAAACGCTTGTGTCATGTCACTGACAGCTACGCCGTTCGGTAGGGTTTGGACCACTCCGGTCTCAGAATTTGCCAGCTGCACACAGCTCATTTCCGGGGCATCAATTTTGATTGCTCCTTCAGCATCAACCGACAGGTCGTTCTGCGTCCAGGCGTTAACTGCATCATGTTCAACTTCCGCAGCGTGTAGCTTGCGACCGGCCAGCGCCAGAGCAGCGGATTCTGTGGCACTGCTAGTGAAGATTACATCAGCCCCGTCAGCGCCAAAGGCAGAGGCAATATCTGCGCGCGCGCGCTCCAAAATGGCCTTCGCCTTTCGACCTTCCGAATGTACAGAGGACGGATTGCCATAGGCATCCATCGCCGCAATCATCGCCTCTCGAGCTTCCGGACGCAGTGGCGTTGTCGCATTATGATCCAAGTAGGCCCTCATTAGGCGTTTTCGTCCGCCACTTCATCGACCACAGAAAACAATGTGGGCACGGCTGGGCATGGCGCCAAGTCGTTCTCGACAATATCGGACAAACGCGTCTGGTGCAGGAACACATAAACATGCGCCGACAGCCCTTCCCAAAGGCGGTTTGCCATCGACTGCGCGCGGGACCCACTTGATCCACCGCTGGCCCCTGCCCCGGTATGCAGCGCCGACACCGTCTCATCCACTGCGGCCAGAATATCTGCCACCCGAATCTCGGACTTTGGACGTGCCAAGCGATACCCACCACCGGGGCCACGAACAGACACAACCAATTCCGCCCGGCGCAGTTTTACAAACAACTGCTCCAAATACGGCAGCGAGATATCCTGTCGCTTAGAAATCTCACTCAGACTCACAAGGTCATCAGGCGATTGAAGCGCAATATCTGCCAAAGCAACCACAGCATAGCGGCCTTTTGTCGACAGTTTCATAGAGCACCCTCTCGAATTGATTGACCTCAGCCGCCCATGTGCTTAAGTCGCTAGAACCCGAACGGCGTTTAGACCGTTCTACTATTTAGAAGCGTTCTAAGGTGACAGAGCAAATTCGTCAAGAATTCGTTCACACCTTTTAAGGGAGAAAAGCGACAAATATGCCTGAGGTGATTTTTCCGGGACCAGAAGGCCGCCTCGAAGGCCGCTACCATCCGCAAAAAGAAAAAGACGCGCCTATTGCGATCGTACTGCATCCGCACCCGCAATTCGGTGGCACGATGAACAACAAGGTTGTCTACAACCTGCACTACGCCTTCTACAACATGGGCTTCACAGTCCTGCGGTTTAACTTCCGCGGCGTGGGTCGTTCCCAAGGGGAATATGACCAAGGAGTTGGCGAGTTGTCGGATGCGGCATCCGCGCTCGATTATCTGCAGTCCATGAACACCAACTCCAAACACTGCTGGGTCGCCGGTTTCTCGTTTGGCGCTTGGATCGGCATGCAGCTTCTGATGCGCCGTCCAGAAATCACCGGATTTATTTCCGTTGCCCCGCCCGCCAACATGTATGATTTCTCGTTCTTGGCACCCTGCCCGAGCTCTGGCCTGATCCTAAACGGCACCGCTGATCGTGTGGCACCACCTGCGGACACGCATACACTGGTGAATAAGCTGCACGAGCAAAAAGGCATCACGATCACGCACACAGAAATCGAAGGCTCTGGTCACTTCTTTGAAACCGAAGAGTACATGGATCAGATGACTGGCACAGTCACCGACTATGTGAAACGCCGCTTGACTGAGAACAGCCGCTAATGAGCACTCTGGACCGTCTGGCCGCCAAGCTTGCTGAGGACACAATCAAAGCCCAGAAAGAACTGGGCGACGAGCGTCTCTTTATGGAAGTCAGCGCAGTGCTGGGCGCGTCCTCACAGTCTCTCGAAGAGGCGTTCCTTACCGAAGTGCGTATGCGCATGTCAGAAGAAAAAGGCCGGGCCTTTTTGATCAACAAAGTCAAAGAAGCCCGCGCCGCGAAAGCTGCAGAGACCAAAGAATGAGCGACCGCCTCGCCGCGCAAATCTCGTTCCTGACAGAAGCCGATAAGCTGAAATCTGTCTACCGCGCCACAAATGTGCTCGACGGACACCGCAAAGAAGACAGCGGCAGTCACAGCTGGCACATCGCCCTCTACGCGCTCATTCTGTCAGAACACGCCAAAAATGAAATCAATCTGGATCGCGTCATTCGCATGCTATTGATCCATGACTTAGTGGAAATTGACGTCGGCGACAGCCCCATCCACGGCGATCATGACATCGCGGCCATGGAAGCAGCCGAAAGCGCTGCTGCAGACCGTATCTTTGGCCTTCTACCAGCAAATCAAGCCGCTGAACTCCGCGCCTTGTGGGATGAGTTTGAAGCTGCGGAAAGCGATGACGCCATTTTTGCAAAAAGCATCGACCGTGTTCAGCCGGTGATTGGCAATCTTGAAACCAATGGTGGCACCTGGCCTGAGTATAACGTCACGCGTGAACAGCTAGAGGATCGCGTTGGCTGGAAAGTTGCTAAAGGTGCCCCTGCAATTTGGGATCATCTCAAAGCGCGCATTGCCAAATGGTTTTCCGAAAACAGCTAGTTCAAAAACACTGAGGCCACCCGTACCCCCAACGCCACGGCAACCCTGAGCACGGCAAACCGCCCACACGAACCGCCTCATACATGCGATCCGCCACGAAATAGATGGCCGCCGCGACATCCTCTGGCGTGCTGTCATATTGCATCGCCAAAGCCTCAGCTTGCGCATCCGCCACGCTTTGGACGCACATGCGCAGCGCGTCATCCGCCTTGAGGCGCGCAAAAAATCCTTCTTCTGCATCCGCAGTCTCACCGCCTAGATGATACGCCTGGTCATGCACCATACAGCAGTCATGCCACGGCGCCTCATGCGCAAACACTCGCGCGAACCAGGGAAAGGCGCGCGCCATCGCGCCCCAGGCCGCCGACATTCCTCCAGAACACCCATCCGTCGTGAACGGCACCAAGGCCGCGGGCTGCTCCTCACGCAACGCCTGCAATCGGCTGTGCCTCCAGATTTCCACCTTCGCAGACCAACCCAACCCTTCACTTGAGCCCTGCGCCGTAACCGGTTCACTTAAAACAACAATTGCGCCAAAAAAGGCATATAGTTTACTGAACTGCATCGTCACCTCGATGCGGCACATCCAACCCAATCCGCCCCGCCAGACCAAGCACCAGCCGCTCCACACCGCTCAACGTTTTACGATCCGCCAAAACTTGCCGCGCCAGCGCCGGCTCGTCGGTGATCAATCCGTCCACGCCAAAAGACAACATGCCCGACATCGACAGGGCATCGTTCACCGTCCATACATAGACCTCTTTGCCCGCGTCGTGGGACCCGCGCACCAGTTGGCGCGACATGGTGGCGCTGTTCACCGCAAGGAAATCCACATCCAGATCCCACATATTTCCGAGAGACGCCGATGCGAGCAGCCCGACATTCCAGTCGGGACGAAGCTTGCGCATCTTGGCCACAGCATCGGCTTTCAACGACATAATCTTGACCTGATCGACCATGTCCGTGGCTTCAACAATGTCGATCACCCGCTGCTCCAAATCCTCATCGTGACCGTAGTATTTCAACTCGATCACGACACCGGACTTACCTTTGGCCGCAAGCAACACTTCTTCCAAGGTGGCTGTGCGCTCTTCTGCAAATGCCGGATCAAACCAGCTGCCGATATCGATAGCCTTCAGGTCTTCCAGAGTCGCATCCCAGATCTTTAGCGGATTGCCGGCCACTTTCATGAAATCGCTGTCATGCACCACAACCACCGCCCCATCGGAGGTTTCCTGCACGTCGATCTCTACCCAGTCCGCCCGATCTTCAACCGCGCGCGAGACTGCGGCCATAGTGTTTTCAGGTGCCGCAGCGGAGGCTCCACGATGCGCTATAACTGCCACAGGCCGATCCTGATCCACCTTGACCAACTCCGCGACGCCAAAACCACCCAAAACGGTCACAAGTGCCGCCACCATGACCAGGCCGCTCAGCACCCCTTTTGGCACTTCGCGTTTTTCTCCCGCATCTGGCCAGCCCGCAAATCCCATGAAGGCAACAGCCAAGGCACCGGTGGTGAAAGATGTCAGAACGAGGTTCAACCCCGCCCACAATCCGGTGGAGAGCGACAAAAACGCTGCCAGGCCTTTGAGGCCAAACGGCACGAAATGCAGACCAAACTGGATGATCGCGCCCACCACAAAGAGAACAGCACCGCCAATCACCGCCCCTATCGCTGCCCAAATAGCCAAGCGCACAAGGAACGCCAGCCGGCGCCCCGCCATCTGGAACTGACTTTCACGTAACGCCTCGCCTGCCCGCAGCCCGTCAAATACAACAAGCGGCAAGGCCAACACCCAGCCCAAGGTACGCCAGAGAACCAGCGCCATCATCAACGCCAATGCGATGCCGCAAACCACCACGGTCTGCACAAACTCAGGTGGATGAAAGCTGAGGTAGTAGTTGATGTCGAATTCCGTCATCCAAGAGAAAAAAGCCAATCCGCATACCGCCAAAAACGGCAGGCACATCAACAACAGCCTGATGCAGAATTGTACTGCCAACCCAAGCACAGCCGGTACCCGCGGCAGCACAACAGCCACGCCGTCCAAAAATCCATGTGATTTCCCAACCCGATCTCGTAGCGCCACCGCCATCATGAACGACACATCCAGCGTCAGCATCACGAGCGCCATGCCTGCGATCACCAATCCGGCGACAAAGCCAACTGGAGAGAACAAGAATACTGCGATGTCAAAATCCGCCAACGCGGGTTTGCCGGAAAACGTCAGCGCCAGATGCACCGTAGCCGCCATCAAGGGCGCAAAAGCTGCGGCCAATAGGATATTGAACACGAGATGCGACTGAATAAATGGCCAGCGCAAACGCCACGCCACCTTAAAGCACCGCACAACCTCAGAAATCGCCTGCTTCACTGCCGCACTCCAAATCCCTATTAACACCTACGAAACTCGCCTCACTTAGTGTTCCGAAACGCGAGACATTTTGTCAAAAACAATTGTCATGCTACGCTATACGCAACAAAAATTCGCCCCCGCTACAATCTGTATACAATCGCATACAAAGTCTTTCCAAGAGCTATGAATTCCCTTAGGACAGGCCTCAATTAAGACTCGGTTCACAGGAGACCCCCATGACCAAGATCAAAGTGGACAATCCCATCGTCGAAATGGACGGCGATGAAATGACTCGCATTATGTGGCAGTTCATCAAAGATAAATTGATCCTGCCCTACCTCGATCTAGACCTACTCTATTACGATCTGGGCATCGAAGAGCGTGACCGTACCGAAGACCAGATCACCATCGACGCCGCAGAAAAGACCAAAGAAATCGGGGTGGCCGTAAAATGTGCCACCATCACGCCTGACGAGCAGCGCGTTGAAGAGTTTGGCCTCAAGAAAATGTGGCGCTCCCCCAACGGTACTATCCGTAACATCCTTGGCGGCGTGGTGTTCCGCCAGCCAATCATCTGCCGCAACGTCCCGCGCCTTGTGCCTGGCTGGACCTCGCCCATCGTTGTGGGCCGTCACGCCTTTGGAGATCAGTACAAGGCCACCGACTTCACCTTCCCGGGGGCTGGCAAGCTGACCATGAAATTTGTTGGGGAAGATGGCACCGTAATTGAGAAAGAGGTCTATGATGCGCCATCCGCCGGTGTTTATCAGGCGATGTACAACCTCGACAGCTCGATCATTGACTTCGCCCGCGCCTCTCTGAACTACGGCCTGAACCTTGGCTGGCCGGTGTATCTCTCCACCAAAAACACCATCCTGAAAGCTTATGACGGTCGCTTCAAAGACCTGTTCCAAAAGGTCTATGAGGAAGAGTTCGAAGAGAAATTCAAAGCTGCCGGCATCTGGTACGAACACCGCCTGATCGATGACATGGTCGCCTGTGCCATGAAGTGGAACGGCAAATTTGTCTGGGCGTGCAAGAACTACGACGGCGACGTGCAGTCCGACACCGTGGCGCAAGGTTTTGGCTCGCTTGGCCTAATGACGTCTCAGCTGATGACGCCAGATGGAAAGATTGTGGAGGCAGAAGCGGCCCACGGCACCGTGACCCGCCACTACCGCCAGCACCAGAAAGGCGAAGCCACCTCCACAAACTCGATCGCATCGATCTACGCCTGGACCGGCGGCCTGAAGCACCGCGCGAAACTGGACAACAACATTGCCCTGCGCGCCTTTGCTGAAACCCTCGAGCGGGTGATCATCGAAACCGTCGAGGGCGGCTACATGACCAAAGATCTCGCTCTGCTGGTTGGTCCGGATCAAGGCTGGCTCACAACCATGGGCTTCCTGGAGAAGATCGACGAGAACCTCAACAAAGCGCTTGCAGGCTAAGCGCTAAGAAACTTTGTCCTAAGGCGTATCCGCGCCTTAGGACGCCTTTACCACACGCCCGGTAGACCCCAGCTGCATAGCGGCCTTGCGCCGCACCCCCTAGACAGCTCCGCTGCACTGCGGCAAATCCTGCACATGGTAAGTTTTATTGAATCCCCAAGCCCCGAAAAACACAGCCCCTTTGAGGACATCCAAGGTCTGATTGTGGGCACTTTGCTCGTGGCTCTTGCCGTTCAGTTTCTGCAGGCCTGTGATCTTTTTACAGGTCAGATCGCGGGTTTGTCTTTGGTCACAGCCAAGGCAACGGGAACGAGCTTTGGGATCGTGTTCTTCCTCATGAACCTGCCGTTTTATGTTATTGCCTTCCTACGCATGGGGCTGGCCTTTACGCTAAAGACATTCACGGCCGTTGGTTTGCTCTCTATCTGGAGCGCTGTTTTGCCCCAATTCTTTTCCCTCACAGATGTGGACCCTCTGCTCGGCGCCGCGCTTGCGGGAGTGACAGCGGGCGCTGGCCTTATCGCGCTTTTCCGTCACGGCGCCACACTTGGTGGTGTTGGGATTGTTGCTGTTTGGCTCCAAGACACAAAAGGCATCAAGGCTGGCTGGGTTCAACTCGGGTTCGACATCCTTGTTTTTGGCCTGGCCTTGTCGTTTTTTGACCTTCACGCGGTCGCCTTCTCGCTCGTTGGTGCTGCGATTACCAATATTATGATCGCAACAAATCACCGTCGCGATCGCTATATCGCGCGCTAACCTTCAGGGACGTGCATGCCCAAAGCTTATCTGATCCTTCTGGTCGCCGTTGTGTTTGAAACCATCGGCACCGCCGCGCTGCAAGCCAGTCAGCAATTCACAAAACCCATCCCCTCGATCATCGTGGTCATCGGGTATGGCCTCGCCTTCTACATGATGGCGCAAACCCTACGCTATCTGCCCGTCGGCATCACCTATGCGGTCTGGTCCGGTCTGGGCATCATCTCGATTTCGATCATCGCCTACTTTGCCTTTGGTCAGAAACTTGACCTTGCCGCGATCCTCGGAATGGGGCTGATTATCGCCGGAATCCTCGTGATCAACCTGTTTTCTAAGACCGCCGTTCACTAACTGGCATTAAAGGGCTGGCCTTTTGCCACAGCCCGCGTTAGGGCGAGCGCGAACAGGAAAGGCTGCCCTTATGGATCTTCGCAATATCGCCATCATCGCCCACGTTGACCACGGCAAAACCACGCTTGTGGACGAGCTGCTGAAACAGTCGGGCGCATTCCGGGAAAACCAGGAAGTGGCGGAACGCGCCATGGACAGCAACGATCTGGAGCGCGAACGCGGCATCACGATTTTTGCCAAACCAACCTCCGTGGAATGGAAAGGCACCCGCATCAACATCGTGGACACCCCAGGCCACGCCGATTTCGGCGGCGAAGTGGAGCGTATCCTATCGATGGTAGACGGTGTGGTTCTGCTGGTGGACGCAGCCGAAGGCCCAATGCCACAGACCAAGTTCGTGACCTCCAAAGCGCTGGCTCTGGGCCTGCGCCCGATTGTTGTCCTTAACAAAGTTGACAAGCCTGATGCCGAACCTGACCGCGCACTGGATGAGTGTTTTGACCTCTTTGCCTCTCTGGATGCCAACGACGATCAACTCGACTTCCCGCACATGTACGCTTCCGGCCGTAACGGCTGGGCAGATGCGGAACTCGACGGCCCACGTCAGGACCTGCACGCGCTATTCAACCTGATCGTGAACCACGTGCCTGAGCCTAAGCAGGTTCATCAGCAAGACGACGACTTCCGCATGCTAGCGACCACTCTGGGCTCTGACCCATTTGTGGGCCGCATCCTGACCGGTCGTGTGGAATCCGGCACCTTGAAAGTGGGCGCGACCGTTCAAGCGATCTCCCGCATCGGCCAGAAAATCGAACAGTTCCGCGTCACCAAAATCCAAGCCTTCCGTGGCCTGGCCCAGCAGGACATCGAAGAAGCGCAAGCTGGCGACATTGTGTCCATCGCAGGCATGGCCAAAGCCACCGTGGCCGACACCATCTGTGCCCTCGCCGTGGAAGAACCGCTGGAAGCGCAACCAATCGATCCGCCCACCATTACTGTGACCTTCGGTATCAACGACAGCCCGCTGGCTGGTCGTGACGGCAAAAAGGTTCAGTCCCGCGTAATCCGCGACCGCCTCTACAAAGAAGCCGAATCCAATGTGGCGATCAAAATTGCCGACACCCCCGGCGGCGAGGCCTTTGAGGTTTCCGGCCGTGGCGAACTGCAGATGGGTGTTCTGATCGAAAACATGCGCCGCGAAGGTTTTGAGCTGTCGATCTCCCGCCCGCAGGTGATCATGCGCGAAGAAAACGGCGTGAAGATGGAACCGGTCGAAGAAGCCACAATTGACGTGGATGACGAATACTCCGGCGCCGTGATCGAAAAACTAACCGGCTCCCGCAAGGGCGAATTGGTGGAAATGCGCCCTGCCGGTGCTGGAAAAACTCGTATCATCGCACACGTGCCTTCTCGTGGCCTGATCGGCTATCACGGTGAATTCCTGACCGACACCCGCGGCACAGGTGTTCTGAACCGCGTGTTCCATGGCTGGACCGAATACAAAGGCGCCATCCCAGGCCGCCGCGCAGGTGTGCTGATTTCCATGGAGAACGGCCAGTCTGTGGCCTACGCCCTGTGGAACCTCGAAGACCGTGGCAAGATGATGATCGGCGCACAGGCCGACGTCTACACCGGCATGATCATCGGCGAACACAGCCGTGACAACGACCTGGAAGTGAACCCGCTGAAAGGCAAGAAACTCACCAACGTGCGCGCTTCCGGTTCTGACGAAGCCGTGCGCCTGACCACGCCAATGACGTTGTCGCTGGAAGAGGCCATCGCCTATATCAACGACGACGAACTGGTGGAGGTGACACCAAATACTGTGCGTCTGCGCAAACGCTATCTCGACCCACACGAGCGCAAGCGGATGTCCAAACAGACCTAAATGCAAAAAGCCCCGACCTACGTCGGGGCTTTTTCTTATTGCGTGGCCGCCAAACTAACTCAGCGGTCGAAACGGCTCGATCTCATAGCTCCCATCCTTATGGAAACGGCAGAACGATCCGGCCGGGATCGCTTCCCAGCCATCTTCGGCCTCCACCAGTGGCTCACTTACGACCGCGCGGCCGCTCCGGCTGTCGCTGGCGCGGTGATAAACCGTAGGCGCGCGATCGTCGGACGCGTACCGAATGGCATAAAGCGTTTCCCCATCACTGAACGCCGCTGCTAGGCGCATATATGGCGTGGTGCCCCGCTCTCGACTCATACGCTCCAGAATCCCAACCGCAATCTGCATGGCCTCCTTAGGATGCTCTTCCATGCCTTCCGTCAGCCCCATCAAAAACAGGACCTCACTATCTGTTGCGCCCTTGCGCTCTGGATAGAGCTCGTCCGGGATCAGCATATCTGCGCGGCGGCGAAAGGTCTCAAATCCACCCACCTGCCCGTTGTGCATAAAGGACCAACGCCCCACCGCAAACGGATGACAGTTGTTTCGACTTGTAGCCGTACCTGTCGAGGCCCGCACATGCGCCAGAAACAACCCGGACTCGACCTGTGCAGTCAACGATCGGAGATTTGGATCAGACCATGCCGGGAGAATGTCACGATAAAGCCCGGGCTCAGGTCGGTTACCGTACCATGCCACCCCCACACCATCACCGTTTGTCTGTGTTTTGCACTCGGTGGCTTGTATGCTTTGGTGGATCAGCGAATGATCGGGGCGCGTTACGACATCTTCAAGATAACAAGGTGTCCCGATATAGGCGGCCCAACGACACATGACAGATCCCTTCCTAGCCTCAACATCCTGACAAAAAGAAACAGGATACTATTTCTCGCACCGTATATGCGAGATTGCAGAAGGAGGAAAGACCATTTCAAATCCCCAAAATAGGTCAATTTTCCAATTGAGGCTTAACTTTGGGGACTTTTTTCCAGATTTATAGGATGTGATCTCGACACACCTCCTAAAAGAAGGCGGGTGCGCAAACTCAGTCGCTGGTTTCCACAACCATCAGCTCGCGCTCACTTGCACCACGCGCATGGTTCAAAGCCTCTTGATACTCAGGGCTGTGATAGCAGGCGACCGCCGTGTCTACGTCCGGAAACTTGGCCACCACGTTGCGTGGCCGATCTTTGCCTTCCAGCTGCACAAACCGACCGCCGCGAGCAATAAACTCACCGCCGTGTTTGGCAATCGCCGGACCAGCCAGCTCTGCATATTTCCCGTAAGCGTCCGCGTCCGTTACGGTCACATGTGCAATCCAAAGCGCGCCCATTTGGCTCTCCAATCTTGTTGTCCTGCCCAACACTCTACGTGAAATGTCAGGCAGGCCAAGAGGATTTTGACCAATTGGTCAGCCTGCGATCACCGCTTCTGCTGCAGCAAATGCTTCGTCTGCTTTGGAGGCATCTTTGGCGCCACCTTGCGCCATATCCGGACGGCCGCCGCCGCCCTTGCCGCCCATAGGTCCAACCGCTGCGCGGACCAGATCCACAGCGCTCAAATCGCCCTTGAGGTCATCGGTCACACCAGCTGCCACAGCAACCTTGCCATCAGTGTCTGCCACCAAAAGAACCGCACCACTTCCCAGTCGCGCTTTGTGTTCATCAATCAGCGGCGGCAAGTCCTTGCCGGACACACCAGAGAGCACCTGCGCGAAGAATTTCACACCGTTGATCTCTTTCGCCTCAGGGCCAGCGCCCTGCCCGGCACCACCCGACATCGCCAATTCTCGACGCAGCGTGGCCACTTCGTTTTGCAGCGCTTTACGCTCATCAAGCAGGGCTTTCACGCGATCAACGATCTCACCCGGCTGTGCTTTTAAAGTGCCCGCCACTTCTGCGACACGCTTAGCTTCACGCTCCAGATGCGCAAAGGCCACCTCGCCGGTAAGTGCCTCGATCCGGCGCACACCAGCGGAAGACGCACTGTCAGACAGCAGCACAAACACACCAATGTCGCCGGTTTGCTTTACATGTGTGCCGCCGCACAGCTCGATGGAATAAGTGTCACCATTGTGCCCCTTGCCCGTGTTGGCACGGCCCATTGACACTACGCGCACTTCGTCGCCGTATTTCTCGCCAAACAGTGCCTGCGCGCCGATTTCACGCGCATCATCCGGTGTCATCACGCGGGTTTCCACCGGCGTGTTCTGACGGATATAGGCATTCACGTCCAATCCAACCTTGGTCAGCTCTTCCGGGGTCAGCGCCTTGTTGTGGCTGAAATCAAACCGCAGACGGTCATCCGCATTCAGCGAGCCACGCTGCGCAACGTGATCACCCAAAGCTTCGCGCAGTGCCTCGTGCAGTAGGTGCGTCGCTGAGTGGTTGGCACGGATCGACGTGCGGCGGCCGTGGTCCACGATCATAGCGACAGGATCACCCTTGGAAATGGTACCACGTGCTACTTTCACCTGATGCCCAATCAGCTTGCCATCAGCAAACTTCTGCACCTCAGACACATGCGCCAATTCATCACGGTTCTCCAGGCGCTCGACTAAGCCATGGTCCGCCACCTGACCACCGCTTTCGGCGTAAAACGGCGTCTGGTTCATCACCAACCAACCCTCTTCGCCTTCCGCCAGCGCATCCACAAGCGCACCGTCCTTCATGATCGCCTGCACCTGACCTTCGGCTGTCTCGGTGTCATACCCGAGGAACTCCGACGCGCCGCTATCATCAGCAACATCAAACCATACCGCGTTCTCGGCTGTGTCACCGGACCCTTTGTGCGCCGCCCGTGCCTTGGCTTTTTGTTCCGCCATTGCAGCATCAAAACCGTCCGTATCCACCGTCCGGCCTTTTTCACGCAGCGCGTCTTGGGTCAAATCAAGTGGGAAACCATAAGTATCATACAGTTTGAACGCAGCTTCACCCGCGAGAGGCGCTCCGTCTTCCAAACCGTCCAGCTCGTCGTCTAATAGCTTCAGACCACGATCAAGCGTCTGCTTAAACTTGGTCTCTTCTTGTTTCAGCGTCTCTTCGATCAACGCCTGCGCCTGACCCAGCTCAGGATAGGCTTGTCCCATCTGCTGCACCAGCGACGGCACCAATTGATGCATCACAGGATCTTTTGCGCCCAGCAGGTGCGCGTGACGCATCGCGCGACGCATGATCCGACGCAAGACATAGCCACGACCATCGTTGGACGGCATCACGCCATCCGCCATCAGGAAAGACGTGGACCGCAGATGATCCGCGATCACCCGGTGATGCACGTTCTGTTCGCCGTAAGGATCGGTCGAGGTCACATTGGCAGACGCCTCAATCAAAGCCTTGAACAGATCGGTGTCGTAGTTGTCGTGGCTGCCCTGAAGCAACGCGCCGATCCGCTCCAGTCCCATACCGGTGTCGATCGACTGCATGTCCAGCGCTTTCATCGAGCCGTCTTCAAACTGCTCGTTCTGCATGAACACCACGTTCCAGATCTCAATGAACCGGTCGCCGTCTTCCTCTGGAGAACCGGGAGGGCCACCCCAAATGTGATCGCCGTGATCGTAGAAGATCTCTGTGCATGGACCGCAAGGACCGGTTGGGCCCATCTGCCAGAAGTTGTCAGAAGTCGCGATGCGAATAATGCGGTCCTCAGGAACACCGACTTTCTTCCAGATTTCAAAGGCTTCATCGTCGGTGTGGTACACCGTCGTGTACAGCTTATCCTTCGGAATATCGAATTCCTTGGTGATCAGCTCCCAGGCAAACGGGATCGCGTCATCCTTGAAATAGTCGCCAAATGAGAAGTTGCCGAGCATCTCAAAAAACGTGTGGTGACGCGCCGTGTACCCCACATTGTCCAAGTCGTTGTGCTTACCACCTGCACGCACGCATTTCTGCGAGGTCGTCGCACGGTTGTAGTCACGCTTTTCCACACCAGTGAACAGGTTCTTGAACTGAACCATGCCGGAGTTCACGAACATCAGCGTCGGGTCATTGCGCGGCACCAGCGGGCTGGAATCCACAACCTCGTGGCCCTGCTTGGCAAAGTAATTCAGAAAGGTCGACCGGATGTCGTTTAAGCTGGCCATGGGCAGATCTCTTAACGTGGGTTTCGGTATCGAAGCGGGTTTATAACCCCCACGCGCCCCTGTCCACATGACAATACGCCTAAGCTTGTGAGACTTGGACAAAATGCGCGACCTGACCAGTGGTCAAGCTCCTCAAGCCTTACGTAAAACATCCCCTGTTCTGATCTTGCCGTCCTGTTCCACGCTGCACAGAATGCCCCGCAAGCGAAGCGCTCTGTGATCCGGATTGCGGATCCAGTCATAGGCCGCCTGCCCATAGCGCGCCTTCCATTTAACACAGGCGTCATTGAACACATCAGACACACGCAGAACAGCAGCCCCAACACGCAGCATCTGACCGGTTGGTAAGTTGGCCTCAGAAGTGTCAATGTCAGCTGCAAAGGTATCGCCAGGATGCAAGACCTCCGACCCCGCGTGCCACACCAGTTCCAGCACCCGTTGAGGAATGATGCACACTTGAATTCCCGGATGTGGAGCACCATCCGCGGTTCGCAGCCAAGGCTGTGTCATCCAGCGCTCGCCAGGGATGCCTTGCGCCTTTGTCAGCGTGATCTCATCAACAAATTGACGTTCATTCCGCGCAGGTCGCAGACACAAATGCGAAATGGCCGCCCCGTCTTTCGGTGCGGCCACAACATGCGGCAAGGCCCGCATCAAGTCTTCGGAAGACGGCGTCAATCTTCCAACAACTCTTCGTCACCCGGAGGCATGTCGAAGTCCAGCCCATGCGCTGCACGGATTTTATCTTCGATTTCATACGCCATACGGGTGTTTTCTTTTAGGAAGGTTTTGGCATTTTCACGCCCCTGCCCGATCCGCTCATCACCGTAGCTGAACCAGCTACCAGATTTTTCAACGACACCGGCTTTCACACCAAGATCGAGCAGCTCGCCCATCTTGGAAATGCCTTCGCCATACATGATGTCAAACTCAACCTGTTTGAAAGGCGGCGCCACCTTGTTCTTCACGACCTTCACGCGCGTCGCGTTGCCAACCACCTCGTCGCGGTCTTTCAACGCACCAATGCGGCGGATGTCCAAACGCACGGAGCTGTAGAATTTGAGAGCGTTACCACCGGTCGTGGTTTCGGGGCTGCCAAACATAACACCAATTTTCATCCGGATCTGGTTGATAAAGATCACCATACAGTTGGAGCGCGCGATCGAGCCGGTCAACTTACGCATCGCCTGACTCATCAGACGCGCCTGCACACCAACATTACTGTCGCCCATGTCGCCTTCGAGTTCAGACTTTGGTGTCAGTGCCGCAACAGAATCGACCACGACCATGTTCACCGCGCCGGAGCGCACCAATGTATCGGTGATCTCGAGCGCTTGCTCGCCGGTATCAGGCTGCGAAATCAACAGCTCATCCAGGTTCACACCAAGTTTTTTCGCGTACTGTGGGTCGAGTGCGTGTTCCGCGTCCACAAAAGCACAAACCCCACCCTTTTTCTGTTCTTCCGCAATACAGTGCAGAGTCAGCGTGGTTTTACCCGAGCTTTCTGGGCCGTAAATTTCGATAATCCGCCCTTTTGGCAGGCCGCCAATCCCCAGTGCAATATCTAGGCTCAACGATCCGGTAGAGGTCGCCTCAATCTCTTGTGCGGGGTTGTCCGCGCCAAGCTTCATGATCGAGCCCTTGCCGAACTGACGTTCAATCTGGGCCAACGCGCTGTCCAGCGCTTTTTGTTTATCCGGGGATGAGGATTTCTTGGAAGTCATTGTCAAAAGATCTGCCGTTGCCATTTGCTTGGTTCCTTATTCCACACCCGCACGCGGGCGGCAATCACTGCCTGTGTTCACCTCTTGTTCCGATGCTGTATGAGACCAAAAAGAGAACAAATCAAGGGAAAATAATAGGAACATTTTCCGTCCCATTCGGTTAAGAAGTGGTTTACAAGAAGACATCAATTTGAGTTCAACTGCTCCAAAGGCGTGCAAATGCTTGTTTTCTGGAAACAAAAACTGGTGTTCCTGTCAGTCCCAAAAACAGGAACAACGGCCATCGAAGAGGCTTTGGCGCCGACAGCGGACATGGTGATTTCCAATCCGCCGGAACTCAAACACGCGCCGGTCTACCGATATAACCGCTTTTTTCGCCCGATGTTTGAACGCGCCTGCAACACGGATGATTTGGAGTTGATGGCGGTCATGCGCGAACCGGTAAGTTGGCTGGCGAGCTGGTATCGATATCGCCGGCGGGATTTCATGCATGGACATCGCAATTCGACACACGACATCAGCTTTGAAGAATTTGTGCTGGAATATATGAAAGGCGACAAGAAAGCGCCTTTTGCCAATGTGGGGAGCCAAGCAAAATTTCTCGAACCCCGCCCAAACGGCGTAAAGGTGGATCATCTGTTTCGGTACGAAGACCAGCCGCGCCTTTTGGCTTTCCTTGAGGACAGATTAGCACGCAAAATCCAGCTGGAACGCCGCAACACATCGCCGGAAATGCCTTTAGACCTTCCTCAAGACACCATGCAAAAGTTGCGCAAAAAATGCGCAGCGGAATTTGAGCTTTACGAGAGCTTGCTCTAGCCGCTGGTGATCCGCGCCTGAACCGCCTCTGTCAGGTCACTGAGTGAGAACGGCTTCGGCAGAAAGCTTGAGTTCTCAATGCGTGCCTGATCATCTGAGAAACTGTCCTCGGCGTAGCCCGAAACAAAAATCACTGGCACGTTTGGATATTCTTCTCGTGCCTGCCGTACCCAGCTGGGCCCGTCCATGCCAGGCATAATGACGTCGCTCACAAATACATCGATCTTCGGATGATCCGCGTCCAACACTTCAAGCGCCTCTTCCCCCGAAGCGGCCTCCAAAACCGTGAAGCCTCGCATTTTTAGAGCACGCGTCGCAAAAGACCTCACTGGCGCTTCGTCCTCAACCAACAGCACAACCCCACTATGTTCGACTTGTGGAAGATCGGGCCGCGCGCCTGCTTCTGGGGCCACAACCTGTTCCGCGCCCGTTCCATGTGCCGGGAACATCAGCGTGAAAGTGGTGCCAACACCCGGCGTACTGTCCACAAAAATGTACCCGCCAGTCTGCTTCACAATGCCATAGGCCGTACTCAGACCAAGCCCGGTGCCCTCACCAGTCTTCTTGGTGGTAAAGAAAGGCTCGAACACCTTTTGCAACTTGTCTTGCGCAATGCCGATTCCTTGATCTGCCACAGTGACCGACACATAGTTTCCAACCGGAACGACAACCCGATCGCGTTCAAGCGGTTCGGCCAGTTCGACCCCCTCGGTAGTGACCCGAATTTCGCCACCATCTGGCATAGCGTCGCGTGCATTTACAACGAGGTTCATCAGCACCTGTTCAAGCTGCCGCTTATCCGCGCGAATGGCTGGCAAAACCGGATCGTTATTCAGCGTCAGCGTCACCCGCTCACCAACCAAACGGTTCAGCAAATGCGTCAGATCCGCAAGTGTATTGCGAAGATCCAATACTTCAGGCCGCAGGTTTTGCTTACGTGAGAACGCCAACAACTGCCCCACCAATGCCGCGGCACGATTGGCGTTTTGGTTGATCTGAATAAGGTCTGCGTAATCTGCATCCCCTTGATCATGTCGCAATAACAAAAGGTCACAATGCCCTGAAATTGCAGTCAAAAGGTTGTTAAAGTCGTGGGCAACACCCCCAGCCAACTGACCGATTGCCTGCATTTTTTGGCTCTGTACGAATTGCGCTTCGAGTGATTTTAACTCTGTTGCGTCACTCAAAACCGCGATCAAAGACACCTCGCCACCTTCTAACACGCGGTTGAGACTAACCTGTACAATCACTTCCTTGTCTTCGCGCTTCAACCGCAAAAACTCCGATTGGTTGACCGTCTTTCCTTGGGCTGCCTCCATGAGCCAGTCAACAATAGACCGCCCCAGACCTTCCATGAGGTCTCCCATCACTGTTTGGGAAGCGATATCCATTTGGATCAACTGCCGCGCGGCTCGGTTGGCGAGCAGCACATCGCCTTTCGGGCTCACTTTCAAAAGCGCAACCGGCAACTCGTCAAATTGCACAGCCCCGTCCCGCATCACTGGCGTTTCAGTTGGGAGCAAATAAATCTCCCGACGCCCAGCTGTAGCATCAAACTCTGCCACAAGGCATTGTTGCTCCCCATCCGATGTGTAGACCGTAGTCGCACTCTGCAAATCCGTCACATTTGGCCCAAAAATGTCCGACAGGGTTTTCTTTCGTTCGCCCAAAAGGTGCCGTGCGGCCGGATTCATAAACAACACTGCGCCAGACCGCCCCACTGTCAGCATAGGCAACCGCGGCGTGGCACTCCCGTGATGTGCCTCTGAAACGGGTGTAGATTTTTGAATCTCCCAGACCAACACACCGGTCTCAACGCGTTTAACGGAAAGCCGCATCATGTTGTCACGCAGAGAAACCTCCTCGTCACAGCGCCCCTCCAGTTGGCACGTAGCGATCATGTCACGCACCTTGCCCTCTGCGTCCAACAGCTGATCAGCCAACACATCGGCAAGGCTTTCCTTGTCGCCCATACCGGCGTCCGACGCCGCATCGCTTGCATACAGGATGTGGCCATCGGCGGAACTGACGAAACACACGTCTGCCTCGCGCTCAAAAAGGTTTTGAACCATAGTCACAGCTCGCAATTGAGCCGATTTGAGCCGCCATGAGGCGATCAGCGCACTGAAACTTCCAACGCCAAGCAAACCGCTGGCAAAGAACATCGCCATTCGAAGGGGACCGAAATCCAACAGAACCGCCGTAACCAGCATCAGAAACGCTGCCAACGCAAGCAGACCAGCGCGATGCCCAGTTACCCCAAATTGGCGCTTAGTAGGCCCGTTAGCCTTGGTCTTTTCGGACACGTTCAAACCCATTTCTCTGCATTTTCAAAAATATGCATCAGATTATCTTAATCCGGCATTAACGAAGACGAAAGAAAAAGCATAACCGCCCTATTTTCTACGCAAAATTGCTCCGAAGAATCCGTCACCGCCCTCGGACAACAAAAACTGGCGCTGCCAATCGGTCTCCCAAGAAGGATTGTTGTGCACGAAACGCTCAATCTGCATGGTGTTTTCTGCAGTCAAGACAGAGCAGGTTGCATAAACAAGCGTGCCTCCTGCCGCCACGAGACCTTGCGCTTTTTCCAAGATTTCAGCCTGAACACGCTCTAGTTCCGCGAGATCCTCCGATGCAAATCGCCACTTGGCATCAGGCGTGCGCCTCCAAGTGCCACTTCCTGAACAGGGAACATCGCACAAGACCAAATCAAACGGGGCGCTTGCCTCTGAATTTCCTGCGATGGTCACCTTCGCTCCGGCACGCTTGGCACGCGCTGGCAAGTCTGACAGTCGTTGCGGATTGGCATCATGCGCAAAGTACTGCGCGTCGCAACGACCCGCCATGGCAAGCACCTTACCTCCCCCTCCAGCGCAGTAATCCATTACTTTCATACTCTTATCGAGCGACATCTCAGCAATAAGGGCCTGACTAGAGGCGTCCTGAAGCTCGACAACTCCGCCTGAGTACGCCGCGCTGTTTTTGATGCGACGAGCGCCCTCGGTCACTACCAATGCCGTGTCCACCAAAGTCATTGGATGTGTTTCGATTTCGTCCTCTGCCAAGAGGTGCTGCGCCTGTTCCAGCGTGGCCTTACGCAAGTTGACTCTCAAGATCACAGGCGCACGCTTGGTCAGCGCTGACAAAGTATCGTGAAAGGCTTCCCCCAAACTATCGCGCAAGGGCTCTATCAGCCATTCTGGCACATCAAGTGGTACCTTCCCTTCTGGCACGGTGCGTTCCTGCCCATCTAGAGGCGCTGGAGCATACCCCTCTCCCGTAAAGACCGCATTCAAATCGGCTCCGTCTTGTCGCAGCACGCCTATCATCAGCCCACGCCCAGTCAGGCTGCCTCCAAGGAACGCGGCAGAATTGCGCCGACGCAACGCGTCAAAAACGTGATCTCGAATTCCTGCCCGATCTTTTGAACCGGCAAAGCGGCTTTGCCGCGCCCAACGCGTTAACGCCTTTTCTGCCGCCATCCCTTGGAGGACCTGATCCAGAATTTCGATGGCTGCCTGTACGCGTGCCTGTGGTGTCATGCGTTAATCCAACTCAAATTGCGCCACGTGAAGCGCGGTTTCGCGCCAGCGTTAATGGTGCGCCTGCTCAACATCAAGACTCACACACCTCGCAGACGTACCCGCTGTGATTAAATTTTAAGCGCAAAACAATCATTAAGTGAGTAAGGCGACCGCCCTATCTCGCGCAGGGCGCAAAGAGATACAGACCCTAAAAAATATGCCTCACGCATAAGAGTTCATTAAACTCGCTCAATCTAGGTCAACAGGTGAAACGCCAACAACCAGCGAGCAGACTGCCATGCCAGCCCTCCTGACTAAAATCTCTACACGGATAAGCGCGATTGCCATTGTGGCGCTCTTGCTTGCCATTGCTCTGACACTTTTGCTGCAAAACCACATGCGCAATACTGTCGAGAGCATGTACAACACGAAACTTCTGGAGATCACCGAGACCGCGACAAGCTTGCTCGTGAACCTGGAGAAAGGTGTACAAGACGGCACCTACACGCCGGAAGAAGCGCGGGCCTTGGGACGAGAGCAACTTGAAGCCCTGTCCTATGGCGACAACGGCTACATGTTTGCTTTCGACACCGATTACATCATGACGGCGCACCCGTTCCGGCCTCAATGGATCGGGCATAGTCAGGCAGATCTGGAGGACCCTAATGGCCTTAAAATCTTCCAGGAGATGCGCAAAGTCGCTCTTGAAAATGGCAGCGGCACTTTAATCTACCACTTCCAAAAGCCCGACAGCGAGCTGCAAGAGGCAAAAATTGGTTTCGCCTACCACTACGAGCCATGGAACTGGATTGTAGGCACAGGCGCGTACCTATCTGACATCGAAGCCGAAATGGCTAAAATCCGCAACAAAGCACTGACCATTTTGGGAGGGATTCTTGTTGTCCTATCTTTGGTGGCCTTTTTCATCATTCGCAGTGTAACCGGCCCAATGGGGGCATTGCGGACCCGCATGGCCGATTTGGCTGACGGAGACACCGAAGCGGAAATTCCCTTTACGCAAGCCCAGAACGAACTGGGCGACATGGCCCGAACCCTGGACGTGTTCCGCGCAGCCCTGTTGCGTCAGCGCGAGCTAGAGGTCAGCCAGAAAGAAGCCGCAGCGGTCCAATCCGAAGTGGTTGAGACACTGTCCAATCACCTATCTGACCTTTCGGCAGGCGACCTAACAGCTCAAATCAAGGTCGCTTTCCCCGAGGAGTATGAAAAGCTGCGTTCCGACTTTAACGCTTCGATCACAAATCTTAGCTCCACAGTCACCGATGTCGTCGAAGCGTCCCAGTCGATTCACAATGGTGCGTCTGAAATCAGCCAGGCGTCTGACGACCTTTCCAAACGAACAGAGAGCCAGGCCGCCACTTTGGAAGAAACGGCCGCCGCGCTAGACGATCTGACGCGCTCGGTCAAGGCTGCCGCCGATGGCGCGCGCGGCGTGGAAAGCACCATGCAGACCGCAAAAACCGAAGCCGAGGAAAGCGGCGAAGTTGTACGCAATGCTGTCTCCGCTATGACCGAGATCGAGCAAAGCTCGACCCATATCTCTCAGATCATTTCCGTGATCGACGATATCGCCTTCCAGACCAACCTTTTGGCCCTAAACGCCGGTGTCGAAGCCGCTCGCGCAGGTGATGCGGGTCGCGGCTTTGCGGTTGTCGCTTCCGAGGTGCGCAAACTGGCGCACTCCTCTTCCGAAGCCGCAAACGAAATCAAAGAACTGATCACCAAATCGTCGGAGCAGGTTGAGCGTGGTGTAAGCCTTGTCGGGCAGACCGGCGACGCACTAAGCGTTATTGTTGACCGTGTGGTGCACATCTCTGGCATGGTCTCCTCCATCGCCGACGGCGCCACCGAACAGTCGCAAAGTCTGGCAGAAATCAACGCCGGCGTGATGCAGCTGGATCAGGTGACACAGAAAAACGCCGCCATGGTAGAGGAATCCACCGCCGCGACGCACCTGCTGAAATCCGATGCTGTTGGCCTGGCCAACATGGTTGGCCACTTCAAGCTGGACGGAAAAGCCAAAGCGAGCAAACCGGCGGCGCCTGCGAAGGTGACCGAAACCGATTGGCAGGAAGACAAACAGGCGGATCAGCCTAAGGCCAAACCAGCTGCTAAGAAACCAGAGACTCCAAAGCCAGCTCCAGCCGCCCCAAGCTTCAGCTCAAACGGCAACGCCGCTGAGGAAACCTGGACGGATTTCTAAACGTTCCCTCTGGAAAACAAACAAAATGGCTGAACCCACAAAGGTTCAGCCCTTTCTTTTTACGTCACGCAAACAGCGCTTCTAGCAGCAGTTTTAGCCAACCCGATAGTTCGGCGCTTCGCGGGTGATCTGTACGTCATGCACGTGACTTTCTTTCAGGCCCGCACCGGTGATCTTCACAAACTTACAGTTCTTACGCATCTCAGCCACGGTTGCGTTGCCAGTATAGCCCATCGCTGCCCGGAGGCCCCCGACCAGTTGATGCACCACTGTGCCCGCCGGACCTTTGTACGGTACCTGCCCCTCGATGCCTTCAGGCACCAATTTGTCGCTGGCAGCATCCTTCTGGAAGTAGCGATCAGCAGATCCACGCGCCATGGCCCCCAGAGACCCCATCCCACGGTAAGATTTAAACGAACGCCCTTGATACAGGATCACTTCGCCAGGGCTTTCGTCTGTGCCCGCAATCATGGAACCAACCATCGCACAGGACGCACCCGCAGCGATCGCCTTGGCAAAATCGCCGGAGAATTTGATGCCACCGTCGGCAATCACCGGCACGTCACCAGCCGCCGTGGCGCAGTCGTCAATCGCCGTCAACTGTGGAACGCCCACGCCTGCCACCATCCTTGTGGTACAGATCGAACCGGGGCCAATACCAACTTTCACCGCATCTGCACCCGCGTCGATCAACGCCTTAGTCGCTTCCGCTGTCGCGACGTTGCCCGCAACGACCTGCACCGAGTTCGACAGGTTTTTGACGCGCTTCACGGCGTCCAGAACCCCTTCTGAGTGGCCGTGCGCGGTGTCGATCACCACAATATCCACGCCGGCATCAATCAGCATCTCAGAGCGCGCAAACCCGCTGTCCCCAACAGAAGACGCCGCCGCCACCCGCAGACGACCCAGATCGTCTTTACAGGCCGTTGGGTTCAGCACCGCCTGCTCGGTGTCTTTCAGGGTCAACAGACCGGTCAGTTTGCCGTTGCCATCATGCACAAGCAGCTTCTCAATCCGACGTGCCCGCATCAGGCTCTTGGCCTCTTCCAGATCCGCAGGCTCCGCCAACATCGCCAGATCCGCTGTGGTCATCATCGCATGCACCGGCGTGTCATCAGACTGTGCAAACCGCATGTCACGGTTCGTCACAATCCCCACAACACGCCCCTGCTCGTCTACCACCGGAAAGCCGGTGAAACGGTAGCGCTCGATCAGTGCCTTGGCATCTGCCAGCGTCTGGTTTGGGGTCAGCGTCACCGGATTATAAACAATCCCGCTTTCAAAACGCTTCACCCGGCGCACTTCCCGCGCCTGCTGATCCGCATCGAGGTTCTTGTGGATCACGCCCATGCCGCCGGCCTGCGCCATGGCGATTGCCATCCGGCTTTCTGTGACGGTGTCCATCGCGGAACTCAGCAGCGGGATGTTGAGATCGATGGATTTTGTGACCTTCGTACGCGTGTCCGCCGTGGACGGCAGAACCGCCGACGCAGCTGGAACCAGTAGAACATCATCGAAAGTGAGGGCCTCACGAATCTCCATCGCAAATCTCCTGTTGCGGGGCTTCATTTGGCACGTCCCTATCGCATGGCCTCGCCCCATGCGAAAGCCCTATTTTCGGCGCAACAAGCTTGATCACCAAAATAATGGCTGCAAGACTGCCCCCGGCCCATCATTAAGTGAGAAAGGACCAACGCAATGCTTCGGAGACAGTTCACATTTGGTGCTTTAGCGCTTCTAGCTGGGGCGACGTCTGCGCAGGCGGCACAAGTTCCAGCGCCGCGTAGCGGCCAAGGGCTCATTATGTTTTACAGGCCACGTCGAGCGATGGCAGCAGCTATCCGTTTCGACGTCAATTCATCCAGCGGGCCTGTTGGCAATCTCTCAAACGGCTCGGTGATTGCATTTCACGCGCCCCCCGGCAATTACGCGTTCTCCGTATCCACGCCTTCGGTGGCTGGCTCCAATTCAATCACAGTGGACCTTCAAGCGGGCCAAACTGCTTTTGTCCGCGCAGACATGCGGGCCGGTTGGCCTGCTGGTCGCGGTAAGTTCATCCGCATGCCAGATGATCAAGCCCGAGCTGAGATCGCAAAAATCTAGCGCAACCAACTATAAGGCCCTGGAATGCCGCCAAGCGACATTCATTTGCCGCTCCTTGCCTTTCTTGCCCAAACACGGCAGCTATGCTGCGAGCCAGCGAACAGACTTGAGGCCTTCTCGATGAGCAGCGATCCACTCGTAGTTTTCACACCTTCCGGCAAACGTGGCCACTTCGCGGTTGGCACGCCTATCCTGACAGCCGCGCGCCAACTCGGCGTGGACCTCGACAGTGTGTGCGGTGGTCGCGGCGTGTGCTCCAAATGCCAAATCACCCCGTCCTACGGCGAATTCCCCAAACACGGCGTGACAGTTTCTGAGAACGCCTTGTCGGAATGGAACGCTGTCGAGCAACGCTACGATGACAAACGCGGCCTACGCAAAGGCCGCCGCCTCGGATGCCAGGCCACCGTGCAGGGCGACATCGTGATCGATGTGCCGCCAGAAAGCCAAGTGCACAAACAGGTGGTGCGCAAACGCGCCGAAGTGCGAGACATCACCCTGAACCCCTCTGTGCATTTGACCTACGTAGAGGTCGAAAAACCTGACATGCACAAACCGTCCGGCGATCTGGAACGTTTGCTGACCGCGCTCAAAGTCGCCACAGGCCATGCAGAAATCTCGGTGGACACTCACCTCCTGCGCCCGCTGCAGCCGATCCTGCGCAAAGGCAACTGGTCCGTGACGGCTGCCATCCACCAAGACCATACCGGCGCCCCGCCCCGCCTAGTCGCCCTCTGGCCCGGCTACTTCGAAGGGCCAGTCTACGGCCTCGCCGTCGACTTGGGCTCTACCACCATCGCTGGCCACCTCTGTGATCTGACCTCGGGCGACGTGGTCGCCTCCTCGGGCCTGATGAACCCGCAAATCCGCTTTGGCGAAGACCTCATGAGCCGCGTCAGCTACGCAATGATGAACGATGGCGGCGATCTCGAAATGACCGTGGCCGTTCGCGACGGCCTAAATCAACTCGTGACCGACATCGCCAAAGAGGCCGACATCGCCCCGACACAAATCCTTGACGCCGTCTTTGTGATGAACCCGGTGATGCACCACCTATTCCTTCGCATCGACCCGTTTGAACTTGGCCAAGCCCCCTTCGCACTGGCAATGTCTGACGCCCTCTCCCTGCCCGCATCCGAGCTTGGCCTCAACATCGCCCCGGGCACCCGTGCCTACCTGCTGCCCTGCATCGCCGGTCACGTCGGCGCAGATGCCGCTGGTGTGGCGCTCTCAGAAGCCCCTGACAAATCCGAAGACCTCGCCTTGGTCGTCGACGTGGGCACCAACGCTGAAATCTTGCTGGGCGACAAAAACGGCGTGCTGGCGTGTTCCTCCCCAACAGGCCCCGCCTTTGAAGGCGCGCAGATCAGCGCGGGCCAACGCGCCGCGCC
The DNA here is from genome assembly GCA_014872815.1 of Paracoccaceae bacterium. GTDB lineage: Bacteria > Pseudomonadota > Alphaproteobacteria > Rhodobacterales > Rhodobacteraceae > Shimia. The sequence continues at coordinate 434,615 of WKFK01000014.1, forward strand.
TGGCGCCATTGAACGTGTGGAAATTGATCCCGTCACCAAAGAGCCACGCTTCCGCGTGATCGGCTGTGACCTGTGGTCGGATGACGACGGTTTCCCGGCCGCGATCGCCGCAACCGGCATCACTGGCATTTGCGGGTCGGGCATCATCGAAGTCATCGCAGAAATGCGCCTCGCGGGCATCGTCGACGCCTCTGGCCTGATTGGCTCTGCCGAACAAACTGGTACCACCCGCTGCTTTGCCGACGGCCGCACCAATTCTTACATGCTCTGGGAAGGTGACGCCGACCAAAAACCAATCACCGTCACCAACGCCGACATCCGTGCCATCCAGATGGCCAAGGCCGCGCTCTATTCCGGTGCGCGTCTACTGATGGACAAACGCGGCGTGGATCAGGTCGACCGTGTGGTGCTGGCGGGCGCCTTTGGCGCGCATATTTCCGCCAAACACGCCATGGTTCTGGGCATGATCCCGGATTGCCCCCTCGACAAGGTCACCTCCGCCGGCAACGCCGCCGGCACAGGCGCCCGCATCGCACTTCTGAACAAGGACGCCCGCAGTGAAATCGAAACCCTCGTGCGCAAAATCGAGAAAATCGAAACCGCCGTGGAGCCGCGCTTTCAGGAGCATTTCGTGAACGCCTCCGCCCTGCCTAACTCCGCCGATCCGTTCCCGATCCTGCGCGGTGTGGTCGACATGCCCGAGGTTTCGTTCAACACCGGTGGCAGCGGAGACGAAGCCGCTGGTGGACGTCGTCGGCGCCGTCGTCGTGGGTAGGCAAATCCCGCTTGACCCTCCCGCAGCGCTGTCCTACCAACAGGCGTGCTGCGGGTATGGTGAAAAGGTATCACACGAGCTTCCCAAGCTCTTGTTACGGGTTCGATTCCCGTTACCCGCTCCATAAAAACAATCACTTAAGATAAACACCTAAGGTAAAACGCCGCATCCCATTGGAACGCGGCGCTGTAAACTTAGCTTTGATTGCGCTTACTCACGCATGCCCAGAATGTGGTCAAGCAACGCTAAAGTCGACGCGCTAGAGCCCGCCGGAGCACCTTTGCCTTCCATCGCGGGCACGAGGCCATTGGCCAGCTCCTTGCCAAGCTCCACGCCCCATTGGTCATAAGAGTTGATGCCGTAGATCACGCCCTCAACGAACACACGATGCTCATACATCGCCACAATCTGCCCCAGCACATAGGGCGTCAGGCTTGGATAGACCAAGGTGGTCGACGGACGGTTGCCTTCAAACACCCGGTGTTTAGCCAGTTGATCCAGTTTCGCACCGGACACGCCTTTGGCTTCCAGCTGCGCCCGCGCTTCAGCTTCCGTCCGCCCCTTCAACAAAGCTTCCGACTGCGCCAGGCAATTGGCGACCAAAGCCCTATGATGCTCGCCCAAGGCAGGCTCATGCCCCTCAGCGCCGACCATGAACTCACAGGGCACAACCTGCTGACCTTGGTGGATCAACTGATAAAACGCGTGCTGCCCATTGGTCCCCGGCTCGCCCCAGACCACCGGCCCGGCCACACGGTCCAACCGCGCCCCATCCAGCGCCACGCCCTTGCCGTTGCTCTCCATTTCAAGTTGCTGCAAGTACGCTGGCAGCCGGGCCAAACGCTGCTCATAAGGCAATACAGCCCGTGTGGCATGTCCACAGACCTGCTGGTGCCAGATTCCGACAAGCGCCAACAGCACAGGTAGGTTTTTTTCAAACGGCGCGTCATAGAAATGGCGGTCCATCGCCTGGCCACCCTCAAGAAAACTCTCAAACGCTTTGGGCCCAAGCGCCAGCATCAACGAAAAGCCGATGGGTCCCCAAACCGAGTAACGTCCGCCAACCCAATCCTCAAAACCAAAAACCCGCTCTGCAGAGATGCCAAACTCGGCGCATTTATCAACCGCCGAAGAAATCGCAACAAACCGCCCAAGCGCGTCTTGACCGCCCGCCCAGCTCAGAACAGTGCGCGCATTCATCAAGGTTTCTTGCGTAGTAAACGTCTTGGACGCTACAATCACCAATGTGCTTTCCGGATCTAGGCCCGCCAATGTGTCGGTCGCATCTGCACCATCCACATTTGAGATGAAATGACACTTCGGGCCGTCTGCATAGGGCTCCAGAGCCATGACAGCCATCAATGGGCCCAAGTCGGACCCACCGATACCAATGTTCACCACGTCTGTGATGCGTTTACCGTTTCCAGGGAAGCTGCCATCTCGCACAGCGCTGGCAAGCTTTGCCATGCGGGCACGTGTTTCGCGCACCTCCGGCAACACATCCTGCCCATCCACAACCAGCGCTTCATCGTCCAAATTGCGCAGCGCTGTGTGCAACACAGAGCGATCTTCAGTGACGTTAATTTTCTCACCGACAAACATCGCCGTCCGTTTGGCCGCAACGCCCGCAGCCTCCGCCAGTCGGATCAAGGCCTCCTTGGCATCGGCATCAATCGAGGTCTTGCTGTAGTCAAACAGCAGCCCGTCGGTTTTCAGGCTAAACTCCTGCGCCCGGCTTTCATCTGCGTCAAACAGCGCCGCGATCTGACGCGATGCCGCGGCCTCGCGCAGCCCGTCCAGTTCAATCCACATACCCAATCACTCCGTCCAATGCACTTCAGCGCCGCTGGAAATAGATTTGATCGGCGCTTCTTCTTTTGGCAGTTTCTGCGCGGCCTGCAAAGCCTCGCGCTTGTCCGCACCTTTGATCAGAATATGCTTGCGCACCGCCGCATCCAGCACCCGCGCAGACAGCGTGATCCGCACATCAGGCAAGTCCTCGCGCCGGATCGGCACCAAGACAGGCGCATCCGAGGCCAATGCAGCTTCCAGCCCGTCTGCCCCCGGAAACAAAGATGCCGTGTGCATATCCGCGCCCATGCCTAGCAACGCCACATCTACCGGCAGCGCCCCCAGAATTGCGGTCTCCAACTCAGCCAGCACAGCCTCTGGCGCCTCTGCGGGCGCATAGAGCGGCAAATACCGCGCCGAAATGGCCCGGTTGGTCAACAAGCGCGTTTTGATCAGTGCGGAATTTGACCTCTCATGATCCTCAGGCACCCAGCGCTCATCGGTCAGGACCACATCGACACGGTCCCAGTCCAGATCCGCTGCGCTCAGCGCGTCAAAAATCGGCCCGGGTGTGGTCCCGCCAGGCACCGCAAGCACCACGCGGTCTTTATTGTGTAACGCCTCCGCCAGGTCATCCGCCAACACACTGGCGACATCCATCGCCATCATCTCCGCGTCGGGGTAGGTGTTGAAGTTCATTTGCCCAATCCTCTCCAGTTTCGCCCGTCCCGGCGCATCATCAAAGCCGCATCGTCTGGCCCATACGAAAACGCGTCATAAGGCTTTGGCACATCGCCCCGCGCTTCCCATCCCCGAATGATCGGGTCGGTCCAAGCCCAAGCCGCCTCCACCTCATCATCGCGCATAAACAGTGTTTGATTGCCACGGATCACATCCATAATCAGCCGCTCGTAAGCATCCGCTGTGCCTTGCCCTTTTGGCCCTAGGGCCTCGGCAAAGCTCATGTCCAGCGGCACATCCACCAACCGCATTCCCCCTGGCCCCGGCTCCTTGATGGTCACATTTAATGTAATGCCTTCATTGGGTTGCAGCTGAATGCTCAACTCATTTCGATGCCGTCCAGCCTCGTCGCCAAAGATCGAATGCGGCGTGTCCTTGAACACCACTGTGATCTCGCTATCGCGTTCCGACAACCGCTTGCCCGTGCGCAAATAAAACGGAGTACCCGCCCATCGCCAGTTGTTCACCTGACACTTCAGAGCAATAAAGCTCTCGGTTTTGGAACGTGGGTTTTCGACGTCCTCACGATAGCTATCCGCCCCATCTGCGGCCGTGTATTGCCCGCGCACAATGTGGTGCGGTGCAACCGTATCCAACGCGCGGATCACCTTCAGTTTTTCATCCCGCACCGCATCCGGTTCAAACTGCGACGGCGGCTCCATCGCAATCAGACACAGCAACTGCATCAAGTGGTTCTGAACCATGTCTCGCATGGCACCGGAGCGCTCATAATACTCCCCACGCCCCGCAACACCGACACTTTCCGCAACAGTAATCTGAATGTGGTCGATATATTGCGAGTTCCATAACGGCTCAAACAGCATATTGCCAAAACGCACCGCCATCAGGTTCTGTACCGTCTCTTTGCCAAGATAGTGGTCAATCCGGTAGATTTGGCTCTCATCAAAATACTGCGCCAGTTCTCGATTCAACTCTTGAGCGGTCTCCAAATCATGACCAAACGGTTTCTCCACCACGATCCGCGTTTCATCGTTCGTCAAACCATGGCGTTTCAGCCCTTTCGCTAAATCTGAATACAGACCCGGCCCAACCGAGAAATAAAACGCCCGCACGGACTCGGGCTTGAGCAACGCCGCCAACTCACTCCAGCCGCCCTCACCCCGCGCATCAACAGCCACATAGTTCAAATGCGCACAAAACCCGGCCACGGCCTCCCCATCCTGCGCCACATCGCCAGCAAACTCCCGCAGCGCCTCAGCCACGGATGCGCGATAATCATCATGAGATAACTTACTGCGGGCAGCGCCAATTATCTGACTGCCTTCGGGCATCTGACCTGAGCAGTACCGCTTAAACAGCGCCGGCAAAATCTTCCGCCGCGCCAAATCCCCCGTTCCACCAAAGATCACAAGATCAAACGTTTCCACGGGAATAATACGCGAAACCATGGGGCCACTTTCCTTCTCGGCAGTCCGGAATTCACCGGAAAATCGTTAGCGCTAACGAGGTCATAACACCGCCACTCTACCACCGCAACCTCACATCACAACTGTGTCAAACGCCTGAGCGCGTCTTTACTTGCAAGGATGTCTCTGCCTACTACCGAAGAACCACAGAAACATGGCAGGCACATGAAAGATCACGCAAATATCGGGAAATTCAACGATCCCTATGTCACCGCCAAGGGCGATACACGCGCCCACGTCGCGCTCACAGATCCGCAAACGCTCTGGTTCAACACCGGCACACTCTGCAACATTGAATGTGAAAACTGCTATATCCTGTCTTCGCCCACCAATGACGCATTGGTCTATCTGACGGCTGACGAAGTCTCCGACTACCTGGACCAATTGGACACCCGAGATTGGAAGGTCCGCGAAATCGCCTTCACCGGCGGCGAACCGTTCATGAATCCTGAAATGAACGAGATGGCCCGTCGTTCTCTGGAGCGCGGCTACGACGTATTGATCCTCACCAACGCCATGCAACCCATGCAGCGCAAACGCGTCCGCACAGAGCTGCTTCAACTTTCGCAGGACTATCCCGGCAAGCTGACCCTGCGCATTTCTGTGGATCACTGGTCGGCGGATTTGCATGACAAAGAGCGCGGGAAAGGCACGTTTGAACGCACATTGGATGGCATGCGCTGGCTGCGGGACAACAACATCCAAATGGCCGTCGCAGGCCGCACCATGTGGAATGAGACCGACGCAGACTCGCGCGCTGGTTATGCCGACCTCTATACCAGAGAGAACTTTAAGATTGACGCCTCAAACCCCGGAGAAACCGTCCTTTTCCCCGAAATGGATGAGCAGGTTGAAGTTCCGGAAATCACCACTGACTGCTGGGGTATTTTGAACAAATCCCCCAATGAGGTGATGTGCGCCAGTTCCCGCATGGTGGTAAAACACAAAGGTGCCGACGCGCCGTCTGTGATCGCCTGTACATTACTGCCTTACGACCCGCAATTTGACCTCGGCAGCACTTTGGAAGAAGCCGAAAAGCCGGTGCAATTGAACCACCCCCACTGCGCCAAATTTTGCGTCTTGGGTGGCGCGTCCTGTTCAGCATAGAGAAAGTACAAACGCTCGAGCAAAGTGGTCATAATTTTCAATATGTTACCGGCACGTAGATGAGAATACTCACCTAACCAGAACAGCACCATTGCACCCTATATGATGCCTCTGATATAAGCGTTCCAACAACATATGGACCGCCAATTAGAAGCGAGACTGGGACTTGAGCGACACGCCGGAAACTCCTGAAAACGAAGAAGAAACGACGCACGAGCGGATGATCCACGACGGTCCTTCTGTGACCATCGAAGAGGAGATGCGCGCCAGCTACCTCGACTACGCCATGAGCGTGATCGTCAGCCGTGCCATTCCCGACCTGCGCGATGGCCTCAAACCGGTGCACCGCCGCATCCTTTATGCCATGCATGAGACTGGCAACACCCACGACAAGGCCTATCGCAAGTCGGCGCGTCCGGTAGGCGATGTGATGGGTAAATACCACCCGCATGGCGACTCCGCGATCTATGACGCCTTGGTGCGTATGGCGCAGGACTTTTCTATGTCGCTGCCGCTCTTGGATGGTCAGGGGAACTTTGGTTCCATGGACGGCGACAACCCGGCGGCCATGCGTTACACCGAAGTCCGCATGGACAAACCTGCGGGCGCGCTGCTGTCCGACATAGACAAAGAAACAGTCGACTTTCAGGACAACTACGACGGCAAGGACCAGGAACCAACCGTTCTTCCGGCCCGTTTCCCGAACATGCTGGTCAACGGCGCGGGCGGTATTGCGGTGGGTATGGCCACCAACATCCCACCACACAACCTTGGCGAAGTCATTGACGCCACTCTGGCATTGATCGACGACCCGGACCTGACCTCTGAACAGCTAATCGACTACGTGCCCGGCCCGGATTTCCCAACCGGTGGCATTTTGCTCGGCCGTTCCGGCGCCCGCAAAGCCTATCTCGAAGGCCGCGGTTCGGTGATCATCCGTTCAAAAACTCGCGTCGAGGAAATCCGTAAAGACCGCTATGCCATTGTCATCGATGAGATTCCTTATCAGGTGAACAAGGCCGCGATGATCGAAAAGATCGCCGAAGCGGCCCGCGACAAGCGCATCGAAGGCATCGCCCACGTACAGGATGAATCCGACCGGGACGGCGTGCGCGTCGTGGTCGAACTCAAGCGTGAGGCCACCGCCGAGGTGGTGCTGAACCAATTGTTCCGTTTCACCCCGATGCAAACGCATTTTGGCTGTAACATGCTGGCCCTGAACGGTGGTCGCCCAGAGCAGCTCACCCTGCGCCGCTTCCTGACCTCCTTCATCGACTTCCGCGAAGAAGTGGTCGCCCGCCGCACAGCTTACCTGCTGCGCAAAGCGCGCGAACGCAGCCACATTCTCTGTGGGTTGGCCGTGGCTGTCACCAACGTCGACGAAGTGGTCGCCACCATCCGCGCCTCCGCTGACGCTTCCGAAGCACGCGAAAAACTGATGACCCGCCGCTGGCCGGCCGAAAGCATCGCGGCCTACATCCGTCTGATCGACGATCCAACCCACACCATGAATGACGACGGGACCTACAACCTGTCCGAAACTCAGGCCCGCGCGATCCTCGAATTGCGCCTGCAACGCCTGACCCAAATTGGTGTGAAAGAAGTCACCGACGAACTTGAAGAACTAGCCTCTAAGATCAAGGAATATCTGGAAATTCTTGGATCTCGTGAGCGCATCATGGGCATCATCGGCGACGAACTGCGTGAAGTGCGCGAAGCCTTCGCCGTGCCACGCCGCACCGAGATCGTCGACTGGTCCGGTGACATGGACGACGAAGATCTGATCGAGCGTGAGGACATGGTGGTGACCGTGACCTCTGGTGGCTACATCAAGCGCACCCCGCTTGCCGATTTCCGCGCGCAAAAACGCGGCGGCAAGGGCATTTCGGGCATGCAAACCAAAGAAGAGGACGTGGTCACCACGCTCTTTGTGGCCAACACCCACACCCAGCTTCTGTTCTTCACCACCGACGGTATGGCGTACAAACTCAAGACCTGGCGCCTGCCGCTGGGCGGCCGCACCGCCAAGGGCAAAGCCATCGTGAACATCCTGCCGATCCCAACCGGCGTTTCGATCGCGGCCATCATGCCGGTCGACCGCCCAGAGGATGAGTGGGACGATCTGCAAATCATGTTCGCGACCTCCGCAGGCACCGTGCGCCGCAACCGCCTCAGTGATTTCACCAATGTGAAATCTAACGGCAAAATTGCGATGAAGTTTGAAGACGACAATGCCGACACGAAGTTGATCAACGCGCGCATCTGTACCGAAGAGGACGATGTGATGCTGGTGACCAACTCCGGCCGCGCGATCCGCTTCCCAACCACCGAAGTGCGCGTGTTCAACTCCCGCGCCTCTGTGGGTGTGCGCGGCATCAAGCTGAATGGCGATGACGAAGTGGTTTCCATGTCCGTGATCCGCCACTTCCGCGCCGAAAGCGAAGAACGCGCCGCTTACCTCAAGATGCGCCGCGCCGTGGCCGGTTTGGCCGATGATGCGAGCGATGACGAGGAAGCCCCGGCGGGCGAGCTGTCCCAAGAGCGCTACGCCGAAATGTCGGCAGCCGAGAACCTGATCCTGACCATCACCGCCGGCGGCGCAGGCAAACTCAGCTCCAGCCACGACTATCCGGTCCGCGGGCGTGGTGGTCAGGGTGTGGCCGCTATGGACAAAAACATGCGCGGCGGTGCGCTGGTGGCCTCCTTCCCTGTGGAAATGGGCGACCAGATCATGCTGGCCACCTCCAAAGGTCAGTCGATCCGTGTACCGGTCGATGGCATCTCCTTCCGCTCCCGTTCCGCCGGTGGCGTGCGGGTGTTCAACACCGGCAAAGGCGAAGAAGTGGTCTCCGTGGCCTGGATCGCCGAACAGGATGAAGACGAGGTCGGCTCAGAAGAGTAAATCTTCCCTCTGTATGAACTTTCAAATGGCCCATTGCTTTTGCAGTGGGCCATTTGTCGTTTGCAGCAGTTAAAATCGTTGCATAACAAAATCTTGTGTACCTTGATTAACTCAACCTATCTTTTGAATGCGCACCTAAATGACCCTTTCTATTTTTCGAAACACACTCACATCAGCCCTCTTAACACTCGTGGGGCTCGCCAGTACCTCCGCCACTGCCGCCACTATTACCCTCAACACCACGGCGTCCCAGACTGAGATTGACGTCGAGTATTCTGGCCAAATCCTTGCCAAGGAACTGACGGGCAAATACGCGTCTTGCACCCTCCTCTACGAAGGGGGCGTTCAGCGCGGCGATCTGCAAAAATTCCACGTGCTCTTTGGCTATGACGGCGAAAGTTATTACAACAGCCTGCCTGATGGCGCGCGCCTATGCCTCAACAGCCCCGGTGGCAACCTCTACGAATCTCTGGTGATCGTCGACTTCCTGCGCGCGGCGTTTGCCGACCTGCAAACCTACGTAGCCGATGGCGACCTTTGTGCGTCCGCCTGTTCCAACCTGTTCTTGTCTGGCGCCCATACGTTTGAAGGCGAAAGCTACGAAACCATCGCCATGCGGGCCATCGCGCCAACAGCTCGCCTTGGAGTTCATGCGCCCCGGATTGTTTTGCCTGACGACGGAGAAACCTATGACGCCGAAGAAGTGGCAGCCGTTTATGACGAAGCGATCCGGGACTCGTCTCTTCTGTTTGAGTTTGCGCAAATGGTTGACGACGAAGGCACGCCTTACCTGACACCGTACCTCTATGCTCGCAGCATCGAGACACCGCCTCACGATATGTACTACGTGGACACTGTGGCAGACGCTGTTTTTTCAAAAGTACCGGTCACGGGCATTTCTTATGATGTCGTGCTCGACAGACAGCTGATCGATACAATCTGTGACAACGTCTTCTTGCTGGACGACGGGGCATTTGGTTGGGCCTTTGCACCCACTTGGAAGCCCCATCCACTGGCCTCTCTTGCGGAGTTCTGGCCGCCCTTCCTTGAGGTACTCGCCATAGAAACCGACTCCGAACGCTCTGAAAACGCACCAATCTTTTCATCCGAAGTGAAAATTGAACACGTCGACGGTGGCATCTATGGATATCGCCGTGGCTATCGCACCGGTGGGCCTTATGCGGCAGAGGATTGTGTTGTGCACCTGCCCTATGCCGGAAAGGTTGGCAGCCCTGAGAATTTCGGCCAGGCCCGAGATGCATGGGAAACCTATGATGTGTCATTGATCGAAGTGCGCATCGGCTTTCAATCCCCGCGAAGCGAATACTCGGGACCGGAAAAGGACCATGTGTCCTCCCCCTACATATATTGGCGCCACCTCACTCTGGACGAGGAAAACACCGTGCACAGCTACCCTCCAATCATGCTGTTCCCAATGGGGCGCCCTCTTAGTGAGCTGCCTCGTATTCCTGATCCGGTAGCGGAAACCGAGGACGCACGTACCGAAGCCTTGACCTGTGATGACCTCTGGTACCACCGCAACCGTATCTTCCATGAAAACGGCTACTGCTTTGGCTTAGCGCGCGGCATCAACACTTTTGGCAACGACAACTGCTTTACCAAATCCCCAGAGATCACAGGCCGGGATGCAGAGCTTCTCGCAATCATCAAGCAAGGGGAAAAGGAACTCGGCTGCTAAGCTGCCAAACCTCTCCTCAAAACAAAAAGGGACGCCGAGGCGTCCCTTCTTCATTTTGATCTAAGCTGTGTTTACAGCTTATAAATATCGCCAAACTTGGCTTCCAGATAATCCAGAAGTGGCTCGCCACTTGGCGCTTTTCCGGTTGCGTGCACAATCGTATCTGCCGGTTTGCGCAACCCGCCATGTTGTTGCAGGTTCTCACGCAACCAACCCGTTGCCGCTGAGGTGTCGCCGCGCGCCAACCCATCATCCAGATTTGGCACAGCCGCCCGCATCGCTTCATTCAGACACCCGGCATAGACATTGCCCAACGAATAGGTCGGGAAGTATCCAAACAGACCCACAGACCAATGCACATCCTGCAACACACCATTTGACGGTTTGTCGACCGCATAGCCAAAGTCGGCTTTAAACCGGTCATTCCACGCCGCTTCCAAATCACCGACCGCCAAGTCACCAAGCATCAAAGCTCGTTCCAGATCAAAGCGCAGCATGATGTGCAGGTTATACTGCACCTCATCAGCCTCGGTCCGGATGTAGCCATCATTCACACGGTTCACAGTGCCGTAAAAACCTTCAGCAGAGTCGATGCCAAAGTCGCCAAACTCTGCTTTCATCTGCTCATACAGCCATCCGGTATAGGCGCGTCCGCGCCCGAGCTGGTTCTCGTAAATCCGGCTCTGGCTTTCGTGCACGCCCATCGACACACCACGGCCCAGAGGCGTCAAAAGATACGCATCATCAATGCCTTGCTCATAGGCCGCGTGGCCGACTTCGTGGATCGTGGAGTAGAAACAGTTGAACGGATCACTTTCGCTGGTGCGCGTTGTGATCCGCACATCCTTGCCGGAGCCCGAGCAGAACGGATGGGTCACGCAATCGATGCGCCCATGGTCAAAATCATAGCCAAAGCTTGCCGCCAACCTGCTGGTCAGTGCCATCTGTTTGTCCGACGGAAAAGTGCCCGTCAGTTTCTGTGGCGCGTCCGCCGCCAGAACAGCCGCCCGCAATGCCACCAGCCGGGGCCGCATGGCATCAAACATCGCGGCGATTTCTTCGGCAGTCATTTCCGGTTCGTAGTCATCAATCATGGCGTCGTAGACATCACCACCGGCGGCCAACGCCTGACCTTCCTGACGCTTCAGGCCCACAACTTCTTCCAAAGTTGGCAGGAATGCCGCCACATCTTCATCCGAGCGCGCCTGAGCCCAGATACCCTGCGCCCGGCTGGTCACCTTGGCAATCTCCGCCGCCAGATCCGCTGGCACCTTGGAGGTCCGCTCAAACGACTTGCGAATGTGGCGTACCTGCGCGCGGCCGACCTCATCGAGCTGCGCCTCATCAATCGCGGCCAACCACTTGCCCACCTTGGGATCAATCCGGCGCGCATGGAGCACGCTTTCCATCGCGGCCATCTCTTCGGCCCGCTGCGGCGCGGCCCCAGCAGGCATGATCGCCTCCTGATCCCAGCCCAAACGTCCGGCCACTTGGCCCAACGCCTGTGTGGTATGGGTAAAGGCCATCAACTGCTCATATGCAGACATTCGTGTGTTCCTTCTCTCAGGATGCGTCACGCACCGAGGTTGCAATGGGATAGTGGCTCAGGAACCGCGCCCGCAGGATCAGGACCCAGACCACTACAGCAATGGCTTGGTGCGTAATCGCAATATGCACCTGTGCCGCGTAGAGCACTGTGATGATGCCAATCGCAATCTGCACCGAGATCGCGGCGAAGGCAGCATTAAACGCAAACCGCGTATGGCCATGCGCGGAGCTTTGCCCACGCCGCCACACCACAATGGCGAAGATCAACAAGAGATAGCCCCACATGCGGTGCGTGAACTGCACAAGCCCCGGATTTTCAAAGAAGTTCCGCCAGAACGGCTCCATGTACAGCGCATCCGCAGGGAAGAAGTTGCCCCCCATCAACGGCCAGTCGGTGAAACTGCGCCCCGCGTCAATCCCGGCCACCAACGCGCCGAGCAAAATTTGCACACCCGTCATGTGCAGCAGCCCTGTAGACATGCCAAACAGCTTGGCTTCTTTGCCGCGCCGCGCCTGCATCAGGTCACGCTCACTGCGCCCCAACAGCAGGATGTACCAAGTGATGAAGCCAAGAATGATAAAGGCCAGCCCCAAATGTGTGGCCAATCGGTAGCTCGCCACGGTGGTCACACCTTCCCCAGAGGTCACGCCACTGGCAACCATCCACCAGCCTACAGCGCCTTGCAGCCCACCAAGCGCGCCAATCAGGAACAGTCGGCCCGTCCAGCCCGTTGGAATTTGCCGCGCAATCGCAAACCCGGCAAAGCCAAGTGCCCAGACAAGACCAATCACACGGCCCAGCTGACGATGTCCCCATTCCCACCAATAGATATATTTGAAGTCCTCAAGCGTCATCCAGTTGTTGTCGATCGCCCACTGGTCAATCTGCTTGTATTTGTCGAACTCACCTTGCCAATCCGCCTCACTCATCGGCGGGATCGCCCCTGTCACAGGGCGCCATTCCGTGATCGACAAACCACTGTCGGTCAACCGCGTCAGCCCACCCACAGCAATCATCACAAAAACCAGCACAAACAGGCTCATCAGCCAGAGGCGGATGCCTCGCCGCGCGCCTTTGGCACCGCTGTCAATCACACCCACCGCACTGGGGGCTTCTTTGGGTCCGTCTTTGCTGACCTCTTCAAAAATGCTGCGCTTCTGGCTCATCGCTGTCTCCAAATCTTGGCGCGAGCCTAGTGGGGCCACGCCGAAGCTTCAACCACTCTCAGATACGGTGTGAATGTTTGTTCAGCCTTGCGACAAAAGGCAACTTTCAGCCTTTTTCCTTCCATCGGACCATCTGTCGCATCACGCCATGCAACATCTGCACATCCGCGCGCGTCAACCGCATCCGGCTCCACATATTGCGCAGATTGACCTTCATGCCCTCAGCCTTCTCTTCCGGGAAGAAGAACCCTGCCTCTTCAAGCCGTTCTTCGTAATGCCGCCCCAACGCATCCACATCGGCATTGTTGGCCCAATCGGTCTTGGACATGTCCACGCGCTCATGCACGATGTCGGCACTCTGGCGGCGCCACTCATAAGCGGTCAGCAACACGCACTGCGCCAAATTCAGCGACGCATATTCTGGATTCACCGGCACATTGATAATCGCATTCGCCCGCGCGATGTCTTCGTTCTCAAGCCCGGCCCGCTCCGGCCCAAACAACACCGCAACTTTCTCGCCCCGCGCAATCATCTCGGCCGCCTGCTTCATCGCCGTCTCCGGTGTCACCACCGGCTTGGTCAGCCCCCGCGCCCGCGCCGTTGTAGCAAACACATAATGACAGTCTTCCAATGCCTGCTCCGTGGTCTCCGTCAGAAACGCCGCATCCAGGACACGTCCAGCCCCAGAGGCCATTGCCACCGCCCGTTCGTTGGGCCAACCATCTCGCGGATCCACGACACGCATCTTGTCCAACCCAAAGTTCAGCATCGCGCGAGCAGCGCCACCGATATTTTCTCCCATCTGTGGGCGGACAAGCACAAAGGCGGGCTGTGGCGTGGCACTGGTCATGATGATCTCCGATGAGCGCGTTCAAAATCCGCCCGCTGATACCCCCACGTCCCCAACAAAACAAGCCGCTGCGCTTTCTCCTTCTACAAATACCTGCACCACCGGGTAAAATCTCGACGACCCAAGGGAGGAATCACCATGGCTTACGACGAAGGGCACGCCACGCTGATGCGGGAAGAGCTCGCGGACATTGAAGGTATTTCCGAAAAGAAGATGTTTGGCGGCCTCTGCTTCCTCTTGCATGGCAATATGATCTGCGGCGTACACAAAGACGGCGGCATGGCGCGCGTGGGCAAAACCCGCGAAGCAGAGGCACTAGAAATCGAGGGTGTCGACCCACTCTCCTTCACCGGTCGTAAGATGGGTGGCATGGTTGATCTCTCCGAGGATCTCTTGGGCGATGACACCCGCCGCGCACAGGTCATGGCGCTGGCCTTAACCAACGCACAAAGTCTTCCACCAAAATAGCCAACTCCCGATAGCCAAGCGCAAAATTCCACGCTATAGCAACGCGATCAAAAACCACGCACACGACCACCTGGAGCCCGAGCATGTCCGACACAGAGCTGCCGCAGATCTACCTGATCACCCCGCCGGAAATCGAACTCTCCCGCTTCCCTGATCAACTGGCATCCGTACTGGACGCTGCCGACATTGCCTGTGTGCGCATGGCCCTTGCCACCAAAGACGAAGACCGCCTGTCGCGCGCCGCCGACGCCTTGCGCGAAGTGGCCCATGCCCGTGACGTGGCGATTGTCATCGACGAACATGTGCAACTCTCCGAACGTCTGGGACTCGACGGCGTGCACCTCACCGACGCCGCGCGCTCTGTCGCCAAAACCCGCAAAGAGCTTGGCAAAGATGCCATCGTAGGTGCCTTCTGCGGGGCCTCCTCCCATGAGGGCATGACCGCAGGCGAAAATGGCGCCGATTACGTGGCCTTTGGCCCTGTCGGCAGCACCACGCTTGGCGACGGCACCTTGGCCGAGAAAGACCTGTTTGAGTGGTGGTCCACCATGATTGAGGTGCCGGTCGTGGCCGAAGGCGCGCTCGATACCGACATTATTGCAAAGCTCGCCCCCTTCACCGACTTCTTTGGCATCGGCGAAGAAATCTGGCGGAGCGACGATCCTGTTGCGAAACTCAAAGAGCTGCACGCCGCCTTTGGCGCGTAACGTACCGGAGCACGCATGACTGCACAGGCCCCTTCTCAGCCAGACATCCTCTGCATCGGCTCCGTCCTCTGGGACATCATCGGCCGCGCGCCCAGCCACATGCGCCAAGGCTCCGACGTGCCCGGTCGCATCACCCGCCTGCCCGGCGGCGTGGCCTGGAACATCGCCATGACACTGGCGCGCTTTGGCCTGCGCCCCGCCGCTCTGACCGCCATTGGGCAGGACGTTGAAGGCGACGAGCTGATGACCGCCTGTACCGAGATGGGCGCCATCATGGACTACGTTTATCGCTCTGCAGACTTACCGACCGACACATACATGGCAGTCGAAGGCAAAAACGGTCTGATCGCCGCCATTGCGGATGCCCATAGCTTGGAAGCCGCCGGTGACAAAATCCTCAGCCCGCTTGAGGACGGAACCCTTGGCAGCGAGACAGCGCCCTACCCCGGCCTTATCGCGCTCGACGGCAATTTGACACAACGCCTGCTTGATCAAATCGCACGCAGCCCGCTTTTCTCCGCCGCCGACCTGCGCGTTGCCCCTGCCTCACCGGGAAAAGCGGAACGCTTGATGCCTTTCCTGATGCATTCCCGCGCGGTGCTGTACGTAAACCTCGAGGAAGCTGGCTACCTGTGCCAAACCGAGTTCACCTCCTCCGCCGAAGCCGCAAAAGGCCTCTTGGAGCGCGGCGCCGCCCGTGCGCTTGTCACAGACGGCGGCAACTCTGCCTCTGACGGTACAGCCGATGGTGTCATCACCCAACAACCGCCTGCCGTTCTGGTGACCCGCGTCACAGGCGCAGGCGATACTTTCATGGCCGCACATATCGTGGCCGAATCCCAAAACGCCACCCGCGAAGACGCGCTCAATCGCGCCCTCACGGCAGCCGCGAAATATGTGTCCGGAGAACATGCCACATGAGCCTAATTTCTATTGATCTGGTCCTCTCTCCCGAGGTGGAAGACGCCAAGAAAAACAACCTGCCTATCGTGGCGCTGGAAAGCACCATCATCACCCATGGCATGCCATATCCGCAAAACGTCGAGGTGGCCAAACAGGTCGAATCCGACATTCGTGCAAAGGGTGCCGTGCCGGCAACCATGGCCGTCCTGAACGGTACGTTGCATGTGGGTTTAACCGAAGCGCAACTCGAAGAACTGGCGCAAGCTAAAAACGTCGCCAAAGTGTCGCGCGCAGATATGCCTGTCATCATGGCGCAAGGCCGGACCGGCGCCACCACCGTCGCCGCCACAATGATCGCGGCGCATCTGGCTGAAATCGACGTATTTGCCACTGGCGGCATCGGCGGCGTGCACAAAGGCGCTGAAGAGAGCTTTGACATTTCCGCCGACCTCACCGAGCTGGCCCATACCCCCGTAACGGTCGTCGCCGCCGGCGCCAAAGCCATCCTCGATGTGCCCAAAACTTTGGAAGTACTCGAAACCAACGGCGTGCCTGTGATCACTTACGGTCAAGACAGCTTCCCGGCCTTCTGGTCCGCAACCTCCGATCTGTCCTCCGGGCTGCGGATGGATGACCCAGTAACGATTGCAGCTGCCCATAAGACACGCGGAGCCATGGCCTTACCAGGCGGTCAGCTGATCGCCAACCCGATCCCCACAGTGGATGAAATCCCTGCAGCTGATCTCGCGCCGGTGATTGCGCAAGCCACACAAGAAGCCGAAAATCAGGGTGTGACCGGCAAAGACGTCACACCTTTCCTACTGGCGCGCATCTTTGAGCTGACTGAGGGTAAATCGCTGGTCGCCAACATTGCACTGGTGCGCAACAACGCCCGCCTCGCGGCAGAGATCGCCGCCGCGCTGAAGGCCTAACGCACAGCTGCGCAAATAACAGGCTGCCACGGCGTTGCGACACGCTGTGACAGCCACAAAATGTGGCCTTTAAACAATCGTCATTGCAGCGCCACACACAAATGCCTAACTACTCAACAGGCTGACCCTAGGACCCCTCATGACGACACCTTTTGACGAAAACGAAGCACCGCATAAATCCGGATTTTTTGCCCGCTTGCGGTCCAGCTTTCTCACTGGGATCGTTGTGATTTTACCAATCGCCCTTACGATTTGGCTGGTTTGGACCTTCGTAGGCTGGGTTGACGGCTTTGTTCTGCCACTCATCCCCTCCACCATTCAACCTGAGCAGTACATCGGTATCAACCTGCGCGGCGTTGGTGTCATCATTTTTCTGGTGTTCACCGTTCTGGTTGGTTGGATTGCAAAAGGGTTGATGGGCCGGTCCCTGCTCCGCTTTGCGGAAAACCTAGTCGCGCGCATGCCCGTGGTGCGTTCGATCTATTCCGGCGTCAAACAGATCGCAGAAACCGTTTTTGCCCAAACAGAACGCAGCTTTGAGAAGGCCTGTCTGATCGAATACCCGCGTCGCGGTATCTGGGCCATCGGCTTCATTTCGACAAACGCCAAGGGCGAGGTTGCGGACACCGCCGCCTCTACCAGCCAAATGATGAGCGTCTTTGTCCCAACAACGCCAAACCCGACCTCCGGTTTTCTGCTGTTCTTCCCCAAGGACGACATCATCGAACTGGATATGTCTGTGGAAGATGCCGCCAAACTGGTGATCTCTGCCGGTCTGGTTTACCCAAACCCCAAGGATCCCACCCAGCCAGCGGAAGATTAACAGCCCCTTTTTCGCCCACAACACCCCGATCGGTAATGAGAAGGGACAGCGCTGATAGTCTCGATGCGCACTCTCCATCCAGCGTGTTCTGTCAGGAACGCTTTAATCAACCGCCATACATCTCCGCCAAGTCCACGGTCCCACGTTCGTTCAGGTCCGCCTTGTGCGCACTTAGGAAAGTCTTTGCAGCCGCCTGCCCCGCCTCTTTCAAATGATGCAATACCGACGTCACCGGCCAGCTTTTGGTCGCCACCGACAAGCGGGTCATCAGCGCATCATCTGCAATCATATGCACCTTCACCTCCCGCTTTTCTTCACGGCTCAGCGTACCCTGCTCGATCAACCTTTGCACAAATGCCACGGCTCGCAGCTCACTTAACAGTGAGGAGTTAAAGCTGATCTCATTGATGCGATTGGTGATTTGCTGTGGCGTCACCGGCAATGTGTCCCGCCGCAACGGATTGATGTTCACGATCACCACATCCTCGGGCAAATCCCGCCGGTATAGCGGCCACAACGACGGGTTGCCCGTATAGCCCCCATCCCAAAACGCCTCTGTCTTCCCCGTGGTTTCATCAAACACGTCTACTGCCTTAAACAAGGTTGGCAAACAGGCCGAGGCCAGCAACGCGTCGGTGCTGATCTCACGTCCTGCAAACACCCGCGCTTTGCCAGAACGCACATTGGTGGCACAGACAAACAGCTTTGGCCCTTCGTCCGCGCACACCTGATCAAAGCTGAACTGATCGACAATATCGCGCAGCGGATGCTCATAAAGCGGCCCCATGGCGTAAGGCGAGGTCATCCGCTGCATCATGTCCGCCGCCATAAACGGCCAGCTGTACTCCAGCGCCCGGCTCACAAGGCCCGGCGGCACGGCCGCAAACCAGGCATCCATGCCCGGCACCTGCGCCGCGCCCATCTGCTGCCAGAACCAGTCCAAATTGGCCCGCGCCCCGTCACGCCCGCCCTCAAGCAGCCCGGCCTTCAAAGCCGCGCCATTCATCGCACCCGCAGAGGTGCCGGTGATCCCGGCAATCTCGATGTCTTCATCCTGCAACAGGACGTCCAACACGCCCCAAGTGAAGGCCCCATGCGCGCCGCCACCTTGCAAAGCCAGATTGATGCGCTTCATGAGGCCATCCCTTCCTTACAAGGCTGTCCAGCCGCCATCCACGCTGATCGTGGTGCCGGTGATCTGCGCCGCCGCATCAGACGCAAGGAAACACACTGTGCCGCCCAATTGCTCCACAGTCGCAAACTCGCGGCTTGGTTGTCTTTCCAACATCACCTTTTTGATTACCTCTTCGCGCCCCATGTTGTATTTCTCCATGGTGTCCGGGATCTGTGCTTCTACCAATGGGGTGAGCACATAGCCCGGGCAAATCGCATTACAGGTGATTGGCTCTTCTGCCGTTTCCAGAGCCACCGTCTTGGTCATGCCGACTACGCCGTGTTTCGCCGCGACATAAGCCGCCTTGAATGGAGATGCGGTCAAACCATGCGCGCTGGCGATGTTGATTACCCGGCCCCAACCGCGTTTGCGCATATGGGGCAGCGCCGCCGCCGTCGTGTGAAATACCGAGTTCATATTGATCGCGATGATGGCGTCCCACTTGTCTACCGGAAACTCATCAATCGGCGCCACATGCTGAATACCAGCATTGTTCACCAGCACATCACAGCCCCCGGCATCCTCAATCAACCGTCGACATTGATCGCCTTTAGACATATCGGCCGCGATGTAGCGCGCGTTTACGCCAAACTCCGCCGCGATTTCCGCTGCCAGCGTATGATCTTCTTCGCGATCGGTAAACGAGTTCAGCACCACATCCGCCCCGGCCCGCGCCAATTCCCGCGCCACACCCAGACCGATTCCCGAATTGCTGCCCGTCACAATTGCCGTTTTGCCCTGCATAGTCATCTGACTTCCCTTCTCATCTCGGTTGCGCGCAGCATATCATGCTGCACCCGCAAAATAAGGGGAATCCGCACCACCCGTACTCATACGTAGATCTGCCGCTTGGTCAAAAAAAACGCCCGCGCGAAGCGGGCGTAAAGTTATTGAGGCAGGTTTCATACAGGCAAGAAACCTATCGAGCAGTGACTCCTTTATAGGCGTTACTGCGCCGGTCTCCAAGCTAAAAGTTTGATAAGCCACCAATCCGCCGTTACTTTTTGGGTAAGTAAAAAATCAACCAACAGGATTGTTCAGGCAATGACACCAATACGTTTCCCCAAAGTCACCAGTGCCGCCGCCGCGCTAGCGCTCACACTGGTCGGCACGCAGACCTTCGCGGAACCCCAACATGGCATTGCTATGTATGGCGAGCCCGCTTTGCCACAGGATTTTGTGTCACTGCCCTACGCCAACCCCGACGCCCCCAAAGGCGGCCGCGTGGTCACCGGCAATGGCGGCAGCTTTGATTCCCTGAACCCATATGTGCGCAAAGGCGAGGTACCGTGGCAACTCCGCTTCTTTGCCGTAGAATCACTCATGGGGCGCAACTGGGATGAGCCGTTCGCTCTATACGGTCTTTTGGCCGAATCGATTGAGACACCAGAAGACCGCTCCTGGGTCGAATTCACCCTGCGCGAAGAAGCCCGATTCTCTGACGGCAGCCCGGTCACCGTCGAAGACGTGATCTGGTCCTACGAAACCCTCGGCACAATCGGCCACCCACGTTACCGCGGCTTCTGGGGCAAAGTGGACAAGATCGAGGCCACCGGCGAACGCTCCGTACGCCTCACCTTTAACACCGAAGACCGGGAACTGGCCCTGATCGCTGGCTTGCGCCCAATCCTGAGCAAAGCACAGTTCGAGGGCAAATCCTTTGAGGACGCAACGCTCGAAAACTTTCCCATTGGCTCCGCCCCTTACGCCATCACTGATTTTGAGGCTGGTCGTTTCGTGACCCTGACACGCAATGAAGACTACTGGGGCAAGGATCTGCCATTCCGCAACGGCACTCACAACTTTGACGAGATCAAAATCGACTTCTTCGGCGACAGTTCCGTGATGTTCGAAGCCTTCAAGGCGGGCGAGATTTCCTACGTGCGCGAATTCAACGCTGAAAAATGGGCCTCAAATTACAACTTCTCGCTGGCGCAATCCGGCGACGTGGTGAAATCCGAAATCCCGCACCAAAAGCCCTCCGGCATCACCGGCTTTGTGATGAACACCCGCAAAGCCCCGCTGGATGACATCCGGGTGCGTGACGCGTTGATGCATGTCTTCAACTTCGAGTTCATCAATGACACCATGACCGGCTCTCGCCAACCGCGCATCACCTCATTCTTCTCCGGCTCTCTCCTGGGCATGGACGACGGCCCGGCCCAAGGCCGCGTTGCAGAGCTGCTGCAACCGTTTGCCGACGACCTGCCGCCAGAGGCACTTGCGGGCTACACCCTGCCCACATCTGACGGCTCCGCCCGCAACCGCGCCAACCTGCGCAAAGCGCTCAACCTGATGGAGGAAGCCGGCTACGCTGTGGTGGACGGCAAGCTGCAAAACGCGGATGGCGAGGTGCTGGCGCTGGAAATCCTGCTCAAGCAAGGCGACACCGAGAACAAAGCCATCATCGACATCTACGCCAAAGCGCTCGAAGGCCTCGGCGTGGAGCTGACGGTCACCCAGGTGGACGGCCCTCAGTACACCGAACGCACGGCGGCTTTTGACTTTGACATCACCAACTACCGCCGCGCGCTTTCCCTGTCTCCGGGCAACGAGCAAAACCTCTATTGGGGCTCCGCGGCGGCTGATCAAACCGGCTCACGCAACTTGATGGGTGTAAAATCCCCGGCCATCGACGCCATGATCAACGAAATGCTGACCGCGACGTCCCAAGAGGACTTTGTCGCCGCCACCAAGGCGCTCGACCGCGTCCTGACCTCCGGCCGCTACGTGATCCCAATCTGGAAGTACGCCGTGGGCCGCATAGCCCACCAGAAAGAGCTGCACTTCCCGAAAGACAACCTGCCAATTTACGGCGATGGTGTGGATTGGTTGCCAGGTGTCTGGTGGTACGAAGACTAAAACTAAGGGCGCCGCAAGGCGCCCTTTTTAGTTTTATCACAACCTCTTACGATCCGTCCTTCACTGGAACATACAGCGCACCACCCTCCTGAAACTTTGCTGCCTTCGCCGCCATCCCCTCTTTCTGTGCCTCTGCGCGGATGTCATGACTGATCCGCATAGAGCAGAACTTCGGCCCACACATTGAACAGAAATGCGCTTCCTTGGGCACGGTCTGATCGTGAAACTCCCGCGCGGTATCCGGGTCCAGCGACAGGTTGAACTGATCCTCCCAACGAAACTTTAAACCGAGCCCGACTGAGCGCATCTTCGCGCCGCTGCGCCCCTGGCAATCCTTTAGCCAAATCCGCCGCATGGGCTGCAATTTTGTAAGTAATCACGCCAGTCTTTACATCGTCCCGATCCGGCAACCCAAGATGCAACGGCGCCAGTCCCTGAGTGATGTCGCTGATCACGTCCGGATCGGTATACGGCCCGGAGCTATCGTAAACCAGCAGCGGCGGCTCACCAGCCGTGGAATGCACTGAAAGCTCGCGCATCGGCACCCGAAGGTCCGGATGCAGTTTGTCATCGACACAGATTTTTTTGTGAGGCCGGAAGACTTCCGTCTGTGATTTTTGGGTTAGGCACATTCATTGTGGCGCTCCTTAAGCTCAAGTCTCAAAATGACACCAGATGAGCTTGGGAGGACCCACAGGGACAACACGCCTGCAGTTCAGAACACACACACCACAAATGACGCGGTTTCTGTAGCTTCCTACGCCAGTGTCAACTGGGTCAGGTTCAAAGGGTCGCGAAATCAGACAAATATCCTGTCTGCCTCTCAGCCCCCGAGGCGGGACTCCCCTGCGTGTGTCACATGCGTAATGCGCGAGTCGTAAAAAACACAATCTTTAGCTGAAACCCCTAATCCGACTGCCAGGCGAAGCAGACACGTTAACCTTTGGTGGCCAGAAATTCGCACCTCCGCGAAACAGTCGCGATACCGACGTAATACCGACGTTACTTTCGCCGCTCAATTCGTAGGTTAATGCCATCCCGCGACCGCACCGTCAGATGGGCAATTGGCACCGGCGCGTCACCGACCGGGGTTATTCGAAAATGCTTCAAAATCATCGATAGCATCAGCACGCCTTCAACCATCGCAAAGCCGGCGCCCGTGCAAACCCGACTGCCTGCGGAGAACGGCATATAAGCCTCACGCATACACTGTTTGCCATTGTCTGTTTGCCACCGCGTCGGGTCAAACCCGTCTGGATTGTCCCACAATCGCTCCTGCCGATGCAGGTGCCATGGCGAGATAACCACCTGAGATCCCGAAGCAATATCGCGATCCCGAAAGTGCTCTGGACAGGTTGTTTCCCGCACCATCATGGGCACCGGTGGGTATAACCGCAGCGCCTCGCGGAACACATCACGGCTGAATTTCAACTTGCTGACCGCGCCGAAATCTTCCGATAAATTTGCGGCTTCCTCTGCAACTTTTTCCTGCCATTCCGGGAACACGGCACAGAGGTACAACGTCCAAGCCAAAGCCGAAGCGCTGGTTTCATGTCCCGCCAGAAAGAAGATCGCAACTTGATCGACCATCTCATTGGCATCAAATGATTTTCCGGTTTCAGGATCAACCGTGGTCATGATCTTTGTCGCGAGATCGTCAGGAGCGTTACCGGCCTGAATAGCCTGCATCCGATCCTCAGTAAGCTGGGTGATCAGGCCGCGAATACTGGCCGCCGTGCGTTTGGTTTCTTTTCGGAAAAACCTTGGAAACCAACGCGGTAAAGGCAGAAACGCACCCAAGTTCACAATCGGCGCGCTACGCTGATAGGTGCGAAATTCGTCAAAAACTCTACCGGCCACCTCATGTTCAATCGGGATCGAGAACAAGGTACGAAAGATCACGTCCGCTGCCGCGTGACTGGTTTCCTCTTCAATCTCAACAACTTGCCCAACACTTTTCCCAAGTCGAGCCACCGCAGCTTCGCTTGCCGCCCACATCGCCGGAAAGGTATCGCGCAGCCGTCCCCCTTCAAAAGCCGGATCGATAATCCGCCGCTGCCGCTTCCACACCTCGCCATTGGTTAGGAACACCGACTCCCCCAAAAGCGGTTTCAGACCTTCGCTAACCCGTTGAGATTTTGGGAAATCATCCGGCCGTTCCTTCAAAACAGTTTTTATTAACGAAGGCTGGTTGATCATGTAGGAGCGGAAAAACGGCGTTCGAAACTCCGCCATCCAAGCGCGATACAGTTTTGCAGGCTGCGCCGACAAAAGGTCTTTGCGAAAGAGCTTCACATACTGCCGAAGCGTGACTTTCTCAGGCCGCGGCGTTGGTTTTGGAGGGGTCATGAAGCCACCGACGTGAATTTGTTGACCGGCTTTTCTATACGAGAGCCAGAAGCTTTGCGCCCCTCATAGCGCTCTGACAGTGTTTTTGGTCCCGCCGTAATACGGAAGTAATCATAGTCCCCTGGCCGATCAAAGGCGCAAAGGTATTGAAAATGCAGCCGAAAAAACCGCCACCGCAGTTCTGCCCACCGCTCTTCGGACAGCGTTTGGGTGAAAGCAGCCGAGAACACCAAGGGCCACCGTTTGCCCCCTTCAGGTGCGACACCAGACACAGCCACCGGATCGCAAAGTGCGAAAGCACAGCCATCACCAGGCGCTGTCACATCAACCCACGCAAGCTCAGTACGCTGGCACAAATATGCCAAATCCGCCCGCAACCGCTCTGCCTTGGGCAGGAACGACACCATAGGGACCACCTGCCCCAAGGACAGAAAACCGAGCGCTGGACCACCCTCTGGCACACGACCATCCCGGATCAAATCCGCCAAAACCGACACCGCCAGATGGGCCCCACTGGAATGGCCGACCACCAAAACTTCGTCACACTCCGACTGTAAGGCTTCGGCAATGCGATCCGCAAATTCCCCCATCCGCGCTTCCAACTCAGGCGGATTTGCGCCCTTGGTGGAGGCCGAATAGGCATAGTCATGCATCAGGTAGTAGGCAAAGAACTTGCCGTCATGCTTTTGAAACCATTGAAGAATTGGTAAAACCACGATCACCCCGAACACCGCGGTCCACTCCGGCAGAACCATCGCCAACCCTTTGCCAATGCCCCAGGCAACCAGCAGGGCCAACAGCAACTGCACCAACAAAAACACCACCGGATAGAGCGCCGCAATCACAGGCCCCTTGCGTAACTGCATCAGCCGCCACAACGCGCCAGTGCCAATATAGGTCCAAGCCGTCCGTAGAAGCTGCCCATAGGTCGACACAATGCCCCGCTCCATGCTGTCGCGCACTATGTCGGACCACACCAGAACCTCAACGTCGCTTTGCGTCTCCTGCCCCTCGATATGGCCTGTCACATGCCAGCCATAGGGCCCGCCATCAGCAACCTTGGCAGACAGAACAATCTCATAGTCAGAAATGGCGGCCTGCGCTGCGCCTTCCTTGCGGTACAACTCGCGGTAACGGCGCGGGTGAATCGGGTCATAGCCCGGAATATAAAACACCCGACGCGTACGCACCTGCCTATATTGGGCCTCTGCCATGACCAGCCTCTCCTTTGGAAGGAGTGTAACCGCTCACTTTGGCAAAATTAAGCCTTATCCGAGGGTTGCGAGTGCCGGAAAGGTCTCCAGCAGCCAGTAGGAGAAGCTCGAGAACGCACCGGTCACTAGCATGATCCCTACAAACAACAGCAAGCCCCCCATGACCTTCTCGATTGTGCCCATGTGGCGCTTGAGTTTATTCATCACGCCCATTGCCCGATTGAGGAAGATGGCAGCCAGCAGAAAGGGAATACCAAGGCCAGCCGCATAGACGCCAAGCAAAACCGTCCCGCGCGCAATAGACGCTTCCCCAGCGGCCAAAGACAGAATCGCGCCGAGCTGCGGCCCGATGCAAGGCGTCCAGCCAAAGGCAAAGGCCAACCCCAGCACGTATGCTCCAAAAGCAGATCCGCCAGATTCTCCGGTCTCAATCCGCGCTTCGCGATCCAGGAACGGGATACGAAACACATTCAAGAAATGCAGACCAAAGACGATTACAACACCGCCTGCAATTTTGCTGAAAAGCTCCTGATTTTGCAGAAAAAACGCCCCAAACGCCGAGGCCGTAAAGCCCAGGAACAGAAACACCGTCGACAGGCCCATCACAAAGAACAGAGCCGCCAAGATTGCCTTGCGCCGCGCCTCTTGTTCTGTGGTGAGCTCCGACATGCTGACGCCGCTCATATAGGCCAAATAGGGTGGCACGATGGGCAGTACACAGGGGCTGAGAAACGAGATCATTCCCGCTGCCAGCGCCACAAACATTGCGGGCAATAGGCCCGCGTCGATGATATCGATTCCAAACATGTCCCACCCTTAGACCACCACCAGAAGAAGGTCACGTGCACAGGTGGTCACATCCCTGTGGACAGATCGTAACATCCTGCCTATGTCCGTCTTATGGATTTGGAAGTAGATGCAATTGGCCTGTTGTGCCCCCTGCCCGTCTTGCGCCTGCGCAAGCGTATGGAACCCTTAGAAACCGGTGCGAAAGTGCTTTTACTGGCGGATGATCCGGCGGCGATCGTCGACGTGCCACATTTCTGTAACGAGGCCGGACATGCCTTTGTCAGCATGACAGAAGCCGATGGTCACTTACGGTTCGTCGTGCAAAAAGGCTGATTTAGTTCAACCGCTTACGACAACAACAAAACAGGTCCGCGCGATCAAGCTTCATGTCAATTTCTATTTGGGATTTGTGGCGGAGAGACAGGGATTCGAACCCTGGAGACGGTTTCCCGCCTACACACTTTCCAGGCGTGCGCCTTCGACCACTCGGCCACCTCTCCGCATCAGAGCATTGGTCAGCTGACCGTCTCTCTGTGGAGCGGTGTTTAGCTTCAACTGTTGGGGGGATGCAAGAGGCAAATTGCGGTTATTTTTGCTTTTCCTAACAAAAAAGAGCCGCGCAATAGCGCGGCCCTTATTTGTTTGCGTTTGAAGCCGTTTAGACCGCTGCAGCCGCCTTCGCGTGATCGCGGTCAGACAGTTCTTCTGCCACCAGGAACGCCAGTTCCAGAGATTGGCTTGCATTCAAGCGCGGGTCACACGCTGTGTGATAGCGTGCGGAGAGGTCTTCTTCGGTCACTGCACGCACACCGCCGGTGCACTCTGTCACATCCTGACCGGTCATCTCGAAATGCACGCCGCCCGGAATCGTACCCTCGGCTTTATGCACCCCGAAGAACTCACGCACCTCGCGCAGAACACTGTCGAACGGACGGGTTTTATAACCGGTCGCAGACTTGATTGTGTTGCCGTGCATTGGGTCACAGGTCCAAAGCACATTGGCGCCCTCTTCCTGTACCGCTTTGATCAATCGTGGCAGATGGTCACCAACGCTGCCGGCACCAAAGCGCGCGATCAATGTCAGGCGACCTGCCTCGTTTTCCGGATTCAGCTTTTCCATCAACACTTTGAGGTCGTCGGCGGTTGTGGTTGGACCACACTTCAAACCAATCGGGTTCTGCACGCCGCGCGCAAACTCAACGTGCGCGCCATCCGGTTGACGAGTGCGGTCACCGATCCAGATCATGTGACCAGACCCGGCCAGCCATTTGCCAGACGTCGAATCCAGGCGCGTCAGCGCCTCTTCATACTCAAGCAACAGAGATTCGTGGCTTGTGTAGAAATCCACGGTCTGCAGCGAATGCAAACGATCCGAGGTCACGCCCGCCGCCTTCATGAAATCCAGCGTGTCACTGATACGGTTGGCCATATCGCGGTATTTGGTGGCCTTCTCACCTTCTGTGAAACCTAGTGTCCAGGAATGCACCTGATGCACATCCGCGTAACCACCAGTCGAGAACGCACGCAGCAGGTTCAGCGTGGCGGCCGCTTGTGTATAGGCCTGCAACATCTTGTTTGGATTCGGAATTCGAGATTCGGGTGTAAAGTCCAACTCGTTGATGATGTCGCCGCGGTAGCTTGGCAGCTCCACACCATCCACAGTTTCTATTGGCGCGGAACGTGGTTTGGCGAACTGACCGGCCATTCGGCCAACTTTCACCACAGGGACTTTGGCGCCATAGGTCAGAACCATCGCCATTTGCAACATCACTTTGAATGTATCGCGAATGCCGTCTGCGCTGAACTGCTCAAAGCTCTCCGCACAGTCACCGCCTTGCAACAAAAAGGCCTCGCCGCGGGAAGCGGCACCAAGCTGAGCTTTCAGGCGACGCGCTTCGCCGGCAAAGACCAATGGCGGATAGCTAGCGAGCTTGGCTTCTACAGCCTTCAGCTCTGCGTCATCCGTATACTCAGGCATCTGAACCCGGGGCTTTGCGCGCCAGTCAGATTTTTGCCAGTCAGCCATTGTCTTTACTCCAATTAGACAGGTTAATGAGGCCTTATACAAAAGCTCTTGTCCCGGCGCCATAGATGAAATATCCGGCCTTGACGCGTTTGGTGAATGTTTCGTTTAATCGGTCAACTCGCCGCAACTAAAGATGCGCAGCCCCTCTAAGAAAAGGAAACGATGTCAATGACTTCGGCACTCGCTTCTGTTCAAAACGACGCAAAATCGCGGCGCTTTGTTTTTGTGCTTCTGGACAAGTTCACATTGTTGTCGTTCGCGTCCGCAATAGACTGCTTACGCTTGGCCAATCGACACATGGGACGTGATCACTATTCCTGGATATTGGTTGGCGAAGGCGGCGATACCGTAAGTTGCTCAACAAACACAACTTTTAAGCTGGATGACGACCTTTCCGAGTTGCGCCGAGATGACACGATTGTGTTGTGCGGCGGAACGGAAATTCAGCAAGCGACGTCAAAAAAGCTACTGAATTGGCTTCGCAGGGAAGCACGCAAGGGCCCGTCTGTCATTGGGCTCTGCACGGCATCTTTTTGCATGGCTAAAGCTGGACTACTGGACGGCAAACGCGCAACGATCCACTGGGAGAATCAGGACAGCTTTGCCGAAGAGTTTGACGAGGTAGAGCTCTCTAAATCCGTGTTCACCATCGATTCAAACCGTATGACCACCGCAGGCGGTACATCCTCAATCGACCTGTTTTTAAAGCTGATCGCTAAGGATTTGGGAGAAGATGTTGCCAACTGGGTTGCCGACCAACAAATCTACAGCTCAATCCGCACAGACCAGGATACACAACGCCTGTCCGTCCCCACCCGGATCGGCGTGCGCCATCCAAAACTGTCCATGGTTATCCAGATGATGGAAGCCAATATTGAAGAACCGATCAGCCCATCCCTGCTTGCAAAGGAAGTGGGAATGTCGACCCGCCAATTGGAGCGTTTGTTCCGTCGTTACCTGAACCGCTCGCCCAAACGGTACTATATGGAGCTGCGCCTGCAAAAAGCACGTAACCTCCTGATGCAAACAGATATGAGCGTGATCAATGTAGCGCTGGCTTGCGGATTTGCCTCTCCAAGCCACTTCTCTAAATGCTACCGCGCGCACTACGAGACCACCCCCTACAGAGAGCGTGGCAGCCAGAGTTCACGCCTGACGATCTAAGTTAGAAGCGCGAAATGAACTTGGAAAACGTGGTGGTGTGCTCCACGTGAATGACTTGCTGCTGTGCGCCTTGCGTGTGTATCACGAGGTAGAGGTACAGATAGTCACCTTGCTCACTCCAATAGGCCAGCATTTCTTGGCGAAAACCGCCTTTAAGCGCTTCGGACTGAACTGTAGCTGAGCCGACAAAAGGTTCCGGAAAGGCTTCCGCCAGGGCCGCATTATACTCCGTTTTTTCTGAGTCGCTCAGAACAACATCTGGCTGGATCATGTCGATCGCCTCACCAATCTCCTTGTTCATGACCATTTCATTGAATAACGCCAGCGACTGGTTGAATTGCGTACGCAAGTTGGTTTGCGCTTGTACAGTTGCTGTCGTCGCCAACAGAAGAGCGACGGAAAGAAAGCCATTTTTGATCATCGTGCATCCACAGGTGATTGAAACAAATAGATTTCTTTCAACCTAGCCGCCGGGGGTCATTCGGTAAAGTGTCCCTTTGTCCTCAGACAAGAACCAAATCCCCCCGCTTGGACCTTCGCGCACATCTCGAACGCGTTTGGTACTGTCCCCTCGCAGCTGTTCGACTTCCCTAGGCACCGGCCCTGATAGTCGGCTGATGTAATCAAATTTCAGGCTGCCGACAAAGAAATCCCCTTTCCATTGAGGCCACAGTTTGCCGGAGTAGATCATCAAACCAGAGGGAGCGATAGAAGGATCCCAGTAAAACTGCGGCTGTTTCATACCTGGCTTCGCAGTGCCTTCGCCTATTTTGAAACCTGAGTAGTGCGTACCGTAGGAAATCACCGGCCAACCATAATTTGCGCCCTTCTCGATAAGGTTCAGCTCATCTCCTCCCTTAGCGCCATGCTCTACTGCCCAAAGGCGCCCCGACAGGTCAAGCGCCAAGCCTTGCGGATTTCGATGCCCGTAACTCCAGATTTCCCCTTGAGCGCCGGAAGTTGTCACAAACGGATTTCCTGATGACACTTCGCCATTTGGCGTTATCCGTACGATAGAACCTTCGTGTCGCGCCAAGTTTTGGGCGGATGGCCGATCCCCTCGCTCCCCAATGGACACATAAAGCATCCCGTCGTTGTCCTGCACAATACGGCTACCAAAGTGCCGCCCACCGGAGCTTCCTGCAGCCATTTCAAAAATTTGTCTTTGTTCCGTGAGTTTCTTGCCGTCTTCCGACAACCGCGCGCGCATAACCGCCGTTCCAGCTCCGCCTTCTTGTTTTTTTGCATAAGTCAGAAAAATGGTGCGGGATTGAGCAAAGTCCCGAGCAACAATTACGTCAAGTAAGCCGCCCTGCCCTTGCACGTGAATCGCCGGGAGACCTTTTACCGTACTGCGCTTGCCGCTAGCGTTAACATGCAAGAGCTTGCCGCGTTTCTCTGTGATCAGAAGCTCTCCATTAGGTAGAAACGCAAACGCCCAAGGCCCCTTTAAGCGCTCAACAACCGGGGTAATGGTGGCCGATCCTTGGGACGTCTGCAAATCGGCATACGCAAATGGAGCTGACAAAGAAGCGAATAGAAACAAGAGAGTATGTCGAAGGAAGGCGTGCACTTTGGGGCCTCTTTGCATCGGAGAAATCACGAGACTTATCCTCTCACATCCCGCTCTGAATTGATGTTCAAAAATCAGTCATCGACCTCTTTTCTTTTGAAATCACCCCGCATAGGCTCTCGTTCGGAACAAGAAAAAAACCAATAGGGAGTTTCCACATGAAAAAGCTGCTTTTGGCATCCGCCGCTGGCGCACTGCTGGCTGGCGCGGCATCCGCAGAAGAAATCAAGCTGGGTGTGATCCTCGGCTTCACCGGCCCAATTGAATCGCTGACGCCATCCATGGCGGACGGCGCAGAGCTGGCAATGAAAGAAGTCTCCGACAGCGGCAAGCTGCTCGGTGGCGCAACTGTGACTTCCGTTCGCGCGGACTCCACCTGTATCGACGCAGCGGCGGCCTCTGCTGCAGCAGAACGTCTGATTACGGCAGAAGGCGTAAAAGGCATCATGGGCGCAGACTGCTCCGGTGTGACCGGCGCGATCCTGAACAACGTGGCAGTGGCAAACGGCGTTGTGATGGTCTCCCCATCCGCGACCTCTCCAGGCCTGAGCCACGCAAATAACGAAGACAACGGCTTGTTCTTCCGCACTGCGCCATCTGATGCCCGTCAAGGTGTTGTAATGACCGAGGTGCTGATGGAAGAAGGCATCAAAGAAGTTGCGGTGACCTACACCAACAATGACTACGGCAAAGGTCTGGCGGACAGCTTCCAAGCGGCGTTTGAAGCGGCTGGTGGTTCCGTGACCATCAACGCGGCGCACGAAGACGGCAAAGCCGATTACTCCGCAGAAGTTGGCGCTCTGGCAGCCGCAGGCGGCGAGCGCCTGGTTGTGGCGGGCTATGTTGACCAAGGTGGTTCCGGCATCGTGCGCGCGGCCATCGACTCCGGCGCGTTTGACACGTTCCACTTCCCGGACGGCATGATCTCCGACAAGCTGCAGGAAAACTTCGGTGACGAAATCGAAGGTTCCACCGGTCAGCACCCTGGCACCGACAGCCCTGGCGCGGCGAAATTTGGTGAGATCGTTGGCGATGCATTCGACGCGACTTCCCCATTCACCCCAGAATCCTATGACGCGGCAGCGCTGATCCTGCTGGCAATGCAAGCGGCGGGCTCTTCCGATCCAGCGGCTTACAAAGACAAAGTCATGGATGTGGCCAACGCGCCTGGTGAACAGATCTTCCCAGGTGAACTGGCCAAAGCGCTGGAAATCATCGCAGGTGGCGGCGACGTGGACTACGTTGGTGCAACCGCGGTTGAGCTGATCGGCGCAGGTGAGTCGGCCGGTAACTACCGTCAGATCGTGATCGACGGTGGCAAAATCGCCACCGCTAAGTACCGCTAATCATTTGATGATGCGAGACCCAAAACAGCCCGGCTTGTCCGGGCTGTTTTTCAATATATAAGGCGCGGCACGAACTGCGCATGGGGGAAATGCTATGATCGTCGTAGAAGACGTTCACAAACATTTTGGGGGGTTTCGCGCTGTTGACGGAGCGAACCTGACAATTGAGCCGGGATCAATCACCGGTCTCATCGGGCCAAACGGTGCCGGGAAAACCACTCTTTTCAATGTGATCGCCGGAGTTTTGCAACCAACTTCTGGACGCGTGACGATGGACGGAGAAGACATCACCGGCCTGCCGCCGCATGAACTCTTCCACAAAGGGCTGCTGCGGACGTTCCAGATCGCGCATGAGTTCAGCTCGATGAGCTGTCGCGAGAACCTGATGATGGTGCCTGGCGGGCAATCTGGTGAAACGCTGTGGAACACCTGGTTTGGGCGCAAGCGGATTGCGGATGAGGAACGCGCATTGCGGGCGAAAGCAGACGAAGTGCTTGAATTCCTTACGGTTGAGCATCTGGCAGACCACAAAGCCGGTCAGATTTCCGGCGGACAGAAGAAGCTTCTGGAGCTGGGACGCACCATGATGGTGGATGCCAAAATCGTCTTTCTGGACGAAGTTGGCGCCGGGGTGAACCGCACCCTGCTGAACACTATTGGTGATGCGATTCAACGGCTTAACAAAGAGCGTGGCTACACCTTTGTGGTGATTGAACATGACATGGATTTCATTGGGCGCCTGTGTGATCCGGTGATCTGTATGGCCGAGGGCAAAGTGCTCGCAGAAGGCACTTTGGATGAGATCAAAGCCAACGAACAGGTGATCGAGGCCTACCTCGGCACTGGGCTCAAAAACAAGGAACAGCTGAACGCATAAGGACCAAAAGGCACGTCGGTATTGCGTCGGTATCGCGACTGTATCGCGGAGGTGCAAAAATCGATCCCAAAATGCGATTTCAGCGGGGAGTGAGTGATGACGGGAAACCCGTATCAGGACGATCGCGGCAACAAAGACGCCACGATAGCCAACCCCAAGGGCGGAGGCGAAATGACGCCCGCCGTGGGGACCGGCAAAGAAATGAACACAACAGACGCCTTTCTGGTTGGCGACAGCATGACCGGCGGCTACGGCAAAGATGGGCCGGACATTTTGCATGACTGCACCATCGCCGTGAACCCGGGCGAGATAGCCGTAATTGTCGGGCCAAACGGCGCAGGCAAATCCACCGGTATGAAAGCGGTGTTTGGCATGTTGAACCTGCGCCAGGGCTCGGTGCGGCTGGATGGAGAAGACATCACCGCCCTCACGCCGCAGGCCCGCGTGGCCAAAGGCATGGGATTTGTGCCGCAGGTGAACAATATCTTCACCTCGATGACCGTGGAAGAGAACCTTGAAATGGGTGCCTTCATTCGCACCGATGATTTCTCCGACACAATGGAACAGGTCTATGGCCTCTTCCCGATCCTGAAAGAAAAGCGCAACCAGCCAGCAGGCGAACTCTCTGGTGGTCAGCGTCAACAGGTGGCCGTGGGCCGCGCGTTGATGACCCAGCCTAAGGTGCTGATGCTGGATGAGCCGACTGCAGGTGTGTCGCCAATTGTGATGGACGAGCTGTTTGACCGGATCATCGAAGTCAGCCGCACCGGCATTCCGATCCTGATGGTCGAGCAAAACGCCCGTCAGGCGCTGGAAATTGCCGACAAAGGCTATGTGCTGGTTCAGGGCCGCAATGCTTACACCGGCACAGGCAAAGACCTGCTCGCGGACGAAGAAGTCCGCAAATCGTTCTTGGGGGGCTGAGGCACATGGACTTTCTCAACGCCCTTGTGGCGCTTTCTAACTTTGTCATCATCCCCGCGATTGCCTATGGCAGCCAGCTGGCGCTAGGCGCGCTGGGGGTTACGCTGATCTACGGCATCTTGCGGTTCTCCAACTTTGCCCATGGTGACACCATGGACTTTGGCGCGATGATTGGCGTTTTGGTCACCTGGTTCCTGCAGTCGATGGGCGTGAGCTTTGGCCCGCTGCCAACGGCTCTTCTGGCCCTGCCCTTTGCGATTCTGGGCACCATGGCGCTGGTGTTGATCACCGACCGCGTGGTCTATCGCTTCTATCGTGAGCAAAAGGCCAAGCCTGTGATCCTCGTGATCGTGTCGATGGGCGTGATGTTCATCATGAACGGTCTGGTGCGTTTCATCATTGGTCCTAATGACCAGAAGTTTGCCGACGGCGAACGCTTCATCATTTCGGTGCGGGAGTTCAAAGCCCTGACCGGCCTCAAGGAAGGTCTGGCGATCAAGACCACCCAAGGCATCACTGTTGTGGTGGCGATCATCGCCGTGGCGCTGCTGTTCTGGTTCCTCAACCGCACCCGCACCGGTAAGTCGATGCGTGCCTATTCGGACAACGAAGATCTGGCGCTTTTGTCGGGCATCAATCCGGAGCGTGTGGTGATGTACACGTGGCTGATCGTGGCTGCGCTCGCGACAACTGCCGGTGTGCTCTATGGCCTCGACAAATCCTTCAAACCCTTTGTCTACTTCCAGCTGCTGTTGCCGATCTTTGCGTCGGCCATTGTTGGCGGTCTTGGCAGCCCGTTGGGCGCCATCGCCGGTGGGTTTGTGATTGCCTTCTCTGAAGTCACCATCACTTACGCCTGGAAAAAAGTGCTGAAATACATGCTGCCGGAAAGCCTGGAACCTTCCAGCCTCATGCAGCTTTTGAGCACAGACTACAAATTTGCCGTCAGCTTCGTGATCCTGATTGTGGTCCTGTTGTTTAAGCCGACCGGCCTGTTCAAGGGGAAATCGGTATGAGCGAGACAGTTAAAAACACCGCTCTGTTTGGTCTGGTCTTTGGCCTGATAGTTCTGACCGGATTTATGCAGAGCTGGAACGTGGCTGTGCTTATTCTCAACATGGGTTTGATCTCTGCCATTATGGCGTTGGGGGTGAACCTGCAGTGGGGCTTTGCCGGGCTGTTTAACGTGGGTGTCATGGGCTTTGTTGCTCTGGGTGGTCTGGCCGTAGTGCTGACCTCCGCTGCGCCTGTTGAAGGGGCTTGGAGCGCAGGTGGTTGGCGCATTGTGATCGCCCTACTGGCAGGTGCAGGCACAATTGTCGCCACGGTGGTGGTGCGTCAGCGCATGGCGGCAGGCCGCGCGCGTAACATTGCCACCATCGCCATTCTGGTTGTGGGCTTCTTCCTCTATCGCGGCATCTTCGATCCGGGTGTGGCCGCTGTGGAAGCGATCAATCCGGCGCTGCAGGGCAATCTGGGTGGTCTAAACCTGCCGGTGCTGCTGGCCTGGCCCATGGGTGGCCTGTTGGCCGCTGGCGTAGCCTGGTTGATTGGTAAAACAGCGCTGGGTCTACGCTCGGACTATCTGGCGATTGCGACCCTGGGTATTGCCGAGATCATCATTGCGGTGATGAAAAACGAAGACTGGCTGGCGCGTGGCGTGAAAAACGTTGTGGGTCTGGACCGTCCTGTGCCGTATGAGATCGACCTGCAGAATTCGTCTGCTTTCATCAACCGGGCCGAGGGGCTTGGCATGGATGTGGCGACAGCCTCGTCGCTATTTGTGAAGCTCAACTACTCGATCCTGTTTGCAGTGGTTCTGGCAATCATTTTTGTGATGGCACAACTTGCGTTGAAGAGCCCCTGGGGCCGGATGATGCGCGCGATCCGCGACAATGAAGTGGCGGCTGAGGCCATGGGCAAAGACGTGACCAACCGTCACTTGCAGATCTTTGTGATTGGCTCCGCGGTGTGTGGCATTGCTGGCGCAATGATGACCACGCTGGACGGGCAGCTGACACCGGGCACCTATAACCCGCTGCGCTATACCTTCCTGATCTGGGTGATGGTGATTGTAGGCGGCTCTGGCAACAACCTTGGTGCTGTGCTGGGCGGGTTCCTGATCTGGTTCCTTTGGGTTCAGGTAGAGCCGATGGGCCTGTGGCTGATGGAAGTGATTACATCGGGCATGGCCGAGGACAGTGGTCTTAAGAAACACCTGATCGACAGCGCGGCGCATATGCGGCTGTTGACCATGGGGGTGATCTTACTGCTGGTGCTGAGGTTCAGCCCTCGCGGTTTGATCCCGGAGAAGTAAAAAGGAAGGCGCCCCAGTGGGGCGCCTTTTGCCTTCGGCGAAGGTATTGCTCGAAGGCGAAGTTCTTAGCGTCCTTTAAACAAACCACCGAGCACGCCGCGCACGATACGACGACCCGTGGTACCGGAGAGTTCCTTCATCACCATTTTGGTCATGGCCTCGCCAAAAGTGTCGTCTGCGCGCACACGCAGGGTTCTGGAGGATGATCGACGCACGCGAGAGCCAGAATAGCGCCGCGCGGCGGTGAACTCGCGTTCCATAGGTGCCATGTCTTCTTCGCGGGCTTCCAATTGTTCGGCTTCTTGCGCGGCCGCTTTGGCGCGGGCGGTAAGGATTTCATAGGCAGACCGGCGGTCCACAGGCGTGTCGTATTTGCCAGCCAGTGAAGACTTGGCGAGCACTGCTTTCCGGTCGGCCGGTGACAGTGGCCCCAGTTGTGAGGACGGCGGGCGGATCAGGGTACGCTCCACAATGCCCGGCACGCCTTTCTTCATCAGCATCGAGGTGACCGCTTCCCCTACCCCAACTTCGCGAATAGCCTCTTCGGTCACAAAGCGTGGATTTGGGCGGTAAGTCTCTGCCGCAAGGCGCAGCGCTTTTTTGTCCCGCGCGGTGAAGGCGCGCAGAGCGTGTTGAACGCGGTTGCCCAATTGGCCGAGGATGTCTTCCGGGATGTCGTCAGGGTTTTGGGTCACAAAGTAGACACCGACGCCTTTAGAACGGATCAGGCGGGCGACCTGTTCGACTTTGTCGACAAGCGCTTTAGGGGCGCCATCAAACAGCAGATGCGCCTCATCAAAGAAGAAGACCAGTTTGGGCTTGTCCGGGTCGCCCACTTCCGGCAGGCTTTCGAACAACTCTGAGAGGAGCCAAAGCAAGAAGGTCGCATAAAGCCGGGGTGAGCCCATAAGCTTGTCGGCTGCCAGAATGTTGATGTAGCCACGCCCGTCCGGTGCGGTGCGCATCAGGTCGTCCAGCTCCAGGGCAGGTTCGCCAAAGAGCTTGGCTGCGCCTTCGTTTTCCAGCACCAGGAGGCGGCGTTGAATAGCGCCGATGGAGTTCACCGAGATATTGCCATAGCGTAGCGCCAGCTCGGCGCGGTTCTCGCCAACCCAAACCAGCAGGGCTTGCAGGTCCTTGAGGTCCAGAAGCGGCATGCCTTGTTCATCCGCGAGGCGGAACGCGATGTTGAGAATGCCTTCCTGAGCCTCGCTGAGTTCCATCAGGCGCGCCAGTAGCAGAGGTCCCATTTCAACCACCGTGGTGCGCACTGGATGGCCCTGATCACCAAACAAATCCCAGAAGGTCACCGGGAAAGACTCGTAGCTGTAGTCCTCAAATCCAATCTTATCAGCGCGGGATGTGAAGGCGTCGTGCAGCTTGAACTCCGCGCTTCCAGCCGCGGCAAGACCAGACAGATCACCTTTGACGTCCGACAAGAAGACCGGTACGCCTGCGGCTGCAAAACCTTCCGCGAGAATCTGAAGCGTCACGGTCTTTCCCGTGCCAGTCGCCCCGGCAATCAACCCGTGTCGGTTCGCATATTTTAACGTCAGTCCCTGCTTTTCCGCATAATCTGCACCGCCGCCGCCCAGAAAAATCTTACCGTCCATCAGTCGCTTATCCTTAAGAACCCTTATTTTTAACGCCCGATCACGGACGCCACATATATTGTTAACCTTTATATGGCAGTTTCGTAACTGTTCTGGAACAGCCCAAACGGGTTTGGAACGGAACTCCTCCCTGTTGAGACTGGCCGCACGTCATGTGCGGCCTTTTTTTTGAGGCAAAATCAGCGAAGGAACTTTTCTTTTTGCTGTTGACCGACGGCCCTTTTCTTCGTAGCGTTTCCCCAATGAATAAGTCGGCCAGTCCGACGGGGAGTGAAAAAATAGGAAAAGGGCCTTTTGGGCCCTTTTCTTTTTGTGTGCAGTATTAAGGTTCCGCCAAAGACCACCTTTCCAACGACGTCTCCCCCCTACGAACATTTGGCAGCACGTTTTTGCTGAGAAGGCCGCCTTTTAAAAAACGTAATCCTGACAATGGCACTGGGTCATGCTAAGCGGAGCCTAAGACATCCAGAGGACAATCAAAGATATGCAAAAAACTTCTTTCTTTGCGGCGGCTGTTGCTTTGGCCGCCATGACTGGACCTTCGTTTTCGCAAGGCGTGCCATCGCTTGCCGATGGCAGTCTAGCCATGGGGGAAGCAGTGAACGAAGCGGCTCAACCGGTATCACCCGCCCAATTGGAAGAGAATGTATCGTCGGAAATCATTGGCGATTGGGATTTGCAATGTGCAACCACTGGCCCAGAGCCACGCCCCTGTCGCATGTACCAACTTATGCGCGATGACACAGGAAACCCGGTGTCTGAAGTTACGTTGTTCTCGCTGCCGGTGGCTGAAGGAGAAGCTGTCGCAGGTGCAACCGTGATTGTGCCTCTGGAAACGCTGCTGACTGCGCAGTTGACCATGTCCGTGGATGGAAAAACCACACGACGCTATCCCTTTGCTTTCTGTAACCAATTGGGCTGCATTGCGCGGATTGGCCTGAGCGCCGAAGACATTTCTAACTTCAAAAGCGGCAACAAAGCGGTATTGACCATTGTGCCTGCACTTGCACCAACCCAAACGGTGAATGTGAATATGTCACTAGCAGGGTTCACAAAGGCATTCGGGAAAGCCGAAAACAACGGGCAGTGAGTGCCGGGAGTTTTAAGACTTGCGGGCCGCCACTTAGAGCGGCCTTTTTCTTCGCAGTTAGATCCGGCGCAAGGCCAGAACGGCGTTTAATCCGCCAAAGGCAAAAGCGTTGGAAAGTGCCACCTCTATGGATGCTTCCCGTGCCTCATTTGGCACCACATCCAGTGCACATTCCGGATCTGCCTCTTCATACCCAATCGTTGGGGCAACGACACCATCGCGAAGAGCCATAATACACGCCAAAAGCTCCACGGCGCCCGTGCCGCCAATCAAGTGACCGTGCATGGACTTCGTGGACGACATCATAAGCCGGTCGGCATGGGGTCCAAAGACATCCGCAACTGCGCTGCATTCGGTCTTGTCGTTTGCCGCAGTACCTGTGCCATGAGCATTGATGTAGCCCACTTCGTCCCGGTTGACCCCTGCATCTTCCAAAGCGCCGGCAATGGCGCGCGACGCCCCGTGGCGAGATGGCATGACAATGTCAGCCGCATCCGAAGTCATGGCAAAACCAATCACTTCTGCCAGAATATCCGCCCCACGGGCTTTGGCATGGTCCATTTCTTCAAACACAAACACCCCTGCCCCTTCACCCTGCACCATCCCGTTACGGGTCGCAGAGAACGGGCGGCAGGCGTCTTTGGACATCACACGTAGGCCTTCCCAAGCTTTCACCCCACCAAAACACAGCATGGACTCGGTTCCACCGGTGATCATCACTGGCGCCATACCTGAGCGTACCATCTGAAAGGCTTGGGCCATGGCATGGTTGGAGCTTGCGCAGGCGGAGGCCACGGTGAAACTTGGACCCTTGAGATTAAACTCCATGCTGATGTGGCTCGCGGCCGCATTGTTCATCAGCTTGGGCACCACAAATGGATGCACTCGATTTTTGCCGTCCTCGTAAACCGTACGGTAGTTCTCATCCAGCGTTTGCATACCACCGCCGGAATTACCGAGAACCACCCCAGACTTAGCGGACAGCGCGCCAGAGAACTCCAAGCCTGATTGAGCCAGTGCCTCACGCGCAGCAATCAAAGCAAACTGAGTGAACCGATCATACAGCGCCAATTGCTGGCGGTTAAATATCTTGTCAGAGGCAAAATCACTGACTTGAGCCCCAATCTGAACTGCAAGTCGCTCTACGTCTCGCATCTCCAGAGGGCCAATGCCACAATGACCTTCACGCATCGCCTCAAACGTTTCAGGCACATTGTGTCCTAGAGCGTTGATGGTTCCCGCGCCCGTGATGACAACCCGTTTCATAGTCTAAGCCTTGCTACCTCAAAGACGCGCCAGCTACGCCGCAGCGCTATCGACCAGTTTTTCGATACCCGCGATTATTGTCGCAACCGAGGAAATATCAAACTCACTGTTCTCCGGTTCATTGGCATTGAACGGGATTGAGATATCGAATTCTTCCTCAATTGCAAAAATGCTTTCAACCAGACCAAGGCTGTCGATGCCCAAGTCTTCCAATGTGCTCTCCATAGTCACATCTGACGGTTCCAGCACGGCCTGTTCTGCAACAATCGCAATGACACGATCTTTGACACTCATAGTTTCTTCCTTTGATAGGCGTTGCCCTCACAGTAAGGAGGTGCCTTACGTCTTTGAACCGAGTTTTGAAACGGTTTTTTGAAGATCTGAAAATTGCTTTGCCAAACGCGGCAAGCGGCGAAGCGCTTTGTACATATCCAGATGCGTGTCCATCTTCACGGCTGGAGAGCCTAGGACAACTTGACCAGCCGGGACCTTGTTCATCATCTTCGTCGCGCCTCCAGCGATCACATTGTCGCCGATGGTGGTGTTGTCTGTGACCCCACATTGACCTCCAAACACCACGTTGTGGCCAATGACGGTAGAGCCAGCGATGCCAACTTGCCCTGCAAAAAGGCAATCATTGCCGACCACTACATTGTGGGCGATGTGCACGAGGTTGTCGATTTTGCAACCGTTGCCAATGCGCGTGTCGCGAACTGTGCCATAGTCGATGCAGCTGTTGGCACCAATTTCGACGTCATCCCCAATGGTCACAGCGCCAAGAGAGTGAATGCGGGCCCAAGCCTGTTCGTTGACGTCACCCTGGTCTCCAAGCGAAGCTCGGGCTTTTTCCACGCCGCTGGCCTCCGGGGTTACAAAGGACATGCCATCCGCCCCAATGCGCGCCCCCGGCTGGCACCAGAAACGGTCGCCAATGGTGACGCGTGCACCAACGGAGACGTGGTCACGCAACATCCCATTTGCGCCTATGCGGCTGTCTGCGCCGATGTGGCAAAACGGGCCAATAACCGTCCCTGCACCAATCTGCGCACGCGGACCAACCACCGCGTAGGGCGCTATTGTCACACCTTCCCCAATGGTGGCGGTGCTATCAATTAAAGCGGTGGGATGGATGCCT
This sequence comes from Paracoccaceae bacterium, assembly GCA_014872815.1. Lineage (GTDB taxonomy): Bacteria > Pseudomonadota > Alphaproteobacteria > Rhodobacterales > Rhodobacteraceae > Shimia. The sequence goes on from WKFK01000014.1 coordinate 476,174, forward strand.
TGAGGAAAATGTTGGCCCAAATCCATTATGCGGGACAGACCAGACATAGCGTAACGGCCCCTTTTGGCGGTGATCGCCGCCTCCAATCCCATGCCCTGCCAATCTGCGCCATCCCAAAGCAGTGCGGCGCGCGCTTGTCCTTTGGACAACCCGTCTGCGAATTTTGGATTGGTCAGAAGTGCCAGGTCCTCAGGGCCAGCCGACGCCGGCTCTGAGACACGCTCTACAATCAAATCGATGTTGCCATGCGCCTCCGCGTCAATTGCCGCAGCAATCTCTCGAACAGTAAACGCCATGCGCGATCCTCCGAAATGACTTTGGAGGCGTTTTATCCCTGATGAGAAGTCAGCGCCACCCCTTCGTTGGCGAGTGCATTCCAGATCTTGGCGTCCCGGCCATAAACATCGCGTCGGTATTGAACCGGACCTTTGGCCTCGGTGTACGCCGTGCGGTAGATGATGTGTACTGGCAGCGGCACATCCAGATCCACACGGGTTTCACGGCCTGTTTTCAAAGTCTTCTGAAAGAAGTCTTTGGGCGCACTCTCCTGTGGTTGCAGCAGCGTGTAGGCAAAGTCAAAGGGCTGGTGCAGGCGGATACAACCGTGGCTATACGCACGGGTTTCGCGTTGGAACAGAGCTTTCTGCGGCGTGTCGTGCAGATAGATGTTGTGCTTGTTCGGGAACATGAACTTTACAAGGCCCAGTGCGTTCCGATTTCCTGGCGCCTGTTTCATGTCAAACGGAAAGTTACGCGTGGAGAATTGTGAGAAGTCCACGGAGCCGCGGTCTACAGTCTGCCCGCGACCGTTCACCAAGCGCAGATAGCTCACAGCGTTCGGGTTTTTCTTGAGCATCGGCAGATACTCTTTGGTGGCGATTGAGCGCGGAACGTTCCAAGTCGGGTTGATCACCATGTGTGTCATAGTATCGGAGAATTCCGGGCTGCGACGGTCGGACTGGTTTTTGCCAATCACGGAACGGGTGCGGAATGTCAGCTTCCCGTCGTCGATCACTTTGGCGGTGAAATCCGTCAAGTTGACCAAAATTTCGCGGCCGGCACTTTCACGGGTCAACCAGCGCTCCCGTTCCATCGCCACCATGACCGACTTCAAACGCTCTTCGGCCGAAACGTTGATTTCCGTGATGGTACCTTTTCCTGCAACGCCATCGCTTTCCAGACCATGCGCGATCTGAAACGCCTGAACGGCCTTTTCGACATCACGGTCATACTGCGCAGTTGCAGAGCGCTGCATAAAGCCCATGCGCATCAAACGGTCCCGCAACGCAACAACAGAGGTGCCGGAATTGCCTGGTTCCAGCTTGGCAACCGGAACAGTCGCGCCCCAACCGCCATTTGCGATCAGGCGTTGCAGGCGCAGCTTCTCTTTCATCAAGCGGGTATACTCTTGAGTCTGAGGCGCCAATGACCGCAGGAAAGCCTTGGGATCTTCTGCAGAGGCGAAACTCTGGATCAACTCAGTGCGGTCACGGCGCTGAATTTCACGCACGATGCCATTGTCCACACGAGACGGCACCAGCATGCCGGAATTGATGTCACGAGCATACTTCAAATAGGTTTTGGTGAGAGCGACTTCGACCATGCCAAGGTCACGCACACTGCGCGCAGCGGCCATTTGGGCTACCAGTTGATCAGTGTTGTACCGTTCAGCCGGGAGCGCATGATCTTCAACACGTCCGAGTGCCGCGATCAACGCCTTGCGACGCGCAACGAAGGAATCACCCTCGCCTGTCCACACTGGTTCATACGCCGATTCCCGATAAAACGCGGCCACATCCGCATCTCTGGCGGCGGCTTCTGCCACGGCCTGCTTAAAAGCCGGAAAAGCTTGCGCACCGCTTGTGAGCATCAAAACCGCAAAAATCGCAGCGAGAAAAGGGCCGATAATTCCGCGCGTTAGCATCCTGTGAACCATGTTACATTCCCAAAGTCATAAAGCTGTCCTGTACGGTGCTTGACTATAGTCTCACCTGTCCAATCACAAGTTCGCAAACTGAATAAACCTTTATTCAACTGTTGCCGTGTTACCCAGTTTGTGTCGGGGCCAGATGAAGACCAATTCTTCGTCAATTAAGCAAAGTTTCGCCGAAATTCGGCGCTACGCTTGGTCAAGTCGGAAAAGAACTCTTGGTTGAAGATTCCCTATGTGTCATAAAAACCGCACATCTGAGGGGATCAAGATGAAATCACGGCCGCGTAACATCGCGGTGGCAGGTAAGCGACGGGACAGGCGCTGAAACATGAATGAACCAAAAGACGGCTCTCTGAGCATGACACGGCGCGGCCTATTGGGCGCGTTTGCAGCAACCGCACTTGTGGCGGCCCCCACCTACTCTAAGGCAGCAGGCTTCCTGCGCGGTGGTGGCGATATTCGCCGATTGAAAATGTACTCCGGTCGGACCGGGGAGCGCATCGACACCATCTATTGGGTCGAAGGCAAGTACATCAAAGACGCGGTGAAAGAAATCAACGCATTTATGCGGGATTGGCGTACCAACGATGTGATCAACATCGATACACGTACCATCGACATCATGGCAGCGGCGCACAACCTTATGGATGTAAATGAACCCTACATGTTACTTTCTGGTTACCGCAGCCCAAAAACCAACGCGATGCTGCGCTCACGCTCCCGCGGCGTGGCCAAAAACTCTCTGCATATGAAGGGTCAGGCCGCAGACCTTCGCTTAGGTTCGCGCTCTGTACATCAGATGGCAAAAGCTGCCGCAGCGTGCCGCGCCGGTGGTGTTGGCCGGTATTCGGGCTCCAACTTCGTGCATATGGACTGTGGTCCAGTGCGTACGTGGGGTCGGTAAAAGTTCCGTGGCTGGTGGCCGTCCCACCACCAGCTGATCACGGTTTGCCAAGGCGCCATTTTCGGCGCCTTTTGTTTTGTCAGGCCTTCGTCGGCTTGGCGTTCTGCGCCGTCAAACCTTCGCCCACAATCAGATCAAATTTGACCCGTACTGAACTGAGTTCTTTATAGAAATTCAGCAGCAGCCGCCACGGACCATTGATTTTCTCCAGCGCTGAGATAGAGGCAACCACAGTGCCGATGTCGGCACGCCCCTCCATCATCAGGAAGCCACCAATCATCAGGATGCCCACAAGGCCCATGCCGCTGAGAATGTTCATCATGAACTTCATCGACAACTTCAGACGAAAGATGCCCCGCCGGGTTTCATAGATTTCGTCAAAGTCATCCAACACCGCCTGTTGTGCGGCTTTGACCTCGGCCAGGTTTTCTTCTGACAAGGTGCCGGTTGCATGGCGCAGCACAATGGTGCGTTCTTTGACGCGCCTGTTCACCCGCTCTTGCAACAACAGAACGATCAGCGCTTGCGGCACCACAATGGCCACGAGGAACCCGCCCAGATAGGGCTGGGTGACGGCCACAAAAGACACAACCGAGACCAATGTGCCCAACTGCACCACTGGATTGGCCAAAGCCTGCCCCACAAAGCGCCCCACTTCCTCGGCTTCGGCAGAAATGATGGTGGCAATGGTGCCGGTGGATTGTTTCTGGATCGCCAACTCCTGCGAGGTATCATGCCGCGCTTCATAAACGGCGCTGCGGATGCGGCGGATGGTGGCCTCCCCAAGCAGGTTGCTGCGGTAGTTCAGAATGAACTTGAAGATGTTGGTCACAACAATGACCGCAAGGTACCCGCCACACATCCAGACCAAGGTGTTGACCTCAAGGTCAGGGCCAAGGCTATTTATGATGTCTTTTTGAAACTGGAGCGGCACGGCCGCCAAAGCGGCGACAATGAGCGAGAGCGCCACCAGAAGGATTTGCACCTTACCTGTGGCGCGCAGAATACGAGCGTAGAAGCGGATCATTTTGTTTTCCCGAAAGGGACCTGATACCAGGCAATTTCAAAGAAAACTCAAACAGCTACGCACGGAATTGTCTAGCCTTCGTAGCGCCAGCCACCGCGCCGGTTCGCCAAATCCTGCTCACCGGGCAGAAGTGTGCCAAGTTTGACCTGGCCTGCCATTGATGGCGCAGAGGCTTCCACTGGAGCGGCTGCTGGTTGAGCGGCCGGCTCCGTTTGTTCTGGAGTGTCTGTGCTTAATTCTGGTTCTGCAGGAAAAACTTTATGCGGTGGTGTCGTATGTGCAGGCACATCGTCTGCCGAAGCTTTCTGTCCGCCCAGCTGAACGACCACAAAAAAAGTCACCGCGGCGAGTATAGCGGACAAAATCACGTTCCAACCGAACCCCAAAATTGTCACCAGTAGGACGACAAAAGCGACCAGCAACGCCGGTGTCGAACTTCTCTTTCTTGTTTCTTGCGCCATTTCTGTTCCTCCCCGAACTGGCAAAACTATAGGGCTCCCCTGCTCTACCACCTAGAAAAACGTGGGCTTCGATCATTGGCCTTTGGTCGCAAATAATTTCCGGTCCAAAATGTGAGCTGCGAGATTGTCCGCATTTTATGCATTGGAAAGTCAATTTTCAGAGTCTCTCAACTTCTTCTCGCTAGTCGATATGAACCAACCAGTGGGAGCTGAAAATTGGATCAACTAGTAAAAGCCGCCTCCGCCGAAGACCTCTTTGCGCTGATCGACGCGGCACCAAATGACGTTCAATCCGGTCCGCTTGCAGGGCTAATGAAGGATGGCGATATCTCAGACCTGATGCTTTCTGTGGCCGCTGGCGATTTTGACGCCGTACGCGAGAACGCCAAGGTGGGCAGTGGCGTGAATTTTCAGGGCGCGTTTGGCACCAGCCCGCTTTTGTTTGCTGCAACACTTAAAGACCCTAAAATCTTCCGCTTTCTGATCGACAACGGCGCACGGATTGATTTGAACCTGTCCGCAGACGCTTCTGCCGTGACCTGGGCAGCGCGGTATGGCTCGGTCGCGACTATGGCGGCAGTCATCAAAGTGGCCCTTAAACGCGAAGAGCGCTCCCACGCGATTTTCTATCAAGCACTTGAAGGCGCGGCGCAGGCCCATGATCCAGCGGCAAAACTCGATCGTTTGGTCGGCTTTGGCTTTAACTTCATCCTGCAAAGTCCACAGAAATGGGGGCCAATGCATGTCGCTGCCCGTTTGGGCACCGTGGATGTGATCCAAAAGCTGGTTGATTATGGGCTTGATGTTTCTGATTCTGGCGACGGCGGACGTACGCCGCTGCATGTGGCCGTCGAGGCCTCTAACTTTGAGACCCTCAAAGCGTTGATTTCGCGTGGTGCCGACCTGAACGCGCCAGACAATCGCGGCGAAACACCGATCTTCTATGCATCAAGCGATGACGGCGGGCGCATGTTTGACGCCTTGGTCGAGATGGGCGCTGATGCCACTACGCGGCGTAAAGATGGTGGAACGATCTTGCACAAAGCCGCAGCGGCCGGCGATGTGCGCCTGTTTGAGCGTTTGATTGACAAAGGCATTTGCCTTGAAGATCACGACTCCAAGGGCAACACCGCGCTGCACACCGCCTCTGCGGCCAGCCAACTGGTGGCGATGCGCAAATTGCACGGCTTGGGCGCGGATTTGGAAGCTTTAAATGCCCGAGGGGAAACACCGATCTTCCTAACGATCAACGCGGACAATCCGGCCGCCTTCCGAGCGCTGGAAACCCTTGGTGCCGATCTGACCAAACACCGCAAATACGGTGCCAGCCTACTGCATGACGCAGCGCGCTGGGGTCGCATGGAAGTGCTGCAAACCTTGTTGGAACGCGGTGTAAACGTGGACAGCAAAAACGAGTTTGACGAAACGCCACTGCACTTCGCCGCCAAGTTTGGCCATGTCGACGTGATCAAGAAACTGCATGAGTTTGGCGCCAACTTGGAAGCCGAAAACAAGCAAGGTGAAACCCCGATCAACAGCTCGATGGAAGCTCTAGGCCGCGTGTCCTTCGCCACTCTGTCGCAGCTTGGCGCCAACACCAAAACGCTCAACCGTTTTGGTGAAGGTCTGATCCATTCGTCTGCCCGCTGTTCAGACTTTGAAATCTTCGAAAAGGTGATCGAGGAAGGTGTTGACGTTAACGCCACCTCCGAGATCGGCGAAGGGGCATTCCACTATGCCGCACGGTCGCCACTTGCACAGAAGAAGTTTGAGGTTCTGACCCTCTTGGGCGCCGAAATCGAAGCCGAAGACGATCGCGGTCGCACAGCGATGCATTCCGCCGCAGAAGCCAAAAACATGCCGGGCATCAATGCGCTATATGATATGGGCCTGAGCCCTGTGGCGCAGGACAAACAAGGCGTGACACCACTGCATCTGGCTGCTGGGTCCAGCCGCTCAGAAGGCACAAAGGCGATCAAAACCCTCGTGGGCATGGGCGCAGATCCCAACGCGGTAGACAGCAACGGGCGCACGCCTTTGCATGCGGCGGCGGAGTCGGGCCACGCCAGCAACATTCGCGCCTTGATCAAGCTCGGCGCAAAGATTGACGTGGTGGATCCAAACAAGAACACGCCCCTGCATCTGGCCATTATTGCAGAGAAAAAAGACACCGCAGATGAGCTCTGTAAGCAAGGTGCCAATATGGATGCGCGCAACGCAGATGAGCGCAACCCGCTGCATCTGGCCGGTCAGGCACAGACCCGTCGCATGGCACTGATCAACCTTCTGATCGACCGCGGGGCGGACATCAATTGGCGCACGGGTCTGGGTGAGACCGTGGCGCATATAATTGCGGAAGACGACAATCTTAAGCCTGTGGTTCTGATCCGTCACATGGAAGAACTGGCGGACCTAGGAGTCGATTTTTATTTCCGAAACCGCAAAGGTCTTGGTGCACTTCAGATTGCGCAGGAACACATCGAGAGCTTTGGCGAAGAGTGGGAACGCAAGAAGATTGCTGAGATCCGCAAAAAACGCGGACGTGCCAGCAAGAAATGATCTCACCAGATCAAGAAAAGGCGGCCAATTTGGCCGCCTTTTTTGTGTTTTCTATCCCGGTAGCAAGAACAAGGTAATGGCCGGGAAAGCAACCAGAAGAACGACCCGGACAATGTCTGATCCTACAAACCAAATCACCGCACGATAGGTCTCCACCATCGGGGTGCTGCGATCCATTGCGTTGATAATGAAGAGGTTCATGCCCACAGGCGGTGTAATCAGCCCGACTTCCACCACGATCAGCACCAGAATGCCAAACCAGATCGCCACATGCTCCGCGCTCATGCCAAAATCCAAGCCCAGGATCACCGGGAAGAAAATCGGCACGGTCAGCAGGATCATGCTGAGACTGTCCATCAGGCAACCAAACACCAGATAGAAGGCCAGGATCAGGCAAAGCACCATCCACGGTCCAAGTCCAAGCCCTATCACCCAATTGGACAGCTCCTGAGGCACCTGGCTGAGTGCGAGGAATCCATTGTAGATGCCTGCACCCAACACGATGAAGAAGATCATCGCGGTGCTGGTGGCGGTGGAGATGATACAATCCTTTAGAATGGCCCACGTCAGGTTGCCTTTGACCAATGCGATCAGGCCCGTACCCGCCGCTCCCACAGCCGCGCCCTCGGTTGGGGTGAACCAGCCAAAGTAGATGCCGCCCACGACGGCGCCAAACACCAGCAGAACCGGCCAGACATCCAGAAGCGCACGATAACGCACAGCCATTGGCACGGCTGGTCGCGTGCCTGCCGCGTCTGGGTAAAGGCGCACATAGATCGAGATCGTCAGCATATAGCCCAAAGCAGCCAGGATGCCCGGGATGAACGCAGCCAGAAACAGCTTCGCGATATTCTGTTCTGTAAGAATGGCGTAGATCACCAAGATCACGGACGGTGGGATCAAAATTCCCAAGGTGCCGCCCGCCGCCAAAGTCGCTGTGGAAAAGCCGCCAGAATAGCCATAGCGGCGCATTTCCGGCAGAGCCACACGGCTCATTGTGGCCGCCGTCGCTAAGGACGAGCCGCAGATCGCTCCAAAGCCCGCACAGGCCCCAACAGACGCCATGGCAACGCCGCCCTTCTTATGCCCCAGCCAGCTTTCCGCCGCCTTGAACAGCGCCTTAGACATGCCAGACTGCGTTGCGAACTGCCCCATCAACAGGAACATCGGAATGATGGTCAGCGAGTAGCTTGAGAAGGTTGTGTAGGTTTCTGACTTCAGTTTGGCCAAAAACATGTTGGGAGTGCCGGTGACCATATAGAGCCCCCCCAATCCACAGAGCATCATCGCAAGTCCAATTGGCGCGCGAAGAAAGATCATTACCAGCAAGACCGGAAACGACAGATAGCCTAGTTCCAAGTTTGTCATTTTGCCGTCTCTCCAATCGCGGTCATGGCGCCGCGCCCTGTCAGGGCCGACCAGATGCGCATGGCCGCGCAGTATACAGACACCAATGAGGCCACACAGGCCGCCGCAAAGCTGGCAGCATAGGCCCACCAGACCGGAAACTGCAGCAAGAAGGTGGTTTCGCCGTAGGCGTATTTGCTTTGAAGTCCGGCAAACAGGCGCCAAGTGATCAGCACGATCACCGCCGCCAGCACACATTCCCAAAAGGCAATCAGATAACGGTTCGCGCGTTGCGGCAGGAAATTGGTAAAGACATCTACAGTGGCGTGGGCGCCGTGCAGTTGACAAATCGGCAAGAAGGCAAAGATGGCAAAGGCCACACCGGCTTCCAACAGCTCAAAGTCCCCATTGACCGAGCCTACGCCCGACGCCTGCAACCATGTTGCAAAGCCATTGGCGACATTTTCCAAAAACGCGGTATGTGCCAGGGTACCGATGGTACGCCCCAGAATACTCACACAAGTTAGTAGAATTAACGCGGTGAGCACCAAACCGCCTAAAATCGCTGTGCTCTGCGCAATGGCGCGGATCGCCTTGTGCATGTTGCCTCTCCCCCTGCCCTTTGAGGCGCCACCCAAGGCGCGCCTTTCCAGTTGATGCATAGTGCTAGGGGGCCAAGGTCGTGTTTTCCAGCAATTTCACAAAACAGCTCGAAGTTTTTTGGCTTTTTGTCAAATACGCCAATGGAAAAACAGAACCAAACGGTAAGAGCGCAGCCCTATTTAGGGCTGCGACTTAGGTTTTTGAGGGCGAACTGTTACAGCCCTTCCACGTTCACACCCACGGTGATTGTGCCGATAAACGTGCCTTCGTGCATGATTGGCGCACTTACCTGGCTCAGATAGGTCTGACTGGATTCGTCAAACTCAACATCGCCAAAATGGATTTCGCCAGTTTGGTGGGGCACCTGCCATTTGGCTTCATCCCCCTGAAAATAGTCAGAGGTGATGTTGCTCTGACCGACGTTCAGCCCACGGACATCAACAACAAAAATTTCGGAAAACAGCTCCGGGGCTTGGTTCTTGTAACCTTTGAGCTGCTCGGACAAAGCGTTGTTCCAAACACCATCGATGAACTGACGCCCCTCGGAGGTACCGGATTGCCAAAGCGTGTCCAACTCGGCGACCTGATCGTCTGAATAGTTAGCGGTTGTCTCGTTTTGGGCAATGATTGCCGCAACGACTGCAGGGTCTGTGACCCAGTTTGAGATCGTTGTGTCAACGAGGCTGGTCAGCGTGTCGCTGTAGGGGTTACCTGCTATGGCCGCACCCGCCATCAGGCAAAGAGCCGCCGATGTGTTCACTAAAGTCTTCATCATGTGTCTTTCCTTCAAGGGCCAGATGTCAGAGCACAAATCTTCTCGGACGGCGGCCTTCAATTGCGTGGTCGTTCAAAAATTTGAGTCCAGAACTATTACCGGAATCTGAATTTGCCTTTTGGGGGACAGAAACGGGTCCTTAAAAATGTGGCATCCGCCGCAAAGTGCACTTAAGAAAAATCACGTAACTATTTGAAAAACTTACAAATAGACCAACTTCAGGCTAAATGCCTTCAAGTTTATTTAACCCATTGACCTCTGCAATCTGTAAGTGACCTTCGAAGCGAGATCACTCACCCTCAGATTGCCGCACAGCAAAAAATGCGAGGAATCGATAGCCGGTGCCCCGTTTATGAATGTCCGGCAACAAGAGCATTCCGCCACAAATTTGAGCCAGGTAGAGGAAAGGCGTAAAACCTCTCTCATTATGAAGAGAGGTGTCACGCTCCAAACTCGCGATACCCGCCAAGGCGTCGCCGGGTCGGCAACCGACCCTCAGGCCGCGCGCACGCCCTTGTGCCATACTGCCCGCAAGGCTGGTACGCCTTCAGCCAGGCGAAAACGAATGAGATCAGCCTGTAGGCCGATCTGTAGTCGCCCGCGATCATCTAGATTCGTATAGCGCGCCGGAGCGGCGGTAACCGTGTGCAACCCTTTTGCCATATCTCCCCATTCTCGACCCAGCATCACCGCGCCGAGCAACAAAGAAGATGGCACGTAGTCCGAGCTCAGAATGTCCAACAATCCACGGTGTGCGAGATCAATGGCTGCGACATTACCGGAGTGGCTGCCCCCGCGCACAAGGTTCGGGCCGCCCATGATATTGGCGATGCCATGAGCATGGTTGGCTTGCGCAGCTTCAACAGTGGTTGGAAATTCAGCGAGATGAATGCCGTATCCGGCTGAGGTCGCCACCTGCGCGGCGGTTGTATCGTCGTGGCTGGCCAAAACGGCACCATACCGTTTCGCGGCCGCTACAGTCGCCTCTTCATGCGTCTTGCCGTACTGATCATGCAGACCATGGAGGAAGGCCACGTAATCGTCGAAACCCTCTGAATCCATAGCGTATTTGCCACGGATGTAAGCCTCAAACTTTGAGATGTCCGTGAACTGACGTTGACCGGGTGTGTGGTCCATGAGGCTCACAATCCCAACGCGGTCTTCCGGTCCAAATTCCGCCAGCTCGTCCACAAGTGTTTCAGAACAGGTTTCCGCGCGCAGATGAATGTGATGGCTGATCCGGAGGGCACCATTGTCGCGCATGGAAAGAAGCTCGCTGGCCACAGACCGCGCGTATTTACCGTACTTCTTGTTGGGATCGCTGAGGATCGACCCTACCCGCAAGGCGTCAAAAACGGTTGTAATGCCAACGCTGGCCAGTTCTGCATCATGCGCCACAATCGCAGCCTGATGCGGCCAATCCACTTTGGGACGAGGCCGCATGTGACGCTCCAGATTGTCGGTGTGTAATTCCACCAACCCAGGTGCCACGTAATCGCCGTCGCAATCCTCTGCGCCGGAGGGCACGGATGCCCCCTGCGCCATATCCACGATTTGACCATCGCGAACCACAATGGAGCCGGTCACGGTTTCCTCGGGTAAAACGAGGGTGGCATTTGCAAGGATCATCTCTTGTGTCATGTGGGTGTCACGCATTGTTGGCATTCACTGTCAAAAAGTTGAAAGAGGCACCATGCAGTTTCAAAGATACGGCGTCTACTACACTCCGCGTCCCGGCGCATTGGCGAATTTTGGTATGTCTTGGCTGGGGTGGGACCCCGTTTCGGGCGAAACGGTTGCGCATCCCGAACTCGAGGGTTTGCCGCGGCCAGTGTCTGAGATCACGGCGACCCCACGCAAATACGGGCTGCACGGCACAATCAAACCACCGTTTTTTTTGGCGAAAGGCACGGATGCCACCGGACTGTTGAGCCGCTTTGAACAGCTCTGTGCCACTTTGGCGCCCATCACCTTGGAGGGGCTTGTACTGGCTCGTCTTGGTGGCTTTATCGCACTGAAAGTTGAAGGAAATCAGAGCGCGCTTGCCGAACTGGCCGGGACAGTGATGCGTGAACTGGACGCCTTTCGTGCGGCGCCGTCTGAAGCCGAGTTGGCACGTCGACGCAAAGCCAACCTCTCGCCCGCGCAAGAAGCCTTGTTGGCGCAATGGGGCTACCCTTATGTGATGGAGGAGTTCCGCTTCCATATTACCCTGTCCGGCCGCCTTGGACGGGATGTCGAGGCGACCATCGAGGCCCTTGGTCCACACATCGCGCCAATACTGCCTCGTCCTTTTGAACTCGACAGTCTGACGCTCGTGGGCGAGGATGACGATGGGATGTTTCATGAGATCCAACGTCAGGCCCTCACTGGCTGAAGAACGGACAGCGCACGTTGGACCGTCTCCCCAAGAGGTCCGTCGTTTGAGATTTCGAGCACATCTGGGCCCAGCGGGCGCATGCTGCCAGCGCGTTCTAAACGGGCGACAATCTCCGCCGACGTCTCCCGACCACGCGCCGCGAGGCGCGCGGCCAGAGTTTCAGTTTTTGCAGTGAGAGACAGAACTGCGAAATCATCAAACGCCTCGCGCGCACGGTCCAATACGCCCCGAGAAAGATTGACCAGCACAAAAGCCGCGCCGGGTGCATTCAGCGAGGCTCGTGGCACGCCATACCGCAGCCCATGCGCGCTCCACCACAACTGAAAATGGTTTTCTGCAACCAAAGCATCAAACTCTTCATCGGTCGCAGTTATCGACTTTTCGCCACCCGCTCCCGCCGGGCGGGTGATCACCCGCCGCGCCAGTTTAATGTCCTCATGCAAGGCTGACATGGCTTCCATGACGGAATCCTTGCCAACGCCAGAGGGACCAACAACACCGATCACCTTAGCCATCACGCGGCCATCCCAGGCGTGAAAACAGACACGTCAATCTCCCGGTCACACACTCGATCCCGGGCAGCTTCGTCGTGAAAGATGCCGATGATAGCCGATCCGCGCGCCTTGGCTTCTTCAATCAAGCTCAGCACGGTTTCGCGATTGGCCGCGTCCAGACTGGCGGTTGGTTCATCCAGCAGCATCGCCGGATAGGTGTGTGCAAAACCACGCGCAATGTTCACACGCTGCTGCTCCCCACCGGAGAACGATGTCGGCGACAAGGACCACAACCGCTCCGGAATGTTGAGCCGCGCCAATAGGTTTCGCGCCCGGTCCCGGGCCGCTTCAGTCTCAACGCCAACGGCCAACAAAGGTTCGGCTACCACGTCCAAGGTCGGCACCCTTGGCACAACACGTAGGAATTGACTGACGTAGCCTAGCACATCACGACGCAGCGCCAGTATTTCACGAGGCTCGGCTGTGACAACATCCACTCCGTCAACGATGATGGAGCCGCCTGCGGCCAGATAATTGCCGTAGATCATCCGCATCAGTGTAGATTTACCAGCACCAGACGCCCCGGTCAGGGCCACACATTCGCCGCGTGCCACCGAAAGCTCAGCCGCGTCCATCACCGGAATAACGACTCCGCCCTGATTGTGCAGAGTGAAGGTCTTGCTCAGATTTTTGATCTCAATCATCAGTTTGTCTTTCTCAAAACCTTAGGGTCATACTTGCAAAACCGAGCTGACCAGCAGCTGCGTATAAGCATGTTGCGGATCATCCAGCACCTGATCGGTCAGGCCGGTTTCCACCACATAACCGTCTTTCATCACCATCAATCGATCCGCTAACAAACGCACCACCGCGAGGTCATGGGTCACAATGATCGCGCTCAACCCCATCTCGCGCACCAACCCGCGCAGCAGATCCAAAAGCCGCGCCTGCACGGAAACGTCCAAGCCGCCCGTGGGTTCATCCATGAACACCAGCCGCGGTCCCGTCACCAGATTGCGCGCGATCTGCAACCGCTGCTGCATGCCGCCGGAAAACTGCGTCGGCCGGTCATCCACACGGGTCTCGCTGATCTCCACGCGGCCAAGCCAATCCACAGCCTCTTCGCGAATGTTGCCATAGTGACGCGCACCGACAGCCATCAGCCGCTCGCCCACGTTACCGCCAGCGCTGACGTTCATGCGCAACCCGTCACGGGCGTGTTGATGCACAAAGGCCCAGTCCGTCCGGCTGAGCATCCGGCGTTCCGGTTCACTCATCGTGACCGTGTCGCGCAGGGCGCCGTCGCGCATTTCAAACAGAACCTCGCCGGTATCCGGATCAAGATGCCCGGCGAGGCAGTTGAGCAGAGTCGACTTGCCTGACCCACTCTCCCCAACAATTCCCATGACCTCTCCCGGGTAGAGGTCAAAATTCACGTCCTTGCAGCCGATCCGACGGCCATAGAACTTGCTGATGTTTTCAACTTTCAGAAGCGGCGTCATGCGGCTGTCTCCTTCAGCGCAGCACTTGCGGCCGCGGCTTGCGCGCCCAAGTGACCGGCCTTGCGGCGGCTGGCGCAATAATCGGTGTCAGAGCATACGAACATGCGGTTGCCCGCATCATCCATGATGACCTCGTCGAGGTAGCTGTTGGTCGCTCCGCACATGTCGCAGGCGTGGTCCGCCTTGCTGGCCTCAAACGGGTAATCTTCGAAATCGAGACTTACGACCTGACAATATGGCGGCAGCGCGTAGATCCGCTGCTCGCGCCCTGCCCCAAAGAGCTGTATCGCAGCCATCTCCATCTTCGGATTGTCAAACTTCGGAATGGGTGATGGGTCCATCACATAGCGCCCTTCGATCTTGACCGGATAAGCGTAAGACGTTGCAATGGCGCCGTGTTTGGCGATGTCCTCGTAAAGCTTCACATGCATGAGGCCATATTCTTCAAGGCTGTGCATCTTGCGGGTCTCAATTTCTGACGGCTCAAGAAACCGCAGCGGTTCTGGGATTGGCACCTGATAGACAAGGATTTGATCCTCACGCAGATCTTCCTCCGGAATGCGGTGCCGTGTCTGAATGACGCTCGCCTGCGCAGTTTCTTCAGTGGTGGCGACACCCGCCGTCTTTTCAAAGAACTTGCGGATCGACACGGCATTTGTGGTGTCGTCCGCGCCTTGGTCAATGACCTTCAGCGTGTCCTCCGGCGTCAAGGTCGCTGCAGAAACCTGCACACCGCCTGTGCCCCAGCCATACGGCATAGGCATCTCACGGCTTGCGAATGGCACTTGGTATCCCGGAATGGCGAGACCTTTGAGGATCGCACGCCGGATCATGCGCTTGGTTTGTTCATCCAAGTAAGCAAAGTTATAGTCGCTCATTCCGCCGCCTCCTGCACTGGCGTAGTGTTTTCCATCGCCTCGCGGCGCAGCTTGCGGATCAGTTCCAATTCAGATTGGAAATCCACGTAATGCGGCAGCTTGATGTGCTCCAAAAAGCCCGTCGCTTGAATGTTGTCGGAATGATAGAGCACAAACTCTTCGTCCTGCGCCGGTGCGCCAAGGTTGTCTTCACCCAACTCTTCCCAACGCAGCGCTCGGTCCACCAGCGCCATGGAGATTGCTTTGCGCTCTGATTGGCCAAACACCAGCCCGTAGCCACGTGTGAACTGCGGTGGCTCGGTCTTTGACCCCTGGAATTGGTTCACCGTCTCACATTCCGTCAGTTCAATTTCGCCTATCTCTATGGCAAAACCCAATTCAGGAATGTCCATCTCCACCGCAACCTTGCCGATGCGCAGTTCGCCCACAAAGGCGTGGTTACGCGCATAGCCACGCTGCGTGGAATAGGCCATGGACAGCACGAAGCCCTCATCGCCCCGCGTCAACGCCTGAAGACGCAGCGGGCGATTGGCTGGCAGTTCAAGAGGCTCGCGGGTCAAATCCCCCGGCGTTTCCTCTGAGGTCACTTCCCTCTGGATCAGTCCCTCTTGGTTTAGAAACTCCGTGATGTGAGGCGTAGGCTCTTTGCGGGCCTCACCTCTGTTCACTTCCGGCACCTCACCATCCGCCGCCAACGCGAAATCAAGCAGGCGATGGGTGTAGTCAAAGGTTGGACCCAAAACCTGTCCACCTGGCGCGTCCTTGAAAGTCGCGGAGATCCGGCGGTCACAAGCCATGTCTGCGGTTTCCACCGGTTTGGACGACCCAAAGCGTGGCAAGGTGGTGCGATATGCGCGAATGAGGAAAATCGCCTCAATCATATCGCCGCGTGCTTGCTTGATTGCCAGCGCGGCAAGATCAGGATCATAGAGCGAGCCTTCCGCCATCACCCGGTTCACCGCAAGACTCAGCTGTTCGAGGATCTGTGCAACGGACAGTTCCGCTACATTCAGGTCCCCGCGGCGCTCTTCGGCCAACCAAGCATGCGCATTATCAATCGCGCGCTCGCCGCCTTTCACTGCGACATACATCAGGCCACCTCTACTTTGGTTGTTCGCGGCAGGGCTGAGACCTGTTCGCCGCTGGTGAAGAAGAAATCGAGCCCCAGAGGAAAGAGCGTGGCGTTCATCTGGAAGGTCTCCGCCTCTGGTAGGGACATGCTTGCACAGTCCTTGATTCCCGGCCCGCGCAGCGACATGCCGTCTTGGTCCAACTCCGCCTGCTCTACAATCAAGGTGGCTGAGCGGTCTGGATACTCTGGTGTGCCGATTGCAAAACGGGTCACAGGAGCCAATGCCTCCCATTTCCCAAGTGCAAACATGGCACGTTCCGCCGCTACAATGGGCGCTCCGATGTGGAAGGAAATCCAGGACCGGACCGCCTCGCAATCATAATCACCAGCCAGATGAAGCGGGGTATCGGGATCACATAGGGTTAGCAGGAGTGTTCCTGCGGCTACGCTGACCGGCGCTGGGGGTTCAGCGCCGTTAAGAACCTCGATCGTTCCAGGCCGCGCCATGACATTCATCGCCGCGCGGAACGCATGTGCCGCATCCACGGGGGCATTGGCAAAGCCGCCTTTCAAAATGTCTGCGGTCATGTGTCTTCCCCCCGCACCATGGTGAAGAAATCGACTTTAGTGGCGGCCGCTTTCTCTGCGCGCACGGTTTTGGCGGCCGTCATTTCCAACTCTAGAGGTTTTAGAATGGTGGAAGTGACTGCGGAGGCCTCCGGCCCTTGCATCAACGCATCCACCAGCGCTGCGATCTGCGCCTTGTCCTTGTCGCGCCCCTGCACATACCCGTGTCCAACTTCGCCGCTTTCCAGCTGCAAGGCGCAGCGTGTCAGCGTCATCTCGCCAAGATTGAAAGGCGCCCCAGTACCCCCAAGCCGCCCGCGCACCATGGACGCTCCGATTTCGGGAGCTCGCAGCCAGTGGAAGCTAGGGGAAGCTCCATAAGAGTACCAAAGCGCGGTGAGCCGGTCTGCTGGCGCCTTGGCGAGCAGCGACATCCATGCGCGTCTGTTATTTTCTGCGGTCATCTAGACACCTTGTGAATTTGTCTACTTTACTATACAACTAGACAAATCCTAACCCTGCACCACGAGTCGCGCAATCCCAAGGCCCATGAAGTTTTCATGACACCGAACGAGACATGACCGCAAAACGCACCCCGATCTGGCAATCTATCGCCATCGCTCTAACTGAAGACATCACCGAAGGGCGCTACAGTCCCGGTGACAAACTCCCTACCGAAGCCGAGTTATCCGCGCGGTTTGGGGTCAACCGCCACACTGTACGACATGCGATAAAATCAATGTCCGAGAATGGCTTGGTGCATGCACGACGTGGCGCGGGCGTTTTTGTGGCGCAAGTGCCCACGGACTACGCCATTGGTCGACGGGTGCGCTTTCACCGCAATGTCGAACAGGCCGGTCGGCTACCCGGTAAAGAAGTTCTACACCTTGAGACACGTGCCGCCGATACCCAAGAAGCCGAGGCGCTGAACCTCGCCAAAGGCGCGCAGGTACACGTTTACGACGGGCTGTCACTGGCGGACGCGCAGCCCATTGCGGTTTTTCGGAGCGTGTTCCCTGCTGAAAGGTTCCCTGACATGACGGCGCAACTGGCCGAGTTGCGCTCTGTCACGGCCGCACTCAAAGCCAACAATGTCCCAGATTACACGCGCGCTTGGACACGCCTTACGGCCAAACGTGCTTCTGCAACACAGGCGCTACATCTGCGGCTGACCGAGGGTGACCCAATTTTACGCTCTATGGGCGTCAACGTGGATGCCGATCAAACGCCGATCGAATTTGGTACCACTTGGTTCGCTGGAGATCGCGTCACACTCACTTTGACAGATTGAGGGAGTTTGCAAAAATCAATTGAAAGCAAAACTAAGGGCGTCACGCAGGCGACACAAACGTCCGATATCGGTAGGCCAAAATCATATTGAGCATACCCATGTCACAACCAACTCTGTCTCTGCGCCTGACCGGCGCAAAAGTTTTGCGCGATGGCCGTTTGGAGGAAGCCACATTGGCCCTTCAGAACGGGCTAATCACAGCTGCTCCGCTTGCTGAAGTTGACCTATCCGGGTTCCTCCTCCTTCCCGGAATCATAGATATGCACGGCGATGCATTTGAACGTCATATTTCGCCCCGCCCTTCTGCCCCCTTCCCGCTAGAAATGGGTCTGCGAACAACAGACCGCGACGCCGCAGCCAATGGAGTTACAACCGCCTGGCTTGCACAAAGCTGGAGCTGGGAAGGTGGGCACCGCGGCCCGGAGGCCGCCGAAGCCTTGATGGGCGCCATGGACAGTTTCCGTGATCACGCGATGACGGATCTACACATTCAGATCCGTTGCGAAACACATACCGTGGACACGGGTGAGCGGCTTCTCAACGCGATCAACCGCCATGGGATCACCTATGTGGTGTTCAACAACCATATCGAAGAGGCTCTGTATCTGGCCCGCGAAAAGCCCGAAGAGATAACGGCATGGGCCAAGAAAGCAAATCGCACGACGGAAGAGCACATGAGCCTCGTCCGTGCAGCCTTTGACCAATCACCGCGTGTGCCGCGCTACCTCTGTTCTTTGGCAGAGAGCTTTGACGCTCTTGGCGTACAGTACGGAAGCCACGATGATCCCGACGGAGACACCCGCGAGCGCTACTCAGTACTTGGGGCACGGATTTGCGAATTCCCAACAGCGCGTGGACCAGCCGCCGTTGCAAAAGCTGTTGGCGATCACGTGGTGATGGGAGCGCCCAATATCGTGCGCGGTGGTAGCCAAGCAGGCAATATTCAGGCTGCGCGTTTGGTTGCAGACAACCTTTGCGACGTTCTTGTGTCCGATTATCACTACCCGTCCCTGTCAAAGGCCGCCTTTAGGTTAGTCGAGGACGGTCTTTGCGAGCTGCCTCAGGCTTGGGCGATGATTTCTGCCAATGCGGCGCAGATCATGGGCCTAGAGGACCGTGGCACACTCACACCCGGTCAACGTGCAGACATTGCCATTGTGAACGAAAGTACCCACGCGGTTGAGGGCACCATTGCGGGTGGACGCATCTCGCATCTTACAGGCGAAGCGGCACACCGGTTTTTTGCCAATCAGCCGACATCTCGATTGGCGGCTGAATAAGCCGCCAAATCTTAGTTTTCGTATTTTTCCAGAAATGCTTCCGCCTTCAATCCGCGGAAGTCTGTCAGGGCATCGCGAAGGCGCGCATGATCCCAATCCCACCACGCAAGCGCCATCAAGCGCTCCGCAACGGCCTCGCTGAATCGACGCCGCAGAGGTGTCGCAGGCATACCTGCAACAATCATGTAAGGTGGCACATCTTTGGTCACCACCGCGCCACTCGCCACGATACTGCCATGACCCAGTGTCACTTCGGGTTTTATCATCGCGCCATGCCCAATCCAGGTGTCATGCCCGATGGTCGCAACACGGCTTTGACGATGCGCGAAGAACTCTGCGTCTGGTTCGGCATCGTCGAAGTAATCATCCGACCGATAGAGAAAGTGGTGCAATGACGCGTTCTCCATGGGGTGATCCGTTGCCCCAATCCGACTAAAGGCGGCGATATTGGCAAACTTGCCGATTTTGGCGTTGGCCACTTCCGCCATCCGGTCGCAATACGAATAGTCATCAAAGTGGGTTGAGATAATGCGACTGCCCTGCCCGATTTCAACATACCGGCCAAAGGTGGCATCATGCAGGATGCAGTTGTCGTGGATGAGTGGTGACACCGCTGAGAGTTTGGGCACGATAGACTCCAATCGTTTGATTTAAAACATGGGCGAGCAGTTTGCGCTTCCTCAAACACCTGAAGTAATCGCAGTCTCCTCGCCGCAAAAGAAAGCAGTCAACGACCGCTTTCACTGCCTGAGATGAGTTTCCGACGCAGCCAACCAGAGAACCAATCCATGATAATCACCATCAAAATGATGAGCACGATATAGTAGGTCACCTCTTCCCAGTCTTTTTGGGTGATCATCGCCTGCGTCAGCATTAGGCCAATACCACCACCTGTGATTGCGCCAATAATGGTCGCGCTCCGGGTGTTGGATTCCAAGTAGTACAAGATTTGGCTGAGCAAGATCGGAGTGATTTGAGGGATCACCCCAAAGCGATATCTCTGCACCGGCTTGGCGCCAGTGGATTGGATACCCTCAATCTGTTTTTTATCCACGTTCTCAAGCACTTCTGAGAACATCTTACCAAAGCTGCCTGTGTCCGTGATCAGAATGGCCAAGGCGCCAGTTAGCGGCCCAGGTCCAAAGGCGCGCGCCAGAACGATGGTCCAGATCAGCGCGTCTACGCCTCGGAAAAAGTCAAAGAACCGGCGCGTGACTTGACGCACGACCAAGAAAGGAGAGAAATTCTTGGCTGCCAGAAAGGCCAATGGCAGAGCGACAATCGCAGCGCCCATGGTGCCGAGAAACGCCATCAGGATGGTTTCAAAGATCGCCCAAGCCACTTCTTGGTGACGCCACATCTTATTGGTCCAGAAATCCTGCCAGATCTGCGCATGCTCGCCGCCCAATGCGCGGGCCATCACTTCGCTGACGCTCATGCCAGAATACGGGCTGTCGAGAGTGAAGAAAAACAGCTCCCACCCCGTGAAGTATCGAAACACTTCCGTGCGGTTGCGCGTGATCGTCAAACGCCCGGCTTCTGTGGTGATCGCCATTCGGTTCTTGGAGGCGTTTATCCACTCTGGAGTCTCCTCAGTCGGCAAAACCGCCTGTACGCCCTTGGCGCGGCTTGGTTGCGCCGTGATCAAGCCATATCCTGGAATGTCATAGCTGACGAGATTGTCCGCTCCAAAAGTCACCACATGACCATCACCAAGATCGATCACTGTCTCGGTTTCGCCCAAAGTCACCCACTCTGGTGCAGTCCCGTCTGGATAAGTGCCTTTGCGTTCACCCTCAATCGCGGCGCTGATCTCACCCGTTCGATTGTCCCGCGCAATGTGCGTTTTGTAGCTGTAGCTGTCCGCAACCAGCGCGCGGGCGTTATCGACCTCAAAGCGCTGGCTCAGCCCCGGGATATCAAAGGCAAAGAAAATATAGGTCAGATAAGCGATGACAATTGCGGGCAAGCCAAAGCTCATCAGCTTTTTACGACCAAACAGACGGTCAGCATCGACTTTCAACAGATCGGTTTCACTGGCTGTGATTGTCATGTCGTCACCTTCTGATTTTTGCCATGTGTCAGGCGCTCTCGCACCACGGAGGACAGTTGATCAACCGCAACAATCGTCAGGAACAACAGCAAGAAGATCGCCATGGCATCGTCGTATTGACCTTTGCCCCAGCTCATGGCGTTGCGGAGTTCGTAACCGATACCCCCTGCCCCAACAAAACCCAGGATCGCAGAGGCACGAATGTTGATCTCAAAGCGCAGCAACGCATAGCTGAAATAGTTTGGCGCCACCTGCGGGATTACGCCCAGCCACATGCGTTGGGCCCAGCTGGCGCCGACGGATTGCAAGCCCTCGACGGGTTTGAGCGAGGCGTTTTCATTCACCTCAGAGAACAGCTTTCCCAATGCCCCAGCGGTGTGAAACGCGATGGCGATCATAGCGGGCACGGGCCCGCCACCCATCACGAAAATCAGAACCAAGGCGATTACAATTTCGGGCATGGCGCGCATGGTATCCATCACGCGACGAAAGACCGGGATCAAACGGGGCCACTTTGCCATTCCGCGCGTGGACAGGAGCGAAAGCAGCATTCCCAACATCGCTCCCAAGAGCGTCGAGGCGGCAGCAATATTGATGGTTTCGATCAGCGACGGCAAATACTTAAGGAGGTTGGCCGGCAGCTCACCGATCTTCTCGATGGCCTCGCTGAGAACCTCTTTGGGGAAATCAAAGAACCGGTGCAGTCCGTCCCAGAACCCACCTGCATTGCGGTCATCCGCAATCATAAATCCTGTTACCATCAACGCGATGAACACTACGAGAATGATGCCATCCATCATCCGTTTGCGTCGCACCTGCGCCATATAGTCGGCGCGGATGTCCAAAACGCCTGAAGCCTGATCTGTCATGACCGCCCTTTCATTCAAAAAACAGGCCCCGCAAAAATGCGCGGGGCCTGTTTAGTCCGTTCTCGCGTCGCTTAGTTGGACTTCAACTTGCGGGCTTCGATGATCACTTCATAGGCTTCGTGGCCGATTGGCATAACACCTTTCGCCTCGCCAGAAAGAACGCCATATGCGCAATCCGGGTCGATTGAAGGCATGGACGCCATCATCGCGGTGAATTTGACTTTGACGTCTTCAGGCAGCGCCTTACGCAGCACAATTGGGCCTTCTGGGATCGGCTTGGACTGCCAGATTTTGACCAGTTCGTTCATGTCCACGAGACCAGCGTCAACAGCACGACGCAATGCGCCGGAATTGTAGCCATCTTCCCATTCGCCCAGACCGTCTGCCCAGGTAACGCCGCCGTCAAAGTCGCCGTTGTTAACGCCCACGATGGTCTGTTCATGACCACCGGAGAACTTCACTTCGCCAAAGTAGTCGCCAGAGGTCATGGACGCGCCGGTGGCTTCTGGAATTTCGATGGACGGGATCAGGAAGCCTGAGGTGGAGTTAGGATCACCAAAGCCGAAGGTTTTGCCCTTCATGTCTTCCAGGGAGGTGATTCCGCTGTCCTTACGGGCAAAACCGATAGAGTAGTAGCCGTAGCCGCCGTCCACGTTCACTTTCACCAGGATCGGCTCAACCGCCTCTGGATCGGACAGGTAGGTTTTCGCGTAGCCAGACGCACCTAACCAAGCCATATCGATGGTGCCGCCAAGCAGGCCCTGGATCACGCCATTGTAATCAGCAGGAGCAAAGAGCTTGGTTGGGACACCCAGTACTTCTTCGGTTTTGGCGCGCAGGCACTCGTTGTTGTTCAAACGGTCTTGCGCATTTTCGCCGCCCAATAGGCCGATACGGAATTCTGTGATTTCCTCCGCCATAACCGGTGCGGTCAGTGCGGTGGTTGCCAGTGCGGCAGCAAGCAAGTATTTCATCTTTTCTTCTCCAGTTGGTAAATCCCCACGCAGTTCGCTTGAGCGGGGCATGATGAAAGTCAGGCAAGTTCGAGAGCGGCGCGCTCTTTGGCGGTGCGGTCCAAGGTCTCGATCTCAGTCGAGGTGGCCGCTTCGCTGAAGGAGGCATCAGCGCCGTAAATGTCGCGGGCAACGCCGGTGGTCAGTTGCGAAGGTGTACCGTCAAACACGATACGACCGTCGCGCATACCAATCACCCGGTCGCAATACCGACGCGCAGTGTCCAGCGTGTGCAGGTTGGCGATGACCATGCGGCCATCTTCCTCGTGAATTTGACGCAAGGACTGCATCACCACCTGTGCGTTCATCGGATCAAGCGAGGCAATAGGCTCATCCGCTAGGATGATTTTCGGATCCTGCATCAAGGCGCGCGCAATGGCGACGCGCTGCTGCTGTCCACCTGAGAGCGCTTCGGCCCGCTTGGCCGCGTGCTCAGCAATGCCAAGGCGGTCGAGAATATCGATAGCGCGATGGATATCTTCGTTTGGAAACAGGTTGAACATCGTCGCCAACGTGCTGCGGCGGTTGAGTGTGCCATGCAGCACATTGCTCACCACATCCATGCGGGGCACCAGATTGAACTGCTGAAAGATCATCGCGCATTCGCTTTGCCAATGGCGCTTTTCGCTGCCTTTGAGAGCGGTGATGTCACGGCCATCAAACAGAATTTGCCCAGAGGTTGCCTCTGTCAGGCAGTTCAGCATGCGCAGCAAAGTAGATTTGCCCGCCCCTGAGCGGCCAATGATCCCAATCATCGCCGGCCGATCGACAATAACGTCCGCGCTATCAACGGCAACATTCGGCCCAAAGGCTTTGGTCAATTTCTGAAGCTTCAGCACAACTCATCCCCGCGTTATCTTCGCTAGGGACGCACTAAAGAGCCTGATCAAAGGAAACGTGTCAGTTCTTTAAAGCTTTTGTGAATGCATGGGAGAAACCAAATCCCGCCAGATTGCGTGATTGAGCGCTGGCGGCTTAACGCCCTCCAACGAACGCGCGAAAGTAAGTCTATGCGGAGATGTGGTGCCCAAGGAGGGAACCTGTTTCTTATTGCAACTTGTTGCAAATCGCACTTCTGACCTTTTTCTGTTGCGGATTGCAACAGGCATGCTCCGCAAACTGCAGCAGACCATTGCAACATAATGCACTGTGAGTGTGGGGTAGAATTTGGGGCGGAATTTGTCGTTTTGACGGGTGGCTATGTTTTGGTGCCGCTGCAACTTTTTCGGATCTCAACCAACTTACTATTGAAGCGCTTATTTTGGAGTTTGGTACTACTCGGACATCAATTTTCTGATGAATCGAGCAAGCCGACGCAAAATTCGAGGTCACACAGTTAATTGTTGCAAACATTGAAATTCATGAATTTGTCGCTGTTCGAACCCATTTCGATGGAATTTCATAAAAGTTCCCTGATGGAAATGCCTAGGCTCCCACGTAACAACAAAGCCGGAAGAAAGGTAAACTGCCAACCCAAAAGTGACAGGCTTGAAGGTGCAAGCGGTATTTCTCCGCCGAATTGCAAAGCCTTAGTCATATGATACAATAATACTGCCAGGAGTACTGCAAACGGCCCAAAGCGGTTACTGGTGCCGACCGAAGCGAAGGTCAGCTGTCGGATACGCGAGGTCGGAAGTTTCAAGACAATTACAGATGAACTTTGAGCCTGTAGGTCTACTTCGTGCAGAACCGCATCAAAGTTTTTCACTGGCTGGAAGCACAGAAATAACAGCGACGACGTGAACGCCGCCTAAAACGCATCAAGAGAGTGCTCTAACCCCTTTTTTATGTGCTGTCTAAGCATGCGATTTGCGCTTTTGCTGTCTCGAGCGATGGCGGCATCGAAGATCGCTTTGTGTTCATCCACCGCTTCTTGCCCGCGGTAAGTCAGAACGAGCATCTGGTACCTGAGGTACTTGTCAAAAACGATCTCATGGATGGCCATAAGATTTTCGGAGTTACATGCGCTAATCAGGGCTTTGTGAAACTCGAAATCATACCGCTTCCAGTCTTCTTTTCCTGTCTCGTCCCCTCCGAGAAGCTTTTTCTCCATCAAATGTAATTTGTGGTGCGCAGCCACCAGGTTGCCTTCCCATTCGGTGTCGCCGTTTTCGACAGAGAGCTCAAGAGCGTGACACTCGATAAGCGCGCGCAGGTCTGCGATTTCCTTTAAGTCTTCCTTGGAGACCGGTTTAACAAGGAAGCCTCTTTGTTCTGGAGCCTCCACGAACCCATCGCTCGCCAACCGATTGAGCGTTTCCCGCAATGTGGACAGAGACGCTTCATATCGTTTTCTAAGCGTTTCCAACTTCAGTTTGGAACCCGGTTCAAGCTCGCCAAAAATGATGTCTCGCTTGATTTGTTGGTAGGTGCTGGCACCAATCGTGGAAGGCTGCTTTGCCATGTGTTCTGCTCAATATCCGAAACTTCATCCAACACGTAACACTCAAGCGTCATGTCGACAATCACGCTTTGCGCCAGACAAAAAACAAAATATCAGATATTATTGAAAATCGCAAGAATCGCGCATACGATCGCAACATCAAGTGAGTCGCGCCCCATTGCGGCCGAACATGTTTGGAAGCAGAAGGGACTTTAGGTGTCAGATCCGTTTAGAATTGCCATTGTTGGCGTGGGCTTGGTTGGCCGTAGACATGTCGACGCGATCCGATCTCTGCAAAACGTTTCCTTGACGGCAGTGGTAGACCAAACCCCTGAGGGGGAGGCATATGCGGCCCAAATAGGCGTCCCATACTTCTCCGATCTCAGTCAGATGCTGCAAACGGTCACTCCTGACGGTGTCATTCTTGCCACCCCAACACCGCTTCATATTGAGCAGGGTCTTGCTTGCGTTGCTTATGGCTGCCCTGTGCTTGTGGAAAAGCCCATTGCAGTCGATGCAGACTCCGCCCTAAAACTTGTTCAAGCTGCAGATGTTTCAGATGTACCTTTGCTTGTTGGACATCATCGCCGTCACAACCCGCTCATTAAGGCTGCCAAAGAAGCCATTGATGCCAACAAAATTGGAAACGTCCGCGGCATTCAGGGATCCTGCTGGTTTTACAAACCTGACGGATACTTCGATGTGGCTCCCTGGCGGAAGCAAAAGGGAGCGGGTCCAATTTCCGTCAACCTGGTACACGACATTGATCTTATGCGCTATTTGGCAGGCGAGATTGTTCAAGTGCACGCCTATGCCCAACCGTCAGTGCGCGGCTTTGAAAACGAAGACGTGGCTGCCGCGATCATGACTTTTCAAAATGGCGCAATCGCCACAATTAGTGTGTCGGACAGTATTGTCTCTCCTTGGAGTTGGGAGCTCACGTCCAGCGAATATCCGATTTACCCGTCAACGCAAGAAAGCAGCTATCTCATTGGTGGCTCACATGGATCGATCTCCATACCAGATCTCCGGCTTTGGACTCACGAAGGGGGGCAAAGAGACTGGTGGACGCCAATTTCTGCCACGTCTTTGAAGACGGGCGCATCGGACCCTTTGGTCAACCAGATCGCCCATTTCGTGAAAGTGGCCAGGAAAGAAACATCCCCATTGGTGTCTGGATGGGAAGGATTGAGAACCCTTCGGGTCGTTGAAGCTATTCAAAAATCCTGCACGCTTGGAACATCAATAACCATACCAGACACGGCTACCAAGCAATCCGAAACAGTGCTTCATGTCGAAAATATCTGATATTTTGCAAAAAATATTGCAAAAATAATAAAATCAGCCAATGATAAACATCGAAGATTGAGTATCAGTCTAAGGGAGGAAATAGACGATGACCAAATTTACACGCAGAACCGCGCTCTCGGTGCTCATGGCCACCGGCGTCGCCTTTGGCGCCGCGGGCAGCGCCTTTGCAGAAGACAAGGTGAAGCTTCGCCTGGCAACATCAGGCTCAGAAACCGATCAGCGCTCTGTGGCCATGGCCGAAGTCTTTGCGCCGATGGTTGCCGATTTTGCCGACTATGAGCCAAGCTACAACGGCACGATCTTTGCTCAGGGCACTGAACTAGACGCCATCAGCCGCGGCAACTTGGAAATGTCCATCGCGTCTGCGCAGGAGCTGGCACAGTTCTTCCCTGAGTTCTCAATCTTTGCGACAGGGTATGTACATCAAGATGCCGCGCACCAAGTAGCCGTGTTTAACGACCCTCTGATGGACCCGTTCAAAAAGACGGCGGAAGAAGAGCTGGGTGTCAAACTGCTATCGGTCATGTACCTTGGGCGTCGCCAAGTAAACCTGCGCCAAACCAAAGATGAATTGACGGTGACGACACCGGCGGATTTGGCTGGCGTGAACCTGCGCATGCCGGGCACCGATGCGTGGCAATTCCTTGGCAAAACCCTTGGTGCCGCGCCAACGCCCATGGCGTTCTCCGAAGTCTATACAGCACTTTCAACCGGTGCAGTGGATGGTCAGGACAACCCACTGCCCACCGTGGTTGACGCGAAATTTTACGAAGTGACCAATCAAATCGTCCTGACGTCGCACCTTGTTGATCTGAACTACATCGCAATGTCCAAAGCTGTTTGGGACGGGTTGACCCCGGATCAACAGGCGACGGTTCAAAAAGCGGCGGATGCCGCAGCGGAGTCTGGTCGTCAAAAACAACTTGAGAAAGAAGCAAACCTTGTCAGCTTCTTAAAGGAACAAGGTATGGAGATCTACGAACCCGATCTCGCAGCTTTCCGCACTCAGGTTCAGTCCATGTATCTAGACAGCGAGTTTGCTGCCTCTTGGCCGGATGGTGTTTTGGATAAAATCAACGCTCTGGGCAACTAAGCAAAACGTTACTGAGGGAGGACACTCATGAGAAAGCTTATCAGGGGGTTCTCCCGTCTTACAGAAGCGATTGCCGGCGGCATGCTGGCGGCAATCTTCATCATTTTTCTCCTGCAAATCATCCTGCGCTACTTCTTTACCCCTGCAGGCTGGACCCTTGAGCTGATTGGCATTCTCTGGGTTTGGGTGATCTTTTTCAGCTGCGCATTTGTCGTGCACGAGCGAGATCACGTCAAATTCGACATTATCTATCTTTCGGTTCCGACAAAAGTGCGCATGGTGTTTGCGATTATCGGATCCCTCGCGGTTGTCGCAGGCGTGCTCTACAGTTTCTTGCCGACTTGGGACTACATCGACTGGATGAAAATCCGCAAGACCTCGACAGTTCGCAACCCCTTTACTGGCAACAAAATCCCGCTGCGCGACGTGTTCTCAATCTACCTCGTCTTTATGGCAGTTGTCGCCGGCCGCTATGCATGGCTCGTGTTCGACATTGTTCGCAACGGACCTCCGAAAACCGAACTTGAGTTGGTCGTGGGGTTCAATGTTGTGGACGACCATCCACGGGTGGATGTCCCGCACGAAGATAACGACAAAGATCAGGAAACTACAAAATGAGCTTTGAACTTGCTTCGTGCCTGCTGACTCTCTTTGTGCTTGCAGGGATCGGGACGCCCATCGGCTATTCGATCATGCTGGCCTCGATTGTCTACCTTGGTGTTGCAGGGCTGGACGTTGCCCTGGCGGGTGAGAAAATCCTGCAGGGTTTCTATCGCAGCACCATTTTGCTGGCTGTGCCTCTCTTTATCGTCGCGGCTAACATCATGAATGCCGGCTCGATCACAGACCGGCTGCTGAACTTCTGTGTTGCCGCCGTTGGGCGGTTCAAAGGCGGGCTTGGCCATGTGAACGTTGTCGCCTCTCTGATTTTCTCGGGCATGTCCGGTTCTGCCGTGGCGGATGCTGCGGGCATTGGCAAGATCATCATCGAGATGATGACGAAGGACAATCGCTACAGCCGTGGATATGCGGCGGCCATCACGGCCGCATCGGCGACAATTGGCCCGATCATTCCGCCGTCCATCCCCATGGTGCTCTATGCGCTCGTATCGAAAGCATCGATTGGCTCTCTGTTTCTGGCGGGCATCCTGCCAGGACTGATCATGGGGGCGGTTCTGATGGCAATGAATTACTATCTCGCCAGCAAGCGCAACTTTGCTCTTGAAGAGCCCGTGCCTTTAAAAGAGTTGCCTCGAAAAACAGCCAACGCCTTCCCAGCCCTCTTGATGCCAGCGATCCTGCTTTACGGCATCTACGGCGGAGTCACCACACCGACCGAAGCTGCCGCAGTTGCCGCATTCTATGCGCTCCTGTTGGCTGCGTTTTTCTATCGCGCCCTGACCCTGCGCGGCCTGTTTCAGGTCTTTATCGACAGCGCGCGCTCTTCAGCGGCAGTCGGAATGGTCATCGGCGGCGCCTTCATCCTGAACTTCATCGTCATCCAAGAACAAGTTCCGCAGTCGATTTCCGCAATGCTGGAAGGCGCAGATGTCAGCCCGATCATGTTCCTTATCATGGTGAACCTGCTGATCCTCGTTCTGGGCTGCATTCTGGATGCCACGACCATCATCTTGGTGATCGTTCCCCTGTTTATTCCGACCTGCGAGGCACTTGGTATTGACCTCGTGCACTTTGGAGTGCTTGTCGTGGTCAACTCTATGATCGGCCTGATCACTCCGCCCTATGGTATCCTTCTTTTTGTGATCAACGCCGTCACCGACATTCCGCTGCGCGAGATCATTGCCGAAATCTGGGCCTTCCTTGCCGTCCTGATCGGGGCGCTCTTGGTCCTGCTTCTTGCACCTGATCTGGTGCTCTGGCTGCCTCGTGTGTTCGGCTATCAGGGGTGATCCGATGGTCATGTCCGTATCTACAACTTCGGTCCCTGGCAGCCTGGCGGACAAGCTCAAGGCGATCGCCGACGCCGGTTTTGACACCGTTGATATCCATGAACCAGACATCACGGCATCGGAGTTAAGTCCTGCGGACGTTGGCAGGCTCGCAAGTGACCTCGGGCTTGGCGTTGGTTTCTTGCAGCCGTTTCGGGACCTTGAGGGTCAAGTAGATACCGAGGCGACTTTCGCCCGTTTTGAAGAAAAGCTGAAATTAGCCTCGTTGCTCGGCGCCAAAGGACTCTTGGTGACATCTGCAACCGTCAATGATGACACCGCAGACGTTGAAAGTTGTTTGGCCGATCTTAAACGCGCGGCCGAACTGGCTCGAAAGCACGACCAAGTAATTGCGTACATGGCGCTGCCTTGGGCGAAATCTGTTTGCACAGACATTGAAGCGCTGGACGTGGTGTCGCGCGTGGACGCACCAAATTTCGGTTTGGCGCTGAATTCATTTTTTTCTCTGGCGGACGGATCCAAACCGGCGCGATTGAGAGAAGTTCCCGGCCACAAGCTGTTCCATGTTCAGCTATCGGACGCACCGCGTTTGGAAACCGATATCCGTCACCTCAAGCGCCACTTTGGGCTGCTTCCAGGACTTGGCGCTCTCAATCTTTCCGGGTTTGTCAAAGTATTGGCACGGGGTGGCTACGAAGGCGCATGGTCCGTTGCCCGCGTGAACGAAACGGCGCCGCAACCCGGCGGCACCACATTGGCACGAGACAGCTACCGCGCATTGGTCAATCTTCTGGATGAAGTGGCTCGAAGTGAGCCCGGCGTGACTTTTGGCACCCCTGCGATGCCTGCGCGGGTATATGCATCAGGTTTTGAGTTCATCGAATTCACGTCCGACGAAGCGAGTGCGCGTGAGCTAGGTGAGAGCCTTGCCGCTCTGAGTTTTCGCAGAGAGCGCAAACACGTCAGCAAACAAGTAGAGCTTTGGCGGCAAGGTTCCATCAATTTCGTGATCAACAAGGATCCCGAAGGCTTTGCTCGGAAGGCCTTTCTCGGTCATGGCCCGTCGGTCTGTGACATGGGGCTGCGGGTCAAGGACGCTGCTCAGACAGTCGCCCGCGCAACGGCACTTGGCGCGCCAGACTTCTCTCAACCTGTGGGGATTGGTGAGCTCGACATTCCTGCGATTCGAGGTGTCGGGGGCAGCGTTGTTCACTTTATCGATGAGCAATCTGACCTTCATCGTGTTTGGGATATCGAGTTTGATCCCGTGCAACACAAGTCGGTGGTCCAGCCCGCCGGGCTGCGCCGTATCGATCACGTGGCGCAAACCATGCGCCACGATGAAATGCAGAGTTGGCTACTGTATTATCTGTCGACTTTCGACATGTCCAAAGCCCCTATCCACAACGTTGCGGACCCGTCTGGCGTTGTGCACAGTCAGGCTATTGAGAGCCCTGAAGGCGAGGTGCGCCTGAACCTCAATGGGGCAGTCGGGCGCAATACTTTGGCCGCTTCATTCCTTCAGGATGGCTTAGGCGCGGGCGTGCAACATATTGCGCTGCTCACGGATGATATTTTTGAAACGTCCGAAATCCTCGCACAGCATGACTTTGGCCGTCTCAAAATCCCTCAAAACTACTATGCCGACCTGCGCGCGACATTTGGATTGGACGACGACTTTGTGGCGAGATTGCAAGCTGGCAGCATCCTCTACGACCGCGAAGGCGCTGGCGAGTATTTCCAAATCTACAGCAGAACCATGTTCAACGGCTTCTTCTTCGAGATCGTGCAGCGGAAAGGCGGCTATGCCGGTTTTGGCGCACGAAATGCGCCCATTCGCCTGGCAGCGCAACAAGCCTATGCGGCATCAGCGGATCAATACACGGAGCCAGCAGTCTCATGAAGGCCGCACTCATCGGCGAAAAAACCTCAGGTTCGCTTACCCCGAAACTCCATGAGCAAGAGGCGAAGGCTCAAGGCTTCGCTTACCGCTATGACCGAATTGATCCGTCCAAGACACATCCGGAACTCCATAGCGTTTCTGACTGTTTGGAATGGGCCGAGGCCAATGGTTTTGCGGGTGTAAATATCACATACCCGTTCAAAAATGACGCTGTCGCATATGTGGACGAGCTTTCGCCAATCGCAGAGAAGTTGGCATCCGTGAATACGGTTGTGTTTTGCGAAGGGCGGCGCATTGGCCACAACACGGACTACGGTGGCTTTTCTAAAGCTCTAGATGAGGCGCTGCAGAACCAGCGGAAAACGACGTGTGTTCTATTTGGTGCTGGGGGAGCAGCCAGTGCTGTTGGTTTGGCGCTACTGGATGCAGGCGCGCAAAAATTGACAGTCATCGACCCCCAACAAGACCGCGCACAAGAGCTTTCTGACCGCCTGAGTGCTTTGCGGCCCGGCTGTACAATTGCGCCTTCCCGATTGTGCACGGACGACATCTTAGTGAAAGCCAATGGCGTTGTGAACGCCACTCCACTGGGTATGGGGGCGGACCAAAGGAAAGCCTTTGATCCAGCCAAATTAACGCTCGGCACTTGGGTCGCTGACATCGTCTACTTCCCTTTGGAAACGCCGCTTTTGCAGGCCTCTATGGTTTGTGGTCTCCCTGTAGTGAGTGGACGCGGCATGGCGCTTAACCAAGCCGCAGAAGCATTCCAATTGATCACAGGGCGTCAGGCCAATGTGGCGCGCATGAGCGCTCACCTTTCCGAGCTTCTTGACGAGAAAACACCACATTCGGAGACAGAGCATGTCTGAAGATGCAGATGCCGTGCGCCACTGGTGGCGCACTTCAATCATCGATATGGCCCCGGGACAAATTGTGTTCCGTGGCGAGCCAATTGAAGACCTGATTGGCAACGTCAGCTTTGCGCAGATGATCTGGCACATGGTGCGCGGGGGAGTTCCTTCAAAGGAAAAAGCGGCGCTTTTTGAGGCGGCGTTGGTTGCTGGCGTCGATCACGGCCCTCAAGCGCCATCTATTGCCGCAGCGCGCATGGCCGCGACCTGTGGCGTTGGCCTGAACAACGCAATGGCCACTGGAGTGAACATGCTCGGCGATGTTCATGGTGGCGCTGGCGAGCAATGCGCCGAACTTTACTTTAGCATTTCAGCCCGTATGGACGATGGTGAACCCCTAGCTGATGCAGTGAAGGCAGGCCTGAATGACTGGCGTGCCGCTTACGGGAAAATCGTGTCCGGGTTCGGTCATCGCTTTCACAAGCCTGTGGACCCACGCGCCCCGCGTCTCATGCAGCTTGTCCGGGACTCTTCTGAAAGCGGTACGGTGACTGGGCGCTATGCGGATATTGGGGAAGCCGTGCAACGCGAATTGTCGGAACAACGCGGCGGCCGTGCTATTGCGATGAACATTGATGGCGCCACAGCTGTGATCTTTTGCGAGCTGGGCTTCCCCGCACCGCTGTCTCGCGGCTTATTTTGCTTGTCTCGCTCTGTCGGCATCCTGTCACACGCATGGGAACAAATGCAGCAGGGCGGGCGCAACAAAGGGCCAATGCCGCCCAAGTATCTCCCTCTCTACCAACCAACAGGAATGGAATGACAGATCGCCCGAAATCCTTCCGGGTCGGCCTCATCGGATGCGGCCGCATAAGCGATATTTACCTAACAACTTTGGCAAAGTTCGATCATGTAGAGGTTGTGGCCTGCGCCAGTCTTGATCCTGCTGAAAGCCGCGCGAAAGCGGCGCAACACGGCATACCCAAGGTGTGTCCGCCAGACGAGCTGCTGGCGGATCCCGACATTGATTGCATTTTGAACCTCACCATTCCGGCAGCCCATGCCGAGATCAGCTGCAAAGCACTCTTGGCTGGCAAACATGTCTATTCGGAAAAGCCTTTCGTAACCGACCGTGAAGACGGCAAAACCCTGTTGGATTTAGCCAAGCAAAAAGGGCTTCTGATTGGCAATGCGCCAGACACATTCCTGGGTGGCCGTTGGCAAACTGTGCGCAGGC
Organism: Paracoccaceae bacterium; assembly: GCA_014872815.1. Taxonomy (GTDB): domain Bacteria; phylum Pseudomonadota; class Alphaproteobacteria; order Rhodobacterales; family Rhodobacteraceae; genus Shimia. The sequence goes on from WKFK01000014.1 coordinate 509,870, forward strand.
TTTTGGATGACGGAGCGATTGGGAGACCGACAGGTGTCTTTGCACATGTCGGCACACATGGCACCGAAAGACACCATCCAAATCCTGATTTTTACTATCAGGCCGGCGGCGGGCCTCTGCTCGATCTCGGCCCCTATTATTTGACCGCTATGGTGTTTTGCCTTGGCCCTATCTCCAAAGTGGCGGGCATGGCGCGTCGCACGTTTGACAAGCGGCAAATCGAAAACGGCCCGCGCAATGGCGAATGGATGAATGTGGAAGTGGACACGCATTCGCTCAGCCTTTTGCAATTTGAGAGCGGTGTGTTAGGGCAGATGACAATGAGTTTCGACATCTGGGACAGCGAAACGCCTCGCTTTGAAATCTATGGCGAAACCGGCACCATTTGTATCCCTGATCCTGACCCGGTGCATGGGGCGAATGACTTTCACGGCCCCGTGTGGCTGCGCACCAAGGAGACCTCTCGCTGGAGCCATCAGCCACGTCCGACGGGGCGGGATTTTTGGGAGGAAGCCCCACCCGACCATGGCTTCAACGAAAACAGCAGGGGCCTTGGACTGATGGACTTGGCAGCGGCTGTCAAAGAGAACAGATCGCCGCGCGCGAGCGGCGAGTTGGCCTTCCATGTGTTTGACGTAATGGACGCTATCGCGCGCTCTGGCCAAAGCTCGTCTTTTGAAGAGATTGCCACAACCTGTGCGCGTCCAACCCCCCTCCCCGTTGATTTCTTGTCGCCAATCAAGGACCCGGCTCATGCCAGTTGAGAACCTAAGCTTCGCAGCCCCATTCTTCACCGTTCGCTTGCTCACCAATGTCACAACCTACGATTTGGACACCCGTGCTATCGCCCTAAACTTGGGAAGGAACGCAATATCTATTGAACATCAGTCTCTGGCACCGTTGACGTCTGTAATCGTTCAGGATTGCACGCTGTCTGACGTGGATCGCTGTTTGCTCATTGAAGGCTTTGATGATCGCGACGACGATGAGGCCTTCTTTGATGAAATCAAAGCCCATTGGCCTTCTGCCTTTGATGTGCGACGCGAGGAACGTTTGCGCGGTGTTAGCCACTACATGTCCCCCAAGTCCATCAAGGGAGATCTGGGATTGACCATGTATCACTCCGGTTCTGTGCCGCTGAATGTGGGCCTGCACAGAGATCACCCGTTCTGCCCCGTTCCGGGTTTTCGAGAGGTCCACACGCAAGTCGTTGGCTTTGGTAAAATGCAGCAATGTCGGGAAAAGGACGTCGGCACCTTGTATCTGGAAGAGCCAATGGCGCCCGGCACCACACATCGCCCGATGTATGATGCCAACGGCAACTATCCATGGCATCAATATGAAACCATCACACCGAGTGTTTTTCTCGCGGTTGAGTTGCTGCCAAACGGCGCCTCTTTCCCAGGTCAGGAGTTGTAAAATGTCGCACAAACTTCTTCCCGCCGACCTGAGCTTTGAGGGCCCTTTCCCACGTCTGTCACGCCGTTTGAGGCTTGGTGTCGTCGGAGGCGGCAGGATATCAGAAACCCAAGCGACCGCAGCCCGCCTGACGGGCCAGTGGGAAGTTGTTGCGGGCGCTTTGAGTTCAGACCCAGCCCGCAGCGCAGAACGCGGTAAGCTTTGGTACCTGGAGCCGGATCGAATCTATGACTCTTTTGAGGCCATGGCGGCGTCAGAAGCCGACCATCCGCAGGGGGTGGATGCGGTTATGATAACCACACCGAACAACATGCATTTTCCTGCAGCCAAAGCGTTTCTGGAGGCCGGTATCTCGGTGATCTGCGACAAGCCTTTGACCAATGAAATGGAAGAGGCACGTGCCCTTGTTGCGGCCACCCAAGAGGCCAAACAAATTTTTGGTGTCGGGTATGTGATGTCCTGTTTCCCCATGGTGCGCCAGGCAAAACACATTGTGGCTCAAGGTGGCATTGGAGAGATCAATCAGATTCACGTGGAATTCATGCAGGACTGGATGGTGCCCGAAGAAGTCGCGGATGCGCCTCACGTTAAGTGGCGACTTGATCCCAAAGTTTCCGGCCCAACCAGCTGCGTTGGTGACATTGGCACCCACGCTGCGCATCTGGCCAGCTTTGTCTCGGGACTTTCTCTAACCGATCTACAGGCTGAGTTTCATGTCTGCGGCGCGCCAAAGCCCCTGGAAGACACGGTCTTCATGCGCACGAAATTTGACGGGCGTGTTCCTGGTACACTTATGGCCACACGGCTCGCACCCGGGAATCGCGGAGGCCTCAGGCTACGCATTTATGGCAGCGAAGGCGGCATTGAATGGGATCTGGAGAACTCTGAGCGGCTTAAGTTCAACCGTTTTGGGGAGGCCGATCGGATCATAAGTCGAGGCCACGGTCACGAGGTCGCGCCTCATGTTGAACGTTTGATCCGCACCGCGCGGGGGTTTCCTGAAGGCATCATTGAGGCCTGGGCCACGTTGTACGCTGAACTGGCCTTGGCGGTTGCTGGGCATAAGGATGGGGTTTCATCGCCGACAGATTGGCTGGATTTTCCAAGTGTTGAGGCTGGCGCGAATGGCGTTGCCTTTGTGGACGCGGCCGTACGGAGCAACGCGGCCTCAGGTGCTTGGGTGCAGGTATAATAACAATAAAAATGGGGATTTACTTGACCGCCTGTCACCGCAGGCGGTCTTTTTCTTTGGTCCAATCGAAAAGTTGATATTTTTAAAAACATCTGATATTTTCATGTTTGTGTGATGAATTGGATTCGCTGGGAGGCGCGCAAAATGAACGGACCACAGTTTGAGGCGAGCTCCCCCTCGCTTTACTCCCTTGCGCACCTCACTTTGATCAATTGTACCCCGCCGGAATTGGTCTACATCGCGGCGCGCGCAGGGTATGACGCTGTAAGTCCACGCTTTATTCCCATGCACGTCCCCGGAGAGTTCACCCAGTCTCCGGTAAGCAAGTCGCAGGTTCAGGCCACAAAGACGGCTTTGGCGACAACCGGATTGCGCGTGCTGGATGTCGAGCTGGCGCGCATCACAGAAGATGTAGACCCTCGAAGTTTCGAACGGTCTTTGGAAATCGGCGGTGAACTTGGCGCCAAACGCATGATCATGAGTGCTTGGACCAACACGCGAGACGACCGAGACTTTCTCATCGACGTCTATGCAGAGACATGTGAACTCGCCGCGCCATATGGGCTGACAATCGACCTCGAGTTTCCCTCCTTTTCACGTCTGCGCACATTGGACGAAGTGCTCGATATTGTGACGGCCGCGGACCAACCCAATGGCGGTATTCTTGTCGACACTCTGTACCTTCACCTCAGCCGCGTTGATTTGGGTGAGTTGCTGCATGTCCCGGCTAACTTGCTACATTTCCTGCACATTTCCGATTGCCTGCCGGGCATCGCGGATACACGCGCTGGGATGATCCAGCTTGCGCGAGATGCGCGGTTGTATCCCGGAGAAGGCTGGATCGATTTTGCCGGCATTATCGAACGCATGCCGCCCGTGGATTACTGCATTGAGTTGCCCAATCAGAGCCGCGTGGCGGAACTTGGCTACGAGGAGCATGCCCGTCGCTGTTTGACCCACGCAAAACGCACATTCGGAGAGGCACGCTCTCAGCGCCGCCTGTCGGACCCTTCCACCCCATCCATCAATGAGGAACACCATGGGCAGAGAGCTCACTAACGAAGAGCGCGAACTGGTCGCGCAGATGGTCAACCGCGCACGCGCGGCCATGGCCCAGATCGAAGACTGGAGTCAGGCGGACCTCGATCGGTTGTCTCAGGCCATTGCATGGTACGCCGGTAACGAAGACACCTTCACGCGTCTTGCGAAACAAGGCGTAGACGAAAGTGGCATTGGGGACCGTGAGGGACGTCCAGGAAAGCGCTTCAAGATTCACATGGTGCTGCGTGATGTCTTGCGCACACCGTCAACAGGCGCTGTTGAGGTCGACGAAGCAAAAGGGCTCGTGAAATACGCAAAGCCTGCGGGTGTGATTGCGTCTCTGATCCCTATGACCAATCCTGCGATGACCCCTCCAGTCACTGGCGTGTCTTCCGCAAACGCGCGCAATGCGGTGATATTTTCCCCGCACCCCCGCACCGCGCAAACCACTTACGAGATGGTCGAAGTTATGCGCGCGGCCTGCCGCGCGGCCGGTGCGCCAGAGGACCTTTTTCAGTCCATCCGCAAACCTTCCATCCCCATGACCCAACATTTGATGGAGGTTTGTGATCTGACCCTCGCCACGGGCGGCAAACCCATGGTCAAGGCCGCGTATAGCTCGGGTCGTCCAGCCTATGGCGTTGGCGCAGGCAACTCTTCCATCGTGATCGACGAGACCGCTGATCTGGACATTGCTGCGCAAAACACACGTATCTCCAAGACCTCTGACTTTGGGTCTGGCTGTTCCGCAGACGGCAACATTATCATTCAGCGTTCCATCTATCAGGATATGGTGAAGGCGCTTGAAGCCGAAGGCGGCTACCTGTGCTCCGAAGAAGAAAAGAAACTTCTTGAAGCCGCGATGTGGGATGAAAAAGGCAACCGTACGTTCCCGACAATCGCCTGTCGTCCGCAGCAAACTGCGGAAGTTGCTGGCTTCTCAATTCCCGAGGACCGCAAGTTCCTGATGGTCGAAAACCAAGGCCAAATCGGCCCTGAGCATAAGTTCTCCAAAGAGAAGCTCACCACGCTCATGGCTCTCTATCATTTTGAGACATTCGACGACGCGCTGGACACCGTCAGCAAAATTTACGCCACCGGTGGCAAAGGGCATTCCTGCGGCATCTACAGCCACAATGATGATCACATTGACCAACTTGCACGCCTCGCGCCGGTAAGCCGGATGATGGTGCGCCAACCGCAATCCAAGGCCAATGCAGGTGCATGGACAAACGGCATGCCCATGACCTCTTCTCTTGGGTGCGGCATTTGGGGTGGCAACATCACCAACGAGAATGTCACCATGAAACACATGATGAACTACACGTGGGTCAGCCGCCCAATCGCTGAAGACCGCCCTTCCGAAGAAGAGCTGTTTGGTGAGTTTTTTGGACAGGAGGTCGCGTGATGGACGGCACCAAAGTAGACGACAAAACCGTCGCGGAACACATCGTCGACTTCCTACAACGTCGTGACGTTGAGCACGTTTTTGGTCTCTGCGGGCACACCAATATCGCGGTGCTGGCCGCTTTGGCGGAAAGCCCGATTGATTTTGTCACAGTACGCCATGAACAAATCGCCAGCCACGCGGCAGACGCCTATGCCCGCGTGACAGGCAAGGCCTCGGTGGTGCTTTCACACCTCTCCCCTGGTTTGACCAACTGCGCCACCGGGGTCGCAAATGCCGCGTTGGACTGTATTCCAATGGTTGTGATCGCCGGCGACATTCCTACGCACTATTATGGCAAGCACCCGCATCAGGAGGTCAACCTGCATGCCGACGCTGCTCAGTGGGAGATCTACCGCCCCTTTGTGAAGCGTGCTTGGCGTGTGGACCGCGCGGATTTGATGGCTGAGATACTTGAAAAGGCCTTCCATCTCGCCGAAAGTGGTCAACCAGGTCCGGTTTTAGTGAACGTACCAATGGACATCTTTTCCGAAGTGATTCCGTCAGACACTTTTGACAGGGTCGCCCAAAACACCCGTGCTTTGGTAAAGCCTTCGATTGACGACGAAATGGCCCGTCAAATCGTTGCGAAACTGGCATCTTCCAAAGCGCCAGTCGCCTACGTGGGCGGCGGCATTCTTCTGGCACAGGCCAGCGAAGAACTGCGCGAGTTTGTGGATCACATGGGCCTGCCTGTTGCGCATTCCTTGATGGGCAAAGGTGCGCTTCCGGATGATCATCCTCTGGTCATGGGCATGACCGGCTTCTGGGGCACCGAGTTGGTGAACCAATCTTGCCTGAACGCTGACACCGTTTTTGCTGTTGGCACGCGGTTTAAGGAAGCGGACTGCTCCAGCTGGTACCCCGGCTATACATTCAACATTGGTGGCAAAACCGACACAACTAAAGTGATCCACATCGACATCGAACCTACGGAGATCGGTCGCAACTATCCCACCGAAATCGGTGTTGTCGCCGACGCCAAAGCGGCGCTGCGTGTCCTCAATAGGGTCGCGCGTGAAGTGTATCCAAACGGCTTGGATCGCACAGACAAAAAGGAAGAAATCGTCAAGTTCCGCACTGCGTTCAAAGCTTCAAATGCGGAAATGCAAACCTCAACAGCGTTCCCAATGATGCCGGAGCGAATTCTTGCGGACACACGCAAAGCGCTACCAGAGGATGCAATCATCACAACCGATGTCGGGTGGAACAAAAACGGTGTTGGACAGCAGTTTGACATCCTGACCCCAGGCTCCATCCTCACTCCGGGCGGCTTCGCCACCATGGGGTTTGGCCCCCCCGGCGCGATTGGAGCCAAGTTGGCGGCGCCGGACCAAGTCGTTCTCAGTCTGGTGGGCGACGGCGGATTTGGTCAGAACCCGTCGATGTTGGCCACCGCGGTTGAGCTGAATCTGGGGATCATCTGGCTGGTGATGAACAACAATGCGTTCGGCACAATCGCAGGCCTACAGAAAGCGCACTACGGGCTAACCTACGGCACCACGTTCCCCGGCACCCCGGACGCCCCAACAAATGGGCCTGGCTACGCAGAAATTGCTCGGGCCTATGGCGCTGAAGGCATTCGTGTTACCTCAGCAAGCGAGTTGTTACCGGCGCTGGAAGCGGCCATTGCCAGCGGCAAGCCCACGGTCTTGGATGTCCCAATGATCAACAATCCCACGCCAACGACCGGACACTGGAACATCTTGGACATCTACTCGCCAGACAAGGATGTATCGCACGTTTCGACATAGCAAAATGCGCGCCAATTGTTGTCCAGTTGGCGCACACCAAACACCTAAGTGATGCGTAGAGTGCCCAAGCCACTTCAACAGTCACGCTTTTGTTTGCACGATCAAGATCGCCGCGTGGAGCAATCGACAATGCGTACGTGGGTCTTCACACCAGGCAAAGCAGACATCTTTCACCAATGCAGCGAATGACCGGTTTCCGCCCACTCTAACAGGCAGCACCAGCTAGTGACGTCGATACAAGCAGGACGCGTCTAGAGTTTACCGTAAATTCTGGGCTGATGTAGTCACGTGAAGTAAGTGAGTTAACCTCGCTGCTCTCCATGCAAAGTTTACGCATCACTTAGGTGGCTTATCTAGGACGAAGTTTGGCAGTTCATAAGGCAATGGCTGCTGAAAACCTACAAGCTCGGCGGCAACGAGCATACTACGGCCTATTTGAAGACCGCAGAGGTGGAGGGATTGTTTGAAGAATCCTGATCCTAACGAAAGCCGAGTTTGGGGTAAAATGTGGGGCAAAGTCGAAAGACTTTGCCTTTTTTCTTTAATTTACTGATACTTAATGCGGAGATGTGGTGCCCAAGGAGAGACTCGAACTCTCACGATGTTGCCATCGGGGGATTTTGAATCCCCTGCGTCTACCATTCCGCCACTTGGGCCACGGCTTTGATTTAGCCAAGGTTTTGGGGAAGGTCCAGCCTCAAAACGCAATCTTTTTTCTTTGCGAGAAATCGCCTGCAAAAACACGTTCACAGATTATTTGCTTGCACTTCAAAGACAAACCCCTAGGCAGGATGCCACAACAAAGAAAACAGGCAAACAGGACTTTTTATGCTGCAACGCCTTTATGACTGGACCATGCGCCTGGCGGATCATCCACGTGCGTTGTGGGCCCTGGCCATCGTCAGCTTTGCCGAAAGCTCATTTTTCCCAATCCCCCCTGACGTTTTGATGATTCCGATGATTCTGGCCCGCCCGAGTCGGGCGTGGCTGATTGCGCTGGTCGCGTTGGTGTCGTCGGTGATTGGCGGCCTTTTTGGCTATGCAATCGGGTTCTTTGCCTTTGAAACCATTGGCGAGCCAATTTTGCAGTCGCTTGGCAAAGCCGATGCGGTGGCGGAGTTCTCCACACGGTTCAATGACTTTGGCTTCTGGGCTGTCCTGGGAGCAGGCATCACGCCTTTCCCCTACAAGGTCATCACCATCATGTCCGGGTTCACACACATGCCGCTGGCGACGTTTATGGCGACCTCAGTTCTGGCCCGTGGTATCCGATTTTTCCTGGTGGCTGCGTTGTTGCGCAAATTCGGTGCCCCTGTACGCGACTTTATCGAAAAGCGCTTGGGCCTTGTGACAACTCTCTTCCTGATCCTCCTGTTTGGCGGCTTTCTTGCGGTGAACTATCTATGAAACTGACACAAAAACTGGCCTATGTGCTTTTGACTGGCTTCTCGGTCGCGATGATCCTTGGGGCCTGGGGCTTTGAATTCATTGGCGAAATGCCGCCTTGCAAGCTGTGTTACTACCAGCGCTACCCGCATTGGCTGGCCGCGGGTGCAGGCCTTCTGGCTATTGTGACGGGCCTTGGTTTACTGGCCTATCTCGCTGCGGCCGGTGCAGCTATATCCGGCCTTGTTGGACTGTATCACACAGGCGTTGAACGGAAATGGTGGGAGGGGCCGTCCACCTGCACCAGCTCCGACGTATCCAACATGAGCGCGGATGATTTGTTTAATCAGATCATGTCTGCACCGCTTGTGCGCTGTGACGAGATCCCTTGGGACCTCCTCGGCCTTTCCATGGCCAACTACAACGCGTTACTGTCTCTTGGCGCTGCTGGCTTCTGGATTTACGCCATTAAAAAACTCAAATAAATCAAATCATAACGCGCAATTTCTCAACCAGATTTGCGCGTTGACAGCAGCAAGTTGGTTTCACTTGTCGCAACGCCGTCCAAACGACGGATTTGTGTCAGCACCTCGTCTAAATGATCCAGAGTATCCGTACCCAGTTCCAGAATGAGGTCCCAACGTCCGTTCGTGCTGTGAATCGCGCGTACGGCCGTCAAACCTGTGAGTTGACGCACTATTCGATCAGTGCCCCGCCCCTCAATACCGAGTAACATCAGCCCCCGCACAGGATCGCTTTTGGCGTCTTCTTGCAGGACCACGGTAAACCCGACGATGTCCCCGCGTTGACGCAAGCGTTCAATCCGACCACGTACGGTGGTACGTGATACGCCAAGGTCGATAGCCAAATCCGACAATGATGCGCGCGCGTCATGGCGCAGCGCGGAGATCAGCTTTCGATCGATGTCGTCCATATTGAACAGCCCTATTTGCCGATTTGAGAAAACACTGCCCGTTATGTGCAAAATGAGGGGTGCAAATCAACCCATTTCGGAATGATTTTTTGCTCATCGCCGAACATGGGATCAAGAATGACACAGAAAAACTGCTTGCTGGTGGGCGCTCCGGTGGATAGCGGCAAACGCCGCCGTGGCTGCCTGATGGGACCAGACGCCTACCGCACCGCCCGACTGGGCGAAACGTTGCAAGATTTGGGCCACAGCGTTCAAGACCTTGGCAACCTGAGCCCCGCACCTTTTGAGGCGGACTCGAAGGATCACGCGCTTCATGCGCTCAATGAAACCATTGCATGGACTGAGGCGCTCACTAAAGCAGCGGAAACTGCCATGCGCGACGGCTTCCCAATTTTCTTAGGAGGCGATCACAGCCTTTCGGCAGGCACGGTCGCCGGTGTTGCAAACCATGCGGCCAGCAAAGGGCGTCCGCAATTTGTCCTGTGGCTGGACGCGCATACGGATTTTCACACGCCGCAAAGCACAGACAGCGGCAATTTGCATGGTACTCCAGTGGCCTATTTTGCAGGGCGTGAAGGCTTTGACGCCTTCCCTGCTGTGCAGAATCCGGTTCCTGAAGAAAACATCTGCATGATAGGCCTGCGCTCGGTGGACGATGCGGAGCGGGAAACGTTGCAAGCGACGAAAATCCGCCGTCACGATATGCGCGAAATTGATGAAAACGGGATAGCTCGACCACTTGCGGCATTCCTGGAGCACGTGGCGGCTCATAACGGCATGTTGCATGTCTCGCTAGATGTCGACTTCCTCGACCCATCCGTGGCCCCTGCCGTTGGCACCACGGTTCCCGGAGGCGCAACCGTGCGCGAAGCACATCTGGTGATGGAGATGCTCCATGACAGCGGACTTATGACCTCCCTCGATCTGGTCGAACTCAACCCGTTCCTGGACGAACGCGGACGCACTGCCAAGTTGATGGTCGACTTGGCCGCTTCAGCCCTTGGACGTCGTGTGTTCGACCGTCCGACACGTAGCTTCTCGTGATACTGAGGATCAATTAAATGACACAACCCTCTGAAAAAGCTCTTGTTCCCTTTGTTTCGGTCGACAATATGATGCGCCTTGTGCACCACGTTGGTGTAGAGCAAATGCTCAAAGATCTGGCCGACTATGTTGAAGAAGACTTCCGGCGCTGGGAATTGTTTGACAAGACCCCCCGCGTGGCAAGCCACAGTGATGTAGGTGTAATCGAGCTGATGCCAACCTCGGACGGTGAGGCCTATGGCTTCAAGTATGTGAATGGGCACCCTAAGAACACAGCCGAGGGCCTTCAGACTGTGACAGCCTTTGGTCTACTGGCGGATGTTTACACGGGCTACCCTGTGCTGCTGACAGAAATGACCATTCTGACCGCGTTGCGCACTGCTGCGACCTCCGCCATGGCGGCCAAGCACCTTGCGCCCAAAGGGGCCGACACAATGGCGATGATTGGCAACGGCGCGCAGTCGGAGTTTCAGACCCTGGCAATGAAGGCCATCATCGGCCTGAAATCCGTACGCCTCTACGACAAAGACCCAGCGGCCACGGCGAAATGCGCGGCCAATCTCGTGGATAGCGGCTTGGAAGTTGTCGTCTGTAAAACGCCAGAAGAGGCCATTGAGGGCGCGCAGATCCTGACCACCTGTACTGCGGACAAACAATACGCCACCATCCTGAGCGACAACATGGTTGGTGCAGGAGTGCACATCAACGCCATTGGTGGGGATTGTCCGGGTAAGACGGAGCTGGCCAAGGGCATTCTCGAACGTTCCGACGTGTTTGTGGAATTCCCCGAGCAAACCCGCATTGAAGGCGAAATCCAGCAGATGGACCCGGATTTTGCGGTCACTGAGCTCTGGCAGGTCATCACAGGAGAGAAGCAAGGCCGCACAGACGCGCGTCAAATCACTCTGTTTGACAGCGTTGGTTTTGCCATCGAGGATTTCTCCGCCCTGCGCTATATTCGCGACAAGGTGGCTCAAACGCCGTTCCACGAAGATCTGGATATGCTGGCCGACCCGGACGATCCGCGCGATCTGTTTGGAATGTTGCAGCGAGCGAAAGTCTAACCCCCTTCGGCGCCTGCTGCTTTATCGGGCTGCGGGCGCATGCATCACTTGTTCACGCCGCACCATGAAAGTGTGGATAGAAAACACCACCGCATCCGTTTTGGGCAAGCGCAGAATGCATTGCTTTTCCGAGCGCAGATATGCGCCGGTCTGTGCCGGCACAGGATCACGCGGTGCATCTTCCAGACGCGGTGTGAACAGCGACGGGTCATCATACCACAGCGCGTTTTTGCGCCACAAAGGCCGCCCTGCCCTTACGCCGTCAAAGAGCCGTTGGACCCGTTTGGCGATGTTATCATCATACTCCGCGACAGGGACATGAATGCCGATCAACGGGCGCATGAACTTCTCCGCCAAGGTCCAACTGGCTGGAAAGCACAAAACCGCGCCGGTCAGCACATGTTCGTCGTCAACTTTCTCCATAAGGCAAATATCTTCCTGAATGATCTGTCCAAGCGTGCGTAGCGGTTGCGCCCTATCAATGGCAACGACACGCCCATCAGGACAGTGCACCGCTTGCGGCCCGACATCGAAATCCACGTGGCGCGCCAGCTGATCCAGCGCCATATCCAGCACTTCCTGTGCAGCAGGCAACGACGCTTCGGACAAAGCAGAAACCAGATTAGGTTTTTCCGATAACAGGCTGCACCGCAGAGACATTTGCGCGGCATAGGCGTCATCAACGATCAACCAATCCTCGAGATTTAGTGGCGCTACGCCCGGTAGCGGGCGGGCGGCCAGAGCGTCATAAGGAATGCAGGTCTGCAAGATTTCTGTCATGACAACAGGCGTACCGCAGCCAAGCCACTATGGCATCCCCAAATTTTGGTGCCGTTGCGTTGTGCGCCGCTCGCATCAAGTCACCTTGCCGTGAGATTGTGTGGCAGTGGCTTTGCTCCCCCGTGCATTCAGCCCACATTGGGACAACACGACACAGGAGCGCCTCATGCCCACCGAACGCATTACATTTGCCGGCCACGCTGGCGACACGCTGGCCGCGCGCCTCGATCTACCGGACGGCCCACATCTTACAACCGCAGTATTTGCGCATTGCTTCACCTGCTCAAAGGACATTCCCGCTGCGCGCCGGATTGCAGCCCGACTCGCCACCATGGGCATCGCGGTTTTACGGTTTGATTTCACTGGCCTTGGTCATTCCCACGGCGAATTTGCCAACACACATTTTTCAAGCAATGTGGAAGACTTGATCGCAGCCGCTCAGTACCTCTCAGGCCGAAATATGGCGCCCGATTTGCTGATTGGGCACAGCTTGGGAGGCGCGGCAGTCTTGCGCGCAGCCACACAGATTGACACAGCAAAGGCGGTTGTCACCATAGGCGCGCCCTCTGATCCTGCGCACGTCGCGCATCAGTTTGAGGCGCACACGGACCAGATCGCGTCCGACGGACAAGCAACGGTTTCCCTCGGCGGTCGACCATTTGAAATCAGGAAGTCATTTTTGGAGGACATCTCCAACCAAAACCTCAGAAAATGTATTGCGAACTTGAACAAGGCGCTGCTTGTTTTGCATGCGCCTCGGGACGCCACTGTCGGTATCGACAACGCCGCGCAGATCTTTGAAGCCGCCAAACACCCAAAAAGCTTTGTCACATTGGATGACGCCGATCACTTAATCACCAATCCCAAAGACGCGGAATACGCCGCGGAAGTGATTACCTCCTGGGTGGGGCGGTATCTGACATTGACTCCGCCTGCCCCGCCACCCGGTGCGCCAGAGGGTGTTGTGCGTGTGTCAGAAGCCAATCCGGCGGGGTTCTTACAAGATGTGAACGCCGGACCATTTCATCATGCCTTGGCGGATGAACCGCTGGCCTATGGCGGCAGCAACCGTGGCATGACGCCTTATGGTTTCTTGTCGGCAGGCCTCGGCGCTTGCACCTCCATGACTATTCGTATGTATGCGCGACGCAAAAACTGGCCTTTGGATCATGTTTGGGTGGATGTGTGCCATGACAAAATCCACGCCGCAGATGCCGAGGCCCCAGCTGGGCAAAAAGTGGATCAGTTTCGACGCAAAATTCACTTGGAGGGCGCCCTTACCCAAGAGCAGCGCGCCCGGTTGTCGGAAATCGCCGACCGCTGTCCTGTGCATCGCACCTTGGAGCAATCCAGCGAAGTGGTCACGCAATTGGCGTGACCTGTCCCCTTAGCGTCGCGGCGACGGACGAGGGGCGGGCCGGGGTGTCGGTCGAGGTCGCGGCGTGGGCCGTGTGACTGGCGGGCGTGGTGCGATTGGGTGCACCGGACGTTCCGGGGGACGCTCAATCGGGTGTTCAGGTTTAGGGGGGCGTTCTGGGCGTGGCGGATATGGACGGTAGTAATAGTCGTTCCACATCATTGAGTCATAATAGGCACCCGTGTACCTGCTTCCACCCGTGTTTTCACACGCACTCAACAGCAAGGTCCCGGTCGCCAAGGCCGCCAAAAGCTTCAAAGGTCTCTGAAAAGACTTCATAATCCGGCCTCCTTAGCGTGCTTTGATTGAGGTGAGAATGGCGTTCACGTCAGCCAAGGCACTTTGGTCAAAGCCCTGAGACATGATTGTCAGCGCCACGACCACCCGTCCGTTTTTGATGTCGAGCATGGTCACATTAAACGACACAGGCCGACCGTCCCGCCGCCCGGTACCAGTAATCACTGTCGCGGGATAGTTACCGACACGACGGTCCTCTGCGCTAAGGATTTCGGTAGTCTTTGCCAACTGTCCGCTCAGGCTACGCGCATATTCCTTTGCATCCTCCAGAGAGCGGAACCGGGGTGGCGAAATCAGTCCCACCCAAACGCCGTGGTCGCTCTCCGGTTCCAAACCGAACACGCGCTCTACGGCACGAATGTCTTCATCCCCGTCGGGAGACAGCTCTCTGGGTCCGCCCACTCGTAAGTTCCAGAAATCAGGCACATCCACCTGAAACACATTGCGGGTCTGATCACTGTAAACAACTTGCGTGTCCGCTTTCGCCAACATAGGCGCCCCGCACAGGGCGACCCCTAGCAGCAAGCATCCCCGCTTCAACGTCTTAAGCATAAATGCCTCCAATCAAATATGGGTCCCATAGGACACGCGATCCAAGCGGTTGTATAGTGATTTCTGCACGAAATCGCCGCATTGCAGCGTGAAAACCTTGCTGTTTTGAGTTGCACCGTCTAAACGGGCCGCGACCCCAATAGCTAACAATGCAAGGCTGAGATTATGATCCCGCGCTATGCCCGCCCCGATATGGTTGCCGTTTGGTCGCCTGAAACCAAATTCAAAATCTGGTACGAGATCGAGGCGCATGCCTGTGACGCACAGGCCAAGCTGGGTGTGATCCCGCAAGAAAACGCGGACGCGGTTTGGAAAGCCAAAGACGTTGAGTTTGACGTGGCGCGCATCGACGAGATCGAAGCTGTGACCAAGCATGACGTAATCGCGTTTTTGACTCACCTAGCGGAGCATGTTGGTTCTGAAGAAGCACGTTTTGTGCACCAGGGCATGACCTCCTCTGACGTGCTGGACACCTGCCTGAACGTGCAGCTTGTGCGCGCCGCCGACATTTTGCTGGCCGATCTGGACAAGGTACTGGCCGCGTTGAAAAAACGTGCGTTTGAGCACAAAGACACCCTGCGTGTTGGCCGCTCCCACGGCATCCATGCAGAGCCAACCACCATGGGCCTGACCTTCGCGCGTTTCTACGCCGAGATGGACCGCAACAAGGCCCGCCTTCAGCAAGCGCGCGAAGAGATCGCAACCGGTGCCATCTCCGGCGCGGTTGGCACCTTCGCCAACATCGACCCAGCTGTAGAAGAGCACGTCTGTGAGCAGCTGGGCCTGACCCCAGAGCCAATCTCCACCCAAGTGATCCCACGTGATCGCCACGCTATGTTCTTTGCTGTGCTGGGTGTGATCGCCTCGTCGATTGAAAACATCGCTGTCGAAATTCGGCACATGCAGCGTACCGAGGTGCTGGAAGGCGCGGAATTCTTCTCCATGGGCCAAAAAGGCTCCTCTGCGATGCCTCACAAGAAAAACCCTGTTCTGACCGAAAACCTGACCGGTCTGGCGCGCCTGGTGCGTATGACCGTAATCCCGGCGATGGAAAACGTCGCGCTGTGGCATGAGCGGGACATTTCCCACTCTTCCGTTGAGCGCGGTATTGGCCCAGACGCCACTGTAACCCTAGACTTCGCTCTCAACCGGCTGGCCGGTGTTGTCGACAAGATGTTGATCTTCCCAGAGAACATGCTCGACAACATGAACAAATTCCCAGGTCTGGTGATGTCACAGCGCGTTCTGCTGGCGCTGACCCAAGCCGGTGTGTCTCGTGAAGACGCCTACGCCATGGTACAGCGCAATGCGCTGAAAGTTTGGGAAGAGCGTGTGGACTTCCAAGAGCAGCTTCTAGCGGATGCCGATGTTGTGGCGGCACTGGGCGTTGATGGCATCAATGAGAAGTTTGACATGGGCTACCACACCAAACATGTCGACACGATTTTTGCCCGCGTTTTCAAGAACTAACACGACGACATAAAACCATCGAAAGGCGTATCCATCCGGGTGCGCCTTTTTTGTTTCCTTATTCTGACGGCTCCGTGATTTTTGCATCCACACAGCCCATGCTACCGTAATTCTAACGAGTAAACACAAGAGTGGAGTTCATGATGGCTTTAACGCGCGGACTGATTTCGATTGCTTTGGCAACCACATTGGCAAGCCCAGTTTGGGCGGCGGGTAGTGGGTCATCAGAGCCCAAGCCAAAAACTGTGATCTGTACTAAGGGCAACGTCTTTAGCGAAAGCAAAGGTAAATGCGTGCCACAGCAAGACAGCTCTTTGACAGATCAAGACCGGATCAACGAGCTTCGGGCGTTGGCCTACGCCGGGCAGGCAGCAGAAGCGCAGGCTGTACTGGCCACCCTATCCGATCAAGAGTCCGACCAAGCGCTGACCTATTGGGGTTTTACGCATCGCAAATTAGGCAATGTAGATGCTGGCCTGATTTTCTATGACAAAGCTTTGAAAAAGAACCCAAGTAACCTTCTGGCACGGTCCTATCTGGGACAAGCGCATGTGGAAGCCGGACGCCTGGATTTGGCACGGCTTGAGCTAAAAGAAATCCGGGATCGTGGAGGCGATGGAAGCTGGCCGGAAGCATCTTTGGCAGAAGCCATTCGGACAGGCACAACTTTCAATTATTAACCAACTTATTCAGGGTTTCTTTAGGCTTGGGTGATTGATTGGCGCTCAAGACATATGGAGACCTTGATGGACAATGCGATTCCTTTGGCACCGCTGGGTGGCGTTGAAGACATGCCGAGCTTCGGCGGCATGCGCAAAACCAATCTCTCCCGCCCGCAGAAAGCGGCCATTATTGTTCGCTTTCTGCTCAACGAAGGGGCGGAACTCGCGCTGGCGGAACTGTCTGATAACCATCAGGCAGACCTCACCTACATGATGGGAGACATGGGCTACATCGACCGGGAAACCCTCGCCGACGTGCTTATGGAGTTCGCGCAAGAGCTTGAATCGATTGGTCTCTCTTTCCCCAATGGCATCTCAGGTGCGCTGAATGTGCTGCAAGGCCAGATCAGTCCGATGACAGAGGCCCGTCTGCGTAAAGAGGCCGGTGTGCGCATGATCGGCAATCCTTGGGCGCGGATCAAAGAACTGTCCACACCGGAACTGATCGAAATGGTGGACGGTGAGAGCATAGAGGTCTCTGCCGTTCTGATCTCCAAACTGCCGGTGGACAAGGCCGCAGAAAT
The DNA here is from genome assembly GCA_014872815.1 of Paracoccaceae bacterium. Lineage (GTDB taxonomy): Bacteria > Pseudomonadota > Alphaproteobacteria > Rhodobacterales > Rhodobacteraceae > Shimia. The sequence goes on from WKFK01000014.1 coordinate 526,913, forward strand.
CTTGGCGAAACTGCCGGGCGACAAGGCCCGCCGCATCACCTTTGCCATGTCGATGACCGAAAGCATCACGCCTGAGGCGGTAGATCGTATTGGCCTGACGCTGGCTTGTCAGATCGAAGATCGTCCCCCAAAAGCTTTCAAGGAAGGGCCAGAGGACCGACTGGGCGCAATCCTCAACAGCGCGTCGACAGCCACGCGCGACGAAGTGCTTGGTTCTTTGGACGAAAAAGACGCCGAATTTGCCGACGCTGTGCGCCGCCGCATTTTCACTTACGCGCACATCGCAACACGCGTGAAACCACTGGATGTGCCAAAGCTGATCAAAGACATCGACGAAGGCGCGCTTGTCACCGCCATGGCCTACGCCACCGAAGGCGATTTTGGCATGTCGACCGAGTTTATCTTGTCTAACATGTCGGGCCGGATGGCCGATCAACTGCGCGAAGCGGTCACAGATCGTGGCAAGGTGAAAACCAAAGAGGCCGAAGCGGCCATGTCAGAAGTCACCAAAGCGGTACGAGATCTGGTCGAGCTTGGAGAGATTGAGCTCATCTCCGACGAGGACGACGAGGACGAATAAACCTGGTTACGTCAATTACTTGATACGTGCGGCGGTCTCGATGGGGCCGCCGTTTTCATGTTGAATCAGCACAACGATTGGCGCGTCACCTGTGACACGCACATTGGTTGAAAGGTCATTGCGCCCGTTCCAATCCTTCACCGTTTCCCATTCGGATACGATGTTGGAGTAAGTCAGAACGCGCCCGGCGTTTTCGCCCCGTTTGATCGACACTTTTTCGGCTTCTTTGTAACGGATTACGTGCACCTGCATCGGCGCCGGCTTTTCCGCAGCCGCTTTGATGCGCAGCTGGTTGCCGTCCCTTGTGATCGAAAGGTCGACGGCAGAGCTGCCTTTGAGATGGGTTTTGATCAACCCCTCAACCTTGCCCGGGTGGGTACCAACCACATGATCCTTGCCGTTCACGATCATCTGCGGTGTGTAGACGGACCGATGGCCTGCGGCGCGCGCATAGGTGTGCTGGCGCTGCGTATAGGCCGGGTCCGCATGGATATCCTTCCAGCCAATGTAATCCCAATAATCAACATGAAATGCCAGTGCGATCACGTCATCGCGCCCGGACAACTGCTTGTGGAAATACGCGTCTGCCGGAGGACAGCTGGAACAACCCTGGGAGGTGTAGAGTTCCACCACAACCGGTTTGACCTCTGCCAGAACCGGCGATGCCAAGCTAAGCCACAAAGCCACAAGAGCGCCCGATGTGCGGATGCCAGTCTTTCCGATCATACCGAAGTCCATTCCATTGAGTGTGTCCCCGAAACTCGTTGTATGCGCACATGATGTGACATGCCAATCAAGGTTTCGCGAGAAAGAGTGAGCGTCACTCTGCAAGCACAGGCCAAAGTCGACAGAGGCCAATTGCACTTGTTTGCCTTTGCCCCTATGGACGGGCCAACACTCACAAAAAGGTCTGCCACCTATGTCTGACACCAAACGCATCGTGCTTTCCAGCGACCACGCTGCCATTGACCTGCGCCAAGCGGTTGCCACCCACGTCGCCGCCAAAGGCTATGAAGTGGTCGACATCGGCCCTACCACCACCGAGACCACGCACTACCCTCTGCACGGCAAAGCCGCAGCAGAGCGCGTGGCGTCTGGCGATTGCGATCTCGGCATCATCCTGTGCGGCACCGGCCAAGGCATCATGATGGCGGCCAACAAAGTGCCCGGCATCCGCTGTGGCGTGTGCTCGGACACGTTTTCTGCTTCCATGATCCGTGCGCACAATAACGCCAATATGCTATCCATTGGAGCACGCGTGGTGGGCGAAGGTCTGGCCCTCGCGATTGTTGACGCCTACTTGGATGCAGAGTTCGAAGGCGGCCGCCACGGTACACGCGTGGATATGATTGAGGGCTGAGCCTTCTTCACAGAAAACAAAAAGGGCCTCGGCGCATCACAGCACCAAGGCCCTTTTTGTTATTCTACGATAAGGCGTCTTAATTTAGCGCCTCAAGCGCCGGACGGATGCGGCCCTCAACTTCGCGCTCGGTAACGGGACCTGCGATGCGCAAAAGAACGTTGCCGTTGCCGTCGATTAAATAAGTTTCCGGCACGCCATAGACACCCCAATTTAGGGCCATGCGGCCCGTCGTATCGGCCCCACCTGCTGTGTAAGGATCCCCCAGTTCCTCAAGAAAACCCAAGGCATTTCCAGCAGAATCTTTATAGTTCACACCCAAAATGGTCAGCCCTTCGGCTTGCAATTGCATCAGGTTGGGGTGTTCCACGCGGCACGGTCCACACCAGCTGGCCCAGAAATTCACCAGCGTTGGCTGACCTGTGCGCAGTGCGGCGTTGTCCCACATCGCTTTGTCGCCGAGCATGGTGATCTGCACCTCTGGAGCCTGCTGCCCAACCAGAGCACTTGGCAATTCATCAGGGTTTTCACGCTGCATGCCCAACAGGAACATGGCTGCCAGCCCTGCAAACAAAATCGGCGGCAGGAACATCAATGGCGAGACTTTTTTCTTGGCTGGAGTGTCGCTCATTTGCGGCGCCCTTCCACATCGTCCAGCTCAGCACGCGCTTTGCGTGCTGCGCGCAGGCTCCACCAGATCAACCCCACTATGAGCAGCAGCGATACAGCATAGGACGACAGCACGGTGTCCGCATATTTTCCCAGATCCGGCATCATGCCATGCGCTCCCTTGCCAACAGCGCGCGGGTGCGCCGTTTGTGAATTTCCGTGCGGGTGCGCAACAGCACCAGCGCAATGAAGAACAAAACAAAGCCAATGATGCACATCATCAGAGGGTAAAAGAACACGTTGGAGACCTTCTCTTCGGTGTCGGCGCCAGTCACCGCCCCGGCCCGCATGATCGACGCGCCCTGATGCAACCCCTGGTTCCAGAAATTCACCGCATACCGGCTCAGCACGGCAAAGACCGATCCGACAATGCACAAGACGGCCGTGAGGTCGGCAGCTGTGTCTGGATCGTCAATCGCTTCCCAAAGCGCGATGTATCCAAGGTAGAACAAAAACAAGATTAGGAACGATGTCAGGCGCGGATCCCAGGCCCACCAGGTGCCCCACATCGGCTGCCCCCAAACCGCGCCAGTCCAGAGAGCGATCAAGGTCATGACAACGCCCACCGGCGCAGCAGCCTTGGCCGCCAAAGCACTCACATGATGGCGGCGCACCAGCCAAATCAGCGAGGTGACCAGCATCATAAACCAGATGTTGATCGCCATCAGCGCGGACGGCACATGCAGATAGATGATTTTTACAGTGGACCCTTGGCGGTAATCATCTGGCGTGAAGAAAAACCCCCAAACCAATCCCACAACCGTTGTGATTGCGGCTAAAACGGCTACCGGCGTCAGAAACCGCGAGACGGTTTGGCTGAACTTCACCGGATTGGCATATTCCCAGATCGATCCCATGAGGATGTCCTATCTTGTCGTCGTCACATGCGCACCTCACTTCCATGAGAGCAACACAGGTGCCTTGATATTGATTAAGTCGACCGCACGCTAGCGCAGATTCATCCGCAACACCAAGGCGCTGGCAAAGGGCAATAGCGCAATCACGCCAAAAGTAATGCCTGCGAGCATAAGCAGTGGCGTGGTGATGTCCTGACCTTCCGCGCCACGACGCGCGAGTTCCGCTCCAAAAATCAACGTCGGCACGTAAAGGGGCAAAATCAATAGAGAAAGCAGCAAGCCACCACGTTTGATACCCACCGTCAAAGCCGCGCCAAAGGTGCCGATCACACTCAGTGCAGGTGTGCCAACGGCTAGCGATACCACCAGCCAAAGGAAGCCCTGCGGCGGCAGGTTGAGCAACACACCGAAAACCGGGGCTGCGACGACAAGTGGCACCCCTGTGGTGAGCCAATGTGCCAGCGCTTTGACCGAGACAACGCCTTCGAGTGGCAATGGTGACGTGGCGACCAAATCAAGGGTGCCGTCCTCCCAGTCCAGCGCCAGAATGCGGTCTAGTGACAGCAGGCAAGCCAGCAAGGCGCCGAGCCACAAAACACCGGGCGCAATCTTGGTTAGCAGGCCGCTTTCCGGGCCTACGGAAAAGGGCACAAGTATCACAACAATCAGGAAAAATGCGATGCCGAGGCCAAAGCCGCCACCGGCGCGAAAGGCCAGTTTCAGGTCGCGTACAAGCAGTGCCTTCATAGAAACGCCTCGTCATAGCCGCTGACCGGCGCGTCGCCTTGTTTGGCGCGGAATGGGCCGACGTCCAGCACAGTCACGTCCAAACCAAGATCAATATGGGTTGCGAGCAAGGCGCTGCCGCCCGTCGCCAAATGCGCCCGCACAGCATTAGCAAAGAGCTGTACGGACGCTGTGTCCAAAGACACGGTAGGCTCATCCAGCACCCAGATTGGGCGACCGGTCACCAGCAGCCGCGCGAGGCCCAAACGGCGTTTTTGACCGGCGGACAGGCTGCCTGCCAAACGGTTGCGCAACTCAGCCAAATCAAAGGCTTGAATGGCTTTTTCGATATCGGACTGGGCAAAGACCTCCGCCCAAAACCGCAGATTTTCCTCTACGGTCAGCATGGATTTTAACCCATCACTGTGCGCGGCATAGGCCACCGCTTCTTCCGGGGCGTCCACCTCGCCTTTGAAGGGCGGTTGCAGCCCCGCAACGGTGCGCAAAAGCGTGGTTTTGCCTACGCCATTGGGGCCTTTCAGGACCAGCGCCTGGCCGGGGCCAATCTCAAAGGAAAGCCCCTCTAAAACCGCCACGCCACCGCGGGCCACGCTGACATCTTTGACACGTAAAATCATGTTCTGAGGCTTACCCCATCCCCTTGGCTGGCAAAAGGATTAACCTTTTGGCCCTGCTGAATTTTGACGTCGGTATTACGTCGGTATCGCGGCTGTATCGCGGAGGTGGGCCAGCGCACCTTAACTTACATCAAAGAACGTAAACACAACGCCCGCTGCGCACGCCCTATTCTTCCGCAATTTCCTCAACCGGCAACATAACCGCCGCAACACGACGGCCTTCGCTCACCAGCACGTTGTAGGTGCGGCAGGCCGAAGGCGAGGCCATGGGTTCCACGCCAATCCCCGCTGCTTCCAAGGTTTGACGAAACGCGCTTTGCACCGGGGCCATATTCACACCCGTTCCCATCAAGATGAAATCGATCTCACCTTTCAGAGCCAGAACCGCCTCGACGTCCTCATAGCCTGCCCAGCTGCGTGCGCCTTTGGCGTGGATGATCGCCCCGCCTTTGATGACTTCGCCCCCAATGCGGAAAAAGCCTGTGCCGTAGCTGTCGATGGGAATTGCGTCTGCGTAGGTCACTTCGGTCATCTGCATGGGGTCATCCTCCGCCGCTCAGGAAAGGTAATCCGGATACCGCCGCGCTGGCGATGATCAGGTAGGCCACACCTCGGTATAACCGCTCATATCGCGGATGGAAGAGCCAGCCGCCCAAAAGATTGCCCGCCATAGCCGGGATCGACAGCAGTAGCCCCAAGACAAACGGCGCCGGATCAAAGCGGCCGAGGATCAGCAAGACCACCACCAACAGGATGTCATAGAAAAACAGATATGCAGAGGTGTTGGCGCGGATCACGGACGGTCCATGTGGGCTGGCCATGTAGAACAGGATCACCGGGGGACCCGGCATGCCAGCTGCGCCACCCAGAAAGCCACCTGCCCCGCCGATGCCGTAGATCATCGGATTGGTGACCGCACCGCGATAGCGAAACCCAGACAACAGCACGACCAACATAGCGATGGACAGGACCGAAACCAGATAGCGGAACACGCTGGGGTCGGTGCGGGTGAGCACAAACAGCCCCACCGGCATCATCAGCACCACCCCAATCATCAACCGCGCCAGATCGCGTTTGTGACCATTTCGCAGCGCGGCGGGGATATGCACCGAGGGGGCAATGATGTCCATGCCTGCCAAGGTCACGATGGCCCAAAGGGGCGGCATGACTTGCGCAGCAATCGGAAGGTAGATCATCGCGGTGCCAAAGCCGGCAAACCCGCGGACAATGCCGGCCACAAAGGCGGCAAGAGCAACCCAGGCGAGGCCCTCAAGGGCCAGCGCCTGGGTCAAGACATCAGGCGTCGATGTCAGCAAACTTGTTGCCAGCGGTGTTGGCCTGTTTGGACCAATCGCGCTTTACGCCAAGTTTCAAGAGTGCGGCAGAGGCGATGAAGATCGAGGAATAGGTCCCGACAATCACACCCCAGATCATGGCGAAGACAAAGCCACGGATCACGTCACCCCCCAGCACAAACAGCGAGATCAGCGCCAGCAAAGTGGTGGCGGAGGTCATCACGGTCCGGCTCAGGGTTTCGTTGATCGAAAGGTTCAGCACCTCTTTCAGATCCATCTTCTTATACTTGCGCAGGTTTTCACGGACGCGGTCAAACACAACCACGGTGTCGTTCAGCGAGTAGCCCACAATGGTCAAAAGCGCCGCGATGATGGCGAGGTCAAACTTGATCTGCAGTTCGGAAAACACACCGATGGTCAGCACGACGTCGTGCACCAAGGCCATCACAGCGCCCACCGCAAACTGCCATTCAAAGCGCAGCCAGATGTAGACAAGTACGGCCCCAATCGCGAGCAGAACCGCAATCACCGCCGTGGTGATCAATTCTCCGGACACTTTTGGACCCACGGATTCAACGGACACAAAGGTGATGTCCGGCGCCACGGTTTGCAACTGCGCCTCGACCTTGCGGATCATATCCGCCGTGACCGCTTCTTCGCCTTCCTGGGCTTGGATGCGGATCATGGTGACGTGCTGATCCTCTTCAAAAGTGGGATCAAACACTTCGGTGATCGAAATATCGCCCAGTTCCAGAGGCTCCAGCGCGCCGCGGTAGTCTGCGATCACCACTTCCTGTGCGCTTTCGGTCCGGATGGTCGTGCCACCCTTAAAGTCGATGCCGAAGTTCAGGCCCTGGATGAAGAAACTCACCAGAGCGGCCACCATCAGGGCACCGGAGATACCGAGCCACAGCGTTGGGCGGGAGAAGAAATCCCATTTGGTCTCTTGGGGAACAAGTCTCAAACGCATGGCTTATACCTCGATTGTCTTGGGACGGCGGCGTTCAAACCACATCACGATCAGCACACGCGTCACAAAGATCGCGGTGAAGACGGAGGTGAGGATGCCAAGGCCGAGCGTGATGGCAAAGCCGCGCACCGGGCCGGAGCCCACGGCAAAGAGGATCACAGCGGTGATAAAGGTGGTGATGTTGGCGTCCAGAATGGCCGACAGGGCTTTTTCATAGCCAAGCTCAATGGCGCGGGCTGGGCCCTTTGCGGACTTGAGCTCTTCGCGGATCCGCTCAAACACCAGCACGTTGGCGTCCACCGCCATACCGATGGTCAAAACGATCCCGGCAATACCTGGCAATGTCAGCGTCGCACCGATGAGCGACAGCAGACCAAAAATCAGACCGACGTTCAGAATAAGCGCGATGTTGGCAAAGACGCCAAACGTGCCGTAGCTCAGGAACATAAAGATCAGTACGCCCACAAAGGCCACGATACAGGCAATACGACCCGCTTCGATGCTGTCTTGCCCCAGTTCCGGGCCAATGGTGCGTTCTTCCAGGAATTCCAGCTCCGCTGGCAGCGCACCTGCGCGCAGCAGTACGGCCAGGTTGGTGCTTTCCTCAACAGAGAAACGTCCGGTGATGATGCCAGAGCCGCCGGGAATGTGGCTTTGGATAACCGGGGCGGAAATCACCTCGTCATCCAGCACAATCGCAAAGGGGCTGCCGATGTTTTCGGCGGTGTAGTCGCCAAATTTGCGAGCGCCTGTCGTGTTAAACCGGAAGGACACTGCCGGGCGGTTGTTCTGATCAAAGCTCGGTTGCGCATCCACCAGCTCTTCGCCGGTGACAACCGGCGCGGCCTCCACGATGTAGTACACGCCCTCTTCGTCAAGGGATGGCAACACTTTGTTGCCAACACCCGCTGGCGCGTCCGCATCCGAGGTGCGGCTCACAACCGGATTAAATGTCAACTGTGCGGTGGTGCCGATGATCTCTTTCAACTCAGACGCAGAGCCAATGCCCGGCACCTGAATGAGGATACGATCCGCGCCCTGACGTTGAATGGTGGGTTCGCGTGTGCCCACTTCGTCAATCCGGCGGCGGATGATCTCCAGCGACTGCTGCACAGTGCGTTCGTTAGACGCAAGTTTCTCCGCATCTGACAATTCCACAATGACCATGTCACCTTCGGTGCGCACCACAATGTCGCTGGCCCCTGCTCCGGTGAGCGAGGTCACAGGACGGGACAGACCGCGCACCAGGCTGGCGGCCTCCTGAATGGCTTCAGGCTTGGAGATTTTGAACCGCAGTTCGGTGTCTGGACCGGGTTGCTGGCGGATGGTGCCTATGGTGGCACGCTCGCCGCGCAACAGGTCCCGCACTTCGGGCCAGAAGCTGGTCATGCGGGCGGCATAGACATCCTCGACCTGTACTTCGGCCAGAAGATGGGCACCGCCGCGTAGGTCAAGACCCAGGTTCACCAGACGAGACGGCAGATAAGACGGCCAACCGGCAATCAGTGTTTCCGTGTTCTCGTTGGTGATCCCGGCTTCCATATCGGCCACGGCATCATTATGGGCCTCAACCCTCGGGTAAAACGCGTTTGGCATGGCCAGAAGCAGGCCTACCACACAGGTGAGCCAGATCAGGACCCGTTTCCAAAGGTCAATTTGCAGCATGTCAGATGCCCTGTTGGTCTTGTTATTGAATTACTCGGCTTTGGCCGGTTCGGTCTTAGACGTCACGTTGGCGATGGTGGATTTCACCACGCGCACTTTCACGTTTTCTGCCAGTTCGACTTCGATTTCGTTGTCGTCTTTGACCTTGGTGACTTTACCGATCAGACCGCCCTGGGTCACCACTTGATCGCCGCGGCGCACGGCGGCGACCATGGCTTGGTGTTCTTTCATCTTCTTCTGCTGTGGGCGGATCAGCAGGAAATACATGATCGCAAAGATCAGAATGAGCGGCAGAAACTGACCGAGTTCTTGCATAGGTTAAGGTCCCTCTAGATGGCGCGGCACAGTGCCCCGCAAAGTCGCAGGGAACCTATGGGGCTTGGACCGTAGTTGCAAGGTGTCAAAGGGCTTGACGAAGCGCCTTGTTGCCTTAAGAGCCTGCATATGTCGCTGTGACGTGCGGGTGGTTACGATTAACCAAGAATTCCGGCATAAGCAGAGACGTGAAACGACTCATCTCAAGCATGAAGGATAAGAGAGATGCATGACATTAAAGCGATCCGCGAAAACCCGGCCGCTTTTGACGCCGCCCTGACCCGCCGTGGGGATGCGGCCATGTCATCCTCCGTGCTGGCTTTGGATGAGGAGCGGCGTGCCAAGATCGCTGCGGCTGAGGCGGCACAGGCTGCCCAAAAAGCAGCCGCCAAAGAGGTCGGCGCGGCCAAGGCCAAAGGCGATGAGGCCGAGTTTGAGCGGCTGCGCGCCCTTGTGGGCGAGAAAAAGTCCGAAGTGGCCGCGATGCAAAACGAGGCCAAGGAGCTGGACGCCAAGCTGACCGACGCCTTGGCCCGCATTGCCAACCTGCCAGCCGATGATGTGCCGGATGGGGCGGATGAGGACGATAACGTCGAGATCAACCGCTGGGGCGCGCCCAAAGCGCTGGATTTCAAACCGGTCGAGCACTTTGAGATCAAAGGCGTTTCGGCGGCGATGGACTTTGAAACCGCCGCCAAAATCTCCGGTGCACGGTTTGTGATGCTCAAGGGCGCTGTGGCCCGTATTCACCGAGCTCTGGCGCAGTTCATGATCGATGTGCATGTCGATGAAAACGGGCTGACCGAGGTCAACACCCCGGTTCTGGTGCGCGATGAGGCGATGTATGGCACTGATAAGCTGCCAAAGTTTGGCGAGGACAGCTACCAAACCACCAACGGTTGGTGGCTGGTGCCCACATCCGAGGTGCCGCTGACCTATTCGGCGGCGGGTGACATCCTTGATGAAAGCGCCCTGCCGATCCGCATGACCAGCCACACGCTGTGCTTCCGCTCAGAGGCGGGCAGCGCGGGCAAGGACACCTCCGGCATGCTGCGTCAGCACCAGTTTGAGAAGGTGGAGATGGTCTCGATCACCCACCCGGACGAGTCTGACAATGAGCAGAAACGCATGCTGGGCTGTGCCGAAGGCATTCTGGAAAAGCTGGGCATCCCCTATCGCACCGTTGTGCTCTGTACAGGTGACATGGGATTTGGCGCGCGCCGTACCTATGACATTGAGGCATGGATTCCGGGTCAGGACACCTATCGTGAGATCAGCTCTGTCTCCACCACCGGCGATTTCCAAGCCCGCCGCATGAACGCGCGCTTCCGTCCGGCGGACGGTGGCAAGCCGGAGTATGTCCACACACTCAACGGCTCCGGCCTCGCTGTGGGACGCTGTCTGATTGCGGTGCTGGAGAACGGCCAACAGGCAGATGGCTCTGTGGTGCTGCCCGAAGTTCTGGCACCTTATCTGGGTGGAAAGACCGTGCTGACCGCGGACGGCAAGCTGGCTTAAGTCCAAGCAACAGAGCACAAAAACAAAGCGCGGCCCAATGGAGCCGCGCTTTTTTCATCTGGCCGTAAATATCCCGGGGGTCTGGGGGCTGGCCCCCAGCCTATTCCGCAGGCACCGCGCCTTGGGGCTGGTTCTTAGGAAACGGCACCAAGCGCTCTTGCTCTTCATCCCAGAGCTTGAGGGAAAACGATCGGATTGCCTCTGGCCACTCGATGGTGGGCAGGTCGTATTCGTCCCGGATCATCTGGTGACATTTGCGCAGATTGTAATGTGGAATGCGCGCGTTGAAGTGATGGATGTCGTGATAGGCGATGTTGGCTGAGGCCAAGTCCATCCACCAGCCAAGGTCCAAAGCGGATGAGCCTTGCAGCGCCGCCAAACGCGGATCCAGATCCGGACGGCGATCCCAGTAAGTGTCCTCAAAATTGTGCTGCAGATAGACCATGAACACGCCAACCATCCCGCCAAAGAAAGACGCCAGGAACCAGATCAACACGCCGTTCCATCCCGCCAGCGCATAAATCGCGCCCATGTAGGCAAAGATTGCAAGGTTATGCAGAAGCACCGACTTCCACATGGTGTGGGCATTTTTGGGCCAACGGTAACGGATGAAATAGGTAAAAAGACTGCCCAGCGGGATCAGCACAAAGGGATTGCGATAGAGGCGATATTGCAGCCGTTCCCAAAAACCGGCCTCGTTCCATTCCCGCACGGTCATGGTGTGGATTTCGCCGGTCTCGCGATGCTCCAAGTTCCCAAGGTGGCTGTGGTGCATGTTGTGATTATGACGCATGGCCGCATAAGGCGCGAAGGTCACCACCGACAGTGCTTCACCGGCCCAGTCGTTGTGCTTTCGGCTTTTAAACAACGAAGCATGGCCGGTGTCATGCTGCAACACATAGAGCCGCACGGCGGAGAGGCCGTTCAGCGCCATCATCGGGATCAGAATGTACCACGTGCCCTGATTGGCTATCGCCAGATACAGCGTGGCAAAATAGACAGCAAAGGTGCCAAACAAGCTGATCGCACCAATGCGATCATCTTGAACAGTGAATTCCTTCAAGCGCTCGCGAATCTCCATCGCAAACCTCTCTTCTCAAATTAAATTTCCGCCTGAGCCACGCCGCACATCAGCCTGACCTGGGTATTAAGGTGTACGTGGCCCCCAAATTTCGGACCACTTAACAAGACTATAACGCGAATTTATGACGCTACAATGCAGCTGTTGCCGCACCAGAAACTGGGCGGCACCATGAAGGTTCTAAATACAGATAATCTTATGAGCGATCAAAAGCCGGCATCGCGGCCTTTGATGTGCTTGCGCAAACGCGACGGCGTGGACTTTTTCTTACCCTTATAGGGGTTCTTGTCCCCCTGCCCGCGCATGGTCAGACGGATCGGCGTGCCGGGCATGTCGAAGGTTTCACGCAAGCCGTTCACGAGGTAACGTGAATAGCTGGCAGGAAGTTTGTCCGGATGGGAACACATCACGACAAACCCCGGCGGACGCGTCTTGGCCTGTGTCATATAGCGCAGTTTGATGCGCTTGCCCTGTGGTGCGGGCGGCGGGTGCTGCTGCAGCATCTCGACCAGCCAGCGGTTCAACGCTGCGGTTGGAATACGGCGGTTCCAAGTGTCATAGGCATCCTGAATCGCCTGATTAAGACGCTCAAGACCGCGCCCTGTCTTCGCCGACACAGTGATGAGGGGCGCGCCACGCAGTTGAGGCAAAAGGCGGTTGAACGCCTCTTTCAACTCGCGCAGTTTCTCCTGCTTGTGTTCTTCGACGTCCCATTTGTTCACGGCAACAACAACGGCGCGGCCTTCGCGCTCGGCCAAATCGGCGATACGCAGGTCTTGCTGTTCAAAGGGAATCGCTGCGTCGAGTAGCACGACCACGACCTCGGCAAATTTCACCGCCCGCAAACCGTCACCTACAGACAGCTTTTCGAGCTTGTCCTGAACCTTGGCTTTCTTGCGCATCCCGGCGGTATCAAAAATCCGCATATGGGTGCCGTCCCACTCGGTACGAAGCGAGATGGCATCGCGGGTGATGCCCGCTTCCGGTCCAGTCAGCAAACGATCCTCACCGATGATCTTATTGATCAGCGTGGACTTACCCGCATTTGGACGGCCCACCACGGCGATTTGAAGCGGTTTGTTTTCGGTGATCTGTTCACTCGGGCGCAAGCCGCCTTCGTCGAACTCGTCATCCCAGTCGCCGTCTTCTTCAAGCTCCACGTCCACTTCAACTTCATCATCCAACGCCTTTTGCCGTTTGGCAAATTCATCCGCGATGGGCATGAGTTGCGCATAGAGGTCATTGAGACCTTCGCCGTGCTCTGCGGACAGGCGGATCGGTTCTCCTAACCCCAACGAGTAGGCGTCCAACACGCCAGCGTCGGCGGCTTTGCCTTCCCCTTTGTTGGCGGCCAGCAGCACATGCGCGGATTTCTTGCGCAGGATTTCCGCAAAGACCATGTCGGTGGGAGTGACCCCCGTGCGGGCATCCATCATGAAGAGGCAAATGTCGGCCATATCCACGGCGCGCTCAGTCAGGCGTCGCATACGGCCTTCGAGGCTGTCGTCGGTGGCATCTTCCAGACCGGCGGTGTCAATCACGGTGAACCGCAAATCCGCCAGTTTGGCGTCGCCCTCACGCAGGTCGCGCGTAACGCCCGGCTGGTCATCGACCAAAGCCAGTTTTTTGCCCACGAGGCGGTTAAACAGCGTGGATTTGCCCACGTTTGGGCGGCCCACAATGGCGAGCGTGAAACTCATGACAGATCTCCGGAACGTCTGAAGTCGCTCCGATACAGCATTATTGCGTCAACGGAAAGCGTACAATTCGCCTTTGCGGTTGACCACATACAAAACACCACCAGCAACAACCGGATTAGTCGCCGCGCCATGCGGCAATTCCACGGTATGGGTCAAAAGGCCGTTGCGCGGGTTATAGAAACGCACGACATCATCGGTGGAAGGGACAACCAACTGCCCGCCCGCCAGGATCGGCCCGTAATGCGCGTGCACGGCGGATTGTTTCTTGGGTTTGTCTTTTATGAATTGCGGCAAGGTCTGGCCCCAAACGCGGGTGCCGTCGCGGGCATCCAGACGCAGAAGCTCATTGGTTTCAGACACCAAGAAGAGCGAACCGCCAGCCGGGAAAACAGGGCTCAGCGCGCCGTGACCCGCGGTCCATTTGCGCACGCCCGTTTCACTCTCAAACGCGGCCATACGACCGGAATGGTTGGCCACATAGATAGTGTCACCGACAACAACCGGATCACCGGAGATGTCGCCAACGGTATTGACCGCGCGCCCTTGGCGGGCGTCTGACAAGCCTGCGGTCCAGCGTGATACGCCGCCGCTGCGGAACGCGGCTTGAATTTCGCCGGACCCGTAAGGGAAAATCGCCAATCGGTCCGTCACGGCTGGTGCTGCTGGACTTTGTACGTTCTGAACGTTGGGAATCGACAAGAGTTGCCAGGCAATTTTGCCGGTTTCAACTTCAAGCGCCCAAGCCGTCGCATCGCCAGACACCACGTAGACCAAATCGCCATAGACCGCTGGAGTGCCGCTTCCGACCGCCTGGAATTTCTGTTCCCAAAGGTCAGCGCCGGTGGCTGGATCCAACGCACGGATACTGCCAAACCCAGTGGTAACAAAGAGCTTTCCTTTTCCATAGGCCAGACCGCCAGTGGACGCTTGCCCTGCCTTGTCGTTGGGCGGGGTCATGTCCCGCGACCAGAGCACTTGGCCGGCAGTGCTGGTGGCGGTCACGGTTGCCTCAGCATCCACGGTGAAGATGCGACCATCTGCAATAACGGGATCTGCGGTGATACGCGACTTTCGCGACTCGCCTTTGCCCACAGAGGTTGACCAAAGCAAATTTGGTTTTGAGGACAGGGCCGCGTTTGCGATCCGCGTGCTTGGCGATCCAATACGGCCGGTCCAATTCGCGTTTTGCGTAACAGCAGGCAGGTTTATTGCGAGGTCCTGATTTTCAACCACCTCTTCCGCTGGGAAGAGATCCTCACGTTCTCCGACCAAGATGACTTCAGGTTCCGCGCAGGCGGTCAAAATTGCTGCTGCCGCTACACCCGCGGCCAACATCCAAGACTTGTTCATCACTGCTGAGTCCCCCACCCTGCCCTGCTATTATTGGTCAGCCAGTACCGGAACGGAGTCCGCTGGTGTGCCACCCAAGGCCACAATCAACTGAGATGCGCGATTGCGCAAGCCTGCGGTGACAGAGGCATCCTGAATAAGCGCCTGTAGTTGAGCGATGGCCCCGTCTACGTCCCCCTCTTCTAGGCTCAGCAGTGCAAGCTGTTCTTGAGCAGGCAATGCAAGCGGCATGCCCGGGCCTGCCAGTGCTTCCAGCGCCAATCGGCGGTCTGCGATCGGCGTTTCTTTGGCATTGGCCAAAACCGCCTTGAACGCAGCGATCTGACGATAAATTTCCGGCGTATCCAAACCGCTGGTTGTGATCTCATTCAGAGTCGCCGCAGCATCCGCATTGGCATCCACTTCGATCTGATGCGTGGCCAACAACATATCCGCCACGACCTGAGCGTTCGGCGACTCAGTGGTCAATTCACTCAGAGCAGCGACGCGGGCTTCTGCATCGCTTGGTGACACAGCCGCGATCAACGCATCCCCGGTGTTTTCTGCTGCGGTGCGGGCTTTGCCTTTTTGGATCTCGTTAAAGGCCGCGGCGCCCACAATGGCGATCACCGCCAACACAGCAATCCATCCATAACGGCGGATCAAGCCGAAAAGTCGGTCACGACGCACTTCTTCGGTGACTTCTTCGATGAAACTGTCGGTATTGCTCACGCCTGCTCTCCTGTCGGTTTGCCCTGTCTTATCGTTTTGTTTTCAAAGTGCCAAGTACCGCGGCAGAGCGACACCAGCCGGATATGATTTTTGTGGGCTTTTTGCGAAATTTAAACTGATGAGTTCAAAATTCAGTATCGGAGGTTGTTTCTCCTCCAACAAAGTCCAATATACCGGTGACTATTTGTGCGCGGGAGGGCGCACGTTTAAAACAACAGGGGCCATTCTATGCGGCTTATTCCGGTTTTGACCGCAGTTTGCGTGTCGGCATTTTTGTATTTCGTGGTGGTGGAACGTGACCGCCTGGCAGCTTTTGCGGGCAACGGTGCGCCCGAGGCGACGCCTGCAGAAACAACAGAGGCAGAGACTGAGACGCAGACCGTTTCCGCCTCCAACCAATCAAGCGCAATCGGCGTTGTGGCGGTCAAAAGCGAGGCCCGCACAATTGACAGCGCCGTGGTCCTGCGCGGCGAAACGGAGGCCGACCGTCAGGTGGAGGTGCGCGCAGAAACCAGTGGCCTGGTCATCAGCGAGCCCCTGAGACGCGGTACACATGTCACTGCAGGTCAGGAACTGTGCCGCCTAGATGTGGGCACGAGCGCTGCCGTATTGGCAGAGGCAAAAGCGCGCCTTCTAGAGGCCGAGGCCCGTATTCCAAGCGCGCAGGCGGCGGTCGCCGAGGCCGAAGCACGGCTGGAGGAGGCCAAGATCAACGATAACGCCGCGCGCAAACTGTCCGAAGGCGGGTTTGCCTCTTCCACACGCGTTGCGAGCACGGCTGCCAGCGTTCGGGCAGCTGAGGCTGCCATTCAGTCGGCAACTTCCGGATTGGAAAGCACACAGGCCGGCATCGAATCGGCGCAAGCCCTTGTGGCTGCGGCGGAGCGGGACGTTGAACGTCTGACCATGACGGCACCTTTTGCTGGCCTGTTGGAAAGCCGGACAGCGGAACTGGGCAGCCTGATGCAACCTGGCAGCCTTTGCGGGACAGTTCTGCGTCTGGATCCCATCCGCGTTGTTGGCTTTGTACCGGAAACAGACATCAACCGCGTTCAAGAGGGCTCTCTTGCTGGGGCGCGCCTGACCACAGGTCAGGAAGTGTCAGGCCAAGTGACCTTTGTGTCTCGCTCTGCGGATCCTCAAACACGTACTTTCCGGGTGGAAGTGACCGTTCCGAACGAAGATCTTTCCATCCGGGACGGTCAAACAGCGGAGATCGTCATTTCCGCAGACGGCGCGCAAGCCCATTTCCTGCCTCAGTCCTCCCTGACGTTGAACGATGAGGGAACGCTGGGTGTGCGTGTCGTAGAGAAAGGCAATATCGTGGCCTTTAAAGCTGTCGACCTGCTGCGGGACGGTACCGACGGCATTTGGGTTGGCGGCTTGTCTGCAAACGCCAACGTCATCGTGGTCGGTCAGGAATATGTGATCGAAGGCGTTGAGGTCGCGCCCACCTATCAGGAGGCCACGCAATGACCGGGGCCATCACCTGGGCTGCTGAACGCGCCCGAATGATTCTGGCGTTCATTGTCATTTCTTTGGTCATTGGCGCCTTTTCCTACGTCAGC
Source organism: Paracoccaceae bacterium (assembly GCA_014872815.1). Lineage (GTDB taxonomy): Bacteria > Pseudomonadota > Alphaproteobacteria > Rhodobacterales > Rhodobacteraceae > Shimia. Next base: position 543,916 of record WKFK01000014.1, read on the forward strand.
CTTCCCAAAGAAGGGGAACCTGACATTGATATCCCGATCCTCTACGTTTCCGTGAGCTATCCGGGCATTTCCGCAGAAGACGCGGAAAGCCTACTGGTGAAGCCTATGGAAACGGAAGCCGTCGATCTGGACGGTCTCGACAAAATGACCGGGATTGCGTCTGAAAACCACGCCTCCCTGTTGCTCGAGTTCGATTTCGGTTGGGACAAAAGCGCGACCATTGCCGACGTGCGCGATGCGATGAACACCGCATCCTCAAATTTTCCAGCAGGCGCGGAACAATACACAATCAACGAGATCAACTTCTCGGAATTCCCAATTGTGATCGTGAACCTCTCCGGCGATGTGCCTGAACGCACCATGGCCCGGTTGGCCAAAGACCTGCAGGACGATTTTGAAGCCATCGACGCGGTTCTGGAAGCGCCCATTGCGGGCAACCGCGATGAGATGGTTGAGGTTGTGATCGATCCCCTGCGGCTGGAATCCTACAACGTCACAGCGCCGGAACTGATCTCCGTTGTGCAGAACAACAACCAGCTGATTGCCGCTGGTGAAGTGGAAACCGAGCAAGGCACCTTCTCAGTCAAAATTCCTTCGTCGTTTGATGACGTCACCGACATTTACGAGCTGCCGGTGAAAACAAACGGCGAGCGGATTGTGACTTTGGGCGATCTGGCAGAAATCAACTTCACCTTTGAGGACCGGGCGGGCACCGCGCGGTTTGATGGGGAAAACACGGTGGCTCTGCAGGTGGTGAAGGGCAAAGGCTACAACATCATCGACACCGTGGAAGAGATCAAAACCACGTTGGCCGCAGCGCAGGCAAAATGGCCTGAAGAGCTGCAGGCGGCGGTTCATGTTGGCACCTCCAACGACCAGAGCCGCACTGTGGGCTCAATGGTGAGCCAGCTTGAGGGCTCTGTTCTAACCGCGATTGCTCTGGTGATGATTGTGGTTCTGGCTTCGCTTGGCAGCCGCGCTGCAATGCTTGTGGGCTTTGCCATTCCAGCGTCCTTCCTGCTGTGTTTTGCCTTTCTCGCACTGATGGGTGTGACCATCTCCAACATGGTGATGTTTGGTCTAATCCTGGCGGTGGGCATGTTGGTGGATGGCGCGATTGTTGTGGTGGAATACGCCGACAAGCGCATCAAAGAGGGCGTGGGCCCAATGCACGCCTATGTTGAGGCGGCGCAGCGCATGTTCTGGCCGATTGTCAGCTCCACCGCGACCACGCTGTGTGCCTTCTTGCCGATGTTGTTCTGGCCGGGTGTGCCGGGTGAATTCATGGGCATGTTGCCGGTCACGATGATCTTTGTTCTGTCGGCCTCGCTGCTGGTGGCACTGATCTACCTGCCGGTTGTGGGCGGTATCTCTGGCCGTTTGAGCCGGGTGTTTGATCGCGCCTCGCAGGCCCTGAAGAGGCGCCTGCCTTGGGCGGTGCGTGCTCTGCTGGTGCCGATCCCACTTTACGGCATGTTCACCGGTTTGATGCAAATGTTGACCGCGACCTATGCCTCTGGCGATGACAGCACCACGGGCGCTGTCGCGATCGGCGCTGTCCTGTTTGTCCTGTCGGCATTCGCGGCCTCTATCACCATGAGCGCCGCCGAAATCACACGCAAACGCAAAGCGGTGAAATCCGGCTTCCGTCATAACGGCTTTGGACATTTCATGCGCTTCATCGTGGGCAACCCGGTGATGCCGCTGGTCACCATTGCAGCTGTCGCTTTCACCGTAGTGTCGATCATTGGCTACTTCGGCGAAAACAACAACGGCGTGGAGTTCTTTGTCGACACAGAACCAGAGCAAGCCACAGCATATGTCCGCGCGCGCGGAAACATCTCGCTGGCAGAAAAAGACGCTATGGTGCGCCAAGCGGAAAACGTGATTATGCAGCATCCTGCAGTGATCAATGTGTTCTCCTTTGCAGGTGAAGGCGGTTTGGACACCGGTGGTCCGGGTGGCGGTAACTCCCCTCCCGATACCGTCGGACAAGTTCAGTTTGAAATTATCCCCTGGGATGAGCGTCCAACGGCCCGTGAAAAATGGTTCTTTGGCAAGCTGGAGCGCGATGTGACCGCCCCAGGCTTTGACGGCAATCGCGTTCTGGACGAACTCAACGCCGAATTGGCGAAGCTGCCCGGTTTCTTTGTGGAAACCAGCCCAATTGAGCAGGGTCCAGGATCAGGCAAGCCAATCCATCTACGTCTTCGTGGTGATGGCTGGGACGCGCTCAATGCGGCTGCCTTGAGCGCACGGGAGACGTTCGAAAACACCTCCGGTCTAACTCTGGTGGAAGACACCCTGCCCTTGCCGGGTATCGACTGGCAGATCGATGTAGATGTGGCCAAAGCAGGCCGATATGGCGCCGATGTGGCAACCGTGGGCGCGATGGTGCAGCTTGTGACGCGCGGTATCCTCTTGGACACGATGCGCGTGGACAGCTCTGACGAGGAAATCGAAATCCGCCTGCGTTTGCCGGACCAAGACCGCGTCCTGTCGACACTGGACACTCTGAAGGTACGCACCAACGATGGGCTTGTGCCGCTGTCTAACTTTGTGACGCGGTTCCCGGTACCAAAACGTGCCTCGATCAGCCGTGTCGACCAAGAGCGCTACTACGATGTGAAAGCAGACGTCTTGCCTGGGCTGGTAAAGATTGTGAGTGGCGAAGGCGAAGACCTTCAAACGCTTGCTCTACTGAAGGCGCAGACAGAAGACACTACCTCGGAAGACGCGGTGATCACCGCTCCGAATGGCGAAACCTTCACAGTGTTTGCTTTTGATGCGGCAACTTCTGCTGAGCAAATACAGACCGCATTGGACGAAGGCGCGCGCCGGGTGCCTGTTACCGCCACTGAACGCATCGAAGTGCTGACGGAATGGCTGAACACCACCCCGTTTGACGCTTCGATCAGTTGGGAATGGACTGGGGACCAAGAAGAACAGGCTGAGTCCGGTGCCTTCCTGTCCAAGGCTTTCTCCGCCGCATTGGGGCTCATGTTTGTGATCCTGTTGGCACAGTTCAACAGCTTCTATAACTCGGTTCTCGTATTGTTGGCGGTGGTTCTCTCTACGGCGGGTGTGTTGGTTGGGATGCTGGTCATGGATCAGACGTTCTCGATCATTATGACCGGTACGGGCATTGTGGCGCTGGCCGGGATCGTGGTGAACAACAACATTGTTCTGATCGATACCTATCAAGAATACAGCCGTTATATGCCGCGTATTGATGCGATTGTACGGACTGCACAAAACCGTATTCGTCCAGTGCTGCTGACCACTATCACCACGATGGCCGGTCTCGCGCCTATGATGTTTGGGTTGAGCCTTGATTTCATCAATGGCGGCTATTCTATCGACAGCCCGACCGCCCTTTGGTGGAAGCAGCTGGCAACCGCCGTGGTCTTTGGCTTGGGCATCGCGACGGTTCTGACACTGGTGTTCACCCCTTCGATGCTGGCCGCTCGGGTTTGGGCAAGCACCTACTTCAGCTGGATGATGCGCCTATTGGCACGTATGTCATTTGGACGGACCTCACGTGCCGGTCAGGACTGGGCCCTGCGCCGCGCCGCGCGCAAGGTCAAACATCCAGTTTTGATGTGGGATGACACCACAGAGGTTGTGATGGAAAGCTCTGCGCCAGCCAAAAACGCCGGACCCTCTCCTGTTGTGCCTGAAATGGTCGACCCCAACGATCTGGCCCCAGAGGTGGAAGCGCCGCGCAAAGGTAAACCCGCCAATGATGCCCCCGATCCAGGCGGCATCCAGGCAGCGGAGTAACTCGCCTAAAAAGAAAGCAAAGACGCGCCCCACTGTGGGCGCGTTTTATTCTATGCAGAATGTTCTTTTTTTGAAACGTGTTTCGCCCTATACGTGTTCGCGAATTTTTTGACACGTTTTAGCAGGCACTACCATGTGGACCATTGCGTTCGACAACACAGCTCCCTCGACCTTGCCAGCGGTCATTCTGACCTGCTTGGTTCTTGTGTTCTGGTTCACCTTAAACCTTGTGACATATACATTTTTCCAAGCAGACAAAGACCGCGCCATTCATGGCGAGATCCGCATTCCGGAACGTACATTGCTGTTCCTAGCGCTATCAGGCGGCTCCTTGGGCGCCAAGATCGCGCAGCGGCGATTCTACCACAAGACGCAGAAACAACCCTTCGGATGGTTGCTGAACACGATCATCGCACTTCACCTCGTGCTTGTCGCACTGGGGGCGTATCTTGCCATCGCTGGCCCATCCGGCTTTTGGGCTGCGGAACAAATCGCCGCATTCTATGCAACCTGAAGACTGACTCTGCCCCGCCAGGAAGCAGTGACATGGTCGCACTAGGCGGCGTCTTCATCCGCTTGCTGACGGGTCCAGAGCTGCGCGTAGCGGCCTTTCTTCTCGAGGAGCGCCGTGTGCGTGCCCTCCTCGATGACTTCGCCTTGCTCCAGCACCACAATGCGGTCTGCCTCGGCGATTGTAGACAGGCGGTGCGCGATGGTGATCACGGTGCGGCCCTCCCCCGCACGCGCCAGTGCCTCTTTGATGCCTTGCTCCGTTTCCGTGTCCAGCGCGGAGGTGGCTTCGTCCAGAAGCAGGATGGGTGGATTTTTCAGCAAAGTACGGGCAATGCCCACACGTTGCTTTTCGCCGCCGGAGAGCTTGAGACCACGCTCGCCCACGGCAGTGTCATAGCCATCTGGTAGTGCCGTGATGAAGTCGTGGATCTGTGCCGCCTTTGCAGCCTCGATCACGTCTTCCTCTGTGGCGCCGTCTCGGCCATAAGCGATGTTGTAGCGAATGGTGTCGTTGAACAGCACCGTATCCTGCGGCACCACGCCAATGGCGTCATGCAGGCTTTCCTGCTGCACATCGCGCACGTCTTGTCCGTCGATCCGCAATGCGCCGCCCTGCACGTCATAAAACCGGAACAGAAGCCGCCCGATGGTGGATTTGCCGGAACCGGACGCGCCGACAATGGCGACGGTCTGCCCGCCTTTAACATTCAGGCTCACGCCTTTCAGAATGCGTCGTTCCTCGTCGTAGCCAAAGGCCACGTTGTCGAGTTCAATCGTGCCTTTCTCAACCGCAATGGGCTTGGCACCAGCTTTGTCCGAAACCTCACTCGGCTGTTCCAGCAGGTCGAACATTTCCCCCATGTCCACAAGGCTTTGGCGGATTTCGCGGTAGACCGTGCCAAGGAAGTTCAGCGGCATGGTGATCTGGATCATATAGGCGTTGACCATGACAAACTGGCCCACGGTCAGCGTACCGTTTTCCACGCCAATTGCCGCCATGACCATGACCGCCACCAGACCCGACGTGATCAGAAAAGACTGGCCGAAGTTCAAAAATGCCAGCGAGTAAGACGTCTTGAGAGCCGCCGCCTCATAGCCCGCCATCGCCGCATCATAGCGTGCCGCTTCACGTTTCTCTGCGCCGAAATATTTCACGGTTTCAAAGTTCAGCAGGCTATCGATCGCCTTCTGGTTTGCGTCGGTGTCCTGATCGTTCATCTGCCGGCGCAACTTCACGCGCCATTCAGTGACCTTGAAGGTGAACCAGATGTAGATCGCGATGGTGACCACCACGACTGCGAGATAGCGTGCGTCAAACATCCAATAGAAGATCGCGGAGATCATCAGGAGTTCCAGCACCAAAGGCCCGATGGAAAACAGCATGAAACGCAGCAGGAATTCCACGCCTTTCACACCGCGCTCGATGATGCGGCTCAGCCCGCCGGTTTTGCGGGTGATGTGATAGCGCATCGAGAGGCGGTGGATATGCTCAAAGGTCTCAAGCGCCAATTGGCGCAGGGCGCGTTGCGCCACCTTAGCAAAGACCGCATCACGCAGTTGCTGAAAGCCGTTGGTCATCAGACGCGCCAGACCGTAAGCCACCGTCAGCCCCACCGCACCAAGCGCCAAAGGCGGCACGCCTTTGGCGGACAGGCTGTCCACCGCCGCGCCGTAAAGCTGAGGGGAATAGACCGCGATCACCTTAGAAATGATCAGCGCCAGCATCGCCAGCACCACGCGGATTTTCACCCAACCTTTGTCAGCGGGCCAAAGATAAGGCGCCACCTTGCGCACGGTCCGCCAACCGGACCGTTGTTCGTTGCGCGCGAGTTCCTCAGCCGAAGCGGTATGCCATTGTGCCATGCTTGCCTGCCCTGTCAGTTGGTGAGCCCAGCAAACTTAATGGCCGCAGGCGGGACTTGCCAGCCCCGCACAGCTTTATTCTTCGGGCACCGTAAAGACTTGCCCCGGATAGATCAGGTCTGGATCGCGGATCTTATCCTTGTTGGCTTCAAACACCTGCAAGTAAAGCTGCCCCTCGCCATAGCGATCACGCGCGATGGCCCAGAGGGTGGCACCCGGCTGCACGGTGACAATGCGCACGGGCGGTTGCACAGCTGCGGCATCTGGTTTCGTTTCTGGATCGTCCTCAGGCGTGGCCTCTGCTGCCTCTGGTGCTGCGGAGGCTTCTGTTTCCTCTGTGGCCAGCGGGGCCGCTACCACCTCATAGGCTTCCGGCTCTGTCGTCACTTCAGAGACTGGGGCTTGTGTGTCATCGGCCTGTGTTTCAGTGTCTGCCACGGCAATTTCTGTTGCGCCCTCAGCCGCGTCTTCAGTAGTTGCAACTTCTGGAGCCGTTGCCTCTGTGACATCTGTGGCTGTCTCTGGCTTGGCTTCAACCACCGCTGTTTCGTCAGTTGTATCTGCGCTGTTAGCTTCAGTTTCCCAGGTAGTCTCAGTGGGTTGTGTCTCTACTGAGGCCACGTCTTGCTGGGCAGTCTCGGCTTCGGCCACTTCTTCCGACTGAGCACGGGCTTTGGCGACTGTCTCTGGGGTTTCGCGTTTGAACGGCGTTACAACGCGGGACAGCACTTTGGCGGTTTCGTCCACTTCATCCGCGCGCAGTTCATAGAGCCCTCCAGCCACGTCTTCCAACTGCGAAGACCAAAGGCCCGCGTCGTCAATCTGTGTGGTCGCGGCCAAGGCATTGTCCAGATACAGCCGCACAAAAGCGTTTGGATTGCCGCGTCCGGAGACCATCACTGCACCGGTGTCGGTATAGCTGATCGAGTCAATCGACACCGCGGCGAGAACTTCAGGAGTGTCCTCTTGCGGCGCGGCCGGTTGCACCACGCGCACGCCTTCAGAGTCAGACACAATCACCGCTGGTGCCTTGGGTGCTGGCGCAGGTTCCACCGCAGCGGTCTCTTCTTTGACTTCTGGTTCAGGGGCGGCGCCGGAAGCCACATCAACTGAACTTTCCGAAACATCTTCAACGGCTTGATCGCCACTGTTCACCTGCTGCGAGGTATCCTCAGTCTCCTCACCAACGCTATCTGTGGCCACCTCTTCGACGGCTACTGTTTCCTGAGCAATCTCTGGCTCTACCTCGACTTTCTCTGCTGTTTGTTCAGCCGGAGCCAAAACCTCAGGCGCGACCGATGCCTCAGCAACAGCAATGACCGGCGCCACAATCACGGTGGCATCAGACGGCACATCCCCATCCGCACGGCGTTCGACAAGGCTCAATACGCGCGGCGCTTCGCTTGGCTCAATCGCCAGGATGGCGGCAAATTTGCCAGCCGTATCCACGGGTGCCAGAGCCACCTCCGTGCCGTCCAGCAAGATGCCCAACATGGCACCCGGCGCGGCGGCGCCTGCCACCACTGTGTTGCCTTCGGCATCCACGCGCACCACGTCAAAACTTGGGGAGATTGTTGGCGCCGCTTCTTCAGTCGTCGACGCCGCCTCTTCCGTTGCGGGCGCGGTCTCTTCAGCGGCCTCTGTCACCTGTTCCTGCGTTTCGGTAGACGCAGCTGGCGCATCGGTCTGCTGCCCGGATGCCTCCGGCGCACTTTGCGTCGCAGGCACACTGCCTTCGGTCTGCTTGTCGTCTGTAACGGTCTGGTCACTGCCATCCAGCACGCCGGTAGACACCAGCGCGAAGACAGACACGCCCATCGCCACCACAACTCCGGCCACCCAGGCCACATTCCCGCTGAAAATTGATGCTTTGTCACTCATCGCCGATAATCCCCCGAAGTCGGCTGTCATCTTGGTTGAGAGACCCTACCAACCCAGATATTGCTGGTCAAAAGAGCTTTGAACATATTGGAGAATTTCATGACCACACGCTCGATCTGTGTCTTTTGTGGTTCACGTTTTGGCGGCGATGCAACCTATAAAGAGGCCGCCGCGGCCTTTGGCGCCCGCTTTGGCTACAAAAACTGGCGTCTGGTCTACGGCGCGGGCGATGTGGGTTTGATGGGCGCTGTGGCCAATGCGGCGCAGGCAGCGGGCGCGGACACCTTTGGTGTGATCCCGACCCATTTGCTGGAATGGGAAGTTGGGAAACGCGATCTCACCAACTTCATCGTGACCGAAAACATGCACGAGCGCAAAAAGGTCATGTTCATGAACTGCGACGCGATCGTGGTCCTGCCGGGCGGCGCTGGCTCGCTGGATGAGTTTTTTGAAGTGCTGACATGGCGCCAGCTTGGCCTGCACGAAAAGCCCATTGTGGTGCTGAATGTGAACGGCTTCTGGGACCCGCTGGTTGGATTGCTGGATCATGTGATCGAACAAGGCTTTGCCGAGCAGAGCCTGAAGGATTTCATCCATGTGGCAGATGATGTGGCCGAGGCGGAAGCGATCCTGGATCGGGCGTTTGGTTAAGCCGTGCCTTTGTCGGTTCCGGAGATTTCCACAACGGTGATCTCTGGAACCACACCAAAACGCACAGGCAAAATCGAGCAGCCAATACCGCCTGAGACTACGAGATCACGGCCTTCCTCACGCACATGACCGTAGGCAAACCGGTTGCCAAAGCGTGAAGGTACTCTTGGGGAATACCCAAACACGCGCACTTGGCCGCCATGGGTGTGCCCCGAAACTGTTAGAGCAACCCGGTCAGGTACATTTACAAAAATGTCTGGCTCATGCGCCATCATCACAACTGGCGCACCATCATCCGCTAATTGCGAAAGTGTCCCTTCCAAATCGTGCAGACCTTCAAAGCCGCCACCCTTGCGCCTAAAAGCGAGTTGATCTTCCAAGCCAGCTAACCAAACTCCTGCACCCTCAATCTTGCGCACCTGATTGGAGAAGACTGGGATGCCGTTTGTTTCGAGGGTCTGCGCAAAAATGTTGGGACCAGCGCGACGGCGCTGCGCTTCTGGGTCGTCCCACCAATCATGGTTCCCCAGAATAGCAAAGACACCGTGCTTGGCTTTCAGATCAGCCAAAACAGGCGCTAGCTCGGCAATGTCGACGGGCTCTGAAGTGAAGGCATGGCCTGCTGCGTAGTCTCCCAGCAATAAAACCAAATCCGCATCCAGTGCGTTGGTGCGTGTCACGACTTGTCTCATTCGACTGAGGTCGGGAAAAGGCTTACCCGCGTGCAGATCCGCCAAGAGCGCTATTCTCAGCGGTGGCGCGGTCCAGTCATCGCGCTTGATCCGCCACCTTTTCACCCGCAAACGCAGCGCCGGTTCGACAAAGAAGCCATAAGTGGCCGCAAAAAAGCCTGCCAAGATCACTCCCAGCAGGCCTTTGATAAAACCACGTCGGGTCACGGATTACATCCGGGAGGCAACGTTTTCCCAGTTCACCAGGTTGTCCAGGAAGTTGCTCAGGTAGACCGGACGCTTGTTGCGGAAGTCGATGTAGTAGGAGTGCTCCCATACGTCACAGCCCAGCAGCGCGGTCTGGTTGAAACACAGTGGGTTCACGCCGTTTTCGGTCTTGGTCACAGCCAAGGAACCGTCAGCGTTTTTCACCAGCCAGCACCAGCCGGAGCCAAACTGACCTGCGCCTGCGGCGGAGAACTGCTTTTTGAACTCGTCAACGGAGCCGAAGGACTCAACCAGCGCTTTTTCCAGCTCACCAGGCATGGCGTTTGCGCCTGGGCCCATCATTTCCCAGAACTGGTTGTGGTTCCACAGCTGGGAGATGTTGTTGAAGATGCCGTTTTGGGCAACTGCGTTGGCGTCGTAGGTGCCAACGATGATCTCTTCCAGAGACTTGCCTTCCCACTCGGTGCCGGCGATGGCGGCGTTGCCGTTGGTCACATAGGCGTTGTGGTGCAGATCGTGGTGAAATTCCAGCGTCTCTGCGGACATGCCTTTGTCGGCCAGAGCGTCGTGGGCGTAAGGAAGATCAGGGAGTTGAAAAGCCATTGCAGCATCCTCTTCTGTTGCGCGAGTTATCTTTGCCAGACACATGTGGGCGAATGGTGCGTGAGGTCAAGGGCAAAGCGGCAAAATGCTGAGCCACACAGCATCTTGCTCTGTTTTTCTGCGTAGCTTGGGCTTATTGCAAGGCGCAGGTGCCGTTGCCGGTTTCGGTATTCGGATAGCCAAAAGCGTTGAAGGTCAAATGAGCCCGATCGCGCTTCTTCTTAAAGACCAAGGACCATTCCAGCGTGGCCTTTTGACCGCGACTGCTCACCACATCTTCCAAACGCCATCGCACCCGCATTTGCTTGTCATTGTCTTGAACAAATTTGGCCTGAACGGGCGCACGCCCATGGTGCTTGGACAAGCGATCCGTGATTTCAGCGCCGCCTTTGCCGTTCAGTTCGACCAAAACCTCGGGCGAAATGGTGCCGTTGGTGCCGCCACCGCGGAATTTACAGAGATAGGTTTGTGCCTGCACAGATGTCGTTGCAGCAAGAGTAAGGCCAAGCACAACAGAAATGGTCTTCAACATAGTTCAGTAATGTCCTCTAGTTTTTTGAGGACACTAACCGACCAAGGAACAACTACAAGGTGAAACTAGATTAAATGCACGCGGCCATTGAGCCACGTGCAGAGATTTCTTAATGAAAGCCCACATCGCCCCCCGGTTGTGCCGAGACTTTCAGCACATCAAAGACATACTGCGCCACAGAGCGGAAGCAGATGACTTCGAAACTTCCGTCCTCATTGCCCCACACCGCCGCAGGCACCTGCGCAATGCGGGAACGGCGGATGTCCCCGGCACCAAAAGCGTCTCTGGCGAAATCCACTGGCGCCAGTTTGGCGAGCACATCTCGGCTGCTATCCCCAGACACGCGGAACACCGCGCGGGCATCAGAGACGTTGGCCACCAGTGCATGGCTGCCTTTCAGACCGTCCGTCATGGTGGCCACGGTCTCGTTGACCGACGCGTAGTCCACCACGACCAGAAGTTCGTCCGGTGACATCCACGCCACAGCGCCTTTGTCTCCGGAAGTCACCTTACGCTGCGCGGGCACAGCCGCGCCGGTGGCCGCTTTGATCGCCGCGGACATCTCTTTGGATGCCAGATCGCCGCGCACCGTGATCATGCCGCGCAGGCCGGTTTCTTCGACCTTGGCAAAGCCTTCGAACGTTGCGCCATCCAGGGCGCTCACAGCCTCAGACATTCTGCTTCTCCCCGTCTTTGTCATAGAACACCGGATCAACCACTTTGGCCTTCACCGTGCTGCCGTCCACTTTGTTGAACTCGACCACATCTCCGAGGCGTTTCATACCGCCATGGATCAAGCCCATGGCAATGCCGCGATCCAATGTCGGGGAGTAATAGGTTGAGGTCACCCGCCCCTGCACATTGCGTTGGCCGTTGGCGTTGGTGCCATGGGCCACGATATACGCGCCGTCGGGAATGACAGAGCCGTCTTCGGTTTCAAAGCCCGCCAGCTTCCAGCGGTCTTCCGAGGCCATGTGGTCACGCATTTGCGCGCGCTTGCCCAAGAAATCTTCTTTCTTCTTGGAAATCGCCCACTGCATGTTGAGATCTTGTGGGATCACCGTGCCGTCGGTTTCATCGCCAATCATGATGAAGCCCTTTTCGGCCCGCATCACATGCAGCGCTTCTGTGCCGTAAGGCATGATGTTGAACTCTTTGCCAGCCTCCAGCAGCGCATCCCAGAAGGCGCGGCCTTGGCTCGCAGGCACGGCGATTTCGTAAGACAGCTCGCCGGAGAAAGAAATCCGATAGGCGCGGGCGTCAAAGTCGCCGATCTTGCCGTCTTTCCATTCCATAAAGGCGAGGCCCTCTTTGGAGACATCCATTTCGCCGCCGAGCTTCTCGATCACCTTGCGGGCGTTAGGGCCAACCACGGCGATCTGCGCATATTGCTCGGTGACATTGGCGGTATAGACCTGCCAGTCCCACCATTCGCACTGCAGCCAATCTTCCATCCAGCCGTGGATGCGCTCGGCACCGCCGGTGGTGGTGTGGCACAGGAAGGTGTCCTCATCTATGCGCGCAACAACGCCGTCATCAATCAGGAAGCCGTTTTCGTTGCACATCAGGCCATAGCGGCATTTGCCCGGCTTCAGCGTCGACATCATGTTGGTGTACATCATGTCGAGGAATTTTCCTGCGTCGGGCCCCTTAACGATGATCTTACCCAGCGTGGATGCGTCCAGCAAACCGACGCTGTCGCGTGTCTGACGGATCTCACGGCTCACCGCATCGGCATGGCTTTCTTGCCCCCGTGGGAAGCAATATGGGCGGCGCCAGTGGCCAACCGGCTCAAAGAACGCGCCATTGGCTTCGTGCCACGCGTGGATCGGCGTGCGGCGCAGCGGTTGGAACACCTCGTCGCGCGCTTCACCGGCAATCGCGCCCATGGAAATCGGCGTGTACGGTGGGCGGAAGGTGGTGGTGCCGGTCGCCGGAATGGGCTGATTGAGCGCATCAGAAAGCACCGCCAAGCCGTTGATATTGCTCAACTTACCCTGATCTGTCGCCATGCCCAGCGTGGTGTAGCGCTTGGTGTGCTCCACACTTTCATAGCCTTCCTGCGCCGCCAGTTTGACGTCCGAGACTTTCACGTCGTTTTGATAGTCGAGCCAGGCTTTCATCCGAAGCTTTGGTCCCGCACCTTGCGGCATCAGCCAGCAGGCTTGCAGCGGCGCTTCGTCATGCACCTCGCCTTTAGGCTCGTCAGCCGCGGTTACAGTAAAGCCAGCCGCTTCCGCCGCAGCTTCACCCGCTTTCAGACCGTCGACCAGCACGTCATCCAACTTGAGCGGCCCACTTGCGGTGCCAGCGGTGGAGACAAACGGTTTGCCATCATGGCTGGTCGGCGCGCGGTCGGGATCAGGACGGAAATGCGCCTGCGCCTCGTCCCAGATCAGCTTGCCGCCACAATGGGACCAGAGGTGCACCACCGGGGACCAGCCGCCGGACATGGCAACCGCGTCACAAGCAATCTCTTCCAGCACCGCGCCTTCACCCGCTTGGGCACAGATCGCCACACCAGTCACGCGTTTGCCGCCTTTGACCTTTGCGATGCCTTTGCCAACCTCAACCCGAATGCCTGCCGCCTTCGCCTCGTCTGCCAAAACACCGCCGCCGGAGGCGCGAGCATCAAGGATCACCGGCACATCAAGGCCCGCAGCCTTCAAAGCGAGCGCGGTGCGGTAGGCATCATCGTTATTGGTGACCACTACGGTGCGGTCGCCTGCGGAAACGCCGAAGTTTTCGACGTAATCACGCATCGCGCTGGCCAACATCACACCGGGGATGTCATTGCCTGCAAAGGATAGCGGGCGTTCGATGGCACCGGTTGCGGTCACAATCTGTTTCGCACGGATGCGCCACAGACGGTGGCGTGGTCCATCGAGCAAGGGCGCGTGATCGGTCAGACGCTCGTAACCAAGGATGTAGCCGTGGTCATAGACCCCTGCCCCCATCATACGGTTGCGCAGGGTGACGTTGTCCATCGCTTCAAGCTCGGCCACGGTGGCGTCGATGAAGTCATCGACTTTCACGCCATCCACCTTGCCGCCATCCACCGGTGCGCGCCCCCCCCAATGGGCGGTTTGTTCCATCAGCAATACTTTGGCACCGGATTGCCCCGCCGCCTTGGCCGCCATCAAACCAGCGACACCGCCGCCAACAACAACCACGTCAAAGAAGGCGTAGAAATGCTCATAGCGATCCGCATCGCGGTCTTTGGGCGCTTTGCCCAGACCCGCAGAGTGGCGCACGATGGGTTCGAACACATGTTTCCACGCCGCCGCGGGGGCCATGAAGGTCTTGTAGTAAAACCCTGCAGGCAGTGCACGGGCAGCATAGTTGTTGATTACGCCCACATCGAACTCGAGGCTCGGCCAGTGGTTTTGGCTGGTACAGGTCAGACCGTCATAGAGCTCCGTGGTGGTGGCACGTTGGTTGGGCTCAAACTTGCCGCCTGTGCCAAGGTTCACCAGTGCGTTGGGTTCTTCCGCGCCGGAGGCCACCACGCCACGTGGGCGGTGGTATTTGAACGAACGCCCCATCAGCATCTGATCGTTCGCGAGCAATGCGGAGGCCAGCGTATCGCCTTCAAAGCCGGTGAACTGCTTGCCGTTAAAGGAGAATGTCACCTGCTTGGATTTGTTCAACAGGCGCCCGCCGGTGGTCAGACGTGTGCTCATGAGAAGTCCCTCCACGACCAACCGGGTTGTTTGGCCGAGATCTTGTCTTTGATGTCTTGCGGCGGCTCAAGTGTTTGGGCCGGATAGGTGCCAAATACCTCAAGCGTCATGGTGCAGCGCGCGGCGTGGAAGAACTTGCCGCAGCCGTTGGAATGCCGCCAGCGCTCAAAATGCACGCCCTTGGGGTTTTCGCGCATGAAGAGGTAGCTCTCAAAATCCGCGTCATCAGAGCCGGGACCAAAGCGTTTGAGATGGGCTTCGCCTTCGGCGTGAAGCTCGGTTTCCTCGGCCCAGACGCCGCAATAGGGGCATTGAAGGGTTAGCATGTTGCGAACTCCTTGAAATATTTATTCCGATCAACCACATGGAAGGTGTTCACTGTATTGGGCCCCTTCCTTTGATTGAGTTTCTTGTCAACTTTTACGGCGTTTTGTGTTGGGAGCCGGTATCCAATTGGATCGGTAAGAAAGTTGACCGTGGACCGAAGAAAGACTTTCCTAAGGTGACCGACACGACAACCGAATTGCAGCTGCGCAAGAAGGCTTTGAAACGTGACTTGGCTCGTCTTAAACACTGACATCAGTGCGCCACCCCGGCGGCCACGCTCTCATCAATAAACCGGCCTTCGATAAACCGTTCCATGCCAAACTCAGCCGCCAATGGACCCGGCTCACCTTTCGCGATCAATTCGGCCGTGGCCCAGCCGCCGCCAGGAATGGCTTTGAAGCCGCCGGTGCCCCAGCCTGCGTTGATGAAGCAGTTGCCCAAGGGCGTCTTGCCAATCACGGGAGAGCGGTCGCCGGTCACATCCACGATGCCGCCCCATTGGCGCAGCATTTTCAGACGGCTGACCATCGGGAAGGTTTCACAAAGCGCGCGCACGGTTTCCTCGATGTGGTGGAAGCTGCCGCGTTGGGTGTAGTTGTTGAACCCGTCAGTGCCGCCGCCGATCACCATCTCGCCTTTGTCGGACTGAGACATGTAGCCGTGCACGGTGTTGGCCATCACCACCACATCCATGCAGGGCTTAATCGGCTCGGACACCAGCGCCTGCAGCGCCACAGATTCCATCGGCAGTCGGAAGCCTGCCATATTGGCCAGCGCGCCGGAGTTACCCGCCACCACCAGGCCAAGCTTGTCGCAATCAATCGGGCCCTTGGTGGTGTCGACACCGACCACATTGCCGCCTTCAGACCGCACGCCAACCACTTCACATTTTTGAATAATATCCATCCCCATATCAGAGCACGCGCGGGCGTAGCCCCAGGCCACCGCGTCGTGGCGACCGGTGCCGCCGCGCGCCTGCCAGAGGCCGCCAAGAACGGGATAGCGCGGCCCGTCGATGTTGATGATTGGCACCAGCTCTTTCACACGTTCCGGCCCGATGAACTCGGTGGTCACGCCCTGCAGCGCGTTGGCGTGCGCGGTGCGCTGATAGCCGCGGACCTCATGTTCGGTCTGCGCCAACATGATCACGCCGCGTGGGGAGAACATGACGTTGTAGTTCAGGTCCTGCGACATCGTCTCATAGAGCGAGCGCGCTTTTTCATAGAGCGCGGCGGAGCTGTCTTGCAGGTAGTTGGAGCGGATAATGGTGGTGTTACGACCCGTGTTGCCGCCGCCAAGCCAGCCTTTTTCGATGATCGCCACATTGGTGATGCCGAAGTTCTTGCCCAGGTAGAACGCCGTTGCGAGGCCATGGCCGCCTGCCCCAACGATGATCACGTCGTACTTCTTTTTGGGTTCCGGGGAGCGCCACGCGCGTTCCCAGCCCGAATGGTAGCGGGCGGCTTCGCGGGCGATGGCAAAGGCTGAATATTTTCTCATGGCGTGATTCCGAGTGGCTGGAAACTTACCTCAGTTTATGACCGGTTTGCGCATCTGGTCACGGTGGTTAAAGCGCCTATTTGCGGACCGGTTGCGACATCTCGCGTCAGAATGCCGATTTTGCTTTCAGACGCCTGTCCGCGCCACTACATGTGTTGCACCACTTAGGAGGCCACATGATTTTCTGGATTGTTGCAGCTGCCCTAGCCCTCGTGACCGCTGGCTTGTTTGCACTCGCATTGACACGTCGCAACGAGGATGAGGAACATCCCGCCGCCTATGATTTGCGGGTCTATCGTGACCAGTTGAAAGAGGTCGACAAGGATCTCGCGCGTGGTGTGATTGGCGAAGAAGACGCTGCACGTATGAAGACCGAGATTTCCCGTCGCATTCTGGCGGCTGATGCGCAGATGCAGAAAGCTGAGAGCGGTGACGGCGACAATGGACGCTATGCCAAGGTAAGCGCCCTTGCCTTGGGGCTTGTGGTGCTGGGCGGCAGCTTTGGCCTCTACACGCAGATTGGGGCCCCCGGATATCGCGACATGCCTTTGGGCGAACGTG
Organism: Paracoccaceae bacterium; assembly: GCA_014872815.1. Taxonomy (GTDB): domain Bacteria; phylum Pseudomonadota; class Alphaproteobacteria; order Rhodobacterales; family Rhodobacteraceae; genus Shimia. Next base: position 560,712 of record WKFK01000014.1, read on the forward strand.
CGGCAGAGGCCGCTGAGCGGCGCGCCAATCGGGATTCACAGGCGGTTGCTGAAACCAAAGTTCCCCCGCAACCGGAGGCCCAAGTTGGCGCGGAGTTTTTGGAGTTGATGACAAAACTACGCGCGGCGGTGGCCGAAAACCCAGATGACTTGCAAGGGCAAGAGCTCCTAGCGCGCAACGAGGCCAATCTGGGCAATCTGCGCGCCGCCTATGAGGCACAGGCACGGGTCATAGACATCAAGGGGGCCAATGCCACCGCTGGAGATTATGTCCTGCACGCCAATCTGTTGATCACAGCGGCGGGGGATTATGTCTCACCCGAAGCTGAAGCCAGCCTGACGAAGGCTTTGGAGCTGGATCCCTACAACAATCTTGGCCGCTACTACATGGGTTTGATGATGTGGCAAACCGGCCGTCCAGATGCGACCTTCCGCATTTGGGATCAGGTGCTGCGGCAAAGCCCGAATGACGCGCCGTGGGTTCCCTCGATCCGTGCGGTCATCTCGGAACTGGCGTGGTATGCTGGCATCGACTACAAAATGCCCGCCCCAGTGCCTGCGCATACTTCCGATGGCCTTTCCGGGCCAACCGCAGAGGATGTGGAAGCTGCAGGCGAATTGTCGGCGGAAGACCGTCAGACCATGATCCAAGGCATGGTCGACCAGTTGTCGGATCGTTTGGCGACAGAAGGGGGCACACCGCAAGAATGGGCACGCCTGATCGGTGCGTATGGCGTCTTGGGCGACACAGAGAGGGCGCAGGCCATCTGGGGGGAGGCGCAACAGGTATTTGCCGAAGTTCCTGAAGCCTTGGAAATCGTCCGTATGGGCGCACAGCAAGCAGGTTTGGAATGAGCGAGATCTATCAGACAATCGAAGAGATGGCCCCGCACCTGCCCCCTATGCAGGCTTTGATGGGCTTGGACCTCGGCACCAAAACCATTGGCGTCGCGGTGAGCGACAGTTTCCGGTCCGTGGCCACGCCTATTGAAACCGTAAAACGCAAGAAATTTAGCGTGGACGCGCAGCGGCTTATTGAAATCATCAAGGACCGCAACATAGGCGGGATCATCCTTGGGTTGCCCATGAACATGGACGGCAGCGAAGGCCCGCGCGCGCAATCCACCCGCGCTTTTGCCCGCAACCTGTCGGCTTTGGTCGATGCCCCAATTGGGTTTTGGGACGAGCGATTGTCCACTGTGGCGGCCGAAAGAGCGCTTTTGGAGGCGGATACGTCACGCAAACGTCGCGCAGAGGTAATCGACCACGTGGCGGCGTCTTATATTCTGCAAGGCGTGTTGGACCGTTTGAACCATCTTGGGAGCGCATCGTGAGCAAAGACACCGTGTGGACACGCGCCGAAGTCGAAAGCCCCTGTATTCAGGTCTGCGTTGTGCATCCCGAAGAGCGGATTTGCACCGGCTGCCTGCGCACGATTGATGAAATCACGCGGTGGTCCAAGATGGCGCCGCAAGAGCGCTCTGAGATCATGCAGGAGCTGTCCACCCGCGCGCCGCGGTTGAAAAAACGTCGCGGCGGCCGGAATGCGCGGCTGAAACGATAAGGTTTCCAAACAAAAACGCGCCCCGAAACTGAGGCGCGTTTTTATGTTTAGACCGGCGAGGTTTTATGGTGTCGGCACCGGTGCCGGTGCAACGACCTCACTCTCCACAACGGAGACATTGCTTGCATCCATACCTGGCCCATAGATAGACGCCACCGGCGTGCCGTCATAAGACACTGTAAACCAGCCAGCGCCCTGCGCCGCATCTGGGTCTACGGTGACTGTTCCAGCTCCATTGCCTTCGGCGACCAGAACCACAAACGTGTCTTCGGCCACGTCAAAATCCGATACTTGCGGCAGGTTGTCCGCATCCACCCAGGTACCGGACTGGAACACATCTGCCCCTGCGCCGCCTTCGGCCATGTCGCCAGAGCCCATCAGCAGTACGTCGTCTCCTTCGCCGCCTTGCAAGGTGTCCGCATCCAGAATGTCAGAGGCATCGATGGTACCGTCGTCGGCAGAATCCTGAACGCCCTGCAGAACGTCATTGCCTTCGCCACCGGACAGCGTGTCACTGCCCAACCCACCGGCAATCGCATCGGCACCTGCATCACCAGAAATGCTGTCATTGCCCGCATCGCCAGCCAGGGTGTCGTCACCCTCACCGCCGTTCAGTTGGTCATTGCCAAAACCACCGGAGATCAGATCGTTGTCTTCGCCACCGTCAGCAATATCGTCGCCGCGACCGCCCTCAATCGTATCAGCGTCAAGCCCACCAAGCAGCGTGTCTACACCTTCACCACCCAGAATGCTGTCGGCACCATCGCCGCCGTCAATGCTGTCCTGGTGAATTCCACCATCCAGAGTATCATTGCCCGCGCCACCCAAAAGCGTATCGTGGCCGAACTCCCCCAGAATGCTGTCGTCGCCGTCACCGCCGCTCAGGCTGTCCTGCCCTCGGGAGCCCTCCAACACGTCGTTGTCAGCCCCCCCCTCTACGGTGTCATCGCCCCAACCACCCAGCAAAGTGTCGTTGCCTTCATCGCCTGTAAGGCTGTCGTCAGATGTGCCTCCGCCCATCAGATCATTGCCTTCGCCACCGATCAGCGTGTCATCACTGTTGCCACCAGAGGCGACATCATCCCCTGCGCCGCCAATCAGTGTATCGTTACCATCACCACCAATCAGTGTGTCAGCGCCTTCGCCACCGTCCAGACGGTCAAAATCGGCCGCGCCAAACATCCAGTCGTCACCGGCACCACCGATCAGCGTGTCATTGCCAGCGCCGCCGCCAATTGTATCCGCACCACCAAGGCCGGACACCATGTCGTTGCCAGCTGCGGCATCAATCAAATCACCAATATCGGTGCCATCAAGGGTGTCACTGCCTTCTGTCCCCTCGATACCAGTCGTGGACGTACCACCGCCATCGGAAGGCTCTGGTGTGGCGCCTTCATCATCCGAATTACCGCTCTCATAGATCGCGGCCCCACCAAGGGCCATGAGCCCTAACAACAACAGCAAGTTCATCGCACTGGTCCAATTGAATTATTAACTACTGCAGAGATTAAACGAATTCGAAATCAATTTTAAGTAGATAAAGTGAAGCACCATAAAATCTGAAACAATAAGCACGAGGGCCGCTGCATTGTTTCAAGGGGGCAGACAGGCGGTCCGGTTTTCCACAGTTTTTGCGGGGCAAACCGTGCTAAAGCTGCCACGCCCTGCCTGTTTCAGTCGCGGTGATTCTCAAAATCCCGCCGCCTTGCGCAGCATGTTCAAGGCCACAAAAGTCAAGAACACCGCAAACACCCGTTTGAGAGGTTTCGGGTCCATGGCATGGGCCAGCTTGACCCCCAAAGGCGCTGTCAACAACGTCATGGCAATAATCAACCCAAAGGCCACCATATTGACCGCACCAACCGTAAACGGCGGGCGCGTGGCCGGATCAATCTCCATGAACAAAAAGCCAATCACCGCTGGCACCGCAATGGTCACGCCAAACCCCGCAGCCGTGGCCACAGCACGGTGAATTGGCACGTTGAATAGAGTCATCAGTGGCACGCCAAAGCTACCGCCGCCAATGCCCATCAATACCGACAGGAAGCCGACGCACGGGCTGATGATCAGTCGCGAGATCCCTGTTGGCATCGCTTGCCCCAAACGCCAATGCGCCTTGCCAAACCCCATGTAGGCACCAATCACCAAGGCCAGACAGCCGAAGACAATCTGCAACGTCACCGAGCGCAAGTTCGCCGCGACAAGCACGCCTACAAACGCTCCGACCACGATACCAGGCGCCCAAGTGCGCAAGATGTCCCAATCCACTGCGCCTTTTTTGTTGTGGCTCGCAACTGAGCGCAGCGACGTCACAATGATGGTCGCCAGTGAGGTCGCAAGACACACTTGCATCAGCTGGGGACCATCATATCCAAGCGCCTGAAACGCATAGAAAAATGCAGGCACCAAGACAATCCCGCCACCGACGCCCAACAAGCCAGCCAACACGCCGGCAACCCCGCCAATCCCCAGCAAAAGCAGTGTCATTTGAATAAGCAAGGCAGGATCGTGGGCCATCAGTCTCTCCGGGATCGCGTGTTGCGCAGAGATAAAACCCAAATCACACCGCGGCGCAAGCAGCGCCGTTGCGGCAGATCAGGCGGCAGCCTGTGTCACGTGCTGCACGGCCGTTAAAACGGTCTCCGGCCCCGCTCCAGGCTTGGTCGCGTTCTCCGACAAATATCTCCGCCAGTTGCGCGCGCCAGGTTTCCCGGCAAACAACCCCAACATGTGGCGTGTGACTTGATTGAGCTTGCCGCCTTGCACGAGATGCGCCTCGATGTAGGGCAACATCAGATGGACGACCTCTACTGGATCGCTGTCGTCTCCGGTCCCAAAAATCACACGATCCGCGGTGCTCAGCACATCCGTTGGATTGTGGTAAGCCGCGCGCCCAATCATCACCCCATCCATCCCTTCAGACAGATGGGTTTGGGCTTCCGCCAACGTGGTGACACCGCCGTTGATCGACAGGTGCAGGTCCGGAAAATCGCGTTTCATCTGATAGACCAACGGATAGTCCAAAGGCGGGATGTCGCGGTTTTCTTTCGGGCTTAGCCCCTGAAGCCAAGCCTTGCGTGCATGAATGGAAATGCGTTTGATACCAGCGCCTTGCATCTTGGAAATAAAGTCAGGCAGAACCTCTTTTGGCTCCTGATCATCCACGCCGATCCGGCACTTGACCGTGACCTCAACATCGGTGGCTTCCTGCATGGCCCGCACGCAGTCCGCGACCAATTCCGGCGTTTTCATCAACACCGCGCCAAAGGTGCCGGACTGCACGCGATCGGACGGACACCCCACATTGAGGTTGATTTCATCATACCCCGCCTCAGCGCCAAGCTTGGTGGCCACCGCCAGTTCGTCCGGATCACTGCCGCCAAGCTGCAAAGCGACAGGATGTTCTTCAACGTTGTAGTCAAGCAGGTGCAAAGCCCCGCCCCGCACCAATGCGGGTGCCGTGACCATTTCTGTATACAAAAGCGTCTCTTTTGACAGCAAACGGTGCAGATACCGGCAATGCCGATCTGTCCAATCCATCATCGGGGCGACCGAAAGGCGGGCGGCTTTTGTAACCGAACTGCTCACGACGTCATCTCCTGTCTGCTTTACGCGCTTAGAGGCGCAAATAAGGGGGTTTGTCACAAATTACCACAGCAACGCCGGTCACACCGCGTAGCACACACATTTATGAAACCTAGAGAGATACCATGGTGCGGGTGGAGGGACTTGAACCCCCACGCCTCGCGGCGCCAGAACCTAAATCTGGTGCGTCTACCAATTCCGCCACACCCGCATGGTCCGCGCGTCTTAGCAAAGCTTTTTCGGGGATGCGAGAGGAAAATAGGCGTCACCGCAACTTTCTTGAAAGCACCTCATTCTTCAAGCGTTTTGAACACCTGTGGCAGAATCTCGGGCAGGTCCTCCGCGATCAACCCGGCCCCAAAGGCGCGCGCGCATTCCACATGCAGCCAGGCCGCTGCTTCCGCCGCCTGTTGCGGCGCAAAGCCGCGCGCCAAAAGCCCTGTGATGAACCCCGCCAAGACGTCCCCTGATCCCGCTGTCGCCAACCAAGGCGCCGCGCGCTCATACACCGCCGCATTCACCGCACATTGTCCGTTTGGCGAAGCGATCACAGTATCCGGCCCCTTAAACAGAACGACGCAGCCTGCCCGCGCCGCCGCCTCCCGCGTGGCATCCACCTTGGAATAGGCCGGACCTTTGGTCGGTGGGTCCGCCAGTTTGGCCGCAATGTACGGAAAAAGCCGCGCAAACTCGCCACCATGCGGCGTCAGAACAACGTTCTCATGCAAAAGCGCAAACAACTCGTTGGGATCATCCTCAAAGGCACTCAACGCATCCGCATCTAAAACCGTAGCACGCTTAGAGGACAACGCCACCGGGACCAGTTCCCGCGCGCGTTCCACCCCCATACCCGGCCCCAAACATAGCGCGTTTAGGCGTTCATCCTGTAAGGCATCCTCAAGCGCCGCAGCACCCGACACCCGCTGCAGCATCAAGGCGGTGATCTGGCAGGCCACCTCTTGCTGTGCATTGGGCGGCACGCCCAACGTGACCAGCCCAGCCCCGATGCGCAAAGCGCCGCGCGCCGCCAACCGCGCCGCGCCGGTTTTGCCAGAACCGCCAGAGAGGACAAGCGCGTGGCCGTGGGAGAACTTGTGTCCGAGATGGCTTGCCGCGCTAAGTTCGCCTTTGTTCAGTCCGTAAATAACGTCAGAGCAATCAACCAATTCTACGCGAGCATAGCCTTCATCAAAGTGAAACGACCCGATCCCAATATCCACAACCACAGTCTTTGCCTGATGTAATGCGGCACAACCGAGAAAATGACCCAGCTTGGCAGAATGAAAAGTCACAGTCAGATCCGCCTCTACACCCCATAAATCGGCCTGCTGCAGCATCTCCCGCCCACTGTCCAAGTCGACGCCTGAAACACCGTCAATCGCGACCAGTTTTCCCACAGGGTGATGCGCCAAAGTCTCTCGGATTTTCCCAAGAGAAACGCCCAGGGGACGCGCAAGCCCTGTTCCAAACAGGCCGTCAACAATCAAGTCAAAACGCGACACGGTTTGGCCGATCAGTGTCACGGCATCTTTCACCTCCCCCACCGCGCACCACCGCTCATAATTCACCCGGGCATCCGGCGGCAGCTTCTCGGCATCTCCATAGAGAAACACCTCCACGTCCCAGCCGCGCCCCTGCAACAGCCGCCCCACAACAAAACCGTCGCCGCCATTGTTCCCCGGCCCGCACAAAACGACGGCTCGCATTCTCATTCCAGAAATATCCTGAGGGGTGAGATCCGATCCGCCTTTGGCGGCAAAGCGTCCAGAGGACGCTTTGAGGGTCGAACGGGGCGAAGCCCCTATCTGAGCAGGCTTGGAGGCAGCGGCCCTCTCTTCAGCAAACTCCGGCCACTCCTCAAAAATGGCCTCCACAACGCCCTGCCCGGCCCGCTCCATCAGCTCCAGACCGGTCACCTCACCCGACTCAATCGCAGCCTGCTCGATGGCGCGCATTTGGGCAGCGGTTAACAATTCGCTCATTTGTGAAACATCCCGCGATTCAATTCAGCGCAGTTTTGCGCCACATTGCCTAATTTTTAGGCACATCCCTGAAATCCACCAAGCCAGAGTGCCCTGCGTCACCCTATCTAATTGTGGCTCCGAAATGAAAGTGGTCTGTCGGATTTCAAGAACGCACCTGAGGAGGAGCCTCCACATGAAAAAGATCGAAGCCATCATCAAGCCGTTCAAGCTTGATGAAGTCAAAGAAGCCCTGCAGGATTTTGGCATCCAAGGTCTGAGCGTTGTCGAAGTCAAAGGTTTCGGCCGTCAGAAAGGCCACACGGAGCTGTACCGCGGTGCGGAATACGTTGTGGACTTCCTGCCCAAAGTCAAAATCGAAGTTGTGCTTGAGGCCGATCAGGTTGACGGCGCCATCGAGGCCATCGTGGGCGCTGCCAAAACCGACAAAATCGGCGACGGCAAGATTTTTGTCTCCCCTGTGGAGCAAGCCATCCGCATCCGTACCGGTGAATCCGGCCCGGACGCACTGTAATTTCACCCAGAATTCAAAGCAATCAGAAGGACTAAGGGAATGAGCGCAGACGCAGTTCTCCAGCTGATCAAAGACGAAGATGCGGCATATGTCGACATCCGTTTCACCGACACCCGCGGCAAGCTGCAACACGTGACCGTGGACGTGGATCTTGTCGACGAAGACTTCCTCGAAGAAGGCTTCATGTTTGACGGCTCCTCCATCGCTGGCTGGAAATCCATCGAAAACTCCGACATGAAACTGATCCCAGACACCACGTCTGCTTATGTGGATCCGTTCTATGCCGAGAAAACCATCTGCATCCACTGCTCCATCGTTGAGCCAGACACCGGCGAAGCCTACGAGCGTGACCCACGCGGCACCGCCGAAAAAGCCGAAGCATACCTGAAGTCCTCCGGCATCGGTGACGTGGCCTACATGGGTCCCGAAGCGGAATTCTTCCTGTTCGACGACGTTCGTTTCGAGAACAAAATCAACAAAGTATCCTACGAAGTTGACGCGATCGACGGTTCCTGGAACACCGATACTGAATATGAAATGGGCAACATGGGCCACCGCCCTGGCGTCAAAGGCGGTTACTTCCCAGTAAACCCAACCGACGACAGCCACGACCTGCGCTCGGAGATGCTCTCCACCATGAAGCGTCTGGGTATGAAAACTGACAAGCACCACCACGAAGTGGCGTCCTGTCAACACGAGCTGGGCCTGATCTTTGACAGCCTGACCAAGCAAGCGGACGAGCTGCAGAAGTACAAATACGTGATCCACAACGTGGCCGCGTCTTACGGCAAATCCGCCACCTTCATGCCAAAGCCGATCTACGGCGACAACGGCACCGGCATGCACGTGAACATGTCCATCTGGAAAGACGGCAAGCCGCTCTTTGCTGGCGACAAATACGCTGACCTGTCTGACGAAGCGCTGTACTTCATCGGCGGCATTCTGAAGCACGCGAAGACTCTGAACGCCTTCACCAACCCATCGACCAACTCCTACAAGCGTCTGATCCCGGGTTTTGAAGCGCCAGTTCTGCGCGCCTACTCCGCACGCAACCGGTCTGGCTGTGTTCGTATTCCTTGGACTGAAAGCCCGAAAGCCAAGCGCGTTGAGGCTCGTTTCCCGGATCCATCCGCGAACCCATACCTCTGCTTCGCAGCTCTGTTGATGGCTGGCCTTGACGGCATCAAAAACAAGATCGATCCAGGCGAAGCCATGGACAAAAACCTCTACGATCTGCCTGCTGAAGAACTGGCTGGCATCCCAACCGTATGTGGGTCCCTGCGCGAAGCTCTGGACTCTCTGGCTGCAGATCACGACTTCCTGCTGGCCGGCGACGTGTTCACCAAAGACCAGATCGAAGGCTACATCGAGCTGAAGATGGAAGAGGTTGAGCACTACGAGCACACCCCACACCCAGTTGAATTTGGCATGTACTACAGCTGCTAAATCCGGGTCGGATCAAAAACAAAAGGGCGCTCTTCGGGGCGCCCTTTTTGGTTTTTGCTTCATGTCAAAGCGCATCCCCCGAATTTGAGGCAGCATAATGCCACCAAAAATTCAAAGGAGGACGACTCATGGTTGAGAAAACCGAACACAGCAGCCTGTGGCCATCGCTATATGATCCGTTTCGTACCTTTGGCTCACGCCTTGCCGAATGGCTCAATCCCGCCTCAGAGGCCTCAAGTAGCGATGAAACCTACGACATCGCGATCGAATTGCCCGGCGTATCGGAGGACGACATAGACCTCACTCTGCGCGACAATGTTCTGTCTATCAGTGGCGAGAAACGCTCTCAGGAAGAGAAAAAGGGCCACACGTGGTATTTCAGCGAACGCCAATATGGAGCGTTCCGCCGCTCGTTCCGTCTGCCTGAGGATGCGGAAGGCAGCAAAGCGGCCGCACATATGACCGATGGTATTTTGCACATAAGCGTGCCGAAAAAGGCGCCTGCCCCCAAGGCGGAAGACACGCGCATCCAAATCAAACGGCACAAACCGATAGAAGATCGTTAAAAACGGGCTGCCCTGAGATATTCGCTCAGGGCATCGCCAGAAAATACTGGGGAAGCGCAAAGACCCTTAGCGCACCCCTTCGCGGCCTTTGTCCACGCGGTAATACGCCCACAGAAGCCGTGCGGCCACGGATCGCCATGGCGACCAGTCTTCCGCCATCTGGCGCAGCGCCCGCTCTTTTGGGCGCTCTGGCAAATCAAACAACATGCGCGCACTTTCTTGCAGCGCCAGATCACCGGGTGCAAACACATCCGCCCGCCCCAGCGAAAACATCGCATAGATTTCCGCGGTCCATATCCCGACCCCGCTGACGTTCGTCAGTGTTTTGAAGACCACCTCATTTGGGGCCGTTCTCAAAGCGTCAAAATCAATGCCTTCAGCGGCCAATGCGCGCGCATACCGCATTTTTTGCCGGCTTAAACCTGCCGCGCGCAAATCCTCATCAGAGGCCGCGGTGATGGCTTTGGGCGATATCAAACCAGCGTCTTGCAGGCGCTGCCAAATCGCCGCCGCCGAGGCCACGCTCACCTGTTGGCTGACAATCGCGCTAAGCAACTGATCAAACCCATCAGGTCGCAAGCGCAGCGGCAAAGGCCCGGTCAATTCCAATGCCCGCGCAAACCGCGCATCCTGCGAAGCCAGCCAAGCGGCCCCTTCGACCACACAGTCTTCGGTTTTGATGATCCGCCCTACGTCCACAAGTGCCCCCATTGCTGCCGCGACACTTTAGTCGCACCCACACGAGGAGCCAAGCTCTGGACCTGCGCTGATTAACAAGCTAACGCTTGGCGCATGAGTGATACTATAACCCTCCCCGCTGATGACAGCCGCGCCAAGCGCAATGTGTTGATTCTGGTTCTGGCGCAGGCGTTCCTAGGCTCGCAGATGCCCCTAATCTTCACAATCGGCGGGCTGGCGGGCCAATCCCTCGCGTCCAATGTGTGCTTTGCCACTCTGCCCATTTCGCTCATTGTTTTGGGTTCCATGGTGTCCGCGACGCCGCTATCGTCTTTTATGCAAAAATACGGCCGTCGTGCGGGGTTCATCGTCGGCGCACTTGGCGGTGCATTGGGAGGTGCCATCGGCGCCTACGGACTCTACCTCAACAGCTTCCCGATCTTCCTCGCGGGCTCTTTCCTGACCGGCGTCTACATGTCAGCCCAGGGCTTCTACCGTTTTGCAGCGGCTGACACCGCCTCCGAAGCGTTCCGCCCGAAGGCGATTTCCTATGTCATGGCAGGCGGGTTGCTGTCGGCCATCATTGGCCCTCAACTGGTCAAGGTCACATCGGACTCGATGGTTATCCCGTTCCTGGGCGCCTACATCGCAGTGATCGGCATCAACCTGATCGGTTCACTGCTGTTCCTGTTCATTGACATTCCAAAGCCACCAGAACCCTCGGCTGACGCGCCCAAGGGACGCACGCGCTGGGAACTGCTCACCAGCCCGCGCATTGCGGTATCCGTGATCTGCGGCATGGTGGCTTACGCGCTGATGAACCTGGTCATGACCTCGACACCTTTGGCCGTCGTCGGCTGTGGCTTTGAGCAAAACGACGCGGCGGACGTGGTCACAGCACACGTGCTGGCGATGTTTGTGCCCTCGTTCTTCACCGGTCATCTGATTGCAAAATTTGGCGTCGAGAAGATCCTCGCTTTGGGTATTCTGATCCTCGCCGCTGCCGGTGGCGTCGCGCTTCAGGGTGTGAACCTTGAAAACTTCTTTATCGCCTTGATCCTGCTTGGCGTGGGTTGGAACTTTGGCTTCATCGGTGCCACCACTATGCTTGCCGGTGCGCACACCGTCGAAGAGCGCGGCCGCATGCAAGGTATGAACGATGTGATTGTCTTTGGTGGCGTTACACTGGCATCTCTGGCCTCCGGCGGCCTGATGAACTGTTCCGGGGGTGACGCGGTGACCGGTTGGACCAGCGTGAATCTCGCCATGGCGCCCTTCCTGATGCTGGCCGGTGGCGCGCTCATCTGGCTGATGTTCCGCCCCACCGACGAAAAAGCCGCCTAAGCAAATGGGCGGGCGTTTATTACCAACGCCCGCTCACACCGCGCCACAACAAGCCGACCCGTTTGCCAAACTCGCTCATGCCAAGCGCGCCTTGCGCCACGCGTTCGGGCTCTGCCGCCGCTTGCGACAACACCGTGTCGACTTGCCAACAGCTCAGAAAAGCCTGGGCCGCCGCGCGGGACACCTGATGCCGCTGGGCGCGCGCCGCACGCAGCCGCGCCAATCCATCTTGTGCCAACTCACGCACCGCTTCTGGTCGACCGTCAACCAAAGGCACCCGCTTCTGCGCCTCCAGCGCCGGGATCGCCACCAACCAATTCGCCAGCGCCAGTGCATAGCCAGCGTCCAGTGCAATAGCTTCCTCACAAGGTCCCAGACTACGCGCCGCTGCCAAAAGCAACGCGCCGCCAGTGTCCTGCAAGTACCGCGTCTGATGCGCCAGGTCCTCAAACGGATCTTTGTAAATATCCCACCGCCGCGCCTCGATCAAACGATCCAGAACCTCTGCATCCTCCGCACTCAGCACCTCTGCCAAAGGTGACACCACCTCATGCCGGCGCACGGCCTTGCCCTCGCGGATTTCCTCCAGCGCATCGCGCCACCATTGCAGGCGCATCTCGGCAATCATGGTCTCCTGCGTCACCCAAGGCGCCCGCGCCACTTCCACGTTAAACCCGTAAATTGGCAATAGCACATCGCGCGCCGCAGGTTTCGCCGCCAACACAGCGGCAAAGCGATCCGGGTCCCCCCGCTGTACCAATTCGGCACAGGCATTCAGGTCTTGCTGGCTCACGTCTCGCCCTCAGATTTGCGTTTCATGGAGTACGGCCTACGTCGCCTAGTGGACCACCCGTGCGCCATCATGCACCAGTTTCCAGTTCAGCGCATCGAGCAGCGCCTCAAAGCTCGCATCCACTATGTTGGCGGACACGCCCACCGTAGACCAATGACGCCCGGTGTCGTCTTCAAAGTCTATGATAACCCGCGTGACGGCCTCGGTACCGCCATTGGTGATCCGCACCTTAAAGTCGACCAGCCTCACGTCATCTATCACGCTCTGATACGGTCCAAGGTCCGATTTCAACGCTTGCCAAAGCGCGTTTACCGGTCCTTCGTCGCTCATTTCCTCGGCATGATCGTTTTTGAAATAGCTGGTGGTCTTATCGCCATTGGGCAGCTGCACCGTCACCACCGCCTCACTTTCCACCACCAGATGGCCACGGGCATTGCGCCGCCGCTCTGAAATCACCCGATAGCGCTCCACGTCAAAGAACCGCTCGCTGAGCCCCAAGGCGTCCCGCGCCAAAAGCTCAAAACTCGCCTGCGCGCTGTCGTAGGAATAGCCTTTGTCCTCGGCATCCTTGATACGGTTGAGAATATCACCAAGCGCCGGATTTCCCTTCTCGACCTCAAGCCCCGCATCCGCCAACCGCTTGCGCAGATTGCTCTGGCCGGCTTGGTTGGACATCGGAATGACCCGCTCATTGCCCACCACAGAAGGGTCCACATGCTCATAAGTGCTTGGGTCTTTCAGGATCGCACTGGCGTGCAACCCCGCCTTATGGGCAAAGGCACTGGCCCCCACATAGGCCGCCTGCCGCATTGGCACGCGGTTCAATATGTCGTCCAGCATCCGGCTCGCCCGGGTTAGCCCTTCCAGCGTCTCAAGGCTCACCCCAATGTCCAGCGTGCTGGCATACGGCTCTTTCAGCAAAAGCGTCGGTATCAGGGTCGTCAGGTTGGCATTGCCACAGCGCTCACCCAGACCATTCAAAGTGCCCTGCACCTGCCGCGCCCCGGCGTCCACCGCTGCCAGCGAGTTGGCAACCGCGTGTTCCGTGTCATTATGTGTGTGAATGCCAAGGTGATCGCCTGGAATGCCCGCCGCAATCACCGCCTTGGTGATCTCATAGACCTCCCGCGGCAATGCCCCGCCATTGGTGTCACACAACACAACCCACCGCGCCCCCGCCGCGTAGGCCGCCTTCACCGCCTCCAGCGCATAGGTCGGGTTGGCTTTGTACCCATCAAAGAAATGCTCCGCGTCAAACAGCGCCTCGCGGCCTTGCGCCACCATGTAAGCCACAGATTTCGCGATGTTTTCCGTGTTTTCTTCCAGCGTGATGCCAAGCGCCGTGGTGACGTGAAAATCATGCGTCTTGCCCACCAGACAGACCGCTTCGGTGCCCGCGTTCATCACGGCGGCCAAAACATCATCATTTTCCGCCGACATTCCCGCGCGCTTGGTCATGCCAAAGGCGGTGAAGGTGGCGTTCAGCTTTGGCCTGGTCTCAAAAAACGCGCTGTCGGTCGGGTTCGCCCCGGGCCAGCCGCCTTCGATGTAGTCGATGCCCATGGCGTCCAAGGTCGCCGCGATCTGCGCCTTTTCACTGGTGGAAAACTGCACACCCTGTGTCTGCTGCCCATCACGCAGCGTGGTGTCGTAGAGATAGAGGCGTTCCTTGCGCATAGCTTGGCCTTCCGCTGTGTCTCAAATGCAGGCCGGAGCGCCCACACGAAAAAGGCGCGCGCTTACCCGCGCACGCCTGTTTGTCTTAGTCCAGCAGTCCTGCCAGCTTGCTCTCGTCAAATCCTGCCGCCGGAGACAATTCCACACCCGCTTTACTCATGCGAACCTCGACACCGGCATCGACCAAGGCCGACTTCAGTGCATCAACAGGCGCAAAATCTTTGGTCTCCATGGCATTTGCCCGCAATGCAGCCAGCCTATCGGCTAGCGCGCCCAGGTCGACATCCCCGGCTTGCGCCCAGTCCGCCAACTCATCAGTCAACAGTCCCAGCATCTGCGCCCCAGCCAGAAGCGCCGCCGCCTCCCCTGCACTGGCAAAGCCGTGCAGCGCCGCAATTGCACCAGCAGTGTTCAGGTCATCAGCCACGCAATCCAACACCTGTGCAGGCACGGTGGCCGCGGGCTCTACGCCCGCTGTCAACGTCCGCCACTTGCGCAACGTTGCCTTGGCCTCCGCAGCTTTCTTAGCGGTCCAGTCCATCGGCTTGCCGTAATGCGTGCTCAAGAACACAAAACGGATCACCTCGCCCGGCACACCCGGATGGCCGTCATGCCCATCCAGCAAATCGCGCACGGTGAAGAAGTTGCCCAAAGACTTGGACATCTTCTTGCCTTCCACCTGCAACATTTCATTGTGCAGCCAGTAATTCGCCATATGCTGCCCGCCGTTGGCGCAGCAGCTCTGGGCAATCTCATTTTCATGGTGCGGGAACATCAAATCGTTGCCACCGCCGTGGATGTCAAAATGCGCCCCCAACAGCTCATAGGACATCGCCGAGCATTCAATATGCCACCCCGGACGCCCCCGCCCCCAGGGGCTGTCCCAGCCCGGAATTTTTTCGTCGGACGGCTTCCACAGCACAAAATCCATCGGATCTTCTTTGTAGCTTGCCACCTCAACCCGCGCGCCTGCGATCATGTCATCCACAGACCGGCCCGAGAGCTTGCCGTAGTCGTCATATTTGCGCACCCGAAACAACACGTGGCCGTCATGGGCATAGGCAAAGCCATCCGCAATCAGCTTCTCAATCATAGTGATCATCTCACCGATGTACTGCGTGGCACGCGGCATATGGTTGGGCTCCATCGCACCCAAGGCGCCCATGTCATCAAGATACCACTGCGTGGTTTCCGCCGTGATGTCCCCAATCGCACGCCCGCTTTCCGCCGCCCGTGCGTTGATCTTGTCATCCACGTCGGTGAAGTTGCGCACATAGGTCACGTGATCGGCGCCATAGACCTCGCGCAGCAGGCGGTAAAGCACGTCAAACACCACCACAGGCCGCGCATTGCCAATATGCGCGCGGTCATACACCGTAGGTCCACAGACATACATCCGCACATTTTCAGGATCGATCGGCTCAAACACCTCTTTTCGGCGTTTCAGCGTATTGTGCAGCTTGATCTCAGTCATAAGTGGCTCCTCAGCACACGGTTGGTCCGTGGCGGGCTTACCAATTCTCAAACATGTTTGAAATAGAAGAACGGCCCGCCTGACGATGTCAGCAGGTAATGCAGCAGCAAATAATAATGGTGCGTACAGTGTTCATGGCGCTGACCCTATGCGCGGGCCTTTCGAGGGTCAAGACCATGATTTTGATGGAGCCCCAAAACAAGACAGCGGCGCAGAAACCCGCACCGCTGTACCTTTTTCATTTATCAGCGCCACAATCTGGCCCGCGTCAACCGCCCCAAAGGCAGGCTCTGCGGAAGACTGGCCGACCAACCGGTCTGCGCCAATATCGTCAGCGCCACGCCAATCGCCGTGATCACAGCCCCGGTCCAACTGATCGGGCCGTAACGTTCTCCCAGAAAGACCACTCCGACAACGAGGCCAACCGCGGCCGCGACATACCCGATCTGGCTCAACAAAACAGGACCACCCAGTTTCTGAAGCCGGAAATAGGCCGGGAAGGTCAGCGCCGCCGCCACAATCTGTACCGCAGCAACCCAGGGCACATTCGCGATGGAAAGAAACGCACCCGCTTCACCACGCGCAACCAGAACCGCGATCAGCGCAACAATCGCCGCCCCATGGCTCCAGAACGCCAACGCCATAGGATGTGCACCCTCCGGCCAATCAATTGTGCGATACACATTGCCCGCCGCCAAAATGAGTGGAATTGTCAGGCCCACAAAAGACCACAGCACAGTGCCATCTACCCCGCCGCGCCCAAAGGCCACCATCAACGCCCCAACCAGGCCAAAGCCAATCCCCAGAAGCCCCAAACGGGACGGTGTCTTGAGCCCAAACATCGCTGACAGCGCCAAGGTTGCCACGGGCGACAAAGCAAACATCATTCCCACCTGCCCCGCGCCGAGTTTGGGCACCAGACCAAAGATCAACAAGTTGATCCCGGCAAAGCTCACGAGGCCTGAAATCACCACATACCGCAGCATCTTGCCCCGCGGCAGTTTCAAATGTCCCTGCGCAGCCAGCACTGGGAATAGGCTCAAACTGGCCCCCATCGACACAAGCAAAGCCCATGCTATGGGAGAGACCCCAGCTGCCGCAGAAATTTTACTGAGAGGGAAGCCGACACCCAAAAGGGCACCGCACCAGATCAACAGCCCAACGGGGCCCACATTGCGTACCTCAGGCATAACTGATCACCTCGTACTCCACATCGTCAGGTCCATCGAAATAGAACCGCTTGCCCGGTTCGTAATCCGCATGATTGACAGGCACAAATCCTGCCGCCTTTACCCGAGCCTCAATCATATCAAGGTCCGTCACCACGACACCAATATGGTTCAATCCGCCGGCGCGATAGTAGCTCTCTTCCGCGTTCTGGATGTCCTTGGGCGGCGCATAAAGCGCGAGATAGCTCTCGGTATCCCCTACATGCACAGTGTGTCCGCCGTAAATCGAGTCGCCTTCCCAGCGGACCTGCCAATCAAACAGCTCACACAGCATCGCGGCAGTAGCCTTTGGGTCGCGCACAGTCAGGTTCACATGTTCCAGTTTCATCGCTCTGGGTCCTTCCTTAGAATTTCTTGATGGACTTAGGCTAATCTCTCAAGTTAACTTCAGCACAAGAACTTCTTTTCAAACAAAATCAATGATCTAATGAAAACCAAACAAAAACTCCGCTTACGTCCGACGGGTTTGACCATCGGTGCGATCGCCGAGCGCACCGGCCTCGCCCCCTCTGCCATCCGCTACTATGAAGAAGAAGGCATTGTGCATCCGCATCGCACCGATACCGGTCAACGCCGCTATGAGCGCGCAGACATCCGTCGTCTGTCTTTTGTGATGATCTCCCAATCCTTGGGGTTCTCAATTGCCGAAATCCGCGACGCGTTAAACAGCCTGCCCTCCAACCGCACCCCCTCCAAGGCAGACTGGCAGGCAATCTCGGAACGTTTCCGCAAAGATCTCGACGCCCGCATCGCGCAAATGACCAAATTGCGAGACCAACTGGATGGCTGTATTGGTTGCGGTTGCCTCAGCCTGTCCAATTGCAAACTCTACAACCCGGATGACCGCGCAAAAACACGCGGCACAGGGCCACGGTACCTGATGGGCGACAGCCCCTCAGATCTGGGGAAAAACGCCTGAACCACTCTCCCCCCTGTGTTGCATTGCGCCTCTCAACAGCACTGGATCCAAGGCATCGCAACGGAAATATGGGGTATCACAACATTGAATTTGACTTCGCGCGCCACGCCCTGCCACCTGAGCGCACATCACTATGAGGGAGTGCGGGACATGAAACTTTCGCAGCGCATCACCAACATCACCGGCGGCGGCTCTGACGGCTGGGATGTGTTTTACAAGGCCCGTCGCATGATCGCCGAGGGCGTCGATGTGACAGAACTGACCATCGGCGAACACGACATTCGCACCGATCCGGTGATTCTGGGCGCCATGGACCAATCCGCGCGCGGCGGCCACACAGGCTACGCTATGGTGCCGGGCACGCAGGCCATGCGGCAAGCCGTGGCGGCGCGCCTGACGGAACGCACCGGTGTGCCCACCACCTATGAAAACATCCTGATCACCCCTGGCGGGCAATCTGCGCTGTTTGCCGCTCACGTCGCCACCTGTTCACCGGGTGACCGCGCGCTCTACATTGATCCGTATTATGCCACCTACCCAGGCACCATTCGAAGCGTCGGCGCAGAACCGGTTCCCATTCGCACCCACGCGTCCAATGCGTTCAAACCGCGCGCTGACGAGATTGCCGAAGAGGCCGCGAAAGGCGCCGCGACCCTGCTGATCAATACGCCAAACAACCCAACCGGCACGGTCTATGGCCGCGACACGCTCAATGGCATCGCGCAGGTCTGCAAAGACCATGACCTCTGGCTGATCTCTGACGAAGTCTACGACACGCAGGTTTGGGAAGGTGAACACATCAGCCCCCGCACGCTCCCTGATATGGCGGAGCGCACGCTTGTGGTGGGGTCCATGTCCAAATCCCACGCCATGACGGGATCCCGGATTGGTTGGATCGCAGGGCCCAAGGAGGTCATCACCCACCTGATCAACCTTGCCACCCACACCACCTACGGCGTGCCGGGCTTCATTCAGGACGCTGCCGTGTTCGCGCTGGCCCAAGGTGAAAGCCTGGAAGGTGAAATCGCCGCGCCCTTCCAACGTCGTCGCGAAATTGCCAAAGACATCTTGGCCAATCAAAACACCGTGGGCCTCATTCCGGCGCAGGGCGCGATGTATATCATGCTGGATGTCCGCGCGACGGGACTGTCCGGTGAGGCTTTTGCAAACTCCCTGCTGGACTCTCACCACATCGCCACAATGCCCGGTGAAAGCTTTGGTCAATCGGCGCATGGTCACATTCGCGTGGCCATGACCGTGGCGGATGACCGCTTCAAAGAGGCCCTGCAAACCCTTGTGAATCATGCGGAAAAACTGGCCAGACAATCCACCACCTGACCCTTCAACTGGCGTCATGATCCAAAAACGACATCTGTCGCTATTGGACATGACGCCGCCCAAACTGAGTCGCACACTTCCAAGACAAGGAGTGCGACATGCAAGCCATACGCAGCAAAATCCAGCTGGTGGTTCTGACCATTGGCGCAGAGCGCGGACGCGCCGCACGGGGACGCCCTGCCTGTTGATGTGACCTCATCTCTCATCAACACGCAAAGGACCTCACCACTATGAATGCCCCTGTTTCCCGCCGTTCCGGCGGTCGCTCTGCCCGTCGTGCCGCCCGCGCTGCTCCGCTGTCTCAAGACGTGCGCCCCATCCGCGCCGGTATGGAAGGCGGCCAGTTTAAGCCGCTCACAGACCACGACATGAGGCGAATCCACGAGACCGCGCTGGATGCTCTGGAACAAATTGGCCTCGCGGACGCGCCCCAATCCGGGATTGACATCATGACCGCCGCGGGTGCCATCCTTGGCGATGACGGCCGCCTGCGCTTCCCCCGCGCTCTGGTTGAGGACATGCTGGCCAAAGCCGACAAAGACGTCACCCTGCCCGGACGCGACGCCAAGCAAGACCTGAAACTCTCCGGCAACCGTGTCCACTTCGGCACCGCCGGCGCCGCTGTGCACATGGTGGACGTCGACACACAGGAATATCGCGACAGCACGCTGCAAGACCTGCATGACGCTGCCCGTATTGCAGATCAACTGGACAACATCCACTTCCTGCAGCGGCCCATGGTGGCGCGCGACATCACCGACAACCGGGAAATGGACCTCAACTCCATCTACGCCTGCTGCACAGGCACAACCAAGCACATTGGTGTGTCCTTCTCTGATCCGGGCTACGTGCAGGACGGCTTGGAAATGCTCCACATGATCGCCGGTGGCGAAGACGCTTGGCGCGCGCGCCCATTTGTGAGCAATACCAACTGCTTTGTTGTCCCTCCGATGAAATTTGCCACCGAAAGCTGCGAAGCCATGGAGCAGTGTATCCGGGGGGGCATGCCCGTGCTCTTGCTGTCCGCCGGCATGGCAGGTGCCACAGCTCCCTCCACCATCGCAGGCGCGATTGTGCAGGCCACCGCCGAATGTCTCGCAGGCATCGTCTATGTGAACGCCATTGCACCAGGCCACCCTGCCATATTTGGAACATGGCCCTTTGGTCTGGACCTGCGCTCCGGGGCGATGAGCGTGGGCTCTGGTGAGCAAGCCCTGCTGTCGGCAGGCTGCGCGCAGATGCACAAGTTTTATGGCCTACCCGGCGGCGCCGCTGCAGGGGCGAGCGATTCCAAACTGCCGGACATGCAGGCCGGTTGGGAGCAGATGTGTTCAAATGTCATGGCTGGCCTGTCCGGCCTCAATATGGTCTATGAAGCCGCTGGAATGCACGCCTCCCTTCTAGGGTTCTGTCACGAAAGCCTGATCCTTGGCGACGACCTGATTGGCCAAGCCCTGCGCTGTGTACGCGGCATCGAAGTGGACGACGAAACGCTGGCGCTCGATCAAATCCACGACGTCTGTCTTGCCGGGCCTGGCCACTACCTCGGCACCGATGCCACGTTGAGCCGCATGCAAAAAGATCATGTGTATCCAACATTTGGCGACCGAACCTCTCCCAAGGAATGGGCCGAAATCGACAAACCTGATCTGGTGGAGAAAGCCAAAGCCCGCAAAACAGAGATCCTGTCACAGAGCTCGGCGGCCCGCTTCGCCCCCGATCTGGATCAGGCCCTACGCGCCCGCTTCAACATCCACCTGCCGCAATAACCAAAAGAGGCGCCGGACAACCTGCGGCGCCTAACTTCATTTGTCTGAAAATATCCCGGGGGTTTGGGGGTAGCGCCCCCATGCCAACCGTCGCGGCTTAGCCCTTCGCCAATTGCGCTTCCCGCGCGTCGCGCAGCTTCGCGAAATCATCGCCCGCGTGATACGAAGACCGGGTCAGCGGCGTGGCCGACACCATCAAAAAGCCTTTGCCGTATGCGGCTTTTTCATAGCTTTCGAACTCTTCAGGCGTCACAAAGCGGTCCACACCATGGTGTTTCGGTGTAGGCTGCAAATACTGACCAATGGTCAGGAAATCCACATCTGCCGCGCGCATATCATCCATGACCTGATGCACCGACTGCTTGTCTTCGCCCAGACCAACCATGATGCCAGATTTGGTGAAAATCGACGGATCGAGTTCCTTCACCCGCTGTAACAGACGCAGGGAGTGGAAGTAGCGCGCGCCTGGGCGCACTTCAGGATAAAGGCCCGGCACGGTTTCCAGATTGTGGTTGAACACATCCGGACGCGCCTCAACCACCACCTCCAGCACCTCAGGCTTACACTTCAGGAAATCCGGGGTCAAGATTTCGATGGTTGTCTTTGGAGAGCGATGCCGCACCGCGCGGATGGTCTGCGCAAAATGCTCCGCCCCCCCATCTTCAAGGTCGTCGCGGTCCACAGAGGTAATCACCACGTGGTTCAGATCCAGCTTCTTCACGGCTTCTGCCACGCGGCCCGGTTCAAACACATCCAATGTGTCTGGCTTACCGGTTGCGATATTACAGAAGGTACAGCCGCGGGTACAAATCTCACCCATGATCATCATGGTGGCGTGGCCCTGGCTCCAGCATTCCCCGGCATTTGGGCACGCGGCCTCTTCACACACTGTGGTCAGATTGTTCTCACGCATGATTTTGCGCGTGGCATTGTAGCCGTCTCCGGTTGGAGCCTTCACGCGAATCCACTTGGGCTTCTTGGGCTGAGCATTATCCTTGCGGTGCGCCTTCTCGGGGTGGCGCTGCTCTGGCATCTTCAAATCACGCAACTGATGGTCCTCCGGCCAACTGGGGTCTTGGCTCTTTAACATAAGTGATCCGGTCCGCCACTACCAGATTTGCAAGGCAGCTATGCATTTGCGGACAATTCCTTGAAAGACCAACAGGTTTCAGCACCGCAAAAAGATGTTTTGCGTCAGCAGCATTGCACTGCTTTTTAGAATCGTTATAGATCAGCGCGAAACAATTCTGACCGAGGAAATCTTCCATGCAAGTTGGCGTAAAAGTCCCCAATGTTGTCTTCAAAACCCGTGTCCGTGACGAAGCTGTGGGCGGCCCAAACCCGTTTCGCTGGCAGGACATGACCAGCGATGATTACTTCAAAGGTAAGCGCGTCATCCTATTCTCGCTGCCCGGCGCCTTCACCCCAACCTGCTCCACCTACCAGCTGCCAGGTTTCGAAGAGAACTTCGCGAAGTTCCAGGAAAACGGCATCGACAGCATCTACTGCATGTCCGTAAACGACAGCTTCGTGATGAACAAATGGGCCGAGGCGCAGGACGTGAAAAACGTCAACGTCATCCCTGACGGCTCCGGTGAATTCACCCGCAAGGTTGGCATGCTGGTGCGCAAAGACAACCTCGGCTTCGGCCTGCGCTCCTGGCGCTATGCTGCCATCATCAACGACGGTGTTGTCGAAGCTTGGTTTGAAGAGCCAGGTCTGGAAGACAACCACGGCGAAGACCCATACGGCGAAAGCTCCCCAGAGAACCTGCTGAAGTTCCTGGAAACCGCCAAAACCGAATCCGCAGCCTAAATTAGGCCCGCAGACAGTCGGAAAGGCCCGCCAATTGGCGGGCCTTTTTTGGTTTACCCTATGTAATCTCCTGCGCTGCCAGCCTCGCCTTCGTAGTGATCCCGAAGATGCATCAAGGCGATCCGCAGTACCACTTTGCCGGACCGCGCAGACCACCCAAGATGCTTTTCCGCCGCTTCCAGCCCCTCCAACTGACAACAACAGCGCAACACAACATCACTCAACCCTTCCCCCAAACAGTCCAAGGCCGCCACAACCCGTGTCCGCGCCGCCTCCGCGCCTTTTAAATTTTTGGGATCACTCGCGTAGATCTGCCTGTGCGGGGCGGACAAATAGCGGCTCCATTCACTTTGTCCCTGCCCCATTTGCGACAGTTCGTAATCCTCGCGCAGCCTTTCGCCCGCCGCCACCAAACTGTCATCTAAAAAAGCATTACCCGATTTGTCGCGCCGTCTGGCCAATATCGACAAAGGGCTTTCCGCCGCCATAAAACGTCCCCGTCTCGCGAGTTCATGAGCACTGGTTGTCGGCGCAGCGGTGCGTGCGTCTCTTGGTGAAAACCCCGCCTGTGCCTCCGCAAACCCGATGGCTTTTTGCTGGGCCTGGTTTTCTGCGGCCGCCACCAAACGACTGAGCGCGGCGCGTCCGGTTGGGGAAATCGCATACCGGCTTATGCGTCCAGCCTGTACACAGACGATCCACCCCTTCAACACAAAGGCTTGCGCGATCTGACGTGACACCGTTGCGGTACGCGTAACTTCGTCCCGCATCACCACAGCCGTATCCATGTCATTTGCCACAGCCAACACCGAACCCGTTTCACACAAACGCCTCAGAACACGTACGCCTTCCGCTCGAATGCGATCTTCGTCCGGCATGTCTTCTTGAACACACATGTCCGGCGCGCACCCGGGTTCAGCCAGCGCGTCAGAGCGAAACTTACGCAGAGCGGAGTCCACCACGGGGTCATCGCGCATGGCTTCTAGCTTTCGGATTTGGCGCATCACCGTGGACGCATGACAGCCATCTCTTCGCGCCAATTCACGGATCGAAACACCTTGCTCCGTATGGGCGACATAGCGCGCAACACTTTGCGGGAGCCAAGTGGGTATTTTGGGGGAAACTTGCTGCGGTTGCATCTCTCGTTACTCCTTACAAAGACCTTGGGTCACAACCTCTGCCGAACTTATCCACAGGGTTATCCAAAAAGTTTTGCACAGCGCTTTGGGGCTGTGTAGGCGAGCGAATGGAGTGTCGCTGCCCTTAAGGATTGTTTTGAAATCGTGAACAGCACCATCAATGAGCGAGCGCTGAAGATGGATTCACGCAACGGGCGAAATACCGTGCTTGAGTGAACCTCCTACGTACGGAAAGGTGATTCTATGCAGGATGTTCTTTTCAAGCTGGAGCAACTCAAACGCCCCCGCCTCCTACTACGCTCCGCAAAACTAGGAGCGATAGAATACACACGAAATCAGCATCTTAGAAGGTACTTCGCAGACAAAAAAATGCCGAGCCACTGTGAGGCACTGACCCGGCTATTGGAATTAGAAGTCAAAGTGGATGCGCAACGAAAGAACGACTCAGCGGCCTACTCTCTGATAGATCACATTGATCTGCTGATCGCTGTGCTGGGCGAGGCCCGCCTGTTGCGGGCCACGCAATCGCAGTGTCTTTGATCAGACAAAACTGTCCGGCATAGAGGCTTTCTTCTCAGCCACATAGGCCCGCAGCGCCTTTTCAATGTCTGGGTCAAGCGCCGGTTGCTGATAGGCATCCAACAGCTCTTTCACACGACCAGAAGCCAGCGCCTGCGTGTCCCGACCACCCTCATCAGACCAGGTCTCAAACGGCTTGTAGTCGAGCAACTCAGACCGCCAGAACGCGCCTTTGAAGTTCGCTTGCGTGTGCGCACAACCAAGGTAGTGCCCACCCGGACCCACCTCGCGCACCGCGTCCATCGCCTGCGCATTCTCGTCGTAGGCCACACCGGCGGCCATCTTGTGCAGCGCACCGAGTTGATCGGCGTCCATCACAAATTTTTCAAAGCTGGACACCAGCCCACCTTCAAGCCAGCCACAGCTGTGCAGCATGAAGTTCACACCACCGGTCAGCGCCGCGTTCAACGTGTTGGCCGTTTCATACGCCGCTTGCGCGTCCGGCAGCTTGGAGCCACACAGCCCACCACCGGAGCGGAACGGCAGCCCCAGGCGACGGGCCAACTGGCCCGCACCGGACAAGATCTGGCTCGCCTCAGGCGTGCCAAAGGTCGGTGCCCCAGAATTCATGTCGATCGAAGTTACAAAGGCGCCAAAGATCACAGGCGCACCGGGACGGATCAGTTGGCTGTAAGCGATACCAGCCAGCACTTCCGCGAGCACCTGTGTCAACGTGCCAACAACGCTCACTGGCGCCATGGCCCCGCCCACGATAAACGGCGACACGATGCAGGCTTGGTTGTTCTTGGCGTAAACCTCCAAAGCACCCAT
This sequence comes from Paracoccaceae bacterium, assembly GCA_014872815.1. Taxonomy (GTDB): domain Bacteria; phylum Pseudomonadota; class Alphaproteobacteria; order Rhodobacterales; family Rhodobacteraceae; genus Shimia. The sequence continues at coordinate 585,893 of WKFK01000014.1, forward strand.
CATGATGTCGTCAAAGGTCATCGGCGAGTTGATGTTGATCAGCGAGGTCATAACCGTGTTGTTCTGCACAAACTCCTTCCCAAACAGGATTTCGCACATCTCCACGCTGTCCTGCGCGCGGCTTGGCTCGGTCACAGATCCCATGAACGGCTTGTCGCTCAGGGTCATATGCGCGAGCAGCATGTCGAGGTGACGTTTGTTCACCGGCACATCAGTCGGCTCACACACGGTGCCACCGGAATGGTGCAGCCACTTGGACATATAGCCCAGTTTCACAAATTTCTCGAAATCCGCCATGGTGGCATAGCGACGACCACCTTCGGCGTCACGCACAAACGGTGGGCCGTAAACCGGCGCACACACCAACGTGTTGCCGCCAATCTCTACATTACGCTCCGGGTTGCGGGCGTGTTGGGTGATCCGCGAAGGTGCCGTCTTGCACAGCTCCCGCGCCAAACCTTTCGGAATGCGCACGCGCTCTGCCTGATAATCGACATCGGCGCCGGCCTCTTTCCACCGATCCAGCGCCGCTTTGTTGTTCACAAAGTTGACGCCCACTTCTTCGAGCAGGATATCAGCATTGGTTTCAATGATCTGGAGCGCCTCTTCGTTCAGCACCTCCAACAGCGGCATGTTGCGTTCAATGAACTTTGCGGCCTCGATCTTCACTCCGGTCCGGGCTGCGCGCCGCGCTGCCCCTCCGCCGCCGCGTCCCCGACGCCGTGTCGCTGCTTCTGCCATGACTTATCCTCACAGGCTGAGTTGGTTTCCTTGTGAAAGGTCTACCCCTCCCACAAAGGCCTCTCCGGTTGGTTAGCGTCCTTTGAAACAAAAATGCGACATTGACCAGTCGTTTTGCCCCCTTCCCTGTCGCCCGCCTGCGGCTGTTTGCCTGTTCGCGCAAAAACCCTGAATTGAAGGCGCGAACGATCTTGCGAAAAACGCCACTCTTCTCTATGCGTCCGCCATGACCCAGACATCCCACGACCGCCTTCTTATCATTGACTTCGGCAGCCAGGTCACCCAGCTGATCGCCCGTCGCCTGCGCGAGCTGAACGTCTACTGTGAAATCCACCCGTATCAGAACGTCGACATGGACTTCGTGCGCGCCTACGCGCCCAAGGCCGTGATCTTCTCTGGTGGCCCCGACAGCGTGACCCGCGAGGGCTCTCCACGCGCGCCGCAAGAGATTTTTGACTACGGCGTGCCAATTCTTGGCATCTGCTACGGTCAGCAAACCATGATGACCCAATTGGGCGGCAAGGTCGAAAGCGGCCACGGCACCGCCGAATTTGGCCGCGCCTATGTGACGCCAAACAACGCGCTGGACATTCTCGACGGCTGGTTTGCAGAGGGCGACGAGCAGGTTTGGATGTCCCACGGCGACCACGTCAGCGAAATCGCTCCGGGTTTTGAGGTCTACGGCACCTCGCCCAACGCGCCATACGCCATCACCGCCGACACCAAACGCCACTTTTACGCGGTGCAATTCCACCCTGAAGTGCACCACACGCCCAACGGTGCAAAGCTCTATGAGAACTTTGTGAAACTGGCCGGCTTCAAAGGTGACTGGACCATGGGCGCCTACCGCGCCGAGATGGTTGAGAAAATCAAAGACCAGGTTGGCGACAAGAAAGTCATCTGCGCGCTTTCCGGCGGTGTAGACAGCTCTGTGGCCGCGGCCCTGCTGCACGAAGCCATCGGCGACCAGCTCACCTGTGTGTTTGTGGACCACGGTCTGCTGCGCAAAAACGAGGCCGACGAAGTGGTCGGCATGTTCCGCGACCACATGAACCTGCAAGTGATTCACGCGGATGAAACCGAGCTCTTCCTTGGGGAACTCGAAGGTCAGTCTGACCCGGAAACCAAGCGCAAAATCATCGGCAAGCTTTTCATCGACGTGTTCCAGAAATACGCCGACCAGATCGAAGGCGCCGAGTTCCTGGCACAAGGCACGCTCTATCCGGACGTGATCGAATCCGTGTCTTTCTCCGGCGGTCCTTCCGTGACCATCAAGAGCCACCACAACGTGGGCGGCTTGCCAGAGAAAATGGGCCTCAAGCTGGTCGAGCCTCTGCGGGAACTGTTCAAAGACGAAGTCCGCGCCTTGGGCCACGAACTGGGCCTGCCCGCGCATTTCATCGGCCGCCACCCCTTCCCGGGACCAGGTCTTGCGATCCGCTGCCCTGGAGAGATCACCCGCGAGAAACTGGAAATTCTGCGCGAGGCCGACGCAATCTACATCGACCAGATCCGCAAACACGGCCTGTATGATGACATCTGGCAAGCCTTTGTGGCGATCCTGCCGGTGCGCACTGTTGGCGTGATGGGCGACGGTCGGACGTATGACTACGCCTGTGCCCTGCGCGCGGTGACCTCGGTGGATGGCATGACCGCGGATTACTATCCGTTCAGCCACGAGTTCCTTGGCGAGACCGCAACCCGGATCATCAACGAAGTCAAAGGCATCAACCGCTGTACCTACGACATCACCTCGAAGCCTCCGGGCACGATTGAGTGGGAATAACCGTCAGCTAAAAGTTACCTAAAATGCGAGATTAACCGATCTCGCATTTTTGTTTTCCGCTTCCCGATCCCTTGCGCCACACTGGCCAAGGATTTGGGGAACAAACACATGCGCACAATTTGGACATCGGCACTTTTTACCATGGTCGCCACGCAGGCTTTTTCTGCGCCACCGCTGGCCTGCGAAATGCGCAACTCTTCCTTGATGTTCACCGTCACCGAGCGCGCGGTCCACATGCGCACCGGCGAAAAATCTCGCACCCTGCCCGCACAAGCATTGCCGCAAGACCATGACGGCTGGCCCCGTGTCTGGCTGCTGCAAGAGCCGCCAAGCGCCCATATGCTACTGGTCTCCGAAGGCACCTGTAAAACGGACTACGGCACCTTCCCGCTCTCGGTTTCTTTGAATACTCTCGGCCTCGGCCAACGCTCTGGCTGCTGCACAATCGCGGAGTGACTGCGGCGACGCGCTCCAGCCACGAAATAGTGCACAAGTGCACTTGTCCCTACTTCAAAGACCTGCCACGGTCCGCGCATGATCAAGCTGACCGGATACATAGACGTGCCTGCTGACCGCGTAGAGGCGATTTCAAAAGCCCTGCCGCGCCACGTGGCATTGACCCGCGCTGAGACGGGATGTCTGTCTTTCGACGTCACGCCGGACATTTCTGTACCGGGCCGGTTTCAAGTCGCGGAGCTATTTACCGACCAAAAGGCCTTTGATGCCCATCAAACCCGCACCAAATCCTCTGAATGGGCAACAGTAACCGCTGACATCCCTCGCACGTACCAAATTGAAGACCTGACAGAATGAACGATACTTTTAAAGCCGCCTTCTGGATGAGTGGCGCAATTCTGTCTTTTACAGCAATGGCAATTGCTGGCCGTGCCGTCAGTTTCGAACTCGATACCTTCGAAATCATGATGTACCGCAGTTTTGTGGGCGTTGTGCTTGTTGTTCTGGTCGCCGGACTCGCTGGCACATTGCGGCAAGTCAACCGCCGCAATATGGGCCTGCACTTTATCCGCAACCTAAGCCACTTTGCAGGTCAAAACCTGTGGTTTTATGCCATCACGGCCATCCCGCTGGCGCAGGTTTTTGCTTTGGAGTTCACCTCACCCATCTGGGCCATCTTGCTCTCTCCTTTAATCCTTCGGGAAAAACTGCGGCCCATTGGGTTACTCGCGGCCCTGATTGGCTTTTTCGGCATTTTGATCGTGGCGCGCCCCAATCCCCAGACGCTGGATTTCGGACAGATCGCTGCGGCAAGCGCCGCGATAGGTTTTGCCTTATCTGCTCTCTTCACGCGAAAACTCACGCGCACAGAAAGCATCACCTGCATCTTGTTTTATCTGACCGTGATGCAAGCAGCCTTTGGCGTGATCTTCGCTGGCTTTGATGGCGATATCGCCCTGCCGTCCACGGCAAGCCTTCCCTGGCTTGTCCTGATCGCCTGTGCCGGTCTTGTCGCGCATTATTGCCTCACCACCGCACTCCGACTCGCACCCGCCTCGGTTGTCATGCCCATAGATTTCGTCCGTTTGCCGCTTATAGCTGTTGTAGGAATGACACTATACGGCGAACAAATCGACATCTGGGTACTGGTGGGGGCCACAGTGATTTTTGCGGGCAATTACCTGAACATATTGTCGCAACTACGCCTAAAACCTGCGCCAAAGTGACGCAAAGTCATGCTTTGTTCTACCTTACGTGCACGTTGACTTAAACAAAGTTGCCCGAATAGCCTGTGGATCACAAAGAAAATAACACTCAAAAAAACACGGGACACACGACGATGAAAAAAGCGCTATGGGGGGCCACCGCACTGACGTTGGCAGCTAGCACTTCTTTTGCAGGAGGCATCGACCGCTCCGGCCAAGGGGTGAACATCCTCTTCGAAGAAGGTAACTTTGTACAGTTTACTTGGTCTCACGTGAGTCCAAGCGTTGACGGCAAGAACGGAGTCATCGGAGATTCCAATGACGTGCTTCCGTCCTACAACAACGCTTCGTTTGGTTATAAGCACGAAATCAACGAGAACTGGGACATCGCCCTGATCTACGATCAGCCTTTCGGCGCCCATGTTGCTTACACCAACGGTCCTTTCACCGGTGGTGGCGCTGACATCAACAGTGACGCGCTCACGGCTTTACTGCAATACAACTTTGGCAATGGCTTTAGTGTTCACGCCGGTGCGCGCGCACTGAAGGTAAGCGGCAACATCACGTCAGGTTTGGGCCTTCTGGACGCCGGAAGCGACTATGACTGGGGTGGTGTAGTTGGTGTAGCTTACGAAAAGCCGGAGATCGCCCTCCGTGTGGCCTTAACCTATGCGACCGCGATTGACAGCGGCTTCACAGGCACAAACGCTGCATTTCCTCCAGGCTTTCAAGATCGAACCTTTGATGTCGAATTCCCGGAAAGTGTGAACCTTGATTTTCAAACCGGCGTCGCAGCAAATACGCTTGTATTTGGCTCGATCCGTTGGGCTGGTTGGGGTGGGTTTAACCTCACAACAGCCGAAGATGGACAATGGGTGAATTTCGATGACGATACAATCGCGTACTCACTCGGTGTCGGCCGCCAAGTGACGGACAAACTGTCCTTGGCTCTCCAGCTGGGCTACGAAAAATCAGGCAATCGTCCAACAACAACCCTGTTGGCACCGACGACCGGCTCAAAGAGCGTCGGCTTGGGTGCAACTTATCAAGTTAACGAACAGCTTTCGATTTCCGGCGGGCTGACATACGCCTTGCCAGGAGACCAATATTACGAAGCCGCTCCAGGTGTGAACGTTGAATTCAATGACAGCTCGGCATGGGGTGCAGGTATCCGCATCGGTTACCGCTTCTAAGTTAACCATCAAATCATCATCAAAGCCCTGCCGTTTCGGCGGGGCTTTTTCGTTTGCGCAGGTTTCAGAGTGAGTGCCCCCTCATCAGCGGCTAAACCAATCCCATGAGCACACAAAAACACCTCACGCCCCGCGTTTGGGCCGAACTCTTCCTGTTGGCCGTCCTCTGGGGTGCGGTCTTCTTTACCAACCGCATTGCGCTTGATGAGATCGCACCCCTCACGCTGGTCGCGCACAGAACGCTCTGGGCCGCGCTCCTGCTGTGGCTGGTGTGTTTTTGCAACCAAAACCCCTCTCCCGCGCAGTCCGCGTCTCTGGGGCGCGTTTCTGGTGATGGGACTGCTCAACAATTTGATCCCCTTCAGCCTGCTCAACTTCGCCCAACTCATCATCGAAAGCGGACTCGCCTCGATCTTCAACGCCGCAACCGCGCTCTGGGGTGTTTTGCTTGCGGCACTATTCCTTCCGGACGAACGCCTGACGCTGGCCAAGACCCTCGGCATTGGCCTCGGCTTTCTTGGTGTCGCGACCGCCATCGGTCTCAGTCATCTCACTGCATTAGACCCGCGCTCCCTCGCCCAAATCGCCGCCCTCCTCGCCACCCTGTCTTACGGCTTCGCCGGTCTCTGGGCCCGCAAACACCTCGCCGGCTGCTCTCCATTGATCGCGTCTGCGGGCATGCTCACCTGCACAACCCTCCTGGCCCTGCCCTTGGCCCACGTCACCGAGGCGCCGTTCACACTCAGCCTATCCGCCTCCACGTGGGCCGCGATCGCTTATGCCGCCATCGTCGGCACCGCCGCCGCCTACCTGCTCTACTACCGCGTCCTTGCCGCTGCGGGTTCCGGCAACCTGCTTGTGGTCACACTGCTGATCCCGCCTGTCGCCATCCTTCTCGGCACCGCCTTCCTCAACGAGGCCCTACCACCCCGCGCCTACGCTGGCTTTGGCCTCCTCACCCTTGGTCTCATCGTGCTGGACGGTCGCCTCCTCACCCGCCTGCGCCACAAAAAACCAACCTGACCCCGCTTGCCAACACGCCCCCCGCTTGGCACCTTGCAGGACAACAAAACCAACAAGGGAGGCCAGAATGGCCAAAGGCTACTGGATCGGTCGCGTCGACGTGGACGACATTGACGGCTATCAAAAATACGTACAGGCCAACGCCAAACCATTTGCGGACTTCGGGGCTAAGTTCCTGATCCGCGGCGGGCAATTCGAAAACCCCGAAGGCAGCGCGCGCAGCCGCAATGTGGTCATCGAATTCCCCAGCTACCAAGCCGCCCTCGACTGCTACAAAAGCGCCGATTACCAAGCCGCCAAAGCCCTACGTGATCCGGTCAGCACCGGCGACATTGTCATCATCGAGGGCTACGATCCATGATCTGGGACCACCTGCTCGACCGCCTGCGCGGCAAAACTGATGCCGATCCACTACCGGAACCGGACGAGAAGCTCGCCCTTGGCGCACTACTGGTGCGCGTTGCCAAAGCGGACGACAACTACCACGCGCTTGAGATCAGCGAGATCGACCGCATTCTCGCGACCACCTTTGACCTCAATCCAATTGAAGCCGCCAAACTGCGCGCAACCTGTGAAAAGCTGGAACACAACGCCCCCGGCACGCCGGATTTCGCGCTTCTGATCCGCGAGAACGTGGACTACCCGCACCGCTTGGAAGTGGCGCAAAAGATGGTCGATGTGATTGAAGCGGATGGCAAACACGTCCCGGCTGAGGACGCCAGCTTGCTGGAAATTTCCAAGCTGATGGGCATTAAGCCCGAGGATACCCCAATCGGCCCCGCCACTTAGGCAGGGCCGACAGGCTTTTCTTTACGCTAGGCTTGGCAGCCAGAGTACAATCGCTGGGAAGGCCACCAGCAGCGCGATGGTGATCGCATCGGCGATGAAGAATGGCGTTACGCCTTTGAACACGTCCTGTACGCTCAGATCGTCGCGCACACCGGCCACAACAAAACAGTTCAGGCCAATCGGCGGTGTGATCAAGCAGAACTCCGCCATCTTCACCACCAGGATACCAAACCAGATCGCACACATCGGCCCACTCATGCCAAAGGTGCTGTCGGCTGCAGAGACAAACTCGCCCCCGTTCAACGCCATCACCGCCGGATAGACCACTGGCAAGGTCAAAAGCAGCATGCCAATCGCATCCATGAACATGCCCAGAACCGCATAGGCCAGCAGGATGCAGATCAAGATCAGCATTGGTGACATGGTCAGCGAGGTGATCCAATCCGAGAACGCGCTTGGAAGATCCGCAAAGCCTAAGAAACGCACGTAGATCAACACGCCCCAAATGATGGTGAAGATCATCACCGACAGCTTGGCTGTTTCCAACAACGCGTCTTTGAGCTCCGACCAGCGCATGCCGCGATAGAGCGCCATCAGGAAGACCACAAAGGCCCCAATCGCCCCCCCCTCTGTCGGCGTGCCCCAGGCGTCGCCGCCAAACGGGTTGTAAACAAAGAAGATGATGGTCACGACCACAAACACAATCGGCAGCGCCGGTGGCAAAGACGTGAATCGCTCTTTCCAGGTGAAGCCAGACACGGGCGGGCCAAAGCCTTTGATGGTCATCGCCATACCAATGATCAGCAGGCCATAAATCACCGCTGAAAACGCGCCGGGGATGAAGCCCGCGAGCAACAGCTTGCCCACATCCTGCTCCACGATGATGGCATAGATCACAAGAATTGCCGACGGCGGGATCAACGACGCCAAGGTGCCGCCAGCAGCCACAACGCCCGCCGCAAAACGCTTGTCGTAGCCAATTGCCAGCATCTCCGGGATCGCGATCCGCGCAAACACCGCCGAAGTCGCCACAGAGGCGCCCGACACCGCCGCAAACCCTGCGGTCGCAAACACTGTGGACACCGCCAAACCACCTGGCACCCAGGCCAGCCAGCGCTTGGCCGCCTCAAACAGCGCCTTGGTCAACCCAGCGTAATACGCCAGATAGCCAATCAGGATAAACGTCGGGATCAAGCTCAATGCTTGGCTCGACACTTTGGAATGCGGCACCTGCCCGGCGGTCTTCACCGCCACGGTCAAGGCTTTGCCAAACCGTTCGGGTGCGTAGCCAAACTTTGCCCAGAAAATCCAGATGAGACCAATCATCCCGGCCAAACCGGCAGCAAACGCCACCCGCATGCCCAACACAACCATCACCAGCAAGCCGCCGGAGACCACCAATCCAATATCAATCGGTTCCATGTTCTTGTTCTTTCTTAGGAATCATGGCCGGAGACATGCTCCGCTTCCATCGCCGCCTGCGTGGCCGCGTCAATCACCAAAGGCACCGCCACCGGTGTGGTCGCATTGGTGACAAAGGCTTTGGCAAAGGCACAAAGCTGCAACACCAGACGCACACAAAGCACCGAAAACGCCACCGGCGCCAAAAGCTTGGCGGGCCACAACGGCAAAGCGATATCCATCGAGCTGTCGCGGCTCCACATCGGCGATCCAAAGTCAAAGCTGCGATCAAAATGCGCCCAGGTGCCCCAAACCAGCAGAACCATCAGGAACAACACTGCGCTGGTGGTGATGAACTCGACCAAGTAAAGCACCCGGCCTTTAAGCTGGCCCACAAGGATGTCCATGCGAATATGCCCGCCGTCACGCATCACGTAAGACGCTCCCATAAAGGCGATCAGCGGCATCGCCTGCTCGATCCAATCCACATAGCCCGGCAAAGGGGAGTTGAAGAAATTCCGCCCGGCGACGGAAAACACCGCCAGGAGCATCAGAGAAAACACCGCCAATCCGCTCACCAAAGCCAAGGCTTTTTCGAGTTTGTAGAATTGCGTGTCAATTTTGCTGAGGGTGCTGCTGTCCGTCAGCACCGAAGTTGCGCTGGCCATATAACCTCCCGCCTTTCATGAAGCGCGCCTGCGGCGCACAGGGATCGCGCATCGTGAGATGCGCCGTGGGCGAGGCGCTGCCTCGCGCTCCGGGATATTGTGGGACTGTGAAACGAGGAGCGGTGTCTGCGTCATTTCACAGTCGCAAAATATCCCGGGGGAGTTTCACACCAAAATGGTGTGAGACGGGGGCAGCGCCCCCGCCTACCGGTCAGCTTAGCTGCCGTTTGCGATCATGCCAGTGACCATGTCGTAGAGTTCCTGCGCAGGCAGGCCGCGCGCGGTGTTCTCTTCGATCCAGGCCTTGGCGGCAGGCGCCGCAGCCGCTTCTTTAAACGCCGCAATCTCTTCATCGGTGAAGGAGACTTTGGTGATGCCGCGCTCGTCCAGAGCTGGGCCCCATGCGTCCATGGTCTTGCCGTTGTAAGTGGCCACATAGTGATCCAGAGATTCTTCTACGGAACCAAGCAGCGCCTCGCGGTGTTCGTCAGACAGGCTGTTGAGCGCTTCGGTGTTCACCACAACCGGGCAGTTCACGGTGCCTGGGTTCAGGTTGGTGGTCCACCAGGTCGCATTCTCAATCGTGCCATAAGACATGTGCGCGTGTGGTGCGAAGGCCACCGCTTTTACAACACCGCTGTCCATGGCCTGCCGCACTTCGGTGGCGGACATGGAGGTCGGCACGGCGCCCACGGTTTCCATGGCTTTGCCGATGCCGCCGGTGGCACGCACGCTCAGACCTGCAAAGTCGTCCAGTTTGGCAGGCGCATCGCCCATGCCCACCAGGTTATACTGTGGCAGCGGCGATGGCATCAGCAGGGTTGCATCCCAGCGCGCGAGATCTTCTACAACCGCAGGGTGCTGATACACCGCCATGGACAAGTCGATTTCCTGCTCCAGCGAGCTCACGCCCAGGAACGGCAGTTCCAGCACGGTGATGGACGGGTTCTTGTCGCGGTGATACCCGGCACAGAACTGCGCCATTTCAAACGCGCCGATGGAAATGCCATCGAGGTTTTCGCGGTTCTTAGACAGACCGCCGTAGCTGATGTTCAGAGTGAACTCGCCGCCGGTTTTCTCAGAGACCAGCTCCGCCAGCTTCTCCACATGCTCGGTAAACGCACGACGCTTACCCCACAGGGACACGTTCCACTCGGTTGCCATTGCTTCCGTCACAAAGGCCATCGACAAAGCAGCCACAGCCGTCCGGCTCAAAATCTTACGCATAATTTCCTCCCATTTGCGTTTTTCTGAGGGGAGCATGCCGCAAAGTCACGCGAGATGCCAATGAGAGAATTTGCGCAGGCCAACGCCCCTACCCTGCGGATTTCCGCAGGGTGACGTTGGAACTACAAAAGCGCGTCTTTATTAAGCCCCAGCTTCACAATCTTTTCGTTGAGCGTCCGCCGGCCAATGCCCAACGCCGCCGCCGCCGCATCCATGCGACCTTGATGCGCCTTGATCGCCTTCCCAATCAACTCCCGCTCAAAAGCGGCCACCGCCTCCCGCAAGGTATCCGGCACATCTTCCGCACCCAAATCCCCCGCCAAAGCCGCCGCCATCGACCCGCCCCCGCGCCGTGCCGCCATCACCCGCCGTGCGCAAACGTTGCGCAGCTCGCGCACATTGCCCGGCCAGTCGTGTGCCAACAGTGCCGCCATATCCTCATGACTTAACGCCGGGGCCTCCATCTCATGCATCTGGGCATAGTCCTCCATGAAATGCCCGGCCAACAGAGAGAGGTCATCCCGCCGCGCCCGCAAAGGCGGCACCTGCAACACAAAGGTGTTCAGCCGAAAAAGAAGATCCGCCCGCAGCCGCTCTTCGGCCACCGCCAGATCCACATCCTCGTTGGTGGCTGCGACTACCCGCAGATCCACTTTCGCCGGCACACCAGAGCCAACCGGATAGACCTGCTGATCCTCGATCACCCGCAGCAGTTTGGCCTGTACCGCGAGCGGGCAACTGCTGACCTCATCAAGAAACAACGTCCCACCGGAAGCCGCTTGCAAGCGCCCGTCCGCGCCACCCGCAACCCCAAACATCTCGGCCTCAAAACTGTCCGGATGTAACGCCGCGCAGTTGATGGCCAAAAACGGCCGATCCGCCCGCGCGCTCAAATCATGCAAGGCCCGTGCCACCAGCTCTTTGCCCGTGCCCGTCTCGCCAAGCACCATCACCGCGCCATCAAGCCCGGCCAAATCCAAAACTTCCTCACGCAAGGCCGTCACACCTGCCGTCTGCCCAAGCAGCACGCGATCCAGGCCTGACAAGGCAAACAAGCGCTCCTTCAGCCGCGCGTTGCTGGCTTTCATGCGGTGCTGTTGCGCTGCATGGGTCAAAATAGTTAGCAGACGGCGCGGCTCATAGGGTTTTTCAACAAAACTATAGGCACCTGCCTGCATGGACTCCACTGCCATCGGGATATCGCCATGCGCCGAAATCAGCACCAAAGGCGGCCCCACATCCCGATCGAGCTGCGCCAACAGGTCAAGCCCACTCATCCCCGGCATACGCACGTCCGACAGGATCACATCCGGATGCATGTGGCCCAATTTGTCCAAAGCCCGATCCGCCCGCGGCACGGCTTCGGCCTGCCACCCTGCGGCTTGCATCAACGCCACCAGCGACTGGCGCATGGATTTATCGTCATCGACAATCAAAAGGCTAAAGGGCTGCTCTTCGGTCATACTGTCTGCTCATTGTTGGCGGGCACTGAAGGCAGTTCGACGCGAAACACCGCGCCCCCGCCAGAACGATCCTGCGCACTCATCGTACCGTCGTGATCCTTGATAATGCTCGCGGAAATCGCAAGCCCGAGCCCCATGCCACGTCCGCTGGCGCGTGTGGTCACGAAAGGCTCCTGTAAATCTGGCAGACTCGCCGCACCCAACCCATGGCCTGTGTCTGCGACCTCAAAGAAAGCAACCCCATCTTCCTGTCCGACTGTCACCAAGAGGCGCGAAGCCGCATCCTCTTCCTCCATCGCATCACAGGCGTTGCGCAGCACATTGGTGATCACCTGCTCAAGGCGCAGACGGTTGCCTCGCACCAAAACCGATGACTCAGGTTGCGACACCGAGACTTCTACCGCGCCCTTTTCGATGTTGGGCGCCAATAGCGTCAGCCCTGCCTGCATGGCATCGCGCAGATCAAACACCTCAAAGACTTCTTCAGAATGGGTCGCAAAGAACTTCAACTGTCGGGTGATGCCTTCCATGCGGCCAACCAAGCCGCTGATCTCCGGCCCCAAACGCGCGGCGCTTTTGGGATTGATCTCTGCCGCCGCCAGATGGTTGCGCATCGCGGCGATGGGCTGTCCCAACTCATGGGTCACCGAGGCCGACAATTGTCCCAGTGCTGCCAGCCGACTGGCCTGCTCCAGCTCTTTCTGGGTCTTCTGCAAACGCGCCTCCGCGGCTTTGCGCTCTGCCACTTCGACGGCCAGCTTCTGGTTAGAACTGCGCAGTTGCGCCTCTTCCTTCTCGGCCCGTTTCAACGCGCGCCCGACGCGCCGTGCCCGCTGCACCTGAAACACGATCATCAGCGTCCCGGCCAAAAACACCACAGCCGCCGTCGCCAACCAACTGCGTGCCCCTGCGCGGCCATCATCGGCAAAGTAATGCAACTGCCACCCATCTGGGAGGTCATTGGCAACCAGATGCATGCGCTCATCGCCCCCGATCACCGCGCGATTGTTGGCCTTAACGCGCCACTGCAGCGGGTCCAACGGCTGACCTGAGAATTGACGCACGGCGCCAATCTCCTGTTTTTGCGTTTCGGTCAAAGGCGTCAACGCCCGATAGCGCCACGCCGGATCAGAGGCCAAGAGCACCACGCCGTCGCTATTGGTCAGGATCACCTGTTGCCCGGCCCGTCGCCAGCTGTCTTCCAGCACGGAAAAGCCTTTCTTGATAGCAATCACACCGGCAACCTCATGGCCCTCGACCACCACGCCATCAGCTAAAAACAGCCCCGGTAAACCGGTGGTCATGCCAATGGCATAGAACCGGCCATGTTTGCCCTGTAGCGCGTCCTTGAAATAGGGTCGGAACCCGTAGTTGTGCCCCACAAAGCTGGTGTCCGTGGCATAGTTGGACGCGGCAATTGTGACCCCGTTGGAATCCATGAGGTAAATCGCCTCCAGCCCGGACTGCTGTGCAAAATCGGCAAGCCGCGCATTCAAAGGCCCGGTGCCGCCCCCTGCCACGGCTTCTGTCACAAAGGTGTCGCGCGCCAGAATATGGGTCAGATGGCTGTGTTGCTCCAACTCCGCCACAACTGTGCTGCGGTAGAGCGAGAGCTGCCCTTGCGCTTTGCTCCATTCTTCCTGTGCGAAATAGTCAAAAGCAGCCCGTTGCACCACAAAGCCTACCAATAGGGTCAAAATCGCAGAAAGGATCAGGGGACGTCGAGACATAGGGATTGGGCACTGTTGCGAAATTTGGCGCAGGCTAGGCCAACACTGCGCGTTTGGAAATGGGATTCTGGGGGCTTTGCCCCCGCCGCCGCCAACGGCGCCTCCCCCAGGATATTTGTGGAATGAGAATGAGTGGTTGCGGCCCCATAAGGCACGGCCTACATCTTTGCCTATGTTTGCCGATTTTCTCAAACGCCTAACGGCGCCCGCCCCTGAGACCTTGGATGATGCAGATGCCCGTTTAGCGTTGACGGCTTTGCTCGTGCGTATTGCGCGTGCCGATGGGGTCTATGACCCAGCAGAAGCCGACCGCATTGAGCGCATTGTCACCGGTCGGTATGGCCTCAGCCCGTTTGAGGCCACAGCCCTGCGGAAAGAAGCCGAAACACTTGAATCCGAAGCCCCTGACACCGTGCGCTTCACCCGCGCGATCAAAGACGCCGTGCCGCTGGAAGCGCGCATAGAGGTGATCGAAGCTATGTGGCAGGTGGTACTTGCAGATGGCGAACGCGACGCCGAAGAAGACAGCCTCATTCGGCTGGCAGCCAACCTGTTGGGCATCTCAGATCGGGACAGCGCTTTGGCCCGTCAGCGGGTGGCGACCAGAACCTGATACCTCACCTTTATGGCGCTCAGGCGGAAACAGACCAGTCTGGGCGCTCCCGCCACGATCCGCATCACACAAGTCGGCAAAATCCGAATCGTCTTCGTGGTGTCAGATGGTCCTTCTGGGCAAATTCACTGCGTCACACGGCCTCTCAGGACGTAACTTGCGCCCAAAGGGGACAAGCCTTGGCAAAAAATGACGCGACGTTCTGCTAGGCGTTTTCAACTTTGAACCACGTCTGTGCACCCGCATCACGGCACGCTTTGCCTGAAATTTCCGCGAGTTAGCGACATCTCATTCGAGGAGTCGCCTTGCGATACAAAGCCGTTAAAAACCTGCCCTAAGGTCAACGGTTGAAATTGTTGGCAGAAGCGCTGGCAGGTCGCTTACAAAGCCCGTATCAGACGGCACCACATCCGCTGCCAACTTGACCTTTTGGACAGTTTTTCTGCCAAAATGCCGAACAGCAGCCCTCCACCGCCCTTTTGAAAGTTGCAATTGCGCAAATTTTCATTCCTATTGGGCAACCAATGATTAACCCAATACTGATGGGGACACTGTGAGCGAAGCCACGCCCGTTCTGCAAATCCGCGACCTGCACAAGGCCTATGCCAATCTCGAAGTTATCAAGGGCGTGGACATCACCGCGCACCGTGGCGACGTTGTTTCGCTGATTGGCTCGTCTGGCTCCGGCAAATCCACCATCCTGCGCTGCGCCAACCTTCTGGAACACAGCCAACAGGGCGAGATCCTCTTCAAAGGGGAGCCCGTGACGTGGAAAGGCACTGGCCACGGCCGGGAACCTTCTGATCCCAAGCAAATCCTGCGCATCCGCACCAACCTGTCGATGGTGTTTCAACAGTTCAACCTGTGGTCCCACATGACCATCCTGCAAAACGTGATGGAAGCGCCGGTTACCGTGCTTGGCCGCGACAAGGCCGAGGTGGAAGAGGCTGCGCACGCGTATCTGAACAAGGTGGGCATTGCCGACAAACACGACGCCTACCCGGCGCAGCTCTCCGGCGGCCAACAACAGCGCGCCGCCATCGCCCGTGCCTTGGCCATGGAGCCTGAAGCACTGCTGTTTGACGAGCCCACCTCGGCGCTTGATCCAGAGCTAGAACAGGAGGTGGTGCGCGTGATCAAAGCACTGGCAGAGGAAGGCCGCACCATGATGATCGTGACCCACGACATGAAAATGGCCCGCGATGTATCTGATCACGTTGTGTTTTTGCATCAAGGCCTGATCGAAGAACAAGGCACGCCGGACGAATTGTTCGGCAATCCAAAATCCGAGCGTTTGAAACAGTTCCTGTCTTCAACCGCCGCATAAAAACAACCAACCATAGGGAGCAATACTATGAAAAACCTGATCCTGAGCACCGCCGCGCTGGCACTGACCGCAGGCTTCGCCATGGCCGACACCGTGCGCCTCGGCACCGAGGGCGCCTACCCTCCATACAACTTCATCAACGACGCTGGCGAAGTTGACGGTTTTGAGCGCGAGCTGGGCGACGAGCTCTGCAAACGCGCGGAACTGACCTGCGAGTGGGTCACCAACGACTGGGACAGCATCATTCCTAACCTGCAGTCCGGCAACTACGACGCCATCATCGCAGGCATGTCCATCACCGATGAGCGTGAAGAGACCATGGACTTCACCCAAGGCTACACCCGCCCATCCCCATCCGCTTACGCAGCTCTGTCTGCCGACGTTGACGTGAACTCCGCCATCGTTGCTGCGCAAACCAGCACCATCCAGTCCAGCCACGTGGCCTCCACTGGCGCAACTCTGGTGGAATTCAACACACCTGACGAAACCATCGCAGCTGTGAACGCGGGCGAAGTTGACGCCGTGATGGCGGACAAAGACTTCCTGGCGCCATTTGTGGCTGAAACCGATCTGACCTTCATCGAGGACGTATACCTCGGCGGCGGCATCGGTATGGCCTTCCGCGAGTCTGACGACGAACTGCGCGGCAAGTTCGACGCAGCCATCGCCTCCATGAAGGCAGACGGTTCCCTGAACGCCCTGCTGGACAAGTGGGAAATCGAAGGCAAGTTCTAAGCCTTCCCCATTTGAAAATCACTTAAGGGGGGGCATCAGCTCCCCCTTTTCCCACCCGGCGGATCGCCACGCGCGACCACACTGCCCCCAAGATCAGACGAAAGAGGCCAGCCATTTTTGCCTATTGCTCAGATCCTTCCGTCCTAGAAGGTTTGTCCTGGCTTAGCTGCTATCTCACCACCGGGAAGCACATGGCCTTCTACGCCTCTTTTGGCACCGTGCTGTTGTTGCTTGCGATCACCGCCCCAACCGCGCTGCTGTTTGGCCTCGGCGGCGCCATGGCTGCCCGGGCGCGCTTTTTCCTTCTGCGCTGGTTTGGCAAAGGCTACATCGCCATTGTGCGCGGCGTGCCGGATATCGCCTTCTTCCTCTTCTTTGTCATTGCGCTTGATCAGGCCATCGAATGGGTACGCCACAAGGTCAAATGTCCCGACTGGACGGAACCGGTCCGCCAAGGCGGCGAGTTCCTCGTCTGTGACATCGCGAAAATGCCGCTCAGTTCCTCGCCACAATGGATTCACGAAATCTACGGCTTCTGGCTCGCGGTCTTCACTTTTGCCATTGTGTTTGGTGCCTTTGCCGCAAACGTGCTCTTTGGCGCCATGTCGGCCGTACCCCGGCCGCAGCTGGAAACCGCCGAAGCCTATGGCATGACCCCGCGCCAGACCTTCTGGCGCATCCTGATGCCGCAAATGTGGATCTACGCCCTGCCCGGCCTGTCCAACCTCTGGATGGTGTTGATCAAGGCCACCCCCTTGCTGTTCCTGCTCGGCGTCGAAGACATCGTCTACTGGGCCCGTGACCTTGGCGCGTCCAAGACCGCCCGTTTCACCGACTACCCACATGGCGACTGGCGCATGTGGTACTTCCTTGCGCTGTTGATTTTCTACCTGCTCTTCACCCGCGTCTCCGAGGTTGTCCTCGCACGCATCACAAAGCGTCTGTCCCACGGACAGGCCACCATCGGTGGGGAAGCCCAACGCAAAGCAGGGAGCGCGGCATGAGCTGTATCGACACAATTCAGAACTACGCTTTCCGCTCTCTGGGCTATGGCGAGCGCATGTTGCCCCGCACGGATTTCACCCTGTGTGAGCACTTCACTCTGATCGGCTCCGGCCTGATCTGGAATGTCTACTACGGCGTTCTGGCCGTGCTGACCGGCTTCTTCTTTGCCAACCTTCTGGCGGTGGCCAAGAACTCCAACACGTTCTGGGCCCGCAAATCGGCGGAGTGGTTCATCTTCCTCTTCCGGGGCAGCCCGCTGTTTATCCAGTTCTTCTTTGGCTACTTCCTGTTCCTCTCGCTCAAAGGCGTCTCGCCCATCTTCAACCCGCTGTCCTCTGCGGCACTGGGCGCGTTGATTGTGCTGTTCCTGAACACCTCCGCCTATTCGGCAGAGATTTTTTACGGTGCCCTGCGCTCCATCCCGAAGGGCGATATCGAAGCCGCCGACGCCTACGGCATCACCGGGTGGTTCCGCTATCGCCGCATCATGTTCCCAACCATGATGCGTTTGGCGTGGCCTGCCTACACAAACGAAGCCATCTTCTTGTTCCACGCCACCACACTTGTATTCTTCTCCGGTTTCCCGGCCTGGCGGCAACAGGGCGACGCGCTCTACTACGCGAATTACTTTGCGGACAAAACCTACAACCCGTTTGTGCCCTACCCGATCCTGGCGATGTATTTCATCCTGCTCACACTGGTGATCATCTGGGTCTTTGGTCTGGTCAACAAGCGCCTGAACAAACACCTGCCTCAAGCCTCGGTGAAAAAGCTGCGGGTGCGCCCAAATCTGATCCGCTGAGTGCGATCCACCACCTGTAAATCTGCAAAACACCCGCCAAAATTTGGCGGGTGTTTCTGCATTTACGCCACCTCCGCAAAACAGACGCGATACCGACGTAATACCGACGTCACAAAGGAACGCAAAAAATTCTTCTGGACAATTCATCCCGCGCCCCCGATATTTTGATCAAATTATCGAAATGGTGACCCATGGACCCGGCACAAAGCGCAACCTTCCGGATTGGCGCAGTAGATCTCAACGGCCAATTGCGCGGCAAACGTCTGCCGTCTGAACATCTCGCAAAACTCGACAAAGGCGGCGCACGCCTACCGCTCTCTGCCCTCAATCTGGACATCTGGGGCTGTGACATCGAAAACAGCCCACTGGTGTTTGAAAGCGGCGATGCCGATGGTGTGCTCACCCCGTCCCCACGCGGTGCCGTGCCCATGCCATGGCTTAAAACGCCTTCCCAACTGGTCCTGATGGGCATGACCAACGAAGACGGCAGCCCCTTCATGGGCGACCCAATTCAGGCTCTGGCCACGGTGTTGGAACGCTACGCCGCCCGTGGTTGGACCGTGGTGGCCGCCACTGAAATGGAGTTCACGCTGGTGGACGACAGCGGCGACCAACTTGTGCCACCAAAGCACCCCCGCAATGGCCGACAGCTCGATGCCTCAGAAATTCTAAGCGTCTCGGAACTGGATGCTTTTGACGCATTTTTTAGCGACATATACGATGGCGCCGCGGCCATGGGCATCCCCTTGCAAACCATGACCTGCGAAGGCGGTGTGGGGCAGTTTGAGGTCACCCTCAACCACCAAACCGCGATGAAAGCCGCTGACGATGCCTTGCTGATCAAGCAGTTGCTGCGCGAAACCGCCCGCAACCATGGCTTTGCTGCAACCTTCATGGCCAAGCCCTACGGCGACGACGCTGGCAATGGCATGCACGTGCATTTTTCTGTGGTGGATGAGAACGACAAAAACGTCTTTGACAATGACACCGCAGAAGGCTCAGACCTGCTGAAATCCGCCGTAGCAGGCTGCTTAGAAGCCATGCGTGCCTCCACCTTGATTTTTGCGCCACATGGTCCGTCTTATGACCGCTTTGCGCCGGGCGCCCACGCACCCACAACCGTGTGCTGGGGCTATGAAAACCGTACCGCCGCGATCCGTATTCCCGGCGGCCCCAACGCCGCCCGCCGCATCGAGCACAGGGTCTCCGGAGGCGACGTGAACCCCTACCTGATGCTTGCAGCCATCCTAGGCGCAGCCATTGAAGGCATCGCGGAAGGTTTACAGCCCCCGGCCCCCACCACCGGCAACGCCTATGCACAAGACCTGCCGCAACTGGCCAAAAGCTGGGACGACGCCATTGCGTTGTTTGAAAGTGACGCTTTCATTGCGCGCTGCCTGCCAAAGCAGCTGATCGACAATCTGGTGATGACCAAACGCCAAGAGGCGCGAAAACTCGCCGAGATCGACGCAGCAGACCGCTGGAAAACCTATCTGGAGCGTGTATGACACGCTTGCACGCGCGCCTGTCTCCCGCTACCATAAATTTGATCAAATTCTGGTGACATATGAAAATCGGCATCCTTCTGACCGGCCACGCGCCTGAAGAGCTTGAACCGCACTACGGCAACTATATCGAGATGTTTAAGTCCCTGCTTTCAGGACAGGATTTCGAATTTGTCGGTTATAAAGTTGTGGACGGCGAATTCCCTGAATCCGCGACCGACGCTGACGGCTGGCTCATCACAGGCTCCAAACACGGCGTCTACGAAGACCACCCCTGGATCCCCCCTTTGGAGGACTTGATCCGCGACGCCGTCACAAAAAATGTCCCCCTGGTTGGGGTGTGCTTTGGTCATCAGATCATCGCGCAAGCCCTTGGTGGGAAAGTGGAAAAATTCGAAGGCGGCTGGGCCGTGGGTCATCAAACCTACGACTTCGCGGGCACCGAACTGTCGATGAATGCCTGGCATCAGGATCAGGTCACCGAACTGCCCCCCGGCGCCGTGACCATCGCCTCCAACGTTTTTTGCAAGAACGCAGCCATCCTCTATGGAGACCGTGCGTTAACCGTGCAAGCCCACCCGGAGTTCTCCGCCGACTTTGTCGACGGTCTGATCAACACCCGCGGCCGCGGCGTTGTGCCAGACGACATCCTCGACGCCGCCATCGACGACCTTGATGAGCCGACCAACAGTCAAACCATTGCAGATCAATTTGCAGACTTCTTCCGACAGGAGCGCCCCCGATGAACGCCCCCAAATCCGACTGGCTTTCCAAAACCCCAGACGCCGCCCGCGCCTATTTGGAGGGCCATCGTCTCGACGAAGTTGAATGCATCATCTCCGACCTTCCGGGGATTGCCCGCGGCAAGGCCGTACCGGCCACCAAATTTGCCCGCCAAGAATACTTCCATCTCCCGGATTCCATTTTTTACCAGACGCTTACCGGCGGATGGGGCGAAGCTGCCGGGGACGAAGGCTTCATCGAGAAAGACATGATCCTGCGCCCGGATTGGTCCACCGCCACCGCCGCGCCTTGGACCGCGGACTGGACACTGCAAGTGATCCACGACGCCTACAATCTCGATGGCACCCCGGTCGAATTCTCCCCGCGCAACGTGCTCAAACGGGTGATTCAACTTTACCGCGACAAAGGTTGGGAACCCATCGTGGCGCCGGAAATGGAATTCTTCCTCGTGGCCCGCAACACCGACCCACGTCAGGAAATCAAACCGATGATGGGCCGCTCTGGCCGCCCCGCCGCCGCGCGTCAGGCCTACTCCATGACCGCCGTGGACGAATTTGGCCCGGTGATCGACGACATTTACGACTTTGCCGAAGCCCAAGGCTTTGAGATCGACGGCATCACCCAAGAAGGCGGCGCTGGTCAGCTCGAAATCAACATGGTGCATGGCGATCCGCTCAAATTGGCGGACGAGGTCTTCTATTTCAAACGCCTGATCCGCGAAGCCGCGCTGCGCCACGATTGCTACGCCACCTTTATGGCCAAACCGATCGAGGATGAACCTGGCTCAGCCATGCACATCCACCATTCGGTTGTGGATAAAGAAACCGGTCAGAACATCTTCTCCGGTCCACAGGGCGGAGAAACCGACGCGTTTTTCCACTTCATCGCGGGGCTGCAGAACCACCTGCCCGCTGCGATCGCCGTCATGGCGCCCTATGTGAACTCCTATCGCCGCTACGTGCGCGATCACGCCGCTCCGATCAATCTGGAATGGGCCCGGGACAACCGCACGACAGGCATCCGCATCCCAATTTCCTCGCCGCAAGCCCGCCGCGTGGAAAACCGCATCGCCGGCATGGACTGCAACCCTTATCTTGGCATCGCGGCGTCGCTCGCTTGCGGTTACCTTGGTCTGCTGGAGCAAGAACGTCCCGACAAGCAATTCAAAGGCGACGCCTATGACGGTGAAGAAGCCATCCCGCGTATTTTGGGCGGCGCTTTGGATCTGTTTGACGAAGCCAAAGGCTTGCACGACATCCTGGGACCGGACTTTGCCCGCGTCTACTCCATTGTGAAACGTGCGGAGTACGAGGAATTCCTCGCCGTCATCTCCCCATGGGAACGCGAACACCTGTTGCTGAACGTGTAACAGCCAAAGGGTTGGCCACAGGCCAGCCCACTGCCTCCGGCGGAGGTATTTTCAAAAAGAGAAAGCGAGGGGCGCAATGAACCTGCTAGATGCCAATGACCGCACAGGTCACTATCCAGACAGTTGGTATGCGGCCACCGCAGAGCCTTTGGCCCCCTTTGCACCGCTAGAAGGCGCACGCTCCGCTGATGTCTGCGTGATTGGCGGCGGCTTCACCGGTCTCTCCACCGCCTTGCATCTGGCGGAACGTGGCTTTGACGTGGTCCTGCTGGAAGCCCATCGTGTTGGCTTCGGTGCCTCAGGTCGCAATGGCGGCCAGCTCGGCTCCGGCCAACGCATGGAGCAGGACGGGCTGGAGAAACTTGTCGGGCAAGACGACGCCTCCAAGCTATGGCAATTGGCAGAGGATTCAAAGGACCTCGTCAAAGGACTGATCTCCAAACACAACATCAACTGCCACTACAAGCCGGGCATCGCCCACGCCTGTTTCTCCGCCAAAGAAGTGCGCGAAGAACACGAGTATGCCCAGCACCTGCAAACCCGCTATGGCTATGACCAGATCGAAACGCTGGACCACGACGCCCTACAGGCGATCTGCCCGTCTCCCAAATACGTCGGCGGCTCGCTGGATATGGGCGCGGGCCATTTGCACCCGCTGGCCTTTGCACTCGGTCTTGCCAAAGCGGCCGCAGACGCAGGCGCGGCTATCCACGAAACCTCCCGCGTGACCAAAATTGACCGCGGCAGCAAAGTCACCGTCACCACGGACAGCGGCACTGTCACCGCCGATCACCTCGTGCTGGCCTGCAACGGCTACCTTGGCGATCTGGAACCCAAAGTGGCCAGCCGGGTCATGCCCATCAACAACTTCATCGCCGCCACCGAACCTTTGGGCGCGGATGTTGCCAAGGTTCTGGCCCGCGATGTGGCCGTGGCCGATACAAAATTTGTGATCAACTATTTCCGCCTCAGCCACGACAATCGCTTGTTGTTTGGTGGCGGGGAAAGCTATGGCTACACCTTCCCGTCCGACATCGCGGCCACCGTTCGCAAACCCATGGTGGAGATCTTCCCACACCTCAAAGACATCGGCATCGACTATGCCTGGGGCGGGACTCTCGCGATCACTATGAAGCGCATGCCGTATCTGCGCCGTCTTGCCCCCAATGTGATCTCCGCCTCCGGCTATTCCGGCCACGGTGTGGGCACCGCCACGCACGCGGGACAATTGATTGCCATGGCGCTCAGCGGTGAAGCCGAAGGCTTTGACACAATGGCCCGCGTACCCGCCACACCTTTCCCCGGTGGTGCGAGAATGCGCAGCCCCCTGCTGGCTTTGGCAATGACCTGGTACGCCCTGCGCGATCGCCTCGGCGTATAAGAAAACCGCGACATTTTTTCATTGAAGTTTCACATGCGAAGCACGTGTTTGCCCTTCCTTGTGCCTGCACATTGTTTTATATTTTTGAAAACCCAACTTAAGAAAGTTGAAAGATATGGCATTACCACCCAATGTTTACGACGCTGAGCCAATTCCAGCGTCCGCCCGTGAGGAAATCGAGCGCCTCCTGCAAACCGGTGACCTGTTTCGCTACACCGCGGCTGAAAACGCCCCTGTGACCCTGCTGGAAGCCGAATTTGCCGCCATGCTGGGCAGCAAGTACGCTTTGGCCGTGTCCTCCTGCTCCGCCGCGCTCTTTCTGTCTCTGAAAGCGTTGGACCTGCCGCGCGATGCGCGTGTGCTTTTGCCCGGCTTCACTTTCGCCGCCGTGCCGTCCTCTGTTGTGCACGCTGATCTGGTGCCGGTCCTCTGTGAAGTGGGCGACAACTACCGCATTGATATCGCTGACTTTGAAGCGCGCCTGGACGACAACATCTCCGCCGTGATCATCAGCCACATGCGCGGTCACACCTCTGACATGGACGCCATTATGGCGCTGTGCGAGGCCCGCAATATCCCGGTGATCGAGGACGCCGCCCACAGCCTTGGCACCACTTGGCATGGCCGCAACATCGGCACCATTGGCAAAGTTGGCTGCTTTTCGTTCCAATCCTACAAGCTGGTCAACTCCGGCGAAGGCGGCATCATGGTGTCGGACGACGCCGACCTTATCGCCCGAGCGGTGATCATGTCCGGCGCCTATGAGCACAACTGGAAAAAGCACAAAGCGCCCGAAGGCGACAACACTGGCGAGCTGGAAGCGGCCTTTGCCCGCTGGCAAAACCAACTGCCGCTCTACAACCTGCGCCTCTCCAACCTTGCCGCGGCGATCATTCGCCCCCAGTTGGGCGAAGTGCCCCGCCGAGTGCGTGACGGCCGTGCCAACCACGACTATGTTGCCGGCCTGCTGAACGCTTCGCCATGGCTGCAAGTGCCGGAGAAGCTGGCGCCAGAAGAGCGCGCACCGGATTCCATCCAGTTCAACCTCGAAGGCATGGATAACCCCCAGATCCTCGCCTTCCAGGAAGCCGCCAATGCGCGCGGCGTGAAAGTCCAGGTCTTTGGCCAGTCCACCGACAATGCCCGCGCCTTCTGGAACTGGCAGTTTGTGCCGGAAAAACAGGAGCTTCCGCAAACCCGCGCGATGTTGATGTCGGCCTGCGACGTGCGTTTACCCGCACGACTGAAGCGCGACGAGCTTGACCTGATCGCCGGTGCGCTCACTGGCGCTGCCGAGGATGTGATGGGCGCGGTGCAGGCCTACGGCACCTGATTGCACCGGAAATTGCCGCACGAATAACGGGCCATTTTGGCCCGTTATTTTGTTGCTTAACGTGTCACCGATTTCGCCAGCGCCTCCACAACTGCCGCAACCACCGCACGTCCAGTGAGGCCACAGCCACACCCAGTGGCAGCATCCAAAAGCCCAGGACCGGCAAGAACCCAAAAATCCCAAAGACAATCAACAGGATTCCAAGCAGCAACCGAAAACCAGGTGGCACCCGCAAGCGAACCCAAGCGCGAAACCTTCGCAGCTTGGCTTTGAGATCACGCGGCGCGCGACTCACCGCAGCACCAGCGGTTGCTCCATCCACTTGCGCAGCGCCAGCGTGGTCAGATCCGGCTGCTCTAATGTGGGTAGGTGCCCCGCACCTGGGATGATCTCCAACTCTGCATAGGGGATCAGCTCCGCCATAAAGCTATGACGCTTCACCGGTGTCAGCCCGTCGTGCTCCCCACACAGCACCAGCGCCGGACACTTGCAGCGCCGCAAGGCGCCCTGCTGATCCGGTCGCCGTTGCAACGCCCGCGCCTGGCGCACCAGTGTCTCTGCGCCCAGGCTGCGGCCCATCTCCAATACCAAACTCAAGACCTCGTTGCGCCGTGGCCCCGGTGCCAGATACTCCGGCCGCATAAACTCGGACAGAACCTCGTCGAGCCGCCCGGCGCGTGCCCCTACAATCAACGGCTCATAACTCGCCGCCGTCGCTGGGGTCTCCGACAGTGGATTGGTATCCATAAAGGCAATCCGCGTGATCCGCTCCGGAATCTTGCGCAGCAATTCCATCGCCACAATGCCGCCCATGCTCAGGCCAGCCAACGCAAATTTGGAGGGCAGATGCGGGATTAAGCCAGAGGCAATCTCGCTCATCCGCTCCCCTTGCGTGATCGGCGCCACCGTCACCACATGATCCTTGGACAAATCCGCGACCTGATGCGCAAACAGCCGCGCATCACACATCATCCCCGGCAGCAGAACGATAGGTTCCTGCATGCTCAACCCCTTAGTTGGTCTTTTTGTTGTGCGTCACTGTGACAGAGCCACCCCTTAGGTCAAGTCTCCGCGCCGTATCCACCCCAGCAAAATGCGCCATCTTCGGCCAAAGGAGAAAATGGATTGAACGCCACTTCCCAGACATGACCGTCCAGATCACAAAAGTAGCCGATGTAGCCACCCCAGAAGATGTCACCAGCAGGCTTCAAAACGCGCCCACCTGCGGCGGCGGCCAGATCCAAGAGCGGCGCAACCTCTTCTTTGGTGCGCACATTGTGCGACAGGGTCATGCCAGAAAACCCACCGATGGCATCTTCAGGAATCCCCAGATCCGCCGCCAACATCGCCTTGGGATAAAGCCCCAAGGTTTGACCAATCAAATCATACGCGACCACCTCTTCCGGATCATCCGGCCCGGTCGCCCGTTGCCACCCAAGCGCATCGTAAAACCGCGCAGAAGCTTGCACATCCTTGACAGCCAAGGTGATCAGGCTCACCCGCTGCCCCATCTTTTTGCCACTTAAACTCATCACCTCAACCCATTGATAAATTTAACGAAAGCCGCGGCGGTACGTTCATTTTCAGCCGGGGATCGAATGTCCCCTGCAATCACATGCTCCTGCGGGTCGGACTCCGCCGATGGCTGTTGAATTTGCACCGTTGCCTCTTGTCCCCAACGCGCCGCCACATCCTGCGTGCGCGCAGCCTCTACGACCTGGTCGCCTTCGGAAAACCAGAACAACGCAGGCGCCAGCGCTTGCCCATGATCCTTCTCAAACACCTGCTTCACCAACGCCGCCATCTGCATGACTGCCACTGTTGGGTACGCGTGTGTCCAGTACTTTCCGTGCGCCTCATTCGCGGGCTCAAAGGACCGATCTTTTCCGGCCACCAATGGCACCCAATAACGCGCCGCAGGCCAAGTCAGCAACTTGGCCGCGGGCGCTTTGATCCCAAAGTTCGGAGACACAAAGATCATGCCTTTCACATCTATCATGACGTCCGGCTGATCCGACAACGCCGCCATCACTGTGCCTCCGGTAGATGTGCCCATAACCACCATTTCGTCGCCAACCCGGCGCGCCACGGCGAGAGCTTCAGCAACATCATTGACCCAGCCTTGTGCAGTGGCCTCTGCCAATGCCGCGCCATCACGCCCATGCCCTTCTAGCCGCGTGTAAACCAAATTCGCACCTAATGCTTCGGCTACGCGATCTGGCACCGGACGGATTTCTTCCGAGGTGGCCGAAAACCCATGCACGTAAACAAGCACCATAGGCGTCTTTTCCCCGCGCGCGCTGTGCCAGATCACCCGCTTTTCTGTACCCGGGGTGATGTCTTCAAACCGCGCTTCCTGCGCTGCAAAATACGCATCTACATCCGCGCCTATGTCGGCATCCTGCACCGTGGGCGTCAGGGAAATTTGCTCATAAGGGCCAAAAACAATCGCCAGCCCAACGCACACCCCCACAACCAGAAGCAGCCGACCCAAAAAGCGCCCAAATGTTCTCATAGTGAAACTTGAGGGGTCGAAATCACCTCCTCAACCTTACTTTCGATCAATTTTAGACAAATTGGATCAGAGAAACGATGGTCCTTCCCTTTGACCATAAGCAGCTGAACGTCCTCACCTTCCGCGTGATCAAGCAAGCGATAGGCCACGGAACTGTCCACCGCCGTGTCCTCTGTGCCTTGCAGGAACCGCACCGGGAATGGCAGCGCCAAAGGCGTGCGCAGCACCAGCCGGTCGCGACCATCCTCAATCATGCGTTTGGTAATGATGTAGGGCTCCATATAATCAGACGGCAAAGCCACCTGTCCTTCCGCTTCAAGCTGCGCCTTCTGCTCTGGTGTGAACCCAGCCCAATAGCTGTCCTCGGTGAAATCCGGCGCGGCGGCAATGGTCACCATCCCGGCAATGCGATCTGTCATCGCCTTGGCCAGCAACAGCGCCTGCCAACCGCCCATCGATGAGCCAACAACAATCAGTGGCCCCTCGGTCAACGCAGTGATCGCCGCAACCGTGTCCTCATGCCAATCACCAATACAGCCGTCTTCAAACGCCCCGCTGCTCTCACCATGGCCAGAGTAGTCAAACCGCAAGAACTTCTGCCCCCGCGCCTTGGCCCAAGCTTCCAGATGCACCGCCTTAGTGCCTTCCATGTCAGACTTCAGCCCGCCCAGAAACACCACCGTGGGACCTGTATCACCGCTCTTGTGGTAGGCAATGCGCCGCCCCTGCGGCGTGTCAAAAAACTGCGTGACGCTCATGGCTTATTGTTTCTCCCTGATTTGATGTGACCTTAACCCTCTGCGCAGACGGGATAAACCCCGCTTGACTTGCCCTGCCGCAGGGTTCATGAAGTCCGCGAACCATATACCCGCAACCGGGCGTTCCGTGGGCGCCAAACTGACGAGGAGCTTGAGGCTGATGGCCGAAATTTCCCTTACTTTTCCTGATGGTAATGCACGTTCTTACGAGAGCGGCGTAACTCCGGCCGAGGTCGCATCGTCGATCTCGACCTCCCTTGGCAAAAAGGCCATTTCCGCAACCGTGGATGGTCAGCACTGGGACATGCAATGGCCGATTGATGCGGACGCGACCATTGCGATCAACACGATCAAAGACAACGAAGCAGAGGCGCTGGAGCTGATCCGGCACGACTGCGCCCACATCATGGCCCGCGCCGTGCAGGAGATCTGGCCAGACGTGAAAGTCACCATTGGTCCGGTGATCGAAAACGGCTGGTACTATGACTTTGACCGCGAAGAGCCGTTCACGCCGGAGGATCTCGGCCTCATCGAAAAGAAGATGAAAGAGATCATCAACAAGCGTGAGCCTGTGACCACCGAGGTCTGGGAGCGTGACCGCGCGGTGAAATTCTACGAGGCCAATAACGAGCCGTATAAAGTGGAATTGATTGACGCCATCCCCGGCGACGAACCCCTGCGCATGTATTGGCACGGCCACTGGCAGGACCTCTGCCGCGGCCCGCACCTGCAGCACACCGGTCAGGTCCCAGCGGACGCGTTTAAGCTGATGTCCGTCGCGGGGGCCTACTGGCGCGGCGACAGCGACCGCGCGATGCTGCAGCGCATCTACGGTGTGGCCTTCAAAAACAAAGAAGACCTCAAAGCCCACCTGCATATGCTGGAAGAGGCCGAAAAACGCGACCACCGCAAGCTGGGCCGCGAAATGGATCTGTTCCACATGCAGGAAGAGGCCCCAGGCCAGGTGTTCTGGCATCCAAACGGCTGGCGCATCTACACCACGTTGCAGGACTACATGCGCCGTATGCAGAACCAAGACGGCTATCAGGAAGTCAACACCCCTCAAGTGGTGGACCGCAAACTCTGGGAAGCCTCCGGTCACTGGGATAAGTACCAGGAAAACATGTTCATCGTCGAAGTGGACGAGGAACATGCCCGCGAGAAAGCGATCAACGCGCTCAAGCCAATGAACTGTCCATGTCACGTGCAGGTGTTCAACCAAGGCCTCAAATCGTATCGCGACCTGCCCCTACGCATTGCGGAGTTCGGGTCTTGTAACCGGTACGAACCTTCCGGCGCTTTGCACGGCATCATGCGGGTGCGTGGCTTTACGCAAGACGATGGTCACATCTTCTGCGGCATGGATCAGATTGTCTCTGAGACCAAAAAATTCATCACTTTCTTGGCCAAGGTCTACGCCGACCTCGGCTTTGAGAACTGGACTGTAAAGCTCTCCACCCGCCCGGAAAAGCGTCTCGGCTCTGACGAAACATGGGATTTCCTAGAAACCTCTCTGGGCGACGCCTGTAAGGCTGCAGGCCACGACTACGAGGTTCTAGAAGGCGAAGGCGCTTTCTATGGTCCCAAACTTGAGTTCACGCTGACAGATGCAATTGGCCGGAACTGGCAATGTGGCACCCTGCAGGTTGACACCAACATGCCGGACCGCCTTGGCGCGACCTACATCGGCCAAGATGGTGCCAAGCATATGCCGGTCATGTTGCACCGCGCCACCTTGGGCTCTTTTGAGCGTTTTATCGGCATTCTGATAGAAGAACATGCTGGTAAACTGCCGTTCTGGCTCGCGCCACGTCAGGTGGTTGTGGCCTCTATCGTGTCCGAGGCCGATGATTACTGCATGGAAGTGGTCAGCGCTTTGAAAGCCGCAGGCGTGCATGCCGAGGCTGATCTGCGCAATGAAAAGATCAACTACAAAGTCCGCGAGCACTCTGTGGGCAAGGTGCCAGTGATCCTGGCCATTGGTAAGAAAGAGGTGGAAGAGCGCACAGTCTCCACCCGCCGCCTTGGAGAAAAGCAAAGCAAAGTCCAGTCTTTGGACGAAATCGTGAGCCAATTGTCACAAGAGGCAACCCCGCCCGATTTGGTCTAACGACTTTTGCAACATTTGAGCAGGCGCGTTACGGGAAACCGGGCGCGCCTGTTTCAATTTGAGCGGAAAACCAACCTTCCAGCGCTGGAATCTTCACGAAACCGTCACGCCATCTAACGCATCTGTGACACACAGCCCCGTGATTGGCCTTTGAGCGTGCCCTCCCCCTAATCTTTACTCATGCCACCAAGCAACGGATCACACACAGATCAGCAAGGCGGCCGAGTTTTAGACATTCACAAGGGAAGAGAACCAATGTCCAACACCGTAAAAACCCTCGCAGTAGCAAGCGCAGTCGCAGCAGCCCTGTCCGCACACGCCACCACCGCAGTGGCCGCTGAAAAAGAGAAGTGCTACGGCGTTTCCCTCGCAGGTCAGAACGATTGCGCCGCAGGCCCAGGCACCACATGCGCCGGCACCTCCACTGTTGATTACCAGGGCAACGCTTGGAAACTGGTAGACGCAGGCACCTGCGCCGACATGGAACTGCCGGCGATGGCAGACGGCAAAGCACGCATGGGGTCTCTGGAAGCGCTAGACCGCGACCTGCCAAAGTCCTGATCCAGACTTTCGAAGCCCCGGCGCGCTGGGGCTTCACCTCACCTCCCCAAAAAACACAAAAAATGCCATACTGTCCTTGAGCGCACGTTCATTGCCCGCAACGCCTTTGTTTCAGGACCGAAAACCATGACCCATTCCTCCAAAACACTCCCCCTCCTAGGCGCCGTCGCCACCGCACTTGCCCTACAGGCCGCCCCCGCGGACGCGGGCAAGAAAGAGAAGTGTTTTGGCGTCGCCAAAGCGGGCGAAAACGGCTGCGCCGCTGGCCCAGGAACCACCTGCGCCGGCACCTCCACCGTTGATTACCAAGGCAACGCCTGGAGCCTTGTCGAGGCTGGCACCTGCCTGTCCATCGACCTGCCGGATATGGCCGATGGCACCCCTCGTACTCCGTCGCTTGAGGCCTTGCCTCGCGACCTGCCTTCCTAAGGACTTCCGAAATGTATGATGCGCCCTCCCCTCGCGAAGGCCTGCCACACCAGCCCGGCGTTGGCTACAAGCCACAGCATTATAGCGACTTAATCGACGCTCCCGGCACTGTCGGCTGGCTGGAAATCCACGCAGAGAACTATATGGGCGACGGCGGCCGCCCCATCGCACAGCTGCGCCAACTCACGGAACGCTTCCCGATCTCAGTCCACGGTGTCGGCTTGTCGATCGGGGGAGAAGGCCGCCTTGATCCCGAACACCTCGCTCGGCTGAAACACTTGGTTGAATGGCTGAACCCCACCGTGTTCTCGGAACATCTCGCATGGAGCACCCACGAGGGTGCCTTCCTCAACGACCTTCTGCCCCTGCCCTACACCGAAGCCACGCTCACCCGCGTAGCAGACCACATTGATGAGCTGCAAAACACCATTGGCCGCCAGATGATGCTGGAGAACCCGTCAAGCTACCTGGCCTTTGACGAAAGCACATGGTCGGAGCCGGATTTCTTGCGCGAGGTGGTCAAACGCACCGGTTGCGGCCTGCTTTTGGACGTGAACAACGTCTTCGTGTCTGCCACCAACCTGAACTACGATCCGAAACAATACATCGCCGACTATCCGCTTGAACATGTGGGCGAAATTCACCTCGGCGGTCATGACGAAGATGAGGACGATCACGGCAAACCACTGTTGATCGACAGTCACGGTGCACCTGTTGTGGACCCGGTTTGGGCTTTGCTCGATCACACTCTGTCCCTGTCCGGTCCGCGCCCCATTCTGATCGAATGGGACACCGATGTGCCGGAATGGCCCATCCTACATGCCGAGGCAGAGCGTGCCGAAGTCGCGTTGTCCAAGGTGACCGCATGACTGTCACCCAAACCACATTTCGCAGCGCCCTACTAGACGGTCAACAAGACCGCCCCTTGGGCTTGTCAGACGCCGAAGGTCGCCCGGCTGGCCGCCGCTTTGACGTCTATCGCAACAACGTCGCCGTCTCCCTGACCGACGCCTTGGCCACGGGCTTTCCGACCATCGCGAAACTGATCGGCGAGGAAAACTTCAACGCAATTGCGGGCATCTTCCTGCGCCAGTCGCCGCCCGCCTCACCACTGATGATGCACTATGGCGCTGGCTTTCCGGACTTCCTGCGGGATTTCGAACCTTTGGCACATCTCGGCTACCTCGGCGACGTGGCAGAGCTCGAACTGGCCCTGCGCCGCAGCTACCATGCCGCCGATGTAACACCTATAGCCGCTGATGCCCTGGCCTCTGTCTCCCCCGAACGCCTCGGCGAGGTCACCTTCACATTCGCTCCCGCCGTCTGCTTACTGAGTTCCCCTTGGCCTTTGCACGCCATCTGGGCTTTCAACATGCAAGACGGTCCAAAACCTGAGGCCGTAGCGCAGGATGTGATCATTTTGCGTCCCGAGTTTGACCCGGAACCACACGCCTTGCCTCCCGGCGGTCTGGCCTGCCTGCAAAGCTTGTTGGCTGGAGACCCCTTGGGCATTGCCGCTGCCAAAGCCACAGAAGCGGATGCCGCCTTCGATCTGGGCGCCACACTTACTTTACTTCTGTCAGGCAACGCTTTGACATCCCTAACTATTCCACAATCTTCGGAGGTCTAAATGTCCAACCTCATCACGCTCTACCAAGACCTCATCAGCCGCCTAAACCGGCTGGACTGGCTGGTGCCCACATTGGCCCGCCTGACCTTTCTGATGGTGCTGTTCTTTTATTTCTGGAATTCGGCTCTTCTGAAAATCGACGGGTCCATTTTCTCACCATCTGCCGGGGCATTTGGTCAGATTTTCCCCAAAGCCGCGGAAGCTGTGGTCTGGGATGTGTCACAAATGACACTATTCCAACGCCTCGTCATATTCGCTGGGACCGTCGCTGAATTTGTCCTGCCTGTGCTGATCGTCGTCGGCCTGCTTACCCGCCTCGCGGCCGTAGGTATGATCGGATTTGTGGCAGTCCAAACCATCGTCGACGTGCTCGGCCACGGTGTGGCGCTCGGGGCGCTGTTTGACAGCGGACAGGCACTCATTGACCAGCGCATGCTGTGGGTCTTCCTGTTCGTCATCTTGGTGCTAAAAGGCGCTGGGCCGCTGTCCCTTGATGCGCTTGCCAAACGCCTCTTGCCGGCCTGAAACGGCGAATTCGAACACAATAGCCCGCGCCTTGCTGCGCGGGTTTTTACCCTTAAAGAAGAGCCTCTTGAGTGTCTTTCCCCCATCCCAAGTAAAGCGTGCCATCTCGCTCAATCAATGGACGCTTCATAAGAGCTGGGTGTTCCTGAATTAACGCAAGCACTGGCTGCTTTCGTTCCGCCTCTCCCAAATTGCGCCAAGTGGTTGAACGCGTATTCGCGAGAGCATCGCCAAACTGTTCATAAGCCGCTTGCATGACCTCTTCAGGCACGCCTTCTGCACGGACGTCTACCAATTCAGCGCCGTCCAAAGCCTTCATCACTTTACGGCAGGTATCACAATTTTTTAGGCCGTAGACTTTAAGCATTTTTGTTCCTTTTTCCCATGCAAATAGAGACTTAAACGATTTGATTTCATTTTTCACGGCGGTTTTTCTTGATTTTTGCCTGAGGCGTGCAATCCTCTGGGTAGCGCATTTAATTTGAGGGTCAGAAATTCGTGCTTTCGGATCCAAAAACCAGATGGGCTTCCGGGCCCCAGCCCGGATATTTACTGACTGAATAAAGAGGAGAACGGTATGCCACGCGGTACCGTAAAGTGGTTTAACACCACAAAAGGCTTTGGGTTCATTGAACCCGAAGAAGGCGGAAAGGATGTTTTTGTCCACATTTCCGTTGTCGAACGTTCAGGTCTCAAAGGCCTAACCGACAACCAAAAAGTTGAATTTGAAATGACCCAAGGCCGAGACGGCCGCGATATGGCGGGTGAACTCAAAATTCTTTAATTACAAAAGGGGCGCCATTTTGCGCCCCTTTTTTACACCGGTTATCTCGATAAAGCTGTGACTTCGCTTCTCGAGCACCTCAAGAGCAGCCTTTTCCACCAGGCGGACAGCTCATTCCGTGGCTCCTTTTACGACCACTTGCGGCATTATAATATGTTTCGCCAGTATTTGGCGTACCACAGCAAATCACGCCGCCCATAGTCACGGGTTGCAGGCCATTAGGACAATGGTTCTCCGCAGCAGAATACGGATGCATTAACACCCCTTCAGGTTGGTTTACCGGGCCAATCACAGGAGCGTTGCTGCTCCAGGTTTGCGCCGTCACCGGCGCGGCCAAGGACAAGATCATTGCGGCTGCAATTAATGAAATACGCGTCATAAAGCCCAAGCTCCAAATGCTGAAACAACGTGGTTAACTACCGCTAACCTACTGCAAAGCCGTGGAAACTGTCAATTTTCCCTGCAAAACACTGAATTTCAGAATGGGCTCTTTTGGCTTTAGCAGCGCAGATATTCACAAACCTCGCACTTTGGGCCTTCCCCCGGCAACAGCCGCGACGACGCCAAACGCCACTGCGACAAGTCCACCTCCGGGAAAAACGTGTCCGCATCCGGCACATCCATATCGACCTCAGAAATCAGCAACCGATCCGCCAAAGGCAGCATTTCTGAGTAGATGCCAAACCCGCCGATGCCATAGACTCTGTGATAGCCTTCCGCATAAGCCAGTTTGACTGCTTCCGCCACGCTTGGCACCACCACGTCCGCTGCATCTGCTTGCGAGGAAACAACGATATTAAACCGCTTCGGCAGCGGCTTCTTTGGCAGGCTCACCCAAGTCGCCCGCCCCATGATGATCGCCCCGCCCAACGTTTCCCGCTGAAACGTCTTCAAGTCTTCCGGCAAAAACCACGGAATATCGCCATCCCGCCCAATCGCTCCGTTGCGCGCCCGTCCAACGACCAGTGAAATCATGATTACACCGCCACTGCCGCTTTGATGATTGGGTCCGGGTCGTAGCCCACAAACTCAAAGTCATCATAGGTGAAATCGAAAATCGAACGCACATCGCGCTTCAAGCGAAGCTGCGGCAGCGCCTTTGGCGTGCGAGACAACTGTAAATTCACCTGATCCATATGGTTCGAATAGATATGCGCATCGCCAATAGAGTGCACAAAATCACCGGGCTCATAGCCTGTCACATGCGCCAGCATCACCTGCAACAGCGCGTAGGACGCAATATTAAACGGCACACCAAGGAACATGTCCGCGCTACGCTGATACAGCTGCAAATGCAGCTTGCCGTTGATGATCCGGACCTGCCACATTGTGTGACACGGCGGCAGCGCCATTTGCGGCACATCCCCCGGGTTCCAGGCCGACACAATCAAACGGCGGCTGTCTGGCGAGGTTTTGATCATCTCCACCAGATTGGAAATCTGATCAACGCCCTTCTTCACAAAGAGCGGCTCGCCCTCATGGGCAATACCGGAGGCCTGCAGCGATGGGAAAGCGCGCCACTGATAGCCATAGACGGGCCCAAGGTCGCCGTTTTCATCGGCCCATTCGTCCCAGATCCGCACCCCGTTATCTTTCAGGTACTTGATGTTGGTGTCCCCGGACAAAAACCACAGCAGCTCATGAATGATCGAGCGCAGGTGCAGCTTCTTTGTGGTCACCAGCGGAAAACCATCCGCGTGGGAATAGCGCGCTTGCATGCCGAAATATGAAATGGTGCCGGTGCCAGTGCGATCGGTGGACTCTTCGCCGTGGTCCAGAATGGTGCGAAGCGCGTCGTGATACTGCTGCAAGGTCTGCTCTGCCTTATTCTGCTAGTGGTCCCGCCATCGTGCCGCAACCGCGTACGAAATTCAACGTGATACCAGCCCACCAGAGCCTTCATTTCCATCGCTTGCCAAACCCCACAAGATCACAGCCCTGTGAGCATCCAATTCCCGCTGGATTCTCCGCCGCACTCCGTGCTTTGATAGCGCCAACACCAAAAAAGGAACTTTTAGATGCACGTGAAATACCTGCACACAATGGTCCGCGTCGCGGATCTGGAAGCCTCCATGGCGTTTTATGCGCTGTTTGGCCTCAAAGAAATCAAACGCTACGACAGCGAGGAAGGCCGCTTTTCACTCGTCTATCTGGCGGCGGATGGCGACCACGACGCACCGCTGGAGCTGACCTACAACTGGGATGGCGACGACGGTCTGCCGTCTGACAGCCGTCACTTCGGCCACCTCGCCTATGAAGTGGGCAACATCTACGAGATGTGCCAACACCTCGCCGACAACGGCGTGGTGATCAATCGCCCACCGCGTGATGGTCGCATGGCCTTTGTGCGCTCTCCTGACAACATTTCAATCGAGCTGCTCCAGCAAGGCGACGCCCTTGCTCCAGCTGAGCCTTGGGCCAGCATGGAGAGCACCGGTCACTGGTGATCGGCCGCGCGGCCTCTGTCGCGCTTTTGGGGATGGCCCTTTCGGCCTCCCCGCTTCCCTCTGCGGCCAATACAGCCTCTGAGTGCCGCATCGCGCTTCTTCTGGCACTCGATGTCAGTTCTTCCGTGGATGCCCATGAGGACATGCTGCAACGTCGCGGCCTTGCCGCCGCGCTCACAGCGCCTGAAATCCAAGCCGCCTTCCTCAGCAGCCCGCAATCCGTGGCCTTCTCGGTCTATGAATGGAGCGGCCGCACACAGCAAAGCACATTGCTCGACTGGACCGTCATCGACAGCCGCCAGACCTTATTGGAGAGCGCGGCCAAACTGGCGCTTTCGAAACGCTCTGCCACCGAATTTCCAACCGCGCTGGGTCACGCCGTTGGCCATGCCGCCCGTCTGTTTGGACAAGCGCCTGACTGTGATGTCAAAGTGCTCGACGTGAGTGGTGATGGAGAAAACAACGATGGTTTCACCCCGAAACAGGCCTATGATGCCTTTCCGCTCGACGGTGTGATCGTAAATGCGCTTGCCATTGAAACCTTTGGTGAAAAGGCGGCGGACCTCGCCGCGCAACCGGGCGACATGGTGGCCTACTACACCCGCGAATTGATCCGGGGACCGGACGCCTTTGTCGAAGTGGCCGATGGCTTTGACGACTTCGAAAATGCGATGCGCCGCAAACTGTCACGGGAACTCTCCGTAACGGTTCTGGGACAGCTGGATCTGCGCCCATGATCCCACACCTACTGCGCTGTTTCTGCGCCACGGCTTTCCTCTTGGCTGCACCTGACGCTCAGGCCAATTGCCGCCAGGCACTGGCGCTTGGGCTGGATGTCTCCGGCTCCGTGGATAGTGCGGAATATCACATGCAACTCAACGGCTTGGCCGCTGCGCTGGAAAACCAAAGCGTGATGAATGCGCTGTTCCAACCTGGCACGGCGCCCGTGCATCTTGCAGTCTATGAATGGAGCGGTCCGGGCCACCAAAACCTGATTGTTCCCTGGGTACCCATCACCTCTCACATGGCGCTAACCGATCTGACCACCACACTGCGCCATCACACGCGCCCGAAAATGGACGTGTCAACGGGTCTTGGTCCAGCCATGCTGTTTGGTGCGGAGCTATTGCACTTTCAACCCAACTGCTGGCGCTGGACGCTGGACATGTCCGGCGATGGCATTGCCAACACAGGCCCCCTCCCGCGCGACCTCTCGCTACCTGATCACATCACTCTCAATGCACTGGTTATCGGACCGGGGCAGACCCGCCCACATGGCGAATCTCTGGAAGAGACCACCGCCCTCGTGGCCTATTTTGAGGCCCGCGTGATCCGGGGGGCAGATGCTTTTGTCGAGGTGGCCAACGGGTTTGAGGATTACGAAGCCGCGATGACGCGCAAACTTCTGCGCGAGTTGGAAGGTCTCTCGCTGGTGCAGGCCCACGACTAAACCCCTGCCGCAAAAGCGATCGCGCAGGAGACGCAAAAACTGGACACCCACAAAAGGAAAAGCGCGCCAAGCCATTCTAGGCGGACGCGCAAAAGCCGCGGATTCCCCGTTCTAGGGTGTCCGGGGATGTTAGTAGATGTAGCGGATCTGGTCGGT
Source organism: Paracoccaceae bacterium (assembly GCA_014872815.1). Classification (GTDB taxonomy): domain Bacteria; phylum Pseudomonadota; class Alphaproteobacteria; order Rhodobacterales; family Rhodobacteraceae; genus Shimia. The sequence continues at coordinate 623,754 of WKFK01000014.1, forward strand.
CCAGTAACGCTCCACACGGCGCAAAGCGTGTGTGATCTGTTCAATCCCGTCGTCGCCCAGCACACCTTTGGCCTGCAAACCTTCGGCGTGGCGCGCAAACAGCTTGGAAATCACATCACGGATTTCACGGCCTTTGTCGGTCAGGCGCACGCGCACAGAGCGGCGGTCAATTTCGCAACGCTGATGATGCATATAGCCTGCATCCACCAACTTCTTCAGGTTGTAGCTCACGTTGGAGCCTTGATAGTACCCGCGTGTCTTGAGTTCGCCCGCAGTCACTTCATTGTCGCCAATGTTAAACAGCAGCAATGCCTGTACCGCGTTGATTTCGATAACCCCAACACGCTCAAACTCGTCTTTGATCACGTCCAGCAACAGCCGGTGCAGGCGCTCGACAAGCGCCAGCGAGTCCAGGTAGTCAGCCATAAATGACTGTTCTGTCCCGCTTTCCATAGATGAATGAAAGCTCATTCTAGTTCTCCGTCAGCTTTGTCTAGCAAACAGATTGACCGAAAAAGCCCAACAAGAGGTTAAACCGTCCAAAAGACGTCACAAATTCGCGTCAATTTGGCCCGCTGATGGCTTTTGAAATGTCCAAAATCATCGCGGAAAAGTGATCAGGCGCCGGTTTTTGCCCCGTAACCCATTGATATAAATCCTGATCATTCTCATGCAAAAGCGCATCATAGAGATCGAGGGTCGCCGCATCCATGCTGGACAAATTGTCTGCCGCATAACGTTCCAGAATGATGTCCATTTCTTTGATCCCACGCCGCATCGAGCGCATTTGCATGCGTTTTAGGCGATTCTCATGCGTTTCATTTGCGGGATTCGGCGCGGGTTTGGGGATATCCATTGTCGTCACACTTTGTTGCGCAGCGCCTTTTCCAGACGCGCGAGTTTTTCCAGATCATTTTTCATGCGGCTGCGGATCACGCGGATCTCTTGAACAATCGCCAGCAGGTCCGTGTCGGTTGTTTCTTCGTCACCTGGCATCTCCACGCCGTCGCCGTCGCCGGTCAACAGCCAGCCGACAGACACATTCAACAGCCCCGCCAGCATTGACAGCCGGTTGGCACGCGGTTCACTCAGATCACCTTCCCAATTGGCCAGCGTGCCACGCTTCACTCCCAGTCGCTTGGCCAACTCACCCTGCTTCAACCCGGCCGCTTCACGCGCCGCCGCGAGGCGATCACCAAAGGTCGCAACGTCCTCGCCATACCAGCCTTCGTCGGTGAGTGGCTCTACTTGGTCCTGTGACATCTGCATTCCTTTGGTTTCTACCTTGAACGGTATTCGTGCGCACCCTAAGACATGGAGCCAGTGATTACAAACGAGGCCCAAATGTCTTTCCTGTCAAATACCCTGTCCCGCGTGAAACCGTCACCGACCATCGCCATGACAGCAAAGGCCGCCGAATTGAAAGCAGCGGGTCGCGACGTGATTGGCCTCTCGGCTGGCGAACCGGATTTTGACACGCCGCAAAACATCAAAGATGCCGCCGTCGCTGCGATTGCGGCAGGCAAAACCAAATACACCGCACCGGATGGCATTCCCGAGCTGAAGCAAGCTGTTTGCGCAAAGATGAAGCGCGACCACGGTCTGGACTACACCCCGGCACAGATTTCTGTCGGCACCGGCGGCAAACAGACGCTTTATAACGCGCTCATGGCCACGCTGAACGAGGGCGACGAAGTCATCATTCCGGCCCCCTACTGGGTCAGCTACCCGGACATGGTTCTGCTTGCCGGCGGCACACCGGTGATTGCCGAGACCTCCCTGCAAACCAATTTCAAATTGACCGCCGATCAACTTGAGGCGGCCATCACGCCCAAAACCAAATGGTTCATTTTCAACTCCCCGTCCAACCCGACGGGCGCGGGCTACTCGCGTGAGGAGCTGAAAGAGCTAACCGACGTGTTGATGCGCCACCCCCATGTCTGGGTGATGACGGACGACATGTATGAGCACCTCGCCTATGACGGCTTTGAATTCTGCACCCCGGCGGAAGTGGAACCTGCCCTCTATGAGCGCACGCTCACCTGTAACGGTGTGTCCAAGGCCTACGCCATGACCGGCTGGCGCATCGGTTATGCCGCGGGCCCCGTCGAACTGATCGCGGCGATGCGCAAGGTGCAATCGCAAAGCACATCCAACCCCTGCTCTGTGAGCCAATGGGCCGCCGTGGAGGCACTGAACGGCACGCAGGACTTTCTGACGCCTAACAATGTGGTCTTTAAACGCCGTCGGGACCTGGTCATCGAGATGCTGAGCCAGATTGACGGCATCTCCTGCCCGACACCGGAAGGCGCGTTTTATGTGTATCCGTCCATCGCCGGACTGATCGGAAAGACCACGCCCAAAGGCACAGTGATCGAAAATGACGAAGCCTTCGCCACCGCGCTTCTGGAAGAGGCAGACGTGGCCGTGGTCTTTGGCGCGGCCTTTGGATTGTCACCTAATTTCCGAGTCAGCTATGCCACCTCTGACGAGGCCCTCAAAACCGCCTGCACGCGCATTCAGACCTTCTGCGCCTCGCTGACTTAATCGAAGCCCCAAGAGACACAAAGGTGGCCCATGAGCAGTGACCTGCCAGACTACTACTTCCGCGTCCGCGAAAACGGCGCCATGGTGTTCCGTGTGGACACGGAGAACCGCCAGCGCCGGATCGAAATGGATCAGATTGCGGTCATCAACGTCAAAAACGGCGATGTGAAACCTCATGGTGACACCAAGCTGACCAAAGAAGACAAAGCTGAGATCGACGCCTGGATGGCGGCACGCCGCGCCCTTTTGGATGAGCGCACCGTGGACGACATCCTGCGCACGGTGGATCACTTGAACCTGACCGCGCAATGGGCCCAGTCCAAAGCCTCGCCGGATCAGTTGGAGCAGATCACCGACACCTTGCTTTTGGCGATGCATGATCTGCGCTCCGTCTTGGTACGTAAAAAGGCGGATCGTCTGCTCAAAGGCAAAAAGTAAGAGGGGCTTTGCCCCGTCCCATCCTTGATGGGACTCCCCAGGATATTTGTGGAATGAGAATGTGGGGCGTCGGTGTTAAGCCGACGCCTTTTGCTCTTGGAACTTCTTGCGCAGACGGTTCAGGTCGGTGACCCAGAAGCGGTACATCAACAAGATGCCCGCCGCGGTTAGTCCACAGACCAGCCCCAACCACACACCTTCGCCGCCCATCCCAAAGGTGAAGCCCAAGACATAGGCGCTTGGCACGCCAATGATCCAGTAGCTCACCGCAGCAATCACCATCGGCCCCCGGGTGTCCTGCACGCCGCGCAATAGCCCCAAGGCCATCACCTGCGCCCCGTCCATCACCTGAAACAACGCCGCCACATACAGCAAGGTCACACCGGTGGCGATGATCGCTTCGCGTTGCACTTCTTCGGGGTCAATAAAGAAGCCCAAAAGCTGTTCGGGGAAGATCAAGAAGATCGCCACAGCGATAAAGGCCGTCAGCAAGGACGCCACAATCGCCACCCAGGCACCGCGCGCCATATGATCCGCGTCCTTGCGGCCCATGGCGGTGCCCGCCCGCACTGTGGCCGCATTGGACAGGCCAAGATGGATCATAAACGCCAGACTTGCCAACTGCAGCGCAATGCCATGCGCTGCCAGTGTCACTGTGCCAAGCCAGCCCATCATAATGGAAGACGCTGAGAACAGCCCCACCTCTGCCAGATTGGTGATGCCAATCGGCAGCCCCAGCCGGAACACTTTGGCAAAGACCTCCCAATCCGGCCGCCAGATCCGCGCAAAGAGATCATGCTGTGGCAACGCTTTGATCGCATAAAGGATCACCCCTGCCAGAGACACAAACTGCACCAGGATCGAGGCAATCGCCGCGCCCCGCACCCCCATCTCAGGCAGGCCCCAATTGCCAAAAATCAGCCCGTAGTTCACCACCGCATTCACCGGCACAGCCGCGACCGTGACCCAAAAGACCACACGGGTGTGTTCCAGTGCCGCCAAATAGGACTTCAGCACCATGACCAATAACGCCGGAACCAACCCAAGCCCCGCAATCCGCAAATAGGCCTGTGCCAGTTCTGCAACGTCCGGCGCCTGTTTCAGCGACAACAGGATTGGCCCAGACAGCATAAACAGCGGCTGCACCAATACGCCAAAGATAACCGACAGCCACAGCCCCATACGCGTCACGCGCCGCAGGGCTTGCTCGTCTCCCTCTGCATCGGCCTCGGCCACTAAAGGCATCACTGCAATGGCAAATCCCGATCCCAGAATGAAGATCACAAAGAAAAACGTGCTGCCCAGCACCACAGCCGCCAGCGCCTCAACGGAGTACCAGCCAAGCATGACCGTGTCGGTCAAACCGATTCCAAACTGTGCCACATGGCCGCCAATCAGCGGAAGGCCAATGCGCAAAAGGGCGCGAACGTGGTCAGACGTCCGCATTGGGGAGGTCGATTGTGTAGGTGTCATGCCCAAGCAGTAAGCTTGTTAATTAGGCAGAGCAAGACCCGCTGTGGCGTTGATCAATAATCCTCTGTCCCACGAAATGCGAAGCCGGGCTTTGCCGCAGACAGCATCACAAAAGGCAGCCTCGAGCCACAGCTTGAGACCGCCTTCCAAGACCTACAGCCGCCACCGCAACTGCTTTCCAAAATTTTAGCGCGGCTTGCGGGTATCTGGGTGCAACGCCGCCCCCAGAATGTGATCGGACTGATGGATCACATGGCTCGCGGTGTTCACAATCAGCGGATCCGCCTGCCCGACAATGCTGTGATCCTTGCCGGGATAGTCCAGCGACGCCAAGAAATGGCGCATACAGTTCAAACGCGCGCGTTTCTTGTCGTTGGATTTCACCACTGTCCAGGGCGCATCCGCCGTATCGGTATAGAAGAACATCGCCTCTTTGGCCTCGGTATAATCGTCCCACTTGGACAGCGAGGCCTTATCGATCGGGCTTAACTTCCACTGTTTCAGCGGGTCCGTCTCCCGGCTCTTAAAGCGGCGCTTCTGTTCGTCCTGCGTGACCGAGAACCAGTATTTGTAGAGCCGAATGCCCGAGCGCACCAACATCCGTTCCAAATCCGGTGTCTGGCGCATGAACTCAAGATATTCGCCAGGCTCACAAAAGCCCATCACCCGCTCCACACCGGCACGGTTGTACCAGCTGCGGTCATAAAGCACCATTTCACCCGCCGTTGGCAGATGGTCAATGTAACGTTGGAAATACCACTGTCCACGCTCTTCGTCGGTCGGCTTGTTCAACGCCACCACACGGGCCGAGCGCGGGTTCAGGTGCTCGGTAAAGCGCTTGATCGTGCCACCCTTCCCGGCGGCATCGCGCCCCTCAAACAGCATCACAAACTTCTGGCCGGTTTCCTGCGCCCAAAGCTGCACCTTCAACAGCTCCGCCTGTAACTGCGCCTTCTGCTTTTCGTATGACCGGCGGGACAGTTTGGTCGCGTAAGGGTACTCACCCTTCTCAAACGCACGGCGCAACTCCTCCGCCGTTGGCTCGTTACCGGTGCCCGTCACCTCTGAGTCCGCTGCTTCCGCAACGTCCTTGATTTCACCGTTCTTAACCTGAGCCACACCATCCAACTGGTCATCCATAAGCGTCTCCTTTCTTGCTTTGTTACGTCGGCTCAAACTTACCACAGGCCAGAAATTTTCTCTTTGATGCACGTCAACTGGATCCCCCCGCCGAGCGGAAAACCGGACTTTCAGAAACGCGCAAAATACCGAGCCGCCCCTTCGCAGCAGACTCGTCGCTTCATGTTCACTCAAAAACGGCCGAGCAAGATACAGTAGTATTACGGTATCATAGGCGCTCACATCTCCAAAAACACCTCAACACGACGCGCCAGAACCTCAAAAATCACCCCATAAGTTATTTAAAATAATAGAGAATAATACGAATGATAAAAAGGCACCCTACCCTTCCCCACATCTAACCCGCAATAATCTACTGTTAACGAACACGTGCCTAGGCTGCGTCAGGATTTGCTAGGAGATTGCTCTCATGAAGTACTTGACTGCCACGGTTTCCGCCATCGCGCTGACCGTATCCGCCACCGCGACCATCGCTGACACCGTCACCATTCTTGCCGCTGATCTGCCCCCCATGGTCTACGCTGACGGCTCTGGCCGGGAAGCCGAAATTGTCACCCGCGTGATGGAGCACTGCGGCCACGAAGTGAACTACGTGGTGCAACCATTCACCCGCCACTGGGCCACCTATGAGGGCGGCACAGGCGACGCGGTGATGACCGTGCCACTGGGAATGCCGATGGATGGCGCTCAAACCGCGCCATACATCGCGTATCAGAACGGCGTGTCGTATCTCGCCTCTTCCGGCAACAACTTTGGCGCGCTCGATGACCTCGCCGGTCTCAGCATCGCCGCCTTTGAAGGTGCCTCCGGCATCCTTCCTGGCTTGTCAGACGCGCAAGGTTCCTTTGGCTCCTACCGGGAGATGGCCGACCAGGAAACCCAATCCAAACTGCTTTTTGGCGGCCGCGTTGACGGCATCTTGGGCGACGGCATGCTCTTTGCCGCCTACGCTGCCAGCCTGCGTGACGCTGGTGCCTCCGCCGGGGTAGACGCCAGCCAACCGCTGGAATTCCGCGCCATCTTTGAACCTTCCAACTATGCCATGAACTTCCGCGATCCGGACATGTCGGTGGCCTTTGACCGCTGCTTCAGCGAGTTGGAAGCAGACGGCACCATCGCGGCGATCAACACCAAGTGGGTCGACAAATATCGGGACTCTCTGGCGGACAACTATCTCTCTATGTGACCGCCAGACATAGTATCACATCCCCATGTGATCCTACCCCGCCGGGCATCCCCCTTTGTCCTTCCAAGTCCGGCGGGGCCTTACGTCCAGTGAAATACCTGAACAATCAGGTCCTCTTGCGGATCAAACAGAAGGACCGAACCAGCGTCTGGCACTCTGCCAAAATTGGTGGCCTCCAACTCTCCGAGATAAATCGGGTCACGCCCGACGATCTCTTTCGACGTGCGCCCCACATTCCAGTTTGCGTTAGGCCACTGCGTATTTGCCTCCTCTGGCTCACAATTCGGATCGAATCTGGACCAGCGTAACAGCTCCTGCGCCGTCAACGTGCCGTTTTGGTAGTTGTCACGGGCGTTTCCCGAAAATCGGGTTTCGTAAACGTCGTGTGCCTCAGCTTCTAGGTCTCCGCCAAGCGCACATGCCGCGCTGTACCGCCCCTGTGCGTCTCGCCGAAACGCGTACCAACCATCCGGGTAACCTGTCTGTCCCAATATCTGCGGAGGCTCCCCCTCAACAGACACTCTGGGCCGCAAAAAATGCACGGGGCCGGTTTGCCCCGGGATCAAAGTGCCAAAGTCGACACTTGCCAGTGGCACGAAAAAATCCCCTTCATCTCCAGCAAAAACGCTCTCAGGTGACGGAAAAAACTGCCAGTGATCCATTCATTTGCTCCAAGTACTCTCGCACCCAACGGGCACAAGTATCCCGCATTGATAGCACGCAACCGCCATCACTCAACCGACATATCCAAGCTGCCAAAAACCACCTTCCCCCCGCCGCAGACCCCTGCCATAATGCGCGTCAAGCAACACCAACAAGAGCAGCCCGCGAATGCCCAACGACCTTCTGGCCGAAACACAGCCGACCGATTACGACGCCTCCTCTATTGAAGTCCTTGAGGGGCTGGAACCTGTCCGAAAACGGCCTGGTATGTATATCGGCGGCACGGATGAACGCGCGCTGCACCATATGGTCGCCGAGGTGCTCGACAACTCGATGGACGAAGCGGTCGCAGGCTTTGCCAACCGCATCGAGGTTGAGCTGCACGAAGACTATTCGATCACCATCCGCGACAACGGCCGGGGCATCCCCGTTGATCCCCACCCAAAGTTCCCGGACAAATCCGCCTTGGAGGTCATCCTCTGCACCCTGCACGCGGGCGGCAAATTCTCCGGCAAAGCCTATCAGACTTCGGGCGGTCTGCACGGCGTGGGCGCGTCGGTTGTGAACGCGCTATCGGATCTCATGGTGGTGCAAGTTGCACGCGACAAAACCCTGTTCGAACAACGCTTCTCCCGCGGCATCCCGCAAGGCCCGGTCGAGAAAATCGGCGCCGCCCCCAATCGCCGTGGCACCACCGTGACCTTCCACGCGGATGAGCAAATCTTCGGCTCCCACCGTTTTAAGCCGGCCCGCCTGTTCAAATCGATCCGCTCCAAGGCCTACCTCTTCTCCGGTGTCGAAATCCGCTGGAAAACCGCCATCGACGACGGCGAAACCCCAACCGAGGCCACCTTCCACTTCCCCGGCGGTCTGTCTGATTACCTCAAAGAAACCATGGACAAGGCGACCACCTACGCCGAGCAGCCTTTTGCCGGCACCGTGGACTTCCAGGAGCGTTTCAACGTCCCAGGCAAGGTCGAATGGGCGATCAACTGGACGCCATCCCGCGACGGCTTCATTCAGTCCTACTGTAACACCGTCCCCACCCCCGAAGGCGGCACGCACGTCTCTGGCTTCTGGGCCGCTGTGCTCAAAGGCATCAAGGCTTACGGCGAGCTCATCAACAACAAAAAGGCCGCGCAGATCACCCGCGACGACCTGATCACCGGCGGCTGCGCCCTCGTGTCCTGTTTCATCCGCGAGCCGGAATTTGTCGGCCAGACCAAAGACCGCCTTGCCACCGTCGAAGCCCAGCGTCTGGTGGAAAACGCCGTGCGCGACCACTTTGACAACTGGCTTGCGGCAGACACCAAATCCGCCGGCGCCATCCTCGATTTCTTAGTCCTGCGCGCCGAAGAACGTCTGCGCCGCCGTCAGGAAAAAGAGACCGCCCGCAAAACCGCCACCAAAAAACTCCGCCTACCGGGCAAGCTGGTGGACTGTTCCGCCACCAACCGCGACGGCACCGAGCTTTTCATCGTCGAGGGCGACTCCGCGGGCGGCTCCGCCAAAATGGCCCGCAACCGCAAGACCCAAGCGCTCCTGCCGCTCCGTGGTAAAATCCTCAACGTTCTGGGCGCGGCCAGCTCCAAGATCGGCACCAACCAGGAAATCAACGACCTGACCCAAGCCCTTGGCGTCGGGCTTGGCACCAAGTTCAACGTCGACGACCTGCGCTATGACAAGGTCATCATCATGACCGACGCGGACGTCGACGGCGCCCACATCGCCGCGCTCCTGATGACCTTCTTTTACACCCAAATGCGCCCGATGATCGACGCAGGCCACCTCTACATGGCCTGCCCCCCGCTCTTCCGCCTGACCCAAGGCGCCAAACGCGTCTACTGTGTCGATGAGGCCGAGAAAGACGAGTGGCTCGCCAAAGGTCTTGGCGGCAAAGGCAAAATCGACGTCTCTCGCTTCAAAGGTCTGGGTGAAATGGACGCCAAAGACCTGAAAGAAACCACCATGGACCCGGGCAGCCGCAAGCTCATCCGCGTGACGATTGACGAAGACGAGCCCGGTGAAACCGACGCGCTGGTGGGTGATCTGATGGGCAAAAAGCCGGAGAAGCGCTTCCAGTACATTCAGGAGAATGCGCGGTTTGTGGAGGAGTTGGATGTTTAAACTGTTGACATAGAACCTGACTCCACCTCCGATAGAATTATTTATCGGAGGACATTTTATTGAAGAGTGACAAGATAACACTTGGCTACGATGGCGGAGACACTGATCACGGAATTGACCCTCGCGTTTTAGCAAATGCGATCTTGGGATTTACGCAGCTGGCAAACAAGGCAATCGCATTGGAGTTTGGCGAACAAGCCCCATTCGAGTTAAGAGTAAAAGAGGTCAAGCCAGGCTCGGTTAATCCTGAGTTTATTTTCCATGCCATTGAGGCGATTGAACACACTGACGAGTTAGTCGGCGCATTTCTTTCTTTATCTGACCTTATCAAACAAGCTGTGCATCTCACAAAACACCTTTCAGGCCATTCACCGGAAAAAAGAGAACCTGACGGTCAAGGAAGTGTTCGCGTAACCAATCGAGATGGAAACGTACAGGTGTTCAATGTGAACGCTGAACATTTGACTCTGAATGTTGGTGGAGCGTCGGACGCAGAGAAATTTGTTCGTTCCCCGTTAGTTCAAGCCGCGGAAGGGTTTTCATTTACCCCAAGCCGCGGGAAAGGGTTCAGTTTAGATCGCAAGGAAAGCAGCACAGTTCTGCCGGTTAAATCTGGCGCGGAAATACTGGAAAATACCTATGCCGCTTGGCTAACAATTGTCAGGCCAGTTTTGCAGGGCACAGGAAAATGGACTTTTTCGGATGGAAACAGAAAAATTTCAGCAGATATTTTGGACAGTGAATTCGTAGATCGAGTGCAAAACGGGGGAGAAAGCTTTGCAGGGGGCGACAGCTTACTTGTCGAAATTCGCGCCGTTCAAGAAAAATTAGGCGGGAAACTATCTGCCAAATTTGAAATTCTAAATGTGATTGAACATGAAAAGGCAGAAAAAAACGGTGAGTTGAGCGTCTAATACTTTCAATTTTCTGCCTTAAGCGCCTGACCCGAGGGTGGGTGCGGAACGCGCCCTCTCATGGGGTGAAGAGTGACCGTCGCGCCAGTGGCGCGGCGTAAGCGCTCTGAACGGTCGGGCGCGGCGGAATGCAAGGCATTCCGCATTGGTCTGCACCTTAGACGCTGTGGTTTCCCCGTAGGGTGCGCAGTCCCTGCGCACCATCCACCATCCCCAACACGCAAACCGGTGCGCATAAATGCGCACCCTACGTCTTGCCCGCCATAGGTCCCCCTGCCAAACTCCCCCCATGCGCCCTGCCCTTGCCCTGATCCTCGCCCTGCTGCTGCCCGTCCCCGACGCCACAGCCCAAGCCCGCAAGGACTCTGCGCGGCATCAAAACAACTTCATGTCCCCTGAGAGCCAGCAATCTCGCCCGCCAAAGCGTCAGACGCCGGACCTGCAGCAATGGCCGCAGAAACAACCGCGCACAGAGCTCTTCTGTGATCAATACGCCCGCGCCGCCACAGGCATGCGTGGCACCGTGCAAGGCAGCCGTACCGGCACCAATCTCGGCCAAGGCACGGGCTACATCGGCACGCGGGATCGCAAACAGGCCGAAGCCTTCGGCATGATCGGCGGCGCCATTGGTTCCTCAGCTGGCGAAGCGCAAGACCAGCGATTTTACCAATTCCATTTCACCGAATGCATGTCCGGCGGCCGCTTGGTCACCACCCCCAAGTAAGTCCGCTGCGACACGCAGCCGTGATCCCTGTTTCAACGCAGACCCGCTAAGCTGCCCCCATGGCCGCGTTTTTGCAAACCTATCAACTGCCCCTGATCCTTGTCTGCTTCCTGCTGGGCTGCCTCGGCGCGCTGACTCTCTTCCGCCGCACGGAAGACACCAAAGCCTGGCTTATGGCCGATGTGATCTGGGTCGCCTTGGGCGGGGTTGGCGCTGTGGTCGCCATCGCGGCAGGCATTTATCAAGAAGACAGCACAGCGCTCAACCGTCAGATCACCGTCGCCTACACCGCATCCCGTGCCTTTGACACCGACGCCGCCCGTTTCCGCCTGCGCTACTGCGCCGAACCTGAGAGCGCTGATCTCTCCAAACTCTGCGAGAAGGTCGAGTTCCTCTCTGCCTCAAGCGCGGAAAACACCGCCCTGCCGCTGTTTCTGACCATCACAGAGCGCGCCACACCGCTAGAAGGCATCTCGCTGCTGTTTGGCAGCGCCCGTGAGCACGCCGAAATGACCCAAGCTGCCGCCAAACTGGAGATGGCCGAATTCCTCGCTTTTGAGACCCGCGACGTGCCCACCATCATGGCGCTCGAAGCGATTGAACCCACCCGCCCAGACGTCGCCGCCGACTACCGCGTGTTGGCGCTGTCTTATGACACGCTGATTGACGACATCGCCGCCCTGCGCGATGCGTGGCAGCGCCTGCAATCCGGCCGCGCCTTGCTGATCCTGCAAATCATCGCCCTCTGCCTTGTCGCCTTCGCCGCGCCTTTTCGCTTGGGCCGCACAATCGACAACCTTCTTTGATTTCCCACCTTGCCCCCGCAGGGCACTTTGCTAGTCTCACCTCATGCGCATCTGGCCCGTTTTCCTCTGTCTCGCTTTGATCTCCTGTGGCCGGTCCCTGACCGAAACGGAACAAGCCTTTACTGCCGATGTTCTGGGCGACACGATTGACACCAAACCGATCCGCATCACCAAAAACGCGCCGCTGGGCATTCAGACGTTTGAGTACAAAAAACGCCCGCGTCTGGCCTGTCGCGAGCGCATCAATCCGGAACCCAAAGAGGAAACCATCACCGCCTCCGCCGCCGGTGTGGTGCTCTATGAACACGTCTACACCTCGCGTGACTGGTCCGTGCCAAACTACCTGCCCAGCTATCCGGAGAAGCTGCATCTGACCGCCGCGATGTTCTTTGCCCATGAAATGGTGCACGTCTGGCAATGGCAGAACCGCGACATCACCGGCTACACCCCAATGCGGGCCGCACGGGAGCACAAAAACGGCGCCGATCCGTACCAATTTGAAACCGCCTCTGCCGACACCTTTTTGGACTACGGCTACGAACAGCAGGCCGCCGTGGTGGAGGAATATCTGTGCTGTTCCCTGCTTGATCCGGAGGCCCCGCGCACGGCACGTCTCAAATCTCTGCTCTCTCCGCATTTCCCTGTGGAAAACCTTCCCCATCCGGGCTCCGTGGTGGTTTCGTGGGAAGACGCACAGCTTAAGAATATCTGCCGCTGATCGGTGCGTAAATCGCCACAGTCGCAAAACAGACGCGATACCGACGTTATACCGACGTGGATTTCGGGCACAAAAAAGGGGGCCAAAGCCCCCAATTAACCTGATTTAACGGCTGTTTACTTGTAGCCAAACGCGCTGTTCGGGATCAGCTGCCGCTTTCCACCGGGCGCTTTCCACTCACTTTCCAGACACGCCGTTCCCTCTTTTTGCCAGTATAACACCTTGAAATCATACCATCCCGCCTTCGGCACATTCACCTTCGGCCGGCCCGCACTGGCGCAGGGCGTGATCTTGTTCAGCTTCGCGACAGACTTGCCGCTGATCCAGACCTGAGAGCCATCATTGCTAAAGAATTCAAGGTCATAGACCCCGGGCTTATCAAATTTGATATAGCCACTAATGTCCGCAACCACCAACGTCGGCTTGCCAGATGTCAGCACCGGCGCGCCCTGCCCTTTGTCCGGAAAGTTCAATCCTGGCAAAGGCTTACCGGGCTTGGACCACTTGATCTTCGACTTCGCTTGGCTCAAATTGCGCACATTGCGCTCCCCGGTGAAATAGTTGACTTTAAGCCCTTGTTTCACACCGGTTGGCTGCGGATTGGCTGGCGTCAATTCAATCACCTGCGCCGAAACAGCCCCTCCGATGAAAATGGAAACAGCGGCCAAAGCACTGACAATAAAAGATTTCACAAGCAAACTCCTCGCATCTTGCGTTTGAGGACAGCCTAAATCCATCCGCCCCCAATGGGCAAGTCACAGTTCTTCGGAAAAGACGGAATACGCGTGTTTTGGCCTATGCAGGCTGCACATCTTCCAGCACCGCCAAAAACGCGCTCCACTTGGAGAACCGCCGATCATGGGGAATATTCTCGACGGAGGTTTTGCGATACCCCTCTGTAAACAAAGCAAAAGTCACGCCTGCGCGTTGTGCAGTCTCCGCATCTACTTCGCTGTCCCCAACATACAGAACCTCTTGAATGGGCACGTCGCCAATCGTTTCCAATAGCGGCAAGGGATCAGGCTTTCGCTGCTCAAACGTGTCTCCCCCCACAACCACATGAAAGTACTTTATCAGGTCCAAGCCCTCCAAAACATGCATCGCTGGCTCCTTGGGTTTGTTGGTGCAAACCCCCATCCGCACGCCTTTTGCCAGCAACACCTCCAGTACTTCTCGCACACCGCCATAGGCCACCGTATGCGCCGACGTAGACGCATTGTAGATTTCCAAAACGCGCGCGCTCAGCCGAGGAAACTCAGTCTCTGCTATTTGAAAATGCGCCATCACCCGCTGCACCAAAACCGGTAACCCGTTACCAATAAAAGAAATCACCGTTGGCAGATCCAAACTTGGCAAGCCCTCTTCGGCGAGCATCTCGTTCACTGAGGCGCGAATATCAGGCGCGCTATCGACCAGCGTGCCATCCAAATCAAAGATCACTGTCTGCATGTTGTGCTGCTCCTTGGCCAAAGACTTTATCGGATTTCAACCACGCACGCCCAACAATGGAAAGCACCAAATGTACCGACCCTCGGTCACACTGGCGCTGTCGACTTTTTTGGGATACCGTGGAATACAATTCCAGCTTCAAGAAATGCCTGAAGATCGCCATGTCCTACATCGACAACATCCGTACCTTTGTCCGCGTTTACGAACTTGGCAGCATGTCCGCCGCCGCCCGCGACCAACGGATTTCCGCCGCCGTGGCCTCATCGCGTATTTCCCAATTGGAAGAATACCTTAGTGTACGCCTCTTCCACCGAACCACGCGCCAACTCAACCCAACCGAACAAGGCAACACCTTCTATGAAGGTGCTTGCAAGATACTTGAAACCATTGATGAAGCCGAAGCAGCGGTAAACTCCATCACGCAAAGTCCGCGCGGCCTCCTGCATATCGCAGCCCCGCTGGGTGTTGGCCGCCGCCTGATTGCGCCTTTGATACCAGAATTCAAAAAGGAATACCCACTCATTGATCTACGCCTGCGACTGTCAGACCGCAAACTCGACCTGACGGCGGAGGGCCTTGATGTGGCTTTCTTTTTGGGCGTTCCAGAAGACAGCACCCTTAGAATCCGGAAGATTGCAGACTGCCCGCGTGTGCTCTGTGCTGCCCCGCAATATCTATCTAACCGCGGTACGCCGACCTCAGCAGAGGAGTTGACCAACGGCACGCATGATTGTCTCAACTTACGCTATCCCGGCGCGCCGGAGTTTCAGTGGCCCCTAGAGACGGACAAGGGCACCCGCCGCTTTGCCGTGAAGGGCCCGTTTGAGTCCGACGATGGGGATGTGCTGACTGACTGGGCCCTAGAAGGATACGGTATCACATTGAAACCTGTGTTCGAAATCGCGGAGCACCTGTCCTCCGGCGCATTGGTCCCGGTTCTCCCTGAGACGCCTCCTATGCCCATTCAGATGGCACTTCTGTACACGCATCGCCGCCACCAAGACCCAAAGACTAGGCTGCTTATTGAGTTTATGACGCCACGGGTTCAGTCCGCACTGCAAGAAAACCTCTCACTAACAAAGACCTAGATACTATTTGCTCAAGATTTAAGCGCAAGAAGCAACACTCACAACAACAACTCTTTCAAGAAAAATTGGAAAGTCTCCCCGCGCTTTTTAAGCTAAACCAAAGCAATCACGAACCAGGGGAGTTTTGTCGTGACGCGTTACGCACGGGACATGCGGGGCTACGGCCCCAAGCCACCACATGCACAATGGCCAAATGACGCCAAAGTCGCTGTTCAGTTTGTGCTGAACTACGAAGAAGGCGGCGAAAATTGCGTACTGCATGGCGATGCCGCGTCCGAGGCCTTTCTCTCCGACATTCCGGGCGCCGCACAATGGCAGGGGCAGCGTCATTGGAACATGGAGTCGATTTACGAATACGGCGCGCGCGCAGGCTTCTGGCGCCTGCATCGCCTGTTCACTGGCAAAGACATTCCTGTGACCATCTACGGCGTGGCCAGCGCGTTGGCGCGTAATCCGGAACAAGTGGCAGCCATGAAAGCCGCGGATTGGGAAATCGCCAGCCACGGCCTGAAATGGGTCGAACACAAGGACATGCCTGAAGACGAAGAACGGGCTTCTATCGCCGAGGCTATTCGCCTGCACACCGAAGTGGTCGGCGAGCGCCCGCGCGGTTGGTACACGGGGCGTTGTTCGGAAAATACCGTGCGGCTTGTTGCCGAAGAAGGGGGATTTGACTATATCTCTGACGCTTACGATGACGACTTGCCCTACTGGCGCGAGTATGGCGATCAGGATCAACTGATTATCCCTTACACGCTGGAAGCCAACGACATGCGCTTTGCCACGGCGCCGGGGTGGGTGACAGGACAAGACTTTTTCACTTACCTCAAAGATGCCTTTGACGTGCTCTATGCCGAAGGCCGTGAAGGCTCCCCCAAGATGATGTCCATTGGGTTGCATTGCCGATTGATCGGCCGTCCGGGAAAAATCGCCGGATTGGCGCAATTCCTGGACTACATTCAAGGATTTGAGGGCGTCTGGACCCCGCGCCGTGTTGAGATTGCCGAACATTGGGCAGAGACCCATCCACACAAACGCTTCGAGCGCCCAAGCGCAATGGACAAATCCCGATTTGTGGAGCTCTACGGCGGCATTTTTGAGCACTCCGCTTGGATTGCGGAACGCGCCCACGACTTAGAACTCGGACCTGCCCACGATTGTGCTGCTGGCGTACACAACGCCCTCTGCCGCGCCTTCCGCACCGCTAGCGACGAAGAGCGGCTTGGCGTGCTCAACGCCCACCCGGATCTTGCGGGCAAATTGGCGGCAGCTGGCCGCCTGACAGCCGAAAGCACCTCGGAACAAGCGGGCGCGGGGCTGGATATGCTCACGGATGAAGAGCGTGTAAAATTCACCCAATTGAACAGCGACTATGTGTCCAAACATGGCTTCCCGTTCATTATTGCGGTGCGTGACCACACCAAGGCCTCTATCATGGCCGCCTTTGAGCGCCGGATCGGCAATGACAGCGCCGCCGAGTTTGCAGAAGCTTGCAAGCAGGTTGAACGCATTGCCGAATTCCGCCTGATGGATCTTTTGCCGTGATTCAAATTGTCATTCAGCCGCTCACCGCAGAAGCTTTTGCGCCATTTGGCGATGTGATCACCCTCAAATCTGAGGCCGATAAGATCATCAACCAAGGCATGTGTGGCCGTCATCACGACCTGGCAGAGATGGACTTTGCCGATGGACGCGCGGGTATCAGCCTGTTCAACGCGCAGCCGCGGAGCCTGCCCTACACACTGGACATGGTAGAGCGCCATCCGGACGGAAGTCAGGCTTTCATTCCGATGACCGAACACGCATTCCTTGTGATTGTTGCCAAAGATTTAGGCGGCAAGCCGGATACACCCGTGGCGTTTCAGACGCAGCCGGGACAAGCCATAAACTTCCATCGCAACACATGGCACGGCGTTTTGACCCCGCTTGCAGCCCCTGGCCTTTTTGCCGTGGTGGACCGCATTGGCGACGGCGCCAACCTCGAAGAATTTTGGTTCGACACAGCTTACCAAGTGGTGGCGGACCAAGACCAACGGTCAGGCATCCCCTGACCAAACCGCCCTTAAGCCGCTCGAAAAATGAAGTGGCGGGGCTTAACGACCGACAGGAGAAGGACATGGCTGACACTATGACAGCTCAGGAAACACAAGGGACCGGACAATACTCGGACCCAAACGTCACGCCCCCATTGGGGCAGGCAATCCCACTGGGATTCCAACACGTTCTGGCAATGTTTGCCTCAAACGTAACCCCATCCATCATTGTGGCCGGCGCGGCCGGGCTCGCCTTTGGCGGCGCTGAGCAGGTTTATCTGATCCAGATGGCCATGCTGTTTGCCGGCGTCGCAACATTGTTCCAAACCGTGGGGATCGGCCCGATTGGCGCGCGCCTGCCGATCATGCAGGGCACCAGCTTTGCCTTTGTTGGCGTGCTGGCTGGTGTGGCCGCCACTCAAGGTCTGAGTGTCGCTTTGACCGCCTGTATCATTGGCGGCGTCATCCACTTTGCGCTTGGCTCGGTGATTGGCAAACTGCGCTGGTTGTTCCCGCCGCTAGTCACCGGTTTGGTGATCTTGGCTATTGGTCTCTACCTCATTCCTGTTGCGATCAAATACGCCGCAGGTGGCGCCGCACAATTCCAGATGGAAGCGGAAAGCTTTGGCTCTCTAAAACACTGGACCGTGGCCTTGACCGTGGTGGTTGTGGCTCTATTTCTGAAGTTCTTCACCAAAGGCACCCTGTCCAGCGCGGCCATTCTGGTCGGCCTGATCGCGGGTTACGTTGTGGCGTATCTGTCCGGCATGGTGAATTTTGGTGCAGTTGCCAAAGCCTCTTGGGTGACCGGTATCAAGCCACTGCCATATGGCTTTGAGTTCAGCCTCGGCGCAGTGATTGCCGTGACATTGGTCTCCATCGTGTCCGCGATTGAAACCGTGGGCGACGCCTCCGCCACCGCCAAAGCCGGTGCCGGGCGCGATGCGACCGACGCAGAGATCCAGGGCGCAACCTACGCGGACGGTCTCGGAACAGCCATTGCTGGTGTATTTGGTGGCCTGCCCAACACGTCGTTCTCGCAAAACGTGGGCATCGTCGGCATGACGGGCGTCATGAGCCGCCACGTGGTGACTATCGGTGGCATCATCCTGATCCTCTGCGGCCTTATGCCTAAGGTCGGCGCCGTAATCGCCTCCATGCCGTTGCCCGTGCTTGGTGGCGGCGTGATCGTGATGTTTGGCATGGTGGCCTCGGCTGGCCTGAACGTGCTGTCCGAAGTGGAACTGAACCGCCGCAACATGGTGATCATCGCCGTATCGCTTGCGGTAGGTCTGGGTCTGAACCTTGTCCCAACTGCTGTGCAATATCTGCCAGGTGTTGTGAAAACTCTGATGACCTCGGCTGTGGCACCAACCGCGCTCTGCGCGATTGTACTTAACTTGGTTCTTCCTCACGAAGACTGACAAACTCTTTAATTCAAGTGACTTACAGGGACCTTCGGGTCCCTGTTTTTTTGTCTGAAAACTGCGCTACACTCCCACAATATCCTTTTGACCGAGCCTTGCACCACACGCATGGGACCCATGCATTTGGCGCACTAGCTTAATTGTTTAATATTAAACTATAAGGATCGAAACGCGGATTTCAGTGGAGGAGACGCCGCATGGCGAATGAATTTCCAGACATCGACCCGGTAGAATCCCAAGAATGGCAGGACGCCATCGAGGATGTCATCGCGCGGGATGGACCAGACAGAGCGCATTACCTGCTCGACAAAGCGGTGCAGCAAGCCCGCGCAGCTGGCGCGACGCTGCCTTTCTCGGCGACCACGCCCTACCAGAACACCATCCCAACCGACGATCAGGAAGAGTTTCCTGGCGATCTGGACATGGAATGGCGCATTCGCACCATCAACCGCTGGAACGCCATGGCAACCGTGGTGCGCCGCAACAAGGTGAGCAGCGAGTACGGTGGGCATATCGCCTCCTTCGCCTCATCTGCGGTGATGTATGATATAGGGTTGAACCACTTCTGGCGCAGCAAGTCTGCGATCCACGGCGGCGACCTCGTGTTCTTCCAGGGTCACGTGATCCCAGGCATCTATGCGCGCTCCTTTATGGAAGGCCGTCTGACAGAAGAGCAGTTGGAAAACTTCCGCTCTGAAGTGGATGGCGGCGGCCTGTCCTCTTACCCACACCCTTGGCTGATGCCGGACTATTGGCAGTTCCCAACCGTCTCTATGGGCCTTGGCCCACTGATGGCGATCTACCAAGCGCGGTTCATGAAATACATGCACAACCGCGGCCTGATCGACATGGCCGACCGCAAGGTCTGGTGCTTCCTTGGCGATGGCGAAATGGACGAACCCGAAAGCCGCGGCGCTATTGACCTTGCTGCACGCGAAGGCCTCGACAACCTGATCTTTGTGGTGAACTGCAACCTTCAACGTCTTGATGGCCCAGTGCGCGGCAACCACAAGATTGTGCAAGAGCTCGAAGGTGACTTCCGCGGCGCCGGCTGGAACGTGATCAAGCTGCTGTGGGGCAAAGGCTGGGACGAGCTGCTGGAGAAAGACACCTCCGGCAAACTGCGCCAGTTGATGGATGAAACCGTTGATGGCGACTATCAAACCTTCAAATCCAAAGACGGCGCCTACATTCGCGAGCACTTCTTTGGCAAATACCCAGAGACCGCCGAACTGGTGAAAGACTGGACCGACGAACAGATCTGGTCCCTGCGTCGTGGTGGCCATGATCCTCAAAAAGTCTACACCGCCTTCAAGCGCGCCAGCGACACCAAGGGTCAACCAACCTGTCTGTTGGTAAAAACCGTGAAAGGTCACGGTATGGGCACCGCTGGCGAAGGCCAGAACACCACCCACCAGCAGAAGAAAATGAACGAGGATCAACTGCGCGCCTTCCGCGACCGCTTTGAGATCCCGGTCAGCGACGAAGATGTGGGTGACGCGCCGTTTGTGAAACTCAACAACGCGCAGAAAGCCTATCTGGCGGACCGCCGGAAGGCGCTTGGCGGGGAATTCCCCAAACGTGAGAGCCAATCGCCCAAGCTGGAAATCCCAGCGCTGGACAAATTTGCGGCGCAGCTCAAAGGCACAGGGGATCGCGAGATTTCCACCACAATGGCTTTCGTGCGCATTCTGACGACCCTTCTGCGGGACAAACAGATTGGCCAGAACATTGTGCCGATTGTCCCGGATGAAAGCCGCACCTTTGGTATGGAAGGTCTGTTCCGCTCTGTGGGTATCTACAACCCGGAAGGGCAGAAATACACGCCGCAAGACGCCGATCAGATGATGTACTATAAAGAATCGACCAACGGTCAGGTTCTGCAGGAAGGCATCAACGAAGCCGGTGCCATGGCGGATTGGATTGCGGCAGCCACCGCCTATTCCAACCACGGCGTGCCGATGATCCCGTTCTTCATCTACTACTCCATGTTTGGTTTCCAACGGATCGGCGATCTGGCCTGGGCCGCAGGCGACAGCCGTGCGCGTGGTTTCATGCTGGGCGGCACCGCTGGCCGGACCACGCTGAACGGCGAAGGTCTGCAACACGAGGACGGCCACAGCCATATCCTGGCTGGTACCATCCCGAACTGCATTTCTTATGATCCGACCTTCCAACACGAAGTGGCGGTGATTGTGCAGCACGGTATGAAACGGATGTATGAAGATCAGGAAGATGTGTTCTTCTACCTCACACTCATGAACGAAAACTATGCCCACCCGGATATGCCGATGGGCGTGGAAGACGAGATCATCAAAGGTCTCTACCGTTTCAAAGAGGTAAAGAAACCGTCCAAGAAGCACGTCACGCTGATGGGCTCCGGCACCATTCTGGTGCAGGCCATGCAGGCGGCAGAGATGCTTGAGGCGGACTTCGGTGTGACGTCGGAAATCTGGTCTGCTACCAGCTTCAACGAGCTGGCGCGGGATTGTCAGGATGTGGCCCGACACAATCGCCTGAACCCGCTGACAGAGCCAAAAGTGTCCTTCGTGGCGAAACAGCTTGCGAAAGCCAAAGGGCCTGTGATTGCGGCGACCGACTACATGAAGAACTACGCGGAACAGATCCGGACCTGTGTGCCGGGCAGCTACACCGTGCTGGGCACCGATGGGTACGGCCGCTCCGACAGCCGCGTGAACCTGCGCCGGTTCTTTGAGGTGGACGCCAACCATATCGCCGCAGCAGCCATGGTGGACCTCTACAAAGAGGGCGCCGTGACCAAGAAAGACCTTGAGGCCGCATTGGCCAAATACGACATCGACGGCGCCAAGCCGAACCCGCGCCTGGTGTGATCGGGAAGAGAGGAGATTTTAGAAATGGCAATTGAAGTCAAGGTTCCCGATATCGGCGATTTCACTGATGTTCCAGTGGTTTCCGTCCTGGTTAGCGCCGGAGACGTGGTCGCGGCCGAAGACCCGCTGATCGAAGTGGAAAGCGACAAGGCCACCATGGAAGTGCCGTCCCCTGCGGCTGGCAAAGTGGTCGAGATCAAAGTGTCCGAAGGCGACGCCGTATCCGAAGGCTCGCTGATCCTGATGCTGGAAGCAGAGGGCGACACCGCAGCAGAGGCCCCTGCCCCAAAAGCGGAAGCAACTGCGCCTGCAGCCGCAGCCCCGGCCCCGGCCGTAGCACCCGCTCCGGCCGCGGTAACAGACGCAGGATTTGGCAAGACCCACGCGTCCCCCTCTGTACGGGCGTTCGCGCGCCAATTGGACGTGGATCTGGCCAAGGTGAACGGGTCCGGTCGCAAAGGCCGTATCCTGCGTGAAGATGTGACAGCTTTCCTGAAAAGCTCTACCGCCGCAGCACCAGCCGCTGGTGGCGCAGCACAGGGTGGCATGGGCATTCCGCCGATCCCGGCTGTCGACTTCTCCAAGTTCGGTCCGGTCGAAGACGTGGAAATGCCGCGCATCAAAAAACTGTCCGGCCCGGCGCTGCACCGCAGCTGGCTCAATATTCCGCACGTCACCCACAACGACGAAGCAGACATCACCGATCTGGACAAGTACCGCAAGGAAATGGACACGATGGCCAAAGAAGACGGCTATCGAGTGACCCTGCTTTCCTTTGTGATCAAAGCATCTGTGTCGGCGCTGAAACAGCATTGGGAAGTGAACTCCTCGATCCACCCAGATGGCGACAAGCTGATCAAGAAGGATTATTATAACATCGGCTTTGCGGCAGACACACCAAACGGTTTAGTTGTGCCTGTGATCAAAGACGCGGATCGCAAAGGTATTGTGGAAATCTCCAAAGATCTCATGGAATTGTCCGGCAAGGCCCGCGCAGGAGAGTTGAAGAGTGGCGACATGCAAGGCGCGACCTTCACCATTTCCAGCCTCGGCGGCATCGGTGGCACATCTTTCACCCCAATCGTGAACGCACCGGAAGTGGCCATCCTTGGCCTGACCCGCTCCAAAATGGCGCCGGTCTGGAATGGGGAAGAGTTTGTGCCGCGCCTGATGCAGCCGCTGTCGCTCAGCTATGACCACCGTGCCATCGACGGGGCATTGGCCGCACGGTTCACCGTGACGCTAAAGACCCTGCTTGGCGACATGCGCAAGTTGATGTGGTAAGGAGAGCTAAGATGGACGTCAAAGTACCTGATATTGGGGACTTTTCCGAAGTTCCTGTGGTCTCCGTTCTGGTCTCTGTCGGCGACACTGTAGCCGCAGAGGATCCGCTGATCGAGATTGAAAGCGACAAAGCCACCATGGAAGTGCCTTCGCCAGCCGATGGCGTGGTGAAGGACATTAAAGTGGCCGAAGGCGACAATGTCTCCGAAGGCAGCTTGATCCTTGTGTTGGAGGCTGAAGGCGCTGCAGAAGCGCCCAAAGCGACGGCACCTGAAGCACCTGCAGCGCCACAGGCCGTGGCGGCAACCGGCACTGCATCCGGCGCTGGCGATGTGCACGCCGAAGTGGTGGTTTTGGGCTCCGGCCCAGGGGGCTACACCGCGGCGTTCCGTGCGGCTGACCTTGGCAAAAAGGTTGTGCTGATCGAGAAAGACAATTCGCTTGGCGGTGTCTGCCTGAACGTGGGCTGTATCCCCTCCAAAGCGCTGCTGCACTCTGCCAAGGTGATCACCGAAGCCGAAGAAATGGCGGAGCATGGCATCAGCTTTTCCAAACCCGAGGTTGACCTCGACAAATTGAGAGGCTGGAAGAAAAGCGTTGTAAAACAACTGACTGGCGGTCTTGGCGGATTGGCGAAGGCCCGTAAAGTACAGGTTGTGAACGGCTATGGCACCTTCACTGGCCCCAACATGATTGAGGTCGACAACAACGGTGAAAAATCCACCGTCAGCTTTGACCAATGTGTCATCGCGACCGGTTCCGAGCCGGTTACCCTGCCTTTCATCCCACATGATGATCCGCGCGTGATCGACAGCACCGGCGCGCTGGAGCTGGAAGATGTGCCGGAGCGCCTGTTGGTGCTCGGCGGCGGCATCATCGGCCTGGAAATGGCAACCGTGTATGACGCGTTGGGCTCGAAAGTGACCATCGTTGAGTTCATGGATCAGATCATTCCAGGGGCGGACAAAGACGTTGTGAAACCGCTGCACAAGCGGATTGAGGGACGGTATGAGGCCATCCTAACCAAAACCAAAGTCACTGCGGTTAAAGCAACGGACGCTGGTCTTGAAGTCAGCATGGAAGGTCCGAAGGGCGAAGTGGTTGATACGTTTGACAAAGTGCTTGTTGCAGTAGGTCGTCGCCCGAATGGGGCGAAGGTCAATGCAGCGGCGGCTGGTGTGGCTGTGGATGAGCGCGGTTTCATTGCGGTCGATAGCCAGCAACGTACTGGTGTGCCTCACATTTTTGCCATTGGTGACGTGGTTGGACAGCCAATGCTGGCGCACAAAGCCGTACACGAGGGCAAAGTGGCCGCGGAAGTGGCTGCGGGCCACAAGCGTCACTTTGATGCGCGGGTGATCCCGTCTGTGGCGTACACCGATCCTGAGGTCGCTTGGGTGGGTGTCACAGAGACTCAGGCTAAGGCTGAGGGCATGAAAGTTGGCAAGGGTGTGTTCCCTTGGGCTGCCTCTGGTCGCTCATTGTCTCTGGGCCGCTCGGAAGGGCTTACCAAGTTGATTTTCGACGAAGAATCCGAGCGCGTGATTGGCGCCGGTATCGTTGGACCCAACGCTGGTGACCTGATTGCAGAGGTGGCTCTGGCCATCGAAATGGGAGCCGATGCGGTGGATCTGGGCCATACCATTCACCCGCACCCAACCTTGTCTGAGACGGTGAATTTTGCCGCTGAGATGTTTGAAGGCACGATCACTGACTTGATGCCGCCGCGCAAAAAGAAGTGATCCTCACCTAATCCAATTATGACGCGTCGCGGAGCCTCTGCGGCGCGTTTTTTGTTGGTGTATTAACCCAAAATTCTGAGCTCAAAACCACGTCGGTATTACGTCGGTATCACGACTGTTTCGCGGAGGTGCGTTTTTCCGAAGTCCCATAACGCGCAACGGTCAACGCACCGCACGTTGCGCAACGTCTTAACGACCTTACAGCGGCCAGAAGAACGGGATCAGCGCAGAGGCCAAAATGCCAATCGACAGGTTCAGCGGAATGCCCACGCGCATGAAGTCAGTGAACCTATACCCACCCGGACCAAAGACCAGCATGTTGGTCTGATAGCCGATGGGGGTTGCGAAGCTGGCAGAGGCGGCAATCATCACGGCCACCACCAAGGGACGCGGATCAACGCCAATGGCTTGTGCCAATCCCACCGCGATTGGCGTGACCACCACGGCCACCGCGTTGTTAGAGACCAGCTCGGTCAGAACTGAGGTCAGCAGGTAGATCGCCCAGATCAACAAGAACGGTGGCATGCCTTCCAAGAGAGGTGCCAATCCGTTCACCACCAAGGCCACAGCCCCCGAATGGGACAACGCCGCCCCTATGGCGAGCATCGAAAAGATCAACGACAGAAGGCGACCGTCAACAAAGGAAAACGCCTCATCAGCGTCGATACAGCGGGTGAGCAACACCACGGCCACTGCGAGGATTGCCAGATACAAGATCGGCGCGACCCCCATACCGGCCAACACCACGATCCCAACCATACATCCCAGCGCAATGGGGGCGTGGCTGCGGCGATACTCCCGCTCAGACGGTTGGGAAACATCCACCATGTCCATTTCCTTGGCCAAACGCTGTATATCTTCGGGCGCGCCTTCCAGCAGCAATGTGTCGCCGACACGCACCACAAGCTGATCGAGCTGATGGCCGATATTCTGGTTCCGACGGTGTACCGCCAGAGGATACACGCCAAAGCGCCGGCGCAGACGCAGGGCGCCAAGGCGGCGACCTACCATTTTGCAGCCCGGCGTGATCAGCACTTCCACGGTGGTGGTTTCCACTGCGCCCACCTGATCCAGTCGTTTCAGGGATTTGTTACGCTGCAAGCTTAGCAGTTCTGTCATCTTGGTACGCAAAACCACCCGGTCCCCGACCTGAAGGGACACTCCGGCAAGGTTGCGCCGCAGGGATGTGTCACCACGGATCACGTCGATCAGGCGCACGCCGTCCCGTTTGAACAGCTGAACACCGGTCACTTCCCGACCAATCAGGTTGCTTTCCGGTGGGATCACCGCCTCGGTGAAGAATTTCATCTGGCTGCGGTTGGACAGCAGATCGGCCATGCTGGCACGCTCTGGCAGCAAGCGACGCCCGACAAAATAGAGATAGGCCATGCCCCAGGCCACAATGATCAGGCCAAGCGGCGTCACCTCAAAGATGGTGAAGGGCTCTAAGCCTTCGGCACGCGCAACGCCGTCCACCAAGAGGTTGGTGGAGGTCCCGATCAGGGTCAGCGTGCCGCCCATAATGGCCGCGTAACTCAGCGGAATCAGAAGCTTAGATGCCGATGTTCCGAGCGTACGGGCCAGTTGGGTGAAAACCGGGATCATCACTACGACCACCGGCGTGTTCGACACAAAGGCAGAGGCGAGGATGACAAAACACAGCAAAACCGTGATGGCGACTTGCGGGCGCTCTTGCGCCTGCCCGTCTGCAAGTGCGGTGAAGGCAGAAAGCGCCCCTGTGCGCACCAAAGCCCCCATGACAATGAACATCGCCGCGATGGTCCAAGGTGCCGGATTGGACAGGACTCCGAGAGCGGCTTGATACGGAAGCACGCCAAGAAACAACAACATGGCAACGCCGCCAATGGCGACCACCTCGGTCGGATAAGCTTCGCGTAGGAACAGCACAAACATGCCCGCCACGGTCAAAAGGGCAAGCACCGCCTGTGTGGTTTGCGAAAATGCAAAAAGATCCATGCCTAATCCGTCGTTACCAGCCTTCACGGTGTATCACGAAGCCTCTGGCGAACAACAGAGATTAGACTTCATCCGACAAGAATGAAGCTGTCAGCGCGCGTAAACGTCGCAACTGTCCTTAGTTAGGTCCCGACTGGCTCAACCGGCCGCCTTGCCGCACCATTTCAATACGTGTGGCAGCGCCGGTGCGGTCGTCGGTTTCAACATAGACACCGGACAGGGTGGCCTCGCCCAGCGCAGGGGTGAACCGAGATTTCGGCATGCCGGTCACAAAGCGGCGCATTGGCTCTTCTTTTTGCATACCAATGACGGAGTTGTAGTCACCACACATGCCGGCGTCGGCCTGAAACGCGGTGCCGCCGGGCAGGATTTGGGTATCTGCCGTTGGAATGTGCGTGTGGGTGCCGACTACAAGGCTCACACGGCCATCGCAGAAATGGCCCATGCCCATTTTCTCAGACGTGGCTTCGCAATGCATGTCGACAATCGCTGCCTGCACCAATCCGCCACGCGGATGGGCGCGCAGCACCTGATCCACAGCAGAGAACGGATCGCCATAGGGCTGTTTCATGAACACCTGCCCCAGCGCCTGGGTCACCAGCACCTTGCGTCCGCCTTGGGCATTGAACACGCGGAAGCCTTTGCCCGGCACGTCACCGCGCGCGTAATTCAGTGGACGGATCACGCGAGGTTCGTTCTGGATGAATTGCAACATGTCCTTCTGGTCAAAGGCATGATCCCCCAGCGTGATGCAATCGGCGCCCGCATCCAGAAGCGCTTTGGCATGGGCACCAGACAGCCCCATGCCGTTGGAGGCGTTTTCGCCGTTCACAACGACAAAATCCAACCGCCAGTCTTCACGCAGCTTGGGCAGGCGTTCCACCACAGCCGCGCGTCCAGCGCGGCCCATTACATCACCGAGGAATAGAATCTTCATGGGCAATGGCCCTACCGCTGTTCCAGATGCTTCTCAAGTCACGAAGTGCCGCTGGGCGAAATTCCGTAGGATCACGACCTAGGGACGCGCGCTTGAGGCCACGATACTGTCCGGAAGCAGGCTTTCGGGTATTTGGATTTGTGTGAGCACAAAATAGAGAACCGCCATCCCCAAGGCCAAGCGCCCCAATTTATACACACGGGCGGCACCGCGGGCGACTTGCGCTTTTGCGCCAACGCTCTGCGCGCCTATGCTGGGGCGGTTGCGTATGTCACGCGGCAGCTTGTTACGTTTGCCGCGCATGGCGGCGCGCAAATTGTTTTCGCTGCTTGTCATGGTTTTTAGTGCCACCGGCTTGGGCGCCTCATCGCAGCGCCGTTTCAGCAGAATGTAACCGTCGGGTAGTTCGGGAATGTCGCTGTTGTGCTGCACTTCATACACTGGTGCATCGGGCCCGTCGGCGCCAAAGGTTTCATTGTCACCCAGCAATCGTCCCATACTGCGACAATAGGCGATGAACGCCAGCATAATCTGGTAGTTTTCCACCCAGTCTTTTGTGTCTGGTGCGCACATCACCATTTTGCCAATCAACGCCTGAGACCCCAATCCGCGCAATCCAAGCTGCACGTTGCCATTTTCCAGTTGCTTTGCGTCGTAAGGATAGGCCCCTACATAGAGAAGCAGATTGAACCCGTCAGAAGCGAGACGTTTGAAGGTCGCGCCGTCAAAAGCCTGATGAGATTGTCCCCAATGGACCGCGCCCGGCATCATCTGATCAATCAACGCGCACCCCACGGCCTGTGCGATCAACAAACGCTCCTCATAGGAGTCCCGCGTGGTCACCCCGCCGAGAAGACCATCCATCGCCGTAGCCATGGCATCATCAAAGCCTGCTGCCGCAAAAGCCTGAGTAAACCCCGGCACACTGCCCGGCCCTACCTCAATCAGCAGGGCGCATTTGTGTTTCAGGAGCGCCTTTGCCACATCCGGACGCAGATTGGTGATCAATGGGTTGCTGAGTATGTTGGCAAAACCATTAAGCGGCATCGGTTTGTCAAAGCGCTGAATCGTGACATGCGTATTGTCCGAAGCGACTCCCAACAAATTGGGCGCGCTATAACCTTTGAGGTGCTTCCATGTCCCGTGCGGATGCAATGCCTTCTGCAGCGGGTCCAGCAGCGCTTCCAAGTGTTTAAACTGTTTGCCAAAGCTGCGCGCGTTATCAAATACCAAGACCACCTGAACCGGTTGGGCCGCTTCCTTAATCATACCAAATACCCTTAAACGTGTTTTTTCTGATTTTTTGCAATCAAATGTGGCGACATCAGGCACGAACTGGGGAGAGAGCGAGGCAAGTTCACCAATCGGCAAAGAATGACGTATGCACTGTTATGTTGGACGGAAGGCTCTTGTTCCGAGTGTGTGGCGCGATAGATTGAGGCAAGACCCGACAACACAGGATGTTATTGATGAAACCGATTTTGACCCTAACCGCGGTGGGCGCGCTGGCGACGCTGGCTGCCTGTGATGACTATTCGTCTCCAAACCAAGCAGCCGATGCGGCCAATCCGGCGGCAACCTTCTGTATCAACCAAGGCCACGGATATGAGATCCGCAAGGACGCGGAAGGCAACGAATATGGTGTCTGTAAGTTCAAAGGTGGCGGGGAGCAGGATGCCTGGGAGTACTTCCGCACCAATGCGACCGGGGCGAACCCGGACCTCTAAGGGTTAGAACTCGATGATGCGGGTTTCCGTGATCATCATATCGAGAGGCTGATCGGTGTCTTCCAAGGGCAAGTGGTCAGCCTCTTGTGCGTCAAAGGCAAAGCCAATGGCCAATGTGGCGCGACGAGACCGCAGGCGCTCCAAAGTCCGGTCATAAAACCCCCCGCCATAGCCAAGCCGTCCGCCTTTGGTGTCAAAGGCCACCAGCGGCACTATCACGATCTCTGGGTCAAAGTAGTTGTCCTCTACCGGCACCTTTGCGCCAAAGGGGCCGTCGCGCAGGGCACCGTCCGGTTCCCAGCGGGAGAACTCCAGCGGCGTGGCCTCGCCCTGTATCACAGGCACCCCGACGGGGCCGTGGGCGGAGGCTTCCGCCATTGCGACCAGCGGCGAGATTTCTGTGCGGATGGGCATATACCCGGCTAGAGGCACGCCACGGTAGCCTGCCAGCACTTCGGAAAGATGCGCGGATTGCCCCGGGCCTGCACTGTCAAAGGCGTCTTTACGGCGGGCGAAGGCGGCTTTGCGCGCGGCGGCTTTTTGTTCTGTCAGGTCCATCAACGTGGTCTCCGCTTTAAAGCAGCACATGGGCCGCAAGCCCAAGAAAGAGGAAGAACCCCACCACGTCGGTCACTGTGGTCACAAAGGGGCCAGAGGCCAAGGCCGGGTCGATGTTCATACGCTCAAGCGCCATGGGGATCAGGATACCGCCCAGCGCGGCGGCGATCTGGGTGAGGAACATGGCCACGGCAATCACAAGTGCCAACATCGGCACGCCAAACCAGACACCGGCCACCCCCGCCATGATCAAACCAAAGAGCGCGCCATTAAGCGCCCCGACTGAGACCTCCCGCCGGATCACCCGCCAAGCGTTCTGCGCGGTGAGGTCTTTGGTCGCCAGCGCGCGCACGGTCACGGTCATGGTTTGCGTGCCTGCATTGCCCCCCATGGAGGCGACTATGGGCATCAACACGGCAAGGGCCACCATCTGATCCACGGTATCGGCAAAGAGGTTGATCACCCCGGACGCCAGAATGGCGGTCAGCAGGTTCACAAACAGCCATGTGGCCCGGCCCTTGGCGGCATCAAGGATGGTGTCTGAGAGGCTGGCCTCGTCACTCACCCCCGCCATGCGCAGGATGTCTTCCTCGTGCTCCTCATCAAGCACGACCATGGCATCATCAATGGTGATCACCCCAACCAGACGGTCATCCTCATCCACCACAGGGGCGGAGATCAGGTGATACTGATTGAAGGCATAGGCAACGTCTTCCTCGTCCTGCGTGACAGGGATGATCTGGAACACGTCTTCGATCAAGTCTGTGAGTGGCAGATCGCGACGGGATGACATCAACTTACCAAGTGTCACGTTGCCAATGGGCTTCATGCGCGGATCGACAAGGATCACGTGATAGAACTGCTCCGGCAGTTCCGCGGCATTGCGCAGGTGGTCAATCGCCTGCCCCACCGTCCAGTGTTCCGGCGCACAGACGGTTTCGCGCTGCATCAAACGGCCAGCGGTGTTCTCCGGGTAGCTGAGCGCCTGCTCCACCGCGACACGGTCGGCGTCTTCCAGAGTTTCAAGGATGGCTTCCTGCGCCGGTTCATCGAGATCCTCAACCAGATCAACGATGTCATCGCTTTCCAGCTCCCGCACGGCATCGGCCAGCACCTCGGGATTGAGGATACCCATGACCTCTTCGCGCAGACCTTCGTCAAGTTCCGACAGGATGTCCCCGTCAAACTCTTCGCCGTAGAGCTCCACCAGGCGGCGCCGGTCATAGGGGTTGATCTGTTCCAGAAGGTCGGCGATGTCAGCTGGGTGCAGCGGCTCTGTGAGTTCAACCAGCGTGGCACGGTCCTGTGCTTCCAATGCATAGAGCACGCCAGCGACAAGTTTTTTGGACAGGGTGTAGTCTTCGACGTCCAATTCGGGGGCGGTCTGCAACTCTGTGTTGGACATGACGCGCTCCTTTTTTGGCGAGAGACCAGTTTGTGTGGTCTTGGACTTGCTGCGGACCATAGATTAAATCAAAGCTGGGACTCAATGGGAGACGACCGGTTGGGGCCGAAAAAAGACCCGCCCTCAAGAGATTGGAGAGAATTATGAGCGCACAGACCTTACTGCTTGGGCAGACTCTGAGCTTTGCCGCCAATCCGTTTGAGGCTGGCGTCGACGCCGCGCGACATGAGACTCGCGGCGGGGTTGTTGTGGAGGGTGGCCGGATTGTGGCGGTTGGCACAGCGGACGCCATGCGCGCGGCCTACCCTGTTGCGGAGGTTGTCGACTATGGCGACAAGATGATCTCTGCGGGGTTTGTTGATGCCCATGTGCACTACCCACAGACCGGCATCATTGCGAGTTGGGGCAAGCGGCTGATTGATTGGCTCAACAGCTACACCTTCCCCGAAGAGATGCGCTTTGGCGATCGGGCCTATGCCGATCAGATTTCTGCCACCTACCTCGACCTCACCGCCAAACACGGCGTGACCACCATGGCGAGCTACTGCACCATTCACCCGGAATCGGTGGAGGCCTTCTTTGAGGCGGCAAAAGCTCGGGGTCAGCGGGTGATTGCCGGTAAGACCTGTATGGACCGTAACGCGCCAGACGGACTGCGAGATACGCCGCAAAGCGCCTATGATGACAGTAAAGCGCTGATTGAACGCTGGCACGGCGTGGACCGGATTAGCTATGCCATCACCCCTCGGTTTTCGCCTACCTCCACGCCAGAACAGTTGGAGGCCCTTGGCAGTCTTTGGGCAGCGCACCCAGATTGTTTGATGCAAACCCATCTCAGTGAGCAGACCGACGAAATTGCTTGGGTGGCAGAACTGTTCCCCGACGCACGGGATTATTTGGACACGTATGAGCAGTTTGGTCTCTTGGGCGAAAAAGGCCTCTATGGGCATGCGATCCATTTGGAAGAGCGCGAGAAGGATCGGCTGCGCGAGGTTGGGGCCGGTTTAATCCACTGCCCGACCTCCAACACCTTCATTGGTTCCGGCCTGTTTGACATGGGCGGGCTGATGGCAGCCGGTCAACGGGTTGGCCTGGCGAGTGACACCGGCGGCGGGTCCAGCTTCTCGATGCTGCGCACCATGGCGAGTGCCTATGAGGTTGGGCAACTGCGGCACAACCCACTGCATGCAGCGGAACTGATGTGGCTGGCCACGCAAGGCTCTGCACGGGCGCTGCACATGGAAGACAAGATTGGCAATCTGGCCGTCGGCATGGAAGCCGATCTAGTGGTGTTGGACTTGGAAAGCACGGCGGAGATTGCACAGCGGTCGGCGCGGGCCAATGATTTGTGGGAAGCGTTGTTCCCAACCATCATGATGGGCGATGACCGCGCCATCGCGGCCACCTGGATCAACGGCAAGCCTGTCTAGAACAACCCGTTTTTGTTCGCTGAGTCCTCTGGGATGGTCTGCAACACATCCCAGTGCTCGACAATCTTGCCGTTGTCATCAAAGCGAAAGATGTCGATGCCCGCGTAGTCTTCGTCCCCCGGCCATTCCTGATGGCAGTGCAGCACCACCATGTTTCCTTCAGCAATCGCGCGTTTGAAGTGGACTTTTTTACCGGGATACTCCACCGCCATGCGTTCAAAATACGCAATGAAGGCCTCTTTGCCGTCGCCCACATGCGGATTGTGCTGAATGTACTCCTCGCCAAGATAGGCCTCCGCAGCCTCGCGGGGCTTGTTCTGATTGAACATCAGATCGTAGAGCGCCATGGCGCTGGCTTTGTTGGTTTCCAAATCGGCCATGGCGGTCTCCTGTAAGGCAGGGTTTAAAACGCCTTGAACGTCAATGTCGTCAAGGTGCGTTCGATGTTGGGAATGTCGAGCATATGCTGGTTGATGAACTTTCCCACATCCTCACCTGCGGGGATGTAGAGCTTCATCAGCAGGTCATAGTCGCCGCTGGTGGAGTGCAGCTCGGAGTGGATTTCTTTTAGTGCGATCTCTTCGGCCACGCGGTAGGTGGTGCCGGGTTTGCAACGGATCTGGATAAAGACGCAGGTGGTCATAAAAGCCCTCATGTCGGTTTGGGTGTAAGCTGGCACAAATGCCACCCTGACCACAATCGCAAACTGCGCCCCCTTGGCCCGCGCGGGAGGGCTGCCTATAAGGTGGCCGACTATCAGCGAAGGATGACCAGATGCGTCAGGCAAGCGTGAGCCGCACCACTGCGGAAACGAAGATCACCGTGGAGATCAATCTCGACGGGACCGGCACCTATGACAACCAGACCGGCGTGGGCTTCTTTGACCACATGCTAGATCAGCTGTCGCGCCACAGCCTGATTGACATGACCATCCGCGCCGAGGGCGATTACCACATCGACGATCACCACACGGTCGAGGATGTAGGCATTTCGCTGGGTCAGGCGCTGACGCAGGCGTTGGGCGACAAGAAAGGCATTCGCCGCTATGCCACCTGCCACCTGCCGATGGACGATGCGCAGGTGCGGGCCAGCTTGGATCTGTCCGCCCGTCCGTTCCTGATCTGGAACCTGGAGATGCCGACCCAGAAGATCGGCAGTTTTGACACCGAGTTGGTGCGGGAGTTTTTCCAGAGCTTTGCCACCCACGGCGGGATCACCCTGCATGTGGATCAGATCCACGGGTTCAACAGCCACCACATTGCCGAAGCCACTTTTAAGGCCGTGGCGCGCGCGTTGCGGGAAGCGGTGGAAGTGGACCCGCGCAAGGCCGACGCTATCCCGTCCACCAAAGGCGCGCTGTAATCCTCCAGCATGACCGACGTGAAAAGCCCGCACTGAGCGGGCTTTTTTTGATGGTGCCTTTTCGCAATCCACAATACAAGAAACACGCATAGATTGAGTTGGGTGTCGTGTTATGGATGATTTTGAAGCACAGCAGCGGGAATGGCAGCGGATCCCCACACGCGAAGAGATGGAAAACCGCCTCAAAGCGGAAACCTGTCGCGGCGTTCAGTTTTACAAAACGGAGTATGCAGACACACCCGGCGCACCGGGGTGTTGGATTGGCGGCGAGCCAACGCTGCCGCCAGACATTGACTGGCCGACCTATACTGAAGACGACCTCACTGTTCCGATGCATTTTCTTGGGCAGATCAATTTGGCCGAAGTTGCCAAGTTTGATCACCTGCCCGATATGCCAACAACAGGAACATTGTTTTTCTTCTATGACACGATTTATGCCCCCGTTTCCGGCACGATGGGTCAACAGGGCTCGCAGGTGATTTACGTGCCGGAAGATGTCTCCGTGTACCCGCCAAGACCAACCCCGCGCTTTCCGACAATTGAAACCGAATACGTATCCTATTGGTATCTTGAAACCCCGACGCAGGGCTATGCCAAGTGGAACGTGCAACTGCGCGACTTTGAAGACTACAACTACGATTGTGACAACGAAATTATGGATCGAGAACTGTCGTCGCATCATGGGAACGTGATCACCGCACTTCATAACTGGCAAGAACGTCGTTTTAACCCCGATGAAAACACGCAAAATCGGGTCAGCTCGGTGACAGTCAACACCATGTTTGGCGGTCGAAATCTAAAAAAATATGCAGACACTACCCGGCTGTTTTCGATCGGTGCCGATCCGGATATCGGCTTTGAACACGCGGGCAAAAACGTGTGTTTTTGGATCAATCCAGAGGATCTGCGCTTGGGGCGGTTCGACGCGAGTTTTGCACATGAGGAAGAGTGACGGGGGTGCCCAGTCCCATTGTGTCACAGACCACCGGTTGCCTCAGGCCGCTTCCCAGCCGGGTTTCATCCCGCGGAACTCCCGCCGGATCAGCCACTCCGCAATGAACATGTTGGGCACCCAGCACAGCCAACAGATCAGAGGGTAGCTGCTCTCTTCGCCAACCGTCAGAGCTCCAACAATCATATAGAGCCGAAGCGTCACGGCAGAGACTGTCAGCGCAACAGAGCGGATCATCCAGCGACGATGCGCCGGGATATCTCGGGTGATCGCAAAATACACAGCAAACGCAGTTGTCGACAGCCAAGCGACCGCCAATGTGACGAGACCGCTCGCCGCCACAGGACCTTGTATGGTTTGAAGTCCCAAGAAAACACCGGCCGTACCGGAAATCAGAATGGCCAGGCCGTAGGCCCGCCCAAGCCAACGATGCAATCCCGGACGTGCCAACCGCACCTTTTTACCGAATTGAAAGGGCATGATGGCCAAGGCAATGGGAGCAAAAAAGATATGTGCAAAGAGCAACACAGGACGCTCCAACGCGTGGTGCAACATCGCGGGCATCACCAGAGCGATATCTGCCACCAGAAACCTCAGGGAACCAAGCGCAATGGCAAGCGAAAGAAACCACAGCAATGGCAGGCTGCGTGGCAACAGCGGGCGTTTGGGGATGGGATACATGGGACACTCCGATCAAATTTGACACTGTAAAGTTAATCTTGACACTGTAAAAATCAGAGCAGCTTGACACTGTCAAGTCACAGATTAGTTTGTGGCCATGAGCACAGCAAAAACCCGCCACCACCACGGAGACCTCAAACGCGCGCTGATCCAGGCAGGCATTGACCTGTTGGAAGAAGGCGGGCTGGACGCGCTCACGTTGCGCAAATGTGCCGCCCGTGCGGGCGTGTCCCATGCGGCTCCGGCACATCACTTCGCTGGCTTGCCGGGGTTGATTACCGCCATTTCCGCAGAAGGGTTTGACAGATTTTCCAAATACATGACGGACGCGATTGAAGCGGGCGAACAGACCGACCGAGAGCGCCTGCGCAGCATATGTCGTGGCTATTTGCAGTTTGGATTGAGCCACAGCGGGTTGCTTAAAGTGATGTTTGGCGAACATGGGCTGGGCGTCCATGCGCCGCGCGACGGACGCGACGAGGCCGAGGCCTATCTCATTCTGCGTGGTGTCTGCGCGCCGTTTGTACCAGAGGGTGAAGACCCGCATATCGTTGAGGCGCAGGTCTGGTCCCTGATTCACGGCTTCACGCTGCTTTACATTGGCGGCGAGTTTGGCTGCACCTCCATGCCCATTGAAGACAGCCCGTTTGAGGCAGTCATGGCGCTGGTTGACCGGATTGGCACACAGGCCAACACCTAAAGCGCCGCCCTGCCCCGCAGCCTCTTGACCCGCGTGGCGTTTCGCTTCACTTGAAAGCAACAGCAAGAACGGGACAAAGATCATGCTCACAGCGATCATCGATTATGAAAGCGGCAACCTGCACTCTGCCGAAAAAGCCTTTCAACGGATGGCCGCAGAGGTGCATGGCGGCGAGGTTGTTGTCACTTCGGATGCGGATGTGGTGGCCAAGGCGGACCGGCTGGTGCTGCCCGGTGATGGCGCGTTTCCGGCCTGTGCCGCCGAGCTGCGCGGTCACAAAGGCATCTATGACGCGATGGTGGAAGCGGTCGAAGTCGAGGGTCGTCCGTTTCTGGGTATCTGTGTCGGCATGCAACTGATGGCGTCGCGCGGTCATGAGTATGAGTTGACCCAAGGGTTGGGCTGGATCGAAGGCGACGTTGAGAAAATTGAACCCAGTGATGCCAGTCTAAAAGTACCGCATATGGGCTGGAACAACTTGGTGATCGACCATCCGCACGCGCTGCTGGATGGGATCAAAAGCGGCGATCACACGTATTTTGTGCACTCCTACCAGTTTCATGTGACCAAGCCGGAAGAGCGTCTGGCACATGTGGACTATGGCGGCGACGTGACAGCCATCATCGGGCGTGACACCATGGTGGGTATGCAGTTCCACCCGGAAAAGAGCCAAGACATTGGCCTTCGGATGATTGGCAACTTCCTGACCTGGGCGCCTTAAGAGGTGATGTGAGAGGGGCCAGCCCCTCTTGCGCGAATGCGCAATTCACCCCGGGGATATTTCTGGAATGAGAACCTGATAAGTTAAGCCACGCGCAAGGTTGTGGGAGCCACCCCATGGGCTTTGCGAAAGGCGCGGGTGAAGCTTTCCGGGCTGTTGTAGGCATAGCGGCGGGCCACCGCATCGACGCGGTCACCGCGGGTGATGTCCTGGTGGGCCAAAATAAGCCGCCAGCGGCGCAGGTATCCCATCGGGGTCTCGCCCACCGTTTGGGCAAAGAGTTCGGCAAAACGTGACAGGGACAGACCCGCTTCCTGCGCAAGGTCGGCGTTGCTCCACACCCGCCCGGGAAAATCATGCATGGCGACAATGGCGCGGCTGAGGCGCGGGTCAGCCAGACCAGCCAGTAGTCCCACATCAGTGGAGCCTTGGGAAATTTGATCGCGCAGCAAGCGCACCATCAGCGCTTCGCCAAGGCGATTGATCACTGATTGCGCACCGCAGCGGTTGGCGGTGGTTTCTTCCGCCATCAGTCGCACTAAGGCGCGACTGTCCTCCTCGCCACTGAGGTCATAGTGCACTTCATCGGGCAACGCGCCCATCAATGGGTTGGTCAATCCCATCCAGTCCACATGCGCGGCAAAGAGCACTTCCCCTGCACAAGAGGTCGCACAGGTGCCACGCGTGAGAAACACCACGCGCGCCGGGGTGCCATCCGCGCCTGCTTTGGCGATCAGATTGGCCTCCGCCAACGTGGCGGGATGCACGGTGAGGTGAAACTTTTCAACAAGTGTCGTCAGGCGGTCCACGGCAGGCTTTCGGATTTTATGCACGATCAATCGGATTTATTTGACACAGAAACCGACAATAAGTCCAGCACGCACAAAACAAGAGGACAATCCTATGCTGATCCCCCGTCAAAAAACACCCAACCTGACCCTGCCACTTGTGGGTGGCGGCACCTTTGATCTGGCCGCTGAAGGCTCCGAGCGTGGCACGGTTGTGTGTTTCTATCGCGGCCTGCACTGCCCGATCTGCGCCACCTACCTCAAAGAGCTGGAAAAGCTGGTTGAGGCCTTTGCCGAGCGCGGTGTGACCTGTGTTGCCGTGAGCAGCGATGGTGAAGAGCGTGCCAAGGACATGGCCGAGAAGATTGGCGCAACCGGTCTGCGCATTGCCTATGACCTGCCGCTGGATGTTGCGAAGGACTGGGGTCTCTATATCTCCACCTCGCGGGGCAAAACTTCGATTGGCATTGAAGAGCCTGCGCTGTTCAGCGAGCCGGGTCTGTTCATGGTAAGCCCGGAACAGGCGCTATATTATGGCTCCGTGCAGACCATGCCGTTTGTACGTCCGCATTTCAGCGAGCTTCTGGGCGCGTTGGATTTTGCGATCAAGAACGACTACCCGGCGCGCGGCGAATACACCGGCGCGGTGTAATCCAACTGGATGGCAACGAAAAAAGGCGCGGTCCTGCCGCGCCTTTCCTCGTGTTTGATCGGTCGCTTTATTTCACGCGGGTCCATGTGCCGCCGTTGCGGCAGATGCCCAGCACACAGCCACTGACCGCCAAGGAGTTGCCGGACAGGGCCAGTTTGCCTTTGTAGGTTTTGTCGCGATCCGGCGAATAGACTTTACCGCCGCCGTAGGCACCGTCGCCATTGTTGACCATGTCCCAGATGATTTTGCGCCCGTTGTTTGGGCTGTCCAACTCGCTCCCATCAGGATTAAACGACTTGGATAGCGTACCACAAATCTTGCTGCCGCAAGCGGCGACAGAAATCAGGCCATAGTTGCCATTGTCATCCGGAATGGTTTTCCAGGTGCCATAAATTGGGTCTGCGAAGGCTGTTGTGGCGCCTACAAGTGTCAAAGCCGCAGCCATTAGCGTTTTTTTCATCATTTTCCTCCCGAGTATTTGCCCGAAACTCTGCGGCAAGCCTATGAGTCGCATCAACCCTGACTTTGGGTCAGGTGGTGATGTCTCGCCGCGTTGCAATTTTGACGGCACCATGCAAAACCACACGTAACAGCCGGTATCGGCGCGACATGACAAAAAGGCCCTGCCCCATGATCCTTTATCCTGCGATTGACCTGAAAGACGGCAATGCCGTGCGTTTGCTACATGGCGACATGGACAAGGAAACCGTGTTCAACGAGAACCCTGCCGCGCAAGCGTTGGAGTTTGTGGATGCGGGGTGTGAGTGGCTGCATCTTGTGGACCTCAATGGCGCTTTTGCGGGCATTCCGATCAACGCCACGCCGGTCGAAGAAATCCTCAAACAGACCAAAGTGCCTGCGCAGCTTGGCGGCGGCATCCGGGATATGGCGACCATTGAGCGCTGGATCTCCAAGGGCCTGTCGCGAGTGATCCTTGGCACCGTGGCGGTGGAAAACCCGGATTTGGTGCGCGAGGCCGCAAAAGAATTCCCGGGAAAAGTGGCTGTGGGCATTGACGCGCGCAACGGCAAAGTGGCGACCAAAGGCTGGGCCGAAGAGACCGACGTGGACGTGATTGATTTGGCAAAGTCGTTTGAGGACGATGGCGTGTGCGCGATTATTTACACGGATATTCTGCGCGACGGCGCGATGAAAGGCCCAAATGTTGAGGCCACTGCGGCACTGGCCAAAGCGGTGTCGATCCCGGTGATCGCCAGCGGTGGTGTGAGCTCTGTTGAGGATCTCAAAGCGCTGAAAAACTGCGGCGCAGAGCTGAACGGCGCGATCTCCGGACGCGCCCTGTATGATGGCGCAATCGATCTGGGTGACGCGCTCAAAGTCCTGAAGGCATGAGACTGCGGCGCAAGATTGCCTATGGCATCTTGACGCTATTGCTGGCCGTATGCGTGTGGCCAGCCTATTCCGTGCGGTGGGCGCAGAGCACTGCGGAGGCGCACGGCTGTCAGTTCGGTATGGCGATGCACACCGACGGGTGCTGGGTAGAGGGCGAAAATATCGCCACTCAACTGAATGCCGCCTATGCCAATGCCGGCTTTTTGTTGCTGAGCATGCCGGTGGGCTTTGTGATTGTGCTCACGCTGTTGGTGATGATCGGCCAAGACCTGCGGCGCAAAACTACACGCCCTGAGGATGAGGCGTGACCTTCTGACGCCTTGGCGTTTCCTGTTGCGGTTCCCAAGTTGATAGCGCGAACAACTCAGGAGACGCCGATGTCCGTTTCATTCTTTGATGTCACCGCCACCCCGCTTCCGGAAAGCAGCCACCTGCACGCGCGTATCGGTGCAGAGGACTTTCTGGATTGCTATTGCATCGACAGCGATATGCCACCGCGCCAGGCTGCCGAGATTGTCACCAATTTCCCCGGCTGGGCGCAGATGTTGGCCAACTTGCGGACGGTTTTGGTAAAGCCCTTTGGCTTGCGCACTGAGGCCCCCGAAGGGAAAGACTGCGTGGGAATCTTTCCGGTAGAGAGTGAGAGCGACACCGAGGTGATTGCCGGATTTGATGACAGTCATCTGAACTTCCGGGTGTCGGTGTTGTCTGAAGGCGGCAAGGTGTTTGTCGCCACATGGGTGCATCGCAACAACCTGTTTGGGCGGATGTATCTGGCGACAATCATGCCGTTTCACATTCTGATTGCCCGTGATGCGCTGGTCCGCGTGGCACGGGCCACCTGATCTCGGCTTGTGACATCCGTCTCAGATTGCACGTTGCGCCCTGCCACGGTAAGGAGAGGCGCAACGCTTTGAGAAAGCTCCGATATGCTGAAGACCCGTATCATTCCCTGTCTGGATGTCGCTGATGGCCGTGTGGTCAAAGGCGTGAATTTTGTTGGCCTGCGTGACGCCGGCGACCCGGTAGAAGCCGCACGCGCCTATGATGCCGCTGGCGCCGACGAAATCTGTTTTCTGGACATCCATGCCACGCACGACAATCGCGGCGTGATGATTGATATGGTGCAGCGCTGCGCCGAGCAGTGTTTTGTGCCGCTGACCGTGGGTGGCGGCGTGCGCACAGTGGCTGATGTGCGTCGTCTGTTGCTGGCTGGCGCGGACAAGGTGAGCTTCAACTCTGCGGCGGTGGCCAATCCGGATGTGATTGCCGAAGCGTCGGCGCAATTTGGCAGCCAGTGCATTGTCTGCGCGATTGACGCCAAGACCATTGGCCATGACGAAAACGGTGAACCCAACAAATGGGGCATCTTCACACATGGCGGTCGCAAAGCGGCTTTGGACAAGGACGGCAACCCCATTGATGCGGTGGAGTTTGCCAAGCTGGTGGTGGCGAAGGGCGCCGGTGAAATCCTGCTGACCTCGATGGACCGTGATGGCACCAAGGCGGGCTTTAACCTGCCCCTGACCAAAGCGATCAGCGACGCGGTGAACGTGCCGGTGATTGCCTCTGGTGGTGTGGGCAATTTGGACCACCTCGTGGAAGGCGTGACCAAAGGCGGCGCAAGCGCGGTTCTGGCGGCGTCGATCTTCCACTTTGGCGAATACACCGTGCAGGAAGCTAAGCAATACATGCACGACGCCGGTATTCCGATGAGGCTGACATGAGTGTTCTGAACGATCTGGCCGCCACCATTGCTGAGCGCGCCAAAGCGGACCCAGAAAGCAGCTGGACCGCAAAACTTCTGGCCAAAGGGCCAGAAAAATGCGCCGAGAAATTTGGCGAGGAAGCCATTGAAGCGGTGATTGAGGCCGTGAAAGGCGACCGCGAAAAGTTGACCTATGAGGCGGCGGACGTGCTGTATCACCTGCTGGTGATGCTGGAAGCGCGCGATGTGGCGCTTGAGGATGTTTTGAGCGAGTTGGCACGCCGTCAGGGCGTCAGCGGTGTGGCCGAAAAGGCGGCACGCCCCAAAGGCTAAGCAAACACTTGGGCATTGGCGCCCCTCCGCGTATAGTCGCGCGAAAGTCCAAGGGGCAGCGAGCAGATGATAGCAAAATTGCGGGTGGCATTGGCGCTTGTGGCGGCGGTGATTTTGGTGGCTTGTGGCGCGCCGCAACAAAAAGCGCCTGCTGATATCGCGGGCCTTACACAAGCTTTGATCTCCCTTGATCCC
Organism: Paracoccaceae bacterium; assembly: GCA_014872815.1. Lineage (GTDB taxonomy): Bacteria > Pseudomonadota > Alphaproteobacteria > Rhodobacterales > Rhodobacteraceae > Shimia. The sequence goes on from WKFK01000014.1 coordinate 665,844, forward strand.
GTTGTGGACCCTGCCGAGGCGGCGCGGGCGGCGGAGATTGCCTACAACTACTCGCTGGTGCTGCGGCAGGACTACAATGTCACCGACGGCGCCCTGATGCACAATGCCAAGGTCAACCAGGGCCTGCGCCCGCGTGGGCTGTGCTGGCACTGGGCCGATGATCTGCAAACCCGCCTGCGTCAGGAAGGGTTTCTGACGCTGGACATGCACCGCGCCATCGCCAACCATGACACAATCCTGATCGAGCACAGCACGGTAGTTATGAGCGCCAAGGGTGGCAAGATGCGCGAAGGCATTGTTTTAGATCCCTGGCGCTATGGCGGCTATTTGTTCTGGTCTCCGGTACTGGAAGACAGCCGATACAACTGGGAGGAGCGCCACGTGGTTCAGGCTGGGCGGACCCGATAAAATTCCGGTGAATTGTTACCTAAAAGGAGCATTTCCTTCCCGATATTTCAGGAAAATTAATACATTCAAGCCCATGAAAAGCAGACGCAAAGAAACCAACTGATGTCATGAACACGCAACCACCCACAGGTGTTTTTGCCTTGCTCAAAGACTATTTTTGGCCTCGGCAGGAAGAAGACCATAGCTTTGAAGAAACCCGCGCAAGGCTATTGTGCGGGTTCTCGGGCATTATTGGGTTCGTGGCTGCGCTTCATAACCTTCATATTTTGAGCACGGACACACAGTTTTCGACTGCAGTCACTGCCTTGTCTGTGATCTGTGTGATCAGCTACTTTTTCGTTCCGATGATCTGGCAAAAAACCCAGAAAACCGGACCGGCGACGTTTGTGTTTATCGCTCTGTATCTGTTCCACACCAACATCCAAATGATGAATGACGTTGGCTACCACTGGCGACAGGAGATCTTTCTGATTGGGCCACCGGTATTGGCTTTGTTGCTGGTCGGGCTGCGCGCCGCTGCTCTCGCGACGGGTGTGATTGCAATCAACCTCATTGTTGCCGCGATTTGGCTGGACCATTTGCCGTTTGGATCGATGGTTGTCGTCGCCGCTGTCTGCGTGACTTTGATGATCGGACTTGCGATGTTTCACAACGAGATTGAGCGCAAAGAGCAGCGATTGATCGAATTGCGTGATGAGGCACAACGCGCGGACCGGGAAAAAAGTGATTTCCTGGCAAAGATGAGTCACGAAATTCGAACACCCCTCAATGGCTTATCTGGCATTCTTCAGCTGCTTGACGAAAGCGATTTGAACGAAGATCAAAAATCCCTTGTCGCCACAGGACGCAGCTCTGGACGCAGCCTAATGCGGCTGATCAATGATGTTCTGGATTACTCCAAGATTGCCGCCCATGGGATCACGATTGAGAACACGCCTTTTGCGACCCGGGAATTGCTCACGTCGGTGTCCACCGCACAAGCCGCCGCCGCAAAGGCCAAAGAGCTGGACCTGGTTCTGGAGGTGGCGGCCGATGTGCCAGCTTGGATTTCAGCGGACGCGACCCGGCTCAATCAAGTCATCACCAACCTCCTGGGCAACGCAATAAAATTCAGCCAAGAAGGTACCATCACACTGCAAATGTCCGTGCAGGACACGAACCTATATGTGGCAGTCACCGATCAGGGGATTGGTTTAACCCAGGAAGCGCAAAAGCGGGTGTTCAACAAATTTGAACAAGCCAGCTCTGCTACAAACCGCCGCTACGGCGGCACGGGGCTCGGTCTGTCTATCTCCAAAGAGCTGATCGAATTGATGGATGGGAAGATTGGCGTGGACAGCACGCCGTTCAAAGGCAGCACATTCTGGTTCACTGTGCCCCTGATACCTGCCGAGCAACCCAAGTCTCTACCGCAACAACCAGCCCCCAATGCGCTGGCAAGCTTTGAAGGTGCCGAGATCCTGGTGGTCGAAGACAACCGCACCAACCAGATGATCGTGCGCCGTTTCCTGGAAAGCATGGATGTAAACGTCGAAATCGTCGACGACGGCCGCCCTGCACTGCAACGCTGCACGGCCAAACGCTATGACCTGATCCTCATGGACATTCAGTTGCTGGACATGGACGGTGTGGAAGCCACTGAAATTCTGCGCGCGACGCCCGGTCCGAACCAGAACACGCCGATCGTGGCCCTGTCTGCCAATATCCTGCCTGAACAAACCAACGCTTATCTGAAAGCCGGTATGAACGCCTGTCTTGGCAAACCGTTCCGAAAGGACGAGCTGTCCAAAGTCATCGGTGAGTTGGTAAAAGCGCCCAAGGCCGACAAGCCCGCAGCTTAAAGCTTGGACGAAATCACGCCTGTGTTAAAGCCGCCCATGCGCAACTCGCCAAACAAGCGTTGATATTCAATCTTAGGGCAGCGGTTTTGAACCACATCGACCCCCCGTTTTTGAGCCACAGAAGCGGCGTCTTCATGCTGCACCCCAATTTGCATCCAGATGGTTTGTAGCGCCGGAAACTGCGCCAGAGCCTCTTCCACAATGGGGGGCACCGCCTCAGACCGGCGAAAGATGTCCACCATGTCCACAGGGCCTTCAATGGCGCTCAGGCTCGGCATGACGGTTGCGCCAAAGAGCACTTTGCCAGCATGCCCCGGATTGACCGGGATCACCGTATAGCCTTTCAGAGACAGGTATCGCGCCACATAGTAGCTGGGCCGCACAGGGTTCATCGACACACCGACAACGGCGATGGTTTTGGTGCGTTTGAGGATGTCGCGCAAGAAAGCATCAGAATAGGTCATGGCGTGGCCCAAACAGAATAAACGTCGCGCCACCCTAACGCGCGCACGGCGGAACAAAAGCCAAAAAAAAGCGCCCAAGAGGAGACTTGGGCGCAGGTACGGAACGAGGGACAGTGAAGGGAAACACGGAAGCTCCGTAGTCCGTGTCTCTTATATCACTACGTATGTTCGCAGAATTGGATGACAAGAGCGTGCGAGATTCTCATGAACAAGTGGTTAACGAATTGGGCAAATTTCCGCTCAATCGAAAATATCTTCAATCACGTCAAACACATCCTCAAACAAATCCTTGGCCCATTTTCCACGCTTTTTCCTGGACTTTTTCTTTTTTGAGGAGGGCGTGTCGTGCCAATTAGTCTTGGGGTGTGCTGCGCGTTTTTCGGTTTTATACCCAGCTTTGCCTTTGGATTTTGGCGTGCGAATAGGGTGAGAAAAATGCGCCGGTTCCTTGCCCCGTGCAGGCACCGGCATTTGCTTAAGATTGTGCAGAGGGGCACCGCAACTGCTGCAGGCCAGCTCATGCCGGGTACCCCCAGAGAGCACAAGCGCGGCCCGTGCGCCGCAGTAGCAACAGGTGGCAATTTTGGAGGGATGGGGCACTGCGCGCTCCTCTGGCTGATGATCTGCCTCATTCATCTAGGCATCCGAAGGCGCGGATGGGAGCCTCCGGCGGGGAATTTCCCTCCAAATGTAGGGCTGGTCGGCTTATTCGCGCGGCAGTGTGGCGTAGAGCGCCACGGCAGCGGCATTGGACACATTGAGGGAGCCAAAAGCGCCCGCGAAGTTGATCTTGACCAATTGATCCACGGTTTCTTTGGTTTTTTGACGCAATCCTGGCCCCTCAGCGCCGAGCACCAGCGCGATGGGCGCGTCATAGCGTCCTTCCAGCGCGGTTTCGATGGTGTCCTCAGCTTCGCCATCCATACCCAACACGATGTAGCCCATGGACTGCAGTTCGTTGATGGTGTCGGCCAGATTGCGCAGGCGCAGGTAAGGCTGACGTTCCAGCGCCCCGCTGGCGGTTTTGGCCAAAGCACCCGTTTCAGGGGCGGAGTTGTGGCGTGTGCCAATCACGGCAAGCGCGCCAAAGACTTCAGCGGACCGCAAAATCGCTCCAACATTATGCGGGTCGGTCACGCGGTCCAACAGGATCAGACGTTGCGGGCGGTCATCATCGGCAATGGCCACATCCGAGAGCTTGCCCCAGTTCAGAGGCTTCACTTCGAGCGCGGCACCTTGGTGTACAGATTGCGGATCAAGCGGCGCATTGAATTTGCGCGGGTCGACCACTTCGGGTGTCATACCCGACTCGGCAATGGCCTCCGCCAACTTATCCGCGGCATTTTTGGTCACGATGAGTCGCAGTTTTTCGCGTTTTGGATTCGCCAGAGCATCACGCACGGCATGCAGGCCGAACAACCAGACGGTTTCCGCCGCATCTTTGCGCTTTTGTTGCTCTTTCTGCACGACCCATTTGGGTTTTTTCATCGCTCTGACACCTTCAAAATATGGAGGGTTTACCAATGCGGAAAAGAAGCGGGCTCCGCAAGGTATTTTGTGGTTGACGCCCCATGCGCATGCCAATAAATACCCCCTCACACCGAGGCCAGCGGGCCTCAAGAAAGTGGGCGACAGGCCGCAAGGTGTGGCAGGGGACTGTAACTCCCTCGCGGAGACGCACGCTTGGTTCGATTCCAAGGTCGCCCACCACTTTCTTCCCTTCTGGAACCAAAAATTGGCGGATGCAGGGCATGGCGCGTTCCCAGTAGTTCCGAATTCAGCACCTGTCGGCACACGCCTTAGGATTGGCTTTCAGTGCGTATCGCGCGGGCCATAACCCAATCATAGAGCCGCGGTGACAGGCGCATCATGAGGTCGGACAGCCTGGCGACACGGCCAACAAAAATGTCCAATTTCCCACGCTTCAATCCACGCAGGATGATGTCGGCAGCCTCCTCCGGCGTCACCACATCCACCGCGTCTTGTGCAGCGCCAGGGCGTGTAAGCCCGTCTGTATCAGCGTCTGGGTTACCCACGTTGGTGGCCACAAAAGCGGGTGCCGCAATCACGGTTCTCACACCAAAAGCGGCTTCCTCCACCCGCAAGGAAGCAAAAAAGCCCGTCATGGCGTGTTTAGACGCAGCGTAGCTGGCACGGTGGCGCAATGGGGCGAACCCGGCCACAGAGGTCAGCGCCAAATGCGTGCCTTTGGAGGCGCGCAGCGCTGGCAGAAAGGCTTGAGCCATGGCGGCGGCGGCGAAGTAATTGATGTCAAACAGGCGACGATGCGCCTGATCTTGCAGATCTTCGACCGGTGCAATGGCAGTGACCCCTGCCCCGTAGATCACCAGATCAATGCTCTGATGACAGGCGAGAATTTTAGAACAGCAATCCCTCAGGGCGCACGGGTCTGTAACGTCGCATTTCATTGGCAACTGCGTTGCAGATTGGGACAGGTGGTCGACATTCAAGTCTAGCAAAACCACACGCCACCCTTCGGCTTGCAATTTATCTGACAAGGCCGTGCCAAGTCCTCCGCCACCGCCAGAAATCACGGCCGTTTTTTTCGGGAGTTTGTGAGGAGGCATGGTCATCGATCTTGCGCCTTCAACCAATGTTCGAACACCTCCCGGCTGTTCTTTTCGGGGGTGTAGCCAAAATCCCGCTTGAGCGCCTCATTGGACAGCACCGGGCGATATTGCAGAAAGCGCACCTGTTCCGGGCCATATTGGGAGAGACCAAGCGGTTTTGCGATGGTCAGCGCCAGTTTAAAAACCCAAGCAGGCAAACGCAGAATGGGTTTCCCCATGATATCGGCGATCTCTTGCACCCCAAGCGCACCGTCGCCGGCAACATTGTAGATGCCGGCGGGGCCACCTAAGGCTGCACGCTTCAGAATGCGGGCCAAATCCTGCGTCCAGATAAAGACAAATAGCCCGTCGCTGCCGCTGACCGCGAGCTGACGCGGTTTACGGAACAGGTCGGTAATTTGGTTGTCCGTCTCCGCCCCAAGCACAGTGCCTACGCGCAAGATCACCTGCTCGAGGTGTGGCGCGTTTTGGCGGGTTTCGGCCAAAAACTCTTCGACCAATCGCTTGTGGTGGGCATAGGCAAATTCTTCGTTGCCTCGGATGGCGTCGGTTTCTGTGAGCGGCACCGAGTTGTCAGCGTGGTAGCCGTAGGCTGCGCCAGAGGAGGTCACTACCAGGCGTTTTGTGCCCGCTGCAAGTGCCGCATTTACCACGTTTTTTGTACCGGTGACATCCACGTCATAGGCAAAGTCCCGACCACTGCCCGGCGGTGGGGTCACAATAGACGCGAGGTGCACGATCACATCCGGCTGCAATCGCGCAATGATCCGCAACGGCGCATCGGTGGTGACGTCCATGGGGTGAAAGCGCGCATTCGCAGGCAAGCCTTCTGGCACCATGACGTCACAGGCGATGACTTCATGCTCTGTTTCGGCCAGTTCCGCCAAGAGGCTACGCCCAATCATGCCAGCTGCGCCAGTGATCAGAATACGGGTCATCGTGCTGCCTCTGTTCGGTTCATGAGAGCGGCCACGCCAAGGCCTGTGATCGCGTGCCAGACGCCCCAGAAGGCAGCGACAACGGCCATACCGCCCAAGCCGCCAAAGAAAGCGAAGATCAGGATCAGGCCAAGACCGGAGTTTTGGATGCCGGTTTCAACTGTCACGGCCCGGCGGTCATAAGGGGACAAGCGCGCGAGTGTGGCAAGACCATAGCCGCCCGCCAAGGCCAGCGCATTGTGCAGGACCACCAAGAGCGCAACCGCGCCCGCAAAGAGTTTGAAGTTTTGCCAATTATTGGCCAACGCCAAGACGATGAAAGCGAGAAAAATCACCATCGAAAGGGTCTGCAACGGGCCACGCAATTTGCCCGCCAGCGTAGGTTTCGCTGCGCGCAGTGTCACGCCTAGTATGAGGGGCAGCACCAGCATGAAGCCCACTGTAATCGCCACAGAGACCGGGTCAATCTTGGTCGCTTGAAGGATGTCGCGCGTGGGCGCGTAAATTCCGCCCCACAGAGCAATATTGAGCGGTGTCAAAAGGATCGCGCCGACGGTGGCAAAGGCCGTCATCGACACCGACAGCGCCGCATTGCCGCCCGCACGGTGGGTGATGAAGTTGGAAATATTGCCGCCCGGACAGGCCGCGACCAGCATCAGCCCCAATGCAATAGACGGTTGCGGCTGCGTGATCAGCACCAACACAAACGTCAGCGCGGGCAACAGCAGGAACTGACTGGCCAGACCGGTCAGCAAGGCGCGAGGTGTATACAGCAAGCGGCGAAAATCGCTTGGTGTGAGGTCAATGGCGATGGAGAACATCACAACTGCCAAAACCGCGTTTAACACGGTCATGGAGGTCGCACTAAAGTTGAGCGCAACGCTGTCTATGGCAGTGGGGTCCATCAGCCCTGCCCTGTCTGCAACGATTTGATCCAGCCGGTCACCGCACCGCGATATGTGGCTTTGTCTACATAATACGCCATGCGGGGCACATCGAGATAGTCCATCCCGCCGGTGGCACGACCAAAGCCGGCGGACTTCTTGGACTGCAATTTTTTCGCAGCCTTTGTACCATCCCGTAAGCCGGTGATGTAGCGCGCCACCATTTCCGCCTGCTCGTGCCGTCCCTGCCAGCCAAGGCCCGTGGCCTCCACCATGCCCAGCACAAAGAGATCGTCCCGCGCCGGATGGAAGGCATTGAGGTAGAGATGCGGTGCGTCCCCGCGCCAGTTCAGCAACGTTTTGTCGATGAAAGGATAGTGCAGCTTGTAGCCCGTGGCGGCGAGGATCATGTCGTAGTCCGCCGCGGCGCCGTCTTTGAACGTCACGGTGTGACCCGAAATGTCTGCGATATCTCCTCGAATGGCGATGTCGCCATGTCCCGCGTGATACAGCACCAAAGAGTTCACCACCGGATGGCTTTCATAAAGTTTGTAGTCGGGTTTAGGGAAGCCGTATTTCTGCGGATCGCCCACAAACCACTTCAGGATCAGACTGTCGATCGGGCGCTTGAGCCACATCGGCAGCTTGATCGCCCCGCCCATTGTGTCTGCCGGTTTGCCAAAGACGTATTTGGGCACAAAGTAGTAGCCGCGCCGCATGGAGATATCGCAGCTTGCGCCATGGTGCACGGCATCTACGGCAATGTCGCAACCGGAGTTCCCTGCCCCCACGATCAAAACGCGCTTGCCGGCAAACTGCTCCGGATGGCGATACTTTGAGGCGTGGATCAGTTCGCCGTCAAACTGGCCCGGGAACTGCGGCATGTTGGGCTCGCTCAGCGTGCCATTGGCAATCAAAACACCGGCATAGACCGCCTCACTCTGCTGACCGTCTTGACGAGTGACCACCCGCCAGCCCTCGCCGCTCTCCCCCACAGGAGACACCTGCACCACTTCGGTATTGAACTGGTAGTTACGGCGCAAATCAAAATGCTCTGCAAAGTCGCGGAAATACTGCGCCATCTCGCGATGGGACGGGTATTCGGCCACCTCCGCTTTCATCGGGAAGTCGGCAAACTCTGTCATGGTTTTAGACGAGATCAGATGCGCGCTCTCATACATGGTGGAGCGTGGCGCCTCGATGTCCCACAGGCCACCCACATCGCCGTGCAGTTCAAAACCGTCAAAAGAGATGCCCTGCTCCTTCAGAACCTTGGCCATCGCCAGCCCCATGGGCCCCGCTCCAATGAGCGCAAATTTGTCGCTTGTGTGCATCGGCTTCCTCTCCCCCAGAGAGCTTTAAATTGAACATCCGTTAAAAATAAGGCAAGGTCTTTTTATGCTGAAAGATATTCCTCAAGAAAAACAACGGCAAAGGGCCCCATCCAAACGGGCTTTGGAAACCCGCGCGCGGATTATGGACGCGGCTGAACGGGTGTTTGCCCGCAGCGGATTTGATGCGGCCTCGATTCGAGACATCGCCGCCGAGGCAGAGGTGCAAGGCGCGCTGGTGAACCACCACGGCGGCAGCAAGGAGGAACTGTTTTGGCGTGTGGTGGCACGGCGGGCGGATGTTTTGGGCGATGCCCGTGTCGCCGCATTGGAGACCCGCAAAGCACATGGTCCGCTAACCGTGCCCGCTATTCTGGAGTGTTTCTTCGGGCCGTTTTTTGAACATGTCGACGTGGGCGGCCCACAGTGGGTGGCCTACGCGCGGATTGTGGCCTTTGTGTCAGCGGATGACCGCTGGAAGGATCTGGCGGCAATCTGTTTTGACCCGACCGCCAACCGCTTTGTTGAAGAACTAGCCGCGCTCTACGCACCACAGGCCCGCTCCTCCGTGGCAAGCGGATTTGTCTACGCAGTGGCGAGCATGTTGGCGCTGATCACGTCGCAATGGCGCATGGAGGCGCTCGGTGACGCGCCCATCAACGCAGCTGACCATCTGGACAAACTTGTCGCCTTTTGTGCCGCAGGGATCGATGCGGCGGCACAGCGTGAAGGGTCGCAAACGACTTAAGGGATCAATACCGCAGACCGTTCGTATTGAACCGTGTCCGTGCCCAGATCATCGTAGAGCAGCGTCACATACACGGTTTGCACCGAGCCAAGCGGTTGCGTGATGTATATTTGCGTGTCCTCGGGAATGGTCATGGCATTTTCGATATCCGGCGGGCATTCCGGGATCGGGAAGACCTCCGCCGGGCCGCCGTTAATGACATATTGCACTTCATAAAGCCCGCAGCGCCACGACAGAAGATGGGTGAAATAGACCAGATCCTGCCCATCAAATTCGCGCACACCAATCCAGCTGGTTTTGGTCGCCTCCAAGATGGGACGCACTTCGCCTGCGGTGAGAAATTTTCCTGTGGGGGTTTGATCTTCGGCCACGCGGTCCTCGGCCAGAGCGGTGGAGCCCAACACGCCCAAACAGAGGGTGACCAGCTTGAACAGTTGCATAAGCGAACGCCTTTCTATGATTTCTTCAAAAAGTGTAATGCCCGCTTTTGCCACGGGCCTATGCCACGTATAGTCGGCACAAGCATCGTGCAGGGCAATAGAAGAATGACAAGTAAAGCGCTGAAATCGCAGGTATTCAACGTGGTGGTGGTGGGCCAGAATGGCCGCCTGATGTATGAGGCGGCGCTGTTCGCGGCGTCACTGCGTGCCAAGTCGCCGATGTTTGCAGGCAAGCTTTATGTGGCAGAACCAGCCCCCGGCCCGCGCTGGGAAAGAGACCCGCGCATCGGTAATCCGGATGTGCGCGCGCTGCTGGAAGACCTTGGCGCGGAGATTTTGCCGTTTGAGACGCCGGTGTTTGGCGAGCCGTACGCTTATGGCAACAAGATCGAGCTGCTGTCCGCCCTGCCTGTTGGTGAACCCTTTGTGTTTTTTGACACCGACACGCTGATTATGGATGAACTCAGCACGGTGCCGTTCGATTTTGACCGCCCCTCAGCGAGTTTGCGCGTGGAAGGCACCTGGCCAATTCCGCCGCTGTATGGGCCGCAATACACCGGCATCTGGAAGGCGCTTTATGACCGCTTTGGATTGGATTTTGAAAGCTCGCTGGATCTGAGCCAGCCGGATGAGTACTGGCGGCGCTACCTCTATTTCAACGCTGGGTTCTTCTATTACCGCTGCCCCAAAGTGTTTGGCGAGTTGTTCTTGGAATACGCCCGCAGTGTCAGTGACAATCCACCAGACGAACTGGCCTGTCAGGCGATTTATCCTTGGCTGGACCAAATTGTTTTGCCGCTGGTGATCCATGGCTTGGGCGGCGGACGCGATGCGTTGCCCAATGGCTACCTGGACGGATCAGTGAGCTGTCACTACCGGCTGATGCCGCTGCTCTATGCGCGGGAACGTGATGCGGTGGTGGAGGTGCTGGAAGAGGTCGCTGCGCCCAACAAGATCAAAAAAGTGCTGAAGCAATATGATCCGTTCAAGCGCATGATTTATCAAAACCGCGGCCACAAGGCGCGCGCGCTGTTTGATCGCGACCACTTGCCACGCAAAGAGCAGGCCATTCGCAACACGCTGAAAAAGAACGGCTATTGGCTGCGCTAGCGGACTGGACGGCCAAGGATTGCTGCCCCATTCATCCTCTATCCATCGGTGTGGCTTGGACGGCGTTCGCCCTGCCGTGCTTTTGACGGCCAAACCGTTCCGGTTGTGAGGTTTTCCAAGGAAATACGACTTTAGACAGTCTTGATCCCCAACTTTGGTTGCGTGACGCCTTTGCTCTGCCTAACACTTGGCGCGAGAATTTTTAGGGAGAACAACGATGTCTGAAGCGACCTACGGTTTTGACACATTGCAAATTCACGCGGGCGCACGGCCCGATCCGGCCACCGGTGCGCGGCAGACGCCGATTTACCAGTCCACCGCCTATGTGTTCCGCGACGCCGAGCACGCCGCCGCGCTCTTCAACCTGCAAGAAGTGGGCTACATCTACTCCCGCCTGACCAACCCAACCGTGGCCGTGCTGCAAGAGCGTATCGCGACCCTGGAAGGCGGCGTGGGTGCGGTCTGCTGTTCGTCCGGTCACGCAGCGCAGATCATGGCGCTGTTCCCGCTGATGCAGCCGGGCTGCAATGTGGTGGCCTCCTCCCGCCTCTATGGCGGCACCATCACCCAGTTCAGCCAGACCATCAAACGCTTTGGCTGGTCCGCGACCTTTGTCGACACTGACGATCTGGACGCGGTGGCAGCGGCGATTGATGAAAACACCCGCGCGGTGTTCTGTGAGTCCGTGGCCAACCCAGGTGGCTACATCAGCGACATCGAAGCCTTGGCCAAAGTGGCCGACAACGCAGGCGTGCCGCTGATCGTGGACAACACTTCGGCCACGCCCTACCTCTGCAACCCAATTGCCTTGGGTGCGACGCTGGTTGTGCACTCCACCACCAAATACCTGACAGGCAATGGCACCGTGACCGGCGGCTGTATCGTCGACAGCGGCAAATTTGACTGGTCCGCCAGCGACAAATTCCCATCCCTGAGCCAGCCGGAACCAGCCTACCACGGCCTTCGCTTCCATGAGACCTTTGGGCCGCTGGCCTTCACCTTCCACGGCATCGCCATTGGTCTGCGCGACCTCGGCATGACCATGAACCCGCAGGCGGCGCATTACACGCTGATGGGCATCGAGACGCTGTCGCTGCGCATGGAGCGCCATGTGGAGAATGCCAAAACCGTCGCCGGTTGGCTCGAAGGCCATGAGCATGTGGATTACGTGACCTACGCCGGTCTGCCCTCTTCGCCTTACCATGATCGTGTAGAGCGGATCTGTCCAAAAGGCGCTGGTGGCCTGTTCACCGTGGCGCTGAAAGGCGGCTATGACGCCTGTGTGAAGTTTGTCGACAGCCTGGAGATTTTCTCCCACGTTGCCAACCTCGGCGATGCGCGCAGCCTGGTGATCCACTCCGCTTCCACCACCCACCGCCAATTGACACCGGAACAGCAGGAAGCGGCCGGAGCGGGGCCAAATGTGGTTCGGATTTCGATTGGCATCGAAAACAGCGAAGACCTGATCGCCGATCTGGATCAGGCGCTGAAGAAAGCGCACAGCTAAGGCCAAGCCCCTTCTCAAATCGTTCTGAAGACCGCCCCAATCACAGCTTTGGGGCGGTCTTTGTTTACCATAGCCTCACATTGTGGCCGCAAACCGCCGAAGACACGCCAACTTGCGGCGGCTTTTCCTTCCCCTTCGGCGATAACTTGCTATAAATCCTACAATTCTGAGCAAGGTCGCGCCTTGCCACTCACTCGCATGCTAGGGCTTGATGCATGACTTCGGATCTCGCGCTTACACTATCTTTTGAGGGCATTGGCCTTTTGACCCGGGTGCCGGGCGGCTGGCATTTGCTGGGAGAAGTGGGGCTTGATAGTCCGGATTTGGTTGGCGACTTGGCACAGCTCAGGGCACAAGCCGTGGCTGTGGGCGGTGAGGATTTCACCAGCACGCTGGTGCTGCCCAATGATCAGATCAAGTACCTGACCCTGCCTGCGGGCCGGATGAGCGAGAAAAAGCGCCGTCAGAAGGCGGAAGATGCGCTGGAGGCGGAGACCCCCTATCGCGCCGATCAGCTGGTGTTTGACATCGCCATGCGGGATAAGACCCCACACGTGGCCGCCGTGGCGCGCGACACACTGGATGAGGCGGAAGCCTTTGCAGTGGAGCATGCATTTAACCCGGTGGCATTCACCGCCATCCCTGACGAAGCGAGCTTTTCGGGCGCCCCAGACTTCGGGGACACGGCGCACGCCCGCGCCGCAGGCATCAAGGTCAAGGCGGACAAGACGGCCATTTTAGTCGTGGGCCAAGGACCACTACCAGAGCCTAAGCCAGAGCCTCAACCTACGCCTGAGCCGGAGCCAACGCCACAAGCGGAGCTAAAGCTGGACATCCCACCAGCGCCACCAGTAGCGGCGGAAGCAACAGTCGACGCCGTGCCTGCGCCCGCGCCTGTTAAAGAGACGCAAGCCGAAACGCCCACTGCACCGGCTAAGCCAAAGCAAACCGCAGAGGCAAACGCGCCAAAACCCGAGTCCAAGCCAGCGGCCAAACAACCGGCCACGGCGGAAAAAGCTGAGCCCTCCGAACCAGCCGCGCTGAAAGAAGACGCAAAGCCAGAAGAACCAGCGGCAGCTTTTGCATCCATCCGAGCGCAAAAGAACTCGCCGGAGGAAACCCAAGCCGCGCCCGGACTTAGCGGTGTCACCCGCAAGGTCAGCGGCACTAACGCGCCCAGCATTCCAACAGATACCGGAGACGGCAAAACGCCGCCGTTGCGCTTTGATCCCGCGAAAGCCGTTGCAGGGCTCAAAACAGCCAAAGATGAAGACAAGACCGATGGCGCTGCTGCTGAGGACACATCGGACGCAGACTCAGAGGCAGCAACCTTCGCCAGTGCACGCAGTAAAACCAAGATTGCCGGTCCCGCACCGAAGCTTGGCAAGAAGCAGGCCAAAAAAGCGGCCAAAGACGCATCTGCGCAAGAAAAGCACAAGATGACCATGTTTGGCGCACGCCCACAGGAGGTTCGCGGCAAACCGAAACACTTGGGACTGATCCTAACCACACTCTTGCTGGTGTTGATGGCAATTGTGGCTTTGTGGGCGACATATGCGACCGAGGACGGGCTGGCTGGATTGTTTGGCAAAGACGAACCAGAAGCCGTTGACGTAGCGATCGCGCCTACCGTCGCAGACCCCGAGGAGGCACCTGAAACCGCGGTTGCGGAAGACGCCGCTGCTGACATGGCTCTGACGACGGAGCCTGAGGCGGTTGCCTCCGCAGAGGCTGAGCTGGCACCGGACACCGAATTGCCACCTGCAGACGCGCCTCTGGTCGTTACCGTGCCTGATGGCATGACGCCCAACCCGACCGAGAATGTGGATACGGCGCTTTTGGAGCCGCTCGCGCCGGAAAGCATCACCGACAGCGCCGAAATCGAAGCCATGTTGGACGATGTCGGCGACGGCAACGTAGATCCTGCTGAAGCCGAAGCACGCTATGCCGTGACCGGCATCTGGCAGAGGGCGCCGGAGCAGCCCTTTGAAGTGGCGACCGACACCAGTGACGACATTTACATCGCTTCGGTGGATCGGGATACAATCGGGTTTGACGCTGTGACATTGCCTGCGCCGGAGGCACTGGCAACAGATCTCCCTGCGCGCGCGCAAGTGAACCCGGCAGCGGCCAATACTACCTTCAATTTGGATGAGCGTGGTCTTGTTGTCGCAACGCCGGAAGGGGCGCTCAACCCCGAGGGGGTGATGGTCTACGCTGGACGCCCACCTGTGTTTCCAGCCGCCTACCCCAAACGCATCATCGTTGGACAAAACCCGCAAACCGCTGAGAACGACAGCAACCGTTTGGCAACTCTGCGCCCCAAACTGCGCCCTAGCGATCTGATGGAGCGAAATGAACGCGCCAATTTTGGCGGGCGGACGCGCGCGGAATTGGCTGCTGTCCGTCCAAAGTTGCGACCGGAAAATGCCAAGCTGGCCGACGAGAAAGACACGACCCCGACACAGTACGCGGTAAAAGTTTCGCCGCGCCCACGACTAAAGCCCGCAAACATTGCGCAGCTGGCAGCTCGCGCAGCGCCTGAAACATCTGGCACCACGGCAACCGCGGCCGCCGTACCAGCAGCGGTCTCCGTCGCGCCCGACATCCCAACCACCGCCTCAGTTGCGCGCCAAGCCACCATCAAGAACGCAATCAACCTCAAAAAGGTAAACTTGATTGGTGTGTATGGCACCTCCTCCAACCGCCGTGCTTTGGTGCGCCTGTCCAGCGGACGCTACAAGAAGGTGCAAGTTGGCGATCGCATCGACGGCGGTCGGGTGTCGGCAATCAATCAGGACGAACTGCACTACACCAAGGGCAAACGCCAAGTCGTCCTGAAGATGCCGAAAGGCTAAACCTTCTGGCTTACTGCGTGACCACGGGATGCACAGCGCCTTCATAGATGGTGCCCCAGATCTTCACCTCCTTGATCTCAGAGGTGGGCACCTCATAAGGATTGGCCTCCAGCACCACAAAATCCGCCCGTTTGCCTGCGCGAATAGAGCCGAGATCGTGCTCTCGTTTCATCACCCAGGCTGCATCAATGGTGATGGCACGCATGGCCTCATGCACTGTTAAAGATTCAACCTGAGCATTCTGCGTGCCGTTTATGGTGGTTCGGTTCACCGCTGCATCGGCCAACGCCAGCGGACTCAACGGCGCCATCGGATTATCAGAGTGCAAGGCAACTGTCACATTTTGCCGCCGCGCTGCGCCAAGTGGCACCATGTAGCGAGCAATATCTTCCCCCAACCAGTTCTGTGCGTAGATGTCCGCCAGAATGTACTGGTAATACGGGTTGGCCGAGACGGCCATGCCAAGCGCGCCCATCTGGCGCAACTGCTCCTCATGAGCAAAGGCAAAATGCTCCAGCGTGGTGCGGTGATCAAACCGCGGGGTTTCCGCCTGCGCCCGCTGCACAATACCGATCAGCGCTTCGGCTGACTTGTCTCCATTTGTGTGGGCGTGAATCTGAAACCCCTGGTTCCAAAAAAACCGTGCCCATTTTTCGGTCTCGCTGAGCGGCGCCATCCAGATGCCTTCGTGGCCGTCTTTGTAGCCAGGAAAACCGTACTGGCTGAGGCCAGAGAAGATTGCCCCATCCATCATGATTTTGAAGTGATCCTTGATCGCCACCAGCTCGGTATTTCCGGCACGCCAGCCTTCGATTTCTGCCAACGCCTCCTCCGGTGTCTTCTTCCGTGCAAGAAAATCCGTAATCAACGGCGTCAGAACCAAACGGGTTGGCGGCTTCACACGCGCTGCAGTCGCGCGGATCAGCGCAATCTCCCCTTCCGGATCCCCAAAGATGCCCGTGCCCATGTCCAGCGCCGAGGTCACACCGGCCTGATGCAGCATCTCATAGAAATTTTCCATGCCCTTGCCGTAGCGATCCGGCGCAAACAGGAAGGGCATTTTGGCGACCAAGACTTTAGCGCCGTTTTCCCAAAAGTGACCGTCTTCCCAGCTGGCTTCATCGGGATAGACCTGTGCGTCCGCCTCGGTAATACCAAGCAAATCAAACGCGGCATCATTGCCAATCACTTCGTGGAAACTGCGGTGCCACAGCATGACCGGCGTGTTCGGGAACAGCTCGTTTAACAGCGGGCGCTTCACGTCCCCGTGCCATAGTTGGTGATAGCCCCAAGCAATGAACGGCACAGACTGGTCGGGGTTGGACGCTTCATATGTCGCAACCAACTCTTTTAAGCGCGCTACGTAATCGTCATGGGTTTTGGCCCCCGGAAAGTCGCCCGTTGGCAAATGCCAATCATCCGGTGCCAAAAACGGAAACTGTGTCAGTACAGCTGGCAATGACGGATGAATATGCGGGTCAATGAAACCGGGCATCAGCACTTTGTCGGCAAAGCGATCATCGACCACGGCCCCGTGATTTTCGACGTAATCGCTCAGGCTGTCCAAACTGCCAACAGAGACAATGCGCCCGTCTGCTACGGCCACAGCCGTCGCTTCGGGAATATTGCTCTCCATCGTAATGATCTTCTGAGCCGTATAAATTGTCATGCCCTCGGCAAAAACAGCCGTCGACATAAACAGCGCCCCCATGGCGCCAAGCGCAAATTTCAACATGTAACCACTCTTTCAAAAGGACTTCTAAATTCACCTTAGAAGTGTGGCCCCACAAAACAACTGGCTTTAGGACATGAAAAAGCGCCGCCCATCATTTGAATAGACGACGCTCCCCTCGCTCCAACCGCGGTTGGAAGGATACCTGTAAGGCTTATTCGGCGGCTTGGATTTCGCCGTTGTTGATCTGCTCTTGTTCGATGCTCTCAAACAGCGCCTTGAAGTTGCCTTCGCCAAAGCCGTCGTCACCCTTGCGCTGGATGAACTCGAAGAAGATCGGACCAATCACTGTTTTGGAGAAGATTTGCAGCAGGATTTTGGTTTCGCCGCCGTCTACAACACCTTCACCGTCGATCAGGATGCCGTGCTTTTTCATGTGGTCGATGGGCTCGTCATGGCCAACCACACGCTCTTTGGACAGATCGTAGTATGCATCTGGGGGACCAGGCATAAACTTGATGCCCTTGTCGGCAATCTTATCGGTGGAGGCATAGATGTCATTGGTACCCACCGCGATGTGCTGGATGCCCTCACCGTTGTATTTCTTCAGATAGGCCACGATCTGACCGGTTTCGCCGCGGTCTTCGTTGATCGGGATACGGATTTTGCCGCAAGGCGAGGTCAGCGCACGGGAGAACAGACCGGTGAACTTGCCTTCGATGTCGAAGAACCGGATTTCACGGAAGTTGAACAGATCGCCGTAGAACTTGAACCACTTGTCCATGTTGCCTTTGAACACGTTGTGGGTCAGGTGGTCGAGGTAGAAGAACCCATCGCCTTCCGGCTTGGACGTCACCAGCCAGTCGAATTCTTCGTTGAAGGGCGAGGTGTCGTAATACTGATCGGTGAAATAGATCAACGAGCCGCCAATGCCTTTGATCGCAGGCCACGCCAGAGTTTTATCGTCTGCATCATAAGGTTCCGCGCCTTTGGAGACCGCGTGCTCATAGGCTTTCTGTGCATCCACAACGCGCCAGCCCATGGACGGGGCACAGGGACCGTGCTCTTCCACAAAACGGGAGGCAAAGCTGTTTGGTTCGTTGTTCAGGATGTAGGTCACATCGCCCTGCTGCCACAGCTCGATGGCTTTGGTCTTGTGGTTGGCGACATGGGCATAGCCCATCTTGGTGAAGAGATCGCGCAGCTCCTGCGGCTCAGGATGGGCAAATTCGACAAATTCAAAACCGTCGGTGCCAGCAGGGTTGAAATCGGAAATTTCGGCGCGTGGCGCATCATGTGGGAATGGACCCATGTCGCGTCTCCTTTAGGGGATTCTTGGATATTGATGTTCGCTGAGGCAAGAATACGCCGCCAATCATGCGGAAACGCCGCGAAGTTACGTGCAATTCCGACAAAATCCGCGTAGTCTACGCAAAAAGTTTACAATTCACGCGAAAGATACGCAGATGCTGGACACCATCGACATGCGCCTGCTCTCCGCGCTTCAGAAAAACGCCCATCTCACCGCACAGGAGTTGGGCGAAATCCTCAACCTCTCGCCCAGTCAGGCCGGGCGGCGACGGCAAAGGCTGGAGGCGGATGGCTATATTGAGGGCTACAATGCCCGTTTGAGCCCGCAAAAGCTGGGCCTCTCGGTGCAGGCCTTTATTCAGGTGCAACTGGGCACCCATGGGCCAGAGAACTCGCAAAGCTTTGCCACTTTGATCAGCACCCGTGCCGAAATTGTCAGCGCATGGACATTGACCGGCGATGCAGACTATTTGCTGCGCGCCTATTGTGAGGATCTTAATGCGCTTAACCGCTTGATTCATGAGGTTTTGCTCCCACATGCGGCGGTAAGCCGTGTGCAAAGCCAGATTGTCATGGACCAACTCAAACGAGACGCCCCGCTGCCCACCTAAGCGCCGCGACAGAACAGGACACAGGACGTATGGAAGACGCCCTTTACACCGCCACTATTTTTCTGATCACTGCGGTGATCGCGGTGCCGATTTCCTCCCGCTTGGGGCTGGGGTCTGTGCTGGGATATTTGGCAGCCGGTATTTTGATTGGCCCCGTTTTGGGGCTGGTTGGCACACATGAGGCGGACGAACTGCTGCACTACGCCGAATTTGGCGTGGTGATGATGTTGTTCATCATTGGCTTGGAGTTGGACCCGCGCGCGCTTTGGGCGATGAAAGACAAACTCTTGGGGCTGGGCGGGTTACAGATTGGCCTGACCACCGGCGCGGTGGCGACGGCCTGTATCTTCCTTGGCTTCTCTGTGAACGTGGCCATTGCCACCGGCCTGATCTTCGCCCTGAGCTCCACGGCGATTGTGCTGCAAACATTGGCGGAAAAAGGCCTGATGCAAACCAGCGGCGGGCGCTCAACCTTTTCTGTTCTGTTGGCGCAGGACATTGCCGTGATCCCTATGCTCGCGCTGCTGCCACTGCTGGCGATGCCGGAAGCGATGGAGATTGCCACCAGCGGCGCGATTGCCGAAGGCGGCCACACTGACGAACACGCCATGTCGCTGGTGGACGGGCTGCCAGGTTGGGGCGTGACGCTGGTAACGCTTGGTGCGGTGGGATCGATTGTGCTTGGCGGTCTCTACCTGATGCGTCCCGTATTCCGCTTTATCCACGCCGCGCATCTACCGGAGATGTACACTGCACTAGCGCTGCTGATTGTGGTGGGGATTGCGCTTTTGATGGAGCTGGTGGGCCTCTCCCCTGCCCTTGGTACCTTCCTTGCCGGTGTGCTGCTGGCAAACTCTGAATTCCGCCACGAGCTGGAAAGCGACATTGCGCCCTTCAAAGGCCTTCTGCTGGGGCTGTTCTTCATCACCGTGGGGGCGCAGATCGATTTCAATGTCTTTGCCCGCGCCCCAGGACAGATCATTGGCCTCACCCTGGGCCTGATCGCCATTAAAGCCCTGATCCTCTACCTGCTGGGCCGTGCCTTTGGGCTGCGGGACCGCAACCTCTGGCTCTTCACTCTGGGTCTGGCGCAAGCAGGTGAATTTGGCTTCGTCTTGATCACCTTCTCGGAACAGCAAAATGTGATCCCGGCGTGGGCGGCGGAGAAATACCTGCTGATTGTGGCCCTGACCATGCTCGTCACGCCCCTGCTGTTCATCCTGCACGACGTTTTGTCCAAGATAACCGCCGAGCGCGGCGACAAAAAAGATCAGCACGAACATGACGACGTTGACGAAACCGGCCCCGTGATCATCGCTGGCATTGGGCGCTTTGGGCAGATTGTGAACCGTCTGGTGCGCTCCTCTGGCTATCAAACCGTGGTTCTGGACAACGACATGAAAGCCATCGAGAACATGCGCTCCTTTGGCGTGAAAGGCTTCTTTGGCGATCCGACACGCCCGGAAATCCTACACGCTGCGGGGCTGCGCGAAGCGCGGGTGCTGGTGGTCGCGCTGGACAACATGGAGGCGTCTCTCAAGCTGGTCGCCTTTGCCCGTCGCGAAAGGCCAGACTTGCACATCATCGCCCGCGCACGAGATCGCGGCAACGTATACCGCCTCTACAAAGCGGGCGCGGATGACATTGTTCGAGAGATGTTTGACAGCTCGCTGCGGGCGGGTCGCTATGTTTTGGAAAATGTCGGCATGAGCGAGTATGAGGCCGCACAGGCGGAACAGGCGTTTTATAAACACGACCGCTTTGCCATGCAGGAGTTGGCGCAACTCTGGAGCGAAGACGTCCCGTTGTCCAAAAACGAAGCCTACAAAAAGCGCGCGCGGTCATTGGAGAAAGAGCTGCAGGATGTGCTTCTGGCCCAACTCGACAGCGATCCGGAGGAGCGCGCCTAGACGCGCTCCCAACACTCGGGCTTAGCTGTCAGACACACCGGCTTCGGCAAAGGTGGCCATGCCAGAATGGCAGGCCACAGCGGCCTTCAGGATATTGATCGCTACGGCCGCACCCGAACCTTCACCCAGACGCATGTTCAGGCTCAAGATCGGCTCCATGCCAAGCTGCGCCAGAAGGGCCGGATGCGCACTCTCTGCGCTTTGATGGCCTGCAATGACGTGATCCAAAGCGCCATCGACCGCTTCGCCCAGAGTTGCCGCCGCTGCTGTGGCGATGAAGCCATCCAGGATAACCGGAATGCGCAGCACACGGGCGCGCGCAATCGCGCCAACCATGCCCGCAAGCTCACGCCCACCAAGACAGCGCAGGGCTTCCAATCCCTTAGGGTCGTTGTTCATGGCAACACCTTCGCGCACCACACGCGCTTTGGTCGCCAGACCAGCCTCATCCACGCCGGTGCCGCGGCCAACCCACTCTTCTGCCTCGCCAACATAAAGAGCGTGGGCAATTGCGGCGGCGCTGGTGGTGTTGCCAATGCCCATTTCGCCAACAACCAAGAGGTCCGCATCGTTTTTCACCGCATTCCAGCCTGCCTGCAGCGCCGCAACGACCTCGGCCTCGCTCATTGCTGGGCCTTTGGTGAAGTCCGCAGTCGGATTGTCCAGATCCAGCGCGATCACATCGAGATCCGCCCCAGCGGCTTTGCTCAATTGATTGATCGCCGCACCACCGTGCTCGAAGTTCAGCACCATCTGCGCGGTCACTTCGGACGGGAAAGCCGACACGCCTTGTGCCGTCACACCGTGGTTGCCGGCGAAGATGATCACCTGTGGCGCATCAATGCTGGGGCGCGGGTTGCCACGCCAGCCTGCATACCAAATCGCCATATCTTCCAGACGGCCCAGAGCGCCGGGGGGTTTGGTCAGTTGACCGTTGCGCGCCTCGGCCTCGCCCATGGCCTGCTGATCGACGCCGGGGGCCGCCGCCAAAAGCTGTTGAAACTCTGCCAAAGAGGTGAATTCTGCGGACATTGGCCGGGCTCCTGTTGAATTTTTAACGTTAGCGCTGTTTACCTCATATCCAGCCCCCGGCAAGTGAGGAAAAAGACGCAGGTATGGCCAGTTCCGACACGTCACCGTTTCGCCCCCGCGACATCAATACCGCGTTGGCGCTTTTGACCCGCCTGCCGGTGAAGGCGGATTTCTCCCGCGGAGCCCGCGCCGCTTGGGCCTATAGCATTGCAGGGGCGGCTCTGGCGCTGCTGGCGGCGCTACCCACCGCCGCCCTGCTGTTCATCGGTTTGCCGCCGGCCTTGGCCGCCGTGGTCTGGCTCACCGCCATGATTGTGATGAGCGGTGCCATGCATGAAGACGGGCTTGCAGACACCGCAGACGGCTTCTGGGGCGGCTGGGACAAGGTCCGACGGCTCGAGATCATGCGCGACAGCCATATTGGCACCTATGGCGTCATCGCGCTGTGCCTGTCCATTGCCGCGCGCTGGGGCGCGATTGCGATCCTGCTGGAAGCGGACGTCTGGCTGTTTGGACTGCTGGCCGTTGCGATGCTGTCTCGCGCCAATATGACGCTGGTCATGGCGGCCCTGCCCCATGCCCGCAGCGACGGATTGAGCCACTCCCAAGGCCGCGCACCCCGCACAGGCGCGCTCACCGGCTTTGCGCTGGCCAGTGTGACCGCCTTTGGCTGCGTTGGTGTGCCCGGCGTGATCCTCGCAGGTGTGGCCTTTGTCATGGCGGCGCTGTGCTCAGCTACGGCGCGGGTGAAAATTGGCGGCCAGACCGGCGATGTGTTGGGGGCAACCCAGCAGATCACCGAGATCACCCTGCTCTTCACCCTCGTGATCCTGGCGCAGTATGTCTAAGCGCCATCCGTCTCGATACAGATCGTGGCCCCGCAGTGCTTGCAATGCACGGCGTCCGGATCATGCCGCAACAGACCGCAGCTCTCACATTTGTGGCGCACCTTTTGCGGTTTGATGATCGCTTGTGCCAGTTGCACAAACAGCGCCACGCCGCCGACCATCACGCAGATCGAAAACAGTTTGCCGCCGGGACTGTCCAGCGTGATGTCGCCGTAGCCGGTGGTCGTAAGCGTTGCGACAGTGAAATACATTGCATCGATAAACGGCGTGCTGGTGGCGGTTTTGTCGATGAAAAACACCAACGAGGACGCCGAGGTCACCATCACAAACACAAACAGGTTGATGGTCGCGATCACCGCGTCCTCATGGGTGCGAAACCAGCGGCTGTCTCGGCGCAGGTCATACAGCAGGTGATAGGAGTGGATCAGGCGCAGGCCCCGCAGAACACGCAGGAAAGCCAGATCGCCGGACAGCCACGGGTCAATGAACAGCGAGCCAATCACCACCACATCCGCAACGGTGTATATCCGCGTAAGGAAAAACCGCCGATCCTCTGCCACCCACCAGCGGGCAATCAGGTCCAGACAGATGATCACCCCAGTCAATCGGCTGGCAAGGATCAGGCCCGGCCCATAGGGCACATGGGCCGTGGCGATGAAGAACAGGATGGTGACGAAGTCAAAAAGGATCAGCGCATAGCGGAACTTCACCGCGCCCGGCGTGTGATCCGTGTAAAGCCGTTCCACCGTTGCCTTGAGGTTTTCCATAACACGCCTCTCCCCTTAGAGGCAGTAAACGCCAACACAGAGAGCCGCGCAACGGTTTGATTGCGCACAAAAAAGGGACCGCAGCCCAAGGCGCGATCCCTTTTTAGGTCTCAATGAACGCTTATGCGGCGCGGGACACCAGCACGTCGTCCACTTTCTTCGCGGCTGCGGCTTCGTCCCCGTCAGCAACAGCGGCCACTTCGCGAGTCAGACGCTCCAGCGCGGCTTCGTACAGCTGACGCTCAGAATAGCTCTGTTCACGCTGATCGTCGGTGCGGTGCAGGTCACGCACAACCTCGGCAATCGCGATCAGATCACCGGAGTTGATCTTCTGTTCGTATTCTTGCGCGCGACGGGACCACATGGCGCGCTTGACCTTGGCTTTGCCCTTCAGGGTCTTCATCGCCTGGTCAATCACGTCCGGGCTGCTCAGACACCGCATGCCAATCTCAGTGGCTTTGTTGGTTGGCACCCGCAGGGTCATCTTGTCTTTTTCAAACGAGATCACGAAGAGCTCCAGCTGCATCCCTGCAACTTCCTGCTCTTCGATGGAAATGATTTGCCCAACGCCATGTGCCGGATAGACAACGTATTCGTTCGGGCTGAACTCGTTCTTCTTGGATTTGCTCATGCAGTACTTCCTTTGTGAGCCCCCATCCTGCCAGACAAAAATTGCGCTCGGGAAAGAGTGTTTCCCGATACGGAATGTCCTCTGGTAGAAAAAGCCACCCTCAGCAAGTGCGGGGATGGCTCTCAGGCAGTTATGTCCTCTGTAACAGCAATATAACACAAAAAACGCCCCCTTGAAAGCGCGACAGGCTTTCACAGGCATTTTGTGTTTATCTATCAGCCCCTTAGAGCTGAGATATGTTCCTTGGACAGCAATCTTGTCCCATTTTCAGACCGAATCGGCCTACACCGGTACCTTATCCGCCTTCGCCCGGTGCTTCAGAGAAATATTTCTCCATTTTGCCGCTTTCGCCATCACGCTCTTCGGCTTCGGGCAGCGGGTCTTTCTTGGTGATGATGACCGGCCACAGCTCGGAGTACTTCCGGTTGAACTCGACCCACTTCTCCATGTCTGGCTCAGTGTCCGGACGGATCGCATCCGCAGGACATTCTGGTTCACACACACCACAGTCGATGCATTCGTCTGGATGGATCACAAGGAAGTTTTCGCCCTCGTAGAAACAGTCCACCGGACACACTTCGACACAGTCGGTGTATTTGCAGGCAACGCAGTTCTCGGTAACGACGTAGGTCATGGCTCAGTCTTTCACATCAGCTTTGGCGAACTGCCTAAAACAGCGCGGCTCAATCTTCAAGCGGGGAAGACTTCATAAGATCGAGATTGCGACGATCACGCTTGGTCGGACGCCCTTTTCCGTCAGAGCCCGGGCTACGCGGAACAGGTTTCTCCTCAGGGGTCAAATCTTCGTACAATGTTTGGGCTTCCGGAGCTGGACCGCGTCGCTCGCCAAGCGCCAAGACCTTGATTACCCGCACACGTTTGGCCTGAGGAAAGGTCAACACGTCACCAATTGTCACACCTTGGCTGGCTTTGGCGATTTTCTGTCCATTGACGCGAAGATGTCCGCCGGTGATGACTTTGGCCGACAGGCCACGGGTCTTGAAGAACCGCGCCTGCCAAAGCCATTTGTCAGCCCGAAGTTTGGGGGACGGAGCGCTCACGCGCTCAGTCCTTGCCTTTCAGCCCCATAAGCGCTGCGGCAAATGGGTTGTCCGGGTCAATCGCCTTCTCCTTTTTCGGAGGACGGGCCTGGAACTGTTTGGGGCCATTGTCACGACGCGGGCCGCCTTTGCCTTTCGGCTTACCACCCTTGCCGCGCGGCTTATCGCCCTGACGGTCGTTGCGACGCTGGCCCTGACCACCGCCACGACGTTGCTGGTTGCGGGTGCCACCATGACGGCCAGCCCAAGTGAAGGTGTAGAACACTTCCATCTCAGGCTCGGCAGCCTCAGCAGGCGCTTCGGCCACAGCAGCTTCTGGTGCCGCTTCAGTTTCTGCAGGTGCCTCTTCCGACGCAGGCGCTTCAGTCTCTTCTGCAGGTGTTTCCGCAGCCGCTTCTTCAGCCGGAGCCGCTTCTGGCGCCGCTTTCACTTTCGCGCGCTCACCTTTCTCCGCCGCATAGCCAAGGCCCTGCATCAGATCGGCAAACTGCTCCAGCGTCATGCCAGTGATCGACAGCATATCCGCTTTGGCTTCAAAGCCGCCGCGGCTGTCTTCGCTGCGCAGCATATCGGCCAGACGTTCCAGCATGTCGATACGGATCGCCCGTTCTCCCGCCGCGCGGTACCCAGACATGGCGTAGTAGCCACGTGGCGCGTCTTTGATGGTTGGCACAGTGACCAAGCCGGGGGGCGGCGACTCTGGGAAGTCCTGCAGCCCTTGTGCCAGCGACCACAGCACCAGACGCAGACGGGTTGGGGCTGGTTTCAGCAGCAGTGGCATGAAGATGGTGAACTGACCAAAGCGGATACCATGCTTACGCAACGTGCCGCGTGCGTCCTGATCCAGCTCTTTCACTTCGGTGGCCACATCGCCCCGCGGAATGATGCCGAGGTTCTCAACCATGCGGAAAGCAAAGCCGCGCGCCAGACCGGTCAGCTCTTCGTCTTTGCTGAGGTTCAGCAGAGGCTCAAACAGGGCCGCAATCTTGCGGTCGATGAAGTGCTGCAGACGACGTTCCACCTTCTGCGCTACATCGGCACCGGCTTCTTCGTCGACAAACACGTCGATCATCGGTTTCAGAGGTTCCGCGCCGGCAACCAATTTGCCGACCGCGTGCTCGCCCCACATGAGGCCACCCTGCTCGGTGAAGTCGATTTCCGTATCCGGCGCGTTGTAAAACCGATCCGCGCGCAGATGGAACTGCGGCGCCAGTGCCTGCAAGCTCGCTGATTTCAGCGTCTTGGCTTCCTGACCGCTGGCTTCTTTGTCCGCAATAAAACGGAATCCTTCAAGACGACCGACGAATTCGCCCTCGACGGTCACCTCACCTTTATCATTCACTTCGGCCAAAAGGGCCTCCTTCTGCTTGAGCCGGCGCATCAAAACGGATGTGCGCCGATCCACAAATCTTTGGGTTAGACGCTCATGCAGAGCATCCGATAGGCGATCTTCTACCGCGCGGGTTTCCCCGCGCCAATGGTTTTCGTCACTTACCCAGTTTTTACGTTGTGCGACATATGTCCACGTGCGGATAAACGCCAGACGTTTCGACAATGTGTCAATGTCGCCATCGGCGCGATCCAGCCGTTTGACTTGCCGCGCCAACCAATCATCCGGCACTTTGCCCTTTTCATGCAAAAAGCCAAAAATGTTCTCGATCAGTTGGGCGTGTTCTGCGTGACTAATTCCGCGAAAATCCGGAATACGACACACATCCCACAAGAGTTGCACCGAGCGCCCGTCGCTGGCCCGCGCCATAACTTCCGCCTCACGCGACACAGTTTTCAGCGCGCGCAGATCGTCCGCCTCCCGCGCCTTGATCAGCAGCTCATCATCGGAGCCCATTTCCAAAGACTTGATCAGCGCATCCACCGTGCCAAATTGCAGCGCCGCATTGCGCCAGTTCAGCTTGCGCACCGGGGTGAAGCGATGCTCCATGATCGCCTCGGCCACCCCCTCATCCAGCGGCGGCGCTTCGCCGGTCACCCCAAAGGTGCCGTGGCTCATGCCCCGCCCTGCCCGGCCCGCGATCTGCGCAAGCTCATTGGGCGCCAAAGGCCGCATGCGTCGCCCGTCGAATTTGGTAGTGGAAGCAAAGGCCACATGATCAATATCGAGGTTGAGCCCCATGCCAATGGCATCGGTCGCTACAAGGTAATCCACGTCGCCGTTTTGATAGAGCTCCACCTGCGCATTGCGCGTGCGCGGACTGAGCGCGCCCATCACCACCGCCGCGCCGCCTTTTTGACGGCGGATCAACTCGGCAATTGCGTAGACACTGTCCACCGAAAACCCTACGATGGCAGACCGTGGCTGCATCCGGCTGATCTTCCGACTGCCAGAATAGCTAAGCGTCGACATACGTTCGCGCCGCATGAACTGCGCCTCAGGCACCAGCTCTGCAATGGTGCCGCGCATAGTGTCGCTGCCCAAGAACAGTGTCTCATGCGTGCCGCGCATGCGCAGCAAACGGTCGGTGAACACATGTCCCCGCTCGGGATCGGCGCAGAGCTGGATTTCGTCAATCGCAACAAAATCCGCGCCCAGACCCTCAGGCATCGCCTCAACCGTGGCCACCCAATACTGAGCGCGCGGCGGCACAATGCGTTCCTCGCCGGTAACCAATGCCACAACAGACGGCCCGCGCGCGGCCACGATGCGGTCGTAGACTTCACGCGCCAAAAGCCGCAACGGCAGGCCAATCACCCCAGTGCGATAGCCCAGCATCCGCTCGATGGCGTAATGGGTTTTGCCTGTGTTGGTGGGGCCCAACACCGCCGTGATCTGCCGCTGTCCGGCCATCTGTCTGCCCCGTCTGGCTTAGAGTTCGTCGCTTAGAGCTCTTGCCCACGCACCAGCGGCGCGAGTCGCTCCAGAGCTTCTGTTAGGCCCGCCTGATGGGGATGTATAGCCTCGACCTGTTGATAGGCCTCATAGGCATCCTCAGGTTTGCCCATTTCATCAAGCATCACCGCGAGGCCCATAATGGCGTCAAAATGCGTGGGGTTCAGGGCTATCACCTGCTCCAGATCACTCAGCGCCGGTCCATAGAGGTCCAGCGCGTAGTAGGCCCGTGCGCGCTCCGCCCAGCCCTGGGCAAACTCCGGCGCGTGGTCAACCAAGGCCGTGGCATGTTCCACCGCCACTTCCATCTCAGATATGTCGATGGCTTTGCGGGTGCGCCGCAGCAGGTAGTCCGCCGTGGCCGACCCCGAGGCGTCCCACAAATGTCGGATCTGCCCTGCCACCTGCTCCGCCCGTGCCGGTTCCGCAGATCTCAGCTCAGCCATCAATCTCGGCAAATCGTCGCCGACACCGGTCGCAGCCGCGTCACTTTCCTGAGAAATCGCAACTGGCGATTGAAATACCGTGACACAGAGCACAAATGCCGCAACGGTAGGTTTGAGAAGATGTCGTAAGTTGACCATAACGTAAATCAGTGTAGCCCGTGCCTGTCTGATTCCCAAGATGTGCACAAGAATTTGAAGGATCAAGAAGATGAGCGATATCATTTCCTCCGCCGTAGAGGCCCTGACCGCGAAACTCGGAGGCGAAAGCTTTGACGGCTCTGCCAAATTTGCCATCGAAGGCGAAGGCGCAATCATCATCGACGCAGACGGTGTACGTGCCGGTGACGACGACGCAGATGTGACCATGACCGCAGATGTCGACACTTTCCAAGCGATTCTCGAAGGCGAGTTGAACCCCACAGCGGCCTTCATGTCCGGCAAGCTGACCATCGACGGCGACATGGGCGCAGCGATGAAACTGGGCGGCGTGCTGGCCTAATGACACTGCAAAGCGCACCGTTCCATCACGACGTCGCCGAAGGCCCTGAGGCAAACGCTTACTGGGTCACAGCGGATGATGGGGTACGCCTGCGCTTTGCCCACTGGCCTTTGGACACCAGCCAAGGTCCAGTCAAAGGCACTGTGCTGCTGTTTCCCGGCCGCACGGAATATGTGGAAAAATACGGCCGTGCCGCCGCAGATTTTGCGGCGCGCGGCTACGAAATGATTGCCATCGACTGGCGCGGTCAGGGATTGGCAGATCGCATGGTCGAGCCCCGCTATGTGGGCTATGTGGAAACTTTTGATGACTTTCAACGCGACGTGAAAGCCGTCCTTGCTGCTCTCAACGAGCTTGACCTCCCAAAACCATGGCACCTTCTGGGCCACTCTATGGGTGGCTGCATTGGCCTGCGCGCGTTGCACGAAGGCCTGCCGGTCAAGACCGCGTCTTTCTCCGCCCCGATGTGGGGCATCGGTCTCGCCCCCTATCTGCGTGCAGCGGCTTGGGCGGTGGGTGCGCTCAGCAAGCCTTTGGGTTTTGGCGCACGCCTGTCGCCGTCAACCTCACCGGTGACGCTGGTGCTGGACCAACCCTTTGACGACAACACCCTGACCAAAGACCCTGACATGTATGCCTACATGCAGCGGCAAATGACCGAGCAGCCGGATCTGGCCTTGGCGGGTCCTGCAATCAACTGGGTCTATGAAGCTTTGAAAGAATGCAAAACCCTGCGCGCCAAACCTTCGCCGGACATTCCCTGCCTAACGTTCCTTGGTACAGATGAGCGCATTGTGCACACAGGCGACATCCATGATCGCATGGCACGCTGGCCAAACGGCACCCTAGACCTCATTGAAGACGGCGAGCACGAAGTGTTGATGGAAGTGCCGGACACACGCACCCACATCTTTGACGCCTGTGCCGCCTTCTACGATAGGCACAACGCCTAGCTTTCTCATTCTCGGGGTGTGTGAGGGGCTGGCCTCTCACGTGTCTTCGCCTGCAGTTATTCCGGCAGCCAAAAAACAAGCAGCGCGTGCCAATCGCCTTCGCAGCGGCAAGGTGCAGGGCCATACTCTCGCACAAGTCACCTCCCTGCCCTCGCCTTTGGCCTGCCGTTACTGTCATGCGCAGCCCAAAGGAGTGCCGCCCCCTCTTGAACCTCCCGCCCCGCTCTGCCTATCTGATCCACAACAGATTATTGAACAAAGGCCGCGTCCATGCTGAACCTTCCCTTCCCCGCCCCAGAACTTCTACGTGATGCAAACGCCTCCTCCGGCGCACATGAATTTGGCGACCTGCCCGAGTGGGACCTGAGCGACCTGTATAAAAGCGACGACGCACCAGAGCTGACTGCCGACTTGGAATGGCTCGAAGGCGAATGTGCCGCCTTTGCTGCCGACTATGAAGGCAAGCTGGCCGATCTGTCCGCGAGTGACCTGCTAACCTGCGTGCAGCGCAACGAGAAGATTTCGCAGGTGTCAGGACGCATCATGTCTTACGCTGGTCTGCGCTACTACCAACTGACCACCGACGCCGAGCGCGCGCAGTTCATGGCTAACATGCAGGAAAAGCTGACAAATTTCTCCACGCCGCTGGTGTTTTTCACGCTGGAACTCAACCGCATCGAAGACGACAAACTCTCCGCCGCCTTTGCAGAAAACGCAGAACTTGCCCGCTATGAGCCGGTCTTCCGCCGCATCCGCGCAATGAAGCCACATCAGCTGTCCGATGAGTTGGAGAAATTCCTGCATGACCTCGGCGTGGTCGGCGACGCTTGGGAGCGTCTGTTTGACGAAACCATCGCAGGGCTGACCTTCAACGTGAACGGCGAAGAGCTGAACATCGAAGGCACGCTCAACTTCCTGACCGACCCGGATCGTGCAAAACGCGAAGCGGCGGCGCGGGGACTGGCCGAGGTCTTTGCCGAAAACATCAAAATCTTTGCGCGCGTGCACAACACCGCCGCCAAGGAAAAAGAGGTCATCGACCGCTGGCGCAACATGCCCACGGCGCAAACCGGCCGCCACCTCTCCAACGATGTGGAGCCGGAAGTGGTCGAGGCCCTGCGCGATGCGGTAGTGGCTGCCTACCCCAAGCTCAGCCACCGCTATTATGAGCTGAAACGCAAATGGCTCGGCTTGGACAAGATGCAGGTCTGGGACCGCAACGCCCCCCTGCCGATGGAAGACCCCACCACCGTGGATTGGGACACCGCGCAGAAAACCGTGATGGACGCCTACAATGCCTTTGACCCGCGTATGGGTGAGTTGGCCGAGCCGTTCTTCACCAAGGGCTGGATCGATGCGGGCGTGAAACCGGGCAAAGCCCCCGGCGCCTTTGCCCATCCCACCGTGACCAACGTGCACCCCTACGTGATGCTGAACTACCTCGGCAAACCACGGGACGTGATGACCCTCGCGCACGAACTGGGCCACGGCGTGCACCAAGTGCTGGCCGCCGAGCAAGGCGAGATGTTGTCTTCCACGCCGCTCACATTGGCAGAGACCGCCTCGGTCTTTGGGGAAATGCTCACCTTCCGCGCCATGCTGGACAAGGCCGAAACCCAAGAGCAGCGCAAAATCCTGCTCGCGGGCAAAGTCGAGGACATGATCAACACCGTGGTCCGCCAGATCGCGTTTTACGATTTTGAATGCAAGCTGCATGCTGCCCGTCGCGAAAGCGAGCTGACGCCAGAAGACATCAACGCGCTGTGGATGTCTGTGCAGGCTGAAAGCCTCGGCGAAGCGTTTGAATACATGGACGGTTATGAGACCTTCTGGGCCTACATCCCGCACTTCGTACACTCGCCCTTCTACGTCTACGCCTATGCCTTTGGCGACGGCCTCGTAAACGCGCTCTATGCGGTCTATGCCGAGGGTGACGAAGGCTTTGAGGACAAATACTTCGAGATGCTCAAAGCAGGCGGCTCCAAGCACCACTCCGAACTGCTCGCCCCCTTTGGTCTGGACGCCTCCGATCCGAAGTTCTGGGACAAGGGCCTGAGCATGATTTCGTCGATGATCGACGAGCTTGAGGCGATGGAATGACGCTCAGAGAACTCAGCTGATTGTTTAAGGGAACCGGGGCCAACGCTCCGGTTTTCGTTTGCGTCAAGGAAATTATGTACTCAAATTCGTCACTCCCAGCTCATTCCTAACGCCTCAGTGTCTTTACAATCAAAGCCTGGGTGTCGCGCCATCAAAACACCCCCATCACGAGGCCAGCTCCCAACGCTGCGCCCAGCTCGGAACAGCGTTCCAATTCCGCGGCCCCAATCACCTTCTCCGCCAAAATCTCCTCCTGCGTCTGCGCATGGGTGCAGACAATCAGCGGTGCCTGCACCTCTTTGAGCCGCCAGCCTGTGGCGATGCGGGCCAACTGCCGCGCCGCGCCTTCGCCGTCTGATCCCGCACAGATCATCTGCGCATACGGCCGCCCCTCGATTTGCCCCAGAACCGGATAGTAACAGCGGTCAAAAAACTCCTTCATCGCACCGGAAAGCGCAGCGAGGTTTTCCGGCGCGCAGAACAGATAGCCTTGCGCCGCCAGCACATCCTCGGGCATGGCCTCTTCCGCCCGCAACAGCCGCGCCTCTCCCTCGGCCTGCGCCGCCACAAACGCCGCCTCCGCCATCTGCCGGCTGCCCCCTGTGCGGGAGTGATAGACAATCAAAACCTGCGCCATAGTTACCTCTTCGTCACGGCTGCATCGCCAAGCCTACCTGCGCCTCTGTACCAAAGGCAATCACACTCAAGGATTGCAGGCCTTCTGTGACTGCATTACGGTTTACGAGCCCGTCTCTGCGTATTCTGTGCGCCTGTTTGTCCTGAAGGAGACCCGATATGAAAGCCGTCCTGACCGCTGCTGCCCTTGCCCTGTGCACCGCGCCATTGGCCTCTGCGCAATCGATCATTGGCACCTGGACCTGCGTGCGCACCACAGCCGACAATGATGCGGTGTCCAATGTCACCTTCGCGGACAGTGGCCGCCTAGATGCGCTGGTGAACATCGACTTCTTGGGCCTGGACCAAGAGGTCTTTGCCCAGGCCCGCTACCGCTCGGATTACCAAATGGACAATGGAATGCTCCGAGACACACCGGTCAGCGCCTATGTGAATAAACTGGTGATCGACGGTCAGGATGCCACGCGCAGCGAACACGCCGACACCCTGCGCCAAGGCTTGTTGGACGGCAGCGACGCCAGCGCCAAGGTTACGTTTACCTCAGACAACTACATGATCCTGTCCACAGACAGCGCGCCCATCAACTGCGTGCGCATGTAAACCCGCGCATTTCCCCCGACGTCAACCTTTGACAAATGCGCGCGCGCTCCTAGGCTGCGATCAAACACACGCATTGGGGGAGAGAGTATGCGCACCTTGGGGAAATGGCTGGGACGCCTGTTGATGGTTGTTGTGGGGGCTGTGGCCGCCTTTCTGATTATCGCGCCGGGGCATGTGGAGAAATCTCGCAACACGGTGAAGGACCACGCGCCCTATGCGGTCAGCGAGGCTGCCAAGGACCTGCACGCCAGCCTCACCGTGGGCGACTGGCACGCCGACACGCTGCTGTGGAAACGGGACCCACTGGAACACTCCAGTCGTGGCCACGTGGACCTGCCCCGCCTGATCGAAGGCAACGTCGCGGTGCAAGTCTTCACCGCCGTGACCAAATCTCCCGCCGGTCAGAACTACGACAGCAACTCCGCCGATGCGCGCGACAACATCACGCTTCTGGCGGTGGGCCAGATGTGGCCGCCGCGCACCTGGGACAGCATCTTTGAGCGCGCGGTCTATCAGGCCGAGCGCCTGCACGATGCAGAAGCCCGCTCTAACGGTCAATTGCGCATCGTGCGCACCAAGGCGGAGCTCGACGCTGTGCTGGCCGACCGCGCCGCTGGCAAAACCGTGGTCGCCGGCATGTTGGGCATCGAAGGCGCCCACCCGCTGGAAGGCAACCTCGACAATCTGCAAAAGCTGCAAGACGTTGGCTACCGCGTGATTGGCCTGCAGCACTTCTTTGACAACGCGCTTGGCGGCTCGCTGCATGGCATTGGCAACAAAGGCCTGACCGACTTTGGCCGCGAGGTGGTGAAAGCTGTGGAAGACCGCAATCTGGTGATCGACGTGGCCCACTCCAGCCCTCAAGTGGCGCGTGAGGTGATCGAAATGACCGATATGCCAATGATCGTCAGCCACACCGGCATCTACGGCAACTGCCCGGTGAAGCGGAACTACGAGGACGCGCTGATGCAGGCGATTGTGCAAAACGGCATGGACCAGGGCGGCGGCGTGGTTGGCATCGGCTATTGGGCCGATGTGACCTGTGACGACAGCCCGGCCGGCGTGGCCAAAACCGTGAAAGCGGCGGTGGACCTGCTAGGGGAAAACCACGTGTCCTTGGGGTCAGACTTCGACGGCTCCGTGGGCACGGCGTTTGACACGTCTGAGTTGGCGGCCTTGACCCAAGCGCTGATGGATGCAGGATTGAGCGAGGCGCAAATCCGCAAGGTCATGGGCGAGAACATGCTGCGGGTTTTGCGGGCGCGGTTGGAGTGACCATTCTCAATTCAATAGGCTGTAAGTTCCCGGATAGGCATCCGGGAGCCGCCCTTTCCACATTGTATTTTTTTGATGTCCGAGAGGGCTGAATCGGTGCCTCAAGCCTGTTTTTACAAAAGGTTCTCCACAAACAAACGCTTTACTTTGACCTCAAACTCATCAAGCTGTGCGTCGGTAAGGCCAGCCTTCTCCAGCCAAGGCTTTGCCAAAAGTAGCCCATTTAGATAGGCGCGTTCTCGTTCCTCTCGCGTCCCTCTGCGGAACAAATCGCAGTTCAAATGGGGCGAGTGATAAACTCTGTTATCAGTCTTGGAATAGGATGACCGTGCCGGATAAAGGTCGACAAAATCAACGCCCATAACAATCGGAATGTAACAGACCTCCAGATCAATAGCTGCAAGCTTCCCACTTGCCATTTCGTTTCGCAGCTCCACTTCAACATGAGCCTCTGTCGCCTTCAGTGACGATTGGCAGCCCTGTTCAACCTCTGCACTAAACCAAATATGCACTTGATGGGCACTCCTACGACCAATCCACATTGCTAACATTATGCATTTAAAAACCGCCGACAAGATTTGTGCGAGATTCTCAATTCCTCTGTCGCCGAGTGCGCAAATCACCGAACCCAAATCTAAGTTGGACAACAAAAAAGGCGGCCCAAAGGCCGCCTTCTTCGTCTCACTCAACAGCCGGTTTAGCCGTCGAAATCAACCTGCTCGGTGATTTTCAGCGCTTGGGAGCGGTGACCGGCGAGGGTCATCAGGTTCACGTCATCAGCGGTGAACTCACCCCAGCTTTTTACCAGATCAGAGGCTTCGGTGCCTGGCGCGATTGGGTACTCGAAGTTGGCTTCCGCGTAGATTTCCTGCGCTTTTGGCGAGGTCAGGAATTCCATCATCTTCACAGCGTTTTCTTTGTTAGGTGCGGATTTGGTCAGCGCCACACCGGAAACGTTCACGTGGGTGCCGCCGTTCTCAAAAGTTGGGAACACGATGCGCACGCTGTCGGCCCATTCTTTCTGCTCTTCATCCCCCAGCATCTTACCCATGTAGTAGGTGTTGCCCACGGAGATGTCACATTCGCCAGCCCAGATCGCTTTCACCTGCGCGCGGTCGTTGCCCTGTGGCTTGCGTGCGAGGTTGGACTTCACGCCTTCCAGCCAGGTTTTGGCACCCTCTTCACCGTGATGCTCAATCACTGCGGAGGTCAGAGCCACGTTATAGGCGTTGGTGCCGGAACGGGTGCAGATGCGGCCCGCCCACTTTGCGTCGGCCAGATCTTCGTAGGTGGTGACTTCGCCGTCGGCCACGCGGTCTTTGGACGCATACACGATACGAGCACGGGTGGTCAGACCAAACCACTGGTTGTCCGGGTCACGGTACTGCGCTGGCACGTTGGCGTTGATCACGTCGCTTTCCACCGGCTGGGTCAGACCTGCGTTCACAACACCAGCCAGACGGGAGATGTCCACGGTGAGCACGAGGTCAGCTGGAGAGCGATCACCTTCGGCTTCCAGACGCTCGATCATGCCTTTTTTCAAGTAGGCCACGTTCACTTTGATGCCGGTTTCAGCAGTGAACGCATCGGTCAGCGGCTTGATCAGCTCAGGCTGGCGATAGGAGTAGACGTTGACTTCTTCAGCCAGCACTGGCGCGGCAACGGCTGCAGCGGCTGTAAAGAAGATCGACGTGGAAAGAAATTTGGTCATGTCATCACTCACGGTGTCACGGTTTCGATGACGCCGCTTTAATCCGAGTTTTTTAATCAGGTCAATACCTGAATAATTCATTCAGGATTAATTTTTTGTGATTTCTCTTCCGCCTTCACCTCGTCCCAAAGCGCATCCATCTCCGCAAGGTCGCTCTCCTGCGGTGTCTTTCCGCGTTCCTTAAGCTTGGCCTCCACACCCTCAAAACGCCTGATAAACTTGGCATTTGTGGCCCTCAGCGCCGCCTCGGGCTCGATCTTCAAATGCCGTGCCAGATTGGCGATCACAAATAGCATATCGCCAAACTCTTCTTCGATTTCCGCCTGCGACAGCCTGTCCCGTGCCTCTGCCAGCTCTCCAGCTTCCTCAACAATTTTGTCAACTACTTGCGAAATATCCGGCCAGTCAAAACCCACACGCGCGGCGCGGTTCTGCAACTTCACAGCGCGCAAGAGGGCTGGCAGCCCAAGCGCCACACCATCCAGCGTACCTTGCTGCGCCTTCCCTGCCCGCTCTGCCGCCTTCACGGCCTCCCAATCACGGGTCTGTTGTTCCGCGGATTTGTCCCGGCTCTCATCGCCAAACACATGCGGATGCCGCGCGACCATCTTGTCCGACATCGTGTCCGCCACCTCGTCAAAGGTGAACAATCCCCGCTCTGTCGCCATCTGCGCATGAAACACCGATTGAAACAGCAAATCGCCCAGCTCGCCTTTCAGCTCATCCCAAGCCTCACGCTCAATGGCATCAGCCACTTCATAGGCTTCCTCGATGGTGTAGGGTGCGATGGTTGCGAAATCCTGCTCGATATCCCAGGGGCAGCCAGTCTCCGGATCGCGCAAACGCCGCATGATCTCCAGAAGACGCGGCAATCCGCCGTTGGGATTGAGGATAAGGGGATCTTCGGCCATTGCGTCGCGCTCCGGAATTTGCTTTTGATGTTAACTGAACGACCATTCAGAGAAGGTGTCCACCCATGCCTGTTGTAAACCGTATTGCCGATTTTTCCGACGAAATGAAGGGCTGGCGTCGCCACCTGCACGCGCACCCGGAACTGGCGTTTGATTGCCACGAGACTGCGGCCTTTGTGGTTGACCGTCTGAAAGAGTTTGGCGTCGACGAGATCCACGAAGGCATTGCCACCTCCGGCGTGGTTGCGATCATCAACGGTCAGGGCGACGGCCCCACCATTGGCCTGCGTGCTGACATGGACGCCCTGCCGATGGATGAGATCACCGGTCTGGACCATGCCAGCACCGTGGACGGCAAAATGCACGCCTGTGGGCATGACGGACACACCACCATGCTGCTTGGCGCGGCCAAATACCTTGCGGAAACCCGCAAGTTCTCCGGTCGTGTGGCGCTGTTCTTCCAGCCTGCTGAAGAAGACGGCGGCGGCGCGGGTGTGATGGTGGAAGAAGGCGCGATGGAGCGCTTTGACGTGAAAGACATCTACGCCATCCACAACGTGCCCGGTGTGCCCTTCGGCGAGTTCTACACCACGCCCGGCCCGATCATGGCGGCCGTGGACAGCTTCACCATCAAGCTTCAAGGCAAAGGCGGCCATGGCGCTTACCCGCAGGACACCGTCGACCCTGTGGTGGCGGCAGTGGCCATGGTCAACGCAATCCAGACCATCGTCAGCCGCAACCACGACACCCGCAACGAATGTGTGGTCTCTGTCACCCAGATCCACGCCGGCTCCGCCGACAACGTGATCCCCGATGGCGGTTTCATCAACGGCACCATCCGCACCTTTGACAAAGAGGTGCAGGCGATGATCCACCGCCGTCTGGAGGAGATCACCAAAGGCACCGCTGCCGCCTATGGTCTTGAGGCCGAACTGAACATCGACGTGGGATACCCCGCCACTGTGAACCACGAAGCGCAAACCGCCTTTGCTGCCGACGTGGCGCGCGACATCGCTGGCGACGTGGCTGTGAACGCGGACCAAGGCATGGAAATGGGTGCTGAGGATTTTGCCTACATGCTCGAATCCCGTCCCGGCGCCTACCTCTTCCTGGGCGCAGGCGAAGGGGCTGGCCTGCACCACCCCGCGTTTGACTTTAATGACGACATCTCCCCAATCGGCGCGTCTTTCTTTGCCCGCTTGGTGGAAACCGCGCAGCCGCTGTAACCAATTTGAGGGCGGTCTTGGCACAAGATCGCCTGCACCGCCTCTTCAGGCTTGACCTTTCCGGTGGATTTGCGAAATTTGATCAAATTCTGCAGGAAGGAACACGCCCATGGCACTGGAAGATGCCAAAACCCAAGTTGATATGGCCTTCACCCGCGACGACCCGCGCGGCTTGAGCTTTGAAAACACCTTTGGCGGGGCCACGTCTTTCCTGCGCCGCCGCTATTCCAAAGACCTCACCGGCGTGGACATCGCCATCACAGGAATCCCCTTTGACCAGGCTGTGACCAACCGCCCCGGCACCCGCCTTGGCCCGCGCGCCATCCGCGAGGCCAGCGCCATTCAAGCGTTTGATCCGCCTTATGGCTGGGGCTACGATCCGCTGAGCGAGCTCAACATCGTGGATTATGGTGATGTGGCCTTTGACTACGCTCGCGTGGCCGACTTTCCCGAGGCGCTGACCAACCACATTCGCGGCATTCTTGCGGGTGGCGCGGCCAGCATTGCTTTGGGCGGTGATCACTACATCACCTACCCCATCCTCAAAGCCTATGCCGAGAAATTTGGTCCGCTGAGCCTGTTGCAGTTTGACGCCCACACCGACACCTGGGCGGATGATGAACCCAACCGCATTGACCATGGCACCATGTTCTACAAGGCAGTGAAGGATGGTCTGATCGACCCCAAACGCTCCGTGCAAGTTGGCATCCGCACGGAAAACCCGGACACATTGGGTTTCAACATCATCGACGCGCGCGAAGTGCATGAAACCGGCCCAGTGGCCGTGGCGCAGAAAATCCGTGACATCCTGGGCGACCACCCAACCTATCTGACCTTTGACATCGACGGGTTGGACCCGGCCTTTGCCCCCGGCACCGGCACCCCGGTTTGGGGCGGTCTCACCAGCGGACAGGCCAGCATCATCCTGCGCGACATTGCAGGTATCAATCTGGTCGGCGGCGACGTGGTCGAGGTCTCTCCCCCCTTTGACACCACCGGAGCCACCGCCGTGGCCGGGGCGCATATTGCCTTGGAATTGATCTGTCTCTGGGGATGGACGCGGCGTTAACTTGCTTGTCTCTGGAAACCCACATACGCGCGGCTTAGGGTACCAGCGTCGGGTGATCTACCCGACGCACCAAAGCGTATGATCTCTAAAATGGAGGGCAGCGCTTCGGCCTGTAAGTTTTGGGGTGCGGAAAATGACATTTCTTTGGCTGATTATTGTGCTGGCCCTTGGCCTTGCCGCGTATGTGCGTTTTGCACCAAGCGCCCCCACCAAATGGCACAAAGAGCCTCAAATCGCTCAGGACAGCGACGGCGAAAACGCCGTGCGTCGGCTTGTGGTGGTCGGCCCCGACGGCCTCGCCCGCTTTCATCAAGTGGCGGTCGGTACGCCGCGCACCACCGTGCTTGCGGGCTCTGTTGGCGAGGGTATGGTCACCTATGTGACCCGCTCTAAATTGATGGCCTATCCGGACTACACCACCGCCCATCAGGACGGTGATGTGCTTAAAATCTATGGCCGCTCACGATTTGGACGCAAGGATTTTGGTGTGAACGCCACCCGCGTCGAGGCTTGGATCGACGCTCTGTAACGGCGCGTTCAGACTGGAGCTCAGGCACCCGGGCGAAATCTCGCGCCACATCGGCACGTTAAGCGACATCTGGCACTGCGCCATGAACATACGCCCATCCACCTGCAAACAGATGGTCTCGCCAATCTCGATGCGCTGGCCTTGTTTGTCGGTGCAGTAGCAATCCACCGGCACGCCGTTAATCATGCCATCCGCTGTGGCCGTGCCCGCCAAAAGGGCAAATATCAGGGTCAGTTGCTTCATACGCCCAGTATAGCGCAAACCCTGCCCTTGACCAAACCCGCGTATTGTCCCACTTAGCGGCATGGTACCGATAGAACGACTGCATCAGATCACCCAACGTTTTGAGTTCCTTGAGGCCCAGATGGCCGAAGGCAGCGGCGATATTGCCGCGCTTGCCAAAGAGTATTCCGATCTCAAACCAGTGGTGGAGCAGGTACAGGCCTACCAAAAGCTTCTCGGCGACATCGAAGAAGCCGAAGAGATGCTGTCTGATCCGGACATGAAAGATCTGGCCGAAGAAGAGCTGCCAGAGTTGCGCGCCGCCCTGCCCGAAGCTGAGCACGCCCTGCAACTCGCACTCCTGCCCAAAGACGCCGCAGACGCACGTCCGGCCATTTTGGAAATCCGCCCGGGCACCGGTGGCGACGAAGCAGCCTTGTTTGCCGGTGACCTGCTGCGCATGTACCAGCGCTACGCCGAAACCCGCGGCTGGAAGCTGGAAATCCTCGAAGAGAACGCCACTGAACTGGGCGGCATCAAAGAGGTGGTGGCCCATATCAAAGGCGAAAACGTCTTTGCCCGCATGAAATACGAATCTGGCGTGCACCGCGTGCAGCGTGTGCCCACCACCGAAAGCGGTGGGCGCATTCACACCTCCGCCGCCACCGTCGCCGTGTTGCCCGAAGCCGAAGACGTGGACATTCAGATCGACGCCAACGACATCCGCATCGACACCATGCGCGCGTCCGGCTCTGGTGGTCAGCACGTGAACACCACCGACTCCGCTGTGCGCATCACCCACCTGCCGACCGGCATCATCGTGACCAGCTCGGAAAAGTCGCAACACCGCAACCGCGAGATCGCGATGCAGGTTCTGAAGACCCGCCTGTTTGATCTGGAGCGCCAACGCCTGGCCGACGAACGCGCCGCAGAGCGCGCCGGTCAGGTGGGGTCTGGCGACCGCTCTGAGCGCATTCGTACCTACAACTTTCCGCAAGGCCGCATGACCGACCACCGTATCAACCTCACGCTTTATAAGCTCGATCAGGTGATGGCTGGAGATCTGGACGAAACCATCGATGCGCTGACGGCGGATGCGCAAGCAACGGCGCTGGCGGAGATGAACGGGTGACCGGCACCATCGCCGCGTTGGTGAAACGCGCCGTTGAGGTCTTGCAGGACATTCCGGTCAACGATCCGGTGAAGGAAGCCCGCCTTCTGGTCAGCCATGCTACTGGCCTTCGCCCAGACCGGCTTACGCTGGAATTGCGCGAAGAGGCGTCTCCAGAACAGGCGGAGGCGCTGGAAACGCTGCTCAAGCGCCGCCAATCTCGCGAACCTGTCTCCCACATTCTAGGCAAACGCGCGTTTTACAATCACGAGTTCATTGTCACGGCCAATACGCTTGATCCCCGACCGGAGACAGAAATTCTCGTGTCGCTGGCCCTCGGCATCCGCTTCTCCAAGGTGTTGGACATGGGCACCGGCACTGGCGCCATCATTTTGTCGGTTCTCGCTGAATCCCCGACAGCCAAAGGCGTCGCCACCGACCTTTCGCCTGCCGCACTGAAAGTGGCAGAACAAAACGCCGGAGCGCTAGAGCTAAGCGATAGGCTAACCCTGCTCCAAAGCGACTGGTATTCGGCCATCGATGGCACTTTCGACCTGATCGTCTCCAATCCGCCCTACATTGCGCTGGACGAAATGCCGTCCCTCGCGCCGGAACTCTCTTTTGAGCCGCGCATGGCCCTCACCGACGAAGCCGACGGCCTTACCGCCTATCGCAAGATCGCCGCTGGCGCGCCAGAGCACCTCAATGCGGGCGGCTGGCTGATGGTGGAGATCGGGTGGCAACAAGGTCCGGAAGTGGCTGCGCTCTTTGAGGATGCGGGCCTGATAAACGTCGCCATCAAGCCTGATCTGGACGGACGCGACCGCGTGGTGATCGGGCAAAAGGTCTAAAACCCACGCAAATTTTCCTTTTTGCAAGCTTTGGCGCGATAAAAGCACTTGTGCGAACGCCCAAGGCGCAATATCAAGTTCCTGTCCTTTTGGTGGATGCCCCTTTCGCGGGCGGTCCCGATTGGACATCAAGCCATAAATTGTCGCCCCCGGAAGACAGAGCGCACGAGGCGTGAAACGGGATGAGCGATTGCCATTGACCAAGGCTGGATTACAAAAACAATGAGATCTTCGAAGTCACGTTCGCGGAACAAATCTAACCGCAACCGTCCCTCCGGCAACATCGTCAACCGCGTGTTCGACAGCTCCGGCCCAGAAGGCAAGGTGCGCGGCACCCCGCAGCAGGTGATCGACAAATACAACCAACTCGCCCGCGACAGCCAGTTGAGTAATGACCGGGTTGCCACGGAAAACTTCCAACAGCACGCAGAACATTACCAGCGCATGCTGAACGAAGCACAGCGCGAACAAGAAGCGCGCCGCGAAGAGCAGGACCGCCAGAACCGTGAACGTCAGGCCGAGCGCGATCGCGAACGCCGCGAGCGCATGGAGCGTCAAGAACGCGAAGGCAATGGCGGTGGCAACCGAGACAAAGCCCCTACCCCAGTCGAAGCCGACGCGCAGCCTGTGGTTGACCCATCCGAAGCTGATCAGCCAGACCTGATCGTGGACGTGGCCGAAAGCAGCTTGGTAGACACACCAGAAGCCGAAGCGCCTGCGCCGAAGAAAGCGCCGCGCAAACGCGCGCCACGCAAAAAGGCCGAGGACAAGGCGGACGCGCCTGAGGAGAAGACCGAGAAGAAGACCGAGAAGAAACCGCGTCGCTCTTCCAAAAAGGCAGCAACCTCAGCAGAGCCTGCCCCTACGGAAGAAAGCAACGCAGCCGAATAATCCGGTCTGCGATCTAAGCAATAGAAAACCCCTCGCCAGCGCTTGCCTGCGAGGGGTTTTCTTTTGACCAATTGCGCGGTGTCAGCCCTGCGCCAGCACCTGATCAATCATGACTTGCGTGCCTCGCGCCTGCTCCAGCGGCCAGGCATAAGCTTCGCCCTCCCGCATGGCGCGGCCAAAAGCCTCCACCTGCTGCACATATTGGTTCACCACAGGAAAGCGCTCAATCCGCTTTGTCTGATCCGGCATCGACATATGCAGTTCCGCCTGATCAAACTTGCCTGCATTAAACGGACAGGTGAGCGTCATCAGGCCCTTCTCGCCATGGAAATGCATCTCTTGCCGTGGGGCCGAGCGGATGGAGGTATAGGCTTGGTAGGTGAAGCCCCCAAAGGTGAAGCCCATGTCGGCAAACGTGTCGACACCGTGCTCCCATTGCAGGCGCGCATAGTCTAGCTGCACCGGTTCCAGACCGGTGGCAAAGCGCACGCACCCCATGACGTAAACCCCAATGTCACGCAGCCCACCGCCACCCGCCGCCGCCTGATTGCGAATGTTGCCGGTATCATCATTGAAGAAAGAAAACGCCCCATTCACATGCACCAGTTTGCCAATCGCCCCTTCGGCCAACAACGCTTTGGCGCGCTGCCACTGGGGGTGGTGCACAATCATATAGGCTTCCGCTGCCAACAGCCCTGATGCATCTCGTGCAGCGATCAGGCGGTCAATTTCCGCCACATCCATGCCTACAGGTTTTTCGATCAACACGGGCTTGCCTGCCTCCAGCGCCTTAATGCCCCATTCCACATGCAAATGGTTGGGCAGCGGGATGTATACCGCGTCAATTTCCGGATCGGCGAGCAGATCCTCGTAGCTCTGATGATGCCGCACCCTAGGCGCAAACGCTGCAAACCCTGCAACCTTCTCGGCGCTGGAGGAGGCCACAGCAGCCAGCTCCGCGCCTGTGGCGGCATGGATGGCTGGTCCCATGGTGGTCTTGGCAAAGTTGGCGGCTCCGAGGATGCCCCAACGGACAGGTGAGGTGATCATG
This sequence comes from Paracoccaceae bacterium, assembly GCA_014872815.1. Taxonomy (GTDB): domain Bacteria; phylum Pseudomonadota; class Alphaproteobacteria; order Rhodobacterales; family Rhodobacteraceae; genus Shimia. The sequence continues at coordinate 709,733 of WKFK01000014.1, forward strand.
ATAGCGCTCCCATTTTGTGCCACCACCCTAGTTCATCCGCTCCCGTGGACAACAAAAAACCGGCCCACCAAGGGGCCGGTTTCAGTGTTTGATTTTCCAGCGATTGCTTAGTGCGCTGTCAACATCCCACGGGAGGCAGCCAATTCGCGCATCCGTTTTTGCAACTTTTCAAACGCGCGCACCTCGATCTGACGGATCCGCTCACGGCTCACATTATACTGACCGCTTAGGTCTTCCAGAGTGACCGCCTTCTCCGCCAAGCGGCGCTGGGTCAGAATGTCCTTCTCACGATCATTCAACACATCCATAGCCTCAACCAGAAGCTCGCGGCGCGCATCGAGCTCGTCCTTCGCTTCATAGTCGGCAGCTTGGTTGGCGGTTTCATCCTCCAGCCAATCCTGCCACTCCATGGTGCCTTCACCCTCGGTGCCAACCTGCGCGTTCAGCGAAGCGTCCCCACCAGACAGGCGCCGGTTCATCGAGATCACCTCGTCCTCGGTCACGCCAAGGTCGGTCGCAATCCGCTGCACATTTTCAGGGCGCAGATCACCATCTTCCAGCGCGCCAATACGCGCTTTCGCCTTACGCAGGTTGAAGAAGAGCTTCTTTTGCGCCGAGGTGGTGCCAAGCTTCACCATGGACCAACTGCGCAGCACATACTCCTGAATACTCGCACGGATCCACCACATGGCATAGGTCGCCAGACGGAAGCCCTTTTCAGGATCAAATTTCTTCACAGCCTGCATCAGACCCACGTTGGCCTCGGAAATCACTTCCGCCTGAGGCAAGCCGTAGCCGCGATAGCCCATGGCGATTTTGGCCGCGAGACGCAGGTGGGAGGTCACCATCTTATGCGCTGCTTCCGCGTCCTGTTCCTCAACCCAGCGTTTGGCCAGCATGTATTCTTCTTCTGGCTCCAGAAGCGGGAACTTGCGAATTTCCTGAAGATAGCGGTTGAGGCCACCTTCTGGTGTGGGTGCCGGCAGATTCTTGTAGTTGCTCATGGCGAATGCCTCCCTTGTCTGTCTTACGCTGCTTCACTGCGCGCATGTTTAAACCTTTAACATCCATGTAGGGCGCTAACGGAGGGTTTCAAGCATGCCGCGCAAATTTCCGACTCTCACAGTAAGGTTTCCTACGCAGGCTTTCCACGGCTGACGTGGTTTTTCACAACCACGTGCAGATTGTTACAAGCCTGTTTGCGCCCGTCACTGCCCGCCGAGATCCGCAATCAGCTGCGCCATGTCCTCTGGCAAAGGCGCTTCAAACCGCAGGTCTTCGCCGGTCACCGGATGCTCAAAACCCAGTACAGCTGCGTGCAAGGCCTGGCGCGCAAAGGCTTTGGCCGCCGCCGCGCCTTTGACGCCGATGGCCTTTTCGCCCAACTTGCGCCGCCCGCCATACACAGGATCGCCAATCAACCCGTGACCGGCGTGGGCCATATGCACGCGGATTTGGTGTGTGCGCCCAGTTTCCAGCCAGCACTCCACCAAACAGGCGACCGCAGGATCGCCAAAAGGTTCGACAATCCGCACCCGGGTCACCGCGTGGCGCCCACCTTCAAACAACACCGCCTGACGCTGCCGGTCGGTCTTATGGCGGGCCAGATGCGTGGTGACTTTCATGATGTTACCGGGCTCAAAATTCACCCCACGCACGCCCCGCAGACGGGGATCATTGGCATCGGGCACGCCGTAGCACACCGCGCGGTAGTAGCGCTCGACGGTGTGGGCCTCAAACTGCGCCGCCAGCCCTTGGTGGGCCGCGTCGGTTTTGGCCACCACCAGCAACCCACTGGTTTCTTTGTCGATCCGATGCACAATACCGGGCCGCTTCATGCCGCCCACCCCGGACAGCGTATCGCCGCAGTGATGCAGCAGCGCGTTCACCAACGTGCCATTGGGCGTGCCCGGCGCCGGATGCACCACCATGCCCGCCGGTTTGTTGATCACAATCAGATCATCATCTTCCCAGATCACCGCCAGCGGAATGTCTTCCGGCCCGATATGGCTCTCCTCGGCCACCGGCACCGTGATCACTACGACCTCCCCGCCTGCAACCTTGTGCTTTGGATCCGCGACCGCAACGCCATCCAAGGTCACGCTGCCTTCCGCAATCAGCTTGGCCAAGCGGGTGCGGCTCAGACTGGCTTCCACTGGCACATCGCGCGAAAGCGCCTTATCAAGACGCTTGGGCGGGTTGTCCGCAATCACAAATTCTACAAGGGCCTCAGCCATGGACTCTTCTCCGGAACCAATTGAACCCGCCAACCTGCGCTTCCTGCGCCTATTGGTGACGGGCATGACGGTGGTGATGGTTGTCGGGCTTTTAGCCTTGGTTGTCCTGCTTGTCATGCGCTTCCGTGACGATGGCCCAATCTTGCCGGAAAACTTAGCGCTGGAAGACGGCGCAGTGGCGCAGGCGGTCACCATGGGCGACGGTTGGGTCGCGATTGTGACCGAGGACAACCGCATCCTGATCCATGACCGCATCACCGGCGCGTTGCGTCAGGAAGTGGTGTTGTCTCCGGGCGCATTTGGGGCTTCGGTCAGCGAGTAAGGGGGCCTTGCCCCCGGCGCCGCACGCCGCGCCTCGCCCAAGACATTTGTGGAATGAGAAGATTAGGGCAGCTTTTCCAACTGTTTGGTCTCGGCTTGCGCAGCAAATACCGGGATTGGATCGGCATAACCCTTGAGGCGCACGGCAGCCAACTCTTGCAGTGTTATGCCTTCATCGACCAAATCACAGGTCTCCCGATCCACCAACACCTGCCACGGTCCTGCCTGGCCGCAAAGCCGCGCGGCCAAGTTCACGGTTGAGCCCAGCACCGTGTAGTCCATTCGATCCCGCGCGCCCATCGCGCCAAGCACCACGTCGCCGGAGGCAATGCCCACCCCCACGGCCAATTCCCGCCCGCTCTCCGCACCAAACGACGCCGCCAACGCGTCTTTGATTTCCACAGCGCAGCGCACTGCGCGGTCCTCTTTGTCTTCACCAACAAACATCGCCATCAGTTCGTCGCCGACAAACTTGTCGATATCCCCGCCATGGCGTTCCACAATCTCGGACTGGATTTCAAAATAGCGATTGAGCACATCAATCACCTCTTCCGGCGACACAGTTTCCGAAAACGCCGTATAGCCGCGAATGTCAGAGAACAGCATGGTCACCTCCCGCCGCTCGCCGCCGCGCCGCATCCGGTCGCCATCCCGGTTTTGAATGGCCGTCACCGTCTCGTGGCTGACAAATTTCATCAGCTCCAACCGTTCCCCCAATTGCCCAGCCATCACGTTGATCCGCCCGGCCAGATCGCCAATTTCGTCGCGAGACCGCACGCCCTCAACCCGTTGCGAGAAATCGCCCTCGCCGACGGCATCCGCCACGCGCCCAATTTTCAGGATCGGACGTGTCAGGCGGCGCGAGAAAATCAACGCGCCCATGGAGGCCGCAGCAAAGCCCAAGCTGCCCACAATCAAGATGCGCTGCATCATCTGAGATATGACCGCATAGGCTGTTTCTTCGCTCAGTTCGGCAATCACCGCGAATGGAAACCAATCCGGAAAGGCATAAGCCCCCAACATTTCCATGCCATCCGGCCGTACGTACGCCTCCAGCGCATCCGCTCGCGCCCCCGCCACAATCAGTGGCATGGCGGAGGCGACAATGGCACGCTCTGCCAGTACCTCTGGCGCGTCCACCAAAACCGCGCGCCCTGCATGATCCACAATGGTGATCTCCCCCCGCGCTGCAAAGGGATGGCGCATCACACTGCGCTGCAACGTGCTGAGGTTGATGCGCGCGCCAAGCGTGAGCTTGCGCCCGGCAATGGTGCTTTCCATCGGCAGAGCCAACGTGGCCAACCAGTCACCAGTTGCCGGAACTTGACTGATAAGCGGCCGCCCAAACTGTCCGGTGCCCTCGATATTGGCGAGCAGGTCATTGCTGATCGACAAGGTTTGCACCGGATCAAGCCCAGCCGTCGACAGCTGCGCGGCAAAATCCTCATTGCTCACCAGAACCGGAATGTCGGACCCTTCAACGCTCAGCTGCAAGGACACCATATCCGGCAGCTGCGCCATGCCTTCGGTCAACAGCGCCACCTTCAGGGCCACATCCAGCTCCGGGTTGTCCACGCCAGAGCGGATCACCATCAACGGCGCGAGCCAACGCCCTTGATACAGGCTGTCAAACTCGCTGCGCAATTGCCCAGCCACGCCGGTAAGGTCCTCGTTCACCGCGCTTTTGAGCTCTTCGCGGGCAATCTGCACCAGGTTATTGCCCACCAACGCCAAAGGCACCACGGCAATCAACGCGGCAAACAGAAAGAACTTGAGCGGCAGCGGGAACCGCATCAATTGCCCTCACTCCGAGACACGGCCAGCACCTGCACGCTGTCGGTGGACACGCCACAGGCCAATCCGGTGCTGTCGCGCGCCGTCACCGTGGCTGTATATGTGCCCGGCGCGCCGTAGGCATGGCGGGTCACAGCACCATAGCCCCCTGCCCCGTCGCCAAATTGCCAGCTGACCTCCACGCCATGCCCATCCGGATCGCGCACATCGCTGACGTCAAAGCGCAGCACATCATGCGCCGCCCCCACCGGGGTTTCACGATCTTCACCCGCGCTGATCACCGGCGCGGCATTCACCAAAATCTCCGCCGTGTCTTGCCCAACAGCACAGCTGGCACCGCTGTCATCGGTCACAATCAAGGTTGCGGTGACAGGCCCTGCGGTGTCAAACCGCCGGCTGACGTCTGCGCCGGACAACTCAACCCCATCGGAAAAGCGCCACAGCAGATCGGTAATCTTGCCGTCCATATCATAAGCCCCGGCCCGAAACGCCACGTCTTCACCCGGACAGACCACGCGGTCGGGCCCCGCGTCGGCGGTCGGCGGTGCATTCACCCGTGCATAGACCTGCTCCAACTGGCTGGAGTTCGCCAAGCCTTTGCCATCATCGGTGGACACCGTAACCGGGTACAGCCCCGGCGTGGTGTAGCGGTGTGTCACCGCCGCGCCTTTGCCCGTGCCGCCATCGCCAAAATCCCAGGCCACCGCCACCCCCGGCCCCACCGACAACTCCCAAGCTTTGTCGTCACCCGCACACAAGGCCCCAGCCACATCCACGCCAGTCAATGGCGCCGGGTTCACCTGCATCTCACGGGTCCATATGGCGCTGCTGTTGGCAACGCCGGCGTCGTCCGTAACCTCCAACGACAAATCATAGACGCCGGGCGTCTCATACCGATGCACGACCGACACGCCCTCCGCCGTTTGACCGTCGCCAAAATCCCAAAGGTAGCGGGTGATCACCCCGTCGCTGTCCTCCGCGTCGGTGGCATCAAACCGCGCCAAAACGCCAACTGCCACCTGTGCAGGGGCGTCCACGTCAGGTGTCGGCGCAGCATTGATCAGGATTTTGTGGCGCGTGACCAATTGCCCGCAGTCCTGCGTGCCGCCTTCCAGCGTCGTGGTCAGCGTCGCCAAATAAGCGCCCGCCTCGGCAAAGGCGTAGGACACTTCTGCGCCTTCAGCCGCGCCTCCGTCCGAGAAGGTCCAGTCATACCGCACAGGCTCGCCCGTGCCTGTCTCATCGCCCAGTACGGCGGCAAAGGTCACGGCGCTGTTCACTGGCGCGCGCTCCACCGCGTCGATCCGCTGACTACGGGCAGGCAAGACCTTCACATTGACTGTGTCGGTATCCAGCGGGCTGCATTCCCCAACCGCGTCGCCGGTGATGGTGAGCGTGACCGCATAGTCGCCCGCCCGTTCAAAGCTCTTGATCGGCGTCGCCCCGCTGGCCCGGCTGCCATCGCCAAAGGTCCATTCAAACCCATTGACCGACCCGTCCGCATCAGTGGAGCCGCTTCCATCCATGCGCACCTCCTGATTGACACAGACCGTCATGTCCGGCCCGGCATTGGCAATCGGACCCTCGCGCACAATCACCGCGATCCGGTCCAGATCAGACCCCCGTGTGCTGCCGCTCTCATCTTCCACTTGAAGAGTGACCGGGTAAGTGCCTGGCATTTCGTAAGTTTTAGTCGGATTGATCACCTCAGACAACGTGCCATCGCCAAAGTCCCACAGATACTTCAGCAGGTCCCCATCCTCATCCGCGCTGGCCGAAGCATCAAAGATAATCGACTGGCCGGAGCACACATCTTTGTTGCCCCCGGCATCCGCCACCGGCGCGGCGTTGATGATCACCGTGGTGGCATCCACATCCTGCGCGTTGCTCAGCCCCGTGCCATCATCCACGCGCAGCGTAACCGGATAGCTGCCCGCCTTGGGGAAAACGTGGCTCACTGTTTTGCCAATCATCGGCTGAGACCCGTCGCCAAAATCCCAAAGATACATCAGCGCGTCGCCATCCGCATCGCTACTGCCACTGGCATCCAAGGTGACCAGCAACCGATCCGTATCAATCGCCGGTCCCGCCTCTGCTTCGGGGCGGTGGTTCACATGGATGGTCACGCTGTCCTGCGCGGTGGAGTTGGCCACGCCGCTGCCATCCCGCACCACCAAACGCGCATTGTACACCCCCGCCACCGGCCAAGCGCGCTCCACCACCGCGGCCTCCAACGGGGCCTGCAGATCATCAAACTCCCAACGATATCCGGCGAGCAGCCCGTCTTTGTCAAAGCTTGAGCGCGCATCAAACCGCACCGTGTCATCTGGTGCCACGCGCAGATCCGGCCCCGCCTGCGCCACCGGCGGCGCGTTTACGGTGATCAAAACCTCACTCTCATCCACCGCGCCGCCGCCGACAAAATCATCTGTCACCTGCAGGCGCACCCGATGCAGCCCCGGCGTGTCAAAGCGCTGCGCCACCCGCACGCCGTCTTGCGTGCTGCCATCCTCAAATTGCCACAGGTACTGCGCGACTGAACCATCCGGATCCACCGAGGCCCCGCCATCGAGCACAAACTCCTCACCTGGCGCGACGGTCAACGCTGGACCTGCGTCGGCTATGGGTCGACTGTTGACCACCACCTGCATTGTGTCCCGATGGCTGCTTTGGGGCGCACCGCTGTCATCCGCGACAGTTAAGGCCACCTCGTAAACCCCTGGAATTTCGTAATAATGAAGTGGCCTCACCCCTTCTGCCGTGCGCCCATCGCCAAACTCCCAGACATAGCGCGCAATCTGCCCGTCAATGTCACGCGATCCGCTGCCGTCAAACTGGACCTCGGACACGGTGACAAACTGGTCCGGCCCGGCCTCTGCCACCGGTCGGGTGTTCACAACCACCTCAAACCGCGTGCGCTGGGTCGCCGATTGTGTGCCGCTGTCATCAATCACGGTGAGGGTCACCTCATAGACACCGGGGCTGGCCCAAGCGTATTCCGCCACCGGCCCTTCGCCCATGGCCCCATCGCCAAAGTCCCAGAGGTGCGACAGGATCACGCCATCCGCATCGCTGGACCGGCTGCCATCCAGGATCACCGCCTCACCCACAGCCACCGGCGCCTCCGGCCCGTCAATTGCGGGAACTGGTGGCGCGTTCACACGAATGGTCAAACGGTCGGTGCTTGTCGCATTGGCCACACCACTGTCATCGCGCACCGACAAGGCCACCTGATAGATCCCGGGCTGCTGATACACATGCGTCACCCGACTGCCGTCGCGCTCTGTGCCGTCCCCCAAGTCCCAAACATAGCCGGTGATGGCCCCATCAACGTCATAGCTCGCCGCCCCGTCCAGCGTGACCGCCCGCCCCACAATGGTGTTCACATCCGTGCCCGCCTCGGCCACGGGCGGGAAATTCACCATCACCAACCGGGTCGCCACGCCAAAGTTACAGGGGTGCACCGCGTCGTCACTCACGCGCAAAACCGCACGATACTCTCCCGGCTCTGTGTAAACATGGCTGGCCTCCACCGTGTCTGCTGCCGCGCCGTCGCCAAAGCTCCACAGATAGCGCGTGATCGGACTATCGGATGGCAAGGACCCTGCGCCGGAAAACGGCACCACGTCCCCCGGCGCGACGACAATGGCACCGCCCGCCGCGGCCCTTGGGGCCAGGCGCACATGCACAGGTACTTCCGCCTCAGCCCCGCGCGCCGCGCGCGTGCCCGGCAGCCGCACCCGCAGCCGTGCGTCATACCGCCCCGGCGCGCCATAGCTGTACACAATCACCGGCTCTTCTGAGTTGCCTCCGTCGCCATAGTCCCAGCGATAGGCCAGCAGCGGATCGCCCTCCGCCAAGCTACCGTCAAAGGCCACGCTGGAACAATCCGCCAGCTCCCGCGCCCTTGGCAGCGCCTCTGGCCGCGCGGGCACCGGCGCCAATCGGGGCGGCATTAACATCGGCACCGCTTGGCCATCCGCGTCAAACAGGCTCAGCGTCACATCATTGGGCGTCTCAAAGCCACCCTGCAGCGTCAGCGACAGAATATCCTCGCCTGCCAGTTCTTCCGCCGCCACAACCTCACTGGCCCAGACATTCTGACCGGACGCCCGCAACGCATAGTCCGAATACATCCGGTCGAGCCGCAAATCGCCCCGCGCCCCGTCAAAATTCTGCACCATCAGGTCCCCGGTCGGGGCCAGAAACTCCACACGCGTGCCCGGCCCGGACCCGGGCCAGCGTATGGTCGGTTGATAGGCGATCATCTCAAGCCCCTCAGGCCGCCGATGCGCATCCCTCAGCAGACTCACATCCACGTTGAACCCGTTGCCGTCATCCCCATCGGCGCCAAGTACCTCCAACCGGAACCACGCGCGGTCCCCAATCACCTCGCCTTGCCGCGCGCGCACACTTCCCAGCGACACCCATTGCTGATCGGTTTCTGCCTCGGAACCAAACTCGGCTTCCCGCAAGACCTCTCCAGCACCCGCGGCCAAAACCGCGTCGCGCGTCACCTTGGTTGGCGTCTCGCCGTCAACAACAGGCACAGGCATGGGCACCCCGTTGCGCGCGCCGTCACCACCATAGACCCGATAGAGCGTGCGAGAATTGCCCCCACCACCATAGCGGAAATCATGCTCCCCACGCATTTCTGGATCAAACACACGCACATAAACTCTATCTCGCAACCCACTTGGAACGCTAAAAAATATCACTTCACGGTGGTCAATATCTCCTTCCCGCGTTGGTGCAGCAGAGCCGTACACAACCAATTGACCATGATCTGCAGGCGACGCCATGTCCTGCGCATTGGCCTGTGCCTTCCAAAGCCCCCAAGCCGACAAAACCGCGACCATCAGTTTCAGCCAAGTCATGCGCGCGCTCCTCTTCATCGGATCACCTCATTGCCAGCGTAGTCCTGCACCACCACCTCGATCAGACGCATCTCTCCCGGTGTCGGCGGCAGGCTCGCGCGGCAAATGCCTCTGGCACTGTCACAGCGCAGGTAGCCCTCGAACTCTTCGCCCCCGACCTCGACCAGATACGGCGCCGCCTGACGCAACCCGCTCACATCCTGCGCCGTAACCACAATCTCAACCGGCCCATCCTCGCCCTGCGGCCGGGACAACCCTGCGTCCAGAATCTCCGGTGGTGTGAGATCCAGAAGCGTCTCAATCACCAACACCCCAACGTTGCCCGCCGCATCCACTGCGCGCAATTCCAGCAGATTTAGCCCTTCTGTCAGCGCCGCCTGCATCGCAAAGCTGCCGTCAAAGATGTCCTGCTTTGCGCCATTGAGTTCCAACGTCACCGCATCCCCAAGCGTGCCCGTCAAGTCGATCGCCTTATCCGTCGTGGCGCGCGGTGGCGGAACATCCAGCACCAGTTCCGGCGCGGCGCTGTCCCGAACCACATGAAACGCCAACGTCCCCGTGGACACCCCGCCTTCCGACAGAACCTCGACACTGAACGCGCGCGGTTCTTGTGCCACCGGCACCGTGATTGCCAAAACCCCGCCCGCCGCAATCCGCGTGCGCCCGGCCTCTGTCCCAACGGCATCCCGCAGAATGACCTCTTGTCCAGGTTTCGCTGACGTCGCAGCGACAACCGTCATCTCTGCGTTGCGGCTCACCAGCTGCCCCGCGTCATCCCGCGCCATATCCGGGTTCAGCGTCATCGTCGTTGCTACGCGCGGCACATAACGTAACTGCCCGCGTTTCTCGGACACATTGCCCGCCGGATCGGTCGCCACCAGCACGATCTGGTTGGCCCCAGGCGTTAGCGCCAATGTAGCTTCAAAGCTCCCATCCGCCGCCACCTCTACGGCCATTCCATTCATCGTCAGCGTCACCCCTGCTTCAGACGCCCCCAACACTTCAACGTCAGGTGCCTCCACCAACACGCCTTCCGCCGGAGACAACAACGTCAAAAACGGCGGCGTGCTGTCCTGGCGCATTTCAAAACGGCGCACTTCGCTCCATTTGCCGGGCAATCCGAGGCCATCCAGCGCCGCCACACGCCAATAGTGGGCACCGGGGGCCAGCCCAGCCACGTCAAAGCCAAGATCTTTCACGCCCCACTCTGTCGCAATCATCTGGTTAAACGCCGGATCACCTGCGACCTCAAACCAATACCCGCTGGCCTCCGGATACGCCTGCCACGCCAGGCGTACACCCGAGCCGTACACATCTTCTCGATCCATCGGTGCGCTCAACAAAGGCCATTCCAACACCTTGGCCCGCGTCGCGACGCCATCTTCGGTGATCACCACGCCCTCGTCCTGTCCCAAAGACACTTTGGTGGTCTCGGCCTCAATATCCAGTGGCGCGGAATCATAGTTCACAAACAGTGCTTTGTCGGCGTCCTTCTTGATCCAGAAGTCATCGCTGTCGGTGGTGGTCTGCAGGCCCGGCACATCAATTTCAAAACTGTCGCGATCCGACAGCTGATTGAGCAACGCATAGAAATCCCCGTTGGCCAGCGACACTTTCGTGACCTCTTTGCCGGTCAAAGGATCAGAGCGCATCCGCTGAATAGTGGCGTTGGAATTGGGGTTCAGCCGCAGCCGGCTTAGATCGCGGAAGGTCACCTGCGTGGTCGAGTTGGTCAGGGTGCGCACTTTCTCAAACTCGATCAGCACATCGTTTAGGCCGCGATCGGACCACGCCGCCTCGGCAGGCTCGCGCCCCTCCACGCGTCCATGAATGTCGGTGATCAACGCTTCGGCCGCACGATCCCGCTGCGCCAGTGCAATCTCAAACGCCTCTGTCGCGTGTCCGGTTGCGGATCCGGCAAAGCGCACCACCTTGCGCCAGGCCCCTTCCCCCCGCGCACCAATCGCCGCCTCTCGATCCGCGATCGCGGCCCCAATCTCCTGTGGCGCAAACAGCCGTGCGCCTTCCGATGTCGCTTTCTGGATGGCTTGCAGAGCCTCGCTCAGCGCTGCATCCGCCGCCGCCACCTGCGCCACTGGCATCTGCAACACCGCCCCCGGGGCAAGGTCCGCGGGCGAGGTCAATTTGTTGATCTGCAACACGGTCGGCCAGAGATCAGGATCATTGAGATGCCGTGCCACAAAATCGCGCAAGGTCTCGTCGCCATCATAGGTCACCTCGGCATAAGGCACCTCCAGCGGGTCCACCTCTGCCGATACCACCGGCGCGAGAGTCCCACCTACGCAGGCGGCCAGCAGGCCCAACACGCGCACAATTGTCTTCATTGGATTTTGGTCGTCCGCAGGAACACACATGCCTGCACTCCCAAAAGGGCCGTGAAAAGAAATTATGGTCAATTGTTCTTATAATCGTTCAACAGCTTGGAATGCCGCGCAAGAATTTTGCGTCTTCACACGGCCATTGGCTCCCAGTTGGAACCAATACTGCATGACCTCACAGCATTCCCCTCAATACGGAAACAGAATACGCAGTTTGGGCCATTTCTCCAATGAGATTTTCTGCACAATAAGTGACCGCCCCCCTCTCAAGTTGCTGCCCATCGCCGGAAAATCGGTCCAATCCCGGCGTTAACGAATCGTGATTCCGTTAACGCGCACGCCTCACATGTGACAAAACAAACCGGTTTTTCCCCTTATTTTCTTCGCCAATGCGCGAAAATGCGCGACCTTACTGCATTTTATCGCAAAGTCGCATTTCTCGTTAGAGTGGTCTCAGCAATCAAAAGGACTGAGCCAATGTCGCACCGTGATCTTGAAGTTGATGACGTCTTCGCCCCAACCAGCGGCGCGTCCCCCGCCTCCCCGCTCACCGAGGAGATGACCATCTACCTCGCGACTCTGCTCAACAACAACAACAGCGCGACCAACGCGTCCAAGGGCTTCCTGAACGCCCCTAGCGGCAGCCATCTGGGGGTACCAGCAGGCTATTCCTACCTGTTCCAACTTGCAGGCCATGACCTTGTGTTCAGCTCCATGGTCCCGCGCACCTTTGACGACATTGGTGGCCGCTCGCAAAACCTGCGTCAGGAAAAACTGGCATTGGAAACCCTGTTTGGCGGCGGCCCCATTGTGTGCCCCCATGCCTTTGACATGAACCATGCCGACGGAACACACCGGTTGCGCCTTGGCAAATTCCGCCCCGCAGGACGCATGTCCGATGACCGTCTGGCGCCTGCTGCCGACCTGCCCCGCAGCCGATATAGTGCCGACACACCGGACGCGGACGGCCCCTTCACCGATGTGTTGATCCCGGATTCCCGAAATGACGACAACAACATCCTGGCGCAGCTCACCGCCTTCTTTCATGCGGTCTACAACACGCTTGTGGCGCAAACCGCGACTGTGCCTTTGCCCGGCACACAAGACCCAATTCCACCGCATCACCGCTCCCGCGTGGCCCGCCTCGCAACGGCGCGCATCTATCGCCGCATCCTGCGTCACGACCTACTGCCGCGCATCATGCCTTCTGATGTACTGGCCCTGTTTGAGGCTACGCCAACGCTGGAGCCGCTTGGCCGCAGCGCACCAGATACAAATGATCTCTTCGCCTACGGCATCGCCCGTATGGCGCACAGCATGGTGCGCCCGGAATACACGCTGAACAACGGTGTTGGCCCTCATGACCTCGGCGAGGTCGATCTGCGCAAAATCATCAACCATTCCTCCCTGCATGAACCCGGCATGGTGCCCACGCCGATTGATTGGAAAATCGACTGGGATCTGTTCTTCACCGCCCCCGGCGCGCCACTAGCTGACAATTTCAACTGGGCGATCCGGTTTGGTCCTCACACGGCAGATGGCATGACGCTGGCCACCGCCGGCAAACCCACCAAACCCACCTACCCGGCGGGCACCGCTATGCGTGATCTCGTGCGCGAAAAATGGATTGGTCTGGGCCGCGTGCAGGACCTCATTCAAGCGGCGGCATCCGCACTCACCACACAGGGCATTGCAGTGCCCTTTGATGCCGCCACCCACTATGACCGCGTCGCCACCACCGGAATGGCTGCGCTCGAAGCCGCTGTGCGTCCGGGCCACAAGCCCCCCATGTCCGACACGGACAAAGCCACCATCACGGCCAACCTGCCGCTCGTGACCTTCCTTGCGCTTGAGGCACAGATCGACGGCGGCAATGGCGCCACCTACGGCCCGCTCGGCGGATTAATCCTCGGCGCAGCTTTCCGCCCTGTATTTGCCGACGACACGCCAACAAGCACGGACGCACATCTCGCCCTAGCATTGGAACAGGCCGCCTATGGCACCTCGCCCATCCGCGACATGCCGACACTGGTCGCGGCAACCGACATCACCTGAAAACACTGTCTAAACAAGGAGGACAACCAATGGATCCCTATGAGATCAAAATCAAAAACTACTTGAAGATGGGAGAAATCCTACAAGGCTGGGCGCGCAATGCCGACACCGTGCCCGCCACTGTGGGGGACTTCCGGGCGCAGGTGCCCAGCAACGTGGCTGAACTGGCTGACGAATTCAAAGACGAAGATCCGTTGCAAATCTTCAACGCGCCGGATCAGAAGGTGGTGAGCATCATGCTGCCGCACCCAGATGACCTCGACCTGCCACCGCCCAGCCCTTACACGCTGCCGGATTTCTACGACGAAGCCTATAACGCGACGCTGGTCACACCGCCGGAAGAAGAGCACAATTTCCGCTCCAAACGAATTGCGGACTACGCCCTGCGCAAATGCGTGTAACCCCGCACTAATGCTTTAGGATGTGCCGGGATCCAATTGATATCCAAGCGCAATTTTATCGCTCTGAATCAAATCAGGCACCGGCATATCCGCCAAGCGCAACCCATCTCGCAGCGCAAGCCAGACCTTGCGATTGCGGATCGGGAAGCCGGACACCAACCACCGTGTGATCTCGGCCCGCTCCGGTGGCCCTTCCGCCACCCAGTTGGCCCGCGCAATGCTCTCAAACCGCCGCGCCACCGACGCCGCTTCAGACAACCGCCCAACCAGCCCCAACGCAGACGCATGCCAGGCCGGAACGTCGTGGGAAATCTCATCAGATTTCTCAGACGCCGCGATACAGCCCTCGTAATCCCCAGCCATAAACCGGCTCGCTGCCACATAACTCCAATGTGACGGCTGCAAACGGAACTTCAGCTTGAACAACAAATCCAGCAACCGCCCGGAAGCCTCCAACTGGTCACAAAAAGCCAGACCCACAGCGGAGGATGTCATCGTCCAAGGGTCGTTTTCATTGTATTGAAATGCCAGATCAAAGGCCAATTCGGCCTGCTCAAACTGGCGTGACATGGCCGCCGACCAGCCCATAGCCAACTGTCCGCGGCTGTCCATGGGATCCAGTTCAATCGCCCGCCGTGCCAGTCGCAGCCCTTCGACATGCATATCCGGCGAGCTGTACAGCCCCGGGAACGAAATCTGCCGCATATTCTCAATCGACGCTCGGCTGGAATAGGCGCGGCTGAAGTCCGGATAGTCCCGGATCAAGTCATCCAGCAAACCCTCTGCGGTTTTCCATCCTTCCAGCGTGAACTGCAGAATATGTCCCTGCGCCTCCACCCAGCGCTCATAGGCACTCGGCGCGGTCTTGTTCGTTGCGCTCAATGGACCTTTGAAGGCAGACAAATGCATGTTCAACGCCACAGCCAAACGCGCTGCCGCCCCTGGCCCTTCCGCCAAAGTCATCTGCCCCGCATCAGTCAGTGTCTCAGACCACAACAACTCGCCCGTGCCGCGATCTGACAATACCGCGCGACAGGACAGCTCGCCCCCCAAATCCTGCGGCTGCAACACCAACGCATAGCTTGCGGCCCCCGGCTCGCCCACCTGCACGTTATCAGCCATGAGCCCGGCATCAAAAATCTGCCACTCACGAAAGCGCGAAAGATTGGCGCAGAGCGCCTGACGCAAGGCTTCCGCCTCCCCCGCCCGCGCCGCAGTGAGATGCCCATAGTTGGGCTGCGCCACAACAATCACCGGGCGCAGGGTTTTGGGTGCCTGCGCCTGTCCCGGTGATTTGATGTCAATCACAAGCTGCTGCGTTTCCTCGGAAGGCTCTTCGCCGTATTCCTGATCCAACAGGCTCCACAGCGATTGATAGACGGTCAGCGCATTCGCCATCTGCCCGCTTTTCCAAAACGCCTTGATCAGCCGACGCGCCGCGCCTTCATCCGCCGGATCCATACCCGCGATGAACTGCAAAATCTCAAGTTGCTGTTCCTGCGTTGCGGCACTGTCCGCCGCCGCATTCAGCCGATGGCGCATCAACCCACTGACATGCTGCATGGCCTCTGTCACGCGCGAGGCAAAGACGTCGTTGATCTCAACTTGGTCACGATCAAACTGTGCCAGCTTTTGCGGATCGACCCGCAGGACTTTGTCCATGTCCCCCCGGTCCGCCGCCTCCAGCAGAACATCAAGGTCAATGGACACCCGCTCTTGCGCCAACCAGATGTCGCTGCGGTCGGTAAAGACTCCGTCAAAACCAGCATCCGAAAGCGACGCTTTGAGGGCCCAAACAGCATTGCGCAAACTGGTCTGCGCAGCCGTTTCAGAACTGTCCGGCCAAAGCACGCCGCGCAGTTTCTCCCGCGTCATGCGCAGCTCTGGCGTCAGGGCCAACAACACAAGCAAGGCAGCGGCTTTTTTCTTTTTGATGTCAACACGCCGATCCCCACAACGGGCCTGAAACCCGCCAATCAACGTGATGTGAAGCCGCTCTGGTGCCTTGTCTGGCACCGCAGAATTGCTCTGCTCCCGTCCCATCAGTACAATGGCCCCTGTGTCTGACGTCTTATCCCCGTAAGCGCCGACGCAAACCTTGGGCAAACATGGGTTTCTCGGCCCAATTGCAACGCAGCACTTACAGCCTTGATGACCCGAAACTGCCCTTCAACACAACCCAGATCGACAATGCCAATCCCATTCTCTTGCAAAACGTCGGGCCAAGCCTGTTTGGGCATGCTTGTGCACATTTCAGTCTGCGATTGAAGCGATCTGCAGTCGCCCACCATATCTGTTTCCAACTGCGCCAACGTGAGGGTCTGGGCGGTCAAACCCGTATCATTCGATATCATATCCGTGCCACGCGATCGCTCAAGGGCTAGCCCAAACTCTGCCGCACCAAGTTCTCTTATGGCCGCCTCCACCGCCGCCACCAGAGAAACACGCGCCGCCGCCCCAAAACAGAACCCGCCGCCCTGCGCATCAAACGACGCGGCCACAACAGCGGGCACACCCGTGTCACAGGTCACATCCAAAATCCGGGTGCTGCGCGTCCGCCCGGCGCCAAGCATACCGTCGACCATGTCGTCCGTGCCGGACAAAAGCACCGCCTTGGTCGCTCCCGCCCACCAATGCGCCGCCGCATCCCGCTCAAACAATTCCAGCACCCCATGGTCAACGGCCTCTGAAAACGCCACATGCGCGGCCAACCCTTCCGAAAACCCTGCCGTTTCAGACGACGACAACGGCAACACATCCCGGTCCAAGCCCCCGGTTCTGGCCCCTTGCCAATCCAACACAGGCACGTCCTGATCGCGTGGGAGCCCGTCAACTGCTGCACGCAAGCCCAATTGCTCTGCCGCTTCGCCAGCCAGGCGGATCAACGCGCCCGTTCGGCGCTGTCCTGCTCCGGAAACCGGAGTGCCGTCCGTCAACAGGCCACCCGCGACCACCAGGCCCGGCACGACGCTCGGCCGGCCAACAAAGACAAAGTTCAAACGTCGCAGCACCGCCGCACAAAACGCAGGCGTTTCAGGCGGCAGGATCAGATCCCCATCCAATCGCCGCTCAAATTCCTGCAATTGCGTGAACATGTCTTCCCGCCTCCCAAGCGCTTTGCGCACCACATAAACCCACCTTCTTGCACACCACAAAGCGTGATTAACGCAAATCACGCAAGAATAACGCTGGGTTTGGCACATTTACCTCAAAGACGATCAAAAGGAGGTTTCAATGTCCCGCCCCCGCCCAACAGACCAGCTTACGACTGACAACGCCGCCCCAGCAGACGACCACCAAGCGGCGCTGGCCGCTTTGCGGGATATGTACCATGACCGCAAAGATGTGACCGGCTATGACATCGGCTTTAAACGGGTCGGAGGCTTGGCCACCAACTCGATCTCTCTTCGGGTTCATGTGGACGCCAAATTGCCCGAAGACGAGCTCGACCCAGGCCAGCGCATTGTGCGACGCATCAAGGGCTTTCCAGTGGATGTCGTGGCCAGCACCTATAAAGTCCACCGCGATCAGTGCGACACCCAAAACACGTATGAAACCACGCTCCTGTCCGGCAGTACCTGCCAACGTCGCGGTGCCAACGCGGGCACCATTGGCGCCATTGTCATTGACCGCGCCACCGGCAAACCGGGCATCCTGTCCAATTGGCACGTCCTATCCTCCCCTGCGGGCGCGGACAGTGACCTTGTCTATGGCCAGCGGACGTCCGGCCTGCCCATCGGCCGACTGACCAAATCCATGTTGTCGCGTCAGGGCGATGCAGCCGTCGCCACACTGACCGGTGCGATGCCTTGGCACCCGACACTCAAGCAATTGGACCTACCGCTTACAGGGGTTGCGCCTGCCGCCTTAGGACGCACCCTGTGCAAGTATGGCCGCACGACTGGATTAACCCATGCGCGCGTGGATGGCGTTGGCACCTACAAAGTGGTGCACACACATGGAAACGGAGTCCAAAAAATCGTCGAAATCGATGGTTTCCGCCTTGTGCCAAAAGACGCCTCGGCCCCGATGGCGTCGCTCTCTTTGCCCGGTGACAGTGGTGCCTGCTGGGTGGATCCTGACACTGGAAATGCGGTTGGGCTGCATATGGCGGGCGAAGGCACTGACTGGCCTGGCGGGGATTGCGCGTTGGCCTGCCACATGGATCGTGTGATGGACCACCTGGATCTGCGTCTTGCCACGCTGTCTGACCTGCACAGCCCGTCGGACGACACCGCACTCCGCACACAGCCGGCACAGGCACTGCATATGGTGCCCGGCATGATACGCCCCGCCAACACATTCGAACTGCAATCCGTTGGTGACTCCGGCTGCGTTTTCAGTGTTCAGGGCAACATCTGGAATGAGTTTCTCAACACCATGCTCATACAGCACCCAGAGTTTTCACAGATCCCTTTCGACATAGACGACGCCGTCGCCGACTACTTTGGATACGGCACGTCAGGCGAAGCTCTGCATGCGATTGTTCTTGCCTCCGCCACCTTTTTACGTGATGGGGCCGTGCCGGATCTGGCAGTTCTGACCAAGGAAGTGACCTTTCGCGGCGTTTGTTTCCGCATTGCAGAGGCCTACCGGGCGCGCGGCTATCACGTGACCGCCTAACCCCTCATGCCAAAGGACCAACCGCATATGTGTCAACGGATTTACGCCGTCGATGAGGTGTCACTGACCCGACAAGACGCACAGTCGTCCAATCTTCTGGTTCAGGTGCAAGCGCGCGCGGTCACATCGGGATGGCGCACGCCGACACTCAAGCGTCACAGTTATAAAACCCCGCCAGAGGACGGTATATTGACCTATGATCTGCAGGCCATCGCCCCGAATGCGGAGGATACAGTCTTGCCCGTGCTCACACGTGTATGCGCCGACACGGCGCTAACTGCTGTCGACATTAAAAACTTTTGGGGACCGGGACAGCCTCTTGTTGGGGTGCGGTGCAACGCGCAAAGCAACAATAAGCTGACGCTTCTGGAATCCAGACTGGGGGGCTCTGAAATGGCAGCTGCGCCTCAGCAGAGTTATTCGGAGGAATATATTCCACAGTTCGCGCGCGACATCCGTCCGCTGTTTCGCCCATACGACATCGCCATGATGATGCGGGTACGTGATCTCGATCTCGGCTCCTACGAGGCGGTGTGCCAACACGGCGCCTTGATTCTGTCCCGCCTGAAAGATGGCTCGATGCCCAACGACGGCCCATGGCCCGCCAGTGATGTGGCGCTGTTTGAACAATGGCTGCTCAAAGGCAAGGCGCCATAGCATAAGCCCCCGAACGCTCTGCTGTCGGGACAAGAACACTCACCGTTGATGGATCATCCCCCCATCAACACCCGTTGACGCACTCACATCCCCATCGGTGTGTCAACGTTTCGGGGCGGTTTGCGGGTTATGTCCTCCCGCAGCCGCCCCACATTTTTGGGCACGTCAAAACGGTATCCATGCGCAATACGCCATGATGCATGAGCAGATGAACAATCAAAAAAGGGGGGGGTGGTACCGCCTCTCCGGCTCGAACGGAGGACCCCTGGTTCCACAAACCAGTGCTCTAACCAACTGAGCTAAGGCGGCAACAAGGGCGGTTTACCGCCAGTGTTCGGGGGATGCAAGCACCTAAAATACAATTTTGTATGTTTGTTCGATCAGATCGCAACCAAAGCTCGTCACCGGCTTCTCAGCCTCAAGCGCAAAGCCGTTTTTTTCATAGAGCGCGCAGGCTGCGGCGTGGCTTTTGTGGGTCCAAAGCGTCATGCCGTCATAGCCGACGCCCCGGGCAAACCCCAAACACGTCTCCAAAAGATGCTGCCCCAAGCCGAATCCCCGCGCCTGCGGCAGCACCAAAAACAGACGCAATTTGGCTAAAGTGGGCTGCGGGCTTTGCACACAGAAAATGCTGCCCAGCCGATACCCGTCATGCGTCGCCACCCAACCGCGCTCGCGCACATCGTCATGCTGCAACAGGAAACCGTGCAAGATGGTCTCCACCAGGGGCCCAAAACTGTCGTCAAAGCCTTCCTCGCGCGCATAAAGCGTGGCGTGGGCCTCCACCAGCCAATCCAGATCTGCCCCCGTAAAGGGACGCAGCGTGATATCGCCAATCATAATCGTTCCCTCGTCCGTTCTAGACAGGCTCAAAGCTGCGGTATTCTTGCCTTTGGGCCGCGATCACGATACCCGAATTCCCAAGATAAGAGAACGTGCCCTTCGGGGCCACACATCCGCCAGGAGACAGTCATGGGCATCAACACCGAAAGCGACATCGAAGCCAACCTGCAAATCGGCCCCACAGATCAGGGGTTTGTGCGGATTTACATCGAAGGCGGCGGCATCGAAATCCCAATGGATTTTGACCCGGAAGAAGCAGAAGAAATCGCCGAGGAAATTCGCGCGGCGGCAGCCACCGCCCGACAGATGGCGAAATAAGAATTCAGGAGGGGCCAGCCCCTCCGCTGCAGCAAGCTGCACCTCCTCCCCGGGATATTTGGGGACTGAGAATGCTTAAGAGCTTTCTTCCGGCATCGGGGCCAGTTTGGGATCGCGGTACCGGTGCAAACGCCGCGCCGCGTCGGTGGCAAACTTCTGGATCATCTTCTTGCGCCGCGCCGGGGCCAGCTTGTCCTCTGGCGCCATGCGGATGATCTCCGCATCATAGGCATCTGCAAAGATCAGCCCTGTGCCCTCCGGCAACAGATCTGTGGGAAATTCCGTGTCCACGGCCCAGAAGTACCGGTCACACCACTCCAGATAGCCCTGCCATTTGGTGTCCGTCTGAAAGTCCGCCCGGCTGGATTTGCACTCAATCACCCAAAGCTCCCCTTTGGGTCCAAGGGCCATCACATCCACCCGCAGGCCGCGCGTGGGCACAAACTCCTCAATCGAGACATAGCCATGGCTGCGCAGGTGGCGACTGACGCCACGGGCGAGCAATTGGCCGGGCTGCATCGTGATGAGGGACGTGTCTTCCATGGCAACAGCGTGAACATTTAGAGAACAAAATGCAAGAGGCGATTTGCGCCCCCTGCCCCTTGCGCCGCCTCTGCGCTGCGCCTAGATAGAGGGTCGGCGGGTGCTGCCCTTCTCGTGATACGGTTGCATTCCGGTGGCCTTAAGCAATTCCGAGGGAGCTGGCTCTGTCCTGGTCCTGGCCTGGTTACCTGGCGCCCACCTGTATATACAGGTCCTCGGGAATGAGATAACCACACGGCTGCGTTTGCGGGCCCGCCACTTTACGCCTCACACAAACGTTCTATTGCATGGATCAAAGGCTCCAAGTCCGCTGCATAGAAGCCGGCGGCATTGATGCCGTTTGTCTCGATGATACGCAGACCAGCCTTTGTCCGGCAGATGTCAATGACATAGGCGGGCGCATAACCACTGTTAAGCTGCGCCATCTTCTGTCCAAAACTCAGTGCGTCCTCTGGAATGTCATGCACATACCCAACTTGCCCCGCCTGCTTGTAGCGCGAGTAGGTGACAACGCGGTCCTCGACCACCCAAAGGCGCCACTCCTCATCAATTGTTTGCGGTTCTGTCAACATGACCAACGTGTCCGCCCGTAAGGAACCAATCGGTAGCTCCCCTTCAGGCAACGCCGAAACGCGCGCTGACAAGTCCGCAATGTCTTGAGCCGCCATGACGCGGCCTGGAACTTCCTTGCTGTCTTCTACCGGACGCAAGAACCACATCTTGCTGTCCCCCGAAAAGCAGCTAGCGCATTCGCCAAACGACATCACACGGGCATCCGTGCCATTGAGTAAGTATGGATGCCAGACAGACTGCTGAAGAAACGGCGCAATTCGAAAGACCCCAGGTTCTAACTTGTGCGATTCCGCATACTTCCACATGCTATAGGCACCAAACAACACCACAGCTTTTGGGTCTTTAATGATTGGCCGAGGCGTCAGGTCACCGACAAAAGGAACAATTTTGTGCCAACTGACATCTCGCCCCAAAGACGTGAGCGCATCCCCAAGTTTCCGTGTGTCTTCAAAATCTTGCAGCAACCATTGCATGCCATTCACCTGTATCTCAAAAGTCTCGGTACGGCAGAAGGACGCAATCCGCCGTCAACCGCAGCACATAAACTTCAACCAAAATGTACTAATTACTCGCTTTGTACACCCCAAGCCCCTACTCACTCCGGCTCCAGCCCATTGGCCTCCAGCATGTCGTCCGGCTCCACGTGAATGGTGGTGCGCGCCTCAGGGATTTGCGCCTGTATGCTGTCTTCAATCGCATCACAAATTTCATGGGCCCGGTGCACCGTCATTTGACCGTCGACCACCAAATGGAACTCGATGAAAACCACCCGTCCGGCGCGCCGCGTCCTCAGATCATGAATTTGCAAAGCCCCTTGGGACGCCCCGGTGACAGCGGCCTCAATCACCTCGCGCTCCTCAGACGCTACCGACGAATCCATCAAATCGCCTGCGGAGGAGACGACAACCTTCCAGCCCTCTCGAAGAATGTTGAGCGCCACCACCGCTGCAAGCAGCGAGTCCAAGACGTGCCATCCAGTCAAGGAAACCAGCATCAAACCCGCCAACACGCCCGCCGTGGTCCAAACATCTGTCATCAAGTGACGCCCATTGGCCTCCAAAGCGGGCGAGCGCCGCTGATGTCCTGCCCCAATCAATACCCGCGCCCAAACGAAGTTCAGCACCAGAGCAACACCGCTCACCCCCAAACCAACCGCGCCAATCTCCGGCTGGTCGGCCGCACGCAACGCCGTCACGGCCTCCTGCAGGATCAGAACGGCCGCCACCACGATGAGCGAGCCTTCCGCAATCGCCGAGAAATTCTCCGCCTTATGGTGCCCAAACGGGTGCCCTTTGTCCGCAGGCCGCTCCGCAAACCAAATCGCTCCCCAAGCCAACACGGCCCCGGCCACGTTCACAAAGGACTCCATCGCATCGGAATAGAGCGCAACCGACCCTGTGAGGCGCCAAGCGACGATTTTCATAGCGAGCACAGCGAGCGCGACAAGGATGCTCCCCGTGGCCAGAGTCTGAGAGGAAAGTCTACGCGCCACGAGCCTAAAAACACCTGTACTTATTGGATTTCGAACATCTCTCACAGTGATGCCCGTATTTGAAGGAACGCACAACCCAACCGGTGCCCACATCGCGTCGTTGGCGCAACGCCACATGGAATCCCTTGCGCGAGACAGCTGTCCCCGACGCCTTACACGCGGTGGCACACGACACAGACTGGCATGGCCTCCTGTCCAACCCTGCACAGCATCGAGGACCCCGAAACAAAAAGCGCCCCGCGATTGGGGCGCTTGCAGCTTGCAGCCTATCCAAGCCGGATCAGCGGCGGATCTGACTCTGTTGCGGGGTGCGGCGGTCAATCTTCACCGGCACCGGCTCTGCCAGCATCACCGGCAACGCGCTGCGCTTGCCACCCCCTGGCTGATCATCGTCCTTCATGCGCATGATCGCGATGCCAAACTGCACCCCGGCAAAGACAATGCCGTTGAGCACCCACATGACAATCACCGCCAGAACGCCGTCCGAACTGCTGCTCACCAGATGCCACAGATTGGCAACGTTGAAATACAGCAGCATCGCCACAAAGGCGGCGGAAATGGCGAACCCAATGGCCACCTGACGAATATAAAGTGAAATCAGCTTTGGCATGGCAGTGCCTCCTCACGCACCATTAAACGACAGCCGTTTCAAAACGGCAAGTCACAGAAGCGCGACACATTGGCCGCACCGCGACCAAAGCGCAAAAAACGCGCAACCTTTCGATTGCGCGTCACACTGACTGAGCAAAGTTAACGTGGGATAAACCGCGTTAAAAGGCTTCGGGCTTGGCTTCACGCGCCATGTGATCCAGCACCGCGTTCACGAACTTGCCCTCTTTGCCGTCCGGGAAGAAGGCATTGGCAATCGCCACATATTCGGTGATCGCCACTTTGGCAGGCACATCGCTTTGCAGCAGCTCGGCACCCGCCGCACGAAACAGCGCCCGCAGGGTTGGGTCGATCCGGTCGATCGGCCATTTCGCCACCAATGCGCGATCAGTCATCTGGTCAATCGGTGCCTGATAGTTCACCGCATCTTCGATGGTCTTGCGGAAGTGATCCACATCGCCTTCGATCATGTCGGTGCCATCATCCACCTCGGCACCAAACCGGTGATCCAGAAACTCCACCCGCACCTGATCCACGGTCTGGCCGGAGTGCTCCATCTGAAAGAGCGCCTGCACCGCATAGAGGCGGGAAGCGGATTTCATCTTGCGTTTCTGGTTGCCGGATAGGGTCATGCCGTTGGATTGTCCTTGAGTTCACCAGCGATCTTGATTTCTTCAGAAGCGGGCATAAAGCCGACTCCCTTGCGCTGAGCGCCCCACTTACGGCTCAACGCCACAAGATGCAAGGCCGCAGCCGCCGCACCACCGCCTTTGTTCTGATCTTTCGGATCAGCACGCACCTCGGCTTGCGGACGGTTTTCCACCGTCAGAATACCATTGCCGATGCACAGCCCTTGCAGCCCCAGCAGTTGGATCGCGCGCGAGCTGTCGTTGCACACGGTCTCATAATGGGTGGTCTCGCCACGAATGACACAGCCCAAGGCGACATAGCCATCAAAGTTGCTCATACGCTCGGCAATGCCAATCGCCGTTGGGATTTCGAGCGCGCCGGGCACTTCAACCACCTCATAGGTGCCGCCCACAGCTTCGATCTCCGCCACAGCCCCGGCCAGCATATTGTCGGCGATGTCCTTGTAGTAAGGCGACATCACAATCGCCAGCTTCACCGGCTTATCGAATTCCGCACGCGGCATGATGTAGTGTTTTTCAGCGCCAGCCATGACTTATTCCTCCGTCAGGATCGGGCGTGTGCCCACAATGGACAGCCCATAGGCGTCCAGGCCAAGATACTTTGTTTGCGGGCTGTCTGTGAGCAGGATCAGTTCAGAACACCCCAGATTGGAGAGGATCTGCGCGCCCAGACCGGTGCGCTTCACCGTGCGGGGGCCTTCGTCTTCTTCGGCATAAAGACCGTGACGCACTTCGCGGAACAGGCAGACAACGCCCCGTCCCTCTTCGGCAATCTTGCGCATGGCTGCTGGCAGCTCGTTCACAGACTTCGGGCCCAGCCCCAGAACATCACTCGCTTCATGCAGCGCATGGGTCCGCGTTAGAACCGGCTCAGGCGTGGTGATGTCGCCTTTGATCATCACAACATGCTCAATGCCGTGAATCTGATCGGTGAAGATGCGCATCTCCCAGTCGCCGCCATACTCGGACGTCACGGTTTCGCGCGAGGTTTCCACCACCTCATTGTCATTGCGCGAACGATACGCAATCAAGTCGCTGATCGTACCAATCTTCATGTCGTGTTTTTTGGCAAACTCCACCAGCTCCGGCAGACGCGACATGGTGCCGTCTTCATTCATGATCTCACAGATCACCGCGCTGGGGTGACAGCCTGCCAGACGGGAAATGTCCACAGACGCTTCGGTATGACCGGCCCGCACCAATACACCGCCACGTTTGGCACGCAGCGGGAACACGTGGCCCGGTGTGGCAATCGCTGCCATGGTGTTCTGCTCGTTGATCGCGGTGGCAATGGTCAGCGCGCGATCACCCGCTGAAATCCCAGTGCTCACCCCTTCGCGCGCCTCAATCGACACGGTGAAGGCAGTTTCGTGACGGGACGAGTTGTTCACCGCCATCATCGGCAGGCCCAGACGGTCAATGCGCTCTGCGGTCATCGGCAGGCAGATCAGCCCGCGCCCGTGCGTCGCCATGAAGTTGATCGCATCCGCATCGGCAAACTCCGCCGGGATGATCAGATCGCCTTCGTTTTCGCGATCCTCATGGTCGACAAGGATATACATCTTGCCCGCCTTGGCGTCGGCAATGATCTCTTCAATTGGGCTGATCGCGTCACGCAGGCTCTGCTCAACGGGTCCGGGCTGTTCAAAGGACATAAGGTCTCTCCGCTTGGTTGCGGCTCAGATAGCCCATGCGGCACGCGATTGCCAGTGCAGCCACGACGCCCTAGCCCTCAAAAACGCAACGGCACTGTGCGCGGATGCGCGATCAACCAGGTGTCACCGCTCGTCTTAGGAACAGCTGACACGTTCAACCCGTGCGCAACCTGACAGGAGGCCACAAATATGCGCCTCTTCATTTGGCCCACATTATCCGGGGATCTGGGAGTTGCTCCCCAGCCGTCCAAATCTTAACGCCCACAGCGCATGCAACAGGCGCCAAAATCGCACCTCCGCAATACAGTCGCGATACCGACGCAATACCGACGTGTTGCGCCCGCCGCACGCTGGCTTAAGAATTCATCTCCGCCAGCCGCGCCACATAGCGCGCCAAAGTGTCGATCTCGAGGTTGATCTTGTCGCCCACCTTGGAATGCCCCCAGGTGGTGACCTCTTTGGTGTGCGGAATGATGTTCACGCCAAAATCACAACCTTCGACCTCATTTACCGTCAAAGACGTGCCATTCAGCGCTACAGACCCTTTGGGTGCAATGAATTTTGCCAGGCTTTCCGGGGCTTTGAAGGTGAAGCGCGTGCTGTCACCCTCGTCCTTCATGGCCACAATCTCCGCCACACCATCCACATGGCCGGACACGATATGCCCCCCCAGTTCATCGCCCACTTTCAAGGCGCGCTCCAGGTTCACAGGCCGCCCTTCGGTCCAGTCACCGAGGTTGGTCTTGGACACGGTTTCCGCTGAAATTTCAACGTCATACCAATCATCCCCTAGGGCAATCACGGTCAGGCAGACGCCATCACTTGCAATCGACGCACCCAGCTCAATGCCTGAGGTGTCATAGGCCGTCTTGATGCGTGCCTTCAGGTCGCCACGCTGCTCCAAGGCAACAATTTCGCCAACGTCAGTGATAATTCCGGTAAACACGGGCCGCGCTCCATATCTGTGATCGGCCTAAGACCTACAAGCCGAACCGCCCCAAGACAAGCCGCCCAATCTGCGGCGATCGATGACCATATTTTTGCCACGCCGCTGGACTAACATTCCCTTAAGAGAAGGCGTATAGGTTTGAGCGTTATGACAATTCCGTCCGGCGACAACAAAGTGTTCCTGTTCCTGCAAGGCCCCCATGGGCCATTTTTTGCGGCGCTGGCGCGCATGTTGCGCCGCTCGGGCGCCACGGTCTGGCGGGTCGGGTTTAATGCCGGAGACCGCGCGTTCTGGCCCCATCAAAAGAGCTTCATTCCCTATCTGGATACCCCCGAGGCTTGGCCCGAGACCTACAAAAACATCCTGACGGACAAAGGCGTGACCGACATTGTGCTCTATGGCGACGTGCGCCCGATCCATGCGCAGGCGGTGGAGATCGCCAAAGCCTCAGGCATCCGCGTGCATGTCTTTGAAGAGGGCTACCTGCGCCCCTATTGGGTGACCTATGAACGCGGTGGCTCCAACGGCAACTCGCGCCTGATGAACATGGACATCGAGCAGATGGAAAAAGCGCTGGAAGGCTCGGATATGGAAACCCCGATGCCGCCGGGCCATTGGGGCGACATGCGCCACCATGTCTTTTATGGCGCGCTCTACCACTGGTTTGTGATGTTCACCAACCGCAAATTCCGCAATTTCAAACCTCACCGCTCATTGACGGTCACACGCGAATTTCAGCTGTATTTGCAACGGCTTCTGCTGATGCCCTTCCACGCGATCGAACGCCGCATCGCCACGCTCCGCATTCGCTACGGCGGCTTCCCGTATCATCTGGCGTTGCTGCAACTGGAACATGACAGCAGCTTTCAGAAGCACTCGCCCTTTGACACGATGACCGACTTCTTGTCGCTGGTGATTGAGAACTTCGCTCAAAGCGCGCCGCAGCACCACCACTTGGTCTTCAAGGCCCACCCACTTGAGGACGGCCGCGTACCTCTGCGCAAAGAGATCCATGATTTGTCAAAGCGTTACGGCGTTTCCAAGCGTGTGCACTACGTGCGTGGCGGCAAACTTGCGCAGCTTCTCAATGACACCCGCACCGCCGTGACAGTCAACTCGACGGCTGCGCAACAGGTGCTTTGGCGCGGAATCCCGATTAAAGCCTTTGGCGATGCGGTCTACAACCAGCCAGAATTTGTCAGCACGCAATCCCTGCCAGAGTTTTTTGCCGCCGCCATGCGCCCAGACAACCGCGCCTATAAAACCTACCGCCGCTATCTGCTTGAAACCAGCCAAGTTCCCGGAGGTTTCTACTCCGCGCGCGGACGCCGCCGCCTTCTGCGCCAAGTCGTCGACATGATGCTGTCGGATCACGACCCCTATCAGGCGCTTGCGGCTGGCACAGCGGCACCAAGGCAACAGTTGCGTCTGGTGAAGTAGCGACCACAAGGTCTAGCGCTGGATTTTTAGTTAGGATTTCTGTAAGTTGTCTCAAAAAACTGAGGCAGAATAATCAGGTCGAGGAGACCGAGCAGTGAAATCCTTTGCATCCCGACTGGGGAAGTGCGCCGTCGTTTTGACGCTGGCGACCGCCGTTGCATCGTGCAGCCTTGTGCCGCGCTCCGGCCCCAACAAACGCGAAATCTACGCAGGTTCTGTGCAGCGCGAAGGCGACGCCTTTATCGTTGCTGTCAACGACCGCGTCTCGCGCGCCACGGCTGTGGTGCCCGCCCTTGGGTTCTCCGACGGCTTCCAAAACGCGGGTCAACTTGGATCTGACACGATTCGACCCGGCGACATTTTGGCGCTGACCATTTGGGAAAACGTCGATAAACCGCTTCTGGGTCCAGAGGGCCAAGTGGCTGCAGTGCTTGAAGAGGTTCAGGTGGACGGCGCAGGCTTTATCTTTGTGCCCTACGCCGGTCGCATCCGCGCCGCGGGCAACACGCCCGAAGGTATCCGCCGCATCATCTCCTCCAAACTCGAAGAACAGACCCCCGACCCTCAAGTCGAAGTGCGCCGCGCTGCTGGTGACGGTGCCACCGTTTCCCTCGTGGGCGCGGTTGGCGCGCAGGGTGTTTACCCAATCGAACGTCCGACAAGAACGCTGTCTACCATGCTGGCGCAGGCTGGCGGCGTGACTATTGTGCCTGAAATCGCGCAGATCACCGTACTGCGCGGCCAAGAGACTGGGGAGATCTGGTTCCAGGATCTTTATGACAATCCTGAACTCGATATCGCCCTGCGCGGCGGTGACCGCATTCTGGTGGAAGAAGACACCCGCGCGTTCACCGCACTGGGCGCCACCGGCACCCAAAGCCGGGTGAACTTTTTCACCAAAGACCTCTCAGCAATTGAAGCGCTCGCTCAGGTTGGCGGTTTGACACCAACCAACTCCGATCCAACCGGCGTGTTTGTCTTCCGCAACGAAGCAGACAAAGTGGCCAACAACGTGCTTGGCCGCAAGGACCTCATTGGGGCGCAACGCATGGTCTATGTGCTTGATCTGACCAAGCCAAACGGCATGTTTATGGCGCGGGACTTCATCATCCGCGACGGCGACACGCTTTATGTCACTGAAGCTCCGATCACGACTTGGGACAAAACCATCTCGGCGATCACAGGTACTCTAACCTCTGCTGACACATTGAGCAGCCTCGGCGGCCTCTAAACGTGCAGAGTGACCATGAAAATCAAGCCGTCGGGGGCGACGACCCCCGGCGGCTTTTTGCATTTAATGGCGGCTTTTTCTTCCAGAAACGCCTGCGCCGTATCCTGTCGCTTGCAGGGTATGAACTACGCTTTGGCCGCCCGACCGCCGATGACCTGATCGCGATCTGGGGCAACAGCCCAACGGCTGATCGCGGGCACGCTATGGCCGAAAAAACAGGTGCCAAGCAACTCTATTTTGAGGACGCCTTCCTGCGTTCTCTCTTCCCCGGCCGCACCGGCAAAGAGCCCCCTATTGGACTGATGATCGATAGCACCTGCCCACACTTCGATCCAAGCCAACCCTCTGACTTGGAACGCATTCTCAAGCACGACCCTTTGGATGACACGGTTCTCTTAAACCGGGCCCGCGGCGCTATTGAACGTCTCAAGGAAGCTCATCTCACCAAATACGCCGCAGTTGATCCCGACCTGCCAGCACCCGATCCCGGCTATGTGCTGGTGATCGACCAAACCCGCGACGATGCCGCCGTGACTGCCTCTGGTGCCAATGACCTCAGGTTTCAAGAAATGCTGGTCATGGCGCAGGAGGAGAACCCCGGCGCGCGCGTCTTGATCAAGACCCACCCCGAAACCCAAAAAGGCGCCCGTGCGGGCTACTACAGCGAGAAAGACACCCGCGACAACGTCGCGCTCTACACCGACCCGATCTGCCCCTGGGTGCTACTCGACGGCGCCATCGCGGTCTACACAGTCTCCTCACAGCTCGGCTTCGAGGCCATTCTAGCGGGCCATAAACCTCGCGTGTTTGGACAGCCGTTCTACGCCGGCTGGGACCTCACACAGGACGAGTTCCCGCTCTACCGGCGCCAACGTCGCCTGACACGCGCCCAACTCTTTGCCGCTGCGATGATCCTTTACCCGACTTGGTATGATCCTTGCCGGGATACACTCTGCGAACTTGAAGACAGCCTCGAACAGCTCGCGGCCCAATCCCGCGCGTGGCGCGAGGATCGCCACGGCTGGAACGCCTTTGGCATGCGGATGTGGAAACGCAAGCCACTGCAAGGTTTCTTTGGCAGACACCAAGCACTGACCTTTGAGAAAAAACGCTCCCCTCGCCCTGCCATGGTCTGGGCCAGCAAACCCGGCCCCGACGATGCGACACGGATCGAAGACGGCTTCTTACGCTCTCGCGGCCTTGGCGCCGAGCTGGTGCCCCCTATGTCATTGGTCTGCGATGACCTTGGCATCTACTATGACCCCGAACAGGAAAGCCGCTTAGAACGTCTGATTTCAGACCGCGCCACATTGCGTCCGGATCAACAGCTCCGCGCTCATCAACTGATCAAAGCGCTGAAAAAACATCGGATTACCAAATACAATCTCGGCGGCTCTTCCTTTGACCTCCCCGAGGGTCATCGCATTCTTGTCCCCGGCCAAGTCGAAGACGACGCCTCGATCCTGACAGGTACTACAGGGATCAAAACGAACCTCGACCTGCTGAAAGCCACGCGCGCCGCCAATCCAACAGCGCGCATTCTATACAAGCCACACCCCGACGTCGAAGCAGGCCTTCGCAAAGGGCACATCGCACGCGAGGAGGCGGAAGCACTGGCCGACATGGTGCTGGATCAAGCCGACATGGCGGCGCTACTTGAAGAGGTTGATGAAGTCTGGACCATGACGTCGCTTACCGGTTTCGAAGCGCTGCTGCACAGTTGCAAAGTCACCACTTTGGGCGCTCCGTTTTATGCAGGCTGGGGCCTCACAGATGATCGCGGACACATCCCAGCGCGCCGCACGGCACAGCCCAGCCTCGAAGGCTTGGTACATGCAGCGCTCATCGATTACCCCCGCTACCGAGACCCTGTTTCAGGCCTACCCTGCTCTGTTGAAGTGGCTTTGGAACGACTGGCGTCCGGAGACATCCCGCACCCTGGCTGGGGAAACCGACTGCTGTCAAAACTGCAAGGTCGCTTTGCAAGCTACCAATCGCTCTGGCGGTGAGTCTCACCGCGGATGGCGCTGTGCCTCAATACGGTGCCAAACGCTCATGACGTCCTGCCCCATGCGCTGATGCGACACCAAATCAAACCGTGGCGCTTCGCCCAGACGCGCCAATCCCATGGCGCCAATCGCGGGATGGCCTTCAGCCCCAATCACAACACCCGCAGAAAAGGTGATGAGCTCATCCACCATATCTGCGGCCAACAACGACGCTGCAAGCGCCCCACCGCCCTCACAAAACACCCGCGTTAACCCCTGTTTCCCAAGCGCTTCCAACACGCCTTTCGCGGACAAATGCACGCCCTCCAGCGGGCATGGCAACAACGTCGCCCCAAGATCTCGCCAGGTTTGCTGCAAGGATGTATCCGCATCGGTGCCATGCACAATCCAGACCGGCACATCTTTGGCCGTCTGCGCAAGGACACTCATCAATGGCAGGTCCAAGCGTCGCGACACCACCACGCGCACTGGCTGCGCCACATCTCCAAAGTCGCGCACAGTCAGTGACGGATCATCCGCCCGCGCCGTGCCACCGCCAACCATCACTGCATCATGTCGCAGGCGCATGCCATGCACGGCCCGGCGAGACTCCGGTCCGGTGATCCAGCGGCTTTGCCCCGTGGCTGTGGCAATTCGCCCATCCAATGTGGTAGCCAATTTCAAAGTCAAGAACGGACGACCAAGATCGGTCTTCAGGAAGAACCCCTGCAAATCCCGCGCCGCTTCATCTGCCAGCACACCGGTGGTCACTTCAATACCTGCGTCGCGCAGCATCGCTAGCCCCCGCCCCGACACCCGTGCATCACTGTCTTCCACCGCCACCACAACACGGGCCACCTGCGCCGCAATCAGCGCCTCGGCACAGGGTGGCGTTTGTCCATGATGAGCACAGGGTTCCAAAGTCACATAGGCAGTTGCGCCGCGCGCCGCTGTACCGGCTTGCGCCAAGGCAACCGGCTCCGCATGGGGTCGTCCGCCGGGCTGAGTCCAGCCTCGCCCAACAACACGCCCATCCTTCACGATGACACACCCCACGGCCGGATTTGGCCAGCAGACACCCTGACCGCGTCGGCCCAATGAAAGGGCCAACGCCATGAAACGGCGATCAGTCACGTTTAGTCCTCAGGAGATGGATCGGGACGCAGTTCACTCACAAATTTATCAAAGTCATCGGCAGCTTGGAAGTTTTTGTAGACGCTGGCGAAGCGCACGTAAGCCACGGTATCAATCCTAGCTAAGGCTTCCATGACGATCTCACCGATGGTCTTGGACGGGATATCCGTCTCGCCCATGCTTTCCAAACGGCGCACAATACCGCTGATCATCTGATCAATGCGTTCCGGCTCAACCGGGCGTTTTTGCATGGAAATGCGGATCGAGCGCTCAAGCTTGTCGCGGTCAAAATCTTCGCGACGCCCGTTGGATTTCACCACCACCAAATCGCGCAACTGCACGCGTTCGTAGGTTGTAAAGCGTCCGCCGCAAGCGGGACAAAACCGGCGACGTCGGATCGACACATGATCCTCCGCAGGCCGCGAATCTTTCACCTGAGTGTCGATGTTTCCGCAAAACGGACAGCGCATAGACTTCCCCTTGTTCCAACTGCTCTTTGCCTGTGCCGCAATACGTTACGGCGCGGGTTGGGTATTTTCCCAAGTTATCCACAGGCACTATAGGAAAGCTACAAGCCTTTGGGTAGAGGCAAAAAGCCACCCCAAGATGGCGGTACTGGGAAACCACATTCGGTTTTCCCCCTGAAGATTTTCAGCCACGGCCCTATATCAATCTCAAAGGCCCAACGGTCTTTCCATTCATGCACCTAAATGCGCTGCCACACACCTCGTGTGCGGCGCATTCCTGTGTTCAAACAGATAAATTCCTTGCCAAGTTCCCAGTGCTAACTGACCGTTTGTGACTGGAATAGACAAAGACACAGGCATCATCGCCGCCTTGATATGCGCGGGCATGTCGTCCGGTCCTTCATAGGTATGTGTCAGGTAGCGCATCGACGGATCTGTCGTCGGCGGCACAAGGCGATGAAAAAAGTTCTGCAAATCGGTTTGCACCTCGGGGTCGGCGTTCTCCTGAATGAGCAAACTGCAAGACGTGTGGCGCACAAACAGTGTCAACAATCCGGTGTGCCCACTCTGCGAGACCCAGCGTGCGACCTCTCCCGTGAACTCACACAGGCCTGGCCCCATAGTGTGAACCAGAAATTCCTTTTGAAGGCTCAAAGTTGCCGCCTATCCAACAAAGGATCAGTCATCGCTGCTCGGCAAAGGTGCGCAACTTCGACGCGCACTGCCGACAGTCGTTGACTGACCAACCTCAGGACCCCAACCACGGTTGGCAGGGCGATTTGTGGCGCCTGAAACCTGAGAGGGCGGCTTTAACGCAAATTGAGCCGCATCCGGACCATCAAAGGTCACCCCGCGCCCCGCTCCTCCGACTGCATACACCGGAGCACTATCAGGTGCGCCTAACTCGCGGGACGCATAGCTGCCCGCACCGCACCAAAAGTCAGACTGCCTGCCGTTGGGGCGCGCGAACACCTCAAAAACGTCTTCATTGACCGGGTGCACACGCACGCCGTTTTGCGCAGTGAAAGCCATGCTGGATACACATCCGCTAAGGGCCGCCAAACCAGCAACAAATGCACACTGCCTCACTGAGTTTCCTACGCGCTTCATCACGACCAGAAATCATTGCTGTCGATGCCACATTGGTTTCTCGCAAGGCCAACAGTCTTACTGCTCCCTAGGCGAGGTCCCCAGGACCCTGACCGCCCTGTTGCGCCCTGCACTTCCTGCGGTGGCTTAAGCGAAAATTGCGCGGTCTCAGGATTATTGCTCACGGTTCCAGGGCCGGTCCCACCAACCACATAGACGCGTACGCTGTCAGAAGCCCCTAGCTGCCGACGTGCATAGTCGCCGGCACCACACCAAAAGTTTGCTTCTATTGCATTGGGCCGAACACCAACTTCAAAGACGTCGGCATTGACGGGAATAACCCGAATACCGCCACGCGAAACGAAGCCGCCACTTGACGTATCCATACAAGCACCAAGTGCCGCCGCGCCCAATGACAAGAAGAACCAGTAGCTTTTCATATCACCCTCTCTCAGACCACAATCCGAATACGTCCGGAACTCGAAGCGGTCTTTCCATTTGTTGCATCCAGTCAAAGCAGCGGCCTTAGAAACCTCTGCCAAACCGAAGTCTGTCGCAATAATATCGCGCATCGCCCACGAACTCGTCTTCCCCCAACCGTGGGCCCCAAGTCCCCTTACGGCCAGAAGCACCAGCCGCCTGCCCGGGAGGCTTAAGGGAGAATTGCGCTGCGTCACGGCTCTCGCTCGTGTAGCCAGGCCCAGCCTCACCGACCACATAGATTCTGGCATTAGCCGGGGCTCCCAATGCCTGGCTGGCATAGTTCCCGGCACCGCACCACAGTGCGTTGTACATATTCAAATTGGGTCGTGCTGCGACTTCAAAAACATCCGCGGAAACAGGGTTAACCCGCACGCCACCAGTCGTAACAAATCCAGTGTTTCCACTGCCGGACGTTTCCGAGCAACTGGCTAAAATTGCAAAAGCAAAAGCAGAAATTCGTTTCATGGCTATCTCTTAATGCGATATCCACCAAAAACAGCAGACAATCCCAGCTTACTCTTTGAATTCCCATAAGGAAAGAGCGCCCAATGGACGCTCCCTGACACTCTTGCCAACAGTGTTCGACGATTTTAGTAGACACAATGATCAGAAGATCATGTCTCCCATTTGATCAATCATCTGTTTTGCCTTGCCAATTGAGGCTTCAACCGCTTCGTTTTGATCTCGCAGAACATCCGCGCGGATCAGCGTATGGCTCTTGGCCTCGCCGTTCACGTTTCCGTCAATACGAGCCGAGATGCGGAACTGTCCACCTTCAGCAATTGGACAAGGGGTGATTTGATACCCCTTGTACTCAACCGGTTGCTCCGTTTTTTCAGCAGCCGCGCCTTGATCAGCGCCGCCACCAAAGAACTTCTTCAGAAACGACATGGCTTACTGATCCAGGAAGCTGCGCAGTTTGCGCGAACGGCTTGGATGCTTCAGCTTGCGCAACGCCTTAGCCTCGATCTGACGGATACGTTCACGTGTCACGCTGAACTGCTGGCCCACTTCCTCAAGTGTGTGGTCGGTGTTCATGCCGATGCCAAAGCGCATCCGCAGAACCCGCTCCTCACGCGGGGTGAGGCTTGCAAGTACGCGGGTGGTGGTCTCCTTAAGGTTTTCCTGAATGGCGCTGTCCAGCGGCAGCACAGCATTCTTGTCCTCGATGAAATCACCCAGCTGGCTGTCTTCCTCATCCCCAATCGGGGTTTCCAGAGAGATCGGCTCCTTGGCGATTTTCATCACCTTGCGCACCTTCTCCAGCGGCATCTGCAGCTTCTCCGCCAGTTCTTCCGGCGTCGGCTCGCGGCCAATTTCATGCAGCATCTGACGCGAGGTCCGCACCAGCTTGTTGATCGTTTCGATCATATGCACAGGAATACGGATGGTGCGGGCTTGGTCGGCAATCGAACGGGTGATCGCCTGACGGATCCACCAAGTCGCATAGGTCGAGAACTTATAGCCGCGACGGTATTCAAACTTGTCCACCGCCTTCATCAGGCCGATGTTACCTTCCTGAATAAGATCAAGGAATTGCAGGCCACGGTTGGTGTATTTCTTGGCAATCGAGATCACCAGACGCAGGTTGGCCTCAACCATTTCCTTCTTGGCCTGACGTGCCTCTTTTTCACCCTTTTGAACCTGCTGTACGATGCGGCGGAATTCCGGGATGTCCAAACCAACGTACTGGCCCACTTGCGCCATGTCGTTGCGCAGCTCGGTCACCTTGTCGACGGAGCGCTCCATGAACATCTGCCAGCCACGACCGGACTTCTCGGACATATCATCAAGCCAGTTCGGGTCCAGTTCGCGCCCGCGGTACGCATCGATGAACTCACGACGGTTGATGCGGGCCTGGTCGGCCAGTTTCACCATGGAACTGTCAATCTGCATCACGCGGCGGTTGATGCCGTACAGCTGGTCAATCAGCGCTTCGATACGGTTGTTGTGCAGATGAAGCTCGTTCACCAGTTCCACAATCTCAGAGCGCAGCTTCTGATACGTCGCCTCATCCCCTTCAGAGAAGGAGCCATCTTCATTCAGCGTAGCCGAGATACGCGCATCCTGCATATCCGAAAGCATCGCAAAGTCGCGTGCGATGATGTCGAGCGTTTCCAGAACCCGCGGCTTTAGCGCAGCTTCCATCGCGGCCAGCGACATGTTGGCCTGCTCGTCTTCATCATCGTCATCGTCTTTGGCAATTGGGTTGCCGTCCGCGTCAAGCTCCTGTTCGGTTTCTTTTTTAGGCGCAGAGGTCACGTTGGCCGCTTCGGCCACCGGGGTTTCTTCGCCCTCTTCGTCACCGTCCTCGCCCATCTGGTTGCCAAACGTGGTTTCCAGATCGATTACGTCGCGCAGCAGAATGTCTTCAGACAGAAGTTCGTCACGCCAAATCGTGATCGCTTGGAAGGTCAGCGGGCTTTCGCACAGACCGGCGATCATGGTGTTGCGACCGGCCTCGATACGCTTGGCAATCGCAATCTCGCCCTCACGGCTCAGAAGCTCAACAGAGCCCATCTCGCGCAGATACATGCGCACAGGGTCATCGGTGCGGTCGAGTTTTTCGTTGTTGCCGGAAGCAACCGCCACACCACGGTTGGCTGAAGACGTGTCCACAACCGCGGTGGATTTTGCCTCTTCTTCTTCAGCCTCTTCGTCTTCAATGATGTTGATGCCCATTTCGGACAGCATCGACATCACGTCTTCGATTTGCTCGGAACTCACCTGATCGGGCGGCAGAACCTGGTTCAGCTGATCGTAGGTGATGTAGCCCTTCTCGCGAGCCTCAGCGATCATTTTCTTGACGGCGGCTTGGCTCATATCGAGCGAGATTTCGGCGTCCTGATCGGCGGGCTTCTGGTCGTCGTTGTCCTTGGCGGCCATTAAGTGCTCCTGCAAGTTCGGGCTGAAGGTGATTCGCTGGCTCCGAATCAACCCTGCAATAGGGTGATTCGCAACCCCACCGCGCCCGTTTTCTTCATGTGTTGCTTACAAGGCTGCGCCTTGGGGCCTTACCCCCGGCGTGGCGGTCTCCCGCCCCTTGTAAAATCGATCATATCTCGCAGCGCATCCAACGCTGCGCGTTCATCCTTGTCAATTGGCGCCCCATTGTCGCCAATAGCAAATTCGCCCCCGCCTTCATCGTCGAGGCCGGTTTGCATTGCCTTGTTTCGCGCCTCTGCGGCCTGGCCCAACCGCCAGGTCATTGCCTCATCAGCCACACTCATGAGGTCTTCTTCCGCTTCGGCGATTTCTTCGTTCAAGCCCCGCACGGTTTTGAGCTTTGCGAGCTCTTCGGTCAGCGTCATGCGCGCAAGCGCCAGATCGCCGGGTTTGCGTACGGCGGGGGTGATGGCGACATGGGGTTGGCGCAGCAGGTTTTCAACCATCTCTGGCCCCAAAGCCATTTCCACATTGCTGCGCGGGTCCGGCGTGTTGGCATAGCGCAGCAAAACATCGCGCAGATAGGCGTTGTCCTGATCCAGACACTCCATGCTTTCGATCTCATACTCGAAATCATCCAGCAGCTCGGGATTGACCAAGGCCACAGCCAACACCACGGCCTCACGCACGCGCATCTCCACCGGGCCTTCACTCGCGGCCAGCATCGAAGATTTCGTGTGAACTTGCACAGCAGGCTGCGCATTCCACTTGCCACGCCGCCTGCCGGAGAAGCCACCGCCCCCGCCCCGTTGCGGCCGGAACAATTGGTAGCGCAGCTCTTTTATGGCCTCACCATAGTGGCTGCGAATAGATGGGTCTTGGATCAGCTTGATTTTCTGTTTCAGAAGCTTATCGAGCGCGGCCCGACGTTCTGGACTGTCGAAAACCTTGCCCTCAATCTCTCGTTGCCACAGCAGGTTCACCATCGGCATCGCAGCATCGAGCACTTTCTGAACCGCCCCTGCACCTTTGGCCTTAATCAGGTCGTCTGGGTCTTGACCCTCAGGCATAATTGCAAAGCGCAGCGATTTTCCAGCCTCAAGAAGGGGCAACGCCAAATCCACTACGCGCATCGCGGCCCGCAATCCGGCCTTGTCGCCATCAAGCGCGATGATCGGCTCATCTGAAATGCGCCACAGCAACTGCAACTGGTTTTCCGTGACCGCCGTACCCAATGGGGCCACCGAAGCGCCAAATCCGGCCTCACAGAGCGCAATCACATCCATGTAGCCTTCTGCCACAATCAATGGCTGGCCTTTACCCGCCGCCTCTCGCGCAGGGGCGTGATTGTACAGGCTGCGCCCCTTATCAAACAGCTCGGTCTCCGGACTATTAAGATATTTGGCATTGTCATTGGGGTCCATCGCGCGACCGCCAAAGGCAATACACTTGCCGCGCGCATCCCGGATCGGAAACATGATGCGGTTGCGGAACGTGTCATAAGGCTTACCGCCCTTGTTGGACGGCTTTGCCAGCCCAGCGCCCAAGATCAGGTCAGGCGCCACACCTTTGCCGGTCAGCGCATCCCAGAGGCCCTGCCACCCCTCCGGCGCAAACCCAATGTCAAACCGATCCCGCGTTTCCTGCGCCATGCCGCGCTTGTCCAGATAAGCACGCGCTTCCGCACCAGCCCCGGCATTCAGCATCAGCCGGAAATGCTGCACAGCCATTTCCATGACCTCGGTCAGCTGCGTGCGCCGATCGGCCTTTTGCTGCGCTTGTGGATCGCGTTTAGGCATGGTCATCCCAGCCTCTTCGGCCAGAATCTCCACCGCCTCCATGAAACCGACATTCTCGGTTTCAGTCACAAATTTGATTGCATCCCCTTTGGCCTGACACCCAAAGCAATAGTAATAGCCCTTGCGATCATCCACATGAAAAGACGCAGTTTTTTCATGGTGAAACGGGCACGGTGACCACATGTCCCCCTTGCCTTGATTGGACTTACGCGGATCCCACATGACTTTGCGCCCCACCACGTCAACAATGGAGGTACGGCTACGAAGCTCATCTAGAAATCCGGGTGGTAGGGACATGGCTATCCGATCAGGTCAGTTTGAAGCGGACTTCTGCATTTCCTGAATTTGGTCCCAATTGTCCAGACACTGTTGCTCAACTTGTGCGCCCAGATCGATCTTTTTCAGGTCACGCTTTTTGGCGCCATAGACAACTGGCGCAAAATGCGTGATCGCCGCGTTGTAGTTCTCGGGCCATGTCGGCTCATTGGCGAGCAGATACTCTTCCAGGTCCTTGGCTTTGACGCGATCCAACCGCGCGTCCTGAATGGCCTTAATCACCTGCCCTTGGTATTTGCAGGTCTCCTCTTTGCCATCAGCCGCATAGGCTGCTGCGCTGCTCAGCATCAGCGCCACGAGAGTATATCGGACCATCAAAGCCTCCTGAATCACTTTTGACCTACAGAGACTACCCCCGTGCCGCGACGCTTTCCATGGCCCTTTGCAAATCGTGAACAAGTGTCTTTGCCATAGAACGAAACGCTATGATCTGAAACGCCTGCTCCCCAACGCGGGTGATTGATACAGTCATGTGCCCAAGCATAGTCCGCGCTGTGTGTCCCCGCTTGAAGGTCGCTGCACGCAGATCGACAGGCACAAGCCGTGCCAACACAGCTTCCGCACCATCGCCTTCCAGCTTTATAACCGCCCAGGCGTCACTCTGATCCACGACGCTCGCCTCGTTTAAAAGGCTGCTGTCCGGCGTTACCCCTACGAGCATCGCTTGGTCCCGTCCAAACCAAATGGCGCGCGCAGCTTGCGTGCCCGTCGCCCTGTTCGGCTTTGGCATCGCCACCCCATGAACAGACTTCAACACCTCGGAGCACGCCTCAAGCCGCCCCTTGCGCGCTGTCAACATCGTCAGGCTCGCTGGCAGGTCTTCGGTCAGCGACACATCGCCAACGCTGATCGGCAACAGTCCCTCACAAGGCGTTTTCGCAACCAACTCAACCACGCATCCGCCCTCCGTCCGGATCAAAGAACACCGGATCACAAACTTCACAGCGCGCGGTCACGCCCCTTAAGTGATCCACCATCATCACCTGTTCTCCATGCCGCGCCCTGCCATTGCGCAAAAACGCCAACCCTAAGAAACTTTCCAAAGTCGGCGAGAACCCAACCGAGGTGGTATAGCCCTGCCCATTCTCCCGTACTGGCTCTGCGTCCACCTCATACAAATGCGCACCCGCAGTCAGCTGTTTCACCGCACCAACAGGCTTTAACCCCACCAACTGCTCCCGTTCGTCACCATAAA
The DNA here is from genome assembly GCA_014872815.1 of Paracoccaceae bacterium. GTDB lineage: Bacteria > Pseudomonadota > Alphaproteobacteria > Rhodobacterales > Rhodobacteraceae > Shimia. Next base: position 750,717 of record WKFK01000014.1, read on the forward strand.
GCCCCGGGCGCTCGCTCATGGTTTTGCCAATGCAGTCTTTCTTGGGGCTCACCATACGCTCCATGCCAATGTCAAAGGCTGTTGTGCGCCCGTGAACTTCTGAATGCGTGATCAAGCCCTTCTCAATGCGCAGCACATTGAGCGCCTCCATACCATAGGCCCCACCGCCCAGCGCCGCGGCCTTTTCCACAAGTGCGTGATACAAGCTTTCACCGTAGCGCGCAGGCACGGCGATCTCATAGGCGTGCTCGCCACTAAACGAAATGCGGAACAACCGCCCAGAGACGCCCCCAACGGTAATCTCGCCACAGCCCATGAACGGGAACCGCGCGTTGTCGATCTCCTCATCGACCAGCTGAGCCAACAATTCGCGCGACTTCGGCCCCGCCACCGCAAACTGCGCCCATTGCTCTGTCGCGGACACCATGGACACATCCAGATCCGGGCGCAGGCATTGATGCACATACTCAAGGTGGCGCATCACCGGCCCGGCCCCCGCTGTCGTGGTGGTCATGAGGTAATGCTCTTCGCCCAAACGCGCGGTGGTGCCATCATCCATTACCATGCCATCTTCGCGCAGCATCAGACCGTAGCGCACCTTGCCTACCTTCAGCGTGCTGAAGGTGTTGGTGTAGACAAAGTCCAACAACGCCCCGGCATCCGGTCCTTGAATGTCGATCTTGCCCAAGGTGGACACATCACAGACCCCAACCGCATTGCGCACCATGAGCACTTCGCGGTCACAGCTTTGGCGCCATTTGGTTTCACCTGCCTTTGGGTAAAAGCTTGGCCGATACCACAACCCCGCCTCCACCATCGGGGCACCATCCGTTACGCTGGCCTCATGGCTGGTCGTAAATCGCTCCGGCGCAAAGCCAATCCCTTGTCCACCAGCCCCCATGGCCGCAATGCTCACCGGTACAAACGGTGGGCGGAATGTCGTTGTGCCCGTCTCCGGTATTCCCCGCCCCGTCGCATCCGCCAAGACCGCCAGCGCGCCCATGTTGGAGTTCTTTCCCTGATCCGGCGCCATGCCTTGTGTGGTGTAGCGTTTCATATGCTCCACAGAGCGGAAGTTCTCTGTCGCCGCCTGCTTCACGTCCTTCACGGTCACATCATTCTGGAAATCCAACCACGCGCGCCCGCGCCCAGCCACTGCCCAAAGCGGCTCCATGTTGTAAGGCGCATCCTCCGCTGACGGCAGGTCCGCAAACCCAACCTCAAAGCCGAGCGCTTCAACAGCTTCTTTTGCTTTCTCAGCACCTTCTTTCAACGCGCCAAGAGTAGAGAATGTCCCATTGCAAGCCCCCGCCGTGGTCATGCCGGGCACCATGCCCTCCACCGGGCCAAAACTCTGAATATCCTCGCGCCATTCCGGACGCCCATTCATGTGACACGTCAGATGCACCGATGGGTTCCACCCGCCGGAGACCGCTAGGCAATCGGTGCCAAGCTTCTCTTCTCCACTGACCGTTCGGTAGGACACGCTTTCCAGCGCCTTGCGCCCTCCGGTGTCACAAACCTCCGCCCCACGGATCACCGGATAGCCTTGCCCATCTGGCCCATCTTTCCGGCTGTCCAACACGGCGGTCACATGCACGCCCGCAGCCTTCAAGTCCCGCGCCGTGCGATGGCCGTCATCGTTGTTGGTAAACACGGTCACTGCCCGCCCCGGCGCAACACCATAGCGGTGCAAGTAGGTCCGCACTGCGGCTGCACCCATAATCCCGGGCCGGTCGTTGTTCTTAAACGCGATGGGCCGTTCAATGGCACCGGCACAGAGGATCGTGCGCTTTGCAACAATGCGCCGAAAACACTCCAAAGGCCGGCCACTTGCATCGCTCAGATGATGGCTCACCCGCTCCAGTGCGCCATAGGTGCCCTGATCATACGCGCCAGTGACAGTGGTGCGCGGCATCAGCCGCACGTTCGGCATTGCTGCCAATTCGTCCACGACATCCGCCGCCCATTCCGACGCCGGAATACCATCAATCTCTTCGCGCTCACCGTTCAGACGCCCGCCAAGCACGCTGTCTTCATCGGCCAGAAGCACGTCCGCCCCGGCCCGCGCCGCCGTCAACGCCGCCATGAGACCCGCAGGCCCCGCGCCAATCACCAGCACATCGCAGAAAGCAAAAGCCTTTTCATAAAGATCTTCGTTATGTTCCCCTGACAGCGCACCAAGACCGGCCGAGCGACGGATGATAGGTTCATACACTCGCTCCCAAAACGCCTTGGGCCACATGAAGGTCTTGTAATAAAACCCTGCGCCAAGAAACGGCGCCGCCAAATCGTTGATCGCCAGCAGATCCACATCTAGGCTTGGCCACCGGTTCTGGCTGCGCACCTCCAAACCGTCGTAGATTTCCTGCACCGTCGCCCGCACGTTGGGGTCCTGCTTCGCCCCGCGCCCAACCGTGACCAAGGCACTGGCTTCCTCTGAGCCTGCCCCCATCACGCCCCGCGGGCGGTGATACTTAAACGAGCGCGCCACCAGCTTGATATCATTGGCCAGCAAAGCGGAGGCCACCGTGTCCCCAGCAAAGCCTTGCACTGTGTGTCCATCAAACGTGAAGCTGACCGGGTGCTTCCGGTCCACCTGCCCTTTGCCTGCAACCCTCATGCGCTGGCCCCCTTCACGTCTGACGCCAGCTCAGTTGCGAGCACCTCATGGGTCAGCGTGTTGCGCGTCACCACAATCCAGGCGCCGCATCCACCTTCGTGATACCAAAGGTCGCGCGTCACCCCTGCCGGGTTGTCGCGATTATGCAGATACTCATCCCATTCAACGTCGCTCGCCTCCGGATCGGGCCGGTTCAAAGCCCCCGCATCGCCCAGATAGTAAAACTCGCGCCGATCACGTTCACCGCAGTACGGACAGGTCAGCCTCATTTGCTCTCCCCGTCGCTGCTCGGACGATCGCCAACCACCTCATCGCTTTCGGCAAAATCGTAGACCGTACGCGCCCCCTCACACTGACGCGCGTCAGCGCGGTACAGTTTATACTTCACTGGCTGGCCCGGTTTCTCTGCCAAATCCACAGCGCCACCACAGCTATCGGTGTAACCAACTGTCAAATAGCTGGTTTCGATCGTGATGGAGTCGCCTGTGTCGCGCGTTACGAAAAAATTGCCGCCGTCGCACTCCACCGTACAGCCTTTGCGCCCGTCATAATCAAAGCACAATAGAAACTGGTCTAACACCTGCCCGGCATGTTTGGTATTTCCGACATGACCTTGATTGGTGAACCCAACCAGCATGTTGGCCAATTTGTTACGGTTCTCATCACTGTAGACCCACAACTGCATCCAATCGACCACCTGTGCAGGCTGGCCTGCAAGGTGCGCAGCAGAATAGTCTCGCACATAACAGCCTTCCGCGGGCCCTTCGGCCAAAACCGGCCCTGCCAGCAATACGCCGCTCATTACACATAATTTGATCGCTCGCTTCATCGCTGTCTCCTCAGTGCAAGTTGTGCTGAGAGCCGGTGCCCTCTTCATCGATAAGACCAATCCCGGTGCGGAACCGGTCCATCCGAAACTTCGCCGCAAACTCGTGGGGCTGATCCGTCGCCATCAAATGCGCCATACACCAGCCGCTCGCAGGTACCGCTTTGAACCCGCCGTAGTTCCAACCGCAATCGATATAGAGACCGTCGATGCCTTCCATCTTGTCGATGATCGGGCTGCCATCCGGTGTCATATCCATGACGCCGCCCCAAGAGCGCAGCACCTTTGCTTTGCCAATCATCGGCATCAACGTCATACCCGCTTCCATGACATGCTCTTTCATCGGCAGGTTCCCACGCTGCGCATAGGAGCTGTAGAAATCCAGATCCCCTCCAAACACCAATCCGCCTTTGTCGGACTGGCTGATGTAGAAATGTCCCATGCCAAAACTGATCACATGGTCGATCACAGGTTTTAGCCCCTCGGTCACAAAGGCTTGCAGCACGTGGCTTTCAATCGGCAACCGCCGCCCGGCCATGCCTGCCACCAAACCTGAGCGCCCGGCAACAATAATGCCCACCTTTTTGGCACGGATCGCGCCGCGCGTGGTTTGCACGCCTTTCACAACCCCGCCTTCAATATCGATGCCCGTCACTTCACAGTTCTGAACCAGATCCACACCCCGATCAGACGCCCCGCGGGCATAGCCCCAAGCGACCGCATCATGCCGGGCAGTACCGCTGCGGGGGTGATACAACCCGCCATAAATCGGGAACCGCCCCTGCTCAAAATCCAGATACGGTACCAACTTGCGCACGCCTTCGCGATCCAAAAGCTGCGCATCATCCCCCTGGCTGAGCACCATATTGCCTCGCCGCACAAAGGCGTCGCGTTGCCCGTCACTGTGAAACAAACTGATCATGCCCCGTTGGGAGAACATGACATTGTAGTTCAGCTCCTGCTCCAAATTCTCCCAGAGCTTCAGTGAGTGTGAATAGAACTCGCTGTTGCCTTGCAGAAAGTAATTGGCCCGCACAATCGTGGTGTTGCGCCCCACATTGCCGCCCCCAAGGTAGCCTTTTTCCAGGACCGCGATGTTGGTCATGCCGTGGTTTTTGGCCAGGTAGTAAGCCGTGGACAACCCGTGCCCGCCACCGCCAATAATCACCATGTCATATTCCGGCTTCGGCTCCGCATCCTGCCAATGCGCGCCCCAGCCAGTGTTGCCGCGCAAACCTTCTGTCAGAACCTTAAGACCCGTAAACCGCATGCGTGTTTCCCCTCCCGCATCCAAGCCATTAACGGCAAAAGCCTGCCCCTCCTCAGAGCGCAGGCTCTCAATATCGAACATACTTTACGCGACACAATGCGCCGCAACATCGCCAAAGGCAATCAGGGAGTTATCGGCCTTAGAACGACATCGAAAACGCGACACCAACCAAAGGCGCGGCGTCATACCGTTGAGAGCTGACGGTGGAGCCAGAAGCGTTTTCGACTTCAAGCTGACCATCGACCTCAGCCCCGGCAAAGACCGCAAAACTCAAACCAGGATTGGGATCGTAGGTTAAGCTCACAATCACTGGCACGCTGCTGTCCTGCCCGACGCCGCCGGGGGTTGGACCGGAGTTAGAAAGAGCAAAACGATTGATTTCTTTACGCGCGGAAAGCGCAAGCCCCCAACTGTCATCCAGTTGATACTTTAAGGACAGACCAGGCCCCTGACTCGCGCCAAGAGACGGACCTGTGGTCAAGCTCAACCGGTCTGTCATGTTCCAGTCCAACAAGAAGAACGGAAAGACTTGACCGTTTTCACTCCCAAGCCCGCTGAAGGCACCAAATGCAGGACCGATGCGGAGCCGCTCGCTCACTTCCCAGCTCACACCCGCAAATACACCGGCCGTGACCCCATCACTGCTGGACGCACCGGACTCTGCACGCCGATCAACTGACGGCGCAACAAACCATTGCATGCCCGAGGCATTTCCCCCGGCAATCAGAAAAGAAAGCGACTCTTCTCTAACCCGCCCCCAGGGCGCAGTACCTGTAAAATCATAGTCGGTTTGACCTAACGACGCCGTCATCCCGTAGGACAATCCACTGGTTTGCCGATTGATGCCACTAAAACGGAGATACGCGCGGTCTGCAGAAAAAGAACTGGCAGCTGAAACATCAGCGTCGCTTTGGTTGAGGTATGCGCTCTCAAACTGGAATGCCCAGCCTTCCGGAGATTGCGCCACCGCTTGCGAGCTTAGTCCTGAAACAACCGCAGCAAGCGACATGAGACGTTTCATCAATTAGGTCCTTCACTGTATTGAGAACGTTGTTTGGCGATTGCCAACAATCACTGAATGATTTTTTACTTAAGGTTGATTTTCAAGATTTAAAGTACCGCATAGCGAATGCCTGACAAAAAAACATTCGTCCAGCTTACGCCTGCAACTGACTGGTTTGAACAACAGCCTCACGGGGTTGCTGCCAGCCTTTCTTTCTTTGACAAAACGCGTGGCTCCACAACGGGGAGGCCATCTGTAAACAACGGGTTGTCTTTGCCTTGCCCACGCATCAGCGCGCCAAAATGCCGCGCTAAGACTCCAAAGCCTGCTTTATTGAATCCGTAATCCTTCAAAGGCTCCTTACCGAAAGGAGCATCCTTGGTATGCACAACAGCGATCACTTTGCCGATGGCTTTGTCAATTGCATCACCTCGCATGGCTGGCACCGAGACACCGATAAAGGCGAGCTTTGTGCCGCCCAGTGTGTTGAACACCGGCGTGTCACAACAACTCGCATACCATCGCATCAAGCCTTTGGGCGATAGCCGCAGACAGGCCAAATGCGCCTGACCTTTGGTCAGTTCAAGATTGGAAGGGATTGTCTGATAGATATCAGACCCATTGCGCGGCATCAGAGTGTCTTCCGCGCCCAATGCGATCGCACCCGCTTGGCAATCTTTACAGTAACATTGCACATGTGAGCCCGTTTTCGGGCTCACATTCTTTAGCTTTGCACCAAACTGCCCACATCGGCAGCTGATCGCGACATCAACCATTAAAGCCCTTTTGCGCGGTAGCTGGCTGCCACTTTCTCGATCGATACGAGATAGGCCGCTGTACGCAAATCCTCTACATCGGCACGGTCGTGCCACACATCTCGCATAGATTGATAGGCAATGCGCATGGTGTCATCAAGACCGGAGCGAACAAGCTCCAGCTCCCCTGCCCCGCGCAGATATTTCTGCTTGAAGCTGTCGGTGAGGCTGTACTGGGTGCCCAGCGCTTCGCTGATCTTTTCCAGTTCATCCACCACCAGCTGGTGGCGCGACTCTTCCTGGCGACGCTGCATCCGGCCAAAGCGGATATGGCTGAGGTTTTTGACCCACTCAAAGTAGGACACGGTAACACCACCTGCGTTGGCATACATATCCGGAATGATCACGGTCCCTTTCTCGCGCAGGATCTCGTCCGCGCCCGCCGTAACAGGACCGTTTGCAGCCTCAATGATCAACGGCGCCTGAATGCGTGCAGCATTCTCCATGTTGATCACCCCTTCCAGCGCTGCCGGAATAAGGATGTCACAAGCCTCTTCGAGCACCTTAGCGCCTTCGCGGCTGTGGGTCGCATCTGGGAAACCAGACACACCGCCATGCTTCACCAACCATTGATGCACAGCATCCACATCAATGCCATCTTCATTGTACAGCGCGCCGTCACGCTCGATGATACCAACAATTTTACAGCCATCTTCATCTGACAAGAATTTGGCTGCGTGATAGCCCACGTTCCCCAAGCCCTGCACAATGACACGCTTGCCATCGAGGCTGCCGTCAAGGCCAGCTTTCTCAATATCCCGCGCGTCGCGGAAGAATTCTTGCAACGCGTATTGCACGCCCCGACCAGTTGCCTCGACACGTCCAGAGATACCCCCGGCGTTCAGCGGCTTACCTGTCACACAGGCACGTGCGTTGATATCTGTGGTGTTCATCCGTGCGTATTGATCGGCGATCCACGCCATCTCACGTTCGCCGGTGCCCATGTCAGGCGCAGGCACGTTTTGAGACGGATGGATCAGGTCACGCTTGGCGAGTTCATACGCGAACCGACGGGTGATGCGCTCCAGCTCGTGCTCATCATATTTGCGAGGATCAATGCAAAGACCACCTTTGGAGCCACCAAACGGCGCTTCTACCAAAGCACATTTGTAGGTCATCAGAGCAGCAAGCGCTTCGACTTCGTTCTGGTTCACACTTGGGGCAAAACGGATCCCGCCTTTTACAGGCTCCATATGCTCAGAGTGAACAGACCGATAACCGGTAAAGGTCTGAATTTGACCACGCAGGCGCACGCCGAACCGTACGGTATAGGTCGCGTTACATACCCGAATTTTCTCCTCCAACCCAGGCGGCAAGTCCATCAGCGCAACTGCGCGATTGAACATCAGGTCAACACTTTCCCGGAAACTCGGTTCCTTAATAACGCTCATCAATTTTCCTCCAGACAAGCAACAGATGCGACTCACCGCCACATTTACCGACTTAAGTATGAGTAAGGCCATAACGCCACCGAAGATAACAGCCTAAAAATTCAGCAATTTACGAACCGACTGTATGCAAGGTGGAAACGGCCACACCAAGTTTGCCCGCATTGTCGCCAAGCACCTGAGTTTCCATCCAAATCCCTTAACGAATGCCTAAGCATCCTCCCAATTGCGCCTCATTTGCGCCCCAATCCACTGGGATAAGATTTGCGACGAAAACCGTCTTGGGACGGTGAAGCCCCGGTCAGGCGCGTCGCAAAGAGGTATGTAATATGAAACAGTATCAGGCATCAGTTTCGCGCCAACTTTCGGCACGTCAAAAAGCAAAGCTGTTGTGGAACGCGCGCCGCTTCCAACACGAAGAAGACGGCGTCATGGTGGGGTTCAGCATCATCCTTGTGATCATGATGATCACAATCGGCGGCATCGGCGCTGACATCATGCTGGCTGAGATGCGGCGCACGCAACTGCAACACACGCTTGACCGCGCGATCCTCGCCGCCGCAGACCTCGATCAAATCCGCCCTGCCGACGAAGTCGTGGAGGATTATTTTACAAAATCCGGCGTGCAACACACACTAAATGAAGTGGTTGTCGATCAATCCATCAACCACCGTACTGTGACCGCCAACGCGGCTGTGGAATCCAACATGGTCTACAGCACCATAGGGCGAAACGTGAAAAGCCTTTGGCCAAATCGCCCTGCGAACGGAACCTACACGCAGGCGGAAATTGACGCCCTCGAGGAAACCATCAACCACGGACCTACCTTCAACCTCGCCGCCGCAGGTACGGCAGAGGAACGCATCGGCAATATCGAAATCTCAATGGTGCTCGACGTTTCGGGATCGATGAACAACAACAGCCGACTCAGCAACCTGAAAACCGCGGCGAAAGAGTTTTTGCAAACAATGGCTGACACAACGGAAGAAGATACGTTGTCGATCTCGATTGTCCCGTATGCCGCGCAGGTTTCCGCCCCGGACGAGGTGATGAATGCCCTCACGACCAACGGCTTCAACCCGGTTGCCAACTGCCTGAACTTCGATGCGGCCGACTACCAAGAAACGTCGCTCTCCCCGTCCAAAGAATATGACCGCACTCTGCACTCCACATGGAGCAGCAGTGCCTATGACAACAGACCACACAATCAAGTCGTAAGCATCAACGCTTACACAGATTGTCGGGCTGAATCGTCCCGAGAATTCACGCTTGTACAAAACGACACGGAAGCGTTGAAAAACTATATCGACAACATGTTTGGCAGCGGAAACACGTCGATTGATACAGGCATGAAATGGGGAACAGCCCTTTTGGATCCGGCCTTCCAGCCGGTGGTCTCCAGCATGATTGACTCCTCTAACGCCGACAGCGGTGCCGTGCCGCAAATCTTCGAAGGACGGCCGTTCGCCTATGACGGTCATGAGTCCCTGAAAATCGTTGTGCTCATGTCCGATGGGCAGAACACCCGCCAACACTTCGTGACCGACAACTATCGCACAGGCAACTCAAATGTCTGGTACAACGCCCAAGAGGACTATTACTCCCTTTACCTCGGGCAAGATGAGGGCGATGACGACAACGACGGTATCTACAACGAACCCATCTACTTCTGGCCGGAAGATGGTGTGTTCCGTAACCATGCGTATGGCGAAGGCACCTACGAAACCACCGAAGTGGTAAAGACAGACGAGTGCAAATCTTACCGCCGAAACGGCAGCTGTAAGCGCTACAAAAAGATCAGAAAAACCGTCACGGTCAACGAACCAGGCGAAGCCAATGTCTTGTCTTACGCGAACCTGTGGGCCTACACCACGCCGCGCTATGTTGCGGACTACCTCTATGCCCCCCTGATGGGCCAAAGCGCAGCGCGCAACGCGTGGTACTATCCGGTTATGGACGACGTTGGGTATGGCACCAAGGACACGCGGACCCGCAATATCTGTAACGCAGCGAAGCAGAATGGCATCATCGTCTATACCATTGGCTTTGAAGCCCCCAACGCCGCCCGTGTCGTACTGCAGGACTGCGCCAGCTCTGACAGCCACTTCTTCGATGTCGATGGTTTGGAAATTCGCGACGCATTTGCCGCCATCGCAACCTCCATTCGCCAGTTGAGACTCGTCCAATGATCGCTACGCTGCGCAACAAACTCCGGCTCTTCCGCCGAAAGGAAGACGGGACTGTCACGGTCGACTTCGTGATCATGGTCCCGTTCTACATCGGCGTCTTTTTGGCCTCAGCGGAACTTGGCATCATGTCCATGCGCTACGCGTTTCTGGAGCGCTCGCTGGACCTGGCCGTACGCGATATTCGCCTTTCTACAGGATTCACGCCCACGCATGATCAATTGGTTGCGCAAATCTGCAATCAGGCCGCTGTGATCCCCAATTGCACGGACAACTTGTCTCTACAGATGATTGAACGCGACCCGCGCAATTGGCAGGATGTGCCAGCAGCAAACACTTGCGGGACCTTGGGCGCCGCAAACCCCAACATTGACCCTGTTGTCCGTTTTGACACCGGCGACGCCAACGAACTGATGTTCCTGCGCGCCTGTGCCACCGTGGATGCTGTTTTCCCAGGTGGCATTTTCCGGCCGATCACCTTGCTGAACGCAGATGGCGAATACGCGCTTGTTGTGGAAAATGTCTTTGTTCAGGAGCCGCGCTAACTCATGCTGAATTCAAAACTCCTCTCTGGCGTTCGGTCGTTCCGCAAAGATCATTCCGGCACAGTCGCGGTGGAAACTGTCATCATTTTCCCGGCATTGCTGTTCGTGCTTTTTGCGATGATGAACATCTTCGACGCCTATCGCGCCAAATCCACGACCGAAAAAGCGGCTTTCGCCGTGTCCGACATGCTGTCTCGGGAAACCACAAGTGTGAACTGTGATTACCTCAATGGCATTCACGCCGTTCTGGAAGAAATGTCCACAGTCCGGAGCAGCCATAGCATGACGATTACACATGTGTATTGGAGCGTGAACACAAACGACTACGAACTTTACTGGACCCGCAACCAATCCTGCGGCGCTGGTGTTTCCGCGAGTGAATTCGAAGCCATGAAAGCCAATCTGCCACAACTGGTAGACGGCGAAAGCCTTCTGGTTGTCGAAACCTCAGCAACTTATGCGCCACCGATTTTGGCAGGCTGGGACGGAAAAAGAAAAGAGGGATCGCTAGAACTGAGCGAAACCGAAAGTCCACTCAATATGGACATCGACACGTTTGTTTTCTCCCGCCCCCGCTTTGCACCGCAACTGGCCTGGAGCAACAGTTAAGACCGAGGCGTTGTTGGCAATCGGAGCTTTTACCCCTCGGTTTGGCCCCGTTCCACCAGCAGCGCCTCAATAATCTGAGCCATAGATTTTGCCTCAGAACCGGGCGTGACGCCGCCAATGCCCACCCGACGGCCAAACGCCCACCAAAGCCCCGGTTGCCATCTGCGCGACCGGGGCTTTTTTAGGTGTACGGTAAAGCCGTTGGAGGGCTTCAAATCAAACATGCCACGTTTGATGGCTGCAATATCGTCCAACGCGGCGATCTCCTCACCAGACGTGCTGCGCATGCCCTGATGTGTCAACTCGATGCTATGTTCGGTAGCCCGCCGCGTTGTCTCTGCCAGCCAAAGTGTCAGACCGCCGAGAACCAGCAGGAACAGCCGCCAATGCCACGCCGGCGTCGTGGTCAGCGCGAGATAGATCAACACGCCCCCCAGCAAAAACAGCGTTGCCATGCCAAACAGGCGGCGCATGGGGGAAGCGGTGATGGTGGCCAGAACCTCTGGGAGGTCCGAAGTGTCTTGCGTGGTCATGTCTGTCCTGACGGAGTTAATACGGCATCGGATGCGCGCGATGCGCGGCGCTGATGTCTTTAAGCACTTCTGCGCTGAGCCGCAAATCGGCCCCTGCCAAAATATGGTCTAGCTGCTCCACCGTGGTGGCACCAAAAATCGACGAACACATAAACGGCCGCTGAACCGTGAAGGCCATCGCCATATGCACCGGGTCCAAACCGTGTTTTTCGGCAATATCCAGATAGGCCTGCACCGCATCAAACACCCGAGGGCTGACGCGCCCTCCAAGGTCGCCATTGATCGACTTGCGCGACCCGTCTGGTGTCACGTCACCCTGATACTTGCCGGTCAGAAGGCCTGTGGCCAGCGGCGAAAACGCGAGAATGCCAACATCCTCATTGACGCACAGCTCCGCGAGATCGGTATCCGCCATCCGGCACAACAAGGAGTATTCATTCTGGATCGAGGCCACCCGTGGCCCGCCTTTGTCCTCAGACATCCGCAACCACTGCGCCGTGCCCCAGGTGCTCTCGTTGGACAGGCCAAAGGCCCGGATGCGCCCCTTATCGACCTCTTTCTGCAAGGCTTCCAGCGTCTCTTCCATATGCGCCAGCGTGTCCGCCTTGTTTTGCCCCGACGGATCGAAATCCCAGTTCTGGCGGAACATGTAAGAGCCACGGTTGGGCCAATGGAACTGATAGAGATCGATGTAGTCAGTCTGTAAGCGCTTGAGAGACCCTTCTATCGCTTCAGGAATGGTTTTGGCCGAGATCAGCGCCCCATCCCGCACATGTGCCAAGCCTGCACCGGAGTGCTTGGTTGCGAGAATCATATCATTGCGCCGCCCGGTTTTCGCAAACCAGGTGCCAATGATCTCCTCAGTGCGTCCCTGGGTCTCCGGGCTGATCGGGTTCACCGGATACATCTCTGCCGCATCAACAAAATTGATGCCTGCAGCCAGCGACATGTCAATCTGCTGATGCGCCTCCGCCTCATCGGTTTGCGTGCCAAAAGTCATGGTGCCGAGACAAAACTCTGACACCTCGATGCCGGTACGGCCCAAAGGGTTCATTTTCATGGAAGCTCATCCTGTCGCAAATCTTTGCGCTTAACTTAGGGGCTGTGGCGTTGATCGCAAGCGGGGACACGGGGGCCAGCCCCCGCTTGGCTGCGCCAATTCACCCCCGGGATATTTTTGGAAGGAGAAGACTTGGATCACCGCACCCCACGCGCGTGGAAGATAAATCCCAGAGTGTTGAGCAAAAGCTGCGCCGCCAAAATGGCGGTGGAGCCTGTGGGATCATAGTCCGGTGCCACTTCGACAAGATCGATACCAACCACCTCATGCCGTTTGGCCAGCGCCTGCATCATCTCCAGCACGTCGTAATACAGGAACCCACCATGACTTGGCGTGCCCGTACCTGGCGCAATCGATGGGCAGAAGGCATCAATATCCACCGTCACATAAACCCGTGCGCCCTCAGGAATACGGTTAATAAGCGCCTCGGCCCCCAGCTTGCGTGCCTGCCGCACGCTGAGAATGTCGCTGCCCATCGCCCGCGCATCTTCATAGCCTTCCTTGGCGGTTGAGCTGACATTGCGAATGCCCACCTGCGTGAGGCCAGTGACATAGTCTTTCTCTGCCGCCCGCCGCATCGGGTTACCATGCCCAAAGCGCACCCCATGGCGTTCATCCACAAAATCCAGATGGGCGTCGATCTGCAGAATGTGGATTGGCCCCTGATCATCAAACGCGTTGATGCACGGGATATTGACCGAATGATCCCCACCAATGGTGACCGGCAAAGCCCCCGCCTTGAGCATCGCCCGCACGCCGACCTCGATATGGGCGTGACTTTTTAGAGTGTCGGTATGCACGATGTCGGCATCCCCAATATCCACGATCCGCACCGAGCCGGGCAGATAGGTGGCATCATCCTCATGATCATAGGCCCCGGCATGGCCAAAGCTGAACAGGGTGGAAGCCTCGCGCACCGCGCGTGGCCCAAACCGCGCGCCGCTGCGCCATTGCGTGCCAAAGTCAAACGGCGCGCCCATGACGGCCACATCCGCCTCAATCACCGCCCAATCCGGCTGATACGGCCGCTTGCCAAAGGTCGAAATCCCCACAAACGGCAAATCCAGCCGTCCGCCCTCATAGCCATGTCCTGCCATCATCATCTCCCTGTTTGCTGCGACGGTGACGGATTTTTGCCCCGTCGTAAAGCATCCTTGGCATTGAGAACAAAAGCAGAACATGCTATTCTGATGCCATGGCCACCCATCTCCTCAAACGCGCGCCCTCCCGCCCGGCAGATGCCCTTGCCCCTTTGCCCGAGGTGGCCCTGACTCTGGCCCGCCTGCATGAAGCCTGCGGCCCCGCACGCTACAGCTTTGCGCTGTGGCTGGCGCATCAGGCCAAAGGCCCGCTGTTTTGGATTGCACCGGATTGGGGCGCGGCCCCGCTCAACCCCGCAGGCATGGCCCCCTTCCTCAACCCCGGCAGCGTGACCTTCGTCAGCCCGCGCCGCCCCGAAGAAGTGCTCTGGACCATGGAGGAGGTTCTGCGCGCCGGCACCGTGCCCTTGGTGGTGGCCGACCTGCCCGGCCCGCCCGCGCTCACCCCGGTGCGCCGTCTGCATCTCGCCGCCGAAACCGGCGCCAAGGCCAGTGGCCGGGCGCCTTTGGGGTTGATCCTGACCCCCGGAGACGGCGGCGCACAGGGCATCGAAAGCCGCTGGCACATGGCACCGGATCACCGCGGTGACACCGACGCCTGGTCCCTCACCCGCCTACGCGCCCGCAGCGCGCCCCCACAAAGTTGGCAGCTCACCGGGTTACCTCACGCCCCCAAACTCACCTCACCAGACAGCGATGCCGAGATAGCCTGACGCCGCCCGCATGACACGGGCCTGCAATGCATCCGTGTCCGTTTCCCCTCGCAACAGCGCCCCATCAATCATACCGCGACACAGCGACAGTAAATCCAAAGCGGCCACCTCCACATCCGCCACACCGTGACGGCGCAACACCCGCTGCAGCACATCCAGAATCGCCACTGTCAGCGCCGCGCCCCCTTCGGACAAAGGCACCAAGGCCGCCGCGCGATCCAACGATTGTGACAGCTGCGGCCAGCCCTTCTGATGAGCGATGGTCGCCGCCACCAACGCGGCCAAAGCCTCTGGCAGCGCGCTCTTCTGGTGCGCCACCTCCGCAGCCTGCAACCCGTTCAACAACCGCGTCCGCTTGGCCCGCACCATCTCGGCAATGATCGCCTCCTTATTGGGGAAATACTGATAGAGCGACCCCACGGACACCCCCGCCCGCTCAGCCACCGCATTGGTGTTGAAACCCTCAAATCCCTGCGCCACCAAAATGTGAGCCGAAGCCTGCAAAATCGCATCCACGGTCGCCTGCGCCCGCGCCTGCCGAGGCTTTTTACGTGGATTTACAGGCGGTTGCAGAGAAGCCTTCACGGTCATAGCAAAGCGAGTCCAAAACATGAGCAATAACTCGCATATTGACGGAAACACACAGCAACACAAGGCCTTAACATGCCCTACTTCGCTCACCACAGCATCTTGGTCACTGGCGCCACAGGCGGCATCGGTCGCGCCCTAACCCACGCCCTCACCGAAGCTGGCGCCTTGGTTATTGCCACGGGACGAAGCGCAAAAGCGCTTGATCGCCTCACCGACGCGCCCGCCGACACGCTTAAGAAAATACAGACTGATCTGTCACATGCCGAAGGACGCGATGCTTTGCTGGCGCAAATCCAACGCTACCATATCTCCGGCATCATCCACGCGGCTGGCGTCCAATTTTCCCAAAACATTCCGGAAGGCCTCGCTAAACACCCACGCCAATCCAAGTTAGAACTTGCTCTCAACCTGCAGGCGCCTGTGCACCTCACAAGTGCCCTGCTGCCCACCCTCGCCAAACACCCCAAGCCATTTGTCTCCGCCATCACATCCTCCTTGGCCCTCGCCCCAAAGCGAGCCGCGCCAACCTACTGCGCAACCAAGGCGGGTCTGCGCCACTATCTGCGCGCTTTGCGCTATCAATGCGCCGACGCCATTCCACAGCTGCTGGTGAACGAAGTCCTTCCGGCGCTGGTGGACACACCCATGACCGCCGGTCGCGGTACCGGCAAAGACAGCCCAGAAAAAGTCGCAACCGAAATCCTTCGCGGGCTGGTCGATCAAAAGTCAGAAACCTGGATAGGCAAAGCCCGCCTGCTGCGCGGCATCAATCGGGTCAGCCCAGCTTTGGCGGCACGCATTTTGCGATAGCAGAACAGAAAACGACACGCCCAAGTCGAATTCCCTCTAGTCATTGCGCCCCAAACCGCCATGCTGCCCCCATGCGCATGATCATCACCTTCTCGGCCCTGTTCCTCTCCGTCATTCTTTTGCAACTCAGCTCCGGGGGCGTGGGGCCATTGGATGCGCTCTCCGGCATCGCGTTGAACTTCACCACGGAACAGATTGGCCTTTTGGGCTCAGCGCATTTTCTGGGGTTCTTCATTGGCTGTTGGTGGTCACCGCGCCTGATGGGCAGCGTCGGTCACTCCCGCGCCTTTGCCACCTTCACCGCCATGGGCGCCATTGGCCTCTTGGGCCATTTCATCATCGTAGATCCCTACGCCTGGGCCCTGATGCGGGTGGCTTCTGGCCTCTGCGTGGCTGGTTGCTTCACTGTGGTGGAAGCCTGGTTGCAATCCAAGGTCACCAACGAAACCCGTGGCCGCGCCATGGGTACCTATCGCGTGGTCGACATGATCGCCTCGCTTGGGGCGCAATTGGTGATCAGTGTGTTGGAGCCTGCCTCCTATGTGTCTTACAACCTGCTCGCACTATTGTGCTGTGCGGCTTTGCTGCCAATCACCCTGACCACATCTCCCCAACCCAAAACCCCGGACGCCCCGCGCCTGCGCCCAAGCTTGGCCTATGCGCGTTCACCGTTGGCGGTTGCTGGGGTGATTGTCGCCGCCCTCAGCTCCGCATCTTTCCGTATGGTGGGGCCGGTCTATGGCACCGAAGTGGGGTTGCAGGTCGGGCAAATTGCGTGGTTCCTTGCCGCCTTTGTGCTTGGCGGCGCGATTGCTCAGTACCCCGTTGGATGGTTGGCTGACAAATTTGACCGCCGCTGGGTGTTGATCTGGCTCTCCGCCGCCGCTGTCATCTCCTGCGGCACAACCGTCGCCATGGGCGCTGGCAGCACAACGATGATCATGCTCAACGCCGCCTTCTTCGGCTTTACATCTTTCCCGATCTATTCGGTCTCCGCCGCCCACGCCAATGACTTTGCCACATCTGAGGAACGGGTCGAGCTCTCCGCCGCCCTCATGTTCTTCTTTGCGGTCGGCGCCATCGGTACGCCGCTGTTTGCCTCCGGCCTCATCGAGCGCTTTGGCCCCTCTGCACTTTTCATCATGATTGCCGCCGGTCACGCACTGCTGATCGTCTTTGGCCTGACCCGGATGCTCGCTCGCCCCACCGCCGAGCACCGCACCCGCTATGTTTATGCGCCGCGCACATCCTTTACTGTGGGTCGCATCACAAAACGTCAGCGCGAAAAGCCCAACCGGACTGAGGACACACCTCCAAACGAGGGCAAATAACGGCCAAATATGCACCTCCGCGATACAGATGCGATACCGACGTAATACCGACGTGAAAATTCGCCTGTGGAACTGGCCTACTCTTTGGGCTAATGGGGTTTGAAACAGTTAAGGGACACCCACATGGCGCGCCATCTGATCACCTCGGCCTTGCCGTATATCAACGGCATCAAACACCTCGGCAACCTCGTTGGCAGCCAGCTGCCCGCCGATCTGTTCGCCCGCTACATGCGCGCGCGCGGCCACGAAGTTCTGTTCCTTTGCGCCACCGACGAACACGGCACGCCAGCCGAGCTGGCCGCCGCGAAAGCCGGCAAAGACGTCGCTGATTACTGCGCCGAAATGCACGCCGTGCAATCAAAGATCGCCGAAGGGTTCCGCCTGTCTTTTGATCACTACGGCCGCTCTTCCAGCCCGGAAAACCACGCGCTGACCCAACACTTCGCCGGCCGTTTGGCTGACATGGGGCTGATCCGCGAAGTCTCTGAAAAGATGGTTTATTCCAACGCCGACGGTCGGTTCCTGCCGGACCGCTACATCGAAGGCACCTGCCCCAACTGCGGCTTTGAAAGCGCGCGCGGCGACCAGTGTGACAACTGCACAAAGCAGCTTGACCCAACTGATCTGATAAACCCCTATTCCACCATCTCCGGCTCCACCGATCTCGAAGAGCGTGAGACCAAACACCTTTTCCTGTGCCAGTCGCAAATGCGCGACAAACTGCAGGCTTGGATCGACAGCAAGACCGACTGGCCCGTGTTGACCACGTCCATCGCCAACAAATGGCTGAACGACGGCGACGGCCTGCAAGACCGCGGCATCACCCGCGATCTGGATTGGGGTGTGCCCGTTAAGAAAGGCGGCGAAGACTGGCCCGGCATGGAAGGCAAAGTCTTCTACGTCTGGTTCGACGCCCCCATCGAATACATCGCCTGCGCCCAGGAATGGGTAGCCGCCGGAAAAGGCGCAGATTGGGAGCGCTGGTGGCGCACCGACAAGGGCGCGGACGACGTGACCTACACCCAGTTCATGGGCAAAGATAACGTCCCGTTCCACACACTGTCCTTCCCGGCAACTATTCTCGGTTCCGAGGAACCTTGGAAAGCCGTGGATTACATCAAATCTTTCAACTACTTGAACTATGATGGCGGCCAGTTCTCTACCTCGCGTGGGCGCGGTGTGTTTATGGATCAGGCGCTTGAAATTCTGCCGTCCGACTACTGGCGCTGGTGGCTGTTGTCCCACGCACCAGAAAGCTCCGACAGCGAGTTCACTTGGGAAAACTTCCAGCAATCAGTAAACAAAGACCTCGCAGACGTGCTTGGCAACTTTGTCAGCCGCGTCACCAAATTCTGCCGCTCCAAATTTGGTGAAGAAGTGCCAGCTGGTGGCGAATTGGGGGAAACCGAACAGGCTCTGATCGCCGAACTGACCACCCGCATGCGTGCCTATGAAGACCATATGGCGGCCATGGAAGTCCGCAAGTCGGCACAAGAGCTGCGTGCGATCTGGGTGGCTGGAAACGAGTACCTGCAATCCGCTGCTCCCTGGTCCACCTTCAAGGAAGACCCAGAGAAAGCCGCCGCACAGATCCGTCTCGCACTCAATCTGATCCGGATTTATGCTGTGATTTCAGCGCCATTCATCCCGGATGCCTCCGTGACACTAATGGCGGCGATGCAGACAGAAGACACCAGCTGGCCAGACGATGTGGCGGCAGCGCTGGAAATGCTCCAACCGGGTCACGCCTTCACCGTTCCAGACGTCACCTTCCGTAAGATCAGCGATGACGAACGCGAAGAATGGCAAGAGAAATTCGCAGGCAAACGCGAAAGCTAACTCCCAAAAGCGCGGTCAATTGGCCGCGCGTTTTCTTTCCCTCTCCGCTCCACAGCTCTCCGCCTGACAAAGGTCAAGGTCGAAAAGCTCGACTCACAGTATCGCTTTGGTCAATGATGAAGACGTGCATTCCCTTTTGCACTCAAAGGAGATTGATCCATGGAAGCCATTCTAAATGTGTTCTGGAGTCTTATTGAAGCGCTCCCCCCAGTTGTGTCCGCGTCCCTTCTGATGCTGGGCATCAGTATCTTTGTTGCGCTGATTTTGGGGTTCGTTGTGGCCAGCATCGCTTCAGGCAAGGGAAACCGAACCTAACAGGTCGAAGTCCGTTTTTCAGAAGGTTGCTGGCTCCCGCGGCCAGAGTCCGTTTCTGATTGCAACCTTTTGCATACTGTTTTTTCCTTTCTTCTTTTGCCCGTAGCAACATTTCGTGCGGGCAGTCTCCCGCGCCTTGTTGCAAACAATTTGTGGCTCAAAAGATGGCTTAACCCTAACTGACGCAGCCGGTTCAAAAACGCGCGTTCCGAGCGGTTGTTGGTTTTTGTTTCTGTCTTCTGCACTGTTGCAATTGCGAGCCTACCGAAGCGAGACGAGAGACCATTCAAAGTTAGCAAGTTAGTTCCCAAACCAGAGAACCAGGGCGACATTTGCTCCGCTCTACTGGCGGTTTTTTTTGTTGCACCACCACTGCTTTGAGTTTCGACGTTCCGACCAGAACAACGCAGCAGCGCGATTTCTCGTAGGTCATGTTTTCTTCCTTTTACGCGGCTTAGAAAACGATGGCCGTGCCACGCAATGCCACCTCAAAGTGGCAGGCTGAGCCAACGGATTGGCGCGCAGGGCCAAAACCGCCCACCGATACTTCAGTACATCAATAACCCAACGCGTATCCGCCTGTCGCCTCTGACGCAGGTTGCGCACTTTCTAATCCGAAAAGGGTGACGTCATGATCAAGTATCTGGTGTGTGTATTGGCAATGGCAGCCGCGCTGCCTGCACGTGGGGACCAATGGACGTTGGGCGCAGGATATGCGGATTTTTCGGACTCCAGAACACAGGATGCAGGTATCTTGTCCCTAGAATATCACTCGATTGACCTTATTGGGGACAAACGACTGCGGCTGGGGTGGGCGAGCGCCCTGACCGTATTTGACGCGGGCGATGTGCACCTTGGTATGGGTGCTGTTGGATATGTCTCTTTGGGCGCCGGTTGGTTTTCCGAAATCAGTCTCATGCCCGGTATTTACAAAGATTGGGGAGGGAGTGATCTTGGATCGGAGTTTCAGGTCCGCAGCCTCATCGCCATTGGCAAGAGGTTCAAAAATGGGCAAGTTGTTTCCTTGGCACTCACACATAAATCAAATGCGTCCACCGCCGCCAGAAACCCTGGCGTTGATTCCTTGCTTCTGCGCTGGCACGTCCCCTTCAATTGAGCAGCGCCGCGACAGCGATTGCAAGACCGACGCACTATAAGAGCTCTAGGTGAAGCCAAGGGACACAAACGGCAATTCACATAAAGTACTGGCCAGACAGCTTTTGTTTGATATAGGGAAAAATAGACCTTTAACAAAACAATGTTTTTGAACACATATCATGCCAAGCGTTATCAATGCATTTGCACACGCGATGGCCGATGCGGCCGGGTTAACCCTCACCGATGACGGGCAATTGCTGAAAGCTGGGCGTGTCCTTCACCGCATGCCATCCACCATCACCGCCAAGATCGCAGATACAGATTACTTCAACCTGATAGACCGCATTCAAGAGCAGCAACCCGACAATGTTGTGTTGGTCACGCGCTACGCATCCACTATCCAGGTTGACGATCTCGGCTTGCTGGGACTGGCGATAAAGACCGCACCAACGTTGCGCGCATCATTATTGCGCGTCCAAAACTATTTTCGATTGGTCACCGATACTGCGGTATACACGCTTGACGAACAAAACGACGGTGCATGGTTTGTGTTTCAAGGACAAACCGCGCATCGTGCAGCTTTGGAATTGCGCACCGAGTGTGCGCTGGCTGGGTTTATCACCAACCTGCGCAGAATTGTTCAGGGCACCATCCGAATTGAATCGATCACGTTCTCCCATAGTTGCCGATGTGATCCCGCGCGCTATGAAACGTTTTTTGACTGCCCTGTTGCATTTGATGCCCCACAAAACGCCATTGTCTTCGATATCGCGTGCTTGGATCTCAGAAATCAACTGAGCGATGCAGCTGTATCGGATTATTTGTGCAATCATCTTGATCTGGAAATGCAGATAAATGTGCCAACGCCAGCATTTGGCGCTAAATTGCTGCATCACCTTACCCCAAAACTCAGCGATGGCATGCCACAGGCCGCCGACGTTGCACGCGAATTGGGGATGAGTGAACGCACCCTCTATCGCCGACTTTCTGACGAAGGTCTTACCTTCAGAGACGTATTGGCTGAGGCACAATCCAAGCTGGCCCAGGGCCTGCTGAAAGACGATACCGTGTCAATTGCCGAGATCGCCTTTATGACCGGGTTCTCTGAACAGAGTACCTTTTCAAGGGCGTTCAAACGTTGGGTTGGTCAAGCCCCCGCGCAATTTCGACAGCAGGCGGCCACTGGATAGGGTCTTCTTCACACCTGCCTCTTTCTGGCAGAGCCGGCAAAAGCCTTGGCAGGATGTGCCAATAAAGCAAATTCAGCGCCCGTTATGGTCTTCTCAACAGATCAACGAAGGTGGCGCCTGGCAAAACTCGCCTCAAGGTGTAGCCCTCCCTAAGAGAAAGGCGAAACGCATGTCCAAGACTCGGCGCACTTTTAGAACCGCAATTTCCCAATACCCTGGGATCGCCCCTGTTGAACGTCACCGTCCGCGCGTGTTGCGCGAACTGATTTTGATTTCAGTCTTTGGACTGGTCACCATCGGCACATTGGCGCTCTATGTTAATTTTCCGCAGATTTTCGTCCCTGAGCGTCCGACTTTGGCCGCCGCGCCGTCGTCTCCTGCACCACTGCAAGCTGGGCCTCAAACCCCAAGCTAATCCACCGTCGCTCGACAATTCCTAAAGCAGCAACAGCACCTAGCTCTCTGCGCATCGACGCAGCTGAGCATGCGCGACGGTGGCCGAGCGCAAAGTTTCCCCAAGGCGCTGTCCTGTGTGCAGTCGCCCCATTCCAAACCAAGGAGTTCAAAATGACACATGACCCCCATTCCCACGGCATCCAATGCGGTTGCGATGTGACACCGGAACGCGTTGATATGGCCCGACGTCGCCTTCTAACACAGGCTGCCGCCGCCGGCGCGGCTGCAGGTGCCGTCGCCATGGGTGGCAGCGCAGCTGCCGCTGCCACTGCGGAAGCCCGCAACCAGTATGCCGACCCAGCAGAACCGGGATTGCCACAAATTGACATGACCATCACCCCAGGCCGGACTGCTCTGGTGGTCACAGATCCACAGATCGACTTCCTCTCCGAGAACGGTGTCACCTGGGGTGTTGTCGGCGAAAGCGTGACCGAACAGGGCACCGTCGACAATATTGAGCGCTTGTTCAAAGCAGCAAAGGCTGCGGATATGCCGGTGTTCATCTCCCCGCATTACTATTACCCTCATGACCACAAATGGGACTTTGAAGGCACCTTGGAAGCCACCATGCATTCCATTGGTATGTTTGACCGCCTTGGCCCGCTGAATCTTGAGAATTTCGAGGGATCTGGCGCAGATTGGATGCCGCAGTACAAGAAGTACATCGAGGATGGGGAAACCATCGTTTGCTCTCCACACAAGGTCTACAGTCCGGCTCAGAACGACTTGAACCTGCAATTACGCAAACGCGGCATAGACAAGGTCATCCTGGCCGGCATGTCCGCCAACCTCTGCACTCAAGCGCATCTCTATGATCTTCTAGAGCTTGGTTTCGAAGTGGCCGTAGTGCGCGATGCCACGGCAGGCGCCAAAGTGCCGGAAGGCGATGGCTACCTAGCAGCCTTGATCAACTTCCGCATGGTCGCCAATGGCTTGTGGTGGACCGACGACGCCGTCAAACGCATTGCCAACGCGGCCTAGTCCAACCTCCAGTCTTGCGCTCCGATGGACCCATCATCGGGGCGCTCCTCCCCCAAAGGCGTGGCAAGAGCCTGCAGTCCCGCAGTGCTCGTCTGACTGCTGTGCCACATTTGAAAGAAAGAAAACTCATGACCAAGATGTCTTTGCTTAACGCCACCGCCGTGGCCCTAGCCTTGTCACTTTCCACCCCGGCGATTGCGGCGGATGAGTACAATGTTTCCAACGGCTTGACCTTGACTGGCAACGCTCTGGGTCTGCATGGGACCGATCCGACATCCATGTTCAAAGACGGCATGCCGATGATCGGTGATGCCACTTACACTGCCGCCTATGATGGCGTGGACTATTATTTCGCGACTGAGGCCGCAATGAAGAAATTTGAGACCAACCCGGCAGGCTATCTGCCGCAATTTGGAGGTTTCTGTGCCTTCGGGGTTTTTGTCGGCAAAAAGCTGGATGGCGACGTTCGCTATGCTGACTTGGTGGACGGCAAGCTCTACCTTTTTGTCAACGCTGCAATTTTCGCCAAATACCTTGAGAACAAGGATGAGGTGATCAACGGCGCACACACCAAGTGGCCAGACATCACCCATACGCCAATCAGCGACCTGTAATCTGGCTTTCGGCGCGCGCAGTGGCGACATCTGTCCCAGTCCCTAACGCCGCTGTGCCAAAGCGCTTTAAGCCGCGATCTCGCTGGTGCTTCCCGCAGCGAGATCGGAAATCCCGGCCAGCCCCCGCCGCAAGCGTGGGTCGGCCACTCTCTCAACACGAAAGGAAATACACATGTCAGCTTTCCCAAAACACACGCTGGACAGCGCCCCAGAAGCGGCCCAACCCATTTTGAAAAACGCACTGCGCGGGTACGGCTTTGTGCCCAATCTATACGCCGCCATGGCCGAAGCCCCCAGCCTGCTGGAAGGGTACACCACCCTGTCTGACATCCTCTCTAAGGCCGATCTGTCGGAAACGGAGCGGCAGATCATTCTGATGACCAACAACCGGCTCAACAATTGTGCCTATTGCATGGCGGCCCACACCACATTGTCGCAGATGGGCGGCGTGCCTGATGAAGTGATCGAGGCTCTGCGCAACAACACCCCAATCGCGGATGACAAGCTCGAAGCGCTGCGTCAGATCGCCATCGCCGTCAACCAACAGCGCGGTTGGTTGACGCCAGAGCAGGTCGATACGTTTCTGGCTGCGGGCTATCGTCGACAGACGTTGTTGGAAGTCATTCTCGCCACAGCGCTGAAAACCCTTTCCAACTACACCAATCATTTGGCGGAAACCGAGTTGGATCCGGCTTTTGTTGCCAACAACTGGACCGGCGACACACCACAGGCCGCTGAATAATCCCTGGCGGCGCCCCGCCTCCCAAGCGCGGACGGCGCTGCTGCGCAGGGCGGTTGGCATGTGTCGCGTACCGCTCTCTTCCCCAAGAACATTTAGGAGACTTCTGATGTACAACCGGCCCCCGTTGCCCCCGTTTACCCAAGATAACGCTATTCAAAAGGTTCAACTGGCCGAAGATGGTTGGAATTCTCGGGATCCTCAGAAAGTGGCGCAGGCCTATACGGCAGACACGGTCTGGCGTAATCGTGCGCAGTTCATCACCGGACGCACCGAGGTAGAGGCTTTCTTGCAGGCAAAATGGCAAAAAGAACAAAACTATCGCCTGGTCAAAGAACTCTGGGCCCATAGCGACACCCGAATTGCGGTGCGCTTTGCCTACGAATGGCAAAATGCACAGGGTGTCTGGTTCCGGTCTTTCGGCAATGAAAATTGGGCATTTACCCCAGAAGGGTTGATGCACACCCGCATCGCTAGCATCAACGATCTGCCAATCAAAGAGGAAGATCGCAAAATGCACTGGCCGCTAGGTCCTAGACCTTCCGGGTTCCCCGGTTTGACTGAATTGGGATTATAAAGGCATGGTCAAGTTGTTGAAACCATCACACAGTCACCGTGGTCGCCTTGGCAGTTTTTCTCTGTAAATCAAGGTCAATCATGTCTCGCGATGAGAAGTCAAAAGATGTTAAAGCTCTCTACCGCCATCCGATCGTTTTCAGCATTCGCAGGTTTGACCTCTCGTTGGACGACCACTTTTGCCTGACGCCCCTGTTGCAGCACATGCGCTGGCCGCGAATGGCCGTTTCCCCTCCATGGCAACCACCTCTGTTCGTGGTTCGTTCCAGCCGTTGACCAATTGTCTATGCGCTGCGTTGCCAATCCCTGAAGCAGGTGTTCGACGCACCGCACAGCGTTTTTGCTAGTCAGAACGCGGCACTGCGGGACGAAGCGCTTAAAGGCTTACCTTTGCGGAGCGACGGCTTCCAACCCGTGGCCTCCACTAGGATCTCATTTACCAGAAGTTCACACGGATTTGCCAAAACGACCCTCAACCGAAACGCCATGGACAGTGACCCGAATTGTGGCGGAATTGTGGCAACTCAAAATCGTTTTCGCCGCAAAAATGATCCATTTCGGTGTCATGAGCAGTACTCAGGTCGACAATCGGCTCATGAGCAATAACGAAGCTTAAGAGGCCCGCAGGCTGGGCCCACGAAAAAGGTATCGAGCATGAAATCCGTATTTATGTGGGCGGCTGCCTTCACATGCGCGCTAATTGTGCAGGGATATGCCTCCAGCGCATCTGCAAGTCAAAACGTCTCGCGCGGCGCTATGGAGGTTTCGTTCGACAATGGCGGCAACGTGGTTGCGTACGCACGTGAAATGACCCGCGCTCGCCAGCAAAATACTCACGTGTCTTTTCGCGGCCATTGTGCGTCAGCATGTACAATTTTTCTAGCATTACCGTCCTCTCAAACATGTATTCGTCCGGGCACAAAATTTGGGTTTCACAAAGCCTACGGCGCCAGCGCAAATTCTAATAAATGGGGCACGCAGTTTCTTCTCGACAGATACCCCACTTGGGTGCGCGCGTGGATTGACAGCCACGGTGGGCTGACCAGTCGCATGATCTGGATGGATTATGCATATGCGTCGCGCCACATGCCAACGTGTTCTAAAGCGTAGATACAACCAACCGCTGACTTAGATTGACGAGCACTTTATGCGCTTAGCTTACTGCTTCGAAACATCCGTGATCTTGTTTTGGAAGTACTGGACCATATCGCTCTGTTTCAGCGAAAGTTTTGAGAGATCGGAATAGTCAAAAAATGGCAGTCCGATATCGCCACACTGATCTCGCAATATCCTGCTGGCGCGTATGTACTTTTTGATGCGAGCTAGACGGTCTTCCTCTGAGCATCTGCGAAGGTGCTCTGCGTTGCGAAACCCAGAGGCCTCCAGTTGCTCGAGCTTTTTGTCCGGAGCGACAGTGGGGTACCCACAGAATGCGCCAATGAACTGATTGTCTTCATTGGAGATTTCCAGAATATCCTCTGGGTTCAATGGACTGCCTTCTATCACGCTGCTCTCGGAAACCTGCGAAATAAGCTCCCGGCATCGGCGCTTTAACGGTTGTGAACGCGCAGACCCGGCCAGATCCTGTTTGATCCGAATAATTTCGGAGTCTCGATCCAGATTGAGGTGAACACACCTCAACGTATCGCAAACCATTTGCGCCGTTGTGGATTTGCCAGATTGACTTGGCCCACCTATGAATAGCTTAAAAGCGGTCATGCCAACGATGGCTGCACTAAACAACCAGCATGTCTGATCTCGACGGGGCTCACAACGACTGCCAATGACATGGCACACCAAACTTGTCTTCTATTGAAGCCCTTGAAGGCAAACTGCGTCTGTAGCCATAGTTGATTTCCGCCATTGTGAGCGGAGGACCAGCAAAAACGGTGACCCGTTCGGTTGGTTGGACCAAGAACTCGTCAAACCGATGGCTCAACACGTACGGGTTGCTTAAGATCATGTGTTTTGCTTTGGTTCGTACACCAGAGCTAATGTGGTGCAAAACCCGATAGTCGATCAGATCTGCGATGTCATCATCCAGAAAATGGTTTTGAACTGAGCCGTAATCCGGCCAGTTGAAAACGCCAACTTCCGCCCCAGACGAAAGCAAACGATGCAGGTGGCTCTTGATCTCAAACATCCCTAATGCGTTTTTGGTGAAATCACCGACAACAATTACGTCAAGCAGTTGGGGGAGCTGAATTGACCGTTCAAGCGGAGCCATCACAAAAGGAATGTTTGTCTCGCCGTCCGAAACGCCTTTGTCCGAGCGCGCCCGAACATCCACCTGCCGCATGAGGCGCCTGAAAGCATCACGCCGAGCGCCAGCAGGGAACTCAAGATGCGTCGGCGCTTGAACATGCTCTGCAAACTCAGACAGCAGCAATGGGATGCCTTTTGAAACCGAGCGAACGGAAGCCTTACCCCAAGCTGTCTTTATCCGCCAATGAAGCATATAGACTGGGGTGGTCTCCACTTGGTCCCAACCGCCGAGCTCGGTAAGCGCGGCTTTTCGATACATCGAGGCCTCGATTGCGACAGGCGTCATATTAAACTCCGGTGTCCAAGCCCCCCTGAGTTGTCCGTCAGGCTCCACGAGCACCTGCGAGCAAGAAACGCCCTTGGTGCTTTGGGATCGGAATCCATTCACCTGAACGGAGATTTTTTCGGGGTGCGCCACTTGATGGGGCCGGTGAACGGTAACAAATGTGCCTTTCGCCTGAGCCAGAGCGAGGTTTAGGAGTTTTGCCTCGTCCGCAGCTTCCTCGGTTTCAATTGTCCTCACGCAGTCTGGAAACGAGTTGCCCTCTGACAAGACTGAAATAAGTCTAGGGGGGCCGACCAAAAGCACCTCGATGTTTTTCCAAGTCTGATCCAAAAGGCTCTGAAGTGACTTTTGCGCCAGATCCGAGGAGCCCAACAGAGGAAAGATAACTGACACTAAATCCCCTTGATCCGTTCCCCATCGTGCTGTGTTGGTATCGGCAGCCTCTAGGTTCGCAAGCACCAATTTCGAAGGATGTTCACACGACAGTGTTGATAGCCCAGCAGCCAAGTAAACGCGATTTAACAGATCAATTGGCTTTGACCCACTGTGCACCACAGTCCCGTTATCGCGCACAAAGTTCGCGATCAGTAATAGCAAATCAGTATTGTCTTGCTCGCCATCGGCTTGCACAGCTGAAGCCAAGTCCCGAGCTCTCTCCAATTCCCCCTGCCGCGTCAATGCGTCGATCATGAGCACCAACCTCTCCTGCTCCTTATCAGCGGAAAGGTCCTGCATGGTTTCCAAGCAACGGCTTACTCGATGCCAGTCTTCGGCAAGGTAATACCAGCGGGCCAAGCTTCGAGACGCCTGATTTGCAATGCGATGGCCCGATGCAGTGTTCTGGCGGGATACCTCCAGTTCGGACAATGCACTTTGAGAAAACCCGCTCCAAAGTTTTTTTTCGAGATCCTTGGTACGCTCAAGCGTTGGGGCGCTACCTGTACCATGGGCAAGAAGACCAGGCAGTTCCAACTGCAGGCCACTCACAATTTCAGACAATCGCTCCCAATTTTCGGTTTCCGGGCGCGTAAAAGCCTTGGGAGCAAGCATCCAGAACGGCTTGATGCCATCATGGGGGAAGAACAGTGGTTTGATATTGTCCGAATTGATCTGCTCACCGAAATCGTTCAATCCGCATAGGGATTTCGCCGCAAAGAAGAGAGGGAAAAACCTGTCCCGATCAAAGGGCTCAATTTGTTCGAAGGGCCACTCCGCTTCGGTCATGTAGGGCAACAACCATTGGAACGCCTTCGCCAATCCCCGTCCGTCTTGCCCTTCAAAAGTCAACAGACGATCGCCGCACTGGTCAGCCAACGTGACCAAATTAAGCCAGCATTGCAGGTTGAAACAACAGTAGTGGGCCGTTTGCGTCCGCGTCATTTCATGAGGTTGTTCTCCGCTTTCGGTAAATTGCTCCAGCAGTCGCTCCCGACTTGTGCGGAAGATTTGACGCAGGCGAACATCATCGCCCATAAATGCGGCGATTGCGCCAGTTTGTAAGTCGTAACACGTGCCGTGGTTGTTAGATGTTTTACGCTCCTGAATTGCTTGATCCGCAGTGCTAAGCCACTCCAGATATTCCTGCAGCCACTGTCGAAATGCAGTTTGCTCACTTGGCTGTAAGCTCCCGGCCTTCTCAATCAGGCGAACTGCATCAAGTAGATAATAAAGGTCCTTCATCTCGATCAGGCCTGACTTAGAGCCTTCTTCATTGAGCTTTTGGGATCGGGGTTGGGAAAACCGCAGATGCGGGTTCATTCTTGTTTGTTCGTTTAAGAACCAAGCCCTGATCAATTCTGCCGCGTGGTCGATATATGGTTGATGACCCGTGGCCCTCCAGGCAAGTGCGAGCACGGTCGTGTCGTCAAACATGCGTTGCAGCCGAGTTCGGTCGAAGTCATCACTCTCGGGCTCATACAGGCGGGTGCCGGGAATACGTTCACCGTCGCGGAAGACATAGGGGATTCCATTCGGCGTATTTGGATCCGGCCACCAATAGGGCGCCGGATTAAAGTAGTCGTTTGGATCGCCACTGGCGGGCAGCTTCCTCTTGTGCGTGACAGAGTAAGGGCCGCGCTGAAGTGCTAGATCTGCTTCAAGCTGCAAGCGCTCAAACAAGTCAGCTTGTGCTGTACCCGGTGGTGCGCTGGCCAGTCCTTGTATCTTTTTCTCGTCATATGCCGTCAGGTTTTGGGGATCAAAACGCCGCCGCATCGCCTGCTGGTCGAGGGTATCCAGTAGTTCCTCCACCGCGCTGACGCGGGCCAATCCGCGCGACCTCATTGCTTGATGCCCGTTGACTTCAAGCTCCCCCTGCCCCGAATAAAGCCGGGCGACCCAACCAAATTCACCAAAAGTTCTCGCGTCATCTGAAAGAACTCTTCGGGGGACATCCCAAATGGTGTCAGGCCAGCGATCCCAGGTGCCAGGAATGCCCAAGCGCCAAAAAATCTCGACCTTTGGACGACGCCCGTAGAAAAACTCCTCATTGAACTCTTCTTCGGTGTCGCATCGGAAAATCAATTGCGGTTCTTCCAGTGGCTCCGGTCGGAACCCCTCCGTAAGGAGATCCTTGTTGTCCATGATGCGCGCCATCGGTACGACCACATATTTGTAATATGGCCTCGCTTCGATCCCGGCAGCGATTTCTTCCCAGGCCTCAGGTGTGAAGAAACAGTTTCCATCCCAAGGCAACACCCACTTTGCCCGTGTGCGCCCGTCTCTCAGCGCTACATTGCGCGCGCCATTATTGTTGATCACATACTGGTTTTTGAAACGGCGTAGATGATAATCGGCCAATCCTTGGTCGTATTCATTCATCTCAAGGTATTTGCCGCGCAAGAAAAATCCCGGCTGAGGGAAGCTTTCGATATCCCAATCTATTCTGCTGTATTCCTCTAGATCATAGGGAATGTGTATGTAGGGTTGCTTATGCTCCTCAAGGAGTGCGCGGATCGCGGAGTCCTGTTCCGGGTTCACAATTCTATTGACAACCCATCTCTTGGAAACGTTGGGCAACGGCTGTTCGTTTTCGAGGATGAAACGCAGGTTTTCCAAGGTTTGCCCCACCTTGTGTCGTGGCGGGAGGTCGTTTCCGAGTATCCGGTAGAGCGCATAACGGTTTGGGCGCTTGTTCAGCGCTTTCTCATAGTATTCCGCGCGTAAAGCCGCCAAGTCTAAAGCGGGCAGTTGAGCAGGTTCCGAGCGTGGCAATTGAGGAGAAAATTGCGTCTTGCGAGTTTCCGTAGGGACAAAGAGCATTTCCAAATCGTCGAGACGATCTCTCAAAAAATTTGGCTGACTTAGGTCTATCAAAACAGATGCCCCCCATTTTTTGCGCAGCATGAGGAAGCGTTCTTCAAAGAGCGACTTGCATTCCCGTGCGCCATAAATGGACTGAGGAAAGAGCTCCAAATTGTAGCCCGCGTGACGGAAGACCGATTGATTTGGATTGTCCGTGAAAAACACAGGAATGAAGCCATCTCCCCACCCCTGTCGAAGTTCTATTTGACGCAGAAACTTTCGGATCTGCTCCGTTTCATGTCCAAAAATAGCGACCACGGCCACCGGAGTCTTTTTGCTGTTGATTTGCGGCGCAGCGTAGCCTCTTTTGGGCACCAACCTGCTTTTTGGCTGTGACGGCGAGGGCCAAGCAGCAGCTTGTTCGGGCGAAAGGCGATAAGTCACTTTGACCTGAGGAAACGTCCGTGTTGGTTGCCAATCAACTAGCAAGATCCGATCTTGCATTTCTTCCTCGGCTATTCGGGCATGGAGTTCTGCTGAGCGATACTTTGTTCCAAGCTCGAAACCGTAGCTGGCGTTAGTTGGTGTCTGATTGGTCACGGGTCCCTTTTTTGCGGTCATTTTAGGCGCAAACCTCCGCTATCAGTTGAGCTGCACCGGAGGCGCCATTGGGCTGAGACAAGTTCTGGCAGTTCTGGCGTACAACATTTCTGGCCGCCTCATTTAACAGCGCATCGCACAACGCTTTGAGGTGGAACATTTGATCTTCTGCGAGAACAAATCCAGCGCCTTGGTCCTGGGCAAAGTCCGCCCGTCCACCCTGATCGTCCATGGAAGGATCTCGATTGGGTATGAAGATTGTTGGCAATTGAAACTCCAAAACTTCATGGAAGGTGTTGTACCCAGCCGCCGCAATGGAAAAGTCAAACGCATTGAAGTATTTGCTGATCGGAAACCCCCGCAAAATTCGAGTGTTTTCCCAAAGCGGCAAATCGTAGAGACCGTTTCCCCATTCGGCCATCACTATTTGAAGATCGGGAAAGCTCTTTAATTCATGCACGATCTTGTCCACGAGTGCGAGCACATCACGGTTGGCACCCCCGCCCAATTGGAGCAAAACAGCAGGCGCGTCTGCGGGCAAACATAGAGCCTCTTTCGCTTTCTCCGCTGGCAAAAGTTCAGATTTATCGAGCAGCGTAATCGGGCCAACAGGTGACGTTTCGTCTCTACGTGTTGCTGTGAGACCGACATCAGCGGAATGAGCAATCTCACCGGGTTCAATGATCAATTCCGCAAATCGCCCATTTTCAATGTACGGCGAAGTGGTGCCCCCCCCACATGCCGCGTCGCATCCAGACGAGACGCGCCCGCCCATGAGCGTTCACAGCGTCTATCAAGCCAGGGAATGCATGATTGCCGTCGTAGACAACGAGATCTGCGTCGAACTGATCCAATTTCTGATGCAACTCATATCGAAACCAGTCGTCCCATTTCTCGGCTGAAACACCGATTTCTTTGCGGGACGGCATATACTCTGACTGGAAACCGAAATGCTCAAAAATCGGCGCGGCTTGTGCCATAGAAACAAAAAATGGCGTAAAATCATCGGGGAGCCTTCGCGCCACGGCGAGAGCACGGGTCACATGCCCAAGCCCTATGCCGTTTGAAGGGACAAACATCACTCGACTTTCGCGTTTTGCTGTAGTGTTTCTCCGGCGCCGTTTGATCGACACCAAACTGCGGAGCCGTTCTTCCTGAAGTTGCGATGAGAACCTTATTCTACTGAGTTCGATTGCGTTCTTTCGACACTGCTGCAGCCTGTCTTCATCCTCAAAAATTTGCAGGGCCATTTGTAAAGCGACATCGGGGTCGGCATATACCGCGCACTCTCCGAAGTGTGGTCGTAGATGAGGGGGTAGAACGACGATCTTTCCTTGCGCCATCGCCATTGCAATCGCAGCGTCAGGCAATTCAGGAACAGAAGCGCTTGGAAAATAAAGGAAAACATCCAACCCAGCAATGAAACGCTCTACAGAGATGTGCTCTGGGTCAAAAATAACCCAATCACGCGTTTCGCCTATTTCCTTCTTGAGCGCGGTTGGAGGGTTACCAAGAATACGGTACTCCACGTTAGGTGACTGAGGATACGTTTCGCGAAAGTCTTCTAATTTATCAGGCCATTGCGCCTTCCCAGGGACACTAACGCGCCCTACAATCACCGAACAAGATGTCCGCCTATGAAGAGTAGAATTCACGCATTGAGGAACTGCAGGCCGCCAGTCCATCTCTGACAGCGTGACGGGCATACCTATTTTCTCCAGGGCGGCGCGCACCCAGCGATTGGTAGGAGCCCAAATCATGGTCCCGATTGCGAAACTAAACCATCTTCCCATTTGTTCGACCGTTGGCATGCGGTCCTGTACCAACACGACATTGTCAGCGCGCAAGTGGGACAAATCGAGGGTCGTATCCAACACGCTTGGCGAGAAGACAATTGCTAGCGCGGCTCTTACAGGGGCGTCAAAAGGTATGACCGTCGCGTAGTTTTCTCGCACACATCTGTGGATGTCTCTGGAAACACAACCACTAGATTTAGTTTTTGGCAGATGTCGCAATCCAACAGAATAGCCCAAGCCAAAACAGGCAACAATTTCCTGTTTGATACGCAAACCGATGTCCCCTTTTCGGGTCATGTCCGCCAGAATAACGACATCAAACTGCATCAGGGATTTGCCGTTATGGCTCATCGGAAGAGAGCAGGTTTGTGTGCAGACACAGAGAACATGTTAACCTCCACTTTGCCAAAACCTATTGTTTTTCATGAGATATCGTGTGGGGTGACCCCCAAATCTGTCAACAGGTTTGTTCCGCTTTTGAAACTGCGAAAAGGCTTTCGGAGTGGTTCGTCGGCCGGAAAAACTGGCGGTTTTTCCGAGGATGACCTGTCCAACCAGAGGGCAAGCAAAAAATGGGGAAGATATCCAAAAAACGCATTCTTTTGTTGACCAAATCTTGATTTGGGTTCGCGCATATTCATGCTGTTTTCTGAATATTTTGATGACTTATGGTGACGGGTTGGTTTTGTCGTTCGAATAGGAGAAAGCACGTCGTCATTTTTGTAGGTGCGTTGTTGGCCCAACTACCGCAAAAGGTAGGGCCTTCACCAATTGACTCCTAGAGGATGTTATGAATTCGAGAAATCGCCGAGGTGATTCGCAGTGTCGCCAATGTTTCCTAGATTGTTTCCAAGCCACTACCCCAATATGTTGTAGCCACAACTATCTTAATGTAAAAAAATACATGCTTCTCACGGAATGTGTTGAAAATTGGATGATAATTGTTTGAAACTTGGCAGGCGGCCAATTGCTGGCCCAGCCGTTAAAGCAAGATCTACTGTGCTTGCTCACTTGGACCTTAGGTTGGACCAGCACCATCCCGAAACCTATTCTAGGGAGGTACGTAATGAGCCAAAAAACATTAGCAACTGCGCTTGCGCTCCTAACTGCGCAGGCTGGTTTACCGTCATCCGCAGCAGCGCAAGACTCGTTCCGATGGGAGCAGCAATGCCAAGAGTGGCGCCGCATTGACGACACCGCGGAACTACAAGCGCAATTGGAGTTTCTGTTGCTCAATCGACCGGATGATCCGTGCATTGAGTATTTAGTGTCACGACTTGGAGGCGCCCCCACCGCTTCTGTTACGCCCACTGGCGGCGGAGACGGTACCGGTGAAGACCCAACTCCCACAGTGGGTCCCACAGTGCTTAGCTACTAAATACAGCTTCCAAAACATCACTGTAACTCTAGGTCAGGCAGTTGAGATAACGCGCATTTCCAACAATGGAAATGCGTTCTCAGTGCCGATTAGATCAAATCAGTTAAGCTAGTCGAAAGTATCCCTTTAGCCGACCTTTCGTGGTTTCCACGGCATCCAATTTCCCAGTTGGCGAAACTGAACTGCTGTCGATATTGACGAATTGCCACCAGCACGGTTTTGGGCCCTGTGCACGTATCGATGTGAGGCTGTGCGCCAGATACACTGTGGGTAAACTGGTCCGGTCATGACAAGACAGTTTTGATAGTCGGGCAGCTCGCGTAGCCGGACGGGAGGCAAGTCCTCTGCCCTGCGCGTTTCGTGACATCATGGTAAGCCGCTTGTCAGGATAATCCTGATTTTTTCTTCAAGCGAATACACTTAGAACCATCTCGGCCACGTGCCCAACTGGCGCCACTTACCTCTTGGCGACGGAAAAATGAGGCAAAGACTATCGATGGTGTTACCTACATCGGTAATGAACCCAACGGACACTGATCCCGGATTCGTGTGCTTGCGTGGGTTCTTAAGGGGGATTAGGCGGGTGGAAGCTGGGGTCAGAAATGCACGACCGTAGAGGCATTCAACAGGGCGAGAAGGTGGAGAAGCCAGCGCCGTGCGCTCTTTAATACATCTTTAGAAAGGTCCGTCCCTTTCAGTACCACAACAGTTAAACGAGCCCATCACCGATGCTTCGGCCAGCAAGCGCATGAACCACTACCCCTACAAATGGAAACAGCCGCATCTATGAAATGGCTGCAATTCGGTGAAAACCACATCACCCAATCTGTTGGCCCGCAAGATCATACCAGAGAGGAAGACGGAGCATGTTCGCCCCACCATTCCCTCAAGTTGCCCCAACTTGAGAGCAATTCTCCCATGTTGCGGTCGGGATTTCGCCATTCCTGGCCCTTCGCTTGCCAAGAAAGCTGCGGTGGCCCAGCTCAGTTGGGAGGGTTCATCTCCAGACGAGCACTCCTAAACTCATGGCACTATTGAAGGCTTTTGTGGAGTGCCGAAAGCTAGTTTCGAAGAAAAGAAGATTTTCGAGCAAACCGAGATAGATCAGGTTGTCTTGCCGGCGACATTTGGTCTTGCTGATGACCTAGATCTGGATGTCGTGCTGCTTGGTGATGAATTGCGCCAGGAATTCATCCCAATTGGATCGGATTTCACTACCACAATCTAACTAAGGGCCGCTCGTCGCAATACACGAAGTCCGAATTCTGAGGGCAACCACCGCCGTTCGAAATAACGTTGAATTCATCGAATAAACTGGGAAAGCTGAAAACCAACAAGCAGGATGGTAACGAGCTTTCCACGACCTATATGAAGGCCGCAATGCTGAAGGGGCTCTTTGAACAGGCCTGATCCTGGCAATAGTAAAAAGGTGGCTTAGATTTATTAGACGCCAGTTTTTGTTTGTTTCCATTATATTGGTAGATTCATTTGGTACCCGCGGCCGGACTCGAACCGGCACGGCCATAATCGGCCTAGAGATTTTAAGTCTCCTGTGTCTACCATTCCACCACGCGGGCAACCAACACGCTAAACAACATCAGCGGCGCGACAATAGCCACTTTGTGTCTGGTGTAAAGTGTCGAAGACTAGAGCTTTTCACCCGGCGCTTCTTTCACTGGCGGCGGCTTGTACAAACTGCGCTCTGGCAGCCAAGGATTGAGTTCCAGAGCAGCCGCCAAAGCGTCCTGTGCTTCCGCCTCACGCCCCAACCCAATAAGCGTCAAAGCCTTCCCCGATAAGGCGGCCACATGGCGCGGAGATAACTCTATTGCACGATCAAGATCCGGCAATGCCGCCTCAAAATCCTGCCGCAAGAAGTTCACGAAAGCCCGTTGATTGTACCCTTCTGCATAGTCCGGGCAGTAGCTCACCAAACGATCAAAATCCTCACGCGCGCCCAACAAATCCCACGACGACCGCTTTTGCATCCCACGATCCAGAATTTCTTGCGCGGCTTCATCTGGCGCATCCGCCCAGATTGCCCACATATCATTGGACAGCTCTTGCGCCGTGAATTGATTATCCGTTGCCTGCACCTGCGCGATCAACGCATCCAGTGCCTCAGAATGGTCTGGTGCCGGCGGACACTCACCAGCGAAGGCAGTATTGGCGGAAAACAAAAGGGCTAGGGTAGATCTCATAGTTCATGCTGACACGTCAGCGACACTCTGACAAAGTCACATCTCCGCGAGGCCAGTTTCCTTCACTGCTTGCATAGCAACGTAAGTCGAGGTGCTGGCGACATAGGGCAGTGCGGAGATCTTCTGACCCAGAACATGACGATAGGCGGTCATGTTAGTGGTCCGAACTTTTAGCAAATAGTCAAAGTGACTGGCAATCATATGCGCCTGC
The DNA here is from genome assembly GCA_014872815.1 of Paracoccaceae bacterium. Lineage (GTDB taxonomy): Bacteria > Pseudomonadota > Alphaproteobacteria > Rhodobacterales > Rhodobacteraceae > Shimia. The sequence continues at coordinate 787,908 of WKFK01000014.1, forward strand.
TCGATCTCTGGAACCTCTGCCACCGCCGCATTGAACGCCTGTAATGCCTTTTCACGGGTCTCTGACAATTTCACTTCCACAAAGGCCACATGATCCAATCCCAACCGGATCGGATCCAATAAAGCACGGTACCCTGTGATCACTCCTTCACTCTCCAGCCGACGCAGACGCGCCTGTGTTGGACTTTTGGAAAGACCAATCTCCTTTGCAAGATCTGTGATCGAAATTCGACCGTCCCGCGCCAGAACATCCAGAATCGACCGATCATACCGATCCAGGTCAAACTTTTCTCTTTGCACAGGACATCCCCCATCTTTTAGTCACATCGCACAATCAGACGCAAATAATCAGTCAAATGGCCCGCGAATGCAAAGGTATACTGAAGCAAAGGACAGGAGACCCCCATGAGCACAGCGCGCGATCTGATCGACACCAGCACCTACCGCAAAGAATCCCCTTTGGTAGAAGAACTAAAAACCGCAAGCGGGCTCTCAGACGCAAATCGCAAAGCAATCTGTGCCAAGGGTGCCTCTCTGGTGCGTGAAATCCGCGAAGAGACCAGCCCCGGCATGATGGAGGTTTTCCTTGCAGAATATGGCCTCTCCACCGATGAAGGTGTCGCCTTGATGTGTCTGGCAGAGGCCCTTTTGCGCGTCCCGGATGCCGACACCATCGACGCCTTGATTGAGGATAAGATTGCGCCGTCCGATTGGGGCAAGCACCTCGGGCAATCCACCTCTTCTTTAGTAAACGCGTCCACATGGGCTCTTTTGCTCACAGGTAAGGTCATGGATGACCAAAACACCGGCCTGATTGGCACGTTGCGCGGCGCTGTCAAACGCCTTGGCGAGCCGGTCATCCGCACCGCTGTGGGCCGTGCGATGAAGGAAATGGGACGTCAATTCGTGCTGGGTGAGTCCATCAATTCGGCCATGAAACGCGCTGAAAGCATGGAGAAAAAGGGCTACACCTACTCCTACGACATGCTGGGGGAAGCGGCCAAAACCGACGCCGACGCCATGCGCTATCACCTTGCCTACTCCCGGGCGATCACGGCGATTGCCTCGGCCTGCACCCATGCGGACACGCGCGATAATCCAGGCATCTCGGTAAAGCTCTCGGCTCTGCACCCACGCTATGAAGTGGCGCAAAAAGACCGCGTCATGGAAGAGTTGGTCCCGCGCCTGCGCTCGCTCGCGCTGCTGGCGAAATCGGCAGGCATGGGACTGAACATCGACGCGGAAGAAGCCGACCGACTGGCGATTTCCATGGATGTGATTGAAACCGTGCTCAGCGAGCCGGCTTTGGCCGGTTGGGACGGGTTTGGCGTGGTTGTGCAGGCCTATGGCAAACGTGCCGGCGCGACGCTGGACTACCTCTACGAGTTGTCCACGAAACTGGACCGTAAAATCATGGTGCGCCTGGTGAAAGGCGCTTACTGGGACACCGAAGTCAAACGCGCGCAGGTCGAAGGCATTGACGGCTTCCCGGTCTTCACCAACAAGGCTGCCACGGACGTGTCCTATATCGCCAATGCCCGCAAACTGTTGGGCATGACGGACCGCATTTACCCGCAGTTTGCAACGCACAACGCCCACACGGTGGCGGCAATCCTGCATATGGCAGAGGATAAAACAGCCTTTGAATTCCAGCGGTTGCACGGCATGGGGGAAGCACTGCACGACATCGTATTGAAGGAGCAAGGCACCCGATGCCGGATTTATGCGCCTGTGGGTGCGCACCGCGATCTGCTGGCCTATTTGGTGCGGCGCCTGCTGGAAAATGGCGCAAATTCATCGTTCGTAAACCAGATCGTAGACGAAGAGGTCCCCGCCGAAACTGTCGCCAGTGACCCCTTTGACCAGGTGCAATCCACCGAAGGTCAACTGCCGCGCGGCCCAGAGCTTTTTGAACCGGAGCGGGTGAATTCCAAGGGCTTTGACCTGACCGACAAACCCACATTGGACGCTTTGGACACGGCGCGTGACCTGTTCCGCAATACGCAATGGAACGCGGCACCTATTATGGCAAAAGACCCAGCGCCAGAAGCTGCCCAACCGGTGGACAACCCGTTCCTGTCAACCGATAGCCCGGGCACCGTGGCACATGCCAGCGCAGCGGACGTGGAGAGCGCCTTGAGCGCCGCCAAGCCGTGGGACGCCTCTCCAGAGGAACGCGGTGCTGTACTGGCCAAAGCAGCCGATCTCTATGAGGCCAACTACGGCATGCTGTTCGCTCTGCTGGCCCGCGAGGCAGGCAAAACGCCCAACGATGCAGTCGCCGAATTGCGCGAAGCGGTCGATTTCTTACGCTATTACGGCGCTAACGCACCAAGTACGCCAGCGGCGGGCGTCTTTACGTGTATCTCTCCGTGGAACTTCCCACTGGCGATCTTCTCCGGACAGGTCGCAGCGGCTTTGGCTGCCGGCAATGCTGTGCTCGCCAAGCCAGCGGATCAAACCCCTCTGATCGCTTATGAGGCCGTAAAACTACTGCACGAGGCTGGCGTTCCCCGTGATGCACTGCAGCTTCTCCCCGGCTCTGGCGCAACCGTTGGCGCTGCGCTGACATCTGATCCGCGTGTGAATGGCGTGGCCTTCACCGGCTCCACAACCACAGCTCTGCGTATCCGCGCTACTATGGCGGACAACATGGCCCCTGGCGCGCCTTTGATCGCCGAAACCGGTGGCTTGAACGCCATGATCGTGGACAGCACCGCCCTGCCCGAACAGGCCGTGACCGCGATTGTCGAGAGCGCCTTCCAATCCGCAGGCCAGCGTTGTTCCGCTCTGCGCTGCCTCTATGTACAAGAAGACATTTCTGAAAACCTGCTGGAGATGTTGACCGGCGCGATGAAGGAACTCTCGCTGGGCGACCCTTGGCTGCTGTCCACTGACAGCGGACCAGTGATTGACGAAACCGCACGGCGCGGGATTGCCGACCACATCGTGCAAGCCCAATCGGAAGGCCGCGTGCTGTTCCAACTGCCCACGCCGCAAACCGGCACCTTCATTGCCCCAACACTGATCAAAGTGAACGGCATTGCCGATCTGGAGCGTGAGATCTTTGGTCCGGTTCTTCATGTCGCCACGTTCAAATCCAATGAGCTGGACGCTGTCATCGACGCGATCAATGCCACCGGCTATGGGCTGACCTTTGGTCTGCAGACCCGGATTGACGACCGTGTGCAGCATGTTGCCGACAGGGTCAAAGCTGGCAATATCTATGTTAACCGCAACCAAATCGGGGCGATTGTTGGCTCCCAACCCTTTGGCGGCGAGGGCCTTTCCGGCACGGGCCCGAAAGCAGGTGGACCCCACTACCTCGCGCGCTTTGCAGCCGTGCCCACTGAAGAAGCGGGCGCTTGGAACAGTGCAATGCCCGCAGATGTTGCACAGTCTGTTTTGGACAAGGCCATCAGAGAGGCGAGCACCCAAGGCACAACCATTTCCCTGCCCGGGCCAACAGGTGAGTCCAACCGCCTGACCAGCTATGCACGGGAGCCACTGCTGTGCATGGGCCCAGGTGCAGAGGCTGCCAATAAACAGGCTGAGATTGTGAGACGCCTAGGCGGACGGGCCGTTGTCGCAACAGGACAGCTGTCAGAGTCTGCGCTGACCACGCTCCAAGGTTTCTCTGGTGCAATGTGGTGGGGCGATATGGATAAGGCGCGGGCCTACGATCAGGCACTGGCGCTGCGGGATGGGCCAATCCTGCCGCTGATCACCGGACGGCCAGATGCGGCACGTGTTTTGGGCGAACGGCATGTATGTGTAGACACCACAGCGGCGGGCGGTAACGCGGCGCTTTTGAGCGGGAGCAGTTGACCTTCCGCGCAAATCCTCGCAGCTTGGCGCCATGTTTCCAATACGCGACCACAACCCCTCCGGACGCACGCCTTACGTCGTCTATGCGCTGATCCTTCTGAACGTCGGGATTTTCCTGAGTTATCAGCCGATTATGGGGGACACCTATCGTTTGGCCCAGTTCTTTCAGGACTGGGCCTTGCTGCCCGCAGAAGTTACCGAAGGGCGCCAATTGTATGGGCTTGTTACGTCCATGTTCTTGCATGGCGGCTGGATGCACCTTCTGGGCAACATGCTGTTCTTGTGGATCTTTGGCGACAATCTCGAAGACGAAATGGGCCATTTGGGCTTTTTGGGCTTCTACCTCCTGTCCGGCCTTGGCGCGGACTTTGCCCAGATCGCAGCCGATCCAGACAGCCAAATTCCGATGGTCGGCGCCTCCGGCGCCATTGCCGGGGTGATGGGCGGATATCTTTTGCTTTTTCCTAAAGCGAAAGTCGATATCCTGCTGATATTGATCATCATTTTCCGCATCTTCACCATCCCAGCCTGGGTTATGTTGGGCGTCTGGTTTGCGCTTCAGGTGTTTAATGGCGTGGCGGTCGACACTGCCGGTGGCGGGGTCGCACATTGGGCCCATGCAGGGGGCTTTGTCGTTGGTGCGATCCTTGCAATTCCGGCTTGGCTGAAACTTGGCGGCACGCGTTATTGGCAGCAAACCCATGGCCATCCACCGCACCCTGAAGCAAAATACAAATTGAGCCAAAGTTCCGTACCCCGTGTCAGGAGAAAACGGCGATGAGTCAGAAACTTACCTGCCACTGCGGTTCTGTGGAGCTCCGTGTCACACTGGCACAAGACCCAAGCGAAGCCATGCTCTGTGACTGTTCCTTTTGTCGGCGTCGCGCTGTGCCAAATGTGGATGTGAAATTGGCAGACCTAAGGGTGGTCAAGGGTCATGAATGCTTAACGCTCTACACATGGGGCACCGGCACTGCGAAACACTATTTCTGCCGCAACTGTGGCATCTACACGCATCACCAGCGTCGCTCGCGCCCGGACGTTTACGGCGTCAACATCGGTGCGTTGGAGGGCGTAAATCCCAGCGACTTTGCACCATTTGGCTGGCACGACGGGATAAATCATCCTTCCGACAAAAAAACCTGACCCAATCGGGCCAGGTTCTACATTTTCACAAAGGTGCAAAAGCCGGGTAAGGGCTGCGTACGTTACCCGTTGCGGATGACTTTCGCGAAGGTGGAGAAGATCGGCTCGTTGGCCACGATCAGCTCACCATCTTCCAGAATGTTGCCGTCCGGGTTCATTGGCTCCACCAGAGCGCCCGCTTCTTTTGCAATCAGCAGACCTGCGGCCACGTCCCAAGGCTGCAGCTTCCGCTCCCAGAAGCCCTCGTAGCGGCCTGCGGCCACATAAGCGAGGTCCAGTGAGGCTGCGCCAAAGCGGCGCACACCAGCAGTTGCTGGCAACAGACGCGCAAGGTCTTGCAGGGTTTCCGGCAGATCAGCGCGGCCACCAAATGGCAGGCCGGTGGCAAAGATCGACTCGATCATGCGGTGACGGCCAGACACACGCATCCGCAAGCTGTCGTTCAGCCAGGCGCCCTCGCCTTTTTCGGCGTAGAACATCTCGTCTTTGGCGGCGTCAAACACCACACCCGCTACGATTTCGCCCTTATGTTCCAGAGCGATAGAAATCGCCCAGTGGGGCAAACCATGCAGGAAGTTTGTGGTGCCATCCAGCGGATCAACAATCCAGCGGCGGGTCGGATCCTTGCCCTCGATTTCACCACCTTCTTCGGCGATCCAGCCATAGGTTGGACGTGCGCCCAGCAGTTCTGTTTTCAGGATTTCTTCGGCGGCGATGTCGGCGCGGCTGACAAAGTCGCCTGCCCCTTTGGTCGACACCTGGAGGTTTTCAACTTCACGGAAGTCTTTGACCAGCGACCGGCCCGCTTTGCGAGCGGCCTTCATCATGATGTTCAGATTTGCGCTGCCCGGCATGGCACGGCTCCTTTTGACACAGAGCGCGCGTATACGCCCGTAATCCCTTTTTGCCAAGGCCTTATAGGGCCTATTGCGCCGGATAGGAAACGCCGCGTCACGAAAACTGGTTAAAACCTGCCGACCCTTGCCAGATTGAGGTGCGCCGCTCAAGCTGTCGTCAAAGCTTTGGAGGACGCCAAAATGACAGAACAGATGCAGCGCATGGTGCTGGCCAACCGCCCGATTGGTGAGCCACAGGACGAAAATTTCCGTTTAGAAACAGTGGATATACCCGATATTGGCGAAGCCGAAGTTTTGGTGCGCGTCCACTACATGTCGCTTGATCCCTACATGCGTGGGCGCATGGATGATGCCAAATCCTACTCTGCGGCGGTACAGATTGGCGAGACCATGGGCGGCGGCGCTGTGGGTGAAGTGATTGCTTCAAATCACAAGGACTTTGCCCCCGGCGATTTTGCCCTTGGCATGTTTGGCTGGGCCACCCACGGTGTGGCAAAAGGCCATGAAATGCAAAAACTTAACCCTGATTTGGCCCCGATCACCACAGCACTTGGCGTGATGGGGATGCCCGGTTTCACCGGCTGGTACGGGTTAACGGAATTGGGGAACCCCAAAGAGGGCGAAACGCTGGTTGTTGGCGCGGCAACAGGACCGGTTGGGTCCATGGTGGGGCAGATTGCCAAATCCATGGGGCTGCGCGTGGTAGGCATTGCCGGTGGTGCCGAGAAATGTGCAAAAGCCACAGGGACTTACGGGTTTGATGCCTGTATCGATCACAAGGCGTTTGAGACCGCAAGCGACCTGCGGAAAGCTGTGGCAGCGGAATGCCCACAAGGCATTGATATCTACTTCGAAAACGTGGGCGGCAAGCTGTTAGACGCCGTACTGCCTTTGATGAATGTCGGCGGGCGTATCCCGCTATGTGGCATGATTGCCTGGTACAACGCTGGCGGGCTTGGCGCAGATGCAGCGATGGAGAGCCTGACAGGGCCTCGCTTGTGGCGCACCATTCTGGTTAACCAATTGTCGGTGAACGGTTTTATCATCTCCAACCACTATGACCGCTATGGCGATTTCCTGCGCGACGTCGGGCCAAAACTGGCAGCCGGAGAGATCGCTTATGGCGAAGATATTGCCGAAGGGCTGGAGAATGCGCCTGCGGCGTTTCGCTCTCTGTTGAAGGGCGGAAACACAGGCAAACAGCTGGTAAAACTGATCTGACGTGCTGCCGGCGCAACGGCGGCGGTTAAGGTTATGCAAAAGCCAAAAACCACGTCGGTATTGCGTCGGTATCGCGACTGTTTCACGGAGGTGGGGGTTTTGTACCCCTGCCCTTACTTAACACAACGTGCGCGGCGTTAGTGCATCAGTAACTGTGCCTCACGCGCTCTCAGGGATGGGCGCGCATCTTCGCCGTAGACATGCAAGCCCTCGCTCAGCAGTTCCGGGAACAAGCCATAAATTTCGTCCTGCACCGCTTGCGCCATGGAAGACAGGCCTTGTTCCCCCGGCATAAAACTCTCACTCGGAATGCCGCCGCCGTAAATGATTTCATGGCAGTCAAACAGCAGGTGCAGGTAAGTGACCTCGCCGCCTTCCACCTGCACCACTGTGTCGCCGTTGATCAGCGCCTGCGCTGGCACCAGAACCTCATTTTCGCCGAAATTCACCTCGACTCGCCAACCACGCAGCAGCATGCGGTGTTGAGGGGAGACCATGAGCGGCGCGTCGTTCCCGAGTGCGCCGGGCGCAAAGCGGATCGGCGCTAGGGCTCCGCGTGCCTCTACCGTACGACGACCAATCCAGCGCAGCGGCTGAAAGCCGTGGTCCATGGTGAGGATCAGGTCGCCGGGCTCCAACGCTTCCACAGGGCGCTCGCCATGCTGCGTGATGATTTTGGTGCCCTCGACAAAACACGGGACAAAGTCCCATTCCTCGCGGCTCGCCGTCAGACCGGAGTAGTTGTTGCCCAACAAGCTGTCGAGGCTGATGGATTGAATGGGCCCTGCCTCCAGCGCCGCCTGATCGGCGTTGTCGGAGAACTCTGGCGCCAGATAGGCGTTGCCGTTGGTGTCTTGGAACAGCACGGCGGAATAGGTTGCGGTGGACCCGTCCACATAGGTGATGGTGGCGTTATAGACAGCGGTGCCGTCGAAGGTCTGCGGCGTGCCGCCGTCGACCGTGAACCGATCATTCGGACTGTTGTCCATGTCATAGAAAGACCCAACAGTGCCGAACGAAGAAATCTCAACGAAGTCATTGACCAACGGGTTTCCCGGACCGCCAAAAGTGAGCCCCTCCAAGGCGGAGGCGTTTTCGGCACGCGTGTTGCCTTCGATGATGTCGATATCGGCCAACTGGCCGAGCGAGATCGCATTAAACGTGGTAGGCATGGACAAATCTGGAGCCGCCCGCGCCGCAGCCCTGACAGAGGCCAAATGCGCGCTGGGAGATACTCCACCCCCTAAACTGATGAACCGTTACACAACACAATGGGCGCGACAGCCCAGAATGTTCAGGGGGAGAAATATCAGAAAACTCTCACCAGACAGTTTATTGAGACTGCAATCGACGCGCCTCTTCGCCTGCTAATTGAATCAAATCCTGCATGTAGGGCTTTTCGAGGTCTTCGGTGCGCGTGGCGGCAAACAGGGCGCGGGTCAGGCCCTTTTCAGTGATCGGGCGTGTGACATAGTCTGAGCTGTATTTCACTTCACGCACCACCCAATCGGGCAACACAGACACCCCTCGGTTGGAAGCCACCAACAGCAGGATCACCGCAGTAAGCTCCGCCTGACGCACCGCGCCGGGCTCCACCTTGGCCGGGGTCAGCAGTTGCGAGAACACATCCAAACGGGACCGTTCCACCGGATAGGTGATCAGGGTTTCCCCGCGAAAATCTTCGGCCTCTACAAAGTCTTTCTGTGCCAAAGGGTGAGAAGCAGACGCCACAAACACTGGCGCATAATCAAACAGGTGACTGAAAGAGACGTTGGGCAGATTTTCCGGGTCAGAACTGACCACCAGATCCACTTCCTCTTTCTGAAGCGCGGGCATGGCGTCAAAGGCGAGGCCGGGGCGGATGTCCACATCCACGTCTGGCCAGTTTTTACGGAATTGCTCCAACACAGGGAAAAGCCATTCGAAGCAGGCGTGGCATTCAATGGCGATATGCAGACGGCCAGAGCTGCCATCCCGCAGACCATCAAATTCTGCTTCAAGTTTTTCGACCTCTGGAAGCACCTGATTGGCAAGGCGCAAGAGACGCAAGCCGGCGGAGGAAAGTTTCATCGGCTTGGAGCGACGCACAAAAAGCTCCACCCCGGTCTGCTCTTCCAAACCTTTGATTTGATGCGACAACGCCGACTGCGTGATATTGAGCTGATCGGCAGCACGGGCCAGACCACCACATTCGTGGATCGCGCGCACGGTACGCAGGTGGCGAAATTCGATGTGCATCTTCATGTGTGGCTCATGACTTTCTTGAGAATTATGAATTTGCGTAAAGATGCCACGTGTGAGACATGAGGACAACCGCAAGTCACAGGATGCCCGTCATGACCACGCCTCAAGTTTCGTTTGAATTCTTCCCGCCGCAGAACTTGGAAGCGTCTTTCCGGCTGTGGGACACCGTGCAATCCCTTGCACCGCTAAATCCGCGTTTTGTGTCCGTGACCTACGGCGCAGGCGGCACCACCCGCGACCTGACGCGTGAAGCCGTGGCAACTCTGCACAAATCTTCCGGTTTGAACGTGGCGGCGCATTTGACCTGTGTGAATGCTTCCAAAGCGGAAACGCTTGAAATTGCGGAAGGTTTTGCAGCGGCGGGTGTGTCTGAGCTGGTGGCGCTTCGCGGCGATCCGCCAAAGGGCAGCAACGGGTTTGAGCCGCATCCTGAAGGCTTTGCCAATTCCGTGGAGCTGATCGAGGCGCTGGCGGGTACCGGAAAATTCACCATCCGCGTGGGCGCTTACCCCGAGAAACACCCGGAAGCGGCGGATATGCAGGCCGATGTGGAGTGGCTGAAACGCAAGATTGACGCCGGTGCAAACGAGGCAATCACGCAGTTCTTCTTTGAGGCGGACACTTTCCTGCGCTTCCGCGACGCCTGTGCCAAAGCCGGTATCGACGCGCCGATCCTGCCCGGCGTGCTGCCGATTGAGAACTGGAAAGGCGTGCGCAAATTTGCAGAACGCTGCGGCACCTCCGTACCGGCCTGGCTGATTGAGGCCTTTGAAAAGGCCGAGCGTGACAACCGCGAAGACCTGCTGGCAACCGCAATCTGCACAGAGATGTGCTCTGAGCTGCTGGACGAAGGTGTGGACAGCCTGCACTTCTACACCCTGAACCGTCCGGAGCTGACTCGCGATGTGTGCCACGCTTTGGGCGTGACCCCGGCGGTGAAACTGGAAAACGTGGCGTAACAAGCACCCTGCCCGCTTGAGGCGCAGACAATTTTGCGGCCTTCTTTGCAATGTCAAAGGAGGCCGTTTTAATGAGCGCACATCACTACGCCACATCTGTTGAGCAACTGGCCTCGATGGACACCATCCTGTCGATGAGCGGGCTGGAGTTTATGCGCGCGATCATCAACGGAGATTTGGCGGGTCCCCCTATTGGGCAGACGTTGGGGTTCAAACCGATTGTGGCGGACGAGGGCACGGTGACCTTTGAGGGCACACCAGCGTTTGCCACCATGAACCCGATTGGGACCGTGCATGGCGGTTGGTACGGCACCATTCTGGACAGCTGTATGGCCTGTGCAGTGCAGACCATGTTGAAACCCGGGCAGATTTACACAACGCTGGAATACAAGATCAACATCCTGCGCCCGATCCCGGTGGGCATGACAGTGCATGCGGTGGGCACGGTGCAACACGTGGGACGCTCAACCGGCATCTCCGTTGGCGAGGTGCGTGGGGTTGAGGACGGCAAGCTTTACGCCACCGGATCGACCACCTGCATCGTGATGCAAGGCCCGAAGCGGTAGCACAGCCAAAAAGTCGCACAGGAGGGCTCCGCCCTCGGCGCAGCAAAGCTGCTCCTTCACCCGAGATATTTCTGGAATGAGAAAGCAGGGTTGCACCGGTCACGCGCCTGTCGCAGGGTCGCGCAAAACGTGGAGGGTGATATGCGGGCTTTGTTGCAACGGGTGAGTGAGGCGCAGGTGCGCGTAGATGGCGCGGTGATTGGCCGATGTGGACCGGGATTGATGGTGCTGGTCTGTGCGATGCAGGGCGACACCGAGGCGCAGGTGGAGAAACTTGCCGCCAAAGTGGCGAAGTGCCGGATTTTTCACGATGAAAACGGCAAGATGAACAAGTCTGTGGCAGATATTGGCGGCAGTGCGCTGGTGATTAGCCAGTTTACCTTGGCGGCGGACACCCGCAGTGGCAACCGGCCAGGGTTTTCCACGGCGGCCGCGCCGGAGGACGGCAAACGGCTTTATGAACTGTTTGCGCAGAAGCTTGGCGAGGTTGTGCCGGTGGAGACCGGGGAGTTTGGCGCGGACATGAAGGTCTCGCTGACCAATGACGGGCCGGTGACCATCTGGATGGAAGTCTGAGGCCCAACCGCCTCAGCTCTTCTTCACAAACTTCGTCAGGATCACGATCCGCTGGCTTTCCACCCGGCCTTCGATGTGCTCGGCATTGTCCATCACCAAAGAGATGTTGCGCACGGCGGTGCCTCGTTTGGCGGTGAAGCCTGCGCCTTTCACGGGCAGGTCTTTGATCAGCACCACGGTGTCGCCCGCGGCCAGCACAGCACCGTTGCTGTCGCGATGGGCAACCGCATCCTCCGCCGTACTCAGACCCGCCTCTGCCCAAGCCTGCACCTCTGGTTCCAGATAGGCCATGTCGAGCAAGTCCCGCGCCCAGGGAGCCTCGGGCAGCGCTTTGAGCAGACGCCACGCCAGAACCTGCACCGCAGGCTCCGTGCTCCAAATCGCCCCCTGCAGACACTGCCAATGTAGACCGTCCTGCGGGCCATCCGAAACACCGGTTGCACAGGTGGTGCAGAGATCAACAGATACGTCTTGCGGCACGACGGCCACGGGAGACACGGCGCAAGGGGCGCCGCAAAGAGCACAAGAGGTGGACATAGAGCGCTCCGCGCTTGAGAGGTTAGTCGGTCATCGCCAGCGTGGCGTTGATGGCCTTTTGCCAGCCCGCATAGCGCCCTTCGCGCCAGCTGTCATCCTGCTTTGGCGTAAACTGGCTCTCTTTCTCCCAGGTGGCGGCAAAGCCTTCCATATCCGGATAGGCCCCGATCTGCATGCCCGCGAGCCAGGCGGCCCCTTTGGCGGTGCTTTCGGCCACCACGGGCCGGTCCACCGGCGCGCCCAGAATGTCTGACAGGAACTGCATCGCCCAATCAGAAGCAATCATGCCGCCATCCACGCGCAGCACAGTGTCACCAGAGAAATCAAAATCGGCCTGCATGGCTTCGAGCAGGTCGCGGGTCTGGAAGCCCACACTTTCCAGCGCCGCACGGGAGAACTCTTTTGGACCAGAGCCACGGGTCAAACCAAAGACCGCACCACGCGCTTCCGGGTTCCAGTAAGGCGCGCCAAGCCCGACAAAGGCAGGCACCAAGATCAGTTCCTGACCCGGGTCTGCGGCATCGGCCAAGGCAGCCGTTTCAGAGGCATCGTTGATGATGCCCAGCCCGTCGCGCAGCCATTGCACCACCGCGCCTGCGATGAAGATCGCGCCTTCGAGCGCATAGGTCGGCTTGCCGTCGAGCTGATAGGCGATGGTGGTCAGCAGGCGATTTTGCGAGGTCACTGGCGTATCACCTGTGTTCAAAAGCGCAAAGCAGCCGGTGCCATAGGTCGACTTGAGCATGCCCGCCTCAAAACAGGCCTGCCCAATGGTGGCCGCCTGCTGATCCCCGGCCACACCGCGAATGGGGATCGCCGCGCCAAACAGATCCGCATCGGTTTCGCCAAAGTCGGCGGCACAGTCCTTAACCTCCGGCAGCATCGACATCGGAATGCCCAGCAGCGCGCAGACGTCCTTGCTCCAGACACCGTTGTGGATGTCATAAATCAGGGTGCGCGCCGCATTGGTGGCGTCGGTGGCGTGCACCTTGCCGCCGGTCAGCTTCCAGATCAGGTAGCAATCCACGGTGCCAAACAGCAGATCACCCGCCTCTGCCGCTGCGCGAGCGCCGTCGACATTGTCCAAAATCCACTTAATCTTAGTGCCGGAAAAATAGGGATCGAGCAGCAGGCCGGTGGTGGCTTGCACCATCTGCGCATGGTCACCCGCCTTCAGCTCTTCGCAAATCGCCGCGGTGCGGCGGTCCTGCCAGACAATGGCGTTGTAGACCGGCTCGCCAGTGGTTTTGTTCCACACCAGCGTGGTTTCGCGCTGGTTGGTGATGCCGATAGCGTCAATGTCTTTGGCGGATAGCTTGGCCCGTGCCAGCGCACCAGAACAGGTTTCAACGGTGGTGACCCAGATGTCCGCCGGATCATGCTCCACCCAGCCTGACTGCGGGAAATGCTGCTCAAACTCCAGCTGGGCGCTGGCAATGGGACGGATGTCCCCGTCAAACACAATCGCGCGGCTGGATGTGGTGCCCTGATCAATGGCGAGAATATGGGTCATCGGTCCCCTCCCTGAACTCTGTTGCTGGCACAGTAGGCGCGCACAACTGTTACCGCAATCAGGAAGGGCGCCGCTTGACGCCGCGCCCTACTATTTTTTTCGTAGATGGCTTTCTCATTCCCCAAATATCTCGGGGGTGAAGGCACCGCTGTGCGGTGACGAGGGGGCTGGCCCCCTCCCCTTTGTGCCGGATCAGGCCGCCGATTCGTCGCTTGCCCATTCCCATGGGCGGACAAAATCGCCCAGCACCTTGCCGACTTCTTCGTCTGTGGCGTCGCCAGATTTCTTCAGCTGCGCGACCAGACCGCGTTTCTTGTCATCCAACACGAAGTCTACCCGCGCCGGCACGCCTTGTTTCTCAAGGGCGGCGTTGTAAATGCGCGTGATGGCCGCTTTGCGCAGGTCCGGCTTGAAGATTTTGCCCACGGCGGTTTTTGGCAGTTCCGGCATGATCTCCACATATTTCGGATGCGCGGCGCGTTCGTGCACGTGCACCTTGGCGTGGCTCATCAGATCCTCAACGGTCACCGTCGCGCCGTCCACCAGTTCGACATAAACACAAGGCACCTCGCCGGAGTGGCTGTCCGGCTGACCGATGGCACCGGCAAAGGCCACATCATGGTGCGCCAGCAGCGCCTCTTCGATCTCCGCGGGATCGATGTTGTGACCGCCACGGATGATCAGGTCTTTGGCACGGCCGGTGATCCAGAGGTAGCCGTCCTCGTCCAGACGGCCGAGGTCGCCGGTGCGCAGGTGGGTGCCGTAGTGGAACAGATCAACGTTTTTGTCCGCTTCGGTGTAGGTGTTTCCCGCGTAAACGCCGGGGTTGGCGACGCAGATTTCGCCCACTTCATCAGCGGCACATTCAACAGGACCGTCCGGCGTGTTCTTGATGATGCGCACATCGGTGTAGGGGAACGGCAGGCCGACGGAGCCAACCTTCTTCGCGCCCGAGGGCGGGTTGCAGGACACAAGACAGGTCGCCTCGGTCAGGCCGTAGCCTTCAACAATGTCGACACCACAGGTGCTTTCAAAGCGTTTGAACAGCTCCATTGGCATCGGCGCAGACCCGGAGAAGGCAGTTTTCACAGAAGAGATATCCGCATCTACAGGACGCTGCATCAAGGCCGACACAGCGGTCGGTACGGTGATGATGAAGGAGATTTTCCAGCGCTCGATCAGCTTCCAGAAGTTGTCAAACACGCCGTCGCCGCGATAGCCCGCCGGCGTTGGGAAGACCACATGGGCGCCGGATTTGATCGCCGCCTGCATGATGACGTGCACGGCAAAGACGTGGAACAGCGGCAGCGGGCACATGATGTTGTCTTCTTCGGTGAAGAGCAGACGGTCGCCAAGCCAGCCATTGTAGATCATGCCGGAATAGAGGTGCTGCGCCACTTTCGGCATGCCCGTTGTGCCGCCAGTGTGGAAGTAGGCCCCCACGCGATCGCTCTCGCTGTCGGCAAACTGCAACGTGGTTGGGTACTTCGCCAACTCTTTGTTAAAGTCTTTAAAGTCCGCGTGCTGTGGGCCGGAGACCTTGGGCCGGATCAACGGCACAATCCAGGATTTTGGCGGGGTCAGGTATTTGACCAGATCGATTTCCAAAACCGTGTGCACATGCGGCGCGTGACGCACAGCCTCAGCCACCTTTTGGGCCACGTCGGTTTTGGGGAAGCCTTTGAGCGTCACCACCACTTTGGCGTCGGTTTCGCGTAGGATTGCGGAAATTTGCTCCGGCTCCAGCAGCGGGTTGATCGGGTTCACAATGCCTGCAACCATGCCGCCGAGCAGCGCATACATGGTCTCGTTACAGTTGGGCAGAACATAGGCCACGGTGTCTTTTTCGCCCACGCCCAGATCGCGGAACATATTGGCCGCCTGGGTGGTCTTGGCGTGCAGCTCGGACCAGGTGACGGTTTCAGCTTTGTCTTTGGGGCCAGAAAAAATCTGATAGCTGACCGCTGGACGGTTTGGAAACTTGTCCTTGGTGTTGGTCAACATCTCATAGACCGTGGTGGGGTTGTCCCGCTGGTCCCACGGTTTTTCATTCTCGATGGCTTTCAGGTCTGCCAAAGATTCAAAGCTCATAGTCTATTCTCCCCCCTTGGGTTGCTTGCCCCAATCCGCCGGACCTCCGCCAGTCCAGCCCACGTTGGACGCGTTCCGTCAAGATGATCCCAAAAACACCCTGCGCCCCGTTCAAGGCCAGCCGAACCTAAGGTAAAGCAGGCCTGAAACGTTACGTCAGATTAACCGTAAAAGGGATGCAGTCCACCTCTAATTCAGCCAGTGGTCGCGCGGGCCATTCCGCCCGGCAACCTTACTGATTTAGGCAGCGCCCGCGGTGAATTGAAGACGCGCCAGTTTGGCATAAAGCCCGCCTTCGGCCACGAGATCATCATGGCGACCTTGGGCCACAATACGTCCCTCTTCCATCACGATGATGCGGTCAGCCTTTTTCACGGTGGCCAAACGGTGGGCGACAATGATGGTGGTGCGACTCTCGGCCAGCTCATCCACTGCCGCTTGAACCAGACGTTCGCTTTCCGCGTCCAGTGCCGAAGTGGCCTCATCCAACAGCAGCACCGGTGCATCGCGCAGGATGGCGCGGGCGATGGCGATGCGTTGTTTCTGCCCACCAGACAGCATCACGCCGCGCTCACCCAATGGGCTGTCATAGCCTTCCGGCAGCGCAGTGATGAACTCATGCGCAGCGGCGGCCTTCGCAGCCGCTTCGACCTCGGCATCGGTGGCGTCCAAACGGCCAAAACGAATATTTTCGCGTGCGCTGTCGGCAAAGATCACCGGATCTTGCGGCACCAGGGCCATATGCTGACGGAACGCGTCGCGCTGCATGTCCTGAAGCGCCATGCCATCGAGTTTTACCAGCCCCTTGGACGGATCGTAAAACCGCTGGATCATCTGGATGATCGTGGTTTTGCCCGCGCCAGACGGGCCGACCAGCGCCACGGTTTCCCCCGGCTGAATGGTCAATGTGACGTTGTCCAGCGCGGAGACGTTCGGACGCGACGGGTACTGGAAAGACACGTCTTCAAAGGTAATTTCGCCTTTGACCGGCGCGCTCAGCGCCTTGGGCTGTGCCGGATCATTCACGGTATCTTCTGCGTGCAACAGTTCCACGAGACGCTCGGTTGCGCCAGCGGCGCGCTGCAGCTCGCTCCAGATTTCTGACAGCGCCCCAACGGCCCCGGCCACCATCACCGAATAAATCACAAACTGCACCAGCACGCCGACGCTCATACCACCGGCGCGTACATCCCGAGCGCCCATCCAGAGCACGACCACAACGCCGGTGAAGATCAGGAAGATCACAATCATCGTCAGCAACGCGCGGGTGTTGATCCGGCGCATCGCCGCGCTGAGCGACAGGTCGGTCACGCGGTTAAAGTTGGTGCGCGACTGCGCCTCATGCGTAAACGCCTGAACGGTTTGAACGGACAACAAGGCCTCAGAGGCATTGCCAGAGCTTTCCGCGATCCAGTCCTGATTTTCTCGGCTGAGTTTGCGCAGACGACGGCCCAGAACCATGATCGGCACAATCACCAGCGGCACCACCAAGAGCACCATTAGGGTCAACTTGGTGGAGGTGAACAGCATCAGCGCCAAACCACCGAGGAACAACAACACATTGCGCAGGGCGATGGAAATCGAAGAGCCAATCACCGATTGGATCACGGTGGTGTCGGTGGTGATGCGACTGAGCACTTCGCCGGTCATCAGGTTCTCAAAAAACGCAGGGCTCATGTTGATCACACGGGCAAACACCGCCTTGCGGATGTCTGTGACAACCAGTTCGCCAAGGCGTGTCACCAGCAGATAGCGCAGCGCCGTGCCCACGGCGAGCATCGCGGCAATGCCCAGTGCGGCGAGGAAGTACTTGTCCAAAAGCGCGTCGCTTTCGGTGCCAAAGTTGTCCACCACGCGGCGCACAGCCACCGGCAGCATCAAGGACACAGAGGCCGTCAGCGTCAGTGCACAGAGAGCCAGCACCACGAGGAAGCGATACGGCGCCAAAAACGGGCGCAATCCCCGCAGGGCGCCGATATTTTTGCTTTTCTCGCGGTCAAGTTCCGCGTTTGCTTGCTGCGGTTGTCTGGCCATCTTTGGGTCCTTGGCTTGCGTCTCTGCCGTTAGTGAACGCAGTGCGCGGGCGGGTCAAGCCGTCAGATATGCATAAGACCTATACAGACCTGCGACATGGCATAGCAGCGCGCGCCAGAACCTTGAATTGTCAGGGAGTTTGACCTTGGAGCGGGTAGCGGGAATCGAACCCGCACCTTAAGCTTGGAAGGCTCTTATGATACCATTTCACCATACCCGCCCGAGGTTCGCTTGATGTATTTCAGCCTCTCTGGGAGGTCAAGTGGGTTCGCAGAGGTTTCCTGCAACTTACGCGATTTTTGTTGTTTGCGCGCGCGTTTCCCAGCGTGCCCTTAGCTTTCATTGGAAACTGTTTTGCCCGCAATCGGGTTCTCCCCCGTGTAGGTCCAGCGGTACTGCGGCGGGGTTGGTCCTTTGTTGCGCCCCCCCTGCCCCATCTGCTCCCAGGCGTGAGCGATCACGCCCACGGAGCGCGACAAGCAGAACAGCCCACGTGCCAATGGCGCGGCAAATCCCAGCTCGGCATAGACCACCGCCGTGGCGCCATCAATGTTCATCGGCACAGGTTTGCCTTTGCGCGTGTTGAGTTCTGCCTGCATGACGCGGCCGATGGCGGCAAAACGACCAGATACCACGCCTTGGTTGGCAGTTTCATCAACCAGCCCAAGCAAACGCGGTGCACGCGGGTCTTCAGGCTTGTGGAAGCGATGACCAAAACCGGGAATGAATTTGCCGCGCTCTGCCTGCCATCTGTCGATCATCTCTGAGGTGGCGGCCTGTAGATCCGCACCTTGCTGCACCGCTTCATCGATCCAGGTGTAGATTTCGACCGCCTGCTCCCCGGCCCCGCCGTGCACGTCATCGAGAAAATTCACCGCAGAGGCCATGGCACCATTGAGGCCCAACCCACAGGTCACCGCCATCCGCGCAGCGGCAATCGACGGCGCTTGCGGACCGTGGTCCACCGCCGCCACCAGCGCGCACTCGAGCAGGCGTGCCTGCTCTGGAGTTGGCAGATCACCCCGCGTCATCAGCCAGATCATTTGCGGGAAAGTCACGTTGCCAATCAGGTCTTGAATGTCGTGGCCGCGAAACCGGATTTGACCGGGCGCCATGTCGATGATCGAGGTCGACCACCAATCAGACACATCAGAAGTGGGTTTTGTCATATCGCGCCGCCTTGTTTGAGAGTTTCGAGATCGTGGTCGGAAAGGCCGAGACTTCCGTAGATGTCACTGTTGTCTTGGCCCAGTTCCGGCGGCGGTTTGTCGACAGTCAGCGGCGCGCCGTCGAGTTTCACGCCGGTGGTGACCACCTCAATGTCCCGCCCCACACCCGGCACATCAGGGAAACGATGCAAGAAGCCTCGATCCGCGATTTGCGGCATGTCCAGCACCTCTGGCACGGTCAGAACGGCCCCTGCAGGCACGCCAATCCTGTTGAGCTCCTTGGCCCAATCCCGCGCGGGTCGGGTTTTCAAAACCGCTTCGAGTTCTGCCTTGAGTGCCAGTCGGTTTGCCTTGCGACTCTCCCGCGTCGCGTATTCGGGACGGTCGCGCAGGACCGCCAGACCAAGGTGATCCGTCAGCAGCACCCATTGTTCGTCTTTGTTGGCGGCGATGTTGATCAAGCCGCCACCTGCCTCGAATGCCCCCGAGGGCGCGGAGGTCGGGTTTTCGTTGCCATTGGCCTGAGGTGTGACGCCCGCGATCAGATAGTTGGACACAGCCCAACCCATGGTGGCAAGCACGGACTCCAACATGGAGACGTCAATGAAGGTGCCGCGCGGGCGGGCGTTGAGTGCAGCGGCAATGGCAAAAGCCGCAGTGATGCCCCCCACCGTGTCAGCGATTGGATACCCCACCCGCAGCGGTGCGCTATCCACATCACCCGTGACTGACATCACGCCCGACGTGCCTTGGATGATCTGGTCGTAGGCCGGGCGGTGCTTCCACGGGCCATCCTGCCCAAAACCCGAAATGGCGCAGTAGACCAGATCCGGCTTGATCTCTTTGAGACGCTCATAACCGACGCCCAAACGGTCCATCACCCCTGGGCGGAAGTTCTCCACCACCACATCGGCGGTGGCGACAAGCTTCTCAAACAACGCCTTACCGTCCGGTTTTTTAAGGTTCACTGTGACCGATTTTTTACCCGCGTTTTGGGCGAGAAAGGACACGCCCATGTTGTTTTGGCTTAATTCGGGGTCCGCCCCCAACTGCCGCGCAAGGTCGCCGCGCCCCACCGCTTCAACCTTGATCACCTCAGCCCCCATATGCGCCAGTTGGTGACAGGCAAAAGGGCCGGCGAGCACGTTGGTGAGGTCCAGAACGCGAATGTCCGTGAGTGGTTTCATGGGGTGTCCTTTCGCCTTGGGAGCTAGACGTGCGACCTAATCAGTGCAACACATGGCACGAGTTGTTGCGCAGAGTGGAACAGATGCCCGAGATCCGCGTTGAATCCGTTGAGAAAGCCCTGTCGATTTTGGAAGCGTTTTCGGCTGAGCGGCGCTCGCTCACGCTGACGGAAATTGCCAAAGAAACCG
This sequence comes from Paracoccaceae bacterium, assembly GCA_014872815.1. Taxonomy (GTDB): domain Bacteria; phylum Pseudomonadota; class Alphaproteobacteria; order Rhodobacterales; family Rhodobacteraceae; genus Shimia. Next base: position 808,024 of record WKFK01000014.1, read on the forward strand.
GGCTATACAAAAGCAATGTGTCGCGACTGGCGGCGTCTTTGGAGCGCTATGGCTATCTCAAGCGCGATGCAGACCGACGGTTTCGGCTGGGTCCAGCCCTGTGGCGGTTGGGCACGCTCTACCGGCGCAGTTTTGAGATGGGGGACGCCATCCGGCCTGTGTTGCGGCAGTTGGTAACAGAGACTGGCGAGACGGCGTCATTCTATGTGCTCGATCAGGACGAGCGGCTGTGTCTCTATCGGGAAAACTCCCCAGAACCGGTGCGCCACCATTTGGACGAAGGCGCGCGGCTGACCCTGCGCGCCGGGGCGGCGGGGCATGTGCTGGCGGCGTATAGTTTGCAGGAGGCCAAAGCCAAGGCGCGGTTAAAGGCAGATGGCAGCTGTACGTCAGCGGGCGAGCGCAATCCGCATATCAGCTCAGCGGCAGCGCCGGTTGTGGATGCCACTGGGCAGTTTCACGGGGCTTTGGCGGTGTCCGGACCTTTGGAGCGGCTCAGCGGCGATGCGCTGGAAATGGCGCGGCTGCGGGTGTTGCTGGCGGCCCAGGGCTTGGGACGCGACATTCTTTAGAGGAACAGCAGGTCAATCGCCGTCAGTACCAAAAACACCGGGATCGAGATCACGGTGGCCAGAAGCACGGCGCTGGCCTTGGTCCATTTCACAGTGGGCGCCACTTGCCCCATTACGGCGGATTGTTTTGACTTTCTCATTCTTTCATTAACCATGAATTAGGTTTCAGATGCGTTAATAGCACCCATGTTGGATGTCTCCCTCCCCCTTCCCGCGCGCCCGTTGCAGCAGAGTGACGAGTACCGTCAAGCCTTGTCGCTGACCGAAACGCAGACCAAAACGCTGAGCGACGGCACCTTGGTGCTGCGCCGCAGGATTGGTGGCGTGAATATCGCAATGCTGCCACGCGCCACGATTGAGAAAGCCACCCTTCCCGGTCTGATCCGCGAAGCGGGCTTGCGGCGTGAGGTGCTGGTGATCAACCCGGATCACCCGGCGCCATGGTTGGGCAACCTTGGGGCGGTGCCGGTGATGACCCCAACCCATGTGGCAGAGCTGGATTTGACTGGCGACCTGCGCGGACAACTGCATCAGAAATGGCGCAACCGGCTGGTGTTTGCCGAAGGCCAAGGCCTGCGCGTGACCCGACAGAACCTGCCGATCAAACCCGACAACTGGATTTTGCAGCAAGACGCGCAGCAACAGGCATCGCGCGGCTATTCAACTTGGTCAGACGCGCTGACTTTGGCCTATAGCAAGGCCAATCGCGGCAGTGCGAAGTTGTTTACGGCCTTTGACGGCAAAGAGCCGGTCGCAGCCATGCTGTTCCTGTGTCACGGCGACAGCGCGACCTATCACATCAGCCACACTACAGAGGCTGGCCGTGCCGCCAGCGCGCACAACCTGCTTTTGTGGGAAGGCATGAATTGGCTGGCTGGCAAAGGCGTGACCAAATTGGAACTTGGTCAGGTGGACACCGAAAAAGCCGCCGGACTGGCGCGGTTCAAATTGGGCACAGGCGCCACCTTGCGGCCTTTGGGCGGCAGCTGGATTTGGTGGCCGCCGTTGGGCAAGCTGTTGTCGCCATTGGGGCTTTTGGACCGCAAGGCGATGCGTGCGGGCTAAAGTGCCGCACTTCAGTTTACCACACTGAGTTTTGGGGCAGCCCCCGACCGCGGGTGGGGGCAAAAGCCCCCGCCCAATAGGGGCGGTCGGGGGCTGCCCGGCGTGCCGCCGGGCTTTAGAAAATGCGTGCAGGTTAACCCCTGCCGATGTGTGCCGTGGCCTCGATCTCCAACAGGGCTTCGTCTTCGACCAGATCAGCCACCACCACCAACGACATGGCTGGAAAGTGCCGTCCCATGACCGCGCGGTAGGCCTGTCCTACCTCGCGCTGATGCGCGAGGTATTCGGATTTGCTTTTCACAAACCATGTGAGCCGCGCAATGTCGCTGGGCTGCCCGCCTGCGGCTTCGACGATCTCACGAATGTTCTGCAAAACCTGCGTCATCTGGCCGATGAAATCATGGCTTTCAAAGATCTTCTGACTGTTCCAGCCGATCTGTCCGCCGATGTGCAGGGTGCCGTCTTCGGCCAGCATGCCATTGGCGTAGCCCAGCGCGGGCGCCCAGCCCTCAGGATGTATTGTTTTCAAACCCATGATCCTCGTCTCATGTCACGCGCGAGCGCACGTTGTACTTGTCTGCGCGCCAATGTTCATTGCGCATCACGTCTTCTATGATCTCTGCCGCCGCCACAATATCCGCGTCGTCCAGATAGAGCGGGGTGAAACCAAAGCGCATGATATTGGGGGCGCGGAAGTCGCCAATCACCCCGCGATCAATGATCGCTTGCATCGCCGGATAGCCATGCTCGAATGCAAAGGACACCTGCGAGCCGCGCGCGTTGGCGTCGCGGGGGCTGGCGAGGGTCAGCATGGGGCAGCGCGCCTCGACCTCTTTGATAAACAGATCAGACAGACGTTGGGACGCGGCCCGTAGCTCCGCCATATCGACACCATCCCAGGCCTTCAGTGCCTCTTGCAAAACGCCCAGTTGCAGGATCGGCGGCGTACCCACACGCATACGCTCGGTGGCGGAGGCCGGGCGGTAGTTGAGCTCCATCGCAAAGGGCGCATCATGGCCCAACCAACCTGAGAGCGCTGGCTCGATGCTCTCCACGATGTCAGGCCGCACGTAGATAAACGCAGGCGCGCCCGGCCCGCCGTTGAGGTATTTGTAGGTGCAACCGACGGCAAACTCGGCGTTGCTGCCCGCCATGTCGACCTGCACCGCGCCCGCGGAATGCGCCAGATCCCAGATCATCACCGCGCCGACCTCATGCGCGCGTTTGGTGATCGCGTTCATGTCGTGCATGCGGCCAGAGCGGTAATCCACCTGTGTGAGCATCACCACGGCGACCTCCTCAGAGATGGCCGCAGCCACATCCTCAGGTGCCGGTGTGCGCAGCTCGTAGCCCTGATCCAGTGTCTTGATCAGCCCTTCGGCCATATAGAGATCAGACGGAAAGTTGCCGTTGTCAGACAAGATTACTTTACGGTCTGGGCGCATTTTCAATGCCGCCGCCAAGGCCTGATAGACTTTGATCGACAGCGTGTCGCCTGTCGCCACAGAGCCCGCAGGTGCACCGATCAGGTCCGCAAGCCGATCACCCACCACCTGTGGCAAAGCCATCCAACCAGCGGTGTTCCATGCTTTGATAAGCTGCCCACCCCACTCCTCGGTGATGGTTTTCTGCGCGCGCTCGGCGGCACCTTTGGGCAGCACGCCCAGCGAGTTGCCATCGAGGTAGATCACGCCCTCAGGCACATCAAACAGCTCTTTTCTCGGAAGCGAAACGCCCATTCTTACAAATCTCCGCGCAGGTGCCAAAGTTCGGGGAAAAGCTCCACATCCAGCATCCTGCGCAGATACTGCACGCCCGACGTGCCGCCGGTCCCGCGTTTAAATCCGATCACCCGTTCCACAGTGGTCACGTGGTTGAACCGCCAGCGGCGGAAGTAGTCTTCCAGATCGACCAATTTTTCGGCCAACTCATAGAGCCGCCAATGGGTGTCCACATCCTCATAGACGGTTTTCCAGCGCGCCTGAACCTCTGCCACCGCGCTGTGGGGCTGATTGAGCTGCGGCGCAGGCATCGCGCTGTCGTCGCCATCCAGCGAGACATAGAGATAGCGGATCACCTCGTCATAAAAACTCGGCTGCGCCAGCTCTGCTTCAAGCGCCGCTTTCGCCTCCGGCACATGGGCGTGCGGCTTCACCATATTGGGATTGCGGTTGCCCAACACATATTCGATCAGCCGGTATTGGTGGCTCTGAAAACCGGAGCTTGGCCCCAAAGCCTCGCGAAAGGTGGTGTAATCCGCCGGTGTCATGGTGCGCAGCACATCCCAGGCAGAGTTGAGCTGTTCAAAGATACGACTCACGCGCGCCAGCATCTTGAACATATGGCTCAAGTCGCCGTCCTTCAGCGCTTGGCGCGCCGCGCCAAGTTCGTGCAACGCCAGTTTCATCCACAGCTCAGATGTCTGGTGCTGGATGATAAACAGCATTTCATCATGCGCGTCGCTTTGCGGGTGCTGCTGGTTCAGGATGCCGTCCAGATGCAGATAGTCGCCATAGGACATGGCATCCTTGAAGGACATTTTGGCGCCATCCGTGGACGGGTCATAAGCTTTGTTGGTCATTGGGCTGTCCTTAAGTTTCTGGCCTCAACCGGAATCGCTGAATTTTCCCGGTTTCCGTCTTGGGCAGAGCGTCGGTGAACACCACCGAGCGCGGGTATTTAAAGGGAGCGATGGTGGCTTTCACGTGATCTTGCAACACTTTGGTCATGGCCTCATCACCGGCCCCACTGGCCAGCACCACATGCGCTTCCACAATCGCGCCCCGCGCCTCATCCGGCACGCCGATCACGGCACACTCTGCCACCGCCTCATGCGCCAACAAGGCGGCTTCCACCTCTGGCCCGGCGATGTTGTAGCCGGATGAGATGATCATATCGTCGTTGCGCGCGGCAAAGTGGAAGTAGCCGTCTTCGTCCTGCCAGAAGGCATCCCCGGAGATGTTCCAGCCGTCCACCACATATTCGCCCTGCCGGTCACCGCGTAAGTAGCGACAACCGGTTGGCCCGCGTACGGCCAGCCGTCCCACTTCGCCGCGTGGCAAGGTGGCACCATCCAAACCCACCACTTTGGCTTCATAGCCCGTCACAGGCTTGCCAGTACAGGCCGGGCGATGGTCATCAAACCGGTTGGAGATGAAGATGTGCAACAGCTCGGTCGCGCCAATGCCATCCAACATGGGTTTGCCGGTTTTCTTTTGCCATTCCTCGTAGACCGGCGCGGGCAAGGTCTCCCCTGCGCTCACGGCGGCGCGCAAAGACGACAGGTCCGCCCCCTCCTCCATCGCCGCCAACATCGCGCGATAAGCCGTTGGCGCGGTGAAACAGACGGTGGCCTTATACTTCTCGATGATCTCAATCATATTGGGCGGCGTGGCCTGCTCGAGCAGCGTCGCCGCCGCGCCAAAGCGCAGCGGAAAGATCGCCAGCCCGCCAAGACCAAAGGTGAAGGCCAAAGGTGGTGACCCGACAAAGACATCCTCTGGCTGTACGTCCAGCACTTCCTTGGCGTAGCCATCGGCAATGATCATCAGGTCGCGATGGAAGTGCATGGTGCCTTTTGGCTCTCCCGTGCTGCCCGATGTGAAGCCAATCAGCGCCACGTCATCCGCCGCCGTTGGCACCGCTTCAAAGGTCACGGGCTTTTCGAGCGCCAGCCGGTCCAGCTCTGCATCATGGTTGGCCGTGCCGTCAAAGCCGATCACTTTCAGCCCGTCACAGGCCTTTGCGCAGGCGGTCATTTCTTCCATCAACCGCGTGTCGCAAATCGCGTGGCTGATCTCTGCCTTCTCCACATATTTGGTCAGCTCCACGGCGCGCAGCATCGGCATGGTGTTCACCACCACTGCGCCTGCCTTGGTGGCGGCCAGCCAACAGGCCACCATCGCCGGGTTGTTTGCCGAGCGAATAAGGACACGGTTTCCGGGCCTTACCCCTAAATCCTCAACCAAAACGTGCGCCAGCCGGTTGGTCCAGTCGGTCAGCTCTTTGTAGGTCCGACGCCGGCCGTTGCCGATCAGTGCAGTGTTGTCGCCAAAGCCCTTGGCGACCATACCATCGGTCAATTCCCACCCGGCGTTCATCTGCTCCGGATAGTCAAAGCCTGCCAGCAACAGGTCGGGCCACATCTCCTTGGGGGGGAGATTGTCCCGCGTGAAGCTGTCCTCATGTGCGCTTGCGCCCATCATTTTCCTGCTCCTTCTGCTGCTGCATTTGCCAAGGTCTGGCGGGCAATCACCACGCGCTGCACATCGCTGGCGCCCTCATAAATCCGCAAAGCTCTGATCTCGCGATAAAGCCGCTCCACGACCTCGCCGGATTTCACCCCGTCGCCACCAAACAGCTGGACGGCCTTATCGATCACCTGCTGCGCGTGATCGGTAGCAAAGAGTTTTGCCATCGCCGCCTCGCGTGTCACCCGTGGCGCGCCGCTGTCCTTAGCCCAGGCCGCGCGGTAGACCAGCAAGGCCGCCGCATCCACATCCAGCGCCATATCGGCAATATGCCCTTGCACCATCTGCAACTCAAACAGGGGCGCGCCCTGCACCTCTCGCGCCTGCACCCGCCCCACAGCTTCATCCAGCGCGCGTCGGGCAAAGCCCAAGGCTGCCGCCGCTACGGTGGAACGGAACACATCCAACACCGACATGGCGATGGCAAAACCCCGGCCCGCCTCGCCAATCAGCGCATCTGCTGGAATACGGCAATCTTCAAACTTCAAGGTCGCCAATGGATGCGGTGCGATGGTTTCAAGCCGTTCCATCACCGACAGGCCCGGCGTGTCCGCAGGCACCACAAAGGCGCTTAGCCCTTTGGCCCCCGGCGCTTCGCCGGTGCGGGCAAAGACCGTGTAGACGTCCGCAATCCCGCCGTTGGAAATCCAGGTCTTTTCACCATTGAGCACAAAGTGATCGCCATCCCGCGTGGCGGTCATGGTGGAGTTGGCCACATCTGAGCCAGACTGCGGTTCGGTCAATGCAAAGGCGGCAATCGCCTTGCCGGACCGCGTCAACGGCAGCCACTTTGCTTTCTGCGCCTCCGTGCCAAACAGCGAAATCGCTCCGGTGCCCAGCCCCTGCATGGCAAAAGCAAAATCCGCCAGACCATCATGGCGCGCTAAAATCTCCCGGCTCAAGCAGAGCGTCCGCACATCCAGCGCGCCCTCCTCAGACGCCGTGGCCTGCAAGAACCCCGCTTCGCCCAACCGCGCCACCAGATCACGACAGGTGCCATCCACATCCGCATGGCTCACTGACGCCAAGGCGCTTTCCGCCCAAGCCTCCAACGCCCCAGCCCGCGCACGATGGCCCTCCTCAAAGAAAGGCCAATCCAAAAAAGTTTGATCCGCCATGTGAAAGCCTCCCCTGCTTTCTCATTCGTCAAATATCTCGGGGGTCTGGGGGCTGGCCCCCAAAGAAACCCTCAGTCGCCTTCAAACACCGGCCGCTCTTTGGCGACAAAGGCATGATAGGCGCGGTGGAAATCCTGCCCCTGCATACAAATCGCCTGTGCCTGCGCTTCGGCCTCGATGGCCTGCTCAATCGACATCGACCATTCCTGCGCCAGCATGGTTTTGGTCATCATATTGGCAAATCCCGGCCCGTCCGCGATGCGGCGTGCCAAAGCCTGCGCCTCTGTCATCAAAGCATCCGCCTCGACCACGCGATTGAAATAGCCCCAGGCAAAGCCTTCTTCCGCCGTCATCGCGCGGCCCAGATACAGCAATTCCGCCGCCCGACCTTGGCCAATGATACGCGGCAGGATCGCACAGGCACCCATATCACAGCCCGCAAGTCCGACGCGGTTGAACAGGAAGGCTGTCTTGGCTTCCGGCGTGGCAATGCGCAGATCAGACGCCATCGAAATGATCGCCCCCGCCCCGGCGCAAACCCCATCGACAGCCGCGATGATCGGCTTGCCGCAGTTCACCATGGCTTTGACCAGATCGCCGGTCATGCGGGTGAAGGCCAAAAGCTCTTTCATGGTCATTTTGGTCAGCGGACCGATGATGTCATGCACATCGCCACCGGAGCTGAAATTGCCGCCGTTGGGCGCAAACACCACCGCTTTGACCTCATCATCATAGCTCAGATCGCGAAACCAGTCGCGCAGCTCGGCGTAGCTGTCAAAGGTCAGCGGGTTTTTCCGCTCCGGGCGGTTCAATTGCACCGTCGCGATGCCATCCACAACACTGCACAAAAAGTGCTCCACATCCGTGCGCATCGCTCAGATCTCCCTGTCTTCCAATGTCTCGATCAGCCGCTCCAGGCGGATCGCCATGCCGTCCACATCATCCGCGCCAAGACCACCCAACATCTCGTTGAGCCAGCTTTCGTGTGTCGCCGCATGTTCCGCAAAGGCAGCAATGCCCTTGTCGGTCAACTTCACCAATGAGGCACGGCGATCCCCCGGAACCGCCACCCGCTGCGCCAAGCCTTCATCAGAAAGCTTGTCGACAATGCCAGTCACATTCCCATTAGAAACGCGCAACAAATCACTGATCTGGCTCATTTTTTGCCCTTCAGGAAAACGCGCCAACACAGACATGACGTCAAACCGTGGCAAGGTACTGTCAAACTCGCGACGCAGGCGGCGGCGGATTTCATCTTCGATCATGCCCGAGGCTTTCAGAAGCTTCAGCCAGAGCCGCAGCCGCTCTTTGCTCAGATCATTTTGTGTCTCGGTCATACTTCCCCTCCCGACAGGGTCATGGCGTGGCCGTTCACGGAACGCGCCGCGTCGTCGCAGAGCCAAAGCGCAGCGCCCGCCACCTCATCCACCTCGACAAACCGTCCCTGTGGGTTGCCTCGCGTGAGGCTGGCGCGGGCTTTTTCAACGCTCATGCCGGTTTTCTCAACGATGTTTTCAATGGAGCGGTCCAGCATTGGCGTGTCGACAAAACCCGGGCAAATCGCATTGGCGGTGATGCCACTGTCGCCCATTTCGATGGCAACAGAGCGAGTCAGCCCGACAACCCCGTGTTTGGCGGCGCAGTAGCCGCTCACATAGGGGTAGCCTTTGAGGCCAGCTGTGGAAGCCACGACGATCAACCGTCCCCAGCCTGCCGCTTGCATATCCGGCAGCGCTGCCTGCCAGACGTTCGCCACGCCGGCCAGGTTCACATTCAACATTGCCGTCAGATGCCCTGGCGTCATCTTGGCAAAGGGCACGCTGTCTGCTGCACCTGCGTTCGCCACGACAACCTCGATCGGCCCGTCCAAAGCCCGCGCCTCTGCAAAGGCTGCGCGCACGGCGTCTGCATCGGTCACGTCACAGACCTTCCAGCCGATGAATTTGTGTTTGCCCGCCACCTCGCGCAGTGGTCCCTCCCGTCTGCCCACCACGGTGACCTTCGCACCGGCGTGCGCCATGGCTTCGGCAATCGCGGCCCCAACGCCGGTGCCGCCGCCTGTCACCACTGCATGTTTGCCCGCAACACTCATACCCGGATCATCTCCGCTTCGCGGTCTGCTAGACGCCAGGCCTGATCCCGTCCGGCCTCATAGGGCTTTGGCCAAGTGGCATGGCGATCCCCAATCCGCGCCGCCTCATGATGCAGCCAATACGGATCGGCCAAATGCGGACGGCCCACGGCCACCAGATCCGCCCGCCCCGCGATCAGGATCGAGTTGGCGTGATCCGCCTCGTAGATGTTGCCCACGGCCATGGTCGGAATGCCCGCCTCGTTGCGGATGCGGTCGCTAAACGGCGTCTGGAACATGCGACCATAGACCGGCTTGGCGGCGGTGCTGGTCTGCCCCGCGCTCACATCGATGATGTCTGCCCCCGCCGCACGGAAGGCTTTTGCAATTTCCACCGCTTCCTGCGGGGTCACACCGTCCTCGCCGACCCAATCATTGGCCGAAATCCGCACCGACATCGGCTTTTCTGTCGGCCAAACCGCGCGCATCGCCTCAAACACTTCCAAAGGATAGCGCAGACGGTTTTCCAGGCTGCCGCCATATGCGTCATCGCGCTGATTGCTCACCGGTGAGATGAAACTTGAGATCAGATACCCATGCGCTGCGTGCAGCTCGATCATGTCAAAACCGGCGCGTTCCGCCATTTCCGCCGCCGCCACAAACTGCGCTTTGATTGCGTCCATGTCCTCGCGCGTTGCGGCACGTGGTACGGCGTTGTTGTCACTCCATGGGAGTGCTGAGGCCGAGATCAGCTCCCAGTTGCCGTCTTTCAACGGCGCATCCATGGTCTGCCAGCCCACCTGCGTGGAGCCTTTGCGCCCCGAATGGCCAATCTGGCAGCAAATCTTCGCGTCTGTCTCGGCATGCACAAACTCGGTCAGCCGCCGCCACGCCGCCTCATGCGCGGGCGCATAAAGTCCCGGACAGCCCGGCGTGATCCGGCCTTCTGCGCTGACGCAGGTCATCTCGGTATAGACCAGCCCCGCCCCGCCTTTGGCGCGCTCGCCGTAATGGATCAGATGCCAGTCTGTGGGACAGCCCTCCACCGCCTTATACTGCGCCATAGGCGAAACGACGATGCGGTTGGCAAGCTCCATATCGCGCATCTTATAGGGCGCAAACATCGGTGCTCGTACCGGTGCATCCATGGGCGCGCCAGCCTGATCCTGAAACCATTTTTCCGCCGACTTGAGCCAGTCCGCATCCCGCAGCCGTAGGTTTTCATGGCTGATGCGCTGACTTCGGGTCAGCAGCGAGTAGTTGAACTGCACCGGGTCCAGATCGAGGTAGCGCTCCACCTCCTCAAACCACTCCAGCGAGTTGCGTGCCGCCGATTGCAATCGCAACACATCCAGCCGCCGCTCTTCTTGGTAACGCTCAAAAGCGCCTTCCATTGTTGGCTCAGAGTGCAAAAACTCTGCCAGCGCTATAGCGCTGTCAAACGCCAGCCTTGAGCCGGAGCCAATCGAGAAATGCGCCGTGGCAGAGGCATCGCCCAACAGCACCACATTTTCGTGGTGCCACTTTTCACACAGCACGCGCGGGAAGTTCATGAACACCGCCGAGCCGCGCAAATGTGCTGCGTTGCTCATCAGATCGTGCCCGCCAAGGTGGTCGGCAAAGACCGCGCGGCAGGTCTCGACAATCTCTTCTTTGGACATGCCTTCGAACCCGAAGTTATCCCAGGTCTCCTGCCCGCATTCCACGATGAAGGTCGCCGTCTCATCATCAAACTGATAGACATGCGCCCAGATCCAGCCGTGCTGTGTTTTCTCAAAAATGAAGGTGAAAGCGTCGTCAAACTTCTGATGGGTGCCAAGCCAGACAAACTTGCAGGCGCGCACATCGATCTCTGGTTTGAAATGGTCTGCATAAACCTCCCGCACGCGGCTGTTCAAACCGTCACAGCCCACCACCAGATCATACTCCGCGCGGATCGCTTCGATGTTGTCAAACTCGGTCTCAAACCGCATCTCGACGCCCAGCTCACGCGCGCGCTCCTGCAAGAGGATCAACATCTGCTTGCGGCCGATCCCGGCAAAGCCATGCCCGCCGGACACCGTGCGCACCCCGTCATGCACCACCGCAATGTCATCCCAATAGGCAAAGTGATCGCGGATCATCTGCGCCGATTTGGGATCGTTGACCTGCAGGTTCTCAAGCGCATCATCGCTGAGCACCACGCCCCAGCCAAAGGTGTCATTGGCGCGGTTGCGCTCGATCACCACAATCTCGTGCGACGGGTCGCGCAGCTTCATTGATATGGCAAAGTAAAGTCCAGCGGGACCACCGCCCAAACACGCAACTCGCATCATCCCCTCCAATGTCGACCTGCGGAGCCGAAAGCGCCCCGTCGCTGTCTTCACGCTAGGATGAGTCGCAATTTACTTCAAGCTTGAAATTTCTAACCTGTGAATTTCTCATCCCCTCTTGTTCATCCACTCAAGCTCCTGTTTTGTGACCAAACCATTCGCAGAAAGATCACCATGTCCGTGGAACCCTACTTCGCCAGCCTTCCGCAAGACGCGCGCATCCATTTGGAAAACCTGCGCGACATCATCCGTGCGGCGGCGGAGGCCAGCAACACCGCGCCTCTGGAAGAAAACCTGAAATGGGGACAACCCAGCTTTGCCCCACCCAAACGCGCAGGCACGCCGATCCGGCTGAGCTGGTCACAAAAGACGCCAGACCGGGTGGACCTCTTGGTCCATTGCCAGACGACGTTGGTGGACGCCTGGCGGCACAGGTTTGGCGAATTGTTCGAATATTCCGGCACCCGGGCGGTTCACATCCCGCTTGGGACGCCGCTGCCGGAAGAGGCTTTGCACATCATGGCAGTGATGGCCCTGACTTATCATCGACGTAAGAGCTAAGTGACGTTCAGGTCTCCGCCAATTGATCCGCCGGCGCGGTGGTCAAAGCCGTCATCACGTCGGCCACCACCATTGCGGCAATCACTTCGGGGCGCTTGTCTGTGCTACCGCCTGCCCCAATTGGGCAATGCAGCGCCGCCGAGCCTAGCCCGTCACATTCGCTTTGAGCAAACCGCTCAAACTTCACCCGTTTGGTGGCCGATCCAATCATGCCGACCCAGCGCGCATCTGAGCGGGCCAAACCCTCAGCGGCCAGCAGAAAATCCAACGCGTGATCGTGGGTCAGCACAATGAAGGCACTGCCCGCCGGCGCGCCGCGCACTTCGGCTTCGGGCAACGCGGTCAGGCGTTTTTCCACGTTGGCTTGTGACAGCCCCAACTCTTCGGTGCGGCTATCCACCAACAAACAGCGCACCGGCAAATGTTGGAACAAATTGACCAAGGCACGCCCCACATGCCCTGCGCCAAAGATATAGACATGGGGCAACGCGGCTTCTTGCGCCTCAACCTCAGCAATCAGATTTGCACGCGCTGCGCTGTCCATTTCGGTGAGCGTGATTTCCACACGCCCGCCGCAGCACTGGCCTATTTCCGGCCCCAAAGGCACATCCATAAAGCCGGAAGGTTGACCTAGTTTCAGCAACTTACGCGCCTCATCTAAAGCCATGTATTCCAATTGCCCGCCGCCAATGGTGCCCACCATTGCCGTTGGTGACACCACCATCACAGCGCCTTCTTCGCGCGGAGAGCTGCCGCGCACGCGGGTGATTTCCACCCGCATGGCCCGCGCTTCGCGCTCCAAAAATGCTATGAGGTCGGTCGCTTTCATCCGCGCAACCGCTCCACCGCCATCAGCACGCACTCTGGCGTCGCGGGCGCGTCCAGCCGTGGACACTCGGCGTAATCGGCGACCGAGGCCACGGCCATGCCCAGCGCCTCAAACACACAGATTGGTAGCATAAACGGCGGCTCGCCCACCGCCTTGGAGCGCTTGATGGTCAGTTCGCGGTTCTCCGACCAATCGGCCAGATTGACGTTGAATTCCCGCGGGATGTCCCCCGCCAGCGGGATTTTATAGGTGCTTGGCGCATGGGTGCGCAGCTGGCCCTTGTCGTCCCACTTGAGCTCCTCGGTGGTGAGCCAGCCCATGCCCTGAATGAAGGCGCCCTCAACCTGACCTTTGTCCAAAATCGGGTTCAGCGACTTGCCCACATCATGCAGCACATCCGCGCGATCCACCGTGTATTCACCGGTTAGCGTGTCCACCGAGACTTCGGCCACAGCGGCCCCATAGGCGTAGTAATAGAACGGACGCCCCTGCCCCTTTTCGCGGTCCCAGTGGATTTTCGGCGTCTTGTAGAAGCCCGCCGCCCAGAGCTGCACCCGTGCCATATAGGCTTGCTTGATGAAGTCGCCAAAGGCAAAAACCTGATCGCCCACATGCACCTCGTTGGGCGCAAATTTCACCAGCATCGCCTCAACGCCAAAGTGATCACAGGCCCACCGGATCAGGCGCTCTTTGATCTGCTCACAGGCATTCAGCGCGGCCATCCCATTCAGGTCGGTGCCGGAACTTGCCGCCGTGGCGGAGGTGTTGGGCACTTTCTCAGTGGTGGTTTTGGTGATTTTGATGGTGTCGAAATCGACCTGAAACGCCTCGGCCACAACCTGCGCCACCTTGGTGTTCAGCCCCTGCCCCATCTCGGTGCCACCATGGTTCAGCATGATGGAGCCGTCATTGTAGATGTGCACCAGCGCCCCGGCTTGGTTGTACCAGGTGGCGGTGAAGCTGATCCCGAATTTCACCGGCGTCAACGAGATGCCCTTGCGGATGATCCCGCCTTTGGCGTTGTGTTCCAGCACCGCCTTGCGCCGTGCCTGATAATCCGAGCTTTGCTCCAGCTCTTCCACCAGCCGTGGCATGACATTGTCTTCCACCGTCTGGTGGTACGGCGTCACGTTGCGGTCAGTATCGCCATAGAAGTTCGCCTTGCGCACCTCCAGCGGGTCTTTACCCAGCTTGTAGGCAATCTCTTCCATCATACGCTCTGCGGCAACCACACCTTGCGGACCACCAAAGCCTCGGAAAGCGGTGTTGGAGACCGTGTTGGTCTTCATTGGGCGGCTTTGCAGCTTCACATGCGGGTAGAAATAGGCGTTGTCCGCATGGAACAACGCACGGTCGGTCACCGGGCCGGACAGATCCGAGGTCCAGCCACAACGCGCGGCAAAGGTGTTGTCCACCGCCTGGATTTTACCGTCGTCATCAAAGGCCACGTCGTAATCCACGACAAAGTCATGCCGCTTGCCGGTGCTTTCCATGTCCTGATCGCGGTCAGGCCGAATCTTCACCGCGCGGTTCCACTTTTTCGCGGCCAATGCTGCCACGGCACAGAACTGGTTCATCTGGCTCTCTTTTCCGCCAAACCCACCGCCCATGCGGCGCACATTCACCACCACAGCGTTGGACGGCAAGCCCAACACATGGGCCACCATATGCTGCGCCTCGCTTGGGTGCTGCGTGGAGGAATGCACAATCACATCGTCATCCTCGCCGGGCATGGCAAAGGCGATATGGCCTTCCAGATACATGTGGTCCTGCCCACCAATGCGCATCTGGCCCTGAATGCGATGTGCCGCCTCAGCCTGCCCTTCAGCCACGTCGCCACGGCGCAGAGTCATTGGCGGAGTCACATGTGGATAGCCTTTGGCCACAGCCTCATCAGCCTCGATCACATGAGGCAGCGGCGTATAGTCGATCTCGGCCAGTTCCACCGCGCGGCGGGCAATGTCGCGGCTTTCGGCCACCACGGCAAAGAGCACCTGCCCCCAGAATTCGACTTTCTCGGTGGCAAAGAGCGGCTCATCATGACGCCCCGTGGGGCTGACGTCGTTCACACCAGGCACATCCTCGGCGGTCAGCACCCCAACCACACCGGGCGCGGCGCGTACGGCAGAAAGGTCCATTGATTTGATTTCGGCGTGGGCCACTTTGGCGGTGCCAAAATAGGCATGCAGCGTGCCAATCGGCTCGGCAATGTCGTCGCAGTAATCTGCGCTGCCTGAGACATGTTTGATCGCACTGTCGTGGATCAGATCGGTGTGGGCGGAACCGCGAATGGAGACGGTCTGTTTCATAGGTATTCTCCTTACGCGCTGGCCAGACGGGCGGTGTCGCCGTTGGTTTCATGCCAGAAGCGGCGGAATAGGTTTTGCGCTACTTTCATGCGGTAATCCGAGGTCGCGCGCATGTCAGTCAGCGGCTGGAAGTCTTCTGGCAGCTTGTCGGCGGCAGCCATCAAAGTGGCTTCACTCCACGGCTGCCCTACAAGCGCCGCTTCGGCTGCAGAAGCGCGTTTTGGCGTGGCGGCCATCCCGCCAAAGGCCAGAACGGCTGCGGTGATCATACCATTTTCGACCTGCACATTCATCCCCACGGCGACGGAAGAGATGTCCTCATCCCGGCGTTTGGAAATTTTGTAGGCGGCATGGTGGCCGGTGGAGACACGCGGAATGGTGATGCTTTCGACAAACTCACCAGCGGCGCGGTCCTGTTTGCCATAGGCAATAAAGAACTCCTCCAGCGGCAATACGCGACGGGTCGCGCCTTTGCGCAGGGTGATCGACGCCCCCAAAGCAATCAGCACCGGTGGCGTATCCCCAATCGGCGAGCCATTGGCGATGTTGCCGCCCACAGTGCCCATGTTACGCACCTGCCAACCTGCGATGCGGTCCCAATAGTCACTCAGGTGCGGGTAGTGCTCAGCAATCACGTCCTGCGCTTCGGTGTAGGTCACGCCCGCGCCCATGGTCACGGCGTCTTCAGAAACTTCAATGGCCTTCAGGCCGTCCAGCTGCCCTATAAAGACCGCTGGAGAGATCCGCTTGAGGAACTTGGTCACCCAGAGCCCCACATCGGTGGAGCCAGCGACGATCGTGGCCTCTGGCTTGGCTTCCAGCACCGCAGCGAGGTCATCGACATCTGCAGGCAAAATCGCACGGCTGTCGCCCTTGGTCACCTCAACCCGCTTGCCGTCTCGCAGGTCTTTTAGTGCGGCCACAACGCTGTCGCGTTCAGTCGCAAGATGTTCCGCAGAAGGGGTCCCGTAGTTGGTCACCTCCTGCGCAGCGCGGATAATGGGCGCGTAACCGGTGCATCGGCACAGGTTGCCCTGCAACGCCGTCTCCACTTGCTTCACGGTTGGGTGTTGATGCTGCATCCACAGCGCGTAGAGCGACATCACAATACCGGGTGTGCAAAAGCCGCATTGGCTGCCGTGATGGTCCACCATCGCCTGTTGTACCGGCGACAGTCGGCCCTCTGGCCCACCTAGGTACTCAATGGTGACCACGTGGCAGCCATCCAAGGAAGCTAGAAATCGGATACAGGCATTCACGGTCTCATAGACCAGCCCGCCATCCGTCAGCCGTCCAACCAAGACGGTACAGGCGCCGCAATCTCCCTCGGCGCAGCCCTCTTTGGACCCGGTAAGCCGTTGATCAATGCGCAAAAAATCAAGGAGCGTGTCATCCGCTCCAACGTCCGAAAGCGCGACATTGCGCCCGTTGAGTAAAAAACGAATTTCGCTGCGGTGCTGCATCCTGACCTCTTGCTGGGAGTCGGCACGAAAGTGGCCTTGATCCACTTTACCTTTCGCCCAGCCTTCAATGAAACGGGGGTTTTGGCAAATCTATTTCAATGATTTATTGAAAATCAAATGTCCAAACGCGCGCTATTGAGGCACAATCCCTTAAGGAGGCACTGTCATGCCCTATCTGGAAAGCCTGCGAGTCTTTGTACGTGTGGTGGAGCTTGGCTCGATCACCTCCGGTGGTCGCGACCTGCGCCTGACCCCGGCGGTGGCCTCCAACCGCGTGAAGGAACTGGAAAGCCGCCTAGGTGTGCGTCTGTTCAATCGCACCACACGCAATCTTTCCCCCACCGAAGTGGGCAAGGTGTTTTACGACCACGCCCGCAAAGTGATCGAAACTTTGGATGAGGCCGAGGCTGTGGTGGCCGGTTTCTCCGACAAACCACGGGGCACCATCCGCGTGACCGCGCCTTTGGGTGTGGGCCGCCGGATCGTCGCGCCATTGATCCCGGCCTTTGCCGACAAATACCCCAATGTGGATGTGCAGCTGCGCCTGTCGGACCGCAAAGTGGACTTGTTTGAAGACGGGCTGGACGTGGCCTTTGTGTTGGGTGAGTTGAAAGACAGCAATCTCAAACTGCGCAAAATTGCCGATTGTGACCGGGTGTTGGTGGCCGCGCCAGAGTATCTGGAGGCGCATGGCACGCCGCAGACCCCCGACGATTTGCTGGGTGATCACAACTGTCTGCTCCTGCGGTTCCCGCGCAGCCCGGAGTATTTCTGGACCCTGCAAACCGAAAATGGCTTGCGTAAGATCGAGGCCAAAGGCCGCTATGATGCTGATGACGGCGACGTGCTCACCCAATGGGCGCTGGAAGGGGCTGGCATTGCCAACAAACCGCGCTTTGATGTAGCGCAGCACCTCAAAAGCGGCGCACTGGTGGAAGTCTTGTCAGACACCCCGCCCCTGCCTGCGTCCTTTGGGTGCCTTTATCCACACCGCAAACTGCAAGACCCCAAAATCCGCCTTTTTGTGGATTTTGTCGCAAGCGAAAGCAAGCAGCGCATCGCGCAACTCTGACCTTGGCTCCTCGTCAGTTGGTTAGTGATTGATCACCAAAGGGCTGTTTTCCCGCAACTTTGCAGAGTAGAGCGTGAAGGTCGCGCGGCCGTCATGTTTGGACGCATAAAGCGCAACATCCGCATCATCCATCAACTGTTCTGCCGAGGCATCGCCGGCGCCGTCGTAGATGGCAATCCCAACACTGGCGGAAACCTTGCAAAGACTGTCTTTGTAAGCGACCGGGCGCTCCACCTCCTTGATGATCCGGGTACAGATCCGCCCCAGGATTTCCGGATCGATGGTCCCGTTGATCACCAGAACAAACTCGTCGCCGCCCACACGCGCCACAACGTCGTCTCCACGGCTGCTATCAACCAGCACCTTCGCCACATGCTGCAACACCACATCACCGGCGGCATGGCCTTTGGTGTCATTGACCTCTTTGAAGAAGTCGAGGTCCACATGCAGCAGACCGAACGGCGTGCGGTCTTCCACCATGCGCGGCAGGATATGATCCAACGCACGGCGGTTTTTCAGCCCGGTCAACGTGTCGGTATAGGCCTGCTCTTCGGCAGCAATCTTGGCGCCTTGCAGACGCTGATTCAGCTTGCGGTGGGCTTCCATCGCAGCGGATTTTGCCTCCACCAGATAGAGCATCTCAATGGTCAGATCGGTCGCGGCAAAATCAGACGCGCTCAGCGAATACTCCTGCACTGCGTCCAGAATGGAGATACCAAAGCTCAGGTTCACAATTGCGCCGCCGTCGCTGCAGGGCATCAACACGCCCTTGAGTCCGGTCTGCGGCTCCACACGTTTTTTCAGGTGCAGCTTCTTGCCCGCCGCCGCCAACAGCGTTTCCATCGAGGTAATGGAATGCGGGCGGTTGAGCTCAAACACCTCCAGAAACCGGTTTCCGACGATGGTTTGCTCACCATACAATTTGGCCACTGTAGGGCCCGCATGGGTGATCTTACCAAAGGCGTCCAGACGCAGATGCATCGGACACAGAACGTCCAGCGTCTCTAAAACATCGCAGAGATCGTCGACCTTGCTCATCCTGCCCGCGCCCCAAGTTCAAATTCCCGCCCACTGGCAAAAGCCTGCTCCACCAGAGTGATGTCAATCACCTCAACGTCGGCCTGCGCGCCGCGATGCTCCAGGAAAACCAGCGCGCCATAGTCATCCGCCAATGTGCGCAAAATGCCCATCATGACGTAGCCAAACCCTGGTCGCTCACCCTTCAAGGTCAGGCTGAAGGTTTCCGCAGAATGCTGCCGCACTTCCATAGACGGCAAGTCAAGATCGTCCACCGCAAGCTTGGCGCGATCCGGCAATTCATCCAGCGAATGCAGGAAGTCGACAAAGTCCACCCCCCCAAACCGCAACAAACGGCGCAGCGCCTCCACATTGGGATGGGTCACCAGATAGGTGCCGAGGTCTTCAAGAACAGTTTCCTCAGAGACGCCAATCACGTCTTTGGCCGCATTGATCAGGTTTTCGGTGATCGCATCATCATAGTGCAACATGGCCTCAAAGTCGGTCACTTCGACGCCTGCTTGGCGAGTCACCTCAAGCCAGCGCGACAGCCCATAACTGTCACGAACAAAGCACTGTATCGCTCTGTTGACCAAACCATGCATGATTTCACCTCATTCCTCCTGGTCCATCAGACCAGACGCACCTTAAGATTTTCCCAACAACCTCAGAATTCTGGCGCCAATTCAAAGTCTCCAATCCAGAGAGATTGCCGGCTGCCGGGCGCCACCTCGAAATGCCCGTCCAATATAGAACGAACTTGCGCCACCGTCACGTCCTTGCCGCCAAATGGGGCCAGGTTTTCACCCACAGAGAGAGTGCCCCGCTCTACAAACACGCTAAATGCTTCAAAATCATGCATATCTTCCGGCACAAACAAGATTCCATGCAAGGACGACACTTCGCTTGAAAACGCCGCCGTGAGCAAAACACAGCCTGTTTCTGGATTGATTGGACAATTTTCGGACCAACGGCGCAGCCAATAATCCGGCAAATCCTCCAACATCGCCAAAGTGACCTCTACGCCTTCTGGCAACACCGTCAGGTTTTCATAAATGTCACGCGCCCGAGTCGCCGCTAGGCGGTTGTTCATGCCGTTTTTAAATTGCCAATGCATGTCAATGGATCGCGCACGTTCAATTTCTGCCAACAGCTCCGGCGAAGATTGCCCCGCGCCCTGCTCCAAGGACGCAAGCCCCGCCTTCCCCGGTTTGCCCCACTCATGGGCCAATTCAAAAAGCGCCATGTCCTCAACCGGAACCGCGCCACTTTCGATACGCGCTACCTGCGACTGGGTGGAGAGACGCTCCGCATTCAAGAGCGGACTTTGCCACGCCGCCGCTGTCCCCAAAACCACGACCGCCACCAAAATATTCGCCTGTCGAATGCGCGCCATCCACGGGCCGCGCAAGACAACGGCCACGGCATAGGTGAGAGCGTAAAGCGCCACAATCGCCGCAGTGCACCCTGCGGCCAAGCGTGCAGGCGTCCAGCCATATTGCGCCACCCGCAGCCAAAGTGCATAGATCGCAAGCCCTGCGATCACCGGCAACAATAGCGCCAAGGCCGCCGTGCAGAGGCGCATCCACCGAGACTGCACAGCATCCGCATCGCCGCGATCCAGGGAAATACTCACAAGGCTGATCATCGTCAGCCCCACAAACAAAAGCGTGGCGGTGCGGCTCAAGTTGCCAAAAAGATCCCCCGGATCCTGCGCCAAAGCCGCAACAACAAAAATCAGCACCACGCCAAGCACCACCGGCACCAAAAGCCGCAGCAGCCGCAACACCAGAAACGGCGACAGATACTCCCGCATCTCATGCACCACCGACAGACCCAGCCCCAGAGCAAAGCCGGTGATCACAAAGGGGACACCATCGATGTCGATAATATCCTCAATAATGGTCAGGCCAACGATCTCTAAAAGCGCATTGCTCATGAACAGCACTGCCCAGAACAATCCGGCAAACAGCCAACCGGCCGAGTAGCGCACCAGAATGCTCCAGCTCACATCAAACAGATGGCCGTAGTCGCGCAGACTGTGATGATCGCGCAAAAGCGCCGCCGCAAACGGTGTGCCGATGGTGATAAAAACGCCCCATGCCATAATCGGATGCATGGCATCAGAGAAGGCGTCTAACGTTTCAAATCGCCATCCCGCCCAGGTCAGCAACACAGCCGCCAAAGCGGACAGCCAGAGCGCAGGAAGCGCTGCGCTCACCACGCGATAGGGTCCGCTCAACCCCATCAAAACAGCGAAGAAACCAGCCACAAAAGACGTCACAGCCAAATAGGCATGCGGATGCGTCAGAACATCGGGGAGATGCTCCACAAATGCCCA
Source organism: Paracoccaceae bacterium (assembly GCA_014872815.1). GTDB lineage: Bacteria > Pseudomonadota > Alphaproteobacteria > Rhodobacterales > Rhodobacteraceae > Shimia. The sequence goes on from WKFK01000014.1 coordinate 829,004, forward strand.
TATCGCCAATCCGGCAACGGCCCCAACCAAGGCCATTTCAGCACGCCCCGTTACGGTGCGCCCGTCTTGAGTGTGCATGGTACCCCTCCTGCAACCCGCGTTGTGTTTATAGCGAGAGACGCGCTCAAAACAATGATTTATGAGCGCGCGAGACCATGGCATTTCTGTCAGGTTGACGCACAAATAAGGCGTTATAGCGCCAAAAGACCCCTAAGGTAGCGCGGTTTTCAGGCGCCAACCCAAGTGGGGATATGGCCGATATTGGGCAGCACCACATCCGCGTGAGGCGCAAGTTCCGCCTCAAGCGCGACACCAGTGAGCACAGCCACGGTTTGCATCCCGGCCCGCCGTCCCGCGATCAGATCATGGGTGCTGTCCCCAACCATCGCCACGCGCGCAGGGCTCAATTTGGTCTGTGCGGCAAACGCCAACAGCGGTCCGGGATCCGGCTTTGCCCCAAAGCCGCTGTCGAACCCGGCGATAAAATCAAACCGGTCGGCAACGCCAGCCTCGGTCAGATGCGCCTTTGCACCGTATTCAGTATCATTGGTCATCACACCAAGCCTCAGGCCCGCCGCGCGAAACCCGTCCATCAGGGGCGCAAGCGGAACGGCAGGGGCCAGCGGCGCCTCTGCCGCCGCGAACATCAACTCTTCGTCAATCGCATCCACATCAGAGCCGGGGACTGCGCCAGCAATGGCCTCAGCCGCCTCCCGATTGGTGCCTGCAATCACAAAGCTCTCCGGCAAAAATGCCTTGGCGGAGAGGTCAAACATCAACGCATCTGCAATCCGTTGTGACAGCCCCGCGTCTCCCTTGGCAAAGCGGTCAATCATATTTGCGGCCCAGCCATTCCAGGTTGCCCCGAAATCAAAAAGAGTGCCGTCCTTGTCAAACAGAAGTCCGTCTACGCGCATGTATGATCAGCCTTGCTAAATGTGGTCCTGCTGCGGACACTGCCCTGCCCCTTTACACAGTGCAAGCAGATCCGCGCGTTAACGCTTCCGCAACCTCAGGTCCAATGGGTGCGGGCCGTGCCGAGCAAAGTCGCCGCCGCCATCATCGGCACTTCATAGGCGAGTGCATTGGTATCACAAAACTCCACCACCCATGCGTCATCCATGGTGATAAACTCAAGCACAGACCCTAAAAAATCAGGTTCAGCCGCGCGCGCACGCAGATCATCAACAGAGGCCCCCGTCGACCCTAAAAAAACGGAACACACTTCCTCGTTGTTAACCAACCAGGCCAAGGCCTTCAGCGCAGTGGTCTCCGCGACCTCTTGAGAAACGCTCATTTTTTCTCACTTTCGAAAGGGTTTGTTAACCATTCATACCACATTATGAACGCGTCCCTTTTTTCCACAGTTTCAGGTTTCTCTATGGCAGCTCGTGTCCTTATCGTCGACAGTATTTCGGCGAACCGTATCTTGTTGAAAGTCAAACTTGCCGGCGCTTTCGCTCACGTTGAGCAAGCCGCCAGCGCAGGGGAGGCTTTGGATCTCCTCGAAACCGAGGTGACACCAGACCTGTTGGTACTGGGGGGAGACCTCGTGGACATGAGCGCGATTGACCTCTGCGCTCATATCAAAGAACGCGCAAAGCTCGCCAACCTGCCTGTGCTTCTGGTGAACACAGACGGCCACCGCGCTGATTTGATTGATGCGCTGCGCGTTGGCGCGGATGACGCGTTTGACATGTCGGTCAGCACAGATGCGCTTCTGGCCCGCATTCGCTCCATTGTCCGGGCCCGTAATTCCTATGAGGAATTGCGCGCACGCGAACAGACCGCCCATATCCCCGGCCTCGCAGAACCGCTCGCCGGATTTGAAACACCCGCCTCCGTGCTTATTGCCGGACGCAATGACACAGAAGGTGCCCGCTGGCAGGCGCAGCTGTCGAAGATGGCGCCGTTTGTCCTCCGCCATCAACGCACCAGCGAAATTATGCACAGCATTGGGCAATCCTCAGCCCCGGATGCGATTGTGCTGTCCTTGTCGGTGGCCGCCCCGGAGGAAACGCTCCACCTTTTGGCAGAAATCCGCGCCCGGTCGGCAACACGACAGGCAGCTGTCTTGGTCGTCCTGGACGAAAACAATGACACGGCCCGCATCAATGCGCTTGATCTGGGCGCCAATGATGTGGTCGCCGATGGGTTTGACCCCGAAGAGGCCGTTCTGCGACTGGATAAAATGATCGCACGTAAGCGGTTGATTGATCGGCTGCGCAAAAAGGTTGAGGACGGGCTGACTGCCTCTGTGACGGACCCGCTCACAGGCCTGTTTAATCGCCGATATGCCATGCCCCACCTGGACAACATGGCCAGCCGGGCCACCTGTCAGGATGCGCCCAGAGGTGACTTTGCCGTAATGCTGGCCGACCTTGATCACTTCAAAGAGGTGAATGACAAATACGGTCACGCCGCCGGTGACATCGTGCTCTCTGAAATTGCCCGCCGCATGCGCGCCAATATCAAATCCGCCGACCTGATTGCCCGCATGGGCGGCGAGGAGTTTTTGATTGTGGTGCAGACCGATGATCGAGACAGCGCCGCCAAAGTGGCCGAACGACTTTGTGATGTGGTGCGGGCCGAGCCGGTGTATCTGCGCGGCCGCGACATTCAAATTCCCGTCACCGTGAGCATCGGCGTGGCCATGGGCAGCGACATGCTCAGCGCAAACAAGAGCCGGATTGGCGGCAAAGACAGCCTCGCAAGCGCGTTGATTGACCGCGCAGATCAGGCGCTTTACGGCGCCAAAGCAGACGGGCGTGACAAGGTGCTTCTGTCGTTCACCGCAGCTTAGAGCATGCTATTTCTGGGTGCGGAGGAACCTGCCGATGGCGTCTTCCGTACCGGCCACCTTGCGTCCAAACCGGCACATCTGTGATGTGTTTCTCGGGTCGACATCCCGCGCAGACAACGCCTTTTCACCAAGCTGTTTCAAGTACGCACTCTGCCCGTAACACAACAAGCGCAGAACCTTTTGCTTGCGCAGCCTGTCTTGGGATTTGGCAATGTTTGCCGCCGATTGCTCTGGCAGCACACCCAAATTGTCACACCCCATGGAGATGCGCGCAGACGCCATATATTGACCGAGAAATACGTCGTATTTGTTTTGGGCCTGAACGGCCGTGCCGCCCCCCAAGGTCACCAATCCGATGGCCGCAGCCAAGCGCAAACCCATAATGTCTTCTCCACTGTTTCAGTGGCCGACACTAGTGCCCAGCGTGAACTATTCAACCTATAGATACATCAAGGCCGATTGACTATCTTAGCGCTGCTTTTATGGACGGGGTTTGCCATCCCGTGACGGATGCTTTTTGTCCTTGGGGCCGCGTTGCAGAACCTCTTCCAGACGATCCGCATAGGCCGCACGGTCCGCATCAGACATAGAGATGATCTTGGCCAGGAACACGTCCCGCGCCATCGCGCGCCGCCGCTCCCCTGCTTGATCCAGCGTCATCACAAGATCGCGCAGTGCACTTTCATCCAAGGGCGAGGCACGCAACACAGCCAAGGCCTCTTTGTACTGCGAATGATCGGCACGATGATCCACATTGCTTTTGCGATAGGCACTGCGAATGGCGCGGCCAACTTCACGTTTGTCATCAAAGGTAAGGGCTTTGATGTGCGGGGATCCAAACCGGTCACTGACCGGCCCTTTTTCGCTGCCACCACGGAGGCTGATCGCCGCGCCGCCAACAACGCCCACAATCAGAAGATTGAGCGCCAGTGATCCAATCAAAAGCACACGGGTCAGGCGGCGGGGTTTAGGGCTAAGCTGGTCGCTTTTTGGCTCAGTCATGCTCATTCCTCCGCCATAAAGTTAAAGGCATAGGTATCATCCAGATCAGAGAGGTAGCTTTGGGCTGTCTCTCCATAAATATCAAGGCCGAGCGTGTCCTCCATCAGGCTTGTGCCCGACGCGACACCGATCCAAACGCCGGCCATTCCGGCCATGGCAACACCGCTCAGCGCGGGCCAACCGCCCACGGCCGCCAAAACAGCAGCCCACAGGCTGCGACGTTGTGGGGAGCCAACCGGAGCGCGCGCCGCCGACTGCAAGTCTTCAGCCTCACTCAACACCCGCGCCAGCAGGTCCGGCGACGGGGCCGCGCGGCTGTCACTACGGGCCGCTGCAAACAGATCGTCCAGCATATCGTCGTCAAACTTATCAGCCATCGGTATACCCCAGTGCCTCGCGCTGGCTGGCCAAAGCCTGTACCAACGCCCGTTTCCCACGCGCCGTGAGGCTTTCCACCGCCTCGACGCTGATCTCCATGATCTCCGCAATCTCTGGATTGCCTTGACCTTCAATATGCCGCAGCACCACCGCCTGTCGTTGCCGCTCTGGCAAAGTGGCCAGCGCGTTTTGCAACGCATCCGCGCGCGCCCGGTCCTGCATTTCCTGTGCCGCCGATTTGGCGTCGTCTTCCGGCTCCGGGATCGCATCCAGTGCCACCCCTTTGGTTTTACGCAGCCGGTCCGTGCACAGATTGGCGGTCACACGATAAAGCCAGGTGGTCACCTTGGCCTCGCCCTGCCGCCAATCCGGCGCCTGTTTGAACAGCCGGATCATGGCCTCCTGTGCCACATCTTCGGCTTCCGCCCGATCCCCCAACATCCGAAAGGCATGCGCAAACACCCGCGGCGTCAACCGCAGCGTCAATGTCCGCGCCGCCGCGCCATCACCGTTGGCATAGAGCACCAACAAGGCGTCGTCCGGCGTGTCCTCCTGTTGATCGTAGGGCATCGTCATAGTCTCGATGGCTAGCCTCTCATGGGCGGTTGTGCAATCGGTCAGGTTGGGGCGGCTCGCAAGCCGCCCTTCCCTACCAGCTCAGTTGTCCTGCGTGTCACCACGCTTTTTGAACCCTTTCGCTTCTCGTGCAGCGGCCCACTCTTCCTGCGAGATGGTGCCATCTCCATTGGTATCGAGTTTCTTGAACATCTCCGCCTTACGCTCAGAACGCTTGTTCATCCGCTCGGCCTGTGCTGTGTCAAACTCTGTCTTGGAGATTTTGCCGTCACCGTCGGTGTCCAGCTTCTCAATCATCTTGGCAGACCGATCTTCTTTCGGCTTCATCTCTTCCAGGCTCAGTTGCCCATCGCCGTTGGCATCCATTCGGCTGATCATGCGATCCAGCTTCTTGACCATCCGGTCATTGCCTTGAGATTCGGCATGAGCGGTCAATTCCTCTTTGGTGATCACCCCATCGCCATTGGCATCCATACCGGAAAACCGCTCTGCGGCTTTGGCTTGCAGTTCCTCAACCGTGATAAAGCCATCCGCATTTGTATCAAGCTGTTCAAAGCTTGGCATCTGCCCGCGCATGTGGCGCATCTTGCCGCCTTCTTTGGCGGAAGCCGCGACCGCAGTCACACCGAGGGCTGTAATCACTACGGCGCTGATCATCATTGTGCTCTTCATGGTGGTCTCCTTTAGGGCCTGTCTTTTGTCTCTCTGTGTCGGCGCATCGCCTGTTCAGTGTAGGTAAAACGCCCGCCCTCTCGGTTTCCGTCGCACTTTCTCAATCATTTTTTTTGGCACGCAGAAGTTGAGCCGTTTTGCGACATGGCGCCGCAATCGAGAATGATGGCTTTCATCTTGATGCAAAACGCCACATTTTGGCTCGGCGAACTGCGAGGGAAACGTGATGAGTGAAACCAATATGTCTGATGCCGTTCTGGCGGAAAACGACCGCCCCATGAAGCAAGCCCTGCTGCGGGGCTGGCGTCGAAAGTGCCCTTGTTGTGGCAATGGCCCGATGTTGAAGGGCTACCTAAAAGTGCGCGATCATTGCCCGGTCTGCAAAGAAGACCTAAGCCACCACCGCGCGGACGACGGCCCTGCCTATCTGACGATTCTGGTCGTTGGGCACCTGTTGGCCCCGCTTCTGCACGTGGCCTTTGTGCATTGGCGCCCCGACCCCCTGATCCTCTTCACCGTTTTTTCGGTTGGCTGTATCGGGCTCTCGCTCTACCTTCTGCCGAGATTGAAGGGGTGTGTGGTCGCCTTCCAATGGGCGCGCCGGATGCACGGGTTCAAAGAGTAACCCGCCACCCCATCTCGTGAGGGGAGCACACCATGACTAACACCGCATCCGTGGACAAGACCGCGATCCGCAACGCCGCCACGGTGATTGTGCTCAGGGATCGTGACACCAATCCACAAATCTTGATGGGCCAGCGCGGCGCCAAAGCCGCGTTCATGCCCAATAAGGTGGTGTTCCCTGGCGGAGCTGTAGACCTCGAGGATGCCGACATACCGCTGGCCGCGCCCATTTCTGACTTCTGCGGCCAACGTTTGCTGGAAGACCGGCGCGAAGACACGGGCGAAAACATCGTGCACACGTTGGCCGTGGCCGCAATCCGTGAGCTTTGGGAAGAGACCGGCCTGATCCTTGGCACCCAAGGCGACTGGTCGATCACGCCTCCTGCGGATTGGGAAACCTATGCGGCCACCGGTCATGTGCCCACCGCCGAAGCCTTACAGTTTGTCTTCCGCGCCATCACCCCTCCGGGGCGTCCCCGTCGCTTTGACGCACGGTTTTTCCTGCTGGATGCCGATGAAATCACCAGTGATCTGGATGATTTCTCCGCCGCCTGCGAGGAGCTTTCCCATCTGCAATGGATTCCCCTTAAGGAAGCCCGCAGCTTTGATCTGCCCTTCATCACTGAGGTGGTGCTGGCCGAAGTCGAAGCCCGTGTGACGGATCGCAACCCGCCAGAGGCCGTGCCGTTTTTCCGCAATGATGACGAAGAAAGCCTGTTTCTGCGCCTGAAAGGCCGCTTACCGGATTTGAACGGGCGGGACGATTAAAGCGTCTGACGAAAAACCATAGAAATCAGGCCTTCCTCAACGCGTTGAAATCTTCGATTTCAGGCAGTGTTGAGGGAGCCCGCTTTTTTCACAGATCGCTTCAAGCCAACAGCACCAACGTCAGGATCGACACCGCCAAAAGCGCCATGCCGAGGTATTCGCGGCGGCTGATACTCTCTTTGAAGATCAGCACAGTGCCGAAAATGCCGAACACCAGTTCGATCTGCCCCACCGCTTTCACATAAGCCGCGTTTTGCAGCGTGAAGGCGGTGAACCAGCAAAACGTGCCCGCCATGCTGGTCAAGCCAATGAACCCTGCGCTGCGCCAGGCCGACAGCACCCGCCCCACTTCCCCCGGCTCACGCAGCATGAGCCAAAGCCACATGCTCACCATTTGCATCATGGTCACGGCGGCCAAGGTCACCAGCGCACGCAACAACGCCGCATCCGTGACCACCTCAAGCGACGCCCCTCGATAACACACCGCCGACACGCCAAAGAGTGCTCCCGCCACGAGGCCCAGCGCTGCCGAGGGTGTCAAAATCCGCCGCCAGCCGGTCGCCTCAGCCTCAATAGGGCCGGACAGGACCAACACGCCCGCAACGCCAATGGTGATCGCAATGAGCCCCACCTCGGAAATGGTTTCAGACAGCAGCACCAACCCAATCAAAGCGGTGAAAAACACTTCGCTTTTGATAAACGCCATGCCCACGGCAAAGTTGCGCCGCCCAAACAGCATCACCGTGCACACGGTGGCTGTGATCTGCGCCGCACCACCTACGGCCCCAAAAAGCCAGAAACGTGGTGTGACGTCTGGCAAGGTCACACGACCTGTGGCAACCAGCGTCGCCAGAACCGCTGCAGCTATGGGCGCGGAATACACAAACCGCGCAAAGGTCGCACCAGCGGCGGACAAAGACACCTTTGCCAGATGTTTTTGCAGCATGAAGCGCACGGTTTGAAAGGCTGCGGCGGCGACAGAGGCGATGATCCAAAATTCCATGGCGCCTTGATGCCCGCCTAGCGCACGCTTGTCACGCGATCGTTTGGACCTCTAGTCCAACGAGGCCCGCCGCCCCCAGCGCACACGGGACCAAACGCGTTCATAAACCAGATACATAGTGAACCCCACACCGGTGTTGATCAGCGCCATCTTCCCCCCTAAAGCCGTTGACCCGGTGGCCAAAATGCCCACCACAGTCATCGACACGATGCCAATCACATTCCAAATCACCGCTTTCACAATAGAGCGTGTGTGTGTTTCCATTCCGCTGTCCCGTGCGTCTGTTGTCACAGGTGTGATACGCCTAAAAACTGTGTCACAGAATTCTGTATCTGATTAACAAAAACCAACAAATGTGATATTAATCACCGCATGATAGATAAGATCGACAAGCGAGTTCGCGCGGATCTGTTCCGCAAACGCCTGAGCCAGGCCATGGACGACCACAACATGACACAGGCCGGATTGGCCCGCGCCATCGGGGTGGACCGGTCTACCATCAGCCAGCTTTTGAAAGGCACAGGGGCGCGTTTGCCGAATGCGCAGGTTGTGGGCGAGTGTGCCGCCGCCCTTGGTGTGTCCGCCGACTGGCTGCTTTCTCTCACGGATCGTCCGGAGAACACCGCAGACATTCTCGCCAATGCGCTCTCCGTCACCAAAGCGCCCCGCGCGCTGGTGGATGAACAGATCTTTGCCTGGCATCAGGAAGCCGTGGGCTACAAAATCCGCCATGTGCCCGCGGGCATGCCAGACATGCTCAAGATCGACGAGATGCTGGCGTGGGAGTATGAGCCACATCTGGGCCGCACCACCGAACAAGCCATCAACGCGTCACGCGATCGGCTAAGCTGGATGCGTCAATCCCAATCTGACTATGAAATTGCTCTGCCAATGCATGAACTCGCAGCCTTTGCGCGCGGCGAAGGCTATTATGCTGGGCTGCCGCGCACCATTCGCGTCCAGCAACTGGACCACTTCGCCACCCTCAGCGGCCAGCTCTATCCGCGCCTGCGCCTCTATCTGTTTGACGCCCGCAGGCTGTACTCCAGCCCGATCACCGTCTTTGGCCCCCTACTGGCCGTGCTCTATCTCGGCCGCAACTATCTGGCCTTCCGCGACCGCGAACGCGTCACCAGCTTCACCGAGCATTTCGACGATCTGGTGCGCCAAGCCGATGTCACCGCCCGTCAAATCCCGGACCACGTTGAAATGCTGAAAGCAGAGATCGAGGCTTAAACCTTCGGGTCCGGGTTCACGGTAAACCCATCCACGGCAATCACCTGCCCGCTCACCAGCCGCGCCTTGTCGCTGCACAAAAACACCGCCATCTCTGCCACATCGCGCCCCTCCACAAAGGAACCCAGCGCCGTGCCAGACGCATACCCCTCATAGACCGCATCCCGCGTCATGCCTTTGGCCGCCGCTTCGCGTTCCAATACCCCTTCCATGCGCGGCCCTTCCACCGCGCCGGGGCAAATCACATTGGCCCGCACGCCATGTGCCCCCAACTCCATCGCCAGCGTTTTGGTAAGGCCAATGACCGCCCATTTCGCCGCCGCATAAGGCGCGCGGTAGGGATAGCCGTATTGCCCAGCGGTGGAAGAGGTCACAACAATCGCGCCCTGCCCCGCCGCCTTCATCATAGGCGCCGCATATTTGGCGGCCAGAAACGCGCCTTCGAGATTGACCGCCACGCAGGCCTGCCAATCTTGCAAATTTATATCCTCAACCGCGGCCGTTGGCCCGGCGACACCGGCATTTGCGCAAAGCGCATCCAGCCCGCCCCACGCGTCCCGCACCTCGGAAAACAGCGCAGAAACCGCCGCTTCATCGGTCACATCCAGCTGCGTTTTGCACCATCCTTCGGGCACGTCAGCCAAAGCGGCCGCATCCACATCGGCCACCCAGACCCGCCAGCCGTCCCGCGCGAAAACCTCCGCCATGGCGTGCCCAACACCGGACGCGCCTGCGGTGATCAGAACCCGCCCCGTCACCGGGGCTGCCCGACATAGCGGCCCAGCCCCTCCGGCGCGGGCAAATCCGCCTGTGCGTCGCAGATCATCTTCAGGTTGGCGGCAATCTCCGGGCTAAACGGCGCGGGCCGCCGCGTCTCAAGGCTCACGTGAATCAGGATATGCTCTCCCGTGGCCAGAAGTTTGTCGCCCGCATACATCTCATGCCAGAGGTGCATCTTCTTGCCCTCCGCCATAAGCACACGAGTCCGCACCTCAATCACGCTGCCCAGATGGGTCTCATCAATGTGCCGGATATGCGTCTCCGCCGTGAAAAAACTGCCCCCCGTCGCGATATACGCCTGATCACAGCCAATGATCTCCATCAGCCGGTCGCTGGCATCGGCAAAGGCCTGCAAATAGCGGCTTTCGGTCATATGCCCGTTGTAGTCCAACCAATCCACCGGCACCCCGCGGCGCACGGTCACGATGGGTTGCGTCGGGTTGGCTATATCGCTGGCCCTTCGCACCATACCAGCCGCCGCTGAGAGCTTGGCGTCGTGCTGGTTGAGCACTGCACCCGATGCAAAATCCTGCGCTTTGAGCGCGCGCATCATGGCCACAAGGTTGTTGTCCCGTATCCGCTCCATTTCGCGGATTGTCAAATGGCCCGACTGCGCATCACTTTGCCCAGCGATCAAATCCACCAATTCGTCGGTGAACTCCGGCACATCCATCAGCTTGGTCCAGGGCCATTCCAGCGCCGGGCCAAATTGCGCCATGAAGTGTTTCATCCCCGCTTCGCCACCGGCCACACGATAAGTGTCAAACAGCCCCATCTGCGCCCAGCGAATGCCAAACCCCATACGAATGGCCTCATCGATCTCTTCTGTGGTGGCGATCCCATCTTTCACCAGCCAAAGCGCTTCACGCCACACCGCCTCAAGGAACCGGTCGGCGATATGGGCATCAATCTCCTTGCGCACATGCAACGGGAACATGCCCACGCCTTTGAGCGTTTCCTTGGCACGTTCGATCAGCTCAGCGCTGTTCTTCTCCGTCGGCACTAGCTCCACCAAAGGCATCAGATAGACCGGGTTAAACGGATGTGTCACCAAGATCTGCTCAGGACGACTGGCACAGCCCTGCAGCTCGCTGGGTTTAAACCCGCTGGTCGAGCTTCCCAAAATGGCGTCTGGGTCGCAATGCTCCTGCAGCGTCTGATAAACCTTCCGCTTAAGTTCCAACCGCTCCGGCACGCTCTCCTGAATCCAGCTTGCTCCCGCAACCGCTTCCGACATGGTCTCATGAAAGCTCAGCCTGCCTTCAGCGGGCAAAGCCGTATCGCTCAACCCCGGCAAAGACACCCGCGCATTGGCAATCACCTCGCCAATCTTGCGCTCCGCTTCTGGGTCGGGGTCGAACACCCGCACATCCCAGCCATTGAGCAAAAACCGCGCCGCCCAGCCGCCGCCAATCACCCCACCGCCAATTATCGCTGCCGTTTTTGTCATGTCGTCTCCTGGTTTCACGACTGTCTCAAAGAAGCACCCAAAGAAAGAGCACCATGCCGCCCAAAAAGGCCGCCGAAACCGTCTGGCGTTCCGAAAATCGGCCACGCGCTGCAATGGTCGCCAAACTTGCAATTGCGAAATAAATCGCAGCCATCATCCCCATCGTAGCGGAAATAAGCAGCGGGTTGTCTAAAGACGCCTCTCCCGGGTTTTCGAATATTATCAGGCCAATCGAGATCGACATCATAAGCGCCGACCACAAGAGACCTTTCCACCAAGCAGCATCATACTGAAGGTAGCTTACCAAGGCGGCCATCACGCCAATCAAAACCGCCAAAGTCAAAATGAATAACATAGGGAACCTTTTGAGTGCTGCTTGCAACCTCAGATAGATACGCCTGACATCGCAAGTCATTTCAAGTCCATTCTCTGGCCCCTTGAGAACATCCCCTTCACACCTGTGCCTTCGCCCATGCACGCTGCCGGAATTTTTGAGCAGGAAACGGGTCGCGGCACGCTCGTCTCGCAACATAGTGTCCTCCGCAGAAGGAGAACCCACATGTCTATTCAGTTTCACCCACTGCCCACCGAACAAGTTGCCGCCATCCGCAGCAGCCGCACCGACGCCTACGGCAACACCGTTGAGGTCGCAATTAGCGATGGGGACGGCATCCCCTGCCGATCCTGCCTGAAAATCACGCCCAAAGGCATGCCCTTCTTGATCCTCGCGCACCGGCCTTTCGAGAGCCAAAACGCCTACACCGAAACCGGTCCGATCTTTCTCTGCGAGGACTGCACCGGCACCGCGCCCTCGAGCACCCTGCCCGACATCCTGACCGCACCGACTTACATCGTGCGCGGCTACTCTGTTGACGAACGCATTGTCTACGGCACGGGCCAAGTGACACCGACTGCGGACATTGCCGGTTACACCGAAAGCCTGCTCGCCCGCGCGGATATTGCTTTTGTTGATGTGCGCAGCGCGTCCAACAACTGTTTTTTGTGTCGGGTTAAGCCTGACTAACCTAGCCCCGACCAAGCCGGTTTCGCTTTGCGAAACAGGCAGCGCCCGACCCTCCCCGCAGGAGGGCGCTTCCAGCCCCCACCTAGGGTCGCGCGATGCCCTAAAGGTTAAAATGCCCGCGCCCAAAATCACGCGAAAACGCGCACCTCCGCAAAACAGACGCGATACCGACGTCATACCGACGTGTTGCGCCGATCCGGCCCAAGGACCCAAACCGCCGGTTCCTAAACCAACGTGCGCAGCTGTTGCCGCAACGCTCACCCTTGCGGCGCCCGCTTCACCAGCCCGAGTTTCTCGCGCACTTCCGCTGGCCCAATCACCCGCGCGCCCATATTTTCAATGATGGTGCCCGCACGTTCCACAAGCTGCCAGTTTTCCGCCAGCACCCCTTTGTCGAGCCACAGGTTGTCTTCCAACCCAACCCGCACATTGCCGCCTGCCAGCACCGCCGCCGCAACATAGGCCATCTGATTGCGGCCCAAGGAAAACGCACTGAACGTCCACTCGTCCGGCACATTGTTGACCATCGCCATGAAGGTGTTGAGGTCATCCGGTGCCCCCCACGGCACCCCCATGCAGAGCTGCACCAACGCATCCGGCGCCAGCACGCCTTCCTTCACAAGCTCCTTGGCAAACCACAGATGGCCGGTGTCAAACGCCTCAATCTCGGGCTTAACCCCAAGATCGGTCATCATTTTTCCCATGCTGCGCAACATGCCGGGTGTATTGGTCATCACATAATCGGCTTCGGCAAAGTTCATTGTGCCGCAGTCCAACGTACAGATTTCCGGGAGACATTCCGCCACATGTGCCACCCGCTCCGTGGCGCCCACCATGTCCGTCCCATCCACCGTGGGCAGCGGGTTCTCTACGCCACCAAACACGATGTCCCCCCCCATTCCGGCGGTCAGGTTGAGCACCATGTCCACCTCGCTGTCGCGAATGCGGTCCGTGACTTCGCGGTAGTAGCCAAGATCGCGGCTTGGCGCGCCGGTCTCCGGATCACGCACGTGGCAATGCACCACCGCCGCGCCGGCTTTGGCCGCCGCAATCGCACTGTCGGCAATCTGCTTGGGGCTGCGCGGCACATGGGGACTGCGGTCCTGCGTGCCACCCGATCCGGTCACAGCACAGGTGATGAAAACCTCGCGGTTCATTGAGAGTGGCATGGCGATTCCTTTCATATTCCTTGCCCAACCGTACCGCACTTGCCACGCAACACTTGCCCTTATACGAAGTCGACATGTCCATTTCCGCAGAAACCAGCGTTTTCCGCCACGACCCGGCCCCTCTGAATGTCGCCATTCTCGTGCTGGACGACTGCAATACACTCAGCTTTGCCGCCGCTGTGGACCCCATGCGCGCCGCCAACCGCCGCGCCGGAAGCCCCTTGTTTGACTGGCAGTTTTATACCGCCACCGAGGCGCCTGCCACGCTCACAAGTGGGTTACAAATCAACGCCCTACCCATCGACCAACTGCTGCGCTGTGAGCTGTTGTTGGTGGTCGCTGGCTTTCGATTGGAAGAGCAAGCCACACCACGCCTATCAGCCTCCCTGCGGCGGCTTTACGCCACCGGCACCACGATCGCTGCCATCGACGGCGGCCCGTGGATGTTGGCCGAATCAGGTCTGCTGGACGGTCACAACGCCACCACCCACTGGGAGGACATAGAGAAATTCTCCCAACAGTTTCCTAAGGTTACAACGCTCCGAGACCGCTTCTGCATCTCCGACCGCATCGCCACCTCCGGCGGCGCCAGCCCCTGCATCGACATGATGCTCTACCTGATTGAGACCCGCTATGGCGCCGACCTGGCCCGCCGTGTCAGCAGTGCCTTTGTGTACGATCCCATGCCCGCCAGCGCCCAACGTCCGATCTCCATCCCCCGCGCGATCCATCATCACCCAAAGGTCATCAAAGCGCTGGACCTCATGGGGCAGACCTTGGACGCCCCTCTCTCCATCCCGGAAATCGCGAAAAAAACAGAACTTTCCACACGCACATTGGAACTCAACTTCCAAACCCACCTGCACAAATCCCCGCAAGCGGTCTACCTGACCATGCGCTTAGAGGAAGCCCTGCGCCTCGCCACAGACACGCAAACCCCGGTGCGCGACATCGCCCTCGCCACTGGTTTCAACAGCCCGACTAGCTTCGCCCGCGCCTTCAAATCCGCACACGGCACCTCCGTGCGCGCTTTGCGACAAACCCGCTAACGTCTTCATTTGGCGGAAAATATCCTCGCCGAAGGCGAAATTCTCTAACGCGCAACCGCCAGCAGGCCATCAACATCCAAATGTGCCTCGATGTGATCCGCCAAGCGATCCAACACCACTTCCACCGTGGCGTCATAGCCGTCGTTGCCCACCTCGGCGCCCAAGGCCGCCAACCACGCCCGCCGGAACCCATCGTCCCGGAACATGCCGTGCAGATAGCTGCCAGACACGCGCCCATCCGCAGACACAGCCCCCTCATCGCGCCCATCCACAGTGGCAAACGGCCGTGCCCGATCCGCGCCTTCGGTGCGCCCAATGTGGATTTCATAGCCCCGAAATGCCTGCTCGGACGCCACATGCTGTGCGGTGGTTTCCGTCAAACGTTTATCGGGCGTCATTTCAGTGATCACGTCCAACAAGCCCAGACCTTCCGTTGTGCCAGCCGTGCCTTCAATGCCGTGAGGGTCGCGCACTTCGCAACCAAGCATCTGATATCCGCCACAAATCCCAAGCACATGACCGCCTCGACGCACATGTGCCAGAAGATCCACATCCCAGCCCTGCTCCCGCAGAAACGCCAAATCGCCGCGCGTAGATTTACTGCCCGGAATGATCACTACATCCGTGTCGCCCGGAATCGGCTCCCCTGCCCGCAGCATGGTCAAAGACACCCCTGGCTCCTGCGCCAACGGGTCGAGATCGTCAAAATTCGCAATCCGCGAAAGGCCAAGGCAAACCACATTCAACCCACCAGTCTTTTTGGCATTCTTGATGTCGAGCGCATCTTCGGCGGGCAATTTCCAGGCCTCGCCAAAATACGGCAACACACCAAAGCCCGCCCAGCCGGTCGTGTCTTTAATCAGCTCGTAACCATCATCAAACAAACTGGGATCACCGCGAAACTTGTTCACAAGGAAGCCCGCCACCAGCGCCGCGTCCTCTTCCGAAATCACAGCCTGTGTGCCAACAATCTGCGCAATCACACCGCCCCGGTCGATGTCGCCTGCCAAAACCACCGGTACATCCGCCGCCTGCGCAAAGCCCATATTGGCAATGTCACCCTTGCGCAGATTGACCTCGGCAGGGCTACCTGCACCTTCAACAACAACCAAATCATTGTTTGATTTCAGTCGGTTGAAGCTCTCAAGCAACGCTGCCATCAACTGCGGTTTCAGCTTCGCATACGCGCGCGCCTTAACTGTGGTCAGCCGCTTGCCCTGCACCACAACCTGAGACCCGACATCGGTCTCCGGCTTCAACAGGACCGGGTTCATATCCACCGTTAACGCTTTGCCACAGGCCAAAGCCTGCAACGCTTGCGCCCGGCCAATCTCACCGCCATCGCTGGTCACAGCGGCGTTGTTGGACATGTTCTGCGGCTTGAACGGTGCCACAGACAGCCCTCGCCGCGCCGCTGCCCGGCACAGCCCAGCCACCAACATCGACTTACCGACATTGGAGCCAGTGCCTTGAATCATAAGTGCTTTGGTCACGTCACACCTGCTTGGGCAAAAACGCCTCAACCGCTGCGGAAGCGATCACCAATACGTTGCCGTCATCCGGATTGGTCACATTCATGCCACCAAACACGGCTTTCACTTCGGCCCGGCCACGCGGCAATTTCTCCGCCAGCGCCGCACAATCGACCTTTTCTGGCTCCTGCACACCAACCGTCACCTGCACCCGCATCTCTTTCGGGTCTTTGCCCAGCGCGGCAAACATCGGGATCGCGGAATGGCGGATGGCATCTTCAATCGCCCGCGCGGCGGCCTTGGTGTAGTCCTGACCATACTGGTCGTTGCCCATACCCATTTCGATGATGAACCGTTGATCGCTCATGCCGCAACCTCCACATCCAGCGCCACAGAGATCGCTACATTGGCAATCACCGTTGGATTGTCGCCATCCGCGCGCGGCACGTCCAAGCCACCTTTCACTGGTTTTACAGTGACCTGGCCGTAAGGAAAGATCGCTGCGATGACATCTGCGTCGATCTTCTCCGGCTGCTGCACAGCCACTTCCACCGTGATGATCATCTCAGATTTGTCTTTGCCAAACAGCTCCGCAAGATTGATCGAGTTGTGCCACAACGCGTCTTTCACGGCGCGCGATGCGGCTTCGGTATAGTCCAGCCGTCGCAGCGACGACCCCATGCCGAATTCAGTAAGAAGGCGTTTCACAGCCATCAGAATTCCACCCCAGCCTGCGCCTTGATGCCATCGCGAAATGGATGTTTGACCAAGGTCATCTCAGTCACCAAATCCGCCGCTTCAATCAACTCCGGCTTCGCGTTACGCCCGGTCAAAAGCACATGGGTCATTTCCGGTTTCTCGCTCAGCAGGAAATCGACCACATCATCGATGTTCAGGTAGTTGTTGCGCAACGCGATGTTGATTTCGTCCAACATCACAAACCGGTTTGCCGGGTCTCGGATCAGCTGTTTCGCCAGCTCCCAGCCCGCTTCGGCCTTGGCAATGTCGCGTTCGCGATCTTGCGTTTCCCACGTAAACCCCTCCCCAGAAACATAAAACTTCACTTCGTCGGGGAAATGCTGACGCAGAAAATCGCGTTCGCCTGTGGCCCAATTGCCTTTGATAAACTGCACAACCGCCACAGGCATTCCATGCGCGATGCAACGCGTGATCATGCCAAAACCAGACGAGCTTTTGCCCTTGCCTGGCCCGGTGTGCACCATGATAAGCCCCTTTTCCTCGGTCTTCGTGGCCATCATACGGTCCCGCGCCGCCTTGATTTTGGCCATCTTGGCCTTGTGGCGTTCATTTTGTTCGACGCTATCAGACATCTGCCTCTCCGTTCCCGCTTGACTCAGCCGCGATGATTGCCCATTCGAGGTGTCGCTGGTTCCTGCTCGTTTTGAGCAGGTGAAAAGGGAATGTGAAACGGGTCCAACGTCAAGGCCCAAAGCGCAGCCGCCCCCGCGACCGTGACCGGAGAGGTCCACCGCAGCCACTGGAGCAATCCGGGAAGGCAGGAGGACCGCAGGCATACATGTCGAGATCCGCAAGCCGGGAGACCTGCCAGCAAACATGACATGAACCGGACGGGGTGTTTCGGTGTCGGGCTCTCTACCAAGTGTCCCGTGTTCCCCCGTCCCTGAAAAGGGACCAAACGTGATGGCTGATGCTTCTGCTCCAGTCGAATTGCTTGTCTGCACCACTTGTCGTGCCGGCCAGCCAACCGACGTCGAGGGCCCACGCCCCGGCACCCAGCTTTACGACGCGCTGGATGCGTCCAAGCTGCCAGACAACGTCACGCTGAAAGGCGTGGAGTGTTTTTCCAACTGTGATTTTGGGTGTTCAATCACCCTGCGCGGCGGCGAAGACCGGTGGACCTATGTATATGGCAATTTCACCGGCGCAGACGACGCAGACCTTATCGCCGAAGGTGTGACCAAATACGCCGCCACCGCGGACGGGCTTGTGCCCTGGCGCGAACGTTCCACGCACTTTCGTAAAAACTGCATCGCCCGCATTCCGCCACTGGAGACCGAAGAATGAGCACGCTTGAGAAACTCCCTGTCACCGTCATCACTGGCTTTCTCGGCTCCGGCAAAACCACCTTGGTACGAGGCCTAATGCAAAAGCCACAGGGCAAGCGCCTTGCGGTGATTGTAAACGAATTTGGCGATGTTGGTGTGGATGGCGAAATCCTGAAATCCTGCGCCATTCCGGATTGCCCAGCAGAAAACATTCTGGAACTCGCGAACGGATGCATTTGTTGCACCGTGGCGGATGATTTTATCCCAACCATCGAAGCTCTGATGGCGCTGGAACCGCGTCCAGAACACATCCTGATTGAAACCTCTGGTCTTGCACTGCCCAAGCCTCTGCTGAAGGCGTTTGACTGGCCTGATATTCGCTCCAAAATCACCGTAGATGGCGTGATTGCACTGGCCGATGCCGAAGCGGTGTCTGATGGCCGCTTTGCCACCAACGTGGCGGCTGTGGATGCCCAGCGAGAAGCTGATGAGGGGCTGGACCACGAAACGCCCTTATCAGAGGTGTTTCAGGATCAGATCAACTGCGCCGACATTGTGCTGTTGACCAAACCGGACCTAGCGGGCCCGGAAGGCACCGCCAAAGCCAAAGAGATCGTCCTGAAAGCCGCCCCACGCGCGCTGCCAGTTGTGGAAGTGGCCGAAGGCGAAGTGGACCCGCGCGTGATTCTTGGCCTCGAAGCGGCGGCGGAAGACGACATTGATGCCCGTCCGTCGCATCACGAGGACCATCATCACCACCACGATCATGACCATGATCACGACGACGATCACCACCATCACGGCCATGACCACGATCACGACGCGTTCAACAGCATTGTTGTGGACGTGCCGGAGCAGGCTGATCCAGCAGCTTTTGCCGCCAAGATTGAAAAAATGGCTAAAGATCAGAACATCTTGCGGGTCAAAGGCTATGCCGCTGTGACTGGCAAACCAATGCGCTTGCTGGTGCAAGCGGTGGGCGCGCGTGTGCGTCATCAGTTCGACCGCCCGTGGAAACCCGAAGAAGGTCGCCAAGGCCGCATGGTCGTGATTGCCGAACAGGGTGACGTAAACGTCGAAGCGATCCGCGCAGCTCTGGTAGACTAAGCCCTATGCACGTTGTCTTTCGCGAAAGCCATGGTCTGGATGAGGCCGACACGCCAATGGACCTGGGTCAATCCCCGGCCGATCTTGTGGTGCTGTCTTTCTCTGACAGTGACCTTGGGGCTTTCGCGGCAGGCTGGCACCGCAGCAAAGGCGACCTGCCGACGCTGCGGTTGGCCAATCTGACAGCGCTCAAACATCCGCTGTCGGTGGACACCTATATCGAACAGACATTGGTGGGCGCCAAGGCCATCCTGATCCGCCTGATTGGCGGGATTTCCTACTGGCAATACGGCATCCAACAGGTGCAGGCACTCGCACAGGAAAAAGGCATCGCGCTGGCGGTCCTGCCTGCGGACGGGCGGCCTGATGAACGGCTGGACGAAGTCTCCACCCTGCCCGCCTCCACCCTGCACCGCTTGACCCATTTGTGTGACACTGGCGGTGCGATTGCGGCGCAGGCTGCATTGGCACAACTGGCTCTGGCAGCGGGGCTTTATGCCAAGCCGGTCATGGGGTCCAAAGCCCTGCCAGATCACGGCGGATGGACACCGGTAGGCGGCCTCTGTGATCCGCTGGCGAACCGCGACACGGATAAGCCGTTGATCGCCCTGACGTTTTACCGCGCGTATGTGAGTTCCGCCGACACGGCGCCGATTGAGGCTCTGTTTGACGAGTTCCGAGGCCGTGGCTTTGACGTGATTGGCCTGTTTGCGCCATCGCTGAAGGTGCCAGCGTCGGCCGCATGGTTGGCGGACACGCTCAAAGAGCTCTCCCCCGCCGCCATCGTGAACGCCACGTCGTTCTCCGGCAAAGGCGACAGTGGCACCTCTCCGTTGGATGCCACCGATGCGCCGGTGTTTCAGGTCGCGCTTGCCACCTCTCGTAAAAAAGCTTGGGCCGAGTCTGAGCGCGGGTTGGCTCCAGCAGACCTCGCCATGCATGTCGTCCTGCCAGAAGTAGACGGGCGCCTCTTTGCTGGTGTCAGTTCCTTCAAGGAACCGGGCAAGAAAGACCAGGCGCTGGAGTATTCTCGCTTTGCCCACCGTGCCTTGCCAGAACGCATTGCAGCAGTGGCTGATAAGGTCGAAGGCTGGGTATCGCTGGCTCAGAAACCCAACGCCGACAAACAGATCGCCTGTGTTTTGAGCACTTACCCCGGCAAAGACTGGAACATGGCACATGCGGTTGGCTTGGATCCCCTCGCCAGCGTCGACGCAGTTCTTGGTGATTTGCAGGACGCCGGCTTTCAAACCTCTCCGTCTGACAAACTCGAAGCCGCTCTGCTGAACAACACCATTGCGTGGCCGCTTGAGGCGTATCGCTTCGCACTGGCAAAGCTGCCCGACGCACTGCGCGACGACCTGACCGAAGTATGGGGCACGCCGGAAAACGATCCGGGCTTTGCCAATGGTGCTTTCCACTTCAAGGCCACCAAACGCGGCAACGTGCTTGTGGCCCTGCAACCCGAGCGCGGCAGCGACCAGCAACGCGAAGATGAATATCACGATCTCTCCCGCGTGCCGCGGCACAGCTATGTCGCCTTCTATCTCTGGCTTCGTCATGCGCTCAGATCCGATGTGCTGATCCACGTTGGCGCGCACGGCACGCTCGAATGGCTGCCGGGCAAATCCGTGGCACTGTCTGCTGACTGTTGGCCCGAAGCGCTGATCGGCGATCTGCCGGTGATTTATCCGTTTATCGTCAATGACCCCGGTGAGGCCGCACAGGGCAAACGTCGCATCAACGCGCTGACACTCGGTCACGTGCCGCCGCCGCTCAAACAGTCCGCGACGCCCGAACGTTTTGCCCGCCTGGAAACCATTTTGGATGAGTTTTCCAACGCCGACGGGCTCGATCCAAAACGACGCGACCGACTACAAACCGACATTCGAGACGAGGCTGAAGCCCTTGGCTTGCAATCAGAATTGGGGCTGGACGACGCGACATCTCTGGCCGAAGCGATCACTCGCATCGACACGTTTGTTTGTGACATCAAGGAAAGCCAGTTTGGCGACGGATTGCACATCTATGGCCGCGCGCCGCAGACCGAAGGCAGCTTTGACGCTGCCCCCTCTGCCACCGCGGAGCGTGACGCGCTGATCAAAGCACTCGAAGGCAAACGCATCGAGGCGGGCCCCTCCGGCTCACCCTACCGTGGCCGTTACGACGTTCTGCCCACAGGCCGAAACCTCTACACCACCGATCCGCGTTCGGTCCCATCGCGCTCTGCCTATGCGCAGGGTGTGAAACTCGCCGAAGAACTGGTGCGTCGCCATCTGCAAGAAGAAGGCGACTATCCCAGAAACCTGATCGTGGACCTCTGGGGCTCCGCTACCATGCGCACAGCAGGTGAAGAATTTGCCATGGCACTGCACCTTCTGGGCGCGAAACCGGTGTGGGATGAAGGCAGTGAGCGTGTCTCCGGTGTGGAAATCCTGCCCATCGCCTTGCTGGACCGTCCGCGAATCGATGTGACCCTGCGCGTCTCTGGTTTGTTTCGCGATGTGTTCCCAACGCTCTCCACACTCTTTGGCCAAGCCGTGAAAGCACTGGCCGAGCGTGATGAGGCCACCGACTGGAACCCCTTTGCGGGCCGCGTCACGGCCCCAAGAGTCTATGGCCCAGCGCCGGGCAGCTACGGCCTCGGCATGGGGCATGAGATCGAGAACTATTCCGAAGAAGGCCGCAAAGCCGCTGGTGAGGCTTGGCTCAATGCGTCCTCCTATGCGCTCGACACCGGCGAAGGCACCAAAGATCTCGATGGCATTCGAGACCGCGTGGGCGCGGCGGACAGCTTTGTGCACCTGCAAGACCTGCCCGAAACCGACGTGCTCGTGGCGTCGGACTATGCGGCCCATGAAGCGGGCTTTGCCGCCGCACAGGCGCTCACGGGTGGGGACGCCAACCTCTACCACATGGACAATACCAATCCAGACAACCCACGTGCGCGGAGCCTGACCGAAGAGATTGCCCGCGTGGTGCATGCGCGTGCCACCAACCCGGATTGGTTGGCGGGCATGATGCGACACGGCTTCCGAGGCGGAGCGGAGATTGCCGCGACACTGGACCATATGGGTGCTTTTGCCAATCTGGCGGGTGCGGTGCCGCCCCAACTATTTGACGCCTACCACGATGCCACATTGGGCAACGACGAGATCGTCGACTTCCTAGAACGCGAAAATCCTCAGGCACTGGCCGCGATGCGGGATCGTTTTGCGGCGCTCCACGAGGCAGGTCTGTGGATCACCCGCCGCAACTCCATTATTGCCGATCTGGAGCGGGCGTCATGAGCCGCCCAGACGCCAAAGGCTGGTGCCCTGGCGCCTATAAGCCGATGATGTCCGGCGATGGGCTTGTGGTGCGCGTACGCCCCGTTATGGCGCGGTTGATGCAGAAACAGGTTCTGGGCCTGTGCGAAACAGCACATCGGTTCGGCTCGGGTCTGATCGATCTAACCAGCCGCGCCAATCTGCAAATTCGCGGCGTCAAAGAAGCAGATCACGCGGCGGTTCTTGCCGAGCTGCACAAGCTCGACCTGCTGCCGGATGATCCGGCTCTGGAAAGCCGCCGCAACATCCTGATCCCGCCAATGTGGCGCGAAGACGATGACACACATCGCGTGGCGTCCGAGTTGGTCGCGCGCCTTGGTGACCTCCCAGAGCTACCCCCCAAAATGGGCTACGCCATCGACTTGACGGGCGGCCCGCAACTCTCTGACAAATCAGCAGACTTCCGCTTTGAGCGCGACGCAAGTGGTCGCACTATCCTACGCGCGGACGGCGCATCTCGCGGTCGCGTTGTAACAGTGGACACCGCCGTCGACGCGCTTCTTGAGATGGCACAGTGGTTTGTCGACACACATGGCCCGACGCGACGCCGTATGGCCGCGCATGTTGCTCTGACACCTTTGCCTGCAGACTGGCAGGCCGTACCACCCGCGGCATCGCAAAAGCCGCCTGTACCCGGCGACACAGAAATGGGTGCCGTGTTTGGCGTGGCGTTTGGTCAAATCGAAGCGGCGCATCTTGCCCACTTGGTCACAGCAACCAAGGCTACCGCCATGCGTGTCACCCCTTGGCGGCTCTTCCTTCTGGAAGGCGCAGAGCTAACGGAGACCGACGCCTTTATCACTGACACGCATGATCCGCTGCTGCATGTAGACGCCTGTCCCGGCGCGCCATTGTGCACTTCCTCAACCGTGGAAACCCGCAACCTCGCCCGCCAATTGGCGCAACACCTGCCAACGCCTCTGCATGTTTCAGGCTGTGCCAAAGGCTGCGCTCTGCCGCGCCCATGTGCGACTACGCTGGTCGGCAATGACGGCGCATTTGATCTTGTGAAACATGGCCGCCCATGGGAGGCGCCTATCAAAACCGGCCTCACGCCGAGCACCTTACTTGAAGCCCGAGGAGAGCTTTAGTGCCCTACGAATACGAAAAAAACGGTCAGGCGATCTATGACGAGAGCTTTGCCACCATCCGGCGCGAGGCCGATTTGGCCGGGTTTGACAAAGACGAAGAACAGGTTGTGGTGCGCATGATCCACGCCGCAGGCATGGTGGGGCTGGAAAAGCACGTGAAATTCACGCCGGGCATGGTCGCGGCGGCGCGCAAAGCCATGGAAGACGGGGCGCCGATCTTTTGCGACGCACGCATGGTCAGCGAAGGCGTAACCCGCCCGCGCCTGCCGGCCGACAATGAGGTGATCTGCACCCTGCATGCGGAAGGCATTTATGAGCTGGCCGCCAAAATCGGCAACACCCGATCCGCTGCCGCACTGGAACATTGGCGGGACAAACTGGGTGGTGCGATAGTGGCCATTGGCAATGCGCCAACCGCGTTGTTCCACCTGCTCAACATGCTCGAAGACCCGGATTGCCCCCGCCCCGCGGCCATCATCGGCTGCCCGGTTGGCTTTGTCGGCGCAATGGAAAGCAAGGACGCGCTTTGGCAAGACCAACCCGTGCCATGCATGATTGTCGAAGGCCGTTTGGGCGGTTCCGCAATGACTGTAGCCGCCATCAACGCGATTGCGAGCCGTAAAGAATGAGCAAGACTGGAACAATTTACGGCGTCGGTCTTGGCCCCGGCGATCCGGACCTGATGAGCGTGCGCTCGCATCGGTTGATCACCACCGCCAAACATGTGGCTTTCTTTCGCAAGGCGGGACGCAAAGGTCAGGCGCGGGCCATTGTGGATGGCATGCTGCCCGAAACGGCGATTGAATTCCCCATGGAATATCCGGTCACCACGGAAATTCCCCTGTCTGATCCGCGCTACAATCAGGCTTTGTCGTCTTTTTATGAAGAGGTCACCCAACACCTGATTGAACTGGCCAAGTGCGGCGAAGACGTTGTGGTGCTCTGTGAGGGAGATCCGTTTTTCTACGGCTCCTTCATGCACATCTACGCGCGCGTGCGCGACGTCGTGCCCACACAGGTTGTTCCGGCGATCACCGGCATGTCCGGCGCTTGGACGGCCACAGAGGCCCCGATCACCTGGGGCGACGACGTATTGACTGTGCTGATGGGCACGCTGCCGGAAGAGACGCTGTCAGACTACATTTCCCGCACGGACGCCTTGGTGATTATGAAAATCGGCACCAACTTTGACAAAGTCATCTCGGCTTTGAAATCAGGCGGGCGCTATGAAGAAGCCTGGATTGTGCAATATGCCACTATGGCGAAACAGACCGTCACCAAGCTGAGCGAAATGACAGACGCCGTTACGCCGTACTTCTCGATCATCGTTGTGCATGGTCAAGGACGGCGCCCATGAGCAGCTGGGTGCAGATTGTGGGCATCGGCCCAGGTGATGACGCGTTGGTGACACCTCAGGTACAGGCCGCGTTGGCCGAGGCCACGGATGCGGTCGGATATATTCCCTACGTGGAACGGGTGGCGCAAAATCCGAACCTCACTTTGCACCCCTCCGACAATCGTGTGGAAATCGACCGCTCTCGTCATGCGTTGGAAATGGCCTCTGAAGGCAAACGTGTGGTGGTGGTCAGTTCCGGCGACCCTGGTGTGTTTGCAATGGCAGCAGCCGTTTATGAGGCCGTGGAACATGGCGACCCCGCGTGGCGCAATCTCGACATTCGTGTCCTGCCTGGCATCACCGCCATGCTGGCGGCGTCCGCCGCTTGCGGAGCCCCCTTGGGCCATGATTTCTGCGCCATCAACCTCAGCGACAACCTCAAACCATGGGAGCTGATCGAGAAACGTCTGCGTCTGGCGGCAGAAGCGGATTTTGCGATGGCGTTTTACAACCCACGCTCGAAGTCCCGCCCGGAAGGCTTTGAAAAGGCGCTCAAAACACTCAAAGAACACTGCGGCGACAATCGCCCGATGATCTTTGCCCGCAACGTCTCCCGCCCAGATCAAACGATCAAGATCGTGCCCCTGCAAGAGACCACCCCGGACATGGCGGACATGCGGACTGTGGTGCTACTGGGGTCCAGCCAAACCCGAGTTATCGAACGTGATGGCGCGCCCATGGTCTACACCCCGCGTTCGGTGGACGGTTAAGTGACTTGGGATGCCGGTCAAACGGTGACTAAGGGCGTCCACTCAGGATTGCGCCCGTCAGGTGGTAACCCACTCCAGCACCGCGTCCACAGTCGCGACCTCAGATCGCGGCGGCAGGTTTGGCCTATCAATCATGATCACCGGGACGCCCAGTTCCCGAGCTGCCGTCAATTTGGCCTCCGCGCCAACGCCACCTGCGTTTTTGCAAACCACCAGCTCAATGCCATGCTCCTGCATCAACGCCCGATCGCCTGCCACATCAAACGGTCCGCGCGCCACCACGACCGTGTGATTGGGCAGCGCAGGTTTTTCTTCAGGCTGGTCGACCAACCGCAACACGTAATGATGCTGCGGCTGCTCAGAAAAGGCGGGCACATTCAGCTTGCCCAACGCCAGAAGCACACGTTTGGGATCACCGACCAAAGCTGCGACAGCCCCGTCAATGCCCGCCACATGTCTCCATTGATCTCCGGCCTGCGCCCGCCAAGCAGGTCGCGTCAAGGCAATCAATTCCGTGCCAGCCTGCTGACAGGCTTCAAACGCATTCCAACTCATCTGCGCGGCAAAGGGATGCGTGGCGTCCACCACATGGGTGATGTTATGCTCTTGCAAATACTGGACCAATCCAACCACACCGCCAAAGCCGCCCACCCGCGTGGGCAACGGCTGCGCTTTGGGGCTGGTCACGCGTCCGGCGTAAGAAAACACAGCGTCCACGTCGCGGTCCGCCAAAGTACGCGCCAAGAGGCTGGCCTCGGTTGTGCCACCGAGAAGAAGGAGTTTGGGCGCCATGTCTGAAAATCCGTGGTTGACCATCGTCGGTTTGGGCGAAGATGGCCCAGAAGGCCTGCCCCCCGCAAGCCGCAAAGCGCTTGAGGAAGCCGAGGTGATCATGGGGGCTGAGCGGCATTTGTCGCTGTTGCCAGACTTATCAGCAGAGGTCATCACTTGGCCGGTGCCGTTTGTAGACGGCATCCCCCTTTTGCTTGAACACCGTAGTCGCAACACGGTGGCTTTGGCCTCTGGCGATCCCTTCTGGCACGGCGCAGGCACGTCGCTGACCAAACACTTGGACCGCAGTGAGTGGCAGGCCCTGCCCGCCCCGTCCACCATGTCGCTCGCCGCCGCCGCACTCGGCTGGCCGCTGGAAAGCGCCACCACACTGGGCCTGCATGCCGCGCCGTTTGCACGCCTGCGCCCACATCTAGCCGACGGTACACGCGCCATTGTGACACTGCGTGACGGTGCATCCGTGCCAACCTTCGCCGCATGGCTGACTGAGATTGGCTTTGGCGCAAGCACTCTCCATGTGCTTGAAGCCCTTGGCGGACCGCGTCAGCGCATCCGCGATACGCGCGCAGACGCCTTTGACGTGGACGACATATACCATCCCGTTTGCGTTGCCATCGATGCATCCGGCGGCCCTGCCCTCACTTCGGTGGGTGGAAAGGATGACGCTTTCTTTGACAACGACGGCCAAATCACCAAACGCCCGGTCCGTGCTCTGACCCTCACTGCCTTGGCGCCTTTGCCCGGCGAACACCTTTGGGACATCGGCGGCGGCTCTGGCTCCATCGCGATTGAGTGGCTGCTCGCGCACCCCACTACAGAAGCTACATCGGTTGAGATTGACCCAACGCGGGCCAACCGCATTTCGCAAAACGCGGCCAACCTTGGCGCAGACCGTCTCACTGTTGTCACCGGTGCAGCTCCAAATGCTTTGGACGGCCTGCCAACGCCAGATGCCATATTTATCGGCGGCGGCATTTCCGAAGAGATGCTGCAAGCTGTGTGGGCAGCCCTCCCGGAAAGCGCGCGTCTTGTCGCCAACGCGGTGACCTTGGAAGCCGAGGTTCTGCTCGCCAATTGGCAGGCCCAGAAAGGTGGCGACCTCTTGCGCATCGAACTGGCGCAATCTAAGCCTTTGGGCCGAAAACGGGGCTGGAAATCCAGCTATCCCATTGTGCAATGGAGTGTGCAGAAATGATCGTCGCTGGCTTTGGATTTCGGGCCTCCGCAACGAGGGACAGCCTGCATGATGCATTCACTTTGACAGCAGTCGCCAAAGTCGATGCCATCGCCACCCCTGCAGACAAGGCGCAAAGCAAAACGCTGCAAGCCTTTGCAAAAAAGCTCGACTTGCCCATTCTGGAAATTGACGCCAGCGCAATGCAGTCCATGGCAACACGGACGCAATCCTCCAAAGTGCACGAAAAACGCGGCACCGGCTCGGTAGCCGAAGCCTGCGCACTCGCAGCGTTGGCCAACGCCACCCTCGCAATCCCGCGTGTTATCTCCACTGACCGCCTTGCCACCTGCGCCATCGCGAAAGGAGCGCCCCTATGACCGTTCACTTCATTGGCGCTGGCCCCGGTGCCGCCGACCTGCTCACCCTGCGTGGCCGCGACTTGATCGCCGCCTGTCCGGTCTGCCTCTACGCGGGCTCTTTGGTGCCCGAGGCCATCCTATCTCATTGCCCGGAAAATGCCCGCGTGATCAACACCGCGCCTTTGGATCTCGACGCCATCGTGGTCGAGTGCAGAGCCGCCCATGACGCGGGCCAGGACGTCGCCCGCCTACATTCCGGCGACCTCTCGGTTTGGTCTGCCATGGGCGAACAAATCCGCCGCCTGAAGGCCGAAGGCATCCCGGTATCCGTGACACCCGGAGTGCCCAGCTTTGCCGCTGCCGCTGCCGCCTTGCAAACCGAGCTGACCTTGCCCGGTCTTGCCCAATCTGTGGTCCTGACTCGCACACCGGGCCGCGCGTCGTCCATGCCAAAAGGCGAGACGCTCACCAACTTTGCCGCCACCGGCGCGACACTGGCAATCCACCTGTCGATTGGCAATTTGGACCAGGTCATTTCCGACCTCACGCCAGCCTATGGCGCAGGCTGTCCTGTTGCCGTGGTCTACCGCGCCAGTTGGCCAGACCAGCAGGTCATCCGCACGACGCTTGCGAGCTTGAAAGACGATGTGACCGAAAACATCACCCGCACCGCCTTGATCCTAGTTGGCCCCGCACTGGCCGGCGAAGGCTTTAAGGAAAGCTGCCTCTACGCCACCGAATATGACCGCCGCTACCGCCCGCAGACCGCCGACAGCCCGTGGTCCAGCTGGCAGCATGGCGACGACTAAAGAGAGATGACTGATATGACCATGCCTCCCGGTATTCTGATCTCCGCGCCTTCGTCCGGCACCGGCAAGACTACCGTTATGCTCGGCCTTCTGCGGGCACTGGCCGAAGACGGATTGAAAGTGCAGCCATTCAAATCCGGTCCGGACTACATCGACCCGGCCTTCCACCACGCTGCGGCGCGCCGTCCTGCCTTCAACCTCGACACTTGGGCCATGCCGCCTGCGCTGGCTGGGGGCATCTCCGAGCAAGCGAAAGGTGCCGACATTGTGGTCGCCGAAGGCTCTATGGGTCTGTTTGACGGCGTCGCCACACGCGGTGAAAACGGCTTTGGAAGCTCGGCGGAAACCGCATTGATGATGGGCTGGCCGGTGGTGCTGGTGATCGACGTGGGCGGGCAAGCACAGTCCGCCGCGGCCACCGCGCTTGGCTTCAAAACCTACAATCCCGACCTGCCCTTTGCGGGCGTCATCCTCAATCGCTGCGCCTCCCCGCGCCACGAACGTCTTGCCCGGTTGGGCATGGACAAAGCTGGCGTGAACGTGCTTGGCGTATTGCCCCGCCGAGGCGACCTGACCCTGCCAGAACGCCACCTCGGCCTGATCCAGGCTGTGGAGCACCCCGATTTGGAAGAGGCCATCACAGGCTATGCAACCTTCCTGCGTGAACACGTCGATCTTGAGGCGATCAAAGCCGCCGCGCGCGCAGGAGACGCCAAAACCGGCACCCTGCCCAAGCCACCAGCACAGCGCATTGCCCTGGCGCGGGACGCCGCCTTCAGTTTCACTTATCCGCATCTTTTGACCGGCTGGCGCAACGCAGGTGCAGAAATTCTGCCGTTCTCCCCGCTGGCGGATGAAGCGCCTGATCCCAGCGCCGATCTGGTCTGGCTTCCCGGCGGCTACCCTGAACTGCACGCAGGCAAGCTGGCCGCTAACCAAACCTATCTGACGGGCCTGCGCAAACACGCGGCAACCAAACCGGTGCACGGCGAGTGCGGGGGCTACATGGCGCTTGGTACCGCGCTGATCGACAAAGACGGCACCCGCCACGAGATGGCGGGCCTTCTGGGCCTTGTGACCTCTTACGAGAAACGCAAGTTCCACCTCGGATACCGTCAAGCTACGCTCAACGCCCCGATGCTGGGCTTTGACACCGGCGCACGCCTGCGTGGGCACGAGTTTCACTACACCACCATTCTGGAAGAACCGGACGAGCCTCTGGCCCAAGTGGGCGACGCCGATGGCAACCCGGTGCCTGAAACCGGCTCCATCAAAGGCTACGTCACCGGCACCTTCTTCCACCTGATTGCAGAGGCCACCTCATGAGCGGATTTGTCAGTTTTGTCAGCTCCGGTCCCGGCGACCCCGAGCTTTTGACTCTCAAAGCCGTAGACCGTTTGGGCAAAGCCGAAGCGGTTCTGTTTGACGACCTGTCCGCCGGTCCCATCCTGGAACATGCCAACAAAGACGCCGATCTGGTGGGCGTCGGCAAACGCGCCGGACGACCGTCGCCAAAGCAGGACCACGTCAGCCAGCTTTTGGTGGACTATGCTAAGACCGGCGCCCGAGTGGTCCGTTTAAAGTCAGGCGACAGCGGTATTTTTGGCCGTCTTGAAGAAGAAATCACTGCACTCAAAGAGCATGGGATCGATTTTGAGATCATCCCCGGCGTCACCTCGGCGAGCGCGGCGGCGGCAGCAGCCGGCATCCCGCTCACCCGCCGCCTTGTGGCGCGGCGTGTGCAGTTTGTAACCGGCCATGACGTTGCTGGCGCCCTGCCCGGCGATCTACATCTGCAATCACTGACCGATCCTGGCGCCACCACGGTTTTGTTCATGCCCAAGCGCACTTTCCCGGAACTGGCCGAAAAGCTTTTCGCGTCCGGCCTACGCCGCGACTGCCCTGCTCTCTTGGCTGAGAACGTGTCCCACCCGGATCAAACCCTGACCCGCACCACTATGGAAGCCTTGGCAGAGCAACTCAGCAAGGAGATCACCAAAGCCCCCGGCATCATCCTCTTTGGCGAGTTGGCGGAAAGCGCATGATCCAGCTGTCTTTGGTCGGCATTGGCTCCGGCAACCCCGATCACCTGACGTTGCAAGCGATCAAGACGCTGGAAAACGCGGATGTGATCCTATTGCCCCGCAAAGGTGACGAGAAAACCGAACTGGCCGACCTGCGCCGGATGATTGCCAGCGAACTGCTTTCCACATCGCCAAAGATCGTTGAATTTGACTACCCCGTTCGCGATGCAAATACGCCGAAATATCTCGACGGAGTGAACACTTGGCACGACGCGTTGGCCGCCATTTGGCAGGATCTTATAGCTACCCATGTGACAGAAAACGGCAGTGTTGCACTGATGGTCTGGGGCGACCCGTCGCTGTATGATAGCACGCTACGCATTGCAGACCGCCTGATTTCACGCGGCATTGAGCTCACGGTGAACGTCATCCCCGGCATCACCTCGCTGCAAATGCTGACGGCGGCACACGCCATTCCTCTCAACACACTTGGTGGCGCGGTGCAGATCACCACTGGCCGCAAGCTGCGTGACGAAGGCTGGCCTGCCGACACGCCCACTGTGGCGGTGATGCTGGATGGAGAATGCTCCTTCCAAAGCTTGGAAGGCGACGGCATTCACATCTGGTGGGGCGGCTACGTTGGCATGGAGCAGCAGATCCTGATCGAAGGCCCGCTTGCCGATGTCTCCACCCAAATCGTAAAGGCCCGCGCAGATGCGCGGGCCTCTAACGGGTGGATTATGGATATCTACCTGCTGCGTAAAACGACTTAGATTGTCGCCTCAAACAACTCGGTCAGGTTGGCTTCGTTCAACTCAACCGGGTTGCCACCGCAAGACGGGTCAATCAACGCGCCTTTCACCAGCTCAGGAATTGCATCCTTAGTAACGCCCAGGTCAGACAGCTTGCGTGGGATGCCCATGCTGTCGTTGAAGCCCTGCACGAAGGCGCAGAAACCGTCAAAGCCGCCTTCGATGCCGAGATAGCCGGCTGCACGGTCAAACCGCTCAGCAATCACCGGCGCGTTCAGCTCCAGAACCGCCGGCATGCAAACCGCGTTGGTGGTGCCGTGGTGGGTGTTGAACATCGCGCCTACCGGGTGGCTCATCGCATGGATCGCACCCAAGCCCTTTTGGAAAGCAGTCGCCCCCATCATTGCGGCGCTCATCATCTCGGCACGGGCTTCGATGTCGCGACCATCCGCATAAGCGCGTGGCAAGTTCTCTACCACCAGCTTCATGCCTTCCAGCGCGATGCCCTGGCTCATCGGATGATAATGCGGGCTCGAGTAGGCTTCAACACAGTGCGCAAAGGCGTCCAGACCGGTGCCTGCGGTGATGAACTGTGGCATGCCAACAGTCAGCTCCGGGTCACAAATCACCACGGATGGCAGCACCTTCGGGTGGAAGATGATCTTCTTCTCATGGGTGACACTGTTGGTGATCACACTGGCGCGGCCCACTTCGGAACCGGTGCCCGCGGTGGTTGGCACGGCCACAATGGGCGCAATCGCGTCAGCGTCCGCGCGGGTCCACCAGTCGCCAATGTCTTCAAAATCCCAAACCGGACGGGTTTGGCCCGCCATGAAGGCCACCATTTTACCCAAATCAAGACCAGAGCCGCCACCAAAGGCAATCACACCGTCGTGGCCGCCCGCTTTGTAGGCTTCAACACCGGCTGTCAGGTTCAGCTCATTTGGGTTTGGATCGACATCGGCAAACAAACCACGGCCCAGCCCGGCCGCTTCCATGAGGTCCAGCGTGGCCACTGTGATTGGCAGGTTCGCCAGGCCTTTGTCAGTGACCAGCAGCGGTTTTTTCATGCCAGCCTGGGCACAGGCTTCTGCCAATTCCCCAATGCGGCCAGCCCCAAAACGGATCGCGGTCGGATAAGACCAGTTTCCAGTGAGTGTCATTGTTCTTCCTCAAAATGTGGATGCCGGGACATTCTGTCTCCGGCATCCGGTTTATCCGTTCCCTTTTGCACTGACAAAGAACGGATCCCCTTGTTTATACAGTCACCTTTTTCAGGTGATAGCTCTTTGGTCGCGTCAGGTTCTGGTAGCCGATCACCGACAACCCACCGCCACGGCCAGTGTTTTTGCAGCCGGTCCAGCACAGACCCGGATCAAGGTAGTCGGCGCGGTTCATGAACACGGTGCCGGTCTCGATCTCATTACCCACCCGCTCGGCGCGCTCTACGTCTTTGGTCCACAGCGAGGCAGTCAAGCCAAACTCACTGTCGTTCATCAGCGCAATGGCTTCTTCATCAGAAGACACCTTCATAATGCCAACAACCGGACCAAAGCTCTCGTCGCGCATTACGCGCATCTCATGTGTCACACCGGTCAGGATTTGTGGCGTCAGGTAGGCCCCGCCGTCATCTTCGGCAAAGGTCTCGATATGCGCTGTAGCACCATCTTCCAGCGCCTCAGCAATCTGCGCGCGAACTTCATTGGCAAAGCGTACGTTGGCCATTGGGCCAATGGTGGTCTCTTCGTCCAGCGGATTGCCCAGCTTGTAGCCTTTCACAATCTCCACCGCCTTGGCCACAAAGTCGTCATACAGGCTCTCGTGAACATAGATACGCTCAATACCACAGCAACACTGGCCGGCGTTGAACATCGCGCCATCGATCAGCGTGTCGACCGCCGCATCCAGGTCGGCGTCTTCCATGACATAGCCCGGATCTTTGCCACCCAGCTCGGTGCCAACGCCCGTGAAGGTGCCCGCCGCCGCGCGTTCCATCGCCTGACCGCCACCTACAGAGCCGGTGAAGTTCACAAAGTCAAAGGCATTCCCCGCAATCAACTCATTGGTCACGTCGTGGCTCAGGAACACATTCTGGAACACATCTTCCGGCACCCCAGCAGAGTGGAACGCCTGCGCCATGCGCTCACCGACAACCAGCGTTTGCGTCGCGTGCTTCAGCATCACCGTGTTGCCCGCAATCAGCGCAGGCGCCACGGTGTTGATGGCGGTCATGTAGGGGTAGTTCCAGGGCGCTACCACAAAGACCACCCCATGCGGAATGCGTTTGATGTAGCGTTTGAAGGTGGCATCCTCGCCCACCTGAATGTCCGCAAGGCTTTCCACAGCGATAGACGCCATATGGCTCGCGCGCTCGTTAAAGCCGCCAAACTCGCCGCCATAGCGCACCGGACGGCCCATCATCTTGGCAATCTCAGGCACGATCTCATCGTTCATTGCGCCCACGGCCGCGACACCGGCCATCACCAGATCCACGCGCTCCTGCAACGGACGCGCCGCCCAGGCTTTCTGTGCCTCCTTTGCGCGTTTCGCGGCAGCAAAGGCCTCATCCGCGCTCAACACAGGGCGTTCTGCAAAGACCGATCCGTCGATCGGAGAAATACACGTCAACATGCCGCTCATGGCAACACTCCATCCATTGGGGGCACCCGCCCCGCTTTTCTTAGTTCACTAGTCCGCCGGAGAAGCGAAGGGTCGCCCCCTCGCGCCGGTCTTAGGCCCGCTCAAACCCGCGGGCAATTTCCCAATCGGTCACAACCGCCTCAAAGGCTTCCTGCTCCCATTCCGCCATGCGCACGTAGTGGTCCACAACCGCATCCCCCATAGCCTCGCGCAGCATCTTAGAGCCACGTAGGGCCTCGGTTGCGTCTTTCAACGTGGTTGGGATCTGCGCGTTATTGTTCTCATAGGCATCCCCGCTCAACGGTGCACCCGGATCACATTTTTCCTCAATGCCCTTGATACCAGCCGCCAACAGCGCAGCAATCGCAAGGTAAGGGTTCATATCCGCGCCCGGCACGCGGCATTCCACGCGCACCGCCTTGGTGCTGTCCCCGCAGAGACGGAAGGCCGCCGTGCGGTTGTCGACTGACCAGACCTTCGCCGTGGGCGCAAAGCTGCCTTTCTGGAAGCGTTTGTAGCTGTTCACATAGGGCGCGAGGAACACTGTGATGTCATCGGCATACTTCAGCAAACCGCCCAGGTAGTGCCGCGCCAGCTCGGACATGCCGAGATCCGCATCCGCGTCATAGAAGGCTGGCACCCCGTCCTTGGTCCAGAGCGATTGGTGTACGTGGCTGGCGCTGCCAACTTTGTCGTGACGCCATTTGGGCAAGAACGACACCGCGTGGCCCTGCTGCCAACCAATTTCTTTGGCGGCGTGCTTCGCAATGGTGTGATTTTCCGCCGCGTCCATCGCGCTGCCGTAGCGGATGTTGAGCTCTTCCTGCCCGGTCTCGGCCTCGCCTTTGGAGCCTTCAATCGGAATGCCAGACGCATAGAGACCGTTGCGCAGGGTGCGCATTACGCCTTCTTCCTTGGTGGTCTGCAGGATGTGGTAGTCTTCGTTGTAAGCGCTGATCGGGGTCAGATCGCGGTAGCCGGATTTGCTCAACTCTTCAAAGCTCTGCTCAAAGATAAAGAATTCCAGCTCGGTTGCGGATACGGCTTCAAAGCCCATCTCCGCCAGCCGCGCCACCTGCTTCTTCAGCATACCGCGCGGGGAGTGTTCGATGTCGTGATGGCCGTGATGATCCATCACGTCGCAAATCACCAGCGCAGTGCCTTCCAGCCAAGCCGCCTTACGCAGCGTGCTGAGATCCGGTTTCATGATGTAGTCGCCGTAACCCGCCGACCAACTGGTAGAGGCGTAGCCGTCCACCGTGTGCATCTCCAGATCGGTTGCCAGCAGGTAGTTGCAGCAATGGGTCTCTTCCCAGGCGCTGTCGACAAAGTGCTGCGCCACAAAACGCTTGCCCATCAGGCGGCCCTGCATGTCCACAATACAGGCCAGAACGGTGTCGATCTCGCCGCTGGCGCTCAGCGCGCCCAGTTCTTCTAGGGTCAGGTTGCCAGACATCTGATGCGCATTCCTTTGTATCGGGCCTTCGCGTGGCGTGTTGTGTCACCGAAGCCCCGGCACAACAACCGGGGCTTCGCAGTTCTCATCGCTAAGGGATCTTAGCCGTAACGGTATGGGCGGCCAGCCGCCTGCATATCCGCGTTGTACTTCTTAAAGATCTCCACAACTTTCGCCTTGGTTGGGCTTTCGGCTGCGATCTCATCCCAGAACTTCACGGCGGCGGTTTCCACCTGTGCCCATTCATCATCCGGAATGGTGGTCAGCTGCATCTTGGTGCCGTTGACGCGCAGGTTGGCTTCACCACCCCAGTACCACCACTGACGGTAGTAGTGCGACTGGTCACAGCAGACGCGGAACAGGGTCTGCAAGTCTTCTGGCAGTTCGTTCCAGCGGCCCTGGTTGGCAAAGAAGCTGCCCGCCCATGCGCCGGAGATGTTGTTGGTCAGGAAGTAGTTGGTCACGTCAGCCCAACCCACGGTGTAGTCTTCTGTGATACCGGACCATGCGATACCGTCGAGCTCGCCGGTCTGAACCGCCACTTCGATATCTTCCCATGGCAGGGTCACCGGCACCACGCCAAACTGGCTAAGGAAGCGGCCCGCGGTTGGGAAGGTGAAGACGCGCTTGCCTTTGAGGTCAGCGAGCGAGTTGATTGGGTCTTTGGTGGCAAAGTGGCATGGGTCCCAGGCACCGGCGCTGATGTGCTTCACGCCCACTTTGGAATACTCTTCGTCCCAAATTTCGTTCAGGCCGTACTGGTTGAACAGCACAGGCACGTCGAGGCTGTAGCGTGAGCCAAACGGGAAGTAGCCGCCAAACACGGTCACTTCGGTTGGGGACGCCATAGAGTCATCGTCCGACTGTACTGCGTCGATGGTGCCGCGCTGCATCGCACGGAACAGCTCACCGGTTGGGACCAGCTGATCAGCGTAAAACAGTTCGATCTGCATGCGGTCGCCTGCGATCTTGTTGAACATGTTGATCGCCGGATCGATCACGTGTGCTGCCAGCGACGGACCTGCATAGGTCTGCATGCGCCATTTGATGGTGCCGGAAGCCAGCGCCGGGGTGGCCAGTGGTGCGGCCATCGCCCCAACACCAGCGGTCTGAAGAAACTTACGTCTTGTCGTCATCTCTTACTCTCCTTGTTGCGTTTCGGCCCCGTTTGCGGCGCTCTGTTCTGTTGTTATTTTCCGTAGACATAGTTCGGCAGCCACAGCGCGATCTGTGGGAAGATCATGACCAATGCCAAGGCCAAGACCATCACCGCCACAAAGGGCACGATGCTGCGATAAATGTCGCGTAGGGTGACTTCTTTGGGCGCCATCGCCCGCATGAGAAACAGGTTGTAGCCGAAAGGCGGCGTCATATAGGCGATCTGGGTGGTGATGGTGTAGAGCACGCCATACCAGATCAGATCAAAGCCCAGCACCTTCACCAGCGGCACGTAAAGCGGCGCCACAATCACCAGCATCGCGGTGTCATCCAGGAAGGTGCCCATGATGATGAAGCTCAGCTGCATCAGGATCAGGATCATCCACGGCTCCAGCCCCAACTGCTCGGTGAACAGGTTGTCGATGGCCTTGACCGCGCCCAACCCGTCAAACACCGCGCCAAAACCAAGTGCTGCCAGGATGATCCACATGAACATGCAGGAAATGCCGAGTGTGCTGCGCACAGAGTTCTCGAACACTTCGCGGGTCATGCGGCCCTTCAAGACTGCCGCGACAAAGGCCGTGATCGCGCCAATTGCCGAGCTTTCCACCAGCGAAGTCCAGCCGTTCACAAAAGGGATCATCATGGTGGCGAAGATCACAATTGGCAGCAGACCAGCGCGCAGAAGTTTCATCTTTTCGGCGCGGCTGATGTTACGCTCGGCTTCCGGCAAAGCAGGGCCAAGTTCTGGCTGAATGCGGCAACGGATCACCACATACAGGATGAACATCGCCGCCATCATCAGGCCCGGGAACACCCCTGCCAGCCACAGCTGCCCAACAGGCTGGCGCGCGATCATCGCATAAAGCACCAGAACCACAGAGGGCGGCACCAAAATACCCAAGCTTGACCCAGCCTGAATAACCCCGGTGACCATCCGTTTGTCATAGCCCCGCTTCAACAATTCCGGCAGCGCAATGGTGGCACCAATCGCCATACCCGCCACACTCAAACCGTTCATCGCGGACACCAACACCATCAACAGGATGGTCCCGATGGCGAGCCCGCCTCGGACAGGCCCCATCCAGACGTGGAACATCTTGTAGAGATCGTCGGCGATCTTACTCTCGCTGAGCACGTAGCCCATAAAGATAAACATCGGCAGCGTCAGCAGCGGATACCATTTCATCAGTTTCATCGCGGCGGAGAAGCCAATATCGGATCCCCCTGTGCCCCACAGCAATACCGCCGCCAGCACCCCAACAAAGCCAATTGCGCCAAAAACACGCTGCCCTGTCATGAGCATCAGCATCATGGTCGAGAACATCAGAATGGCGATCATTTCGTAAGACATTAGTAGTCCACCCCACGAATGCGCGCGATGTCTTTCATGAGCTCAGAAATCGCCTGCAAGAGCATAAGAATAAAGCCAAAAAGCATGATCAGCTTGATTGGCCAGAGAACCGGGCGCCAGGCCGTCGGGCTGCGCTCGATGTATCCGATGATTTCACTGGCAGCCTCTTTGCCACCGGTGATGTAGGCCACAACCAGATCCTTGTAGAAGGTGTATGGCTCAACCCCGAAGTGCCCCAGTGAGTAAGCGCTGGAGCCAACCGCCCCGTGTATCAGGATCACCAGATAAAACATCAGGAAGAACACGGTCATCGCGTCAACGATCGCGCGCTGGCGCAACGTCCACTCGCCGTAAAACAAGTCCATGCGCACATTGGAACCCATTTGCACTGCATAAGGTCCACCAAGGATGTAGTAGGCCACCATGGCGAACTGCGCCATTTCCAGCGTCCACATCGAGGGCGTCATGAACGTTTTTGAAAACGACGACCACAGCAGGATCGCCATCATGACAAAGATGCCATACATGACAAATCGGCCCACCTTACGGTTAAACCAGTCTACGCCATGGATATAGTAGCGTATGAGCTTGGGCATCAGACGATCTCCCCCGCGTCGCGCAGCTCGGCGATACCCTGCGCTATGGCAGCCTCCAAAACGTCGGCAATCTGGGCTGCCGTGGCCTCGTCCGCCAGCAGGTCATTGCGCACCTCAAGCATCACGTTTGGCAACTTGTTGGGAAGCGCGTAAATCCGCAGCGAGTGCGTCACGCCGTGTTCCGGCCCGTAAGGGTCGTTGCGGAGTGTCAGAAAAGGCCCGCCTTCCATCGACGCCAGCATGCTGTCAGCCAGCCGCGTGTCCCGATCATGCAGAATGCCAATCTCCACCGCCCGCTGAGTTCCATGGTACACAGGAGTAAAAGAGTGCACCGTGACAATCGCCTTTGGGTGTACCACCTCAACCACCTGCTCCACAGCCTCTTTGAAAGGCTGATAAATCTGAGCAACACGCGCAGCGCGGTCTTCCTTTGACAAATCGACATTGCCGGGAATGTCGAACACCTCGCTTCTGGACGGCACAGCGTCCGGCGCTTCCGGTGGGCGATTGCAATCATAGAGCAACCGCGACACGCCACCAGCCACAACCGAAGACCCAAAGCGTTTTGCCAGCTCTCTGGACAAAGCCAATGCGCCGGGATCCCATGCGACATGGCTACGACGCACATCTTCGCTTAAGCCCAGGTTCCCGAACTCCGGCGGGAAAGTGCAAGAGGCGTGTTCACACACAAACAGAATATCGGCCGGCGCAATGTCGCCCTCGATCTTCACCGCCTCTGAATCGTCTAGAGTCATGTTGGTCCTGTCGTGCCAATTCACATTTGTGAACAAACTTCTTCAGAGTCACCCATCCTGTCAATAATTATTCTGAAAATTATTCTTCTCAGATTTCGAATTTGAAACTATGCTTACATTTGTAGCAGTTAGTAAGTGAGCCCTCCGTGAAAGACACCGCCCAAGAAACGATAAACAAGATTTATGACAGCTTGACGCGGGCCGAACGCCAGCTTGCCAGCGTAATTTTGGAAAACTACCCCATGTCAGGCATGGGCTCGATCACCCGTCTGGCGGAGAAAGCTTCTGTCTCTACGCCTACTGTTGCACGCATGGTGCAAAAGCTCGGATACTCTGGCTTCCCAGAGTTTCAGGACGCATTACGTCAGGAGGTGGAAGCCCGGTTTTCCAACCCCATCGCAAAACATGAAAGCTGGGCACAAAGCGCTCCGGAAGCCCATATTCTCAACCGCTTTACCGATGCGGTCATGGCAAACATCCGGCAAACGTTGGCGAATATCGACTCAGATCAATTTGACGCTCTCACGGCCCTGCTCGCCGACGAAAAGCGTGCGCTGTATATCACCGGCGGCCGCATCACACATGCGTTGAGCGAGTATCTACACTTGCACATGCAGGTCATTCGCGCCCGCGTGCGCCATATCAGAGGCACCTCAAATGCATGGCCACACGACTTGCTGGACATGTCAGAAGCCGATGTTGTGTTGATTTACGATATTCGCCGCTACGAGAACTCCACCCTTCGGCTGGCCGAGATCGCGAAAGCGCGCGGCGCCAAGATTGCTCTGATCACGGATCAATGGCAAAGCCCGATCAGCCAGTATGCTGACGTCTCACTAAAATGTCGGATCGAAGCCCCGTCAGCGTGGGATTCCACCATCGCTATGATGCTTCTATCCGAGACCTTGATTGCCGCCGTGCAGGAGGCACGCTGGGATCAAACTGAGAGCCGAATGCACACGCTAGAAGACATGTTTGATCAGACAAAAATCTTCCGAAAATTCGTCTAACCCCCAAAAGCACGAAGCCACCCATAGAACTTCACGCCTAGGTAGATTTCAGCAAACAGGTGCCAAATTCCCGCCTTATTTTCAGGGAGATCACGGAATTTGCCCTTGAAACACTGGGTTAACAAAAGATTAATTTTTTCCCTTTCGTTTTCGCTGACGCCGCTTTTTGACCGCATTTCTTGAGCATACTCAGCCTAACAGACCGACAAAAACGTCGGCAGTAGTGCGTTACAGAGTTAGGCGGGTTTTAAGCACAGACACAGCACCAGAAAGGGCTGGGACTATGAAAATTTTGGCCGTTGATGACGATGAACACATCTGCGAACTGCTTTCCGAGGCGATCGCAGCCAAAACCTCACATAGCATTGTCACTGTGACCTCAGGACCAGACGCCATTCGGGCAATAGCCAAAGCCAAGATCCCCTTTGACTGCATTATTCTGGACATCCAAATGCCGGTTATGGATGGCATCACACTCGCCAAAAAAATTCGTAAGACAAAATCGTACGCGCGCACACCAATTCTCATGCTGACGGCAATGTCGCAGAAGAAGTACATTGATGCGGCCTTCGAAGCTGGCGCGACGGACTACATCACCAAACCGTTTGATTTCCTGGAGTTGTTCACGCGTTTGACGATTGCCGAACGTCAAGTGGCCGAGCAACTTGCACTCTCCGCCAGCGTATCGGAGATGACTGCGCTCAAGAGAGATCTGATTTTCAACACGGCACATAGCCTTAGCGAACCAATTGAACTTAACGGCGTCACACAGCTTGTCGGCTGCATGGCATTTGAAAAACACGTCTTGGACATGCCGCGCCGCCAGCGCATGCGCACACAAGCATTCGCTGCAAAAATCAGCACGATCGAAACAGCCTACACCTCCCTTTCGGCTGTAGCCTTTCGCAAACTCCTGACCGACATTGG
Source organism: Paracoccaceae bacterium (assembly GCA_014872815.1). Taxonomy (GTDB): domain Bacteria; phylum Pseudomonadota; class Alphaproteobacteria; order Rhodobacterales; family Rhodobacteraceae; genus Shimia. The sequence goes on from WKFK01000014.1 coordinate 870,479, forward strand.
CAGCGAGTTGCTTTCGGTTATTGCTCACAGCGATGCGTGCGTGACTTACAAGGGCAACGGCGTTTTTGCAGGGATTCTCCCCCGCAGCGCCGGGTATTCCAGCTCACGCCTTGAGACTGACCTAAACGCGCGCCTTAAATACGTCCCATCGACCCAAATTGACGGCCTGCAAAACGAGCTCTGCTTTGGTGAACCTGTGCCGTTGCGCACACTTACTCGCGGCGGTGCTCTCGATGCGCTGCAAAAGGCAAGCGATCGCGTGCAAAACCAAACGCCGCAAACGCGCGCCGCCAATTTACGCAAAACTGTTCGCTTGCACCCAGCCAGTGGGTTTCAAACCGAAATGGAACGCCGTGCCTACGAAACGCTGCTGCACGACGCCTTACACGAAGTCCCACATCCGACAAAAGTCGCAAGTGCTGTCGCGTAGCGCTAATGATGCGTCCGTGACAAATCCATACGTGCGACCTGCACAGGCGCACCATCCACCAACATCACAGGACCGGCTGGTTCCGCCACCAATCCAAGCCGACGAATCCAGCGTGGCCAGACAGCTGGCACAAGCCCTAAAACCTGTTTGGCGCCCATCTCTCGAGCCGTGTCGATCAGCTTTTCCATCAATCGCGTCTGTACTTCGGTTCGATCCTCCGCTGGCACATCGTGGGCTACAAAGACCCTGCTGGCATCCAGGATATGCGGATCAATCGGTGCCTCATCGTAAAGCAAGTTGGTTGGAATGGATTCAAGCATGCCTTTCTGAGCATCCCGAACCATATAAGAATACATGCCGCACCGCGCAGTTGTCGGCGTTAAGCGCACCCCGGCGAGCACACGCTCTCCCTCATGCACTGCGATCCAGCTTGATGCCGGTGTGTCGTATTGGTCGTACTCCATGCCTGCCACTTCAGGCAGGTCCCAGTTATTCTGCACAATAAAGGACTGTTTGCGCGCCCTCAGCAGATTGACCATCAATTCGCCATGCTTGTGCATGTTCTCGAATGACAGGGTAGTCGTCAGCATTTCCCCAATTTCTCCGGATACTCATTGCCCCAAGGTACCAAAAATTTGCACTCGCACAGAGGCGCGGCCATTCTGGCGCGCACCGGACACATACCCACACACTCATCACCGTACAAAAAACACACAGAAACCCTGGTCACCCGTCATAAGACGGGATTTCCCAAACCACTCACGCAACAACCGGAAAATCTTTACGCGACCTCTGAGACCGCCAGCGGGCACTACCATGCCGCGAAACGGAACCTGGATCCACTTTCACCCACAACGCGATTGAGACACAATTTTTAGCCAAACTCTACACAAAATGTTCAACCATAAAATTTTGTCGATTGTTTCTGCTCCTAAAACACAGTTTTGCCATTTTATGTAAATGTTATGCAAAATATTTACTCTCTATCAACCAATTAGCGAGAAACCTTGGTTAACGGCTTGGGCAGTTAACGAATTGCTTCGCGAAATTTCCCAGCCACAAACACCAAATTGCCACCTTGCGTCGCCACACCTGCACGCAACAGTCAAACGTCACGCCAAGAGGGAACAGGGAAATCGAGATGCAGCCATACTTCCTCAACTTTCACGTTAAAGGCGAAATAGCCCATACGTTGCTATTGTCTGATCCGGAGCCGCGGCTTTTGGTTGATATCTCAGCCGCCGCTGCAACCGAATCCACAGCGCCCGGTTTCCGCTACCCCAAGCGCGTCTGCTTCACTGTGACCGATCAAGCCTTGATCGCACGGTTTCGCGAAACAGTTGCCCCTGGCGACGTGATCGAGGCCACCGGAACCTTTGACCAATCTGGCTACGTGCCACACAAAACCGGCCACATAGATACGACGTTTGAACTGCTGGACTTTGTGCGCACTGAAGCGGTTGGCAAACTGGAACATGACGGGCGTGTTTTCCAAACGGACACGAATGCGCGTCCCAGCTAGGAAAATCCCCTTCCTGCCCGAACCCGACCATCTTTGAGCCACATTCCACTGCTTTTTGAGGAGTAACCAAGCCAAACCGCAGGTTAGCGCTTCAACAGACCACGACCGGATGTCGCAGAATGCACATTGAACACTCAAACCGCTCCCGGTTGGACTCCCCAATCTTGCGCCGCATCGCAGGGTATTTTCGGATCATGTTCCCTCGCCGCCAACCGCCGGTCGAGCACTCCCGTCGCCTCAAACAACAAATTCACGATTTTGCCAGCGGGGGCGCCGCCCTTTTCTGGCAACGCCAAGGCATTTACGCAGGTGCCGGTTTCCTATGTGGATTTTACTTTTCCTGGCCACTTGCCGCGTTGAGCTATCTCCTTATCCAAGTGGGAGACATTTTTGACGTTATTATGTGCCACAAAGTTATCCACCGGACAGACCATTCCCTACGGCACAGTCACCGATTGTTAAAGCTGCTCTTTGTGTCAAACGCGGTTTCCGCGGTGTCTATTGCCGCCTTCACCTTAATGTTGGCGCGTTTGGAAGGCCCCGGGGAACACTTCACCTCGCTGTTCTTTCTTTTTGCCGCGGGCCTTTTTGCGGCGGTAAACAACCACCAACTCAAACAAGTGCTGGCCCTGCGCCTTCTCACTTACGGCGCGCTGTTCATTTTCATCCCTGTATCTGACATCCTGTCAGAAGGGGCGGCTTTCAATTCTAAGCTCTGGTTACACTTCGCAACCTCACTATTCGTGCTATATTTCGTTCTGGAATGTTCCACCATTTTTCTGCGCATGTATCAGCGCACCTTGGATCAAATGGACGAATTGAGATCCGAACGGGACAAAGCACGCGAAAGCTATGAGCTCAAATCCCAGTTTGTTTCCGTGGTCAGCCATGAGTTGCGCACGCCGCTGACGTCAATCACAGGGTCGCTGACCCTCATGCGGGAAACCAATCTGTCAAAGGATCCGGACAAAGCAGACCGCATGCTCGACATCGCGCATAAGAACAGCAAACGCCTGAGCAAACTGATCAACGACCTGCTGGACATTCAGAAAATGGAAGCCCGCAAAATGGTCTATCATTTTGCGCCGGTGGATCTTGGCGCGCTACTCAATGATGCGGCGCAATCGATCACGCCTTACGCGGATCAGTACGAGATTGTTGTGCGCACAGTTCCGCCCCCCTTCCCACTCACCATCCGCGCAGATCATGAGCGCATGATGCAGGTGCTCGACAACCTTCTATCCAATGCTGTGAAGTTCTCCCATGAAGGTGGGTATGTCGAACTCAGCGCGCGGCTTCAGGACGGCTGCGCCATGCTGGAAGTCCGCGACTACGGCGTGGGCATACCAGAAAGCGAACGCCATAAAATCTTTGGAAAATTCATCCAAGCGGACAACTCTGACTGTCGCAATTTCGAAGGCTCAGGCCTCGGCCTGTCTATCGCGCGCCAGATCATTGAGGACCATGGAGCCTCTATCGATTTTGACAGCACCTTGGGCGAAGGAACCCGCTTCTACGCAACCTTTCCTCTCTGTGACACCGAAGAAGACATCAGCATCGAACTTCCACAAATGTAGGCCTCAACAGGAGCAATCTCATGTTTCCAGACGATCATCAGGACAAGTTTGACCGCCTTCGCCGCCATTTCATGTCCGGCTTGCCCCAACGCGAAGCCGAAATCGAAGACTATACAGCAACGCTACTGGAACACGGCCCAGACCGCCCTGCGCTTGAAGGTTTGCATCTGGCCGCCCATAAGCTTGCTGGCATCTGCGCCACTTACGGGCTGCACCGCCTGGGGCAATTTGCAGAGAAAGCTGAGGCGCTTCTTGAACGCAGTCAGTCGCAAACGCCGTGTGAGGCCGAGATGGAGGACATTCTTGTCGCAACCGATCGGCTTACCGAAGAGCTGAGCTCCGTGATTGAAGCCTCCTAAGACGCTCTATCGGACACCTGCCACAATGGCCCGCAATTGATCCGGCAGGGCGACCGGATCAAACGGCTTTTGGATCGCACCGTCTGCGCATTTCGTGATGTCGGAATGGTGCTTGGACGTCACATCCTTGGATGTCATGAACACCACCGGCACGCCCGCCAGCTCGTCTTGCCGCCGCAGCTTGGCCAGCGTTTCCAAGCCGCTCAAACCCGGCATCATCACATCGAGCAACAACAGATCCGGTGCAAACTTCGCAGCCTTCTTGATGGCATCCATGCCATTGGCGCATTGCATCACCTCAAACCCGCCAAACTCTGCCAAAGCGAGATATGTGATTTCGCGAATATCCGCGTCATCTTCCACGTGCAGAATTTTTCGGATCTCAGCCATTTTCTTTACACCTCAGCCTCTTACACGCCGATCCTAGCGTTTGTATTTCTTAATGGGAAGCCTACTGAGACCTCCGCCTTGTCACTGAATTGGGTTATGACGTCGCGTGTCAATCTGCCCCTGCCCACTTGAGCGCAGGGCTCCAGCTTCTACAATCGTATCACCATGTTTGCCGAGGAGTCGCCATGTCAGACCAACCGCTTTTGATAGAACGCATCGACAATGCGCTGGTGCTGACGCTCAATGATCCTGCGCGTCTCAATCCAATCCGGGTTGCCACACGTGAAGCCATCTCCAAAGCCCTGGAGCAGGCCGAAGAGGACACATCTATTCGTGCCATCATTATTACCGGTGCAGGCGGCAACTTCTCTTCCGGCGGTGACATTGCGGCTATGGATGCGCCTGCGCGCCTCAAACGCATCAATTTTGAACACGTCAAACACATGGTGAACCAAATCACCGGCGGCTCGGTCCCGGTGATCGCGGCCGTCGAAGGCTGGGCCGCTGGCGCGGGTCTGGCGGTGGCTATGTTGTGTGACACCGTGATCGCAGGAAGTTCCGCACGCTTCATGGCGGCCTTTCCCAAGATCGGCCTGATGCCGGACTACGGCCTGTTGGCCTCCCTGCCCGCGCGCGTAGGCCAAGCCCGCGCCCGTCAGATCATGCTTTATGCCAAACCGGTCAGCGCAGAACGTGCCGAGAGTATCGGCATGGTGGACGAAATCGTTGAAGATGGAAAAGCGCTCGAAACCGCACTTGAACTTGCGAAACACGTTGAAACCCTCGGGCCGGAAGCCCTGCGTGCCATTAAGGCGTTTGACAGCGGCCGCATGGACCGCGCGATCGATTATGAACGCGACCTGCAACCGCTTCTCTTGGGCAGCGACAACGCCAAAGAAGGCCGCGCCGCGTTCTTTGAAAAACGCCCGCCTAACTTCAAACCCAGCTAAGAAAAAGGCCCGCCAATCCGGCGGGCCTTTTTATATCAGGCAAAATCAATGTGATGGTAGAGCGGCAGCTCACGAATACGCTGCCCCGTCGCCGCAAAGATCGCATTGGCCAGGGCGGGTGCCGCTGGTGGCACAGGCGGCTCGCCAATCCCGCGCACCTTGTCACCATTCTCCAAGCCTCGCACCATGATCTCCGGACATTGCGCCATGCGCATGCCCTCGGCATCCCAGTAATTGGCTTGCTCCGCCATTCCGTCGGAATAGGTGATCTCGCTGTTCATCGCGTGGCCCAGCGCAAAGATCACACCACCCTGCACGAGGTTCTCAAAGTTTACAGGATCAATCACCGTGCCCACATCGGCCGCGACCCACACCTTGTCGATCGTGATGCCATCTTCGGTGTTGGTGACCTCAATCACCTCCGCCGTAGGCACACCAAAGCTCTCCACAAAGGCGACACCGCGCCCTTTGTTTGGCCCCAACGGGCTGCCCCAATTGGACATTTCGCCCACAGCTTCAAGCACCTTGCGGCTCACACCATGTTGCATCAGGCGAATGCGCTCTTGTAGCGGATCGGCCCCCGCTTCATGGATCAACTCATCCAGCAGACTGTCAAAAAAGAAACCGCCCGCCGAAGCACCAACCGAGCGCCAACTCGATACCGGTGCCAACTCAGGCACGCGGTAGGCCCGCATGCGGAAGTTCTCTAAGCCATACGGGTTGTTCCAAGCCCCAGCCGCGATCTGCATATCTGGACCAGGCACGCTCAAGCCTGCGCGGCCCATTTGAGAGACAACCACCGAAGGCATCGCCACCTGCAAATCTATTGCGGTCACCTTGCCATCTTTCACCGCACCACTGCCGCGCGCCATGCCAATATGGCGTGGGAAGTCATGCGCAAAGTCTTCTTCCCGGCTGTAAGTGAGCTTCACGGGGGTGCCACGCATCTGATTGGCGATCTCCGCGGCCAACTCAACGTGTTTGAACTCCAACCGGTGCCCAAAACTGCCGCCCATGAAGTGGTTTACCAATTCGATCTGCTCAGACTTGTGCCCCGTCACCTTAGCCACCTGATCCTGCAACATGCGGGGGATCTGATGCCCGGTCCAAACGGTGACCTTGTCGTCTTCAACAAGCACAGTCGCGTTAAGCGGCTCCAGCGGCGCATGCGCCACATAGGGCACACGGTAGGCGGCTTCCACTGCCTTGCCCCCGGCCATGGCTGCTGTCACATCCCCTTCGTTGCGCCACTCTTTGTCGAGTTGATCGTCATTGAAGGACGCCTCAATCGCCGCCCAATGGCCGTCTTGCTCGGCTGGGTACGGCGCCTCCGCCCAGTCAAAGTCAATTGCCTGAACCGCTTGAATGGCACGCCAAGTGTTGTCGGCCACCACGGCGACTCCGCCACTGACCTCAACCACCTTCTGCACACCCCGCATACCTTCGGCGGCGCTGGCATCATAGCCGTTGAGCGCCCCACCCTGACGCGGGTTACACATCACCGCCGCGTGCACCATGCCGTCGATGTCCACATCGATACCATAGCCCAACGTGCCGGTGGATTTCGCCACCATATCAAGCCGTTGCATCGGCTTACCAATCAAGCGCCACTCCGAAGGTTTCCGCAGCGATATCTCGGTGACAGGCTCCACCTTTGCCGCTTCACCGGCCAGCGCCGTGTAGGCAAGCTCCGTACCGTCCGGCAACTGCACCGCACCGTTTGCGGTCTTGAGCTGCGCAACCGGCACGCCACTTACATTGGATGCTGCCAGTTTCAGGGTTTCCCGCGCCACCGCACCTGCTTCTCGAAGCTTGTCATAGCTATCAGGCATCGCAGTAGAGCCACCGGTGATCTGCATTCCCAGCAGTTTGATCATGCCGCCCATGAAGCTGCGTGTGGCCTCAGCCGTAAAGCTCTCATCTGTCGCCATAAACGGCGCGCCATCCCCGGCCAAAGCACGGTTCCAATAGGCTTTATCCGGTTTGCCAAAGTCGATCGCGAATTGACCAAACTCCACGTCCAGTTCTTCAGCAATTAATGCCGCCTGCGCATGTGCCACGCCCTGCCCTTTGTCACCATGCGGCGTGATCAGTGTGATTTTCTCACCATCAATCACCACCCAAGGGTTGAACGTGGACGCCCCTTCGGCCAGCCCATCTTTGAGCGGGTTCTCATACGGCGTGCGCACTTTATAGACACCAAAGGCCACACCACCAGCGACCGCCACCGCACCAAACAGGAACGTACGGCGCGCGATTTTTCCAGCCTTGCCCATACCTTACGCCTCCTGCATCTTGGCAGCAGCGGTCTTCACCGCAGCGCGAATGCGCGGGTAGGTCCCGCAGCGACACAGGTTGCCGCTCATTGCTTCGTCGATTTCCGCATCCGACGGCATCTTGATTTCGGACAACAGAGAAGCAGCCTGCATGATCTGCCCCGACTGACAGTAACCACATTGCGCCACTTGATGCTCAACCCAAGCTTCCTGCACAGCATGCATCGCTTCCGGACTTCCCAAACCATTGATCGTGGTCACCGGTCCATCCACATCTGCAATAGGCGTCTGGCAGGACCGCACCGCCACGCCATCAATGTGCACAGTACACGCCCCACAGGCCGCGACACCGCAGCCATATTTCACCCCTTTGATACCAAGCTCATCCCGAAGCACCCACAGCAGTGGCATGTCCTCTTCGACATCCACCTCATGGGATTTTCCGTCCACGATCAGTTGCATAAGCTGCCTCCCGTTCTTTGGCGCTATTTGCGTTGTTGAACACAGGATAATGCACCTGCCGCCAATGCCACTCGCAGATTGCGCCATTTGACCTGCAAGATGTGACAAAGTTCCTAGCCTCCGATCTCACCAAGCCAAGAGATAACCAAAGCTCTGCTCCCACCGCTCACGATTCGGCCGATTGCGCGGGACATAGATGTCTTCTCACTGGCCAGTTTACTCAATCCCGACCTCACCCCAATCCGTTAGCGATACCGGCAGCGGAACCGATAGCGAAACCGCCAGCCTTTAACGCTAACATGCTATTTTTTATTGGAATTTTACCTTTCTAAAAGACTTCCACCCCTCTATATCCACGGACATATCTTTCACCGTACAGAGCAGGACAGGAGCTCTTCATGACCGTTACCGTCGGCATCAACGGATTTGGCCGCATTGGCCGTTCGACCCTCATGCACATCGCTGAGGAAGCACGCGAAGACGTCCGCGTTGTGAAAATCAACGCGACCGGCCCTCTGGAAACCGCAGCGCACCTGATCCGCTATGACTCTGTACACGGACGCTTCCGCAACGAAGTGATCGCTGGCAACGGCACCATGGATGTGGGCATGGGCCCAATGCGCATGTACTCCACCTACGACATGGACGAGCTCGACTGGAGTGGTGTTGACGTTGTTCTGGAATGCACTGGCAACTTCAACGACGGTGAGAAAGCAAAGAAGCACCTGGAACGTGGCGCAAAGAAAGTGCTGATCTCCGCTCCGGCCAAAAACGTACAGAAGACCATCGTCTTTGGCGTGAACGACACCCAGCTTGAAGCCAACGACAACATGATCTCCAACGGCTCCTGCACCACCAACTGCCTCGCGCCGGTGGCTAAGGTTCTGAACAACGCCTTTGGCATCGAAGAAGGCATTATGACCACGATCCACGCCTACACCGGCGATCAGCCAACGCTGGACCGTCGTCACAAGGACCTGTACCGCGCTCGCGCGGCGGCGATGTCGATGATCCCAACCTCCACCGGTGCCGCCAAAGCGCTGGGTGAGGTGCTGCCGGAACTGAAAGGCAAGCTGGACGGCTCCGCCATTCGCGTACCGACCCCAAATGTGTCCGCTGTGGACCTGACCTTCACCGCCTCCAAAGACGTCACCGTCGAAGACGTGAACGCTGTGATGGCCGAAGCCGCGGCTGGTGAAATGAAAGGCGTTCTGGGCTACAACGAGTTGCCGCTGGTGTCTGTGGACTTCAACCACACCACCGAAAGCGCCACCTTTGCAGCGGATCAGACCAAGGTGCTGGGCAAGCGTCTGGTGCGGGTTCTGGCATGGTATGACAACGAGTGGGGCTTCTCCGCACGCATGGCGGATGTTGCCTCCCTGATGGGCCGCGTCTAAGCACCTCACAAATCACAAAAACTTGCGCCCTCGGATGGGGTCGGGCATATCTGGTCCGACCAAGACACATCCGGGGGCGCTGTGCGTTCATGACCAACCAAATTGCCGTCTTTCTGTTTCTGTTCCTGCTGGCACTTTTGGGGATCGACCTTGTGTTCAACGATAGCGCCATGTCGCTCTTGTTCGCCAAGAAATTCACCGAATTGATCGAATGGGTCGCTTTCTGGCGCTGAAGATTTAGGGCCCGCGCAATGCCGCGGGCCCCCATTACATGGTTTGACAAGCTTCGCTCCGGATCAGCTTTTGAGCCGATAGCCAGTCTTGAGCATGACATAGGCCGTTGCGATCAACGCCGCGGTCACGGAGCTGACCACCACCAAACCCAACAACGGCGCGCCGTCAGAAACCCCAATCATGCCATAGCGCGTGCCATCAATCAGGTAGAATATCGGGTTCACGCGCGTGAAGCTCTGCAGGCTCTCCGGCAGCGCCTCAACCGAATAGAACGTGCCAGACAAGAACGCCAAGGGTGTGACGATAAAGTTGGTGATCGCCGCCATCTGATCAAACTTGTTAGCGAAAATCCCAGCAACGATTCCCACGGCCCCCATCATCGCGCCACCAAGCAGCACAAAAGTCAGCGCCCAAAGCGGATGCGCCACTCCCTGCCCCAGGACCAGCGCAAGCGCGATGGTGATCGCCACCGCAACACATAGCCCGCGCGCGACAGACCCCGCCAGATAGCCAAGCACCAGTTCCATCGGAGACAATGGCGGCATGAGCGTATCGACAATATTGCCCTGCACCTTAGAGATCACAATCGAGGAAGAGGTGTTGGCAAAGGCGTTCTGAATCACCGTCATCATCATGATGCCGGGGATCAGAAAGGTCAGAAACGGCACCCCCATCACCGCGCCACGGCTGGGGCCAATGGCAATCGAAAAAATCAACAGGAACAGGCCGGCAGTCACCAAAGGCGCCAAAAGCGTCTGGGTCCACACCGCCAGAAAGCGCAAAACCTCCCGTTTCGCCAACGTACCCAGCCCCAGCCAATTCACCCGGCCAAAGCGCCGCACGCCCATTTCTGCTGTCTGATCCTGTGCCATTCCCGCCAATTCCCCAAAGTCGCTGTGGTTTTCCTTCCCCACTCAGGCATTTGCCGCGCCCGAGGGTGATTCTTCGCCTTGTAACTCGGGCTGGGGTGATTAGAATAGGTGCTTGACCAAGAAATGCAGAGGCGGCCTTGTTGGAGGCCGCTTTTTAGCTGAGGAAGTGACGGATGTCCTGGACCGACGAGCGCGTAGAGCTGTTGAAAAAAATGTGGGGCGAAGGCCAATCGGCCAGCCAGATTGCCAAGGAGCTGGGCGGAGTGACCCGCAACGCGGTGATTGGCAAGGTGCACCGTCTGGGCCTGTCCAACCGCGCCACCGGTGGCGCCAAAGCAGATGCCAAGCCAAAGGCAGACGCAAAACCAAAGGCAGCGCCCAAGGCCAAGGCCGCGCCCAAACCAAAAGCAGCGCCAAAAGCAGAGCCCAAGCCAGAACCTAAAACCGAGCCCGCCGTGGCCGCGCGCCCGGCACAGCCGCTGCGCAAACAGATCATCCCGGCCGGTCAGCCGCTGCCACCGCAGCCATCTGCCAATGAGATCAGCCCAGAAGCTCTGGCCAAGGTCAACGAAGTTGAAAAGACCGCCAAGAAGCTGTCGCTGATGGAACTGACCGAGCGAACCTGCAAATGGCCCGTGGGCGACCCGGCCACCGAAGACTTTTGGTTCTGCGGCCTGCCTGTGCAAGCGGGAAAACCCTATTGCGAAGCCCACGTCGGCGTCGCTTTTCAGCCAATGAGCGCACGGCGCGACCGCAAACGGTAAGCTCAAGTCGCAACGACACTTTGAAAGCCCCGCCTTGCGCGGGGCTTTTTGCATACTATGCCGATTTCGCCACCGGCGGTGGCGCAAACTGCGCCTGCAATTCGCTAGCTCTTGCAAAGAACGCCTCCCGCACCTCTGCCGCATAGGGATTGGCCACCTCAATCGCGTGCAACACTGTGGGGGGATCATCCTGCACCATGCCCACCGCCTCGCGCAGTAGGTCAAAACTGGCCGTGGTCATCCGCTCCGGTAACGGCCCCAAATCCGTCAGCACCTTACCAATCAGGTGCGTCAGCCCCTGCACCATCGCCAGCTCGCGATCATGCTCTTCTGCCGTCGTGACAATCACTTCCAACCCGCGCGCCTTGAGAAAGGCAGCCACCTTGCGCCAATGAGTTCCCCTCTCCGGGCACAAGGCAATCTTGCGACCCGCCACACCGTCTTTGGCGCTTTGCGGCCCAAACAGCGGATGCGTGCCCAATATCTCCACATGGGGCGGCAAAAGCTCCCGCATGTCGCGCATCGGCGCAACTTTCACTGACCCGACATCGATTACCAAAGTGCCCGGACGCAAATGCGGCGCCAGGACTCGGCAAACATGCGCCATGCGTGCCACCGGCACTGCCAGGATAACGATGTCACATTGTGCCACCTCGGCCAGCCCTTCCATCGGCACCCGCCGCCCGTCCGGCAGGCTGGCCCGCGTGTAACTTGGGTCACAGATGCGGATTGGGCAACCCGCCCAAAGCTCCTGCGCAATCAACCGGCCAAAGCCGCCAAAGCCCACCAAGCCGATGGTGGTTGGTTCGTCTATCTGTTGTGTCTGTCCCATAGCGGACCTCGTTTGTGAGGCCACGTTTGCCGGGACTAACTGTCTTGGAAGGTTGTTCTGTCTTCATCCCCGTCAAACGCAGCGGATGAAGATGCCAAAGACCCCGCCACTATGTGGTCAGGGTATAATAGGTGCCAAAAAAGATGCTGTTCTTGGTCATGCGCATGTGATGGCACGCATCCCGCATGCCCGTCAACCCGCTTCCTCTGGCAGTGGGTCCACGATGTCGAGCCAGCGGACGTAAAGCGCGCAAAGCAACGACGCCGCAATCACCGCCACCATCATCGCCATCATCAGCACCGCACCGTTTTCCGGCGTTAACACCGCCCCTGTGAGGCTCGTCAATGCCGCGCCCATGGCAACGCTCATCGCCCCGGACAGTCCAGAGGCACTCCCTGCCAGCTTCGGGCGCACCGACATGGCACCGCTGTTGGTGGACGGCAGGGTCAATCCATTGCCCAAGCCCACAAAAATCACAGCGCCCACATAACTCACCGGATGCACGAAACCCGCTAGTACAATGACAAAGCCAACACTGAGACCGACAAGCCCAACGACGCGCCCCCCAATCATCAATGTCCATAGAGGCACACGTTTCGCCAATCGCCCAGACAGGAACGAGCCCAATGAAAACCCAACGGCAATGGCGCCAACGGTCATGCCAACAGTGGTCGGGCGCAACCCGAACACCGCCACCCCCACAAGCACAATGCCGGTAATGTAGATATAAAACGCACCCACCGAAAGACTGCTGCACAGCGCATAGCCCCAAAACCGCCGTGACTTCAAAAGCTCAGGATAGGTGACAAACTGCTCCCCCATGGTGGCAGCGCGGTTGGTATTCGTCTCCCCCAAATCTCGCCATGTCAGCCACAACAACCCTGCGCCAATCAGCCCATAGACGGCAAAGTTAGACCGCCAACCAAAAGCTTCGTGCAGAAAACCGCCAATCGTCGGCCCGGTCATGGGCGCAATAGCCATAACCATGGAGATATAGCCCAACATGCTCGCGGCCTCTTTGGGCCCATGCATGTCGCGCACCACCGCACGGCTCAGCGCGATGCCAACCACGCCCGCAGCCTGCAACATGCGCCCAGCGAGAAACCCCACGATGTCTTGCGCCCAAAAACACCACACGGATCCCAGGGTGAAAACAACCATCCCGATAAGCATCACCGGACGCCGCCCGTAGCGATCTGACAGCGGCCCAATGATGACTTGCAGCACCACCGTAACCGCCAAAAACGCGCCCATCGACAGGTTCGCTACGGCATAGTCCACACCAAAATCGTCCGCGATCGCCGACAGGGACGGTAAAAACATATTGAGCGACAAGACTGACATCGCGGTCAGCAGGATCAGCGTGTTCAGATGGGGCGCGCTCCGCCCGTCATGACGGCTCAATTGCCGCCCAGCAGGTTCTGCAAACCGCGCAGCGCCTCTTTCTCCAGCTTGTCTTTGATCGCGTCTTCTGTGGACTGGCCTTCCTGTTTCTCAAGCCCCAGCTCTTTCTCAAGCTTTTGTTTCGCCTCATCCTCTACTTCTTTGATATCCTTATCAAAGCTGTTCTTAAGCGCCTTCTCCAAATCAGGCACCACACTGGGATTGCTCCAACTGCCTTTGATCTTCACAGGCACAATCAAACGCGGCCCATCCGGCCCGTCCAACTGTGGCGAAAACACATAATCGATTGTCCGCAGACCAAGCCCCACCGTACCTTTGCCCGTTGCCGACAAGCGCGACAGCTTCATCAAAAGATCATCGTTGGTCAAAACGCCATCCGAGATAGTCCAGGTTGCGACCATGCTGTTGAACACGGTGGTGCCGCCGGTCACATCGCCGCGCAGCAGCTTGTCCAAATCAATGCCTTCAATTGTCCCGCGCCCAATGTCGACCCGACCATCACCACTCATGTTGTTCATCAAGGCATCCAGCGTTTCACCGGAACTCAAAAACCGGCTTTCAAAGTCCGCCTTTCCAGTGAATTTGTCCAAATCCGCCGTGGCCGCCAAAAATGGCTGTAGGGCGATTTGCGCAACCTTCAGGTCGCCACGCATCGAAAATCCACTTCGGTTGTTGGCCACAAATGTACCGGTCACTGCGCCCTCAAACGCCTCCAACTCCTGAATGGTTGCCACCGCCCGTGCGCGATCGATCTCCACCCTGGCGCGGGTCTTGCCGAAAGGGATCCCATTCAAGTCCATCGCCTCGGCGGCGAAACTAACGGTTCCATCCACCAAACCAAGCGCACTGGCATTAATTGGATCTTTGGACCATCCAACCGGACCGGCACTTTCATCTGCTGCGCCCTCACCGCCATCCTTGGCGGCAAACCGCAAAGACTGTGTCGCCACTTGCGCCACCACTTTGGGGCGTATGCCTTTGAGGTCGATGTCCGCCTGCACAGCCAGGTCATTCCCCAAAGCACTCACCTGACCACCACGCAAGGAAATCACGCGATCACGTGTCAGGGTCACATCCCCATTTACCTCCAGCGTGCCTTCCGGACCACCTGCGCCAAGCGCAGCAAAGAAAGCCCCCGCATCGGGTGCCGAGACAGTCAACTTACCACTGGCCTCTGGTGCAATCCCCGCACGACCTACAAAATTGGCGGTACCACCACCGGCCTCCACGGCAAGCTCCACCGCAGACACACCGCCGTCGATCAAAGCCAAGGGCGCCGCAACCACAGCGTCCAGCGTAATCGGCGCGCCAAATGGGCTGGCTTCAATCACCACATCCGCCGCCTTGTGCACATCCGGCCATGCCATCTGCACCGACACCCCAGACAGCTCCTGCCGCGCCCCGCCATGTTCGATGTAACGCACTTGCGCATCGCTGATGACCAGCCGTTCCAGCGCAAAATTCTCAAAACCGGAGGACGCTTCAGGTGCTGAGCTTGCGGAGGTGTCCCCGCTGGAGGGTGCTCCCTCGCTTTGACCGCTGGCCGCAATCGCTTTGCCGCCACTCAAATCCCAATTCACCCGCCCATCCGCGGTTTTCTCAAGCAGCACCTCCGGCGCAAAAAGTTCAACATTTTTGATCCGAATATCGCCACCAATCGCGGCCATCACATCCACGCCAATCACCGCTTTGTCCGCAGTGAACATCGGTCCGCGCTCCGACCATTCCGCGTTGCCGAAACTGACTTTCTCGGTGCTGACGCCCAGCACTGGGTACCAGTTGATGCCAACTTTGCCTTCAAACGTCAGATCCCGTCCGGTCATCGCCTTGACCTGATCGGCCGCCAGTTTGGCAATCTTTTCGCCCGGCAATGCCACAACCAGCACCACCGCGCCAATTGCCAAAATCAAAACCGCCGCCACCAATCCCCGGATTATCTTCATCGGAGACCTCCTTTACTGCTCAAGGTGAGCCTAAGCGCCCAAGAACACACACGCAATGCGTCAAAGCCCCCTTCCCCTTTGCCAAATCAACCGCGCTGCCCTATACGCGCCCCATGTCCAGCAATCCGCCAGAACTTCGCCCCGACCTCGCCCGCACCACCCTCACCGGGGACGCGCGCCCCGGCCAGCCCACCATTGGCATGGTCTCCCTTGGCTGCCCCAAGGCCTTGGTCGACAGCGAGCGCATCCTCACGCGCCTGCGTGCCGAAGGCTACGGCATCTCCCCGGACTATTCCGGCGCGGACGCGGTGATCGTGAACACCTGTGGCTTTCTGGATTCCGCCAAAGCCGAAAGCCTTCAGGCCATTGGCGAAGCCATTCAGGAAAACGGCAAAGTGATCGTGACCGGCTGCCTGGGGGCAGAGCCGGAATACATCACCGGCGCGCATCCCAAAGTGCTCGCCGTGACCGGCCCACACCAATACGAGCAGGTACTGGACGCCGTGCACGGCGCCGTGCCGCCCAGCCCCGATCCCTTCATCGATCTGCTGCCCGCCAACAACGTGTCGCTCACCCCACGCCACTACAGCTATCTCAAGATCTCCGAAGGCTGTAACCACAAGTGCAAATTCTGCATCATCCCGGACATGCGTGGCAAGCTCGCCTCCCGCCCGGTGCACGCCATCCTGCGCGAGGCTGAGAAACTGGTGGAAAGCGGCGTCAAAGAACTCTTGGTGATCTCGCAAGACACCTCTGCCTATGGGCTCGACCGCAAATACTCAACGCACCCGTGGAAAGACCGCGAGGTCCGCAGCCACATCACCGATCTGGCGCGCGAACTCGGTCAATTCGACGCCTGGGTGCGCCTGCACTACGTCTACCCCTACCCCCATGTACGCGAGCTGATCCCGCTGATGGCGGACGGGCTGATCCTGCCCTATCTGGACATCCCGTTCCAACACAGCCACCCGGACACTCTCAAACGCATGGCCCGGCCCGCGCACACCTCCAAAACTCTGACCGAAATCGCCGCCTGGCGCGAGATCTGCCCGGACATCACCCTGCGCTCCACCTTCATCGTCGGCTACCCCGGCGAAACCGAGGCCGAATTCCAGCACCTTCTGGATTGGATGGACGAAGCCCAACTCGACCGTGTCGGCTGTTTTCAGTACGAAAACGTCGACGGCGCCCGCTCCAACGACCTGCCAGACCATGTCCCCGCCGAAGTCAAACAAGAGCGCTGGGAACGCTTCATGGAGAAGGCCCAAGCGATTTCCGAGGCCAAACTCGCCGCCAAAGTTGGTCAGACCATGGACGTGATTGTGGACGACATTGATGAGGACGGCATCGCCACCTGCCGCACCAAAGCGGATGCCCCAGAGATTGACGGCAACCTGTTCATTGACGAAGGCACGGATGGGTTGACCGTTGGCGACATTGTCACCGTTGAAGTGGATGAAGCTGGGGAGTATGACTTGTGGGGACAGTTAAAAGAGTAAACGCCCCAGCGCCTGACCCTGGGTGGGTGCGTAAGCGCCCTCCCATCAAACCGAAGGTTTGTCTCCGACAAAACGGGAGGGTCGGGCGCTGGCCGAACCGGAGGTTCGGCTGAATGGCATTGTGCGATTGGCGCCACCAATGTAGCGACAACCTGTCCCTTGAGGCCCGTTCCCCCGAAGCGTAGGCTCTCCTCACAGCCACAGATGGCCCGAGACACATCCCTCGTAAGGAGCGTGACATGTCCAACGAAACGCGTGTGCTTTACAATGCGGACTGCCCGATCTGTGACGCAGAAATCTGCCACTATCGGTCCTACACCGAACAACGTGACATCCCCGTCGCCTATGACGATCTGAACTCAGATGCATTGGCCCAATGGGGCATTGATCCCGAAACCGCGGCCAAGCGCCTGCATGTCACCGCCAACGGGGAGCTTTACTCCGGCATCCCCGCCTTCCTGATCCTCTGGCAGGAAATGCCCCGCTTCCGCTGGCTCGCGCGCCTTGTTGGCCTACCCGGCATCAAGCAACTGGCTTGCCTCGCCTACGACCACATGCTGGCCCCATGGCTCTATCGCAAACACCTGCGGCGGCAAGCCATGGCAAGAGCGTCTTAGGCCTCACGCCTTCTGCAACGCCTCAAACAATTCCGCGTGGCAGCAAAACGCCGGCGCGCTTTTGGCCGTACCCGCCCGTTGTCCCAAAAAACTTTGGCACGCTTCTGTGTGGGGGCACATGCGACAGCGCGTGACCATCGCCGCATAGTCCTCGGCACTGAGCGCCTGATCCAACATCGCCTCACTCAGGGACACGCCCAGCACCCGCGCCATGCTACGGGTCAGCCAGAAATGCGTCACCGGATCACCAAGAGGCTGAATATTTCCCATTACGCCTGCGCCTCCAACGCTGTCTTAAGCCGTTTAAACCGGTCTTTGTTCACACAAGGCTCCGGCGCCACCTCTTCGGTCTGTGCCGCGCGTTCATGCGCAGCAACATAGCGTGTGCACCCCGCTTCCCACGTACAACCGCGGCACCGCTCCACCATCTCGGCCCAGTCTTCTTGCGAAAGCTCCGCTTGCGCCATCGCCGCCACCAGATCGGTCTGCGTCAACTGCGCCATGCGCTGCGCAAGCCAGTAGTGTTCCGTGCGATCACCAAGCGGTTTCATCTCTCACTCCTTTGCGCCTAGTCGGCCCCTTGAAGCCGTTTCAGCAGCTTTGTGTTGCGACAGTACTGCGGCGCAGTCACCACCGCGCCCTCCTCTTTCAACCAATGTGCACAGGCTTCCGGTTCGCTGCATCCGGTACAGCGCAACACCGCGTCAGAAATCTCTTCAAACTTGAGCGCCCCGCGAATGGCCGCCTCTTGCAAATCCAGCCCCAACCGACTGGCCGTGTCATCAAACAGCGCCGCATGATGGCGCAGCTTCGCGGTCCGATCTATCACAATGGTCATGAACGCCTCTCCGGTAGCTGACCCGTACAGTCTAACAGGCAGTCATCCAGACGCCCTTGACCTGCATCAACCAACGCTTTGAGAGGAATATGAGCGCGCTTACGTCAGCGCCTCGAGATAGGCCCGCACACAATCCTGCACCCGGCGAAACCGATCTCCGCCCAGCTTTGTGCCACCATACCAACGGGTTACAACAACAATATGATCTTTAAGATCTTCGCGCTCGAGCATCCGCAGGATCACCAGTCCTGCACCACTTTCGCCGTCATCGCCTTTTAACGGGGTGCCGTCCGCCATCAAGGCCGCCCAGGTGTTGTGGGTCGCTTTGGCAAATTTCTTGTTGCGTTTGAGCTCTTTGAGAAAAGCATCCGCCTCCTTTCGACTGGCCACCTTGCCACCGGACACCGCATATTTGCTGCCCCGATCAGTGACCACATTCATCAGTTGCAGCACGTGATTACAGCCCCGCAGCCGTCTGTTTCACAATGGCAATACGTGAGGCATTCGGCGGGTGTGTGCCAAGAAACTGATTGCCTGGATCCGGGGTGCGCTCAAAAAACTTCACACCAATCATCGGATCATATCCGGCCTTATGGGTCAGGATAGTACCCAGCCGATCCGCCTCCAACTCATGGGATTTGGAATAGCTGCGCGCGCCTACACCCGCGCCAAGGTCCATGGCCGCTTCTACCGCTTGCGCATTGCCACCTGCAGCGGCGACCAGAATGGCTCCCAAGGCGGCCCCCGCCATGGCATTGGTCTGACTGCGTGCAATGTGGCCCTCGATGTGATGCGCTGCTTCATGACCCATCACAAAGGCCAATTCATGATTGTTGCGCGTTTCCGCCACCAAAGGCGCGGTGAAAACAATCAATGGCCGCCCGGATTTGTCCAACGTCTGATAGGCATTGGCGATCTTGGTTTCTTTGGGATCCACGTAGATTTTATAATCGCAGTTGGTGCCAGCAGCCGTGCGCGCCCGACATTCGCGCTCAACAAGCCCTTCCATCCGCGCTTTGACAGGCGCCAAGCGGGACGTGGCCTGTCCGGTCGAAATCTGAGGTGCAGGGGCCTGCTGGACGGCAGGCTGCGGTGTTGAACTGGTGGTGGTGGACACACAGCCGCTCAAAACCGCAACGGCGGCCAGGCCAACGAAACACGCTCTGACTGGCAATTTATAGCGCATGGCATCCCTCCCTCTCGCGTTCAACGCTCTGATACAGGAGCAAATTTACCACTTCATCCCCTAGAGGCCAGAGGGAAATGCTTGCACCCTCTCCCCGATCCGCTAGGCTGAGACTATGTTCAGCATCGAGCACGAATTTGACGCCACGGTTGTGACACTGGTGGACGAAGGCACCGCCCCCTTGGGGGAAGACGTGATCATTCACATGTTTGAGGATTGCGTCACCATCGAGCAGTATGATCCCCGCACGGACTCCGTGCAAAAGATCACGCTTTCCAACACGCAGGTGCAGGATCTCACCGCCGCTTTGGATCTGCCCGAAGGGGTTTATATGCTCAAGCGCACGCCCACTTAGACCCAAACACGTTTTTTGGGTCTCTTCCCGCAACAACACGACCGGTCTCCTCGGTGGATCCTCCGCCATATCTTGGCTTTGGGCGAAACGCGCACGCATGCGCCCGGCATGTGATTTACAATTGTCATTTCTCCTGCATAGGGTGGCCGCGCAGCACATTGGGGAGAGGTGACACATGAAAACCGGGTTCTTTTTTGATGAAAAGTGCTTTTGGCATGCAGGCGGAAATTACGCTTTGACCCTGCCCGTAGGAGACCTCGTCCAGCCGCTCGCCGCTGGTGGACTGCCAGAAAGCCCGGAGACCAAACGCCGCCTCAAAAATCTGATGGATGTGACAGGACTCACAAACGAACTCGACGTACGCAGCGCGCCGCCCGCCACCGACGCGATGCTAAGGCGCGTGCATCCCGCGGATTTTCTGTCCAAGTTCAAAGAGGTGTCAGACGCGGGTGGCGGCGAAATAGGCCTGCGCACACCTTTTGGCAAAGGCGGCTACGAAATCGCGGCCCTGTCGGCTGGCATCGCCACGGAGGCCTTGCGCGCAGTCGTGTCTGGCGATCTGCAAAACGCCTACGCCCTGTCCCGCCCCCCTGGCCATCATTGCCTGCCAGACTGGCCCAATGGTTTCTGTCTTCTGGCCAACATCGCTGTCGCGATTGAGGAAATCCAAGCACAAGGCCTGGCAAAGCGTGTCGCCGTTCTGGATTGGGACGTGCACCACGGCAATGGCACCGAAGCGATCTACTATGACCGCGACGATGTGCTCACGATTTCCCTGCATCAGGAACACAATTACCCCCTGGACACGGGCGACGTGACCGACCGAGGCAAAGGCGACGGCCTCGGCACAAACATCAATATCCCGCTCCCTCCGGGCGCCGGTCACAACACATATCTCTACGCGATGGACCAAATTGTCCTGCCAGCGCTGCACAGCTTCAAGCCGGACGTGATCATTGTGGCCTGTGGCTTTGATGCAGGCGCCTTCGATCCGCTGTCTCGCATGTTGGCCACCGCCGACACTTTCCGGCAGATGACCAGGCAAGTGATGCAGGCTGCAGGCACCCTTTGTGCCGGCAAACTATTGCTGGTACACGAAGGCGGCTACTCTGAAGCCTATGTGCCCTTCTGCGGTCATGCCGTTATTGAAGAGCTCTCAGGTTCCTCCATCACTGCGGAAGACCCTATGGCTGCCGCACTCGCAACACGCCAGCCAAATGCCCGCGTGGAGGCCTTCTTTGCCGCGTTGGTGGATGAGATGGCCGAAATATTCTCCAGCCCGCCCGGTTGAAACCCTTCCGAGCCAAGCCAACATAACCAATCAACTCCTGAGGGAAGACCCTATGCCTCAACCAAACCAAGCCGCGCTGGATTTTCTGCTGAGCCGCCGCTCTCGTCCAGCCAAAACACTGATTGGCCCCGTGCCGACCCGCGCAGAACTGGAGCCCCTTCTGGAAGCGGCCCTGCGCAGCCCGGATCACGGCAAACTGGAACCTTGGCGTCTGATCGTCCTGGAAGGCGCCGCTTTGAAAAAACTTGCAAGGCTGGCCCAAGACCGCGGCGAAACCCTCGGCTTGGACGCGGACAAAGTCACCAAGGCGCACGACCAATTTGACCGCGCCGATCTGGTTGTCGCGGTGATCGAAGCACCGGTCATCAGCGAGAAAATCCCAGAGATTGAGCAGACCTATTCTGCCGCCTGTGTGTGCCTGCAACTGCTAAATGCTGCGCTGGCCGCTGGGTGGGGCGCCAACTGGCTCTCCGGTTGGGCCAGCCACGATCGCGGCTTTGTGGAAAAGGGCCTCGACCTCTCCCCACGTGAGCGCGTTGCTGGCTTCATCCACATCGGAACCGAAAAAGTCGCGCCACCTGAGCGCCCTCGCCCCAACATGGAGACCAAAGTCACATGGCTGTCAGCCTAGCAATCACCTCGTTTGGCAAAACCTTGACCCAAATTGGGGACCCGCGCTTTCGCCGGGTCCTCTTCAAAGGCATTGGCCTCACCTTTGTGCTGCTGATCGCGGTCTATACCGCGTTCCTGATGTTTCTGAACTGGATTGGCGCGGGCCAAACCGTGCAGGAACTTCTGGGCAATATCTCTTGGGTTGGCGACCTTTTTACCTTCGCTTCGCTTTTCCTGATGATCGCCTTGTCGATCTTTCTGATGATCCCGGTCGCCTCGGCCATCACGTCCCTGTTTTTGGACGAAGTGGCCGACGCGGTGGAAGATAAGCACTACCCGGAACTTCCCGATGTGCCCCGCGTGAGTTTCTCCGAGGGCCTAAAGGATAGCGTCAACTTTCTCGGTGTCCTGATCGCTGCCAACATCTTGGCGCTGGTGCTTTACGCGATCTTCCCACCGTTTTCCCTATTCATCTTCTGGGGTCTCAACGGTTTCCTACTGGGCCGGGAATACTTCCAGTTGGTCGCCATGCGCCGTGTTGGACGTGCGGAGGCCAAAAAGCTGCGCAAAAAGCACATGGGCACCATCTGGCTGGCGGGCACGCTCATGGCGATGCCTTTGGTCGTGCCCCTTTTGAACCTGGTGATCCCAATCCTAGGCGCCGCGACCTTTACCCATCTGTTCCATCAGTTGGAACCGACACCTCAGCGGGCCCCATCACGTTAAACCAGTCAAAATCACGCACAGTGATCAGACCAGATGTGATGATCCAAAACAAAATCGCCCAGATCACCGCCGCAACACCGGTGGTGATCCAGGCCTTTGCTTTTAGGTAATGATGCTCCGGGCTGCTGACATGCGTGCCCGGAACAACCTCGCCCACATCCCCCTGTGTTTTGAGACGAATCGGGATCACGATCAAAAAGGTCATGAACCAGACAACGGCATATAAAACGAGGGCTGAGGTGATGGACATTGCGCGCTCCTGACAAAAAATTAACGGGAATCTTGCACCCGTTAATCCTCCTACGTTTGGGTTGAGGCCTTAGACCTGTTCCAGTTCCACAAGGCAACCGTTGAAATCTTTTGGGTGCAGGAACAGCACAGGTTTGCCATGCGCCCCGATCTTTGGCTCCCCGCTCCCCAGAACCCGCGCACCGGTGGATTTCAAGTGGTCGCGCGCCGCCAGAATATCGTCGACTTCATAACACACGTGATGAATGCCCCCGGCCGGGTTCTTTTCAAGGAAGCCATTGATTGGGCTGTCTTCTCCCAGCGGATAGAGCAGCTCGATTTTGGTGTTGGGCAGCTCAATGAACACCACCGTCACACCGTGATCCGGTTCATCCTGTGGTGCGCCAACTTTCGCGCCAAGCGCGTCTCGGTACTGTGCGCTTGCTGCTTCCAGATCTGGCACCGCAATGGCCACGTGGTTCAATCGTCCGATCATTTTTGCCTCCTCCAATTGGGCATGGATCCCGCTCACCGTCCTTATGTGCGTGAATGACACAGAGGCGCAAGAGACAGGGCGTCGCGGTGGGCTTTAACGTTTCGTTAGGCATGTCTTCCTAGCCTATCTCCACGTTTCGGTACTCATAGTGTTCGCTTCGTTGAGGATTTCAATCATGGACGACAAATCGCCTTTCTCCCCGCTGACCACCCCATCAGCCGCCCGCCCCCTTCTGGGCATGACCGTTTTGGTGGTGGAAGACAGCCGTTTCTCCTCTGACGCGCTGCGTCTGATGTGTGTGCGCTCTGGTGCCCGCATCCGCCGCGCGGATTGTTTGACCTCCGCCCGACGACATCTTCAAGTCTACATGCCAACGGTCGCCATAGTGGATATGGGCCTGCCTGATGGGTCCGGCGCTGACCTGATCGAAGAATTGAACAAAGCTTCTCCGCGAATTGAATTGATCCTTGGCACCTCCGGCGACGACTTCGCCCAAGAGGCGGCACTCGCCGCAGGCGCGGATGGTTTCATTGCCAAACCCTATGGCTCACTGGCTGAATTCCAACAAGCGATCCTGCGCCGCCTGCCGGACGCCTACCGCCCAACTGTGGCCCGCATCGCGGACAACGAAGCCATTCAACCGGACCCTGTTGCTTTCCGTGACGACCTTCTGCACGCCGCAGACACACTGAAAGACGGGGACGAAGACCTCATTGACTACGTGGCACAATTCCTCGGTGGCCTCGCACGGAGCGCGGGTGACAAAGGGTTGCTGAACGCAGTCAAAGCTGTGGAAACCGCACGCAAGGAAGGCTCTGGCGTACGTGCCAATGTGGCCGAACTCAACGGCGTCGTAGAAAATCGCCTGACCGAAGCCGCCACCATCTAGACACTGAAACGACCGCTCACGATACGGGACAGTGAGGCGGGGCCACAGGGCCTCGCCTTTTCTATTTCACGCTAGCCTTGCTCCGGGTCATTGGCCGCGCGCACCAGCTGGGTCAGATCACTCAATCGTTCGCGCTGCTGGCCTGTGTCATCAAAATTGCTTGGCGACAGCCAGACCTCAAACGCGGCCTTTAACGCAGGCCACTCCCGGTCAATCGCTGCAAACCAAGCGGTGTCACGATTGCGCCCTTTGTACACCAGCGCTTGACGGAAAATGCCCTCATAGCTCAGCCCCAAACGCTGTGCCGCGCGACGGGAGGGCGCATTGAGCGCATCGCATTTCCACTCATAGCGGCGATAGCCCACATCAAAGGCCCATTGCATCATCAGAAACATAGCCTCGGTTGCGGCAGGTGTCCCCTGCATCATCGGCGCAAAGTTGATATTGCCAACTTCGATCGAGCCGCGTTCCGGATAGATCCGCAGGTACGACGCAACACCGGTAAATGTGCGCTCCGCCTTGTTGTAAATCGCGTAAAAAAAGTGGTCCTTGTTCTCCACCGTCTCGCGCACCCAGCGATGGTACTGCGCGGCCGAATGAAATGGACCGTACGGCATGTAATCCCAAACCCAATCATCCGCTTGATATGCTCGATAGAGCAACGCTGCGTGCGCCTCTGCGTTCAGTGGCTCAAGTCGCACGTACTGGCCGTCCAAAACCTCGCCCGATGGACGCGGGGGCGCGGTCCAATCCGGCACGGCAAAGCCCACAGGGCGGGATGTTTGCATGAGTGGTCTTCCTTCAGTTGGCACAGTAGTGGCACAGCGCACAGCGCGCGCCAAGCCTTTCTGACTTAAGCCAACAACCCAGGCGCATCCCCCAGCTGCATCCCCGGAAACACCACACTCTCCAAAGCCGCCCGATCTAGGCCAAAGCTCTCTCGAATGGCCCAAGCCGCATAGCGACGCACATCATCTGTGGGCATCAAATCACGCCCCTGATACAGGTCCGCTTCCTCAAACCCTGCCAACTGGCCGTGTATCTGTTGCCCCCGGATCGCCCCCCCGGCCATAACCATCATGCCGCCGGTGCCATGGTCTGTGCCTTTGGTGCCATTCTCCGCCACTGTTCGGCCAAACTCCGTCATCGCCAAAACGGTTGTGCGGGACCAGACCTTGTCTCCCACACCAGACTTTAGGGCCAACAGGCTGTCGCTCAACCGTGTCAAAGGTCTCTGCAATGCCTTGGCCTGATTGGCATGCGTGTCCCACCCACCAATCGAGAAACACGCAACACGCGCCGCGTCACGCAATTGTTGCGCAGCAAACTCGGCAACGCGCACATGTGCCTGCGCAGCCCCCTTGCCATTGGTTGTCATCTGCGCGTCCATCATGCCTTCCAGCTCATCCATCATGGACGCATCATCAACCGCCATGGCGCCTCCGCCGCCTTCACCGGCCAACAAAAGCGCACGACTCATAGCCAGTGACATCTGCGGATCGCGTTCCATGGTCAACTCCAACAAACGCGCGCCTTGGCTGGAAAGCACAAACCCAACGTCAGGCGACCAGGTTTCCACAGACGCATCGCCACGGCTTAACAGCATCGGATCCGCCCCGACCGCATAGGCCGTGCTCATTTCGCTGCCCGGCATATTCTGCAGCATCCGGTTCAGCCACCCGTCTCGAGGACCGGTGCCACTCAGACTGGTTGTGCCAGCCTCAAGGTAGTCCTGACCATCAAAATGGCTGCGCTTGTTGCGATAGGGCGTTGATACCCCCTGCACAAATGCCAACTCGCCCGACCGCCACAACGGCCAAAGAGGTGCGCAAGATTTATGCAACATCGCCCCGCCGGAGACTTCCATTCCAGACGGTTTTCGCGCGGCCAATGTGGGCCGCAAAAGCTGCAGTCCAGGATCGGCAGGCTGCAACAAGTCCAAACCGTCAAGACCTCCGCGCAAAATGATGACCACGAGACGGTTTTCGCCTGATGTCGCCGCAAAACTCACAGGTGTGAGCAATGGGCTTGCTGCCAATGAACACCCCATAGCCAAGCCCCGGCCCAGAAACGCCCGGCGGTTCATATCTGCTTTGCCCATGCCTGCCTCCTCAAACCCGCTGAAATCCCGGCGACATAAGCACCAGCGCAATGCCTTCACGACGGTTTTCTGCTGCCCCTGCTGCAAACCGCACAGCCGCAGGCGCGTTTGGCCCCAAAGCCGTCTCCACAAACGCGCGCGGATCCGGCAAATCACCGACCAATGCCGTTGGAACGCTTAGCGCCCATTGCAGCCTTGCCGCCATCCCCTGTGCGGTGATCCAATGCACGTCTTCTTCCGAAAATCCATCCGGTCCGATTGGCTGCCGCCATGGCTGCCCCATGGTGCGCAATGGTGTCCCAAGCAGTTGATCCAATCGATTTCTGCGAACGGTCAGGAGCTGGTCTAAGGGCACAGCAAGGGCCCGCAAAGCCGAAGACACAAACAGCTCCGGCTGCTTGAAATTGCCGATGCCATGCTCCACCGGGTGCCAAGATGCCGGGTGTCGCAGCATCGCCTCGACCACCTCTACCAAATCACCATCTGTTTCCAGATAGCGGGCCGCCATAGAGACCAACAAATCCTCATCAGGCGTTTCAGACACAAAATGCACCGCCAATTTGCGACTGAGGTGACGCGCTGTGTCCGGATGTCGGGCCAAATCACGCAAGGCACTTTCGACGTCCGAAATGCGAGAACGGCGGGTGCCATATTCTTTGCCCAACACCGTTTCAGACCCCGGCTCCGTTCGCTTGGTCACATACACCGTGCCTTTGTTGGGATGCGCGGTCAAACCGCTCAGAAGTTCCGCCAGCTGGCGGACGTCATACTGGGTGTAACTGCTCCCAACCCCCAAAGTGTGTAACTCGAGCAGTTCACGCGCCAAATTTTCGTTTAATCCCAGATGCTTTTCAGGCTTCGCCTTAGCAAAGGGGCTGTTCGGCCCGATAGACGTAGATTGATCCAAATAATGCAGCATTTGCGGATGCAAAGCGGCAGCGATCAGCATCTCCTCAAAACGCCCAGCAACATGGGGCCGCACAGCGTTGGCAACATGTGACGGAGCCGTATACTTGTAACGTTCGTTTTTACCGGGAGCGGAGAAGTGGTCCGCCCAAAACGCGACCAAGCGCTCCCGCAAACCGTCCCGGCTCCACACACGCCGCGCCAAAGTCGCGCCCGTCCAGCCGGCAATCTCCTGAAACGCAGCACGGCGCGCAGCCCGATATTGTTTTTGCAGCCGCTCCCTTTCCAGACTTCCTTCGGCAGCGCTCCTGAAAACCCGCCTTTTTCCCATCAGCGCGGCGATCCGCTCGCGCATCTCTTCATCTGACGGAAAGCGCACACCGGCCAATGGCTCTTCAGTGCCCCGCAATTGGGCCACCATTTCGTCCACATCTCGAGGACCTGGCACCAGCGGCGACCGACCATAGCCAAACCGAGTCTGCGCCATATCAGGGTCAAAAACCAATTCCGCGTGCTCCTCATTCATCGCGTATCGTAGACAGCTCTATGCTAACATATAGCGCGCGTGCCACCACGCGCTGTGCGCCAACATGCCAATATACTACGAAACTCCGCCTAATCTCCGTCGCAAAAAACAAAAACCGCCCGCGACAGAGTCGCAGGCGGCTTAAATCTCAGCAATGTCGCGACAGAATCACTCCTGCGGGATCACCCGCAGACCCAATTCCATCAGTTGATCGGACGATGGCTCACTCGGCGCGTTCATCATCAAATCTTCCGCACGCTGGTTCATTGGGAACATCATGACTTCGCGGATGTTCTGTTGATCCGCGAGCAGCATCACAATGCGGTCCACACCGGCGGCACAGCCACCGTGGGGCGGTGCACCATACTGGAACGCTTTGTAAAGCGCGCCAAAGCGCTCTTTCACTTCCGCCTCATCGTAGCCGGCAATCTCAAACGCCTTCAGCATCACCTCTGGCTTGTGGTTCCGGATCGCCCCGGAGACCAGCTCATAGCCGTTACAGGCGAGGTCATACTGATAGCCTTTCACAGCCAGCGGATCGCCATTTAGTGCCTCAAGGCCACCCTGCGGCATGGAGAACGGGTTGTGTTCAAAGTCGATCTTGCCGGACTCTTCGTCTGCCTCATAGATCGGGAAGTCCACGATCCAGGCAAAAGCAAAACGGTCTTTGTCGATCAGACCAAGCTCTTCGCCAATCACGTTGCGGGCACGACCAGCAACCGCTTCAAACGCCTTTGGCTTACCGCCTAGGAAGAAGGCCGCATCGCCTACGCCCAGACCCAGCTGCTGACGGATGGCTTCGGTGCGCTCAGGTCCGATGTTCTTCGCGAGCGGACCCGCCGCCTCTTCGCCCAGAACAATCTCACCAGCTTTGATCTTCGCGTTCACCTCTTTCACAGAGATGCCCTGCTCCTGCGCAATGGTGTCCGCAGACTGCTTGCGCCAGAAGATGTAGCCCATGCCCGGCAGGCCTTCGCCTTGGGCAAATTTGTTCATCCGGTCACAGAACTTGCGCGAACCACCGGTTGGTGCCGGAATGGCGCGCACTTCGGTGCCTTCCTGCTCCAGCAGTTTGGCAAAGATCGCAAAGCCAGAACCGGCAAAGTGCTCGGACACAACCTGCATCTCAATCGGGTTGCGCAGGTCGGGCTTGTCAGAGCCATACTTCAGCGCGGCTTCTGCATAAGGGATCTGCGGCCATTCGTTTGGCGCATCCACCTTGCGGCCCCCGCCGAACTCCTCAAACACGCCCGCGATCACGGGCGAGATGGTGTCAAAGACGTCCTGCTGCTCCACAAAGGACATTTCCATGTCGAGCTGATAGAAGTCGGTTGGGGAGCGGTCCGCACGCGGGTCTTCATCACGGAAGCAAGGCGCGATCTGGAAGTACTTGTCAAAGCCCGCCACCATCATCAGCTGTTTGAACTGCTGTGGCGCCTGTGGCAGCGCATAGAACTTGCCAGGGTGGATACGGGACGGCACGAGGAAGTCGCGCGCACCCTCTGGCGAAGACGCGGTGATGATTGGCGTCTGATACTCGCGGAAGCCTTTGTCCCACATGCGCTTGCGCATAGAGGCCACAACGTCCGAGCGCATGGTCATGTTCTGCTGCATCTGCTCACGACGCAGGTCGAGGAAGCGATACTTCAGACGGGTCTCTTCCGGGTATTCCTGATCGCCGAATACCAACAGAGGCAACTCGTCCGCCGCGCCCAGAACTTCCAAATCACGCACAAACACCTCAACCTCACCGGTTGGGATCTTGTCGTTCACCAGCTCAGGATCACGCGCCTTCACGTTGCCGTCGATGCGGATACACCACTCAGAGCGCACCTTCTCCATCTCGGAGAACACGGGGCTGTCCGGATCACAGAGAACCTGAGTGATGCCAAAGTGGTCACGCAGGTCGACAAACAGAATACCGCCGTGGTCGCGGATGCGGTGCACCCAGCCAGACAGGCGGACGGTCTCGCCCACGTTGGATTTGTTCAGATCGGCGCAGGAATGGCTGCGATAGGCGTGCATGTGCGGGCCCTCTTTCAGGGTGAATAACTACAGTCGGCCCGATACACCTTTTTGGGCCGACAAAGTCAAGAGAACGGCGGCGGTTTGCGTGGAAAAAGGGCCAGTATCTGCGGAGGACCGCGCCCGACCCCAGGTGGGCGCCACACCGCTTGTTGCACCCTATGGTCCCGAGGTCCGCGGGCCGGTGCTTTCTAATCCATCGTTGCAAGTGCGCCCTCCTGGGGGGAGGGTCGGGCGCGGTCCGGGCTTGTAGCACGCCCCGACAGGTTGAAAGGTCAACTCTTAAACGGGCAGCTGTCGTCCCACTTTGCGTGTGTTGATCCTCTCAGAGAATTTGTAAGGTTGATACTCACCGCATCCCGCAGATCATCCAATGTCAGTGGCGCTTCGTTCAAAAGCCCTTTGCGCAATCTGCTCTCCCGATACACGCCGGGCAAACACCCTGTCTTCAAC
This sequence comes from Paracoccaceae bacterium, assembly GCA_014872815.1. GTDB lineage: Bacteria > Pseudomonadota > Alphaproteobacteria > Rhodobacterales > Rhodobacteraceae > Shimia. Next base: position 900,639 of record WKFK01000014.1, read on the forward strand.
GGCGGCGTCAACCGTGCGCCGGCACGCGTTGTAATCGAGATATTGGTGATCGTGCCTTCACAAACCTCCCCCCGTTCATTGAGAAACACCCACTCCTGCACGCCATCTGGCAACGCCGCCCGCCATCGGTCATACACAGCCCGACGTGTCGTCTTATGCTGCAACAATGGATCGAGAGAGTTCAAACGCGCCGCAGAAATCCGAAAGACCCAAGGTACATTAGATCCCGCCGGCAACTCTGCCGTTGTAATCTCCACATCCCCCGCCGCGCCCATCGTCAAGCGACAGCGCAGCGCCCGATCACCATTCAGCGCCGCAATTGCCTCAGCCACCCGCGCCGGATCAAACGCAAACCCCAAAGCCCGCGCCGAGCGCTCCAGCCGCGCCAGATGCAAATCAAGCCGAGCGATTCCCTGCCCCGGCCGATAACCAAACGTCTCGATCAGGCGGGTTCCGGCTGGAACTGTGCGAACCGTGCTTTCCACAGCGCTTCCTCATACTCGCTCGGCGCTTGGCTGTCCCAGACAACACCACCGCCCACATTCAATGTCGCCTGCCCCGCCTGCGCCATCAACGTCCGGATCGCCACGGAGAACTCAGACCGCCCATCCGGCGCAGCCCAACCAATCGAGCCGCAGTAAATCTCACGCGGCCAAGGTTCCAGATCACGCAGGATCTCCATCGCGCGCAGCTTCGGCGCGCCCGTGATGGACCCGCAAGGGAACAGCGCCTTCAAAATATCGGCCAAGCGCACGTCCTCCTGCAACTCTGCGGCCACGGTCGAGGTCATCTGATGCACCGTTGCGTAACTCTCGATCTCAAACAGCTTTGGCACATGCACTGATCCCGGCTTGCTCACGCGACTGATGTCATTGCGCAGCAGATCGACGATCATAAGGTTCTCGGCCCGGTTCTTCTCATCCGTTGCCAACCACTGCCGCCGCCGCGCATCCTCTTGTGCATACTCACTGCGCGGCTGCGTGCCTTTCATGGGGCGCGTCTCGATCCAGCCTTTTTCATCGGTCCGGAAAAACAGCTCCGGCGAGCGGGAGAGAATGTCGGGCAGCCCCTCTTGGCGCACGAGCGTGCCGTGCCCCACGGACTGCCGCGTTGCCAAAGCTTCATAGAGTGTCTCAGGGTCCCCCAGAAATTTTGCATCCATAGGGAATGTCAGATTGGCCTGATAAATGTCACCGGCACCGATATAGCCATGCACCCGATCAAACGCCGCCCGATAAGTGGCCGCGCTCCAGCGCGGCTCAAAAGGCTGCACTTCAAATCCGCCATCGCGTAACAACGGCCCCGCCAGTTCCGGAGCGCGAAACACACCAAAATTGATCAGTGGCAACCGCCGCGTTTTAGGCAACATCCGCCGCAGCTTGGGTTCCAGCACATAGCCCAACTCGTAGCTGACATAGCCCGCCAGCCAGAACCCGGCGTCCTGGGCCTGTGTCAGCACCTCAAACGCCATGTCCACTTCATGTGGTTCGGTGATCGAAATCACATGTTCTGGCTTGTGAAACAGCGTCGCGCCGCCGACTGGCCCATGGTCAAACCGAATCTGCACGTCCGTCCCCCGGTCGGTGATAGTTCCTTGCCAGCCATATACGTTGCATTTTATTAAAAAACAGTGGTCATTTGCGGCGCATGACGACAATTTTGCGATCCCCCTTGCGCCTTTCCTTCTGATCCGTATAACGCACGACAATTTGCGTATTTGGCGACTCCTGCCCGCCAAGACATCGCTGCCACCAGCCCGAGGTCCACCATGCCCAAAAGAACCGACATCTCCTCGATCATGATCATCGGGGCCGGCCCCATTGTGATTGGCCAAGCCTGCGAATTTGATTACTCCGGCGCTCAAGCCTGTAAAGCGCTGCGAGAAGAGGGATATCGCGTCATCCTGGTGAACTCCAACCCGGCAACGATTATGACCGACCCCAACATGGCGGACGCAACCTACATCGAGCCGATCACCCCGGAGATCGTTGCCAAGATTATTGAGAAAGAGCGCCCAGATGCGCTGCTGCCCACCATGGGTGGTCAGACCGGCCTCAACACCGCACTGGCGGTGGAAGAAATGGGTGTGCTGGAAAAATTCGGTGTGGAGATGATCGGCGCGGACCGCAACGCCATTGAAATGGCCGAAGACCGCAAACTCTTCCGCGAAGCCATGGACCGTCTGGGCATCGAAAACCCACGCGCCTCCATTGTGACCGCGCCCAAGAAAGACGACGGCTCTGCGGATCTGGACGAAGGCGTGCGCCTGGCGCTGGAAGAACTCGAAGACATCGGCCTGCCCGCCATCATCCGTCCTGCCTTCACCATGGGCGGCACCGGCGGTGGCGTGGCTTACAACCGTGACGACTACATCCACTTCTGCCGCACCGGCATGGACGCCTCCCCGGTGAACCAGATCCTCGTGGATGAAAGCCTGCTGGGTTGGAAAGAATACGAGATGGAAGTGGTGCGCGACCGTGCCGACAACGCCATCATCGTCTGCTCCATCGAAAACGTCGATCCCATGGGCGTGCACACCGGTGACTCCATCACCGTGGCCCCTGCCCTCACCCTGACCGACAAAGAATATCAGATCATGCGCAACCACTCGATCAACGTGCTGCGTGAGATCGGCGTGGAAACCGGCGGCTCTAACGTGCAATGGGCGATCAACCCGGTGGACGGCCGTATGGTTGTGATCGAAATGAACCCTCGCGTGAGCCGCTCGTCTGCACTGGCGTCCAAAGCCACCGGTTTCCCGATTGCAAAGATCGCCGCGAAACTGGCCGTGGGCTACACGCTGGACGAACTCGACAACGACATCACCAAAGTGACCCCTGCGTCCTTTGAACCCACCATCGATTACGTTGTCACCAAGATCCCGAAATTCGCCTTTGAGAAATTCCCAGGCTCTGAGCCAAACCTGACCACTGCGATGAAATCCGTGGGCGAGGCCATGTCCATTGGCCGCACGATCCACGAATCCATGCAAAAGGCGCTGGCGTCGATGGAAAGCGGTCTGACCGGCTTTGACGAAATCGCCATCGAAGGTGCGGATGATCCGTCCTCCGGCAAAGCCGCCGTGATCAAAGCGATCAGCGCCGCCACCCCGGACCGACTGCGCACCATCGCGCAAGCCATGCGCCATGGCCTGACCAACGACGAGATCCAGAACGTCACCATGTTCGACCCGTGGTTCCTGGATCGCATCCGCGAAATCGTCGACGCCGAAGCCGAAGTGGCCGCTAACGGTCTGCCAATCGATGAGAAGGCCATGCGCCAGCTCAAGATGCTCGGCTTCACCGACGCACGCCTGTCCAAACTGACCGGCCTGTCCGAAACCGAAGTGCGTAAAGCCCGTACCGGTCTGGGTGTCACCGCCGTGTTCAAACGCATCGACACCTGTGCGGCAGAATTCGAAGCGCAGACCCCTTACATGTACTCCACTTATGAGACCCCAATGATGGGCGAAGTGGAATGTGAGGCCCGCCCCTCTGACCGCAAGAAAGTGGTCATTCTAGGCGGTGGTCCAAACCGGATTGGTCAGGGTATCGAGTTTGACTACTGCTGCTGTCACGCCTGCTACGCGCTGACGGATCAGGGTTATGAAACCATCATGGTCAACTGCAACCCAGAGACCGTGTCCACCGACTACGACACCTCCGACCGTTTGTATTTTGAGCCGCTCACCTTTGAGCACGTGATGGAAATCCTGCGTGTGGAGCAGGAAAACGGCACCCTGCACGGCGTGATCGTACAGTTTGGCGGCCAGACCCCGCTGAAGCTGGCCAACGCGCTGGAAGCCGAAGGCATTCCGATCCTCGGCACCACCCCGGACGCCATCGACCTGGCCGAAGACCGCGAACGCTTCCAGGCGCTGGTCAACCAGCTGGAGCTCAAACAGCCCAAAAACGGTATCGCGTCGACGGATGCAGAAGCGCTGTCCATTGCCGAAGACATTGGCTTCCCGCTGGTGATCCGCCCGTCTTACGTTCTTGGTGGCCGCGCCATGGAGATCGTACGCGACATGGCACAGCTGGAACGCTACATCGCCGAAGCCGTGGTGGTCTCTGGCGACAGTCCTGTGCTGCTCGACAGCTACCTCGCGGGCGCTGTGGAACTGGATGTGGATGCGCTTTGCGATGGCACCGATGTGCACATCTCCGGCATCATGCAGCACATCGAAGAAGCTGGCGTACACTCCGGTGACTCAGCTTGCTCCCTGCCGCCCTACTCGCTGGACAAAGACACCATCGCGGAAATCGAACGTCAGACCCACGCGCTGGCCATCGCACTCAATGTTGTTGGTCTGATGAACGTGCAGTTCGCGGTCAAAGATGGTGAGATTTACCTAATCGAGGTGAACCCACGTGCCTCGCGCACCGTGCCGTTTGTGGCAAAATCCACCGACAGCGCCATTGCCTCCATCGCCGCGCGTATCATGGCGGGCGAGAAACTGGCGGACTTCCCAAAACGCGCCCCTTACGTGGAACTCGACGCCACCAAGGATCAGCCGATTGCGGATCAGATGACACTGGCAGACCCCAACATGCCATGGTTCTCCGTGAAAGAAGCCGTGCTGCCCTTCGCCCGCTTCCCGGGTGTCGACACGATCCTCGGCCCGGAAATGCGCTCCACTGGCGAAGTCATGGGCTGGGATCGCTCCTTTGCCCGCGCCTTCCTGAAGGCACAGATGGGCGCAGGCATGGTGCTGCCAACCGAAGGTAAAGCCTTCATCTCGGTCAAGGACGACGACAAGACCGCCACCATGGTGGACGCGGCCAACATCCTGATCGATCTGGGCTTTTCGGTTATCGCCACCTCCGGCACCGCCGCTTGGCTGAACGAGCAAGGCGTGGCCTGTGAGAAGGTCAACAAAGTCTATGAAGGCCGTCCAAACATCGTGGACGTGCTGAAAAACGGCGACGTGTCTTTGGTGATGAACACCACCGAAGGCGCACAAGCCGTCAACGACAGCCGCGAAATCCGCTCGGTCGCGCTCTACGACAAGATCCCTTACTTCACCACAGCCGCCGCATCCCACGCCGCCGCCCGCGCCATGAAAGCGCGCGAAGAAGGCGATTTGGAAGTGCGCAGCCTGCAGGGCTAAATCGCAAAGTCACCAATTATGAAAAGGGCGGCCGCTTGGCCGCCCTTTTTTTTCTCCCAATACAGGCGATGCCAAAAAGACTCGTTTCTTTGACAAAAACCTAGCGGGGCTTGACCCGACACCGCCCCAACACTCAGGCTGTTCTCAAAAAAACAGATAAGCATTTGAGAGCAGGTCATGACACGCACAATCCTAATCCTCGCCGCTTTAGTAACCCTCACCAGCCTGGCCGCCTGTGCCAGTGTCTCCCTCAATCCGGTGCTCTGATCGCGGTTCCTCCCCCACCTCAGGCTGAAGTTGCCACTCTCGCCGATCTCAACCTTGGTGCCACGCTGTGGATGCGAGACCCGCGCAACACCCCGGTTAGGATCATCGCTCTAAACGAACACACGGCAAGTTTTACCGTGGAAGTCCTCGATTTTGAGGACACTGGGGCGCACTGGACTTTTCCGGTTTGGCAATCACATAAATTCCGATGCGACCCCGCCTGGCCGACTCTACCCCAAAGCATCCAAGACGCCCTCACAGCCGCCAGCCATCGCCTCAACCGACGCCTACAAGTCCCAACACAGGCCGCCCAATACGCCAACACCGAAGCCCAGCTCAGCAAACTGACCATCCAAGCCAAGGACTGGTTGACCAAGGCAGAACACCACCCCAACGTGACACGCTCTGCGGAAACCTTCACCGCGTTCACTGATCCAAAGGTCCTGTCGGCATGGCTAACGCAGCATGACACACAGCACATCGAAACCGATGTCGCCAACCAATACGTCAGCAACCCACACGCGGGTGAAACCATCAAAGCGCATCGGCTTGCACTCGCCGACCTTGGTCTCTGCGCCTTCGAGGGGAACATCCTGCGCGACCCGGCCGAACTGTCCGGCGCCAAATCCATGTCGCACCGCAAGCGCCACATCCTCGTCCGACTGGCCTTCCTTCGCGCCGCCTTCCACGCTCTTGGGATCACCCACATTCCTCTGTATCGCGTGATCTACTCTGACGCCCCGCTCACGCCACCGCGCCCCACGGGATTTGTCTCCGCCACATTCAGCCAAAGCGTCGCCCTGCGCTTTCTCAAACAGGGTCAGGCCAAACGTCACGCCGCACTTTACTGGCAACAGGTCCCCGTCACACGCGTGTTCATGACACACCTCGAGACCCCGCAAATGCGCAGCCTCTACAATGAACACGAGGCCCTTCTGCTCAGCGCGCCCGCAGGCCCCCTGTTCTGAGCCCTTGACCGCTCCCCAAACAGACCCTAAACCCGCGCCTTCGTTTTTAGTGGCGGAGACCGGACCATGCACACCCATACCCTTGGCATCGACTTTGGCACCTCCAACTCCGCCGCAGGTGTGGCCGTCAACGGCGCGCCCCATTTGATGACCTTCGCGCATGGTGAAACCACCCTGCCGACCACGTTTTTCTTCGACTTCGACAGCCGCGCGACCCTGCTCGGCACCCCAGCCAACCAGGCGCTTCTGGACGGGCTCGAAGGTCGCTTCATGCGCGCCCTCAAACGTGTGCTCGGCACCACGCTGATGCATGAAAAGCGCCAGATCCTGAACGCGCGCGTGACCTTTGTCGACATCATCGCCCGCTTCCTGCGCCACATCAAAACCACGGCTGAGGCCCAAACCGGCCTAACGTTTGAGCACGCCCTCTCCGGCCGCCCAGTGGTCTTCCACGGCGCAGATGACCCGCGCGAGGCGCAAGCCGAGGCCGACCTGCGCGCCTGCTACCTCGCCGCCGGTTTCACCGACGTCACTTTCATGGCCGAACCCGAGGCTGCCGCCATCGCCAACGGCGCGCTGGAACAGCCCGGCCAGCTCGGCCTGATCGTTGACATCGGCGGCGGCACCTCCGACTTCACGCTCTTCCGCACCACCAACGCGGGCATCGACACGCTTGCCAACCACGGCGTACGCATTGGCGGCACCGACTTTGACCGCGCCATCAGCATCGACCGCGTCATGCCGCTCTTGGGGCGCGGCACCGAGCTGCGCAACCAGTTTGGCAGCGGCACCCACACCGCCCCAGCGGCGATCTTCAACGACCTCGCCACCTGGGAGAAAATCCCCTTCCTCTACACCGCGCAAACCCGCCGCGCCGTGGACGACATGCTGCGCCAAGCCCAAGCGCCCGACCAAATCGCCCGCCTCGCCGAGGTCCTGCGCGACGAGCTCGGCCATGACATCGCCTTTGCGGTGGAGGCCGGCAAAGTCTCCGCCAGCAAGGCCACGTCCAATCCCAAAATCGACCTCTCCGTGCTCGACAGCACCCTAACCGTCCCCCTTCCCCCCGCGCTGCTGCCCGACATCCTCGCCGGCCACGCCGCCAAGCTCGATCAGGCCATGGGGGACATTTTGACGGACACTGGCACCGCCGCGCGGGATGTGACCCAAGTGATCTACGTCGGTGGCTCCAGCCTGTTGTCGGTGGTGCAAGACACCGCCAAAGCACGCTTCCCGCAGGCTGATCACAAAGTCTCTGAGGTTTTCACAGCCGTCGCCGATGGCTTGGCGATTGCGGCGGAGGCACTCACCTAGCGCAATTTTCTCGCACGGCTTGCCCCAACCTGCCCCGCGCCCGCAAGCTTGTCTCCCTCGACAGCCTCGCCGCCTGCGGCGGCGTGCCCTTGGTGACGATGATATAATTCCGCTGAGCGGCCGCTCTTCTAACGTGAATTTCTTCAATTAAGATTTCGACCGAGCGAAACCATCTTGCTCCGCATCAGTGAGCCGACCTATGCGCGCATAAGGATCAAAAGCTTGAAAGACGACGAGCTTCTGAACAAAGTGATCAGCGAAGGATTCTGGAAAAAGGTCGAATACTACCCGACCACAACCCGGGAAGAGAGCGCCAACTCCAGACCTGCCCACTACGTGTCAGAAAAGCCTTCCTTGACTGAATCTCAGAACCATATCAGATCAAAGACAGCCTTAGAGGGGCAGGCTTTCCGGTTTACAAAAGTCAGTTCTGCAAATCTCTGTCGCGTTTCTCATCCCGAGCTTTGTTACCAAGCTGATCCTGCAAAAGCCGATATTTCTACCCGTAGCTGTCCTTGTATCTGAACCCGATCAGCAGGCTGTCGCCACAGCCATAATGGCTACTGACCCCCATGACCTTTAGACTAGAGACAATGTGGTCCTTATAATAGAAGTTATATTCGTCGCCGCCGGAGCCCCCGCATCTGTTTGACTTCGAAAAGCTCTCGTTTCCATCCTCATCCGTTTCAATAAAGTGAAGCTGAATGCTGTCCAGAACGTCACCGGCTGCACCGGTAATCTGGTAAAGTGGTTTGTCCTCGCTCACCGTCAGGTTCAGACCTTTCGGGGGTTTATCGGTACCACCCCCTACGTGTCCCATCTTGGGGCCCCATGTGTCGCCATACTTCACTTGAATAACGTCAATCTGTTCGCCGCCCCAGATATGAACACCGGTGATTTTACTGTCGTGACGGGATTCGTACTTGAAGTTACTGGCGTCTGTCGTTCCCAGAAAATCAGCATAAATTTCCCGCTGTGGCGGCGGCACCTTTCCGCGAGGTGTGTTATCAGGGTCAAAATACGACCAGTAATGGGCAAAATCCATCACGCTCAGTGTCAGTTCGCGCGCCTTTTTGTTCACCTCTTTGAAAATAATCATCTCACTCATAAAAGGCATCGGTTTGATGGCCTCGTCAAACCACTTATTGGCGTGAGATTCATAGGTGCGGATCGCCTTAACAAGGTATCTGTGATGGTCTTCAACCTCCTTATCGTTCCAGCCCCAGTCTTTCCCGAAACAAACAGCATCCCGCAGCAGCGACAAATGCATATTCGCCATTTGCGCAAAGAGCGGCAGCAGCAAGATCTCGTACCCTTCAGCCATAAAGCTGTCGGCAGAATCCTCAAACTGCGAAAGCGCGCTGGCGAATTTATCACCAATCAGGCTCTGCGTGGGATCATCAACACCAATTTCATCCACGTAGTCCTGCAGAACTCTCTCAAGACCATTTAGCGATTCCGTCGTCTCGCGGAAAACGGTGTCGGCGATCTTCTTATCGATCAGCTTTTCAACTTTCTTCCTGATCTGCCCCCAGACATCCTCTTCGGACTCAGGCCATAACAAGCCTAGAAGGCCACCCAGAACGCCGCCAACTTCCGGCGTTTCCGAAATGCCCGCGATCACAATATCACGCGCCATATTGTTTACATCTACGTCAACCAACTCATTTCCTTCCAAATTCAGTTTTTTTGCGCCCTGAGTAGAGCCGAGTTCGCAGCTTTAACTCAACACTTGTGACAGAATTCGACCCCCATGATGTGACGCAGCCACACAAATATCGGCAATGCTTGCGCCCGGCCGGCCCTCCGATCACTTGGAGCCCGATAATTAGCCGGCATCACTTCACTCCGCGTCTCACCCTGATCTGAAATTTCTCTTGAAAGCTCCGGCCTCGAACAAATGCATGCAACAAATTGAAAAAAATGTGAAATTCAGACTTTTTACTACTACCCCAAACCCAAATATGGAAAAAGCCGTGTACCAATTTCCGTCCGTTAAACGCCAGAATTCTGAATGCCGATGTTCAGGAGAAATCGGTCGTCGTGCTGCGATGAGTGTCAGAAGCCACGGTGGCTGTGGCCGCTTGGGGTCGGCAGCGGTTGCTGACCCAATCAAGCCCGCTTAGATCAATCCCGCACCGCGACATTCAATATCAAACAACCGCCGCTTACCCCACCGCCCGCTGTTGCGCGCTTCCCCAATGCAACAAAAATAGGCCCCGACTCACCGAGTCGGGGCCTCAAAACACGCACCTCCGCAAAACAGTCGCGATACCGACGTTATACCGACGTGAAAATCAGACCTTTTCCTGCGTGTATTGGCGCAGCTCTTTGCGGGCCACTTGGCGGCGATGCACCGCGTCTGGACCGTCCGCAAGACGCAACGTTCGCACGTGTGTCCAGGCCTGCGCCAGCGGGGTGTCCTGCGAAATGCCGGTGCCGCCAAACATCTGCACCGCCTCGTCGATCACCTTCAGCGCAACATTGGGCGCCACAACTTTGATCTGGCTGATCCACGGCGCCGCCGCCCGCGCGTCGCCCTGATCCATAATCCAGGCGGTCTTCAGGCACAGCAGCCGCGCCTGCTCAATCTCCATACGGCACTCGGCAATGATGTCGTAGTTCGCCCCCAGATGCGCCAGCTTCTTGCCAAAGGCCTCCCGGCTCAACGCGCGTTTGCACATCCGCTCCAGCGCCGCCTCGGCCTGCCCAATCGCGCGCATACAATGGTGAATACGCCCAGGCCCAAGCCGCCCCTGCGCAATCTCAAAGCCACGCCCCTCGCCCAGCAGCATATTCTCCGCTGGCACGCGCACATTGGTGAACTTGATGTGCATATGCCCATGCGGCGCGTCGTCCTGCCCGTAGACCATCATGGGGCGCAAAATCTCGATGCCCTCGGTGCCCGCAGGCACCACAATCATCGACTGGCGCTTGTGCACGGGCAGATCATCCCCACCGGTTTTCACCATCACGATATAGACTTTGCAGCGCGGGTCCCCTGCCCCAGAAGCCCAATATTTCTCGCCATTTAGCACATAGTCGTCGCCTTCTCGCACGCAGGACATTTCGATATTGGTCGCGTCCGAACTGGCCACATCCGGCTCGGTCATCAGATAGGCAGAGCGGATTTCCCCATTCAGAAGCGGCTTGAGCCAGTCCTCTTTCATGGCGTCGCTACCATAGCGCTCAAACACCTCCATATTACCGGTGTCCGGCGCCGAGCAGTTGAACACTTCCGCCCCCAAAGGCGTCTTGCCCATCTCCTCAGCAAAGAAGGCATATTCCACGGTGGAGAGCCCGAACCCTTTGTCGGAATCGGTCAGCCAGAAGTTCCACAAGCCCCGTTCTTTGGCCTTGGCTTTGAGCCCCTCAAGGATCTCTGCCTGACGTTCCGTGTAGGTCCAGCGGTCGCCCTTACCGATCTCCGCGTGATATTCCTCCTCCAGAGGCATCACCTCCTCGCGGATCATGTCCTTAACCTGCGCCAACAGCTTTTCGTTTTCAGGTCGTATTCCCAGAAACATCGCCCAACTCCTCTCCAACTCGTTGCCCCACCATGTCGCGCGGGCGGTCCTCTTGTCCACGAGCGGGTGTGAGAAATGACGCAGGGTCTTAAAAATCAGGGGTTAGCGAAGTCCTAAAAATCTCCGAAAATTTTTCTGTATTTTGAGTGAAATTTTTTCTGCCAAAAATGCATTTCTGCTCTTGCGCCTCCCCGCACGGCTAAGTAAACACCCCCTCACAGTTGGGGTGTAGCCAAGTGGTAAGGCACCTGTTTTTGGTACAGCGCATCGTAGGTTCGAATCCTACCACCCCAGCCACTTCTCATTGAACTATGCAAGCAAGCAACTAGATCCAGACCGGGTCTGAGAAATGCCCCTATTTATGCCCCACTTCAGGAAC